>CBDHEF010000002.1:0-2982801 GCA_965261945.1 Dehalococcoidia bacterium
ACAGTCAGCTTTCCTGCCTGTGACCCTGTGTTTCTCGGTGCATGTCGCACAGCGGGTCTTGTATCCACGTTGGCGCTTGCCGGGGGTATTCAGTCCCAGTCCAGGGGGTAGTAGATTCCGCCCTCGTAGTCCCGTTCGGTACTGAGCGTTACCCACTCGTCCTCGGCCCACTCCACGTCCACCCAGCCGACGCACTCCATGCGGTCCTGCGCCCTGAACTTGACTCGGAGTGAGGTTATCTTGCGGATGCTGTTGTTTGCGAGTGTCAGGCGGTCCGCTATTCCCCGACAGGTCACCAGCGTGTGTACCGGCGGCGGGGCGGTGGCCGGCGGCGGGGCGGTGGCCGTAGGCGGGGCGGTGGCCGTAGGCGGGATGCACCAGTGCCGCCATGTCCACCCGCCGAGCGGTCCCTGGGTCATGTTGTTGATCCTAAACTCTCCGCCGGATCTCTGACACTCGTCCCAGGCGCGGCGGGTTTCTGGAGACCACTCCGTTATCTGTCGCACGGTCGGCGTGGGCGGTGGAGTTGGCGTTGGAAGTGGGGAACAATAGAACGCCGCCGAGTAGGGCGGGTGCCTCCGCTCGTTCTCATATCGCAGCTCGTGGTGGGGATACCTGTCGCAGTTCCGCGTGCTCGCCTCCTCCCATAACCACTCGTTGAACGTGGATGTGGGTGGTGGTTCGGGCGTCACGCAGAAGAGCCGGTAGTACGTCCAGAGGTAGCGGTCCGGGGATCCACGCAGGTCCTGCGGCTCATTCCGATAGTTCAAGTTCAGGGCCCTGTCTTCGCATGTGCTCGGGTCTGTATAGAGCGATACCCACTCTTGGAATGTCGGCGTGGGTGCCTGGTTTCCGCCTCCGGTGCATCCCGCTGTTAGGGCCATGACCAGAAAGGTCAGTACGACGGCGGCTCTCATCCGCTCCACTCCCCGCGAACTTCCGTCGTGATCGTAACACCGGGCGTTTGCACGGTCGTTTGACGGGGCGTGGAAGTAAAAAGACCCGGCCGTTCCTGGCCGGGCCTCTCATCCCTGCGTTTGGTTGCTCGCTACTTCGCGGAGGGGATCTGGCGCCGTGGTATTGGGTCCAGGTTTCTGGGTGGTCGTCACAGCTTCTTGCCCTCCATGACTCCCGGGTGGTCTTCTCTGTAGTGGGCCATCAGGGTTGCCGAGTCATACCGTTGCATCCCCCGGCAGCGCGGGCATTGGTGCAGGTACGCCATATCCATCCTCCCTGCTGGCTTGCCGGTTCCGGCTCCGGTGCGGACTGCTCCGGCATCTGTGTATGACCTAGCTGAAGACCTTCACTGCGAAGACGGTTGCTGCCGATAGCATGGCTACGAGTGCGCCTGCTGGCAGTACGTTGAGCATGCGCCTGCCTGTTTCTGCCGGAAATCTGCCTGAGGTCAACTTGGTCCAGACTAGGCAAGCGGTTATCCACAGGATTAGTATGACTGGCATCATCGTGAATCCAGCTGTGATGCTTGGTTCGTTCCACCGGGTGATCTCGTATCCAAGGTACGCGCCGGCGACTGCGGTTGGGGCTCCTATTTCGAGGGGTGTCTCCTCAAGCAGCTTTTTTCTCAGATACTCGGTAGTCTTCCCTATCGTTAGGGTAGTGAACCTTGCTGCTCCTTCTATCCACTCTCCTGCTGGGTCGTTGGACGGTTCGGATGTGCTGTGCCGGCGGGAACTTGGCTTGGCCCCGGCTGCCCTCTTGCTCGAGTCCCTTTTCCCTCTCGAACTGTCTGGAGCGGCGAGTTGCGTCTTCAGCCTCATTCCCTCCGCTACTGAGTGTTCCGCTCCTATCTCGTAGAGCGCACTGATGGTCGTGTTCACGCATCGCCTTGCCAGCCGCGGGCTTATGTCCTTGACCGGGTTGTGGCTGATGTCATTTCTCGCTTTCCGTGCGTCCTTGGAGATCTCTACCAACTTTCGGTTCCTTCCGTATCGCCTTTCCACTTCCCGTTCGATTTCGGACGGCTCCATCGGCTGTGCTGAATTCAGAAATTTGTTCATTTCTCTTTCGTACAGCTTCATAGCGTCTTGGGCTATCGCCATGTTTCTGTTCCTGACACGGACCATTGGTAGAGTTCTCCCGCCCGCGGTTGGTGGAATGCGTCGTCCTGCTCGTTCTCTCTTACTGCCTCATCGGGATCTAGTAAGAGCTTTGTATATTCCTAGTACAGCGAGTCCGGCGATTATTATTCCCGCGATTATGGAGCTCGTGTTCCACCCCTCGCGGTCCTCGGTTGTAGGGGTTTGTTGGACCTGTCCGGCCTCCAGTGTCGCTGCTGGTCTTTCCTTGGCCGTCAGAGTGATTTCCTGTTCGTCTTGGCCTTTATCCCCGGCGCTGTTGCCGTAGTACCACTCCATCTTGCCCTTCAATGAGAACTCACCGGGCTGGTTGGCGACCAGGGTCACGATGATTGCTCTGTCTTCTCCTGGGCTTAGCGTATGGGTCACGCTGCATCTCGCTGCGCATGATTCCGCAAACTCCGCGCTGCTGATTGAGATCCCCGGTGGCACCTCGAGTATGGCCTGAGCCGTCATGGCCTCATTCGCTATCGGGTTGATCATGGACAGGGTTACGTGGACAGGTTCTCCTTCTACTACCTCTGTGACGGCGGCATGTAGGTTGACTGGACTCAGGACTTTGTTCTCGTCTCTGGCGGTCACCGTCAGCGTCTGTTCTGCTGTAGTTTCTTGGACTGTTGGATTCCCTTCCGTCGTCCAGGTCGCTGTTGCCCCTATCGTATAAATTCCGTGGGTTTCCGCGGTTACCTCTACCGAGTTCTCCTCGTTGCTGGTCCCCGGCTCCAGCCTTATCTCGGCGGTGCACTGCACGTTGCAGTGTTCGCTCGCCCAACCGTTTCCTGCCTGTCGCGTCACCGTCGCGTTGTCTGGGATCTTCAGGCTGACCGTCGTTGTCACCGCTGGGTTATCTTTGGGGTTCGTTGCAGTTATGGTGATTCTCGAGCTTTTCCCTGCTTCTATTGTGCTCCTCGTTGTGTGAAGCCTCGCCTCGGCCGGGCCGGAACGGTACCGGTGTTGGAACTTCTGTCTGCTGGGGATCGGCGGAGTTCTCGGTCGCTCTGTCCTTCTCTGCGGCTAGCGCCGTGTAGATGTGGGTCGGGGTTGCTCCTGTCACTGCTAGACATAGCGCGATGGCTGAGATTCCTACGGCCGCGGTCGCTATCTTTTTGCGGAGTAGCATCCAGTCTCCTGCGCGGCTGGCCTTCTGGCTCTCCCGGCTCGAGGCTATTCTGCCTTGGTCTGTTGTAGTAAGGGTTCGCTCTCTCGGTTCGGGCTGGAACTCCCTGTCCCTGTAACTCAGGAAGCTTTTCCCTAGCCTCTTAGGTAGGCGGGGACTCCCTTTGGCCTGTCTCATACGACTCGTCTTGCTACCGTTGCCGGCGGCTCCAGCATTTATGCGGAGAGCCTTGATCGGGTAGTTGGTGAGCGCAATCTACCGTTTCTTCTGGGTTTTCGGCCTGCGCCGCTTTCTCTTTTTCTGGTCACTGGGCAACTCGCGCCGCGGGCGACCGTAGATCAGTTGGTCAAGTCGGTCGTGTAGCGGCTGAAATAAGCTTGGGGATCTGCCTTTGTACCTGCCACTCATAAGTGCTGACCTCTACAGAGAATGTCGTGATCGTAACACCGGGCGGCTGCACGTTCGTTTGACGCGGTGTAGGAACTAAACCAAAGCCAAGGTGAAATGCGCATTTGATAGAGTACCTGAGGACGGGGGGACTGACTTAAATGTGCGGACTGGAGAGCTTTACTTGGCAGCGCTGCCCTGCTCTCATCATTTCAGAAATGTAGATCCCACCGTGGCTTTAGTTTAGGAGACCCGGCCGTCTCTGGGCCGGGTCTTGGAAAGGGACTTGCTGCGCCACGAGGTTCGCAATCTCGCGGAAGTGTTCGTCCTGGCGCCGACGGCGGAAGCGCTGAGGGTCGAGCTTGGACTTTCCCGGTCAGGGAGCGGGACTGGGCGGGAGCAGTACCTCCTGCTCCGTCGCCCCGGCCAGGTGGCTGTCGGCCGGCAGCGGTATGGGGTAGACGACCACCGCCCGGTCGGGGAAGAGCTTGACGGTCCGTGATCAGCATCACCAGGAAGTTCCTGGTCACTTCCGCGCTGCCTGCCTCTCTCAGGAAGGGTGCGAGGTCTTCTATCAGAATGCTGATGTCCTCGTCCGGGAGGCTGCTGCCCGCGTTCCCCTGTTCCTCGTACTCCCTGATTACGGACTGCACGGTGGCGACGCTCTTCTTGGCGAGGATCGCGTTCAGCACACCGGTGATTACCAGCCGGTCGGTGACGTGGGCTGGGAGCATGACCTCCGTGCCGGTCCTGTGCTCTTGGTTACAGATGTACAGGGCCACGTGGTCTCCGGTAGCCTTGTCGTAGCGCATCGGCGCCCCGCAGCTGCCGCAGCTGATCAGCCCGGCCAGGGGAGTCTTGGCAGTGGTATCGGTGGTCATTGGGCTTTACGCTCCCGCGCCGGCGGCGTGTGGTTCCGGTTTCCGCTCCGACTGAACTTCCGCCGTGATCGTAGCACCGGGCGGCTGCACAGGCTTTTGACCCGGCATGGGAAGGGGATTGCGTCCAAATCTGGAAGCAATCCCCTCTGCGCTGTGTGGGTTGGTTGGCTGCTACATGCCTCGGATCGTGGCTGCGTTGGTGCCGGGGAGCATCCGGCCGTCGTGGTCGCAGATCGCGCCCGAGGCGTTGCGGTCGGTGGTCTCGGGCAGGGTGACGGTGGCGTCGCCGTCGACCGTGAGGGCATGGTCATGGGGCCTCGTGTGGTTTTCCTGGGTCATGGCGTTCCATCCACCATTTGATTGGAGCTGGGAGCAGGCAACATGTGGAAAACCTGTTCACTGATTTCCTTGCTGTTCACTCCATCTTTTACAGCTAGGATTCGGTAGAGGTACAGGGTGTCCTGCTCCACTCGCTGGTCCACACAGAAATGGAAACCCGCGCCCCCCAGCCTCATGTTGCACCAGCTTGGTCCACTGATCTGTTGCTATTCGCCGTTGAGAGCTTCGGAGTGAGGAATTACCCGGCCAGACCTTGACACTTCCGTTTCCTCATAGGTCATCTGGGTTTGGCGGTAGATGAGGAACTCGTCCGGGTTCGCCGGATTGGTCGCCACCGTTTTGGGGCCCCACCACAGACGAACTCCGGACGCTCTTGACTTGCTTCTCATAGAAGCCACAGTCATGGGAGCCAGTGGTGCGTCATCGGCAGCGTTGAATGTAACCGTCCGTTGGCAGGGATCGGAGTGGGAATTTGACTGCGCACCGCCGCACTCCGCCGTGCCAGAAACCGAGACCAGGTAGTTGTACCTGCGACCTTCCGCCACATCACCGTCGCCGTCGTGGTATTGGTCTCGCACAAAGTCATGCTCGTCGGTCAGAGAGAACGTGGAGAGGTCCACGCCGTCAACGGTCTCTTGAACCCCGGCAACCTCCGTGACCTCGCGCTCCGGTGGGTAGAGGACATCGTGCCCATCCCCAATGTGGCGAACTATGCGGTATGACTGGACCGGGTTCTGGGTGCCGCAGCCGTCACGATAGTAACCGGAGCCGGATATTGTGGCTGAGGTCTCTCCATCGGTCGAGAGGCTCACCGATAGTTCCACCTTCCTTGTGTCGTAGGGGACGCACCTGTGGTTGATGCTTCTGGTCCAATTGGACCATCGTTCACCTGTGCCATCGTTCAGGTCAAACTCTGCCCGCAATCGGAAGGTGTACAGAGCGGTGCCGTCTAGGATGAGGTCGTGAGCTTGGCCCTCATTGTTGAACTCACGGTGATATGGTGCCGAGTACCGGCCCTCGTCGTCGAGAAAGCGCTCCTCAATTTCATAGCCGGTTATGGTGGGAGGGTTGGTGTCGGCTGGGTCCGTCCACTCAAAGTCAACCTGCATCAGGTCGTCGTCGGCGTCCACCCCGCGAGTGATACTTTCAATATGGAAACCCGCGGGCTTCCACGCTTCCTCGGCCGGGGGTTCTGGGCCAGCGCCGGAGTGCTTCCCCCAATAACCAGAATCACTAGGGTCAACAGGGATAGAAATAGCTTACTCAATGTCGTCACCTCTTAACTCCTGCGAAGCTTACTTCAGAGATGCCGAGGCCGAGGCCGGCATCGTTACCCTGCGAACTCTCGTCGTGATCGTAACACCGGGCGGCTGTACGGTCGTTTGACGCCGCGTTAAACCGTCCAACTTTACCTCTCTCCTGATGTGCTACCTTCCCCTTGGGATTGGTCCTGGTCATGTTCGGAAAAGTGTTGTATACGGATAGCCAAACGGTCTGACCGATTGGCTACTTCTGCTTCTGCCTCGACCTCTGCCGGATTGAGGTGGTTGATCCGTTGCTCATTGGCCTCAAAATCAATGCGGCGGTAGGGGTTGCAACATCCCGTTCTCCCACTTCGACTGGTTCGTAATGGGGATTATATGGGAATTGTTCACCAAACCCCTAAATCAACTTCCTAGATGTGGTATCGTCACCTGAATGCTGTTGGATAGTTTCTTTCCATTGAGCATACAAATGGCCCCCACCGCCCCGCAGTCGGATGCTCGCGCTAATGCAATCGTCATCGCTCTCGCCTCCAGTGGCTCCACCCGAATAACCCAACTCTGATTGCTGCCACTGACCAGCCGGCCAGCCGTGATTACCCGTGAGTTGGTTGTCTGAAAGGCTTCATCTCGCAATATTGCGTAACTCAGCCCGGAGACGTGCTCACTGAAATGCAGTTCAATGGCAACCGGGTCTGAACCGTTGTGACTGGCTGGTACACTGCGGAACTCAGCGGTTAGCGGCGGCTCAGGCGTGGGTTGGGGTGCAGGCGTAGCTGTTGGTACTGGCGTATTTGGGGGTTGGGGTTCAGGCGTGGGCACTCCGAGACGTTGTGCGGTGGCATAATCGGTATTGAACTGTGCCTTGCCCCATGGACCGAATCCCGAGGAATTGATTGCTCGTATCTGAATCGTATATGCAGTGTTGGGTGTGAGACCAACGATGGTGTGTCCAATCCCCTCCGCATCGTCCGAGCCATCAACCGGTAAGTAAACCAAAGCCCCACCATCGTCTAGGCACTGGTCTCCAGGTACACGACTGATTTCCGTCCACCCCTCTGAGCTGGACTCACGATAGCGAATGTCGTAACCGTCAATCATGGGGCGTCCTTCATTGAACGGAGCGGTCCAGCACACTGTCGTATCACGTTTTCCCGCCGTAGCGGAGTCCTTTTCAACAACGGGTTTAATGACACCAGTCATGTCGACGGGAATGTCAGTCAGGTCTGTAATATCCAACACGACCTTTTGGGTAGTGATTGTGTGCTCGTGGAGGTCATATACCTTTATCACGAAATTGTGTTCTTGTTGTGTCTCGTAGTCAAACGTTATACCGGTAAAGAGAAAGGAGTTCTCGGCGACCAGTACGTAATCGTCAATTGCTTCTTCGGGCGCGTATTCTATCCAAACACGAGACGACTTTTCGCCCACCGTAGGGTCCAAATCATCTAACGCGAGTTCCGTTATCCTCAAGCCGCCGGGTTGGTTTTCCATTATCCCAATAATCCAATCACCATTCGCCGCCACTCTGCACTGGTATGGACATGCATCATGACCATTTACTATTGTGGTGGGATAGGCGGGGTTGCTTGGATAGCCGTGCAAGCTGATTTTCCCGACCGCTGGTTGTCCGTCTGCATCATGAGCGGTGTTGGTGTATTCATTAAAACCACTACGGGTCTTGAGCCGGTTGCCGATCAGCCATCCGGGGCTACCGCTGTCAGCAACGTATTTGGTGATGGCCATTGACATTGACGAGTCTTTGCCCACGGCAACGCGGTAGACGGTGGATGGTTCTAGGTGCAAATGCTGGGGGAGGTCATAGCTGAGTATAAACTCGCCGTTGGCCGGCGTCCCAGCACTGGGGCGATCCCACCGGGCCAGGCGCAGCCAATGCTTACTATAGAATGAAAATACGTCGGGATGGGGGTTCCTAACCCATAGCGATACTTCGGGCTGGTTGGCCACGGCGCCATTCGTAAGCGTCGCATTGGCGAAGGCTATATCCAGGCTGGTAAGTCCATACCCGGATGAGTTTGCTCCGGTGGTGAATTCTTGGGCGTGGTCTTTGCTCCGATCGCTGCTGGATGTCATTGCTTGTTTTATGTTGCTGGTGAGCGCATCGGAGGTCTTTTCTCCAAGCACATCGCTGGAAGTCCCCAATAACATTGCCAAGACGAGGAACCCTGCTATCAAGAGCATGGATGCAATAGTGATGGTGGTCGTTTTCCTTATCCGCATAACAACTCCTAACAATATGTTTCTGAATGATTTAGCCCGAACCCACCGAAGGAGTGGGGAATAAAGAGGTGCTGAAGGGGTAAGATGGTGCTCCCCTGAATCTGGGATAATGGTTTTTGCACAGAAAACCGACCCGAAACAAGGAGCACCCAATAACTGCATCGACGATGCCGACGTGTTACGCACCGGGGGACGGCCTGCACCCTGGGCGGCATGGTCAAGGCGCCATCCACCCTAGGCACCTTCCTGCGCAGCTTCCGCTGGGGCCACGTCCGCCGGTTGGACCGGGTGAGCCGCGAGTTGCTGGCCCGTTCCTGGGCCGCCGGTGCCGGACCCGGCGACGGGCCGTTGACCATCGACCTGGACTCCACCATCTGCGAGACCTCCCCACTAACCAACGTCGTCACGCGGCAATTGGCGCGTCAGGGGGGCGTAGGTTGTGTGTTCCGGAGCATCGGGCATGGGCACCAGCTGATAGCCCAGTTGCGCCGCCCGACGCTTTGCCGCGCGCAACGCCCGCTGCTGATATCGACGTTCGTAGTATTCGGCCCCGGCGTCCACGTACTCTTGACCGTAGCGCAGCATGGAATAGAAGATGCGAGCCAGCTTGTGGGCCGTGGCGGTGATGGCCTTGGGCCCGCCCATCTGTGCCTTCTTCCGGTGCAGGAAGGCGCCCAGGGCGCTGTCGGAGCGGTGCAGAGCGTTGGCCGCCAGACGTAAGGCCGCCGCCGCACGGTTGGCGCTGGGCTTGGTCTTGGAGCTCATGACCTTGCCGCCGGTGATGCGGTTGTTCGGGCTCAGCCCCAACCAGGATGCAAAGTGCTTCGCACTCGGCCATTTCGTCATGTCGGCGCCAATCTCACTCACCACCTTGAGCGCGGTGTAGGCATCCACACCGTCGATCTGGGTCAGGTCAACCCCCGTCATACGGTACAGGTGCGTCCAAACGTCGAAGCGCGGGGCGTTTCCTTTGCTGCGTCTCCGGCCGGAGACTTCGCCGCTGGAGGATCACCATTGCTGCGGTCCTCGAAACGCTCCAGCTGGGCTTCAATCTCCCGGTCGCACTCGGCAATCTTATCCTGATAGAACCAGTACAGCTCCAGGGCCTGGTTCAGCTCGAAGATGTGCTCTTCCCGCCAGTGGCCCTGCAGCGACTTGGCAATGGTTGCCTCGTCGGCTTTGATCCTGGGATCGCGCAATTGCGCCAGTTGTCGCGGGTCCCGTTGGCCGTTCCATCATGTGTCTCTTCTAAACCCCGCCGCTCAGGCGGGTTTCCTTTGGTCCGATAAGGTCCTCGTATCGGAGTTGCTTCCCCTCCGTATTACGGGCTATTATCCCCATTTGGTCGGCAGTGTCAATTGGTCACGCCGGAGTCTTGGTCCTATTCGTTGCGCGAAGCCTTCTGGATGTTTCCTGACTGGTTTACCCTGTCCTGTGTCGGTACCTCGGTTGTCACTGCCCGGAAGGCGTATACGACCAGCACTCCGGGCATGGTCATCGCTAGTATGAGCTTGGCGTCCCCTTCGAAGATTCCCAGTGCTTCCGTTGCCATGAGTCCTAGGATGATGATCAGGGCTGCGCCGGTCATCTTGGCCCGGTTCGGCAGCGTGGTGAGCTTGGTGGTCCCAGCGAAGAGCGCGGCTGCGGCACTCGCCAGCATATAGGTGTATAGGCTGGGCGATGCCAGCGCGTGGACTTGGGCTGCTGTAGCGGCACCTGTGTCGGGCGCGGTCCAGTCTCTTGCCCAGGCCGCCCATGCTAGCGTGAAGGCTGCCCCGACCATGAGTTGGACCAGCGCGAATATGCCCAGCGGCTGTTTCGGCTTCATGCGATTCTCCTTCCCTGCGATGCCCTACAGGAATGGTAGCACCGGGCGGCCACGCGGTTTTTTGACGGGGGATTGCGTATCGTCAGGGGCGGTGCGGACAGCCTCTGCGCGGCGGCACCGGCGAATTACGGGTTTCGGATTCCAGGATGCGCGATTCTGGGTCTCTCAGGAGATGCGGGAGGAGACTGCGGCACTGTTTCGGGCCGGGATTCATGTTCGCAATCGTCTCGATACAGGGTGGGTATGCACAGAGCCGGAACAGGTGCGTTAGCGAGTGGCATTGCGGGTCAGGCGGTGCTTTTCGGCGCAGTCGGCGCAGCGGGTCTGTCCCAGCGTGGCCCTGTTGGGGCAGTCTCTACAGAGGCCCTGTTCCTTCCGGTCAAGGTGGCGTTGGGCTACCGCCTTTCGGTTGCGTTCCTTTCGTTCGTAGGGAGTGAGCGGGGCCTTTTGGGGCCCTTTCCCATTCGTTGGCTTGGCGGCTTTATCCTGATTTGTCGTGGACTTGGGTTTGGCGGGTCCTTCTTGGCTCTTGTCGGCTTTGGTCTCGACTGCGGGCTTGTCGGAATAATGCCGGTTGACCGCCATGTGAAGGTCGAATTCAAACTCGAAGGTGTGCCCCCCTGCCCACTTGTGCGGGGGAACCCGGCCAGCCGGCTTCTCTACCTAATGGAATATCGGTCTATCCCCGCGTGTGCGGGGGAACCTTCCCCAGTGGCGTTGACGGCGCGAACTTGGACGGTCTATCCCCGCGTGTGCGGGGGAACCCCAATCGGGCGGCGCTGCTGACCGGAGGTAAAAGGTCTATCCCCGCGTGTGCGGGGGAACCTGGGCGCGGCGGGCTGAATCAACAAGGGAGTCCGGTCTATCCCCGCGTGTGCGGGGGAACCATAATCTGGGGGGCGGCATCGGCGCTACAGGCGGGTCTATCCCCGCGTGTGCGGGGGAACCCCAAAAAACAACGGCCTTAAAACGGCTCTCAGCGGTCTATCCCCGCGTGTGCGGGGGAACCTCTTTGGAGTGGTCGCTCAGAGCTTTCTGCGCCGGTCTATCCCCGCGTGTGCGGGGGAACCCCTTGCCGGACGCGGTAGGTTAGCGTAGCCATCGGTCTATCCCCGCGTGTGCGGGGGAACCTTGGAACAATGCCGGTTGGTATCAACTGAATCAGGTCTATCCCCGCGTGTGCGGGGGAACCTATCTATGCCTTCGCCAGTTTCCCTATCTATACGGTCTATCCCCGCGTGTGCGGGGGAACCGATGCCGACGGTACTCCGAGCGGCGACTCGAACGGTCTATCCCCGCGTGTGCGGGGGAACCCTGACGGATGACAATTCAAGGAATTACCCTGAAGGTCTATCCCCGCGTGTGCGGGGGAACCACATCGGTTAGGTCCAGTATCTGCCAAAGGGTAGGTCTATCCCCGCGTGTGCGGGGGAACCCCCATCGCCGCTTGTCCCACCCTCGATACCGTGGGTCTATCCCCGCGTGTGCGGGGGAACCCTACACAGTCAATACCAGCACCGGGGCATATACGGTCTATCCCCGCGTGTGCGGGGGAACCTTCAGATTCTCGTCTATGCCCCACAGCCGGTAAGGTCTATCCCCGCGTGTGCGGGGGAACCCGCTCCGTTGTCGTTGGCTGGAAACCAATAAACGGTCTATCCCCGCGTGTGCGGGGGAACCTCCGTCAGTCGAGCGGGGACAGTCCACCCGTTGGGTCTATCCCCGCGTGTGCGGGGGAACCCCAGCTGGGGCAGTTTTATATGTGGTGCTACTCGGTCTATCCCCGCGTGTGCGGGGGAACCAAGTTCGCCGAACTCCTGGTAAACATTGTCCGCGGGTCTATCCCCGCGTGTGCGGGGGAACCTTGTCCCACTACATTAACGAACAGATGCGAGAAGGTCTATCCCCGCGTGTGCGGGGGAACCTGCGGTAGGGTTGGGCGCCAACAACGTGGTCCTGGTCTATCCCCGCGTGTGCGGGGGAACCCCGGGGCGGTCGGGCCAACCGGCGCACAGGGCAGGTCTATCCCCGCGTGTGCGGGGGAACCGTCTGCGCCGCCGAATCCCCCGATGGTGAGCAGGGTCTATCCCCGCGTGTGCGGGGGAACCCGGGTTGGTTTGCTGAACCATTTGGTTTCCCCCGGTCTATCCCCGCGTGTGCGGGGGAACCTGGTCGGGGTCAAACCGGCGCAACTGCCAGCCAGGTCTATCCCCGCGTGTGCGGGGGAACCCCGGACGCGGCTGGAAGACCGGCTACGCAAAAGGGTCTATCCCCGCGTGTGCGGGGGAACCTGCCCCAGCAGTAGTCCGGCGGTTGAAAAGACGGGTCTATCCCCGCGTGTGCGGGGGAACCCGCCAGCTCCACCTGTCCTGAAACGACGCCCCCGGTCTATCCCCGCGTGTGCGGGGGAACCTCCCTAACCTGGTCAATAGATACACCTAGGTCAGGTCTATCCCCGCGTGTGCGGGGGAACCGGGAGAAACATCATCAAGGGGATGGTGTTATCGGGTCTATCCCCGCGTGTGCGGGGGAACCGCCAATTACATAGCCGAGGGGGAACCGGCATACGGTCTATCCCCGCGTGTGCGGGGGAACCCCACAGGATGACAAAACCGCTGCCGGACCGCACGGTCTATCCCCGCGTGTGCGGGGGAACCGTGAAATTCACGGCCCCGCAGGTGCAGATAAACGGTCTATCCCCGCGTGTGCGGGGGAACCCACCGACAGCTCCAAAACAATCTGCTGAACTGCGGTCTATCCCCGCGTGTGCGGGGGAACCTCGGTTTTCTCTCTGAGCGAAGGGATAACAACGGGTCTATCCCCGCGTGTGCGGGGGAACCATCGACGACGGCACAGACACCCCGCGCAAAATCGGTCTATCCCCGCGTGTGCGGGGGAACCTCCTCCCACGTGTCCAGCGAAGTCGTCGGATCAGGTCTATCCCCGCGTGTGCGGGGGAACCGGCCCGCCCAGCCGTCCCAACCCGCGAGCCGCGGGTCTATCCCCGCGTGTGCGGGGGAACCTCGTGCTTGTCCTCGCATTTGCCGAGCGTTTCGGGTCTATCCCCGCGTGTGCGGGGGAACCATTTCATCCTACAGGGAGCCGTAAAAGAGGCGGGGTCTATCCCCGCGTGTGCGGGGGAACCCCTCCGCCTTGTCGGGACCACCGAGCCGGAGAAGGTCTATCCCCGCGTGTGCGGGGGAACCAGTGGGGGCGGGCTTTGTAACCCGCCCCTTCTCGGTCTATCCCCGCGTGTGCGGGGGAACCAGCTTGAACGTCCGCGCCAGCAACAACGCTAACGGTCTATCCCCGCGTGTGCGGGGGAACCGACACCGAGGGCTGGCCGCCGGATCGCCGGTGGGGTCTATCCCCGCGTGTGCGGGGGAACCTCCAGCAGTTTTCATTTGTTGGAAAATGTTGACGGTCTATCCCCGCGTGTGCGGGGGAACCCCTCTATAACACCGTCGACCTCTGCGGGCGCGGGGTCTATCCCCGCGTGTGCGGGGGAACCGCGGTTTATCCGGCCCCCAAGGGGCTCAGGGGAGGTCTATCCCCGCGTGTGCGGGGGAACCACCTGGATCAGTCATATCACCCGGAGCGGCGGTGGTCTATCCCCGCGTGTGCGGGGGAACCCCCACTCTTTTCCTGACACCTAGACCCTGTGTCGGTCTATCCCCGCGTGTGCGGGGGAACCCTGTGGCACCAGCAGGCCGTAGGTAAGCAACCCGGTCTATCCCCGCGTGTGCGGGGGAACCCTCATCGTCGGCGCCCTGCTGCCTATCATCGGCGGTCTATCCCCGCGTGTGCGGGGGAACCAGGGCAGCCTCGAGGGCGCAGTCCATACCGGAAGGTCTATCCCCGCGTGTGCGGGGGAACCCCCAGGACGCCCTTGACGCTGCCCAGGACGCCCGGTCTATCCCCGCGTGTGCGGGGGAACCCCCCCGCCGCCTCCCGCGCCGCCTCCCGCAACCGGTCTATCCCCGCGTGTGCGGGGGAACCGGGGCGTCGCGGTTGCGCGGTTTGGAGGTAACAGGTCTATCCCCGCGTGTGCGGGGGAACCGCCGCAGCGTTCCGTCCTGGAGCATCCCGTTGGGGTCTATCCCCGCGTGTGCGGGGGAACCATCTCCACGACCTCCCCGATCTGGACCTGCGAGGGTCTATCCCCGCGTGTGCGGGGGAACCCGCTTGCGGGGGGGCGTCGTCCCAGGGCGGCGGGGTCTATCCCCGCGTGTGCGGGGGAACCTCGGCTGCGGCGTCGAAGGCGACGGCGCGGGCAGGTCTATCCCCGCGTGTGCGGGGGAACCTCAGGTGAACCACTAGCGCGGCCTCGCCGGTGAGGTCTATCCCCGCGTGTGCGGGGGAACCTAGGTCCACGACGCCATTGGAGTCAGCCCGATAGGTCTATCCCCGCGTGTGCGGGGGAACCACCGTATCCACGCTATGCCCCGCCATGAGCATAGGTCTATCCCCGCGTGTGCGGGGGAACCTTCCGAGGGGAACCAATTGCCCGCTACAGGAGAGGTCTATCCCCGCGTGTGCGGGGGAACCCTCGTCAGCAGTCAATATCTCGCCGGGCAACGCGGTCTATCCCCGCGTGTGCGGGGGAACCTTGGTCTTGTGCTTGACATCGCAGCCGGTGGAGGGTCTATCCCCGCGTGTGCGGGGAAACTTGGTCCTGTGCTTGACATCGCAGCCGGTCGAGGGTCTATCCCCGCGTGTGCGGGGGAACCCCCACCTCCCGGCGGCTGTCGGATACATGGACCGGTCTATCCCCGCGTGTGCGGGGGAACCTGAATCGGGCGCTATGGTAACAGACCCCCCGCCGGTCTATCCCCGCGTGTGCGGGGGAACCCCCCTTGACTCGTCCGGCGCGGAAAACTGCGGGGGTCTATCCCCGCGTGTGCGGGGGAACCGCGCGGGCAGCGACGCGGGCGGCGGCGTCGGCGGGTCTATCCCCGCGTGTGCGGGGGAACCGCGTCGAAGGCAGCCAAATCGCTGACACGGGCGGGTCTATCCCCGCGTGTGCGGGGGAACCGCTTCGAAGTCCTCCTCGGAAGCGTCGCGGGAGGGTCTATCCCCGCGTGTGCGGGGGAACCGCCATTCGCAGGCGCGGCGTAGCGCCCGCAGAAGGTCTATCCCCGCGTGTGCGGGGGAACCCTCGTTATGCAAGGATTCGGGGTGGGAGTCGAAGGTCTATCCCCGCGTGTGCGGGGGAACCGGCCAGCCGGTCAACGACGAGTCCCCTACCAGCGGTCTATCCCCGCGTGTGCGGGGGAACCGGTTCTACCCCCACAAGATTCCGCTGGAAGAGCGGTCTATCCCCGCGTGTGCGGGGGAACCAAGTCCCAATATATGTCCAGCAAATGGAGTTTCGGTCTATCCCCGCGTGTGCGGGGGAACCGGGGATAGCATGGAACAATGGATCGCCGATAACGGTCTATCCCCGCGTGTGCGGGGGAACCGTGCGGTACATGGTGGAGCAAGCCGGCCTGGACGGTCTATCCCCGCGTGTGCGGGGGAACCATCACCGCCCGTCAGCCCGGACAGTAGGAATAGGGTCTATCCCCGCGTGTGCGGGGGAACCTATTGAATTCGTAGTGTGTCATGGTCATTCTCCGGTCTATCCCCGCGTGTGCGGGGGAACCTATTCACGTACTACATGAGCAGCGCCTTCTACGGGTCTATCCCCGCGTGTGCGGGGGAACCCTGCGCGGCATGGCTGAGGATGAGCTTGCCGCCGGTCTATCCCCGCGTGTGCGGGGGAACCTTGATGTCTTGGTGACCGATGCCTAAGGCGAAGGGTCTATCCCCGCGTGTGCGGGGGAACCGTGAGGGTACCCCAGGCAGACACCACGAATATCGGTCTATCCCCGCGTGTGCGGGGGAACCGCAGCCGAGGGCGGGATCTTCACGCCGGAGAGCGGTCTATCCCCGCGTGTGCGGGGGAACCGGTACGTCAACACCCTCGGCCAAGCCATGAAAAGGTCTATCCCCGCGTGTGCGGGGGAACCTTCAACGGGGAGCGCCGCAAGCTCGAAGCATTGGGTCTATCCCCGCGTGTGCGGGGGAACCACTGTTTGCTCAAATTGCGCCGGGAAAATACCGGGTCTATCCCCGCGTGTGCGGGGGAACCCTGACCAGCGAGATCATCCCGCTGGCCTCCAAGGGTCTATCCCCGCGTGTGCGGGGGAACCATACCCTGGCCATCAGTGTGCGGAATATCAGTGGGTCTATCCCCGCGTGTGCGGGGGAACCATGGTGTTGTCCGGGTCAAACAGGCCGTCGCGGGGTCTATCCCCGCGTGTGCGGGGGAACCGGCGTTTCCTGCCGCACTGTGTACAGGCTTTCGGGTCTATCCCCGCGTGTGCGGGGGAACCATACCGATGGCCACCCCTACCATCATCCGGCGCGGTCTATCCCCGCGTGTGCGGGGGAACCCCCAACTGGTCTTGGCCCAGTTCGAGACTTGCCGGTCTATCCCCGCGTGTGCGGGGGAACCCCCTGGCCAACCTGCTGGGTGGCGGGCGGCGCGGGTCTATCCCCGCGTGTGCGGGGGAACCACGGCGGGGCCCTGCGCGAGTCGTACCGCCAGCGGTCTATCCCCGCGTGTGCGGGGGAACCCTGTCCAGGTCGGAGCGCTGGGAGATGAAGTCCGGTCTATCCCCGCGTGTGCGGGGGAACCCTCCCAAGATATCGCCATTCGGGTCGCGCCGGTGGTCTATCCCCGCGTGTGCGGGGGAACCTCCAGGGCCTCGAGGCCGCGCTACAGCAGGACCGGTCTATCCCCGCGTGTGCGGGGGAACCCATAGTACACCTATGGATACGACCCGTCAACCCGGTCTATCCCCGCGTGTGCGGGGGAACCCTATCGAAGCAGCCCGAGACCGTGCGGAAGTGGGGTCTATCCCCGCGTGTGCGGGGGAACCATACACGGCCCGATAGTCGATCTGAACGGCGAGGGTCTATCCCCGCGTGTGCGGGGGAACCTCTTGCGCTGCCATAATATGTATTTAGGTATTTGATTTGGGAGCGGCCCCGTGTCAGTGATACTTGACCAGGTAGACGCCGTCGGCGTCCACTATCTCCTTTGGGGCCTCGCCCAGGGTGCGGATCCGCTGCTCGCCCACGGCGGCAGGGTCCCGCCAAGTCATCACGATGGCGCCTTGCCCCAGTTCGTAGTACCACCGGGACACCACGTCCCAGATCCTCTCCCTTATTCCGCTGGTCATCTGTGGCGACGTGTACACCCCGGGCGCTATCTCCAGCATCGCCGATGCCAGGAACCCACGGTATCGCGCCTCCATATTGACGGTGACCACCACTGTCATATTCTACTCCTCCTCCCATTCACTCATGAGTGGTTTCTCCTCCTCGCCGGATGCGACCGCATCGGGCACAACCACATCGTCGAACAGGGTCTTGATGCGGTCTATCATCTTGGAAATCACCCGCTCGCTGCGCAGCCTTTCGCCGGTGGTGCGCCTGGTGTGCCGCTCAATGTCCAGCGCCGGGTTGTCCATCACCGCCCTGGCCGACTGAAATGCCGCGGGCAGCAGGACGGTATCCCGGAACAGGTCAGCAACGTCCAGTGCGAAGGCCTCGCCGCTGTGCTCGTGGATGAATCCCAGTTGAGGAATGGCTCCAACGGCGGTGACTGCGATCACCGCAGCGGAGGTGACGGCGACCGATGCGTGGTTGATGGCCTGGTTGGGGATGTCGGCCCACATCGGGTCACTGCGGTCGTAACGCCGTCTCTGCCACTGGATTCCGTAGCGTTGCGCCACGGTCTGGTAGGTTCGCTTCATCCGAGCGCCCTCGACTCCCCGCAGGGCCTCGATGCCCTGGTGAGGCAGGACCTCGCCCAGGCGCAGGGCGTACATCTTGCGGGCGATGGTGATGCGGCTGCCTTCGGCGTCGCCCCAAGCCCGCATCTGCTTGCGGGCTATTTCCGAGGTGTCGGGCATCAACGGCGGCGCAGTGTAGCACCGGACACCGTCCTCGCCCACGGCCACCAGCGCCGTGCCGTGCCGGGCCATCAGGCGCAGCGCGTCGTGGCTGACCGTCGAACCGGGACCCAGGAGAATCATGGAGAGGGTCTGGAAGGGTATGCCGTACTCTCCGCTCTCCAGGGAGCTGTCGGAGTCCGGCCCGGACTGGCGCTCGAAGCGCAGGGTGCCGTCCCGGACGGTGAGCGCACCCCGGGACAGCCACAACAGCCCGTGGCGGTCGGCGTGGGGAATGCGGGCTGTTTCCAGCCCCAAGCGGCCTTTCAGCATAGAGCCTCTCCCTTGTCTCTGCGTTTGCAGGGGATCCAGTTCCTTATTTCTGCCAGCATACTGCCCCAAGTCCAATCCCCGCGTGTGCGGGGGATAAGGATTCTGTTGTTAAGGTGTGGAAGGCGCCGTTACTGCCGGGCAGGGCGCAGGAGCAGCATCCCGAATCCGTAGGAGCGATGGCGTCCGAAACCCTGCGAGAGCGCGCTGGCGAAGGTGACGGGGTCGGTGATGGTCAGGATGCCCCGCATCACGGCGTCCGGGCCTTCGGCGTGGCGGGCACGCATCTTGCGATACGCGCGGGTGCGCTGGAATGACACGAGCTTGACCGAATCCATGTCGAGGCGCGCTCCTCCCCTCCGGTCGAACTGCGCCGACAGCCACTCGGAGTAAACCTGCTCGCGGGTGTAGGGCATTTCCTTTGGTGGAAAGGTCTCGGCTTTCACCTGGAAGGCGTCCATTTCAGCCTCCTCACAGCCGGAGCCCCGAGCCTTCCTGACGATGGGGCGGATGCGGATATCGAATCCGAGTCGCCTGCCGGCCTGCCACTCAGAGGGCATCGGCTTGCTGTCCATGCCGGCGGCGGGCAGGATGCGGGATTGCAGGGGATCTGCGCATACCGCGGCCGCGTCGCGGAGGGCGTCGGCATCCGCGTGGCCGTAGCCGTAGAGACAGCCGGTGGCGGCTCCGCGAGTTACCATCAGGCGGAAGGGCTTGGGAGCCAGGTCGCCGAAGCATTCGGTCAGCAGGCAGTGTATGGCATGGTCGGGATCCTGTAGGCGCCGGGTTCCCATCCAGCGCTGGAATTCGCGGACGTTCACTTCGGCGCGGGTCATTTGCAAAACGCCGATGGTTGCCGGGGCGTTGGCGGTGGTGGTCATGATTGCCCCTCCTCATCCGGTCCGGTTGTGCCGAATCTATCGGGTGGCGCCGTGCCCTCGCACACCGGGCGCCCCCCGCCATGGAGGCCGGATACCCAGTTGCGTTCATCAGTGAGCAGGGAGCGCCGGTTTATTCGGACGCCGGTCATGTCGGGCGCGTTCTCCCCCTCGGGCCAGAGCAGCCTCACAGTTGCGGGCGGGCGGGTTTCTGCGGCATCCAGAGGCCACGCCAGCAATGCGTCCAGGGCAGTTTCGCCCTTGCGGCAATCGGAGAACAGCGGACTTGACGGCAGGCAGGGCTTGCGCCCGATGAACAGGGGCCGCGCCGGTTCCTCGAGCGCCGTTTCCAGGTCGTCCAGCGTCGGGGCATCGTCGGACTGCTCCAGGCGCAGGGCGACGGTGACGCGCATATCGGCGTGGTAGTCGCGGTAGCGCAGGTGCGGTGCGTTGTAGGTGTTGGCTCCACCCGCCCTATCCTCCGGTACGCCCCTGGTGGTCCATCCCCTGTCTAAAGCGCCCAATTGCGCGGTCTGGAAGTCGGTCATGCGCAGGCCGCCGTGGGGTTCGCGGTCTATGCGGGCGGCGAAGATTAGCCGGTCCTGCAAGTCCTGGTGCCGCTGGCGTTCGACGCGCCGCCAGCCCAGGGCGTTGGCCAGCAGGCCGGTCAGCATGGAAACCGCCGGGAAGGGCCGGATGACCCCCAGGTTGTCGATGGTCTCGCCGCCGAAGCTCATCAGCGGGGCTTCCAGGTTCAGAATCAGGTGCTTCGGCATGGTCACACCGTACCGTTGCGGATGACGTCGGCGGCCCAGGACGCCAGGTCGTTGAGGTTGAGGCGCTCCGCTTTGGGGATTTCGCAGTCTTCCACCGACATAACCCGGCGGACCTCGTTGGCGCCGTAGGCGTTGTCCAGCTTGCCCATGTAACCGGCCAGCGCCCCGGTGGTCTCGGCGAGCTGCGGCCTTGCGGGAGTGCGGTAGGCGTTGGCCAGGCTGCGGGGCTGGCGGCTGCCCGCCTCGACCAGCATCAGGTCGGCGCAGGTATACGGGGCGGTGGATCCCAGCTTGGCCCCGGGGGACACGGTGGCGATGAGGTGGGCCAGGTGTTCCACCACCTTGGCGGCCAGCTCCCGGTCGGCGTCCTGCCACTCCCCGGCCTTGCAGCCCTCCAGGTTTGAGACCAGCCCCGGCACGTCCACCACCACGTAGCCATAGAACAGCCCGGAGGTCAGTTCCATGTCGCCGATGTGGGCCGCCCCGGCGTCTTCCTCGTCTTCCTGCAGGTCGTCGACCACGGAGAAGTAGTCGCTCTCGCTCTCCTCGCGGTGGACTGTGAAGGCGTGGGCAACATGGATGGCCGCCTCGATGTTGGCTCCGGGGTCGGAGGTGACCATGCGCCCGAACAGCGCGCCCTCCAGCCCGGCGGGCAGGCGGGCGGATTCCAACAGGGCGCGAAAGTTGTTGCCCTCGCCCCGCCGGGCGTTGAACAGGGCGGCCGCCGCGTCGCCGGCAGCCTTGGCGTCGCCGGGATGCTCGGCGCAGATGGCGGCGGCCCGCTGGTGCAGGTGCTCCACTTCGGGCTCGCCCAGCAGCAGGGGTTGGCGGCCCCCTTCGGTCGCGCCCCTGCTGCCGTAGACCCCGACGTTGAAGGCGTTCTCCACCGCTGTCAGCACTTCCTCGCTTATGCCGTCAGTTCCCTTGAGGGGCGCGATAACCCTGCGCACGACGATGTTACGCGACCGGATGGCGGCGGTGCTGCCGGCAATGCCGTGGATGGCGAACTCATCCTGGGCGGTGCGCCAGTGCCGCTTGAGGCACTGGGACGAGATGCGGGTGCGGACAGCGCCGCCGAAGGGCATCCGCTTGGCCAGGCCGGAGTCGTCGCGGTTCAGCAGCGCCGCCGGGTAGGAATGCAGGGTATGAATTTGCAGAAACCTGGGGGTGGTCATTGTTGGACTCCTATGCGGTTTCTAACTTGAATCGATGCCCGTGTTCGATTGGGTGGAGCGGCGTTCCGCCCGGTAGTATTCGCGAGCGATACGGCGGCGGCTTTGCTCAGCCGCATCGTCGTCATAGCCTTCATTCATGATGAATTGGGCCATCTCGCGCCAGTTGAAGGACACTCCGGACGAAGCCAGCATACGGAACATCCGGGCCAGCAGGGTCCTCAGTATCGGCCCGCCCGCTGTCAGCAGGCGGTTGAGCCTGGCCTCGCTGTAGAAGCCTGTATTCCGTTGCGAATCGCTTCCGAGGAACAGCGCCCTCCCCACCGGCATATAGCCGTCGTGGGCAGTCCCTGGGTTGGCCCCGGCCCTGTTGGTGGGTGTCATTAGGGCGATACCGTGGATGACGAGCGCCCACTTGCCTTCGACGATTTCGCTGCTGTTCAGCAGGTCATGCTGCGCCATCAGCCGCCAGAAAACGGCCACGTCCGGTTCGCCGGGGTCCATGCGGCGCAGATCGGCCAACTCGCCCCGGTTGTGTTCGGCAAGGTTGGCTATGTAGCCAGCCATGCTCACGGCGATATCGCCCCAGGATCGCGGACGCCCGCGCTCATCCTGAGAATTAGAATCTGAAACAACTTCGGACGTGGTCACTCCTGCGCCTCCTCACCGGCTTCTCTGAATAGATCCGGGAACCCGTTGCCCCCTCGAATCCGGCCCTCGAACAGCCCTTCGGCGGACTCGCGGGCCTTGTAGCGGTATATCGCTGGGCAGGGCAGCGAGTCCTCAGCGTCGTGGAGCAACGCGCGGGCGTGGTTAATTACGCCGCTCCTGTCTTCGTCGTTGAGCAGCCAGTGGTGGCGAATGACATTGCGCTGGCCCGCCACTGCCTCAAATTCATCCTGCAAGTCATCGAAAAAGGTGGCGTCCACTATGCCGTCCAGCCGGTTCAGCCAGGCACGGGCCCGCTCCCGGTGCTCCGGGCTGGCGCTGCCTGAGTCGCCCCGGGCCGAAAATGTCTGGATGGCGTGGCTCAGTATGCGCTGAACTTTGCCGACGTCGCTTATGCGTTGTTGGGCGATAGCGCCCACGTCATCAAGGTCGTTTGTGTTGCGCCGCTGCATTGCCGATATGAACCTGGGCCTGACGGGAATGGCTCTCTCGTGATAGCCTTCGGTCTTGCCTTGCCCGCGCACCATGGCGCGGGCTACCAACTGCATCGGCTCCCGGGAGCGTATCTCGGCTTGCGTCGGACGCAGTAGGGCCGGGCGGTCATATTCCCCCGATGTGAGGTAGTCTGCGACGCGCTTGTAGGTGAATCCGCCCCCCGGCAGGGTCAACACCTTGTCGCCCTTCTTGTCGCTCCGGTCAACCAGAGACCAGGGATCGCCCGTAAGCCCTTTGAGCGATTTGGCTTCCACGCGAGCAGCCTTGGAGGTGGTTCTGACTCCGTAAGGACGGCCCCCTGCGTCACACCGCAGGCGAATGCGACGGCACACCTCTATGTATAAAGGGTGGAGCCGGTTGAGCAGCAGGGCCTCCGCCGCATTGCCCTCCCACGGCAACGTCCATAGCAGGGCGTGGCCGGTGCCAGCACCCGGATGTTCCGCAAGAATTCCCGGCAGGAATTCCAAGAGAGCCGTGATGTCTCTACGGACATGAGAGCCGGGGGTTTGGCTGACTGAAGTGAGGGAAAAAGCCGGGCGATTCCCCAGTCCCCCGTTCATTCTCGAAATACCATAATTACCTGCCCCGCCGAACCCCTCCATGGTCTGCAAGGTAATGAGTCCGAAGATCCAGTCGTCCGTGTTCGCTTGCTCAGCCACTTCGGACTTGAGGTCGTGGTTCTTTGACGTGACCAGCATATCCAGGTCATCGGGGGTCGAAACGGTGTTTTTGTAGTCCTTCCCCCGTTCTTTGGAACTGGCGGGCGGCTGCATGAAGGCGGGCTTGGTGATGTCGTCCACCACCAACTGCCACGGCTCATCGTAAGGCCAGCCGGAAGTGAGGGCACGGATGATGCGGCGCCATCCCTCCGGGTCGGTCGGCAGGGCATCCAGGCCATCCCGGTGCATGGCCATCGCGCCCAGCTGGACGAGAAAGGCGTGCCAGGCGTGGCGCTGGTGAGGCCGCAGGGCCGGGAAGGATTCCACCTCGTCGGCCACCAACGCGGCGTAGACTTGAGGCAGGGACGCCTCGCAGATAGTTCCGCCGGACCGCCGGAAGCGAATCAGGGCATCTGTTAAGATGTTAAGCATCGTATCCATTCCTACCAAATTTAGCGCCGCTCAGGGTATCCTTTCAGGGCACCTATGGCAAGGTGAACTGCGTTTCGCTGACTCCGGATGTCTCGGCACTCAGCTTCTTTAAAGGCAAGGAGGGCATCAAGCTCCACTAGTTTTTGAAAAAGTTCATCAACACCTTGATGAGTTGCCATACTAGCTCTCCATCAATTTCAATTGTCGTAGGCTGGCCTTGCATTACTATAACAGTGCGCTAGTTGTACTTTACGTAATGTACCACGAGCTGTCAATACCCTTCCCCGCAAATTCGGGGGTAGACCATAGCGCACTGCGATAGTGAGCTATCGTGTGTAAGTTCCCCCGCACGCGCGGGGATAGACGCGGGGGCTGCGCCACTTCACCCGTCGCGGCGCAGACCGAGGCGGTCGTAGCGGAAGTTGCGATCGCCCGCGGCGAAGGTGAAGCCGTCGGCGTTACCGGCGGGCGTTACCGGCGCTTCGGGGGCAGCCCCGCGCAGCAGGTGGGCGGCGACGGCCAATGTCTCTATGCTCCGCCCGGCGTCGAATGGGCTGGCGGGCAGCGGGTCGAACTGCACCTCGATGCCCTCGTCTCCCAAGCGGGTTCGGATGCGCTCCTCGTCCGAACCGAACAGCACGTCCCGGTTGTCGGTGAAGAATGACTTGTCGCGGCGGATAACGGCATTGGCGGCGGTAAGGCCGTCGGCCAGTTCACCCCCCATCACCTTGATTGCGTGTTCACGCCACTCACCGCCCAGTTTCTCTACGATGGCCTCCAGCGCGGCGGGATGAGTGGCCCGTTCCACCAACTCCCGGTTCATCCGGGGGATGTCCCATTGGGGGTATTGAGCGATGAGTAGCCGGGTGGCTTCCAGGACGCGCAGGTCCTCGTACACGTTGCCGTGGGGGCCGAGGCCAGTGCGGTTGGCCCCACCCTTCAACAGTGGCGAGAGGTCTTTGGAGCCGGGCGTCAGTACGATGCAGCGGGGATCTTCGTAGTCCTTGGGTCTGCCGGTCCGCTGGTGGCGGTGCAGGCGTCCGATGCGCTGCAGCAGCACGTCCACCGGGCAGAGGTCGGTGATCAGAAGGTCGGCGTCAATGTCCAGGGATTGCTCCAGCGTCTGGGTGCCGACCACCACCAAGCCCCCTTCGGGGCGATCCCTTCCCAGTCGCCGATGCACTTCTGTGTCCAGGATGTTGCGGTCGTCCGCAGCGAAGCGGCTGTGGTGCAGCGTGGCCGTCCCGTTGAGGGAGAACAGCAACTCGCGGTCGTTGCCGGCGACCTGCTCCAGGGCCTGCTGCGTGGCCACGGCGTGGCTGACGGTGTTGCGGATGACCAGCGCCTTGGCTCCGGCGCGCGCCGCCCGCAGGGCCAGCTCCGCCGCCCCGCCGAAGTCGTGAATCAGCGGCTCGGCGGTGATGATGACGGACTTCTCCTGCCGGTTTTCGCCTGCGGCGACCATGCGCTCTCCGCCATCGGACATTACGCTGACGGCGGGATAGGGAGCGCTTACAGCTTCGTCCAGCGTTGGGGCATCGCCGGGACGGGCGCGCCCCGCGGACAGCCATTGGCGGCGGGCCTCGGAGCCGAGGGTGGCGGACATCAGGAGCGCATGGCCGCCCGCGCCCAGGTGGGCGGCCAGAAGGTCCCTCAGGATGCGGCGCATATAGTGGTCGGAGGCGTGAACTTCGTCCACCACCAGCAGGTTGCGGGATAGGCAGGCAGCTCTCATGTGGGAGTGCCGCACCTTGAGAGCGGCCATCATCGCCTGGTCCACGGTGCCGACGGCAATCTGCGCCGCCAGGTAGCGTTTGGCGCTTTCGGCGGCCCAGCGGCGACCTCGCGCGGCAGCGTCGGGATGATCATCCCACCAGACTTCGTAGTTTTGCAGATGGCGCCCGGCGACGTTCCCGGACTTCAGGTAGCCGGGCACGGCCAGCACGGTTTCGGGCCGGTTGCCATCGGAGAACAACAGCTCTACGAACCGCTCAACCCTTGTGTGCAGCTGCGTTGCCGCGGCGCGGGTGGGCAGCGCGAAGTACAGGCCGTCCACCAGACCTGCCTCGTACATCCCGGCGAAGCGCCACAGGGCCGCCTCGGTCTTGCCGGACCCGGTCTCGGACTCGATGATGACCAGGCGCTCGCCCAGGGGGGTGTCGGTGGCGGCCTGCTGTATGGCGTTGGGCACATCGTCAATATGCGGGAACAGGCCATCAAATCCGGGCGCTCCCTCGAATCGCCGCCGCTGCCGCCTTACGTCGAGGCCGACATCCTCGACGGCCCGGCGAGCCTGTTCTCCAGCCTGCTCCATGTAGTCGTCGCGCGCCTCGCCGCAGAAGGGAAACCACATTTCATTGGAGCCAATCCAGTCGGCCAGGGTGCAGAGACCCAGGAAGTGGTGCTGGAACTCCGGCATCGACGGAAGCGGCCGCCCGCCCGGTTCCCACGCGGCCGGGAACCACCGGCGGGCAAGCTCCCCGATGCGCCGGACGCCCTCGGCAGGCACAAGACCGCCGCATCGGCTCCAGAGCGCGGAGTTGGAGTTCAGCCGCCCCTCCAACTGCAAGGGCTGCCCGTGGTGCGACAGCGCGGCGATGAACAGGGCGCAAACGGTTTCGCCTCCGCAATCGTCCCACGACTCCACGGCGTCCCACCACCAGCCGAGGTTCCCGAAGAACCATTCCGCCGTCGCGCTGTCCTCGTCCCGCAGCACCGGAGCCAGTTCGTGGTAGTGCCCGGCGTGGCCCGGTCTTCGCCGCCCGGACGGAAAGTCGGCGTTCCTCCAGATCTGGGTCTGGAAGCCGACGTTGACCTTGCCAATGTCGTGCAGGGCGGCAAAGAGCGAGAGACGCGCCGCTGTTGCGTCGTCCAAGGTGTCCAGTCCTCCGGAACGGGCGAGGCGCTGCCGGATTGTGGGCTGGGCAAGCAGGGACTCGAAGCAGGCGCCAACATCGGCCAGGTGATGCTCCAGCAGGTGGATCCGTTCCGGCCCCTGCTGCCGGTAGGGATAAGCCTTGGCCCAGAAACGGCTGGTGTATTGCGGCGCATATTCGGCTGTGGTCATGTCTGCTCCTATTGGGTAGCTCCTCCGATTTCGAGGTAACCCGGCCCTCCCTTGCGGCCATCTCCGGCGCGGTCAATAATTGACGCCCAGAAAGCCCTGCCGTTGTGAGGGAAATGTGAACAACCTGACATTCAATGCCATCGACGTGGAAACGGCGAACTCGGACACTTCCAGCATCTGCCAGATTGGAATTGTCCGAGTACGGGACGGGATAATCAAGGGGCAACTGTCGCTGCTGGTCAATCCTGAAGCGCAGTTCAATGACTTCAACGTCAGGCTGCACGGGATTAGCGAAGACACGGTTAAGGACAGCAAGACGATGCCTCAAGTCGAGGCCAAGGTGCGCCGTCTGCTGGAGGGGACGGCCCTGGTGAGCCATACCCCGTTCGACAGACGGGCGCTGGACGGGGCGCTGGAGCGGTATGGGTTGAAGCCGATTCGCGCCACATGGCTGGACAGCGCCCAGATTGCCCGGCGGGCCTGGCCGCAGAGATACCGGAGCAGGTGGAGCCTGGCCCTCGTTGCGGGTGACCTGAACATCAAGTTCAGCCACCACGACGCGGCGGAGGACGCCCGGGCGGCAGGCGAGATTGTGCTTCGCGCCTGTAAACACACCGGGCTGGACATCGACGACTGGCTGCAACGGGGCTGACGTCGGCGCATCCGGCCTGTCTTCTCGCGGAACTGCTCAGGGTTTGCCCAGCCGGGCCAGGTTGAACAGCCGGTACTCGATGCCATCCTCGCCCGGATTTAGCCGGCGCAACTGCTCCCGCACGAAGTCGGAGGGCGGTCTTCCGGCGATTCAGCCCGGACTGGTTCCAGGAGGCCCCGCCGCCGAGCCGTGCAAGCCGTCACACGTTGCGAAGCACGATGGGAACGCCGTCCTTGACGACGCTAACAAGTGATAGGGTTTTCCCTGGAGACCTGACCCCTTTGTTATCAAAGACGTCACGCCACGAAGCTGGGCATCCAGCGGGCAGCCGGGGTACTGGCTTGATTCCAGGGCCGGGGCCGGCACGGCGACCCAACGCCCGAAGACGTGACGAATTCGCTCGGCGTGTGCCCCTCCGTATGATAGAAGCAACTGGCGCAGAGATAGCTCGTCACGGCTGCCGAGATCATCCAGGGCACGGCTTCGCGCGGCAAAATCCATTGGACGCCGGTTGTCCGGCTATTGGGCGCCGGTTGTCTGGCTATTGGGCGCCGGTTGTCTGGCTATTGGGCGCCGGTTGTCTGGCTATTGGGCGCCGGTTGTCTGGCTATTGGGCGCCGGTTGTCTGGCTATTGGGCGCCGGTTGTCTGGCTATTGGGCGCCGGTTGTCTGGATTGACGAATCCGGCGACGGACGCCTTGTACGCTGCGTCGGGGGAATCCACGAGGTGGACTCCCCGGCCTCGCGGACGGACTTCACCATGGAGGATTGCAGGCGTTCGCAAGAGCTGGTGAACTCCGACATGCTTAGCGGCCACCCACCCAACGCCGATTGCCACAAAGAGTATTCGGTGTTGGCGTCGATGGTGGGAGCGCCGGCGCTTCTCGCCCGAGATGGCCAGGCGTTCACCTGAATCCCCCACTCCCGAGGCATCTCCGAGAGCGCGGCAAGACGTGTGCGCACATCTTCAGAGCGCTTGGTGTCGTGGGTTGAAGTAGCGTTCATCGAGTGCGGCCACCTGCGAGCCCGGCGCCGAACGAAGCGGTGATGCTCCGTAGGCGTTACGCCACCCGCGCGACCGCCCACTTCGTTCAGGGAGATGAGCCGGTTGTAGCGGTAGAACGCCGAATCCTCCAGTCCCTTGGCCATGGCTGCACCCGTAAGCTGCTGCCATCGCATGGCTAATTCTAGCGACTCGGGGGCGGAGTCGGCTTGCATGAGCAGCCCATGCAGCGCCCCAATGGACTCGGCATGAGCGCCCGGCCCAACGCCCGTCGGGCGGCGTCCTCGATGTACAGGGCATCCCGCTGTGCGATCCCGTCTGGCGATAGGCAGGTGCGGTACACAGGCAAGCAGGCCGAGAGTTCGACGATCGCCTCCGCGGCTGCATCTTGTGGAATGCGGCCGCAATACGCGACCGCAAAGTCCGCTGCCAGCTTGCGGATCTCCCGTTGGAACCTGGCGTTGGAACCTGGCGTTGGAACCTGGCGTTGGAACCTGGCGTTGGAACCTGGCGTTGGAACCTGGCGTTGGAACCTGGCGTTGGAACCTGGCGTTGGAACCTGGCGTTGGAACCTGGCGTTGGAACCTGGCGTTGGAACCTGGCGTTGGAACCTGGCGTTGGAACCTGGCGTTGGAACCTGGCGTTGGAACCTGGCGTTGGAACCTGGCGTTGGAACCTGGCGTTGGAACCTGGCGTTGGAACCTGGCGTTGGAACCTGGCGTTGGAACCTGGCGTTGGAACCTGGCGTTGGAACCTGGCGTTGGAACCTGGCGTTGGAACCTGGCGTTGGAACCTGGCGTTGGAACCTGGCGTTGGAACCTGGCGTTGGAACCTCCCGTTGGAACCTCCCGTTGGAACCTGGCGTTGGAACCTCCCGTTGGAACCTCCCGTTGGAACCTCCCGTTGGAACCTCCCGTTGGAACCTCCCGTTGGAACCTCCCGTTGGAACCAGGCGTTGGAACCAGGCTTGGAACGCCTCGCGTTTGCGCCGGTAGACGATGTCGCCGAAGGATGAAGTTCCTCCCGTGATAGCGCGATACTCGCGGTCAAGGCTGGGCATACCGCGTCCTTCGTCCAATAGCCCGTTGGTCATGCCCAGCCAGTCGTACCTTGTTGTCCCAGCCACGGGCCAACCGGCAGGCAGCTCTTCGCCCGGGGCCAATATCTTTTCCACGACGATATAAGGGACAAATCGGGCCACTTCAGTGGCCCGGTTCAGCAGCCGGGACAGGTATGCGTCAGGGTCTCGCAATCCGTCGAGGTGGTCCACGCGCAGTCCTTGCGCCTTCCTTTCCGCCAAGAGTTGAAGGAGCAACGAGTGCGTCGCCTCGAACACTGCGGGGTCTTCAACCCCCATGCCAATAGGGTCGTTTATTTCGAAGAAACGGCGATAGTTGGGGGTATCGTCCCTCCAACTGGACAGCCGGTGGCGCTGCTGGCTCAAAACGCTGCGAACCACGCCGCCACTCGTGCCTGGCGCAAGGGGGAGACGCCCGCCGCCCGCAACGAGCGAGGCTCCGTCAAAGTGGATGTCACCATCCGCAATGGCTTGGTCGAGCGAGTGGCCCAGCATTGGCAAGACGATCTTGCCGCCCTCTGATTTCCAATCTACGTGAAAGAAGTCCGCGTAACGGGATGCTTGACCGTTAGTCAGCGCGTCGCGCCGCCAGGGGTTGTCGACGCTGGCGGCCATGTGGTTCGGCACGATGTTCAGCAGCAACCCCATGTCGTGGCTGGCGAGAGCCGCGGTCAGGCGGCCGAAGTCCTCGCCGGAGGGTCGGTTGCCAATCTGGTCATGGTTCTGCGCACAGACGACAAAGCACTCGGCTGCAAGGGGCGTTCCGCCAGAGGACAAAGACGCTGAGGGGCCTGGACAACCTGGAGAGCGGGCAACGCTACCTGAACGGCTGGGTCATCACTACAACTTCTTCAGTGGCGGGACTGTTGGATTCCCAGTTGGACCAGTCGCACCGGCCAGCGCTCCACCACGCGGCGCTGCCGGTACTTGGGCGGGCGCCTCCGCCGGGGGACTGGTTGATCCCGGCGTTGACCAGGATGCGCCGCAGCGTAGTCCGGCCCATGTCGAGGCCCTCGCGTTCACTGAGCAACTCTGATAGATGGGTGTGGTTGGCTCTCTCGCACACCTTGCGAGCCGGGTGAACCACCCTGCTCCTGGCCGCCTCGGGAATAGCGTTTGCTGGCTTGCGGCCCGGGCAAGGAATGCAGAGCCGTTGTTCCGGTTCCTGAAGGGATAGGGAAAGGGTAGGCCCACATCCCCAGGCCCTAAAGCTGCCTCAACTTCGGGTCCAGCCTGTCACGCAGCCAGTCGCCAAGCAGGTTGAAGCCGAATACCGTCAGCATTATCGCAAGACCCGGCCACAGGGCCACCCACCAGGCCACGATGAGGACCTCGCGCCCGTCGGCTACCATCAACCCCCATGCCGGTGTCGGGCGGCCTATTCCCACGCCCAAGAAAGACAGCCCCGCCTCCAGCAGAATGACGAAGCCCACTTGCAGCGTTGCCAGCACGATAAGCGTGTTGGTGATGTTGGGCAGGATGTGTTTCAGCATTATGCGCAATCCGGAGGCCCCTGCCACCCTCGCCCGGTCAATGTAGTCCTGTTGCATCACCTGTAGCGTATCGCCGCGCACCTGCCGGCAGTAAATGGACCACAACAAAGCCCCCACCACGATGATCATCGTGCGGAAGCTGGGTTCCAGGGCTGCGGCTAGAGACAGCGCCAGCAGCACCGGAGGTATTGATAGCGAGACGTCCACCAGCCGCATAATCGCGGCGTCGACCTTGCCGCCGTAATATCCGGCAATGATGCCCAGGGTAATGCCGACGGCGCCGGCTATGGCGATGCCGACTATCGAGACGACGACGGATATGCGCGAGCCGTGGATTATGCGGCTCAATACGTCTCGCCCGACCTTGTCCGTACCCAGCAGATGATCGGCAGTTCCCCCAGCGAAAACCGGGGGCTGGAGCCGCCCGCGAATTCCCCCAGGCGCCTCCTGCGGGTCGTAGGGAGCAATAACGTCGGCGAAAATGGACGGAATTACCAGCACCAGCAACACCAGCAGCATTGGAAACTTGGGAAGTCGCCAAATGCCGCCTGTAATCTTGCCAATCCTGGACGGCTTCCTAAGTGTCAGAATCTCTGCGGATTCCCGGGCTATGACGGATTCTTGAGCCATTGTTGATACAGCCTGCCGATAGCCAGTTCGGTCTTAGTTGGAGTAACGGAGCCTGGGATCCAAGTAGGCGTACAAAATGTCGACCACAAAACTTGAGGCGATAAACAGAGAGGAAAAGACCAGCACCAAGCCTTGGGTTAACTCAAAGTCGCGGGACAATACGGATTGGATGGCGAGCAGTCCGGTGCCTGGCCAGTTGAACACCGTTTCTGTGGTAACCGAGCCGGTCATCACCACCGCCGCGATAATCCCGAAATAAGTGAGCGGGGTGAGGGCGGCGTTACGTAGACAATGCTTCCAGATGACTTTCCATTCAGCCACGCCCTTGATACGGGCCAGCTTCACGTATTCGCTGTCCAGAGTTTCCAGCATCGAAGAGCGCACCAGGCGGGTGATGGCTGCAATCTGGAATGACCCCAAGGTGATAGCCGGCATAATGACGTTCTTGAACTCGCCGGTGCCGCTGGTGGGCAGCCACCCGAACTTCACGGCGAAAATCCATATCATCATCAGGCCCAGCCAGAAGTTGGGCAACGACTGGCCCAGCAGTGCGAACACCTTGGATCCGGAGTCAAAGTAGCTGTCCCGCCTGATTGCGCTCACCACGCCCAGCGGAACTCCGATTGCCAGCGCTAAGCCAAGCGAAACGCCGGCCAAATACAAAGTGGCGGGCAACCTCTGGAACACAATGCCGGAAACTCCATGCTCTGGAAACTTCAAGGACTCCCCTAAGTCTCCTTGTAACACGTTCCCGAGGTAGATGGCGTACTGGATTATGAGAGGTTTGTTAAGCCCCAGCCGTTCCCGCAACGCCGCTATGTCCGACGCCGAGGCATCTATTCCAAGGATCACAATTGCAGGATCCCCTGTGGTCCTGCTGATTACAAATACAATGATTGTTACAATCCACAGCGCAAAGAGGCCCTGCAAGAACCGAATGAGAATGAAACGTTGCATATTATCGCGTCAGGAAATATCTGGTTGAGGTGGACGACTGCGGTTGGGGCCAAGTATATGCTGTCACCACTGCGCACTGACCGCCGTTGTTTGGCGGGATGGGATGCCCAGAAACGCAGCGGGAACCGGCAACGCTGCCGGTTCCCGCTGCATTGCGATTGCGATAGAAGGGAAAGCCCGAGCCAAGGCCGACCTGGTTACTCACAGCGGTCGGTTCCCACGGGGCAGGCCTTGATCAGGTGAACGTGAGTTGGGTGGGCCGAGCCGACGCCGGGATACACCCAGGATTGAATGTACTCGGGGTCAATAGTGATATCGAAAGTAGTCTGGAACATCGGCACCGAGATGTAGTCTTCGAACATATAGTCGCCGGCCTCGCGGGCGCACTTCTGCCGCTCGTCGAGGTCCAGAATACTCTCCAGGCAGTTGTATCGCTCGTTGATGTAGTCGTCTTCCCAGCCGTACAGGAAGCCGTCCGGAGCTGAGGTCCAGAACACGCGGAGCCCTTCCTGTGTCGTCCTGATCGGAGTGTTGCGCAGGATGGTGAAAGTCCCATAGATGTCGTGGGATGTCACCCGGTCAATCCACTGTCCAAACTCCAACTCAACGATGTTGGTATCGATACCGATTTCTTCCCACATCTGGGAGAGGACTTCGATGAGCTGCGGGATTTCCGGATTGCCCGGAATCACCGTGGAAATCATGTCAATCTTGATTTCGTCTTCTTCATACCCGGCGTCGGCCAGCAACTGGCGAGCCCGCTTCGGGTCGTAGGCATACTTTTCCTCAAACCGCGTCACCCATTCGTCGTTCCAGCCCTCGGTGAAGGGGGCATAGGTCGGGACGTACATCGGGCTGGCGTTGCCGAAATAGACTGCGTCAATGATGGCCTCGCGGTCTACGGCTCGATTGAATGCCTCCCGCACTACTGGTTTGTGCCAAGGCAATTCGCCTCCCCAGAAGGGATGCTCGCCTCCCGGCCAAGGCTCCAGGTTGCTGTCCACGGTGGACAGGTAGGTGCCACCGAAGAAGCCGTACGACTGGTTGTTTTCGTTGTTGGACGAAAGAACCTTCATACCTTCTCCCGTGGCTTGAACCTGCAAGTCGCGGGAAATGTCGGCGCCCTGCACTTCGCCTGCCAGCAATTGCGCCAAGCGGGTGAAGTCCTCAGCCGCCCAGGCCCATTCCAGTTCGTCGTAGTCCGGGTTTTCGCCGCCCCAGTGTTCGCCTTCGGCCCTCACAAACCACTGGGTCTCGCCCAGCCTTCGCCCGCCGTACTGGTAGGAACCGGTTCCGGCAGGCTTATCGTCATAGGCCGAGACGTCCCCCCCGGCGGCATCCCACTGGGCCTTGCTCTGAATTACCAGATCGCCCTGCAGTCGGGAGAACAGGCGTCCGCCGTCCACGAAAAACTTTTCGTGAGTGAATTCGACGGTATGGTCATCAATGGCATTCGGCGGAAAGTCCAGCCAGACAGCCTTGAAGTTGCTGTTGGAAGGACTATCGCCCTCTGCGTCCGCTCCGCCGCGGGTCAACAGTTCCCAGGTATGGACAACGTCGGCGGAGGTGAACTCCCCATATCCGAAGTGCCATGGAACATCCTCCCGGAGACGGAAGGTCCAGGTCTTGAAATCGGGTGTGACCTCCCAACTGTGAGCCAGCGCCGGTGTCGGCTCTGACGTAAACGGGTCATTCTCGATAAGCGTTTCCCCATACGGATCATGCTGCACCAGATTGGACCAAGGGCCAACCCAGATGCGGTTGCTCTCGTTGAGCGGCACGGTGTTGGAAATTCTAACCCGGGTGATTTTGGTGGCCGTCGCCGGGGCCCGAATTCCGGCCGGCGCAGATATTGCTGTTGGGATCGGCGTTGGAGTGGACTGCACTTGTGGCCTTGCGCCAGGGGCGCGAGTGGTCGCCCCGGGAGCTGGCGACGCTTCTTCAGTGACCGATGGCGCAGCCGCTGTGGTGGCCGCCGGCATCGCAGTTGGCTCCGAAGCCGGGGCAGAGGTGGCTGTCGGATCCTCTCCACCGCAGGCGACGATGATAGTCACCAAAATGGCTGTAAGCCATAACGGATTGAAAATATACTTGCCGATCTGTCGCATTGAATGCATCCTCTGACGCCTCGACTCAAATACACAGTCCGATTTTTCCGAGGCCAATCAGCGGAATTCTAGGTTGCATGGATAGTAATGTCAAGGAAGCCTGCGTCGCGACCAGGGCCTGGCAATGTCAGGGAGTTCGCCCGTACAGCCGGGCGCTGGTCTGCGTTGGGCGGACGGCGCAGCGTGTGGACTTCCTCCTCCTAACCGATCCTAACCGATCCTAACCGATCCTAACCGATCCTAACCGCGTTCCTTCACGTGATGCAGGCTGTTCTCAACGCTCCGGTGGTTGCGGAATAACCTGAGCAGTTCCTTCGGACTGCACTGCCGGAGGCCCAGGCTGGTCGGCAGATACCAACGCTCCCGGCTCACCTCCCCGGTGGCTATGTCCACGGTCTCCTTCTCCGCCATCGCCCCCTGCCTCGCCCCGGGAAATCCCAACTCATCCCAGATGCAATCAGACAGTATGGCATAGGTCCAGATGCGCCGTCTTTCACTTACCTGCCTTTGTGAATCTCCCTCGCCGACTTTGCAGCCGTCCTGCCCTTGCGGCACGGAAAACCCAATAAATTATTCGCATGATGGTAAACTGACTTCATCATAGTTGTCAAAGACGGTTAACTATGACCTGAAACAGATGTGCGCGGCGTTCACATTTCGTCAACGCAGGAAAGAGGAATTTTGATTATGGTCTTGGGAAACATCGGACGGACAATTCGAGACTCAATATCGGGAACAATCAGGGGAGCGGGGGATGTTCTGGAAGACACCGTTTCGGCGGCCCGGAGCGTTACAGTCACTGCATTGTCGGGTTCCCGGGAAGTTATCGGAGACGTCCAGGGTCTGGTAGCGGACGTCATCAAGGGGACCATTCAAGCAACCGGCCTCGTTGGCGCCGAAGTCGGCTCGACCGCCAAGGGCGCCATCATCGGCGTCATTCGCGGAGTTGGTGAAATTACGACAGTCACCGTGGAGGTTTGCAGCGACACGGTGCGGGCTGCCATCAAGGGAACCAGCGAGGTTGGCGGCGATGTGGCCACCGTTGCCCGCAGCGCGGTGGAGGGCACCCTGGAGACCACCAAGAGCGTCGGCCTGCGGGCTGAGGACACGGCATTCAGCGTCACACGAGGGGCCATTCAGGGTACGCGAGAGGTGGGCGGCGACCTGGGCGCCACCGCGCGAGATGCTGCTACAGGCGTGGTTGTTGGGACTGCGGAAGTGGGTGGTAACGTGCTCCAGGCCATCGAGAGCAGTACCCGGGGCCTCATTCAGGGGGCCGCGGAGGTTGGTGGCGACTTGGCCACCGTCACCCGGAACGCCGTGGAGGGCGCGATCGTCGCCACCGGCAGCGCTACGATAAAGATGCAGGATGCCGCGTTCAACGCGGCCCGTGGGGCGATTAGCGGAACACGGCTGGTGGGCGGCGACCTGGGGGTAGCCGCCCGGGAAACTATTAACGGGACTATCACTGGCGCCAATGAGGTCGGCGGCAATGTATTGCAAGCCATCGAGGACAGCACCCGCGGCCTGGTCAAGGCTACCGCAGAGACGGGGGGCGATGTGGGGGTAGTCGCCCGGAATGCCGTGGAGCAGTCCATAGAATCGGCCAAGAGCATCAGCCTCCGGGCTGAGGATGCGGCGTCGGCAGCTGCGAACGGCGCCGTGAGCGCCGCCGGTTCCTTCGGTGAAGCCACCACCACGGCGGTTACCGGCGCCGTTGAGGGAGTCGTGAGCGGTGTTTCCGTGACTCTCCGCGCTCCGTTCCGTCGGGGCGGCAACGAAGGGGAAAGGAATACCGGGGGCTAATAGACTAACGTCCGCTAAAGTACCGGGAGACGTTTGCAAGAGCACAGGGGCGGGTTGAGGACTCGCCCCTGTCGGCATACTGTGGCCTTGGTTTAGTGTGATGCCTGCCAGCGAAAATTCCGCAGTTCGGCGCGTCAGGCCCCACCAACAACTGTTCCTCTCCCATGACCCACCTCACTTCATCTGCTTTACACTTTTTTACACTTTAGCCACGACTTTGAAAAGGCCCTGCTTCCACAGACTACTCAATTGACGCACACCTCCGCCTTCGCCAGACTGCCCCGGCACTCACCAAGAATTTGGTCAGCGGATGCCGCAACGGCGTCCGCAAGATAAACTTCATGGTAAAGAAGGGAGCTGCCGCAATGAAGATCCATCGCCTGCTTGCATATCTGCATATCAATGACGCCGCCAGGGCGATCGAGTTCTATACGTCGGTTTTCGGGGCGACTGAGAAGTTTCGACTGACGGATCCCAATGGGCGCATCGGGCACGCCTTGCTCGATTTCGGCGGTACGACGCTCATGTTGGCTGAGGAATTTCCCGAATACGGCATTCTGGGACCGCTGACGTTGGGCGGCGCCTCGGTCACGATGCACCTGCAAGTCGACGATGCCGACGCAGTGATTCGTCGCGCGGCCGAGGCGGGCGCCGAGATCGAAAGTGAACCGGAGGACCAGTTCTACGGCGAGCGGTCGGGCTGGTTGCGTGACCCTTCTGGCCATCGCTGGAATGTCGGCCATTTTCTCCACGAGGTTACGCCGGAGGAGATGCAGCGCCGTTTCACAGCGATGATGACAGGCACGGACAGCTGACTCGACCAACTCGTCTTCAAGTCCCCGTCCCTCCTGCCCACCCCAGGAGGCTTCTAACCACACACCCACACACACACTTTGACAGCGCCGCTGTGTGCCGCGGGGGAACGTCCGGCTGTGTGCTGGTTTCAGGTCGCCCCCCCCCCCAGTACCCTGATTGCCTCAGCGTCCGCGTTGAAACCGCCGGGAGTTTGGGCTAAGATGGATATACACGCAGGAGCGTAGCTCAGTCTGGCCAGAGCGCTGGTCTCCAAAACCAGTGGTCGCGGGTTCGAATCCTGCCGCTCCTGCCATTTTCGCGCCACACAAATGGGCCCCGGGATGTTCCGGGGCCTTTCTCTTGTTCACCCACACTGACTCTTCAACGCAGGAATAAAGAGGGCAGGGAAGCCGGTTTGAAACCTGTCCCTTCACCGAATACAATGACGGCAATTACCGTTTGGGGCAGAGTCCGGGCCGAGGCAAGGCCGGGGATGGAGGGTGCAATGACCAGCATACAACGGGACCCGATCCTGATTGTGGTGCAGTTGACCGGGGGCAACGATTACATGAACACCGTTGTTCCCTACGCCGACCCGCTCTACCGGGACAACCGCGCCACGGTCGGCGTGGCGGAGGAGGACGTGCTGCCCATAGACGGGCATTACGGCTTCAACCCCGTCTTGGCGCCGCTCAAGGAACTATACGACGACGGGCGCGTGGCGGTCATAAACGGCATCGGCTATCCCAACCCCAACCGCTCCCATTTCCGGGCCATGGACATCTGGCACACCTGCGAGCCGGAACGGGTCGCCACCGAGGGCTGGCTGGGCCGGGTCATCCGCGACCTGGACCCGCAGGGGGAGAACGTGCTTACCGGCGTCAATTTCGGGCGCGGCCTGCCCCGAGCGCTGGCGCTGCCCGGCGTGCCTGTGGCCTCGGTCGGCTCGTTGGAGAACCACGGCTTCCTGACCGGCATATCCAACGAGGAACGCCGCTCGCGGGCCCTGGACGTGTTCGCCCGGATGTACTCCCCCGCCATCGGCAGCGGCCCGGCCCTGGACTACCTGGGCCGCACCGGCAGCGATGCGCTGAAGGGGGCAGACATCCTCCGCACCGCCGGCGAGAGCTACACGTCCACCGTTGAATATGCCGAAACACCCATCGCCCGCAACCTGAAGGGCATCGCCCAGACGCTGATTGCCGGGTTGGGAACCCGTGTCTTCTACACCGCTCAGGCGGGCTACGACACCCACTCGGGTCAGATGCCGGTGCAGACCCAATTGCTGAGCGATCTGGCCCAGGGCATCAGTGACTTCTTCGCCGACCTGCGCGAGCATCAGGCCTCCGCAGAGGCGGCGATGCTGGTGTTCACCGAGTTCGGGCGCCGGGTTAAGGATAACGGCTCCGGCACCGACCACGGCTCCGGCGGCGCGGCCTTCGTCATCGGCGACGCCGTGGCCGGCGGGATGCGCGGAGTCTACCCGTCGCTGAAGGAAGAGTCGCTGCTGGACGGCGACCTGCACTTCCAGGTCGACTTCCGCAGCGTGTACGCCACGCTGGTCGAGAACTGGCTGGGCCTGGACTCCCAACCCATCGTCGGCGGCAACTACGAAAAGCTGGACTTCGTGAGGACGTTGTCCGCACCCTAACCCTCTTCCTTCAGAGGGAGAGGGGGATTCCCGCATTCGGCGCTTCGCATTCAACATCCGGGAGAATAAAGTGAAAGTTGGAATTGGACTGCCGGGCAATGTGCCGGGCGCCAAGGGAGACACAATCCTGGAGTGGGCCAGGCGGGCCGACGCCGGGCCGTTTTCCAGCCTCGGCGTTATCGACCGGCTGGTCTATGACAACTATGAGCCGCTGGTGATGCTGTCGGCGGCGGCGGGCGCGACCAGCCGGGTGCGGCTGCTCACCTGCGTGTTGCTGGCTCCGCTGCGCAATCCGGGGGTGCTGGCCAAGCAGGCGGCCAGCCTCGACGCGATTTCCGGTGGGCGTCTGACATTGGGCGTGGGCGTGGGCCGGCGCCCCGACGACTACCGGGTTGCGCCGTCAGATTATGAGAGGCGCGGCAGAACAATGGGCCGAACTCTGGCCACCATGCGGAATATATGGAGCGGTGAGGTAATGGGGGAAGGAGGCGCAGGCCCCATGGGCCCGGCCCCGGTGCGGCCCGGCGGGCCCGAGGTGCTGATAGGCGCTGGCGCGCCCCAGGCCGTGCGCCGCGTCGGACGGCACGCCGATGGGTTCATCGCCGCCGCGGGGAATGCCGCCGCGGTGGAGCAACTCTACCAGGTGGCCCTCGATTCGTGGGAGGCGGAAGGACGCTCCGGCAAGCCCCGGCTGGCCGGCGTGGCCTCCTACGCCCTTGGCCCCAACGCCGCCGACCAGGTGGGCGGATACATCCGCCACTACTACTCCTTCCTCGGCGACGCCGCCGAGCAGATGGCCCGGAACGCCATATCCTCCCCGGAAGCGGTTAAGGACGCCATCCGGGACATGGAAGGCATCGGCATGGACGAGGTGGTCTTTCTTCCGAGCGTGGCGGAAATGGACCAGTTGGAGCGGCTGGCCGACATAATTTAGGGCCTGCCGGTGTAACGCAGGAGCGCACGGCCGTGCGCCAAATTCCGCAGAGCCACCTCCGCTGCGGCAGCCGCAGGACGGCGCGCTGCGGCAGACACCCCACACCGAGAGACGTGAGGAGTCGAATCAATGTTTGATGCTGAAGAGTTTGTCGCCGCCTGTCGCGGCGCCTTGGCGGAACACACGCCGGAACTGGCGGTCAAGGAACTGTTGAGCGCCGCCATCGCCCGCCCCGGAGAGATTGAGGCGGCGCTGGGAACGCCGGGAGAGGGCGGCATCACCACACTGCACCGCTCGCCGGAACTGACCATCATCAACGTGATATGGCCGCCGGGCATGGCCATCTATCCCCACGACCATCAGCTCTGGGCCGTCATCGGACTGTACGGCGGGCAGGAGGACAACACCTTCTTCCGCCGCAACCGTGAGAGCCAGGGGCTGGAGCGCGCCGGATTCCGGGAACTGCAATCGCAGGACGCCATCAACCTGGGCCGCGACGCCATCCACGCCGTCCACAACCCCCGGCAGATGTACACCGGGGCCATCCACATCTACGGCGGCGACTTCTTCGCCCAGCCTCGCAGCGAGTGGGCCGACGAATCATCGCCGGAAGCGCCGTACAGCGTGGAGGGCGCCATGCGCGCCTTCGCTAATGCCAACGAGCGCTGGCTGGCCCGGCAGTCAGAGTAGGCAGCCAGGCGCTGACGACGGGCACAAGTTCATCCCGGATTTTGGGAAGGGCGGTGTTTAAGAGGGTGTGTGACAAGTTCCCTCTCCCCCTGGGAGAGGGTTAGGGTGAGGGCGTCCCACCAGCTTCGTGGGAACAACGAAGGCTATCCGACCTTGGTTTAATGCGATTGGGATGGGTTTGTCCCACACCCTCAAAGTACGGATAGGACAGCAGGGGGCAATGAGGGCAATTCATAACCTCTGTGGCGCCATCCTCGAATTAAAGCCCCCGATCCTCGGCGTCAATTCGGGCCCGGGCAATGTGAGCAGTAGAGGACGTCGTCATTTTAGGAATATCGGTTTCCAAGCGCCTGTTTCCGTCATTCCCGCGAAAGCGGTAATCCAGAACCCGGTGGCTGGCAATTGCGTGTTTTCGGCCAATAGCCCTTGGATTACCGCTTTCGCGGGAATGACGGTGAATATGACGACACTCCCTAAGGTATAAGCCAGTCTGACATTACCAGTGCTTGGAGCCGGTTTGCCTGGAACCGGGTCCGTCGGCCCGGGAATTTCGGAAGATTTTTCTACCGGCATTTGCAGAGGGGTTCGACAACGCCGTTTCATCTGAGCCAACGGCAGGGCTTTCCGGCGCATTCAGCCGTTTGCAACGCTGGGTTATTGGCAGACACTCATTCTTCATAACGCAACTGGAGAGGGCGCAATGGCAAACCTGTACTACGACGGCACGCGGGGCGGCCTCCACTCTCAGGAGGCGGCCAACAGCATTTTCACCGGCGCGATGACCCGGCTCTACTGCTGGATCGCCCTCGGCGTCGTGACCACCGGGGCCGTCGCCTGGATCAGCCATCAGGCCGGGATAATGGAGGGCATCCTAGACAGCTTCGGGTTTATCGGATACCTCGTAGTTCTTGGAGTCTGGCTGGCCTGCATCTTCGGCCTGAGCTTCCTGGCTGCCCGCGTTTCCCCGGCGGTGGCCGGCGGGCTATACCTTGTTTTCACCGCCATCACGGGCGTGATGATTTCCACCATCTTCTGGGGGTACACCGGCGACACCATCATCCTCGCCTTCGCGCTGACCACTGGCGTCTTTGCGGTGATGAGCGCCATCGGCTACACCACCAAGCGTGATCTCTCGGGCCTGGGCACGATGTGCATGATCGGGTTGTTCGGCGTGATTATAGCCGGAGTCGTCAACATATTCATCGGCTCCAATATGCTGTCGTGGATCGTAACGCTGGTTGCCCTGCCCATTTTTCTGGGCCTGACGGCCTACGAGACCAAGCAGGTGAAGGAGCTGGCGCAGGAGGCCGCCACGCGCGGTGACGAGCGGGCCGCCAACCAGGTCGCTATCATGGGCGCTGTGGGCCTGTATCTGGCCTTCCTGAACATTTTCCTGATTCTGCTTCGGATACTGGATTTCTTCAACGGCGATTAGCCCGCCCTGGTGGCTTACATTTCCTCCAGGTGAACAGAGGCTTCTTTCTGAAATATGGCCTAAAACACAGCCATGTATGACGGAATATATCCAGTTGTCCGTTAAAACATGGGGCTGATATTTCGAAAGAATGCGCGATTCCGTTTCTCTTTCCGTTTCCGTTTCCGTTAAATTGCAGATAGAAAGGTAGAAGCGGAGAGGCCGCTCCTCCATGGAGGAGCGGCCTCGTTTACGCCAGGGTGAAAGAGGAGTCTTACGCCCTGGTTGCCACCAGGGTGCTGCGGACCAGCTCGGCGACGTTGGTGACCTCCGGGATGTCGGCCCAGGCCTGCACGGCGCGGTTGACGTCTTCGTCGTTGAGGACGAGGGCGACGTTCTCTTCGAACTTGGCCCTGATGCTGTCGAAACCCCAGGGGTTCTTCTGACTGCCGAGGATGCCGGCCCGCCCGGTAGTGTGCTCCAGGACGCGGCCGTCCTTCAGGGTAATCTTCACCTTGAGGCCGTCCTCCGAGTTGGTCAGCAGCTCCTCGGACTTGGCCATTACGCGCGTCCGCACCTTGTCCATAACCTCGCCGATGGTGGGGTCGTCGATCTTCTCCTGGGTGAAGGTGTCGATCTTGACCTCGCCGTCCACCAGGGCGGCGGCCACGTTGTACTTGGCGCTGAACTTGCCCTTGAGGTCGTCCTCCGGCTCCTGGTAGAGCATGACCACCGAGAAGTAGGACTGGTCAATCTCGGCGTTGGCCACGTCGTCCACGGTGAAGTCGTTGTCGCGCATAAGACTGAACAGGCTGTCCAGCATGGCGTGGTTGCCGCCGCAGCACGGGTACTTCTTGATGATCAGCGCATCCTGGATGCGGAAGGGCTGGCCCAGGTTGTTGGCCATCTCGTCGAGGTCGTATATTCCCGGCCCGAGGACGGTGTTGGTGAAGCCGAAGGGGTGCTCGACCACCTGGTCGCCTGCGGTGAGTCCAGCCTGGGCCAGTTGTACCGCCGTTATGCCGTCGCGTCCAGTCAGGCCGGCGTGCAGCGGCTTGGTCATGGTGCCGAAGTTGTGAATCAGCCCCGAAGCCATCGAACCGGCGATGCCCAGCGCGGTTATCGTCTGCTGCTCGTCCAGCTTCAGCAGCTTGGCGCAGGCGGCGGCGCAGGCCAGGCGTCCGATGACGGCGGTGCTGTGGAAGCCCCGGTCCATCTGCTTGTACTTGGTGGTGTGCTGCAACGCCAGCCCGACCTCGCAGCCAACGACGTAGGCCTCCAGCAGGTCGCGGCCGGTGGCGCCGGCCTGCTCGCCGATAGCCAGCAGGGCGGGGAAGATGGCAACGGTAGGATGGCCGAAGCCGCCGAAGTCATCGTAGTCGAGGGCGTGGCCCATGGTGCCGTTGGCGAGGGCGGCGTTGGCCAGCGTGGTCCGGCTGCCTCCGGAGAGCACGGTGGCTTCGGGCACGGCGCCCTGGTCATTGACGTATTTCTGGATTATCTGGCCCACCGGCTGCACCGAACCGGCCAGGATCACGCCCAGCAGGTCGAAACAGGACTCGCTGGCGACCCGGATGGCGTCGGGCGGAATGTCCTCGTAGTTGGTGTTGACGACCCACCTTGCGATGGTTTCGGTAGCGCCCATTGCGGTTCCCTCCCGTGTTTTTTGAGTGTCAGATTCGAAGCGGTGTCCCGCTGCTTTGCGGGCCATTATATCCGGTTGGCGGGACGGGGCAAGCGGGAGGACAAGCTCAAAACCCAATCACGCCATGGGGCGTTGCTCCAAGTCGAGGGGCGCAGGATCTCGTGATGTTGCTAGACGCTGACCGGGACGGCTCAAGGAAAGCGACCGAATCAAAAAAGTCATCCAGCGCGACAAAAGCGCCGTTTTCCTCGACCCAACGGCGCATTCGCTGGTTGCAGGAATGAGCCCACGAGAGGATCTCCACTTGCCACCCCCGGCGGTGCATTCGCTCTAGCTCACTCTGGAATCCGGCGCCTTCGGTATATCCCGCGCCGTCTCCCTTCAGCAGGACCACTGTGCCCGGGTCCCCATCATAGTCCAATGCATCTTGGAGCATCCTTAGTTGGAGCAGGCGGTCCGGCATTTCTTGTTCGCCCCGCCTTGAATTACCGCGGTCGAACAACTCGACTTTGATGCCGTTACTTTCCATCCGATTCCACAATTGTTCCATTTCAGGCGGCGCCGATCCGACCGCAAAGGCTTTTTCTACGGGCCGGTCCGCGTGTGCTAGGCGCATCAGGTTGTCGAAATGAATGCGCACTCTGAATCGAGCGTCTGGCCCTTCCTCACGTTCCTCAGCGAGCCGCTGTGCTTCTATGAAAATGTTGGAGTTGTTCCAGTAGATAAAAACTTTGTCCATGCTGAAGAAACCTCAATGATGCCTGAAAAACGCCAGGAGATTTACTGCCGAGGGGGGTCTGCCAGTTTAGTAAGGCGCCTCCACAAAGATGGGTGAACTAATTCTCAGTCTATCATGCGCATTCGATTGACAGTGAACAGGGATAGTGCGCCGCTTTTTGCGGCTTGTCGAAGAGTTTTGCGTCTGGGGGGGCCTCTGTCCCCCTGGGCGCTGCGCCCTCCACCCTGTCCCCCCAGCCCTCCCTGTGGTTAAATGTGACAGATATGTTTGTGCTTCGATTAATGGGGCAGGGGTTCACGCTGCTGCGGGTGATGGTCAGCGACTTCTATTACCAGTGGGCCATGATTTACGCCCGCTGGGGTCAGCCCACCCGCGCCCTGTGGTACTTCAACCGGGCCGTTACCATGAACCGGCGAGGCACCAAGGCCTACTACAACCGCGCGCTGCTGTTCCTCGCCATCGGCGCGCCGGAGCGGGCCATTGGCGACTTCTCTATGGTCATCCAGAACAGCCCGGCCAACCTGGACGCCCGAATCAACCGGAGCATTGTGTATACTCTCACCGGCAGGCACGAGCAGGCGCTTAACGACCTGGAGCAGGCGGTGGCCCTGGGGGCCGACCGCGACACCCTGGAGCAGCAGATCTCGGACGCCAGGATGAGGGCAAGCGCATGAGCTGCCGCCCATCCATGACCGGGTTTCTAATTTACCTAAAGACGACCGCGGCAGGAGAGGACAGCAAGTGACTGGCGTATTCCAGAAACTGGGCCGCTTTCTGCCCGGCGCCATGGGCAAGCCGGCGGCGGAGCGCTGGTACGACCGCGGCGTCACTCAGCAGCGCCGCGGCAACATCGAAGAGGCGGTGCGCTCCTATACCGAGGCGCTGCGGCTGGACCCTGAGTTGGCCACGGCCTACAGCAACCGGGGCGGCGCCTACCTGAATCTGGGGCAGCCCGAGTTGGCCATCGCCGACGCCGACGAGGCCATTCGCCGCAGACCCCGCCAGCCGGTGGCCTACAGCGTCCGGGGCAACGCCCATCACTCCATGGGCGAGCACGACAAGGCGGTGCTGGACCTGTCCAGGGCCATCAGCATCAACCCGCGCTTTGCCGGATTCTTCAGCGACCGGGGCGCGGCCCACCGGGCGGCGGGACGGCTGGGGCCGGCCATAGACGATTTTTCCCAGGCCATCCGATTGGAGAAGCGCTTTCCAGTTCCCTACAACAACCGGGCCGACGCCTACATCGCCACGGGTGCGCTGGAGTGGGCCATCCGAGACCTCAACGAGGCCATCAGGCTGGAGACGACCTTCGCCGTGGCCTACGTCAACCGGGCCACCGCGAACGCCATGCTGGGGAATCAAGACCAGACCCGGCGCGACGTCAACACCGCCGTCTCCCTCGGCATAGACCGGCAGGCGCTGGAAGACATGATCAAGGAGGTCCGCCCCCTCCGTCGCCAGCGGGACCGAAATTCGTGATTCGCGTTTACGTATCAGGAATGAACTCATGCCCGACAACCAAGAATTTCTAAAGCGCATCACCGCCCGTCCAGACGTATTCGACGGGAAGCCGATCATCCGTGGTATGCGCATTTCAGCGGAACTGGCGCTGAGCCAAGGAGCCAAGACGATACGAGGCGGACGCATCCGCATTTCACGCCCGCAAGCAGCGCAAGCAGGGTGAATGAATCTGCGACAGAAGAAATCAGCCGAATACCCAAGAGGAATGGGAGAAACACCGCCATGCCCGGTTTCGCCATCAATGCAGCGCGCCTCAACCGCACCCTCGACGAGCTGGGCAAGTTCGGCGAGACGCCCGAGGGTATGGACCGCCTGGCCTTCTCGCCCGCCGACGTCGCCAGCCGCGAGTACACCATCGGCCTGATGCGCGAGGCGGGATTGCAGGTCCGCATCGACACCGCGGGCAACATCATCGGGCGGCGCGCCGGGGCCGACGACTCCCTGCCAGCAATCGCCCTCGGCTCCCACACCGACACCGTGCCCTTGGGCGGCAAGTACGACGGAGCGCTGGGCGTCATGGGGGCCATTGAGGTGGTGAAGACGCTGGCGGAGAACGGCCACGTAACCCGCCATCCCGTTGAAGCAATAGTGTTCACCAACGAGGAGGGCACCCGCTTTCACCGCTGGCTCATCGGCAGCCGCGCCATGGCCGGGATGCTGGAGCCGGAGGACCTGGCGGCGGTGGACGCCGAGGGTGTAACGCTGGCCGAGCGCATGGCCGACATCGGCGGCGACCTGTCGCGGGTGGACGAGGCGGCCCGCCCCGGCTTTGATACGGGACGGGGCGGCCTGGCGGCTTACTTCGAGCTGCACATCGAACAGGGGCCGTACCTTTTCCGCTCCGGCACGCCCATCGGCTCGGTCACCGGAATCACCGGGCGCGCCGTCTTCGAGCTGGAAATCTCCGGGATGTCCAACCACGCAGGCACGACTCCCATGAACGAGCGCCGCGATGCCCTGGTGTCCGCCGCCAAGCTGGTGGTGCAGGTGCAGCGGATGGCCGCCGAGGACGAAATCTGCCGCGTCGCCACCGCCGGCGCGCTGGATGTGCAGCCCAACGCCGTCAACGTCGTGCCGGGCCGGGCCACTGTCGGCGTGGAGTTCCGCGACCTGGACATGACCGCGCTGGAGGCCGCCGAGCGGGAGCTGACCCGGCTGGCCCGGGAATCCGAGCAGCAGGACGGCGTGGAAATCAGCATCAACCGCCACCGCTTCACCGAGTCGGTGCTCATAGAACCGGCGATGCAGGACTGGGTGGGCGAGGCCGCCGAGCGGGCCGGGTTCACCTGGGAGCGCGTCCCCAGCGGCGCGGGCCACGACGCCCAGGCCATCGCCTCTATCGCGCCCATGGCCATGGTCTTCGTTCCCAGTGTCGAGGGCATCAGCCACGCCATCGAGGAATACTCCTCTCCCGAAGACTGCGCCAACGGCGCCCAGGTCCTGCTGGAGCTGCTGCTCCTGGCCGACGAGCGGCTGTAGCCGGGCTGTCTCTCCCGACGTTGACAGCACTCGGCGACCATCGGACAATTGCATCCGTACCGGGATATAAGGATACGGAGTTAAGCATGGTGAGCCGGTTCGAGGTACGGCTGGACAAGGACTGCCGGGAACGGTTGGATAAGCTGGCGGAAAGCATGGGGGTAACCGCAGCGGAAATTGTCCGGCACCTGATCGACAAGGCGTACGAAGAGGTTCTCCGGGAACACCGTCTCCTGGCCGCTGAAGAACTGATTGCCATGAACGCAGAAGTTCCGCCGGAACCCGCAGATCTATCCCAAATTCTGGTAACGGCCCATGACGCCTGTGGCATTCATTGACACCAATATTCCGATATATGCCGCAGGGCAGGACCATCGGTACAAGGAACCCTGCGCTCGTATCATCCGGACTATCGCCAACAGCCCGACGCACTTCATAACGGACGCCGAGGTGCTCCAGGAACTGATGCACCACTACCTGCGGACGAACAGATGGACCGCTGGTCGGGAGATCTTCCGCAGATTCGAGACACTGCTCCAAGGCCGGATCGAACCAACCTATCCGGAGGACGTGAGTCAGGCCGCTCAAATGGCCGACCAAAGGCACCAGTCAAATTCCAGGGATCTCGTCCACGCTTCGGTGATGCGCCGGTATGGAACGAGTCTCTGCATTTCCACAGACACCGACTTCGACAGGATACCCGGAGTGAGGCGGCTGGACCCTATGTATCTGGACGATTGGCAGGCGGAACTTGGGGTTGAAGCGCCACCCACGCAGGCGGCTGACCAGATAGAGGATCCCGGGCCGTCCAGCTCAAAATAGAATGATTTTTGAGAAGGAACCATCATCGTGAAACTTAACGGCAGCTACGAAATCGGCGCCTCGCGGGAGACCGTCTGGAGCGTGCTCACCGAACCTGTCTCCCTACAGGGCTGCATCCCTGGGTGCCAGCGTCTGGAGGACGTTGGCGACGGCAATTACGAGGCGACCATCAACGCCTCCCTGGGGCCTGTTCGCGGCAACTTCAGCGCCAAGGTATCCATCAGGGACTGGAATCCCCACGAGTCCTACCGGATGGTCGTATCGGCCAATGGGACGCCGGGCTTCATCAACGGTGAGGCTTTTGTGACGCTGACCGGGGACAACGGCGTGACCACGGTCAGCGTAGACGGCGACGGGCAGGCCGGCGGCCTCATAGCCCGCGTGGGCCAGCGCATGATGGAGAGCGTGTCGCGCAACATGATGGACCGCTTCTTCGGCTGCCTTGCCGAGGCAGCGACCAGGAATTAAGCAAAGAGAACACTGAGGAGGTTCCCGATGGAACGCAGAGTCCCCACCAAGGAAGAAGCGCTGTCCTACCTGAAGGACGACCGCAACTGGGGTCGCTGGGGCGACGACGACCAGCTCGGCGCGGTCAACATGATCACCCCGGAGAAGCGTATCGAAGCGGCCGGGCTGGTCAGGTCGGGCCGGGCCGTGTCCCTCAGCCGCGAATTCCCTTCCCTTCCCGCGCCCAACAACCCGACCCCGGCCATTCACTACATGAAGAAGGTCTACCGCAGCCCAACCGCCGGGTTCTCCGCCGACTACTACGGCATCTCCTACCACGGTACGGCCACCACCCACCTCGACGCCCTCTGCCACGTTTGGGACGAAAACGGGATGTGGAACGGCCGCAATCCAGATGAGGAGATAACCATGGACGGCGCCCAGTGGGGTGCGGTGCATCACTGGAAGGAAGGACTCATCACCCGGGGTGTGCTGCTGGACGTTCCCAAGCACCGGGGAGGGGCCTACGTCACCATGGACACCCCCATCCACGGATGGGAGCTGGAGGACATCGCCCAGGAGCAGGGCGTCGAGATGCGCCCCGGCGACGCGCTGCTGGTCTACGGCGGGCGAGAGTCCTGGAACGCCGACGGCAACGCCATCTGGGGCAGCAACCCGCTGGAACGCCCCGGCCTGCACATGACCTGCCTGAAGTTCATCCGCGAGTCCGACATCTGCCTGCTGGGATGGGACATGATGGACCACACGCCCAACGGCTACGACCTCTCGTGGGCGGTGCACGGCTCCATCTTCGCCTACGGCATCGGCCTGCTGGACAACGCCCTGCTGCAACCGCTGGCCGAAGCCTGCGCCGAGGAGGGCCGCTACGAGTTCATGCTCACCATCAACCCGCTGCGGGTGGTCGGCGGCACCGGCTCCCCCGTAAACCCGGTTGCCATCCTGTAACCATCCTGTAACCAGCGTGAAAAATTCCCCCTCCCATAGGGAGAGGGTGAGGGCGTCCCCGGCATAGAACGCAAGGGCGCAAAAGGCGAAGGGCGCAACGCTTCTATCCGAAGCAACGCGCCCTTCATGCGCCATCGGCCGAATCTGCCTTGGCTGAACCTACTGAGAACCAGCCTCCGGGATTTCGTAGATTGAGTTCTCGAAGGCCCGTACCTCGTGGCAGTTTTGGCACTCGCCATGGCTTTGGCGGCCGTTGGCCGGCTCAATGACCCAGTGGTGCCGACAGATGGGGGGTTCCTCCACCATCACAGGCATGACCAACGGCGCCGCCTGCGCCTTATCCAAAACCATAACTCCCCTCCTCAAACCCTCAATTGGAATAAGAAAAAAACAGTGGCGGATGGCCAACCTATACAAGAGCCACGCGCCCCATTCAACCTATCGGGTAGGGGTGGCCTGAGTCAATAATTTTGGCGCAAGTTCTACAATTATTTTAGAAATTGCGCCAACAACCCACCCCGGACCCCGCTAGGCTGCCAGGTCCAGTCCCACCAACTCCGGCGGGCCGGACGGTGGAGCGGCAGGGGCCTCCCGCCCTGCCCCGGAAGGGATATCGGTCACGAAGAAATAGCGCCCGCACTGCACACAGGCCAGGTATGCGCCGTAAACGTCCTCGCCCGCGTGGAGGTCTCCGTGGCACTTGGGGCAGCCGCGCAACTTGAACATAACACTCCTCCATTTGTCGCTTGCCGGCGCCGAATCAGGAAACCGGGCAGGGATGGTACACCCCTGAACCTTACAGCAGTATTACGAATTGCGATTATATTTTCTCAGTCTTGCCGACAGCGCCTGCGGGCCGTAGAATGCCGGAAAGCTACGGTAGTCCGGCCCACCGCGCAGGCAGCGGCGATGGTCGGGAGAAGAGCGCAGAATGGCAGGACTGAACCATCCCCTGGAGAACGTCAGAGTCATTGACCTGGGACGCCACCAGGCCGGGCCGCGCTGCGCCCAGGTTCTCGCCCGCATGGACGCCGAGGTCATCAAGGTCAACACCTCGGCGGCGAGGAGACCAGATACCACGGGCCCTGGGTCAGAAAGCAGTCCTCCTGCTTGGTCCGGTACAACTCCGGCAAGAGTCCCTGTCCATCGATATGCGCAAGGAGGAGGGCAAGGAAGTCCTGCGGGAGCTGGTCAAGGTCTCCGATATCGTCGCCCAGAACTTCCGGCCCGGCGCCATTGAGAGCATGGACGTCTGCCTGGCCGACACCGGCTACTCCATGACCGAGATTCCCATAACGGCCTATCACGGCACGAAGATTCCGCCCAAGCGCGGCTACACGACGGCGCCGCGGTCGGGCATCTACCCCTGCAAGGAGGGCTGAGTGCTCATCTCGGCGGGCGACCAGCACCACTGGCGCCGGGTCTGCAACGCCCTGGGGAAGCCCGAATGGCTGGAGGAACCGCGCTTCAGCGCCCGCCACGAGCGTCTGAACAACGCGGAGTTGGTGAACCAGGCGATCCGGGAACTGCTGGCTGACCGGACGATGGAGCAGGCGATAGCGCACTTCACGGAGCACGACGTGGTGGCGGCGACGGTGAACATCGGCACGACGCCGCAGGTTGGGGAACACAACGAGGAAGTGCTACAGGGCATCCTGGGGTACAGCGAGGAGTGGATCGAGTCCTTCCGCGAGGGCCGGGTAATCTCCGAGGAACACTACTACGACGAAATACCCGGGTAGGTACTCGGCTTCACCCTGACCCTCTCCCAGGGGGAGAGGGAACTTAAACGGCGAGAACTGTATGGGCATAACATACGGCGGTGGAGGAGTGGCCACGGCCTTTCGCGGCATCGGCGATTCGCCCAAAGGCGAGGAGCACAAGATACCGGAACGGTTGCTTTGGAAGCTGTGGAAACGCCGCGCCGCCCGGAAGGATGAGTTCCGCACGGGCGCGGGATCCCGTATCCGAGTGCTGTACCCCGGCCGGTCCGGCACCTCCGCCGGTCCAGACTTCCGCGACGCCCTGCTGGATGTCGAGGGTCTTGGGCTGGTGCGCGGCGACGTGGAAATCCACCTTAAGCAGCGCGACTGGGAATCCCACGGCCACGGCTATGACCCCAACTACAACGGCGTGGCGCTTCACGGTGCGCTGGAAGTCGACGAGGCGGAGACCGCGCTCCACAGCGGAGCATCCGCGCCGGTGGTGTCACTGTCCGGCCTGCTGGACGGGACGGATGACATCGACTCCGTTGACCAAGATGACGCTGAAGTAACTTCCGGCCTGTGGGAGCTGCTGGCACGTCGCGGTTATGCCCGTCCCAGCAGCGCAGATGAGGCCGGCGCGCTGTTGGACGAGGCTGGCGATGAGCGGTTTCGGCGCAAGGCGGCCACGCTGGGGCGGTTCGCGTCAGAGCAGGGGCCGGAGCAAACGCTGTACGAGGCGCTGCTGGAAGGGCTGGGCTACCGGCACAATCAGCAGCCCTTCGTCAAGCTGGCGCAGGCGGCCCCGTATGCGGCGTTGCGGCGGGCGGCGTTGCCGGTGCTATCCGGGCAAAGGCCGATGGTTCTCCGTTACTGGCTGCTTGCCGTATCGGGCCTGGCCGATGGCGCACCCGCCGCTCCTTTACGCCTGCCGCCGGGACTTGGCCCCGCGATGGAGCGGAAGGAGTGGCATCTGTTCCGCGTCCGCCCTTCCAACCACCCGGCGGCGCGAATCGATGGCGCGGCGGAATTGGTCGCGCGGTTCATGGAGCGCGGCCTGCTGGCGAGTGTGGCCGAGGCCGCCGTATCCGCAAAACAACTGACCGCCGCGCTGGCTGTTGACGCCCGGAGTGGAAGCGCTGCTCCCATCGGCGTGGGCCGGGCGCGGGACCTGGCGGTCAACGCCGTCCTGCCGCTGCTGCATGGACTGAACGGCGGCGCGAATTCTCCCTACCTGGTACGCTACCGCAGTTTCCCCAAGCTGCAAGGCAACGAGGTCGTCCGCGAGATGGCGGAGCAACTATTGCCGAAGGAATGGCGGGGAGAGATCAACGCCGCCAGCCGACAGCAGGGCTTACTGCACCTGGCCGCCCTCCTGAGGGGTGGGAGCTGAGCCGCTCTTGTCTGGCGTCTTCTCTCGGCCCTTCCCGTCATTCCCGCGAAAGCGGGAACCCTTGTGGGCTTGTGGGAAACGCCCTGACCCTAACCCTCTCCCAGAAGGAGAGGAAATTTTTGTCTTGACCCCTTTTCTGAAACGGCTAGTCCGGTTCGGCCAGGGGGATGGCGAGGGAGGTGCGCATCCCGGCGTAGGGGGAGCGGGCAATGTGTCCGTGGCCCGACAGGTCCTCCGCCACCAGGATGTCGCCCGGCTCCATCTGTATCTTGGAGCCGTCGGCGCACTCGAACTCGGCGGTCCCTTCCAGGTTGACGACGTACTGACGCCGGGGCGCGATGTGGTAGTCGGAGAAGTTGGGGGCTTCGCGGCGGTTGATGTTGATGTCGCCGGGCCCGACCCGGTTCACGATGCCAGCCATCTCTTCAACGGAGACTTCCTCGAAGTGGGACTCGCCGTCGTCGCCGGCGAAAACGCGGATAATCTTCATGTCCGGTCTCCTCGTCCTGAATACGTTATCATGCGAGCAACACCCAAAGCGCTCCGTCATTCCCGTGAAAACGGGATGCCACCCGCGTATCGGGAAAAGGACGGAAGCGGTAGCCTGGATGCTCTGGATTCCCGCTCTCAGGGGAATGACGATATTCGATGCCGCTTTGCGCTTCTCTACTGTGGCGAATGATCCTAGTCGGCCAGGGGCACGGCCAAGAGGACACGGGGTTCGTCGCCTAGGCCGCGGGCGATGTGGCCGTGGCCGGTCAGATCCTCGGCCACCAGGATGTCGCCGACGCCCATCTGGTACTTGGAGCCGTCGGCGCACTCGAACTCCGACAGCCCGCTGAGGCCCACCACGTACTGGCGGCGCGGCGCCGTGTGGTAATCGGAAAACGAGGGCGACGGGCGCGTGTTCAGTTCTATGTTGCCGCTGCCCTTGCGCTTGGCAATCTCGGCGAACTCCTCGGGAGAGACCACCTGGAAGTGGGACTCGCCGTCGTCGCCCGAATAAACGCGAACTATGTTCATAACAACCTCCATTAAACTAACATGGATGGACAGGATATACAGGATTTTGGCTTGGCTATCCCATCCTGTATATCCTGTCCATCCATGTGAATTCCTAAGCCAGGGGGATGGTGGCGGTCACCACTTTGCCTCCGCCGGTGCCTCGCGTGGTGTGGCCCTGGCCTGTGGTGTCCTCCACCAGCCGGGCGTCGCCGGGGCCGAACTGGTGCAGCGACCCGTCGCCCAGTCCAATCTCGATGCCGCCCTCAATGCAGATGACGTACTGGCGGCGCGGCGCGGGATGCCAGTCGATGAAATAGCCTGAGTCACGCTCGGTGAAAGTGATGGTGTTGACGGCGGTGGCGCTGGTCAGTTCGGGGTGGTCGGCCAGATTCTGCCCTTCCAAGTGGGTCTGCCCGTCGTCGCCGGTGTACATCCGGTAGATTCCCATAGTTAGCTCCTTAAATAAGTTCCCTCTCCCTCTGGGAGAGGGTTAGGGTGAGGGCGTCTCCCCGTTCCGAATCACGCCAGCGGAACGACGCAACTGATGCTGGGCGCGTCGCCGGGTACGCGGGTGGTGTGGCCCTGGCCTGTGGTGTCCTCCACCAGCCGGGCGTCACCGGGGTTGAACGTGTGTGTGGCGCCGTCGCCCAGCCCGATTTCGATGTTGCCCGACAGCGATATGATGTATTGCCGCCGGGGCGCGGGGTGCCAGTCGATGAAGCGCCCCGGCTCCCACTCGCGGAAGGTGATGGTCGAGACGGCGATGGCCTGCGTCAACTCCGGGTGGTCGGCCATTTGAAGCTCTTCGAGGTGGCTCTGCCCGTCGTCGCCGGAATACAGGCGGTAGATGCCCATTGTTGGCTCCTTAACAAGTTCCCTCTCCCCCTGGGAGAGGGTTAGGGTGAGGGAGTGCCTGAGTAACCCGCCAATCTTGCCGCGTCGTTGATGTAGTCGGCTGTTTCGCGGATGCGCCGCTCCACTTCGTCCGCGGGTTCACAGACACCCAAGTAAAAGCAGGCCCCATGCAGTTCGCTCTGTCTGGAGTGATAGCGTCTGCGCATGGGACGGAGGGCATGGTCTTCTGTGGCCAGCCTCGCCAGTCCCCGTGTGGTATCGGAGGATATTTCCGGCTCCACATCCGTCCGGGCCAGTATGAGCGCGTCAGTGGCCCGCTTGGTGGCGCACCACGCCTTTTCCGCGGCGTCGCGGATGTCGCCTGCCGTCAGCAGCCGCAGCGCGTCGGCGTGGACGGCGCGGGCGTCGGCGAAAATGGCGGATACGCGGTCGGTGGCTACCATGCGGCGTTTGCTACTCCCGGTTGTGAGCTTCCTGCGCCGTAGCTTAAACGTCGGCGCGGCGTGTGGCAACCGGCGGGTGTCAGGAGATTTAACGCAATGGCGCAATGGTTATTTATTTGGGACGTAAATCCAGCCTTCTTTCCGGGCGGCTTCCTTTTCTTGCATACCCAAGGCATCCTCGGAAGCCCAGCGGGTAGATGTTGGGCGAGAGATGGTTGTTACGATTTCGTTGGACGGTTTGTGGAAAGCTGTACTATCCCTGTACCAAAGGGCCGCCACTACCGCCGCCACCACTGAGTCCAGACAGTCGTCGTATTCTAGGCAAAGCTCGCGGTAGCCTTTCTGACGACAATCATTCAAATTGGGCAAGCTGATACCGGAGGTTTCGGATAGGGTATCCAGAATCTCCTTGCGTAATTGATGGGCTTTGGCACCACTTTTGTAGCCTTTATCAGGCAGGCCGAAAGATGCGAGCGCTGCGCCAGGCATTACTTCCAATAGGACTGACGACTGAGTTTCTAGTTTAGGAAGCGGGGGAATGTGAAAACCGCCAGATGTCGAAAGGGTATGCAATAGCTTCATTCCTTCAAATGTCATTGGAACCATATTGGGGTTGACTCTGTGAAGACATGAGTAGCATCCCGGCACGTGCAAATCGCCGATACGCAAAAGTTCATCTGCGACGGTCGGCGCGAATTTGTCTACTATAAATCTAAAACACTTCCGGTCATTAAGATTGTGTGCGGCTTGCCACAAGTCGGGCATCGCGCGGGCATTCGGTTCCCAATGATCGGCGAATGCAATCGGTACACCAAAGGGGAAATCCATCGCCGCTACTGCGTAGTCCTTCTGATTCAAACACTGCGTCAGCTTGTCACGGCTAAGAGGTCGGCAGTCTTCTATTTTTAGCGCTACGCCGTCGAACTGTCCCTTTGTAACCCAAGTTTTGCCTACTTGCGTGTCCTTTCCACCCCCGCTGAAGTCCACTCCCACTATCGTCCGCTCTGTCATCGCGCTGCCTCCGTGCTAGAATTGGCCGGGTTTTGCCTGCATTATATCAACTGAGAATTGACGATAGGGGATGTTGACATGGACTTCACGACGCGCCGGGCGAGATACCGGGGGATTCTGGCCGGAGACAAGTGCGTGCATCCGGGGTCGGTGTTCGACCCGATTTCGGCGCGGATTGCCGAGGATTTGGGCTTTGAGGTGGGGATGTTCGCCGGGTCCATCGCCTCGTTCACTGTGCTGGGAGCGCCGGACATCGTGGTGCTGACCCTGACCGAGTTCGCTCAGCAGATTCACCGCATCTGCCGCGCCGGCGACCTCTCGCTGATGGTGGACGCCGACCACGGCTACGGCAACGCGCTGAACGTGATGCGAACGGTGGAGGAGCTGGAGACCGCCGGCGTGTCGGCCCTGACCATCGAGGACACGGCGCTGCCCATCGGCTTCGGCGCGAGTGGCGCGCAACTGCTGTCGGTTGAGGAGGGCATCGGCAAGATGAAGGCCGCGCTGGCCGGCCGCACCGACCCGGCCCTGACCATCGCCGGCCGCACCAGCGCCCTGCGCATATCCGGCCTGGAAGACACCATCCGGCGGGCCAAGGCTTACGAGCAGGCCGGGGTCGATGCCATCTTCCTGGCCGGGGCCTCCACCCGCGACGAGGTGGCGGCGGTGGCCGCCGAGGTCTCGTTGCCGCTGCTGCTGGGCGGGACCACCGGCGAGTTGCAGGACAAGGAATGGCTGGGGGCCAACGGCGTCCGCGTGGCGTTGCAGGGTCACCTGCCCTTCTCTGCGGCGGTCAAGGCGGTCTACGACACCCTCAAGGCGTTGCGCGACGGCGTGGCGCCCGCCGACCTGCGCGACAGCCTGGCCACCGACGAGCAGATGGCCGAGTTCACCCGCCGCGCCAGCTACGACCGCTGGACGGTGGATTTCCTGAATTAGAATCGCAGCGCCACCGGTGTAGGGGCGGGTTTGAAACCCGCCCCTACGTACAAGCCCCTACGTACAAGTACCCCGTTGGCCGTTTTGGGATAAACTAATGCCGCAACCGAATCAATACAGGAGGGAAATCGTGAACGTCTTTTACAATCACCTGCATTTCCGCAGCGCCGACCCCGATGACGCGGCCAAGTTTTATTGCGACAACTTTGGGGCTGAAATTACCGCGGAGCGGCCGCTGTCCAACACCAAGTCCATCGAGCTGTCGCTGAACGGCGCATACCTGATGACCATCTCCGGGCGGGCCCAGGGCGAAGACCCGGTGGCAGGGTCCACCGAGCCGCGCTACGGCCTGGACCACCTGGGCTTCCAGACCGACGACATTATGACCCTGGCGGCCACGCTGAAGTCCAACAGCGTCCACTTCAACTGCGAGCCGTGGGTGATGCCCTCCGGTTCCGCCGTGGCCTTCATCGTGGCCCCCGATGAGGTCAGCGTGGAGATTATCCAGCGCCCATCGGCCGGCGAAGAGAAGGTAGTGCTGGCCTAGTTTCAGCGGGAATTAGCGCTGAGGAGGGGCGCACAGACGTGCGCCCCTATGTTTTGCATCTTAAAGCCCCTCAAAGAAGTCCGCGCCTACCTTCTCGCCGTCGGCGACCTCGGGGTGGGCGCGGACGTAGAACTCGCGGCCCAGGATGCGGGCGGTTACGTGGCGGGGGACGCGGTGGTAGGGCCAGTCGGGGGCGATCTGGGTGCGGTGGCAGAGGATGCAGGCTATCTTGGCCTCCATGTCGCCGTCGGCGGATACGTCCAGTTCCAGGTGCAGCTCCTCCTCGGGGACGCCCTGAAGCTCCTGCTCCGGGCTGGGCATGGGCCAGTTGATGCCCTCGCCGCGCAGGGCCTCGGCCCACTCCCGGCGGAATCCCTGCGGGCGCACACTGTAGAACAGCCGCTGCGGCTGGTATGGCTCCAGTCCGCCCGACAATTGCTGCGGGAAGGCGTCGGGGTCGGCGGCCAGATGAAACGCTGCCGTGGCGTGGTTGGAGATGGCGATGTGGTCGGGGTGGCCGTACAGCCCGTCGGGGCCGAAGGTCAGCACCACTTGGGGGCGGAACGTGCGCATCTCCAGCACCAGGCGTTCCACCACCTCGTCCGTGCTGGCTTTGATGAACGCCTTGGGGTGATTGTTGGCCTCCCAGCCCTGCATACCCGAATCGCGGTAGCCCCACACGTCGTTGCTGCCCAAGCGAAGGGCGCGCGCGGCGCAGGACAATTCGACTTCGCGAATCTGCCCGAGTGTCTCCCGCGTTGCCGATCCGTCCTGCCGGATCTCACCCTCCTCGCCCAGCGTGGTAGTGACGAGCCGCGCATCCACGCCCCGCCGGGTGTGGGCCGCCAGCGCCCCGCCGACCGGAAACGCCTCATCGTCAGGGTGAGCAAAACAGGCCAGCAATCGGTGCTCGGGCATAACAGTCAATCCGCCACAATTGGAATTGCCTGCCATAGCCATAGTAGAGCGGCAGGCGCGGGTTTCCATTCTATTGGGAGAGTCAGGAAAGGGACACTGTCCAGCCGTCCGGGGACGCATTCAGATTCAATCCCTGTATACGGCCAAACGGGATAAACTCGTCATAATGCCGGTCTAACTGTACGCGCCAACCCCGCTGATACCAAAGGCCGGGATCCTCCGGCGGTTGGCCTTGAAGCGCCAGAAACTCCTGCCCCGCTTGGTCAATCCTGCCTATGTAGACGTCCTGAGACAGGCCGGCGTACACGTCTCCGTTTTCCAGCAGCGCCGCCTCCTGCCCTACCAATTCGCTGGAGATTATATCGGGCGGGATTTCAATGCCGAGCCTTTCCAAACCGTGCAAGACACGCGATATTTGATCCCGCGCTTCCCTGCGGCCTTCTCGCAGGCCCTCCGTCAGGCCCTGCGCCCGGCCTTCCTGCACGCCTACCGCCCGGCCTTCCTGCACACCTACTGCCCGGCCTTCCTGCACACCTACTGCCCGGCCTTCCGCCCGCCGCTTTTCTATATCCTTCTCTCGCTGCGCCAGCGCCCAAAACACCATCCTAACCACCCATTCCATTGCAAAAACTGCCGCGGCGTAGACCACGACGCCCAAGGGAACCAGGTCGGCTAGAAATCCCAGGCGTTCCCGGTCATTCCAACCCCATACTCCCGCATAGCGCGACAAAAGCCCCGTCGCTATCAGTACGCCAACCGGAGAAAACGCCAGGTGCGCCCGTCTCCATCTCCGCCGCCATCCCCTGCTTAGCCAGCTCTTTAGCCTGTTGAACACACGAGTATTATAACCGCGTATCAGATAGTATGGAGCGTGGACAAACAGGCCCATTCGAAAAGTTCCTCTCCCAGGGGAGAGGGCGTATGAGAGAGGGAATCAAGCCCCGTGTACCTGACTGAAACCGAACTGGACATACCCCGCGCCCCGGTGGGCGTGGGCCTGCTGGAGTGGCTGACGCGGCAGATGGCGGAGCGGCTGCCCGCGGGCCGCATTCCCCTCCGGCTGGTGGTCACGGAAACCAGCGGGCGCGGGTATCGCTGCGAGGCGACAACGTTGGCGGACGGCGACGGACCGCCCGCAGACTCGCGGAGCCGCGTCGTGCAGGATGACTTCATCGAGTTCCGGCCCCGGCTCTCGGAGAACACAGCGCAGTTCAACGCTGTGCTGCTGGTGCCGACCGGCATCGGCGCGGCCATCGGCGGGCACGCCGGCGACGCCACGCCGGTGGCCCGGCTCTTGGCGCCGGTGTGCGATACGCTGGTTACTCATCCCAACGTCGTGAACGCCTCGGATATCAACGAGATGCCCGCCAACGCCCTGTACGTCGAGGGCAGCGTGATATGCCGCCTGTTGATGGGGACGGCGGGGTTGCAGCCGGTGCGGGCCAACCGGGTGCTGGCGGTGGTGGATTCTCACCCAAATCCGCTGTTCACTGAGTTGGCGGTGAACGCCGTGAATGCGGCCCACGCCTCCTACGGCCTGCACTGCCCTGCCGTGGTCGCCCTGGAGCCGCCGCTGGTGATGAGCTCCGTCTACACTGATTCTGCCCGCGCCGCCGGTCGAATCGAAGACGTGGAGAGGCTGTTTGCCGTTCTGGACTCGCGGCGGGGCGAATATGACGCGGTGGCGCTGTCGTCGGTGATTTCCGTCCCGTTCCAGTACCACTCCGACTATTTCACCAGCCGAGGCGGGATGGTCAACCCCTGGGGCGGTGTGGAGGCGATGCTGACCCACGCCGTCTCCAGCCGCTACGAGGTGCCGTCGGCCCACTCGCCGATGCTGGAGTCGCAGGAGGTGCTGGACCTGGACGTGGGCGTAGTGGACCCACGCATGGCCGCCGAGGCTGTCTCCATAACCTTCCTGCAATCGGTGCTCAAGGGACTGCAACGCAGCCCGCGAATCATCACCGGCCACGAGGCGATGCGGGAACCCGGTGTGCTGTCCGCCCGCGACGTGTCCTGCCTGGTGCTGCCGGAGGGCTGCCTGGGGCTACCCACGTTGGCGGCGCTGGAACAGGGCATCCCGGTCATCGAGGTGGAGGAGAACGCCAATCTGATGCGCAATGACCTTTCCGTCCTCCCGTGGCGGCAGGGCCGGTTCTACCGCGTCGCCAACTACTGGGAGGCCGCAGGCGTGATGGCGGCCCTGAAGGCGGGCATCAACCCCGCCTCCGTGCGTCGGCCCCTAGCGCCGGTGCCGGTTCAGAGAAGTTCTCCCTCCCTCGATGGCAAGGGTTAGACTGGGACTGGACTATTGCAAAGCCGGATAGCTCGTCCAGTTCCTGACGGGTCAGCGTGGCCGGCGGCTATTCTCACTCATTTATCGCTCGCCAGACTCGCTCCGGCTTCAGCGGGATGTCCAGTTGCGGCGCGCCCAGGTGCGACAGCGCGTCGGCGACGGCGTTGACCACCGCGGGAACGGCGGCGATGGTGGGCGTTTCGCCCATGCCCTTGACCCCCAGCGGATTGAAGGGGCTGGGCGTCTCCATGAACTGCACGTCGAAATCGGGCAGGTGCTTGGCCAGCGGCATGGCGTAGTCCATGAAACTGCCGGTGAGCAGCGGGCCGCTGTCGTCCCACACCGCCTCTTCCATCAGGGCTGCGCCGATTCCCTGGGCAAGGCCGCCGTGAACCTGTCCGCCCACTACCATTGGGTTCACGATAACGCCGAAGTCGTTCACCGAGTAGAAGCCCAGCAGATGCACCGTGCCGTTGTCCGGGTCAACCCGCACCACGGCCACGTTGGCGCTGTATGGGAACGTATAGCTGTCGGGCTCCCAGTACACGCTGGCCTCCAGGCCCCGCTCGACTCCCTCCGGCACGGGCTGAGGGCCAGTGGACAGCGCGGCAACGTCGCGCCACGTAACGTAGCGGTCGGGTATGTCCTCGGCAATGAACCCGCCCGGTCCCAACTCGACGTACTGCGGCTCTGTCCGGAGCAGATGCGCCGCCAGCCTGATCGCCTTGTCCTTCACCTGGCGGCTGGCCGTGACCACGGCTGAACCTCCGACGACTATGGAGCGGCTGGCCCGCGTGCCGGCGCCTTGGGCGATGAGGGCCGTATCGCCGTACACTACGCTGACATCTTCCAGCGGCACCGCCAGCTCGTCGGCGGCAATCTGGGCGAAGGTGGTCTCGTGGCCCTGGCCGTGGGGCGATGACCCGGTGTAGACGGTGACCCCGCCGGTGGTGTCCACCTGCACCGTGGACGTTTCGTAGCCTGGCCGGACGCTGAGGGACCCTGACGGGCCGAAGCCGGAGGCATCGACGGTGGTGGCGATGCCGATGCCCAGCAGCCCGCCGAGCTCGCTGTCGCTTGAGGAACGCTGCCGGGCCTGTTCTTCCCGCAGGGCAGCGTAGTCCGCCAGCTTCAGGACCATTTCCAGCCCGCGATGATAGTCGCCGCTGTCGTGCAGCCGGCCCGTGGGTGTTCGATACGGGAAGGCTGCGGCGGGTATCAGGTTGCGCCGCCGCACCTCCGCCGGGTCGAGGCCCAGCGCCTGGGCGATGCCGTCCATGACCCGCTCGGCGGCGTAGGCGGTGGCGTGCTGGCCATAGCCTCGATAGGGGCCGACCGACATCTTGTTGGTGTAGACGCCGAAAACCTCCCAGTACAGGTTGTCGACGGTGTAGGCCCCGGCGGCGCCCGACGGCGTGAGGGTCTCAGCCACACCATGGCTGCCTCCGAAGGAGTAGGCTCCCAGGTCGGTGTAATACTGCGTCCGCAGGGCCAGCAGCTTGCCGTCGTTGCGGTAGGCGGCCTCGACGTACTGGACCTCGCCGCGCCCGTGGATGGTGGAGGTGAACTCCTCCTGCCTCTCCCCGTCCCACCGCACCGGGCGGTTGAGGCGCATCGCCAGCGCCGTCGCGATGATGGTTTCCGGGTAGGTGTCGATTTTCGCGCCGAACCCGCCGCCCACGTCGCGGGAGAGGACGCGGATCCGGTTCTCCGCCAGGCCCAGCGCGCCGGCCACGGCGCGGCGCTCCATGTGTGGGGCCTGGGTGGACAGCCACAGGGTTACCTCCCCGACGCCGCGCTCGTAGCCGGCGGTCACCGCGCGAGGCTCCATGGCGTTGGGGACCAGGCGAGGCTCCACCAGCCGCAGGGACAGCACCCCGTCGGCCCCGGCGAAGGCCGCGTCAGGGTCGCCGACGGTGCGGGAACTGGTGACGCAGAGGTTGACGCCCAGGTCTTCGTGGACCAGGGGTGCGCCGTCCTCCAGCCCTCGCTCGGCGTCCACCACGGCAGGCAGCGGTTCGTAGTCAACCTCGATGAGTTCAATGGCGTCGTTGGCTATGTAGGCGTCTTCGGCGACCACCACCGCCACCGGCTCCCCTTCATACTTGGCGACATCCGCCGCCATCGGCCACCGGCTCACGGCCTTCATGTGTTCGCGCACGCCCGCGAGGGGGAGTTGCGCATCGCAGAGGGCGTTGAATTCCGCGCCTGTGACCACTGCCAGCACCCCGGGTAGATTCCGGGCGGCGTCAGCGGCGATTCCACGGATGCGGGCGTGGGCGTGGGGGCTGCGCAGGACGACCATGGCCGCCGCGCCGCGGGGCTGTATGTCGCCGGCATAGCGGCCCTCGCCCTGGATCAGGCGAAAGTCCTCCTTTCGCCGTACTGATGTGCCTACCAGCTTGCCGTCTCCTGAAGATTCCACATCGTCCCTCGACTTATGAAGTATTTTCAATCCAGACTGATGATAATGTATATTATCTATTATCGTCAGGGCGCAATCTGCTCCCCTATAATATAACCAAGCCGGTTGTGTTCGATACTGACGCGGGCGAGCGGGCGGGACGGGAAAGAGCGAGGATGTATGGCTACCTTCGGAGACCTCGAAAGAGCGCTGGCTGACCTTTATCCCTACCGGTGGGCCATCGGGGCCGCGGTGTTGGCGCTCATCGCCGCGTTCCTGGCCTTCGCTTGGTGGCGCGGCTGGCACCGGTGGACCTGGAGATACCGCAAGCCGCTGGGCATCGTGTCCGTGCCCCTGCTGTTGGTGACGTTGTGGCTGGGCTGGTCGCTGGGGTCCCCGCTGTTCACCAACGTAACGGTGGACGAATCGTTCCCCTTCGCCGCCACCGCCATGGTGCCCGAGGGCATGGAGCGGGAGGACGTGGAAGAAATCCTTTCCGGCTTCGCCAAGGTGGACAGCCCGGTGATGGAGACCATGCCCGCCCCTGCCGCCATCGACGCATCCGCGGCCCTGGCTTCCGGTGAGGCCGACGCGGACGGCGCGCTGGTGGTTATTTCTCCATCACGCCGCGCCGCTCTCGACGATGGAATGGCAATGGCGATGGAAGCGCTGGAAACCGGCAGCATGGAAGAAGCAGCGGCGATGACCGAAAAAGCCGTGGCCATGATGGAGGAAGCCATTCAGCAGTCGGAAATGGCGATGCAGCCTGCGGCAGCCAACGAGGTGCAGGCGGTGGCCATGGGCAGCTTCAAGGACGCCGACGCCTTCCACCGGGGCAGCGGCGCCGCCACCATCTACCGCACGCCCGACGGGGCCGAAATACTGCGCCTGGAAAACCTGGAGGTCACCAACGGCCCGGCGTTGCGCGTCGTCCTGTCCCCCCACCCCGACCCGGAGCGTTCCGAACAGGTGAAGCAGGAAGGCTACGTCGACCTCGGCGACCTCAAGGGCAACCGGGGCAACCAGAACTACCCCATCCCCGCGGGTGTTGACACCTCGATACACAAGAGCGTGGTCATATATTGCTACCCATTTGCGGTCGTGTTCAGCGTGGCGACGCTTGAGGGCTGAAATTTCGGTGATTGCAAAGTCTCTGCAATCGTACTGCTTGCCCGACACCGGATGTTGACGGATAATGCCGCAAACTGCCAGGCCAAAGGAAGAGGAGGCGCGAAAGTCATGTCCAGAGTCAACATGATTCACCACGTCAACATCCAGATTACAGACCGGGAACGCACCCGCGAGTGGTACGAGAAGGCGCTGGGAGCCGAGTTCCTCGACCGCGGCCCGGCCCTGAACCGCCGGATGCTCCAGCTCCGCATCGGCAACGGCGAGATTCACACCAGCGAGGTGGACGAGATTGTTCACATTCCGCGTGTACACTTTGCGATAGAGGTGGATGACTGGGACGCGGCGCTGGCCAACCTCGACGCGCTGGGCGTCTCCTACTCCCGCTCGGCGGGCGGCGCCTTCACCGGCATTGGGGGCGACGACCCCCGCCAGGGCCGCCGCGAGGACACCAACGAGCGCTACACCTACATCGCAGACCCCGACGGCAATCTGATCGAGCTGGTCTACCACCCGCTGGGCCTGCAAAGCTCGGAGGGTGATGCCGTCCCCCTTCACCGGGACGCAGGGAACCCCAAGTGGACGCAGACATCGGGGTTCGTCGAAGGCGCCTACAAGGAAGCGGAAGTGACGGTTTCGTAGGGCAACGACAACCGGCAAGTATCCCCGGGTTTTCAGTTCTCCCTCTCCCTTACCATCCCCCGGAGGGAGAGGGAACCCTTAAAAGATCCTGCCTTTACTCCCACGGGTATCTCCGGTGAGGCGATTTGGGTCGTACCAAGGAGATGGAGTGATGGTAAACAAGACCGGTCATGCCCGTACTGATTACCTGGTTGACGAAAACGCTCAAACGATCCGGCAGTTGGAGTCCGTACCTGTCCGCCATTGAACCAAGCCAACGACTTTAGCGGTTTCCAGCCTCCCGCAGCGCCTGCCACACCTTCTCCGGCGTCAGCGGCGTGTCTATGTGCTTCACGCCGGCAGACGATAGAGCGTCCATCACCGCGTTGGCTATCGCCACCGGCGCCGCCAGGGTGGGCAGCTCGCCGATGCCCTTTACGCCCAGCGCCGTTATGGGCGACGGTGTTTCGAAGGTGCTGTCCAGGTCGAAGTCCGGCAGGTCGATGGACTTGGGCATTACATAGTCCATGAGGCTGCCGCTGAGGGGCTGTCCGGCGGAGTCGTAGACCATCCCCTCCCAGAGGGCCTGACCGATGCCCTGGGCGATGGCGCCGTGAATCTGGCCGTCGTACAGCATGGGGTTGATGACTTTGCCGGAGTCGTGGACGCCGGTGTATTGCAGGATTTTGATGGCCCCGTTTTCCCGCGAGACCTCCACTACCGCGACGTGGGAACCGAAGGAGTAGGGGCTCCGGCTGAGCGTGTTGGCGCCGCTGAAGTCCAGCCCCGGCTCCTCGCCCGGCGGCAGGAGCTCCTCGTTGTGGGATGCGGCGGCGACCTGGGCGAAGGGCACACTGCGGGAGGGGCTGTTGCGGTCGATGGCCCGGCCCTCGGTCAGGTCAACGTCTCCGGGCGGGCAGTCGAGCAGGTGGCCCGCGACGGTTGTCAGCTTCTCCCGCGCTTCCTGCACCACGTTGTACAGGACGGTGCCGCCGGCGATGACGCCCCGGCTGGCCGAGGTGCCGCCGCCCGCAGGCAGGATGGCAGAGTCGCTGTGGCGCACCCGTATGTCGCCCGGCGCGATGCCCAGCTCATCGGCGACCACCTGGGCGAAGGTCGTCTCCGTGCCCTGCCCGTGGGGCGCGATGCCGGTGTGAACCTCCACATCCCCGTCCGGTCCGATGATGCACCGTGCGTGTTCCTCGAGCATGGTCACCTTGGCGCCGGAACCCTTCACCACCGCCGCAATGCCCACGCCGATGAGCGCCCCGCTGGTTTCGGACTGCTGGCGGGAGCGCTCCCGCCATTCCTGATAGCCCGACATCTCCAATAAGCGTTCAAAGGCCGCGGCGTATTCGCCGGAGTCGTAGATGATGCCTGTGGGCGTTTCGTAGGGGAAGGCATCGGGCGGGATGAAGTTGCGGCGGCGGACATCGGCGGGGTCAAGGCCAAGCTCCTGCGCCACCAGGTCCACGGCGCGCTCCATGCAGAAGGCCGCCTCCGGCCCGCCCGCGCCGCGATACGCGCCGGTCACCGACTTGTTGGTCGCCACGCCCAACACCTCCACCGACATCGCCGGAGTGCGATAGGGGCCGGTCAGCCGGTGGCTGGTCAGGATTGGAACCGTCGGAGTGGACATAAAGAAATAGGCCCCCAGGTCGGCGGTGACCTTGACCCGAATGCCCAGCAGCGTACCGTCGCTTTGGGCCGCAGCCTCCAGGTCGATGCTGTGTCCCCGCCCGTGGAAGCAGAGCATATTCTCCTGCCGGCTCTCCACCCACTTGATGGGCCGTCCCAGCTTCATCGCCAGGTAGGGGATGGCCAGCTCCTCGGGGAAGAAGCATCCCTTCTCGCCGAAGCCGCCGCCCACGTCGGGGCAGGCCACCCGCACCGACTCCATTGGCCGCCCCAGCAGTCGGGCCAGGTGCTCGCGGATTTCGTGGGGATGTTGGGTCGAATCCCACACCGTCAGCAGGTCGGCCCCGGCGTCGTACTCGGCCAGCAGGCCGCGAGGCTCCATCGGCGCCGGAGCCACACGCTGCACTTCGAAGCGCTGGCTGATGACGCAATCCGCGTTGGCAAAGGCCCCGTCCAGGTCGCCTCCCGCGTTGACCGTGCGCAGCACGATGTTGGTGCCAAGGTGCTCGTGGATCACAGGGACGTTCTCACCGGTCGCTTGCAGCGGGTCGATAACGGCAGGCAGGATCTCGTAGTCTATGTTGACCAGTTCCACCGCGTCTTCGGCGGTATAGATGTTCTCTGCAAGCGCTATGGCGACCGGCTGCCCGGCGTAGCAGACCTTGTCGATGGCCAGCGCCGGGTGCCGGGGCGGGCGCATCTCGTCGGCGTCGCTCGACTCGCGGGTGGGGAGCTGGGCCGCGTCCGCGATATCCTCGGCGGTGACTACCGCCACCACGCCGGGAAGTGACAAGGCCGCCGATGCGTCGATGCTGCGGATGCGGGCGTGACCGTGAGGGCTGCGGATTATCAGCGCGTACAGCATCCCCGGGCGCGTCATGTCGTCCACGTAGGAAGATTGCCCGGTGAGCAGGCGGTGGTCTTCAAATCGCTTGATGGACTGGCCCGTATAGGTAGTCATCGCCGGCCTCCGCAAATTTCTGCTTTGAGCGCCCCGAAATAAAGGAAATAATACCACTGCTCCGTTAAAATAAACTGGCAAATACGCTGGCGCACAGCGCAATCGCATCTTGAGTTCTGGATGGCATCCAACCCTTCATTCCCGGCAAGGCGGCACTGAGAGGAACAGCCATGCTCGATACCGGTGTTGGCATTGCAACGATGGTACTGGTGTGCGCCGCCTTCCTGTATCTGGGGATTACCTATGTCGGCCGCGCCCGTCAGAGCGTGGAGGACTACACCGTGTCGCGCAACCACGCGCCGGTGAATGTGGGCATTGCCACGCTGGTGGCGTCAATGTTCGGGACTTGGGTGTTGCTCAGCCCCGGCGAGACGGGCGCGAACTTCGGCATAGTCTCCCTGGTCGGCTATGCCATCGGAATGGCGGGCATTGCTTTGCTGTACATGATAGTCGGGCCGAGGCTCCGGGAACTGATGCCCAACGGGCACTCCGTCACCGAGTACGTCCGGCACCGGTTCGGTACGGCTCCCTTCCTCTCCATCGCGGTGGTTATTATCTTCATAATAGGCATCTTCATCACTGCCGAGATGACCGCTATAACCACGGCGGTTCACATACTGACGGGATCGCCGGCCTGGGCCACCGCCATAGCTGTCGGCATCGTGGTGGTGGCTTATACCTCCTACGGCGGATTGCGGGCGTCCATCTACACCGACCGCATCCAGTTCTGGGTGCTCATGCCCGTCATGTTGCTGCTGGTCATCGTGGCGGCGGCGCTGGTCGGAGACACCGGCGCCTGGGAAGCTGCGGGCGATGCCGGGCTGCTGTCTGCCACTTCCACGGGCAGCTATTTCTTCGGAATTGTGCTGATCATCGGGATCGTCGCGTCCAACGCCTTCCACCCCGGAATGTGGCAGCGGGTCTACACAGTGGAGAGCCAGAGGGCCCTGAACCGCAGCCTGTGGGGAGCGACGGCCCTGGCCATACCGATAACATTCCTGCTGGGAATGGCCGGGATCGTCTCCGTGGGGAACGGCTCGGTCGAACCCTTTGTGTACCCCGAGGTCTCCGCCGCCCTGTTCGCCCTGGCCTCCGATATATTCCCTCTGTGGATGCACTTCCTGATGCTGGTCTGCGCACTGATGCTGGCGATGAGCACGCTGGATACCCTGATGAACGGCTTGGCCTCCAGCCTGGCCACCGACATGGCCGGCATGGGCGTCTCCCGCAACGCCCTGATGCTCCAGGCCCGGGTGGTTACGGCGGTTTTGGCGATCCCGGCGATCATCGTGGCGTCCCAAGGCTTCAGTGTGCTGTATGTCTTCCTGGTGGCCGATCTGCTGGGCGCGGCCATCGCCGTGCCGATGCTGACCGGCCTCTACTCGGCCCGGATGCCGGGCTGGGCGGTGCTGCTGGCAGGCGGCGCCGGAGTAATCATCGGCGCACTCTTTTACCCCAAGCCCGACCTGGTGTCGCCGATGCTGCTCACCGCGCCGAACGGTGAGCAGATGTTCTGGTCCTTCGTACTGGCCCTGGTTGTATCGTCGGCCATCACTGCCGGAGCCGTCCTGTTGCGGCGGGTCACGGCAACCGGCGATGAATACGATTTCGCCAGGCTGCAATTTGAGGTGAGGCTGATAGAGGAACCGGCGGCGAGCGGCGACTAGGCTCGCCCGCCGCAGCCACCGGCTTCCCGCGCCTGCGGATGCGCCGCACCGCCGCGGCAAAACACAAACTTGAACTCCAGGGGCAACAGGAGTAAAACAGATTAACCGTATGATAGCTCCAGCACCTCTCAAGGCGCCCTCCGGCAGTCAAAGAGAACCGATGCGGCACAGAAGGTGACGATGGACACCGCCCTCGCAGTCCTGCCCTGGATTCTGCCCCCGCTGCTCGGCGCAATCATCGGCTACGTCACCAACCGTATCGCCATTAAAATGCTGTTCCGCCCGATGAATCCCAAGCGGATTCTTGGTGTGCGCGTCCCGCTGACCCCCGGCGTCATCCCCCGCAACCGCTTCGACCTCGCCCGTACCATCGGACGCATGGTGTCGGAGCAGTTGCTGTCGCCCCAGGCTCTTCGGGAGCAACTGGACACCCCGGATTTCCGCGACAGCCTGAAGCGCTGGGTCGGCGAGCGCCGCCGCGCCCTGATGCAGCGGCCAATCAGCCTGCCGTCGGGCAACGGCGGCGCCGGCACATACGACACCGGGGACGACACCGGGGACGACACTTGGGACGAGAAACCAGGCGACAACGGGAACGAAAGCCGGTTTGCCTTCCCTGAAGAGCTGCTGGAAGAACTCCTGGGGGCCTTCCTCACATCGCCCCAGTGCGCCGACATGGTGCGGTCCTTGTCGGCGCAGGTCGCCAGGGGTGTGGGCGATAAACGGATGTCGGATTTTGCCAGCGAAGAAGACCTGGCTAACTTCGTGCATGGCAGTGTGTTGCCTGCCCTGAAGAACGAGGAGTTGGGCAACACCGCGTCCGGGCTGGTCAACAACTGGCTTCGGGATCAGCTCAGCCAGAACAAGAGGCTGAAGGAGTACCTGACGCCGGAAAACCTGGAGGGGTTGCAGACGCTGATCCGCAACAACCTGCCCACGGCCACCTGGCTGGTTTTCAACTGGCTGCGCCAGCCAGATATGTCGCAGAAGCTGGTGAAGGTGGGGCAGGATTGGGTGGAAGCCACGGTGAGTCACCAGAGCTTGATGACCAGGGCCATCCTGAGCCTCAGCGGGAAGAAAGAGGAAGCCATTCGGGATATGCCCAACATCATCGCCCGGGTGATAGACGACACCGAGCACGCCCTGGATACGCCGGAAATGCAGGCCCTGATTGGCGATGCCGTCGGCGTCGCGCTGGAGCGCATATCGGGCAGGCGCATCAAGTGGCTCATCGGGCGCAATGAGCAGACCATCTACTGGATGGCCGAGCGGGCCACCCGGGGCGCGTTCACGGCGCTGTCCGAAACGTCGGCGGCCGGCGTGCGGGATGCCGCTCGCAGGTTCTACGAGAAGAACTACCACGCCACCCTGGGCGAAGTGGCGGAACGCACCCTCGGAGTGCAGACCTCCGCCGTGTCGGGACTGACCGCAAACCTGATGTTGAACTACCTGGCCGATCCCGCAACTCCCGGCCACATAACCGGGCTTGCCCGGCAACTGGGAGCCAACGGCGACGGCGACCCTGTCACCCTGGAGGCGCTGGTCCCGCTTTCCGGCGAAACGGCGGAGCGGTTGGACGAATACCTGGGCGAGCAGGTCATCGGGTTCCTGAGCAATCAACTGCCGGAACTGAGCGGAATACTGGACGTAGAGGCCATGGTCACCAACCGGATAAACAGCTTTGACGTCAAGGAAGTTGAGCAACTGGTGATGTCAATTTCAGGCAAGCACCTCCGCTGGATCAACTGGTTCGGGGCCGGTCTGGGCGCCATAATCGGACTGATACAACTGGCGGTGAATACACCGTTGTAGCTACCGGCCTGCCGATGTAAGCCGAAACGGTCCCCGCTCGCGCTTACTGCGGGAAGTCCGGAGACCGTAGCAGCGTCTCAGCCACCAGCAGCGCGCTGCCCAGGAGCTCGGGCTGCACGAATTCCAGCCTGTCTTCCGGCGTGTGAATCCGGGAAATGTCAGGGCCGTAAAGGACCAGGACCGGCACGCCCGCCTTCTCGAAGGGCTCGTGGTCGCTGGAAGCCCCCGGCGGCAGGGGCCGGGAGTCGGCTTCCAAGCCAAGTCCTTCAGCAACTTGCAGGGCCATGTCTTCGAGTTCCCGCTGGCCCGACACTGCCAGCAGCGGACCGCTCGCCACCACATCGAAGTTCAGCATGGCCACTATGCGCCCCAACTCGGCTTCGCTCAGCGATGCAACGTAGCGGCTGCTGCCGTACAGCCCTATTTCTTCAGACCCGAAGGCCATGAACCGGACGGAAAAGGGCAGGGTCTCCCCCGCGAATGCCTCGGCCAACGCGAGAAGGACAGCAATCCCGGAGGTGTTGTCGTTGGCCCCTGCTTCCGTCTGGGGAACGACGTCGTAGTGGCCGCCCACAATGACGAGTCCATCCCCTTCTCCTTCAAGCTCAGCGACCACGTTCCGGGACTCCATTTCCTGGGTCTCTATCATCACCGACAGGATTACTTCTCCGCTTTGCGACGCCGCGTGAAGCTGATCACCGATCTCTGCCTGAGGGAGGATCAGGGCGGGGATTTCGGACGGAGCTGCCAGTAGGGGTGTGTATTGCTCCATGCCTGATATGTTCCCGGAAATAACGGCGGCGATCGCTCCTGCCGCGCCGGCGCGGTTGGCCTTTTCCAGCAAGGCCCGCAGAGTCTGCGGGTCGTTCAAAGGGATGTCTCCGGGCTGTATCAGGGCGACTTTTCCGGCCAGGCCATCGGTCGGAAGATCCTCGCTGCGTCCCTGGCCCACGGGGACCAGCGAGCCGGGCTGCTTTCCACCCTTGGGGGCGGTGCTCAATAGCAGTCCCGGAGACTGGGCTTCAATGGGCGACTCGACCATGATCTTTGCTGTTTCCCCGCCGGTTTGGAGGTAACGCTGGACATCAAAGCGTTCGAAGGTGAACGGCTGGATTTCGGCCGAATAGCCCATTGCATTCAGCCGCTCCTTGATATGCTCGGCGGCGCGGAGTTCCTCCTGTGTGCCTGCTTCCCTGTGCCCCAGTTCCTGCACCAACTCTTGCGCAAGGCCGGACACTCGCTTTGAAGCTGCCTCGTGTTCGTCGGAAACGAACGGACTGGCCGTGGGCGGCGGCGGCGCGAAAGTGGCCGTGGGAACCAACGGCGGGCTTGTGGGCGCCATCGTTGGCTCAACTGCGGGAGCCGGCGGCGTCGCCGTCGCCGTTGCGTCGGCAGTTGGCGGCGCCGTGGTGGGCGCTGCCGTTGGCGCGTCCGAAGTACAGGCAACGAGGACGATCAGAATGAGAGAAATCGTCAAAATGCTAAGCCAGCGACCGGTTTGGTGGAGCAATGGAGACATGGAGACACTTTCACTCAAATCAAATTGTGGCGAACCAGATATTCATGGAACACCCCGCTAGTATTACAACGACGGTTCATAAAAAGGGCCTTGAGCACCTGTTCATCGCGACCTGTCCACGCGCTTGACAGCTTTGTTGCCCGGCCCTTCGCGAAGCGATTTCCGGCCCCAGAATCGAGAGGCGGCGCATCTGGACTGATGCGGCATTGGCCGGCTATATCCGGGATGAACTGGGCTTTCCCGGGGGCTAGGCAGGGGGTGATGTTGGAGAAGGAGAGGGTGGACATATCCACCGGGGAGGTGAGCCGGGAGCGCTGGCATCTGCTGACCAGCCTGAGTTCCCGGCGGTGCGCACCCAAAGAGCTGCTTCGAGTGATCCGCAACCACCGGAGCGTTGAGAACAGCCTGCATCACGTGAAGGGCCGCAGCTGGGACGAAGACGTCCACACGCTGCGCCGTCCGGGCCTGGGCGAGGCATACGCCAGCCTGGTCAACACAGCGCTCAACGCCCTGCGCCCGGCAGGATGGTTTCCCATCCGGATGCCCATGCCCCTGCGAGCCAGGACCTGCGCCTTCCGCCCGACCCAGACCATCGCCCGCCTCCGCGGCCAAATCTCCTGACTTTGCAATCGTCCTGACCATCCCAGTTCACTGTGTCTCTTATTCTCCCTCTACCTCGAGGATGGAGTTGGGGTGAAACCCTGAGAAAACACCATGTTGCATCGCTGGCGGGGCGCCACCACCCAAACTGCCAACAGGGGGATAGGGGGCAATTGAATGCGCTGCGCACAGCCCGCAACGACTTGACAGCCGCCACCGGGCGGGCCTACGATTTGGATAGAGTACTGCCCTCGGATTAGGTCCGGCAGGCTCATCGTGGGGACATAGCTCAATTGGGAGAGCGCGGCGTTCGCAACGCCGAGGTTGGGGGTTCGATCCCCCCTGTCTCCACCACTTCCTGCTTAGCCTGACGGCAGACAGTACCTGCCCGTATAGAACCGTTTAGGGAGTGTCGTCAATTTAAGAATATCGGTCTCCAAGCGTCTGTTTCCGTCATAGCGCGTGTTTCCGTCATTCCCGCGAAAGCGGGAACCCAGAATCCGGTATCTGGCAAATACGCATTTGCTGCCAATAGCCTTTGGATTCCCGCGAAAGCGGGAATGACGGTGAATATGACGACACTCCCTAGAAAGGTTCTCCGCTTTTACCTCCAACAAACGCCTGCCTTCCAGAAAAGAGATGTGCTGATTGCCAGGGCAAGGGTTGCCATTTCCTGCCGTAGTTCATTCAGGCCGATGCGTCCCGGAGTGGCATCACCGGAGCAATAGACGGCAAGGTGAAGATTCCTGGCTTCAGAGCCGCATCCCATCCACCGACACAGTGGTCGCGTTGGGCGTTCAGCTAAAAATGCCGAGGGACTCTCAATTGCCGCCGCTGGTAGCGCGCCTGCCCGCGCCAAGATCTTGGGCGTAAGCGGGAGGTCAATGCGGTGCTACGGCTCACCTCTCCCCGGAACACCACGGTATCCGCGGCAACTCATCGATATTCGCGGGCAGTCTTATTTCAATGCCCTCGACCCTGCCTCCGTCTACAACTACCTTGCCGGCTTGGCTGCTGTTGGAAGTGATGTTGCCGACGCCGTGGTACCAGCCCACGAACGCGCAATCGCCGCTACCGGCAAAAACAACCAAGGCGGTTGTTGCCCGACACCCATGTTGAGCACCACACGGGCTAACTCGGGTACGAGAATATCCTCGTGAGGGAATTTCTCACCGCCGGAACAGATAAGGTTCTCCTCGACTATTTCCAACTCAGTCGAAAGTCGAATCACTGGAGGCTCACCGGCAGCGAGGCCTCGAACATTCCGGGAAGGTCAATTTCGTGTTTTGCCATTCCGATGGCTCGCCACTGAACCCGGATTTGGCAACCAAGTGGTTTCGACGAGCGGCCGGTAACGGTGGTTTTAGACGGGTCAAACACACATACCTCATTGATACTGGCCAAGGGGAATCACCTAAAGATCGTCTCCGAGAGGCTGGGGCATAGCACAATAGGAATAAGCGGCGATTCGTATTCGCATGTGTTACCATCAATGCAGAAAGAAGCAATGAGCCGCCTTTGGGATTGAACGGCGAAGAGAAAATTGCCGAAGAATGGCAAATTAAGACTTGGGAGATGATAATCTCCTGGTTTTTTTCTGGGAGGGATGGCCGAGTGGACGATGGCGGCGGTCTTGAAAACCGTTATGCAGGCGACTGCATCGTGGGTTCGAATCCCACTCCCTCCGCCACCACAATGTTCCAGTACATCCCATATTGTATCGTTTATTAGGGCCTGTGGACATTTAGATGTTCCAGCCCTTACAGAAGGATCATGAATCAGGACACCAAGGCCAAGGGTAGTTGAGTGTTGTACGCGGGGAACTTGTCGCTTTGCTTACAGACCGGCTCTTTCGCAGTTCTCCTGGCGCTCCTGGTCTCGATGATCCAGGAGGCCAGCTTAACCATGGCGCAGTAGCTGTCCGCCAGCTTGTTATACCTGGTGGCGACGGCTCGAAACTGCTTGATGTCGCAGAAGTGGTTCTCTACAAGGTGGCGGGTCCGGTAGCGGATAGGGTCGTACCAATGCTGGACCCGGCGGTTGACCCGCGGAGGAATGGTTGCGGCAATTCCACCCGAGGCGAGCGCGAGCCTGATGGGGTCGGAATCGTAGGCTTTGTCGGCGATGAGTTCGCCTGTGAGGACGCCGTCTAGGAGAGTGGGCAGTTCAGGCGCCTCGGCGGCGTTCCCCGGTCTTATCGTAAACCTGACAAGGCGTCCGGTCTTGTCAACCATGGCCATAAGCTTGGTGGTAAGCCCGCCTCGACTGCGTCCGGTAGCTTGTCTATCAGCCAGACTCGTCGGGCGGGCAGCCGCTTTTTTGCGCCAGCGCCGTGCTGGTGGACCTTGGCAAATGTCCCGTCCACCATAACGGCCCTCAGGTCGAGGTCCTCCTCGTTCACGTCGAAGATTCGCTGGAAAACGCCGGACTGCGCCCAGCGCCGGAAGCGCCGGTGCACAGTGTTCCAGTTTCCGAACTCCCTGGGCAGGTCCCGCCAAGGCGCCCCGTCCGGGTTATCCAGATCATTCCCTCCAGCGACATTCGGTTGTTGTTACCGCTACGGCCTGGTGTCCCTGGCCTGCCAGGTAAGGCAGGCTCGATAAGCCGCCACTGCTTATCGGTGAGAGTCAGTCTTGCCTCCAACCCAGTTCCTCCACACAACACGTCCTCGAGGTACTGCAAATTGCACTCTGCGTTTCGGGCTTTGCCAGTTGAATCCAAATCACTGTTGGAGACCCTGCTCTTCCCTGCGAGGCAGGCAAAAGTAGTGGTGAGCGGCTTCGACGATTCTTGGCTGGCATTCACGGAGGCTGGTTGGCGGCGTGTCGACTGCCAGATACACCTGAAGATGGAATATCCGGCCCGAAGGAGCACCAGAACGGAGTCGTTGTATCTATCTCGGGAAGTGGGGACTGATGCAGTCAGCCAATCAAATGTCCACACGCCCTAGTTCTCGTTCAGGCACTCCTGGCGGAAGGGTCCGTTGAATTCCTCCGTTTGAGGCGTTGTCCGTAATCTTCCCGGGACAGCTGAAGTCCAGTTCGACTTAGTTCTTGGTAGTTGAGATAGACCGATCGGCCCGTCATTGGTATGTGAAACCGACAATAGGAGTCGGCTGCCTCTGACCTTGCCAGGGCTAGCAGTCGCTCATCAATCCTTGGAGGTACCGGACTCCCAAAGAAAAAACCCCCGCCATGACAGCAAGGGCTTGGCAACTGCATCCTCCGGGTGAAGTGAGAGATGGCCGATTACACCGCTACCGGGAACCTAATCACAAAAGTTCTTGATTTTATCCAGTTAGGTGGAGCTGGAGGGGATCGAACCCTCTACCTCTTCAATGCCATTGAAGCGCTCTCCCAAGTGAGCTACAGCCCCAGTGCCCAATAATATAACAAACGGCGCATTCCGCCCGCAAGCCCCAACGGGCCTATCGGCGATGGAACTTCACCACGCGGCGGCTGCGGCCCCATTCGCCGGGCATCACAAAGTACAGGTCCTTGCTGGAGTCGGCCCACACTCCGTGGCAGGAGCGGTGCAACTCCGAACCCCACTGGGTGATGATCTCGCCGTCCAGCGACAGCACGCTGAAAAGCCCGCCGTTGTGCTCCGGGATGTACACGGTGTCGTCGGAGTCTATGTAGAACAGGGCGGGGCCAATCAACTTGCTGGGCCAGGTGGTGATGTACTCGCCGTCCTGCGTGAACGCCTGGACCCGGTCATTCTCGCGGTCGGCCACCAGGACGCGGCCGTGGCGGTCGATCCAGACGCCGTGAGGCAGGCGGAACTCTCCGGGGCCATCGCCAGGTTCGCCCCAAGACATGATGAGCTGGCCGTCGGGGGTGAACTTGTGTACGCGGGCGTTGGCATAGCCGTCGGCGATGAAAATCTGTCCCTCGTCGTTGAGGGCGATTCCAGCAGGCATATTGAAGGGAGGGCCACCGTGGGTCACCGACTGGAAGGTCGTGGAGCTGTAGTCATCGGGGGCGACACCTGTGTCGGAGCGTACGCCCTTTTGTCCGATGGTCATCAGGTGCTGGCCGTCGCCGGTGTACTTGTGGACCTCGTGGGTGTTGCGGTCCACCAGCCAGACGTTGTCGTCCTTGTCCAGCAGGATGGAGTGGGCAAAGTTGATCAGCCCCGCGCCCCAGGCTGAGATGAAGTTGCCGTCCTTATCAAAGATGCAGACCGGATGCTCCGGGTCGCGGTTGAAGGCGTATACCCGGTCCTGGGAATCGCCGTAGACTGCCGCCGTGGGCATTTCCCAACCTTCGGGCAGTTTGGCCCATTCCTCGTTCATTTCGTAGCTGTAGTCGCCGGAACCGACAATTCTGCTCGAGGTCACGATTCGACTCCTGAGTGCGGATTAGGGGTTTGCGTCAATCATACAGGCAACCGCGGGTGTTCACCACCCGATGAGCCTGCGCATTGACTCCCCGGCGCTAGGAGCCTGTCTGAGGATTGACCAATTGGCGGTGTCGGTCAGCCGGGATTACCCTGCGGCAGCAGTTTTGGCGTGGTGCGGACGTGCACATGCGGATTGTCGCTTGAAAATCCCACTGCCCATGGCCCGGCACGTCTCCCTGTTGTTTCCAGTGGCGGTTGTTCCCGGTGGCGCCTTTGCCCCTCACCCTGCCGGACATCCCGGCCCCGAAGCGGAACAGCTTCAGCAGGTTGTGGCCAGCGCAGATCAGCTGCCATTCCCGGTTCACCTTCGCCAGACCCCGCAGCAGGAACTGCCGGAAGCCCCGGCCCTGCTTGATCTGGCCGAATACCGGTTCCACCGTCTCCATTCGAAGGGCGTAGCGTTCCCTGCCCCGTTTCGTCCGCAGCTTGCGCCGCATCCGGTCCCTGGCGGATAGTCCCTTGGGTATGCGCCGCGGGGCGCCGGTGGCGGCACCCAGCCGTGGCGGGTTTTCTCCGGCGCGACGAACGGGTCCACTCCCAGGGCGTAGAGTTCCTCCACCTCCTTGGCCGAGTAGTACCCGGCGGCCGAGTAGTACCCGGCGTCGGCGGATACCTCTTTCGGCGCCGCGCCCACGTTCAGGATGGTCTCCTCAATCATGCTCACGGCCTGACCCTTGTCCGAGGGCTGATCGGTGGCACGGGCCGCCACGATCACCTGATGCTCGCTGTCCACCACCGCCTGACAGTTGCAGGACTGCTGGAAGTCCCTCCCTCCCGGGCCGGGCATGATCCGGGAGTCCGGGCCGGTGAAGTTCCGCTGCGCCTTGTCATCAGGCGCCCCGGGGTGATTGCGGCCCTCGGACTCGGCCTGCTCCGCATCCGCCAGGGCCCGGCCTCCAGCGCCGCCTTGGCCTCCCTTATCCTCCGCAGCCGTCCCTCCCGGAAGGCCAGTTCCTCCGGCAACTCATCCCCACGCCTGTCCTTCCCGTACCTGCGGTCCTCGTTATCGTCCACCTCCTGCGCCTTGCGGAGCAACTCGTCCACCTCGGCCTGCAACTGCGCTTCCTTCTCCTTCATCCTCCTTCATCCGCCCGTAGCTCATCGCCTTGTGCCTGGAGGCATTGGCCCGCGCCTTGGTCCCGTCCAGCGCCACGTGCCCCAGCTTCACCAGTCCTGCCTGCCGGCAAAGCTCCAGCACCTGCAGGAACAGGTTCGCCAACGCCTCCAAGTGGTCCTTTCGAAAGTCGGAGACGGTGCGGAAGTCGGGGGTGTTGTTGGCCGCCAGCACCCGGAAGGCGATGTCCTCGTGGAGCCGCTGCGCGATGCGTCGTGAGGATGCCACGCCGTAGCCGTAGCCGTAGAGCAGCGCCTTCACCATCATCCTGGGATGGCAGGGCGGGCCGCCCCGCCTTTCCCCTTCGTAGCGGGCGGTGATGGCCGAGAGGTCCAACTGGTCCACGACGTCAGAGATGAAGTAGGCCAGATGGCCCGGCGGCAGCCATTCCTGTAGGGCCGCAGACAGCAGCAACTGCTGGTCCGGATCGTAGGGAAGGCAGGTCTTGCTCATTGCCGCTCCGCTCGTCTGATGCTCACCCCATCAGACCCTCAATGGCTCACCAACCCTGTTTCTCGGACAGACTCCTAGTATTACAACGACGGTTCGTAACAAAGGGCCTTGAACACCTCTTCATGACGACCTGACCGCGCGTTTGACAGCTTTGTGGTCTTGCCTTCCGCGAAGCAATTTCCGGCCCCAGAATGACCAAATTGAGGAACCGTCGTTGTAATACTAGTGTGGTGTAACTGATGTTAGTAGTTATAGTGTTCGCAATGAGGTATCCTTTCAATCACCGACTCAGGAGAGGGATGATCATGGTGATGGGAAGGCCAATGCCGCCGCTGATATTGGACGACACCGAAAGGGAAACGCTGGAACGGTGGGTTCGTCGCCCCAAGACGGCCCAGGGCCTGGCGCTGCGGTCCAGAATCATTCTGGCCTGCGCCGATGGTCGCAGCAACATCGCAGTGGCTGCCGACTTGGAGGTGTCCGACGAAACCGTGGGGAAGTGGCGTTCCCGGTTCTTGGAACGGCGATTGGACGGCCTGTCGGACGAGCCCCGAAGCGGCCGGCCGCGAGCGGTTACTGATGAGGACGTGGAACGGGTGATTACGCTGACGCTGGAGTCCACACCCAAGGACGCCACCCACTGGAGTACCCGGTCCATGGCCCGGAGTTCCGGTCTGAGCCACACCACGGTCAGCCGCATCTGGCGCGCCTTCGCACTGCAACCCCACCGCACCGAAACCTTCAAGCTGTCGGCGGACCCCTTCTTCATCGAAAAGGTGCGGGACATTGTGGGACTCCACCTTGATCCGCCGGACCGGGCGTTGGTCTTGTGCGTGGACGAGAAGTCCCAGATTCAGGCCCTGGACCGCACCAGGCCGCTGTTGCCCCTGCGCCCAGGCCAGGTGGAGCGGCGCACCCATGATTACGTGCGCCACGGCACCACGTCCCTCTTCGCCGCTTTGGACGCCAGGACCGGCCAGGTGATTGGCCAGTGCCACCGCCGCCACCGGGCCGTGGAGTTTCGCAAGTTTCTCGATGCCATCGAGTCCGAGGTGCCCGCCGGGTTGGACGTGCACCTGATTGCCGACAACTACGCCACCCACAAGACGGCGCTGATCTGGAACTTTCTTCGCCAAGCGGCCCCGCTTCCACATTCATTTCACGCCCACCAGCGCCTCCTGGCTTAACCTGGTGGAGCGCTGGTTTGGACTGCTCACCGAAAAGCAGTTGCGCCGGGGCGTGCATCAGAGCAGCGCCGAACTGGAGGCAGCCATCTGCCACTACCTGGAGGTCACCAACGAGGACCCCAAGCCCTTTGTCTGGACCAAGACCGCTGAGCAAATCCTGGCCAGCGTGGCCCGCTTTTGCCGACGCACTTTAGATACAGGACACTAGCCATGCAGCAGAATAATAGCGGTGCGTGTCTCCGCATGTGCATCCAGCCTCTTTAACCTCGAGGCCGCCAGCGTCATTGGGCGATAGCCACTCGGTGAGAAACCGCCAGAACAAACGGGCGCGGGCCTGGCTGTCCCTCACACGGTCCATCATCTCCCCGCGACGCCAAACGTCGGTTATAGGCACGGTGGCAACCGTGATGTGTTCTATGTCGTCACGCAAAGGGTGATCGGGATAGAACTTGCTGACATTGACGTTACCGGAAAACACAATCGTCGGCAAGGATACGGCTTGGAGGGAAAAGGTCTGCAAAATTGCGCAGTTCTTCCGGCCATACGCCGGTTGGGGCAAGCGGGCATTCGATGCCTTGGTCAGTTGTCGGGAGACGCACAATGTCTATCGGGTGTTCGGAGGCGACCCTTCGGGCAAACACCGGAAAACCGCGCAGGTCATTCCATCTTTCTTGTTCGACCAGCCAAAAGAATAGGTTGATGCTCGCCTGACTAAATTTGTCGTCGGGGGTGTTATCCGCCCGTTCACTGAGCTTTCCCAGAAGCTGCTCGACTACATACTCATTGTCCCAATCTCCCGCACCAGGATTTTCTGCGAGGGTATCAATCCCACAATCCCGAAGCTCAGTTTTGATCCGCCACTCCAGCAATTCTGCGACGCATTTCAGCTCTGGGCTTATTCCTACATCGCGATGAAGATTGGGCAGGGCACGAAGAAACCTCGCTTGGCTTGGCACTATTTGATATTCCCGAAGTGAATCGCCCAGCCCATTGTTGCGGAGGTAACCAATCAGCTGGTCGAGCCAATCGATTGCGGAGACATCGTGCTTTAGCATCTTTTCTAGCCGACTGACTCGGTGCGTCCTCTTTTCGGCTGCCGGATCGCGCGATATCTCATCAACGATTGAAGCTAGTTTGCTTCCATCTATGGCTTCATCGAACGACGAGGTTTCGCGGTTTGCCAGTTTGGCCCAACTCTTAATCGTGTTGCACCAACCGAATGCTTCTTTGCGCCTCGGCCATATGTCGTGCTCTTCTTGCCACACTACCAGCAAGTCCCAGAGGCCCAGAACGCCTTGCTCTGTATCGGCAAGCGCCAGTTCCGCGTCTTTCGGATGGATTGCCTCTCCGCTCTCGTTGACGACCGCTGGAGTTATTCGGATTCTTTCCATGAGCAGTTCTATTAGACACGCGCGAAGTTTATCCCCGTCCAGCCAACTCTGTGTCTGGATATCGGGTATGTCCGCCAAATGGTAGACATTGTTCCAACCTGAAGAGGATGCGAACTGTAGAATTTCGGCAAGCAACCCACATGCCTCTTTGAGAACAGCCTGGTTTTCCAGATTTGCTGGATCGTCCGCCTGCCATAGGAACACGCCGTCTCGATTTTCAGTAGGTGTAAATCGGAAACTATTGATGACCCCAGGGAAGCTGAAGTGCTCCGTGCCTATCAGTGGAAAGCCCAAGAAGAGGCGTGGAACTGCGCCAATGGGCAAACACGAATGGCAATCATCAACAGCTTCCAAAGGAATGGCGACTGATGATCTCTCACATTGGCCCGTGAGATAATGGTGATACATTGTCTTGCCGCCCTTTGATTCCGACACCGTCACCTGTTCAAGGTCGGCTTGCTGCAACGGAATACGTTCTATTACTTTGAATTCCACCAGATCGCTGGGGGATTCAATGCTGACCTTGGAGAATTCCCTGTTGAAAACAACCACGAATGGGGCGCATTGCTTCAGTTTTGCTATACCTTCCGCCACGACGTCCGAAGCATCTCCCCTCAGCGGATAACGAAACTCAGTAGTGAACAAATCGGCACGCTGCACGGCGCATAGAGAATCTACAAAATCCTTCTCGGCCAACTGCATCGAACTGCTAAGCGCGTCAACTGATCCAACTTCGCGTTTCAGTGTGAAGCTAAACCGCCGATCATCCTCAAGTTGACCAGAAACGCCAATTTCCGACGACAGCAAGTGGGTCGTCAGAAAACCACTGCCATACTGTCCGAGGGTCTCCTCGCTTTCGACTTTCGTTGAACCATGGTAAATGAGATGAATTATTTCCTCCCGTTTGAATTTGCCTCCGTTATGACGAAAGACCACATCGGTTTCGCTTTGCTTAATGGATGCAACAAGCTCCGCATCGGTATCAGCCGAAGCGTCACGGGCGTTCTGCAAAAGTTCCCAAACCCAACGAGTACGCACATGAGCGCGATTTGATTCGAGTACTTTCAGGTGATTGAGGACGCTTTGCGCTGTGTTATCAGTGAGCACTTGTGTTCTAATATCGTCCCATTCGTCCTGCCCAGTCGTCATGGTCAATCACTCCAAGAACTTGAATCGGATCATCCGATTAGGTAGCAAGCTGAAAATTATCGAGAAATGCTTACATGCTGCGAACGATGACGCTATCACATTTCTACGCCAAATGCCCATTCCGTCTGTCCTATGCAGTAACAGAATTGTACTGACATCCACCTTGGTTCACACAACGTCCAGTATGACGAGCATCCAACAGACGTTTCCCGGGGAACGCTCGTCAAGTCAGCCGCCGGCGACGAGCACCTCCAGGAGACCTCCAAGGACTACCCAGAAGCGGACATGGAAGACATCGAACAGCAACCCCCTGAACCAAGGAGGGGCATCTCACGGCATCTTACCGGGGAAGGTGCCCTGCCCATCTGCGAGCAATGCAATTCCGCCGGGCAGAGAGGGCCGGTGCAGATTTCCGTCGACAGCGACGGATCGGCCGGGTTCAGGGTTAGCACGGTATGGGTCCACAAGCCCTTTGGAGAGGCGGACTGTCGAGACGGTACATCTGCGATGAATGCTTTTGGGCAATTCAGCAGGAAGCCTACGGTGGAGTAGACCCTTGGTTTGAAGGCTGGAAAGCCTATGTCAGAGATCCGGACTGTAGGCAGTGTCAGGATGGTGCGAAAGGACTTGGGCGGACATGACAAGGCCTGAAAGGGAGTCCATTCCCCGGGAAACTCCGCCATCAATCCAGCACTTGCGCTTATCCGTGATATTGGAAAGTCACCCCGCCAATTCCCGCCCCAACCAGCTTTGCATGCCCCTTGTCCGTGGGCTACAGCTGAGGCATCGCTTTCCAAAAGGTAATTAAAGGGCGGTAGTACGGCACGCAGACTCCAGCGGGTCCCTACCTACTCCACCACGGAGGAAGCCATCGCCCTGGTCGATGCCGCACTCTCCTACCTGACTCGCATGGCCTTCCGATCGAGTCTATCTGGTGATGGCCCGGATATAGGTCATGGATTTTTCTTGCGTTGCACCACCGTTTCCCAGGGAACGCTGCAACAGTCCCTGGATCCAATCCTTGAACAAACCCAGCGCCTCGCGCATTTCATAGTTCAGCGCGGCAACTGTAATCGCCTTAACGATCCACTTGGGAAACCCGTCTCTGGGGCTGCGCTTGTGGACCTGCACCGTCGCGGTCATCGCCGGAAACCCGCTTGTGAGCTTGCCCTCCAGTTCCACCTTTGCCATTGCTGACACCTCCGCAAGTCGGCTCACTTCTGCTTAATCAGGGTGTCCACAGCGGCGTCAACACCGGAGTCGGGGAAATCTCACGGCCACTCCCACTCAAAAAACCCTTGACGGCATTATTGAGACCAAATTATTATTGAGGGGATTTTTTGAGAGGCACGGCAAAGCTAGACGGATGCGGTCCTTGGGACCACTCTCAAAAACGGCCGTTTGTTGAGCGGAGAAGAACGCCATGCACGTCTACCTGGCAGCCGTCTGCCCCCAGTGCCGCAGCACGACGATGGTGGTCACCAACCAGGACGACGCTTGGGGAAAGGACCACGCCATCAACTGCGGTGTCTGCGGCCGCCGGGTGATCGCGGCAGGACTCACCGGGAGGGGACTGCAGTGGCGCGGCTCGATAGACCCGGAGGTTTGGGGCAACAAGCTGAGGGACTTCGCTTCGGAAGGGGTCGATTCCTTCACCATGGCAGAGGGTGACCGGGCAGAGGGTGACCGCAGACGCGAGGAGAGCAAAGTTGTCGCCGCAGCCGCTGTGGTCCACTACGCCCCGGGAGACTCCCCGCTGTGTGGCCTTGAGGAGATCCCCGAACCGATGACCCCCGGACCCGGAGCTGGTGCGGGGATGCGGAGACTGCCTTGAGCTGGTGGCCGAGGACTTGTCCGACCAGAACACATACATGGGCCGCTGCCTCCACTGCAATCAGGAAATCCATGCCAAGGGCGGAGTCGCCTGGCGTCGGGCGGTCCGGAATCCCTGCCCGCACTGCGGCAAACCGGGGTGGTGAAGCGATGATGATTCCCGTCACCTATGGCTACGCGCGGGTCAGCAAGAGCGACCGGGACGACCGGAACCTCGAGACCCAGCTCCGCGAGCTGGCCAACCACGGCATCCGCAAGGATCTCATCTTTTCCGACGTGATGACCGGCCGTTTGATGTCGCGGCCCGGATGGGATGATCTCATGGCCCGGATCCAGCCGAACGACACCATCGTGTTGGTCTGGCTGGACCGCTTCAGCCGCAACTTCGACGAGGGCGTGAGGATCCAGGCGGACCTCACCAGCCGGAACATCGGCATAGTGGCCATCAAGGAAGGGATCGACACGACCGACGACAGCGCCGCGGCCAAGTACTTCCGCCGGATGATGATGGCCAACGGCGCCTACCAGGCTGATTCCACCAGCGAGCGCATAAAGGTCGGCCAAGAGCGTGCCAAGGCCGAAGGGAGACCGCCTGGGCGGCCGCCTGCGCTTTCACCCGACCAGGTGAACGAGTGCAAGCGTATGTTCGCAGAGAACCCGTCGGTGAGCCGTGTGGCCAGGATCATGAAGATCTCGTGGAGCACGGCCAACAGGGCAATCTTTGATGAAAGTTCAGCACAAGCAGGAATGCAATGACTGGTCGGGACCGACTGGTCTGCGATTGCTCCGATCCCTGCGCCTGCTACGCCGAGGGTTACGCCGCCGGCTCGGGGACGGAGACAGGAACCGGGACCGCGTTTCCTGAAGGTGGCTTCGAGCGGCTCGGCTTCCTGTAGGCCGCTGAAAGCCCTGGGCCGGCGATGCCACACCCGGCATTTCCCGGAGCGGAAGTTGCGCTCCCTAGTATTACAACGACGAATTCAAGGAGGGGTGTCCGAGGATGCCCGGAGGGCAGCGCGGCGTTTCGCGTGAGAGCGGCTGGCCCGCTCGTTGCGCAACTGCTCCGCCTCCAGCAATCGCAGCAGTTCCTCCGGCCCGAACCGCTCCCGGGGCAACATCTCACGCACCACCCGGTACACCTGCGGACGGGTGATCCGCGGCATCTTTCCCCCCCCCAGGCCTGTTGCAGGCTCAGCAGGAACGCCCCCGCCAGCAGGCTCAGGGCGATATGATGATGCCACCCCGCCCAGGTGCGGGTCTCGTACTCGTCCAGTCCCACGTCGCTCTTCTCCGTCTCGAATTCGGTCTCAATGCGCCACCTGGAACCGCCCACATAAGCCAAGGTCTCCAGGGGAGTGTCCTCCGGGGCGTTGGACAGGTAGTAGCGGGGCTCGCTGCCGTCCAGGTTCCGGCGCCAGATTGCCCAGTGGATTTCGCCGGGCCTCCGCTTCGCGGCCGGACGCACCCTTTGAGCGCTGAACCGGTAGCTGCGGGGGCCCTGGCTCCCCTGGGCCACCGTTATCTCCCGCCAAGCCTCATCCGGCAACTCATCACTGCGTTGCTCCATGGTCCGGCGCTGCCCATCCCGCAGCCTGGGTTTGCGGGGGCGCCCGTTCCCCTGATATTCCGGACTGGTCCAAGCCGGCTCCAAGGGCCAGACCGTGGCGCCGCCCGGAACGTCCAGGACGTAGCGCATCCCCAGAGCCGCCAAACCGTCCCGGAAGGACGGCGACATGCCGAAGGCATCATCCGCAGCGACCCATCCGGCCTTCAGGTGGCCCAACTCCAAGGCCTGCTCCAGCATCTCCAGGGCCAGTTCCGTCTTCGACCGGTGGTCTCCTCTCTCCTCCGGCACCCCCGCCGCCCGGCGCCGGGCATCGTCAGAAGTCCAGCTCTCCGGCAGGTACAGCCGCTTGTCCACCAGGGCGCGCCCCAGCGGGCTGACATAGGCCAGGAACATCCCGGCCGGGCAGTTGGCCACCTTGCCCAGCCTCCCACAGTACTGCCGGGCCACTCCCGCGGACTTCCGGCCCTGCTTGGGGAAGTCGCTGCCGTCCAGCACCCACACGGCCTCGGGGCGCCCCAGCCTGGGACCCAGATACTCCTGAAGACGTCCCATCGCCGCGTCGTCATCCCAGGGGGCGGCGGTGAGGAAGCGCTGCATGGCCCGGGCCGGGACCCCCACCGACTCGGAGAGATTCTCGGCGTTGCGCCGGTCCTGGGACTGCACCAGGAGGGCCCGGAGATAGTTCCGGCTGTGGTCCCGCGACTCGCTGCGCCCGAACAGCGGAGCGAAGAAGGAATGGAACTCCCCAAAAGGCCTCGTACACCTGCTCGAAAGCCGCTGCATCCACTTCCCTGCCTCACCTGCCCAAGCTTTCCTCAACTGGCCGGTCACCTTACCACACCAACTGTCGTTGTAATACTAGGTTGTGTTGACATTTTGGTTATGATGCTTGTATGTCAAATGTTAAGTTGCCAGCAGAACAGTGGGACAGGATTTTCGATTTCCTGCGTGGCTGCGCCGGCCTGTATGTCGCTCAGGAAGAAGATTGCCAGCGATTTGTCGAGGCTGTGCTGTGGATTAACCGCTCCGGCGCCCAATGGCGGCTGCTTCCGTCCGAATACGGGAATTGGAACAGTGTCTATAAACGATTCGCCCGTTGGGCTGACAAAGGCGTCTGGGAACAGATGCTTCAACATTTCTCCGGCGACCCGGACCTGGAATACCTGATCATTGACAGCACGGTGGTTCGGGCGCACCCATGCGCGGCGGGGGCGCCCCAAAAAACGGGGGACAGGCTTGCCAGGCTCTGGGCCGCAGCCGGGGCGGGTTCAGCACCAAGATCCACGTGAGCGTGGACGGCTTGGGCAACCCCTTGCGATTCATCCTGACCGGAGGGCAACGGCACGACATCACCCAGGCAGAGGAATTGATCGCCGGTTACGCTGGAGAGCAGGTGCTGGCTGATAAAGGATATGACTCCCAGGAGTTTCGCGGGCACATCCTGGCCCTGGGCATGACTGCGGTCATTCCGCCCCGCTCAAACCGGAAGGAACCCGCCGGCTATGACCGGCATCTGTACCGGGAGCGCCATCTGGTCGAATGCTTCATCAACAAAATAAAGCACTATCGCCGGATATTCTCCCGGTTTGAGAAACTGGACACCAGATACCTGGGCTTTCTGCATTTCACCGCCGCTCTCATCTGGTTGCGCTGAAATGTCAACACAACCTAGTATTACAACGACGGATCACAAAAAAGGGACCTTGAGCACCTCTTCACGTCGTCCGTCCACGCGCTTGACAGCTTTGTTGACTTGCTTTCCGCGAAGCGGTCGCCGGCCAAAAACTGACCAAATTGAGGAAGCGTCGTTGTAATACTAGTCCGACGGCGATTCTCCCTGACGTAGTCTTTGACCGTGGTGTATCCGCCGTCGAACCCGTACTCGTCCCTGAGCCGCTCGTAGATGCGCTTGGCGGTGTGGCGCTGTTTCCTGGGGCGCCTGAGTCGTCCTCCAGGACCCGGTCGATGACGCCAGTGTAGGGCTCCTCCTGAGCTTGTCGAAGGGTTGGGACGCCGGGGCGGGGTCTGTCGCCGGTACCCCGGCGGAACCGAGTAGGCCAGCATCTTGCGCACAGTGTCCCGGTGCAGGCCGAACACCCGGGCTGCTTCCCGCACGCTCATCCCCTCCACCATCACCGCCCGGCGAACCCGCAGATATACGTCCACTCTGTACATCCGTCGCACCATCAATGGGGTCGGCTACAACCCTATGAATGATGGCGGGCGGTACAGTATTCAGTCGCCGATACTCAGCAATCCTCCGCCCACGCGGCCCACTTGTATCTTTGTTTCGGAGGAATCAATCTTCCTCCAAAGGTCCGGAGCGCGGCAGACCGCTGCGCACTGGGTCTCATCAGACCGTGATAAAGCGAGGGTCGGCGCGCTCCTCCACTATCGATCCCGAACGGTTGCCAGGGCAAACAAGCCCGTATCTTGCAAGTGAAGGACACCCGGTCAAGAGCAAGAAGAGATGGAGCAGGAAGCCACCTAAGTCGGCATCGACGTTGCCAAATCCCGGGTGGACGTGGCAGCTCGCCCCGGCGGCGACGCCTGGCGTGTCGATTACGACGAGTCCGGCATAGCGTCGCTGATAGCCCGACTGCAACCCCTGAATCCGGCGGCAGTGCTGTTGGAGGCCACCGGAGGCATAGAGCTACCTCTGGTAGCAGCACTGGCGGCGGCATCATTGCCCGTTGTCGTGGTCAACTCTCGTCAGGTCGGGGACTTTGGCAAGGCTACTGGGAGGCTGGCCAAGACGGACGCGTTGGATGCCCGTGTCCTGGCCCAGTTTGCTGAGGCGATCCGTCCGGCTTCGCGCCCTCTGCGGGATGCTGACACCCAGAATCTCAACGAGCTGACCACACGACGAAACCAGCTGATTACCATGCTGGTCGCGGAGAAAAACCGTCTTGGCCAGGGCACGAGAGCAGTTCACCCCAGGATAGAGGCCCACATCAACTGGCTGGAGAAAGAGCTGAAAGACCTGGACCAAGATCTCCGTGAGACACTGCTTCGCAGTCCGGTGTGGCGACAGAAGGACGATCTGCTCCGCTCGGTTCCCGGGGTCGGTGAGCAGGTCTCAGTGTCCCTACTGGCATATTTGCCGGAACTGGGCGCACTGGACCGCAAGCAGATAGCTGCCCTCGTTGGAGTGTCCCCCCATTAACAGGGACAGTGGGATTATGCGAGGCAGACGCACCATATGGGGCGGCCGGTCGCGGGTGAGGGCGACGCTTTACATGGGAACGCTGGTAGCCACTCGCTACAACCCTGTGATCCGGGTCTTCTACCAGAGACTCCTTGCGACCGGCAAGGCCAAGAAAGTTGCACTAGTCGCCTGCATGCGCAAGCTGCTGACCATACTCAACAGCATGGTGAGGTCAGGTCGACATTGGGATTCTCAAACGATTACACCTTGACTTACAAGACGGTTGCTTTATCTCCGCCGCTTGCAGCGCCGATCAGCAAAGCAACACTGGGTGCAGTGGAGCAGATCTCTCAGGACGGGATTCCAATGCCCAACTTTCCCTGTCCGGTTTCGCACATACTGGAAACAGGACACCTGACGCACGCGGCGTTGCGGGAGAGGCAGATGGTACCCCCGAGATCCAGAAGGGCATAATTCCAGTCGGCATCGGGTCCGGTGCGCCCGGAGCGTCGATAGAGCTCCAGCCGTGCCTCCCACTTGGTCATGTTTCCATTCCCCAGTAGGCGGCGGGCAATTCGTGTTGTGTTGGTGTCCAGCAGCACGGCGTGCTGCCCGTAGGCAAAACACATGACAGCGGAGGCAACGTAATCGCCAACGCCCGGTAGTGCTCTCAGGGCCGACCAGTCGTTCGGAGGAGTGCCTCCATGCTGATCGACCAGAATTTGGGCGGTCTCGATGAGCGCCTCTGTGCGCCAGTTAAGGCCCAGCGGCTTTGACGCCGTTCTGAAGCGTCCCTCGTTTCTGAGCAGCGCGGCGGCGTTTGGGGCCGCCTTGGTGAGGAGTCCGAACACCGGAGCAACCTGGTCCGCCCGTGTCCTGTGCAGACAGGATTCAGCAAGAAGAATCAGCCAAGGGTCACGCTGACGCCTCCAGGGATATGTGCGAGCATTCCTGCGATACCAGCTGATCAGCGCCGACCGGAAACGGGCACTGTTGAGAGGGTGGTCAGATTCCCCCGTGCCTTCCTTCAGCGCATCTCGAACGGCACCTCCGACAGCCTCGGCCAGCATGGGCGGAACCGCGTTGCCAATCTGGGTGAATCTGGTGGTCATGCTGCCCGCGAACCTGAAGCGATCTGGAAAGGTCTGCACCCGGGCCGCCTCTCTCACCGACAGTGTCCTGTTCTGTTCGGGATGGATGTACCAGTAGCCATCCTTTGCCAGGTGCGCCGTGATGGAGCGAGAGAGATCATCCCAGCTCAGGCGCAGGTACTTGTCGCCGAAGATGTCGTCCCGATAACGGCGAAGGTGGTCGGGCAGATCTCGATACGTCTGACCTTCGCTCATCGTCGCAAATGCCTCGGCGTCGTCAGGACGGACGAACCGGGTCACATGGTCCCAAAGGACATCCGAATCACCTTCAGCGAGGCCTGACCGCAGCGACTGTCCCAAGGAGCTGGTTGGGATTCCCGTGTACCTCACGACGTTGTTCAGTTGACCTGGAGGGGCCTTCGGCAGGTCGCCTATCGCATCTCTGAGCGTGGTTCGACGACACACCGGTTCCGGCCATTGGAAGTTCGCCCCGTTCCTGATGGCCACGACGAACAGACGCTTTCGATGCTGGGGCACACCATATTGCCAAGCACTGAGAACCCTGACCCATGTCCTGTAGCCGCGCCCCTCCATCTCCTCAAGCAGTTGGAAGAGGACAGCTCCCTCCTGAGACCGGGCCATGTCAGGGACATTCTCGAAGAGGACCGCATTCGGCGACAGACTGTCAATGAATTGAAAGAAGCTTCGCCACAGGTCTCTGCGGGAATCGTGGGACTCCCGAACTCCCGCCCGGACCAAGCTGGAAATCTTCGGGATTCCCGCATTTGAAAAGGGCTGGCATGGAGGGCCGCCGGCAAGCAGATCGACCTGTTCGATGCCCCAGTTCCGCAGGGCGGCAAGGAGTGGGCCTGGCGAGGCGAGATCTCCGGTCCAGGTGAGCGCCGGGAAGTTCGCACGGTGAGTATTCAGCGCATCACGGTCGCTGTCGGCCGCCGTGATTACCGAGAACCCGGCCTGCTCGAGGCCAAGGCTGAGGCCCCCCGCCCCCGAGAAGAGGTCGATGGCCCAAGGCCGAGGGGTTGCCGCCAGCCACGTTCTCACGGCATCGAAATCACTGGGGTCAGGAGCATCCGGGTGGGGCTGAAGACATACCGGGAATCGCTTCGTCAGGGGCACTTGGACTCGCGAGTGTGCCATCGTGCGGACCTCTGAGTGTGCGTAACACCCTGCGTGCAGCGCCGGATTTCTGTAGTTAAGTATACATCATGTCCGGTGAACGCTACTATATGGCGAGTCTTGACACTCAGATCACAGCCCTGCGGAACGTCGATCCGAAAGCCCCATGTGGGGCCAGATCAGCCCGACCGGAGGGAGATGAATGCGCATCGTTGATGTTCCACCCAGGCCATCATCGCTCATAGAGAGCATGCGGGACATCGGATACTCACTGGGCACCGCTCTCGCCGACCTCATCGACAACTCCATTGCAGCGCAGGCGAAGACCATGCGGGTGTTCGCGGACCTCTCCAGCTCCGATCCGAAAGTCGGCATTCTGGACGACGGCTTGGGGATGACCGAGAACGAGCTGCTCGAGGCAATGCGATTGGGGAGCCGCAGCCCCTTGGAGAAGAGGGCCCGGTCCGACCTGGGCCGCTTCGGTCTTGGCCTGAAGACCGCCTCATTCTCCCAATGCCGCGTGGTCACCGTCGTGACACGGGCCAAGGGAGCGACGGCGAGCGCCCGATGGGATCTGAACCACATTGCCGATTCAGAGAGATGGGCAGTGCAGATACCTGACGACCCGACGTCCGTATCGTGGGCAGACCAGCTCGGCGACAGTGGAACACTTGTCGTGTGGGAGGAACTCGGCTCCGCATCGGACGACGGAACCTCCGGTCGGCATGGGGATGAACTCGTGCGCCAGATGGATGAGGCAATATCTCATCTCGAGCTGGTCTTTCACCGATTCCTTTCCGGCGAACCGGGACGCAGCAGAGTCCGTATCCAAGTGAACAACCGCCCCCTGCAGCCGTTCGACCCGTTTCATTCCAGTCATCTGGCGACGATAGCTGGTCCCTTGGAAGTAATAGGGGTTGCGGGTGGAGAGGTGACCGTGCAGGCGTTCACCCTTCCGCACCATGGAAAGGTCACTCCCGCCGAGTGGGATCGATATGCCGGGTCGGAGGGCTACCTCAGTAACCAGGGCTTCTACGTGTACAGGGAGAGGCGGTTGATCATTCACGGCACCTGGTTCGGGTTGGCGCGACAGATGGAGCTCACCAAGCTTGCGCGTGTCCGCATCGACATGCCCAATTCGCTCGATGCGGTCTGGAAGATCGACGTCAGGAAGGCATCCGCGCAGCTGCCGCCGACGGTGAGAAGGCGCCTGCAGAGCATCATCGAGCCGCTTGGGGCAGCCTCCAAGCGTGTGTACACGACCCGAGGGCGGACGCTCACCGAAAACAACCGGATCCCTGTCTGGAGCAGAGTCCAGAACAAGAACGAGATCGTCTATCGAATCAACGATGATCATCCGATGGTTCTCGCTCTCCTATCCAAGCTGCCGTCCGAGGTCCGCGGCGACCTCCTCAGAGTTGTCGAAGTTGTGGGGACCGCACTGCCCATAGACGCACTCCTCGCTGACCTCGGTGGCGGTATGGACTCGGTGGTCAGCAGCTCCATGTCGGAGGAGGCGCTGTGCTACGCAGCGTTCACAACATTCACTCACCTCATTGAGGCTGGGAGATCCAGAGACGACGGTCTGACCATCATGCATGTCGCAGAGCCATTCCGGTCGAACTGGGACCGCACGGTGCATATACTTCAGGCAGAGTACGGTGAGGATCACGAGAATGACTGACCCCCTCTCGAACCTTGAGAACGTGGCCGCGGCATTTTTCGCCAATGAGCAGAACCCGACTGCCGAGCATATTCGTGAAGTGGTGGACGATCTTCGAAAGATGCCGATGTTCCAATCCATCTCCGACGAGGACGCGGAACTACTCGCAAGACGATTCGAACAGCGAGTGGGCATCACGCAGAGCATAGGCTCGGTTCTGACCGAGCGCGGCCATCAACCATGGTTGGCTGCAGCCAGAGGCCGGGTGGATCCGTACTACTGGAATCGCTACCGGCAGCACCTGACTCAGGGCGGGTTTTCCAACTCGGTGGTTGCCACGCTGGATGAGGTCACCGATCGAATCCTGGGGCTGATGCAGGATCCCACGAGGGGTGGGTCGTGGGACCGGCGAGGGCTGGTCGTGGGGCACGTCCAATCGGGCAAGACCGCGAACTACACGGGTCTCATATGCAAGGCTGCGGATGCCGGTTACAAACTGATCGTGATCATAGCAGGCGTCCACAACAACCTCAGAAGCCAGACGCAAAGACGAATCGACGAGGGCTTCGTGGGCCGGGACAGTGCACGGTTGCTGAGCCGGCAGGACGATAGGTACGTGGGGGTAGGCACATTCGACCATACGAGACGCCCCGTCACCTTCACTAACACCCACCGTGACTTCAACAAGGCGATGGCGACCGGAGTTGGTATTCCTCTCCAGAACCTCACCGAACCCGCTGTGTTCGTAATCAAGAAGAACAGCAGCACGCTGAAGAACCTGATCGAGTGGGTCAGAGAGCACAGTTCCCGGGGTGGCACCTCAACCATAGACGAGCCCATGCTGCTCATAGATGATGAGGCGGACAATGCCTCCATCAACATTCGGCACGGAGCCGGCGAGGTCTCGAGGATCAACGGTCAGATTCGCGATCTGCTCAAAATATTCAACCGGAGCTGCTACGTTGGCTACACGGCCACTCCCTTCGCCAACATCTTCATCGACCCGAGCACGGACGGCGAGATGCGGGGTGAGGACCTGTTCCCCCGAAGCTTCATCGTGAGCCTGGACCCTCCATCCAACTACTTTGGCGCCGCCGCCGTCTTCCTCGAGAACGGCGACCGGTTCATTCGCCACATCGAGGACAATGAGGACATCCTCCCCATCCGACATCCCCAGGAGGTTGTTCTCCACTCCATCCCGCCATCCCTGGCCGACGCCGTCAGAGCCTTCATCGTTGGCCGGGCGATCCGCTTGGCAAGGGGGCACGAGGGACAGCACTGTTCAATGCTGGTGAACGCATCACACTTCATGAATGTCCAGCGCCAGCTCCGCAACGAGATTCACACCCTGGTGGACAGCATCAAGAAGTCCATTCGGGTGAACGGCGCGCTGCCACCGAGTGAAGCGCTCTCCGATGTGGAGATCGGGGCGCTCCACGAGATTTGGGAACGTGAGTTTCACGATACCGGGTTCGACTGGCCCATGGTGCAGGTTCGGCTGCACGATGCTGCGTCCCCGATCGGAGTGGTCGAGGTTAACAGTCGGTCCCCGGGTACGCTGGACTATAACAACCATCAACAGTACGGACTCAACGTCATCGCGGTGGGTGGATTCTCTCTGTCCCGCGGACTGACGCTTGAGGGACTGATGGTCAGCTATTTTATGCGAAACTCCATGATGTACGACACCCTGATGCAGATGGGGCGATGGTTCGGCTACAGGCCCGACTATGAGGACGTATGCCGTATCTGGATGCCGGAGGCCGCCCAGGGCTGGTACGAACACATCGCGGAGTCCATAGAGGAGTTGCGAGGTGAGTTCAGGAGCATGGAGGCCTCCAACGCAACCCCTGAGGAGTTCGGACTCAAGGTCAGGAGCCACCCCGACACCCTGATCGTCACCGCGCGCAACAAGATGGGAACAGGCGCTCCGGTGGTCGTGAGCATTGGGCTGGCGCGTCGGTTCATAGAGACGCACACGCTTCGCAAGGATGTCGAGAGTCTGGAGATCAACCGGGAGGCCGCACGGCGTCTCTCTCAGCGGATCAGCCAGGCCGGTTTTCCCATCGAAAACGCCGAAAGGGAGGAGTTCGGATTTCTCCTGCGGCGAGTTCCAGCAGGACCGATCCTGGACTTCCTGGCTGAATATCGGAGCCACGAGGGATCGCTGCTGACCGACGGCGACCCGATCAGGAGGTACATCGAGGAGCGCTCGGACGATGAACTCGCAGAGTGGGACGTCCTGTTTGCCAGCCTGAAGGAGCCTGATGATGGGGGCATTACAGACGAATCGCTGGGACGGGCGATTCTATGCCAGACTAGGACAGAGGGCACGAAGAGCAGGGAAGACCCTCGGACACTCCTGATCGGGAACCGGCAGAGGGTTTCAGGCAGGGGAATTGAGCGAACAGGTCTCACCTGCGAGGAGCGGGAACTCGCGGAGGAAGCGCACAGAGAGAATTTGCGCAGAGAAGGCAGGTTCGTTGAGGGCAAGGTGATCGCCTACCCAGACCGAGCCTACAGAGGAATGAGAACGCGGCCCCTTCTCGTGGTACACCTGATTCAGATCAAAGGGGACGGCCCAGCCATCCCATTCACGCAGCCGGTGGTTGCATGGAGCATCAGCTTCCCCGATACCCAGACGGAGGAGAAGCGGGTGGAATATGTGGTCAACACGACATGGCTCCGCGAGAACTTCAGGGATGACGTCGATGACGACGAGATGCAGGGAGATGACAACTGAGAATCCTTGGAGGGAAATCGAGCCTCCGAGCATAGCCCACTCGGTCAACGCTCGCCGTGTCGACGCGGAACTGCCGTGGCACTTCTTCTGGGCTCGCGGAGCGGACCGGGGCGTTCTCCTCACGTTGCGGCACGCCGCAGAGTCAGCCCCGGCTGCCCCTCTGCCCAAGCTGCGGGACATTGAGGTGACCCTCTCTCCTCCCGACCACACCAACGCTCAGATCCTTGTTCTCAAGCTGCTCGACCCAGGCCAGCAGGACATATTCCACACGCTCTGCCAGGACATCATCTCCGCCGCCTCGCGGGCCGATTCCGAAGCTCAGGCGGTATCGGTTGCACTGATGAGGACCTGGAGGTGGCATCATCTGCTCAGAGGCGGCAGGGGCACTGCGCTGTCTCCAGAGGAGCAGAAGGGACTGCTTGGAGAGATGCTCGTGCTGGAACGTCTCCTGCTGCCTCGCATGGGAGCCCCAGCTGCGGTGGCTGCCTGGCGGGGTCCTCTTGGCTCACCCAAGGACTTCGAAGTCGGACGGGTGGCCATTGAGGTGAAGACACGTCGCGGAGGAGCGACCCCGTCTGTGGCCATCACCTCCGAGGACCAGCTGGACGAGAGCGGTGTCGACTCGCTGTTTCTGTATGTGATCGAGTTGGATGACGCTCCGGCAGATGCGGTCGATGCTCAGACCATCGAGGATGTATCGGACCGGGTGCGCGAGCGCCTCCTCTCGCTGGACCCCGGGGCCGCCGTTGTCTTTGACACCCTGCTCTCTGCGGCCGGTCTCAGGCCGGAGGATGACTACTCGAACTCTCACTGGCTGGAGGGGTTGAGTCGGCTCTACCTGGTGACCGGGGAATTCCCCCGCATCGCTCGGAGTGAGGTGCGCCCGGGTGTCTCGAATGTCCGATACGCAATTTCGCTGATCGATTGCGAGTCATTCGTTGCGTCAGTGAGCACTCTGAACGAAGCTCTGAAGGGAATGGGAGGCTCACATGGCGATTGACATTGCCGAGTACCACAAGGAACTCTTTCAGGAGATCCATGCCGACGCCGACGCCGATGGGAGGTTTGTGGAGGACGCCTTCTTTGAGATATTCACCGGAGCACTGACCGACGCCGGAGAGATCGAGACGGCTGATCGGGTTCACCACGTGTCCCCCCGCGGCATTCGTGTTGACGGCTACGGGGGCGACCCCCTCGCCTCCGAAGGAGTCCTCAGCCTGATCATCGCCGACTTCAACCAGGCTCAGGAGGTCGCAACACTGACGGCGACCGACATGAACGCAATCTTCAGACGGCTGTTCAACTTCCTTGAGCGGTCACTGGATGCGTCCTTCCGCAACAGCCTGGAGGAATCGGCGCCGGTATTTGGCCTTGCCAACCACATAGCGACTCGGTGGTCCTCTGTATCCAAGGTGAGGCTGTTTCTGATCAGCAACAGAGTGCTCAGCTCTCGGGTTGACGGCAGGGAGGCCGGGGAACTCAAGGGTGTCCCCATCACATACAGTGTTTGGGACCTGGGGCGCATCCACCGCTATGCCACATCCGGGCACGAGCGTGAGGAAATCATGGTCAACCTGGACGAGTTCGGTGGTCCACTGATGTTGCTGCCCGCACACATGGAGATGGCCGACTACGAGTCCTACCTGACCGTCCTCCCAGGGGGTCATCTTGCGCGGATATATGACCGCTGGGGATCCCGGCTGCTCGAGCAGAACGTCCGGGTGTTCCTGCAGGCACGCGGGAATGTCAATCGAGGAATTCGCAACACCATTGAGAGCACCCCCGAGATGTTCTTCGCCTACAACAACGGCATAACGGCCACGGCGGAGAGCGTGGAGACCGTGGAGTCGCCGAACGGGCTGCTCCTCACCGGTATGCGCAACTTTCAGATTGTCAATGGCGGGCAGACCACCGCGTCCATACATGCAGCGCTCCGGAACAGGGAGGTGGACCTTGGCCGAGTCTTTGTTCAGATGAAGCTCTCCATCGTCGACCCCGACAGGGCATTGGAGATTGTCCCCAAGATTTCAGAGTACGCCAACAGCCAGAACCGCGTGAGCGCGGCTGACTTCTTCTCGAATCACCCGTTCCATGTCAGGATGGAGGGATTCTCAAGGAGGCTGTATGCCCCATCGAGCGACGGGAGCTTCCGGCAGTCCAAGTGGTTCTATGAGCGCGCGAGAGGTCAGTATCAAGATGCACGAGGCCACCTCTCGCAGGCTGATAGAAGAAGATTCGATCTCGAATATCCGAAGAAACAGGTGTTCACCAAGACGGACCTCGCCAAGTTCCTGAGCGTCTGGCATGAGAAGCCGCATGTGGTCAGCAGGGGTGCACAGAAGAATTTTGCTGACTTCGCGTCGTCCATTGGAAGGGAGTGGGATGGGAATTCCGACGGCTTCAACGAGATGTATTACAGGGAGGCTGTTGCCAAGGCGATCGTGTTCAGATCGGTTGAGAGCCTTGTTACACAGCAGCCATGGTACCAGGGCGGATACCGTGCGAACGTCGTCGCCTATGCAATCGCCAAGCTCGCTCACGATGTGGGTCAGAGCAGGGCGTCCATCGACTTCGACAGAATCTGGCGAGGACAGGAGCTCTACCCCGGCCTTCAAGAGACATTCAGTGTTGCCGCGAAGGCGGTGAATGACGTCATTGTTGATGCACCCGATAGCGTGCGCAACGTGACTGAATGGGCCAAGCAGGAGGCCTGCTGGAGCCGAGTGAAGCAGATGGATGTGGAATGGCCTGAAGCTCTCAAGGGGGATCTGATCAGCTCAGACGACCTGACGGATGAGAGACGGACTGCTGTCAAGGACCAACGAATGCTGAACGGAATCGAAGCCCAGACGATAGTGTTCCAAACCGGCTCTGATTTCTGGAGTGATGTCAAAGAGTGGGGCCTGTCCAAAGGGCTCCTATCCCCTGACGACACCGGGATACTGGATGTGGCGAGATCCGTTCCCGACAGGATCCCATCAGAAAGGCAGAGCATCAGGGCCATCGAGGTCCTTCGTCGCCTCCACGAAGAGGGGTGCCAGTTGGGAATCGAGGTGATCTGATTGGGAAACACAAAATGTGTGAAGGCCTACACTCTCTATCAATGGCGCTGCGAACCAGTGTTTCTCCCGGTCGTTGGACCACCATATATCAGTAAACGCCCCTCTGGACCACAACCCAACCTCCCTCGCGGTCTCCCTCGGCCATGCTTGCATCATCCTGCTGCCCACCTCTGGCCACAGGTCATGCTGAGCAGCACTGTGCTCAAAGAGATATCTCTGACTGTCCGACATCAGGTGAAGAGGTGAAAAAAGAGCATATTCGGGCGCGTGTAGAAGCGGCTCACCGAGCTCATACAGGGCATGCCCGCGCGCGTTCTTCACCACAACACTGGCAACCCGATCCGGTTCAACGGTCCATTCAACCTCTGGGTCTCCCCACAGCGTCAATGTCCTTCGAGAACCCGTTGTTGCACTCATCACAGACTTCGACGGTTGGGAGGCCATCAGGATATGGACAGTCCAGAAGGGCTCGGGTGGGAACGTGATCCCTGCTGCGGGATCCCTGGTGGAGGATCCCGCCACAATGAGTACACGGGCCTTGATTCCGAACGTCGCTGCAATCTTTCAGCTGTTTCATAGCTCGCCTCACGCTCAGAATCCCAATTGAGCAGCCCTCAGTGGTGGGGTTTCTCAGACCGGGTTGAGCCGCTGATTTCCATGCTGAGCACACCAGCCACCTCCCTGATGCGGGACCATTTGGCGGTGGCGTAATCCGTGGCCTCGTATCTCTGTATCTGCTGCTGTTTCAGGCCCATGCGTTCCGCCAACTCCCTCTGGCTCAGTCCCCGCGCGATGCGAGCCTTGATGAGAAGCGCAGGCAGGCCGGCGACCACAGACAACTCCTCCACCTGGAACTTACCCTCCCTGATCTCCTCGTACTCACGCAGTTCGCCCTCCAGGTCGGCCAACTGGCTGCTGACCGCATCCACCTGGGCCTGCGCAATCATGGGATGAATCCCATCCGCTCCCTCGGGTCTCTCTCGGAGACCCTCCAAGGTGCGCGCGAAACGCTCTGCCTGTGTGCGGGTGATCCGGTACTGCCGTTCGTTCTTGATCATCGGAGACCTCCCAAATCCACTGCAATGATGCCCTTGATCCCTCCCGTCGCCCTGTCCGTCTGAAAGAACTCGAGAAACGAGGTCCCGTCCACAGTCGCTCCCATGGACGCAGGGAACAGCTCCCCCAGGTATCTGGCCTTCTGCTCGGCCCTGCCAGCGCCGAACCTCAGCAGCACCGGGTCCAACAATTCCGGCTCCACCCCCGCCTCCTCCCAGCAGGCGTCGAAGTCGTTGGGAATTTCCTTGCTCGTCACGAAGCTGCCGTCGATATACACGATCTTACAACCGGCCCGCCTCAGGCTCTCGATGGCCATCTCCAACCCAGCCAAGAGTTGTCTGCGCCACGGGGTGCTGCCAAAGACAGAGGACACCTCATCCCAGGTGGCCCAGTGGATACCCGGTGGCAGTAGCCCGCCCGCATCGAACTGCGGTATCATTACACAACGTTAACATTGTGTCGTGCTCGGGTCAAGAGCTCTGAAACCGACCCGCTGGCACGAGCGTCACCCGGCGGACAACCACCAGCACATCATCCTCCGAGCATCCACCCACAGGGAGAGATACCGTGACCACCATTCACTACGCGCTCAACGACTTTGATCAGGAGGTGAATCCCAGCACCGACCGGTGCCGGCTGGAGTGCTCTCAGACCATGCGACGGGTCATCGAAATCGCTCAACATATATGTTCCGGGATTGGCGAGAGCACCTCCGAGGACACCATCGTCACCACCGACCGGTTCATCACAGACCTGCACTTCGAGGGCCGTTGCGGGGGATCAGAACCCATCTCCTACGGCTGGACCAAGGACTTCGATCCCCCGCACCATTGGGTCCTGCGAGGGTTCTGCAAGACGGTATCTGCGGAGGACCCCACACTCGCCCATCTCCTCGTTTCGCACATCGTCCGCGCCTGGCAGCTCGCCGGCCTGATCGACACCATCAATGATGAGCGTGGCTACATGCCCCATGGGGACCTGCGATCATTCCTCGGCCTCACGACCGCGGATGCAATACCTGACGATGTGGGCGCAGTCGCTAGACAGCTTCAGGCCGCCGTTGCCGATGTCCTGGGCTGACCCGGTGGTCGGAGCCACCGCCTCCCACCAATGGTGCGACATGGCATTCCGATTCCGGTCTACAACCGACTCATATCCGATGGGACCCGGAGGGGAACACCTACCCGTCCTACCACCACAGCAAACGCGGGATTCCGTAGGCGTAGAGGAGGACTCGACACTGACGAACGGCCAAAGAGACCAGAGAAGGCGCTCCATAGACGGGCTGGGATCGTCAGCCGGCCGCCACAAGGTGCGGCCATCCACCTTTCTAATAGTTTCTTATGGAAATTGTCATTATTCAGGAACTATAGGCCAGTGATATTCACAGACATCCGGCCACTCTGATCGCCCGCAATCTGGACTTGTATCAGGTTCCGGCTGGCTGGTCAATCACCCCCTTTGCCTCCAGCAGGGCCCGGTGTGGGGAGAGCCGTTCCCGGTAGCCGTTGCCCTCGATGACGATCTGGTAGCTGGCGTTGGCCAGCCGGTCCAGGGCGCTGTTCTCCAGGATGGGGTCCTCGAAAAGACCCAGCCATTCCTCCACGGCCCGGTTGCTGGTGATGACGAAGCTGGACGCCCGGTGGCGGTTGAGGATGAGATCGTAGAGGTCGGCTGACTGCTGGTAGGTGAGGCGGTGGAGGCCCAGGTCGTCCAGTATGAGCAGGTCGGGGGACAGGAAGGACCGGAAGGTGCGCTCCACGGAGTTGTCCACCCTGGCTTGGGCCATGACCCTGAAGTAGTCGTCGGCATGAATGAAGCGGACGGTGTGCCCCGCCCTGACGGCGGAGTAGCCCAGGGCCTGGGCTAGGAAGCTCTTACCGACTCCCGCCGGGCCCACCAGCAGCACGTGCTCGTGCCTGGCCAGGAATTCCAGGGAGAAGGCGGCGTCCAGCAGCCGCCGGTCCATGGTGATGGACGCCGACCAGTCGAAGTCCTCCAGGCGACAGATCTCATGGAAGCCGGCGCCCTGCAGGCGCATCGAGATGCGCCGGTGGGCACGGCGGTTGACCTCGTCGCTGAGAATGATCTCCAGGAAGGAGGCGTAGTCCAACTGCTCCCTGCGGGCCAGGGCGATGCGCTCGGGCAGGGTGGTGGCCATGGGCCCCAGATGGAGACGCTTGAGCAAAGGCGTGAGTTCGGTGGCGCGGGTCATGACAGTCTCCTCATACCGTATGGCGGCGATATTTGTCAGAATGGGCGAAGACTGAGCCGGGCCGGGCGAAACGCCCGGTGGCCAGCGCCATTGGCAGTTCAGGCGTGGTCTCCTCCTCCAGGGCCTGCACCAAGATGCGCTCCACGCGGCGCACGTCGATCAGGTCGACGTCCAGCGCCCTGCGGCAGGCGGCGTCCAGACGCTTTGCTGTGTAGCGTTCCCCCAAGCGGAGCAGCTTGTGTCAATGGCGCTGAAATATTGGACCACTGGGGCGACGTGATCGTGTACCACTAACGTGATAACCGACGGTAGTAAATTAGTCGGAGTGGGGACGTTAAAGGAGCAGATAGAGACAGCGTTGACGGTGCCCCCTATTCTTCCTCGCGATCGTCTGGATCTTGCGACGCGGCTTTCTTCCAGCTGCGCTTTAGCCGGTAGCTTTCGCCGTTCATCTCCAGGATGTGGACGTGGTGAGGGAGACGATCGAGCAGCGCGCCGGTGAGGCGCTCCGCGCCGAAGACCTCGGTCCAATAATCGAAAGGCAGGTTGGTGGTTTCCAGAATGGAGTCCCGTTCGTATACACTCTGGCTTCTTCAAGGGCTGTCCCTAAGAACGCCCTTTGGTGGATTCGGGATTGGGAAGAATCGGGGTTCCCGGCCATATTTCTAGGTCCTAGCCAACACCCTGGGCTGGTTCAAGCCCGGAGAACAGTCCACCACAATTAACGCAGATCCTCGGTTGCTGCCCCTGACGGAGCTACATGGGCGCATCACCATCGCCGACTCCAGCAACAGTTTCCCACGACCTGTTTAAGCAGTAGATCAGGCGGGAAGTGCGTATACAGGGGCAATGTCTCAAGCGGCCCGGAGGGAAGGATATTTGCTGAGTTTACTCTGTAGTATATATGCGCTTTCCGGCGAAATGGCTAAAATCGGCTGAGGGGCGCCTTCGCATAAATTATCGCCACTGTGCTAACTTGATTGTACGTTAATACGCAAATACGGATGTTCACTAGGACGGGGCGTCACGTAGACGTGTAGTCGTGATGTCGGATAATGGAGGCACAATGAAATCCATCTGTCTCGTATCTTGGAAAGGCGGAACCGGCAAAACTACGCTGGCCTGCAACCTGGCCGAAAGAGCAGGAGCCGCTGGCCTGAACACGACCTTATGCGACTTTGACCCCCAGTTCATCGCCCTCAGGCATTGTCAACTAAGGGCCGCCACCAACCCGAACGCGCCCCCAATAAAGGGAGTCCGGGGTTCTCTCTCCATAGACGGGATAGCCGCGCTTCACGCTGCCATTAACGCCGAGGGATGCGACCTGCTGGTCTGCGATCTGCCCGGAGCGGACTCCTTCACCTTGGACCACGCTCTGTCCAACATAGACCTGCTGCTTCTTCCGGTGACCACAGCGCCCTACGACATCCTGGTTACCGCCAACCTGGTACGGCATGGCATCGATAAGGGCTGGAATATGGCGCTCTTGCCCAACAATCTGTCTTCGTCCAAAACACGGACACTGCAGAAGCTGGAGGTCCTTCAGCAAATGGGTGTGGAAGTAGCACCGGTGGGACTCATTAGACGGGTGTCATACTGGGACGCCTCCGAAGTTGGCCTAGGAGTATGCGAATACGCGCCCCGAAGTCCCGCTGCCGCTGAGATGCAACAACTTTGGGATTGGATTGCAAAGAGGTTGGAACTGCCTGTAGACAATCGCCACGAGTCAAAAGTCAAGGAGGCCTAATTTGCCTGAGAAGAAAACCAGGCTCAACATTACGGAACTGCCTGACCTCGACACGCCGGAGTTAGGCCAAAATCCAGACCAAGCCATCCCGTCGGAACTTGAAGCTATTGACCTAGAAACCCTGAATGCCATCGCCGCCAGAAACGGCGTGGAAGTACACAAGAAGCGGGCGGCCTATGGAGTAGTGTCGGCAACCGCAGATGTAAAGGGGAAGACTCGACTCACCGCCCATATACCGGATGACCTGCGTAGAGATGTGCAGATCGCTACCACGCTCACCAACAAACGACTTTCTCAGATCGTTGAGGAAGCGCTTCGCCTCTGGATGAACGCCCAGGGCCTGAGGGGGCAAGGCGGTTAATTTCCACACAGCGACACGGCGACGGCGGGGATTAGGCAGGCCAGTTTTCGAAGACACCGACCCGCTGACTGGGGGGCTTAGCCTAGTATTACAACGACAGTTGGTGTGGTAAGGTAACCGGCCAGTTGAGGAAAGCTTGGGCAGGTGAGGCAGGGAAGTGGATGCAGCGGCTTTCGAGCAGGTGTACGAGGCCTTTGGGGAGTTCCATTCCTTCTTCGCTCCGCTGTTCGGGCGCAGCGAGTCGCGGGATCACAGCAGGAATTACCTTCAGGCGCTGCTGGCGCAGGACCAGGAGCGGCGCAACGCCGAAAATCTCTCCGAGTCGGTGGGTGTCCCGGCCCGGGCGATGCAGCGCTTTCTCACCGAGGCCCGGTGGTCCGATGAGACAGTCATAGGGCGGTTGCAGGAATACTTGGCGCCCAGGCTGGGACACCCGGAGGCGGTGTGGGTGTTCGATGGCAGCGACTTCCCCAAGCAGGGCAGGAAATCGGCGGGAGTGGCCCGGCAGTACTGCGGCAGGCTGGGCAAGGTGGCCAACTGCCAGGGTGGGATGTTCCTACCCAACGTCCGCCCGCTGGGCCGGGCGTTGGTAGACAAGCGGCTGTTTCTGCCCAAGAGTTGGACCTCCGACCAGGACCGGTGTGCTGCGGCGGGTGTGCCGGAGGACCGGCGGAACTACCGGTCAAAGACGGAGTTGGCCCTGGAGATGCTGGAGCGGGTCTTGGAGCTGGGCTACATCAGGGCCGAGTGGGTTGCCGGAGACGACGCCTTCGGGATGTCGCCGTCCTTCCGGGACGGTTTGGCGGCTCTGGGGATGCGCTACGTCCTGGACGTTCCGGGCGGCGCCACGGTCTGGCCCTTGGAGCCGGCTTGGACCAGTCCGGAATATCAGGGGAACGGGCGTCCCCGCAAACCCAGGCTGCGGGATGGGCAGCGCCGGACCATGGAGCAGCGCAGTGATGAGTTGCCGGATGAGACTTGGCGGGAGATAACGGTGGCCCAGGGGAGCCAGGGCCCCCGCAGCTACCAGTTCAGAGCTCAAAGGGTGCGTCCGGCCGCGAAGCGGAGGCCCGGCGAAATCCACTGGGCAATCTGGCGCCGGAACTTGGACGGCAGCGAGCCCCGCTACTACCTGTCCAACGCCCCGGAGGACACTCCGTTGGAGACCTTGGCTTATGTGGGCGGTTCCAGGTGGCGCATTGAGACCGAATTCGAGACGGAGAAGAGCGACGTGGGGCTGGACGAGTACGAGACCCGCACCTGGGCGGGGTGGCATCATCATATCGCCCTGTGCCTGCTGGCGGGGGCGTTCCTGTTGAGCCTGCAACAGGCCTGGGGGGAAAAAGATGCCGCGGATCACCCGTCCGCAGGTGTACCGGGTGGTGCGTGAGATGTTGCCCCGGGAGCAGTTCGGGCCCGATCAATTGCTGTTGTGGCTGGAGGATACGCAGCTACGCAACGAACGGGCTCGCCGTTCCCACGAGAGACGCCGCTCCACCCGCCGCGATGGCAGGATGGAGCCGCCACCCTAAAGCCAAAGGGAATTATATCTGATTTTACCCAGCCCATCGAAAGAGAGAAGCCCCGGTCTAGCTGACCGGGGCTTCGTGGCATTCCTCGCACTGCCCGTCGCGGTACAACGTCTCAGGGTAGTTGACCTCTCTCAGGCAGTCCAGGCACCGATAGACCTTCCCGCCGTCCTGTTCGTACTGCCATTCGTGGTCCGCCGGTAGAGCGAACATCGCCTTTGCGATTTCCTCCGGCGCGGCGTCCACTCTGGGCGCGTAGACGTGCTTCAATGGGCGGCCCCGCTGTTTCTTTGTTTTAGGCATATTCACGTTCTACTTTCTCCCTGTTAGGACCTCGTGGCATCGTCGTCGTCCAGCCATCCGTATTTCTGCGCCAACCGTAGCCATAGACGTTGTGTCTGCTGGGAGTCCCGGCGGATTTCGTTCAGCATTTCCAATTGCCTTTCTCCGACGGAGATCAACAAGTTCAACATCGCGTCGTGGGTTCGGGTAGTAATCTCCAAGGCTTCGACGCGTTCTTCAGTAGTCGGCATAACTGTCTCCTGTAGCCTTCCATCCCCTCTAGTGTCAAAGATAGGTTGCCCGCTTGTCAACCTCACCGTTGCGAGGGTTGAGAATCCCCTCGCTGAAGCCTCCTGATTCTCAACCCTCGGTATCCTGGTCATTTGGCACATATCAGGCAGGGTAGCTTGCCCCCTTGCGGTCAATGACCGGGTCAGGCGGCTTCAGCAATCGCCCAGCCCTATGTCTGCGAGGGGGTTCCCTATGAGCCGTTTTCTGTCCTAGCCGTTTTCTGTCCTAGCCGTTTTCTGTCCTACCTGTTCGCTCCTCGGTCCTCGACGGGTTCGAGGTTTCAAGTTCTCCAGTTTCCATTTTACCAAATTGTGTCCACTGCCATTCTATTGAGTTGCTTGGGATGCGCGGTGGCCGGGTCGGGGTCCGGTGGAGGCCCAGACTGTGAGGACTGCGTTACAGCCAACCAACTCGCCAAGGAGTACGAGGCCAACTCTATCCGTGCCAGACAGGAATACGTCGGGAAAAGACATGATTTCACGGGGACGGTCGAGAGCGTCGAAAACGACTACTCGGTGCCTCCAAAGCCATTGATCAGGATGAAATCAGGAGGAGACAGGCTTGTCATAAGGTTCGACTGGGGAGATGATTACAGCTGGGCGATTGAGCTGAACAAAGGCGACCAGATCATGTTCAACTGCGTCATAACCGGCTTAGGCCCCGACCTGTTCCAAGACAACAAGGTTACTCCAGCACTCGATCAATGCCACCAAGTTCAGGAACCTAGATCAAGTAGTTCAGGATCAGGGGATTCCGAGAGGGGGGAGCCGTTCCCCACTGTGACACCTCAACGATAGGTTCTCGACAGTGGAGGATCCGCAATCTCATCGTGACGGAGTCCAGTATGACGAAACGTCCAATGTTCAGAAGGCTAGGACGCACTAATCTCAAGTCCGTCTCCTCACTGGCGGTAACGGCTCTGTTCTTGATATACGTGGGTCTGACGGTCCTCCACCCAATGCAGGGGTTCAGCTTCGAGAGTGCGCTACAAGGCGGGATTCAGGACTTCAGGGCAATGGGGGCCTGCTGGAACGAATGGGGGGAGATGCAAGAGTTTGTTGGCAGGGAGGCGTTCTTTGGGGCGGACGTGGGGAAGCTCGCTTTGGATTTGGGGCATGGTCTGTTCATAAAGACATTAACGCCATTGGGGTGGCAGCAGGGAGCTTTTAGTTGGGAATTAGTGTACACAACGATATAATTCCCAATCTTTGTTTGGTTGCAGCATCGCCACTACCCTCAAAACGCCTAGCACAGCTGCTCCAACTACACCGGCATACCATCTGACCGCAGCCCCATAGAATTCCAGCATGGCTTCCGCCAGTTCACAGGATTCCCCTTGTTGCAGGTCCCACACATAGGATGCTCCCAAGAGCGCGATTGCCATCAAAGGAAATCCTATTTAGCAGGTATCGCGTCGCACCCAGATAGAACCCAACGACGTTTAACCTCAGACCATGCTCGTTACGATTGTCCGGTGGATGACGGTAACTTCCCCGGTGGAGTAGTTGAGTTCGGCATCTACGCTGCTCCCATACCGGATGGCCACCCACATGAACTTGAAGGACACCAACAGCCAGGCTAGGATCGGGTTCATTCGACGTTTCTTATCTACTTTCATTCCCTTCCAACCTCAGAGCGTGACGTCTTATCATCTGTTGGGAAACACCCTGGAGAATCCCATTCATCACCCTACGCCGTCAAGTCCGTGTACCTGAGCCGCTTGCCCGACGCAGCCCGCGCCATCCGGCCCATTTGTTCAGCGGTGTCCAGCGGACGGCGGTTGTGCCGCCCCTCGAACTCGGTTGAGTACCTGGACAGGTGCTTGACCGACACGTGGTGATAGATTCCCTCGATCCCGCGCTTGAACAAGGCCCAGTGGCTTTCCAACCCGTTGGTGTGCGCCATCCCCCGGACATACTCATTGGCGCTGTGGGCAACCGCCTCGTGCGCCCTGGGGATGCCCTGGTAAGCGGCGGCCTCGTCGGTGTAGACCTGCGCCGTAGGCTCGGTGTGGCGAATGACAAAGTTCTGGAGCGTTCCCTTGTCGGTGGACTCCACGGCCTCGGTGCGGACCTGATTAGTCTCCCTGTCCTTGACCCCGGCCACCGGCGTCTTGCCCACGGCCCCGCGCCCGGCCTTGAGCTTCTTGCTCTCGTGCTTGTTCTTTTCGAGGCCGCCGATATAAGTTTCATCAGCCTCTACCGGCCCGGCGAATTTTCCGCCGGTGGTGTCCAGCGTTTCGCGGATGCGGTGCGCCGTGTGCCAAGCCGCCTTTTGGCCTATCCCCAAGTCCCGATGCAACTTCATGCTGGACACGCCCTTGAGATTGGTCATAAACAGATAGAACCCGATGGCCCACTTGCTCAAGGAGATGTTGGAGCTATGGAGGACTGTGCCAGTCTTGATCGAGAAATCCTTGCGGCAGGCGCGGCAGCGGAAGGGCTGGGGCTTGCGGTTTGGGCGAGGGCTGACCTCTGTGGACTGGCAGAAGGGGCAGGTAACGCCGTCGGGCCACCGCTGTTCAACGAACCAGGCCTCGGCCTTTTCCTCGGTGTCGAACTGCCTAACCACGTCCATGAGGGTCATGCCCTTGCGGTAGGCTTTGCCGGGGCCGGATACTGTAGCCATAATCACGTCAACCCTACTTAGATTATGCTACAATGCTACCCATTAGCTTGTCGAATGTCAAGCGGATGGGTAAAATGCGATATAATCCCCAAGCCAAAGCCGTCGTTGTAGTACGAGGAGCTGTACGCCGCCTGTACGACGGAATAGACGCTCCGGTGGTGGCCACCGACATCAACACGGCCGAGATGATCAAGTACGCCAGCAACGCCTTCCTGGCCACCCGCATTTCCTTCATGAACGAGATCGCCGCCATCTGCGACCGAGTCGGAGCGTCCATTGACGGCGTGAGCGAAGGTCTGGCCCTGGACTCGAGGTCAGGCTCCAGGATATTTGCGGGAGTGGGTTACGGTGGCCCTTGCCTGCCCAAGGATGTATGGGCGCTTGAGCAGCTTGTCCGGCTACCGGTCGACGGTTCAGAGCTGCTTCGTGCCGTCATCAACGTCAACGAGCGCCAGTGGCAGTTGCCTCTCAGGGCCCTGCGGAACAGGTTCGGAGACAGCCTCCGCGGGATTAAGGTCGCAATCCTGGGGCTGACCTTCAAGCCCGGAACCGGCGACCTGACCGAAACTCCTGCGGTGAAGCTGGCCCACGCCCTTGCAGCTGAGGGAGCGCAGCTGTAAGGCCTATGATCCGAGCGTCAGGAATGGTGAAATTGCCGTTTTGCCTGTTAACGTGCAGATCGCCCCGGATGTGTCGGTGGCAACATCGCGGTCACAGGCTGTCGTGGTCATTACCGAATGGAGCGAGGTTGTCGGAGCCGACTGGGTGGCCGTCAGCCACGGCATGGCGCCACCGCGGTTCATATTCGACGGCAGGAACGCCCTGGATCCGGTAACCATGCGGGCAGCGGGGTTCGAGTACGTTGGAGTCGGGCGGGGCCCTTTACTACAGGATGTCGTCCGAGGCTGAGGAGGGGACCGGGATGCCTGTCGATCGTAGTGTTCTCATTACCGGAGCAGCGGGTTTCGCTGGTTCCAACCTCGTCAGGGTGTTGCTTGCCAAGGGCTATGGAGTCAGCGGACTCGACGTGGTTGCTCCGGCCCATGCCAGCCTTCTACAGGAGGAGCTTTCCCACCCCAACTTCCGCTATGTCTGGAAGAGCGTCCAGGACATCCAGCCTTCGGACGTTACGGGGCACTCCGCGGTGGCCCACCTTGCGGCCCAGCCGGACACGCCGATGGCCTTCGATTCACCCCGGTACACGGTGATGCAGAACGTCTGGGGGACGGTGGAACTGCTGGAAGCGGTGCGACAGGCAGGAGGTGTATCCAAGGTGCTGTTCGCGGCTTCCGGAAACGAGATGGGGAGGCCCCTCTACCTGCCGATGGACGAGGACCACCCCCTCACACCCCACAATCCCTACGGGTTCTCCAAGGCCGCGGCCGAACTGGCCATGTGGGCCTGGTATCGTGCTTACGGCATCCCCTCGGTCGTGCTGTCCACCGGGGTGGTCGTGGGCCCCGACATGCGCCGCGAGATCTTCCTGTTCAAGTGGCTGTGGAACGCCCTGCATGGCAGACCGATAGTCGTCGAGGGAGGTCAGCAGACCCGCGACCTGACCTACATCGACGACGTGATCCAGAGTTGGATGCTGGCCATAGAGGCACCTGACGAGCAGGTGGTGGGGCACAAGTTCTACGTTGGCTATGGCGAGGAACACACCATCGAGGAACTGGCCTTGATGTGCAGGGGTATCTCAGGGTCAGACGTGCCTGTCGAATACGTCGAATACCGCCCGGGAGAGAAGGGGCAGCGGGAGGCGTTCAGCACCGAGAAGGCCCGGCGGGTGCTCGGGTATAACCCCCAAGTCTCTCCCAGTCAGGCCATCTCACTGACCGTAGAGTGGATGTCCAGAACACTTATTGGTTCCTTGTCTTGAATTGCCGATACAGCCGGTGTCGCGCCTCGCACCGGCTGTATCAGGTTTGAATTATCGGGCCTCACCATGGGGTGAGCCCCCGGCAATTCCAGACCCGACGGTTTAGTCGTAGAGTCCACCCCGCGCTATGAATCGTTCCAGGAAGACCTCGACCTCCGCCGAAGCCTGCTGCACACCCACTGTGAGAATTGGACTGCTGTAGGTGTGTTCGCCCTTGGTGTTGTCGAAGAAGCAGCCCTGCGGGTCGATCATAAGGTAACTGCCCGTCATCGCCTCGTTGTTCTCGTGTACCACCCTGATGCCGTCCCGCGCGATCGACCGGTTCCGGTCCACGTAGAGGTCGAATTCATTCCGGGTGATGGCGAACTCGTCGAAATGAAGATCGTTCTGCCCCGTCACCGGCAGCACCTGAAAGATCTTCCATCTTTCGGGGGCGATGGCCCTTATGAAAGGACGGAAGTCCTCGGCGACATTGTGGCGGTTCACCACCGTGTTGACTTTCAGGCGTATGCCGCGAGCCTTTGCGCTTTCTCCAATGCTCAGGTAATCCGCCTCGGTCATGGGCGACTTGCCCTTGACCGTCCGGCCGATGTTTCGCTGGCTTTCAGCGTCCACGCTGTCGATGCTGATGGCCAGGATATTGAGGGAACCGGCGAGGTTGTCCAGCCACGCCTCTGTGATTCTGGAACCATTGGTCACCACCGAGGTGGTCAGGCCCAGTGACTTGGCATGGCGGATCAGCTCGGGTAGCCAAGGGCACAGGGTGGGTTCGCCACCAGCGAAGTTGATTTTGTTGATTTTGAGGAAGCCGGCCTCGGCGATGAGGGTGATTAGGCGGATCGAGTCGTCCTGGGGGAGATAGATGGCACCTTGGGGAGGAAGGTCGAGGAAGGTTGCGAAGCAGAAGCCGCAGCTCATATTGCACGACTTCCAGAGATGGTAGTTGACCGTGGTGACCTCATTGGCGATGGGGTATTCTTGGACACTCACTATTCGTATCCCGACCCTTGCATTTAACACCGCAGTCTATTGGGACGACTTTGCGTCAGTCATGAAGAGTGCCGCAGCAGTGTTGGGGTCTCATCAGTAGGCTACCGGGCTCACCGACATTTGTACAGAGTGCCATCTGTGGGACACCCGATTCATCGAGTGGAGGCACAGCGCCACCAATAGGACGCCAGTCTGTTCATCGCCGTGCAGAAGCGACCTGTTCACCCCGTAATTTGGGCAACATGACCGTTTCTCCCTTTCCAGGAGAAATGGAGACGCCCTGCGGAACGCCACAGGAGCAATCCTTCCAGATAGCCCGGCCAATCGACATCCTCCAAGGGGTGGCGGATGATACTGGCCACGAAGACCGACAGGATGATGTCGTGGGTAACGAAGACGTGGAGCCGGCCGTTCTCGCTCAGAGGGCTTGTTGCCAACTCCAGCAGAATTTCAACCCCCTCTGAAGTCGGGCGCATCCCTTGCAGTGGCGAGGCATCCTGGAGTTGGCGGCGGGCGATTTCGAGGATGGGAAGCTCCAGAAAGAGCGGGCCGGCGGCCTCGGCATCAACAACGAAGGCGCCGGGGGCACCAAGACGTCGGTGCGTCACGACCTCGGCTGAAGTACCGGCTCCCCGAAGCATAGCCTGTGCGGTCTGGACGCATCTGGGTACCGGGCTGGACAGCACGCTCAGCGCCCTGTTATTCGACAGGGCCGCTCCCAGCTGTTCCGCCGCCCGGGTCCCCTCGGCGGTCAGGTTCACGTCATATCCGAAGGTGCCCTCCGGAATTTTCTCCCGTTCGGCGTGCCTGATGACCAGCGAGACATCCACGCCCCTGGGAACAATGGTCAACCGATCCAGGATGGAGCCCACCGGGTCTGATACGGTCAAACCGCCCTCGCCCTGATCACCGAGCTGACCGAGCCCGTGGGGGTCACCCCAAGCAACTCGAAACCAGTCCCGTCCAGCAGATGCCTGAACTGATCCTCCGTGCGCTCCGCGCCCCCGGCCACGATGAGCATGTTCAGGTCCAGCAGGCCACCAGCGCCCGTGCTGCCGTCCAGCGCCATCTCCACCACGTATAGTGCTCCGCCAGCCAGCATTGACTCCCGGGCCCGCGCGAGGATGCGGACCGCGTCATCGTCGGGCCAGTCGTGCAACACCCGGGCCAGTACCACCGCATCTGAATTGACTGGCCACTGCCCGAATAAGTCTCCGGGAACAAACTGGCAACGGCCCTTCAGTCCGTCGGGCGCCTCGGCTAGACCGACCACCTCCGGGAGATCCATTACCGTAGCCGTGAGTTTGGGGTAAGCGCGAAGCAGGGCAAATGAGAGTTCGCCTGTCCCGCCGCCTGCGTCCAGTATGTGGCTGTGGGTTCCAAAGTCGCAGGCCGTCGCTAATGACTGGTAGTCGTGCCGAGCGTAGCTGGCGAACGCCCTGTGCGAGGACTGTAGCTGCTCCGGCCTGTCCTTCAGAGGCTCGAAGGGATTCCGGCCGTACAGCTCCCTGAAGGCGGAGCGCCCGGTCCGGAGTGAGTACTCCGCTTCGGCCCAGGCCGCATAGGTCTCGCCGCCCCAGAGCGAGGCAGCATCGGCAAGGGAGAACGGGTGTGAGCGTTGCAGCAGGGCGCCCTTTTCGGTGGGACGGTAGACGCCCCCGTTATCGCTCCGGACCAGCCTCAACTCTGCGAGCGCCCGCATCAGGCGTATACCAACGGAGTCCGCCAGTTCAAGCGACCTTTCGATGTCCTGCGGTGACGCCGGCAGCGCCTGGAACACGCCCAGTTCCACCGCAGCTCGTATGGCCTGGGTCCTCCACATCCCCACCATGTCGCCGGAGAGTTCCTCCAGCGGAGTGCGCAGGGGACCCCTGAGTTGCAACAGTGTCTCTCCCGACTCCCCGATGACCGACAGCGACCCGTCGAAGCCTTCCACCCTGGCCTGGCCGTTATAGAAAGGCTCCACTTTTCCATAACGGTTTTGGTACAGCGGCTGGCCTTCGAAGTCCACGTGATGCCAGCCTTGCTCGTCCCGAGCACGGGCGAAGTCCTTGTGAAAAACGTCTAGGTCCAGGAGCCAACGACCGTGCAGGAGGGCGCCGGACTGGTCGATATGGCTGTGCTGCCCGTCATCCCGCTGCACCACCGCGTAGCCGTCCTTGAAATCCCCGGCGTAGCGGTAGCGTTCCACATAGGCAGGAGTTCCGTCCTCATCAAGATGGAAGTAACGCCCGTCGGGGAGACGCACCGTGCAGCGACCCTCTTGAAAATTGCCGCACCAGGTGTAACGCTCGTAGCACAGGGGACTTCCATCAGGGAGGGCGTGGAACCATCCATCCGCGGAATGGACCGCCGCGAGGCCCTCGTAAAACCCGAAGGTCCTGACGTGGCGGGCATCGTAGGCCGGCAGCCCGTCGGGAGTGATGTGGTAGGCGCCCGAGTCATCCAGCACCGGTGCCAGGCCCGGTGCGTGGAACTTCAGCACTTCCAGGACACCGCGCCTTATAGGCGGGTCTCCCGTCGCAGACGTGGTGAGTGCCGCCCGCCGATATCCGATAGTCCCGCCAGTTACTGCTCACGGGCTATCAGGCCTTCGCATATTGCATCCCTGACAGAGCGGTTTCTGCATATAGCTGGACCGGAGTTCCTGGTAGGCATCACCCTGCCAGATGTCATACAGGCTCACGCGGTTCACATTGCCGAAGTCGCCCAACGTGAGGCGCAAAACGTCGGGCGCACAGCAGGGGTTGAACCTGCCGTCGGAGGCCACCCATGCCTCCTGTCCGAGAAACGGGCACTCCGCACCGGCCGCTATGTCCCCGGCGTCGGCGGCATCGAGCCTGAAAATGTTCTCCAGCAGCACTTTGCCCCCATCGGGCAATCGGCGCCTCTCCGCAGCTTCGTATGCCGCGTCCACCGTGGCGTTCCACCTTTCGATTGCCTCGGGGCTCCGTCGCATGGACTGGTCCCTGATCTGCGAGAAGTGCGCCCACAGGTGGTGGCCCTTCACCCGGTCGACTCCCATATCGGCGGCAAGCTCTACCACATTGGGCAGTTCGGCGTAGTTGACCTCCATGAAGGTGAGCTGGAACGTGACCCGGCAGCGGTTGCCGCCACGGGCGGCGTGTTCGTCCCGGGCGGCGATGAAGGTGGCTACGTTTTCCAGGACGGTCTCCCACTTTGTGCCGAGCATGACCTTTTCCTGGGTCTCCTTGGTGGAGCCGTTCCAGGACACCTTGACGTCGGAGGTCACCGGCACGATGCGCTCGGCCCACGTCCTGGCTCCCCGCCGGGGGAAGGTCCCGTTGGTGGTCAGGTTGAGCTTGACCCCGTACTGGGCGCAGAGGTCCAGTATCTCGTCGAAGTCCCGGTACAGCAGCGGCTCGCCCATGGTTGAGGGAATGATCTCCCGCAGGGGCGTTCCCACTGAGTCGGCCAGGACGCGGCGTATCAGTTCTATGTCCATGCGGCGCTTGGGAAGCCCGGCGTTCAGCCGGTCGGGCTGCGTCGTGCTGTACGGGGAATGGTCCTCGCACATTATGCAGTGCAGATTGCAGTCGTCGGGGTTGGTGTCGAAAGTGATGCGCCACGGACCCGGCCGCACGCCCGATGGGGATGCCGTTACCGCCAACGAATTGCTGTTCGTGGTCATCGCCCCATCCTCTCCTGGAGCAGCTTCGCGTATATTTCCTCTACGGCCAGAGCATGACCTCGCATATCCGGCACGGCGCCGTCCGCCGATTGCAGGTATCCCCGGCTGCCCAGCCGCATCGCAAATTCCGGGTCGTCGGCCAGCCGCTGCATCTGGCGAGCCAGAGATCTGGGGTCCCGGTGCGTGAAGAGCAGGCCGTTCTCCTCGTGGTGGACGTACTCGGCCATCCCGCCGTAGTCGGCGGAGATCACAGGGACGCGGGCCTGCTGGGCCTCGTGGATCACCAGTGGGGAGTTCTCGGCCCAGATGGACGGCACCACGATGGCGTCGCACCGGTTGAACACGTCCGGGACGATGTCCTGGTTCCGGTACTCACCCATCCATTCGACCCGCTCTCCCGCATTCCCCGGCAGGCTGCGGGCCAGCGCCCTAAGGCCTTCGGTTTCGACGCCCCTGTCCCGTCCCCAAATGCGCAGCCTGGACTCGCCGGCCAGTCGCCCGAAGGCCTGTATCAGGTGGTCGACTCCCTTTGCCGGTATGTGGGTGCCGATGTATCCGAATGTGAAAGGCTCGCCAGAGGAGCGCTCACGACCCGCCATCCGTTCCAGGTGAAAGCCGTAGTCCAAGTAGACAAGCTTTTCCTCGGGGAGCCCGAACTCGTCCCTGAAGCGGCGCAGCAGGTACATGGCCGGTGCAATGAACACGTCCACTGCATCGCAGACCTCGCTCACGTGCGCCATCCGCCTACCCACCCACTGAGTCCAGTGGCCGGCGTCCAATTCGTACTCCAGCTTGTCCCCGGAGAAGTATCGAGAGTAACAGCGCACCGCGCACTTACGGTCGTCCTGCCCATCGCACACCGCCCAGGGGTCGGAGGGATTCTCGGGGTACATCTGGATGAACTGTCCCCGTGGGCACATGAGCCAATAGTCGTGCAGCGTGAACACCACCGGCACGCCGCGGTCCCGGGCTGCGAATACTAGGGACGTGGACAGATGGTTCAGGTGCCCGATGTGCACCACCTCCGGCTCAACAACCTCCAGCACGCGGGCGAAAGCCTCGTCCACAGCTTGGTGCCGGTAGCCGTCCCTGGCCCTGGCCATGTTGACGACGTGAAGGGTGATTCCCGGTTCGGACGGGTCGGTGTCCTTCTGTACTGCATATTCGGCAAGAAACGCATTCTCCTGCCTGGTGAAGACGTGGACCTCGTGCCGCTTTGCGAGCGCCTGCGCCAGGCCCTGCGTGTAGACCTCGGAGCCCGCGTTGTAGCGCATGGGGTAGCCGTGAATAACTTGCAGGATTTTCAGTGGTTGGAACGGCAATTCTTGTGCCCCTTCTACAGCGCCCAAGCATTAGTCCATCATCCGGAGATGATAGTGATCCCCTTATTGGCGGTCAATGGGCTGGTGGGGACTCAAAGCGGGTAACCTCATGTAGACTGCATTCCCTAGACTGCATTCCCTCAATAAAATGATACCGAAAAATTGGGAGCGGATCGCCTGGCTTGAAGCGTAAGCAGAATGGGGAAGCAGGAGTTGCTGGCAACAATACGGGATCGCTACCAAGCGTTTCCCAGAGAGGACAGGAGCCGTATTCTTGACGAATTCACCGCGGTGGCCGACCATCATCGCAAGCATGATATCAGGATGCTGGCTCAATCCGAGGGCGGCCTCGGGAAGGTCCGTGCAGCAAGGGGATGGCGTATATGACGACGAGGCGGTCCGTGTCTGAGACACCAACACCATCAGACTACCTCGCGATGCAATGCTCCTTGCCGAGGCTGCGATTTCCCGTCAGCCCCAAACCCGTCGGCCTGTTGGGTGGTCCAACGGCTGACGTCCAAGAGCTTGGCCAGTTCCCGCTGGCTCACTCCCTTCGACCGCTCCAACCGGATGTACTCCCGTTGCTGCCCGGTCAAGCTGGGCCGTCGGCCGGGGAAACGGCCCTCGACCCGTGCCTTCGCCTGGCCGGCGACCGACCGCTCCCTGATCGAGTTCCGCCACCACTCGCTGAAGGCGAGCACCACCTGGAGCTGGAGCTTGCCGGTGGCCGTCGTGGTGTCGAAGTCCTCCGCTAGGGACCGGAATTCCACTCCCGCGTGATGCAGGGCCTCGATCACCTGCAGTCCGTAGGTCAGCCCTCTGGAGAGCCGGTCGATGTGGGTCACCACCAGGGTGTCCCCCCTCGACCACCAGGTCCACCAGGTCCAGCAGTTCCAGGAGGCCGCCGCGGTCGTCCTTGGCCCCGCTGGCCTCCTCGGACCTGATATTGCCCATGGCGCAGCCGGCGCGGACCAGGCGCTCCACCTGCAGATCCAGATTCTTGTCCTCCGGCTCTCTCACCGAGACCCTGGCATAGCCGTACAGCGTCATCTCCCCACACCCCTGGCTGGAATACCTGAAGTATGGGTTTCTGCCAAGAGTTCTGCTATGGGGAGTGTGTATTTACAGCCATGGCTGTAAACAGGTCTGTTTCCAGCCACCTCGACCGGGTGCGGTTGCCGGGGCTGACGTTCCGGACTCGGCGATCATGCGGCAGGGCCGGTTGTGCAACAGCACAATGGTAGCAAAGTACGCGCAAGGCGAGGCCGCGATCGCATCTCCCGGTGGCTGAAATGAGGGGTATGCGCCAGCGATCCTCTGGGGTGGTGGCAGCGCTGGCTGTCCGGGACTGCGCCCCGACATGGAGGGGCGCTCCAGCAGTTCTCGGGCTTGGGCCGACATGGCTCGGCACCCGGTGGGCGGTGGACGTTTCGGAGCGCACAGAGGACACGGAGCGTCGCCTCTTGTGCGCTCCGCGGAGAATTTATCTCGGCGATACCCAGGGTGAGGCCCGGCCTCAGAGGTAGATCCGGAGATCACCCAGGTCTGAATAATCCATATTCAACCGGCCCAACAAGCGCTCGGCACGCACCCGGTCAACTGGTTCCCGTCGACGTACAGCCCTGTCAGGCTGGGTGGTTCCGTTTGCTTGTAGCGTATATCCTCCAGAAATACATTCGCCCGCCTCAACCATACGCTACAAGCAAACGGAACCGGCTGGGGAGATTGCCCAAATCCGGCGGTATCTCCCCGGTCAACGGTTATTCCCGAAGTGCAACGCTGACAGGTGGGCGAGGTTGCCCAACTCCGGGGCAGGTCACGTTGACTGCTGCGGGCTCGGGAGAGGAATCCCCAGAATAGTGTGTCGGTCGTTGACGGCGCTGTTTGTGAGTTGAGTGAGGGCGGTCGGTATTGGGCGATGCTGGTAAGCATTCCGAGACTCCGTCTGCATTGGACGGTGCTGAACAACGGGGAGACCGTATCGCGGTCCTCAAGTACCAAACGGTGGTGTCGTGGTGAAACAACAGGCGTCGGTGCCGCACCCGGCCTGGCTGGAAGATGTGCCCATAATGTTCAAGTCGCTTGGGATTCCCTTTCGGACCAAGGGAAGAAGTGAATCTGTTTGGCCATGAACGGCGAGCGGGTGCTAGTGGAGCGGCAGGGCCCGTTGACCGTGGAGCTGGTTCTGTGAGGCCGTAGTTCTTCTAAGGAGTGTCGTCAATTTAAGAATATCGGTCTCCAAGCGTCTGTTTCCGTCATAGCGCGTGTTTCCGTCATTCCCGCGAAAGCGGGAACCCAGAATCCGGTATCTGGCAAATACGCATTTGCTGCCAATAGCCTTTGGATTCCCGCGAAAGCGGGAATGACGGTGAATATGACGACACTCCCTAAGAGCCTGTCTACGATCTCTGGGATATGTTAAATTGAGACTATTATCAAGGCAGGGTAATCATGCCTCATTCCTATCCCAGCGACATCACCCGGGAGCAATTCGCCCGGATTCTTCCCATGCTGGAATCGGCCCGGCGGCGGACCAAGCCCCGCACCGTGGATCTGTACGACGTCTTCTGCGGAGTGCTCTACCTCCTCAAGAGCGGCTGCCAGTGGCGGATGCTCCCAGCGGACTTCCCGGACTGGCGCACCTGCTACAAGTATTTCCGGCAATGGAGTGAGCGCCCCGGCCCGGAGGAAGAGTCCATTCTGGAGCAGGTCTTAAAAACAATCGGTTGGCGCGGCCCGGCAGAGCAATGGGCGGAGCGAGCAGACCAGCTTCTGGATCGTGGACTCCCAGAGCGTCAAGAACACCGACAGCGCGGAGAACAAGGGCTATGACGCGGGCAAGAAGGTGTCCGGGATCAAGCGCCACGTCGCGGTGGACAGCCAGGGGTTGCCCCATGCGATTCATGTGACCACCGCCGATGTTACCGGCCGGGTCGGGGCTTTGGCGATGTTTGAACAAAGCCGGGCCGACCTGAGCCGGGCGCAGAATGTGATGGTCGACGGGGGCTACACCGGGAAGCCCTTTGCTGCGACGGTGCAGAACCTGCTGGGAGCCTCGGTGGAGGTGGTGAAACGCAACGAACTGCACACCTTCGTGGCGCTGCCGAAACGCTGGGTGGTGGAGCGGTCCTTCGCCTGGCTGGAGAAGCGCCGCCGGCTATGGAAGAACTGCGAGGGAAAGCTCAATACCAGCCTGCAAATGGTGGTTCTCGCCTTCGCGGCGCTAATCCTGAAGAGATTGTAGACAGGCTCTTAGAGGGTGTGTGGCAATTGTCGAAACTTGCATTGGAACAGCTTGGTATGGTTTGTGGGTAGTCTGTAACTTTGGGATATGCATCGAAGAACGTATCCCACTGATTTGACCGATGCCCAGTGGGGCTTGCTGGAACCCCTCTTGCCCCCGGTTTCGCTCAGAGGACATCCCCCGAACCGTGCACCTGCGGGAGGTGGTGAACGGCATCCTGTACGTGTTGCGTGGCGGCATACCCTGGCGAATGATGCCCCACGATCTGCCCCCTTGGGGCACGGTCTGGTGGTACTTCCGGAAATGGCGCAAGGACGGCGCTTGGGAGCGGGTTTTGGAGGCGCTGCGTCCCATGGTCCGGGAGAGCGAGGGACGGGATGCTACTCCCAGCGGGGCAATCATCGACAGCCAATCGGTGAAGACCACGGAAAAAGGGGGCCTCGCGGCTACGACGCCGGCAAAAAGGTGTCCGGGCGCAAGCGCCACATCGTAGTGGACACCACCGGGCTACTCTTGGCCGTGGTCGTTCACGCCGCTGGCATCCAGGACCGGGACGGGGACAGGCTGGCGCTGGCCAAGCTGCTGGGCCGGTTCCCCAGGCTTCAGGTCATCTGGGCGGATGCGGCCTATGCCGGTCGGCTGGTGGCGTGGGCTTGGGAGACTGGAAGATGGTTGCTGAAGGTGGTGCGCCGGAGACCGGACAGCCACCAGTTCGAGGCGCTGCCTCGCAGATGGGTGGTTGAACGCACACTGGCCTGGCTCAGCCGGCGCCGGCGGCTCAGCAAGGACTATGAGGAACTGCCAGAAACCGGAGAGACCTGGGTTCATATAGCGATGGTCCACCTGATGATCAAAAGGCTCAAACCAACCTGATTACACTTTGTCACACACCCTCTAAGCAGTGTTGACGGTGATGCTGTCCCGGAAGGAAGCCGGACGGTTGCAGATTAGGGTGGAAGTTCAGGAGGAAGACGAAGAAATGCAGATGCACGTAAACGGGCGGCCCGTAGCTCCGCCAACGGCCGGCAGGCTGCAATCCGCTTTGGTCGAGGCCTCCCGAGAGCAAATGGACGAGAATTACGGAAAGTTCGAAGAAGAATAGCAGCAATTGCCATAACGGGAGTTCGCCGGTAGGATAGAGTCAACTCGCATCACGGCCCGGCGCCATCACGCAACGCGGGGCCGATTTTCGGAGGTATATCATGCCGCTGGACCCGCAAGCGCAAGCAGTCATAGACGCAGTAAACGCTCTTGGCCTTCCCGCCGTATGGGAGGTCTCGCCCGAACAGGCCCGCATCAGCGCCGCCGCTCGTCCTCGTCCCGCCGGTCCCGAAGTGGCCGCCGTCGAGACACGCAGCATCCCTGGCCCCGACGGCGACGTTCCTGTCCGCATCTACACGCCGGAGGGCGATGGCCCCTTCCCCATCTTGGCTTGGTACCACGGCGGCGGTTGGGTGATAGGCGACCTGGAATCCGCTGATCCCACGGCCCGCCATCTCTGCAAGGGCGCTGGCTGCGTGGTGGTGTCCGTTGATTATCGCCTGTCTCCCGAAACCAAGTTCCCCGGCCCCGCCGAGGACAGCTACGCGGCCACCGTCTGGGCCGCCAACAACGCGAACAGCCTGAATGCCGATGCTTCCCGTCTGGCCGTGGGCGGCGACAGCGCCGGAGGCAACCTGGCCGCTGGGGTATCGCTGATGGCCGCCGACCGGGGTGGCCCGGCTATCGTCCACCAGTTGCTGGTCTACCCGGTCACCGACCGCAATTACCAGACAGCATCCTACGTGGACAATGCCACGGGCTATATGCTGGCCCGCGACGCCATGCAGTTCTATTGGGACGCCTACCTGGACAACGAGGCCGATGCCGACAATCCCTATGCCGCCCCGATGCAGGCGGATTCCCTGGCCGGACAGCCGCCGGCGCTGGTCATCACCGCCGAGTACGACCCGCTGAGGGACGAGGGCGAAGCCTACGGCCGCCGCCTTCAGGAGGCCGGAGTGGAAACCACCATCAGCCGGTATGACGGCATGATTCACGGGTTCTTCGGCATGGTGGGCATCATGGACAAGAGCGGGAAGGTGATGGAAGAGGCCACCGCTGCCCTCCGGGCCGCCTTCGCCGACTCCACTGTTCCGGCCCCCGCAGACGACTAATTATCAACGCAAAGACGCAAGGGCGCAAAGATTTTGGAGAGTCACTTGTATAATTTTTTGCGACTTTGCGACTTTGCGACTTTGCGACTTTGCGACTTTGCGACATTGCGACATTGCGACATTGCGACATTGCGACATTGCGACTTTGCGTCAGAATCAATTTGCAGGAAGAGAGAAATGGCTACTGCCAATCCCGTCGAGGTCACTGTCTGGCACGACTACACTTGACCCTTCTGCTACGTGGGCCTGGGCAGGCTCGACATCATTGCCAAGGAACTGAACATCACTATTGACCGCCGGCCGTTCCTGTTGCGGCCGGACTGCCCCCCGGAGGGCCAACCCCGGCGGTTGTTCGACGGGGAGACCGAAACCGAACTCAACCCCGCTATGCAGGAACGCGCTCGCGGCGCCGGTCTCACAATGCGCCGCCCGCAATTGTCGCCCAACACGCTGTACGTCCACGAGGCCACTCTGTACGCCAAGGAGCAGGGCGGCGATGCCGACGACCGATTTCACCATGTTGCCGCCGGGTCCTACTGGGAGACCAGCGCCGACTTGGGCAGCCTGGAGGTGGTTAAAGGTCTGGCCGAAACCGCCGGGCTTGACTGGTCCGAGTTGGGGACGCGCCTGGAGTCGGGCCACTACCGGGAGGCGGTGATGGAATCCAATGAGACGGCCCGCGCCAGCGGCATAGGCGGCACTCCCACCTACCTCATCGGCGGATGGCGCAAGTTCGGCGACCTCAGCGTCGAAGAACTCAAGACGATTATAGGGGCGGTGGGCCGTTAGGCCCGCTGTGGCTGTCAAATGTCTACTCAACAATCCATCGTCGTTGCGGGCGCAGGAATCTTCGGGCTGTCTGCCGCCCTCGAACTGCGAAGCCGGGGTTACGCCGTCACCGTCGTTGACCCCGGCCCGGTACCGCACCCGTTGGCCGCGTCAAACGACGTCAGCCGCATGATTCGGATGGATTATGGCGACGACAAGCTGTACAGCGACCTCGGCGCTGAGGCCATCGAGGGCTGGCACGTTTGGAACGAGAAGCGAGGACGTCCGCTTTATCACGAAGACGGCTTCCTGGTCCTGACCAGCCAGCCGTTGCAACCGGGCACCGTCGAGCGGCAGTCCTTCGACCTACTCACCGCCGCCGGGTGGCCGCTGGAGCGGCTCAATTCCAAGACCGTGGCGGAGCGCTACCCTCTATGGAACTCCCAGCAATACACCGACGGGTATTACAATCCCCGCGGCGGTTGGGGCGAAGCTGGGGAAACGGTTTCATTCCTGGCGGCTGAGGCTGAGGCTGCTGGCATCGAAATGCGCCCCGGATTTCAAGCCGGGTTGGTCCTGGTTGAATCGGGTCGAGCGGTCGGGCTGCGCTCCAAGGATGGCGGCGAGGTTCGCGCAGACGGCGTGGTGGTGGCAGCGGGGGTGTGGACGCCCCGGCTGATACCGGAGATGGAGGAAATGATGACCCCCGTGGCGCAGACGCTGGTGTACCTGCGCCCGAATCTGCCCGACCGGTTCCGGCCCCCGCATTTCCCGCCGTGGGGCGCCGATATTCCCCGGACCGGCTGGTACGGTTTCCCGGCCAACTCGGAGGGAGTGGTCAAACTGGCGAATCACGGGCCCGGACGCATGGTTGACGCCGATGCTCCCAGGGACGCAGACCCTGCCGTCGTTGAGTACAGCCGACGGTTTCTGTCTCACTCGGTGCCGGAGCTGGCAAACGCTCCCCTGGCGGGCAGCCGGGCCTGCTTCTACAACGACACTTGGGACGGCGACTTCTACATCACGCGCCACCCGGACATTGAGGGCCTCGTCGTGTCCACCGGGGGCAGCGGACACGCCTTCAAGTTCACACCGGCGCTGGGCCGGATTACCGCCGACGTTGTTGAAGGCAAACCGAACCGCTATGCCGAAAGGTTCGCCTGGCGGCCCCGCGGGGAGGTTACCAAGGAGGCCACCAGGTATCACGGTGAGTAGCATTCACCCGCTTTTCGGGAGTTAAAGACAAGACAGAAGAGGGGCGGATTAAACTCCGCCCTCGCCGTTTTCGAGAACCGGCTGTTCTCTGTGCTAGGACTGTCTATCCCCAGCTTGGAGTCGGCTCAAACTTCTTCAACTCCGGCATCACCTCCGAGGCGAACAGCCGCATACTGGCCTCGGCATCCTCGTAGGGCATTCCGCCATAGCTGAAGGCTGCCACCAGCGAGTCGGCGCCGGTGTAGCCATAGATGTCCATCACCTTCTGGTAGCACTGCTCCGGCGTACCCGTGACCTGTAGGTTTACGAAGAAGTCGACCACGTCGCGGTCGCCGTAGGTGTTTATCTTATCGGTGAAGTTGCCGTAGTATTCATAGCCCCGCGTGGTCTTGAGGTGGTCGCTGCGAAACTCGTAGTGTTTCATCACTGAGTCCCAGTAGCCGCCGACGTATTTGCGGGACATTTCGGCTGCGCGCTCTTCGTCCCTGTCGCAGTAGGCGAAGGTGACCACCACCGGGGCGGGCGGCTCACCCTCGTTGACCTCCTGGTAAGTGGCCCGGTATGAGGCCAGTTCGGACTGCACGTCGTGCCAGGGCTTCTGCGGGATGATGAGAACGCCAACGCCCAGCTTGGCCAGGACGATGCTGGACTCTGGCGAGATGGCGGCGGCATAGGTCCGGCCCTCGAAGCTCTTGAAGGGGTTGGGGCGTATTTCCACCCTCGGCTGCTGTACGTGCTCCCCGTCAAACTCGGCGTAGCCCTCCTCAAGGGCGCGAACCAGCATCTCGGCGGATTCGTTGAAGCGGCCCCGTGAGTTGCCCATATCCAGCCCGAAGCCCGCGTATTCCACCCTCGCCAGCCCGCGACCCACGCCTACGACGACGCGCCCGTCGCTGAGGTTGTCCAGCATTATGAACTCTTCGGCGACGCGCACCGGGTCATGCCAGGGCAGCACCACCACCATGGATCCCAACTTGGCTCGCTCCGTGCGTCCCGCCATGTAGGACAGGAATTGCAGCACATCGGGGCACATGGTGTAGTCGGAGAAGTGGTGCTCCACGCCCCAGATGGACTCATACCCCAGCGGCTCAGCCAGATCCGCCAGACGCAACTCGTTGCGGTATACCTCGTAGTCCGACAGGAGTTTGCCCGGATTCTGGAACACCGTGGACATACCTACGTGCATTGCTGACCGTCCTTAATGGCTATCTCAAAACCGACCGGCAACCTCCCGTCATTCCCGGGAAAGCGGGAATCCAGGCTCCCGGTTTTTGTCTCTTCCGCAGACGGGCTTGGCCCAATGATTTTTGAGATGGTTTCTTAATAGGTGCGGGCCGTGATTTCCGCCGTAGTGGTGCTGGTGTAGGGTTAATCATCCCCCGGCAGGTTGCCGGCCACATCGACGCGCAGCTAGTTCTCTAGGCGACCGCGGACGCTCTCGCTCAGGACGCCGCACTTGAACAGGTTGTTGACCAGGGTGTTGTGCATCTCGCGCTTGAAGTGCTGGCGAAACAGCGCGAAGTCGCTGCTCTGCGCCTTGTCGCGGCGCATCTGGCGTATTTCGTCAATCTGGTGGTTGTTGAAGCCCACGTCCAGATAGGCCTCCCTGGGGAAGCCGCCGGTGAGGGTGTTGCGGAGGAAGTGGATGGTGAAGTCCTCCATTTCCTCCCGTTCCTTGGGCGACAGTTGCTCTACCAACTCAGGCAGGGAGAGCAACTGTCGCCCAAGGAACGGGACTCGTCTCGCAGGATCAGCTTGCAGCCCTCGCGCAGCAGGTCGTCCTTGGCCGTTTCCGCCAGCATCTTGAACAGCGCCACGGCGAAGGTCTCGCCCACCAGTTGCAGGCCGATAACCTTGATGTGCCAGCGCGGGTCGCCCAGGATGTAGTCGAAGAGTTCCCGGCCCACTTCCGACTGCTTGTAGACAGTGCCTACCCGCCCGTGCAGGTAGCGCTGGAAAAACTCGGTGTGCCGGGCTTCGTCCATCACCTGAGTGGACATAAAAAACTTGGTATCGGCGTCGGGCAGCACGTTGGCCAACTGCGAACAGACCAGCGCCGCCGCGTGCTCGCCGTGGAAGAGCTGACTCAGCCGCCACGCAGAAAAGAGTCGGTTCATTTCCTGCCGTTCCGCGTCGCTCATTTTGTGCCAGTAGGGAGAATCGTAGATGTCGATCAATTCATCGGCGACGAAGTCCTGCTCCAGGTCCACCGGCTTGTCCCACGCGATGTACGTGGCCGCGTTCCACTGGTCACGCTTGGCGTTCTCGTACAGACGGCGCATATCCTCTTTCTGGACCTCGTGGTCATGAAGATAGACGACATCGTATTCGGAGTGGACAACATGGGATGATTCGGGCAAAGTCACCATAGAAGGCACCTCCCCTGATTCTGGGGGATTTTCTTTATCATAGTATCGGTATTACACTGCCATTGTAAACCGGAAATGTCCCCAAGCAACCATCTTGTTCAGTCGAAAGCGCCAGAAATGCAACCGGGAGGAGAGGATCTGCGATGAACTGGCCATCTTAGACCGGAATCCGGCATTCGAGTTGTACGAGTTCAGCTACATTGACGGCGTCCGGCACCTGATCCAGAAGGACAACCTGGTCGAGATCAACAACGCCCACCTGCGAGGCAAGTCGCCGCGGGAGCGCGACCGGGGAGCAGATCGCCATCGCCCACCCCGGATTCCATTCCGAGCTGCGACGTGAAGCCAATCGGGGCTATGACATGGTCGTGTGAGCGCTGGCCCGCTTCGGAGGACGCCCATTCGATTGCGCCCTCCGTAGGGCGGCCTGTGCGCTTGCCCCATAAGCCCGCGCATAGTAAATTTAGGGTAATCCGACAGACGCCAAAAGGATTCAGCAAATGACGAGCAATAAGCGCGAAAAGGGACTGATTGTAATCCAGCTCTCCGGCGGGAACGACGGCCTGAATACGGTCGTGCCCTACGGGAGGGGCGAATACTACGACTCCCGCTCCACGGTGCATATACCGCAGGACAAAGTAATCTCCCTGAACGACGAGATTGGCTTCAATCCCAGCATGGGCCCTATGAAGGCGCTGTGGGACGAAGGGAAGGTGGCGGTGATCCAGGGCATCGGCTACGAGAACCCCAACCGCTCCCATTTCCGCTCCATGGACATCTGGCACACCGCCGAGCCCGACGCCATCGGCACCGAGGGCTGGCTGGGACGGGCCGTCCGCGACATAGACCCCCAGGGCGAGAACGTGCTGACCGCCGTCAACTTCGGGCGCGGCCTGCCCCGGGCGCTGGGCTGCCCCGGCGTGTCCGTTGCCTCGGTCGGCGACCTGGAGACCTACGGCCTCTTCCCGGACATTGAAGACGAAGAACTGCGAATGTTCACCCTCGAGGCTTTCTCGAGGATGTATGGCAACGTAGCGGGCCGCGACCCGGTGATGTCGCTCCTCAGCAAGACCGGGCAGGATGCCTACGTCGGCGCCGACATCCTGCGCACCGCCCCCGCCCAGTATTCCTCCAGCGTGGAATACCGGAGCGATTCGCTGTCCAAGAACGTGAGGAGCATCGCGCAGGTGTTCCTGGCCGACCTGGGCACCAGGGTCTACTACACCCAACACGGGAGCTTCGACACCCACTCCGGCGAGCTGCTGACCCATGCGTCCCTTTGGCAAGACGTGGCCGGCGCTGTGGGCAGCCTGATGGACGACTTGAAGGAGCACGGGCGCGAGGACGACGCGGCGGTGCTGATATTCTCTGAGTTCGGTCGCCGCATCAAGGACAACGGAACCGGCAGCGACCACGGCTCCGGCGGCGTGGCCTTCCTCATCGGTGGCGCGGTCAACGGTGGTTTGTACGGTCAGTACCCTTCGCTGGCAGAGGCAGAGCAACTGAACGGCGATCTGCGGCCCAACAACGATTTCCGCTCCACCTACTCTGCCATCCTGGACAAGTGGATGGGGCTGGATCCTGACCCCATAGTCAACGGCCAGTTCGAGCAGTTTGACCTGTTCCGCGCCTAGCCTCGCCGGGCACTGATGTCAGGGGGTGAACCGGAACGGCGAAGTTCGATATGGAGTGTGCCGGAGAGATGGCTGAAACTGTTTTTCGCCATTTTTTCCCTTCAGATGGCGGGCATAATGGGCTTGGCCTTCTGGTACGAGATTTTCGTTGTAACCAGCGACTCTTGGCCTGAATCCATATTCGCCATTGGTAGCGACGCCGGGCCGGCCATAGGGGTAATTGCGGCGGAAAGTATCATTCTCACGGAGGCTTACTACGTGGTCATATTCGGCGGAATAGTGGAAAAGTATCAGAACCGCCTGAAGCGGCGAGAGGCCGAAGGTGAAGCCCGGGGCGAAGCCCGTGGTGTGGCTAAAAATCAGCGAAAATGGGAATCCTGGAATCAGCGGCGGTTGGAAGCGGAAGCCAAAGGACAGCCGTTTGACGAGCCGCCTCCCTCTTCGCCGCCGATTGAAGAAAAAGAGGGCGGGTAAATTCAGACAGAATTCAACCCGTTTACCTGATTAGGACGAGAAAACCTTGAAAGCGAGGCCTGTAATGAGCGATAGCAACATCGCCCTGATGTCCCACTTGATGCGCCGGGCTGGTTTTGGCGCCAACCGCGACGAGCTGGAGCGTTGCGCGGAGCAGGGCTACGAGGCGACAGTCGAGGAACTCCTCGACACTTCCAACCCCAACAATATGCCCGATGACCTGATCCGCCGGTACCACGTCGAGCAGTCGGAACTGCGTGACCTGGCCGGTTCCGCTGCGTACTGGATGTACCGCATGATCTCCACCGACAGCCCTATGGAAGAAAAAATGGCCCTTTTCTGGCACGGGCTATTCGCCACCGGCTACGCCAAGCTGAACCAGGCCCGCTCCCAGCTGAATCAGGTCGAGATGTTCCGCCGCAATGGGCTGGGCGGTTTCGACGAGTTGCTGCTGGAGATCTCCAAAGACCCGGCAATGCTGGTGTGGCTGGACAATCAGGACAATCACGGCGACGCCATCAACGAGAACTATGGTCGGGAACTGCTGGAGCTCTTCTCCATGGGCATCGGCAACTACACCGAGGACGACATCAAGGAGTGCGCCCGCGCCTTCACCGGCTGGACGCTGGGCAACGCCGAATATATGTCCGTCCGGGCTTATAAGGACTCCATCTGGCCCTACGGCCGCATTGCCTGGCACTTTGACTACCGCGAGGAAGACCACGACAACGGCGAGAAGATATTCCTTGGCGAGGCGGGCAACTTCAACGGCGAGGACATTATCGGGATCATTGCCAGGCAGGACGCCACCGCCGAGTTCATCTGCACCCGCCTGTTCCAGTTCTTTGCCGCCGACGAGATATCCGGGCCGGGCAGCCGCTGCATCGCCGCGATGAAGGAGACGTACTTCGAGTCGGGCTACCAGATCAGGGACGTGCTGCGGACGCTGTTCAACTCCGACTACTTCAAGTCTGGCGAGTCGCGCTTCGCCCGCGTCAAGGGGCCGGTTGAAATGGTGGTGGGCGCCATCCGCATGGCCGGCAGCCACCAGACCCCCGAACTGGGCATCGAGCGCGTGGCCAACAATATGCTCTACATGGGCCAGGGCCTGTTGCAGCCGCCCACCGTTGAAGGCTGGCACGAGGGCGTCGAATGGATCGACAGCGGCTCCCTGGTCGAGCGGGTCAACTTCGCCGGCAAGGAACTATCCGACACCGGCAGCCCCGGCGTCCGCGCCATCATCGACCGGCTGGCCGCCACCGGTGACGGCGTTCTAACGCCCGCCGAGTTCGCCGATGGCTGCGTGGACTTGCTGGGACCCATCGATGTCGGCGAGGACACCCGCGAGGTGCTGGTGGACTACGCCTCCCGGCAGGGCGCCTTGGACCTGCGAAGCCATCAGCCCGGCGGCGAATCGGAGCAGCGGGTCGGCAATATGCTACGTCTCATCGCTTCCACCCGCGAGTATCAACTGGCATAACAATCCGGCGAAAGTCCTCTCCCTCCCACAGGAAGGGGGCAGGAGTGAAGGCAAGTGACCACCCAGACACAATCAGCCAGTATTACACTGGAATACTTGAAGACCATCGGCATCGTCAACAACGGACTGAACGGCCGCGGCTACGCCAACCCCTACGACTTGGCCGTTAGCCGCGACGGGCGCATCTTCGTGCTGAACCGCTGCGACCCGGCCCGCGCCGCCGCCATTCGGGTGGGCGTGTGCAGCCTGGACGAAGACTACCTGTTCGAGTTCGGCGACGGCTCAGGCAATGGCGACACTCAGTTCCGATGGCCGGTGTGCATGGGCTTTGACAGCCAGGAGCATCTCTACGTCACCGACGAGCAGAACCACCGCGTGACCGTCTACGACAGTAAGGGCCAATTCCTCCGCAAATGGGGAACGCGCGGCAGCGGCGACGGGGAATTCAACGGCCCTGCCGGTATCGCCGCTGGCCCCGACGACTCTATCTATGTCGTGGAACAGCACAACGCCCGGGTGCAGAAGTTCGCCTCCGACGGCGCCTTTATTGCCAAGTGGGGTTCGCACGGCAGCGGCCCCGGCCAGTTCAACCTGCCCTGGGGCGCGGCCACCGACGCAGCGGGTAACGTCTACGTCGCTGACTGGCGCAACGACCGCGTCCAGAAATTCACCGCCGACGGCGAGTTCCTCGCGGCCTTCGGCTCATCCGGCAACGGCGAGGGACAGTTCCAGCGGCCGACCAGCGTTGCCGTGGACGGTGAGGGATACATATATGTGGCCGACTGGGGCAATGAGCGAGTGCAGGTCCTCGACCCGGAGGGCGGCTTTCAGCTTCTGCTGAGAGGCCAGGCTACGGTCTCCAAGTGGGCGCTGGACTATTTCGACGCCAATCCCGAGGAAAAGGCAGAGCGCGACCGCTCCGACCTATTTCCTGAGTTGCCCCCGCACCTGAATACGCCCTACCACATCTCTTCGCAGACCGAACCCTACTTCTGGGGGCCGGTGTCTGTGTCGCTGGACCGGGAGGGCCGCCTCTACGTGGTGGAAACCAACCGCCACCGCTTCCAGGTGTATCAAAAGGTGTATCAAAAGGTGTATCAAAAGGTGTATCAGAAGCGATAGCATGGGTATTTCGGCCCTTGCCCGAAGGTGGGGCAAAAATGTAGGGGCGCACCGCGGTGCGCCCCTGTGACATTCGGCGGCAGCGTTTGACTCCCTACGCTGTGGCCGACAGTCCTGCTGCTTGGATTCCGGCGAGGGAGGCATCCTCATCCTCCTGGGCGGTTCCACCGCTGCCGCCGACGGCCCCTGCCAGCGCGCCGTCCTTGAATACGGGCAGCGCGCCTTGGCCGGGGATCATGTGGCCGCCTTCCATCGCCATCAGGCCGCGGAAGACCGGGGCCATGGCGTTCTCCGTCAGTTCGCCTGGCGCGCCCGAAGCAGGACGCCGCTACAGCCTTGGCCCGTGAGATGGCCGGGGTGCGCCACGATGCTCCGTCGGTGCGCATCATGGTAATCAGGTCGCCGCGCGGGTCAACCACCGAGATGCTCATGTTGGCTCCCATCTCAAGCACCTTGGCCTTGGCTGCCGCCAGGATAACTTCCGCTTCCGCCAGAGTCAGGCTGGGCATAGTTCACCTCCGAATTCATAACCGGATTTGGCCACTCACATTGTAGGCGAGAAACGGGTTGTAGGCGAGAAACGGGTTGTAGGCGAGAAACGGGTTGTAGGCGAGAAACGGGCCAAGAGGAATACGGAATCAAGATACAGGTCGGGAGTGGCGCTGATGCTTGCGTGGCATTCCACCGCAGGCGCTTCCGGCTGTGCCCCCATACGTAAGACCGTTTGAGAAACTCCGGCACACTCGAAGGTATCGGAAGCCATCACGTTAAGGCTCGTATAGCTCCGTATCAGGGTAGAATGCCTGCCACCCGAACCAGTAAGCATCGCGTGACGGCAGCCGGGCCAGACGCCGGCCCGGGTCTTCGACGTTTTCCAGGGCATCTTCAAAGACTCGCCACTCCACACCATCCTCGTCCTGCAACTGCCCTCCGGGGCCGGTTTGGAATGTTATTCCGCCCCGGTCATAGGCGCGGACACCACCGGCTGCCACCGTGATAATGACCGCGTCCTGCCCGCCTATGGTGTCGTTGAGCACTGGCACATTGGCAAGAGCAGGGCGGGAATAGGCGCGAGCCGTGCCTCCGAACGTCAGGCCGAACACTTGCTCCTTGATGGGGAGGCTGTCGGCGATACCGGCTACGGGGAACATGGTGCCGGGGTCGGACCGGTAGGAAAAATAGATGGACTCTTTTTCGTCTTCGGAGGCGTAAAAGCTGGCGGAATGGACGCCGGTGTCATTGCTGATTACCGTGGTATCGGGATGCTGGGCCAGCCATTCCCTCCAGGTGGTCAGGACATTGGGCAGGATTTCGAGCCGGATTCCGCTGCCCGCCAGCGGCCCGACCACCGGCTCGCCCCGGAACTGGTGCCATAGCGTCTCGGTGGCGCGGTCGTACATCAGCTTGTTGCTGCGATACAGCATCCCCGAAGTGCCGAATTCGGTGGTCTCGCCGTTGAACTCTGTGGAATACACGATTCCAGAACCGCACAGCGTTCAATATGCCAGGGCGAACTGCACTCCCCCCACGATGTCATTGGCCATTTCGTGGGCGTTGAGAATGCGCAGCGGATAGGCCCGGTGCTCTCCGTTGATGGACACTCCGAACACCCGGTCAACCGGCTCCAGGTAGGTTGCCTCATCCGGAGCGACGTGGGGCGGAAAACGCAGGGCCGGGATGCCGTCGCGCCGCACTCCGCCCCAAACGATTTCCTCCAGCCGGATGGTGGTCGGCACACCGTCATACATGAACTCGCCCATGGGCTGGTCTATGATGCTGAAGATATCTCCCTTCCACCCGTCATAGCCCGGCGGTGGCTTCACCTCCGGGTGTTCCGACAGCCATTCCACCCACCAGCCCCATTGGGCCTCCCCATACGGCACAATGGAGAACTCGTCCTCCGGTATCCTGTCCCGGATGCGTACCATGAACGACGCCAGCGTGAGCTGTGATTCCTCGTCCTGTTGGAATCGCATGAATTCCAGGATTACCGGGATGAAGGCGGTGTTGTGGGAGTAGGCCATCTTGCGTCCAACGTCGGCCAGCGAGTGCTCCATGGTAGCGTACATCAGCTCGGTCGGGTCGTCGGGCAGAAAGCCCAGGTCGTCCGCGTTCAGTGGAGTCGAGGAGACCGGATAGGCTGGAGTTTTCGCTGGTTCCTCCGGGGCTTCCTGCGGCGCCTGCGGCGCCTGCGCGGTTCCGGCAGGCGTGGCAGTGGACGGCGTTATGCTGGCGGTGCCCGCAGGCGCAGGGGTATCCGTAGGCGGAGGCATGATGGTTACCGGCGACGTTGCCGGCGGCTCCGGCCTGCAGGCCACGGCCACGACGGACAACAGCACTGCAACAAACAGGACGGGCCAAAGAAAAATACGTTTCACATTGTCTCCCGGAACAGCTCGCGTCCAATGAGCATTCTGCGGATTTCGCTGGTTCCCGCGCCGATTTCGTACAGCTTGGCGTCGCGGAGCAGGCGGCCAACGGGGAATTCGTTGGTATAGCCATTGCCGCCCAGAACCTGAATGGCCTGAAGAGCCATCTGCGTGGCCCTTTCAGCGGAGAACAGCAGGCAACCGGCGGCGTCCTTGCGGGAAATCCGCCCCCGGTCGGCGGCGCGGGCCACGGCGTAGGTGTAGCACTGGCAGGCCGACAGCGACGTGTACATATCGGCCAGCTTGGCCTGGATCAACTGGAACTCGCCTATCGGCTGGCCGAACTGCTCCCGCTGGTGGACATAAGGCACCACGGCCTCGAGACAAGACTGCATGATGCCCAACGGCCCGCCGGTAAGTACCAGCCGTTCGAAGTCCAGGCCGCTCATCAGCACCGCCACGCCCTGGCCTTCTTCGCCCAGCACGTTTTCTTCGGGAACCTCGCAGTCCTCAAAGACCAGTTCGCTGGTGTTGGAGCCGCGCATTCCCAGCTTGTCCAGCTTGGGCGACGGAGTGTAACCGGGGAAGCCCCGCTCCACCAGGAACGCGGTAATGCTCCGAGAGCCGGCGTCAGGGTCGGGGTCGGTCTTCGCGTAGACCACCAGCGTGTCGGCGTCGGGGCCGTTGGTAATCCACATCTTGCTGCCGTTCAGCACGTAGCGGTCGCCCCTCTTATCCGCCCGCAACCGCATACTCACCACATCGGAGCCGGCTTCCGGCTCGCTCATGGCCAAGGCGCCCACGTGTTCGCCGGTGATGAGCGATGGCAGGTAGCGCCGCTTCTGTTCCTCGTTGCCGTTGCGGAAAATCTGGTTGACGCACAGATTGGAGTGCGCCCCATACGAGAGGCCGACGCTGGCCGACCCGCGCGAAACTTCCTCCATGACTACGGTGTGGGCCAGGTAGCCCAGCCCTGCGCCGCCGTATTCCCCGGACGCTGTGACCCCGAGCAGTCCCAGGTCGCCCAGCCGGGGCCACAGGTCTCGGGGGAACTCGTTAGTCTGGTCAATCTCATCGGCGCGGGGGGCGATTTCGGACGTGGTGAACTGACGCACCGACTCTCTGACCAAGTCAATCGTTTCGCCCAGGTCGTGATTCAGCGTGGCCCAGGAAGGGCGCCGGAAGGTCATAGCTTGATTCCACTACCGTCAAGTACCCGTCAGATGGTGCGGCGGTCGATAATTCGCCTGGCCTTGAACTGTGTACGCTCGAAGGATCCGGGCGGTTTCAATTCCACCGCGACGCCGACGCCGAGAGCGCGGCGCAGGGCGGACGCGACTTCCTCGCGGATTGGCTCCAAGGCCAGTGGGTCGAACTCGCGCCCGGCGAAGGTTTCGGCCAGCACCTCGGTCTGCACGGTCAGGTGGTCCAGCTCCCCCCGTTCCCGCTCCAGCAACAGCCGGAACTCGCCGCCGAACACATTCATGCCCCGCAGTATGTCCTCGATGCGAGAAGGAAAGACGTTCTGGCCGCGCACGATGATCATGTCGTCGGCCCGCCCGTAGATGCCTTTGGTCAGCGTGGGATAGGTGCGCCCACAGGGGCAGTCTATCATTTCCCATTGCGCGATGTCGCCCGACCAGTAGCGTATCATTGGCTGGGAGGTGCGCTCGGTGTGGGAGTATACCGGAACGCCCTCTGCGCCCATGGGCAGGTTACGGCGGGTTTCAGGGTCCACCAGCTCGGTATACACGATGTCCTGCCACAGGTGCATACCGCGGGACAAGTGGCGGCAACCGGAGTTGCTCATCCAGGGTGTCATCTCGGCCATGCTGCCCTGGTCAACGACGTAGCAGCCGAAGGTGTCCTCGATCAGCTTGCGGGTTGCCGGCACGCTGGCTCCCGGCTCGCCGGAGAAGAACATGAACCGGAAACCGAAGTCCTCCAGCGGGTCGAGGCCCATCTGGCGCGCGGTTTCGGCCAGGTAGAGAGCATAGGACGGCGTCCCGTAGAGGGCCGTGGGCTTGACCATGGCGGCCCACTCGGCGGCCCGCTCCGTCTGTCCGGGGGCGCCGCTGCCAAAGGGGAAGCAGGTCGCGCCCAGCCGCTCGGCACCGACCAAAGCGCCCCAACTGCCCACGTACAGGCTGAACACGGCGGCCACCATCACCATGTCGTCGGGCCGCAGACCGGCGCCCCACAGGATGCGGGCGTGGGCCTCGGCGATTCGCTCCCAGTCGTCGCGCCCGATTCCGAATACTGTGGGCCGGCCCGTAGTGCCGGACGTGCCATGCACCCGGAATACGTCGGCAGGAGGAACGCAGAGGAACCGCCCGTATGGTGGATTCTCCTCCTGCTCCCGGCGGATGTCCTCCTTGGTCAGAATCGGGAGTTCGGCGAACTCTTGCAGGCTCGCCAGGTTTTCCGGGTCTACTGGTACGTCGCTGTAGAACTCGCGGTAGAAACCGGAATTGCGGTAAGCGTAGCGCACCTGCTCGCGGAGCTTGGCAAGGATCAGCGCATCCCGCTCTGCGGGCGGCATCGTCTCCAGTTCCGGCGACCAGTGTTCCTGTTGCGCGGGAGGGATGTACCCGGAGGGGTATTGGGGGGGCCATTGGATTTTAGTCATGAGTCGCCTCTGGGTCTACTGTGCCCGGTGGACGTTGGCGAAAATGAAGTCGATCATCTCCGTGGTGAAGCTGCCCACGGGAAAGACGCCGTGAACTCCCATATCCTGCAAGGGGGCCACGTCGTCCTCCGGGATGGTGCCGCCCACCAGCAACAGCATTTCGCCGGACAGCCCCCGCTGTTCCAGCGCGGCGGTCAACCTGGGCACCAGACGCATATGCGCGCCGGACAGAATGCTGATGCCCACCACGTCGGTGTCTTCCTGAAGCGCGGTCTGCGCGATCTGGTCGGCAGTGACCCGCATTCCCATGTAGACCACTTCGAGGCCGGAGTCACGCATGGCGCGGGCGATGACCTTGACGCCCCGGTCATGCCCATCCAGCCCCATCTTGGCGAGGAGGACTTTGGGGGGGGTAGTATGTTCGCTTTGACTAGTCAATATCGAAGTCCCCTTGGCAAGCCAGGCAAGCTGACTCGAAAATCATATTTTTCGGAACTCCCAGTCGCCGTTATCCCCTTCCACCAGCGTCCTGCCGTGGGCCCGGGCGATGGCGTGGTGCTTGGCAGCTAGAGTAGTGGGCGGTTGGGCGAAAACTACGGTTGCTCCAGGATGGCCGCAGTCACTGGCATACTCCTCCGCAATCAGCAAAGCCTCGTCCAAGAAGGATGGAGCTACGCCTTCAGCTCCGGCAAAGTCCAAATAAAGGCTGCTGTCCTGAAGAAAATTCCCCCTTTCGAGGGCGGTCTTAATCTTCCGGGCGGACTTCCGGGATGTCAGCAATGGAACGTCCTTTTCCACGGCGTCAACTACTTTGACTCTCTTCATAACAGAACCTTTATGATGGTATCGAAACAAACACCAGTGTCCCAGGGAATAGATTGGCCCGGACCACCCTGGCTTGTGAATTGCCACTTAAGTCGATTATGCCTCTTCCCGAATGGATTATTAATTCTCTGCCGGGCCGGTGAGATTCGTCAAAGGCGCTGAAAAGTCCTATTCCCCGGTTGCTGTTCAGAGTACCACTTACCAGTTCTCCTGTGGCTCTCCTGACTGCGGCCCATTCGAATCCGTAATTTTCCCGATGTTTTGGATTGCGTTCAAGGGACTGGCGTATTCCAACGCCGCCATCTGCGACAGCTATGAGGAACCGGCGTTCTCGTCCCAAAGACAAGAACTGGACGAGACCGAAAGCACCTATTTCTGATTCGGAATGCTCCGCAGCGTTATTGACCAGCTCCGAAAATGTCTCGACTACGTCAGGATACAGATTTGCCGAACCCTGCCTGTTGGCGGACAATGAGATATGGAGTTGGTCGGTCAAGTCTTCAGCTGACGACGAGTCAAATCCCGTTAAGGGCAAGATGACCTCTGAGGAACCGGAAATATCTGACCTACCATGTTCGACAGAAATGTTTGCTCCCTGCAAGACGCCAAGCAACCCCGTGTCACGCAGGCTCAGTGCTGGATCTCCGTCATTGGGAAGCAGCAGTGCGCAATCACTCCCGCGCCGCTTTGCCAGCAACAGGTATACCACACACCAGAGCACGGCGGGAGGGTGGACTCTGGTGCAGTCTCTGAGGTCGACAATCACCTCCGGCTCATTGAAGCTGACTGACCGAGGGTCGTATCGGCTGAACCTGGCCGGGATGCTGCGAGAGTCTCTGAAGTTTTGGCGGGGGACGATTTCCATAAATGTCTCAGGTTAGCCCAATGGCCGCTAGAAAAAGCGGGCGCGGATTCGCGGCGCTGGTATCAGTTGCTCGTTTACCGGGTCTGCCACGAGCCGGAAAATCTCCAACGTAGTCGCACCCAGCAAAGGAGTATTGTCGGGGCGGGTGAAGACCACCGGGACCGGCAACGCCCGGCTCTGGATTCGTACAACCGCGCTGCCGATCCAGTATTCAACCAAACTGTCATCGGCAAGCTCGAAAATATCCGTTTCCAGCCGTGGGATGCCCAATCTGTCCAGGATATCTTCAGGCAGCATGGTATAGATGGCGCCGGTGTCCACCAGCGCCTCAACGGTTACGAATTCTTCCTGGGACGGGTTGCCGACCTCGAGCGACACGCTGAATGTTCCCACGGGCTTGTTCCTACCCTTGTTTCCGCTTGTGTTGTTTTCCGCTTGTGTTTTAGAAAACTCCAGGGTCTACGTACTCACCGTAGACGTCGCGCAGGGTGTCCAGGATTTCGCCCTCGGTGGCCGTGGCCTGAACGGCCTCCAGCGTGGCGGGCATCAGGTTGGCATCGTCCTTCGCGGCTTGCTTCAGTGCAGAAAGGGCGCTTCGCACGTTGGCGGAGCTGCGTCCGTTTCGTGCTTCTGCGAGGCGGCTCTTCTGCCACTCCTCCTCTTCCGGGTCGAACTGGAAGAGTTCGAGCTTCTGCTGGGTTTCCGACTGGTACTGGTTAAGGCCGACGATGACATGCCTGCCAGACTCGATGCCTTGCTGGTATTCGTAGGCGGAGCGGGCGATTTCCCGCTCGATATAGCCGCTGTTGATGGCTCGCAGGATGCCGTCGCGCATCGAGCCTGCGCCCATTTCGTCGATGCGATTGATGTATTCCAGGGCCGCGCTTTCGATGTCGTTGGTCAGTGTCTCAACGAACAGTGACCCGCCCAGGGGGTCGGCGGTGGCGGCTGCGCCCGACTCGTGGGCGATAATCAACTGCGTTGCCAGTGACATTCGCATGGCGTCTTCCGAGGGTATGTCGTAGGCCTCGTCGTAGCCGCTGACGTGCAGCGATTGAGTGCCTCCCAACACGGCGGCCAGGGCTTGGAGTGTTCCTCGGGCGATGTTGTTCTGGGCGTCCTGCCGCATCAGCGTGGAGCCCAACGTCTGGGTGTGGAAACGCATCCGCATGGACTCGGGCCGGGTGGCGCCGTAGCGCTCCTTCATGATTCGCGCCCACATACGTCGGGCGGCGCGGAACTTGGCGATTTCCTCGAACAGGTCGTTGTGGACGCCGAAGAAGTAGGACAGGCGGGGCGCGAAGCTGTCAACCGGCATCCCCCGGGCCAGGGCCGACTCCACGTAGGCCATGCCTTGCGCGATGGTGAAGGCCAGCTCCTGCACCGCGTCGGAGCCGCTTTCCCGCGTGTGGTAGCCGGAGATGGATATGGTGTACCAGTTGGGTACGTGGGCCGTGCAGAACTCTACGATGTCTGTGGTGAGCTTCAGCGACGGCTCCGGGCCGAGGGCAAAGGTCTTTTGCCCGTGAAACTCCTTCAGTGAGTCGTTCTGTACCGTGCCGCGCAGGGCCGCCCAGTTGACGCCGCGCCCCTGCGCCACGGCCAGAAACATACTAAGCAGCACGATGGACGGGTGATTGATGGTCAGGGAGACGCTGACCTGTTCCAGCGGAATCCTGTGAAACAGGTCGTCCATGTCGCGCACGGTGTCGATGGCGACGCCCAGGCGACCTACCTCTCCCTCGGCCAGCTCGTGATCCGAGTCGTAACCGGTCAGCGTCGGGTGGTCGAAATCGGTGCTGATGCCGGTCTGCCCGTGCTCCAGCAGGAACCGGTAGCGTTCGTTGGTGGCCCGCGCCGTGCCGAAACCGGCAATCTGGCGGCGTGTCCAGAGCCGGCCCCGGTACATATCGGGATAGGGGCCGCGGGTGAAGGGAAACTCGCCGGGGCGGCCAAGGTCGCGGTCGAAGTCGATTCCGGCGGTGGATTCCGGGCCATAGACCGGCTTGACCTCCAGCCCTGAAAGCGTCCTGTATCCCGGTTGGCGAAAATCTGCGCCTTGACTCATTGTCCCTTCCCCTTCTTTCCTGGAATATGCCGTAGGGATCGGCTGCGCCCTCACCCTGGCCCGCCCCCCCCCGGAGGGAGAGGGGATGTCTGTCTTACCCAACCCTCACGTACTTGTCGATGCTCTTCTCGGCAGTCAAGGCTAGGTAGAGGTCGCCGTGGGCGTCAACCCAGGAGCCGTGGGCGGAGCGACCCGGGAACCGTTCCAGCACCTTGCCTTCGCCGTCCAGGACGCTTACCTGGGGCGGCTTGCCGTCCTCGGGCCGCTCGCTGGTGTAGAAGATGCCCTCGCTGTCTTGCGAGATGTCCAGCGGGCGCTGCATATCGGTCCACATGGTGATGTACTCGCCCTCGGGCGAGAAGACCTGAACCCGGCTGTTCTCGCGGTCGCACAGGTAGATGCGCCCGTCCTGGCCCACGATGAGGCTATGGGGCAGGTGGAACTGGTTGGGGCCGCCCTTGCCCGGTTCGCCCCACGAGGAAATCAGGTCGCCGGCCGCGCTGAAGCGATGCACCCGGGCGTTGCGGTAGCCGTCGGAAACGTACAGGTCGCCGCTGGGCGACGGCACCAGCTCGGTCAGGTAGTTGAATGGCCCTGCCGCCCGGGGGCAGACCTCGCCCGCCACCTCGCAGCCGGTGTCTGAGTACTCGCCCGGTGTGCCGATGGTCAGAAGGGGTGTGCCGTCGAGGGTGCATTTCTGCGCGATGCTGCCCTCGCGGTCGGTCAGGTACACGATGTCGTTGGCGATGTAGATGCCGTGGGGGTTCTCGAAACGCCCCTCGCCCCAAGCGCCGACGTAGCTGCCGTCGCGGTCGAAAATCACCACGGGAGGTTCGGCCCGCTGGAAGGCATAGACCCGGTCCTGCGAATCCGTGGCCACGGCGCTGACCGTTCCGAAGGACATACCGTCGGGGAGCCGCGCCCAATCCTCAATAACCTCGTAGGTATACTTGCCGCTTCCTACAGTAGCCAAAGCAACTGCCTCCTTGCATTCAGGTTCGGTCGAGCGGAATACCGCCGATGCCATACTACCATAGCGACCGACGCATTCATGGGTAAGGGGACGCCTTCCCCCTAACCCTTTCCCAGAGAGAGGGGATTTCAGCCCCGCCCGTTGTACAGATAATGAGGGCCGTCAGCGGGGATGCTCCAGTCGTCGTAGAACCGGTGGATATAGGGCAACAGCCGCGCCGCCATCTGCCGAGTCGCCAGCGTTTCCGGTTCGATGGGGCGGGCGAGTTGCTGGCGGAGTTCGGCGGTTATTTCCTCTTCGTCGGCCTTGACGAACTTGCCGCTTCTCAGCACCACCTCGCCGTTGATGAGCACCGTGTCCACGTGAGCGGACTTGCCCCGGTAGACCACGGCGTTCACCGCGTCTGCCGCGGCGTCGCCGGAACCCTCGAAGTAGGGCGCGGTCATGGCGTCCCAGTCCAGCAGCGCCATGTCGGCGTAGCGGCCCGGCTCCAGTACGCCTATGCGGCCCTCGAACCCGGTGGGCCTGGCGGCGTTGGCGGTGGCCAGCCGCAGCGCCTGGTGAGTGTCCAGCGCGGGTCGCTCAAGGCCAGGCTGGCGGTGCAGCTTGGATGCCAGCCGTATTTCCTGGAGCATATCGTCGTCGTCGTTAATGGCGGTGCTGTCGGTGCCCAGCGCCACGTTGACGCCACCGGCCAGCATGGCGTTGACCGGCGCGATGCCGTTCTTGAGGCGCAGGTTGGAGCTGGGGTTGTGGCAGACGGTGGCGCGAGCATCGGCCAGCAGCTCGATGTCTCCCTCCGTAAGCCAGACCGAGTGGGCGCAGGAAAGCTCCGGCCCAAGGAAGCCGAGGTCGGCCAGGTGGGCTACCGGCGTCTTGCCCCAAGTGCGGATCCCGAACTCCTTCTGATACCAGCTCTCCACCAAGTGCATATGAACCGCGGCGGCGTACCGGGCGGCGTATTCCTTGGTGCGTAAGAAAAAATCGTCGGAGGTCCACTGCGCGTTGCTGGGGCTGAGCAGCACAGAGACCAGGCCGCCGGAGGCCGCCGCTCCATGGCTTTCGCGGAACGACTCGAAGAACGAGAAATAGTCGTCCTCAGACATATCCGTGGCCCCGACGTACCGGCGCACCGCGTCGCCCAAGTCTGTCGGCAGACTGGAAAGGAACGCATCGTCGTCGTGGTATACAACCCGGTTCTGTGCCCGGTAGTAGACGGAAAACGCGGTTCGCATCCCGGCGCTGCCGAACCCGCGGAGAACTTCCTCCGATTCCTCCGTCAGCCCTTCTGTCGGAGTACGAGGGTGGTTGTACATCACCGTGGTGGTGCCCGACTTGATCATCTGGATGGCGGTGTACAAGGTCATCAGGCGCCAGTCAGCGGAGCGGCGCCCCCAGCCTTCCACGATCCAGGGTTCCAGGCAACCATCGGTGGTCCCCATCTGGAAGGTGGAAACGCCGCGGCCATGGTGGTGCGCGTTGGTCAGTCCCGGCATGATTAGGAAACGCGAACCGCCAATTACCTCGTCGGCTTGTTGTTCCCGCAGTTCGTCATAGGTTCCAACCGCTTCGATAACGCCGTCGCGCTGTAAAACCGCGCCGTCGCTGATGACGCGGCTCCCGGCGTCATCGGCGCCCGCTTCGCAGATGACATATCTTCCCTGAATCAGCGATGTTGCCATGCCATCCTCCTGCCGGGCTGGTTGCGCCTATGATAGGGCTGCCCATTGGCGTGTCAAGGCAATTCGTGGAGTATAATGCTCCTACTTCGGGGCAAGACGAGTCTGTGAGGGTTGAAATGGCAGGACTGGAAGGTAAAGTGGCGCTGGTTACCGGCGCCGGCGGGATGCGCGGCGTGGGCCGGGCCACGGTGATGAAGCTGGCCGGCTTGGGGGCCGACGTCGCCCTGACCGATGTGCAGCGCGAAACGGAAGACCTGCCGCCTGCTGAAGTGCGCAACAGTTGGCGCGGCATCGACGCAGTTACTGAGGAAGTTGAGGCCGTGGGACGCCGCAGCTTTCCGGTCTACTGCGATCTGGGCGACAGCGGCCAGATTGAGCGCATGGTCGAGCGGGTGATGGAACATTACGGGCGCATCGACATCCTGGTCAACAACGCCCGCGCCATCATCGGCAGGGACAAGGTGCCGGTCACGGAGCTGGAGCAGGACGTTTGGGAGCACTTTCTGAATATCAACACCACCGCCCCTTTCCTGCTGACCAAGGAAGTTGGCCGCCGGATGATCGAAGCAGGCAACGGCGGACGCATCATCAACATCGCGTCCAACGCCTCCAAGCAGGCCAGCGCGACGGGCGCGGCTTACAGCGCATCCAAGTTCGCCGTGCTGGGGCTGACCCAAGCGTCGGCGCTGGATCTGGCGCCCTACGGCATTACGGTCAACGCCGTCTGCCCCGGCCCCATCAACACCGACCGCATGAGCTACTGGGAGCGCGATCGGGCCGCCGAGCACGGCATCACCCAAGAGGAGTTCCGCAGCCAGATAGTTCAGTCCGGAGCGCAAGCCAGCCCGTTGGGCCGCATCGCGGAGCCGCAGGACGTGGCCAACATGGTCGCCTTCCTAGCCAGCGACGAGGCTTCATTCGTCACCGGGCAGGCCTACAACGTCAACGGCGGCCTGCTGTTCCACTAGAGGCTTTCGGGGCCGAATACCGCCTTGCGCAGGGTGTCGTTGAGGCGTTTGTGCCATTCGGGGCCGCCCTCATCGAGGAAATGGCTGAGCAGGTCGTTGTCCAAAGGGACAGTTACATACTCTCTGGCTGACGGATTCTCTTCACAACGCCGCCGGAGCGACTTCTCGACCAGATCCGGCACAATCTCTAGGGCTGGGCGCATTCGCGCCATGTCCTCGGCGGTTAGTTCTTTTGTATCCGGGTCTCTGGCGATGCCGACATTGATGGCGACTTCCTCTCCATATTTCGCTTCTACCTGGTCGAAAGTCATATCGCTGGCGGCGATTTCGTTGATTTGCTCCTGCGTCAATTCAACTTTGGCCGGTCCAGGAAAGATAGTACCCGGTTTAAGAGGAGGCATAATCTCTAACCTCTTGTCCAGTCGCTTTGCGCAGACTGATAATTCGATAGTTTTCCCCTCGGATTGTGTAGACACACGTAGCAAGGAGTTAGTCCAATGTACCCTACTGCGCTCCATCGGGGTTCAGGATAGTAGTCGTCGAATTGGCACGTAGCCGTGTCCCAGTTGAAGCGTTCCATTTCCCAGAAGTCAATCTTGTGTTTTTCCAGGTTGCTAATCCGCTTCGCATCGTCCCATTCGTAATCCACGTTTCCATCTTACTTACCGGCAAGGCGCGTTCGCAACAATCTCCCGATGACCCGCGGCCGGAATAAACGCGCTCAGCGCGCTGCCGCCCCCAGCGGAATCCTGCACCCCCTGGGCCGCTCCCGCACCGCCAGCGTCAGGGCCGTTGCAGCCAGGGACAGCGCCAGCATCAGGATGAACGCCGCGTTGTAGCTCCCGGTCTGGTCGTAAATCCAGCCTCCGGCCAGCGCGCCCAGTCCGCCCGCAATCTGGTGGGTCATCGAGATAGTGCCGGTCAGCGCGCCCAAGCGCGACTGGCCGAAAATGTTGCCCAGGAACACTACCGTCAGTGGGGCGGTTATCAAGAAGGTGAAGCCGTAGAGCAGGCCGAAAACCAGAATCGCGGGCGTACTCTGCAACGTCAGAATCAGCGCGAAGGCCACAATCCGCAGCACGAAGCACAGCACCGTCGGACGGGATGCGCCGAAGGCGTCGGCCAGCAATCCGGCGACCAGTATGCCCGCCAGCCCCAGCAACCCCATCCACGCCAGCAGATTGCCAGCCAGGACATCGCCCACCCCCTGGTCCTGAGCGAAGGCCACTATGTGGGTGGCTACGAAGAAATCCTGAATGCCGCATATCGTGTAGACCAGCGTTAGCAGGACGAATTCTCGGGTGGCAAACGCCCGCCGCAGTGCGACCGGCTCCGGGGCGGGTTCGCCGGTGCGGATGGTGGGCGGCGCGTCCTCCGCTTCGTCTGGCACAGCGGGCGGAGGCGGCTTGATGGCCAGAAGGGCCAGCGGCAGCACCACCGCGAGGTTGACCGCTCCCAAGATGGTGTAGGATGCCCGCCATCCGATTGCCCCCAACGCCGAGGTCAGCGCGCCAATGATGACAAGCTGTCCGATAGCGTTTCCCGATATGGCGACGCTGTTGGCGATGCCGCGCCGTTCAACGAACCATTGGCTCACCATAACGACTACCGGCACGATGGAGGCGCCGGAGTTGCCCAAGGCATAGACCACGCCGTAGACCAGGAAGACCTGCCAGGGCGATTGTACCTGCCCCATCAGCATCAGCCCCGCCGCTCCGGCGACTGCGGCGATGGCGATGGTTCCCCGCATACTCCAGCGGTCCAGCAGCCGCCCGACGAAGGGCATCGCCACCGCCGAGACGACCATGAACATGGTCACGGCCAGCGAGAGCGTGGAGCGGCTCACCCCCAGCTCTTCCGACATCGGCTTCAGCATCAGCCCGAAGGCGAACCGCGAGCCGCCGCTGAAAAACAGGATGCTGAAGCCCACCGCCAAGATTGCCCAACTGTAGTCGGGTCGTCTCATCGGAAGTCGTCTCTGGCTCCGGTCTAAGCCGGTGGGAACGAACAAGGGCGAAGGTCAGTGAAGTGCGTCATTTACGCAAAGGGGCAGGTCGAGAACCTGCCCCTGCGGGTGCAACAATTTCAGGCAGAGGATGGCAAGAGCTTACCGGAACAGCCCCCGCACCGTGTTGATGACCCGCTCCTCGTTGGGCAGGTAGATGTTTTCCAGGACGCGGCTGTATGGCACCGGCGTATGGGGGGAGGTCACGCGGGACGGCGGGGCGTCCAGGTAATCGAAGCCTTCTTCGGCGATGCGGGCGCAGATTTCCGAGGCCAGGCTGCATACGGGCGTGTCCTCGTCCACCACCACCAGGCGGTGGGTCTTGCGCACCGACTCCAGCACGTGGTCGTAGTCGATGGGCGAAATGCTCAGCAAGTCTATTACCTCGGCGCTGATGCCCTCTTTCGCCAGCTCCTCGGCGGCGTTGTTGGCGATCCAGGTCATCTTGGATATGCCCACCAGGGTGACGTCGGTTCCCTGGCGGATTGTGCGGGCCTTGCCGATGGGGAAGATGTACTGCTCTTCCGGCACCGGGCCGCGGTTGGTGTACAGCCCCTTGTGCTCGAAGAACACCACCGGGTCGTCGTCGCGGATGGCCGCGGTGAGCAGCCCCTTGGCGGTATAGGGGTCGGAGGGCGCCACGCCCTTCAGTCCCGGTATGTGGCTGAAGATGGAGTAGTAGGACTCGGAATGCTGCGCCGCGCTGCCGAACCCGGCCCCGATGCGGGTGAGCATCACGAAGGGAACCTTGACCTGCCCGCCGAACATATAGCGCATCTTGGCGGCGTTGTTCAGCATCTGGTCCATGCAGACGCCGATGAAGTCCACGAACATCAGCTCGGCGATGGCCCGCATCCCGGTGGAGGAGGCGCCGATGGCGGTGCCCACGAAGGCAGCCTCCGACAGCGGCGTGTCCAGCACCCGCTGGTTGCCGAACTGCTGGATCAGGCCGACGGTGGTGCGGAACGGGCCGCCCCAGGCGTCGACGATGCCCAGATGCTCACGGCCCGCGCCGCCTGCTATCTCCTCGCCCATGATGATGACCGATTCGTCGCGCTCCATCTCCTGCCTGATGGCCTCGTTGATGGCCTCGCGTACCTGCAATTCCCTGGTGGCGGTGGCTGTCGTCATCGCTCGCTCCTTTTGTTTCGTTTGCCCGTAGTTGACGGGCCGTTTCAGGGGGTTCCTGCGTTAGCGGGGCTAGTTGCCATCCACCGGTATGGGCGTGGTGGCCGGGCTGCCATCGGCGTGAGTATGCTCCCGCACCACTTGCAGAATAAGGCGGATTTCCCGGCGGATTTCAGCCCGCGTTTCCTCGTGGAGCCGGATGTTGTCGGCTTTGGCTTCCGATTGCCCCCGCTCCAAACTTTCGATCCGCGCTTCCAGCTTTCCCAACCTGTGCTGCACTGCCCCCCATATTCCCAGCAGAGCGATCCCCACTGCTATCAGAGGCAGCCACTGCGTCCATTCCATACGTCAACCTCAAATGCCCGTAGCGCGCGGGCCGGTAGGGGGTTCCTGCGTTAGCGGGGCTAGTTGCCATCCACCGGTATGGGCGTGGTGGCCGGGCTGCCATCGGCGTGGGTATGCTCCCGCAACACTTGCAGAATAAGGCGGATTTCCCGGCGGAATTCAGCCCGCGTTTCCTCGTGCAGCCGGATGTTTTCGGCTCTGGCGTCTGCTTGCCCCCGCTCCAAACCGTCCATCCGCGCTCCCAGACCGTCCATCCGCGCTTCCAGCTTTCCCAACCTGTGCTGCACTGCCCCCCATTGCTGCACTGCCCCCCATATTCCCAGCAGAGCGATCCCCACTGCTATCAGAGGCAGCCACTGCGTCCATTCCATACGTCAACCTCAAATGCCCGTAGCGCGCGGGCCGGTAGGGGGTTCCTGCGTTAGCCGGGCTAGTCGCCATCCACCGGTATGGGCGTGGTGGCCGGGCTGCCGTCGGCGTGGGTATGCTCCCGCACCACTTGCAGAATAAGGCGGATTTCCCGGCGGAATTCAGCCCGTGTTTCCTCGTGCAGCCGAATGTTGTCGGCTCTGGCTTCCTCGTGTAGCCGGATATATTCGGCTCTGGCGTCCTCGTGGAGCCGGATGTTGTCTGCTTTGGCTTCCTCGTGCAGCCGGATATATTCGGCTCTGGCGTCCTCGTGCAACCGGATATATTCGGCTCTGGCGTCCTCGTGCAACCGGATATTTTCGGTTTTGGCGTCCTCGTGGAGCCGGATGTTGTCGGCTTTGGCTTCCTCGTGGAGCCGGATATATTCGGCTCTGGCGTCTGCAAGCCCTCGCTCAAAACCGTCCATCCGCGCTCCCAGTCTTCCCAACCTGTGCTGCGCTATCCCCCACATTCCCAGCAGGGCTATCCCCCCGGTAAGCCCTCCGGTTAGCCCCCCCGTTATCAAAGGCAACCACGGTGTCCAATCCATAAGCCAACCTCAACCCCGCCTCGGGGCAGTCCCGAAGGCGGGAGATTCGCATACCCGCAACCGTTAGCCTAGCGTGAGGTCAGTCTACCATTCCGTCCACTATAAGCAAACGGAACCTTTAGTCGCCCGGCCCGGTGTTCTTGGTTCCTGCGGCTGTCTCTGCTCCGGCTACTCCACAAACCGCGCCCCCGCCGGACGCCGCTTGCCGCCATGGACCGACGGCTCGGCGCACCACTTGGCCGCCCCGCCGCCTACGAAATGGCGTAGCGGGTGATGGTGGACAACCTGCTAAAAGAGGACACCCACGAGGGCATAACCGCGTTCCTGGAAAAGCGGGAACCGGAGTGGCGGTATTGGGGGGACTGAATTACTACCAAGCGCTCTGAGGCAGCTCCCTTGACAGCGCTAAGGGGAATGCGGGTATCCAGCGTCACCAACCGCGCATCATGGGCCACCGCAAGACCCAGCAGGTAAATGTCCGTTAGCTGGCGGTGACTCGACAGGTCACGAAGCCGCACCAACGTGTTGTCAAGCAGACTTATGTCGTCGGCGATGAATTGGTGATATGGGGTAGAAGTAGCGTCCAACAACTGCTCATAAGCCTCGACTAGACTCCGCGGGTGCGCATAGCTAGGCTGTGAGATGACGCGCAAGTAACCGTTCTGCGTCAATGGGCAGGAGGCCCATCCCTGTTCAATGTTGCCGACAAACCATGTTGCCACCACATGGTGAGCGGAGTGATTTTTTTGTCCAGCAGAGCAATCAGAGAACTTATGTCATAGAGGGACCTCAAATCAGATCCCGAGTTCTTCCCGGATTTCGTTCACCATTTCGTTGGTGACCACGTAGTCGCTGAGCGGGAAGGGTTTGATGCCGTAACGTTCCAGATCCTCTCTTTGAACCGCTTTGACGTCCACCTCCACCCGCTGCCCTTCAGTCAGGTCGATGGGGTCATCAAATTCTATGGTCTGGCCCTTGATCACGCCTCTTAGTTTCATTTGCCCGCCCTCTGAAATAACAAACCCGCGGCTATGTCCGGCATCCATCCTGCACAGCTGGACGATGTTCTCCGGCCACTCCGCGGATTAACACTGTTAATTTACCTAAAACTACCCAACAGTGTCAATACCTTTTTAGGTCAGGATGTCAGGGCTATGGGGTCTACTCCACGTACCGCGCTGCCGCCGGACGCCGCTTGCCCCCGTGCACCGACGGCTCGGCGCACCACTTGGCCGCCAGCCGCCGGACGGCGCGGTACACGTCCTCGCCGAACCCCAGCAGGTCGCACACCACCCGCCGGTCCAGCAGCGCCCGGTTGCCGTCGGCGTCCGCCAGGTACGCGGGCAGCAGCTCCAGCCCCCGGAACTCGTCGAAGATGCCCTCGGCAGCGGCAAGCTGCCCATCGCTAAGGGCGCGGAAGTCCAGGACGGGTAGCGAATCTGCGGCGCGGATTGCTATGCTTGCCTTGCTCGATTGTTGGCGGCTGGCGTGCCACCAATGACTTAGCAACCCTAATGTGCTGTTGCCCCATACCGCAAACACATAGTCAAACCGACTATTTACAAAACTGACATTAGGCCACACTCTGCCGCCAATAGTTTCCTGTTCCGTGAATGATACAGCAAGGGCTTGAGAGCCGAAAGTAAATTCGCGATTCAGGTGGGCGCGGCTCGCCGTAGCCCAAACCGTAGCGGCTTTGGATTCCATTCCAGCCCGCACTTGCAACTGCGAATCCGGTACGCAAATTAACCGGGTTTCGTTTTTGGCATCGTGATTCCAAAGCGCAAGATAAGTAGCGGTTGGGCTCGGTGCCATTTTAGTAAATGGCCCTTGAGGTGGGCGCCCGATAATGTCCAAATCATAAAGACCGAGCGAACCTAAATCGTCCAGCCGCGCCGTTTTCAGTTCAAGATGATGCTGTTCCGCAGGCAACCACAGCCTAGATTGTGATAAAGCATAGGCAGTTTGAGCCAATGCGTAATCACGGAGACGCACTCCTCCCCAAATTTCTCCATTCTCGTAACACTGAGCAGACATCATTTCGCCAATCCACTCATCCCCCACTATTAGAGGAGTCCCACCGTAAGGGCCGTCCTCAATTTGCCGGATGTAGTCGCACTCGTTAATGCTTTTCACGGTAGCATTGGCGTGGGCGAACCCTTGCGACCGGCGATGTAATGAAATGAATTGCGTTCGTGTTGTTGAAAGAGAGTCCGAATCGCGTTTACGGGCAATTACCAGACACTCCGACATACCCGTATCCGATGAAAAGGACATATCTTTGCCATTGGCTGCGATGCTCAAAATCATTAAATCAGTATAATCTTTGACCATCATTTGCCGAAATTGTTGCCAAGACGATGCCGCAGAAACCGTAAGAGGCAAAACTAAGGCCAATACACCACCTGGCTTTAGTTTGCGATTGGCTAATGCCGCAAACGCAGAAGCCATACCAGCATGGCCGTGGTAACAGGTTCCAGCTTTGAATCTGGACAATTGATTTGCCATATCCCGCTGGTCTTTATCCGTACTCCCAAATGCCGCAAAAGCGGGCGCAAATGTGCCTATGTGTATTTTTTCTTTGGCGGTGTTGCTAGTGAACGGCGGGTTCATTATCACCAGGTCAAATCCCCCGTCCGGCACTTCGACGTTGACGTGGGCCGCGGTTTCCTCGCCCGCGCTGCCGGTGCGGAGGGCCGGGTCGCTGGTGTTGAACAGCGTCATCACCGACGACGACTGCAACAATTCCAGCGAGCCGATTTTCACGCTGCCGTCGTCCTGCCGTCCGTAGGGCATAGTGTAGAGGCGCGACTGGCCGAAGCCGACTTCGGGCTGGATGCCGGAGAGGGTGGAGCCGGTGATGTGGATGGCCGAGGGCATAACGTCGCAGCCGTACAGCGCTTCCTCCATCATCGCCGGGTGAATGGCCGCCGCGTCGCCGCCGGCCTGTTCGTGGCGGGCGGCTATCTGCTCGTACACCGCCGACAGCAGAGCGCCGGTGCCGCAGGCGAAGTCGCCAATCCGCAGTTTGCCGATGGCCTCGGCGTCGCCCCAGTCCACGCCATCCAGCTTGGCCACGGCCAACCGCGCCAAGAGGGCGGCGGAAGCGGGCAGAGTGTAGAAAGTCGCCAGATACTTGCGGTCGGAAATCAACCGCTGGAAGACGCGCCCGGTGAGGTCGTGGGCATTGTTGACGCCGGTTCCGTTGACCCGCCCGGCGGTGATTCGCAGGCGGCGCAACAGCCGCAGCGCGATGTCGGGCGGCAGCCGCTCCAGAATATCCTTGCCGATGGCGAAAATGGGCCAGTAGTTGATTTCGAGGATGGCGGCCCAAGCGTCCAGCGTTTTGTCCTGCGGGTCGGGAACATCGGGGCCGCAGACGGCGCGCAACGGGCTGATGCCGGGGTGCATCCCGGCGATGCGCTCGTGGAACACCATGGCGTTGGCGATGATGGCGCAGGCCATGCGGCGGGTTTGCGGCACGTTGTCCATCCCCAGCAGCGCGGCTGTCTCGCGGGTGATGCCGGGGCGGGTTTTATCCAGCTCGTCCAGTATTTCCGCCGTATCGTTGATGCCTTCCTGCAAGGCGGCGGCGGCCAGGTCAACGGCGCTCTGCGGGACGGAAACCAGCCGGATGAGGTCGGCCAAGTCCGCCGCCTTGCCGTCCAGCCAGCCCGACTCGGGGAAGCGGTCTATGTCGCCGTCCGGTTTGCGGGTGAGGGCGGCGTACTCCAGCGGCGTCTCGGCGTTCAGGGCGGTCATCCCCGCCGGATAGCGCAGGGCGATTACCGCCTCCAGCTCGCGCCCGCCGATGACGGCGTTGAGGGCGAAACGGGCGGCGGCGTCCTCTTCCAGGTTGGCCGCGGGCAACTGCCGCGCTTCGACGGCTACCGGGCTGCGTCCGGGGGCGGTAATCAGCAGGTCGGGGCGCTTGCCGCCGGGGAAGGCGTCCTGCGGCTCCGGCGCAACCGTGGACGGCCCGGTCATCCGTTGCAGAATGCGGGCCAAGTCGGTGTTGGCTACGGATTCGTAGATTGTGGTCATAGGACGTTCTCGGAGGCCGTTACCTTCCGCCTAGGGGCGCCGCCTACGGGCGTAGGGGCGGGTTTGAAACCCGCCCCTACAGGCGAATCCCGCCCCTACGCGGGCATATTTACGCCGCGGCGCATCATATCCAGCGGGTAGTCGACGTAAACGTCTTCGTAGAGTTCGTGGGGTTCGGGCAGGGGCGAGGCGTCGGCGAAGGCAACCGCTTCCTCCATCAGGACGGCGGTTTCCGCGTCAATTTGGTCCATCTCTTCGGCGGTGATTTCGCCCTGCGGTATCACGGCCTCGCGGAAGAGCTTTAGCGGGTCGCGGCCCCGCCAGTGGTCTTCCTCTTCCTTGGTGCGGTAGGAAAGCGGGTTGTCGAACACGGTATGGCCGTAGAAGCGGTAGGTGCGGCATTCCAGCAGCGACGGGCCTTCGCCGGCGCGGGCGCGGGCCACGGCCTGCTTAGCCGCATCGTAGACCGCGAAGACGTCCATTCCGTCCACATGAATGCCGGGCATATCGTATCCGGGGGCCCGGTCGGAGACGCGGCTGGTGGACAGCGCGTACTCGACGGGCGTGGACTCGGCATAGCCGTTGTTCTCGCAGCAGAAGATGACCGGCAGCTTCCAGACCGAGGCCAGGTTCATGCACTCATGCAGCACACCCTGATTGGCCCCGCCGTCGCCGAAGAAGGCCACGGCCACCCGCTGATGGTTGTACTTCAGCTTGGAGGTCAGCGCGGCGCCCACGGCCAGCGGCACGCTGCCCGCCACGATGCCATTGGTGCCCAGCATCCCCTTGCTCATGTCGGCGATGTGCATCGAGCCGCCCTTGCCCTTGTTGGGGCCGGTGGAGCGTCCGAACAGCTCGGCCATCATGCCCTTGGGGTCGACGCCCTTGGCGATGCAGTGGCCGTGGCCCCTATGGGTGCTGCCGATGTAGTCGTCATCGCTCAGGTTGGCGCAGACGCCGGTGGGGACAGCTTCCTGTCCGGCGGACGAATGCACGGAGGCAGACATTCCACGCTGCCCGGTTTCCGGGATACCCCGCTCTTCAAAGTCGCGGATGGTCTTCATGGTGCGATACAGCTTCAACAATGTGTCGCGGTCGAGGTCCATATTCCCCCCGGTAGGCGATTTTTGATTGTGGGAATCTGCCCCGGTTAGTCCGGGGCCGAATTTGCCTCATACTAGCATGAGGGCAAATGATGTCAAGGGAAATTGTCTGAATCAGGATTTGCCGGATTAAAGGATTATCAGGATGCAGTTCAGTATATCCTGTTAATCCTTACATCAGGATAATCCTGATTCAGACAAGGGGAGCGGCGAAAGTAACCGTCACCGGCTCCCCCGGGCCGGCGTCCAGGGTGGCGGCGGCGCTTCCGTTGGGTACGGCGACTTCCAGGTATCCGTGGCTTCCGAACAGAGCAATCAGGTCCGGGGGCGAGGATTCGTTGGAGATATCGAGGAATGTGCGGCTGAGGCGGCGAATAACGCGGCCCCGGATGCGTATCTCTCCTATCTTCCGGCCTTCCAGCAGGCTTGCCGGGATGTTGCTGATCAGGTTGCCGTAGGTGTCGCGGTAGATGACCTCCCCGCTGACGGCCTCATGGGTAACGCGCGGTTGCGGCATCGGCAGCCAGGCCAGTTCGCCTACCGGCTCGCCCAATGACTCCGGCGGAACACCCAGGGAGAGGTGAGCCGCCGTCGGCGTGAAAATATCCCGTCCGTGGAAGGTGCCGCTGACCGGGTGCAGCCAGTAGTCCGGGTTGGTGAGGTGGAAGGCCCGCACGGTCGATGGCAGTTCCACCGTTCCGGGTCGTGTCGGCGGGTCGGGCAGATACTCGGACAGTACCCGGGTCAGAAGACCGTTGTCGGGGGCGACAAATGAGCCGTGGGTGGTCTCCAGCAGGATGGGGCGGCGTGCCGTTCCCACGCCGGGGTCAACCACGGCGACATGGATGGTGTTGGCAGGGAAGAAACGGTAGCTGACGCCCAGAACGAATGCGCCCTGCGCGACATTCTGCGGCGCGACCTGGTGGGTCAGGTCAACCAGGCGCAGGCCAGGATTGATGCCCAGGGCCACGCCCTTCATGACGCCGGCGTAGGCGTCGGTCAAGCCGAAGTCGGTGGTGAATACCAGCAACGGGCTACCCATCACGTAACGCGATGCTTGCGTTCGTAACCGTAAATCACCCGTAAATTACCCTTCCCGTCTGGAGAGGGCCAGTACGTCCCCTCGCGCTCACAGCCGCACGACTACTATGGAGACAACCAGGAAGATCACAGAAAGGATGATGGTTAGCTGGAAAAGCGTCTTTTCCGCTCCGCGCCGGGTTCGCACGGTGGACTGCGCCGCGCCGAACAACCCGCCGCTGCCCTCTTTCACCTGTGCCAGGATTATGAGTACCAGTATCAGGGAAACCAGCAGCTGCACTATCAGAATTGCTGTATCCATCTGTCAGTCCCTTTTCCGCCGGGCACGTCCCGAATCATAACCCTCTCCTACTTGGGAGAGAGAACAAGAGCGGATTATACTGCCTCGCTCTTCGCGCGCTCCAACGCCTCGGTTACCAATTTATTGACCACATCGGGCTTGGCCTGCCCCTGCGTCAGCTTCATAACCTGCCCGACCAGGAACTTGGCTGCCGATTCCTTGCCGCTCAGGTAGTCGGAAACGGCGCGGGGATTGGCGTCCAGCGCCTCGCGCACCGACGGCTCGACCGCCGATGTGTCGCTTATCTGGATGTAGCCGCGCTCTTCGACAATGCTCCGGGGCGAGCTGCCGGAGCGGTAGGCTTCTTCCAGAACAGTCTTGCCCATGGTGACGCTGATGGCCCCTTCGCTCACCAACGCAATCAACTCTACCAGATGATCGGGAGAAACCGGCGATTCTGAAATGTCGCGGTTTTCCAGGTTCAGCAGGCCAGCGAGGTCGCCGAGCATCCAGTTGCTCACCTGCTTGGCGTGGTGTTCCAGTTCCGCGCCCTCAGCAGGGCGCAGACCGGCCGCCTTCTCGAAATAGTCGGCCATCGCCCTGGTGTCGGTGAGCAGCAGCGCGTCATATTCCGGCAGGCCGTAATCGCTCTGGAAGCGGACGCACCGTTCCGGGGCCAGCTCGGGCAGCCGCGCCCGGATTTCTGATACCCACTCCGGCGCGATGTCCAATGGCGGCAGGTCCGGCTCCGGGAAGTAGCGGTAATCGTGGGCTTCTTCCTTGCTGCGCTGGGACACGGTTACCGCCCGGCCTTCAATCCAGCCGCGCGTTTCCTGCACCACTCGCCCGCCTTCCTCCAGCGCCCGGCGCTGCCGCTCGACCTCGAAATTCAAAGCCTGGAAAACCGACCGGAAGCTGTTCATGTTCTTGATCTCGGCGCGGGTGCCGAACTCGTCGCTGCCCGTCGGACGGATGCTGATGTTGGCGTCGCACCGGAAGCTGCCGTCCTGCATATTGGCGGTGGATACCCCCAGGTATTGAAGCATGGAGTGCAGCGTTACCAGATAGGCGCGGGCTTCCTCTGCTGAGCGCAAATCGGGTTCGCTGACCACTTCCATCAGCGGCACGCCGGAGCGGTTGACGTCGACCAGGCTGTAGCCGCCGTCATCGCCGGGGAAGTGCTGCATCTTGGCCACGTCTTCCTCGAGGTGGACGCGCGTGACACCAATGGGTCGCGTGGCGCCTTCGCATTCGATTTGCAGGTGGCCGTCAACGGCGATGGGCAGGTCGTACTGGGATATCTGGTAGCCCTTCATCAGGTCGGGATAGGGATAATTCTTGCGGTCGAACTTGGTGAGCCGGGGGATGTCGCAGTTCAGCGCCAGCCCGGTCATGATGGTGTACTCGACGGCGCGTCTGTTGATGACCGGCAAGGCCCCCGGCAGGCCCAGGCAAACGGGGCACACCCGGCTGTTGACCGGGGCGCTCTGGTAGTCGGCGCGGCAGGAGCAGAACATCTTGCTCTGCGTCTGCAACTGCACATGGACTTCCAGGCCGATTACGGTTTCGTATTGCATTCCCTTTCAATCCGCGTAGTGTGGCGACCGGTGGCCGCGCTCTAATCATGGCCGGTGCTGTCATGGCCGGTGCTGAATGAAGTCCGGCGGCTTGATAGCCTATCTTTTGGGGAAATAAACGAACGAGTCCCTGAAAAAGAAACCGTCCGCTAAACCCGAAGAATAGTCTGGTTTCAGACGCGCGTCGCGGCGAGATATGGCCGCTTCCCTGAATTCCTCCAGCGCCGCGGATTCGGGCGACTCTATTTCGATATCGAACAGACTGAGAGGGAAGAAATTCCCGAAGTTTCCGTTGAATGTGGAGACGGCTTTTTCATAGCATTTTAACTGCCCCCCGGCCTTTGCCACGGGCATGGCCAATAGGAGACGCCAAACATTCGGGCTGTCTGGATTATCCAGCCGTTTCCAGACGCCCATAGAAATCTGTGCGTCTTCGTCGTTCATCAGGCCGATAAAATTTTCACCAGCAGAAATCATGTCATTGGTCAGTGTTTCTTTTAGCATCATGTTCTTTCACCAATGGGTCTTAATCCACTGAAGTACGCCGCTGGTGCCATCCGTAACCGCGGTGTAGAAGTCCTGACAGTCTTCTTTAGAACAACCGAGTTGATATCGAGACTCGACACTCCATCTTTGAGTTAGCAGCCATTTTGAAGCGAAAGCCGAATTATTCTGAACCTCGTTTAGCACCTCGACCTCCAATCCGGCCTCTTTGACCAATTGCAGGAGGTCATGGGTATAGCTATTCCTGGCGCGCTTGAGATCGGGAAAGTCGAATTCTCGAACCTGTTTGGCGATGCACGCCTTCAAAGCGCACTCCACCGCATAGCCTGCCAAATAGTATGCGCCGGAATAGTAGCCGTTGTCGAGAAGAAGTCGCGCCTCCCCAATCCGAAGGTCTGAGAGGCGCTGCAAGTCTAGCCGGTTCAATAAATGCCCCCGCCGTCACACCGCGCCGACGGCGGCGTTGGACTCCATGAATTCGATTATCCACTGGCGGACGGCGTCGGGGGTCTGCTGCTCTACCGGAACGTCCTGGTAGACCGCTCCCTCCAGGCATTCCTGGAGGTAGCGGGCGGCGCTGGTGGCATGGGAAGCGTCGGCGCCCGGGATGATGACCGACGGGATTCGCAGCGCCATCAACTCTACCGGTTCCGGGCCGGTGGCAGTATCCCGGTCGAAGAGTGTCTGGCCCATCAGGGTGACCATTGCCAGGTAGCGGGCCTGATTCTGCCCGGCGAATTTCGCGGCGAAAGCCTCGTCGGACACGATGGTAGAAGCCCAGGGGCCAGCCTTGGGCGCGGCCCAGAAGCTGCCGCCTTTGCGGGCCAGGTCAGCCACGGCGGACAGTCCCTTCTTTTTAACGAAGTCAACATGGGACTGGAACCGTTCCAAGCCGTTCTGCCGCCAGCGGACGCCCCCCACCGGCCAGTGCAGCACCAGCCCCAGGGTCGCATCAGGGTAGGTTACGCCGAAGGCCGTGGCCGTGGAGCAGCCCATGCAGCCCCCCATCACGAAGGCCCGCGAGATGCCCAGCACGTCCAGCAGGCCCTTTGCCTCTTGCGCGTAGGTCGTCCAGGAGACACGCTCGACCTTCCCGCCGGATAGTCCCGCCTCGCGCCGGTCGTAGGCGATGCAGGTGTAGCGGCTGGTAAGAGTCTCCAAGGGCTTCATACTGGCCCAGATGCCCGAGGTGGTCCACTTTTCGATGGTCGAGTCGAACCCCCCCGGTGCCATCATCAGCAGGGGAGCGCCGGAGCCGCGAACTTCGAAATGGATGTTTATCCCGTTAATCTCGGCATAGGGCATACTCTCTCCTAGCTATGATGACTGAGTTGGCAAAGTTGCTTTTCCGATCCTTACTGGTCCTCCCCTCCGTGGTATCCTGACGCGACCCCCCGAAAACAGGGGTAACTGCGCTACGCAGACAGTCCGGCTGAGCGCAACATACTCAGCGCTGTGGACCCTATGTCGGCGGGGGTGGGGATGATGGTCGCGCCGGCCTCCCGGAAGGCGCGCATCTTTGCCTCGGCGGTGGCGCTCTCGCCGGTGATGATGGCCCCGGCGTGCCCCATGCGTTTGCCCGGCGGAGCCGAAGCTCCCACCACCAAGGCGGCTATTGGTTTGTTGAACTCCTCGCCGATGTATGCGGCGGCGTCCTGCTCCATGTTGCCGCCTATTTCTCCTATCAACACCACGGCGTCGGTGTCCGCGTCTTCCTGGAACAGCCGAAGCACCTCCACGAAGCTGGTTCCGATGATGGGGTCGCCCCCGATGCCGACGCAGGTGGACTGGCCGATATCCAGCCCGGTGAGCTGCCCCACCGCCTCGTAGGTCAGTGTCCCGCTGCGGGAGACGATGCCGACCCGTCCGGGGAGGTGAATCGCCCCGGGCATGATGCCCACCTTGCAACGCGCACCCGGATTGATGATGCCGGGGCAGTTGGGGCCGATGAGCCGCACGTTGCGATGTTCCAGGTAACGGGCGACCCGCACCATGTCCAGCGCCGGCACTCCCTCGGTGATGCAGGCAATCAGTGGGACACCGGCGTCGGCGGACTCGACTATCGCGTCGGCAGCGAAGGGAGGAGGCACGAAAATCAGCGACATATTGGCGCCGGTTTCGGCCACGGCTTCCTCCACCGAGTTGAACACCGGCACCGAGTCTTCAAACAGCGATCCGCCGCGCCCCGGCGTTACGCCGGCCACCACGTTGGCGCCGTAGGCCATGCAGTTGCGGGCGTGGAAGCTGCCTTCCCGCCCCGTTATACCCTGCACTATTACACGAGTGTTTTCGTCAACCAGAATACCCATTGGGTGATGCTCCATTTCTCCGGGATTTTGCGCGGTTTACTCCGCGACTGGCCAGTAAACTTTCTTCAACGGCACCAAGGCGCGGGTTTCCGAATCCAAAGTTTCGTAATAACTTACCAGCAGTTCCCGCAAGTCTGGCATAGTAAGTAGGGTCAAAGGAACAGTGGAGCGGTCTGCTTCGTAACGCGCATCCGCAGAGAATCCGCCAGTGCTGACATAAAGGCAACGGTCGCCGGGGCGCCGGTAGCCCCGGAGCGATGCTTGACTTCCACGAATATGCGCGGCTCAGCTAGGCCCAAGCCGTCCGGGGATGCGAAAATGTCCACCCCGCGGTCTGGCCCCGGACCAGATACTTTGGTTCGGTAGCCCATCGCGCGCAGAATTCCGGCAACTAGTCCCTGAAGCTGATACGGGTCCAGCTTGGCTATCTGGTCTTCAACGAACTGGCCGGATTGGGCGATGTATTCCTGTAGGATGTCTGCGGTGTCGAGAATGTCTTCTGTATCTGACTCCGGCGATGCCGCCGGAAATTCATTATCCTGAAAGGTGGACTCTTTTTCCCCGAGGCAGAGATGCCGCAATTCCTGGCTTGTCGTTGGGCGAACACGGAAAATCGTAAGAAGGCTCCCCAACCTGTTTCGAGCATCTGGAGACAGCGCATCTCTGGAAACTTGGCCCACCCATTCCACACGGCGGCTATATCCTGAAAATTCCCCACCGTGGGCCTGGGCGCCATGCTCCACTGCTGAGCGGGTTATGCCGACGTGATAGATGCGGTTGTCGTTGTCATAAGTGACGACGGAATCTCCAACTGCCATGTCACGCACGAATCGTCTGACTCGATGCCCACCGTTACTATCACCCGGGTAAGCCGAGACACAACGTTGAACTATTTCCTTGCTCGAATCCGATGGGAGGATCGGCCCGACCTTACCCCACCCTATGGTAACCACTCCCTGGCTCAAGAAATAGTCCGCGTAAATGCCGCCCCGCTCAGCGCGAACCACCCACATATCGGAACTTGGAAGGGGAGTTTTGCTGGTCATGTCTACCCGGCCCGCTTGATGGCGTCGGCGGCTTCGGACAGCGTTTCTGTGAACACCACCGGCAGGCCAGACTCCTCTAGGATGCGTTTGCCGTCGTCCACGTTGGTGCCCAGCATCCGCACCACCACCGGCAGGGTGGAGTTGGCGTTGCGGTAGGCCAGCACGATGCCTTCGGCTGCGATGTCGCAGCGGAGTATGCCACCGAAGATGTTGACCAACACCCGCCGCACCTTCTCATCGGACAGGATGATGCCGACGGCGCTGGCGACCTTTTCCACGGTGGCCCCGCCGCCCACGTCCAGGAAGTTGGCCGGCGCCGCGCCCGCCGCGGAGGTGACGTCCAGGGTCGCCATGGCCAGGCCGGCGCCGTTGACCAGGCAGCCCACGTCGCCGTCCAGGTTGACGTAGGCAATGTCCAACTCGGCGGCCTGGGCTTCGAGTTCGTCTTCCTGCGCCCTGTCCCTCAACTCTCGCAGTGCGGGACGGCGGAACATGGCATCGTCGTCCACACTGATCTTGGCGTCCAGGGCCACCAGCCCGCCCTCGCTGGTGACGATGAGCGGGTTGACCTCAACCAGGGTGCAGTCGTTATCCACGAAGACCTGGTAGATCGAACTGAGCAGGCCGGGAGCGGCGGAGGCAGCGGCGCCCTCGAGTCCCAGCATCCGGGCGATGCGGCGCGACTGGTAAGGCATCAGCCCCAGCACCGGGTCGATGGGTTCGGAGTGGATGTTTCCGGGGTTGGTGGCGGCAACTTCCTCAATGTCCATCCCGCCCGACGCGCTGACCAGCATCACGGGACGACGCTCCACCCGGTCCACGGTTAGGGCCAGATACATCTCTTTGGCGATGTCGGCCAGCTCTTCCACCAGCACCCGGTCGACCGGCACGCCCTCCGGCCCGGTCTGGCTGGTGACCAAGCTGGCGGACAGCATGGCCCGGGCCGTTGCTTCTGCGTCACCGGGAGACTGCGCCACCTTGACGCCACCCACCTTGCCCCGTCCGCCCGCGTGCACCTGGGCCTTTATGACCGCCCGGCCCCCGAATCCGTCGGTGGCAGTCTGCGCCTCTGCGGGGGTAGACACGGCCACTCCCCGCGGCACTGGGATGCCGTACCGGGCGAATATCTCCTTGGCCTGATATTCGTGTATCTTCATTCTGAATCCAGGCGGGTCGGTTCCTGCCGCCTGTGGTGGCGGGAATGCGCCTTGTCATGCTACAGGGCGTACTGAAACCGGCATCGCGCCGTTGATTTCGTTGACCTTTAAGACTGTAGGCGATTTTTCCCCGGCAGTCAACGACGCAATCCCGCAACCACAGGATGATTGCAAAGTTATTGAGTGAATCAGGCTTAGAGGATGCACAGGATTGAAGAGGATCCCGAGAATCTCGTCCTGATACATACAAACAGAAGACCGAAAAGACTCTGCAATCGTGCTGCCCGCAGCCGGGGCCCTTTAGTTGTCGTTTCTCCCTTTAGGGGAGGGCTCGGATGGGGGCATCCCAGTTGATGAGTGAACGTGGTGTCATACCAGGATTTCACCCTCACGCCAGCCCTCTGCTTCAAGGGACAGGGAACAATCCAAGGCCCTGCGCCCTCACCGGTAGCGGTGGACAATTCTCCCGGCCCGAAGCATAATCCCGGCGCATCCCAAACCCAACGGCCTTTCGGCCCATCGCGCAGGAGGGGGTATGGTTCGTTATAACAAGGTCATCGAACTGCTGGAACAAGGCAAGCCGGTGTTCTGCTCGGGGCTGGTCTGGAACGGCAACCTGGACGACCTGGCGTTCATCGCTGATTCCGATTACGACATGACCATCATCGAGATGGAGCATCAGGACTTCAGCTTCGACAAGCTGAGGATGTCCCTGCAATTCCTGATGTCCCGTAAGAAGATTGCGGAAGGAGGGTCGTTGCAAGCCGACCCCGCGCCCTTCGTGCGGGTGCCGCCCAACTTCCGGGAACGCAACCAGTGGGTGCTGAAGCAGGCGCTGGACACTGGGGTCTACGGCTTGGTGCTGCCCCACCTTAACACGGTGGAGGACGCGCAGGCGGCCGTGATTGCCGCCCGCTACCCGCAGGTTCCCGGCTCGGCGGACTTCGAGCCGGAGGGCGAGCGGGGCTGGTGGTATCGCATCGCCCCTCGATACTGGGGCCTGACCCCGGCGGAGTATTACGATGCCGCCGACCTGTGGCCCCTGGACCCCGATGGCAATATGCTGCTCATGGGCATCGTCGAAGAGCCGCACGGCGTGGAGAACCTGAAGGACATCCTGCGGGAGGTCAAGGGCATCGGGGCCGTCTGGGCCGGGCCGGGCGATATGTCGGTGTCCATGGGCCACAAGGGAAACGCCGGCCACCCCGACGTCCAGGCCAACCTTCTGCGGATTCTCGAAACCTGCAAGGATGCGGGCGTTCCCTGTGCCACCGGCGCCACCGCCGCCGAGGTGCCCATGCGCCTGGAGCAGGGCTTCAGTATCATCATCACCTCCCCGGAGAAGACCACTCACGGTCTGGAGGAAGGCCGCCGCCTGGCCGGACGATAGGTTGGTCCCCCCTCTCACCCTGGGTTAGGATTAGGGTGAGGGTGAGGGCGTCTCCAACGCTTGTCTGAATCATAAAGAAAAAGGGGCAGGCTCCCAGCCTGCCCCTGAACGTGTCCACTGGACTTGGCGATAGCTGCTATCTGCCGCCCACTCCGTCAACTTCACCAGACCCTTGCAGGAATCGGAACAGGTCCGAGTCAGACGAAAGGATCATCGTGGACTTGGTGCTGAGGAACTGTCGGTAGGCTTCCAGGCTGCGGCGGAACGCGAAGAACTCCGGGTCCCGGTTGAGGGCGACAGCCAGGATGGCGATGGCCTGGGCCTCACCTTCACCACGCAGGCGGTCGGCGTCGCGGTCGGCCTCCGCTAGGATGACCTCAACCTCACGGTCGGCGGCGGCGCGGCGGGTGCGGGCTTCCTCTTCACCCTCGGCCCGTAGGCGGCGGGCGATCTTCTCCCGGTCGGAGCGCATACGCTCGAAGATGCGTCCGGCCACCTCGGCAGGGAAGTCGGCGCGCTTGACGCGGATGTCTATCATCGCAACACCGAACCCGGGCTGCTCATTGGACAAGTCGTCCTGTACCGCCGCCAACACCTGGTCCAAAATCTCGGTCCGCGTGTTGGTCGGCATGACCAAGGAGTTGCCTTCGGCGTCGGTGATGGGATTGCCGTCGGCGTCCAGCTCCACGTCGCCGCCGATGATTTCCTCACGACTCCGCTCGGCGACTTCGGCGCGCAGGGCCGCGTTTATGCGCTGGCCAAGCACCTGCGCACCGTTTTCCTGGGTTCTCAGGCTGATCAGGAAGTTCTCTGGTTTGGTGATCACATACCTGGCATACACGTCGATTTCCAGAATGTTGATGTCCTTGTCCAGGAAGCGGTCCGGCGGCGCGTCGATGCGCAGAACGCGGCGGTCGAACGACACTACCCGGTCAACGCCGAAGGGAGCCTTAAGGTACAGACCGGGCGTGGTCTGTACGGCGCGCACATCACCGAACCGGGTGACGACCACCTGCTCGGTCTCGTCTACCACGTAGAGCGCGGTGAACAGCGTTATCACTATTGCCAGGATTACTACGCCCGCGATAACCAGGTTTCTCATTGGAACCCCTTATGCTTACCTGTGTTGCCATATTGCTGTTCATGGTTAGACAAGCTCACCACGAACTCTCACCACGAACTGGGTAGCGCCGACGGCTCATCCCGGACTTGTCTGGAGACGAGCCGTCGGGGGAAATTGGCCGACTCTTATGGGCTGGGGCTCGGACCGACGGGAACCGGCACCACGCCATCCTGACCGCCCAGAATCAGGACTGTTTCGGCATCCGGCGAAACGATAATCTTGTTGACCCCGGGTAGAATATCCTCAATGGCTTCGAGGTACAGCCGCTGCTGGGTGACCTGGCTGGTGGCCGGAACAGTGAAAGTTTCGCGGTTCAGATATTGCACCGTGAAGGTTGCGTTCGGCTCCAGCGTTTCGCCGCGCTGCACTGCGAGGGTCAGTATGTTGTTCCACGGAGTGTAGTTTGAGATCGACAGGTCGATGCCGGGCGTTTGCCCGCCGTCCGGCCCGCCGACAACGGTGAAGTCGTCCAGTGTTACGCCCGTCGTCAGATCGTCGTCGCCATCCTGATTGTCCCGGTCCAGGGGGGCGTTGCGCAGGCGGATACTTAAGGAGCCGGTTGTGGCGAACTGAGGAACGCTGTGGTCTTCGTTGCCGAGGTAGGCAGCCACGAATTCCCTGCCGACCTCCGGGTCGCCGTGCTGCCCGTCCAACGACATCGTAAAGCCGCAGAGCTGCGTGGCCGCGTTGGACTCCACTTCCCCTGCCGTGAAGACGCAGTCCGGAGCGCCCAGCACCAGCAGATTGGAGACAATCAGGTCCGGCCCATCGCCCTCGGCATCGGGAGAGCCAATGATGGTTACGTCTTCAATGCCGATTCCAGTGGCGGGATTCCCGTCCTCGTCTGAGTTATCGGTGTCCTGCAGGGTGCTGGACAGCCTTACCGACCGGTCCGAATACTGCTTAAGAATGGAAAGGAACTGGTCGGCCTCACCCTGAGCCCTCTCGATACGGGCGCGCTTGAAGGCTTCCGCCGGCTGAATTATCTGCTCGGAGCGGCCTCGGGCCTCGGGGATGACCTGGTTTTCGTAGGCTTGGGCCAAGTTGGTGGCAGTTACCTTATCCTGCCGGGCCTGGAGCACATCGTTGAAGGCAGCGCGCACGTCTTCGGGCGCTTCCACCTTCTGCAACTCCACGCTGACCACGTTGATGCCGGTCTCATAGCTGTCGATGATTTCCTGCAACTTGTTCTTGGTGGAGGCCTGCAAATCAACGCGCTGTTCCGCCAGCACTTCAGCGATGGAGCGCTGCCCCACGACGAGGCGGAGAGCAGCCTCGGTGGCGTCTTTCAGAGTACGCCCGTCGGGCCGGCCTGCGGGAATGTCCCTCTGCGGCCCGGTGGTTTCGCCCGGGTCGTCCACCTTGAAGAGATAGTGTTTCAGGTCTTTGATGTTGTACTGGACGACCATCTGCACATCGATGATGTTGAGGTCGCCACTGATCATCTGAGCTTCGACAGCAATCGGGGTGATGGCGCCGGCCTCGCCGCTGCGGAATCCCAGTTCGAGGCGGCGCACCAGTTCTGTCTGCACCACATCACGCCTGCCGACAGGCGAGGGCCACCACCAGTGCAGGCCCGTTTGCGTTACCGTGCTCTCCTGCGCCGCGCCGAAGAGCCGCAGCGCGGCCTGCTCACCGGGGCTGATGGTGTAGATGCCGGTGGCGGCCCAGATAATGACGATAAGCCCGCCAATCAATACGGCGGCCAGGCCGACGCCGCCGCCGCCCAGCCGGTTGGCTATGCGGCCCAGCGTAGCGCTGACCCCGCCCAGTAGCTGGTCGAAATTCATCTCAGGTTGCCTGGGTGGCTGTCCTCCGGGCTGGTACATTCTCGACAAATCCTCGCCGCACCGGTTCATTCGGCGCTTGGCCTGCCAATGATGATAACACCGCTAGCGGAATACGACCATAACGGTGGAGCGGATTCGGCGGTATAATGCGGTCTGTCTTCCGCGTCACCCCGGGGGACGCGCGGCTGCCGGAAGGCGCGGCTGCCGGAAGACTCGGAAACGCGAATAGGACGTGAAAGGGAATGACCACACCGGCCGGCCTGGAAGTTAAGCCAAGCGAGGACATGACCCGCATTCAGGTGGTATGCGAACACCAGAGGGGACTCATTTACGTGGTTCCTGCGGAGCGCAGCTGGGTTTGCTCCGCCGAGCTTATGCCGGCTCACGCACTGGCAGGCTTCTTCCGTGAACTGGTTGCCTTGAAGAACCCCGCTGTGGAAGACCTCATGAAGCAGTGGGGCCTCTATTTCCGCCAGCTTCCTGTGTTGGCGGAAAGCGAAGCAGCGAGCGAGTAACGGGCGTGGAGTAAACGGGCGTGGAGTAACAGAACAGGGGTGGAATTCAATTCCGCCCCTGTTCTGATTCAGCCCATCTGCGGTTCGGTGGTTGCCGCCGTATCCCTGGCGTCCTATGCCTCCGGGTCGCTGCTGGAGGGCAGGGTGGGCGCCGGCCGCGGCTGTATGGTCGGCTGGGGCCGGGGTGCGGTGTAGGGCGGGGGTTCCGGCGGAACGACCGGGACGCCTTCCCTCTCGGCGCCAAGCTGCTCATCGTCGTTGAAGAGGTGGTTCATCGCCTCGCCCGACACTGTTTCGTGTTCGATGAGGTACTCGGCCAGCCGCACCAGCTTTGCCTTGTGGGAGATCAGGATGTCGTTGGCCTGGGTGTATGCCTGGTTGATGAGGGCCTTGACCTCATCGTCAATTTCCTCGGCCACCTTGTCGCCGTAATCCCGCTCCTCGCTGATTTCCCTGCCGAGAAATATCATCTCTTCCCGTTTGCCGAATGTGCGGGGACCCAGGGAAATGCTCATGCCGTAACGCTTGATCATACCCAGGGCTATCTTGGTGGCCCGCTCGATGTCGTTGCTGGCTCCGGTGGTGACCTCGTCGAAAATCTGCTCTTCCGCGGCCCGTCCGCCCATGGTCACGGCCATCATGTCGCTGAACTGGTTCTTGGTCCAGAGGTAGCGGTCTTCTTCGGGAAGCAGCGAGGTATGACCGCCCATGGACCCGCGAGAGACGATGGAAATTTTGTGGACCCGGTCGGCATGGGGCAGGGACCAGGCTACCAAGGCATGGCCCGCCTCGTGGTAGGCCGTCATTTCCTTTTCGCGGCGGCTGATGAGCCGGCTCTTTCGTTCCGGGCCGGCGATGATGCGGTCAACTGCTTCCTCGAATTCTGACATAAATATGGACTTCTTGTTCCCGCGCGCCGCCAGGATGGCCGCCTCGTTGACGAGGTTGGACAGGTCGGCGCCGCTGAATCCGGGGGTTTCCTTGGCTACGGTGTCCAGCTTGACTTCAGGGGCCAGAGGCTTGCCCGAGGCGTGAACCTTCAGGATGGCCCTGCGACCTTCCAGGTCGGGCAGGTCGAGGGTTACACGCCGGTCAAACCGCCCCGGACGCAACAGGGCCGGGTCGAGGATGTCGGGCCGGTTGGTGGCGGCGACGACGATGATGTTGGTGTTGGTCTCGAAGCCGTCCATCTCCACCAGAATCTGGTTGAGGGTCTGCTCACGCTCGTCGTGCCCGCCGCCAAGTCCGGCGCCCCGGTGCCGTCCCACGGCGTCGATTTCGTCCACGAACACGATACAGGGGGCGTTGCGCTTGGCCTGCTCGAAGAGGTCGCGCACACGGGCCGCGCCGACGCCGACGAACATTTCAACGAACTCGGATCCGCTGATGTGGAAGAAGGGAACCCCGGCCTCACCGGCCACGGCGCGGGCCAGCAATGTCTTGCCGGTGCCCGGCGGGCCCACCAGCAGCACGCCCTTGGGGATGCGCGCCCCCAGCGCCAGGAAACGCTCAGGGAACTTGAGGAACTCGACGATTTCCTGGAGTTCGGTTTTGGCCTCTTCCACACCCGCCACGTCGGCAAAAGTGACGGTGGGCCGGTTGAAGGAGATCATCCGCGCCCGGCTGCGGCCAAAGCTCATGGTCTGGTTGTTGCTGCCCTGCGCTTGACGCATCATGAAGAGAATCAGCCCGCCAAAGAAAATCAGCGGCAGGAAGTTCAGCAGCAGTCCGAAGATACTGGACAGCCCGCTGGACCCCTTGGATATAATCTCCACCCCCGGATCGCCGATTTCGACACCGCTCTCCAGCAGCAGCGAGGTGATGCTGTCGCCCTTTTCCAGCTTGCTGTCGAACGATTCGCCTTCCTTGGGAATGACGGTCAGGTTATCGCCATTGACCTCGATCCTTTCGAGCTGGCCATGCTTGGCCATGGAGATGACACTGCTGACCGGCTTGTCATTGCTACTGCCAAAGGGCATCAGCGTGTACAAAATAACGATCACGCCGATGATAATCATCAAGTACACGAAGCTGTTGCGAAGCCATCGGTTGTTGCCCATATAGCCCTCTCGCTGGCGGCCCTTTCACGCCGCGAACCAGCGTTACTTCCCTTCTTATATTAGCCAAGCATCTCCCAAATTGCAAAAGCCCAAATTGCGGCCTTCCCCATTTTCGCGCACCAAGGCCATTGCGGCGTGTATGGGGCTGTGGCAAGCGCGGCTATTGCGATACAATTCAAACGCAAATTAAATTGCAATTGGGGCATGGGGCATGGGGCATGGGCGCTGCCGCGCTATGCGGCCAACCACTCTATCCATCTTATCCTTCTATCTGAAACGAGAGAGGTAATACCTATGGCAGATTACGCTCATCCTGAATCCTTGGTAAGCACCGATTGGGTTGCCGAACATGGGAGCGACGCCGGCGTCCGGCTGGTTGAGGTGGACGTTGACACCTCGGCCTATGAGCAGGGACACATCGCAGGGGCCGTGGGCTGGAATTGGCAGTCGCAGTTGCAGCAGCCGGTGCGCCGCGACCTGGCATCAAAAGAAGAAATCGAGCGACTCCTGGGCGGTTCCGGAATAGGCAACGACACCACCGTCGTCCTCTACGGCGACAACAACAACTGGTTTGCTGCCTGGGCCTTCTGGCAGCTCAAGTATTATGGCCACGGCGATGTGCGGATAATGAACGGGGGCCGGGTCAAGTGGGAAGCGGAGGGCCGCCCTACGACCACGGAAGCGCCTTCGTATTCCGCCGTCTCCTACACTGCCTCTGAGGGCGACCAGAGCATCCGCGCCTACCGGGACCAGGTGTTGTCCCTGGTCAACGCAGGAGGTATCGCTCTGGTGGACGTTCGCTCACCCGCCGAGTTCAGCGGCGAGCTGCTGGCTCCGGCCAACGTGCCTCAGGAGGGGTCCCAGCGCGGCGGCCACATCCCCGGCGCCTCCAACATCCCCTGGGGTCAGGCAGTTGCCGAGGACGGCGCCTTCAAGTCTGCCGACGCTCTTCGCGAACTGTACGCCGGCCAGGGAATCGACGGAAGCCGGGAAACCATCGCCTACTGCCGTATTGGGGAGCGCTCCTCGCATTCGTGGTTCGTCCTGACCCAGCTCCTCGGGTTTGACAATGTCCGCAACTACGACGGTTCATGGACCGAGTGGGGCAGCATCGTCGGAGCGCCCATAGAGAAATAGGGTTGCCCGGGCGCGGAAAATCAATTTCGGGCAGGGCGCCCTTGGTAGAGAAAAGGAGCAGGCCATCCACCTGCTCCTTTTTGCTTGAAACTGTGCATAAATTGGCGTACGCAGCGGGAAAGCTCAATATAGTATGTTGCCGTTACGAATAAAGATTGAGCTTGTAACTTATCATTAACATTCTGGAAATATATACGTAACAACTCGGAAATCCGCCTGAAACACCCTCGGCATATATTGTCAATCGGAATAATCCCATGCGCCCATTATTTGGGTGGAAAGGAGAAAGGCGATGCTGGCAGAGACGGCTCACTATTCCAGAAGCGCAGCGGTGTTGCGGCGAGTTTTGCCCTACACCATCGCCGGGCTGTTCGCCGCGGCGGTGATGGCTGGGTACAACTTCGCCTTCGCTCAGGATGACCCGTCTCCGGGCGAGACTGCGCTGACCGATGTAGGCAACCTGACCACCATGATTGCGGCCTTCCTGGTCTTCTTCATGCAGGCCGGGTTCGCCTTCCTGGGCGCGGGGCTCATCCGGTCCAAGAACGTAACCAACTACATGACCAAGAGCTTCATGGACTTCGCCATTGCGTCGTTGTCCTTCTGGGCATTTGGTTTCGCGATCATGTTCGGTATGCCGGTAGCAGGCGGGCTGCTGGGTTTGGGAGAAGTCGAAGACTCCAGCAGTAGTCTCTTCTTCCTGGCACAAGGAGGCAATGATCCGAGTGTCTATATAAACTGGATGTTCCAGATGGTATTCGCCGGAACTGCTGCCACCATCGTAGCCGGAGCAGTTGCTGAGCGCACCAAGACGCAAGCATACTTGGCCTACAGCTTTATGATTGGCGCCATCATCTACCCGCTTTACGGCCACTGGGTCTGGCAAGGCGAAGGCTGGCTCAGTAACTTGGGTAACATTGGCCTACCGGCGGCGGTAGACTACGCCGGTTCCGGCGTAGTTCACGCAGTGGGCGGTTTCATCGCTCTGGCTGGGGCCGTCGTGGTCGGCGCGCGTATTGGCAAGTTCAACGCAGACGGCACAGCCAACCAATTGCCCGGCCACAATGTGCCTTTTGTGATTATCGGCACCTTCATCCTGTTTTTCGGATGGTTCGGCTTCAATATCAGTGGTGGCGGCGCCATCGGTCTCAACGCCATCAATACCTTGCTGGCTGGCGCCACCGGCGCGGTTGTGGCCCTCTATATCCAACTGGTTCGCACGGGCCAAACCGACATCCTGATGGCCTGTAACGGAGCGTTGGCTGGTTTGGTGGGTATCACCGCCCCAGTAGCCTACGTCGACCCGTGGTGGGCTGTCGTCATCGGCGCGATAGCTGCTCCTTTGATGATGGGTTCGGTATGGTTCATCGAAAACGTGCTGAAAATCGATGATCCGGTAGGCGCCATCTCGGTTCATGGCACCTGCGGCCTGTGGGGTCTTCTGGCTGTCGGTATCTTCGCCAGCGAAAGCCCCGTAAACAGCGACGTAATCGGACTGGTGGGCGGCAATGGCCTCCAGATCGTCTCGCAGCTCATCAGCATGGGCGTGGTGCTGGCCTGGGCACTGGTAACAGGCTTCGCCATGTTCCTGATGCTGAAGTACACCATGGGCGTCCGCGCCTCACGCCAGGAGGAAGAGCAAGGCCTGGATTTGTCCGAGCACAATTTGCCTGCCTACGACATGTAGCGCATACCGGCATCTGGTAATGCGGCAAGCGGGCCGGGGAGCAACCCCGGCCCGTTCCTATTCCCCAACGTAACAAACAATTTACTTTGACGAAAACCCGGGGTAACAACCTGCCGCGATACCGTCAGCATAAAGTTCAGTAGTTGATCGGGAGGCAGGAAAGATGATTGCTCTGGCTGCTGCGGGCGCGTTTCTGGGACTGTTCACGCTGTGGGTGGTAATACCGAGGAAGTTCATGCGCAACAATAAGTAACGCTCCTGCGCTCCGTCCCGTCTGTCTTGGCGGGCCGGCCGACGCCTTCCCCTGCATCGCCCCGTGCCGGTATGACGCTCCCGGCGCGGGGCGATGCCCTTGTGGGCTGGCAGGGAACCGCATCTACCTTAAAAGTAGTCTTTGGTCGCAGCGGAGCCAGGCGTGGACTACCCGGCGAGTGAAGCTATAACCCCGAAAAGCTGGTGAGCGCACCGGAGCACGGTGTACGGCGTTTGGGAGTCTCATTGGGGCCATTGGCGGGTATCCAGAAGTGTCCTGGCGGCGTTCTGGCTCAATATCGCAGTTAAGGCGGCGCCGATTTGCCTGCTGATTGTTGGAGCTTTCTCAGGACTACAACAGTTCGAGGGAAAAGCGTTCCTCTGGCGTCTCGCCGCTTACCCGATTGCCACCCTGGTCATTCCCGTAATTTGGGCAGCCAGGTATCGCCGGGCGTCATACCCTTTGCCAGCGATATTCTGCTGACCTTGCCCTTCCTCATCGACACCGCCGGCAACGCCCTGGACCTTTACGACGCAGTTCAGTGGTGGGACGATGCCAACCATCTCGTCAATTGGGCGCTGCTCTCCGGCGCTCTCCGGCGCTCTCCGGCGCTATCGGAGCGCTGGCTCGCCGGAGCCGTGTCCGGGCTTGGGAAACGTTGGCGTTCGTGGTGGGATTCGGAGCGGTCACTGCCATCCTGTGGGAGCTCGCGGAGTATTTTGCCTTCATCCGGCGCTCGCCGGAGTTGGCAACCGCCTACGCCGATACGCTTGGCGACCTGGCGCTGGGCCTTACCGGGTCGGTGTTGGCTGGCCTGGCAGCTGCTCTGTCGCCGCGCCGGGCTATCGAGAGGGACTTGTAACGTAACAATTAGTTAACATTCGCGTAAAAAGTGCGTAACAACCTGATGCAATACTCTACTCATACCAAGTTCGGAGGAACACTCGGAATGATAGCCATCGCCGCTGCCGGAGCCTTCGTCGGACTGTTCGCCCTCTGGGTGATCATTCCCCGGAAGTTTCTCAAGAACAAGTAGACCTGGCAGAACTTCGTTCGTCGGCAAAGGCGGGCGTCTAACCCGCTCTCACAGCTCACCCTGCGCGACCGAAGCGCGGGGTGAGCTGTGAGAGCGGCATTCCGTCTTCGGCCATCCTGGAGTTAGGCGCTTCCAGCCTTGGTTCCGGCGCTCCCAAGTCGTAACAAACATTTAACATTCATGTAAAAAGAACGTAACAACATGGGGCGATACTAAGAGCATAACGAATTCGGAGGGACGCCCAGAATGATAGCCATTGTCGCTGCCGGAGCCTTCATAGGATTGTTCGCCGCTTGGGTGGTTCTCCCCCGCAAGTTCCTCCGCAACAAGTAAATCATCCTACCCGCATCGGCGGGCGGCAAGAACGAAACCCACCATTCACTCCACATCGGCCTTGTGCCGAAACGTGGAGTGAATGTTTTTCAGAGTCATGGCCATTCGTCCCCCCTTTGTCGCCGCAGCCTTGGTCTGTAACAAACATTTAACATCCATGCAAACTGTATGTAACAACCTGAGCGGATACTATGGTCATAACGAATTCGGAGGAACGCCTAGATGATAGCCATCGTTGCCGCCGGAGCCTTTGTCGGACTGTTCGCCCTCTGGGTGGTTCTCCCCAGGAAACTGATTCGCAACAAGTAATTCAGGAATAAGCCCGCGGCAGAGCGGGCATCTGTGAGAAGGAACAAGTCGCTCCGCGTTGATTGAAAGCGCGGAGCGAACCATTTCCCCTGAGCGAGGTCTGTGAGAGCCGATGCTGGGATTTTCAGGATCGCCACTCGGTACGCCCGAAAGGCGCCTACTTTCTTTCCGCACCCTGGCTGGCCTCCTTGGCTACCAATAATCATTCGGCGCGCCAAGACTTAAAAATGGCAGCCAAGTTCAGTTATAATTCGAAGGGAAATCTTGTAGGCGAGGATTAACCTATGAGCTACAAGGCGGAATACATCTGGATTGACGGGCAAGAGCCCACGGCCAAGCTGCGGTCCAAAGGCAAGATTGTTCCGGACGGGGAAGCCCCCCCGGTTTGGGGCTTTGACGGTTCCAGCACCAACCAGGCCCCCGGCGAAAACTCGGACTGCGTACTTAACCCGGTCCTGATGGTCCCGGACCCGGTGCGGGGCGGCAACAACAAGCTGGTGATGTGCGAAGTGCTGCTCACAGACATGAGCCCTCACCCGTCCAACACCCGGGCTGGCTGCGCTGCCGCGGCGGGAAAGTATGCGGACCTGGACTGGTGGTTCGGAATCGAGCAGGAGTACACCTTTTTTGACGGCATCAAGCCATTGGGCTGGCCGGACAACGGTTTCCCCGCGCCCCAGGGCGGCTACTACTGCGGCGTAGGTTCAGACGAGGTTTTCGGCAGGCCCGTGGTGGAAAAGCACATGGACGCCTGCTTGGAGGCTGGCCTAGCAATTGCCGGCATCAACGGCGAGGTTATGCCGGCACAGTGGGAGTTTCAGATTGGCCCGATCGCTGCGCCTGCCATTGGCGACCACCTGTGGCTGGCTCGCTGGCTGCTCTACCGCATCGGAGAGGACGTCGAGACCGTCGACGGACGCAAGGGCATCAGCGCCACCCTGGATCCCAAGCCAGTCAAGGGCGACTGGAACGGCGCCGGAGCCCACACCAACTTCTCCACCAACCGAATGCGGGAGGACTTCGACGCCTGCGTCGCTGCGGCGGAGGCCCTGAAGGGGCGCCACGATTTGCACATCATCAACTACGGGCACCGGATTGAAGAGCGGTTGACCGGCTTGCACGAAACCTGCTCCTTCCGGGAGTTCCGCTATGGCGTTTCCGACAGGGGCGCTTCGGTTCGGATTCCCTGGCAGGTGGCCCGGGACGGAAAGGGCTACATTGAAGACCGCCGGCCCAACGCCAATTGCGACCCCTACACCGTAACTAGGCTGATTATCGAAACCGTGGGGGCGGCGGCCACTGCCTAGCAGTCCGTCTGCGCACCGTCCAATTGGATCGGATTTCGCCCGGACCAATCGGAGGCAACACAAAGGCAACAGTGAAAGCGCCGCATCGCCCGATGTGGCGCTTTCGTTTGTTCCGCGTCCCGCAGAATTCTGAGGGGAGTCTTACGGGAAACTGACGGGGGCGCCACTGCGCATCGAATCGTAGCAGGCCTGGACCAGCGCCACGTCCCGCGTTCCTTCCTCTCCGCTCATGGCTGGCTGGCGGCCCTCCTGTACGCTCTGCCGGAACTCCTTCACCATCCCGGCGAGGCCGGAGCGGTCGTTTTCCAGCGTTTGCCTTCGGCGTCCGGAAGCGCCAATGGTGTCGATCCAACTGCCCCCCAGATCAAAGACGGCGCTGGCCCTGGTTCCAGACACCGTTACCCACGGCCGCTCTGCGTGAGGCCCGGCGCTCCAGGAATGGTTGATCACGCCTACCAGTCCGCTGGAGTATCGCAGCATCGCTACAACCCCGTCCTCCGCGGCGAGGCCGGGTTGCGCCGACGGCACCTCAACCGCGTAGACCTCAGAGGGATTGCCCGCAAGGTAGGCCATCAGACTGGCCTTGTGGATACCGCCGTCTATGAGCACCCCGCCGCCGTTCAGCTCCGAGTCGTTGCGCCATTCGATGGGCTGAAACGGGAAGTCCTCCTGCAACTGGATCAACCGGAGCACTCCCAACTCGCCGCGTTCAACCATCTCCTTGGCGGCCTGCACCGGCGGCATGAAGCGGTAGTTTTCGGCCACCATCAGGGTTATGCCCGCATCGGCGGCGACGGCTACGATGGCCTGCGCTTCCCCGGTTTTGCGGGCCATCGGTTTCTCCATGAGGATGTGCTTGCCGAAACCTGCGGCCAGTCGTGCGTGATCCAGGTGCAGGTGATGCGGAGTGCAGATATAGACACCGGCCACACGCTCGTCGGCTGCGGCGGTTTCGTAGGAGCCGAAGCTGCCCGCTCCGTGGAACTCTTCGGCGAAGGATGCGGCCCGTCCCGCGTCGCGGCTGGCGAAGTACAGGTCAATGCCGTCCAGCTCGCCCTGTATCGCGGCGGCGAAGGTTCGCGCGAAAGCGCCGCAGCCGATAACGCACAGCCCAAACTTCATGCTTCGCTCCTGTCTTTCCGAATCGGATTCGCCAATTGTGCCGGTTCCAGCCGCATCGCATAGCCGGCCGGCATCCGGGTGGACGGCGCCACGGATTGCACCACCGCCACTATGCGACGGGCATCTTCGTGGGGTTCCAGCGTCAACTCACCCCGGTTGTTGCCGTCGAGGGTCATTGGCAGGACGCGATTGGGCGTATCCCCTTGGCCTTCATAGACAACCTGAACTATGAAACTCTGGCGCACCAGGTTGTTGGTCCATACAAAGCCGCTGGGTGTCCACTCCGCCTGCAATGCCGGCTCCGCCCCGTGCTCATGCACCCGCAGATGGCGCAGGCAGAGGCCGTGATCGTGGATGGCCGCGCCGGTAACGTACTGGAAGCGAACCATGATTTCCTGCCCGGCCCACCCGGCCAGCGATACGGACTCGTTCTGCCAGCCATCGGTGCTTCCGGTGTATCCGGGGCCGAAGGACACGTCCAGCGGGTCGTCGCTGCTGGTCAGCGGCGTTTCAAGGATCGTCCAGGTCTCGCCGTTGTCTTCAGATAATTCCACATAAGCATAGTCCCAGCCCTCCTCTATGGAAAACCAAACCTGGTAGTCCAACCTGGTGTTTTCCACCTGCCGCAGGTCGAAGTCGGCGGTGAGGGTGGAGTTTATGACATCGCCCTTGTTGCTCCACCAGCAGCCTTCCTCGGCGTCCACCGGAAGCAGGGGCGTGGCGGCGTCGCCGTTGAAGGACAGGACGGCTGGGCCGGGCAACTGCTCCAGGCGGACGTATTCGTTGGCGTATTGCGGGATGATTGACGCCAGTTCATCCCCGCTCCCCAGGTTGCGGTATACCGGAAGGAGTACCGACAGGTCGGCGTAACCGTGGGGGCCGCTGCCTTCGCCAAGCACGTTGGCCACCGCCCAATCGCGAAATACATCAATGAAACGGGCTTCATATCCGCTGGCTTCGAGGTAGGCGTCTATGCCCTCAATGCCGTCGCCGGGCTGCTCCAGAAGGGGACGCAGGTCGTCACGTCCTCCGAAGCGCTCACTGAAGTAGTGCATGAACAGCGAGGCGGCGCCGTAGTTTTTGCCGGTCCCAGCATCGTTCGCAGGCCACAGTATGAGCGAAGTCGGGCCTGCGGTACTGAATGCCAGCATACTGGTTTCCGAGAACCCCGCTTCCTTGAATCCCGATATGGTGACGGCCAGTTCCGACAGCCCCTCGTTGACCCAGGTTTCCTCCGAAACGTCGGCTTTCCAGTGAACGGCGTGCTGCAACTCGTGGGCCAGCACCTGAGAATAACTTGTGGAGCCGGGGCGCAGGTATCGGACGTTGATGTAGATGGCTTCGATTTCGTTGCTTACGGGGCGAAGCGCCCGGGGGTATTCGTCGGCGGCGCTGTAGTATCCGCCCACACCCCTCAGGTTGGCGTTGATGACGAACAGGTGCGGGTCGCCGTCCACGCCGGGGGTCCACTCTTTGCCGAAAGCGCCAGTTACTTGCGGATAAATCGCATTCTCAAACTCGCTGGCCGACCGCTCAAGGGCCTCCTGTTCAACCTCGACTCCATCTTCTACGAACCAGTAGGCGCTTGGCGTGACCAGGCGCAGCACAAAGTCGCTCTCATACTGCTCGGGAGCTTCCAGATCCACCAGCTTGAACGTTTCCCTGTGGCCCTCTTGCAAGGTTGGCGCGTTTTTCCTGACTACGGCGTCAACTTCGCCCAAGCCTGGCATCAGCTCGCGAGCCAATCGGTAGTAATCCCGCTCCGGCGGTGTGGGGAAGCTCTTCATCGGCGCCGGCGTTGCTGCGTACGTCGTCGCCGGTGGCTGCGTTGACGCGGCGATGGCAGGCCGGATCGTGGGCGCTGGCGTAGCCGTAACTGCTGAGGGGGGCTTCACAGGAGCGCCGGTTGGAGCGGGAGAAGTTGCGTTGGGGGTTGACTTTGTTGCGTCATTGTCGCCGCATCCGGCCAGCGCCGCCAGCAACAGCAGCGCTCCAACCATCAGTTTCAGCACGGTCATTCTCCGCCAGCCCCGCTACCAATGTCTTCATCTTGGCGGCGTGTCGGGCGCGACAAGCCCTTGCGCCTCTGGCATTATAATCTTGTGATACGGTTGCGGCCTCTAACCGGATGGATTCGAGATTGCCGTATGTCTTATGACGTGAACCGGATGCGGGGAACTCACCCCCCGGCCTGCACCTGCGTCCAATGTGTCGAGAGGCGGAGTCGGCGGCGGGGCGGAGGAAGGAACAGAGGTGGCGGAAACGGCCCCGGCGGGCGGCGATTCGGCTGCCTGCCGATGCTGATGGCGCTGCCGGTCGTGGCGGCGGTTGCCGTGCTGGCGGTAGTCCTCGCCTGAAGCTGTGCGCCGCTATCGTTGATTACCTTTCCCGCTGGGAGATGGTCAGGGTGGGGGCATCTCCTGCTGACCTGACGGCGCGGGGTTGGCTCCCGGGTCCTGGTTAAAGCGGTTCATGGCGGCCTCGATGGTTTCTTCCATCACACAGCGCGCGGCGGCGGCAGCCCGCTCCACGGCCCCGGCTATGGCCTCTGCTTCGCTTTCGGCGAACTTGCCCAGGACGTAGTCGCGGGGTTCGACGCCAGCCGGCGGCCCGCCGATGCCGATGCGCAGACGGGGAAAGCTCACTCCGCCAACGTGCTGGATGATAGAGCGGATGCCGTTGTGCCCCGCGTCGCTACCTGCGGCGCGCAGTCGGATGCGGCCCACGGGCAGCGCCATTTCATCATAGATTATCAGCAGGCCGGCCGCGCCGCCGCCGAAACGGGCCAGCAGATACTCCACCGCCTCGCCGCTGTTGTTCATAAAGGTGCGCGGCTTTGCCAGCACCACCCGGCGGCCTGCGAAGAAACCCGTCCCCAGCACCGCCTTGGGGCGCCGCTCTTTCACCGGAACGTTAATCTGTCCGGCCAGCAGGTCCAGCGCCCGCCAGCCGATGTTGTGCCGCGTGTCGGCGAAGCGCGGGCCGGGATTGCCGAGGCCGACAATGATGGCGGTGTCAGACAAGGTTGCCCTGCACCACTTCTGCCAGCGTGGCCCCGCCGGTTGTCGACTCCGGAGACTCCAACAGGAGCAGGAAGGCGTCTTCGGCCAGCACCGGCGTGCCCAGCTTTTCCGCCGTGGCGACCTTTGCCCCCGGCGACTCGCCAGCCACAACGTAGCTGGTCTTCTTGGTGACCGAGGAAGTTACCTTGCCGCCCAGCGCCTTGATTCGCCCTTCGGCCTCGCTGCGGGAGAAGGCCGAAAGCGTACCGGTGACCACGAAGGTCAGCCCGCCGAAGGGAGCAGTCTCTGAAGGCGTGGGGGCGGCGGAGGCGGGCAGCGAGTCTTGCTTCAGCCTGACGCCGGCGGCCAGCAGCTTCTCAACCACCGTCCGGTTCGCCGGAGTTTGGAACCATGAGACGATGCTTTCGGCAATCTTGGGGCCAATGCCTTCTATCAGTGTCAGGTCTTCCTCGGGGGCCTTGGACAGGTCTTCGATGCCGAGGTAGTTCTGGGCCAGCAGGTCGGCTACCTCCGCGCCGACGTGGGTGATGCCAAGGGCGAACAGCATCCGGGGCAGGGGGCGGTTCTTGCTGGCTTCGACGTTGGTCATAATCTTGGTTGCCAGCTTGTCGCCCATCCGCTCCAGTCCCAGCAGCTTGTCCTTTTCCAGCCGGTACAGGCCCGCCACGTCCGACACCATCCCCTGCTCGATGAGTATGCCGCACCAGCGCTCCCCCAGCCCGTCAATGTTGGCTGCGTTCTTGCCGACGAAGTGCTTGAGCAACTCGAAGAACTGCGCCGGACAGGACGAATTGGGGCAGCGGTGCATGGCGTCGTCGTCGTTCTTCACCACTGCCGTCCCGCACACCGGGCAGTCCTTCGGCATACGGAATTCCTCCGCGGCATTGGCGCGGTCGGCGAGTACAGGCCCGACCACTTGGGGAATCACGTCTCCGGCCCGCTCAATTATGACCGTATCTCCAACGCGAATGTCCTTGCGGCGAATGTCCTCCTCGTTGTGCAGGGATGCGTACTGCACCGTCGCGCCGCTGACCACCACTGGCTTAAGTACGGCGTAGGGGTTCAGGCTGCCGGTGCGGCCCACGTTGATGCCGATGTCGAGTAACTTGGTGGTGGCCTGCTCCGCCGGGAACTTGTAGGCGATGGCCCAGCGAGGCTCGCGTCCCACGACGCCCAGCCGTTCCTGCATTGCCAACGGCGACACCTTCACCACCACGCCATCGGCCTCGTATTTCAGATCGTGGCGCCGCTCCAGCCACTTCTGGTAGTAATCCTGCACTTCCTCTAGCGAATGACACAGACGGTTTTCGGGGTTGATGCGGAAGCCAATGTTTCCCAGCCACTCCAGGGCTTCCCAATGGCTACCCAGGAATTCCAACCCGTCCGCGCTGTTCAGGGAATAGACCCAGATTTGCATATTGCGGGCGGCGGTGACTTTCGGGTCCAATTGCCGGATGGTTCCGGCCCCGGTGTTGCGCGGGTTGGCGTATAGCTGCTCGCCGCGTTCTTCCCGCTCCCTGTTCAGGCGGCGGAACTCTTCGATGGGCAGATACACCTCGCCACGCACTTCCAGGTGTGGGGGGAATTCCCCTTCCAGCGTCAGCGGTATTGTGCGGATGGTGCGAAGGTTGCGGGTGACATCCTCGCCGGTGGCGCCGTTGCCTCTGGTGGCGCCCAGTATCAGCATCCCGTTCTCGTAGGTCAGATTGACTGCCAGCCCGTCGATTTTCAGTTCGCACACCATTTCGAAGGCCGCGCCGTCCAGCAGCCCGGTTATTCGTCTGTGCCACGCGGCCAGTTCGTTGAAATCGAAAGCGTTGTCCAGGCTGAGCATCGGGCGCGAGTGATCCACTTCGTCGAAGGCCGCCGACGGCTCGCCGCCGACTCTTTGGGTTGGGGAGTCCGGGGTCAGCAACTCCGGGTGTTGCGCCTCGATTTCCCGCAGCTTCTTGATGAGCGCGTCGTACTGCCAATCCTGGATCTCTGGATCGTCCAGCGTGTAGTAGCGGTGATTGTGGTAGTTCAGCTTGCGGCGCAACTCGGCGGCGCGTTCTGCGGGTGTGCCTTGGGCCATCTCTGCCATGTCTCCCGGTAAGTGTATGTGTATGGGTGAATATATTATTGCATTCCCTACCCCCGCTGGAATCGCCCTGCGGACGGGAGCAGGCGATTTTGGTGAGACGGGGGCGTCGTCGGCGCCTCTAGCGTCCGGTAGAGGCTTCCTCGGCAGGGATGCGCACGGGCTGTGGCCGGGCCGATTGGGGAGCGGTGCGGCGCCACGGCAGGCGGCGTCGCTTACCCCGGTTGCGCCGATAGGTTGCGGCAATAGTGGCGGCCAGTTTCGTCGAATCGTGACGAGCGGTGGCTGTTTCGTCTATAACGTCCGCTTCGACCAGCATGGCCGGGTCGTCCCACGGGCTGAGGGCGCGGATGAAATCCAGCCCGGCAGGAGTGGGGCCGTCGGGGATGGCGCCGTTGGCAACCACCGCGTGAACCGACTCCTCTCCTGCGTACCGGCGCACCACGTTGAGATGGTCCTGCACCGAGTAGCCCTCGGTCTGACGCGGTTCCTCGGCGACGTTGCAAACATAGACCTTCAGCGCCATCGAGTCCGCCACCGCCTGCGCGATTCCGGGGATCAACAGGTTGGGGACAATGCTGGTGTAGAGGCTGCCCGGCCCTATAATTATCAGGTCGGACTCCTCCAGAGCCGCTACCGCTTCGGGGTGCGCCGGTGGGTTGGGAGGAGAGAGGGTGAGCGACTGCAATCTCGCCAAAGCCGAGGCAACGTTGGTTTCCCCGGTGAGGGTCTCGCCGGTCTCGGTCCTGGCAATCAGGGTTACGTCGGTGATGGTGGACGGTATCACCCGCCCGCGGATGGCAAGCAATTCGCCCGCGATTTCCACGGCCCGGTAGAAGTCGCCCCCGATGCCCGCCAGGGCCGCGATGAGCATATTCCCGAAGCTGTGGCCGTCCAACTGGCCGTCGGAAGAGAAGCGGTAGTCCATCAACTGCTGCATCACCGCTTCGGAGTCTGCCAGAGCCACCAAGCAGTTGCGGATGTCTCCGGGCGGCTGGATGCCCAGTTCGCTGCGCAACCGCCCAGAGCTTCCGCCGTCATCGGCCATGGTCACGATGGCGGAGATGTTGTGGGAGTAGTGCTTGATGCCGCGAATCAGGCTGGGCAACCCCGTACCTCCGCCGACGACGGTGATGCGCGGCCCGGACTCCAGCCCGCGGCGGGCTTTAAGCGAATCAAATATATTCGTGCCGCGCGGCAGGCCGCCCAGAAACCGAAGCAATGAGGGGAGAGGGTTTGGGCGCGAATTCATATCTGAAATCAGGTTAGCGCACGAGAAGTTCCACCATCAGGAACCGTTTGTGGCAGAGTCCCCGAACATGGCCGAGTCAACTTCCGGGGGCAACGTTATGCCGTGCTGATTCAGCAACGCCCGAAACTGCTCTGTGGCTTCTTTGCGCCCGCGCTCCAGTCCCCGCTCCAACCCGCGCTCCAGTCCCCGCTCCAGTCCCCGCCGGGCCGCCTTTTCCTCTATCTCCGCTTTTTTTGCTTCCCGGATTGCTTTTCCGCGCTCAAACATATTTCTCATCCAGTCAAACAAGGCTCCCAAAGGAACCAAGGCTGACCAGTATGTATCAACGGTTGCCTTTTCAAACCACTGGTACAGCCAGAAATTGGAGCCTTGGAACAGTTGCAGTATCGTCGTGCTGACCAACAAGACCACGATAAACCCGGCTGCCTGAAACCCGATACCCCGGTCCGCCAGACCGCCGGTGAAATCCCGTGTAACTATTGTACCACCTTGCCCGCTCCCGGGTTCAGCCGGATTTGCCATGTCCTCTGCATCCCCAGTTCAGGTATGGCAGTAGGTTACGGGCTGCGCTTTCGAGCCGTCAACGGGCAAGTGTCAGGAAAATTCGCCGCCCTAATTTCTCACGGCGACCCTCCGTCCCTCGTCGGATGACTGTTGCAGCAGGTCCAGGAATCGATGCCGTTCAACTGCGGTGTCGAAATCCGGCTGCGCCTCGCCCCCGTCGCGGATGGCGTCGCCGATGATACGGTATAGCTGGGCCACGTTGTACGGCTCCCCCGGTGGCGCGCCTTCCGGGGCCAAGGACAGGCGCGACGGAATTTCCAGCGGTTGCAGGGACTGCCCGGCTCCCTGTGCCCCTGAGAGATGTACGTTGCCGTACTGCACCATCTCTTCGGAGCGAGCTGACAGGGTTCCCTCTGTGCCGTAGACTTCCATGCGCCAGCCGCTGCCGTTCCACGGTATGGTGGCGATGTGGGCCGATGCAGCGGCGCCGTTTTCCAGCGTTCCGTTAACCACCACGTTGTCGGGCGCGTCCACGTCCACTGACTTGCCATCGCCAGCGCTCCACTGTCCGAGCTGGACGCTGACCTGGGCAGACAGTTCCCGGAACTCTCCGACGCACTGACAGAAGATGTCGAGGGCGTGGCCGGAAGCGATGCTCAGGCTGTTGGCGCCCTTGCTCCGGTCGGCCATCCAGGCGCGGTCGGCGCCTCGCTGCAACAGGCCGGGCAGGAACATGGTCATGTTGCAGGCCAGCATCTCGCCGACATAGCCCTCGGCCACCAGCTCCTTGAGTCGCAGAAGCGCCGGCCCGCCGCGGGCCTGCAAGCCGATGAGGGTGCGGACGCCCTTGTTGCGGGCCAGCGCGGCCAGTTCCACGGCCTCGCCGGTGTTGGCCCCCAACGGCCACTCGCAGAAGATGTGCTTCCCGGCCTGCAATCCCGCCGTAACCATGCCGTGGTGGGCCGGCACGCTGACCGATACCACCACCAGGTCAACGTCGGGGTGGTTCGCCATTTCGGTATAGTCGTGGAAGGCCAGTCTTGCCCCGTAGAAGGCCCTGGATTCCTCAGCGGTTTCGGGCCTGGATGTGCAGACCGCCGCCAGCTCGAAGTCCGGCATCTCCAGCAAGGCCGGGAGGTGGGCCCGCTTGCTCCAGCCGTAGTTGGCGTTGGCCCCGATGATCCCTACGCGAATCTTGTCGGTCATGGCTGCGTCTCCTGTCAATTTATGCTTGGGCCGCCGGAGCGACGCGGGTGTGCCAGTCGGTGGCCTGCTCGTAGGCGTGGGCGGCGCGGAACAGCGTTTCCTCGGCGAATGGGCGCGCCCCCAATTGCAGCCCGATGGGCAGTCCGTCGCTGGTGAAGCCGCCGGGAATTGAGATGGCCGGCAGCGCGGTCAGCGAGTAGCAGCCGGTGTAGGCGCGGCGGAAGAAGAAGCGCGCCCGCACATCCTCGGCGCTTTCGAACCGTGCAGTCAGCGCCGAATGCAACGGCGCGGGATAGGGCGATGTGGGCGCATACCAGCACGTCCACGTCGTTCAGGGCTTCCATGAACTGCCGTCTCAGCAGCACCCTGGCCTTGGCGGCGCGGTTGTAGACCTTGAACGGCACCAGCGACGCCGACAGCAGGCGGGTGCGGCTGGCCTGGTCCAGTTCGCTGGCCTGGTCCAGTTCGCTGGCCTGGTCCAGTTCATTGGCGCGGGTGCGCAGAATCTCGTCCCTGGCCCCGGCGCCCTCGGTGTCGGCCACGCCGACGAATATGGCCCCGGCCAGCTCCACCAGCGGGATTGATACCTCTCGCACTTCTGCCCCCAGCCCGCGGAGGGTGTCCAGTGATGACTCCACTGCCGCCCGGACTTCCGGGTGCATATCAGGGCTTTGATGCAGCTCGCGGATCAGGCCCACGCGCAACCCCTCAACGCCTGTGCCAAGGGATGCGGCGTAGTCGGGGACCGGGCGACGGCTGGTATATGGGTCGCGCTCGTCGTATCCGGCTATGGCTCCCAGCACGATGGCGCAGTCCTCCACCGTCTTGGTCATCGGCGCGGCGGCGTCCATGAACCAGCACATGTGCGTCATACCGTAGCGGCTGACCCGCGTAAAGGTGGGGCGCAGGCCAACTACGCCGCAGTAGGCCGCCGGGCCGCGCCCGGAGCCTCCGGTATCCTCGCCGATGGAGGCGGCGCAGAGGTGCGCCGACAAGGCAACGCCGGAGCCGCTGCTGGACTCGCCGGGCGTGCGCTCCAGGTCCCACGGGTTGGCCGGGATGCCCCACGGCGGATCCTGGGTGCCCCCCATCGCCAACTCGCTGAGGTTCAGCTTGCCCAGCAGCGTCGCGCCCGCGTCCTTCAGACGCCGCACGATGGTGGCGTCCTCGGTGGGGACAAAATCGCGGTAGGGCCCTTGAGCCGTTGCTGGTCAGTATGCCGTCGGTCCAGAATTGGTCTTTGATCGCCATATGGAACGCCCGCCAGCGGCCCCGCGTCCTCTCTCCGCGCCAGCTTTTCCTCGACCAGCCGGGCGGCGTCCAGGGCTTCCTCGCGGGTTACGGTGATGTAGGCGGCCAGGCGCGAGTCCAGCCGGTCGATGCGCTCCAGGTAGGCCTGTACCGCGCCGGTCGGCGAGAGTTCGCCAGCCCGTACCGCCCCGGCGGTTGCGGCAGCGGACATAAATGCAATTTCGTTGCTGTCCATGAAGTTGCCCTCGCGGTTATGTTTCGAAATTCCGGGCCTAGCCCTCGTCCGGGAAGATGCTGACCGGCTGGACGTCGGCAAGGTCCAGATCGCTGATTCTGTCCAGTTCCAGCATGAGGCTGCTGAAACGGTTGGCGACCTCGGCCACTTCGTCCTCCGGTATGGGGATGCCCGAGAGGCGGGCCAGTTCCCGCACCCTGGCTTCGTCGGTAAGCCGTTGCTCTGACATTGGGTCTCCTTGTATCGCAGCCAGTCCGGTGAAGGAGGCTGTCTTGATGAACCCGCGGGGCAATCGTAGAGTGGGGTGGGGGCGGCGTCAACGCCCGCGAAATAGTGATGGGTGCTATACTGCCCAAATTATCCCGTAAAGTAAATTTGGGAGGTGGCCTGATGAAATGGGCATCGGCCATATCTGAACAATCCGCTCTGGACGGCGCCCTGGCCGAGTGCGCCGAATCCATACGCGGGCAATTGGGCGAAGCCCCGCATTTGGCGGTGGCCTTCGTCTCACCCCACTACCAGCCCGACTATGGCCGCGTCGGCCCGATGTTGAGCGAACTGCTGGGCGCGGAACATACCTTCGGCTGCTCCGGCGGCGGCATTATCGGCGCGGGGTTGGAGGTGGAGCAGCGGCCGGCGGTGTCCATCACCGCCGCCGCTCTGCCCGGCGTGAACATCGAAGCGTTTCACCTGGAGGGGGACAAGTTGCCCGACCTGGACGCCGGCCCCGACAGGTGGCAGGAGTTGGTGGGTGTCGCCGAGGGGCAGCAGCCGCATTTCGTGCTGCTGGCCGACCCCTTCTCCTTCCCGGTGCAGAACCTGATTATGGGTCTGGATTTCGCCTTTCCCCAGGCCGCCAAGATCGGCGGGCTGGCCAGCGGCGCCCAGCGCGCCGGAGACAACGCCCTTTTCCTCGACGGTCTGGTGCATGGCTCAGGAGCCATTGGGCTGGCCCTGCACGGCAACATCACGGTGGATACCGTGGTGGCGCAAGGCTGCCGGCCCATCGGTGATGCCATGCGCATTACTTCCAGCAACCGCAACGTATTGGTGGAGCTGGACGGGAAGCCGCCGATGGCCGTGCTTCAGGACCTATTCCGTTCACTGTCGGAGCGTGACCGGCAGTTGATGGGACACTCGCTCTTCCTGGGCGTGGTGATGGACGAGTTCGTGGATAACCCGGTGCAGGGTGACTTTCTGATTCGCAACGTGGTCGGGATGGACCAGCGCACCGGCTCGCTGGCCATCGGCGAAATGCTGAAAGAGGGCCAATTGGTCCAGTTTCACCTCCGCGACGCCGAGACCTCGGCCCAGGACCTGACTTTTGTGCTGGAAAGGTACGCCGCAGAAAACCGGGAGAACGAGGTGCCCGGCGCGCTGCTCTTCTCCTGCCTGGGACGCGGCGAGTATCTCTACGGCCGCCCCAACCATGACACCGACATCTTCCGTGAGAAGCTGGGTCAGGTGCCTTTGGGCGGTTTCTTCTGCAACGGCGAAATCGGCCCGGTGGGCGGCACCACCTTCCTGCACGGCTACACCAGTTCCTTCGGCCTGTTCCGCTCGCGGGAGTAGAGTTTCCCTACTGATGCCGGACCGTCGCCTGTTCACCCCTCTCGCGGAGGGTGAGAGTCAGGGTGAGAGCGTCCCCTCTGGGCCGAGATTGACCATCAGAGTCGGCATTCCGGTGTCCCTTTCCGGCCAGTTCTGCTTGCAGGGCGCACAGACGCTGGCCGGCATACGTGCCTGGGCCGGGGACGTTAACCGCGCCGATGGGATGGCCGTCGGCGGACGCAAACATCAGGTCGAAGTCGTGTGGCGCGACGACGCCAGCCTTCGCGACAACGCGCGGGCCATCACTCAACGGCTGATTATTGATGACCGGGTAGATTTGCTAGTTGGTCCCTACTCTGCCGTGTTGACCAGCGCCGCCGCCGAAGTCGCCCAGGCCCACGGCAAGCTGCTCTGGAACCAGGGCGGTGCGTCGCCGCAGGTGTACCGGCGCGGCAACCCGTGGGTCGCCGGCATATTGACTCCTGCCGACGAATACCTGGCCGGGCTGCTGCCGGCGGTTCGGGAAGTCTGCCCTTCGGCCGCAACCGTCGCCATTGTCCGGGTGGCGACGGGCGCGTTCCCGCGCGATGTGTCTGAGGGAGTGGAGCAGGCCGCCGATGCGCTGGGATTCCACTCCGTATTGTCCTTGCAGTTCGATGCTGAGGCGGAAGATTTTTGTGAACCGGTTGCTGAAGTCTGCCGTGCGTCGCCCGATGTGCTGGTAGTGGCCGGACGGTTTCAGAACGATCTGAAATTGGCTGAACTGCTGGCCGGGGCAGCCCCGCCCATCGGTGCGGTGGCGGTGGTGGCCGCCGGAGTTGACGCCTTCCGGGAGCGGTTGGGAGACAGCGCGGAGAACTTCATCGGCCCCAGCAACTGGGAGCCGGACGCCGCCCTTCGATACGCTCTGGACGTGGACTTTGGCCCCGGCGTTGCCGAGGTGCAAGCGTCACTGGCGCGCGAAGGGTATCCGGTCATTGACTATCCGATGGCCCAAGCCTACGCTGTCGGCGTCGTGATCCAGCGTTGCGTCGAGGAGTGCGACAGCTTGGATGATGCTGCGCTGCGCCAAACAGCAGCATCGCTGGACTTCACGACGTTCTACGGTAGATTCCGCATTGACGCGGATACGGGGAGGCCCATCGGAAAGCCTGCGCTGCTTGTTCAGTGGCGACGGGGGCGCAAGGCGATCGTCTGGCCACCGGAATACCGGACGGAAGGGTTGGTCTTCCCGTGGCGGCCGGGCATGGGTTAGACAATCAATAGTTCCAGCGAGGATATGCAATGAAACTGGAAGGGCAGGTTGCAGTCATTACCGGCGCGGGGCGCGGCATCGGGCGGGCCATCGCCCTGGCCTACGCCCGCGAGGGCGCGCGGCTGGCGCTGGCGTCCCGCAGCGAGTCCGAGCTTGAACATGCGGTCGTTGCGGTGTCGGAGATCGGCGCGGAGGCCATTGCCGTCCCCACCGACGTCACCAGCCAGGCGGATACGGAACGGCTGTCACAGGCCACCGTGGAGCGCTTCGGTCGCATAGACGTGTTGGTCAACAACGCGGGCATCTCCGGCCCTATCGGCCCGTTGCAGGACAACGACATCGCCGAATGGGTGGACACCATCAATGTCAACCTCACCGGCACCTTCCTGGTCTGCCGGGCCGTCATCCCCGTTATGCTGGAGCAGGGAGGCGGCAGGATCATCAACCTGTCCGGCGCAGGCGCGGCCAACGCCTGGAGCAATATGTCGGCCTACTGCTCCAGCAAGGTAGCCGTAGTGCGCCTGACCGAGGTGCTGGCGCAGGAACTGGAGGGTCAAGGCATCTCCGTCAACGCGCTTGGCCCCGGGTCGGTGCACACCAGTATGTGGGAGAAAATGACGGAGCAGGCGGCAGAGGCAGGGGCGGACTTCATCCACGGGCTAGGTCAGAGGGTGCTTTCTGGTGGTGGAGCGCCAATTGACGATTGCGCGGAATTGGCAGTTTGGCTGGCGTCGGGCGAGAGCGGAGCGCTGTCCGGGAGACTAATCTCGGCAGCAGCAGACGACTTTCGCGGCCTGTCGCCAAGGATTGCGGAGATAATGGCTGGGGACGCCGGGACATTGCGGCGGGTGTATCTGCCTTGATCCTCTCGATTTCAGAAAGCCACTTTCTTGATGGCGTCCGAGTCTAGGCGGGGGCCGACTACGTTCTCAACCAATTTCCGTTCGATTATCGCTATGCTGTCCTTCGACTCTACTCTGACGCCGCAAGTCCTGGCAAGGCGCAACAGGTAATCTCTTTTCCGCGGTTGATTTATGGAAGCCAACAAATCCACCGCAGCTTCACGGGACTCAGCGGCGTTGAGTTTTCGGGCCGTGTCGGATATGACTTCATCCAAGCAAGAATCGTCTATCGGACTTGCTTTCTTGGCCTTATTTTTTTCGACGACACAGAGCGTTGCCTTGCCTTGAATGAGCAGGCCAATTTCGTGGTCATTCAGTGAACTTAGTGTGTCGAAAATCACTGAGAACAGTTTGGATGTCGTTTGAAGGGATTCCCTCATGATGCCCTACTCCATCAAACCCGCCTGAGGAACTCGGTAGCCAACGCCTCTAGCTCATCCCGAACTGGTAGGTATGTTGACCCGGAAGCGGATTGTAGAACTACAGGTACTCCGTACTGTGGTGCACTTCCATATTTGGAGTGGTTTCGCCTGATGTACGTATCAAACACAGGCAAATTCATGTCTCTGATTCTTGTGATGAACGAAGCTTGTGTGCTGATAGGCCCGTCAGCATAAATTTGGACCGTTGTGGGAATTATGCCCATTATTGACGGATTTATCGTACTATGCGTTGGCGAAATTTGTTGATCAGCGTACTTGTTGAAATCCGTAACGAGTTCACCTATATGTCGCTGAAGTTCTCCAATTCCCAAAATTGATAATTGATCTGGAATTGTCGGCACCAAAACTCTGTCACTGGCAACAATTGCCGTTTTTGTTGCAATGTTGAAATTTGGAGGACAGTCAATTAGCATAAAATCATACAAATCACGTATTTCTTCAGACATCAGACCGTTGAGCAGTCTTGAATGTAGTCTCAGAAAATTATTTCGGCTCTGGCGCGGACTTGCGCCAGCAAGTCTAGTTGCTAACTCCAAATCAATGTTGATCAAGGATAGGTGAGAACAAATGATACTAACATTCCCTTTAGTTATTTGGTTGATTCTCCTCAAGCTAACAATCAGAGAAGACAACGCAAGAGTCTGGTCTTCGTCAATATACGCATCATACCAGTTGCGAATGGTCTTGTTATTGGCTTAATTTTACTCCCAAAATTCCACAGTGAAAAATGAAAAAGTAAGGCTGGCTTGAGGGTCCATATCAATCAGCAGAACCTCATAACCTCGCCAAGCCAGTTCAGCTGCCAGATTAGCGGTTATTGTTGTCTTGCCCACCCCGCCCTTGTAATTGATTATGGAAACGATTTCCACAAATTCCCTCTTGCTAATCTGTATCCCTTGATGTCTTGCGCCGACAGCTTCATGATACAACCGTCGGCGCTTGCAATGCAATTTGCCCGTGTTATTGGTCTGGGCAAATATGCTATGAAACTACGCTTCCAGCTTTACCGGGTTGCGGAGGACGCCTATGCCGCTGATGTCTATCTCGCAGACGGCGCCGTCGGTCATGTCCTGGGTTGTGCCGGGGGTGCCGGTGAAGATGCAGTCGCCCGCGTTCAGGGTGACGTAGCGGGTGATGAACTCGATCATCGTTGGCACGTCGAAAATCAGGTGGGCGGTGGACTCATCCTGTTCCGTATTGCCGTTGACCCGCGTTTGCAGGTGCTGGTTGTGGGGGTCGGTGTCGGTCTCGATCCACGGGCCCATGGGCGAGAAGGTATCGGCGGACTTGGCGCGCCACCAGTCGGAGTTGTTCTCATTGCGGTCTTTGCGCTGCCAGTCGCGGGCCGATACGTCGTTGCCGCAGGTATAGCCGAGAACGTGGTTCAGGGCGTCTTCCTTACTGACGTAGCGGCAGGTATCCTTGATGACCACCACCATTTCGCCCTCGGCGTCGAACCGCTGGACTTCCTTGGGGCGAACGATGGCGTCCTCCGGGCCGATGACGCTGGTGGGCGTCTTGTGGAAGATCATCGGGTATTCGGGAGCGGGCCGGTCACCGACATGGCTGGTGTAGTTCAGGCCCATGGCCAGAATCTTGCCCGGCACCACCGGCGCCAGCAGCTTTACGTCGGACAGCTTGTGGACGTGGTCGGTCAGGGAATGTTGCCCGAAAATGTCTCCGTCAATGGCGGTCACATTGTCGCCGTCGACGACCCCGTAGTGAATATCCCCGTGTGCTTCATACCTGGCGATTTTCATTGATTGCTCCTTTGCGGATGATGTGCTTGCTGTTAGGCAGATAAATTTTACCTTGTGGCCTGCCCGTTGGCTACCGAGCTGGCGCGGGGCGAGGATTGTCTGAATCAGGATTCTCAAGATGGGAGGATTTTCAGGATATTCCCATCCTGAGAATCCTAAAATCCGGCCAATCCTGATTCAGACAATCCTTCCTGCGGGTCAGCTATTGCCGCTTAGCTCTCAATCACGATCTTGCCGTAGAAGTCCCGGTCGTGCATGGCCTGGTGGGCGGATCCAACGTCGTCCAGTGGGAACACCCGGCCGGGAATGCCGCGCAGGGAGCCGTTGCGCACCACCTTCATGAAGTCGGCGAAGGTGCGGTTGCTGCGCCCGCCGCTGCCCATCAGGTGCAGTGGCTTGCCCTGGAGCAGCGACAGGTTCAGGTCGGCCCGCGCCCCGGAGGTTACGCCCGTAATGACCAGGCGCCCGCCGCTCTTGAGCGACAGCAGATTCTGCTCCCAGACGTCGGCGCCCACGCAGTCGAAGACCAGGTCAACCCCCTGCCCATCGGTGAGTTCCTTCACTCGGTCGCTGAAGTTGGGAGTTTCACGGTAGTTGATCACCTCGTCGGCGCCCCACTCCCGCGCCGTGTCCAGCTTCCACTGGCTGCCGGCAGTGGTGATGACGCGGGCGCCCATCATCTTGGCAATCTGGATGCCCATGCTGCCCACTCCGCTGCCTGCCGCCTGCACCAGCACATCGTCCCAGGGCTTGATCTGCGCCTGCGTCACCAGGCAGTGCCAGGCGGTGTGCGCCGCGATGGGCAGGGTGGCGGCCTCGGTGAAGTCCATCAAGTCGGGGATGATGTGGGCGTTGATCGCCGGGGCGGTGATGTACTCGGCATGGCCGCCGTCCAGGTCAACGCCGAGGCGCTTCTGGTTGCCGCACCACTGGTCGTTGCCCATTCGGCAGTGCTCGCAGTTGCCGCAGGTGACGCGGTTGTTCAGTATGACCCGGTCACCGACTTGCAGCGAGGTATGGGCCGCGGGGCTGATGGCCGCCACTTCCCCGGCAATGTCGCAGCCCATGATCCGGGGCAGCGGCCCGTTGTAGGTGCGTCCCTCCCGCAGGTTGAGGTCAAGGTGGTTCAGGGCGCTGCCCCTGACCCGGAGCATTACTTCGCCGGGGCCGACCTCCGGCTCGGGCCGGTCTCCATATACCAGCTTGTCCGTGCCGCCGTGTTCGTTAATATAGACCGCTTTCATCGCTTTTCCTCCGTGAAACGCAATTCCGTGAAACGCAATAACGAGGGCGGGGTCAGATTCCGCCCTGCTTCACAGCAATAGTAAAATGGCGTAGGTCCCGCCGAAATGATACCTACGTCGTAGGGCAGCGTCAAAGCGGAGCAAAGGCATGACCGGCCTCCCGGCAAACCGGATACTGCGGCTCTTGACAGAATTGAAGGACGCCTATCAGGGCTTCATCTGGGAGTCTTTCCTGTGGGCGGAGTGCGGGCAGCACCGCAGTCCCTACCGGGCGCTGGCGCTGTTCGGTCTCAGCGCCCGCACCCGGTAGGGGCTGCTGGTTGAGATGTGCCGCAAATTCTTTCGCCGGTTTCTCGATGCCGCCGCTCTGGCCGAGTGTCGGGAGACCGCGGCGGAGCGCGCGGGGGGCATCGTGCGCCTTGGGCAGTTGCCTATAGTTGCTTCCATGGCCCACGAGCTGGCGGACGGGACTTCTAAACCAAATCCAAGGTGAAATGCGCATTTATGCCAGGTAGCGTTTCATTGCAGGTGGACTCGCCGGCGCACGGGCGGTCCACTGGTAGGGGCGGGTTTGAAACCCGCCCCTGCGGTCGAGGCGCGAACCCTGACTGCGAATGGCTGTCCGCAAAATGTACATCCCGCATTGGCTTTGGTTTAGAGACCGGGAGGAACCGCTGCGAATAAAGGGTGTGGGGGACAAAATAGCCGAATGCGTCCTGGCTTATGGCTGGGGCGATGACGGCCTGCCTCTGGACGCCAACTGTGTCCGGGTGCTGAAGCGGGTGTTCGGCCTCGGGAAACCCGGCGGGCCGCGCCCCGTGCCCGCGCCATTGCGCGAGGGCCTGAAAAGCGTCTATCTTATGCACTCACAGCAATTTTCTGATCTTGCAATCGGGATGGTGGACATACACGAGATTCTCCGGTTGCATGGGCAGGTCTGTTGCGTCAGAGCGCCGGAGTGCAACCGCTGCCCGGTGACCGGCTGCCTTTCGCGCCGTGAATCCTGGGGCGAATCCAAGGCAATCCGGGTATCCCCTACCATCTGGGACGACTGGAGGGAATTGATCAATGAGCCTGCCTGAATTCGACATAAGCGGCCAGAGAGTCTTGGTGGTGGGCGCCGGACGGGGTATCGGGAAGGGTATCGCCCTGGCCTTTGCCGAGGCCGGGGCCGACGTGGCTATCACCAGCCTCTCCGCCGCCACCGTGGGACAGGTCGCCGGGGAAGTCCGCGCCCTGGGCCGCGCGGCCCTGCCGCTGACCGGCGACGCCACCAAGACAGCCGACATGGAGCGCATCGCCGCCGATACTCTGCGCGAATTCGGGCGGGTGGACACGCTGGTCAACTGCGTCGGCGACGCCATCCGAAAGCCGGTGGCCACCCTGCCCGACGGCTCGGAAGGGATGAGCGAGGAAGAATGGCGCTTCGTGGTTGACGTAAACCTGACCGAGGCGTTTCAGGGTTGCCGCGTCGCCCATTGCCCTACCGGCTATTTCCCCGCACATGCGGGGGTAGTCCAATCTCCGGCTTCGCGTCCTTTCGAGGTCGTGCCGTTTCCCCGCACACGCGGTGCCATCGCTGGGGTGTCCATCACGGGCGCACTCTATGCGCTTCACCGAGAGCCTGGCCCAGGAGTGGGCGCCCTACGGCGTGCGCGTCAACTGCGTCGCCCCCGGCTACTTCCCCGACCCCGGCCAGATGTCGGCGGAAGACTACCAGTCCCGGCAGGAGCAGGCGAAGGGACAGGTGCTACTGGGCCGTTTGGGCGGTCTGAAGGAACCCGGCTACCTCTGCGTGTTTCTGGCGTCCCCGGCGGCGGCCTACATTACCGGCCAGACTTGGGCTGTGGACGGCGGCGTCAGCATAATGTCGCCGTAGAAAGCGCCTGAACTCCCACTATTTCCAGCGACGGAGGCAATGCGCCATGATGAATTACCAGCTTCTGGTTCCGGGGCTGTTGGACCGGTCCAGTATCTACTTCCCCAAGAAGGAAATCATCTCCCGCGAAGGCGACGGGGTTCACCGCTACACCTACCGGGACCTGAAGGGGCGCGTGAACCGTCTGTGCAATGCGCTGGCCGGCTTGGGCGTGGGCAAGGGCGACCGGGTTGGCACCTTCGGCTGGAACACGTTCAGGCATCTTGAGGCGTATTTTGCGCCGCCGACCATGGGGGCTGTCACTCACACCACCAACATACGCCTCTCTCCCGACGACCTGACGTATATCGTCAACCACGCAGGCGACAAGGTCATGCTGGTTGACCCCGACCTCGTTCCCATACTGGAGCCGCTGGCGTCGCAACTGGAGACGGTGGAGCATTTCGTCATAATGACCGGCGATGCCGGTTTCAAGACATCTCTCCCTTCGGCCCATATCTACGAGGAACTGCTGGCCGATGCGCCGGACAAATTTGCCGTGCCGCCTCTGGATGAGAATGACCCGGCGGGACTGTGCTACACGTCCGCCACCACCGGACGGCCCAAGGGGGTGACCTACACCCATCGCGCCCAGATACTGCACGCCATGATGGAATGCAGCGCCGACGCCGCCGGAGTGCGGGAGCGCGACGTGGTCATGGCCGTGGTGCCGATGTTCCATGCCAACAGTTGGGGCGTGCCGTACTCGGCCACCATGACCGGGGCGACCCAGGTTCTGACCGGAGTTCGTCCCGATCCCGCTGCCGTCTGCCGCCTCATCAGCGAACAGCGGGTTACCATCAGCCTCGGCGTTCCGACCATTTGGGTGGGCCTGCTGGACTTCCTGGCCCGTACCGAGGAAGAATTCGATCTTTCCAGTCTGCGAGCCGTAGTCAGCGGCGGCTCGGCGGTGCCCGTCAGCATGATTCAGGCCTTCAAGGAACGGCTGGGCGTTGACCTGGTTCAGGCATACGGAATGACCGAAGCCTCACCCCTGGTTTCCTACAACCGGCTGCCCAGCCAACTGGACGGGCTGGAAGGCGACGCGCGATTCGCCGAGCAGGGCAAGCAGGGTGCGCCGGTGTACGGAGTGGAGATGCGGCTGGTTGACGAGAACGGCGTCGATCTGGAATGGGATGGCGAGCAGCGCGGCGAGTTGCTGTTCCGCGGTCCGTGGATTGCCTCAGAGTATTTGAACGACCCGCGCAGCGAGGAGACTTTCATAGACGGTTGGTATCACAGCGGCGACATTGCTTCCGTGGATGAGCTGGGCAACATCCAGATTGGTGACCGCGTCAAGGACATGGTGAAGAGCGGGGGCGAGTGGATCTCCTCAGTGGACCTCGAGACCGCTATCATCGCCCACCCCGGTGTGCTGGAGGCGGCGGTCATCGCCGTGCCGCACCCCACCTGGCAGGAGCGGCCGTTGGCCTGCGTCGTTCCCAATGCCGACTACCGGGATAGCCTGCAAAAGGACGAGGTGCTGGACTTCATCCGTCCTCGCTTCGCATCCTGGTGGATGCCGGACGACGTGGTGTTCATTGACGAAATCCCCAAGACCAGCGTGGGCAAGTTTGACAAGAAGGCGCTCCGCGACCGCTACCAGAACCATCCCACGGGCAGGTAGCAGGAGAACGTACCTCACCAAAGCAGACCCCTCTCCCATGGGGGAGAGGGCCAGGGTGAGGGTGAATCCCCAAAGAGACGGCTGACGCTTAATAGACAACCTGGAAGCGCCGGGTCAGGGGAGTTCCCTGCCGGCGCTTTCCTTTTCCTCAGCCGCGCTGAGCAGGCGGCCGATCTCGCTCTGCATTTCCTGTCGGCGGCGGAAGATGAAGAATATGTAGCCGAGAAAAACCACCCCCGTCACTATGAAAGCGGCCAGGAGATAGGACAGGTTGGACGGGGGCAGGTCGGTCTGAAGCAACGGAATCATATTTCCACTCAGTTCAGCGGCGCCCACCAGTAAGCTGGCGCTGCTGAGGTTTTGGTCTAGGCGTCGGCGGAATGCCCGGCCCGCCGCAACTCAAGACGGATCCGGCCCAGTTCATCCTCGGCGTCCCGAGCCGCCATGCGTTCCAGTATGAGCCACGCGGTGAAGAACAGGAAGGCGATGGACGACACCAGCAGCACTATGGACATCGTACTGCTTATAGAACCGCTCTCTGCCAGGGGCCCCACCACCTGCTGTGGGTGGATGGAGCGCCACCACTGCACCGAGTAGTAGACGATGGGAACGTCTACGAACCCGATGATGCCCACCACCGCCGAGTACACCGCCGCCTTTGACCGGTTGGGCGCGTAGGCGCGCACCATCAGGTAGCCGACGTAGATGAGCCACAGCACCAGCGTCGTGGTGAGGCGCGGCTCCCAGGTCCACCACACGTTCCACACGGGCTTGGCCCAGATGACGCCGGTAATCAAGGCTAATGTGACGAACACCACGCCCACTTCGCCGGCAGCCAGAGCCATGCTGTCCCACCGGCTGCTCCGCTTTGCCAGGTACATCACGCTGCCCACGAATACGATGAAGAAAGCCAGGAAGGACATGAGGGCGATGGGAACGTGCAGATAGAAAACGCGCTGCACGTTGCCCAGGTTTGCGTCGGTGGGCGCCACCATGAAAATCATGTAAAGGTCAACCAGCAGCAGAATGCCCGCGATGATGCCCACAGCCGTTCTCGGGGTCAGCCTCCAGCCGGGTTTCGCTGCGTATGCGCCGGTGCGCCGCACGCCCCTTTCGATATCTTCCAAGATTTTCAGTCCTCAACCACGAATGAAAAAACCCACGGACATATTACCAGAAACAGCGCATCAAAGACCCCAATCAGCGGCAGCCATCTGCCCAGGCCGACGAATGTCTCCCCGCCCACGGCGCGGGTGGACGCCTCCACCGCGGCCAGGATGACCGGCAGCACTATGGGGAAGAATAGCACCGGCAGCATTATTTCCCTCGAACGGGTCTGCGCCGCCAACGCAGAGAACAACGTGCCGATCAGCGAGAATCCCAGCGTCGCCAGTACGATGGTCGCCCCCAATGCCCAGGAAAGGGCGGAGAAATCCAGCATCACCGAGTAGGCCGGGAGCAGGGCCGCTTCCACGAGCAGCATGAATATGAAGCTGGTTGCCGACTTGGCCAGAAAGATGGCGTCGCGGCTCACCGGCGACAGCAGCAGACCTTCCAGGGCTCCGGCCTCCTGCTCACGTACAAAGGCCCGGTTCATCGCCAGGGTGGCGGCAAAAGCGAAGGCCACCCACAGTATGCCGGGCGCCAGCCTGTCTGAGCGGCCGGGTTCAAGGTCCAGGGCGAAGCTGAACACTATTACTACCAGCAGGCCGAATACGATGACGGAGACCACCAACTCCCGCGACCGCACTTCCAGCACTATGTCCTTCCAGATCATCGTGGCCATCGGCCCCAGTAGCCCCTTCATGGCCTGCTCCGCAGTGATTCTGATTGGGACAGCGCGTGCTGGATCTCCGTCGCGCCGCCCTCGGGGAAGGCCAGCCGCCCCCCTGCCAAGACCGCGGCGCGATGGCCCCAGGCCAGGCCCAGGTCAATATCGTGAGTGGTCAGGACTACAGAGCGGCCTTCCGTAGTCCAGTCGGCCAGCAATTCCCCCAGCATACTGCGCGAAATACGGTCCAGGCCCGCCTCCGGCTCGTCCAGCAGAAGCACGTCGGGCTGGTGCAGGATGGCGCGGGCGATGGCGGCGCGCTTCTGCATCCCGTTGGACAGTGTGCGTACCCGGTGGTGGGCGCGACTGCTCAGTCCGACACGCTCCAGTGCCTCGGATACCCGGGCCTCACGGTCTTTGATGCCATATAACCGGGCGTAATAGTTGAGGTTTTCCCGGGGCGTGAGATCTTCGTAAAGGAAACTGCGGTGTCCTACCACACCAATGCGCCGCCGCGCTTCGGCGGTGTGGCGGCGCAGGTCGCGGCCCGCAATACGCACCAATCCGGCATCGGGCCGCACACTGGTGGAAAGGATGCGCAGCAGGGTGGTCTTGCCCGCGCCATTGGCTCCGAAAAGCGCCAACGATTCTCCCCACGGTACCGTCAGGTCCAGACTCCAGAGAACCGGCCATTCCCGGTAGCTCTTTTCCAGTCCCTCAACGGTGATGGCTACACCGGACCTTTCGACGCTCAAGGCGCCGCAACCGCGTTGGCAGCTAGTGTGCGATTTGTTATCATTATCACAATGTCCGAAATGGCGGGACCGCCCCGCTGGAGATAAAATTGGAAGCTAGGGCCGCAGACCTGCAAGACGAAGGCGCTCCTGAATCTCGTTCCAACCGCACCCGTTTCATCATCGTGGCTGGTGTGGTGATATTGGCCTTGGTGTTTATGATATGGGCGGCTTTTGGCGAGAACACGCGCTTCTTCCTGACGGTTAGCGAGTTTAACAGCAAGACCGAGATTCACGACGGCCAGATGGTGCGGGTTTCAGGCATACTGGTGGAAGGCACCTTCGACCGGGGCGAGAAGTCAACCTTATCCCACTTCCAGTTGACCGACAAGGATGGCGAAAGCTCCGGATCTGCTCTGTTGGTGGCTAGTTACGATGGGGTACTGCCCGACCTGTTCTTCAACCCTCATTCGGAAATCATATTGGAAGGGAGCTACAACGCCGAGGGCGTCTTCCATGCCGACGAAATCCTGGTGAAATGCCCATCCAAGTACATCGACCTTGAGGACCAGGTGGACGAACAGCCCGGATTTGGCACAGCGACCTAGCGCCCCAAATGGATTGCGGGCGCAGTGGCGGAAGACGCCGGCCTGAAAGCGTCATTTTTGCCATACCCTTCATCAAGGGTTGACAGGGGTGGATTAGAGCCATAACTTCGGGTCACTCTGAACATCGATCTGGGGTGGCCCCCGGCGTCGATATGTTTAGAGAATATGACCTCCGGTATCTGATCCCGTATGTCCTTTTGCTCTTGGCCCTGACCGGGCTGGACACCTGGTACGAAGTATCTTACAGAACGGAAGATTCATGGCCGGAGACCGTAGTGTCAATCGGCCAGGGAATAAGCTCGGCGGTTGCGGTCACATTCACCATCTTTGCCGCCGTGGAGGGTATAGTTTACATGGTAATAGCAATGGCGCGTCTCAGGAAGCTGAGGGAAGAACACGAAGAGAGGCAGGGAGAGGCTCTTAAGAAGGGGTTGGAGGCAGGCCGAGAAGAAGGCCGGGAAGAAGGCCGCAAGGCAGAGCGCCAGAGATGGGAGGCTTGGGCCAAGCGGGCCGAGGAAGCAAGGGCTGCCGGCCAACCCTTCGATGAGCCTCCGCCTCCGCCGCAGGAACAGCCTTCGTCCAACCATTCTGCCTGAACTTTGCTGAGCTTGTACTTGTAGATGGGGCGCCATTGAAAGACGCCACACTCTGAGGGGCAACTTGAAAACCCCCGCCGATCCGGCGGGGGTTTTCAAGTTTGCTCGCCTTACACCCTGCCCTAGAACTCGAAGGCGGACATGAGCTCCTCGGCGGAGCGCGCGCGCGCGGTGTCCCGTATGTGATCGACGCGCTGATCCAGCGAGGGGCGGGACTCGTCGTTATAGACCACACCCACCGGCAGGCCGTCGCGCTGCAGCAGGTCGTAGGCCGCGCCCCTGCTGCTGGCGTCGTGTTCGTCCGGCACGTCCCACAGGCTCGGCTCGATGCCCTTGCGCGGGTTGCCCTTCAGTTCCTCGAAGGTGTCGTTGTAGGTGGTGCAGGGCGACTGCACGTGGACGATGGAGAACCCCGGATGTTCCATCCCCTGCTTGATGAGACGTGACAACGGCCTCGGCTGGCCAGAGAACCCCGAGGCCACGTAGGAGACGCCGAGGGTGAGGTACAACTCCAAAGGGTTGATCTGGCTTTCAATTTTGCCGTAGGGCGTGGAGCTTGTGATGACGCCCAGCTTGGTCGTCGGCGAACTCTGGCCCTTGGTCAGGCCGTAGACGCCGTTGTCCATGATGACAGCGGTGATGTTCAGGTTCCGCGCTGCCTGGGGGCCGATATGCTCGCCGCCGATGCTGAGGAAGTCGCCATCCCCGGCCACCACCACCACGTTCAACTCAGGACGAGCCATCTTCACGCCCAGCGCGATGGGAAGGGAGCGGCCATGTATGCCGTGCATTCCGTAGGGCTGGTCGCCCTCCAACAGGTGGACCAAGTTGCCGGAACAGCCGATGCCGGCCACCACCACGTTGTTTTCCATGGGCAGACCGGTCTCTTCCAGCCGGTCAATCATGGCGAGTTCCAAGGCCCGGCGCACTCCGAAATCGCCGCACCCGGGGCACCATTTGAAATCGTATTCAGGGTTTTTCTTGCTCATACCCCTACAGCCTCCGTCAACCGGAAGTTCGTCATTTCGGAAACCCGCTCCACCAGCGTACGCGCCTTGAATGGCAGACCGGTGTACTGTGTGATGGACTCGGCTTTAACCCCAAGGCCCCTGAGAATCTGCGAGAACTGACCTTGGTAGTTGAGCTCAGGGACGATTACCAAATCCTTCTGTTTGAGTTCCTCGAGGAGCTTGGGCGGCAGGGGGTTCAGGAACATGGTGTAGTACCAGCTCACCGGAGCGCCCTGTCGCTTGAGTATCTCATAGGCTTCCCGCGCCGGACCCTTGCTTCCGCCCCACGGCAGGATGCCAACGGAATGTTCCGTGCCCTCGCGCTCGTAGTCGTCTTCTTCCAGCAGCTTGATCTTGCTGAACCGGCGCTGCGTCATCTGGATGTGGCGTTCCGGCAGGTGAGTCGTGTCGCCGATGTCGTCGTGCTCGCTGCCGTTGGCCACGTAGGCGCCGGGGCCGCCGGGCAGCGGCATGGGCGACAGTTCGTAGCCAGCATAGCGCTTGTAACCGTTGTTGCCTTCGTAGACCAGACGCCTGGCCGGCTTGATCTTGCTCAGGTCGGGCTTGGGGATGTTCTGGGCCCGTTCTGCCAAGGCCATCTCCGACATCAGTATCACCGGCCCCTGGTACTTCTCGGCCCACTCGATAGCCTTGACCGCGCCGTAGAAGCACTCTTCCACCGTTCCCACGGCGATGACAGGCATACGCACATCGCCATGGGCCGGGAACATACAACTCATCAGGTCGGACTGCTCGGTCTTGGTGGGCAGGCCGGTGGCCGGGCCGCCGCGCTGCACGTTAACCACCACCAGAGGAATCTCGGCAACCCAACCCAGTCCCAGCCCTTCGCTCATCAGGGATACGCCCGGACCGGCGGTGGCGGTCATTGCCCGCTTACCGGCGAACCCGGCGCCCAGAAGCGCGGTGATGGATTCGATTTCCGAACTCACCTGGTAGGCGAAACGGTCCTTGCCCACCAGGTTGCGCTCCATGTACAGGAGGATGGGCGTGGCCGGGGAGATGGGGTAACCGACGTAGAAGTCCAGCCCACCTGCGATGGCGCCCAGCGACAGCGCTTCGTTGCCTTTCAAAATCAACTGCTGGTAATCGGGCTTCTGCGCCGGAGCCAGATCGCCGAGGTTGAGGCCGCTGAGGGCGATGTGATCCCGGCCCAGGCGCAGGGCCTGGATATTGGAGCGGATAACCTCATCGTCGCCTTCACGTCCCCGGCTAAAGCGTTGTTCCACGAACTCTTCCAGATACTCGTGGGGCATATTCACCAAGTGGGACAAGGCGCCAATGATGACCATGTTGGCGGCTCGGTTATTGCCCGTAGAGCGAGCCAGTTCTTCGACCGGGAGGCCGAAGGCCCGTGAGTCGCCTTCCAACTCGAACTCGGTGGAGTTGAAGATGACGACTCCGTCTTCCCGAAGGTCGGCGACATGGCTGTCGTAGGCTTCCTGGTTGAAGGCCACCAAGACGTCAACGTCGTCTCCGGGAGCCATTACCGGGTCAACCGAGATTCGGGCCTGTGTCCAAGTTGGGCCGCCCAAAATCTGTGAAGGGAAAGTGGCGAAAGTCAGGGCATGATAGCCCATTTGGGTTGACGACTGCGCCAAGCCCTCAGCGGAAGTCACCACACCCTGTCCGCCTTCACCGGCGAACCGAACCACGAAATCTCGCATTTGCATAAAGGGAGTCCTCCCAGCTCACTGTGAGGAGCGGAAAAGATTGGCAGACAACCGCAAGCCCGCAGGGTTCAAAGGAAAAAGAAAAAGGGCTGCCGAAGGGGGAAATGAGGAATCCCAAATTGAATCGGAATGTTTGACTGCGGCGGTCATGACAGCTTCGGGTTGCTTCCCCATGGACGGCCCGGCCAGTGCCTCTGAGCGCTTCACACGGCCCAACTATCCAACCCAATACATTGCGGAGGTCTAAGTTGATGGACTATACACCGCTCGTTTTGCGTTGTCAACGAAATAAGGAACGAGGTCTGGGACGCCCCGTTCCTTGGGAATCAAGGGCTACAATAGGGCATCGAAGCGTGGCCCAGGGCTTGCATTCAATCCATTTAATCAGGGAAGTTACCCCCCGAGGGGAGAGATGGAGAACTTAAAGGCCCTGAGAGTGACGCCGGGCGCATTGTTGGGGTTTTTTGCCTTGTGCTAGAATCGGCGGCATGGATGAACTGAAATACTGGGTGGCGTTGAGCGCGATTCCCCAAATTGGTACTGCTCGCTTCCGTCGCCTGGAGTCCTACTTCGGCAACCTGGAGCGCGCCTGGCGGGCTGGCGAGTCCCAGTTGCGGGATGCGGGACTGGACTCCCGGACGGCCCAGGAAGTCGTAGCGGCCCGGCAACAGGCTGACCCCGACGACAGTATGGAGTCGCTGGCGCTGGCCGGGGTTAGCGCGACCAACTGGAACTGTGACGACTATCCGCCCCGCCTCAAGCAGATTGCCGACCCGCCGCCAGTGCTATATTACGTGGGAACGATAATGCCGGAAGACGAGTGCTCCGTCGCCATAGTGGGAACCCGCAACCCCACTGCCTACGGGCGGGAGGCCGCCGCAGTCCTCAGCCGCGACCTGGCGTCGGCGGGCATCACGGTGGTCAGCGGACTGGCCCTGGGAATCGACGGCGCGGCCCACCGGGCCGCACTGGAATGCGGAGGAAGGACCATCGCCGTGGTCGCCGGAGGGCTGGACTCCGTTTATCCCAAGGAACACTCCGGTCTTTTCCGGCAGATTCAGAGCAAGGGCGCGGTGGTCAGCGAGCATCGTCTGGGCGTCCGCCCCGACGCCCGCAACTTCCCCCGCCGCAACCGCCTGATCAGCGGCATGTCGCTGGGTACGGTGGTGGTGGAGGCAGCCGAGGGCAGCGGGACTCGCTGGACGGTGCAACAGGCCCTCGAACAGGACCGCGAAGTATTCTGCGTCCCCGGCAGCATATTCTCCCCCGCCAGCCGGTTCACTAATCGAATGATCAAAGAGGGCGCTAAACTGGTTGCCGACTATACCGATGTTCTGGAAGAATTGAACCTGCCGGATGTGGGCCAGTATTCCGGCGGTGTCCGGCGCCGGCAAGACGCCTTGGAGTTGGACGAGACCTCGGAGAGAGTAGATACGAGAACGGAAGAGGCACCGGAAGACCTGGACGATGGAGAGATTGCGCTTCTGGCGCATCTCACCGGCGATCCGGCACACGTTGATGACCTGTGCCGCCAATCCGGGCTTCCCATAGCATCCATCACGAGTATGTTGACGTTGCTGGAACTGAAAGGGAAGGTTACGCAGGTAGGCAGTATGCACTATGTCCGGGCCTCCTCTGTTGAGGTGAAACATGGCAGATAAATCTGAATCAGCCGCAAGCAAAGGCTCTGTGGGCAGGAAGTCCACGTCTTCCACCGCCGGCGGCAAGAAGTCCGCAGCTTCCGCCACCAGCGGAAAGAAAACCGTGGCAACCAGGAAGCCCGGGGCCGCAGCCGGGACCAAGAGCGGCAAGATCACAGCCCGCGCATCGGGGAAAGGCAAAAAGCCGTCGGTTCGCGTTGCGCCCATCAGGACCAAAGGTAAGGACCTGGTCATTGTCGAGTCTCCGGCCAAGGCCCGCACCGTCGGCCAGATTCTGGGCGACAAATACGTGGTCACCGCCTCCCAGGGGCACGTGCGCGATCTGCCCCAGTGGCGCTTTGGCGTCAACATCGAGGAAGACTTTGCGCCTTCTTACGAGGTGGTGAAGGACAAACGGGACCTGATCGACCAACTCAAGGCCGCCGGGGCCTCTGCCAATGACATCTACCTCGCCACCGACCCCGACCGCGAGGGCGAGGCCATCTCCTGGCATTTGCGGGAGGCGGCCGACTGGGATGGCCGTACAGCGCCCCCAAAGCGGGTGGTCTTCCACGAAATCACCAAGGACGCCGTAGAAGAAGCCTTCAGCCATCCCCGCGAAATCGATATGCAACTGGTGAACGCCCAGCAGGCCCGGCGCATCCTTGACCGGCTGGTCGGCTACCAGATAAGCCCGTTGCTCCGCAAGCGGGTGCAGCGGGGCGTGTCCGCCGGGCGGGTGCAGTCGGTGGCCCTTCGCATGGTGGTTGACCGGGAGCGGGAAATCGAAGCCTTCGTTCCGGTGGAATCCTGGACAATTGATGCGCGCCTTCGCAAAGAGGACGAGACCGTCGAGTTCTCCGCACATCTTCATTCGGTGAAGGGACAGAGGGGACGCCTCAACATCGGGAAGGAAGAGGATGCCCGTCGCTATGAAGCGGAGCTGGATGGGGCCAAATACGACGTTGCAGAGGTCAGGAAGCGCGACGTGCGCCAGCGCCCGGCGGCCCCATTCACCACCAGCACCATGCAACAGGATGCGGGGCGCAAGCTGCGCTTCACTGCCCAGCGCACCATGTCGGTGGCACAGCAGCTCTACGAGGGGCTGGACGTTGGCGCCGGCGGCCCGGTCGGTCTCATAACCTATATGCGTACCGACTCCACTCAGGTTGCGGTTTCGGCAGTATCGGAGGCTAGGGAATACATCGCCGACCGCTACGGCAAGGAATACCATCCCGACAAGCCGAGAGTTTATTCGCGACGGTCCAAGGCGGCGCAGGAGGCCCACGAAGCCATCCGCCCCACTTCCATCCTGCGCGACCCCGCTTCTCTGAAGCCCTTTCTCAATTCGGAGCAACTCCGGCTGTACACGCTGGTCTGGGAGCGGATGCTGGCCAGCCAGATGTCCGACGCCGTGTCGGAAGCGACCACCGTGGACATTGACGCGGCCTGCCGGGAATCGGGCAGCGTCTACAACTTCCGGGCCACCGGCTCGGTGATGAAGTTCGCCGGGTTCCGCACGGTGTACCTGGAAGGCCGCGATGAGAACGCCAACGCCGACGCCGCCAAGATGCTGCCCCGCCTGGACGCCGGAGACCCGCTGGCCTGCGCGGGTCTGAAGGCCAATCAGCACTTCACCGAGCCGCCGCCCCGCTTCACCGAGGCGACGCTCATCAAGGCGATGGAGGAGAGGGGCATCGGCCGTCCCAGCACCTATGCTCCGACCATTGGGACGCTGCTGTTCCGCTACTACGTGGAGCGCAAGCAGGGCCGTCTGTTCCCCACCAAACTGGGGATAACATTAACCGACCTGCTGACCGAATTCTTCCCCGATGTTATGAACCTGGACTTCACCGCCGGGATGGAGGAGGAACTGGATGCCGTGTCCCGGGGAGAGCGGGGCTGGGTGCCCATGCTGGGGGAGTTTTATGGCCCCTTCCATCAGGCCATGGAAAACGCCACCGAGTCCATGCCCCGTGTGCGGCTGGAAGAGCCGACCGATGAGGTGTGCGACGACTGCGGCCTGCCGATGGTCATAAGAATCGGGCGATTCGGGCGGTTCATGTCCTGCACCGGCTACCCCGACTGCAAGGGAACCAAGCCCATCCTCAACAAGATAGGTGTGGCCTGCCCCGACTGCGGCGGCGACCTGGTGGAGCGCCGGGCACGGGGGCGGGGCGGACGGCCCTTCTGGGGCTGCTCCCGCTATCCGGCCTGCGAGTTCATCCTCAACCGGCGGCCGGTGCCCAAGCCCTGCCCGGAATGCGGCAAGATGATGGCGCAGCAAAACCGCGACACCGTCGCCTGTACCTCCTGTAGTTGGCAGGAGGCCACGGGACAGGAGGCCACGGGCGAGGCGGCGGACGAGAGCCAGGCCGGGGAGTTGGTGGGCGTTGGCGACTAGCCGCACATTTGGGAAAGTTCCCCCTCCCTCCGGAGGGGAGGCAGGGTGGGGGAGCTTTCCTGCCCAAGAAACCGGGGCGGACACCCCGGATAACGTTGCCGAGTTCGACGCCCTTCGGGACCGCTTCCCCTGGTACATCCGGGGGCAGCGCGGACTTTCGGAGAATACGGAGCGCGTTTATCTGAGCGACCTTCAAGCCTTCCGGGAATACCTGTTGAAGGAAAGCCTGTCCTTGAGAGACATGGACCGGGCCACCCTGCGGGGCTACCTGGCGTGGCTGGCCACCCCGGCCCGCGAAGGCGGCAGGGGATATGAGCGGGTCAGCGTATCCCGCAAGCTCACCGTGCTGCGCTCTTTCTACCTCTTCCTGGTGCAGGAGGGTATGTTCCACTCCACCCCGGTCCCGTCGGCGCGAAGTTTCCGCCTGAAAGTTGCCAAGCCGTTGCCCACTTTCCTGGGCCATCGCGAGGCCGAGCGGCTGCTGGACGCCCCCGACGATTCTGCTCCGCTGGGTATGCGCGATAAGGCCATCCTGGAGCTGCTCTACGGGTGCGGCGTGCGGTTGGCGGAGATTCACGGCATGAACCTCTCCGACATCAATTTCGGCCAGCGTTCCGTCCTAGTGCGGGGCAAAGGCAACAAGGAGCGTGAGACACTCTACGGCCAGCCCGCCGAGGACGCGCTCACTCGCTATCTGAACGAGGCCCGTCCGCTGCTGGACGAAGAGGCCGCGCCAGCCGATAAGACCGATGCCGTGTTCCTGAACCGCTACGGCCAGCGCCTGTCCCGTCGCAGTATCGAAAGCCTGGTTCGCAAGCACGGCTCGGCGGCGGGAACGCGGGACGACGTGCATCCTCACACGCTGCGGCACACCTTCGCGACGCATATGCTGGAGGGAGGCGCCGACCTGCGGGTGATTCAGGAGCTTCTCGGTCATTCCAGCCCCCAGACCACCCAGATTTATACCCATATTACCAAGGCCGAAGCCCTCGAGGCGTACCTGACCCATCACCCCCGCGCCGATGAGCCTGCGGCCCGCCCCGCCGCCACGACGGAAGACCCGGGGGACACCCTGCCCTCTCGCCCCCCCGAAGTATCTGATTTCTCTTCCCCTCTGGAAGAGGGCCAGGAAGAGGACTGAGGGAAAAGACGATGGCTCGATTTCTCATACTTAACGGGCCCAACCTGAATATGCTGGGACGCCGGGACGCCGGTTTCTACGGCGTCAAGACCCTTGAAGAGATCAACGGGGAGATTGGCGCCGTTGCCGCCCGACTGGGGGTCGAGGTCGAGTTCTTCCAGTCCAACCACGAGGGCGCGCTGGTGGACTGCATCCAGGAAGCGCGTGACCGTATTGACGGGCTGATAGTCAATGGGGGCGCCCTCACCCATTACGGGTTGACACTGAAGGACGCCCTCATAGACTGCCGTCTGCCCTTTGTAGAGGTGCATTTGAGCAACCCGCTGGCCCGCGACGCTTGGCGGCGGCACTCGGTGCTGTCCGACATCGCCCGGGGCCAAATTGCAGGCTTCGGATGGAGAAGCTATACTGCGGCTTTGGAAATACTCGCCGCTCTGGTGGAGGAAGAGTCCCAATGATGCAATCTCGACTGGCTACTTTTGTCGCCAAGCTGCCCGAACGGGAAGTGGATGCAATCCTGGTTTCCGGGGCCGAGAACCGGCGCTACCTGTCCGGCTTTTCCGGCTCGGCGGGTTACCTGCTCATTACCGATGAACGGGCCCATCTGGCCACCGACTTCCGGTACACCGAGCAGGCCACCGCCCAGGCCGTTCACTTCAATGTTGAGCAGGTTCGGGTCGGTTGGGATTGGCTCCTCACCCAGCTCAAGGAGTCCGGGGCGAAGCGGCTGGGGTTCGAGAGCCAGGCTATGACCGTGTCAACCTACAACAGCCTGATGAAAGCTATCAACGAGGATTCCGGGCTTTCCCAAATAGAATTGGTCCCGGTTGCCGAAATGACCGACGGTCAGCGCAGCATCAAGGACTCCGACGAGCTGGCCCTGCTCCAGCGGGCCATTGACGCCTCTGACCTGGCGATGGAGCAGGTCTGCCCTGCCATCACCGAGGGCATGACCGAACGGGAGGTGGGGTGGCGGATGGAGATGGCAATGCGCGACGCCGGCTCCGACGGTATCAGCTTCGACACCATCGTGGCCGCTGGCCCCAACGGGGCCATGGCCCATCACATGCCCACTGACTACGTTATCAAGCGCGGCGAGCCCATCGTTATCGACATGGGCGCCAAGGTGGGCGGCTACTGCTCCGACATTACCCGCACGGTGATCGTGGGGGAGCCGGATGAGATGTTCCACAAGATTTATAACATCGTCCTGGACGCGCAGCTAACCGCCATCCGGGACGTCAAGACCGGCATGAACGGCGAGGAGGCCGACAAGCTGGCCCGCGATGTCATCGCCGACGCCGGGTACGGCGACAACTTCGGCCACAGCCTCGGGCATGGCGTGGGCCTGGCCGTCCACGAAAACCCCCGGGTCAGCCCCCGCTCCACCGATCCACTGGACGTCAACTCCGTGTTCACCGTGGAGCCGGGCATTTACCTCTCCGGTTGGGGCGGCGTCCGCATCGAAGACATCGTGATTCTCGGAGAGGGTGGGGCAACCCCCCTGAGCAAGGCATCCAAATAGACGCCAGATGAAATTCCCTCCCCCATCGGGAGGGAGTCAGGGTGGGGGTGAGTTGCTGCGGCGGAAAACGCCCCTCACCACCCAATATCTCTCAGTGAGAGGGAGAAGCCGGAAGCCAGACCAACACTAACAGGCGGTCGGAATGAGCATAAACTTCAGCGATCTCAACCGCGGCCTCGTCATCGAACTCGATGGGGCGCCGTGGATGGTGATGGATTACGAGCGACACAAGATGCAGCAGCGGGCCCCGGTCACCCGCATCAAGATGAAGAATTTGCTCAGCGGAGCCGTGGTCGAGCGCACCTTCCAGCGCTACGACACCGGATTCACCGTCGCCGACATCGACAACCGCCCGACTCAATACCTGTACACGGACGGCGAGTTCTATTACTTCCTCGATCAGGAAACCTTCGACCAGTACGAGTTGACCGCAGAAGTTCTGGGTGAGTCGCTGGGCTACCTCAAGGAGGACGCCGCCATCGAGGTGGTCTTCTACAATGGTTCGGCCATCAGCGTCAACCTGCCGACTCACGTCGAGCTGGAGGTAACCGAGACCGCGCCTTCGTTCCGGGGAGACACGGCGCAGGGCGGCAACAAGCCTGCCACGCTGGAAACCGGCCTGCGTGTCAACGTGCCCATGTTTATCACGCCGGGAACGGTGGTTAGGGTGGACACCCGCACTGGGGCCTACACCGAGCGCGTGAGCTGACGGAGTGCCAACCTACACGGTCAGCCAGGTTGCAACCTACATTCGGACCGGGCTGGAAGCCGACCCGCACCTGGCTGACTTGTGGATCGAAGGCGAGGTCTCCAACCTCAGCGTAGCCTCGTCCGGCCACGCCTACTTCAACCTCAAGGACCGCCAGGCCGTGCTTCAGGCGGTCATATTTCGTAGCCAGCGGGGCATTCACCTGCTGGCCAACGGCGGGTCGGTAACGGCCCACGGGCGAGTTTCCTTCTACGAGCCGCGCGGCACCCTCAACATAATGGTGGACGTGGTCGCGCCGCAGGGTCTCGGCGAACTGGCCCTGGAGCTGGAGCGGCTCAAGCAGAAGCTGGCGTCCGAAGGCCTTTTCGACACTGGCCGCAAGCGTCTCCTGCCTGCCTTTCCGAAAGTGGTGGGCGTCGTGACCTCGCCCACTGGGGCCGTCTTCCACGACATTCAGAACGTGCTGGGCCGCCGTTATCCGCTGGCGAAGCTGGTGCTTTCCCCGACCCAGGTACAGGGCGAAGGGGCTGCGGAGAGCATCGCCGCAGCGCTGGAACTGCTTGACCGGGAAGGCGGATGCGACGTGATAGTAGTCGCCCGCGGCGGCGGGTCGCTGGAAGACCTGTGGGCCTTCAACGAGGAGGCCGTCGCCCGCGCCATCTACGCCTGCCGAACACCGGTGGTCAGCGGCGTGGGCCACGAGACCGACGAGACCATCGCCGATTACGTGGCCGATGTGCGCGCCCCCACTCCCTCGGCGGCGGCGGAACTGATTGTCCCCGACGCCCGCGACCTGAGGGCAACCACCTCCCACCTGCTCCAGCGTATGAGCCGCAACCTGATCGGCCAGGTGCAGCAGGAACGGACTGGAATAGAACGATTGCGGCGTCAGATGGAAGCGGGACTGCCCGACACCGGCACCTGGCGGAGGCGCATAGACGACCTTTCTCGTATCGCCGGTTCCTCGGTTGCTTCTATGGCTATGCAAAGACGCTTGGAAGTTGACGGCTTGAACCAACGATTGCGGGGCCTCGACCCCCAGGCCACGCTGCTGCGCGGTTTTTCCGTGGTGGAACTGGTTGCCACCGGGCGGGCGCTGACGAGCGCCTCGCAGGCGTCTTCCGGCGACGAACTGCGGATTACCGTTTCCGACGGCGAGATCCCGGCGGTGGTCGGCGAGCCGGGGCAGCCAGCGCCCGCCGCAGTTTCCGTCCCCGCTGAAACTCCCGCCGTCCCTGCGAAACGGAAACGCAAGTCCGGCACCACTCAGCCGCCCGCGTCGGCGTTGCTGTTTTAGACTTTCCCTTCTGGAGCCTGATTTGGCTGCCGCGATAGCCGCCTCCATCCCGCATCTGCACCGGAGACACTGGATATGACATCCCGAAACGGCCAATCCTCAGACTTTGACCCCGCCCAACTCGGCTTCGAGGACGCCTTTCGCCAGTTGTCCGAAATAGCGGAGCATCTGGAGGCTGGAGGGCTGACTCTGGCCGAGGCAACGGCCAGGTATGAACAGGGTATGAAGCTGGTGCAGCATTGCAATCACCTGCTGGACTCTGCGGAACTGGAAATCACCACCCTCCGCGAGAATTACCAGCGCCCGCCCGCGGCCGCCGTCCCGCAGGACGATGCGGAGCCGCCGTACCACGACGATGCCCCGTACGAGGAAGTGGCAGACGAGGAAGTGGCAGACGAGGAAGACAAACTGCCCTTTTAGCTCCTCAGGATGCCAGACCGAGAGTCAAGGGCCGAGTATTTTCGTTCTCCCTCTCCCCTGTGGGAAAAGGCTGGGGTGAGGGTGAAATGCCCAGGCAGGACGATGGCCCCTTGCGAACTGGGACGACGCCCCACCCTAAATCCTCTCCCTGAGAGAGGGGGAACATTAAAGGACCCTGGAGCGAAAGGCCAACATCCATGACGGGGATGACCGGCACGGTCAGGATTGACCTGCACGTCCACACCCGGCACTCCCACGACTCGGCGGCTTCGGTGTCGTCGGTGTTGCAGCGGCGCCGCGATAGTGGCTTGGGCATGGTGGCCGTCACCGACCACGACAGCATACGCGGCGGCCTCGAAGCCCGGGAAAGGGCCGACGGATTTCAGGTAATTGTCGGCGAGGAAATCAAGTCGTCGCAAGGCGACATAATCGGCCTGTTTCTGGAACAGCCGGTACCGCCCGGCCTGTCGCCCTCGGAAACGGTGAAGCGGGTCAAAGCCCAGGGCGGGCTGGTCGGTGTGCCCCATCCCTTCGACCGCACACGGCCCAGCGCGATGGGCAGGCGGGCGCTGCTGGAAATTCTGCCTTGGGTGGACTTCCTGGAGGGTTACAACGCTCAAACCATGTTGTCTGTGGACAACCGTAGAGGCGTTGACTTCGCCGAGGAACATTCCCTGCCGGTGGTGGCGTGCAGTGATTCCCATTCTGCCCTGGAGCTGGGCCGCACTTATACAGAAGTGCCGGGCGAAGTGCTGGACGGAACGCCGGAGGGACTTATGCAGGGCATTCGCGCGGGGGTGTGCGTGGGGCGCCGTCCTAATCCGCTGCTATTGATGACGCCGGTATACGCCAAACTGAGGAAGTTGCTGGGCTGATCATGCTGAATATCGGATGGTTTTCCACCGGACGCGGGGAAGGGTCGCGGGGGTTGCTCCGGTTTGTTCAGGAGCGACTGGAATCAGAAGGCATTGGCGCTCGCATAGATTTCGTGTTCAGCAATCGCGCCCCCGGCGAGGCCGAGGGATCCGACGAGTATCTCCGGCTGGTGCGGGAGTACGGGCTGCCTCTCGTCACCCACTCGTCGGCGGAATTCCGGCGGCGCAGGGGCGGACGTTTCGCCGACCGCCGGGCCGAATACGATGCCGAAGTCCTGGAGCTTCTGGCAGAGCGCCGCCCCGACATCTGTGTGCTGGCCGGCTATATGCTCATCGCCAGTTCCGGGATGTGTCGCGCCTTTCCGCTTCTCAATCTACACCCCGCGCTGCCTGACGGCCCCATCGGGACGTGGCAGGAAGTGGTGTGGCAACTCATCGAGCAGTGCGCCGCCCGCACCGGGGCCATGACGCACCTGGCCACAGAGGAAGTTGACCGGGGCCCGCTGGTGTCCTACGTGACCGTTCCCCTGCACACGCCGCAGATGGAGGCGCTCTGGCAGGAGTTGGGAGATCGCGGGGCGGCAACCGCAAAGGCGGAGCGAGGGGAAGAGTACCAGCTCTTCCGCCTGATCCGCGCCGAGCAATACGCCCGCGAACCGTACCTTTTGCTGGAGACTCTGCGGGCTCTGGGCCGGGGTGAAATCAGCCTGAACATTTCGGCTCCCGGCAGAGAAGTGACAGTGGCGCAAAGCGCGGAGTGCGACCCGGAGTCCTACGGCGGGTTGTGCCTTAATCGCCGAATTGAGGAGGCGATGGCGCGGCGCTAGACCGTTCAGGCCGGGTTTGGCCGGGTTTGGCCGGGCGGGCGACGGGTTCCCTCTCCCACTGGGAGAGGTTTGGGGCGAGGGCGTCCCGTTAGTTTTGCAGAAGTGGCGAAGGCAGCCTGCGTCGGCTTAATGTGTTCGGCGGAGGTTTGTTGGACACCCTCTCAGGAAAGGCTATGCGGCCAGCGACACTTCGTCTCCGCCGGGGTCCAGCAGCCTGGGGGCTGTGCGGCCCTCGATGTTGTCTCCATCCACCACGCAGCGCACGGCCCCCGTCAGCGAAGGCAGTTCGTACATGACGTCCAGCAGCGTGTCCTCGATGACGTAGCGCAGGCATCTTGCGCCGGTGCTGTGCTCCAGGGCCCGGTCGGCGGCGGCCTCCAGGGCCCCGGGAGTGAATTCCAACTCCACACCGTCCATTCGGAACAGGTGCTGGTACTGCTTTACGATGGCGTTCTTGGGCTCGGTGAGCACCCGCACCAACGAAGCCTTATCCAGAGGGTCAAGCGTCACTGTTACCGGCAGCCGTCCAACCATCTCCGGTATGAAGCCGAACTTCAGCAGGTCGCCGGGTGTCACGCCGCTGGACATGGCGCCAGCGGCCGGCGATTGGTCGTTGCGGCTTCCTGCCAGGAACCCCAGGCGCGTGTTGCCGGCGTTGCACCGTTTTTCCACCACCTCATCTAGGCCGTCAAAAGCGCCGCCGCAGATGAACAGTATGTTGCTGGTGTCGATTTGCAGGAATTCCTGGTGAGGGTGCTTGCGCCCGCCCTGGGGGGGGACGTTGGCGACGCAGCCCTCGATTATCTTGAGCAGCTCTTGTTGCACACCCTCGCCGGACACGTCGCGGGTGATGGAGCGGTTCACGCCCTCTTTGCGGGCGATTTTGTCCATCTCGTCGATGTAGATGATGCCGTGCTCGGCCTTCTGAATGTCCCAGTCCGCCGCTTGGATCAGCCTCAACAGTATGTTTTCCACGTCTTCGCCGACATAGCCGGACTCGGTGAGGGAGGTTGCGTCGCAGACGGCGAAGGGGATGTCGAGGGTGTGGGCCAGGGTTTCAGCAAGGAGTGTCTTGCCGCAGCCAGTGGGGCCGATAAGGAGGATATTGGCTTTCTGGATTTCTACGGAGGAGGTATGAAAGCCGCTGCGTATCCGTTTGTAGTGGTTATATACGGCGACGCTCAGTATCTTTTTGGCCCGATCTTGGCCCACTACATAGGCGTCCAGGTTGGAGTAAAGCTCCCGGGGGGTCATCTGTCTGAGGACCGGGGGAGGCGACAGCGCTTCCCCTTCTTCCTCGGCCACCACTTCAGCCAGGGAGCGGATGCACTCAAAGCAGACAGCCGCGTGTCCTTGGCTGGAAAATAGGGTATCCGTCCGCGAATGCGGCTTGTCGCAGAACGAACATTGGGGCAATCGTGTGCTATTACGGCCTGTAGTCAACGGTCATCTCCCCACACTCAGCATTGCAACCGGGTTGCCTCACCACTACGGAGCCGTTCGTTAAGTTCCTAACTGCCCTCCGTCTGTGTCGCCTCTTTTTTCTTTGCGCCCAGGATTTCGTCGATCAGCCCGTACTCCACGGACTGCTCGGCGGTCAGATAGTAGTCCCGGTCGGTGTCCACGGCAATCTTATCATAGGGCTGCCCGGTGTTTTCCGCCAGCATGGCGCGCAGCTTTTCCTGTAGTCGGATGATCTCCCGCGCCGCGATTTCTATGTCCGACGCCTGACCTTGGGCGCCGCCCAAGGGCTGGTGCATGTGGATGGTGGAATTGGGCAGGGAGTAGCGCTTGCCCTTGGTGCCGCCCGACAGCAGCAGAGTGGCCATGCTGGCGGCCATGCCCAGGCAGATGGTGGAAACGTCGGGAGAAATCAGTTGCATCGTGTCGTAGATGGCCAAGCCGGCGCTGACCACCCCGCCGGGGCTGGAGACGTAGAGGCTGATGTCCCGGTCGGGGTCCTCCCGCTCCAGGAACAGGAGCTGGGCAATGATGATGTTGGCGACCTGATCGTTGATGGGCGTATTCAGGAAGACAATCCGTTCCTTGAGAAGCAGTGAATAGATGTCAAAGGCCCGCTCACCCCTGGGGCTGGTCTCGATGACCATGGGGATCATGCTCTGGGGGACAAAAAGCCCGTTGATGTGGGGTGTATCAGGCATTTGGACAGTCTCCTTTCTTGATTCCTTGATTCGCCGCTATTTCAGATTGAACTACTTGAACTTCGGGACACGGGAGCGCGCGTCAGTCGCTCTGCTCCTTCTGCTTCTTGGGCGTCAGAATCTCGTCAATCCAGCCGTATTCCAGGGCTTGGTCGGCCGTGAGGTAAAAGTCGCGGTTGGAGTCCTGGGCGACCTTTTCGTAGGGCTGGCCAGTGTTTTCAGCCAGGATTGTGTTCAACTGCCGTTCCAAGCGGAGGATCTCCCTGGCGGCAATTTCGATGTCGGACGCCTGGCCCTGAGCTCCGCCCATGGCCTGGTGGGTGTGGATGGTGGAGTTGGGCAGGGCGTAGCGCTTGCCCTTGGCTCCCCCGGCCAGCAGGAACGAGGCCATGCTGGCGGCCATGCCCAGGCAGATGGTGGACACGGCCGGGTTAATCAACTGCATGGTGTCGTATACCGCCAGCCCGGAGCGAATAACGCCGCCTGGGCTGGTGATATAGAGACTGATGTCGCGGTCCGGGTCTTCCCGCTCCAGGAACAGGAGCTGGGCGATGATGGTATTGGATACCCGGTCATTGATGGGGGTGTTCAGGAACACAATCCGTTCCCGCAACAGCAGGGAATAGATGTCGAAAGCCCGGTCGCCCCTGGGACTGCTCTCGATGACCGTGGGGATAATCGCTTGGGGAATGTAAAGCCCGCCAGATGCGGAGTAGTTACCCATTGGACTGATCTCCCTCGGCGGGTGATTCGCCGGCTTCGTCTTCAGGTTCGTCTTCCGGGGCGGATTCGGCTGATGGCTCTTCCGCCGCCGTTTCTACTTCGCTGGCGTCTCCGGCTTCTTCTCCGGCCTCTCCCGTCGCGATTTCCACCATATGAGCCATCACTTTGCGGTTCAGCAGGCTTGAACGGAGGGACTCGCGGGAATCCTCCTGGTTCAGCATCCGTCTCAGGCTGGCTGCGGACTCGTCTGCCGAATTCTCCATCAGGCGGTTGATTTCGGCGTCTATCTCATCCGGGCCTACCTCCAGCTCCTCCTGTTCCGCGAGCTTGCGCAGGATCAGAACGGTGGCCAGCCGGTCCTCGGCCTGGGGCCGGAGTTGCTCCTCCCACTCCTGGGCGGTTTGGCCCATGTAGTACAGGTAGGTCTCCATGTCCAGCCGCTGGTTGCGCAGGCTTCGCTCGTGGTCTTCGCGGAGGGAGACCATCTCGCGCTGGTAGATAATTTCCGAGGCATGGATGGTGGCCAGCTTCTTGACTTCTTCGAGAACATTGCGCTCCAACTCCCGCTGGGCGGTGGCCTCCCCGTTCTCGGTAAGCTGCTGGCGGACGTGCTCGGAAAGGGCCTCCATGCTCTCAAAGCCGTCGCGGACGCCCTTGGCGAACTCGTCGCCCAACTCCGGCAGACGCTTTTCCTTGATGGCAAGGACTTCCACATGGAAGTGGCACTCCTTGCCGGCGAAGGATTCCTGGTGATGCTCTTCGGGAACCGTGAGGGTGAAGTCCTTTTCCTGGCCCTCCGTCATGCCTTCCAGGTAGACCGAGAAACCCGGCACAGGGAGGTTGTTTTCCATCTGGGGGATGTAGTCCACGCCTTCGTCGTTGATGGCGTCTTCCCCGCCGATGGCGCCGCGCACGTTAATGGTTGCCAGATCGCCAAAGGCCACCGGGCGCTCGGAGGGTTCCCAGGGCGCGCTTTCATACCGCAGGCTTTCCAGTACCTGATTTACGTCTTCGTCGCTTATTTCCACGGGGGCCGTGGTCAGGCGGATGGAGTGGAACTCGCCCAGGTCCACTTCCGGCTCCAGCGGAACAACGGCCTTGAAGGATACCGGCTCCAGGTCCAGCACCTCCAGTTCAGGCTCGGCGAAGGCCCGGATTTCGTGTTCCCGCAACACTTGGTCAAGGGACTCGGGAATCATGAACTCCAGGGCCTCCTGCAATAGAGCCGAGCGGCCCAGGTGGCTCTCCACCACGGAACGGGGCGCCTTGCCGGGACGAAATCCGGGGATTCTGACGCGGCCGGCCAGCCGGCGATAGGAGCGATTGAGAAACGGCTCCTCGTCCTCCGAATCCATGGAAATGCTGAGAGTGACCTCCGTCGAGCTGTCCGATTCCCGCGTAACTTGCACCGGCTACCCTCTACCTTAAATGAATAACTAGACGAGCGTCTTTCCGCTGTCAGCCATGTCACAGGCGCATGGGTCGCCCATGACGTTGGGGGGACGCGCCAAGTATAGCACAGTCATAGCCTGCGTAAAAGCGGGTGAGAGCCGCGGGCGTCGTTCCTCGCAGGGCGGCCGCCGTCTATCCATCGCCAGTCCTGTTTTCGATGAATTGGCGAGCCGATGTTGGAGGTCAGCGATGCACCGTCCGGCGGCCTGCGGAGCATACGGGGGAGGTATTCCTCGACTACTTTATCAAATAACTTAAAAGTTTCTTAAAATTTGATTGACATTTGTATGCGGAAATTGGTAATTTCAATCATGCTTTGTGCGGGGAAGGCCAGTGATGGCTCCCCGACACCTTAATGTCTAGGCGGCTCTGCCGGGCGAGGCGGAGGTTTGGTGGGGAAGTGGTCCTGTCAGCGGACATCAGAACAATCAGAACTCCGGGCGGTCTCCGGGGGGCGGTCTTGACTCCCTCGACAGGGGACGCCGGTGAATTTCCGTCGGCATACCATCTGCCGGTTATGGCCGAAGAGGTTGTTCGCGGACTCGCAGTTGCCGATGGTGGAGTGTACCTCGACGGCACCCTCGGCGAGGGGGGGCATTCCCAAGCTATTTTGGAATCCGGCCTTCAGGACTCCGGCCCAAAGGAATGTAAGCAGGATCGGGAACCAGATTCAAGGGAATCCACCCTCGATGTTCGGGGAAGCGCAAGTCTGGTTATCGGCATTGACGTTGACGGGCGCTCGGTTGCCGCGGCTGCCCGGCGGCTTTCCCGGTTCGGGCCGCGCTTTCTGGCGCTGCACGGGAGCTACGCCGACATGGTGTCCCTGGCGTTGGAACACGGAATCAGCCAGGTGGACGGGGTGTTGCTGGACCTGGGGTTTTCCTCCCGTCAGATCGGCCGGCCCGGTTACGGCCTGAGCTTCCTGTCCGATGAACCGCTGGATATGCGATATGACGCCAGTCGGGAACTTGACGCTGCGGCCCTGGTCAACTCCGCCGCCGAGTCGGAGCTGGCAGACCTGTTCCGCCGGTACGGAGAAGAGCCGCGCGCCCGGGCCATTGCCCGCGCCATAGTGCGGGAGCGGACGAGGCGCCCGATATCCACCACCGTGGAACTGGCAGGCTTGGTGGAGCAGACGGCGGGCAGACGGCCCGGCCACCGGCTGCATCCTGCCACGCGAGTCTTTCAGGCGTTGCGCATCGCGGTCAACGGAGAGTTGGAAAACCTACAGGCTGGACTCGAGGCGGCCGTGGCGATGCTGCGTCCCGGCGGGCGGCTGGCGGTCATCAGCTATCACAGCCTGGAAGACCGCATCGTCAAGAACTTTGTGGCGCATCAGTCCGCCGTTTGCGTCTGCCCGCCGGGATTCCCGGTGTGCGTCTGCGGACAGGAGCCGGCCCTGGCAATCGTCAACCGCCGGATTATCCGGCCTTCCGGCGAAGAAGTCGCGTTCAATCCCCGCAGCCGGAGTGCCCGGCTGCGCCTGGCCCGGCGAATCCAGGCCCGCCATGAGCTGGAATGACCTACGTTCTGGGAAGGTGATGACACAATGAGAGACAAGTTTTATACAGCGATAGATATAGGCACGTCGAAAGTAACCGTTCTGGTTTCGCGGGTGGGAACCGAGGGCGACCTGAAGGTCTTTGGCACCGGGGTCGTTCCTTCCGAGGGAATTCAGAGGGGACGTGTTGAAAACATTGAAGACGCCAAGTCATCGGTTCATGCGGCGATGGTCCAGGCTCAGCGCTACATGGGCGAAACGGACCCCAGCGGGGTCTATGTCAGCGTCAGCGGTTCCCACATCTCCAGCGTCAACCGCAGAGAGGTCCTAGATAACGAGACGGAAACCGAGGACATCTCGGCAAAGATGCTCCATGGTATGTTGCAGGGGTCGTTCCCCAAGGTAGAAAAGGACCAGCAGGTGCTGCACGTTATCCCCATGGGTTACACCGTCGACGGGCTTTCCGGTGTGCGCAACCCGCTGGGGCTGGCCGGCAAGACTATCGAGGTCGACACCCATGTGGTGATGGGCGAGTCTGTGGTATTGCAGAACACCGTCAATGCGGTGGAGTCCAAGGACAGTTTTGTTAAGAGCCTGGTGCTCCAGGGCATAGCCTCGGCCGAGGCCACCCTGACCGGAGACGAGCGAGAGATGGGCGTGGTGCTGCTGGACATCGGCGCAGGCACCACCGACCTGGTCATTTACCGTCAGGGGAATCCGTGGTATTCCGCAGTGCTGCCGGTGGGCGCTCACTCCCTCACCCGGGACCTGGCGGCGGCGTTGCAAACGTCCCTGCACGTGGCCGAGGACATCAAGATCAAGTGGGGCAGCGTCCACGCAGATAGCGTCCCCGGAGACGAAACAGTGGAAATCCCGGGGATGCAGAAGCACTGGCAGCGTCCGATACCGAGGCGCGCCCTGGCCGAGCCGCTGGGCGAGCGCATGACCGAGATCCTGAAGATGGCCTTGACCAAGGTGCGACAGGCCGGACTGAAGGACTGGCCCATCGGCGGGATGGTTATCACCGGTGGCGGGTCCCAGATGGAGGGCCTGCCGCAACTGGTGGCCGGAATCGTGGGCGGGCCCGTTCGCATCGGCTACCCCTACGGCATCTTCGGCCTGCCTTCGGAGTTGCGGAAGCCGACGTTCTCAGCGGCGGTGGGCCTGTTGCTATGGGGTATCAAGCACCAGGGCAACGCCCAGGAATTCAGCGACAACGGCGCCAGAGAAGCCAAGCCAAGGCTCTGGCGGCTACGGGCCCCCAGCCGGCGTAAAGCCGGAGCGCAGGCCGGTTAGCTGCGCCGTCAGGCGAGGCAATTCCGTCCGGTTCAAGAAAGCCAGATAAGGGCGCATCTAAATATCACACAGGCGGGGAGGAATCGTAATGACAACAGGCAATTCGGCGGCATGGGAATCCCTGGAAGAACCGGAAAACACTTTCGAGATGGTACAGGAAGTCAACGCAGGCGCGCCGTCCATCAAGGTGTTCGGCGTTGGCGGCGGTGGCTCCAACGCGGTCAACCGAATGTACAAGGACAGGCTCCCGGTGGTGGAGTACTGGGCCATCAACACTGACGCGCAGCACCTGTTCCGCTGCGATGTCCCCAATCGCATTGCCATCGGCACCAACCTGACCAGGGGGCTGGGCGCGGGCGCCAACCCCGACCTGGGCCGCCAGGCGGCGGAAGAGAGCCGTAACGAAATCGCTCATGCCGTTGAGGGCGCGGACCTGGTGTTCGTCGCCGTGGGCATGGGCGGCGGCACCGGCACCGGCGCTTCCCCCGTGGTGGCCCAGATCGCCAAGGAGGCCGGCGCGCTCACCGTTGGCGTCGTCAGCCGTCCGTTCCAGTTTGAGGCCAACACCCGGCGAAAGAACGCCGAGGAGGGCGTCGCCAAACTGAAGGATCACGTTGACACTCTGATCGTCATTCCCAACGACCGGCTGCTCCATATGCAGGACATCGAGAACCAGGACCACACTTGGGAAGACGCCCTGAAGATAGCCGACTCGGTCCTTCAGCAGGGCATTCAGTCGATCGCCGAAGTCATCACCGTGCCCGGCGAGATCAACGTGGACTTCGCCGACGTGCGCACCATCCTCAGCAACGCCGGTCCGGCCTGGCTGGCCATTGGCCGGGGCAGGGGCGAAAACCGGGCGCAGGACGCGGCCCGCATGGCCACCAAGAGCCCGTTGCTGGACATCACCATGGACGGCGCGCGGCGCATTCTGTTCGTCATAACCGGCGGCGCCAGCCTCACCCTGCAGGAAGTGCAGGACGCCGCCAACGTCATCCAGGAGATGTCGGACCCCGACGCCAACATCATCTTCGGCACCTGCCGCGACCCGCGCCTGGAAGACGAGATCAAGATCACCATGGTGGCTGCGGCCTTCCCGGTGCTGGCCGAGACCCGTCAGATGCGGGAACAGGAACTGGAGCGCCTGCTCTCCGACGTCGCCCCTCTGTCCGAGGACGACCTGGACGTTCCCAGCTTCCTGCGGCGCAACTCCGGCCGCTCCCGGGGCAACTTCCGCTAGGCTCTGAACACAGGGGCGGGCCCGCCCCTGCTGTTAGCGTAGAGGGCCCGCCCGCGATCACCCAGAGTAATGTTCTCGGCAGCCTGAAGGACTTATCCAACATATTCCGGCAACAGGGGCAACCAACAAGGGCGCCGGGAATCTTCATCAGGCCGCTCCGTTTAAGGGGCGGCCTTCTTCATTTGCGCCGGAATGCCAGCGGACAACTCGGGGAGGGATTGTGTGCGGGTTGACGGCCCCACCTTCTTTGGAATAAAATCAGACTACAATTTACAGTACCCTTAGTTGACAATAACCACTAAATCGTGTATGGTGTGCCGCTGGGCCGACCGGAAAGGGTGCGACTGATGCACTGCCCGCACTGCTCTCACAAGGATTCACGGGTTACCGACTCCAGGGAGACCGAGTCCGCTATCCGCCGCCGCCGCGAGTGTCTGGAATGCCAACGCCGCTTTACCACCTACGAGCGGGTGCAGACGGCGCCGCTGATGGTGTGGAAGAGGGACGGCAGACGGGAACAGTTCAACCGGGAAAAGATGATTGCCGGGCTGCGCCTCGCCTGCGCCAAGCGCCCTGTCTCCCCTCGGGGCATAGAGCGAATAGTGGAAGAAATTGAGGCCGAGTTCCAGCAGAGCGGCAGCGGAGAGGTTACGTCGGACGGGCTGGGTACCGCGGTCATGGACCGGCTTCGTGACCTGGACCGGGTGGCCTACATCCGCTTTGCCAGCGTACATCGTGATTTTCAAGAGATAGAGAGCTTCGAGAAGGCAGTCCGCGACCTGCGGGACGGCACCCAGCAGTTGCCGCTTCTGGATATGCCCCCCCCGGCTCTTCCGAGAGCCAGGGGTCGCCGCAGGGCCGCCCAGACGGTCCCGCCGCGTAACGGAGCGGCTGACGCGGCCGACCCAACCGAAGGAAATTCCCCGGAAGAACCGGCAAAAGAAAAAGTCAGTGAGGGTGTGGGGACGTTGGGAGATGACGAGGAGTAGTTCCCCATGGATGGCAACTTGCATCTCCCCCCGCTGGTCAGACTACTTGTGCTCAATACCGAAATCCACGAGATACGGACGGAGCTGATGCGTCAACCTCTCGCCTCGATTCGAATCGCGGAATTGCAGGAGAACATGGATCGGCGCCACCGTGCCAGCCTGACCACCTCCTGGCTGACCGAGGGCTACGAGCTGGAAGACGAGGGAGAGGAAGATGACGAAGGGTATTCGACTTCCGGTTGACCTAGGGCTTTCCTTTCGGCAACTTGGATCTCTGGATTTTCATTGACAATTCCTGCGGCGGCTGAATAGAATGCCATACCATAGCTTGTGGAGAGCCGCCCGCATAATACATGATACTGTGTCAGATATATTTTGCTGGGGTACATAGACCTATTGACTGCTGACACTTGCCACCAGCGGGCCTTCGCAAGGAAGTGCTTAGTTATCCGCGTGGCGTGGGCTAGGACAAGTTTCCTGACACTTCGGCTACGTTATTGTTTTTGATGAGAGAGAAGGATAATGACCGCCATCAGAGAAATCTCCGAAGAACCGGTCTCAGGCAGCCCCAACCCGGAAAGCCGCCGCGGCATGGCCGCCGCCCTCGAGTCTGCCGGTATCGCCCGGCAGATTAACCGCCGCTCCGGCGAACTCAGCCCCAACGCGGAGGTGGTGCTGCGCCGCCGCTACCTTTCCAAAGACCGCGAGGGGAACGTGCTGGAAGACGCCGACGGTATGTTCCGCCGCGTGGCCCGTAACCTGTCAGAGGCCGATATCAACTATGGGGCCGACGAAGCACAGCGGCAGGAAACCGAGGACCGCTTCTACCAAGCCATGCGCCGCCTCGAGCTGCTGCCCAACTCGCCGACGCTGATGAACGCTGGCCGCGAACTTCAGCAACTCTCGGCCTGCTTCGTTCTTCCCGTGGAGGACTCGCTGGACGGGATATTCAACAAGGTGAAGCAGACGGCGCTGATTCACAAGAGCGGCGGCGGTACGGGCTTCGCCTTCAGCCGCCTGCGGCCCGAGGGCGACGTTGTCGGCTCCACCGGCGGCGTGGCCAGCGGCCCGGTCAGCTTCATCCGCGCCTTCGACACCGCCACCGATGTGGTGAAGCAGGGCGGCACCCGCCGCGGCGCAAACATGGGAATCCTCGATGTGACCCATCCCGACATCATCAAGTTCATCCGCTCCAAGGAAGACGGGCAATCACTGGTCAATTTCAATATCTCCGTGGGCGTCGACGCCGAATTCATGGAAAAGGTTAAGCGCGGCGAGACCTATGACTTGGTGAACCCGCGCACGGGACTGGTCACCGGCCAGCTAAACGCCCGCGAAGTCTTCGACCTGCTGGCGGAGATGGCATGGAAGACCGGCGATCCAGGCCTGGTTTTCCTTGATGTCATCAACCGCGACAACCCCAACCCCCAGTTGGGCCGCATCGAAAGCACAAATCCCTGCGGCGAACAACCGCTTCTGCCTAACGAGTCATGCAACCTGGCTTCCGTCAACCTGGCCCGCATGGTGCGGTACGCCGATGGTGACGTGTTCATTGACTGGGAACGGATAGCGGAGACGGCGCAGGTGGCTGTTCACCTGCTGGACAACGTCATTGATATGAACGAGTACCCCATCCCTGAAATTGCGGAGATGAGCAGGAAGACCCGGCGCATCGGCCTGGGCGTGATGGGCTTTGCCGACCTGCTGGTGCAACTGGCCGTTCCCTATGATTCCGTTGACGCACTGGACATCGCCGAGCGGGTGATGGGCTTTATCCGGGATGAGACTCATCAGGCCTCGATGGAGCTGGCCCTGAAGCGTGGCCCCTTCGACGCCTGGGAGGGCAGCATCTACAACGACCCCAGCCGGGGCGAAACGCGCCTGATGCGGAACTCCGCGCCCACCACCATCGCGCCCACCGGCACCATCAGCATCATCGCTGGAGCCTCCAGCGGAATCGAGCCCCTGTTCGCGCTGGGGTATGTCCGCAACGTGATGGACAACACCCGGCTCGTCGAGGGCAATCCCTTCTTCGAGGCTGTGGCGCGCCACGAGGGTTTCTACTCCGAGCAGCTCATCGAGGACATCGCCCGCACCGGCACCCTCGAGGGGCTGGACGTTCCGCAGTGGGTGAAGGAGGTTTTCCGCACCGCCCATGACATCTCGCCGGAATGGCACGTCAGGATGCAGGGCGCGGCGCAAGCCCACACCGACAACGCAGTGTCCAAGACCATCAACTTCCCCCACACCGCCACAATGGAGGACGTGTCCAGGGCCTATATGCTGGCCTACGAGCTGGGATGCAAGGGCATCACCGTCTACCGTGACGGCAGCAAGGACGGGCAGGTGCTCAGCACCGGAGACACCGGACAGGCGACGCAGGATGAGGAACCGGCCCCTTCCATGCCGGTGCAGGCCGTTCCCCGCAGCCGCCCGCAAACCATCCACGGCGTGACCGAGCGCGTGCGCACCGGCCACGGAAATATGTATGTCACCATCAACTTCGATGAAAATGACCGGCCCTTCGAGGTGTTCGGTAACCTGGGCAAGGCCGGTGGATGCGACTCGGCGCAATTGGAGGCCATCTCCCGGCTGGTGTCCCTTGCCCTGCGGTCCGGTATTGACCCCAGCGTGGTGCTGGAACAGTTGCGCGGGATCACCTGCTGCCCCGCTTGGGACGAAGGGACGCTGGTGCGCTCCGGCCCCGACGCGGTGGCGCTGGCCCTGGAGCGCCAGACCTACGGGGGCGACGGCCACGCCACGCCTCCGGGCCAGGCGGTGCAGATGGCCTTTGCCCCCGAGATGATCCACGACGGCAACGGCCACAGTCACGAAAACAGCGCCCGGCAGGGAAATGGCAGCGTCCAGTTGACTGGACGGCGCTGCCCCGACTGCAACACGCCGGTGATCTACCAAGAGGGTTGCCTGATGTGCAGATCCTGCGGCTGGAACAAGTGCGAATAAAGCCGGGACCAACCGGAACCATTTGACATAATTTGACCCAAGCGGTTCAGGGCGGGATCCATCCCGCCCCTGTATTGCTTTCTTTTCCGTCCCGGCAAAGGAGGGCTGTCAACCGGTGCGTGTTATAATCCGGCAACTCGATAGTAATAGTAAAGGTAAGGGGCGATGAACAGCGGCCACAAACCCGGAATCGCTATAACCATGGGAGACCCCTGCGGAATTGGCCCGGAGGTGGTCGCCAAGGCCCTGGCCGACCATCGCGTCTACGCCTCCTGTCGTCCGCTGGTCGTGGGAAGCAGCTATGCCATGGAGCAGGCCGTGGCCCTGACCGGAGTGCCCCTGCGGGTGGGCCAAGCCGGCGACCCTGCCGCCGCCGGGCAGGACAGCGCCGTTATCGACGTGCTGGATATCGGCAACCTGAATCCCGAAGACATCACCGTTGGCGAAATCAACCCCACCTGCGGCAAGGCAGCCATGGAGTGGGTGACCCGCGCTGGAGAGCTGGCCATGGCCGGCGCGGTCGAGGGCCTGGCCACCGCGCCGCTGAACAAGGAAGCGGCCAGCCTTGCGGGCTACAAGTCCATCGGCCACATGGAGCTGTTGCAGGAGCTTTCCGGCTCCCCAACCGTGGCCACAATGCTCATGGCCCGCAACCTGCGGGTGGTGCATCTGACCACCCACCGCTCCCTGCGGGTGGCCTGCGACTACGTGAAGAAGGACCGCATCCTGGACTATCTTCGCCTGACCCACGAGGCCTTTGTGAAGTACGGCTTCCGGAAACCGCGCATCGCCGCCGCCGCCCTCAATCCCCACGGCAGCGACGGCGGACTGCTGGGCAGCGAAGAGGCCGAGGAGATCTCCCCTGCGGTGGAGGCGGCCCGCGCCGAGGGCATCAACGCCTATGGCCCAATCCCTGCCGACATCGTTTTCCATCACGCCGCCGAAGACCGCTACGACGCCGTGCTGGCCATGTATCACGACCAAGGACACATCCCGGTAAAGGTCTACGGGTTCGAGGAGAGCATCACCGCCAACCTGGGCCTGCCCTTCGTCAGAACATCGGTGGACCACGGCACCGCATTCGACATCGCGGGCCGAGGGGTGGCCACCCACACCAGTATGCTGGAGTCCATCCGCCTGGCCGTGGCGCTGGCCAAGGGCGAGGGTTTGGCCGACTTCTAGCCAATAACCAGAGTCTTCCGATTCCAGAAGGCCTCTATTCGATCGGCAATGACCTCGCGGCGATGCCAGGGATAGACCCTAGACCGGGAAACCAAAGTCATCATTTCGGAAAGGGCGTCGAGCTAATGAAGCTATCGTTTATCGGCGGCGGCAAGATGGCCGAGTCCATCGTCCATGGTGTGCTGGCAGGCAAGCTGGCGGCTCCGGGGGACATATCCATTGGCGAGCCGGTAGCGGAGCGCCGGGCGTTCTTGGCATCCGAGTTCGGCGTGTCGCCGGTCTCCGGCAACGTGGAGGCGGCTTCCGGCGCCGACCTCGTGGTGCTGGCCGTCAAGCCGCAGGATCTGGGAGGGGTGCTGGGAGAACTGAAGGGGTCGCTCGGCCCACGGCAGGCTGCCCTGTCCATAGTCGCCGGGGCGCGGATGTCCACCCTGTCCGACGGCCTGAATCACGGTTCGGTGGTTCGCGTGATGCCCAACACGCCGGCGCAGGTGGGCAGCGGGATGACGCTGTGGACCTGCTCCCCCGGCGTTGCCGACGCCCAGCGGGAGATGACCCGCGCGGTCCTGTCCAGCGTCGGGGAAGAAATATACGTTTCCGACGAGAAGTACATGGACATGGCCACGGCCCTCAGCGCCAGCGGGCCGGCCTATGTGTTCCTGTTCATCGAGGCGTTGATTGACGCCGGGGTGTATGTGGGGATGCCCCGGGACATGGCCCGCACTCTGGCCCTGCAAACGGTATTCGGCAGCGCCAAACTGGTTATGGAATCCGGGCGGCATCCCGCGGAACTGAAGGACATGGTGGTCTCGCCTGCCGGAACCACTGCCGAGGCCCTCCGGGTGCTGGAGGAGCAGGGCGTCCGCGCCGCCATTGTCGCCGCCGTGGACGCCGCCTTCAGAAAGTCCGTACAGCTCGGACAAGGCTAAGCTGATTTTCCTCTTCCGGTGCTATTTTGGACTTCATCAAACAGATAATCAATTACATCATCATCCTGTTTATCATGGCTGTCTTCGTCAGGGTAATCCTGTCGTTTGTCATCTATTTCGTGAAGCCCCCCTATCCTCCCCTGCTGGTATCCATTGACCGGGTGGCGAACCAGATTACCGAGCCGGTGATGGCCCCCGTCAGGCGAATGCTGCCCAGCTTCGGGGGTCTCGATCTCAGCCCGATGGTGGTGATTATCGTTCTGACGCTCATCCAATCGCTGTTGAACAGACTGTAATGCCGGGTTGACCAGCGGGACCGGGGCACATAAACTTGCAACACGATCCAGAATACCGGTAACCGGTTGATTAAATGCAACGGCAAGAACTACTCAAGGGAAATACCGATACGCTGCTGCTGGCGCTCCTCCAGAACGATGCGATGTACGGGTACCAGATTGTGAAGGAAGTCAATCAGCGCAGCAACGGTTACTTTGCCTTCAAGGAAGGCACGCTCTACCCTGCACTGCACCGGCTGGAGCGGGCCATGCTCATTGAGGGCCGCTGGGAGGACACTCCCACCAGTGTCCGCCGGCGCTACTACTTCATCACCGTCCGGGGACGGCAGGAACTCACCGACCGCCTGAGCGAATGGCAGCGGTTCAGCCGCGCCATGGACTCGGTCATGCTCGCTGGAACCTAATCGCCAAACGTCAGGGCGTTGCCAAAAATGCCGGGCGCAATCAACAACTACCTTAATTACCTGGCCCGACGGCTCCACCTCGACCCGCTGCGTGAGCGGGAGATACTGGAGGAGTTGCAGGCTCATATTGAAGACAAGGCCGCCGAGCTGGAAGCCGACGGCTTTGACCGCGAGGCCGCTCTCACCTGTGCCGTCGAGGAAATGGGCGCTCCGCGCGGTCTTGCCAGCCGGATGTACGCGGTTCACAGCACCACCGGACTGTGGCGGGACGTCATCTTGGCCATGCTGCCCCACTTCCTGCTGGCTGCCCTCTTTGCCCTTCACCTCTGGAGCCACTACTTTCTTGTTTCCGTAGTTCTGGTGGGCATCGCCTTCGTCACCTGGCGCAACTGGAAAGCAGGCAGACCCAGCCAGTGGTCCTACTCCTGGATGGGCTACACCCTGGCGGCCCCCGCCATCTCGTGGCTGCTTGCCCTGATAACTCTGGGCTACGGCGGCTGGACGCTACTGACTACGGGGGCGTTGCCCTTCAACACGGCGCTTTTCTTCCTGCTGGTCGGCTACGTGCCCTTCTCCATGTGGATCGTGTTCAACGTGGTGTCGAAAATTGTGCGGCGCGACTGGCTGCTGGTGTCCCTGACCGCACTGCCCTTTCCGTTCCTCACCTCGTGGGTGCTCTTCCTGAACTGGTCGGGCGGGCTGTGGAGCGACCACGCCGAGCGTATGCAGCAGTCCGACACGGCCCGCGCCTGCATTTTCCTGGCCTTGGCGGTGACCACGGCGGTTTTCCTGAGGGTCGGCCCCCGCCTCTTGCGAATCGGATTGCTTGCCCTGATTACCTCCATCCTCATCGTAATCAGCGCGCTGTCTCTTCCGGTTGACTTGGGATTCGTTGCAGTGGGACTGATGATTCTGGCGTCGGTGGTCTTCCTGCTGTCCCCGGCAATGCTGGAGGGGAAGGTCAACCGCCACTCCGGGCTGGGCATGGCCAGCCATGGCGACGACGGCGGCCACCGGTTCTCAGACACTACCTAGCTGCCGCCGCAGTGGACGACCGCTCTCGCCCGCCCCGGCTTGAAGCCGACGTTTCCCGGCTGCGGTCTGTGCTACTGTCCGACGCTCACGAGTTCAATCAGCCCCCCCGGAATCCCAGGCTGTTGATGCTTGCCGGGTTGCCGGGCTGTGGAAAGTCAACCTTCGCCCGCGAGGTTACTTTGCGCTGCCCGTTCATGGTCCTGGAATCCGACCGCCTCCGCAAGGTTCTGGTGGGCGCGCCGGAATACACCCCGGGCGAGAATGGCCGCGTCTTCCGGGCCTGCCACCGGCTCATGGACGAGTTCCTTGATTTGGGATATCCGGTGCTCTTCGACGCCACCAACCTCACCGAGCGCAACCGCCGCCCGGTTTACGCCACCGCCAGGAAACGCGGAGCCCCGCTGGCCGTCGCCGTGGTCACCGCGCCGCCCGAGGTCGCCCGCGAGCGTCTGCGGGCGCGAGAGGCGGGCCTGGATGCCGCCACCTGGTCGGATGCAGGGTGGGACATCTACTGCCGCATGGCCCCGGCCTGGGAGACGGTGAAACGCCCCCACATCATGGTGGACACTTCCCGGGACATGACCGCCGCGCTTCGGCGGGTGCTGGATTGGGCAGGGACATAGAGAGACGCCCCACCCTAACCCCATCCCGTAGTGGGAGGGGACCTTCCTCCCATTGGCGCGGCGGAATTGAATCGGCTATTCTCTAGTACTACAACGACGGGTTGTTTGGTAGGATAGTTGTCAAGATGATAGTGGGTGGTTTGGGTGATGGATGGGGCGAGTTTCGAGCGGGTTTACGACAACTTTCAGGACTTTCACGCCTTCTTCGCGGCCTCCTTCGGCCGCAAGCAGTGGCGGGAGCACAGCCGGAACTATCTTCAGGGGCTGCTGGTGCAGGCTGGGGAGCGGCGCAACGCCGAGAACCTGTCGGAATCGGTGGGCATCTCGGCCCGGGCGATGCAGCGTTTTCTGACCGAGGCCCGGTGGGACGATGCCGCGGTCATCGGTCGGCTGCAGGAATACCTGGCCCCCAGGCTGGCTCACCCCGAGGCGGTGTGGGTGTTGGACGGCAGCGACTTTCCCAAGCAGGGACGGAAGTCGGTGGGGGTAGCCCGGCAGTACTGCGGCAGGCTGGGGAAGGTGGCCAACTGCCAGGCGGGGATGTTCCTGGCCTACGTCAGCCCGCTGGGACAGGCATTGGTGGACAAGGGGCTGTATCTGCCCGAGAGTTGGATCTCCGACCAGGACCGGTGTGCGGCGGCGGGTGTGCCCGAGGAGCGGCTGAGCTACCGGTCGAAGACGGAGTTGGCCTTGGAGCTGCTGGAGCGGGCCCTGGGGTTGGGCCACCTCAAGGCCGGATGGGTTGCCGGGGACGACGCCTTCGGGATGTCGCCGTCCTTTCGGGAGTCCCTGGCGGGCCTGGGGATGCGCTACGTGCTGGACGTTCCGGGCAGCACTCCGGTCTGGCCCCTGGAGTTGGCTTGGACCAGTCCGGGGTCTCAGGGGTCCGGGCGCCCCCGCAAGCCCAGGCTCAGGGACGGGCAGCGTCGTACCATGGAGCAGCGCAGTGGCGAGTTGCCGGATAAGGCTTGGCGGGAGATAACGGTGGCCCAGGGAAGCCAGGGACCGCGGAGCTATATGTTCAGCGCCCAGCGGGTGCGGGTAACCCGGAAGGGCAAGCCGGGCCAGGAGGCATGGGCCGTCTACCGCCGAAACCTGGACGGCAGCGAGCCTCGCTACTACCTGTCCAACGCTGCCGAGGATACTCCCCTGGAGACCCTGGCCTATGTGGGCGGTTCCAGGTGGCCCATTGAAACGGAGTTCGAGACGGAAAAGGGCGACGTGGGCCTGGACGAATACGAGACCCGTAGCTGGTCCGGCTGGCATCACCACATAGCCATGTGCCTGCTGGGTGGAGCGTTCCTGCTGGGCCTGCAGCAGGACTGGGGGGAAAAAGATGCCCCGGATCACCCGTCCCCAGGTGTACCGGGTGGTGCGGGAAATGCTGCCCCGGGAACGGTTCGGACCGGAGGAGTTGCTGCTGTGGCTGGAGGATACGCAGCTACGCAACGAGCGGGCGCGCCGCTCCCACCAGAGACGCCGCTCCGCCCACCGTGAAGGCAGGATGGAGCCACCACCTTAAACGCGTCGTTGTAGTACTAGGGAGTGTCGTCATATTCACCGTCATTCCCGCTTTCGCGGGAATCCAAAGGCTATTGGCAGCAAATGCGTATTTGCCAGATACCGGATTCTGGGTTCCCGCTTTCGCGGGAATGACGGAAACACGCGCTATGACGGAAACAGACGCTTGGAGACCGATATTCTTAAATTGACGACACTCCCTAGGCAATCAAACGCTAATGAGGCGGGTTAAGACGAATTGAAGATTGAAGTGAAAATTGCCGACATAACCACTCTGGCCACCCCCGCGCTGGTGGTCAACCGTCTCCAAGGAGGCAGCAAAAACCCCGGCGGCGCGACCGGCGCGGTTGATAAGGCCCTCGACGGCAGCATCAGCAAACTTATGGCGGATGGCGAAATCACCGGCAAACTGGGCGAAATGACCCTGCTGCATACCATGGGCAAGATAGCTCCGGCTCGCGTCCTTGTGGCCGGAATGGGCAAGCAGGAAGACTTCGGTGCCGACGTTGCTCGCCGCGTGACCTCGGAGGCCCTGCGATTCCTGCGGAGGCGTGGCATAAGCGAGGCAGTGACCATACCTCACAGGGTGGGCGCCGGAATGCTGTCGCCTGAGGATGCCGGACAGGCCATCGCCGAGGGGGCGCTGCTGGGACTCTACCGCTTTGACCGCTACCACACCAACGGCGACGACAGCGACTTTGCCAGGCTGACCATCGCCGAGCTGATAGCCGGCAGAGCTGCCGCTTTGGGCCAGGGAGTGGCCCGCGGCAGGGCGATGGCCGAGGCCACCCTCATCGCCCGCGACATGGTCAACGAGCCAGCCAACGTGATGACTCCCACCTGTATGGCAGAGACCGCCCGGCAGGTGGCTGGGGAGAACGGCCTCGGCTTCGAGGCGCTGGACAACGCCGATATGAAAGGCATGGGAATGGGCGCCTTCATGGGCGTGGCCCAAGGCTCCGACGAACCGGCCAAGCTCATTATCCTGACCTACGAGGGCGACGCCGGCAACCCCGGCAACAATCTGGGACTCATTGGTAAGGGCATCACCTTCGACACCGGCGGAATCTCCATCAAGCCCGCCGCTGGCATGGAGGCCATGAAGGGCGACATGGCCGGCGGGGCCTCGGTCATCGCCGCCATGCAAATAATCGCCCAGCTCAAACCCCGCATCAACGTGACGGGCATGGTGGCCGCCACTGAAAATATGCCCGGTGGTTCGGCCCAGCGGCCCGGTGACGTGGTGCGGGCCATGAACGGCAAAACCATCGAGGTTATCAACACCGACGCCGAGGGTCGCCTGGTGCTGGCCGACACCCTGTGCCTGGCCCGCGAGCGGGGAATCACCCGGCTGGTGGACGTGGCAACCCTGACGGGCGCGATGGTCACCACGCTGGGCAGGGCCTGCACCGGGGTGATGGGCAACGACGACGACCTGATCGGCGATGTCATCAACGCCGGCAAGCAGACAGGCGAGAAGTTCTGGCAATTGCCCATGTTCGATGAATACAAGGAACTGATTCGCAGCGACGTAGCCGACATGAAGAACAGCGGCGGACGCCAGGCCGGCTCCATCAGCGCCGCCTTCCTGCTCAAGGAGTTCGTGGACGGCGCGGCCTGGGCGCATCTGGACATCGCCGGAACGTCCACCTCGGAAAGGGTGTCGGGCTACCTGGTCAAGGGCGCGACCGGCGCTCCGGCCCGGACGTTGGCGCAGTTGGCGGTGAACCTCGCCAACGGCGCGGCGTAGTTCTGAAAGGACTTTCGATTGTTCCCTCCCCCTCAGGGGTGAGGAAGAATCAAATGGCCCTGGCGCAGGTTTTCCCTTCTCTCATAACCGGGAGAATTTTGGTGTTATAATCGCCGGAAACCAGAACTGCCGGATGGCATGACAACACCCAGGCTAGGAGAGAATCATGGCTAAAGTGGAAGGATTGGGTCACGTCGGCATCTACGCCGAGGACATTATGAAGCAACGTGATTTCTACACCCGGGTGCTGGGTCTGCAAATCGCCGACGAGGACCTGGAAGGGCGGGGCATGACCTTCCTCAGCTCCGACCCGGAACGCGAGCACCATGAGTTTGTGCTGATGAAGGGCCGCGTCACCTCCGGCGACGCCAAGGTTATCCAGCAGATTTCCTTCATCGTGCCCGGCCTGGACGATCTGAAGGAGTACCATCAGAAAATCAAGGCCGAGGGCGTGCAGATCGACCGCATTGTCAGCCACGGCAACGCTTTCGGGATGTACTTCTTCGACCCGGAAGGGAACCGGGTTGAGCTGTACTGCAAGACCGGCTTCGATGTACCTCAGCCCCATGGCGACCTCATCGACCTGGAGGCGTCCAACGAGGAGCTGATCGGCATTGCCCGCGCCGCCATCCCGGCCAGCTAGCATCTCCCGTCGTTTCTCTAATCAGGCGCACCCTTCCATGCCGGAATAGCCGGAAACTGGAATAGCCGAAAGGCCCGGGCCCGCATCCTGCCGCGCGGTCGCCCGGGCCTGCGCTTTTGTCCCGGTCCGGCAGCGCTCACCCCACCCTGAGCTGTGGATTTGGAACAAACTTCGATGACCAGCGCCGACGCAGTCAGATACGCCGACCTGCCCAGCGCCTACCACACATTCAAGTGGCGGGTGCTGTTGTCGTTCTGCGGCTTCTACCTGTTCGTCTACCTGGGCCGATTCAACCTCTCTCCCGTGGCCCATCTGGTCAAGGAAGACCTGATGTTGACCAATGTTGAGATGGGGATAGTTGGTGCACTGCTGTTCTGGGGCTTCGGGCTGGGCGACCTGGTGCACGGGCGTCTCTCCGAGACCTTCGGCCTGCGCCTGTGGGTCTTGATTGGCGCGGTGCTGACCACGGTATTCAACTGGGTGACCAGTTTCTCCACCTCGACCCTGACCATGGCCATTCCTTGGGGACTGGCCGGGTTCGTTAATGCCGCCTGCTGGTGCCCCGCCATCAGCATGATTTCCCAGTGGTGGCCCCGGCGCGACCGGGGCATGGCCATGGGAATCGTCGGCACGGCGTCGGGGGGCGCGATGCTGGTGATGTGGGGGCTGTCTGGCTGGGTGGGCACGGAATGGGGATGGCGGGCCGCCTTCCGTTACCCCCCGCTGATTATTGCCGTGCTGGGCGTGGCCTTCTACTTCCTGGTGCGCGACCGCCCGGCCGACAAAGGCCTCCCGGAGTACGTGGAGGAGGACGAGGTTTCCGCCGCGCCCGAGGCCATTGACCCGGAACGACTGAAGGGCCTGGGGCCATACAGGGAACTGCTGAGCAATCCCCGCTTTCTGCTGGCCAGCCATGTCAAGGGACTGGAGAACGTCGTCCGCTATGGGCTGACCACCTGGGTAGCCATCTACTACTTCGAAGAAGGCGGGCTGTCCATCGAGTCCACGGTCTTCCTGACAGTGCTGCTGCCTGTGGGCTACCTGATAGCTCCTCCCATAGCGGGTATTATTTCCGACCGCCTCCTGAATAGTCAGCGACGGCCGCTGGTGATATTCTCCTGCCTGGTCAGCGCCTGCATTCTGGCCGCCATCGCCCTTGCGCCTCCGGTAAACGCGACCTTGGGTGGGGCGCTGCTGCTGGCCGGGGGGCTGGCCATGGGTATGTCGCCCATGTCCACCGTGGCGGTGGACATGGGCGGACGCCGGATGTCCGCCACGTCCTCGGGGCTGATGGACGCCCATGGCTACCTCTACGCTGGCGCCCAGGCCATCGTGTTCGGGGTGGTGCTGGACATGGCGGGCAGCCCTTGGCCCATCGTTTTTCTGGCCATGGCAGTGACCCGCATCATTTCGACGTTTATGATATGGGCAGTGCGGGTCTAGCAGATCTTCGATTTCGCGGGGGCGGTTGATGGTGAACGGCCTCATTCAGGTGGTGGTGTCTTGAAGCGGATACTCCGCAAGGCCGCTTCCTGGCTGTTTCAGTCGCTGGTGGTGCTCGGCGCGCTGCTTACGCTTTTCATTGCCCTCACTCCCCAGGGCGGCGCCGGATTCCACACCGCGCTTTTCGTCACCCAGGCGCTGGACGCTCCCTTCAAACCCCAGCCCTGGTTCACCGCTGCGCCGCTGCGCCACGAGGTGCATTACCAGTCCTCCGGCGGGACCGCAGTGGCCGATGTGTACCGCCTTCCCGACGGCCGGCCCCGCGCGGCGGTGCTGCTGTTCCTCGGGGCCAACGCCGCGGGACGGGACGACGTGGACGTGGTCAACCTGGGCAATGCGCTGGCGCGGGCCGGCTACGTGACCATGTTTCACTGGTCGCCCACCATGGCCCTCCGGGCCAACATCGACGTCGCCGAGCTGGACAACCTGGTATGGGCCTTCCAGTATCTGGCCGAGCGGGACTACGTTGACCGGGCACGGGTGGGCCTGGGCGGATTCTGCGTGGGGGCGTCCTTCGCGCTGGTGGCGTCAGCCGATTCCAGGATCAGCGACCGTGTGCATTTCGTGAATGCCTTCGGGCCGTACTTCGACGCCGGAGAGCTGTTGCGGCAGGCGGCATCCCGCTCCGTGGTCTACGATGGCCAGCGGACCCCTTGGGAGCCTGACTCACTGACGCTGCGGGTTCTGGCCAACGAGCTGATTGAGACCCTGGACGACCCCGGCGACGTGGACACGCTTGCCCGCCATTACCTCGGCGGCCAGCCCGTTACGCCAGATGAGATGGGGGCCCTTTCCTCGACAGGGCGGACGGTGGCGCGGCTGCTGGATGGCGTGGAGGCGCAGGAAGCCGAGGCGCTCTTTAACACCCTGCCGCCCGGATTCCGCCAGGACCTGGTTGCCATTTCCCCGTCCGCTCATGTCGGGGGCATACGGGCCAGGATTCTGGTGATGCACGACCGCAACGACCGCCTGGTTCCGGCCGCCGAGTCACGCCGTCTGTTGGCGGCGACAGAACACCGGGGCAACGTCCGCTATACCGAGGTGTTGGCCTTCGAGCATGTGCGGCCCAGCGGCGGCGGCGTGGGCGCGCTGTTGGGCGAGGCAGGCCGCCTGTACCGGCACATGTACGACATAATTCGCATCGCCGCGTGACCGGCTCTTGTCGGCAAAAATCGGCCGCCAGCGATATTGACTTTCCTGCCTTGTCGGCTATCATTTGTTCCAGCAAATGTTTGCAACAACACAGGATTGCGTCTTGCACCACGAACAGGCGCTGGATATGCTTCGCCTTCAGGGGCACAGGATCACGCCCCAGCGGGTTCTCGTGCTTTCCGTCGTAGCGGAGGGCGGGGAACACATGGGCGTCGACGAGGTGTTCCGGCGGGCCCGAGAAGTCTACCAGTACATGGACATCGCCACCGTATACCGTACCTTGCGCCTGTTCAAGGACGCCGGGGTAGTTACCGAGGTCGAGATTGACGACCGGCTGCACTACGAGTTGAAGTTGCCCGGCGACCTTCACCACCACATGGTTTGTCGGGTGTGCACCGGCGCCTTCAACCTCAGCCCCCACTACCTGTCCGAGTTCCGCGACACGCTGGTCCAGGAGTTCGGCTTCGTGCCGGACCTGGAGCACTTCTCGGTTACGGGAGTGTGTGCCCGGTGCCAGGGGAACGATGGGGAAAAGGGACAGCAATCCTGAGTCCCAGCCGCTCAGCAGGATGGAATGATTCAAGGGATACCCGGACAGGCCAGGCGATTCTCTGGCCACATACTTTCCGCCTCTACTCTGTTACTGGTCTTCGTCCTGGCAGCCTGCGGCGGGGCTGAAGGGGACAGCGGGAAGCTAAGGGTGGTGACCACCGTGTCGCCGATTACCAGCATCGTGGAAAACATCGGCGGCGACCGGATTCAATTGGAAGGTGTGGTGCCGGAGGGGGTCAACTCTCACATCTTTGAACCCCAGCCGTCGTTGGCCAGGGTAATCTCCGAAGCCGACCTCATTATCGCCAACGGACTGTTCCTGGAGCAGCCGATATTGCAATTGGCCGAAGCCAACAAGAAGGACGAAACGCCGATTCTGCGCCTGGGAGACCGGGCCATCTCCCCCGCGCAGTGGCGGTTCGACTTCAGCTTCCCGGAATCCGAAGGCCACCCCAACCCGCATCTGTGGCCCGACCCAACTATGGGTCTGAAATATGCCGAACTGACGCAGAAACAGTTGGCGTCCCTCGACCCGGACAACGCGGAATACTACAAGGAGAACCTGGATGCCTTCCGGGAGCGGATTAACGGGATGGATGCTGCCATCCGGGAGTCCGTGTCCACCATACCGCCGGAAAACCGGCGCCTTGTAACTTACCACGATTCATGGGCCTACTTCGCCCTGACCTACGGGATGGAAGTCATCGGGGCGGTTCAGCCCTCCGACTTCGCGGAGCCGTCGGCGCGGGAGATGGCGGAGCTCATCGACCAGATAAGGGAGTTGGGGCTGCCAGCGATTTTCGGTTCTGAAGAGTTTCCCAGCAGAGTGCTGGAAACCATCGCCAGCGAGGGTAACACCAACTACATCGACCAGCTCGCCGATGACGACCTACCCGGCGCGCCGGGAGACACCGGACATTCCTACTTGGGTTTAATGCGGCGCAATATGCAGATTATGATTCCCGCATTGGGCGGAAACGCCGATGCCTTTGCCGACGTGGACGTAAGCCCGGTGTTCGAGGGTGAAAGCGGTGCTGTCTATCCTCAGTAATACCTGCGGCAGCCACCAAGAATATCTAACGAGGAATATCTAACGAGGAATATCTAACGAGGAATATCTAACGAGGAATATCTAACGAGCCTTCCCTAGATGGAGGGGATGTAGCCATGTACCTGCATCCGAGACTGCTGTCACTGGCCATGGACGTGCGCTGGCGCATTATCATATCCGCCGTGGTGGGTATGCTGGCGGTGTCCGCCGGCGTGGCCCGCCTGGCCGTGGCGGCGCTGATTATCGTCGAGGTGGTGCGCGGCAACGCTACCTTTGAGTCGTTGACCTGGCCCCTGGTGGTCATGGCGGCGCTCATCGTGGCCCGGACCTGCCTGCAATACCTGCAAGAGGTGATGAGTCACCACACCGCCAGCATGGTCAAGGTGAAGCTCCGCGAACGGCTCTACGAGCATTCGCTGGCGTTGGGGCCGGGACACTTTGATGCGTCGCGCACCGGCGACGCGCTGATGTCGCTGGCCGAGGGCGTGGAGCGTCTCGAGGCCTTCTTTGGCCGCTACCTGCCTCAGATGATCGTGGCGGCGCTGGCCCCCTTGGTGATATTCGCCTTCATGGCTCTGATCGACTTTCGCACGGGCTTGGTCTTCCTGGCCTTCGCGCTGCTGACGCTGGTCATTCCCAACCTCTTCCACCGATGGACCCGTGAGCGGAGCACGGCACGCCGCGACGCCTATGGGGCGTTGGGAGCCGAATTCCTGGACGCCGTGCAGGGTCTGGCGACGCTTAAGGCTTTCGGGCAGAGCCGCTCACGCGGCGAACTGCTGGCGGAGCGCGCCCGCCACTTGTTCCGCGCGACAATGGGCGTCCTGGCGGCAAACGCCGCCACCGGCGCGTTGACCATCCTCGGAATCACCGGCGGCGCGGCGGTGGCCCTCGGCTGGGGCGCCGTGCGGGTGAGCGACGGCGAGCTGGAACTCCGGGCGCTGATGATCGTCCTGATGCTGGGCGTCGAGGTCTTTCGCCCCCTGCGGGAACTGGTGCAGCTTTACCATGACGGCATGATCGCCATGTCCTCGGCGGAGGGCATATTCGCCATCATGGACTCGCCGGTGGCTGTCCGCGACCCGGAGGGCGCCCCTTCTGGCGAGGCGGCGGCTGATTCCACCGGAAACATCAAGCCCGAAGTCACCTTTGAGAACGTAAGCCACTCATACAGCGAGGGGCGCCGCCCGGCGTTGCATGACCTGTCCTTTACCCTGCGAGAGGGCGAGACTCTGGGCCTTGTCGGCCCCAGCGGAGCGGGAAAGTCCACCATAGTCTGGCTCATCCTTCGCTTCTTCGACCCGCAGCAGGGGGTCATACGCCTGGGCGGGCGCGATGTGCGAGACATACCCCTTGGCGAGCTGCGGGAGCAGGTGTCGGTGGTAACCCAGGACACCTACCTGTTCCACGGCACGGTGGCCGACAATCTCCGGTTCGGCAATCCCGGCGCCACTCAAGCGCAACTGGAAGAGGCCGCCCGCGCCGCCAACTCCCACGAATTCATCAGCCACCTGTCCGGCGGCTATGACACGGTGGTCGGCGAAAGGGCCGTGCGGCTTTCCGGCGGGCAGAAGCAGCGCATTGCCATCGCCCGCGCCCTGCTCAAGGACGCCCCAATCCTGATCCTCGACGAGGCCCTTTCCAGTGTTGACGCCGAGAACGAGGCGCTGATACAGCAGGCCCTCGACCGGCTGATGGAAGGCCGCACGACTCTGATAATCGCCCATCGCCTGTCCAGCGTGGTCAACGCCGACCGCATTCTGGTGCTGGACGATGGCCGGCTGCTGGAAACGGGCAGCCACGGAGAGCTGGTCACGATGGGCGGACTCTACGCCAGCCTGATGGCCCAGCAGCAGGAGCGGCCGGACTTTGTAATTCAGCCCGCAGAGGGCGCGCCAGTCGAGGACCAGCCGGCATCCGCGCCAGTGGATATCAGCGCCTTCGTCCCCCAACCGGCGCACCAGGGTCATGGAGACCATCACCACGCGGCGCCGCAGGTCCATCGCCGCGACCAAGAAGGCGAGCATCAGCATACGGCCCACGACCCCACTCCTGAACGTCATGGGCCTGAACATCATGGGCATGAGCATCCTCATCATGCTGAGCCGCAGCCGCATCGCCGGGAACATGATGGCGCCCAGCGCCATGCCTCCCATGCCCCCGACGCGGAAAGCCACGGCTCGCAGCCGGATGCGTCGGCCTTCATGCCCCAGCCCGCGCACGGCGAGCATGGCGATCACCACCATGCCGCTCCGGCTGCCCGGCATCACGACGAACACGCGCACGGCGACGGCCCTCGCACTCTTGGCATCATTGCGGTGTGGGCCCGGCTTCTGGGCATGGTCAAGCCGTGGCGCAACGAACTGGTCCTGACCTTCCTGCTGGGCGTGGCCCATCACGGCACGGCCATCGGGGTCGGCGTGGTAGGCGCCCTGCTGGTTGGGCAGGTAATTACTGGCGGAGAGTTGACGCTGCTGCTGATACTGCTGGCCGTTTTGACGCCGCTGGCCGCGCTCTTCATCTGGACGGAATCATGGGTGGCCCACGACCTGGCCTACCGGCTGCTGGCGGAAATGAGGGTTGACGTTTACCGCAAGCTCGACCCCCTCGCCCCCGCCTACATGACCCGACGGCGCTCCGGCGATTTGGTCAGTGTGGTCGGGGGGGACGTGGAGACGGTGGAGTTCTTCTTTGCCCACACCATTACACCCGCCTTCACTGCCGTGGTGGTGCCGGGCGTGGTTGTCGCGGTGCTGGCGGTCATCGCGTGGCCCATGGCCCTGGCCGTGGCGCCCTTCCTGGTGGCCGTGGCCCTCAGCCCCTTCTTCGCCCAGAGGCGCTCCGAGCGGTTGGGCGAGGAGTTGAGGCAGCAGTTGGGCGACGTACACGCTCACATGGTGGACAGCATCCAGGGGATGCGGGAAATCTCTGCCTTCGGGCGCGGTCCGTCCCGCACCGCCGAGATGGTGGCCAACAGTTGGCGCTTCGCCCACATCCAGCTCCAATTCCTCAAGGAGCGGGCCTTCCAGATTGGGTTCATAGAGGCCATGACCGCGCTGGGCGGGCTGGTGGTGCTGACCGTGGGTGTCTGGCTGCTGACCGACAATGTGATATCGCGCCCCGAACTCATCCTGGCGGTGGTTCTCTCGGTGGCGGCCTTCGCCCCGGTGTCGGACCTCGCCCGCACTATGAAACAGTTGATGGAAACGCTGGCGGCATCCCGGAGGCTGTTCGCCATCCACGATGAGCCGGTGCCGGTTACAGACGGTCCCGGCGTGGACGGAATTCCTTCTTCCTCCTCCGGCGGCAGGCTGCAAGCAGACCATCATGCCGTCGCGCCGTCTGTGGTCTTCAAGGCCGTCGGTTTCGACTACGGCCCCGGGGAGCCGCAGGCGCTTCACGAGGTTACCTTCGAGGTCGAGCCGGGCCACACTGTCGCGCTGGTGGGCCGGTCCGGCGCCGGCAAGACCACCTGCGCCAACCTCGCCATGAGATTCTGGGACCCGGCCACCGGCTCGGTACAACTGGACGGGCACGACATCCGGGAATTCAAGCTGGATGATCTGCGGCAGCAAATTGCGCTGGTGTCGCAGGACACCTACCTGTTCAACGCCAGTGTCCGCGACAATATCATGCTGGGCCGTCCCGATGCTTCCGCCGCCGAACTGGAGGCGGCGGCGCGGCAGGCCAATTGTCACGACTTCATAGCCGCCTTCCCCGACGGTTACGACACCATCGTCGGCGAGCGTGGGATGCAGCTATCCGGCGGCCAGAGACAGCGCATCGCCATCGCCCGCGCCCTGCTCAAGAACGCGCCGGTACTCATCCTGGACGAGGCCACCTCCCACCTCGACGCGGTGAGTGAAAGCCAGCTCAGGCAGGCGCTGGAGAATCTGATGCAGGGGCGCACCACCCTGGTCATCGCCCACCGGCTGTCGACAATTCGCAACGCCGATCGCATCGTGGTGCTGGACCACGGCGAGGCGGTCGAACAGGGCAGCCATCAGGAACTGCTGGAGCGCCACGGCCTGTACGCCCAGTTGGTCGCCACCCAGCTTGTGAGCGCCACCAACGGCAGCGCCTCGCACCAGGAAGAGGACGGCCACCACGACACCCCCGGCAAGCATGAACGGGTTGCGCCGTTGCCCGCCGAGTGGACCGGCCCAGGCACGTCAAACCCGGTGGGTGGTCATCATCACCAGCATTAGCCAATACCATTTCGTCATAATCCGGCGGTGCCCCAGACAGTCAAGGCGCGTTAGAAACAGGCATTCTCAGGCGAAGGCAAAGCAGAGCGATGTTACACCCCCTTCCGCACGAACACCGTTCCGGCGTTCCACTGGTGGAAATCAACCGTTTATCCTGCGGCTACGAGAAGCAGAGGGTACTCCAGGGAGTCAACCTGCAAATCATGCGGGGTGACTTTGTCGGGCTGCTGGGCCCCAGCGGGTCCGGTAAGACCACGCTGCTGCGCGCCATGCTGGGCGCCGTGGACGTGTACGAGGGCGAGGTGATAATCGAGGGCGCAAGGGCGTCGGAGCGCCGGCCGCGTATCGGCTATGTTCCCCAACTGGAGACCATCGACTGGAACTTTCCGGTAACTGTCCGGGAAGTGGTGATGATGGGCCGGACCATGTCGAACCGCTTCTTCCCCTGGTTTCGCCGAGAGGAAAAAGAGCTTGCCGACCACATGATGGGGCAGTTGGGCATCCTCCACCTGGCCGGACGACACATCCGCGAGTTGTCCGGCGGGCAGCAGCAGCGGGCGTTCCTGGCCCGCGCGCTGGTGAGCAACCCATCCATCCTGCTGCTGGACGAGCCGACCTCCGGCGTCGACGTGAAGACCCGGGACGACGTGATGCACCTGCTCCATGACCTGAATCACGAGGGCGTGACCATCGTCATAACCACCCACGAGATTAACGCTGTGGCGGTCCACCTGCCGCGCCTGGTCTGCCTGTCCGGGCGCGTGCTGGCGGAGGGTACGCCCTATGAAGTCATAACCACCGAGGTGCTGCGCCAGACCTATGGCGCGGAAATGCCCGTAATCCACTATGAAGGAATGCCAATAGTGGCCGAAAGCCCACACCGCTATGGCCGCAACGGCGGCAACGGCGACGGTGAGGAGCAAGTCGGCCACAGCCACAGTCATGCTTGATGTAATACTTGAACCCTTCGGTTACCCGTTCATTGTTCGTGGAATGGCAGCCGCTATACTGGCCGGCGCTCTGTGCGGAGGCATAGGCGTCTACGTTGTCCTGAAGCGCATGGCCTATATCGGCCATGGGCTGGCCCATGCCGTTCTGGGCGGCGCCGTGGTGTCCTTTGTGATGTCGGTCAACTTTCTGATCGGGTCAACGGTTTGGGGATTCCTCTGCGCCCAGCTCATCACTCTCACTGCGAAAAAGCGAAAAATCGCCTACGACGCCGCCATCGGCGTGATTACCACCGCCAGCTTCGCCGTCGGCATCGTCCTGATAAGCCGCTACAAGAGCTTCACCCGCGACTTCGAGACAGCCCTGTTCGGCAACATCGTCGGGGTTACCGGGGGAGACCTGGTGGCCTTGGCGGCAGTTACCGGCGCGACGGCCCTGGTGCTGTTCGTGGCCTACAAGCACTTCCTCTTCACCACCTTTGACGGCGACGTTGCCCAGTTTTACGGCGTCCCGACCGGGTGGGTGGAGGCGGTGTTCTCGCTGGTGTTGGCGGGCGCCATCGTCGTCTCCCTCCAGGTGCTGGGCGTCCTGCTCATAGCCGGGGCCACGGTCATACCTCCGGTCTCGGCGCGGATGCTGACCGACAGCTTCCCCCGGATGCTGATGCTGTCCGCCGGAATAGGGGCGGTCTGCGGCTTCCTTGGCATATACCTGAGCTACTTCGCGGACGTGTCATCGGGAGCAACCATCGTGCTGGTGGAAGCGGCGGTGTTCGCTACGGTGATGGCATACTCCAACCTGCGTTCCCGCTTGGTCACCGCCCGCAGACGGGAGCCCGCAATGTCCGCAGAGGCTTCCCTGCCCCCTGAGCCGTCGCCGGTAAAGACGGAAGGGGACTGACGGGAAAGACGCCCTCGCCCCAACCCTCTCCCGGAGGGAGAGGGGATATATCTGAAACGGAGAGGCCCCGGCAAAACCGCCGGGGCCTCTCTTCATGTCCAAGACTGGGAACTTTCTCCAAGATTGGGAACCTTGCGGGCGGTCGCTTATGCCTCGGTCTGCTCGGTTTGGCTGCCCTTGACTGTGATGGTGATGTGAGCCATCGCGGTTTCGTCGGGGGCGCCGTGCCAGTGGTTCTCGCCGGCGGGGATGACCACCACGTCGCCCTGGCTGACCTCGAGAACCTCGTCATCGTTGGCAACCTTGCCCTTGCCCTCGGTGATGACCAGGATCTGGTCGCCAGAATGAATGTGGAACTTGTTCCGGGCGCCGGCGTCAAAGGCCACGATGGCAAAGTTGAAGTTGTTGGAATCCGCCGGGTCCAGGATGGACTGCCGCCATACCTGCGTTCCGGTCATCAGTCCGCCGCTGCCCAGCGGGGCCATGTCGGCCTGGGTCCTGGGGATGTCGCTCATGGTTACTTTCTTCACTGTCTACTCTCCTGTGTTGCGCTGATTGCCGCGCCGTATGGCATGGCGATTCAGGGCGGTTCACGCCATCGATAATCATACAATCGGCTGGCGGCGTAGTCCAGCAGCGGGCATTGCATCGCAGAATTTCTAATTCCCTCTCCCTGGAGGGAGAAGGATAGCGTTAGGGTGAAATGCAGGGAGCGGAAAATGGTCGGCTACCGAAGGGGAAGCCCCCAGGCTGACCCTACCCGGAGGGAGAGGGAATCGTTGAAAGGGCCTGCCGTCACCCGCTGCGGCGCATCTCCTCCAGTGATTCGGCAATGGCGCGCGCCAGAGCGCCGGGGCGCTCGGCGTATTCCGGCGTGGGATACCACTCGTAGTCGAAGCTGTTCAGCGAGGTTCCCTCGATGCTGCAACGCAGGTCAGACACCACCACCTGGAAGCCGAGCTTCTCGGTCGCCTGCTCCGCCAGCATATCCAGCACCAGGTCGGGGCAGCCGAAGACCACCAGGAACCCGCCCTGCCTGCCGTCGCTGGAGGCGTCGGACACGCGGGCGCGGAACACCGGCCCGAAGAGGTCGAATTCCACGATAGTATAGGGACGCTCCGGCACGTTGTAATCCGGCCACCCGATGAAGATGCTGCCGCCCACTTCCCAATGGTGCATACGCTTCTACCCGATCTCGTTGAAAGGTCAGTCCAGGGCTATGGCCGGGCGGGCCGCCTCCACCCGCCGGCCCTGCCTGAACACCGCCCGCACCTGGCGCAGCGCGTGAATGTCGGCCGCCGGGTCGCCGTCCACCAGCAGCAGGTCGGCTGCCTTGCCGGGTTCGATGGTGCCGGTCTGAGACAGCACCCCAAGGGCATCGGCCGGGTTGCGGGTGCCGGCCTGGATGGCCTGCATCGGCGAAAGCCCGGCGTCGTGCATGGCGATGACCTCTCCCTGGAAATCGCCGAAGGGATAGCTGCCCCAGCCGCAGTCCGAGCCACCCGCCAGTCTGACCCCGGCGCGAACCAGTTGGCTGAACTGCTCCATTGCTGTGCCGCCCATCCGGTTGGAGCGTTCCCATCGCTCCTGCTCTGCGGGCGTGAGGGAGCGCTGCTGCCTTATTCGCTCCAGGTATGCCCTGGAAACCCGGCCCAGGTGCATCGTTGGGTTCAGAAAAACCTGCGACTCCGCCAGCCGGTCGGCGGTGGGTTCGTCGTAGCGGTAGGAGCCATCGGCGTCGGTGAAAAAGCAGTGCAGGATGGCGTCCACCCCGGCGTCGAGGGCGAAGTTGATGGACTCGGTGCAACGGCAATGGGCCAGCACAGGCCGGTTGCGGTTGTGAGCCTCGTCCACCAAGGCCCGCAGTTCCTCAAGGTTGAAGGACGCGCGGTAGGGGTCGCTGGTCAGCGTGCTGCCCCCCGAGGCAGCGACCTTGATGAAGTCGGCGCCCTGCATGACCCGCTCTCGCACGGCGGCGCGAATGCCATCGGCGCCATCCACCTGGCCGCCCATGAACCACAGGTGCCCGCCGGTGATGGTCAGCGGCGGGCCGGACACCAGCGTTCGCGGCCCCGGCATCAATCCCTGCCGCAGGCCCTCTTTGAGGGAATAGGCGGTGCGGTTCCAGGAGCCGCAATCGCACAGGGTGGTTACGCCGGTGGACAGGGCCTCACCCACATTGCGGGCCGACCGCATCAGGCGTATGTCGTCGGAATCGTCGCTGTCCACTTCCTCGCCGGTGCGCCCGTCGCCCGGCATATTGGTGTGAGTGTGGCAGTCGAACAGGCCGGGCAGGAGGGTCGCGTCAGGAAACTCCAGGACATCGCGGAGAGCATCGCTTTGCGCTCCGTCCAGCTCGCCTCGCCGCCCGACCCACAGGATCCCGCCGTCATCGAAGGCGACGGCCATGCTCTCCTGCGGCGCGTCTCCCGCACCGTCAATCAGCTTGCCGGGTAAGATGACTGTATGTGGGCCGCGAAATTCGCTCAAAACGGAAACTCCTGCCTCTACGGAGGAACAATGCCGGGCAATGCCGGTCGATTGGCGCTGATTATAGCCGCGATTGTAACCGCCCGCTATTCAGAGAGCGCCGGGGCCTACCGCCGCTCCCGCAGCATCAGCAGCGCCAGCGGCACACCGGACAGGATGATGAGCAGCAGCGAGGGCATAGCGGCGCGGGCGAAGAACGCCTCTGAGGTGAACGACCACACAGAGGTCGCCAGCGTGGTGAAACCCGTGGGGCTGAGAATGAGGGTGGCTGGTAGTTCCTTCATCGTGAGGAGGAACACGAGGGAGGCCCCGGCGATGATGCCCGGGCGGGCCGCGGGCAGCGTGACGGACGTGAAGGCCCCCAGGGGAGAGCGCCCCAGCCCGCGGGCCGCTTCCTCTACGCGGGGATTCATTTGCAGCAGGGTTGCCCGCACCGCCCCCAAAGCCGGGGACAGGAACAATGCCACGTATCCCAGCAGCAACAGCCCGATAGTCTGATAGAGAAACACGGCGTAGTTGGCCCCGAAGAACACCAGCGCCAGGGCGACGGCGATTCCCGGCAAGGCGAAACTGATGTAGCCCAGCCGCTCCAGGGTTCCGCTCAACACCCCTGGATGCCGCACCGACAGCAGGCCCACCGGCAGCGCCGCCGCCGTGGCCGCCAACGCCGCCAGCGCGGAGATGTAAACGGAGTTGCGGGCCGCCGCCCAGAGCGGGTCCAGAGACTCTCCGGCCAGAACGCCGCGCACTGCCCAGTAGACCAGGATGGCCACGGGCAGCCCCAGGGCCAGCCCGGTGACGGAGGCGCACAGCCCCACCGCAGGCCATCGCCACCGCCCCAGCGGGACCGTCGGCGCGGGCCGGGTGGCGCCCGACGATGTGGAGTAGTAGCGGCTGCGCCCGCGGCTGACAAACTCCAGAGCCACCCACGCCAGGGCCAGCGCGACGAGGGCCAGTGACAGCCCCGCGCCCAAGGCGCGGTCGAGGGATGATTCGTACTGCGTGAATATGGCCCAGGTGAAGGTCTCGTAGCGCAGCAGGGATACCGCGCCGAAGTCGCTGAGGGTGTATAGGCCCACGAGCAGCGCGCCCGCGCCAACGGACGGCCGCAACAGCGGAGCGACCACTCTGAAGAAGGTGGCTAACGGCCCAAGACCCAGGCCCCGCGCCGATTCCTCCAGCGCAGGGTCCATCCGCTGCAATCCGGCCCGGACGGTCAGCAGCACGTAAGGATAGCTGAGTAGAGTAAGGGTCAGCATCGCGCCGGAGAAGCCGTAAATGCTGGGCAGCCGGTCAACGCCGAAGGGGCCTTCCAGCGCCCCCTGCAACATTCCCCGGGGACCCAGGGCAACCACTACGATGAATCCGGCCACGTAGCTGGGAATCACAAGAGGCAGGGCGGTCAAAACGGCCCATGTCCGGCGCAGGGGCAGGTCGGTGCGGGCCGTCAACCAGGCCAGCGGCACCGCGATTGCCACCGATGCGGCGGTCACCGTCAGCGCCAGCAGCATGGTGCGCCCGAGGATTTCGGCCACTTTCACCCGGAAAAGCAGGTCCCAAAGCTCGCTGCCTCCTCCCAGTGACCGCACCAGCAGATATACAGGCGGCAGCAGCAGCGCAGCCCCGACAATCAGTGCAGGAAGCAATATCACCGCCGGTGCGTTCAACGCCGCCGGGGCGATTCTGCCGATGATGGCCACGGGATTTCTCACCGCTTGGTCTTCCAATTGAACTGACGTATGGGCTTGTATTCGCCTGAACATTTACTCCGAATAAGTATACACGTTCATTCAGTATGCAACAGATGTCCGGGAATTGGCGCCATTCGCGCTCCCCTAAGTGCGGGAATGCTCACCGGGAAATGCTTGCCTTTGCCGATTGACATGGTTCTATTCAATGCCTACACTAGGCGGCACTCGCTCTTACTGATATTCCATATATCCGTTGCCTTTGCCTGCCAATCGCACCCCGCGAAAGCCTGAACAGGACAGCATTGACAGAATGGTAAACGCACCAGCGGTAGAGAGGGCCCGGCCCGCGACCGATGCACCAGACGCTTCCGGCGGAACGGCTCTGGAATGTGCTGGGCTGGTTAAGCGATTTGGCGAAGTCGATGCTGTGGCGGGCTTGGATCTTGCCGTGAAGTCCGGCAAGACCCTGGCTCTGCTCGGCCCCAGCGGGTGCGGCAAGACAACCGCCCTGCGGCTGATCGCCGGTTTCGAGAAGCCCGATGCAGGCGAAATCTCCGTCGGCAGACGCGCCGTTGCTTCTCCATCGGTTTTCCTGCCCCCGGAGAGGCGCCGCGTTGGGATGGTCTTTCAGGAAGGCGCGCTCTTTCCCCACCTGACAGTTGAACAGAACATCGGCTACGGACTGCGCAGGGACGATGACCGTTCCGCCCGGATAGACGAGGCGCTGGAGTTGGTCGGGCTTGCTGATATGCGCCACCGTATGCCCCACGAACTGTCCGGCGGGCAGCAGCAGCGGGTGGCCTTGGGCCGCGCTCTCGCTCCGCGCCCGGACGTGCTGCTCTTGGACGAGCCGTTTTCCAACCTGGACGCCAAGTTGCGCGAGCAGTTACAGCGAGACGTTTCCGACATCCTGCACGCCAACCAGGTTACGGCCGTATTCGTCACCCACGACCAGCAGGCTGCCCTCAGTGTCGGCGACGAGGTGGCGGTGATGAACGGAGGGCGTCTGGAGCAGACCGGCTCCCCCGCCACTATCTTCCACTCCCCCGAGTCCAGGTTCGTCGCCCAATTCATCGGGGCCGTTGACTTCATCCCGGCTTACTTTGAGAATGGCCGGTTGACCAGTGAACTGGGGTCTCTGGACTGGAACGCCGGAAACTGTTGCCCGGCTGACGCGCCGGTGTCGGCTGAATCCTCCGCCAATAGCCTCAGCGATAGCCGCTTGGAGTTGATGTTCCGCCCTGACTGCATCGAGTGCTACCCGGATGGCGATGGCCAGAGCGTGATAATAGGACGGGAATTTCAGGGGGCCTTCTACCTCTACCGGGTGCGGTTGCCTTCAGGCCGGGAAGTTCGCTGTCTGCTGTCCCACGTCACTGAATACTCTGTTGGCGCGACCGTCTCTCTGCGATTGCGCGAAGGCCATCAGGCGCGCGTCTTTGCCGATGGCAAACTGGCAAACTCCTCCGCCCGCTTCGGCTGATTCCTCGCTCCTCGTTTCGGACTTGCCTCTCTGGTCTGTTATAATTTTCGGGCCGCCCAGAGATGGGCGGAGCTTATACCAGTAACGAGAGGTTTGATGCCGCGACCCAGAAAGGCCACCGCTGTTCGGGGCGAATACGCTAATGGCGATGGCCATAATGACCGGCTGTCTCCTGGTACTGAAAACTACTTGCTGTGCCTGTACCGGCTGTGGGAAGACGACGAGGTTCCCACCATCACACAACTGACCGACGCCCTGCGCCGACTGCCGCCCACGGAGGGCTTGGGAACGTCGGTGCCGTCGGTGGCCGGCATGATACGGCGGATGGCCCGTCAGCAGTTGGTGGACATAGGCCCGGACAAACGCATCCGGCTGACCCGGCTGGGCATGGAGGGCGGCGAGGACATTGCCAGGCGGCACCGGCTGGCCGAGTGGATGGTGGTCAAGCTGTTGGGAATGGACCTGCACCAAGCTCATAGCGAGGCGCACCGTCTTGAGCATGGAATGTCGCCGCAGCTGATGGAGAGGCTGGTGGAGAAACTGGACAACCCCCGGCGCTCTCCTTACGGCCGGCCAATTCCGGGCACCGGCGAACCCAAGATTCCGCCCAACTCCCTCAGTCTGGACGCAGCCGAACCGGGACGCTCCTACGTCATTGACCGGGTGCCGGAAGAAGATCCGCAACTGCTGAAATTCCTGTCCGACTCCGAAATCGTCCCGGAGCAGGCCGTAACGGTGGTCGGCGCCACGCCGTTTCTTGGGGTGATGGAGGTTGCCGCCGGGCAGGGCCAGGTCTCGATGGGCTTCAACGTCGCTCATCAGATAGTGGTTCGCCCCGCATAGGCGACGAGTGATCAGGCATCCAAAACACGATTCCCTCTCCCCGGGGGGTGGGTCAGGGTGAGGGCGCTCCCTACCCTCGGCCTGCCAGATGCTCCCGCACCTGCGCCCATCCATCGGCCATCCTGCGGGAGGGCAATGCAGGGGCGTCTCCTTCCTGAAAGACGCTGACCAGCACGAAGATGGGGCCTTCCGGCTCGCTCTGTGCCGGTCGAAGGACCTCTTCCAGCCCAATCAGCAGCTCCTCCAACCGGTCGAAGTGATATGCGCGGGCGTAGCCTGAGCTTTCCGCCATCCCGACCAAGTCCAAGTGGTCCAGCTCCTTGATGGGCAGGCCGCCGGTGGAAGTCCGGGAGGCGTCGTCGAATACGAAATGCACCAGATTGGCCGGACGGGACTCGCCGATGGTGGCCAGCCCGCCCAGATTGGTGCGCAGCGTGGCGTCGCAGTCCAGCACCAGCACCTTGCCCGATGGCTGGGCCAGCGCCAGCCCCAGACCAACGGCCGGCGCCCGGTCCATGCAGTCCATCAGGTCGAGGTCCAACTCCCGCCGCTCCGACACCCGGCTCCACTCCCGCAGCGCTGACGAAGTAGAGACCACCAGCGCGTCGCCCCGGTGGTAGTTCACCGCCCGCGCCGCCTCGGCGTAGGGTATGCCGGGCGACTGCTGTAAATTGGAGTGTGGTGCGCTCATGGTGTTGAATTGCCCTCTGACTCGGATTGGTCGTCGTCCTCCGGCGATGTCGGCTTGAGGCCAGGGGTGCGGCGGAACCCCACCATCGCCCACATGGCCACGAGGACGGCAACGCCTCCCCCCACGCCAAAGGCGATGTGAGACCTCTCAAACGCTTGGAACAGCAACCAGAAGCCCCACACGAAAAGCGCGTAGGCTCCCAGCCGCAACAACAGTCCCTTGCCCAGCCCGGAAAGCATCAATCACCACCTCTTCGTGTTGCTAAAGGTTAGCAGAGCGGCGGAGAATCACCGCCTATGTGACAATGCGGGGCAGGCCATTGACCTGCCCCGAAATCACCGGTCGAAATCGCTGGTTCGGACACTGAAAACGGTGGTTAGTCGCTGGCCAGAACGGCCGGAATCTCGCGGATGGCTACCTGCATGGTGCGCGGCGCCCGCTGGCGGAATTGCACTGGAGTGTTCTCAATTTCCGGCTTGACGGCCAAGTGTACGAAGACCGGCCCCTTGGCGGCCATCACCTCGCCTATGCTGGTGGCCAGGTCTTCCAGATTGTCAAAAGAAAAGGTAGCGGCATAACCTGCGGCTTTGGCCATGCCCTCCCAGTCGGCCCTGCCGGAGCCGGGCACGGGCTGCCCGCCGGTCACGGCATAGACGCCGTTGTCGAACAGCACGTGGCAAAGGTTTTCCGGCGTCTGGTTGGCCATGGTGACCATCGCGCCCAAGTTCATCAGCAGGCTGCCGTCGCCGTCCAGACACATTACCTTGCGGTCCGGCTGAGCCAGCGCGAGCCCCAAAGCCACGTTGGAGGCCTTGCCCATGGCGCCCGACAGCGGCAGATCCAGGTTTTGCTTGGTGGTTACCGACGGCAGGCCGAAGCGGACATTGTTGGCATTCATGGTGGCGACGATTACGGCGTCGCCCCGGTTGGCGTCGATCAGCTTCACTGCTTCCTGATTGTCAATCATAAGGCTGCGTCCTTTATTCCCCTCTCCCTATGGGGGAGGGTCAGGGTGGGGTTGTTCCCGCTTTCGGGTGTGGGAACTAAGAGCCGAACTCGGTGCCTACCAGCACTGCCACCGGCTTGCTGGTGCGCTCGGCTTCCGCGATGGCGACGCTGATGCGGTCGGCGTCCTCGTCGGTCTCTATCAAGTAGTAGTTGATGCCCCAGGCGTGGAGGATGTGTTCGATAAACCGGGCCGCTGAGTCGTTGGTTATCCCGTGACGGCTCCAGCCCCGGTAGCCCACCAGCATCACCAACGGCTGGTTCAAGTCCAGCGACAGCCCGCGAATGGAGTCCCCGGACTCGAAGATGCCGGTGTTCTGGATCAGCACTATGGGACGCTTGCCACCGACCCACAGCCCGGCGGCGATGGCCATGGTCTCGCCCTCGCGGCAGACCGGCACCAGCGACAGCGAAGGTTCGCCGGTGAGCAATTGGTACATGAAGTTGGTCTCGCTGTCGGGCAGCCAGACCACATGGCTGATGTTATTCTTCTTGAGTTCCTCGACCACCGAGGCGGGATGCAGTATAACCTCGTGAGTAGTCATTCCGGCTCCTTCCTACTGACCCTTTGGCAAGCTCAGGACTCGAGCCCGCCATCATCCTGAGCCTGTCGGTCATCCTGAGGGTGTCGAAGGACAGGCGGTGGGATTCGCCTAATTATATTCACCGCCTTGAATCAGCGTCAAATACTGCCGTGGAAGCCGCCTTCTGCGTTCTTGGCCCCCAAGGTGTCTCAGACCGTCAGGTCGAACTCGCGACGGGAGGCGAACAGCGGGGCCGGGGCGTTGCGGACGAGGTGCAGCGGCCCCGGCCCTGAGCCACGGATGTATTCCACGATGAGCCGGCGGCCGGCCTCGACCATTACGTCGGCGGCCTTGGGGGGGAGCGGTTCGGGGATGGGTGTGCGGGCCTTGGGCGAGGTCAGGTAGTTATACCAGGCGTTCAACACTTCCTGCACCGCCACGTCCTCCGGCTGAGCCCGCAGGCGCAGGGCCGCGCCGCGCTGGTAGTTGGGCAGCCGCCCGAACAGCCAGTCAAGATACAGCGGGTCCGCGGCCACCTGCTCCGGCAACGTCACTCCGCCCGCTGCTTCGATAACGTAGCTCCTCGCTCCGTCCGCATCCGGCAGTTCCGTGGGAATCTGGGCGGCGTTGGCGAGGTAGATGGGAACCAGGATGGGCGGATGCGGCTCGGTAACCTCCTCTCCCAAAGCCAGGAGGAAGGCCAGACTGGCCACCGTGGCGGCCAAAGGGTCGGAGGTCATGCCGAGGAACTGGCCGGAGAATTCCAACAGCCCGTCGGCCGGGAAGTTTCCCGAAGCCAGCCGCGCCGCCAGGGCGTGGCCGACGGCGCGAGCCAGGGAGGAGCCGTCGCCGCAGTAGGGGGCGATGCACGACGCCAGCGGGTTATTTCCCAGCTCCGAAAGGGCCGGCTCCTCGTCAACATTGCCTGCCTCGACCCCTGCCCGGCAATCAAAGTCATGGTACAGGTCCGATAGCAGGCCGGGAGGCGGCTGGTCCAAGCCCAGGGATTCGAGGACGGCCATCAGCGCCCGCGCCGCGTCCATTGAGGGGGCGTCGTCGCCGATGCCCATGGATAGTCGGAAGTAGGGCCAGGAAAAGAAGTCTTCGCCCAGGAAGTTGCCCAGACCGGCAGCGGCGAAGTAGTCGCCACTTATTACGTCCCACAGGTCACGTTCCGAAGGGCGCGGCTCCAGGAAGCGGTAGGCCATCAGGCGGCACATCAGCGACAGGCAGGTGTGCCGGACGAATGCCTCTGGGCCGCTCTCGCCGTCGAAGGGGCGGCAGGCGGCCCAGGCGCGGTAGCTTCTGTCCACCGGGGTCAGATTCTCCGTCTCGGCGTAAATCGTTTCCATCCTGCGGATGACCCGCAGGATGGCCGGATTGCCCGGCCCGAGGGCCGCCGCCAGCGAGCTTGAATGGGGGGTTGCCGTCACTTAATCGCCCCTAGAAATCGGCGTTCTTGGGAGTCCTGGGGAAGGGGATGACGTCGCGGATGTTGGACATTCCGGTGATGAACTGCACGGTGCGCTCGAAGCCCAGCCCGAAACCGGCGTGGGGAACGGTGCCGTAGCTGCGCAGGTCCATATACCAGTAGTAGTCGTCCTCGTTCAGCCCGGCTTCCACCAGCCGGCGGCGAAGAACGTCGCTGCGCTCCTCGCGCTGGCTGCCGCCGATGATCTCGCCGATGCCGGGGGCCAGCACATCCATGGCCCGGACCGTCCTGTCGTCGTCGTTCAGGCGCATATAGAATGCCTTGATCTCCCTGGGGTAGTCGGTGACGATGACAGGCCGCCCGATGCGCTTCTCCGTCAGATAGCGCTCATGCTCGGATTGCAGGTCCACGCCCCAGCTTACGGGGAACTCGAAGGACTCCCCCGATTGAAGGAGCATATCCACCGCCTCGGTGTAGGTGACCCGCTCGAATTGCGAGTTGACTATGCCCTCAAGGGTGTTGATGGTTTCCTCGTTGTACCAGCGGTTGAAAAACTCCATGTCCTCGCCGCAGTTGTCGAGGACGCGCCGGAAGATGTACTTCAGGAAGTCCTCTGACAGGTCCGCCAGCCCTTCCAGATCGCAGAAGGCCACCTCCGGCTCCACCATCCAGAACTCGGCCAGGTGGCGCGAGGTATTGGAGTTCTCGGCCCGGAAGGTTGGCCCGAAGGTGTAGACGTTGGAGAGGGCCATGGCGAAGATTTCGGCCTCCAACTGCCCGCTTACGGTCAGGAAGGTGGGACGCCCGAAGAAGTCCTCCGCCATGTCCAGCGCGCCCTCGCGCCGCGGCGGGTTGTCCAGGTCGAGGGTGGTGACCCGGAACATGGACCCGGCGCCCTCGGCGTCGCTGGCGGTGATTATGGGCGTCTGGATGTACTGGAAGCCGCGCTCCTGGAAGAAGGAATGAATGGCGAAGGCGACGGCGCTGCGGACGCGGGCCATGGCGCCGAAGGTGTTGGTTCGGGGCCGGAGGTGGGCGATCTCCCGCAGAAACTCCGGCGTATGGCGCTTCTTCTGGAGGGGGTAGGTCTCCGGGTCGGCGCCGCCCATTACTTGCAGGTCTTGGGCTTGCACCTCGAAACGCTGCCCCTTCCCCTGGGATTCAACCACGTTGCCGACGATGCTTACGCTGCATCCGGTGGTCAGTGCGTTGGCGGCCGCGTAATGCGGGCTGGTCTCGTCAACCACCACCTGCAGGTCCCGCAGTGTCGAACCGTCGTTGACCTGCACGAAGGTAATCGACTTGGAAGAGCGCCGCGTCTTGACCCATCCCTGCACCAGCGCCTCGCCCATGGGAGAGTCCTGCGACAGTATGTCCTTGATTGTGGTGCGCTGCATGGGACACCTCGTAGCTGTGCTGAACGGTAGCTGGGTTGAACGGTAGCTGTGCTGAACGCGCTTGCCCCGGCGCGGATATCCGGGGCCTGTTCCAAGATCCCTCTCGTTAGGTTCTGTCCGGTTTGAGAGCCTGAATCCCTGCCGCCTGCATCCTGCCGCCTGCCGATGGTCTAGAGATACTTACGGGCCACTGCTTCTTCAAGAGGGTTGGCTTCCCACTGATCGGCCCATTGCTGGATGGCTTCAACGACATTGCGAAAGGCAGAGCCCTTTTCCGTCAGGGTGTACTCCACCTGCACCGGCTTGGTGCCGTAGACCCGCCGCTCGACTATCCCGGATTCCTCCAGTTCCTGGAGGCGTTGGGACAGCAGCCGGTCGCTGAGTCCCTCGACGTAGTTGGAGATGTCACTGAAACGTCGTGACTCCGACAACATACAGCGGATGATCATGCAGTTCCATTTTTTTCCGAGGATGCTTATGGCCCGATCGTAACGCGGGCAAGGCTCCAGGTTATGCATCGCAGCCTCTGGTTACGCTGATTCTTGAGTTTCGGGGATACTAGCACACTAACCTAAAATCAGCCACTATTAACCCTCTTGACAAAGTGTATGTAATAGACTAATCTATTATTAGTTGCTTTCTAATGAGCCTGTCAAGCTCAAAGGTAAGTACATAAACCAGAGTGGTCGCCGGACCACGAAAGGAGACCCAAATGGTCACGTTCACCCCCAACAAGGTTCCCGAGGGAACCAACACCCCCGAAGCCCCCGCTGCGGAGCGGGATACCAAACTGCACACGGGCCCCGTCGCCCGCCTGTTGGCCCAGGTCTCCAAGTGGTCCGGCGAGTACGCCGACTACCAGATGGAGAACGGCGTCTGGCGGAAGCTGGCCATCTAGGGCCGCGAAGCCGGGGCGGACGCAAAGCCCGCTCCGGCAAGGAATACCGTGCCCGCTCGAAGACAACTCTGATGCAGCAAGGCGGCAGACCCGCCACAAAGGAGGCCCCAATGGCAACGCTTACTCCCGAAAGGGTTTCCCCGGACGCCAACAGCGCTGAAGCGCCCGCCCCAGTGCAAGACTCGAAGCTGCACACCGGCCCTGTCGCCCGGCTGCTGGCCAAGATGTCCCGGTGTTCCAACGACTACCCCCACCACCAGATGGACAGCGGCAACTGGCGGAACATCGCCCTGTAACCGGGCGGCCAGGCTCAGACGGGGGCCGAGGGGCGGGACTCAATCCCGCCCCTTTCCTATTGCTGGGCGCACAGGACAAAGCCTACAAAGCTGGCCGTTGCTTGTGCCAATCGGTGGCCTGTTCGTAGGCGTGGCCGATGCGAAGCAGGGTCGGCTCCGACAGGTGCGGGCCGATCAGTTGCATCCCCACGGGCAGGCTGTCGGAGAAGCCGCAGGGAACGGACAGGCCGGGCAGCCCGGCGATGTTTACCGGCAGGGTGCAGACATCTATCAGATACATCTGCAACGGGTCGCCGGTCTTTTCACCCACCGGGAAAGCCACCACCGGCGATGTTGGCGTCACCAGGGCGTCCACCGTCTCGAATACCTCGGCGAAATCCCGGCGAATCAGCGTCCGCGCCTGCTGGGCCTTGAGATAGTAGGCATCGTAGTATCCCGCCGACAGCGCGAAGGTGCCCAGCATGATGCGGCGGGTCACCTCGGGGCCGAACCCCTTCTGCCGGGTTTGCTCCATCGCGCCCCACATATCGTCGGCCTGCTGGTCGGAGTAGCCGTACTTCACGCCGTCATAGCGGGCCAGGTTGGCCGAGCATTCCGAGGGCGCGATGATGTAGTAGCAGGCCAGGGCGTACTTGGTTGACGGCAGCGAAACCTCACGTATCGATGCGCCCAGCTCCTCAAGGTTTGCGATGCCCTGCTCCACAGCCCGGCGCACTCCGTCCTCTATGCCCTCAGCGAAATACTCCCCCGGCACTCCCAGGCGCAGGCCGCTGAGGTCGTCTTTGTCCGTCCCCACCCCGTCCTTTCCCCGGAGGGAGAGGGCGAAGTCTGCCGCCCCGCCGGGCAGCGAGGTGGCGTCGCGGGGGTCGTGGCCCGCGATGGCCGACAGGGCCAGGGCGCAGTCGGCGACGCTGCGTCCGATGGGGCCGATCTGGTCAAGGGAGGAGGCGTAGGCCACCAGCCCGTAGCGGCTCACCAGCCCGTAGGATGGCTTGAGTCCGGCGACGCCGCACAGCGAGGCGGGCTGGCGCACACTGCCGCCGGTGTCCGATCCGAGGGCGTATACCGCTTGTCCGGCAGCCACCGAGGCCGCCGCGCCGCCGCTGCTTCCGCCGGGAACTCGGGCGGTGTCCCACGGGTTGAACGTGGGATGGAACGCCGAATTCTCGCAGGACGAACCCATGGCAAATTCGTCCATGTTGCCCTTGCCCAACATCACGGCGCCCTGCCGAAACAGCCGCTCTACCGCCGTGGCGTTGTAGACCGGCACGTAGTCTTCCAGCATCCGCGAGGCGCAGGTGGTGCGGACGCCCTCGGTGCACATAACGTCCTTGACCTGCATGGGAATGCCGGTCATTGGGAAGGCATCGCCGTCGGCCAGCATCCGGTCGGCGGCCTCGGCCTGCGCCATCGCCACTTCGGGCGTCAGCGTGATGAAGGAGCGTACGGAGTCCTCGACGGCGTTGATGCGGTCCAGGCAGGCGCGGGTCAACTCGACGGAACTGACCTCGCGGCGGGCCAGGAGGTCGCGGGCTTCGGTGGCGGTCAGCCAGTTAAATTCGGGCAACGGCTCTACTCACGATGGTATCTCAAAATTGCGGATTATTTGGCATTGGCTGCGCTTCTTTAGAAAGGAAACGCCCTCACCCTAACCCTCTCCCAGGGGGAGAGGGGACTTCACCTCTGGGAGGGTTCATCCTCGAATTAGCGCTCTCCTTCAAGGGAAAGGGCAATGTCCAAGGGCGCCACTATTCGTCCAGCACCGCCCTGACTCGGAAGAATTCTCCTTCGCGCCGGGGGGCATTGCTCAGGGCTTCCTCGGAGGTGAGGGAGTCTGCCGGGCTGTCATCGCGCATCACTGCCCGCAGGTCACCGGCGTGGCCGGTCGGTTCGACTCCGGTGGTGTCCAGTTCGTTCAGTGCCTCAAACTGATCGATGATGTCGGAAAGCTGCCCGGCATAGACGTCTATCTCGTCCTCGGAAATTCCGATGCGGGCCAGCGCTGCTATGTGGCGAACCTGGGCGCGGTCTAATGGCATGACAGTCCTCGATACGAATGCTTCCCACAATTTAGCGCATCCGGCGGCGCACGGAAAGAGCGGCGTTGCTGTATGATGCTTGCAATAAACCTGTCGACGGACGGAGAGGGACGCTTCGCTGGGCGTCCTCTCCCTTACCCTCTCTCGCGGGGAGAGGGCATTTTGATGGCTTTCGCGCGAAAAGGAATGCTCGACCCCCTGCTCAACTGGCGCCTGAAGACGCCCTTCTACTACGGCTGGCTGATTCTCGGCATAACGTCCTTGGCCACCTTCTGCGCCACAGGCGTTTCCCAAGTGGTGCTGGGTGGGATTCAGGTATACATAAGCGAAGATACCGGCTGGAGCGCCGATACCCTGTCCTACGCGGCGACCGCCGGGACTTGGGGTTCCGGGTTGATTGCGCCGTTCATCGGACGGCTGGCCGACCGGAGCGGCCCCCGCTGGCTGATGCCCGCCGGGCTGCTAGTGGCCGGAGTGTGCTTTCTGCTGCTGTCCGGGGTCAATTCGGTATGGCAGTTCTATGCCGCCTACGTGGTGGCTCGGGCTGTCTCCAACACGCTGCTGATTGGACTGGTGCCCCGCACTGTGGCAGTCAACTTCTTCCGGCGCCGCCGGAACATCGTTCTGGCCCTGCTTTCAACTTTCCGGCCTATCGCCGGCGCGATAAACATCCAGATATTTGTGCTGATTGCCAACTGGCGCGACACCTATCGCTACCTGGGTATCGCCAGCCTGGCCCTGGTCATCCCGGTGCTGCTGCTGATGCGGCGGCGCCCCGAGGACATCGGCCTGCTACCCGACGGGGCCAGCGAAACACCCCCACCCTCCCCCGGAGGGAGCGGAAGCCGGGCGGTTGCCCCGGCTGACGAAATAAGCTGGACGGTGGGAGAGGCGATACGCACCCGGTCTTTCTGGTTCATCGTCGCCACGGCCAGCGTAGGAACCCTGGCTTCCAGCAGCGTGGGCTTCAGCTTGGTGCGATATCTGGTGGAAGGGGCCGGGTTGAGCTTCGGCGCAGCCGCCGGGGTGTTGAGCTTCGGAACAGTGCTGTCCATCGCCAACGTGGGTTGGGGCTATCTGTCGGACCGTTTCACTCCTCGCCGTTGCTTGATGGTGACAATGGTAGGCTCCGGCGCGTTGCTGGCCTACCTGACGATGGTGGACTCGCTGGCCGAGGCGTTGGTGTTCGCGCTGGTGTGGGGCGTCTTTTCCGGTGCGGTGGGCAGCATGGAGAATATGATGCTGGCCCAGTATTACGGACGCGATTCCTACGGCTCCCTGCTGGGGATATTCGCGCCCTTCCAGACGGCGGCGCTGGGCCTCGGGCCGTCGCTGTCGTCGTTGCTGCGGAACGTCTCGGGCGCCTACACCCTGATGTTCACGGTGATGGTGTGCGCCTACCTGGCGGCCGCGGCGTTGCTCTACTTCGCCCGCCCGCCGGTGGGGATACAGACCGTGGAATAGCTGGAACCGCTCAGGAAGAGGTGGGCGAGGAATACTACTTTGCAAGCGTCGTGCGGCGGCTCAGCTTCCTTTATTGCAAGCGTTCTATGGCTGTGATAGCATTTTTGTTCGATAAATTGCCGTTCTCAACCGTCGAAGCCGGGAGGGTGAAATGGGGACCCTGAACGTTGCCAACCGGACGCTGGTTATCATGGACAATTACCCCTTTCTGCGCTCGCTGAACAACGAGTGCATCGACCTGATAGCCATTGACCCGCCCTTTGCGGCCAATGAGACTTTTACCAGCAGGCCCAAGCCCCCCATCAGCCAAGCTGAGTTCGACGAAGAGGTGGCGCTGGCGAAGACTCACGGCGCGGCCCACAACGAAGGTATCGGCGAGACACGGGTTCAGGACTTCTGGAACTGGGACGATGACATTCATCCCGAATGGAAGATGCGGATTCAGGACGATTACCCCAGCGTCCATGCAGTGATTGAGGCGGTGGAAGCCTGCGCCACGGAGAACGAAGCTGCGTACATCTGCTTTATGGCTGTGCGTCTGATTGAGTGCCGCCGGGTGTTGAAGCCGACGGGCAGTATCTACGTCCACTGCGACGACCACGTCAACAGCTACCTGCGAATGCTGCTGGGCGCCGTGTTTGGGGCGGAGAATTTCCAAAACTTGGTGACATGGAAAAGATTTACTGCGCACAATGACCCGAATCGTTATGGACGAGTTACCGACACTTTGTTGTTCTACTCGAAATCGTCAATTAAAACATTCAATCGAGTGCCCGGGTCATACTCCGAGGTTCAGCTTGCGCGCTATAAGTACAAGGACGAAAGAGGGCCATTTCGAGCAGAAAACCTTACTGCTCCTCATTTCTCACCAACACGCACAGTCGAATGGCGTGGCGTACATCCTGGAGCCAATCGACAATGGCGGTTTTCTATTGATGAGTTGGAGCGTCTTTATTCTGAAGGCCGCATCTTACTTCGCCGAGATGGGCTGCCTCGCAAGGATGGCTACAAATCCTATCTGGATGAGGCACCAGGGCCGGCCTTGCAAGACATTTGGACTGACATTGAGCTTGGCCCTACATCCGGGGAACGCACAGGCTACACGACCCAGAAACCTCTGGCTCTGTACGAGCGAATAATCGAATCCAGCAGCAACCCCGGCGACGTGGTGCTGGACATATTCGCGGGCTGCGCCACCACCGCCGTAGCCGCCGAGCGTCTGGGGCGAGAGTTGGTAGCGTGCGATATGGCCTACCGCGCTTGGACGATGCTCAAGCGGCGGTTTTACCTCAACGGCACGGCCCTTGAGGGCATGACCGACTCGACAAGAGACGCCCTGGCCTCGGTCAGGAGGGACAAGGGGTTTCAGGAACCGCAGCAGTGGACAATCAGCTATGTCATCGGCCCCAACGAACTGCCCCGGCGGGATGACGCCGACCCGGCGCCGCCGTACCAACTGGAACAGTCGCGGCGCGGCGGCCGCCAGTCCACGCAATCCTCCACGTGGTCGGGGCAAATCAGCAAGGAGGACGCCAAAGAACTGCTGATCCAGCGGTTCGGTCCGGTGTGCTGGGGCTGCGGGTATGAGCCGCGGCGGCCCAACGACTCGCTGGACGCGACGCTGCTGGAGGTTGACCACATCCGCGCCCGCAAGGCCGCCGAGGGCGTAGAAGGCGACGATGAACTGTACAACCTCGCCCTGCTGCACCGCACCTGCAATACCATCAAGCGCAACCGCCTGACACTGGAGGAACTGCGCCGCTACAACGCCGGCAACGGGCTGCTGTACGTGGATACGGCGGGGGAGCTGGTGGCCCTGTTCGAGGCAACGCGCTACGCGGCGCAGGAAATCAGCCGCCACGCGGTCCGGGGGGCGCTGGGGGGAACGCAATGAGGGGTTCGCCCGTGAAATAGGCGCGGCCGAGAGAGGGGAGGATTCATCGTGAAAGAACAGATACGCAGAGAAGCAAAACCGTTGGGCGAATTCGTCAATAATCTGTTGAGTGGCGTGGTGGGTTTATTTGCCGGATTTGCTCTTTTTTCGTGGATCATTATGTTCTTGGCTAACTCCGACAATCCCCTGCTTGGCGGGACATCTATAGTCCTTGCTCCGGCGGTGGCGATAGTCGGAATATTCGGATGGACTGGAGGAATGTCGTCCAAAGGCAGTCCAATGCTCCGCGCCGAACTACGTTAAGATAGGGATACTGCACACCGCAACAGCCCTTTTTTGGGTTACGATGGGTATGCTTCTACCTAGCCTTAGAAGGCAAGTACTCAGGAACGGACTGGTATCAGGTTTTTATCTGGGTTTACGTCACGCTGGTATTTTTAGCCTCCGGCACCTTCGGTATGGGTATATATTAAGTTGGCATCCATCATAATCCCGCTGTGGAAGATTCGTGAAAAGCCGCCGAACAAGGAGCTGTGGCGTTGCCCCGACGGTGAGGGATAAGCTCTCGAGGATTTCGCCCTCACCCTGACCCTCTCCGGGGAGAGAGGGGTGGTTCTCCAGGGTCGCCGGTTAGTTCATTTCCGAGCCGCCGGAAACGCTGATTGAGAGGCCGGTCACATAATCGGACTCTGCGGAAGCCAGGAAGGCGGCCATGCGGGCGATGTCGTTGCCCTCGGCGACGCGGCCCATGGGCACCCGCACGGCGCGGTCGGCGATCATGCCGGCGCGGTATTCCTCGCTGGACTCCCCGGCAGGGGCAAGAGCGGCGGCAATGAAGTCCACCCGCTCGGTGTTTACCAGGCCGGGGCAGATGGCGTTGACGTTGACCCGGTGCTCGGCCATCTCCTGCGCCATGGCTTGGGTGAAGCCGACGATGGCGAACTTGGAGGCGCAGTACGCGGCGTAGCGGGCGATGCCCCGCTTGCCGGCGCCCGACGAGATGTTGATTATCTTGCCACCGCCGCCCCGGGCAGTCATGTGCCGGGCCACGGCCCGCGAGACCAGGTAGGTGCCCCGCACGTTGACGCGCATTACCTCGTCAAAGGCATCCTCTTCCAGCTCCACCACCAGGACGCGGTCTTTCCCCGGGCGGGAGCCGGCGTTGTTGACCAGGATGTCGATGCGCCCGAACTTGGCCAGGACCTGTCCCACCATGTCTTCGACCTGGGCGCTGTCCGACACGTCGGAGAACAGGGCCAGCGAGTCGCGGCCCATGCTCTCTATCTCGGCGGCCACGCTGTTCAGGCCTTCCCAGCCCTGCTGGCGGTCCTCGGCGCGGATGGCGTCCAGGCTCTGTGGCACGTCGGTGACCACGACGTTGGCGCCCTCGGAGGCGAGGCGAGTGGCGATTGCGCGGCCGATGCCGTGCCTCCCGCCCGCGCCGGTGACGATTGCGATTTTCCCGTTCAGGTCATACATATTCATGCCCTCTGGCGTTGCAGAATACCTGCCGCCTTCTGCTTCCAGCCTATTGATAGTACGAAGAAGGTGAAAGCGACCAGCGCCATGACCGGCCCGGACGGCAGGTTGAAGTGGTAGGAAAGATACAGTCCCGCAACGCCGGATGCAACTCCAATGAGGGCGGCGGCGAGCATGGCTCCGGCGAAGCTGCGCGTGAGCTGCAAGGCCGCCGCCGCCGGGGTGATGAGCATGGAGATGACCAGGATGATTCCGACTGCCTGCAGCGCGACCACCACCACCATCGCCAGCAACGCCAGCAGCAGGTATTCCAGCTTTTCCGTTGGCAGCCCGACCACTGCGGCCCCTGTCGGGTCGAAGTTGGAGAATACCAGTTCCTTGTGCAGGCCGTACAACGTGAGCATCACCGTTGCGGCCACGCCCAGGGTAGCGTACATCTCATTCCTGGACACGCCCAGCACGTTTCCGAGGAGCATATCCTCCAGCCTGACCTGGACCGAAACCCCCTGCGACGCCGCCACGCTGATCATTATCACGCCGATAGCGAACAGGGCCGCGAACAGTATGCCAACCGAGGCGTCTTCTCCAACGCCGGCCCGCTTTATCAGGTAGCCGCTGAGCAGCGCCATGATGATGGCCATAGGGATGCCGCCGACGAAAACGCTGCCCGCCGCCGTTCCGAAGATGGCGGCGGCCACTATCCCCGGCAGAACCGAGTGGGCCAGGCCGTCGCTCATGAAGCCCAAGCCGCGGGTGACCACGTATATGCCGGCCACCGGGCACATCACGCCCACGACTACGGCCACAATCAGCGCCCGTACCATGAAGCCGTACTGGAACGGTCCTGCAAGAGCCTCAGTGATGACGTCCATGGTTGTCTCCCGCCAGTCTGTGTCCGTGGAACGGGGCCATTCCGAAGGGCCCGTAGAGTTGGGTCATCACTTCTTCGTTCAGCACCTCTCCGGGCGGTCCGCAGGCGCAGACGTTGCAGTTCAGGCAGAGGCATTCGTCGCAGTAGTGGGCCATGTGGTTGATGTCGTGGGAAGACATCATGATGGTGCGGCCATCCTCCCGCAGCTCCAGCAGCACGTCCATGAGGGCCGTTTGAGAGGCAATGTCCACGCCGCTGAACGCCTCGTCGAGCAGCAGGATGTCGGCGCCCTGGGCCAGCGCCCGGGCCACGAATATCCGCTGTCGCTGCCCGCCCGAAAGCTCATAGATGAGGGACTTACGCCGGTCCCACATACCAACGCGGTTCAGCGCCTCCTCGGCGGCGGCGCGGTCGGCGCGGCGGGGACGCCGGAACCAGCCGGCGTGGCGCACACGTCCCTGCATCACCACGTCCCAGGCGCTCGCAGGGATGCGGGAGTTCACCCGTTCGTACTGGGGCACGTAGGCCACCACTCCCCGCGACTCCGCCATCGTCTTGCCATGAATCAGGACCCGGCCCGATGTGGCCGGCAGAAGGGCGGCTATGACATTGAAAAGAGTGCTCTTGCCCGCCCCGTTGGGCCCGACCACACCCATCAGGCAGCCGGGGCCGGCGTTGAAGCTCACCTTGTCGAGAATTTTCACGCCCCCGAACTCCACAGTCACATCCTCTGCGGACAACGGAGGAATGGCGGTTGTCGTCGTCATAGCTATCGCAGAGCCTCCACGATCGTAGTTGTGTTGTGCCGCATCAGGGCGATGTAAGTCCCGACCTCGCCTCCGCGGTCCCCCAAAGACCCGGTGTACAGCCCGCCGATGAGGGTCGCCCCGGTCTCCTCGGTGATACGGCGGGCCAGCCGTTCGCTGTGGGACCTCTCGGTAAACACGGCGGGTACTCCCTCGTGCTCTATGGTCTCGATGATCTCGCCCAACTCCTGGGCCGTGGGCTCGGCGTCGGTGCTGACGGGGAATATCGCGCCGGCCACCTCAAAGCCATAGCGCACGGCGAAATACTGGAAGCTATCGTGGGATGTAACCAGCACCCGTCGTTCTTCCGGCAGCGACCCCACCTGCTCGTCGATCCAGGCGTGCAGGCCATCCAGTTCCCGGTTGTAGGCGGCGGCGTTGTCGCGGTAAAAGGTCTGGCCGGCGGGGTCCGTCGTCGAGAGCCAGGATGCGATGCTGTTGACCGCCTGCTTCACCCGCAGGGGGTCGAACCAGAAGTGGGGGTCGAGTTCCTCGTGGCCGTGTTCCTCGGCTTCTTCCTCGCCGTGTTCCTCGACGATTTCCACGAAATCAATGGGGTCAACCACATCACCCAGCGCGACCACCGCGCTCTGGTTCCGGGCGGCGTTCTCGATCAGATCTTCGAGCCACCCGCCTTCCAGGGACAGCCCCACGCTGAACACCAGGTCCGCGTCGGCTATGCGGGTTATGTCTTGCGCGCCCGGCTGGTAGGTGTGTGGGTCGGCGTTGGCCGGGAGGAGGGGGAAGACTAAAACGCGGTCCTGCCCGACAATCTGCACCCAGTCGGCCACAATGTTGCTGGTGGTGGCGACAGTCACTTTTCCGTCGGGTTCCGCCCCCGAGTCGGCGCTGCCTCCGGTTTGTGTGGCAGTCGGCGCCTCTGTCGTGGCCGTTCCGGCGGGCTGAGTCCCTGCCCTGGTGTCCGGGGAGGAAGAGGCTCCGGCAGCGGTTGGTGGGACTGTAGGCTCCGGCGCGCCGGTCGTTGAAACCCCGCCGCAGGCAACTGTAAACAGCAGCGCCAATGCAGAAATAAAGATTCCAGGTAGACTTGCTCTTTTCCGAACCATGTTCTGACCGTCATCTCCTCGGCTCTTTGTTGTGGCGACCCAGGCAAATCGAGTTATCAAGACTATGTATCAACAATTGGGCGTTTTTGATACACCATCTCAATTCTGACTGATAATTGATAATAAGTCTCAAACAACGGGATAAAAGTGATAATTGGTGTCGAATACAGAGGTTAAGAGATACTAGACCGCGACCTGCCCGTTTTCGACGCAGTCGCGGCAGCGACCGTAGACTTCCAGCCAATGGCCGCTCAGTTCGAATCCGTGGCGGGCGGAAGTGGTGGTCAGCACGTCCTCAATATCGCAGCCGGTCAGGTCCTGGGAGGAGCCGCAAAGGACGCAGAGAAGGTGATGATGGTGGCCGTGGTGGCTCAACTGATAGTGCAGGTCGCCGTCCTCCAGCAGCACTCGACACAGAACGCCGGCGTCAACGAGAATCTTCAGTGCGCGGTACACGGTGGCCCGGCCCAGCTTGGGCGGCAACTTCTGCCGCAGGTCCTCCGCAGTGAAGTGGTGCTCCTGCTTCCCAATGGCTGCGGCCAGCGCACGTCTGGGCGCGGTCGAACGGTATCCCTGATCCTGCAACGCTTCCAGGATCTGCTCGGTTACCGTAGCGCTTCGTTTCGTCAACGCCATGGCCATAGCTACCCGAGCCTTATTGAGACTTAGTATCTAACTCATGCCATCCTACACTTCAGGTCAGGGACTGTCAACGGCGCTTTCACGGCGTTAACGGTTCAAGCAGGCTATCGGAATCCTTCGAGCATCATTTCTTCGTATATGTGTGGAAAGGGCTTGTCTCATTTTCCCGGCCCTCAAGTGGCGATGCTATAATTCTTGATCAGACTGCGGGAAAGCCCGGCAGCGGTTGACGAACATACGAGGCCGCCGAAACCGGAGGAGTTGGCCTTGAACACGATGAAAACTTTTATCCTGATGATGGCGCTGTCCATGCTGCTGATCCTGGTGGGCGGCGTCATCGGCGGACAGGGGGGCATCGTTGTTGCTCTCATTCTTGCCCTGGCGCTGAATATCGGCGCTTACTGGTTCAGCGACCGTATCGCCTTGAGCATGACCAAGTCCCATCCCATCACCGAGCAGGACGACGCGGAGCTGTACGGCATTGTTCGGGAGCAGGCGCGGCTTGCCGGGCTTCCCATGCCCAAGGTGTATGAGATTTACACCGAGTCGCCCAACGCCTTCGCCACCGGACGCAGCCCCAAGAACGCGGCAGTTGCGGTCACCACCGGCATCCGGCGCATCCTGAACCGCGAGGAACTGGCGGCAGTGCTGGCCCACGAGATGGCCCATGTGGGCAATCGCGACACGCTGATAATGGCGGTGGTCGCCACCATCGCCGGGGCCATTTCAATGCTGGCGATGCTGGCCCAATTTTCGCTCCTCTTCGGCGGTATGTCCGGGGGGCGGGAAGGCGGCAACAACATCATTGGGTTGCTGGTTGCCGCCTTCGTTATGCCCATCGCCGCAGCGCTGGTTCGCGCCGCCGTATCCCGCACCCGCGAGTTCCAGGCCGACGCCACCGGAGCCCACAATTGCGGCAATCCACTGGCCTTGGCAAGCGCGTTGCAGAAGCTGGAAAACGGCTCGCAGGCCCGCCCGATGAAGGTGATAGAGGGAGCGTCCCACCTGTTCATCGTGCACCCGCTGCGCATGGGCGGCCTCAGCAATTTGTTCTCCACGCACCCCTCCACGGAGGAGCGGGTGCGGCGGCTTACCTCCATGAGCATCACCCCCAGGTTCTAGCAGCGGCTGCTCACTGCGCGGGCCGCCGGGCGCGCCCGGCTCCGGGAGTTTCCCGTCAGGGTGGCGGCAGGTAGGGAAAGGCAGGGTTTATGGTTACACTCTTGCGGGCTTTGGCAGGGCTGGTCTTGGGGATGGTGGTTTTTGCCGGCCTCCTCTACTCCCTCGTGGTGGTCAATTTCTCCCAGCGCCTCGTAGACCCCGAGGTCTACAACGCCGCCATCAGCGACACCGACGCCTACAACCGCATCCACGACGACGTGCTGGTGGACGACGTTTTGGCGGACCAGACCGCCAAACTGATTGGAGACTTGGACATCGAGGTCAATGAAGAGGTGATTGAAGTACTCCGGGACGTTTTGCCCCCCGCCTATCTCCAGGAGCAAACCGAGAGCAATGTTGAACGCTTCACGGGATTCCTGCGCCACGAGCGGGAGGACCTGGAGATTTACGTCGAACTGAAAGAACCCCTGGAGCGAATTGAGCCGGCGGTTCTGAACAAAGTCCATCAGATTATCGATGAGTTGGCAATCGAGGAACCAACGACCTCGGGCTGTTCGCCGGGAACCTTGCAAAGACTGGCCGCCGCGTCCGCGAAACCCCTTGCCCAGCTTTCAGACGGAGAGTTGCCTGAGTCCTCGCCCTCGCTGAGAATTCTGAGTACTGAGTGCCGGCAGCAAGAGTTTGATGCCTGGTTCGACTTGGTCCTGGACGATCCGGCCATGAATTCCCAAGCGGCGTTGATTCTGGACAGCAGACGGGAAGAGATACGGGGCCCCTTTATTGCAGGCGACACCCGGGCATTTCTGAAGGCGGTGGCCGACCCTTTGGTCGAGCCGCTGATTGAAGATGCCGTCGCCGACATCCGGCGCAATCTTCAGCGCAATGACCGTTTTGACGTACTGCAATGGGTTGCCGACGAGTCTGGCGACCTGACCGGGGAGGATATACAGGATCAGGCTGAATCCCTGCGAAATGTGGTCAGCGGCGCCAACGGCTCTGGCAGAATCATCGCGCTGCTGATGGTGGTGCTGGGCTGCCTGCTTATGGCGCTGGCGCACCTGCCCAAGCCGGCGGAGATGCTGCGGTGGCCGGGAATCACGCTACTGATGGGCAGCAGCGTATGCCTGGTTGTGGGGTTCGTGCTGAATTCGGCCATCCCAAGGCAGATCAGGGAGGCGATTACAAACGCCGTGTCCTATTCAGCCGATGTGCCCGTTTCGGCGATTGACCTCGCCGGGGATTTTATGGAGTCCTTCGCCCGGCAGGCGACGGCCGGGTTTATACCTGCTGCGGTGACTGTATTGGTTCTGGGCGTAGTCCTGATAGTTGCGTCGCTCTTCGCGGGGGCGCTCACAGCGGTCGCACGGAGGCTTATGCCCGGTTCGGGAAGAAGTGGCCGAGGCCGTTAGGTATGGCAGGCAGCGGCGTTTTACAAGTAAAATTCCTGTTCAATTTCAATAACGAGCAGGAACTTTACTTGTTTCTACTACCGAGCTAGAACAGGGCGATGGGGTTGACCGGGGACCCGGTTACGTTGCGAAGGCGCAGCGGCGCCAGGGTCAGCATGAACTCGTAGCGGCCCCTCTCGGCGCAGGCGGCGGCCAGTTCCTCCAGGTTCGCGTTGTCTATGAACCACAGCCCCAGACTAACCAGGCAGATGGTGTGCAGCGGGTTTCCGATGGTCTTGTAGGTGTTGGGGCGGGCGTCGTTGGAGGTGTCGCTGCCCATCATGGCGATGCCGCGCTCCTTGAACCACGGCGCGCAGGCTGCCTGGTGGGCCGTCATCGGGTCCGACTGCGACGACGGTCCCCGCTCCAGCCGCATCCGGTAGTTGCCGGTGCGGGTCAGCAGGATGTCGCCTTCTCCAACCCTTACGCCCTGGGCCTGCTCCGCAGCTTCCAGGTCTTCGGGCATTACCGGCTCCGTGGGGTCCAGCCAGTCCACTCCGCGCAGCCGGGGCAGGTCCAGCAGCACACCCCGGGTGATGATGCCCTCATAAGCCGCTTCGATGTTATGGGACTGGGCGCCCTCGCGGGACGTTATGCGGCTGGACGGCACCCCGTTGTACATCAGCCCGTTCCACGAATAGTGCGACATGGCGTCAATGTGAGTGATGGTCTGGCCGTGGAACACCATGCCGATGAACTCGCCGGCCCCGCGCCGGGTGTAGCGGCGTTCCGGCGGGTCGGTGTCGCGTCCCTCCCCGCTGTCCACCATGAACCGCTGCACCTGGTAGGTAACATCTGGAGCCATCTCGGTGGTGATGGGCCGGGCGCAGCTTACGGATACACCGTCGGTCACCAGCCCCACGGCCCGCTTGCGCTGCTCCGTGCCGATGAAGTTGAGGCAGCCAAGCTGGTCGTCGGGACCCCAGCGGCCCCAGTTCTTCAGCGAGTCCAGCCATTCCAGCACTTGTGATTCTTCCGGGATTGCTCTCGCCATTTCGCTGTTCTCCTGCGTTACATAATCTGCTGTGAACCACCCAGGCGGGCCCCGAGGATGTCGGGGTAGCCTCTCAGGAACTCCTCGCCGGTGACGGGTCGCCGCCCTTCCAGTTGGACACGGTTGAGAGAGAGCATTCCTTCGCCGGAGACCGCATAAATCCCCATTCCCGGTCCGACTGCCACTACTTGGCCCGGTTTAGCTGTGCCTGTCCGGTAATCAGGCAGCGGCGCAACCTCCAGCAGCTTGAGAGTTTTGTCCTCCCACTCGGTATACAATCCCGGCCACGGATCGTAGGCCCGGCATTGTCGCGCCAGAGTTTCCGCAGGCAACGACCAGTCCGCCAGTCCGTCGGCCCGCTCCAGCTTGCGTGTTACAGTGGCCAGGCTCACGTCCTGCGGCTGCGTTTTCAGTTGGCCGTTCACCCACGGGCCGAGGCTGTTCGCCAACAGCGCCCCGCCCAGCTCAAACAGCGCGGCGGTCAGCACGCCGGCGGTCTCGTCGCCTTCCAGCCTCACGTCTGCTCGGGCGATGACCGGGCCGGTGTCCATGCCTTCGTCAAGCAGCATCAGCGAAACGCCGGTTGCCGCGTCCCCCTCCAGTATGGCCGTTGCCACCGGCGAGGGGCCGCGATGACGGGGCAGCAGCGAGGGATGCAAATTCAGACAGCCGTGGGGAGCCAACTCCAGGACAGGCGGCGGCAACAGCCTCCCATAGGCGGCAACCACGATGACGTCAGGGTTGAGGGCTGCAAGCTCCGCCTGCACCGCCTCGCCGCGAAGTCCCTGCGGCTGCAGAACAGGGACGCCAAGCCGCAGGGCCTCTTGCTTCACCGGCGGCGGTTCGGGCTTGCGCCCCCTGCCCCGGGGCCGGTCTGGGGTAGTGACTGCGGCAATCACATCTACATCCGGCATATCCCGAATGCGGCGGAGCGTGGGAACTACGGAGGAGGGAGTGCCCATGAAAATGGCTTTTATCAAGCTAATACTTCCAGTCGAACCTGCCGGTTTAATCGAATTACGAAAGCGGGTGGAATTGCGGGTGGAATTACGGTTGACATGAGCTAATTTGCAGGGTTAGAATGCTTTAACCGCTTGGCGGAATCTTGGTGAAGGAGGTGATATGAATGGATGACAGTTTAACACGCAGGGGCGATGGTAGGCATCAGTCTGGACGCGACGAGGTGATCGTTTCGTAGCAATTTGCCACGAAATTAGAGAACCCGAACGTCGGGCCCAGGCCAATGTCTACCATCGCCCCTAGGATCCGGGATGGATTTTCGGGCGAGTCTAAGCCAGAGTTGGCCGGGCCCGATTTCTTTGTCCAAACCCCGGATCAAGGGCCGGCGACAGGCCCGGATAATTGACAGCGCCCTACGCAATTCGTACAATCGCACTGTGAATCTGGGATATAAATTGCACCTCCCTCAAGGCGCACCGGAGAGTTAATGCTAAGGATTCGGCTCAGCAGGGTTGGTAAGAAAGGCAGGCCCGCCTACAGGATCGTGGTCGCGGAAGCCAGGTCGCCGCGCGACGGCTCCTACCTGGAATGGATTGGTACCTACGACCCAATGCAGGACCCCCCGGCCATAACGCTCAAGGAGGATCGCGCCCTTCATTGGCTGCGGCTCGGCGCCCAGGCGTCTGATCCGGTGCAGCGAATCCTCGACAAGAATGGGGTTCTTGCCATGGTTGGCAACCCGGCCGCGGCCGATGCGGAACCCGCCCCCGCAGAGGAATCCGAGGCATGAAGGAACTCATCGAATACATTGCCGGATCTCTGGTCAGCGACCCCGAAGCCGTCCAGGTAACCGAGTCCGTCGAGGGTGGCCGGACAGTGTTTCGCCTTCAGGTGGCCCCGGAGGATAAGGGCAAGGTCATAGGCCGGGGTGGCCGTGTGGCCCAGGCGATGCGGGTTCTACTCCGTGTTGCTGCCGTTAAGGGCGGCTCCCAGGCCGTCTTGGAAATCGAGTAACTCCTCCTTGATCGCCGCGATCGCCGACAATTTTGAGTAACCCTCCGCAAGAAGCCGATGACTCCGTGGACGATTCCGTGATCGTAGCGCGGGTCACCGGCCCCCACGGGCGCGACGGAACCTTCAGCATACAGCTCCTCAGCGACCTGCCCGGACGTTTCGACACTGGTCGTGTAATGTTCCTTGACGGGCATCCTCACCCCATCGTTGCGTCCCGGCAGACCGGGCCTGATTCCGCCCTCATCTCGCTGGAAGGTATTGCGACCCGTGGCCAGGCTGCCCCGCTCACCGGAAAGTTCCTCTCCGCCCCCCCCGATGAAGATGCCGCCCTGGAAGAGGGCGAATACTTCCACTACCAGCTCATGGGTATGCGGGTGCGTACCGAGGATGGCGAGGAACTGGGCGAGTTGCAGGAAATCCTGGAGACCGGCAGCAACGATGTGTATATCGTCCGGAATGACGGCGTCGAACTGCTGATACCCGCCACGGCGCAGGTTGTGCTGGAAGTGAACGTGGCAGATGGCTCCATGATAGTGCGGCTTCCGGACGGACTGCGCTGACGTTTCCGCTTTGACCCGGTTTTGGCCCGATGCTACAATCTGCCTACCTAGTTTTTGGGCCGGGAGGTAGCTTAATGTCCGGTCATTCTAAATGGTCAACCATCAAGCATCAGAAGGGCGCCGCTGACGCCAAGCGCGGTGCGCTGTTCACCAAGTTCAGCCGCGACATCGCTCTGGCTGTTCGAGAGGGCGGCGGCGCTGACCCCGATATGAACTTCAAACTGCGGCTGGCTCTCGACCGGGCCAAGGGCAACAATATGCCGCAGGACAGCATCAGTCGGGCCGTCAAGCGGGGCAGCGGTGAGGGGAATGACGGCGAGACGCTGGAGCAGGTGACCTACGAGGGTTACGGCCCCGGCGGCGGCGCAATCCTGTTGCAGGCCGTTACTACCAACCGCAACCGCACGGCGGCCGATGTGCGCGCCGCGTTCAACCGGGGCGGCGGCAACCTCGGCGAGAGCGGTTGCGTGGCCTGGAACTTCGAGCTGCGCGGCGTGGTCACCATCGACATGGAGGACGAAGAGCGGGCAGAGGAACTGGGCCTCATCGCCATAGATGCCGGAGCTGAGGACATCCAGATTGACGAGGGGGTGCTGGAAGTCTACGCCCCCGTCGAGAGTTTGCAGGGTGTCCAGAAATCCATCGAGGCTGAGAGCGTACCAGTCCGCTCCGCCGAAATGTCCATGGTTCCCAAGGCCACCATCGCTCTGGGTGATAAGGAAGCAGAGCAGACCCTCCGCCTGCTTGACGCACTGGAAGACCTGGATGACGTGCAGAAGGCCTTCACCAACGCTGATTTCCCGCCCGAAGTGCTGGAGCGCTACCAAGTTGGCTAGGCCATAGCCGGATCCATCCGCGATGAAGCGCATTAAGGATCGCACTGTCTATCCAGGTCCATGGAGCAACGAATAACCACGCTGGAAGAAGTATCGCAAACGGCAATTGCGGCGCTGCGAGGCTTCAACGAAGCAATGCGCCGGTACTACGCCGCGTCAGTATTGCGCGATGAGGCGATGTTGCAGGCTGCTGATGCGATACAACAATTGCAGGTAACCATGGGGCGATTACAAGAGGCGTCGCGAGAAGAAGCGGAAGCGCTGGAACGCCAGGATGAAGCCATTCGGGCGTTGCTGGCCTTAGTGCCGGTGACTCAGGCCGAGATAGTTCGCTTGGACAGCCGAATAGACAAAATCGAAAGTGGATAACCGCGCCCGGGTCGGTCTTGCAATTGCCAAAGACATCCTGTTCGCCAAAAATTTGTCAGGGAGTCGAGAATGACCATCTTGGGAATTGACCCCGGCACCCTGCGCATGGGCTATGGCGTCGTTGTGGAGCGGCCTGCGCTGGAAGCGGCGGACTATGGCGTAATATCCCTTCCATCGTCAATGCCCATTGAAAGCCGCCTCTATCAGATGTACACCCACATCCATAATCTCATCGCCATCTTCCGGCCCGATGTCGTCGCGATCGAGGACACCTTCGTAGGGCGCGGCGAGCGGAGCTTCCCTGGCTCCTCGCTGGCCATCGGGCAGGCTCAGGCAGTGGTGCTCATCTCCGCCGCCGGCTTGGGAATACCCATCCACAAGTATGCTCCGGCGCAGGTCAAGCGGGCTGTGGCCGACCACGGCGCCGCCACGAAAGAGCAGATGCGCAGCATAGTCACGGCCACCTTCGGTCTTCCCGCAGGGCTGGAAATTGACGCCGCCGACGCCCTGGCGGTGGGAATGTGCCATATCTCGCAGCAGCAGGCGTCGGGGGCGCTGCTCAACGAGATTCCTCCTGGACATGAACGGTAGCGTGCCGTACCGCGCTGCATCAGGCCGCCGGATAACGCCATGATTGTGGGAGTGCGGGGAACGCTGGCGGCCATCGGCCCCGACTGGGTACACGTCACCGTCGGCGGAGTCACGTTGCAGGTGTTCGTGCCGGCCAGCGCCATTCCCGCTTTGGGGCTGGTGGGGGCCACGGTTTCCCTGAACACGCTGCTTCGCGTCCGTGACGAACAGCCGACCCTCTACGGATTCCCGGACGACGCTACGCTGCATCTGTTTACCCTGCTGACCGGTGTCTCCGGGGTGGGGCCGCGCCTCGGGCTGGCCCTGCTGTCGGCGCTGGATGCCGGGTCGTTGCAGTTGGCGGTGGCTTCGGGAGATGCCGGTGCGCTGGCCGCCGCCCCCGGCGTGGGACGCCGCACCGCCAACCGCATCATCCTGGAACTGCGAGGCAAGGTGGACGCCATCGAAAGCGACGGCGCGATAGCGGCAACCGGCTCCCACAGCGAGGTACTGGCTGCTCTGGCTGCCCTCGGCTACTCGGCAGCAGAAGCGAGGGCAGCCGTCGACGCGATACCAGACTCCGACGGCCTCACCGTCGAAGACCGCATTCGTCTGGCCCTACAGCAGTTTGCCCGTCGCTAGGCCCAACGTGCCGCGTCTGCGTTGCGAACGGGTCTGCGTTGCGAACGGGGGATATAATAGGGCCATCGCAATTTGTGAGGCGGATGGTGAACGAGTATGACCACCTACGCGCGTGGCAAGAAGTGGGCTGAGGCCAGCAAGGAAGTCAACGAGCGGCGAAACGCCAAGCCTGAAGACCGCCCCTTCCGGCTGGAAGCCGACTTCGACACGACCGGCGACCAGCCCGCCGCGGTGGCCCGCCTGGCCGAGGCCGTCGAGCAGGGGATGTCCCGCCAGAGCCTCATGGGCGTCACCGGCAGCGGAAAGACATTCACCATGGCCAACATCGTGCAGCAGGTGCAGCGGCCCACGCTGGTTATGGCCCACAACAAGACTCTCGCCGCCCAGCTTGCCTCCGAGTTCAAGGAATTCTTCCCCCACAACGCCGTCGAATACTTCGTCTCCTACTATGACTACTATCAGCCCGAAGCATACGTTCCCCAGTCCGATACTTACATCGAGAAGGACTCCAGCGTAAATGAAGAGCTGGACAAGCTGCGTCTTTCGGCTACGACTTCGCTGCTTACGCGGCGCGACGTGCTGATAGTTGCCTCGGTGTCCTGCATCTACGGTCTTGGCGACCCCGAGGACTACTTCAGCCTGGTGGCGCAGGTGAAGGTGGGCGAGATTCGCAACCGCAGCCAGTTGGTGCGGCAACTGGTGGATATGCAATACGACCGCAACGATCTGGAGCTTTCGCGGGCCAAGTTCCGCGTCCGGGGCGACGTGCTGGAGCTGGTTCCGGCATACGAAGAAGCGGCGGTGCGGATACAGTTCTTCGGCGACGAGGTGGAGCGCATCGTCCAAGTTGACCCGCTGACGGGCGAGGTGCTGGCCGAATTGCCCCAGGTGGCCATCTATCCCGCCAATCACTTCGTGACCACCAAGGACAAGCTGGAACTGGCCGTGGTCGGAATACGTGAAGAGCTGGAATGGCGGCTGCGGGAATTGCGGGACACAGGCAAGATACTGGAGGCGGCGCGGCTGGAGAGCCGCACCAACTACGATCTGGAGATGTTGCAGGAAACCGGCTTCTGCTCCGGCGTGGAAAACTACGCCCGCCACCTGTCGCAGCGCCCCTCCGGCAGCGCCCCCTGGACTCTGTTGGACTATTTCCCGGACGACTATCTGCTGTTTGTGGACGAGTCGCACATGACGCTGCCTCAAGTGAGGGGGATGTATGCCGGCGACCTCTCCCGCAAGAAGACCCTGGTGGAATTTGGCTTCCGCCTGCCGTCGGCCCTCGACAACCGGCCCTTGAATTTCGCGGAATACGAGGACCGCATCAACCAGGTCGTGTACGTCTCGGCCACTCCGGGGCCCTTCGAGTTGCAGCACAGCAGCCAGGTCGTGGAGCAGGTCATCCGCCCCACCGGTTTGTTGGACCCCACCTTGGAAGTGCTGCCCACGAGGGGACAGATTGACGACCTGCTGTGGAGAATCAAGGAGCGGGTGCAGCGGGCCGAGCGGGTGCTGGTGACCACTCTGACCAAGCGCATGGCGGAGGAACTGGCCGACTACCTCTCGGAGATGGGCATACGCAACACCTACCTGCATTCGGACATCGAAACCCTCGACCGCATCGAGATACTGCGTGACCTGCGCCTGGGCGTCTATGACGTCATAGTAGGCATCAACCTGCTGCGGGAAGGGCTGGACCTGCCGGAGGTCAGCTTCGTCGCCATCATGGATGCCGACAAAGAGGGCTACCTCCGCTCCGAGACATCAATGATCCAGACCATTGGCCGCGCCGCCCGGCACTCCAACGGCCATGTGGTGATGTACGCAGACCGCGTCACCGATTCGATGCAGCGGGCCATCGACGAGACCGCCCGCCGCCGCCAACTGCAAGCCGAGCACAACCAGCGCCACGGCATTGAGCCGCAGAGCATCCAGAAGGAAGTCCACGATATCACCGAGGGCATCAAGGCCATTGCCGAGAACCGCGCCCGCTACAACACCGTGCGGAAGGAAATGTCCCGCGCCGATATGTTCAAAGTGGTCAAGGACCTGGAGGTCCAGATGAAGGACGCGGCCAAGTCGCTCCAGTTCGAGAAGGCCGCCCAGTTCCGCGACGAGATTTTCGAGTTGCGCCGCCTGCTGGCCGTGGAGGAAAAGATCCTAGCGCCCGCAGGCGATTAGTGACCGTTACTCCTCCAGCGTCCTGATGTAGTTCACTACGTGCCATATCTGCGTTTCGGCGAGGGCGTTTCCCTGCGGGGCCATGGCGGTGCCGGGGATGCCGTCGCGGATGAACCGGAAGAGGTCGGCCTCACCGTGCAGCGGTACGTGAACCACCAGGTCGGCAGGCGGCGGCAGAAGGCCCACGGCGGCCGGGCCGTCGCCTCTCCCTTCGGCGCCGTGGCAGGTCTGGCATACCTGGCCGTAGGTCGCGGCCCCTGCTTCCAGCGACTCCGGTGTCGGCGGATAGGGGTTGCGCAGGACTTCACCGCCCCCCAGCCCCAACTGCGCGTTGAACAGCAACAGCAGGCCAGCCGCCACTCCGGCCACCCCCGGGGTCATCACGCCCGCGCCGGAGCGTGAGAACCAGCCACCCAGCGGCAGCCCGGCCGCCAGGAACAGAAGGCCCGGAATCAGCAGCCCGGCTCCCAGCAGCAGGTATGCGGTCGCCGGTGTCGGCGAGATGGCCGCGCTGCCCGCGCTTCCGGCGGCGAGCACCTCGAACCGGAAGGCAGTGCGGGCGTCGAAGGCATCGGGCCGGCGCACAACCAGTTCCGCCTGCCACACTCCGGCGATGCTGAACCGGGCATCCTCGCGCCGATATGTCCCGTTTCCCTGGGGGGTTGCGGCCAGAGTGTCGTCGCCCAGGTCAGACCCCAGGAAGACGAGCCGCACCATCACCTCGCTGGCCTGGGTTATGGGTGCGCCCAGCCGGTCCGTCAGCGTCACGGTCAGGTCGTTGGAGCCAATCCGCGCCGGGGAGACCTCTAGGGCAATGACATCTCCCGCCACGGTGTCGCTGAAAGCCAGGGACTGCCTCTGCTCGGCCAGTTCCCGGGACGCCACCTGCCGGGCCGGCTCCAGGCTGGTCAGCACACCAACGGAAACCAGAATCAGGACTCCGAGCAGGGCCTCGCCAATCAGCAAACGCCGGAGCCAGTCAGCCGACGCGGGGTCACGGCGCAGCCGGGGCCGCACCCACACCAGGTTAAGCCCTCCCAGGAACAGCAGCGGCAGAACCAGGGCCATTTTGGCGAGGAGGGTTATGCCGTAGGGAGTGTTCACCGCCTCCCAGACGGTGACCTGGGCCCATGCGCTGAATACCCCGGTGGCGACGATGATGGCGACGCTCATCGCGGCTACCACCGAGAAGCGCGGCACCATCAGCGCGAGGGACTCGCGCCGGTCGGCGTCCGGCAGGGCGCGAAGCAGCGGCACGCCGAGAGCGAAGTGAAATATCGCCCCGACCCAGAATGCCGAAGCCACCAGATGCAGAAAATCTGCGGCCAGGGCCAGGTTCCTGATGTCTATGGTCGCCGCTCCGTGGCTGGTCAGCGCCAGGGTCCACAGCGCCGCGCCGCCCAGGGCCAGCGCCAGCAACCGGGCCGCTGGCTGCCACAGGTCCGACGCGAATCGCAACCCCGCCAGCACAACACCGAATGCCGCCGCCGCCGCCATCCGCCAGGCCCACAGCCTGCCCCAGTCGGTGGCGATCACTGTGTCCTTCAGCGGGCCGGTGAAGACATTCCACAGCGGGACTTCGTGGGTGATGGTGGTCAGGAGCAGCAGTTGCCCCACCGACGCAACAAGAAACACCGCAAGAGCCAGCCAGATGACTCGCAGCGACAGCGACGACAGCGAAATCCCGGCGGCCCGTACCTCTGCTGAGGCTCGACTGCCCAGCAGCGCAGGACGCACCACCAGCAACTCCAGCGCCAGCCCGCCCACCATGGTCAACACGCCCAGGAACGTCAGCCATCGCAGGAGTGGGGCGAAGGGCGACTGCAAGAGAGGCTGCTCTACTTCCTCCACCGGCGCGCCGGAGAGGGGCTGTCCCACCGCGAAAACGAAGGAGCCGCGAACCCGGTGGCCGTCAATGGTGGAGACGTTGGACCAAGCCACGGTGTAGGTGCCGTCGGGCACGTCACTCAAGCCGACGGACATCACCAGCGGGTTCAGATCGTCGACTACGCTGTTGTCTTCGTCCACCTGCTTCCCGGTCGCGTCCAGCACCCGGATTTTGCTCAGGGCGGGTTCGATGGGTTCGGTGTACCAGATGATTACACGGTCCGGCGCCGTGTCCAGCTCCGAGTTCGGCTCCGGGTCCGCCGACGCCAGGTTGGCGTGGGCCGACACTCCCTGCGGTGCAGACCACCACGAGAAGGCGACCAGCAAGGCCACGAGGAAGGCCAGCGCCATCGTCAGGCGATGGCGCCAACGGCCTCCCGTCAGCCGGTCAGTTTGGCAGTTGAAGCTCATTGGCAGTTGAATCTCAATAGAGCGGCCAATTGATGCCCCGCCCGCTATGGTTGTCGTGCCCGGAAGCCCAAGTAAATGCCGCCCGCGCCGAGGATGGCGCCGACGATGCCCACTATCAGGGCCACGAGGGCCAGAGCGTTCCCAGGCCCGCCTTCCTGCGCGGCCAGGGCGGCGTCCTGGGCCTGCTGCGCCGTTTGCAGCGCGCCACGGACGCCACTCTCTATTTCGCGGATTTCCGGCAACGGCACGGGGAATTGCAACTCAGCTGAAGTCCCTATGTCGTCGAAACCGCCGCCTGCTCCCATGGAAACGAAAGTTTCGTCCACATTGGCGCTTTCTACGGCTCCGAAGACCCGGAATTCATATACGCCGGCCGCAGTTGGAATCAGGGACGCGGTGTAATGACCGGGTTCGCCGGTAACCGGGTGGAGGTCCAGAATCTTGGAGGTCTCGCTGGCCACGTGAGTAATCTCGACCCGCAGGGTTTCCTCGAGGCCTTCCACCGGTACTGCTGGACCCTCGTGCTGGCCCATTATGCTTGCCAGCGGTTTCGAGGCGCCCTGCGGAACCACCGAGCGGCTGGTATCCTTCTCCACCATGCCGTTGTTACCATCGGTCGTTCCGTTATCGCCGTGATCCCCCTCCATATTGTCCACATTGTCCACGCTGACGTCGGTCTTGTCGCCGGCAGAGGGTTCATCGCCGGATCCTTTTCCCCCCGTTCCTGCATCGATTTCGATGACGGCCGTGGCGTCCACCGCCTGGCCGTTCCAGGTGTAGGCGGCATGGCCATTGGAGTTGAGGGCCACGCGCACCTTGTTTCTGCCCTCGGTCAGGTTGCCCAACTGCATGGCATGACCGTAAAGCCGGCCGATCTTCACGTCGTTGACATAGACATGGGCGTGGCCTTCTCCCGCCGCGTGGTCCCCGCCGGCGTTCTGCGGGGCGAAGGTGAATCCCTCGGTTTCAACGAACAGGTTGGCCCCGCCGAGAGGGTCAGGCTCCAGGGTGATGCTCACCGCCATGAGTTCCTCGGTCTCCACGGTCTCAGGGCCATGCGAATGGCCGTGCGGCTCTGTTACGTTGATTGTGGTAGTAGCTTCCACCTTTTCGCCGCTGTAGGCGTATCCCTCGTGGCTGTTGGCATTGAGCGTCACCCGGAACTTCCGCTCTCCGGGAGCTATCCCCTCCAAGTGGACCCAGGGAGTGTAGGCCCTGGTTATTTTCACGCCGTCCACATAGACGTGAGCGTGTCCTTCCCCGTCAACGTGGCCCATGTTTAGGCTTTCCGGGTTGAAGGCGAATCCTTCGGGGATGATTTGCACATTCACGCCCGATACGGAGTCAATCGACACTTCCACAGCGACCGACATCGCACTCGTAGCTTCGATGGCGCCTTCGTGATGTCCGCCTTCCCCGTGGGTCATGCCCGCCGTCGAGTCACTATTCTCGGTGTCGTTCTCGCTGTCCTCTTCGTTGGCGTGATGGTTGCCGCTGCCTTCGCCCTCTCCGTTGGCGGGGGCGTCGTCGCTGCCTTCCGTGCTGTGGTGGTCTTCGTCTTCTCCTGTCTCCGCGCCATATTGGGACACGGCTGGTGTGGCTTCAGGTTCGTCAGAGTGTTGGTCGGCGCTGGTGTCGTGTTCGCCTTCTTCGGATTCGCCCTCCACTATCTTGTTCACCCGGATGGACACGGCGTTGCGTGAGCCCTCATAGGCTGGCTCTTCAAGCCAGCCCACGATGAAGCGATAGTCGCCAACCGGGCGTCCCTCGTGGGCCAGGACGGCCCCGATGGTCAGGCTCAGGACGACCACTGATGCCGTTGCGAGCCATACGAATTTGCGGATATGCCGTTGCATAAACACTCCTCTCCCAGACTGTCATTTTTGATAAATGAGCGTCCGTGTTTCCCCCAACCCGCGACATCGACATTGCGGCAAGGCAGGGGGCGGCAAAGGAGTTACGCCCGGGGAGGGCGCATGGAAGGAGCAACGACGATGCCGGTCAGCACGCCGCCGCCGTTTGAGGACGTGCGGAGAATCGGACTGCCATCCCCGCCGCCGAAGCGCAGCGGCCGGACGGCCGCCGGCACGGCCATGTCGGCGGCGCTGTGGCCTGTCCCGTCGTTGGGCATAAGAAAAACGATGTCGCCGGACGGCTCCCCGCCTGTTTCGGAGGCCAACGGGCCGTACATCCACGCTCCGTCATGGGCGTGGGAATGCTGGTAGACATGGGAGTGTTCCGGGGATCCCTGCCCGAGATACAGGTGTTGATGTCCCGCGTGCCGCTCCGCGAAATGGTGGTCCAGCATGGGCCCCAGGGACGTGAGCGCCAGACCCATGACCACCAGCAAGGCGACCGACTGCATCGCCGCTTGGCAAAGAACGCGAGTCAGCGTGGCGCTATCCACTCTGTTGAGCCGGACAAATGCAATCATGGGGCGTGAGCGCAAAACCGAGGGCGGAACATCGCAGTGGTTCCCCTCTAACCTGCTTCCACCAAACGATGGAGACGGGCCAGCAGCGCCCCGTTTTCTGCCATGCTGAAGTTGTCCACGGTGGGCACGGCGTCGCCGGTGGTGCCGTCCACCGCGCCCGCTTCCACCATGCCCTGCACCATCTCGGCCTCATCGTCGGCGCTGGGCAGCAGGTTTTCGCCAGCCAGTTGCGACAGGGCGGCGGACAGCCCGTAGCCGCCCCAGTTGGAGACGCTGGCGATGACCAGCCGGTCAACGCGGCTCACCGCCGGTTCGTCGGGCAGGCTGTCCACGCTGGGGATGACGTCTATCAGGTTGCCCATGCCAATCTCGTTGCCGCCGTCGCCGATGCCCACCGACGGTACTCCGCCGTCGAACAGGTAGTCAACCCTGGCAGTCTGCGGCGTGATGTCCCGCGCCCTCATGTTCAGGTAGGCGTTGTTACGGTTGCGTCCGCACCTCTCGATGGAGATGAGCAGCGAAGGCTGGAGCTGGTCCAGCAGCGCGGCGGCGTACTGCCTGCTCTCCTCAACGCCGGCGATGGGGAACTCGATAACGTCTGAATCTCCAGCCCACTGCCGCAGCACGGGAGCAGTGCAATCGTCGGTGACGTAAGTGACCTGCCGTCCCATAGCCCGCAGGGCGCGCCCGATGGCGATGGCCCCCGGCGGGCCGTCGGTCTCCGGTTTGCCCGCCATCAACACGTAGAAGCCGGTCACAATCAGCGTGTGCCCCGGGTGGTCGAAGACGAACCGGGCCGCCTGGCGACAGAAATCGGCGGGCAGGTGGGGCCGCAGCGCCAGCATCCCCCGCTTGTCGTGGTCCAGGATGATATCTTCGATGGATTCAGACAATGGGGCCTCCTTGACGGGTAGGGAGAACGCAGGGTATATGCCCTCACCCTCTCCCGGAGGGAGAGAACTGGCTTACAACACCGCGTAATCGGCGTCGCGGTGGTCGGTGATGAACATCTTGCCGGGGGCGTGGGTGATCATCAGCGGCGGCTTGCAACTGAGAGCCACTGCCTGCGGGGTCACACCGCAGGCCCAGAACACCGGCTCTTCGTTGGGCTTGACTTCGACAGCGTCGCCGAAGTCCGGCAGGTCCAGGTCGCGAATGCCGATGTCGCGAGGGCTGCCGATGTGAATCGGCGCCCCGTGGGTCGCCGGAAAACGCGACGTTACCTGAACGGCCCGCACCACCTGCTCCCGCTTGACGGGGCGCATACTCACCACCATCGGGCCGGAGAACGCGCCCGCCGGGGTGGTGGGGATGCTGGTGATGTACATTGCCACGTTGGTGCCCTGCTCCTGGTGCCGCAGCGGGATTCCAGCGTCCAACATCGCCTGCTCAAAGGAGAAGCTGCAACCCAGCAGGAAGCTGACCAGGTCACCGCGCCAGTGGTCCTCGATGGTGTCCACTTCCGCGGTTAACTCGCCGTTGCGGTACACCCGGTAGCCGGCGGCGTCGGTGCGGATGTCTGCGCCCGGAGCGGTCAGCGCCGGCTCCACGCTGCCGGCCTCGATGACCTCCAGCAGCGGGCAGGGCTTGGGATTGCGCTGGCAGAACAGCAGGAAGTCGAAGGCCAAGTCCCTGGGCAGGATGGCCAGGTTGGCCTGTACGTGGCCGGGGGCCACGCCCGACGTGACGCCTCGCCACTGGTTGGAGCGGATGCGTTGGCGGGCCTCTTCGGCGGCGGATGCGATTGCCTGCGTGCTCATTCCAGTCCCTCCGGCGATTGGCAGTAGGCGGGCGCCTGGCCCGGAGCGGTGGGCGCCCGGCCCATTTTGTCTCCATGATAGTTTGCGGTTACTGGAGCGTCAAATTTTCCCCTGGGCCTTTTTAGCCTGGGTACTTTAATTCCTCCTCTCCCTCAAGGGAGAGGGCTGGGGTGAGGGTGAAATCCGGGGACGGCACAATGCTCCCTATCCGACGGGGACGCCCCCACCCTAACCCTGCCTCCGGAGGGAGAGGGAACAACTGAATGACCCTACAGTTTGAACCCGGGGCCGTTAAACCCGGGGCCGTGCTGTTGGCGTCTTTGGTATACTACCTTGCGGATTGCAGTGAAGCTGAGAATTTGAGAATAGAGAACGGCGGAATTCCGGCGCCCCCTGTCCATGGGGCGCCGACGCCGAGGGTTGGGCCGGATACTTGTACAATGTTGTAGTAGTGAATAGCAACGGCAGCTCCAGCCTGGCCGATACCGCCGGGCGCGCTGGAATGACCTGCCGGGTCGAAGGTAACGGCGACCTGTTGTGGGAAAACGACCGTTACGATACTCCTGACGCGGTGGTCCTCGACCTGGCGTCGCTGGGAGACTCCGAGGCGCGGCGTACGGTGGGCCAGTGCCGTGAGCGGAAGGTGCCGGTGGTGGCGGCGGTTCCCAGGGACCAGGTCGCCCACTATGACCCCGCGCTGAACCCCGATGAGTTGCTGATTTGCCCGGTATCCGACGATGAATTTACGTTGCGGGTCAAGCAGGCGGTCTTCCGGGTAAATGGCCCATCCGGCTCCCACACGCTGTCCATCGGCGAACTCAGCATTGATCTGGAACGCTACGAAGTGTCGGTGGCGGGACGGCGGGTCACGCTGACCTACAAGGAATTTCAGCTTCTCGCGCTTCTGGCGTCCAATCCCGGGCGGGTCTACACCCGCGAGGCCCTGCTGAGCCAGGTTTGGGGCTACGACTACCTCGGCGGCACCCGCACGGTGGATGTTCACGTGAGGCGGCTGCGCTCCAAGGTTGAGTCGCCGGGGCGCTCCTTCGTCGAGACCATCTGGAACGTGGGCTACCGCTTCAAAGCGCCGGGTTAGTCTGGCCGGGGTACGCCCTCACCCCAACCCTCTCCCAGAGGGAGAGGGGATCAGACTGGTTCCCTTGAGCGGCTTGGTCAGTCGGCAACGGCGGTTGCCTGGCTGATGAAGCGGGCGACCTCGGCTGACAGTGCGGAATGTTCGGGCGCCTTCAGTTGCGGGTCTTCGGCGGATATGCTGGTCGCCAGTTCGCGGGCGGACTCCAGCAGGTTGCGGTCTGAGAATTGCGCCATCCGCAGGGCGGGCAGGCCGCTCTGTCGGGTTCCGAAAAAGTCCCCCGCCCCCCGCAGTTCCAGATCAATCTCGGCAAGCTCGAATCCGTCGTTGGTGCGCGTCAGGGCCGACAGCCGCTCTCTGGCTGCCCCGCTCCGGGTGTCGGACGACAGCAGGAAGCAATAGCTCCTGTGCTCGCCGCGTCCCACTCGTCCCCGAAACTGGTGCAGTTGGGCCAGTCCGAAGCGCTCTGCGCCTTCGATGAGCATGATGGTGGCGTTGGGCACGTCGATGCCCACCTCGACGACGGCGGTGGTGACCAGCACGTCCAGGCCGCCGTCGCTGAACCGCCGCAGGATGGCGTCCTTGTCCCGCGGGTTCATTCGGCCGTGGAGCAGGCCGACCCGCAGGTCTGGGAAGACCTCCCGCGACAGTCGCTCGTACTCCTCGGTGGCGGCCTTGCTCTCAATACTGGCAGATTCCTCGATGAGCGGGCAGACGACGAATGCCTGCCGCCCCTCTGCGACCTGACCGCGGACGAATTCGTAGGCGTCGGCGCGCCGCTCCTGCGGCACCAGGCGAGTCTGCGCCTGCTGCCTTCCTGCGGGTAGTTCGTTGATGGTAGAGATGTCCAGGTCGCCGTACAGAGTCATGGACAGGGTGCGGGGAATGGGTGTAGCCGACATAATCAGCGTGTGTGGATTCTCCCCGCCTCGCTGCCGCAGCGCAGACCGCTGCATCACGCCGAATCTGTGTTGCTCGTCGGCTACGGCCAGGGCCAGATTCGGGATGGCCACGCCCTCCTGAATCAGCGCCTGCGTTCCGAAAATCAGGTCCAGGGCGCCGTCGGCGGCCATTGCCGTGAGCATTCGCTTAACCGGCGCACGAACGCTTCCGGTCAGCAGGCCCACGGACACGGGGCGGCCCAGGCCCTCCAGGTAAACCGACAGCAGGTTCTCCTCCTGCACAGGCCGGGGCAGTCCCTCCAGCAGGCGCGAAGTGGAGCGGAAGTGTTGCTCGGCCAGCACTTCTGTGGGGGCCATCAGCGCGCCCTGGTACCCGGCCGCCGCCGCCGAGAGCAGCCCGGCCAGAGCCACCACGGTCTTGCCGCTGCCCACTTCACCCTGCAACAGACGGTTCATAGGCGGGGCGCCCAGCTTCATGTCCCCGGAAATTTCATTGATGCAGCGGGCCTGCGCCCCGGTCAACTCGAAAGGCAGCGAGCGCAGGAAATTCTCAACCACCCCCGCCGGGGGGGTGACGGAAACGCCCCGCAACTCAGCCTGGGATTCCCGGCGGCGGGACAGCACCGCCAGTTGCAGTACGAGCAATTCGTCGAGGGCAAGGCGCGAGCGGGCGGCCTGCCATGCCTCATCATCGTTGGGGAAGTGGGCCTGAAAAATCGCTTCCCGCAGGGGCAGGAATCCGGCCAGCGAGTCGGCGCCTGACATTCCCGGGGGCAGGGTTTCTTCCACGCCGCCCAGCCAGTTTTGCAGCGCATCCCATGTGAACCCGCGCATGGACCGGGCGTTGATGCCCCTGGTTAGCGGGTGCACCGGGACCATGCGCCCCGTATGGACGCCGGCCTGATCGTATTCTGCCGGCTCTACCGCTGGAGACTCGAAGGTTGTCTGTCCACGAAAGAATTGTGGCTTCCCGCTGATGGCGACGCGACGGCCCGGCGGTAATGTGCGTGCCAAATAACGCTGATTAAACCAGATGACGCGAAGGGCGCCTGTCTCATCTTCCAACACCGCTTCGGTGTCCTGCCGGCGTCCCCTGGCTCCCTGCGTCACCACCCGGGACTCCCGGACGGTTGCAATCACCGTGCATTCCCGGTCCGGGACGATATCGGAGATTCTGACTACGCTGGAATAGTCCTCATGCCGGCGCGGGAACAGGTATAGCAGATCGCGCACCGTGGCGACGTCCAACGCCTCCAGCAACGTGGCTGTCTTGGCATTCACGCCTTTCACCCGGTCAACGGGGTCGTCGACGGTCTGCCCTCCCGGTGGCAGGCGGTAGGCCGGGGCGGGCTTCGTCAGGGTGCGCGGAGGCTCCGGGTTGCGGAGGAGCGCCACGCCTGTCTCAATAGAGGCAGTCGGTCCAGGGTCTGTCCGAGGCCGGTCGGTCGGGCCCGGATGGCTGAATGGCCTGGGAGCGTTGTGTCCCTCGACAGGTTCAGCACGACCGGACCGCGATGAGGCAATGCCGTCTTGCCCGATTAGCCGGAGCCATTCGGTGGCCCATGCCTCCCTGCGTTCGGCAGGCATTTCGCCGTATTTCTGTCGCAACAGGAAGGGCGCCTCAGCGTCTCCTCCCGCCAGGGCTTCCATCTCCTCCCGCCAGTGTTGGCGGAAGCGGTCAAGGCCGCCGATTACCGCTTTGTCGTTGAAGCCTTGCGCTGCTTCCAGTTCGACAATCTTTCGGAAACTCTCGGCCCATTCCGTCAGGTTCTGTCTTGGCTGGGTCATCTGACAACAATCATACGGCAGTTATGCAGCTATGAGGAGTGTTCGCCCCCGAGCAGTCGCCGAAAACCGGGCTACCCTTCATCCGGGCTGCCCTGGGTTACCGCCACGCCCAGTGCGTTGGGGCCGAGATAGGTGCCCAGCGTGGGGCCGAACCGGGACTCGATGAGATGCTCCGGGTCCACCAGTTCGGCCAGTTCGGCGCGCAGGGCAAGCGCCTGAACCCGGTCGGTGCTGTAACTGACGTTCAACTGACGGACGGGGGCCAGTTCCCGGGCTATTTCGATGATGCGGTTCTTGGCCTTCTCCATGCTGCGGGGGCGCTCCACGGGATGAACCTCGCCGTCACGGATGGTCAGGATGGGCTTCACCTTGAGCATTCCGCCGACGAAGGCCTGGGCCTTGCCGATGCGGCCGCCCTTTTGCAGGTATTCCAAGGTGTCCACCAATACGAACCCATGATTTCTCACCAGGGATTGGCGCACTCGCCGCGCCACCTCGCGGTAGTCCGACAACTCCCTGGCCCACTGGGCCGCGCTCAGGACGGCCAAAGCCATGGGGGCAGAGGCCATCTGGGAGTCCACGATTTCGATTTGCGACGAATCGCCCAGCGACGACTTGGCCTGGGTGGCGGAGTTGACCGTGCCGCTCAACTTGGAACTGACGTGGACGGACACTATCTGGTGCCCCTGGTCGAGCAGTCGCTGGTAGACCTCCTGGAAGTCGCCTATGGTTGGCTGCGACGTGGTGGGCAGGCGGGAGAGGCTTGCCAGGCGGGAGTAGAAGCGGTCAGCGGTGATCTCCACGCCGTCCTTGTAGGTCTCGCTGCCGATTATGACGTAGCAAGGCACCACTGTAATGTCGTTGGCGCTGGCCAACGCCGAGGGCAAATCCGACACGCTGTCGGTTACTATTCGTATCGCCATGGGGCCTCCAATCAGTGCCCAACTCGTCGCCGGGCGCGCCGCCCGGCCCAAGTGGTCTCGTTCCTACTCGATGGACCCTACTCGATGGACGCCAGGTAGTGGTAATGGGGCTGGCCGCCGTAGATGCTCTCTACCTCCAGGCCCGGCGTTCTGGCTTCCAGCGCCTCGACGCAGGCTTCGGCAGCGGCGGAGTCCGCGTCCGCGCCGAGATAGACGGTCAGGAGGGAACCGGACTCCGTGCCCGCCATTCCGACGACCTGCTCCAACGCCTCTTCCGCTGACTGCGCCGTGATCACCAGCTTGTCGTCCAGAAGGGCGATGTAGTCGCCGAGGCCGACCGCCACCCCGTCAACGCTGGTATCGCGCACTGCCTGGGTAATCTCGATGGCGGTCACCGTGGGCAGCGTTTCCTCCATCGCGGCCAGGTTTTCCTCCAGCGACGACGTGGGATTGTAGGCCAGCAGCGCCGCCACGCCCTGCGGTATGCTGCGGGTCGGGACGATATGCACCCTGGGGTCATTGGCGGCGACCTGCTGCGCGGTCAGGACGATGTTCTTGTTGTTGGGCAGGAATATGGTGTGCTCGGCCCCGGCGCGTTCCACTCCCTGCATAATTTGTTGCACACTGGGATTCATGGTCTGGCCGCCCTCAATCACGTGGCCGCATCCCGACTGGGAGAACAGGGCGGCAAGCCCCTGTCCGGCGGCGACCGCCACCACGGTCAACGGTGCGCCGACGCTGGGGGCGGGCGCGCCGCCGTGCCCGGCGACCCACTCCACATTCTGCTCGTCCATGTTCTCGATCTTGACGTTGGACACGGCGCCCAGGGCGACGCCGTAGCTGATGGCGGCGCCGGGGTCTTCTATGTGGACGTGAACGCGGACGTGTTGCGAATCGCCGACGACCACGGTGGAGCGGCCCATCTGCTCGCAGTCCCGCCGGACCTGCTCCAGGATGAGGCCGTCGCCGTTGATGATGAACTCGGTGCAGTAGCCCCAGTCGGCTTCCAGCGAGGAATGCAGGAAGCTCTGGTTCTGGGATTGGGCGGAGTTGCCCAGCGATGCCATGCTGCTGTCTATGATGCCTTCCAGCCCGGCCTGCTGGCTAACGGCGAGAGAACGCTCCGGGGCCAGCGCCTCCAGCGCCCCGCCCAGGATTACGACAACGCCCAGCCCGCCGGAGTCCACGACGCCCGCCTCTTTCAGTACCGGCAACTGCTCGGGCGTGTTCTTCAGGGCCACGCAGGAAGCCTCGAATGCGACCTCCATGACACCGGCAAAGCCGGCGCCGTCGGCCACTTCCAGGGCAGCTTCGGCGGCACGTCGAATCACAGTGAGCATGGTGCCTTCCTTGGGGACTCCCACCGCGCCATAGGCAGCCACCCGCGCCCTGTCCAGCGCTTGGGCCAGATCCGCCGCAGAGCAGGAGTCGCGTTCCTGAAGAGCGTCGCTGAATCCCTTGAAGAACTGGGAGAGGATGACGCCGCTGTTGCCTCTGGCGCCGAAAAAGGTGCCTTGCGCCAGTTGTCCCGCGACTTCGCCTGCTGTGAGGCCGTCGCCATCCTGGCACCGCTCTATGCCGGAGCGCAGGGTCAGCGACATATTGGTCCCGGTGTCTCCGTCGGGAACGGGAAACACGTTGAGAGCATTTACCGTCTCCCGGTACTCTTCCAGACGGTCGAAGGCAGTGCGAAACGCCCGGCGAAGCTCGGTTCCCGACACCTGGGTTCCCGGCATCGACGTCAAAACTCCACCTCCCAAAGCGTGTCTTGGATGTTCTTGGCTGTGTTGTATGGGACGCCGGTATTATATTACTATTCTTCGCAGGCTTCTATCGCGGTTCACGGGCACTTCTTAGCCGGAATCCGGTGCCGCAGAATCCGGTGCCGCAGAATCCGGTATGGTTCACTGTGGTATCCGAAGCTCAACAATTTTTATTGACAGGCCGGACGGTCTGCCCTAGTATAGATTATCGAGGTTCGCATGGATTACGCAGTATTCAAGACAGGCGGAAAGCAGTACCGGGTTCAGCCCGGAGATACGCTGGACATCGAGTTGCTCCCCAACGAGGTTGACTCGCTGGCGGAGTTCGGCGAAGTTTTGGCGGTTTCGCGAGACGGAGAGTTGACTGTCGGCGCGCCCAACGTGGCCGGGGCCAAAGTCATCGCCGAAGTGAAGTCGCACTACAAAGACCGGAAGCTCATAGTCTACAAGTACAAGGCCAAGACCCGGTATCGCCGCAAGCGCGGTCACCGTCAAAACTACACCCGCGTTGTGATTCAGGATATTCTCACCGCCTAGAGCCGGTTCAGCCCGGTTCAAGGCGCACTAGGGAAAGGCGGAAGGCATGGCACACAAGAAAGCTGGCGGAAGCACCAACAATGGGCGTGACAGCAACTCGAAGCGCTTGGGCGTGAAACGCTACGGCGGTCAGCGAGTGACCAGCGGCTCCATCCTGGTGCGGCAGCGCGGCAGTCGCATCCGCGCCGGCAACAACGTGGGGCTGGGCCGTGACTTCACCCTCTTCGCTACGACGGATGGCGAAGTCAAGTACGAATGGGCCGCCAAGGGCCGCCGCCGGGTCAGCGTGTACCCGTTGGTCCAAGCCTAGGCAGTTCGCCCCACCCCTGCCCTCCCCGGAGGGAGAGGGAGTTACTTCAAGGAAGCTACGGCATGAAGACGGACATTCACCCACGGTTCTTTAACGCGACGGTCACCTGCTCCTGCGGTCATACCTTTCAGACCGGGGCCACCAGGCCGCAACTCCGGGTGGAGATTTGCAGCACTTGCCACCCCTTCTACACCGGCGAGCAGCGCATCGTGGACACCCAGGGACGCATAGAGAGATTCAACCGGCGCTTTAACCGCCGGTAGGGACGGCGCAGACTTAATCGAGGGCCGACGCCCTCGATTTTAATTTCGCCCCCTTCCCCGTTCGCTAACTCCTCAACAACACACTCACGCGCCTTGCCCGGGCGTATTCAGAGGCGACTACTTGGCGAATCAACCCGCCCACCTGTATGGTGGCCAGGCCGTAATCGAAGGCGTGATGATCCGGGGTCGCGACTACTTCAGCCTCGCCGTGCGCCGCGAGGACGGGAGTATCGAGGATCTCCAGGAACGCCTCAGCCCTGTCTACAACGGACGGTTGCGCCGGTGGCCCCTGGTGCGCGGCGTTCTAGCCTTGCTGGAGACGCTGATCCTCGGCATCAAGTGTCTGCAAATCTCCGCCGACCTGGCTTCCACCAGCCCCAGCCGGCGCAAAGATCAGGGCGGGGGCATACCCGGCTGGATGATGGCGTTCACGCTGGCCGTTTCGCTGATCTTCGGCATCGGACTGTTCTTCCTGCTGCCCATCGGCATTGTCCGGCTGCTGGAGCCTGCGCTGGGCAGCGGCCTGCTCAGCGAGGCGGTTGAGGGTGCGCTGCGGCTGTTGATACTGGTGACCTATATCACGGCCATCGGAATGATGTCCGAGATTCGCCGGGTCTACGCCTATCATGGCGCGGAGCACATGACGGTCCACGCCTACGAGGCCGGACTGCCGTTGAACATTGACAACGTGCGAAGGTTCGGTACGCCCCATCCCCGTTGCGGCACCGCCTTCCTGCTGACGGTGGTGCTGGTGTCGGTGGGAGTGTTCATCGCCTTCGCCCTGCTGGAATCTTCCTGGTGGTGGCGCATCGCTTCCCGGATTTTGCTGCTGCCGGTAATTGCCGCCGTAAGTTACGAGGTCATACGTTTCAGCGGTCGGCACCAGGCAGCCCTCATCGGCAAGGCCCTTGCCGCCCCCGGCCTCTGGTTGCAACGCCTGACCACCCGCCAGCCCGACGATTCGCAGATCGAGGTGGCCATTCGCGCCATGGAGACTGCTGTCGCCGCCGACGCGGGCAAGTAAGCTCCCTCCCCTGATGGAGAGGGGGGAGGGCATATCGTGGGCATGGTTCACTCGATTTCGCCGGAAATCCCCCTCACCATAACCCTCGCCCCAGGGAGAGGGAAGGTTTTCGCCAGTTTTTACCAGAGGTTCCAGCGGGGGTTCTGGGCGGCCTGCTCCTGAAGGTATGGCACGATCCAGTCGCGCACTTCCTCGGCGATGTAGAAGGTTGGCTCAATCAACTCGCTTTCATCGGAAATCAGACCCTCTGCCAGCGCGAGGGAGGCTACGTCGGTGCCGGGCATGACGCTGACGCCGATGCGCAGGTTGGCGAGGGAGGGGTTGATGCGGCGCAGGAAGTCCAGCTTGTTCTCCACCGACTCGCGGGTCTCGCCCGGCTCACCGAAGGTGCGGGCGACGGTGTAGTGCAGGCCGCCTTCCTCGCACAGGCGGGGAACCTCAAGCTGCGCTTCCATCTGCTCTTCCAGCGAACCGGCGCCGTCGTGGGGGTCGCCGCCCCGGTTGCCCATCAGCACCAGCGCGCAGCCTGCGTCCCGCATCAGGCGGACCAGTTCTGCGTCAACATTGAAAGATGCCAGGCAGGTGTTCCAGCGCACGCCCAAATCGGCCTCGATGAGCGCGCTGCACAGCGACTTGGCGTGGTCCAGGGGAAAGTTGAAGCCGTTGTCCACGAAGAATACCTTGCGAAGCTGGTAGCGTTCCCAAAGGTCCTTGACCTCGGCCACCACGTCGTCAATGGGGCGAATGACCCGGAAATCCGCATCGGTCATGCCGGCGGTAGATGATGGCGTGGGGTAGGAGAAGCTGCCCAGCTTGGTCAGCACGCCAATGCCGAACCCGGCGCTGCGGTACTTGTCCATCTCCAAATCGTCGAGACGTGGGCGGCTGGCGAAGGCGGACACGCACAGCCCCTCGTTCAGAACCACGCCGCCGTCCTTGGCATATACCACGCCGGGAAGGTCGTGGGGCGGGAGCTCTCCCACCTCGATGCGGTTGCAGACCTCGGCAAAGGTCTCGCCGGCGTCCCCGGCCACGCCCAGGTCGGGCTTCAGGAATTCGAAGCATTGCTTGGGAAGCAGGCTGAAGGCCGGGCCGCCAACAATGATGGTGGCGTCGCTGTTTTCCCGGATGCGGCCAATCACATCCTTGGTTATGGGAAGCGCCCACTGGGTGTTCAGATAGCTGTGGTTGCTCAGGTTGCGCAGCGAGACGCCGACGATTTGGGGCTGAAATTCCCGCACGACGTTTTCGATTTCTTTCAGGTAGTCGTCGGCGAACATCAGGTCGATAACCTTGACCTGGTGGCGGTTGTGGTCGAGGTGGCCGGCGATATAGGCCAAGCCGATGGGCATGGGCTGGGCGTTCATCCGGCTGTTCATCCGGTCCTGCCGGTTGGTGGCTACGAGAAGGATACGCATTGCAATCTCCAGCGGCGCCCGGCTAGTAGCCGGGCAGGTTGCCTCATTATGGATTATGCGGGCGTTTTTGACAAAATAAAAACGAAGATGCTAACCGGCCGCTTGACAACTCCTTGGGCTTCCCATAGAGTTTGCCAAACTCTAATAACGTTGGTGAGGTTATGGTAACGACCTTCAACGAAAATATGTTCGCCCCGGAAATCATGTACGACCCCTACTCCTACTATGGGCAGCTCCGCGACGAGGACCCGGTGCACTGGAACGAGCTTTACGAGTTGTGGGTCGTCACGAGGCACGACGACCTTGTCTGGCTGACTCGCAACCACGAACTGTTCTCCAGCACCGTGTGGCTCAACGATCCGCGCGGCCCGTATCCCGCCATCAACGAGTCGGATAACGAGCTGTACGAGTTCGTCCGTAACTATCAGGGCAAGCAGTTCATCCAGTACGACCGCCCTGACCACCTGGAGATGAGGAAGGTCGTACACGCCTACTTCACCCCCAAGTCCATGGAAGAATGGCGCCCGCTGGTCCAGAACGCCATCAACGAGTTGCTGGACGAGGCCGATCAGAAGGACGATTTCGACTTGATGCGCGACCTGGCGACGCCCCTTCCGGTGTTGGTCATCGCCGAGATGATGGGTGTGCCGAAGGAAGAACGCCCCTACATTCGTATGCTGGCCGAGAAACTGCTCAACATCGCCCGCGGCGAGGCCGACCGCCTGCCCAAGCTGGTGGAAGGCATGGAGGGGATGCTCGAATACGTCAACCCCATGGTGGACGAGCGTCTCGTCAACCCCACCGATGACTTCATATCCGTGTTGGCGGGCGGCGAGAAGGCCGGCGTGTTCACCCGAGAGCAGGTGCTGGTCAACACCTCCCTGTTGCTGCTGGCCGGGCACGAGACCACCATCAACCTGATCTGCAACGGCACCCTGTCGTTCATGCGCAACCGCGACCAGTGGGACTTGCTGAGGGCTGACCCGCTGGGCATGATGGTGCGGGCCACCGAAGAAGCCCTGCGCTACGACCCGCCGGTCAAGTCCATCCAGCGCTTAGCTTCGCAGGACATCGAGATGCGCGGCAAGCAGATTCGGGAAAAGGAGCGCATCCGCTGGTTCATCACCTCGGCCAACCGCGACCCCAACAAGTTCGAGCGGCCCGACGAGATGGACATCACTCGCTGGCCCAACCCGCACGTGGCTTTCGGCGCGGGCATCCACCACTGCCTGGGCGCCACCATCGCCCGTGTGGAAGGGCAGGAAGTCTTCCGCGAACTGGCCGATCGTTACCCAGACATGGAGTTGGGCCAGAACGAGATGGACTACGAATCCAGCATCACCTTCCGCTCCATCAAGCAGATGCCCATCACCACCAACACGTAACGCGCTTTCCCATCAGCAGGACACAACTGAGCCCCCGGCCAGCACAGCCGGGGGCCTGCTGTTTTCGCCACATTAAGTATCAACAAAAGCGCAAATATCCCAGATCAGAATATCCAGGACCAGTCATCAACTGACCTCTCAAATTACGTGATATACAACCTGTCAGGCGAGTGTTCTGGATCCTAAGAATTCGTAACTTGGTTTCGTAACTTGGTGAGGTTGCCTATTTCTGGAGGAATCTCCCCTTTCAGATGGTGGCGATTCCCACTTAGGTCCAGCTCAACTAAGTTGTTGAGGTTGCCCAGTTCGGGCGGAATCCCGCCTGCAAAATAATTGTATCCAAGTTTCAGATATCGTAATTTTTCGAGCCTAATTTGACAATCTACCCAACTCAGGGGGTATTTCACCAAATAAATCTTCTCCTTCCAAACGCAAATGCCTCAAACCGGATAGATGTCCCAATTCCGGCGGTAGTTTCCCTTTCAGATTGTTAGTTACATAAGATTCTCCCGTATGATCGTCATACCAGATTGGGTTGTCGCCAAGTGCGTACCTGAGGGTCCACTCGCCGAACTCCAGTTCAGTAACGCGACCCCTGTGGTCGGTCGTCACTCCATGCCATTGGCCTATTGGAGCATCGCTTAACTAACCAGTTGATTTTTTTCCTCCAGTTCTTGCCACCGGTAGCTTCGTAAAGAGCGATCAGAGCTTCCCGGTCAGTTTCAGGCGAACCGGGCAATGGTGTGGTGGTCGGCATATCTGTTGGTTTCGTGGCTCCGCAGGCCAATACTAGGGAGACTAATAGAATTGCAGCAAGTCAGCAGCAAGTCCATAGAAATCCAGCTGGTAAGGATTTACTGTGCATTGCCGAACTCATTGATGCCTTTAGCACTTTCACAAACTCCCACGTCTCCCACGTGTGGTTGGGGGAGATCACCAAATCGCCGACAGGTCCAGCACAAAGCCCGGCAGGACCGGTTCGGCGGAAACTTCGGTTGGTTCTTCCAGAATCTCCACGGATTGGCCGGGCCAGTAGACGTGTACCCGCCGGTTTTGTGGGTCAATCAGCAAACCCAGGCGGACGCCGTTTTCCATGTATTCCTGCATCTTGTCTTGAACTTCTCTGAGGCTGTCCGACGGAGAGCGAAGCTCAATGGCGAAGTCTGGAAAAGTATGGCCGAATTTCGTCTGGTCTTCCCGGCTCAGAGATTCCCAGCGGGATAACGGCATCCAGGAAACGTCGGTAGCGCGCACGGCCCCGTTGGGGAGGGTGTATCCGGCATTTGAACTGAATACGCGGCCAGTGCCGTCCATTTTGGCCCAAATGCCCACTTGCAGGACCAATTCCTGCTCTTGCCAACCACTTTCCAAACCCGCAGGCGGCATGACAATCAACTCCTTCTCTGCTGTAAGCTCCAGCCGAAGATCGCCGTTGTCGGAGCACAGCTTAAGGAATTGGTCTTCCGTCATTTCGAGGGCGCGGACGTTCAGGGCCAAGCGGTAGGGCAGGGTTACATCCGGCGCAATAGCGGGCGGTTTGGCGGTGGTCATACTCACAAGCTCCGCACGTTCACAGGATGGGTCAACGGCGTCTATCACCGGGGCCGGATAGGGGCGTCTCCCGGACGTCACCGGCTGCCGAAGCGGTTGAAGGAACTGACCTCCTCAGCCGGAGTCCGCTGGGTGGGGCCGAAGCTGCCGCGGGGATAGCCCAGGGGCGTCAGGCACACCGTTTCGATGTGTTCCGGGATGCCCAACCATTCCTTGATTTGCTCTTCGCCCCTGATGTGGACGGTGGTGATGCGGGTGCCCAGGCCCAGGGCGCGAGCCGCCAGGAACAAGTTCTGAATTGCCAGCCAGATGGACGAAGCGTAGCGGCCCCGTTCAATGGGATCCCCCGGCGTGTAGGGGGCCGATCCCTTGGAGTGGTCCGCGCAAACCAGAATCATCGCTGGAACTTCGGGCATACGGTGGGCCAGGCGCCGGGCCTGGCTGTACGCCGGAGGCTCGTCGGGCCCGGGTTCCGCGCCTTGCGCGCCTAGCCAGATGTCGCGGTACAGCCCGCCAATCTTCTCTATCAGGTCTCGGTCGGTGATGGCGATGAAGTGCCAGGGCTGAGTGTTGCCTCCGCTGGGGGCGCGGATGGCGGCGTCAATTATCTTCTCAATGTCCTCACGCGATACGGGGTCGCGCCGGTAGCGCGTAATCTGACGCTGGCTGTAGATTGCTTCCAGCAGTCCTATGTCTTCGGCCATGATGCACCTCCGGGTGGGCTTGTTTTGGAAGAGCCGGGGTACGCCCTCACCCTGACCCTCTCCCGGAGGGAGAGGGAACTGCGCCTGCAATCCTAGATCGGCGGGCGGCGGGTGTGCCAGTCGGTGGCCTGCTCGTAGGCGTGGGCCACGCGGAACAGAGTCTCCTCGGCGAAGGGTTTGCCTACGATTTGCAGTCCCAAGGGCAGGCCGGACTCGGTGAAGCCGCAGGGAACGGAAATAGCAGGAACATTGGCGAGATTGAAAGGTCCCGTAAAGCTGATGCGGGCGTTCAGCCCGGCCAATGCGTGTTCCCTGCTCTGGATGCCCGGTATGCTCTCCACCGGCGGCGCGGGGCCGATCCCGGAGGGCAGGGCCAGCACGTCCACGTCTTCCAGGGCGGAGAGTACCTGTTCTCGCAGCAACGCCCGCAGCTTCTGCGCCTTATTGTAGGCTTGGGCCGGGATAACGAGGCCGGTCAGGAACCTGATTTGGTTGTTCTGGTCCAACAGCTCGAAATTAGGCTCGAAGGTCCGGCGGTGCAGGTTGGCCCATTCCACGCCGATGATGGTCATGCTGAGCGCCCCGGCAGAGGGGGCCAGCGGAATCGAGACCTCGCTGGCGTCGGCTCCCAGTTCGCCCAGGGCGCCTATAGCGGCGGTGACCGCGTCCCGCATCTCAGGGTCCAGATTGGGCGTGTCCATCCGCTCCGCGATGACGCCGACCCGCAGGCCGCTGATGTTGCCGGTGAGGGCCGCGCGGTAGTCGGGAACCGGCACGTCCCAGGTGTAGGGGTCCTTTGGGTCGTATCCCGCGATGGCCTGGAAGGTGATGGCCGCATCTTCCACGGTGCGGGAGATGGGGCCGACGGTATCCATCGACCAGGAGCCGCCCATCACCCCATAGCGGCTGACCCGCCCGTAGGTGGGGCGCAGTCCGACCAGCCCGCTGAAGTTGGCCGGGCTCCTGATGGAGCCGCCGGTGTCCTCTCCCAGCGACGTGGCGCAGAGGAAGGCGGCGGTGGCCGCCCCGGAGCCGCTGCTGGAAGTGCCGGGGTTGCGGGTAGTGTCCCACGGATTGCGCGGCGTACCGTAGGGATGGTTGTATATGTCGGCCATGGCAAACTCGCTCATGTTGAGCTTGCCCAGCAGCACCGCCCCCGCGTCCTTCAGCTTGACCATAACTGTGGCGTCCTCGTCCGGCACGAAGTCGCGCAGGATGGACGAACCGCCGGTGGTGCGCAAACCGGCGGTGTTGAACTGGTCCTTCACCGCCACCGGCAGGCCGTGGAGCGGCCCCCGGTAGTTGCCGGCGGCTATCTCGGCCTCGGCCTGCCGAGCCGCCTCAAGCGCATAATCGCGGGTGACGGTAATGTAGGAATTCAGCTTGCCGTCAACCTCGGCGATGCGCCGGAAATAGGCCTCCGCCGCCTGCACCGGCGACACCTCCCGCGACTCAATGAGCCGAGCAAGGTCCGACGCGCTGAGGAAGGGAATCTCGCTTTCCTGCATGGCTCACTCCTCACGGCTCGCGGTTTCGCTTCCACTGAGGTTTCAACATCGTCCCCTATCCTCTTCGCAGAGGGTGAGGGCATCCCGTCCTGGAACCTTACTCATCCGGCACGGTGGCGACGAGCCGCCCGCCCTCCAACGCAACAGGAAACGCGGTCATGCGCGAGTTGGGGCCGTTGATGCAGACGCCCTCGGTCTTCTCGAATCGCCAGCCGTGGTCGGGGCACATGAACACGCCGCCCCAGTCCACCACCTCGCCCATCTGGTGCGGGCAGACGTTGGAAAGCAACTGGTAGACTCCCTTGCGGTTCTTTGCCAGGAAGTAAGACCAGTTCCCGATGTCCACCGGAGCCGGCAGCTCGGTAAATGACGATTCGGCCCCAAGGTCAACCTTGATTTCCTTGTAATCGGCCATAGCCGCCCCATCCTGACCTGTCGATGGCATCGGCCGGAACGATTCAGCCGAGGCGTTGCCAGTATACCCCAAATGCGTCCGCAATGACTGAGCGTTGAACGCCTTGACGGGCAGGGGGTTATCCCGCACTATGTCGCCAATCCAACTTCTGCATCATCGGAGGAAAACATGGCCGACTTGTCGAAAGAGGACATACAGGCTCTGGGCCGCGCCGTGGGTCTGGACATCCAGGATCCGGAACTCACCGAGGTCATGTACAGTCTGAACGCCCTTCTGGAGTCCCTCGACGCCATCAACCCGCCGGGCCTCGACGAAGTGGAGCCACTGCCCATAATCCTGCCCCCGGCATAGGTGACGCATCACCCCGGCCTTCTTCTAACCGTTAACTCGGAGGATCTTATGGACAAGTCCGGGCTGCCCTTACTGTCAGCGTCCGAGCTTTCGAGGCTGATCGCTTCGCGGGAGGTTTCGCCTGTTGAGGCGACTGAGGCTTACCTGGAGCGCATCGACTCCCTGGACTTCAAATTCAACGCATACCTGACAGTCACTCGCGAATTGGCGATGGACGCAGCCCGGGATGCCGAGCGAGAGATTGCGGCCGGGAACCACCGCGGGCCGATGCACGGGGTACCCGTCGCCGTAAAGGACCAGTTCCTCAGCGCCGGAGTCCGCACCACCGGCGGCTCCCGGATCCTGGCCGACTATGTGCCGGACGAGGACGCCACTGTCATCGCCAACCTCAAGCGGGCCGGGGCGATACTGCTGGGCAAGACGAATCTTACCGAGTTCGCCATTACAGGCTTTTCACACCGCTTCAGCACTCCTCGAAACCCTTGGGACCTGAACGCCTACGCGGGCGGCTCCAGTAGCGGCTCCGGGGCCGCTACCGGCGCCTACCTCTGCGCCACGTCCCTGGGAGAGGACACCGGCGGCTCGATCCGCTTTCCCGCCACGTGGTGCGGCTTGGTCGGCCTGCGCCCTACCTGGGGTCTGGTCAGCCGCTACGGGGTAATGAGAGGCGTCTGGTCAATGGACACTGTCGGGCCCATCTCCCGCACGGTGGAGGACGCCGCCATAACCTTGGGCGCCATCGCGGGCCACGACCCCAAGGACTTCCACACGAGCGCGGCGACCGTGCCGGACTTCCGGGCTGCCCTAGGTAACAGCATCGAGGGATTACGGATAGGCGTCGTAACTGAGCAGATGGAGTCGGAGCTGGTGGAACCCGACGTGCGCCGGGTCGTCGGGCAGGCAGTGTCGGTGCTGGGTGAGCTGGGGGCTACGGTGGAGGAAGTTTCGCTGCCCCTGTCGGGCCTGGCCGGTCCAGTGTCAGGGGCGCTGCTGGCGGTGGAGCCGGCCAACAACCACGCGAAATGGGTGCGCGAGAATATCAACGACTACGGCCACGACGACCGGATACTGCTGCTTACCGGAAGCGTCATTCCAGCACATTACTACAACAAAGCCCAGAAGCTGCGCGAACTGATCCGACGACAGGTCCTCGATGCGCTGGGCAGCTATGACGCGCTGGTCTTCCCAACATCCGGCAAAACTGCTCAGCCGGTGGAAGACGACCCCTCGGTAACCAGCAAGGCTGCCTCCTCGCGGCTGCCCTTCCTCTTCACCCGCCTGTTCAACCTGGCAAGCTGCCCCGCCATGTCTGTTCCCTGCGGCTTCGACGACGGCGGTATGCCGGTGGGGCTGCAAATCGGAGGCAGACCTTTCTCCGAGGAAACGCTTTTCCGAATTGGCTACGCCTACGAGCAAGCCACCGAATGGCACACCATGCGCCCGGGGGCGGTCGCGTGACCTTGCCGCTCCCTGCCTATCCTTGACCGGCGCAACGGAATAAGGCTGGCAATCAATCAGTAGGGGCGACAACGACAAAGCGTGTCGCCCCTTTAGCTTAAGATTGAGCCGCCCGGTAGTTATGCGGGATACATCTGGTCGGCCATCGCCTCCTGCCATACTTCCTCTGCCGGGAGGATGCTGTCTATGGCCCGCAGGCGGTAATAGCTTTCGGAGACGCCGGGCGGGTCGCCGCCGTCTGCGACGATCGCTGCCGCCCCCAGCAGCATTCGGCGGGCCACCACTATGGCCATGTCACTGGCGGCCAGGTTCTCCGTGCTGCGGTCCACGATGGCCCCCATGCTTTCCTGGACCGCCTGGTCCTGGGTGTTGATGCCCTCAATGCCGGTGAAGGTCTCGTACTTCTGCGCTTGGCGGTCAATCATCCAGTCATTGTCACGATTGCGGTATGCCCGGAAATTGGAGTCCAGGTCGTCTGGGCCGCGGCCCAGTTGCCGTTCCAAGTCGCGGTCGGCTTCCGACAGCGGCTCCTCGCCGAAGCTGTACATCCAGTTGAAGACCATCGAGTTCTCGTCGTCAGTGGGAACCCAGCAGTGCCCGGCGATGAGGGTGCGCGGCGCCTGCCCTTGGAGCCCGAACTGGGACGGGCGCATCTGGTGGAAGGGCAGCACGTAGTGGTAGGCGCGGACGAAGTTCCTGCCCTGGCCGTCCAGTTCGCGGATTCCGGCATAGCGGTAGCCGTAGTCCGTGCGCTCCACCTCCACTTTGGGAGCCTTGCCGGTCACAAATGCCGTGTCCACCCCGAAGCCGGGGCGGGTCGTGTTCTTGGTGATGCGCCGGTGCAGGATGGGGGCGTGAGCCGTGTCGATACCACCCTCCACCCCCTGCAACCAGTTGCATTCCTGGCGATTCTTGGTGATCAGCCGGTGGCTGTCGGGCACCTGCGTCCACTCGAAACGGGGCAGGGGCGGTTGCCGGTCTGCCGGGCCCATATAGGCCCAGACCACTCCGCCCATCTCCACCACGGGGTAGGACTGTGCCTTGACCTTGGTGTGATAGTCGCTGTCTTCCGGCTCGTTCATCATGTGTATGCAGTTGCCGCCGATGTCGAACTTCCAGCCGTGATAGACGCAACGCAGGCCGCCTGCTTCGTTGCGGCCCAGAAAGAGCGACGTGCGCCGGTGGGGACAGAACTCTTCCAGCAGCCCCACCTGCCCGGAAGTGTCGCGGAAAGCCACAAGGTCTTCTCCCAGCAGCCTGACCCGCACCGGAGGGCAGTCGGGCTCCGGCAGTTCCTCGCACAGCAGGGCCGGCAGCCAGTAGCGGCGCATCGTCTCCCCCATCGGTGTGCCTGCCCCCACGCGGGTCAGTTTTTCGTTGTCGAGTTTGGACAGCGTCATGGTCAGCCTCCTTGCGAAACCACCCCCGGACTATGCCGCTACAGATACGGCGACCGTCGCCCGATCGGAAAGCGGTGGTGGTCATTCGGTTGTCTTGAACGAATTTTACCGGCAGCCGGTGGCGATGTCATCCCGCAGGGCCGATTGACAACGGCAGGCGGCCTTCCTAGAATCGAACAGCTATCGAAATGATTTTGTATCGAAAATTTGGCAGGGCAGCAGCCTATGACGACCGCTAAGCAGTTATTCGCATTGCAGGAAGTTGACCTCGACCTCGACCGGGTATATCGCGCCTTGGAAGAGGCTGAGAAAGAGCTGAACATAGGGATTTCCATAGAGGATCTGGCGGCCGCTCTCCGCGACGAAGAGGAGCGCTTGCAGGAAGTGGAGTTGTTGCGGCGAGACAACCAGATAGAAACCGAAGAGCGCCGTGAGCGGTCGGAAGCGCTGGAAACGCAACTGTATGACGGATCTCTGACCAATGCCCGCGACCTGGAGGCCCTGCAACAGGAGGCCGTCAACGTCCGCCGACAGATGGAACGAGGCGAGGCGGCGGCTCTGGAGCTTTCCGTACAGGCTGAAGAATCGCAGATGCGGTGCGCCAGCCTAGGCCAGCAGCTCACCGAAGCCAGAACCCTCTGGCAAGCGCAGCAGGTTGAACTCAGCCAGAGGGTCGCCGGCCTCCGCGATGAGCAGAACGAATACGAAAAACAACGTGAAGCCCTTGCCTCCAGGGTGGACCCGACAACCCTCCAGCGATATGAGACGTTGCGGAAATCCAAAGGAGGCCGCGCCGTGGCCAAGGTGGAGCGGGACCTCTGCCAGGGTTGCCGGATGTCGCTGCCCACCCAACTGCGACAGCGAGTCAAGAGCGGGCGCCAGACGGTTACTTGCAGCAGTTGCGGACGGATGTTGTTCGTGGAGTAGAGAGCTTCCCGGACCGGATCATGCAGGCGCGAGAGACCGGCATTGCGGCGCCTTTTCAGGTAATCCCGAAGTAACCGGCTGTGCATTGAGCTATGGTTTTCCACTCAATGGGCGCTTGGGCTGATGCTAAGATGCTTACCTGTCGCCGCCGATATTACAGGAACCTTCTTCATTGGGGGCTGTAAGTATGACCCTCGCCAAAACACCCGCTGTTGCCCCTGGTGCGACTGTTGCCCCTGGTGCGACTCTGCCATACCGGCTGTCTCTGAACATCCGCGCCATCGACATGACGGAGGAGCAATTCCTCGAGCTGTGCTCCGATAACGGCGACCTGAGGATGGAGCTTACGGCGGAGAGGGAGTTGGTGATCATGCCGCCTGCGGGAGGAACAACAAGTGGACGCAATAGCGATTTAACTGCAGATTTGGTTATTTGGTCCCGCCAGGACGGCACTGGGAAAACTTTCGATTCATCCGGCGGATTCACTCTTCCGAGCGGGGCGGTACTCTCTCCTGATGTCTCGTGGATACTCCTGTCTCGGTGGGAGACGCTGACCGAAGCTGATCGGGAAAGGTTTCCCCATATTTGCCCCGATTTTGTAATCGAACTTCGCTCACCTTCCGATAGGCTGACTGATGGGCAGGGCAAGATGCTGGCATATCTTGAGAATGGCGTTCGCCTGGGCTGGCTCATTGACTCCCAGAATAAGCGGGTGCATATCTATCGTCCCGGCCAGCCAGTAGAGATTCTGGAGCAGCTCGACTCTGTTTCCGGAGACCCGGTGCTGCCGGGCTTTGTATTGGACTTGAGCGCAATCTGGTAGGCGCTGTCGCGGCCCGGCCCGCGTTGACCGCCCCGCACGCCTATGCTAGATTGATGATGGAGGGCCAGCGGACCGGGTGGCCGCCCCGGTTGCCCCGCAAGGGAAAGATCGGGGAGGAAAGTCCGGGCTCCTCCGGGCAGGGTGCTGGGTAACGCCCAGGCTTCCGCAAGGGATCAGTCCGGCGCGGGAGACGGAAAGTGGCACAGAAACATACCGCCCCGGGGACCGTTAGGAAGCCGGGGTAAGGGTGAAATCGGGCGGTAAGAGCGCCCGGCCGTCTGCGGTGACGCAGCGGCGGCCAAACCCCACCTGGAGCAAGGCCGAATAGAGGGACTATGAGCGCCCGGCTCGTCCCCGGGTTGGCTGCTTGACCACGGCGGCAACGCCGTCCCGCTCTCGCGGGTCCCGATGCAAATCGGGAGGCTAGATAGATGGCCACCGTCCCGATTCCATCGGGATACAGAACCCGGCTTATAGGTCCGCTGGACCTCCCGTCCGTTCAACCGGACCCTCATCATATCTTAAGATAAAGCGAATTGCTGCGCTGGATCCGGTGGTTCAGTTGCCGGATTGGGTATCGTTGTTTATGATAGCCGGCGTGGCCGCTTATCATTCCGGCGGCATGAAGAGGAGTTCCCGCGACGTGTATTTGGACCTGCATTGCCACTCCGTTTCCTCTGACGATTCACGCGCTACTGTGGAGCAGTACGTCAAATGGGTGCAGGTGTTGCGCAGAAAAGGTTACGTGGTCGACGGCATCGTACTCACTGAGCATCGCAAATTCGACTTCGACAAAGACTATTCGGCGCTGGCCGAACAATATGGGGTGCTTATCCTGAAAGGGTCGGAGCTGGACACCCGTTTCGGCCATTTCTTGGTTTACGGCGTCAGCGAGGGGCTGACCAGCGACATCAACTTTGGCGACGTGCGCATGGATGCCCGCGAGTTGATGCAAGCGGCGCGGCAACACGACGCTTTGGCCCTCCCGGCCCATCCGGGGCGGTTCGGAATCGGGCTGACCGAATATATCCAGCAGGGCGAGACATTCCCGGATATTGAAGTCGTTGAGTTGCTCAACGGCGGAGGCAGGGCCGGGGAGAACGAAAGGGCCGACGAGCTTTGCCAGAATTTCGGCTACCTGGGCATTGGGGGCAGCGACGCCCACTTCACCAGCCATATCGCCACCTGTATGACCGAGTTCCCGGGAAACATCGCCAGCGAGAGCCAGTTGGTTGATGCCCTGCTCGGCAAGCGGTTCCAGCCGGTTCGGCTCGAGGCTACCGCCGGAGTTTCGTCTGGAGTCCCGTCGGCCTGATCCTCTCCTTTCGTGTCTCGTGTCCCGTTATCCATGAATCAGCCACGTAAAGCCGGAGATAGCGCAATGACTATGCAGTTGAACTACGACCGGTCGCTGCACGAGAAGGAACACCGGGCCGGGCCGTTCGAGATTACCGCCGAGATGATAGCCTCCGTGAACGCCAGTCTCGGCGAGCAGGGAGCGGCCTTCACGTCCGACGCCGGAGCCAAGGTTCAGGGCTTCAGTGGCATGATTGCCCCTCCGACCCTGTGCTCCATATTCGTGCGCGAGGTCCAGCTGCCCGACATAGGGCTTGAGTTCGGGCGCGTTCAGATGCACGCCGGCCAGCGGGTCCAGCCCATTGCGCCGATTTTCGCCGGAGACAGCATCTCTGCCTCGTCCCATCTCAAGGACGTTTACGCCAAGACCGGACGCTCCGGCACCATGGTGTTCGTTGTCTGGGAAACAACCTTCCGCAACCAGGATGGCGAGGTGGTGGCCGAGGTACAGGAATCCTTCGCGCGCCGCGAGTGATTCTTCCCGGCGACATTCCACCGGCAGCCTTCTGAAACAGAAACAACGAGGGAAGAATTGCCTTACTTCGAGGACGTTGAGTTGGGCGACCAGATTGGCCCGGTCGAGACGGTGGCCACCGACGAGGGCGTGGCCAGCTTTTGCGACGTGTGGACTCCTCCTACTCCCAACCGCTTCACCGACGCGCAGACCGCCCGTGATTCCGGCATGGAGGGCCCCATCGTCCCCGGCATCATGGCGATGGCGATGATGGCGCAACTGCTCACTGAATGGGCTGGTCCAGACGCCATCCGGGATTTGGACGTGGTTTTTCGACAGCCCGTGCCCCACAACCGGCCCTTGACACTCGAGGCCACCGTCACTGACCTGCGTCAGGAAGATGGTCAGAACATTGCCGAGTGCGACATTCTGATGATTGGCGCTCAGGGCGAGCGGCACGTCGGCGGGCGGGCCATCGTTTCCCTCCCTTCCCGAGAGTCCTAAAATCCACTCTCTGCGCGGCAGCATTGAGGCGAGGGCAACGCCCTGCGTTCAGGAATTGAGGGAGCGGTAAAGCCATGTTGCAACGCTTGCGGCAGGTCAACTTCCTTGTCGGCGACCTCGAACCGGCGGCTGGCATTTACGAGAGCTACTTGGGAATGACCGGCGTCCACAGTTACCGGACGATGGACGGCAGGCGCTCTGTCCTGTCCGCAGGGGACGGCACCTTTGTCGAGCTTTGGCACCCTGAGTTGGGCGATGCCGAATCTGCATCCTACCGGGAGAACCGGGGACAGGGGCCTTACGAGTTGGTATTCGAGACCTGGGATATTGACTCACTGTTTTCCCATTTGCGCCGCCTGGGTGTCAGGACCAGCAGCATTTCCCAGCGGCGCGGCTGGCGGAGTGTTGCGGTAGACCCCGTTTCGGCCAATGGGGCTCGCCTGCGAATTGTCGAGGTGAAGCCGGGCGGAAATCCCTGGCCTCTTGCCGGGGACGGCTGGGCCGACGCGCCGCAGCCCCGCACCCTGCGTCTGCGCCAGATGGCGGTGCTGGTGCGGGACCTGGACCGGGCAGTTGCCCACTGGGAAGAGATGTTCGGCCTGCGGGCCACCAAGCGGTTTGAGGTCAGCTTCACCGACCTGGAAATAGCCGTTCTGCCTTTGGCGGGCAAGGACACGTTCATGGAACTGGCCCAGCCAACCGGCCCGGACGCGCCGTCGCAGCGATTCCTCGACCGGTACGGTGAAGGCATATACCTGAGCATCTACGAAATTACGGATTCGCTCGCCATGGACGCCCACCTGGTAGAGCAGGGTGCGAGGTTTACCTCGTCGCGGCAGACTGCCAACTACACCAACTTGGGATTCAACAGCATCTGGCTCCATCCGGCGGGCTTTATGGGCGCGTTCACACAGCTTTCGCAGGCGCTTTCAGCAGACAACCCCTGGCCCCCGGCCGGCGAAGACTGGCACTTGGAATAGGGCCCGCTGTCCGTCAAATAGCGCATCTCTTTCCCGCTGGCGCGGCTGGCAGGGCGTGTCAGTGTTCCCTCTCCCCTGATTTGCAGGCCAGAGGCGAGGGTGAAGTCCCTGGGTGACACAATGATTTCTGACTAATGGGACGCCCCCCCCAACCCTCCCCAGAAAGAGGGAATAACCAGAGGGTCCTCGCCGAATTGACACCGCAGATTCATTCGTGATATGTTTCACATAGTCCGGCGACCCACTCGCGCGGGGTTTTGGTATGGCTCTGAGAATTGCAGTTTTGGCGAAGCAGGTTCTTGATCCCGAAATGCCAATGGCGGCTTTTCGTATTGATGGAGACGCAAAGCGCGTAGTTCCGCCCGCTAACATTCCGCCGGTCGTCAACGGCTTTGACGAAAACGCCGTGGAAGCCGCCCTGCGGATTAAGGACGCCCAAGAGGCAACAGTGACGGTCATTTCCACTGGCCGGGAGTTTGCTCTGGACGTCATGAAAAAGCCTCTGTCCATGGGCGCTGACGAGTTGGTGCTGTTGCAGGACGACGCTTTCGACAACACTATTGACAGCTTTGTTACCGCGCAGCTCTTGGCGGCGGCAATCCGCAAGCTGGAAGGGTTTGACCTCATCATTTGCGGACGGCAAGCCTCCGATTGGGACAACGCTCAAGTGCCGCTGGGGGTGGCCGAAATTCTGGGCCTGTCCTGCGTTTCGCTGGGTAAAAAGGTAGACGTGGCCGACGGCAAGGCTATCGTCGAGCGCATCGCGCCAGACGGATATCAGGTGGTCGAAGCGTCCCTGCCGGCCCTGGTCACCGTCAGCAACGAGTTGGGGCAGCCGCGCTATCCCACCCTGCGCGGCATCATGGCCGCCACCCGCAAGCGCCCCACCGTCTGGAGCAAGGCCGATCTGGGCCTGGACGATTCACAGTCGGAAGCGCGCGTAACTCTGCGGCAACTCTTCATTCCGGTCAGCGACCAGGAATGCGAGATTATCGAGGGTGATGACGCCGCCGACTCGGGCCGCCTGCTGGCCCTCAAGCTGCGGGAAGCCAAGATAATCTAGGAAGCTGCCAGCCGCTCCCGTCTCCATCCGGGAGAGGGTTGGGCTGAGCGCAGTTCCCCTCTAACTTTTCATGTCTTTTCGGGAGGCCGCAATGGCTGACGCCGTCGGGGTTCTGGTAATCGGACAAACGTCTGGGGACGGACTGGACTCCACCGCCGCTGAGTTGCTCGCCGCCGGGCAATCGGTGGCCGGAGCGCTGGGCGAAGAGCTATCCATCGCGCTGCTTGGCGACGCAGTGGACACCCCGGCGCAACAGGCCATCTCTCATGGCGCAGACCGGGTCTACGCGGTAACCAGCCCGCTGCTGGCCGAATACCACGCTGACCTGTACCTGGCTGCTCTGGATGCTGTTTGCCGCGATGCCAACCCGCGCGTTGTTCTGGTGGCCCGCACCGCCGAAGGGCGCGAACTGGCCCCGCGCCTGGCCTTCCGCCTGGGCGTGGGTCTGGCACAGGACTGTCTGGAAGTTTCGGTGGATGAGGCCACCAAGACCCTGCTGGCCAATCGCCCAGTATATGGCGGCAACGCCATCGCTGTGGTCAGTTGCGAGCAGACACCCCAGATTGCCGCCATCCGGCCAAAGGCCTACGAGCCGACGGAGATAGACAGCTCGCGACAGGGTCAAGTGGTGTCCTTCCCGGTGGAACTGGACGCATCACAGGCCCGGACTCGCGTCGTGGAAACGGTGAGGGAAGAGTCGGAAGGGGTGAAGCTGGAAGACGCCCGCGTGGTGGTATCCGGCGGGCGCGGCTTGGGTGGCCCCGATCCTTTCTCCGGGCTGGAAGACCTGGCTAAGCTGTTGGGCGGCGCCGTTGGCGCATCGCGGGCAGCGGTGGATTCGGGCTGGGTGCCATCGTCCTACCAAGTAGGGCTGACCGGCAAGGCCATCACCCCCGACCTTTACATAACCGTGGCGATTTCCGGGGCCAGCCAGCACATGGCCGGTTGCTCCGGGGCCAAGTGCATTGTCGCCATCAACAAGGACGCCGCCGCCAACATATTCAAGGACGCCCGCTATGGCGTTGTCGGCGACTGGGAGAGGGTGCTGCCCGCCCTAACCGAGGCCGTCCGTGAGCTGGTGGATAGTTAATCCGTCGCCTTGGTGAAACGGGCGATGTTCGGGGAAACTGAAACGTAGGGGCGCACAACAGTGCGCCCCTACTGCAATATCACGTTGTCTATGAGTCGCACTGTTCCCAAGTGCGCCGCGGTTGAAAGCATGGCTCCAGGCGCCGCCGCCTCCAGTTCCTCAATAGTATCCGGGGCGGCAACGCTGACATAATCAACGGCGCCCAGCAACGGCTCCGCTTCCAGCACAGCCCTGACTGCGCCGCGTATCGAATTGGCGTCCGTTCCCCCCTGATTCCATAGCGTCTGCCCGGCAGACAGGGCGCGAAAGACAGCAGTGGCCGCCTGACGTTGCTCCGGATTCAGGCGGACGTTGCGGCTGCTCATCGCCAGCCCGTCAGCCTCCCGCACCGTGGGCAGCACCACGACCTCTACGCCAAGGTCCAGGTCTCTTGCCATCTTGCGGACGACCACCGTTTGCTGCCCGTCTTTCTGGCCGAAATAGGCGCGTTCAGGCTGAACGATGCCGAATAGCTTGGCAACAACGGTCGCCACGCCCCGAAAGTGGCCTCGCCTGGCCGCGCCCTCCAACCTGTCGGCCAATGGGCCCACATCGACCCAGGTGTCGAATCCCGGCGGATAGACTTCTGCCACGTCGGGAACGAAGACCAAGTCGACGCCGTGCCGCCGCAGCATTTCCAGGTCGCCATCCAGATCGCGGGGATACTCGGCGAAATCCTCGCCCTCGGCGAACTGGGTGGGATTGACGAAGATGCTGACGGCGACAGTAGCGGAGTCGGCGCGGGCATGGTCAACCAGCGACAGATGACCATCGTGCAGGGCGCCCATTGTCGGCGCCAGCCCCAGTGGGCGACTCGCCTCGCGGCACACTGTCCGCATCTCTTCCTTAGAAGTGACAATCCGCATCAGAGGTGACAATCCGCATCTAAAATCGGCCTTGCGCAATTATATTCTGGCGAGTTCCGACACCGCCGGGATGCCGCCCAGCCCCGTGGCGCTCCGCACGGCCCGCAGGACGGCTTGGGCCGTGACCTCGACCGCCGCTGCCCCCAGGGCCGTCAGGTCGGCTGTGGCGTCCGACTCCCCGGTGGCCATGGCAAACATCGTGTCGCCGTCGCGGATGGTGTGACAGGGCCGGATGGTTATAGCCAGCCCGTCGTGGCTCACCCGGGCCAGGTGGTTGCTTTCCTCTCTGTTGAGTCTGGCGTCAGTCGCGACAACGCCGATGGTTGTGTTAACTGGCCCTGTCGGAGATGCAGGAGGCGAGCCGTCCAGCAACACACCCACTGGATCATCGAACCCGCCGCTGCTCCGCCTCGGCCCGGCCACCAACTGCCCGTTAGTATAGTTCCAGATTCCGCCGATGGAATTGAGTGCAACCGCCGCCGCGACAGTCACTCCGCTGGGGAGTTTCAGGGAGGCGGAGCCAAGCCCGCCCTTGACCGCCCTTGTCGCCCCGCCGGTCTTGGCCACGGTGGCCCCCGTCCCCGCGCCGACGGTGCCTTCGGCCAACGCATCCTTCGATGCAGCAGCGCAGGCCGCCCGGCCTTCCTGCGGGCCGGGCCGCACCTTAGAGTTCACCAGCCCCAGGTCGTAGATGATGGCCGAAGACACTATCGGCACGATGACTTCCGGCGACACGCGGAAGCCGATGCCTTGCTCCTCCAGCCATGCCATGACCCCGGTGGCTGCGTCTAAGCCGAAGGCGCTGCCGCCGCTCAGGCACACGGCGAAAAGCTGGTCCACACGCCGAGCCGGTTGCAACAGGTCGGTCTCCCGCGTTCCCGGCGAGCCGCCGCGCACATCCACGCCGCCGACGGCGCCATTTCGGCACAGCACGACGGTGCAGCCGGTGGCGTTGACCAGATCGGTGTAGTGGCCTGCTTCAATGCCGGGTACTGACGTAATGGTCTGGTTCAATGGACACCCCACCCTAGCCCTCCCCCGGACGGAGAGGGAATTTGAGGATGACAGGTCAGGCCGGTTCCGTTCTGTAGTTGGGGAACGGCGTAAATAAGACGATCACCCCGGCAACCGCCGTGAGCACGGCGACGTAGATGTACATTGAGCCGTAGCCGCCGAAATTGTCAATGATGTAGGATACCAAGAGAGTGGATGCGAAGCCCACCGCTCCGTTTATGCCAAACACTGCACCCGCCACCGTGGCCTCGGTGCCGCGCTCCGCTCCGTCCAGAATCGCCGCCAGCATAACTTGGTGTAGCGCGAAGCTGAACAGCCCCATTGCCGCCATCACCAGCGACACCAGGAATCCGTCGCCGGCCGGTATGACCAGGAAGGGCAGAATCGCCGCCAGCGCCAGACCGGGCACCAGAATCTGCTTGCGGCCCAGCTTATCTGACAACTGCCCCAGAATCGGAGAAGAAATAGCCCCCGTTCCGGTGAGTAGGGCCATCTGGAAGCCGATCCAGAAGTACGAGAAACCCAGGCCGCCGTCTTCCGGCGGCTTTTCCAGATAAAACGGAGTCCAGTCGAACATTGCGGTATTGGCTATGCTGCGAAAGGAAGCGGCCACCAACAGGGCAAGCATCGCCGGGTTTCGGAAGAATTTCACTCCCGCCCCGGCCAGAGTTCTCAGCGTCCGGGTCTCGGCGTCCCCCGGCTGTACGTTCTCTTCCCGCCCCAGGTCACGCAACGACCACCATACGAACAACGCAACTAATGCCGCCGGGATGGCGTACAGGAACATTACGTTCTGCCATATCAGGTACGACAGCAGCAGCCCGGCAACCAGCGGCCCCAGGGCGTTTCCCACGGTGGAGCCGAAGCTGTGTATGGATATGGAGAAGGCGCGGCGGTCGGTAAACCGGCGGGACAGAGAGGCGATGGCGGGCAGATGCCACAGCGAACCGGGTATGGAAATCAGGATGACCCCGATAATCAGGATGCCCCAATTGGGCGACAGACCGATGACCACGAAGGCTATGACGTTCAGCACCATGCAGGCCGTGAGCATTGCGCCCCACTGGTCCCGGAAGCGGTCAACCAGCGCTCCCGACCCCATGCTAACCAGCCCGTTGCCGCTGGTGCGGATGCCCAGCAGGACCCCCGTCTGGCGTGTGCTGAGGCTGAAGAAGCTGGCGATGGCGGTCAGAAAGACCGGGAAGCCCAGGTCGTACAGGTGGGCCACACCGTGACCAAAGGTCAGCGAGCCGAGGATGAACGCCCGGTTCTGCCTGTGCCCGCCCGATGCCCGTACCGCTTCCGCCATCGTCGCCTGCCGGAGTGTAGTTGAGGCTCTTGCCCGCCTTTGGCGCGAACATTCCGGCTGATTCTATTCCTGCGTAGGAAACGGCGCAACCCGCTCGTGGATTGTTCCCTTCTCCTCCGGGGGAGGGCCAGGGTGGAGGCGTCCCTGCCAGAGAGAGAAGAATCAGGATGGATACCGGGGGTGCCTGTGATATGCTACGGCAACGCTTGAGCGCGCGGCGGAGCTATGGAGGAGATGATGGCGTATTCGGGGTTCAGTCTGGAAGGAAAGGTCGCTCTGGTGACCGGCGCGGCTCGCGGCATCGGAGCGACGCTGGCCGTGGGGCTGGCCGAAGCGGGAGCCGGCGTTGCCGTTTCCGACATGAGTTCGCGGCTGGAACTGGCCCGCGACACGCAGGAGCGGGTGGAGGCGAAGGGAGTCAGCAGCGGCGCCTACGAGCTGGACGTGCTGGACATCGGAGGCATTCGCTCAGCCATTGACCGCATCGTTCACGACTTTGGGAGGCTGGACATACTCATCAACAACGCCGGCATCCGTATCCCCAAGCCAGCCCTCGAGGTTACAGAGGAGGACTGGGACGCCATTGTGGACACCAACCTCAAGGGACTGTTCTTCTGCGCTCAGGCCGCCGCGCACCCCATGATCAAGCAGGGTTGGGGCCGTATCGTCAACATTGGCTCCCAGTTCTCGGCGGTGGGTTCCGCAGACCGCGCGCCCTACATTGCCAGCAAGCACGGAGTCGCTGGCCTGACCCGCGCTCTGGCAGCCGAATGGACGCAGTACGGCGTTACGGTGAATGCCATCGGTCCCGGCCCTACCGAGACGCCGGGTGTGCTTGCTGCCTACAACCGCACCCCGGAGCAATTACAGGCCGAATATAAAGACCGTATGCCCCTGGGCCGCAGGATGCAGCCCGAAGAACTCATAGGCGCAGCCGTCTACCTGTCCAGCCCGGCCGCCGGGGCCACCACCGGCCACCTGTTGCTGGTGGACGGAGGCTGGACCGCCTTGTAGGACAGTAAACTTCAGGAGGAAACGTATGCCGTCAGAAGACCTGGAACGAAGAATCCAAGTCCTTGAGGACATCGAAGCGATCAAGAAGCTGAAGCACAGATATTGCGGCTACTGCGACGACCAGTATGACGCCGACGCGCTGGCCGATCTCTTCGTTGAGGATGCGGTGTGGGACGGCAGGGAGCGGGGCCGCAACGAGGGCCGGGAGGCCATTCGCGCCTTCTTCAAGAATGCGCCCAATCGCCTGCCCTTCGCCATCCACATGGTGCTGAACCCGATTATCGAAGTGGACGGCGACCGGGCCACCGGCATCTGGTACCTGTTCCAGCCCTGCACCTACGCCGACGGAGACCGCGCGGTTTGGGGTTCGGCCCGCTACGACGAGGAGTACGTCCGGGTGAATGGCCAGTGGAAGTTCCAGAACCTAACCCTGACCTCCCACTTCTGGACGCCCTTCGACGGCAAGGGCTGGGTGGAGACGAAGTTCGCCTAGCAGTCAGCTCAACTGCTCCAACTGCTTGAGGATGTCCCCGGTCGGCGTCCGGTGGCTGGTGGAACCGATGAATTCCCACCTGACCACTCCCTCGGTGTCGATGATAAACGTCGATGGCGTTGCATAACCGGTTCCCTGGTTAAACACGCCATAGGATCTGACGACATCGCCGGTCTTGTCGTACAGCACTGGAAATTCCAGCCCCAGTTGTTCCACGGCATGGGTTGCCTGCGACAGGTCGTCAATGCTGACGGCCAGCAACTCGGCGTTCAGTCCTGAAATTGCCTGGTAATCATTCTGCAGCTCACCGAGCTGCCCCCGGCAGTAGGTTCACCAGAACCCCCGGTAGAACACCAGGACGACGTTCTTGTCGCCGGCAAAGGAGGCGAGGCTGACCGCGTCTCCTGTCGCGTCGGGCAGCGTGAACTTGGCCGCGATGTCTCCCTCCGGCTCAACAGGAGTGGTGTCCGACGCGGACTCGCTCCCCTCAGATTCCGCCGGTTCGGTCTGGGATGCAGCCGGAGGTTCTGACGTCGGTTCCGTGGACGTGCCGCACCCCGCCAGCGCCAGTACCGTCAAGGACAGTGTGACCACTGCTCCGAGGCGGAGGAAAACCCTGTAGATTCCTGTGCCCATTAAATTCTCCGGTGCCTGAAGCTCTCCAACAAACGGGGCGTTTCAGCTCAGTTTCTCCAGCTGCGCGATGATGTCACTGTTGGGAGTCCTGTGGGATGCGGATCCTCTGTGCGTCCAGACCACGGAACCCTGGGTGTCCACGATGAACACGGTGGGGTTAGCGTATCTGCCCGACGCATTGTGCACACCGTAGGCCTTTACAACGTCCGCATCCAAGTCGTACAGAATTGGAAACGTGAATCCCAGCGCTTTGACAGCGTAATCCGCCGGTGATAGGTCCTCCGCGCTGATGGCCAGTATCTCCGCGTTCAGGTCGGTGAATTTATCGTATTCGCTTTGCAGCTGCCCGAGCTGCGCACGGCAGTAGCCTCACCAGAATCCCCGGTAGAACACCAGCACCACGTTCTTGTCCCCACGATACGACTCGAGGCTGACCTGTTGCCCATCCAGTGCGCTCGGCAGTGTGAACAGGAGGGCCGGGTTCTCAGGCGGCGTCGGGGCTGGCGTTGTTGTTGTTGTTGTTGTTGTTGCTGGTGTTGTTGCTGTGGGCGTCGCCGCGGCCGTTGGTTCCGGCACGGCTGTGGCGGTCGGAGTCGGCTGGCGCGTGGGTGGCGGCTCCTTGGCCTCCGGCGGGGTAGCGTTCGGCGCCAACGTCGCGGCCGGCTCGGCCGAAGCAGGTTCGGGTGTCAGCGGGACCATGGTCGGCGCCTCAGTCGCCGCCGCCCCCGCCCCCGTGGGGACAGCAGGGGCCTCGGTGACGGCCGGGACTGGTGTTTGGGTGGGGCGCTCCTGAACGGGCTTAGCCTCGGTGGGATCAGGAGCCGTCGATATATCCGCCTTGGTGGCTGTTGGGGCCTCGGCTGGCGTCTGCCCGGTCGCGATCGGGGCCGTTGGCTGCTCAGTAGCCGTCTGTCTCGAGATGGCAGGTTCCTCCGACTCGTCACCACATCCGACGAGCGAGACTACCGCCAGCGTCAGGATGGCGAACACGACCAGCCCCAAGCTTGCTGGAAAACTGAAGCGTCTTTTGCGATTCAACTCTGCGGTCCGTGGCTCAATTTGCCCGTGGGCATCGTTACCTTGCAATTCAACTACGCAGATTGGGGGAGCGTGGATTTCTCATGTCCATCAGGCCAGGCACCGCACCGGCTGTCCGCCGTTGAGAGCCACCATGTCGTTGGCGATGGGACCGAGGTCAAGAACGGTTCCCGCCGGTTCACCCCGCAACTCCGAATGGGCGCGGTGCAGGTTGCCTGCGATGCGTTCCGAGTCGTGCCAATGGGCGAAGCGGCCCAAGTCCGTCTGCCGTGCCGCTTCCAGCGGCGACAGGCCGGAGGCGAAGGCCGCTTTCGCCGTGTCCTGCACGAACCGCAGGTAGGCTTCTAAATCGTCCATGACTTCCGGCCCGCACACCGGGCCATGTCCTGGCACGACAGTCGCGGCGTCGAATTCCCGCAGCCGGTCCAGCGCAACCAGCGACCCCGCTATGGAACCCATGGCGACGAAAGGTGTGCCGCCGTTGAAAACCAGGTCGCCGGTAAAGAGCAGGCGTCGCTCCGGCAACCACACCACCACGTCGTTGGTGGTGTGGGCCGGCCCCATGTAGTGCAGTTCCAGCTTCAGGTCGTCCACGAACAGGTCGAGCCGGTCCTGGAAGGTAATGAAGGGCGGGGCCAGTTCCAGGTTGCCCCATTGCACACCGGGAAAGAGGGGGTGCAACGTGTGAAGGCCGGTTTCGATGACCGTCTGGCGGCAAAGCTCGTGGCCCACTATGGAAGCCCCGGGCAGCAGGTAATTGCCATGGGTGTGGTCGCCGTGGTGGTGGGTGTTGACCAAGGTGCGAATGGGCAGGTCGGTAATGCCCTTGATAGTGCTGAGAAATGCCCTGGTTCGGGCCTCGGTGAAGCAGGTGTCCACCACCGAGACCGAGTCGTTGCCAGCGATGAAGCCGGCATTGTTCAGGCCCCAACTGCCGTCCAACTGAATGTAGGCGTACACGCCGGGGCTGACCTCTTCCACCGAGGGGGGCGGTAACCCGTCGGCGCTGTGGGCGTGGCTCGTGCTGGCGTTCCCTGGCATGGAAGACCTCTTCTCGGCTCTTGGCATACGGTACGGAATTCAGCATACGGCCCAGCCGGTATGCGGTCAACCGCGATAAAATCCAACGGCTCCTTTGGTTCATGCGCCGGTATGGAAAAGGAGGCGGGAGGGATGTAAGATTTCCGGCGGACTGTTTCCCAATTTCGTGACGGAGATGCCACCATGCCTGAAACCGCGCCCTATGGCTCCTGGAAATCCCCGATCACCACTTCCCTGATTGTATCCGGCGCGGTCGGATTGGGGCAGATTGCCCTCGAGGGGGACGATGTGTATTGGGTTGAGATGCGACCCAGCGAAGGCGGGCGAATGGTGATCGTCCGCCGCAGCGCCGATGGCGTGACAGCCGACGTCACCCCGCCGCCCTACAGCGTTCGCACTCGCGTTCACGAGTACGGCGGAGCCGCATTCCTGGTGAACGGCGGCGCGGTTTTCTTCTCCAACTTCACCGACCAGCGACTCTACCGCCAGCCGTCCGGCGGCGAGCCAACAGCCATTACGCCGGAGGCGCCGCTGCGATACGCCGATGGCGTGTTTGACGCCGGTCGCGGGCGCATAATCTGCGTACGGGAAGACCACACCGCTGAGGGCGAGCCGGTCAACGCCATCGTAGCCGTGGACGCCGAGGGCGCGACCCCGCAGGAAACGCTGTTCGACGGCTCCGACTTTTGCGCCGCCCCGCGCCTCAGCCCGGACGGAAAGTCGTTGGCCTGGTTGGCTTGGAATCACCCGAATATGCCGTGGGACGGCACGACGCTGCTGGTGGCTACCGTCGGCGATGACGGGCGGCTTTCGGAAGCGCAGACAGGGGCGGGGGGACTGGAAGAGTCGATCCTGCAACCTCGCTGGTCGCCGGATGGAGAGCTTCACTTTGTCTCCGACCGCAACGGTTGGTGGAATCTGTATCGCTGGCGCAACGGCGTGGTTCAGCCCGTGCTTGAAATGGAGGCGGAATTCGCCCGTCCGCAGTGGGTGTTCGACCCTGCGGCCTACGACTTTCTCGGCGACGGGCGCATTGCGTGCAGCTACGTCGAGCGAGGCGTCTGGCATATCGGAATCCTTGACCCTGAATCCGGGACTCTGACGCCTCTCGACTTGCCGTATTCCGAAATGGGCCGCGGCGAACTTCGGACGCAGGGTCAGCGCCTCGTCTTCTCCGCAGGCGCGCCCGACCGGGCGATGACCCTCGTTTCGATGGACGTGGCTACCGGAGCGACGGAAGCATTGCGACAGGCCCACGCCCTTGAGGTTGATTTGGCCTTCCTGTCGGCCCCCGAGCCAGTGGAGTTCGAGACGACTGACGGCAGGACGGCTCACGCTTTCTTCTACCCGCCGCGCAACCCGGACTTTGTCGCGCCGGAGAGCGAAAAGCCGCCGTTGCTGGTTAAAAGCCACGGCGGGCCCACGGCAGCGGCGCAAACCGCGCTGGACCTTGGCATACAGTTCTGGACCAGCCGGGGCTTCGGCGTGGTTGACGTAAACTACGGGGGCAGCACGGGCTACGGCACGGAATACCGGCGGCGGCTCAACGGAGCATGGGGTATTGTGGATGTGGATGACTGCGTGAACGCGGCGCGGTTCCTGGCGGCCCGAGGCGATGCGGACCCGGAGCGGCTGGCAATTGACGGCGGCAGCGCCGGCGGCTACACCACGCTGGCGGCGCTGACCTTCCACGACGTATTCAAGGCCGGGGCCAGCTACTATGGCGTGAGTGACCTGGAGGCGTTGGCTAAAGAAACGCACAAGTTCGAATCGCGCTACCTCGACAGTCTGGTAGGCCCGTATCCGGAGCGGCAAGACCTGTACGCGGAGCGCTCACCCATCCACCACACGCACCTGCTGTCGTGCCCGCTGCTGTTGCTGCAAGGCCTGGAGGATGAGATAGTGCCGCCCAATCAGGCGGAGATGATGTTCGAGGCGGTTAAAGGCAAGGGTCTGCCCACCGCCTATGTGGCTTTCGAGGGAGAGCAACACGGCTTCCGCCGTTCAGAAAACATTGAGCGGGCGCTGGAGGCGGAGCTGTACTTCTATTCGCGCGTTTTCGGTTTCGACCTGGCCGACGCGGTGGAGCCGGTGGAGATTGAGAATCTGCCGGATTGATGCAGGTGTTTGTGGGGCCTCGGCGTTTCAATTAATGATGGGTTCATTGGTGCAGGGCCTTTCCCTGGCGATACCGGACTTATGGAAACAATCGCCAAGCAATCTGGCATTCCACTCATCATTTTAAGGAAGTTGGTCTACTAGATTGCCCCGGTGCTGGCCTTGTGGTTGCGGCGGTCGGCGCAGTTGCGGCACCAGCCGTAGAAGTCGATGCGCTGGCCGGTGAACTCGAAGTCGCTGGCGGTCTCCAGTTGCTCAGTCAGTTGGGCCACGATCTCCTGGCCCGCGTTGGAGTCCACCACTCCGCCGCAGCCCACGCACACCAGGTTGGCGTGGGGCGACAGGTTGGCGTCGTAGCGGGACTGTTTCTGAAAGGGCAGGGCGCGCACGAATCCAGCCTGCTCCAGCGTCTCCAGCGTGGAGTATACGGTGGCCAGGGTCACGTAAGGGAAGAATTCCTTGACCCGTTGGAAGATTTCCTTCACCGATGGGTGGTCGCCGGAGTTGACCACCACCTCAGCGATGGCGAGACGCTGTGGCGTCTGTCGGATGCCCAGCGCTTTGAGTTTTGCGGCTAGTTGTTCTGGCGTAGTCAATAGTCTTCAACCGACGGCAAGCTGCGAGGGCCCGGCTGCGGCAGGTTGCCAATACATAAAAATAAGGAAGGGGGACATTTCGCCCCCTTCCGGTTGCGTGGTTCCACACAGGGGACAGGCAGCAGCCTAGAGGCGGCCTCCAAAGAACATCGGCTGCTGCTTGCGGTAAATCTGGATGCGGTTGCGGCAGGATTCGACCACGAACAGGCGGTCTTCGTCGTCCACCTCAACGGCGCAGGCGCCCCAGAACAGCTTTTCGCGCTCGATGCCCTGGGCGATCTCCCGCTCCTGCCACATCTCGGAGTTAGCGTCCAGCTTGTCCTTGCCCCATTTGGACATGGTGGCGTCGCCGGTGAGCGTTTCGATCAGCTCGCCTTCGGGGCTGTATATGCGCACTTTCTCGTTGCCCCAGTCGGCGACGTAGACCAGGCCCTGGGTGTCGGTGTCAACGCTGGTGGGGCGGCTCAGGTCGCCCTTGCCGTATTCCTGAAGGAACTGGCCGTCGGCAGTGAACTTCTGCACCCGGTCGTTGCGCCAGTCGGCGACAAAGACGTTGCCGTTGTTGTCGATGGAAATCCCCCACGGCAGGCCCAGCTCGCCCGGTCCGGCGCCCTCGGTTCCCCACTTCGCGATGAACTGGCCGTCGCCGGTGAACTTCTGGACGCGGTGGTTCTTGCTGTCGACGATGAACACGTTGTCGTCGGCGTCGAAGGCCATGCCGGAGGGGCCGTCCAACTCGCCGTCGCCGCTGCCCTTGGCGCCCCACTTGCCCAGCCATTCGCCGTCGCGGTCGAACATGGAGATGCGGTTCAGCCATTCGTCGGCGATGTAGACGTTGCCCTTGCTGTTGATGGCGACGGCAGTGGGCCAGATGAGCGACCCGTCGTGCTCGTTCTCTTCCGTCTCGCCGGCGGTGTGGACGCCGCGGGCGAATTCGCCTACGTAGTCCTCGTCAACGGTGCAAATGGTGATGCGCTTGCCGTCGGGCCGGTACTCGTAGGAGCGGTTCACGACATACATCGTGTCGTCCTCTCCCCGGGCCACGGCTACGGGGTTGCGGAAACCGGGGCCGGAGAATTCCCCGCGCCCGATGGTGTGGCTGTACTGGAAGGTGATGCCGATAGTCTGTGTAGCCATCGTTACCTCGCTTGATTCGATTGCCGCCCAATAATCTCCCTCGGAGTAAGGCTGGAGTGAGTGCGCGACCGATTCCTGTCTCGCACTTCACCCCCACCCTAAGCCTCCCCTCAAGGGGGAGGCTTAGGAAATTCATTTAGGCGGCGATGAAGTCCATCTGCTCGAAGGTCCCACCGACGATCGGCTTGGCGTCCAGGCCCATCCATTGCTCCAGCAGGGTGGAGTAGAGGCCGCGGAAGTCGTTGTTGAAGTGCAGGTCGCCCTCCAGCAGCTTTTCGGGGGCCAGCGAGGGGTATTCGCCGTACAGGCCGCCCTTCACGCGGTCGCCGACAACGAAGGCCACGCCGCCGGAACCGTGGTCGGTGCCGGAGCCGTTGTCGTGGACGCGGCGGCCGAACTCGGTGAATACCAGCAAGACCATGTTGTCGCTGGCCGACTTCTCGCTGATGTCCTGGTAGAAGCTGGAGACGGCGCGGGAGGCGTCGGTCCACAGCTTGGCGTGGGCGCTGAGCTCCCCGGCGTGGGTGTCGAAGCTGTTGTAGGGCGCGGTGGTGTACAGGAAGCGGGTGCCCAGGTTGGCCAGGTGCACCATGGCGATGTTGCGCATATACTGCGCCACCGTGTCGTTGCCGTACTCCACCGAGGGATTGTACATTTCGGGGGCGGTGGCCAGGATGTCGGCTCCCTTGAGCGCATCCATGCCGGTGTGGGACAGGTAGTCAACCACGGCGCCCCGGCCCACCGCCGGAGAGTACATCCGGGAGAACAGGTCAAGGGCCTCGTCGCGCTCCTCCTCCTCGATGCCGGTCAGTACGCCGTAGGTCTCCAGGTTGCCCACCGAGGCCACCGGAACCTGCGGCGCCGCCATCGAGCGGGGCAAGCCGCGCCCGAAGTTCACGCCGGTCAGCACGTTTTCGGCGCTGGGGTCAATGTCGCGGATGGCGCGGCCAATCCAGCCCTCGGTCCCGACCTTGTCCGGCTCGCAGGTGTGCCAGATGTCCATGGAGCGGAAGTGGGAGCGGTTGGGGTTCGGATAGCCGATGCCCTGGATGACCGCGACCTTGCCCTGGTCGTAGAGGCCCTTCAGGGGTCCCATCGCCGGGTTGAAGCCGACGTAATCATTAAGGCGCAGGACCTGCTCATCGGACACTCGCACCGTGGGACGGTTGTCGGCGTAGAGTGGGTCGCCGTAGGGTATCAGGGTGTTCAGGGCGTCATTGCCGCCCGAAAGCTGCAATACCACCAGCACGGGGTCTTTCTTGGTTGAAGTCATTGTCTGGCCACTCCTTGTTAGGTGTCTTGTAGCCGCGTCTGCTGTCTTGTTCTGGTTGAGGCGGCTCTACTCGGCAGTTGTGCCGCCGTCTATGACCAGCTCGGAGCCGGTCACAAAGGATGATTCGTTGGATGCCAGATAGATAACGCCGTAGGCGATGTCCTCCGGCGTACCTATCCGCTTCAGGGGCAGGCGGCGCATTCGCGCTTCCCAACGGTCAGGGTCGGAGATGCTGTCCCGTATCATCTCCGTGTCGATGGGGCCGGGATGCACCGAGTTGCAGCGGATGTTGTCGGAAGCGTACTGGATGGCGGTGGACTTGGTCAGCAGCCGGACCGCGCCCTTGGTGGCGGTGTAGCTGGAGGAACCCTCGGGGCTTCCCACCAGCCCGGCGGTGGACGAGATGTTGACGATGGAGCCGCCGCCGGCCTCGCGCATGGCGGGAATGGCGGCCTTGGTGCCAAGGAAAACGCCCTTGGCGTTCACGTCCATTATCCGGTCCCAGTCCTCCACCGTGGTGTCCTCGATGCCCTTTCGTATGAGTATGCCGGCGTTGTTGACCAGCGTGTCCAGGTGGCCGTAGGCGGAAACGGCGGCGGAAACCGCACCGTTCCATTCTTCCTCGCTGGTGACGTCGAGGTGGACATAAGTCACGTCCAGCCCGGCCTCGGCCAACTCGGCCTCAACCTGGCGGCCCAGATCGTCGAGGATGTCGCCGATAACGACCCTCGCGCCCTCCTGGGCCATCATGCGGGCTTCCACGGCCCCCTGGCCGCGGGCCCCACCGCTGATCAAGACCACCTTGCCATCCAGTCTGCCCATGTTTCTCCCTTGTAGTTGCCGGGGCGGGTCGGGACCTGCCCCGGCGTTGGTTGGGTTAGGTATGGCCTCGGGTAGGGCTTAGTGAAACGCCCTCACCCCAGCCCTCTCCCAGAAGGAGAGGGGACTTTTACGCGAACTGGAATTCCTGGGTGGCAACGATCAGTTGCAGGGCCTGGCCGACGCGGCGAGCGTAGTCATCGGTGCCGGGATCGAGCTGACCGCCCTTCTCTATGTGGCCAACCAGGTAGTCGCGGGTCTCGTCGGGCAGTTGGTAGGAGCCGACCATGTCGAGGCAGCGGTCAACGAAGGCGCTGGGCTCAGTGATGCCCTCCGAACTCAAGCGCTCGATGATGGCGCGAATGCCAGGCAGTTTAGTGTTGCCCATCTGGTCGGCGGTGAAGTTGATGCGCTCCACCAGCGTACCGCTGTCGATCCACTCAGCGCCGGTGTGCCAGCCTTCCACCGTGGGCGGGTTCATCAGGTCCTGGCCCATGTAGCGGATTTCCATGGCGATGGGGTGCAGGCCCGGCTTCGGGTGGGTGAAGTCCTGCACCAGCCGCATGGTTCCGGCCACGGTCTCCGCCGGGCTCTTCACCTTGGCGAAGCGGGCGTTCTTGAAGAACTCCGAGTTGAATATCGTCCGCAGCATGGCGGTGAGGCTGTAGTTGGACTCGAAGTAGGCGTCTTCCAGCATCTTGATGGCTTCGGGGTCGCGCGGCGGTGTGTCCTGCCAGGCCGGCACCTGCGGCTCGTCGGCCACGAAGAAGTTATACAGGTGGCGGGCGACGAAGCGGGCCGTGGCCGGCTGGCGGGCGATGATGTCGATAATGGCCTCGCCGCCGAAGTTACCGGTCTCACCCAGGAACGTCTTCTCATCTTCGTCGTGGTCGGCGGAGTTGAAGACGAACTGGGAGGCATAACGGCCATAGGGGTAGCGCGGGATGGCGTTGGTGATGGTCCAGCCGGTGAAGGCGCGGGCGCACTCCTTGACGTCATCCTCGGAATAGTTGGCTTGTCCGTCCATGCCGACGCCCATGGAGAACAACTCGAGCAGCTCACGCCCGAAGTTCTCGTTGATGGCGTCCTTGTGACTCATGCAGTTGTCCAGGTAGAAGACCATTGCCGGGTCGCGGGAAAGCTCCAGCAGCAGGTCGCCCACGCTGCCCATGCCGAGGGCGCGGAACATATCCAACTGGTCCTGGATCTGGCGGCCATGCTCGCACTTGGAGTTGCCAGTGCAGAATATGCCGTGCCAGAACAGGGTCATCTTTTCCTGGAGCGGGCGCTGGGTGTTGATCATCCGGTAGGTGAGATATGCCTGGTTGATTTCCAGGGCGTTCATCTCCTTCCAGTCCACGAAGTAGCGCTCTAGGAGATGGCGGTCGAGGTCGGGCTGTTCCATGGGCGATAGAAGCTCTTCGACGGTGGCCTCGTAGCCGTCGGCCGCCCGCCGCTCGATTTCCTCGTAGGTGGCGCCGAACCCGGCGCGGCGCATGAGGTGAGCCATAAGCTCGATGTCTTGGTTGGCCATGAATGCCTCTCCTGCCTTGAAGTCTGGCCGGCAATTGGAATCCGGGATGCAGACCAGTAGGATGGGATTTCTCCCCTTTTCATGCGGTTGATTATATTGATTTCTAAATAAGATTGTCTATGCCTGCGAGCCAAACCGCCAGGCTGCTTCCGGAGCGGCTTCTCATATTGAGAGTATTATTTGGACAATGAATCTTCTATTACGAGCATTTGACAATAATAGTTGTTCGGATATAATGCCTTACTCAGCACTATGGTACGTTATTCGTAAAAACATGGAAGCCTACTGCGCTCAGGCAGACGGGTTGGGAAAGGGATTCAACATCGGAGAGGAGCGTTTCCATGCGTAAATTCCTGCTGATGGGTTTTACAGCGCTGTTGCTCATGTCAATAGCCGCCTGCGGCGGAGCGGCGGAAGCTCCGACAGAGGCCCCGGCGCCAACTGCCGCCCCTACTGTAGCGCCGCCTACCCGGCCACCACCTACCGATACCCCGGCCGCAACGGAAGTGGAGCCGGCAGGGAGCGAGGTGTCCGCCAGGCTGCAGGCCTACGCCGATGAGAACGCCGGCGGCCCCGGGGCCATCTTCGTGGGCGACTTTGGGCAGCTGGCTGGGCCGGCGCCCGATCCTTCCCTCGGCGACTTCGACGGTAACGTCACCATGGAGGCGATCGAAAAGCACGCGTACATCTTCGAGTCCCAGTATTACCAGAGCGTCCTGGAGCGCGCCAACCTGGAAGACCCAACTCCGCTGGTGAGCGAGGGCTTGGAGTTCGAGATACAGTACGCCTGCATAAACCGGGCCCTGCTGTGGTGCGCGCTCAAGTGAGTATATGTTCCCAAGGGTGCTGGAGCGCACCGGCGGTCAGCTTAAGCTGGTTACGACGTCCTTTCCCGAGCTGGGTCTGGCTGGACCTGACGTCCACACCCTGGTCGCGGACGGTACGCTGGCAATGGCAGACATCGCTCAGTACATTGCCGGCGCCTTCCCGGCCATTGAAATCGGTAGCCTGTTCGGGATCTACCCCACCCTGGAGCACAATTACATCGCCATGGCCCACGTAACACCGGAACTGAGCGCCCTTGCCGTGGAGGCCACAGAGGGAGGCCAGTACATTTCCCTGAACTGGCATTCGGGCAACAACGTGTTCTTCTTCAGCAAAGATCCTCTGGATACGGTGGAGGCCTGGGAGAAAAAGAAGATCCGCACCCCCACTGCCGCCATGTCCAGCTGGCTGGGAGGAATGGAGGCTGACGCTCAGTTCATGGCCTTCACCGAGGTGTACACGGCCCTCGAGCGAGGCATCCTCGATGCTGCCATGACCGGCGGCGACGCCGGCTTCGGACAGCGATGGTACGAGGTGACCGACTACATCAACGGTCCTGTCATCAGCTGGGACAACTCGGCCGTGGTGATGAACAAGAACGAGTGGGCCAAGCTGCCCGAAGACCTACAGAAGATCCTGCTGGAGGAGGCTGCATTAAACGAGTTGGAAGAGTTGCGGACCGCGGCCATTCAGCATGAGCAGAGTCTGATCAAGAACACCAATGCGGGCCTGACCTACAAGGAATTTTCGCCCGAACTACAGGACTTCGCTTACCAGAATGCGGTACTGGGCGCCCTGATGCCCGAATGGGTCAAGCGTGTCGGTGGCGCTGATCAACCAGTAATCAACGTGTTCAACGAAAAGATCGGCCCGATCGTGGGTATGAAGGTGAACCCGGACGGGACCGTGGTCGCCGCGCCGGTCACGCTGCCCCTCGATGGCTTCAAGGCCCCCCAGTACGCCAAGTAGCGGCCTTGGAACGGCTGAAATTCCCTGAAACGAATCAGGGGCGGGATATGCTCCCGCCCCTGTTCCCTTGCAGTGTCGCCCTTGCGGCATACCGCAGTCCGGCGACCAGGAACCAATCGGCCCTGTGGGAAGGTCAGAATCCGGCCTTGGAGCGGCTGGCCGCAATCGCGGGATTGGCTACCCCTGCCCGAAGCGGCGGCGGTGCTGGCGTAGGGCGCAGTCGTTCATGATTACCGGGATGCCGGCGGCTTCGGCCTTGGCCTTTGCTTCCTCGTTAATCACTCCGTCCTGCATCCAGATGTACCGCGCGCCCACTTCTATGGCCTCGTCCACCACCGGGGGCACCTGGTCTGAGCGGCGGAACACGTCCACCATGTCTATCGGCTCCGGCACCGACTTCAGGTTGGGGTAGCTTTTCTCTCCCAGAGCTTCTTCGATCACCGGGTTCACCGGGATGATGCGGTAGCCCTGGCTTTGCAGGTAGCTCGCCACCCGGTGGCTATCCCGCTCCGGGTTGTTGGAGAGACCCACCACCGCGATGGTCTTGCTGTTGCGCAGTTGCTCATCTACCAGGTCGATGTAGTCTCCGGCCATGGCGTTCTCCTTGTTGGTTGCGCTGTCATTTTTTGAGGAACGGGGTACGTCCCCCACGCTAATTGGAAGGGGTTCTAGTCCCACGACCTTCCGCTGATGTACCGGTGGGCGGCGATGGCCGCGGTAGCGCCGTCCCCCGCCGCAGACACGAGCTGCGACGACGAATGCTGCCGGATGTCGCCCACGGCGTACACCCCCGGCAGAGCAGTTTCCATCGAGATGTTGACCGGTATATGGCCGCCGCCGTCGGTTTCCAGCAGGCCATCGGCGACGCCGGAGTTGGGTGTCAGCCCTACGTAGACGAACAGCCCGGAAAGCTCCTGCGCCTCCTGCGCGCCGGTGACCAGGTTGTTGGTTCTGACGCCGGAAACGGTGTTTTCGCCGAGGACCTCGGCGACCACCGTGTTCCACACGACCTCGATTTTGGGGTCGGCCAACACGCGATTGACCAGTTCCTGCTGCGCCCGGAGCTGGTCGCGGCGGTGGAAGAGCAGCACCCGGTCGGCATATTGGGACAATACCAGAGCCTCGTCGGCGGCCGAGTCGCCGCCGCCCGCCACGCCGACGACCTCGCCGCTGTAGAGCGGGCCGTCGCAGGTGGCGCACTGCGACACGCCCCGGCCCATGAATTCCTCTTCCCCGGGGATGCCCAGCAACCGCAGAGTGGAACCGGCGGCGATGATGACCGCTTTGGCCTGAAACTCGCCCGCGTCGGCGCTCACCACGCGGTAATCGCCCCGCGGCGAGACGGCGGAAACCTCGCCCATGATGAACTCGACGCCGGCGTTCATCGCCTGTTCCTGGGTCATGGCCGCGAGGTCTGCGCCCATGATTCCTTCGGGGAAGCCGGGGAAGTTCTCGATTTTTTCGATGTTGATGATGGACGCGCCCCCCATCATGCGCTCCACGATGCCGGCGCGCAGCCCGTAGCGCGCCGCGTACAGTCCGGCGGTCATTCCCGCCAGCCCGCCGCCAACAACCAGAACGTCGTATTCAGTCGCCATATCATCCGCCCCAATTCCTGATAGCCCTTGCCGTCACCGGCAGAATTATACACCGGGCCGGATGCGCGTTCATGGGCAACCCGTCAAATCAGTAGGACGATTGCAAAGTCCATTTCAACCCGCTCATGGTGAGCTTGTCGAACCATCGACTGCTTGAAGGAGCATCCTTCGACAAGCTCACCATGAGCAGAAGCTAAAGGACGCCACTACTTTGCAATCGTCCTGGTCAAATCAGTTCCCGGCTTTCCAGAAATTCGAGGGTAAGGGCAACGCACTTTTCCGGGTCTTCCAATTGCATGAAATGGGTCGCTTCGGGCAGGAAATCATAGTTGAGTTCGACAAGGGCGCTGAGGTCCATGCGGGGCATGAACGAGAACCGCTCGGTGGGGTCGGCCCCGATGGCCTTCACCGGGCAGGAAATGCTCTTCAAGTCTACCCGCATCGCCCAGCCAAACAGGTACTCGTAGACCTGAGCTTCATACTCCCGCGGGCAGCAAAGCTCTAATTCCGGCCCGTCGGCGGCGGGACGGAGAGTCGTTTCGGCAAAGAGGTACAGTACGCCCGGAAGCACTTTCCGGTAAGAGGAAACTTGACTGATGAGGTTGGCTAAATCTTCCCGGTTTTCGAACCGGTACTGCTTGCGCCGGGCGGTGGAGCTCATTCTCTCGCCCAATTCCACCCAGTCCTCCGCTTGCCGCCCGGAGGCTGGATTGGGGGGTCGAACAGTATGAGGGCTGAAAATCCTTTATGGCGCTCTTGATGGAGCAGGGCGGTCAATGCCGACAGTGAATGAAACACGCCGATTACCGGTTGCTCTCCGCACTCCCGTCCGATGGCCCGGAGGACGCTTTCACAGTCTTGAACGAAATTAGGCATAGTATGCGTCAGATTCCCCCCGAGGTCGCCTGCCGGGCTCCAGCCGTGGTTTCGGAAGTCGTAGAGGAAGAGGTCGAATCTTGCCGTCAACAGCGACCAATAGGGATAGTAAGTATCAGCGGACAGACCGCAGCCGTGGCTGAGGAGGATTCGAGGGCCTTGCGGGTTGCCGTGCCGCCGGACATACACCGGCGCGCCGTCGGCCATAGTAACTTCAAGAACTTCCTGAGCCTTGGGTAGCGCCCAAATACTGCTCATAGCTTCAGTTTTTCTCCCGGCTTTTGGAAAATCGTTTCAGGCCGCCGGAGCCATCCGCGGGAAGCCGCGGTTAACCGACGGTCAAGTTGGATTTCTCAGAAGCAGCCGGAGAGAATTGTATCAACGCGCAAAATTTCGTCAAGATGGATTGTAATTTTGCATTCTATTGTAAATTTGCATTCTGAGGAAATGCCTGTCGGCAAACAACGTTGCCAGCGCCGAATCACCCTCACCCCCGGCGGTGTCGAGCAACTCGACACCGCCGGCCCTCTCCGCGAAGAGAGGAACAAATGTCAACCGGGCCTAGTCGGTCACAATCAGACGGTAGGTGCCAGTCCGTCCGTTGTGTCCGGTTATCTCCACGTAGTGCGTGCCGGAAGCGAAGGGCGTCCAGCCAAACACCGCCGAGCCGCGGTTGGAGCCGCCGTCATCGTTCTCTGCGATAACGTCTCCGTCCGAGTCGTACAACCTCAGGTAGGTGTCCGTCAGTGTGCCGGCGTCGGTTTCGATGTCATACTCTACTCCGCGCTCCGCGTGGAAAGAGAACACGTTTTCGCGGTTGCTAAACTCTATCTCGCCGTCAACCACCTCGCCCACCTGGATTGGCGCGGCTCGAGCCAGGAAAGCCTCGCGCTCCATCGCCAAGTCGGTGACCAGCAGTCTGTAGGTGCCTTCGTCGTTTCCGCTGTATGCGGTTATCTCCACGTAGTACATACCGGAAGCGAAAGGACTCCACTCGTATAACGCGGCCGCGCTGCTGGAGCCGCCGTCGTCATTCTGTGCGATAACCTCCCCGTCCCAGTCGTACAACCTCAGGTAGGTGTCCGACAGCGAGCCGGCGTCGGTCTCGATGTTGTACTCTACTCCACGCTCCGCGTAGAAGGAAAAATATTCTTCGCGGTTGCCAAACCTGATTTCGCCTTCCGCCACCTGGCCGACCTGGACTGTCACGGCCTGCGCCATGCTGTTGCCGCCGCCGCGCACCACATCGGCAGGCGGGGCCGCTGCGGCCCGGGTGTCCGTTGCCCGGGTGTCAGTTGGAGGAAGAGCGGTGGGTTCGGGCCTTGCCGTTCTATCCTCGGAGGATTCCGTATCGGGGACATAGAGTTCGGACTTAATGCGGACCATGTCGCCGGAGCTCTCCACCTCGTCCACATTCCCTTCGGAACCGGGCCAGAAAGGAATAGCCTCAACGTAGTCGGCTGCATCGTTGAAATCTTCGGCGGCCGACTCCGCCGCCCGCTCGGTGGAGAATAGAAGCACGAAGTCGGTCTTTAATGACTCCTCATCGTTGGCGCCAACGGCGACTGCCCAAGCCTGGCAGCGGGACACTCTGGAGCCGCAATTCGAGCCGGAGGTGGAATGCGCATCAACTCTCCAGCCGTCGGCTACCGCGTCCAGGATTCGCTTCAGCTCCAAATCATCATCCGCGTCATCCAGCAGCCCGCTTTCGCGCTCGATGCGTTTAATAACCTCTTCCAGTCCGCTATTGGACTCTGACGCGAGAAGATAACCGGCTTCTTCCAGCAACCCAACAGCGCGATAACCACTCCAATTGCCCCGCACCCAGGTCTCATAGCCGCGGTGGGCATCTTCATCGAACCCGTAATCGGACTCGAGAGCGCTCCGTATGTCGTCGAAATTGAAATTGCCGTCGGCGAGCACATATACGCCGTCCGGGGCGGTGGCGTAGATCACGGAGTCGAGGTTTTCCACGGGAATTCCGATGGCCTCGAACCGCTCCGCGCTGGATTCCGCCGCGTCCTTCACCGCTTGAGGCGCATTCCCGGAAATTATCGGCTGGTATTTCCAGATTTGGAGCGACCGGGTGTCATCGGGAACGGCGCCCAACAATTCACCGGGAGCCGACAAACCGCCTCCCCTGAGGAGAAATACAACCAGGACAATTGCCACCACCGCCACGACGGCTGCCGCGCCGCCGCCGCCGATCATCATCAATCTGTTCCGGTTTGATCCGGCCCCCCCTGACGGCGGGGGAGCAACAGTTTCTTCACTGCTTGCCACAGTTTCTTCGCTTGCCATCAGATTAACACCTCTTGGGAAAAGATCCGCCCGGCAACGCTTTCCGCTCAAGCCATAGGCCACCGGCAACGCCATCCTCGCCAGAATGGAGCGGGTCCAGTTGCCGGACACAAGTTGGTCAAGGCTAATGAGAGGGCGTCGGGGCCTTTCAGTTGTTCCCTCCCCCCTCTCAATCGTTAATGGGCATCAAGCGTTTGAGGGGGGGGAGGGTTCACTCCCGCGTCGGCAATCGGACGGGGCGCCCTGCGTCAGGCTAGGGGCGGCACAGACGCCCGAGGAGCGGGGTGCCGGTGAAACTGCCCTGTTGCCGGGCCACTTGGCAGGGCGTTTGGCCGTTGTTGTTCGTGGCCTTGGAGTTTGCCCCCTGTTCCAGCAGCAACTCAACCACCGCTGTGTTGGGATTGTACTGGACAGCCTGGTGCAGGGCCGTCGCTCTGTGGCTGTCATAAGCCATGGCGTCCGCGCCCCATTCCAGCAGCAACTCAACCATCGCTGTGTCGGGATTATGCGCCGCGGCAAAGTGCAGGGGCCTCCAGTTGTAGGCAATGTTGTACGACGGGGCCGTGGCCTCGACGTTGGCGCCCCATTCCAGCAACTGCTCCACCGACTCCGGCTCGGCATTCCACGCCGCCCAGTGCAGGGGCGTCCGGCCGTGGTAGTCTTGGGCCTCGACGTTCGCGCCCCATTCCAGCAGCAGCTCAGCCACTTCCAGATTGGAATTAAAGGCCGCCGCCAGATGCAGAGGCGTCAGGCTCGGTGCCTCAATTGCCAGCTTGGAGTTCCTCATCGAAGCCTGAGCTTCTATGGCCGCCCCTTGGTCAAGCAGCTTCTCGACATCCTCGGTTCCGCCGCTGTAGGCTGCCCGGTGCAGAGGCTCCGACTGGGTAAGCACCCACCCTTCGGGGACGGGGGTAGCAGTCGGGGCCCTTGTAGGGGTCGGGGCCTTGGTAGGGGCCGGGCTTTGAACACGAGTGGGCGTCGCCCTGCGGGAGCTTGCTGTGGGCACCGGCGTGGATTCCCGCAACCGCTGGGTTGACGAGGTTCGGGACTCGCGGGTCGGCGCCGGCTCATCGGCGCCCCTGGCGGTGGCCCGGGGCGTGTTGGTGGGGTCGCGAGACCCGCGCTCTCGCGTCGGCTCATCGGCGGAGCCGCAGGCCAAGAGCGCTGTCAGGCCCGCGCCAATCAAGACAAAGGCGAAAGCCCACCGGAAAAGCCGCGGGTTAAGCATTATTCTACGGTTACTCACAGCATCCTCACTGAGTTAATTTTCTGACAGGAGTTACGCAGTTGGAGAGTTCACCCCCACCCTAACCCTCTCCCTTTCCTCGCAACTGTCCAACACATCATGCCCTGAAACCAGCCAACAGACAACCCGAATACGGCTAGGATTTCGTGATTCGGGGCCTCAAAATCCTAGATCATGGTTTTCGCCTTCTCACATCGTCCCCCTGTTCCCTGTCATTCCTCCCCCATGCGCGTTCTGCCTTTTGGCATTCCGGCCCATGTCCTTCTGAGCGAAGCGAACAATCCCGGCTCCGGGCGCGAGACCCTGAGCGGAGCGAAGGGCGACAATTCGCGGCAGGGTGAAAACCCGCCGGGCCTTGCAAAAGCGCTGGCGCGACCTGGGCCATTCCCTTCTCTCTCCCTTGAGGTAGTGGGTTGGGGTGAGGGTGAAATACTGCATGAGAGCGCTTTGCGTCCGGGGAGAAGACGCCCCACCCCCGCCTTCGCGGGCTCTAGCCCTCCCCCGGAGGGAGAGGGAATAGAAGACGCGCCGGTCTTCGTTTGACACTGTTATGGGCCAATCGTAGACTGAAATTAAAGAGTGTCAGTCACCATCATTCATAAGGGAGTTGTCCCATGACTTCATTATCCGAACTGGACCCGCAGGTTGCCGCAGCCTTGGCAGGGGAAGACCGGAGGCAGCGCGAGTCCATCGTCCTCATCGCATCGGAGAATTACGCCAGCAAGGCAGTGCTGGCTTCCGGATCCAGCGTTATCAGCAACAAGTACGCCGAGGGCTACCCAGGGCGGCGCTACTACGGGGGCTGCGAATACGCAGATGTGGTCGAAAGCCTGGCCATTGACCGGGCCAAAGAGCTGTTCGGCGCGGAACACGCCAACGTGCAGCCCCACAGCGGGGCCCAAGCCAACATGGCGGTCTACTTCGCGCTGCTGGAGCCGGGCGACACGGTGATGGGGATGCAGCTCGACCACGGCGGCCATCTGACCCACGGCGCGAAGGTCAACTTTTCCGGCAAGCTCTACAACTTCGTTTCGTATGGTGTTGACCGGGAAACGGAGACCATAGACTTCGACGCCGTGGAGCGGCTGGCCCAGGAACACCGGCCCAAAATCATCGTCGCCGGATACAGCGCCTATCCCCGCATCATCGACTTCCCCCGCTTCCGGGCCATCGCCGACGGCGTGGGGGCGCGGTTGATGGTGGATATGGCCCACATCTCCGGCCTGATTGCGGGCGGGGCGCATCCCTCGCCGCTGCCCCACGCACAGATAGTGACCTCCACGACGCAGAAGAGCCTGCGCGGCCCCCGCGGCGGGTTCATCCTATGCACCGAAGAACTGACCAAGGACATCGACTTCGCCGTGTTTCCGGTAATGCAGGGCGGGCCGATGATGCACACCATCGCGGGCAAGGCGGTGTGCTTCGGGGAAGCGCTCAAGCCGGACTTCGCCCGCTACGCCCGGCAGGTGGTGGACAACTGCCAGGTGATGGCCGCCGAGCTTTCCGAGGCGGGTATGCGGCTGGTGTCGGGCGGCAGCGACAATCATCTCATTCTGGTGGACGTCACCCCGCTGGGCATCACGGGTCGCCAAGCGGAGCAGGCCCTCGAGTCCGTGGGCATCATCGCCAACAAGAACGCCATCCCCTTCGACCCCCGCCCGCCCCGCGTGACCAGCGGCCTGCGGCTAGGCACCCCGGCCATCACCAGCCGCGGCATGGGCGCAGACGAAACCGCGAAGGTGGCCTCGATGGTGGCGAGGGTGTTGACCAACATTGAGGACGATGGGGTACGCGCGCAGGCGGCGGCAGAGGTGCGGGAGCTCACCGCCGGGTTCCCGGCGCCGGGGATTGACGACTGAGGCATATCTCTCCACTTTGGGTATTTGGGCGCCGGCGCCAGCAGCGCGAGTGGGCCATGATCGCTTTGGAAGAATACGATCAACGAAACCTATGACTGGTACATCTCTTGTTTTGGCGGTTTTGGCATGGTCCTGAATTGGATCAGGACAACCCGTTTTCCTGTTGCGGCAGAGGGAACGCCCCTGGACCGAGAACCAATTAGTTCTTGCCATGCAGGGCAAGCGCTAATCCCTGTTGAGCTAATACCCGCCTGGTGCTATAATTTCCGCCAGCATTTCAGTCAAGAAGGGGAACCTTTGCGTCATTACGAGCTAGTAGTCGTTCTCAGCCCGATGATTAGCCTCGACGAGGCCGGGCAGGCATGGGAGCGAATCAAGGGCTTCATCACCAATCGGGCAGCCGAAATCGTCCACGAGGAACGCTGGGGCACCCGGCGTCTGGCCTATCCGGTACGGAAGGGACAGTACCAGTTTCTCGAAGGCAACTATCACTTGACCCGGTTCACCACAGACCAGTCCTTTAACCGCGAGTTGGAGAACTATCTGAAGTTGGACGACCAAGTGCTGCGCTCGCTGGTAACTATCACGCTGTCTGAGGAAGAGCTGGCGGCCCACGCAGCGCAGACCCGTGCTCCGCGGCCCCCGCGACCGCCCGTCGGCGCTCCGCCCAGCCCGGCCCCTGCGCCCAGCCCGGCCCCTGCGCCCGTTGCCGCAGCCGCGGCGCCGGCCGAGGGTGCAGAAGTTTCGGCCGCCGAAGCGCCCGCCGCCGGGGAGCCTGCGCCGGAGGCCGCGCCGCCTGCTGCCGGGGAGCCTGCGCCTGCTGCCGCGCCGCCTGCCGCCGGGGAGCCTGCGCCTGCTGCCGCGCCGCCCGCCGCCGAGGAGCCTGCGCCTGCGCCTGCTGCCGCGCCGCCCGCCGCCGAGGAGCCTGCGCCTGCTGCCGCGCCGCCCGCCGCCGAGGAGCCTGCGCCTGCTGCCGAAGCGCCCGCCGCCGAGGAGCCTGCGCCTGCTGCCGCGCCGCCCGTTGCCGAGGAGCCCGCCGCCGGGGAGCCTGCGCCTGCTGCCGCGCCGCCTGCTGCCGAAGCGCCTGCCGCCGGGGAGCCTGCGCCTGCTGCCGCGCCGCCTGCTGCCGAAGCGCCTGCCGCCGGGGAGCCTGAGCCTGTTGCCGCGCCGCCCGAAACCCAGCCGGAACAGCCGCCACAGTAGCGGGGGTAGTCGTGAATAAGATTATCGTCATCGGCAACTTGGGACGAGACCCGGAGATGCGCTACACTGCCAGTGGACAGGCGGTCACATCATTTAGCGTCGCTTCCAGCCGCCGATACAGGACCGGCGACGGTGAGCAGCGGGAAGAAACCGAGTGGTTTAATGTCAGCGCTTTTGGCCGGCTGTCTGAAATCTGCAACCAGTATCTGACCAAGGGCCAGCAGGTATACGTTGAGGGCCGTCTGAAGGGCAGGAGCTATACGAGCACTGACGGTCAGCCGCGTTACTCATTGGACATAACGCTGACCGAGATGCAAATGCTGGGCCGCCGCGGTGAAAACGAACAAGGCGGTGGTGGCGGCGGCTATGGAGACCGCGAAAGCTATGGCGGAGGCCGGGGCACGGCCGACGCCGGAGGGCCGCCGCCCTACGACGAAACCGACGATCTGCCCTTCTGACCGGGCTTATCGGTCCGCACAGCAGTTCGCAGTTCAAAGGGAAAGGAAACGTATGACTACCGAAGCAACCAACAGGCCGGCCTATGGTTCCGGCCCGCAAGGTGGACGCCCCCCCGGAGGGCCGGGTGGACGCCCCGGAGGACCGGGAGGCGGCAGGCCGGGCGGGCGGGCCGGAGGACGCCCCCGCGGGCGGTTCGTGCCGCGACGCCGGGTTTGCACCTTCTGCGTCGAACACATCAAGCTCATTGACTACAAGGACATCGACAAGATTCGGCGCTTTGTGTCCGACCGCGCCAAAATTGAACCCCGCCGCCGCACCGGCGTCTGCGCCAAGCACCAGCGGGCGCTGCGCATCGCCATTCAGCGCGCCCGGCACATTGCCCTCATTCCGTTCGTGGCTCACCACTCCTTTCCCAGTGTCCGCCGCTGACCCCCTATGCTTCACTGGCGCCCGAGGCCGATTCCGGCTGCGGGCGCATGGGCAGCCCGCACTCGCGGGATATTGCCCGTGTTCATTCCCAACCTCCGTGCCGGGATTGAGTTATGTCTTTAGCCCGGTTTAGCGGACGCTTCGGCAACGTACCCGGACGCGCCGGACGCAGGCGCCGCGCCAGGGCGGCTGGAGAGGGGCCGGAACCCGACCCGCGTACCCCTGCGGAAAGGCGCGCGCGTATTCTCCGCTACTGGTCCATCGGTATCGGCGTGTCACTTCTGGCGGTGGTTTTTGGTGTGGTAATCTTCGGATACTCTTGGGAGTTCTTCCGTCCGCCGCGTGTCTGGGCGGGCAGGGTCAACAATGTCGAATTCACCATGGGCGATCTGGTGCAGCGCATCCGTGTGCTTCAAGGGGTGAACCGCTATGACGGCGGCCGTGTCGACCTCAGCACTGTGCCATTTGAGTACCTGCAAGAGCTGGTGAACGCGGAGATTCTGCGCCAGGCGGCTCCGGGACTGAATATCAAGCCCAGCGACCAGGCCATTGACGGCGAACTGCGCCGCCAGTTCCAGCCGACAGCGCCGCAGGGCCAGGAAGTGGACCCAGGTCAGTTGGAACGCGAATACCAGAACAACTATCAGACCTTCCTGACAGCCACCGGCCTGACCGATTCGGAGTACCGCGTCATAGTCGAAGAGGAAATTACTGAATTCGGCCTGTTTTTGAATCTGAGTCAGGAAGTTGAAAGATCGCAAGAGCATGTGGAAGTGCGCTGGATCCGGCTCCCCATCGACCCCAGTGAAGCGGGGACAAGTGGACTCCAACCGGACCAGGTGGCGCAACGGCTGGAAGTTGAACCTTTCGATGTCGTGGCCCGCGAGGTTTCCCGCTCGGCAGGGTACGCCGACAGTTCCGGTTATGTCGGCTGGGTTCCCCAAGGCGCCTTCCCCAACCTTGACCCGATTCTGTACGGCGACGAAGAACTGGGAACCGCCGCGTTGCAGCCCGGTGAAACCAGCAGGCCCTTCTACGCCCGGGACGGTATCTTTTTCGTGCAGAAGCTGTCGGGCCCGGAGGAAAGAGAGCTTGACGATCGCATGATGGTCAAGTTGACCCTGGAACTGGCGGAGGCCTGGAAGGACCAGGCCCTCCAGGAAGGCACATCCAACGGAACGGTCAAAATGAAGTTCAACAGCAGGCTGTATGACTGGGTGGCCGACCAGGTGTTCGTCACCGCGCCGCGCGTCCCGGTCACCAGCCCGGCGAGGCAGTAGGCGGCTCGACTATGACCAGCGATTCCGGCATAAATGTGGGTCTCATGGGTCTTGGCGTGGTTGGAGGCGGCGTCGCCTCGGCCCTGCTGCAAGAGCCGTCGCCGGTGTCCGCGCGCGTCGGGCGTCAGGTGAACCTGCGCCGGGTGCTGGTACGCGACCGCTTTCGTCCCCGTGATGTGGAAGTTCCGTCCGCTCTCCTGACCACCAACGCCGAGGACATCCTGGACGACCCTGAGATAGACATCCTGGTCGAGGTGATGGGCGGTTCCGACCCGGCGTCGGCCTACTTCCGTCGCGCCCTGGAGTCGGGGAAGCACGTGGTCACCGCCAACAAGGAAGTGATGGCGAAGGAAGGCGCCGAGCTGATGGCCTTGGCCCGCGCCCAACGGGTCAGCCTGCTCTTCGAGGCCAGCGTCGGCGGCGGCATCCCCATTGTGGGTTGCCTGATGAACGAACTGGCCGCCAACGATGTTTACTCCATCCGCACTATCATCAACGGCACCACCAACTACATCCTCTCCCGCATGGCCTTCCAGCGCACCGCCTTCGCCGAGGCTCTGGCCGAAGCGCAGGGCCTGGGCTATGCCGAGGCCGACCCCACCAACGACGTCGAAGGCATAGACGCCGCCTACAAGCTGACTGTTCTGGCCACCCTGGCCTATGGACGCCGCTTCCGCCCGGAGGACGTTTTCCGGCAGGGAATTTCGGCCTTGGAGCCACAGGATTTCCGTTACGCTCAGGAGTTCGGCTACGCCATAAAGTCGCTGGCAATCGCAGACCTCGACGGCGGTGAAGTGCAATTGAGGGTGTATCCTGCCCTGGTTCCGGCGGAAAATATGCTCGCCAACGTCAATGGCGTGTACAATGCGGTGGAAGTGCATGGCAGCCTCTGCGGTCAGGTGCTGTTCCACGGGATGGGCGCGGGCCGCGGCCCCACCACCAGCGCAGTGCTGGGCGACTTGGTGGAGACCGCCCGCTTGGTGCGGGATGACGCGGCTCCGGCCGGCCCCAGGGAACTGTCGCAGCATTTGGGCCTCCGCCCCATTGATGCCCTGCGGACCCGGTACTACATCCGGCTGATAGTGGCCGACCAGGCCGGTGTGCTGGCCCAGATTGCCCGGGCGTTGGGCGACGAGAATATCAGCATCGCCTCGGTGCTCCAGAAGGATGCAGACGAGGAGACGCAGAGCGCGGAAATCGTCATTATGACCCACCCGGCGCTGGAGTCGTCGGTGCAGCGGGCGCTGCTGGCCATCGGCGGGCTGGACCCGGTTAGACGAGTGGGCAATATGCTACGAGTCGAGGAATAAGCGTATTTGAGTCCTTCTCCCTGGGATAAGCAGGACGAGGGCGTACCAGGAGCGGGCAGCCTTCGGAACTTGGAAAACTAATCTTAAATTCTGGGTCTGATTCGGGAAGAAATGGGCGTTGGCGTACTGAAAACTTATAGGGACCTGCTGCCAGTCACCGAGGCAACGCCCATGATTACGATGGGCGAGGGTGACACGCCGCTGGTGAAGTCCAACCGTCTGGCCGCCGAATTGGGTTGCCCCGAACTGTACTTCAAGCTGGAAGGATGCAATCCCACCGGCTCCTTCAAGGACCGGGGCATGGTAGTTGCCATCGCCAAGGCGCTGGAAGAAGGCAGCCGGGCCATAATGTGCGCTTCAACCGGCAACACCAGCGCTTCCGCCGCCGCCTTCGGCGCTTACAGCGGGCTGCCCGCGCTGGTCATCATCCCCCGGGGTGAGGTGGCTATGGGCAAGCTGGCCCAGGCGATGGCCTACGGGGCAAAGATTATCATGGTCAATGGGAACTTCGACACCGCCTTTGACCTGGTGCGCTCCTTCACCACCAAGCACGAGGTCACGCTGGTCAACTCGGTGAACCCCTACCGCCTGGAAGGACAGAAGACCGCCGCATTCGAGATAGTTGACATGCTGGGCGATGCCCCCGATTACCTGTTCATCCCGGTGGGCAACGCCGGCAATATCACCGCATACTGGCGGGGATTCCGGGAATATCACCAACTGGGACGCAGCAGGACGCTCCCCAGAATGATGGGGTTCCAGGCAGAGGGCGCAGCCCCCATCGTGCGGGGCGAGCCCGTGGCCAACCCGCAGACCATTGCCTCCGCCATTCGCATCGGCAACCCGGCTGGCTGGAAGGGCGCCGAGGAGGCCCGCGACAGCTCCGGCGGAACCATCGACATGGTGTCGGACGACGAGATACTGGAAAGCTACCGTTTGCTGGCGTCGCACGAAGGGATTTTCTGCGAACCGGCCTCGGCGGCGTCCTTCGCCGGGCTGATCAAGCTGCACAAGCAGGGACTGGACCTCTCGGACCAGCGGGTGGTGTGCATCTTCACCGGAACCGGACTCAAAGACCCCGATCTGGCGGTGTCCAGCGTCACCCCGCAAACCATCGTGATTGAGCCGACACTGGAAGCGGTGGAGGCGGTCGCTCTTTCATAGCGCCTAGCAAACACAGAGTCACCCGCTCCCCTGAGGGAGAGGATTTTGGTGGGGGAAAATCACGGTCGAACAGAGTCGGATACAGCAGGCGGTGGCCGACATTCTTGAAGCGGTCGGCGAGAACCCCCTTCGGGAAGGCCTGGAGCAGACGCCGGCCCGCGTGGCGCGGATGTATCAGTCCCTCTTCGCGGGCGTGGGCGCGCGCGCCGCAGACGCCATTGACGCCGTTTTTGAGGCCGAATCCGGGGATCCGGTGGCCTTGAGTCATCTGTACTTTCACTCCATGTGCGAACATCATCTGCTGCCCTTTTTCGGGGAAGCGCGGATCGGCTACGTGCCCAGGCAGAGGATTGCCGGTGTGAGCAAGCTGGGCCGGGCCCTGGAAGTCGCCGCTGCCCGCCCGCAGGTGCAGGAGCGCCTTACAGCGGAGGTGGCCGACGCTATCTACAATGTCTTGCAGCCCGAGATAGTGGTTGTGGAACTGGAAGCCGAGCATCTGTGTATGTCTATGCGCGGCATCCGCAAGCCCGGCGCCAGGATGCTGACCACCGCGGTTCGGGGTACGTCATCCGGCAAGGAGATCAGGGAAACATTATTGAATCTGATGCGCAGCAATTAACCGTGACCATTGACCCCGTTATTTCCTTCCAGGACCTTCGGAAAGATTGGGTTTCCGTATTGCGCGAATCCCCCGTGGGCAGCCTCTTCCTTTCTCCGCAGTGGCAGGAAGTCTGGTGGGAGAACTTCAGCGGGGGGCGTGAGATGACCGGGTTCAGTGTGCCCGCCGCCGGTGGAGGCATGGACGCGCTGGCTTCCCTGTCCCGCCTCGGCGACTCCATCGGTTTTGTCGGCTCCCCCGACACCTTCGACTATAACGACTTCCTGGTGCGGCCCGGCTTCGAGGAAACCTTCTACCCGGCGTTGCTGGACGTTCTGGGCGATTGGGATTGGAGCGAGGTGCGCCTCGACTCGCTGATTGAACACTCGCCAACTCTGGCCCATCTCCCAGACCTGGCTCGAGAGCGGGGCTTCGTAGTGGAGGTCGAGTACGAAGATGTCACCTCTGGCGTATCCCTGCCGGGCGACTGGGAGGAATACCTGGCCCTGCTCAGCAAGAAGGACCGCCATGAACTCCGCCGCAAGCTCCGCCGCCTGGACTCTCAGGCGGAATGGCGCTGGTATTGTCTGACCACCCCCGGCGACGTGGAAGGCAACTTCGACGAGTTTCTGGCGCTGATGCGAATGAGCCGCGCCGACAAGGAAGAGTTCATGACGCCGGAGCGGGAGAGCTTCTTCCGCGCCATGGCCCGTCGGATGGCCGAACTGGACCAGATTCGGCTGTTTTTCATGGAGATAGACGGGGCCAGAGTAGCGGCCAGCCTTTGCTTCGACTACGGGCAGACCCGCCTGTTGTACAATAGCGGTTACGACCCCGGCTTGTCGTACTTCAGCGTTGGACTGTTGCTGCACGCCATGTGCGTTCGGGATGCCATCGAGCAGGGTGTCGGCTATTTCGATTTCCTGCGCGGACCGGAGCCCTACAAGGCCCACCTCGGCGGCCATCAAAAGAGTCTCTATAGAATGGTGGTGAAACGAAGTTGAGCCTCCAGCGAGCTGCGTTTATTGCATTCCACGCCTGCCCCCTGGCCGCCCCCGGACAGGGCAAGTCAGGGGGTATGAATGTATACGTCCGGGAGCTTTCCCGGGCAATGGGCGAATCAGGAATCCCGGTCGATATATTCACTCGTGATCATGAAGGCTCTGCCGGTATAGAGTGGATAGCGCCGAACGTCAGGGTCATCCATCTGCCGGGCGGCCCGCACGACGCGGGAGTCGGGGAACTCTATGCCCACCTGCCGGGCTTCCTTGAAGAACTGCAAGCCTTCCGGGAGCATGAGGGGTGCGACTATGACGTGGCGCATTCCCACTACTGGCTTTCCGCGTGGATCGGGCAGCGGTTCTCGCAGGGTTTGGGCATCCCGCACGTCGTCACTTTCCACACCCTCGCCCTGATCAAGATGCAGTCGCGGGCCGGTGAAATGGAGCCAGAGGAGCGCGAGATGGTTGAGCGGGAGGCCATGCTCAGCGCCGACCGCATAATCGCCTTCAGCGGTCACGAGCGAGACGCTATGGCGCGGCTGTACGGCGCCGACCCCATGCGGGTCATGCTTGCGCCCTGCGGCGTTGATCTCGCCAAGTTCCGCCCGCTGGACCAGAAGGAAGTTCGCAAGAGGCTGGGACTGAACGGCGAGAAGGTTCTGCTGTACGTGGGACGGGTGGAGCCGCTGAAGGGTTTGGACCTGCTGGTGGAGACTGCGGCTCAGATGGAGGCCAGCGAGCAGAACGTCCGCATGATGGTCGTCGGCGGCGGGGGACCCGGCGAGCCGGAAACCGACCGGGTGCGCCGTCTGGCCGAGGAGCGGCAGGTGGACGGGCTGATTGACTTCGTGGGCCGCGTGGACCACGACGACCTGCCCCTTTACTACAACGCCGCAGACGTGTGCGTGGTGCCGTCCTACTACGAGAGCTTCGGCCTTGTGGCGTTGGAGTCAATGGCCTGCGGTACGCCGGTGGTTGCCTCGCGGGTGGGCGGCCTGCCTACCATCGTGCATCACGGGCATACCGGATACCTTAAATCCTGGCGCTGCCCCGAAGCCTTCGCCAACTCGGTGGAAATGATAATTTCCAGTTCCGGTCTCCAGGAAAGCATGGGCGTGGCGGCCCGGCGCCGGGCGGAGTTGATGGGCTGGGGCAACGTGGCCTCCATGATTTCTGAAGAATACCGCGCCCTGACCGCCGGGGAGCGCTGAGTCCCCGGGAGCGGGATATGTTTGCGCTCCCGCCGCACAAACTTGTCGGCGGTTGGTTTGCGCAAGGTTCAGCGGTATGGCCCTCAAGCACTCGCGCCGCTTGCTTGGAAGACTCACTAACCATTTGTCATCGGTAGTTAGCTTGACGCCGCTAGTCATGCACCCGGGGCAATCCGGGTCCAATGGGACTGCCCCCCGCCGTCCGCCGCTGCTGCTGCGGATATTGAGGCGAGTGTTTTCGCATTTTCAGCGGACTCTGGTCGCGGGAATGCTGGTGATGTTGCCTATCGGCATCACCGCGCTGGTCCTGAGATTCATCTTCGACCTGCTCACTCCCATTCTCCAGCCAGCGACCGACCTGCTGCCTGGTCCGGACGTTCAGGGCACGGGGCTTCTGGCGCTGCTGATATTGATTTACCTGGTAGGGCTGGTTGCGGCCTTTGTCGTGGGCCGACGCCTTATTCGCCTGGCCCACCGGGCTATGGAAGTAATACCCGTGGTCAAGGGTATCTACAGCACCACGAGAACCGCCGTCGAACTGCTTTCCAACAACAGCCGTTCCAACGGAGCCAGCGACCCAGACCGGTACAGCGGCGTGGTCCTCGTGGAATTTCCCCGTGCAGGAATACGCTCCATCGGCTTGGTGACCTCCCAGATGTACGACGCGGAAGGCCAGGAAGTCATTTCGGTGTATGTACCCACCACGCCGATACCCTCCTCGGGTTTCTTGGTAATCGTCCCGGCCAGCCAGGTGGAGCGGCTGGATATGTCGGTGGAAGATGCCATGAGCATCGTCATTTCCGGGGGTATACTCTCCGAGAGAATGTTCACGCGCTCCGGGTTTGAGTCCCGCTTCAGAGAAGACCAGGAGCAATAGCGTCCAATGTCCGGAAAAAGGTAACAGGAGGCACAGCCTGATGGATGATACGCCGCAGCGCGTTCTGGTGGTGATACCGCATCCCAACGGCGCAGAGTTCTGGTGCGGAGGCAGTGTTGCCCGGTGGATAAGCGAAGGAGCGACCGTGCGCTTCGTGGTCTGCACCGACGGCAGTAAGGGCACGGCAGACCCGTCCATCTCCGCTGCCGGTCTGTCCGACACCCGCCGACAGGAACAGACGGATGCCGCCGGGCAACTGGGAGTGCAGGAAGTGGTATCGCTGGGCCGTCCCGACGGAGGGCTGGAGGATGTGGACGATTTTCGCCGGGAGCTGGTGCGCCAGATCCGCCAATTGCGGCCCGATGTCGTAGTCTGCCCCGAACCATATCGCAAGAACCTGGCCTGGCACCGCGACAGCCGCATCACCGGGCAGGTGACCCTGGATGCGGTGTTCCCATGCGCCCGGGACCACCTGCACTTCGAGGAACTGTGGCGGGACGAGGGGCTGGAGCCGCATAAGACCGGCACGGTGCTATTCTGGGGGGCGGAAACGCCGAACACATTCGTGGACATCGGCGCGTCCATCGACGCCAAGACACGCGCCGTCAAGGCTGGCAAGTCCCGGACGGCTGGCCGCACAGGCGAGGAGATCGACTCCTTTGTCCGCCAGCAGGGCCAGGAAGGGGCCGGAGACTCCGGCGCCGGCTATGGCGAGGCGTTCCGCAGGGTCACCTTCCGAACCTAAACCAAATCCAAGGTGAAATGCGCATTTATGCCAGGTAGCGTTTCATTGCAGGTGGACTCGCCGGCGCACGGGCGGTCCACTGGTAGGGGCGGGTTTGAAACCCGCCCCTACGGTCGAGGCGCGAACCCTGACTGCGAATGGCTGTCCGCAAAATGTACATCCCACATTGGCTTTGGTTGGAGCGGGTGCTTTGGGAATACCGGGGTCAGAGCGGCGGGCCATCCTGCTCCAGCATGACCGGCCTGAGCAGCGGCAACGGCGGTGCGCCGTGGGAGAGCAGGCGGTCATGGAATGTCTTCAGTGAGTAGCCGCCGTTCTGTTCCCTGCGGAAGTCTTCCCTGAGTTTGAGAATCATCAGTTTACCGAGAGTGTAGTTCAGGTAGCCAGGGTCAAACGTGCCCCGCAACGCCTCCCGGCGCGATGGATATTCGGCCATGAAGGAGTTTTCCATAAAGAACCGGGTGGCTTCGTCTACCGTCATGTCGCCGGTGTGCATTGCGACAGAGCAGAGGTAGCGGCAGTTCCGCACCAGCGCCTCCAGCAGTTGCGTCAGCAACAGTTCGGGCCGGTTTGTCCCGTATTCCGTTTCCAGCATCATCTGCTCGGTGTAGTGCGCCCATCCCTCGGTGAAGGCATAGGAGGTGGCGGCCCGGTTGATCAGCGGCAGCGCCCTCCCGTACCGGTTGTGCAGGTGATGGACGAAGTGGCCGGGATAGACTTCGTGAATCGAAATGATTCTAAGGGTGTTGTAGTCGAACTTGGACAGCCATTCTTCGGCCTGTTCCGCCGTCCAGTGATGCTCCACCGGCGTGACATAATAGAAAGACTCCGTGGCCCGGGTTTCCAGCGCGCCCGCGCTGTCCATGGCGGCGAAGGCGTAGCGCATATAGGCCGGCGTCTCCACCACTTGGCAGCGGTCCTCTGACGGCAGGGAGATGATGCCGTAGTCCAACAGGGACTGACGGATGTCCTCCAGCATCTCGCGGGTGTCGGGTATCAGCCCGGCGGCGTCGGGATGATTGCGGCTTATTTCCTCGACAATGGCCTGTACCGGCTTGCCGGGCGCAATCGACGACGCCACTTCTTGCAGGCGGGCCAGGTTTTCCTCCAGGTTGGCCTGTCCCACGGCGGCGATGCGTTCCAGCGGAAGGTCCAGCCCCTCGCCGGTGGCCAGCATCCGGGAGTACAGGCCGCTGCCGATGGCGAAGGCGTTGTCTCCGGCTTTGGCCCTGCCCTTCAGCCTTGCCACGAATCCGTCAATGGCTGACGCAGCCGCACCGATAGCCTCGGTGTAGTCGTCGGCAATTTGGCGGTCGCCGACGGCGTTGGCGAAAGTCGCCAGGTCGGTTCGATAGAAGTGAGCCATCCCGCCGTAGCTTTCGACGCTCATGTCCACGATATGACAGGAGAGGTCGTCGCGCAGGGCGGCGTCCAGCGTTTGCAGGAAATCGGGTACTTGACGCAGGGCGATGGAGGCGGTACGGAGCCGGTCCTCCAATGGCGCGTAATCGCGACGGACGTAGCCGCCCATGTTCAGAAAGCCGGCCTGTCGCATCGGGTTGTTTTCCAGAGGCCGCATCTCCTCGAAGGTGAACTGCTCCCGTTGCAGGAACAGCTCCAGCATCTGCCGGGATAGCTGCTCGTCGGCTCCCAGCGTTGTGGTGTCCAGCGCTTTCAGTTCCGCCATTCCCTGGCGGATCTCCTGTTGGCGGCGGCTTACCTGCGCCGGGGAGAGGTCGGGCAGCCGCCCGTCGTATTCATGCCGCCCGATCCGAGACCCGGTGGTGGGATAGAAGCTCCAGTGCTCCCCGATGAGGCGCTCCGACAGCGACTCGAAGGCTGCCGCGACTTCCGAACTATCGTTCCCGGTGTGCTGCGTCATAGTGCCTATGCCCTCAAGAAGGAATTAAACGAAGGCGAGCCGCACGAATTGGCGGTGTCCACCAACACGGCAGCGGGCCGCCCCGGAGCCGGGCCGCCCGCTACGTTTTCGCCCGGAAGAAGACTGCCGCTGAGCAGTTAGAGGATTTCGCTTATCTGGAACCGCGGCGAAATGTCGGTGTAGTTCTTGATGTCCCCCAGAATCTCCCGTCCGTGGTTCTTGAAGCCCTCATGCACTTCGTCCGTGGCGCTGAAATACAGGGTGGCCATTGCTACGAAAGGTGCAGGGGCGTTGGGGTCGGCATCGGAAATGCCCTTCTCAAGCTCACTGCGCGTCAGGCCCATGGGGTCCAGCAGGCGATGCACCGTTTCCATGTGCGTCCCGGCCCAGTAGTCGAAATTAAAAGCCTTGCCCTCTTCGTTGGGGTAGAGTACGGTTACCTTAATCATCGGCGATTCTCCTCGTTTGTTAACCCGGCGTTTGTTAACCCGGCGTTTGTTAACCCGGCGTTTGTTAACCCGGCGTTTGTTAACCCGGCCTGACGGTTGCCGGAATGGCTTGCAGGCAACCGGCGCCGGAAGTTCCTTTCAGGGCAAGTGTACATTCAGCCCGTCGGACTGGCAACGCTTGCCGCGCTTTTCGGTCTACGCAGTTTGCTACAATGGCAGGCGGCGCACTCTCACGATTTCAGGACATTGCTTTGTTTCTTGCAGACTTCCCATATTCACGATTCCGCTTAACTCTCGCCGCGGTTGCCGTAGTTGCCCTGCTGTTGGCGACGGCCTGCTCTCCCGGCAACGGGGCATCAAGCGCCTCGGAGGATGCCGACGACCTGGCTTTGGTGTGGGAGGCTTGGGATGCCCTGCTCGCCAACTACGCCGACCCGGACGCCCTGGACCGGAGCGCGGCGGCGGGCGGCGCAATCGGGCGCATCATGGAGTTGGGAGAAATTGAACCGTATCCCTTCCTGACCGACCTGGGACGCACCAGGGGTCAGGTTCCCGCCGTGGTGCCGGCCGAGTTGGTTGATGTCTGGAGGGCTACGCAATTCTACCGGCAGGACAATACGGAGGTAGAGACGGCGGCGGCGGTCCAGATGCTCATACGGGGCCTGATGGACGGCCTGCCCGACGCCAGCGCCTCCTACCTCACTGCCGAGCAGCTACCGGAAGTCCAGGAGCGGCTTGAGCAGAGCATTGAGGGTTCCTACCTGGGGATCGGCGCCCGTGTGGCGCCGCAGGAGAGCCGCATTCTCCTGTTTCCTTTTGAAGACTCTCCCGCCGAGAAGGCGGGCATTGAGCCGGGCGACGCGCTGCTGTCCGTGGACGGCGTGCCGGTGGGAGATGCCACGCCTTCGGAAATCGGGGACCGCATCAGGGGTGAAGCGGGCACCAAGGTTCGCCTGACTCTGCAAAGACTCACCGAGTCGGACCCCGTGGAGCTGGACGTATTCCGGGGCGACGTGCAACTGCCCACGGTGGCCAGGCAGCTCATTCCCGGCGGCATCGGCTACATCCGGGTCTTCCGTTTCCGTGATAACACCGGCCAGCAGGTTTTCGAGGCGCTGGAGCAGCTAAACCGGCTCGATATGTTGGCGCTCATACTGGACCTTCGCCTCAACGCCGGGGGGGCGGCGGATGCGGCCGCAGAAGTGGCCGCCCAGTTTCTGCCGCCCGGCGAACTGTTCCGGCAAGTGGAGGACCGCGCGGGGGTACGCAGGGAGCAACGCTTCCCGGTAGACGATGACCGGCTGTCCATAGATGACCTGCCGATAGCGGTGATGGTGGACGAACAGACCGTCGGCGAAGCGGAAGCGGTGGCCGCTGCATTGCAGGAAGCAGGCCGGGCCACAGTGGTCGGTGTTCCCACCTTTGGCGAAGGATCGGATTACAGCTTCGTTGAACTCAGCGACGGATCGGCCTTGTATATCCCCACTGCCCGCTGGTATACGTCCGGCGGTGACTGGGTGGGGGAGACTGCGGTACAGCCGGACATTTTCGTTGAATACGAAGAAGTGCCAACGGGGGCAGGGGGGGAAAGGCAGTTCAACACCGCCTATGAGTTCCTGGACAACCAACTGCCGCTTTTCCGGTAGCGAGGCTCTGCCGGTTTTCTTTAGATCTCGAGCGGGGTCTTTTAGTTCTCCCTCTCCCTCTCCCTTGAAGGAGAGGGCTGGGGTGAGGGTGAAATCCGGGGGGTGACACAATGTTCCTTTCCAAAACGGGGACGCCCAAACCCTCCCCCGAAGGGAGAGGGAACAGCGGGTAGCAGTCGAGAAAAACTGAGACCGCGCCGCAATTACACCGCGGCGCGGTCGTTCAACTTGGGAAGGGAGGCGCGGAGGCCCAGACGCACGGCGCTAGGCGGCCTTATGTTCCTCTTGGCAGCGCAGGCACACATAGGCGCTGCGGTCTTCGGGCAGGCTGTCCACGTTCACGTTGCGCCGCCGGTTGCACACCGAGCAGGTTACCGACTCGGTTACCGGGGCAGGGGGCGGAGTAGGGGCAACAACGGTTGCCGCACCCCGGAACCCCTGATAGTCGGGATTGGACTCTTTCAGCCGGAGGAATCGTTCCCGGTCTTTCTGGCCCATATCACGCCTCCAAGCGGGACGGGTGGGACTACTTTACCTCGACCACGGCCCCGGCCTCTTCCAGCTTGGCCTTGACCGAGTCCGCCTCGTCGCGCGGCACCGCCTCCTTGACGGAGGCAGGGGCCGACTCCACCAGTTCCTTGGCCTCGCGCAGGCCGAGGGAGGTGACTTCTCGCACCGCCTTGATGACGTTAATCTTGTTGGGGCCGATCTCGCGGATGTTTACCTCGAACTCGGTCTGTTCTTCTTCCTCGACGGCAGCGGCGCCGTCGCCACCGCCGGGGGCGGCGGCCACGGCCACCGGCGCGGCGGCGGTTACGCCGAATTCATCCTCCAGCGACTTGACCAGATCGGCCATGTCAACCACGGTCATTTCCTTGATGGCGCTGATGAGTTCGTCCTTCGTGAGTGCCATTTCTCAATTCCTCTCTCAGATTTTTAATGACAAGCGGAGCGCTAACCGTCTTCCAGTTGGCGCATCCGGGCGCGGAGCACGTTGTCCAGATTCTGCACTGGGCCGTTCAGGGACCTCACAAGGCGCACCATTGGCGCTTGCATTTGCGCCAGCAGCAACGCCAGCATCTGGGGCCTGGGCGGAAGCGTCGCCAGGCGGGTCACGCCTTCTGGCCCCAGGGCTGCTCCGTCACCCATAACCGCGCCCCGGAGGCTGAACGTATTGGCGTTGGCCCGGGCGTAGTCGGCCATGGTCTTGGCGGCGACCGCAGGGTCATCGTAGCTGAAAGCCACTGCCGTGGGCCCCAGCACTATGTCCTTGAGCTGGGGCATCCCCGCCTGGTCAGCGGCCAGATACATGAGGGTGTTCTTGACCACGGTGAACTCGATACCCCCAGCCCGCATGGCGCGGCGCAGTTCGGTCATCTGGTTCACGGTTGTCCGGGTATAGTCGGCGCCGAAGGTGATGGTGCTGCGCTCCAACTGCTCCTTCAGTTCCTGAACTCGGTCGATTTTCTCCTGTGTGGGCAAACTTCACCTCCCTGGAAGTGGTATAAAAAAAGGCCCTGCGCCGACCAATAGGGCGCGGCGCAGGGCAATGCAACCCTGTTGTTTATCGTCGCGCCTCGGCGGGCGGTCGTACCTTTATCCCGTAGGACCCGCTGTCTTTGGCGTGGGCTTTTCGATTGTGTGGTCAGCTTATCAGGCTAATCCTCAGCGTGCAAGGACTGAAGGGCCGCCAAATCCAGCGAGACGCTGGGTCCCATGCTGGTAGTAACGTAGGCCGAGCGGAAATAATGCCCCTTTAGGGCCGCTGGGCGGTCGCGGGAGATGGCATCGGTCAGCGCGGCGAGGTTGCCCAGCAACATTCGGGTCTCGAAGCTGATCTTGCCGATGGCGCAGTGGATGATGGCGGTGCGGTCGGTGCGGTACTCGGTGCGCCCACCCTTGGCCTCCTGGATGGCGCGGGGCAGGTCCTGCGGCTGAACCATGGTGCCGGAGCGCGGGTTGGGCATTAGTCCCCGGCGCCCGAGGATGCGGCCCAGCTTACCGATCTTTGGCATGACCTGGGGAGTGGCCAGTCCGACGTCGAATTCCACCCAGCCACCCTCGATGCGCTCTATCAGGTCATCCTCGCCCACGTAGTCCGCTCCGGCCTGGCGGGCGATCTCGCTGCCGTCGGCGCTGGTGAACACCAGTACACGGACTGTCTTGCCGATGCCGTGGGGCAGGCCGACGACGCCGCGCACCATCTGGTCGGCGTGTCGCGGGTCGACATTGGTCCGCAGGTGGAATTCCACCGTTTCGTCGAACTTGGCGGTGGAGATTTCCTTGAGCAATTCGATAGCGTCGGCGGGGATGTAGAGCCGGTCCGGCTCGACCCGCTCGGCGACGCTGCTGTAACGGCGGCTGCGGCTGGCCATTGTTTACTCTCCCGACACCTGTATTCCCATACTGCGGGCGGTGCCTTCGATTATCAACATTGCTTCTTCGACGCTGCCTGCGTTGAGGTCTGACAGTTTGGTCTGGGCGATTTCCCGCAGCGTACTGCGGCTGATGTTCCCCACGCTGCCCTGGCGCAGGTCCGACGAACCGCGCTCCACCCCGGCGGCCTTGCGCAACAACTCCGAGGCCGGTGGCGTGCGGGTAACGAAAATAAACGAGCGGTCTTCGTAGACCGTCAGGTGAACCGGTACGATTGTTCCCGCATCGCTGGCGGTGCGGGCGTTGTATTCCTTGACGAAGCCCATGATGTTGACGCCGTGCTGGCCCAGGGCCGGGCCGACCGGCGGTGCGGGAGTTGCCTTCCCTGCTTCCAGTTGCAACTTTATGATTGCGCGAATCTTCTTCGCCACTTGGGACTCCTGAAGGCGCCAGCCGCCAGCCGTAGCGAGCAGCCGGCGGCGCCGGATTGATTGGTCAGATTCTTTCCACTCAGATTCTTTCTACCTGGAGGAAATCCAGTTCCACCGGAGTTTCCCGCCCGAAGAAGGACACCAAAACGCGGACCTTGCCCTTGCTCTCGTCCACGTCGTTGATGGCGCCGATGAAGTCGACGAAGGGTCCCTCGGTGATGCGGACGGTCTCGCCCCGCTCCAGAGCGATCTTGACGCGGGTGGAGTCGGACTCCACTTGCCGGAGAATGTCCTCAATCTGCTTGTCTTCCAGTGGAACCGGCTTGGGGCGGCTGTCTTTTTCGTCCTCAGTGGAGACGAAGCCGGTGACTCCTGGGGTGTTTCGGACAGCATACCAGCTTTCGTCGTCCATGCTCATGCGGACGAGAATGTAGCCGGGAAACAGCTTCTTCCGCTCCGAGCGGCGCTTGCCGTCCTTGAAGACCACCTCTTCCTCGGTGGGGACCAGCACTTGCTTGATTCGGTCCTCCATGTCGAGGCTGTTGATGCGCAGGTTGAGGTTTTTTTCCACCAGGTCTTCCTGGCCTGAGTAGGTATGCACGATGTACCAGCGCAGGTCTTCGGGCTGCGCTTCGGTTTCCGATATGTTGTTAGCATTCGTCATACGGGCCATCCGGGCTGATGAATAGCGCCCCCAGCCCTTGTGGCAGGCCGGGGGCTGCGTTGCATGGCGTGGGCGGGCAACGGGACAACGGGTTCGCCTAGAGGCCGAATATCACCCGGTTGAACAACTCGGCGAACACCCGGTCGAGGCCGCCCAGGAAAAACCCGGCCGCTACCGCCAGCACAATGACCACCATGGTCAGGCGAGCGGTCTCCTCGCGGCTGGGCCAGACACATTTTCGCAACTCCTCGAACGTTTCACGAATGAACTGTGCGGGGGTGATGCGCCCGCCCCCAGTGGGGGCGAGTACTCGCTGGGCGCGCGAGCCGGCCCTAGCCATGGCGCTACCTCACTTCTCGGTGGGTGCGGTGGCTGCGGCAACGCGAGCAGTACTTGCGGAGCTCCAGCCGCTGCGGGTCGTTGCGCCGATTCTTCATCGACGTGTAGTTGCGTTCCCGGCATTCCCCGCACTGGAGGGTGATGATCTGCCGGATGTCTGCGGTTTTTCGGGCCATTGCTTCGTCTCCGCTAAAGGCAGGGTTAGTCCATCACCTCGGTGATAACGCCGGAGCCAACAGTGCGTCCGCCTTCGCGGATGGCGAAGCGCATCCCGCTTTCCAGGGGCACCGGGGACATCAACTCGATGTCCATCTGGACGTTGTCGCCTGGCATCACCATTTCCACGCCTTCCGGCAACCCGATGGAGCCTGTGATGTCGCTGGTGCGGATGTAGAACTGGGGCTTGTAACCGCTGAAGAACGGGGTGTGCCGCCCGCCTTCCTCGCGGCTCAGGATATACACCTCGGCCTTGGCCTTGGTGTAGGGCCTCATGGAGCCGGGCTTGACCAGCACCTGGCCACGCTCCACTTCGTCGCGGTCAACGCCGCGCAACAGCACACCGACGGCGTCTCCGGCCTGGCTCACGTCGAGCGACTTGTGGAACATTTCCAGCCCGGTGGCCACTGTGGCCCGGGTATCGCCGAAGCGGATGATTTCCACCGGCTCGCCGACCTTGATGGTGCCCCGCTCGACCCGGCCGGTAACCACGGTGCCGCGTCCCTTGATGCCGAAAACGTCTTCAATGGGCATGAGGAATGGCAGGTCGGTGGCTCGCGGCGGGATGGGTATCCAATCGTCCATCGCGTCGACCAGATTAACGATGCTCTGCTCGTACTCCGGGTCTCCCTCCAGCGCCTTCAGCCCGCTGACCCTGACAATCGGTGTATCGTCGCCGGGAAAGTCGTAGCGGTTGAGCAGGTCACGAATTTCCAGCTCCACCAGCTCCAGGAGCTCCTCATCGTCCATCATGTCGACCTTGTTCAGGGCGACGAGGATGCGGGGAACCTCAACCTGGCGGGCCAGGAGGATGTGCTCACGGGTCTGGGGCATGGGGCCGTCGGGGGCGCTCACCACCAGCACCGCGCCGTCCATTTGGGCCGCGCCGGTAATCATGTTTTTGATGTAGTCGGCGTGGCCGGGGCAGTCCACGTGGGCGTAGTGGCGGTTGTCGGTCTCGTACTCCACGTGGGCGATGGCGATGGTTACGCCACGAGCCTTTTCCTCCGGGGCGTTGTCAATGGAGTCCATGTCTAGGTACTTAGCCTGGCCCCGGCCTGCAAGCACCTTGGTAATGGCGGAGGTCAAAGTGGTCTTGCCGTGGTCCACATGCCCGATGGTTCCCACGTTGACGTGTTCCTTCGACCGGTCGAACTGCTGTCTGGCCATGTTGCGCCGTGTCCTCCTTACAGCCCTGGGGCTTGTCTGGTCATATTTCTGGAGCCCAGAGGCGGGATTGAACCGCCGACCCCGTTCTTACCAAGAACGTGCTCTACCGCTGAGCTATCTGGGCTTGCTTTTTTGTTGTGAATGCCGAGCCGTGAGCAGTGGCCTTTTGCCGTTTGTGGCTCGCTTGCTCTCTGCTCACAATTCCGGATTTATGGTGGAGGGGGCAGGATTCGAACCTGCGAAGCCCTTCCGGACGCCAGATTTACAGTCTGGTGGCTTTAACCACTCACCCACCCCTCCAGAATGCGGGGTTCCATGCGAGTCCGTCTATGTTCGCACATTCACCGCCGGGGACGCAATCCGTGCCCGCCCGGGGCCGACTGTCCGCCAGCGCGTCAAAAGCGGTTGGAGCCCCAGAGGGGATTCGAACCCCTAACCTGTCGATTACAAATCGACTGCGCTTCCATTGCGCCACAGGGGCATCAACGAAGCCCGTTGGAACCGAACCTCGGTTTAGTAAATTCGGTTAGTAAACAGGGACGACCTGCCATCCCCCGAAATGGCATTGCCCGACACTATAAAATAGCCCCACTACTGCGGGGCTATCGGGCAGCCGACGATTCAGCAGCCCAGCGGGGAATCTCCAGCCATTATATTGACAATGATGCGCCAAGTCAAACGAATGCCTCCCTAGAAGTCCAGAGAATTGGGCCGCCACTTCCCGGTTGAGCGCCACTTCCCGGTTGAGCGCCAATCGAATTCGGGTTGACTTGTTCGGGTTGACTTGATTGGGGGCGTGACTTAAACTGCCCGCGCCGCCCAATCCCTATCTGGCAGCTCTATTCACACCCTTTCAGCCGCCAGTGAAGCAGGCCGGGGGGTACAGGTGTCGGATTGCACATGAACCTCAAGGACTACATCCGCGATATCCCCGATTTTCCTGAACCGGGCATACTGTTCCGGGACATTACCCCCCTTCTCGCCAACCCGGATGCTTTTGCGTGTGCCATAGAAAGGCTGGCCGGATGCTGCCGGGAGACCGAGTTCGACGTTTTGGTGGCCGTCGAGTCGAGGGGATTCATCTTCGGCGCCCCCCTGGCCCGGGATCTGGGCAAGCCATTGGTTCCTGTGAGGAAGGCGGGCAAACTGCCGGCCAATAGCTACTCGGTCGAGTATGATCTGGAATACGGCTCAAACGTACTGGAAATTCACGCCGACGGCATCGCCCCCGGCCAGCGGGCCCTGATTGTTGACGACCTTCTGGCCATCGGCGGCACGTTGTCGGCGGCGTGTAACTTGGTGGAAGCCTGCGGCGGGTCGGTGGCGCGTATTGCCGTAGTCATCGAGCTCGCTTTTCTTGACGGGCGCAGCCGGCTGTCGGGACGCGATGTGGTGTCCCTGATTGAGTATTAGCCTGATTAAGTATTAGTTAAGTATTAGGCGGTATATGCAGCGGCATATAAAATTGTAAATCCGCCTCTGTGCCGGCCGGCACAATATCTGACCATCAGGATCACCCGATTCATAACTACCCGACCAGGTGTTGAGGAGGCTCAGCATGGCAGGCCAGATTACAATAGGCAACGTGGAGATCGTGGCGGTGCTGGACATGGTGCCGCCACCCCGCGACCCGTGGATGATGTTCCCGACCACCTCTGAACCCGACTGGGCGGACCAACAGCACGCCCTGGAGTGCGGGCAACTCCAGTTATACTACCTGCACTTCTTTCTGCGCTCCGAAGGCAAGACCATTATGGTGGATACCGGCATGGGCCCCGGACCTCACCCGGACCGCGGGAATCGCACCGGCGACCTGGTGAACCAACTACGGCTAAAGGGCGTCAACCCCGAGGACATCGATGTGGTGGCTCATACCCATCTGCACGGCGATCATGTGGGTTGGAACGTTGACTACACTGGCGAAAACCCCGCTCCGACATTTCCCAAGGCTCGCTACCTGGTGCCTCGTCTGGACTGGGATTACTTCACCAAGCCCGACATCATCGGCAGCGCCCCCCAGGTGACGAACAGCGTGGCGCCGCTGGAAGGCATGGGGGCGATGGACCTGGTGGACGACGAGCATACGATTACCGGAGAGGTCAAGATGCTCACGGCCTCCGGTCATACGCCGGGCCACATGGTCATCGACATCACTTCGCAGGGCCAGCGCGCAATGGTGGTCGGAGACCTGCTCCACAGCAAGGTGCAGGTGGAGCGCCCCGAATGGACTGCCGGGGTGGACACGGATAAGGAAGACAGCCACCGCAACAGGGAGCGCGTCCTGGAGCGGGCCGAGGCCGAGGATATAGTCATCGCCGCCGGCCATTTCCACCCCGACGATCACATCGGCCGCGTAATCAGGAAGGAAGGCCGCCGCTACTGGCAAATTCTGTAACTCACCGCCCGGAATGCCCGGGCTGGAGATCGACTTGACCACCAACTTCAACGACGAAGGGGACCCGTACCTGCGCCCCTACCAGCCTAACCTCGAAGACGGGGAAGACGAACTCGAAGACGGGGAAGACGAGGAAGACGACAAGGATGAGGAAGGGCTGGTGGTAGACCTCGATGAGGCAGCCGTGGACTTCCGGATGCGCTACTACGGGCCGGAGAACAACCCGCAACCCCCGGCGGCAATGGCCGAGTTGGCTCCGGATGTGATGCGGCTGGTGGATGCGGTAGTCTACGGCGAGATATACAATCGCCCCGCCGTGGACCTGAAGACCCGCAGCCTCTGCACCATCGCCGCTCTGGTTGTGCTGGGCCACAGCCCGCAGATGATCAAGCGGCACATAACCGGCGCTCTGCACATCGGCGTGACCGAAGAGGAAATTTCGGAAATTATCGCGCAGATGGTTTTCTACGGCGGGATGCCCGCGGCTGTCAACGCCTTCCGCATCGCCAAGGAGACCTTCGATGAGCAGGAGATCCGTGGCGCCGCCCCGGAACCTCGGCCCGCGCGTCCTGCGAGCGCCACCCCCAGCGGCTACGCCCCAGCCTACCGCAGGGAGAATGTCCGCGACGCGGGACCGGAGAGGATACCAGGCGGCCAGCCGGAAACACGTCCCCGTGTGGGCCCCGGGCAGGAAGCCGGCCCCCGCCGGCCCGGTTACAACCGGCCCGGTTACAACCGGCCTGACAACCGGCCTGACCGCGGGCCTGACCGCGGGCCTGACAACCGGCCTGACCGCGAAAGAGGGCCAGGCGGCCGGGGACAGCGCGACGTACAACGCGACGTACAGCGCGACGGACAACGAGACAGGAGAGAAAGGGATGAAGATAGGGTTCATCGGAACCGGCAACATGGGCAATCCGATGGCCGCCAACCTGATACGAGCCGGCCACCGGCTAACCGTCCACGACCTGCGGCGCGAGGCGGCAACCAACCTACTGGAGATGGGCGCCGAGTGGGCGGACAGCCCCAAGGGGGCCGTCCCGGGCAACGACGCGGTCCTAACCAGCCTCCCCGTTCCCAGGGACGTGGAGGCGGTGGTCCTGGGCGAGGACGGAATCCTGGAGGGCGCCGGTAGCGGCTCGATTATCTTCGACCTCTCCACCAACTCGCCCACGGTAGTTCGGCGGCTTCACGAGACCTGCGCCTCGCGGGGCGTGACGCTTCTGGATTCCCCGGTCAGCGGCGGCGCCTATGGCGCGGCGGCGGGAACGCTGGCCGTGATGGTCGGCGGCGACAAGGCCACCTTCGACCGCTTCGAGCCGATGCTGGGCGCCATCGGCAGCCATGTGGTCCACTGCGGCGACATCGGCGCGGGTTCCGTCTGCAAGATCTGCAACAACCTGATGAGCATGGGCATCGGCGTCCTGCTTTCCGAGGCCCTGACCCTGGGCGTCAAGGCCGGTGTCGACCTGGCCACCCTGGCTGATGTCATCGCTCACAGTTCCGGCAGCTCGCGTCGTCTGACCGAGAAGTTCTCGCGGTTCCTGTTCCAGGGCAATTTCGAGCCGGGTTTTGCCACCGCCCTGGCCGCCAAGGATGTGCGCCTCGCCACCGACCTGGGCCGGGAGTACGGAGTGCCGATGGACCTATCCAACCTGGTTGACCAGCGCCATGTGGAGGCGATGTTCCGGGGCTATGGTCCCGAGGATTCCGACGCGGTGGCCCGCATACAGGAAGAAAAGGCGGGCGTACAGCTTCGTCTCAACGTCTAGCGCCGCTTGGGAATATCCGTTCTCCATGGAGAGCAAATCTGGATGGATGCCGATATGAACCGTTCCGACATCGTCGAATACAGCGACACCGTCGAAATCATCGAGGAATGCTACCGGCTGGGCTGGAGCGACGGTCTTCCCGTAGTGCCGCCGGTGGAATACAAGGTGCGGGAAATGCTGGAGCTTTCCGGCATGACCGGGGAAGAGGAGATAATCACCTTCGAAATGCGCCGCCGGGTGCTGACGTCGGAGAACGCCGCCGCCAACGCCGTGATGGCCGGCTGCCTGCCGGAGTATTTCCCGGTGCTGACCACCGCCCTGCGGACGCTGGACGAAGAGAAGAACTACGTCAACATGGCGGCCTCCTCCACCAGCTCGCCGGCCATCCTGATGATTGTCAACGGCCCCATCCGGCATACGCTGGAGATGAACTCTCGCGACGGCATATTCGGTCCCGGCAACCGGGCCAACGCCTGCCTGGGCCGGGCGGTGCGTCTATGCTTCATGAACGGCTTTGAGGCCCGCCCCGGAATCCTCGACCGGGGAACGCTGGGCAACCCCAGCAAGTACACCCTTACCTTCGCCGAAAACGAAGAGGACTCGCCCTGGGAACCGTTGCATGTCAGCCGGGGCTTCCAGGCGGGGGACAGTTGCGTCACCATCGCAGTGGCCTACAACCCGATCACGGTCAACAACGCCTACGGGCAGACCGGCGAGGTGATCCTGGCGTCGGTGGCCGACACGCTGAAGAGCGCCAGCCTGGCGTGGCGCTTCCCGGCGCAGTGGGCGCTGGTCTTCGGGCCGGAGCACGCCATCACTCTGGGCAACGACGGCTGGACCCGGCGCGATATGCAGGAATATCTCATCGAAAATGCCGCCCGCCCGCAGGCCGAATTGATACGCCTCGGCGTGGCGCAAGGCCCCGAGCGGGAGGGTGACGACCAGATTCTGCGCCGCTGCTCCCGCGAGCCTGACGACATCCTGATTGTCATGGGCGGCGGCGCCGGCGGTCGCAACAGCGCCATCATAGACACCACCAACTACCAGATTCGCACCCGGAAGATTGAGGTGTCCGGCTCGTAGTCCGGGACTTGAAAAATCGGGCTGTGTGTAGTTCACTGCCTAGACAAACGAGAAATATAAATGGGAGGACGTTATGGCGGACACGGTTACGGTCAGAAACGTCAGGTTGGTCAACCCCGGCGGCCTGGAATTGCCAGTGGGGGATTTCCGGTTGAACGACCGGCCCAACACCCTAGAGGGCAAGACCCTGGGCCTGCTGGAGAATTCCAAGGCCAATTCCGACAAGGTGCTCAATGAGTTGGGCCGGATGCTACAGGTAAAATACGGGCTGAAGGAAGTCCGTATGTTCAACAAGCATTCCGCTTCTCTACCCACCAAATCGGAAGTCATCGAGGATATGCTGAACGGTGTGGACGTGCTCATCACCGGGGTGGGTGATTGAGGCTCTTGCAGTTCGTGCAGTGTGCACGATGGAATCGAGATGGAGCGCCTGGGCCTTCCGACCGCATCCATCATCACCCATGTCTTTAACAACACCGCCAAGGCCATGACGCGCATGATGGGTGTGCCGGAATACGAATACGCCGTCGCTCCTCATCCGCTTTCCAGCCTGAGCGACGAAGAGTGCCGGGATCGCGCCGAGGCCCTGCTCCCGGACGTGGAGCGAATCCTGCTCGGCAGCGTGGCCCGGGTCGAGTAGCAGTCTCTCGATCCGGTCCCTTACGCGGATGGGCCGGCCCCGGGCGACCGGGCCGACGATTGGACATTTCCACACTGCCGCCGCCGCTTTCCATATTGAATCGGCGGCTGGCGGTGTGCTAGTATTTGCTGGATTGTTAATTATTTCACGAATGGGCCGGGGTAGCTGGCGCTGACCGGTGGGCCGGGGTAGCTGGCGCTGACCGGCGCAATCCGGCCAAAGCCACGAATTCCGGCCCAATAGTCATACTGTCAGGAGTCCGGCCAAATGGATGGTCTGCAACAGCGCATCGACCGGGCCGTTCGTGGTCAGACCCAGGCCACGGTTACGGTACTCTCTTCCTTGCTGGCCGTGGAAGACGAGTTGCACTACATCCCACGAGAGGCTGTGGAGCGGGTGGCCGAGTTCATTGGCGCAACGGTCAATGACGTTTGGGCGGTCGCGTCCTTCTATCCCAATTTCCGCTTCCAGCCGCCCGCGATGCGTCAGGTCGAGGTGTGCTGGGGGGCTTCCTGCCACCTCATGGGAGCTATGGCCGTGGTGAAGTCGGTGCTGGAGGCTGCCGGTCTGGAAGACGAGGGCGAGCGGGCGGACCATCGGCTTTCGGTGCGTTTCAACACTTGCCTCGGAGCCTGCTCTCAGGCGCCCGTTATGTCCGTAGACCATCACCTCGCCGGCCGGGTCAGCCCGGACGCGGCGGCGCGGCTCGTGTCTGGAATTCTGCGGCAAGACCCATCGGAGATTCATGCCCGCTAATTTCGAGCAACTGGAAGCGGAGGCCCTTCGCCGCTGGGAAGAAGAAGCCCAACGCCCCTGGCTGCGGGTCGGAACTGCCCTGTGCGGCCAGGCCGCCGGCGCCGATGCCGTGGTTGCCGCCCTCCGCGAAGCCTTGGAAAGCCAGGCAGTGGAAGCCCGCCTCTCCGAGGTCGGCTGCATTGGTCTCTGCTACGCGGAGCCTCTGCTGGACGTACAACTGCCCGGCGGCCCGCGAATCTTCTACGGGAACTTTGATCCCAACCGGGCGGCTGAGGTTGTAAGGGCTCACGTCGCGGGAGGGCAGTCTGTTGACGAATTGGCCCTCGGCTATCTGGCGCCGGACGATGCCGGGGATGACTTCGTCCCGCCGCCCGGCCTGCGAGACCTGTCGTTCCATCCGATGCGGGCCTGGGAGAATCGAATCGCCCTGCGCAACGCGGGAAACATTGACCCGCTGGACATTTACCAATACATCGCCGGCGGCGGCTATCGAGCCCTGAACCGTGCGCTGCTGGAGATGACGCCCGAGGATGCGTTGCAGCAGGTCAACGAGTCCGGGCTGCGGGGACGGGGCGGCGCCGCCTTCCCCACCGCTACCAAGTGGAGATTCCTCGCTGGCAATCCCTCCCGCGACAAATACATATTGTGCAACTGCGAGGAGGGAGACCCGGGCGCCTTCAACGACAAGGCCATCCTGGAAAGCGACCCGCACACCCTGGTTGAAGGCGTCATCCTTGCCGGATACGCTACCGGCGCCGCCAAGGGGTACATCTTTATCCGCCACGGGCATGACGGCCCCATTGACCGCTGCCGCGCTGCGGTCGAGCAGGCGCAGGAACTGGGACTGCTGGGTGACAACATTCTTGGGTCCGGCTTCGACTTCGATATTGAAGTGGCCCTCACCGGCGACTCATACGTTGCCGGTGAGGAAAGCGCGCTGATGGAAGCCATTGAGGGCAAGCGGGCCATGCCCCGTTTCCGTCCTCCCTTCCCGGCGCAGTTCGGGCTGTTCGGAAAGCCCACCAACATCAACAACGTCAAGACGCTTTCCTACGTGCCGGAAATAATGTCCAAGGGCGGCAAGTGGTTCGCCGGCATCGGCCACGAGCGCAGCACCGGCACCGCGATTCTCTGCCTGTCCGGCGCCCTCAACTACACCGGCATGATGGAAGTGCCGCTGGGCATCAACCTGAAGGATGTGCTCTATGAAGCGGCGGGCGGCATTCGGGGCGGCAAAAAGCTGAAGTTCCTGCAAACCGGCGGGCCGCTGGGCGGAGTGCTGGGCGCCGACAACATAGACATCGTGCTGGACTTCGAGGTGCTGCGCAACGCGGGGGCCATTCTCGGCTCCGGGGGCATCATCGCCGCAGACGAGGACACCTGCGTGGTTGACCTGACCAGGGCGCTGGTGGCTTTCTGCCAGTATGAGTCGTGCGGCAAGTGCTTCCCCTGCCGGATGGGTATGAGCCACCTGCTGGAGGTTCTGGAGCGCATTTGCGACCTGAAGGGCGAGCCGGAGGACCTGGACCTGATGCGGCGCACCGGAGAGAATATGCAGGCCGGTTCCCTGTGCGGACACGGGCAGTTGGGCTTCAACCCCGTGTCGTCGGCCCTGCGCTACTTCCCCGGCGAGTTCGAGGCGCACATCCTGGAGCACACTTGCCCAACCGGCGTTTGCAACGGCCCGAGATTTTCACCGGCCCGGTCGCGCCGGTAGAGGCACACCCTTACCCTGGCCATCTCCACAAGGGACAAAGAGCAAATAACCGGCAGAGGCGGAAATGCCCGACGACATAACGATCAGCATAGACGGCGTAGAGGTAAGGACGCAGCCCGGGAAGATGGTCCTTGAGGCGGCCATCGACGCCGGGATATATGTGCCGTACCTGTGTTACCACCCAGGCATGAAGCCCTACGCCGCCTGCCGGATGTGCGTCGTGGGAGTGGAAGGGCAGCGGGGATACCCAGCCGCCTGTACGCTGCCGGTGGCCGACGGCATGGTGGTCCACAACCAGGTTACGGCGGTGGACCAGTTGCGAAAATCAGTGATGGAGATGCTCATTGCCGAGCATCCCAACGGCTGCCTGACCTGCCACCGCATCGACATCTGCGGCCCCAGCGACGTGTGCCTGCGCCACGTTTCGGTCAACGACCGTTGCGTCACCTGCCCCAAGAACGAGCGGTGCGAGCTGAAAGACACGGTGCGCTACCTGGGCATGAACCTGGAATCCCCGCTGGGCTACAAGTACCGCGACATACCCCTCGAAGTGTCCGACCCCTTCTACGACCGCGACTACAACCTGTGCATCGTCTGCGGGCGGTGCGTCCGGGCCTGCGAGGAGTTGCGCGGCGACGACGCCATAGGCTTCACCGAGCGCAGTGGCCAGGCGCTGGTGGGCACGTCCTTCGGCACGTCGCTGCTGGAGTCAGGCTGCGAGTTTTGCGGCGCCTGTATCGATGTCTGCCCCGTGGGCGCCTTGGTTGAGCGGGACCACAAGTGGGAAAAGGCGCGACGGGTGGAGCGCTCCATCTGCCCCCATTGCCCCGTAGGCTGCCAGTTGAACCTGGAATTCAACAGCAAAGACGAGCTGATCCGCGCCATCCCGGAAATCAACTCACCCGCCAACCAGGGACAAGCCTGCTTCAAGGGCAAGTTTGGCTTGGAGTTTGTCAACAACGCCAGCCGCCTGGCCGCCCCGCTCATACGCCGCGGCGGAGTGCTGGAACCGGCCACATGGGACGAGGCGCTGGACTACGTGGCGGAACGGTTGTCACAAGTCAGCGGGCCGGAGTTCGCGCTGGTCACTTCGCCCACCGGCACCAACGAAGAGCATTACCTGGCCCAGAAGTTCGCCCGCGTGGTGATGGGTTCCAATAACATTGACCAGTCTTCCAACACCAACCCCGAGCTGGTGCTGGGTCTTGAGGCGTCCCTGGGCATTGCCGCCGCCACCAATTCCATCTGGGAACTGGAGCAGGCAGGCTGCATCCTGGCCTTCAATGCCAACCCTACCGAGGAGCAGAACGTCGTTGCCGTGCCCATCAAGCGGGCCGCGCGGAAGAACACCAAGCTGGTGGTCATAGACTCCCGCGAGGTCGAGCTGACCCGCTACGCCCACCTGTGGCTGCGCCCTGCTCCGGGTACGGAATTGACGCTGCTGGCGGGACTGCTCCGCAGTATCGTTGACCAGGGACTGGAGCGCGAGGAATGGCTGGAGGAGAACTGCGAGAGCCCGGCCACCCTGCGCTATGCCCTGCGTTCGCGGGACATGGAAGAGGTCGCCGAGACAACCCAGGTCTCCGCCGACGACATAGCCGAGGCGGCGAGACTATTCGCGCAGGCCGCTGCCGCCGCGGTGGTTTACGGGCTGGACAATGTGCTGCCGGACCACCAACGCGACTGCGTTCAGTCGCTGGTCAATCTGTCGTTGCTTACCGGCAACCTGGGCAGACCGGGAACCGGGCTGTACCCCATGCGCCGGGGCGCCAACGAGCAGGGCGCGTGGGACGTGGGTTGCCTGCCCGACCGTCTGCCGGGATACCGCCGAGCGGCCGTCGCCGCCGATCGCGAGGCCCTGGAAGCTGTATGGGGCGCGCCGGTGCCGGAAACGCCGGGGCTGGGACTGGGCCAGATTGCCGAAGCCGCCGGCGATGGCCGGCTGAAGGCGGCCATCGTCATCGGCAACAGCCCCAATTTCACCAACGGCAGGCTTGGCGACGCGGTGGGCGCACTGGCCGGGTTGGACTTCCTGGTTGTGCACGATACTTTCCTAACGCCGCTGGCCCAGCGGGCCGACGTGGTGCTGCCGCGAGTGACTTTCGCCGAGAAGGATGGCACCTACACCAACCTGGAACGCAGGGTGCAGCGGATCAAGCCGGCGGTCAGCAAGAACGACGGCGCGGAGCCCGAGAGTTGGGTCTTGACCCAGTTGGGACAGCGTTTGAAGGCCGATATATTCCCGGCCATGACACCCGCCGAGGTGATGGACGAAATCGCGCAGGTCACCGGGATTTACGGCGGTATCTCTCACCGGCGGTTGGAAAGGGAGGGTTCGCTGGTTCTGCGTACCCAGTTGGAAAGCCCGCAGCCGACGCAGGTGCTTTACGCCAGCAGGCAGCACCGCGGCCTGCAATGGCCCTGCCCTGAAGCCGCCCATCCGGGTACGCCGACACTTTATGCCGATGGATTTGCCGAAGACAAGGCGGTGCCTTTCACCCCGTCATTCCATGCGCCCCTCCCGGAGGCCCCGGCGGACTTTCCCCTATGGTTCGCGCCGGGCCGGGTGCTGCTGCAACAGCACCGGGAGATGGAAGTGGTTAAAGGCAAGCGTAACCGCATTCAACGGGAGGAATGGGTGGAGGTCAACCCCGCCGACGCAACCGCTATGGGCTTGGCGGAGGGAGACAAGGTGCATCTCGAAACTGCGGACGCCGTGCTTCCCGGAGTCGCCCGCTTCAACACGCAGGTGCCGAAGGGCGTTGTGGCGTCCACTTCCCTGTTCGGGCAGTTGGCAATCGATATGCAGGCCAGCGATGAATTCGACCCGGCCGCCATGCTCCATGGGTTGGACGTGCGTCCCGCCCGCTTGGTCAAGGCACAAGTTGAACTAACGGCGTGAAAATGCCACGCCCCAGACACCAGACATTGAAAACGGCCATTCGTCCACGGTATTTCGGGTTGGTATTCCGGGTTGGTATTCCGGGTTGGTATTCCGGGTTGGTATTCCGGGTTCCCAGCGTAAAGCAATTTGGAGGCAGGAGACAATTATGATAGAGTCAGCGGCCACTGAGAGAGTAAAGGACGCGGATCTCACCCCCAATCCTGCCTTCCCCAAGGCCACGGTCGTGGAACGAAACAATATCACCGATGACCTGATGGTCCTCAAGCTGGAGCTGAAAGAAGGCGAGGGCTTCGCCTTCAAGCCCGGTCAATACTGCACCCTGGGGCTTGGCAGCATCGAGCGCGCCTATTCCATCGCTTCCGCCCCTCATGAAAATACGCTGGAGGTTTTCGTGGAACTGGTGCCGGACGGGGAGCTTACCCCGCTGATGTGGCGGCTACAGCCGGGCGACGCCATGTCCGTCCGCCCCAGGGCCAAGGGTATCTTCACCATGGACCGCAAAGCTCATCACCACTTCATGATGTCAACGGTCACCGGCGTTTCACCGTCGGTAAGCATGGTGCGGGACTACCTGCATCACAATGAAGAGGAGCATACTTTTTATGTCCTGCTGGGCGCCAGCTATTGCGATGAGTTGACCTACGATGCCGAGTTCATGGAGCTGGCGGCAAAGCATCCCGATGTCGTCAAGTTCGTGCCGACGGTCAGCCGCCCCGGCGACCCCCGCAACCAGGGATGGGACGGTCCGGCCGGCCGGGTAAACGCCGTCGCCGAAGAATACCTGGAGAAATTCAATCTTCCCAAGGACGATACATTGGTCTACGCCTGCGGCCACCCCGGAATGATCGAAGACATGAAGGCGAAGTTGCCCTCCCAGGGCTGGCGATTCAAGGAAGAGCGATTCTGGAAAGAGTGATCGTTTTCGGTTTCGCCGCCTGAACAGTGCCCTCTCCCTTGCGGGAGAGGGCACTGTTATTCAATGCCGCGACCTTCACTCACCCGGATGTTGCCCGGCGTGGTATAGAATTAGTCCACTCACTCTACCCGGCATGTGGTCCCGTGACGCCGATTCGTCGACAGTACCTCAAAATCAAGGAAGCCTACCGCGATTCCATCGTCCTGTTCCGCATGGGCGACTTCTATGAGACCTTCGACGACGATGCCAAGCTCGTCGCCCGGGAACTTGAAATCACCCTGACGGGCCGCAGCCTGGGCAAGAACCTGCGGGCGCCGATGGCCGGCTTCCCGGCTCACTCGGTGGATTCCTACCTGGCTCGCCTGGTGAGGAAGGGCTACCAGGTCGCTATCTGCGAACAGCTCAGCGACCCTGCGACGTCCAAGGGGCTGGTGGACCGCGGTGTGGTGCGGGTGGTGACACCCGGCACCGTCTTTGAAGACTCCCTGCTGGACCAGCGGACCAACAACTACCTGGCCGCCGTATTCGTGCGGGGTGGACAGGCCGGCCTTGCCTACGCCGACATCACTACCGGCGAATTTGCCGCCGCGCAACTTCCCCTGGAGCAATTGCCGCTGGAGTTGGGAAGGATAGCCCCCGCCGAAGTGCTGGCAACGGAGGCGGACGCGCGCACCATAGCCACCGCCGACGCGCAATGGAGCGCGGCAGTCATTGACGACGCCCCCTTTGAGTACAGGCAGGCCGAAGCCGCCCTGCTGTCCTGCTTTCGTATTCACACCCTGGAGTCCTTTGGCTGCGAGGACCTGCCGTTGGCGGTGTCCGCCGCCGGGGCGATCGTGGACTATCTGGACCGCACCCGCCCTTCGGCAATCTCGGCACAGGGGACGAAGGTTCAGTTGAATAACCTGGCGATCTACTCGGCCCAACGGTACATGGCGCTGGACGCCCGCACCCGCCGGAATCTGGAGCTTTTCGAGGGCGGCCGGGGCGAGAAGAGGGAGCTATCCGTATTGGCGGCCATTGACCGCACCCGCACGGTTATGGGGTCGCGCCTGCTCCGCCGCTGGCTGGGACAGCCCCTGCTTGACCTGGCCGCGCTGGAGCGCCGCCTCGAGGCGGTGGACAGTTTCTACCGGGACGGCATGGCTCGGGGCGCCATAGCTTCGGCTCTGGCCGGTGTCGCCGACCTGGAGCGGATCATGGGCCGGGTGGTGGCCGGGTCGGCGGCTCCCCGCGAATTGCTGGCGTTGAAGTCCAGCCTGGATGCCCTGCCGGAGCTCCGGGAGCGGGTCGCCGGTCTGGGCGACGCCCTGCGATGGCTTCACTCGGAATTGTTGCCCGCGCCCGAAGTGGCCGCCCTCATCGAGGCCTCCATAGAAGCGGAACCCTCCGGCAGCGTTGGAGATGGCGGCGTCATCAGGCGAGGGTTTTCCGCCAGAATCGACGAACTCAAGGACGCCAGCGTAAACGCCCGCCAGTATATTGCCGGACTGGAACAAAAAGAGCGCGAGCGCACCGGGGTCCGTGCGCTCAAGGTGGGCTACAACCAGGTCTTCGGATACTACATCGAAATCCCCAAGTCCCAGACCGCTAGCCTGCCCGACGACTATCAACGGCGTCAGACACTGACCAACGCCGAGCGCTACATCGTCCCCGACCTGAAGGAGTACGAATTGCGGGTGCTGAACGCCCGCGAGCAGCTTGCCGGAGAAGAGGAAGAGACGTACCGCCGCATCTGCGCACAGGTGGCGGAGTCCGCCCCGCACATCGCCCGCGCCGCCGCTGCCATCGCGCAGTTGGATGTGTTCTGCGGGTTGGCGCAAACCGCCGTGGACAGCGGATACGTGCGCCCCATGGTGGACGACGGCCCGGACATACGAATCAGGGAGGGCCGCCATCCGGTCGTGGAGCGGGTTCTGGCCTCCGGCGAGTATGTCCCCAACGATGTGGAGCTTTCCGGCGACGCGCGGGTGCTGGTGCTCACCGGTCCCAACATGGCCGGCAAGTCCACCTACATCCGGCAGGTGGCGCTGATTACGCTGCTGGCCCAAGTGGGCAGCTTTGTGCCGGCCGCCGAGGCCCGCGTCGGCATCGTTGACCGCATCTTCACCCGCGTCGGGTTGCAGGACGACCTGGCCACCGGACAGTCCACCTTCATGGTGGAGATGGTGGAGACCGCGGCCATTCTCAATCAGGCCACTCCCAGGTCGCTGGTGATTCTGGACGAAATAGGGCGCGGCACCAGCACCTACGACGGACTCTCCATCGCCCGGGCGGTCATAGAACACCTGCACAACGACCCCCGGCTGGGCTGCAAGACGCTGTTCGCCACCCACTACCACGAATTGGCGCAACTGGCAGCGGCCCTTCCCGGAGTGCGAAACTTCTGCGTGGCCGTGGCCGAGGAGGGAAGCGAAGTGGTGTTTCTGCACCGCATCATTCCCGGCGGGGCCGACAAGAGCTATGGGGTCCATGTGGCCCGTCTGGCAGGACTTCCCCAGGGCGTCATCAACCGGGCCTGGGAAGTGCTCACAGACTTGGAATCGCAGAGCGGGAACACCCGCAGGCGCGCTACCCGTGCCGCCCCGTCGCAACAGTTGGCGTTGTTCGCACCCGGCTCTGAGCTGGCCGACACGGTGAGGTCCCTGGATGTTCCCAACATGACGCCTCTGGAGGCACTCAACAAGCTCTACGAATTGCAGGAGCAGGCCAACTCCCAGCCTTGAAAATGGCCTGGAACCGGCAACGGCGATGGTTCAGCCGGGCGCGGCCAGCGGTATAGAATGGACGAAACCCCGCTGTACCCCGCGTTACTGAAGCCGGATACCCCAAAATAGTCGAGGAAACAATGAGTCAGCAGGCGCATTTCTACTGGTGGCCCCGTTGATCCACCTGCCGGAAGGCGAGGGAGTTTCTCTCGCAAAACGAAATCGCCCTGGTGGAGAGGGACTACTTCAAGGAACCGTTCACCGAGGAAGAAATCAGGGAGATGGCCGCGTTGGCCGGCATCGACCAGATTTTCGCTCGCCGCAGTCCCAGCCTTAAGCAGATGGGACTGGCCGGACAGGAGCTGACCGAGGATGAAATGGTCCGGCTGATGTTGCAGGAGCCGAAGCTGGTGCGTCGTCCCATGACCCGGGTTGGCGACCAGCTCTTTGTAGGCGGTGGCGCGGCTGTTTTGGATTCGGTAGTTGCGGCGGCGAAGTGAAGGCGGGCAGAATCCTTCCGTGGTCGCATACATCGCTCGTTTGGTGTATTTCTACCGTGGCCGCCGTGGGGCCTGTTGATTCTCCCGCTCCCTCAGGGGAAAAGAACACCTTAACGGCCCTCGCTTCAGTTGGCATTGGGCTGAACGATAGGCCGAAATGTAATATACTAAACTTCAGTCCTCCAGCCCGGCGCCCTTTCTTCCGTCGCCGGTCAGGGAGAGCCGGAATGGGAAGGACCAAAGACTGCCAATGAAAATTTTCTTTGACGTTGACTACACGATTCTTGGTCTGGACAACAGCCTGCGCCCGCAGACCAAGGAGATTTTCCAGGCGCTGCTGGACGAGAACCACCAAATCTACATCTGGTCCGGGATGGGAGAGCGGTGGGAAGTTATAGAGAAACATCAGCTCAACCCCTATGTCAGCGGGGTGTTCGAGAAGCCCACCCACCACTTCCACGAAAGGCTGGAGGAGCTGGGCGTTCCCTTCGAGCCGGACTTTGTCATCGACGACTACCCGGAAGTGGTGGCCGCTTTCGGCGGTGTGTGGGTGCCGCCCTACTTCTTCAAGCGTTCTCCCGACCGGGAAATGGAGCGCGTCTATCGCATAGCGCAGGATTTCGCCGCCACGGGAACGTCGGAGGACAAGCAGTACCGCGCCAAGGGCACCATCGTACCCCTCTTCTAGCGGTGGCCCATGCCGATTAGGCTCCTGCCGCCCGATCTGGCCGCCCGTATTGCCGCCGGCGAGGTGGTGGAGCGTCCCGTGTCGGTGGTCAAGGAGTTGCTGGAGAACTCCATAGACGCAGGGGCGGGCCAGATTACGGTGGAGATACAGGGAGGCGGCGTCGAACTCATCCGGGTCATCGATGACGGCTTCGGCATTCCCGCCGATGAGGTCCCTCTCGCCTTCCAGCGCCATGCCACCAGCAAGCTGACGTCCGCCGAGCAGCTCGACCGCGTCGCCACCTTGGGATTCCGCGGCGAGGCGCTGCCCAGCATCGCCGCCATTTCCCGCATGGCCGTGCAGTCCCGTCCCCACGATGAGACTGCCGGCTTCCGGTTGGCCCTGCAATGGGGAGAGGCAGTGGATTCCGACCCCGATTCTAATCGGATAGTGGGCTGTGCCCCGGGAACGGCCATCGAGGTGTCCGAACTCTTTGGTAACCAGCCGGCGCGCCGCAAGTTCCTGCGTTCTGCCCAGTCGGAAACTTCGCGGGTGCAGGAACTGGTCAGCCGCTACGCCCTGGCCTTCCCTGAGATCCGCTTCCGGTTGGTCAACGATGGACGGGTCTCCCTGCAAACCCCCGGCAACGGCCAGCCCCGCGAGGCACTGCTGGCGGTCTATGGCTCACAGGTAGCGGCCAATATGCTGGAAGTCCACGCCGAAGATTCCCCACCAGGAGGAGAATCAAAGGGGGGGTATGCAGTTGAGGGGTTCGCCGCCGCCCCCAACATCAGCCGCGCTAACCGCACCTACTTGACCTTCTTCGTCAACCGCCGCCTGATTCAGAGCCGGATGCTGTCCTTTGCCGTCGAAGAAGCCTACGGCGGGCTGATGCAGGTCAAGCGCCACCCAGTGGCGGCGGTCAACCTTGTCCTGCCTTATGAAGATGTGGACGTGAATTCCCACCCGGCCAAGCGCGAGGTGCGGTTCCACAATGAGAATCGCGTTTTTTCGCTGACGCAACGGGCGGTGCGGGCCGCGCTGATGACAGAATCGCCGGTGCCTACTTTATCCTCGCCCGGCGGCGGCCAGGGCGCGTTCAGCTCCTACGGCGGCGGCGGACGCAACGACAGGGCCTCGGGCGCGGTATTCTCCGGCTACGGTGGCAGAGACGAACGCTCGCAGGAGCCGCCGGTGGTGTCAGGCGGGGAGGCGCTGACGCTGCTGGGGCGGCCCTCCGTGCCGCTGAAGGTGGTGGGCCAACTCAAGCTGACCTACATAGTCGCCGAGGGACCGGAGGGGATGTACCTGGTGGACCAGCACGCCGCCCACGAGCGAACCATCTTCGACCGCATCACTCAACGCCGGGACGGCCGGGACGCCGTTTCGCAAGCCCTGCTGGCGCCCGTCAGCGTGGAGCTTACGCCTTCCCACGCCACGACGCTACAGGACAACCTGGATGCGGTAACTTCCTATGGGTTCCAGGTGGAGCCTTTCGGAGACCGCACCTACCTGTTGCGGGCGGCGCCATCAGTGCTCACTGCCGACGAACCGGCCAAGATGCTGATAGACATACTGGACATGGCGACGCTGGAGGGGCTGACCCGGCAGAAAGAGGACATCATGGCCGCGTCCATCGCCTGCCACGCCGCCGTCCGGGCCGGGCAGACGATGAGCCAGCCGGAGATGACGGCCCTGCTGGAGCAACTGGAGGCTACGCCCAACCCCCACACCTGTCCCCATGGGCGCCCCACGATGGTCCACTTCAGCTCCTACCAGGTGGAGCGGGAGTTCGGGCGGCGCTAGGACACCAATTGCCAGTAGCGGCGACCCTCGGCGCGGGCCACGCGCCCAAAGCCACCGTGATGGCAGATGGCCAGAATGGCGTCCTCTGACTCGGCGCGGTCAATCATTGCGGTTCGGGTGGCGACGCCCTGGTCGCCGTCCATGTCGAAGCTGAACTTCCAGCCCGTCTCGGTAATCTGCGCCGGGCCGTGGAACACGTCGCCCAGGATGTAGGCCCGCTGCCCGCCGGAGACGACGGCCAGGCTCATCGAACCGGGGGTGTGGCCCGGCGTGGGGATGGCGGTAATCTCGCCGGTCAGCGCCCGCTCGCCGTCCAGCAGGTCCAGAACGCCAAGGTCCTGCAACGGCCCCAGGGCCAGGTCCCAGTGGGGCGGGAACAGCTCCATCACCTCCGGCTGCCGGAACACCTCCCAGTCGGCGCGATGGGCGACGTATCGGGCGTTGGGGAACGTGGCCCGGGGATCGCTTCCCGGTTCGTGGATCACGTTCCAGCCCACATGATCGAAGTGCAGATGGCTGAAGAAGACGGTGTTGATGTCGCCCGGGCTGATCCCGGCGCTGCGCAGCTCCTCCAGCAGCCGCCCGTCAACGCCGCCGGCCATGGCGTCCACCGAGTGGGGGTTGCTGACCGCGCCGCCGATGCCGGTGTCCACCAGGATGGTCCGGCCCTCGGAGCGGATGAGGTAGCACTCAAAATGGGCCAGCAGGTTGTCGCCGCTGAAGCCGCTGGGATACTGTTCCTGGTAGGGCGCCCACGCCTCGGCGGGGACTTCCGGGAACACTTCGCTGAGGGGAAGCGTGGCCTCGTTGTCGTTCAGAGATAGGATTTCCACATTGCCTATGGTGAGTCGCGCTTCGGGCATGAGTCATCCTCCGGCTTAATTTTGGAACAACAATGGCCCGCCGGCAGGCAGGCCATTGCAGGGGATCAAGTCCAGGCGCAGGGTTAGCCGCGATTGATGCGCCGGGGGTCCTGCCGGGGGTCAACGGCGGGGTGGAAGATGGAATCCTCACCGGGGAAATCCTGGCTCCGGGCGGTCTCTCCATTGTTCGAGCTGTTGCCCCGGAACGCCGACAGGGGGCCGGCCACCAAGGCCAGCGCCGCTGCGCCGATGCCTAGTTTGGCCAGGAAGCTGCGGCGGGACTCGCCGGACTTCGGATTGTTCTGTTCTGCTGAGTTAAGCTCGGAGGCCACGTTATGCTCCTGCCCGATGCCGGGCGCTCGATTCAAGCTACCGTAGATTGTACCCGACGGGCAAATAATTGCAACATTTCGGGCATGGTTGCTACAGGGTCGTTCAATGGTTTCCTCTCCCTCCGGGGGAACAACTACAAGACCCTGCCGCCCGCTAGCCCGCGTCGTCCATCACCATCTGCGCGACCTGGCGGCCCATGCGAATGGAGTAGTTGGTGCCTCGGTCTTCGGGAAATATCTGGGTGGTGTTGGCCAGGTAAAGGCCGCCGACGGGTGTGCGGTGGGGCGGGATGCGCTGGCTGTAGTTGCGGCCAATGATGGGCTGGGCGCCGTCGACGCGGTGGTGGTGATAGCCCTGTACCCATGAGCGGTCGAAGTCGGGGTTGAGTTTGCGCAGGTGGGGGACGAAGAGGTCCAGCAGCGCCTCCGGCTCCATCTGGTAGAGGTCGCTGTTGCGGTCGGGGTAGTTGCTGATGTAGACGATGTGTTTGCCGCCATAGAGGGACTTGTCGATCATGTTGGTGTGCTCGATGATGCCTACGAAGGGCATATCCCCATCCGTTTCAGGGTCGGGGGCGATGTTGATCCAATACTTGGCGGTCAGTGGGCGGTCAAGCTCCAGAATCAGCAGCACGGCGGAGAGGTAGTTTACGCTGGTCAGCATCTCCTGGTAGTCGCCAGGCATGGGCGGGACAAGGCGGGTGAAGACGTAGGACGGCGTGGTGGCAATTACGGCGTCGTAATCTCGCCGCTCCGGGGCGGAGTCCCGGCCAAGTTGCCCTCCAAGTTGCCCTTCGAGGCCGGTGGTCCGGTTGTCGTCTATCAGAACCTTGCTGACGAAGGCGGAGGTGTGGACGTCGCCGCCCTGCTCTACTATGCGCCCGGCCAGGGTGTCTATGACCTCGCCGAAGCTGCCCATGGGGTAGCCGAGGCGCTCCTTCTGCAACGTCTTGCCGCGGGAGGCGACGCGGAGGCGCACCTTGCCCCAGAGCCAGGTCATGCTGACCTGGTCGTAATGGTCGCCGAACTTGCCCCGCAGCAGCGGCTCGAACAGCACTTCGTAGGCCTTGCGTCCCATGTGCTGCGAGAGCCAGTCGCGGGCGGTGACGTCCTCGAACTTGGCGTAGTCGGCGGTGCGCTGGAGGCGGAGCGTCCACAGGCCCACGCGGAAGCGATCCCACAGCGAGAGGGGCTTGAAACGCAGCAGGTCCATGGGCGTGGAGAAGTCCCAGATTCGGCCGTCGTGATACAGGCCGACTTTCGACTCCAGCCAGGCCAGTTTGTCGCCGAGGCCCAGCTCATGAATCAGCTCGGTGATGGCGGTGTCGCTGACGAAAAGGTGGTGGTAGCCGCGCTCCAACTGCCCGCCGCCCACAGGGAAGGTGGACGCCTGCCCGCCGAGGAATGGGGCGACCTCGAACACCTCGGCGTAGTGGCCCTGCGCGGTCAGGTCGTAGGCGGCGGCCAGTCCGGCCACGCCGCCGCCGATGATGCCGACCCTCATGAGCAGCCTCCCGCCGGGGTAGTGTTCGCGGCGGGCTTGGCAGGCGCAGGCTCCATCCGCTCCTCGGGATTCCGGGTAAGCTGCCGCAGGTTGAGGTTCTGCTTCCAGAGGATGGCCAGGCCCACTACGTTGACCGGTAGCCATAGGGCGACGAGGTGCACGACCAGGGCGTAGTCCACGGCCACGCCCACGGCCACCCCGAGGGCCGCCAGCGTCTGCTGCGCCACAACCTCGAAGGGGCCGATGCCGCCAATGGCGCTGGGTATCCCGGTGGCCAGGTTGGACGTTGCCGTGAGCAGGGCGATGGCCAGCACGTACACGCCCACCGAGCTGAAGTGGGAGCCAAGGTCGAAGGTGTAGGACGCCAGGAAGTAGACCACGAACTCGCAGAACCAGATGGGCGCCGACAGGGCCACCAGCGCCAGGTGCTTGCGCGGCGAGCTGAGGATGCCCAGCGCGGAGACAAAGGAGGTAAAGAAGCGCAGGGCCATCCCGCCCAGCCTGCCCGGGAGCAGGGCCAGCAGTCTTTCTACCAGCTCAGCGAATCCTCGCCAGACGGCCAGCAGCGTGAATACGACGAGGAACCCGCCGAATACCAGCGCTACGGCTATGGCCAGTATTATGGCAGTGGTCTGGGAGATTCCCGCTGTCCAGTCGAATTCGCCCAGCAGCAGCAGCCACGGGGCGGCCACGGCGACCAGGGCGATGAGTGTCAGTCCGTCGAACACCCGCTCCACTGCCACGCTGCCCAGGGCGGAGCTGACGCTCAACGGCTGTGATCCGGGCGGCGCCTGATCCTGCCTGGCAAGATAATACGCCCGCACCAGTTCGCCCAAGCGCATAGGCAGCAGATTGTTGGCTGCATAGCCGATGACCACCACCGGATAGAGACGCTTTACCGGAAAACGACGCAGGGGATTCAGCAGGAATTGCCAGCGCAGGGCGCGGAAGTACACGCCCACAAAGTAGACCGCCACCGCAGGGATCAGGTAGAGGTAGTTGGCCTTGGCCAACTCGTCTATCAGCCCCGACGGGTCGCCAATGCGGTATACCTGGTAGGCGAGGAATAGCAGCATCACAACGCTGACCGCGATTCCCAGCCACAAATGCCATCTAGCGGCGACCAATTATGCTGTCCCCCATTCGCATTTGACGACCTTCTGCGTACTCTGCCGGAATTCGTTGTCGGACATTCCGGATTCGTAGGCCCTCAAGTATAGACTTCCCCGGATGCTGCCTCAAGGCAGGTAGGCGTAGTATTCGGAATGGTACCAGTCATTATCCAGCTTGCGGAGAATCAGGTAGTCCAGAACGTTGGCCCACGATTCCCGGCTGGACACGGTATCACGGAAGAAGCCGAAGTCCTGGACCAACTGGGTGTGCATCGCCTCTTCCTGCCGGTTCTCGTCGGGCCGGCGGTAGGTCTCGGGGAACCAGAGCAGTTCCTTGAACGGCCCCTGCCTGCGGTAACGTTCCCGCACGTCCCCGTCCTCGCCGATATGGTTGTCCTTGACCACCAGCCCCGCGAGATTCCCGAAGTCATAGGTGCCGTCGTCCTTCAGGCTCCCTTCCAGAACGATGCAGCCGGAGCTTTCCTCGTTGGTCGCCTCGAAGCACTGAAAGTTCAGCCGTCCCTCTCCCACGTCGTTGCGCACGTACCACTGGAGGGGATACCAGACGTCGTAGTCCACCTTGACCGGTTTGTAACCCTCGGACACAGCGGGGTATACCTCGCGTTTCAGCGTTTCGTAGGTCTCTCTTACGTCAGCCGACCCCTGGGCGTACACCATCACCTCGACGCTGGAGTCGTCGTAGGTGTAGGCGGCCCGGAACGCTCCCCAGGTTCCGAACACCAGCAGCAGGAGGGCCAGCCCCAACGCTGCCGCCGGAGCCGCCCGTTGCGCCCCCGATAGCCGGAAGACGAAGGCGGCCACGAAGGCGGCGGCAATGGTTGATGCCAGCAGCAGCCAGTGTTCCAGGGTGAAGGGCAGCGCTGGATCAATGTACTGGCGAAACAGAAAGACAGCAGCCACGGCGATAAGTGGCGCCAGCCCCAGCAGGGCCGCTGCCATAAGGCCGCCGCCGCGTTCCACGATGGCCCGCCAGTCCACCCGGCCTGAGACCTCCCCCAGGTACTTGGCGGCCAGGAGGATGAGGGGCGTAGTGATGTTCACCAGCAGCCAGGGCATCTTCTCGGACGCGACAGTATAGGCGGCCAGGGAAAGAACGGCCCAGAGCGCCAAGGCAAGCCCCGTAACGTCCTGACGCCGGAAGTAGTACACCAACCCGGCGATTCCGAAGACCAGCGGCAGCAACTCGTAAACCGACAGCCCGACGAAGTAGTAGTACCAGGGCTGATTGCCCCGGGCCACGTCCTGCTGGGCAATCCAGTACCCCATGCCCTGCCAGAAGCCAGTGAATACCCCGGACAGGTTGGTGAACATGGTGGTGTACAGGGCCGTCCAGATTAGGTAGAAGATGCCGCCGCATATAAGCCACGCGCGGCCCAGCCACCAGATGCCGACCGCCGCCGAAATCACCAGGGCGCCCGTGAGGGTCAGAACGGCAACTACATAGTTGGCCGGGACTCCTTCGCCTACCGCCCCGATGCTCATGCTTCCCGGCAGCACCCCGTTTATGAGGCCCTGAACGTCCAGCGCCGGCGTGAAGAGCACCGAATATAGAACAGCGACTGCCGCCGGAGCCAGGGCCATAAGCGAGGCCCGTCCCAGCGAAAGGCGGCTCCAGAAGAGGCACCCCGCAGTGACCACCAGCGCCGCCAGGAAAATCGTCCAGTCCGCTGCTCGCAATACGCCGCTGTCCGGGTCCGCGGCGGAGTAGGGGCGAAAGAGCAGCCAGGCAAAGGCGAAGGCGCTCATCACCGGCGCGCCAATCTGCCCGGCCACCCGCTCCGGATTGAGCGGCCCGCGGCTTAACAACCAGAGCAGGAACGAGAAACCCGCGACGACCACAAGGCCGTGGACTATCCAGGGGACATTGGCCACCGGAAGCAGCAGCGCGCCGCCCTGCCAGGCAGGGGCGCCGGTCAATCCGGCAGCGCCGCCGGCGTTGGCAACATTGTTTCCGGTCAGGGGGTCGGGGTTGGCCAGCGTCAGGCCCATCAACCCCTGAAACAGGGCAATGGCGGCGGACCATTGCGGCAGGGTCAGCGTTGTCAGCAACAGCAGCAGGGCCACCGGCGTTCCTTCCCGCGTCAGCGCGGCCCGCCCGCTGAGCCACGCTCGAAGCTCCGGCAGGGCGGCCAGAAAGACGATGAACCCAAAGATCGCCACCAGCAGGTAGGCTGTCTCCTTGGTGGCGAACATCAGGGCCAGTAACGCCGAGGCGACGTACAGGTTGAGCCGCCGCCCGCTGTGCAGGTATCGCCACAGCAGAATGAGGAGGGCCACGGCCCAGAACATCATTATGATGTCGTTGCGCCCGAACCGGCTGAAGTACAGAAGCGACGGCGAGAGCGTCAGCATCACGGCGGCGATGAGTGCGCCATGCCGTCCGATGTGGTCGCGCAGGAAGTAGGGCAGTCCCACCAGCGCCGTACCGAACAGGACGTAACCCAGACGGGATGTGAAGTCGGTGTCGCCGAAGATGGTGAAGATGACCGCGGTCATCTCTATCTGGAACGGCCCGTGCATCCAGGCGGAGTGAATGTAGTCGGTGCCGAAGATCCAGGGCCATCCCAGTAGCCCACCGGCGCTGTTGGCCAGCTTCCAGCCGTAGTGCAGGTGGATGGCCTCATCATAGTGCATCGGCCGCCCGCCGAGCTCGAACAACCGCAGGCCGAGGGCCGCCACCATAACAGCCAGGAACGCCATCTCCAGCCAGCCCCAGCGCCGGGGGCTTTCCCCAATGCTTTCTTCTATGGCGGAACCAATTGTTCCCTCCCCCGGAGGGAGAGGGTCAGGGTGAGGGCCCACGCCGACAGAACTGCACTCTACCGTGGCAGTCACTTCGTCCATATTTTCAGAAAATTCCGGTTCTGCTGTATTCATGGGCTTGGGTCATCCCTAACTTCGTATACTAATACGCCGTCACGCTGGAAAACGGTTTTCAGGAAGCTGTCGTATTCCGGCAGGGCGGAAACGCCGTAGGCCGCGCGCTCCCGGCTCCCCAGGTAAACGTAACGCACACCGTAGTCGTTCAGCAACCGCAACGCCCGGTCGGGGTCTCCGCCGGAGTATATGGCGGCTACGTCCTCCTCCCGTCCCGCGAAGAGTTCGGAGGATCCTCTCCACTGGAGCTCGTGGCCCTTCCAGCCGAGCAGAGTGGGCAGTCCCGTGCTGGCGGATATGTTGCCGTAGCGGGAGTAGTCGTCGCCCACGGCTTCGACGATTCGTCCGGGCGGCGCTTCGTCCCGGAGCCATGCGATGGCTTCGTACTCGCCCTGTTCTTGGACCTTCAGATAAGCCAGGCCGTCCACCGTGTGGCCCTCGGGCGGGGCGCCGTAGGCTCCGCCGCGGTCCAGCGCCGCCCCAACCGTGTAGTAAAACGACGCTGCCACCAGAACAGCCAGCCCTGCTGCGCCCCCGTAGCGTCCGGCCCGGGCGGCCCGGGCCAGGAAGGGATGCCACCGCCAAAAGTCCGGGAGGCGCGGGCGATTCGCCCACAGGGAGTACACAGCGAATGAGGCCGCGACGCCAAGGAGGAGCCATGCCTGATAGTAGACCTTGAACACCGTGTTCATCCGCCGCCAGGCTCCGCCGAAGGAGTCCACGATGTGAAACAACTCGGCAATCATGATGAGGAAGAATCCCAGTGCGACCAGCATCAACACAAAGGATGAAGCCGGTTCCCTTCCCCGTCGCGCCAGCATCGCAGCGCAGAAGGCGGCGGCGCCCACGACGATGGCGCCCGGCGCCGCCAGGGTCAGCCGGCGGCCCAGGTCGGCAAAGGCCGCTCCCGCGCCGTCGGTTACCAGGGCGAACAAAAAGGCCGTCGCCATCCAGATGCCCAATGGGATCACCGCCAAAAAAAGGGACACCACGGCCACCGGAACATCGCCGGGTTCCGGCCGCCGCGTCCGAAGAAGCTGCTGTGCCAGGAGCGCCAGGGACGGCAGGATGAACAGCCCCAGCACGATGAACAGCAGGAAGGGACGGGTAGCCACTTCCCGCAACGGCAGCACCCCCGATGTCTGACCGCTGAAGGTGAAATATATGGGTACAAACAGGGCTACGGCCAGAAGGAACACCGGCAGGAAGACCGTTGCCGCCGCGATTACCGCCTGAAGCAGGGAACCGGGATAGTCGCGGCAGCCCTTCAGCATCAACGCCGCCCCCAATATCGCCAGGAACGTCGGGAAATCCCAGAAATTGATGAAAGCCAGCGCCCCGCCCGACAGGGCCACCGCCACCGCCTGCGCCGGATGATAACGCAGCCAGGCCAGTTCCAGGCGCGCCCCGCAAGAGTAGAGGTTCAGAATCGCTCCGACTGCCAGCAGCAGGAAGGGAATGGAAAGAACATGGGCGTGCAGGTCGCCCAGTAGAAAGCTGAAGGCCGGAAACTCAGTAATGGTATAGTCAAGGGCCGCTCCATCGGATGCAGCGCCGATGACTCGCGTGCTGCGGAACCACCACCAGAACTCGCCGGGAAATGCGCCACCCGCAGCAGCCCCGGCGTTCAGGCCTTCGATGGACACCCAGTCCCAGAATCCGGCGCCGGCCCATCCCCGGAGGCGGACGAATTCCAGCGCCCCCATCAGATTGCCGGTCAGCAGTATAAGCGCCGGGGCCGCCGCGCCAACTCCCTTCGCCCATCGGAAGCTGCCCCCGGCCAGGCGGACCAGGTTGTACAGCAGTCCGAAGCACGCCGCTCCCGCCAGCGCAGGGAGCGTGGCTATGCTCAGGTTGTAGCCGACGGAAGTCGCTACTCCGCTCATCTTGGACAGCGTCGCCATGATGATGTGGCCGAAGTAGTAGTAGCTGATGGAGTGGCCCGACAGCCATGGATCTTCCGGTGGGAAAAACCGGGACTGAGAAACGGCGTTGAGCAGCATGAAGTCCATCGGCTTTTCCGTGTGGGTGATGCCTGGTGAGCCGGAGACCACCACCGCCCACACCAGGAACATCCCGACGAAGACCAACTCTGCGATTATCAGAGCGGTCCAGTTGCGCCGCAGGAAGTCCCGCATTTCTTCCCATCGGCGCCCGGCAAGCCATGCCGAGCCCACTGCGAGGCATAGGAAAACGGCCCAGATGGTCAGTTGAGTGTTGGGCAGCAGGTGTGTAAGCCCGAACAACCAGACCGCATAGGAGATAAACAGTAAGGCGGCGGGCTTGGCCAGAGACAGGCCGCGATCGGGCAGGAAGCGGAAGAGGCAGTAGGCCCACGGAAGAGCCGCCATCCCCAGCGCCTCGACGGTAAGAAACCATACAACGGCGTCGGCCATGGCTCACCCCGCTGGGCAGCGCAGCGGCGTCAGGGGAGACCGGCTAGGACACCGGCTCAAGTAGTGCGTCCACAAAGTCGTTGGCGTCGAAGGGGGCCATGTCGGCCATTCCCTCGCCGGTGCCTATGAACATGATGGGCACCTGCAACTCCTGTCGGATGGCAATTACTATGCCGCCCCGGGCCGTGCCGTCCAGTTTGGCCAGGAAGATTCCCGTGCAGTCCACCGCCTCGCTGAAGGACTTGGCCTGTGCCAGACCGTTGTGTCCCGTGGTGGCGTCCAGTGTCAAAATAACTTCGTGGGGCGCAGTCGGGTCCTGGCGATTGAGAACCCGGTGAATCTTGCGCAACTCTTCCATCAGGTTCGACTTGGTATGCAGACGTCCGGCGGTATCTATTATCAGAACGTCGGCTCCCCGGGCCTTGCTGGCTTGGTAGGCGTCGTAGGCCACGGCCCCGGGGTCCGCCCCCGCCGTGTGCCTGATGACGCCTACGCCAACCCGCTCGCCGAGGATTTCCAACTGCTCAGCGGCGGCGGCGCGGAAAGTGTCGGCGGCCCCCAGTATCACCCGCCGCCCCGACTGGGTGAAGTGGTGCGCCAGCTTGCCGATGCTGGTGGTTTTGCCCACGCCGTTGACGCCGACCATCAGGATAACATAAGGGTGTGCTGAACCGTCTCCGCCCGAAGCGGGGGCATCCCAATCCGACACCAGGTCTTGGGCCAACTCCTGCTTCAGCGCCGCCGTAACCGAATCAGGAGACTCCAGTTCTCCCGATTTAACTCTCCCCTTCAATCCTTCGATGACGCGGAGGGAAGTCTCGACGCCGACATCCGAAGAAATCAGAATTTCTTCGATCTCGTCCCACACCGAGTCGTCCAGGCGGCGGGAGCGCAGCAGTCCGACTATTCGGCCGAACCAGCGATCCCGGCTGGGCTTGACGGCCTGCTCGGTTGCCTTCTTTTCTTCCTGACGATTACGTCGAAACAGTCGAAGCATGACTCACCGGGTTTAACTTTTTCGGTGCAAGCCGAGCCGCCGCAGTAGCGACGCGGCGACTGGGGCCAGCGGCCGGAGTTCCAGCTGATTTCCGTGGACATACCGTATTCGTCGCCGCTTTAACAATGAGCTTAAGGTAGGCTGGCTGTCAAAGACCCTGAATCCGCATCGTCGGCGTCCTGATTCTGGGCCGACTGCAACAGCCCGATCGCGGCAGCGGCGGCGGCCCGCTCCGCCTCAGACTTCTTGCCGCCCCGGCCAGCGCCGATTACCTTGCCGCCGACGACTGCCTCGACGCTGAATAGCGGGCTGTGGTCGGGACCCTCACGACCGGCCTGGCGGTAGGTGGGTGCAGGCTGTCCCCGGCCCTGGAGCAGTTCCTGGAGGAGGGATTTCGGACTCTGTGCCAGATTAAGGCTTCCGCCTCCCCCATCGCGAGCCATATCCGCCAGTTCCGGGGCCATGTGCCGGCCAATGAACTCGCGGGCTACTTCCAGTCCCTGGTCGAGATAGACCGCGGCTATAACCGCCTCCATCGCGGCTGCCAGAACCGAATCCTGATTACGTCCTCCGGAGTCTTCCATGCCGCGCCCCACCAGCAGGAGATCACCCAAGCCCAGCCTGCGGGCCACCTGCGCGAGCACTTCATCGCGCACCAGCGACGACCGTGCCTTGGTAAGCTGACCTTCGTCGGCCTCCGGGAACTGGCGGTACAGGTGGGCCGAAATAATCAGCTCCAGAACCGCGTCCCCCAGAAACTCCAGGCGCTCGTAGGAATCTGTGGCGTCCTGGTCGTGTTCGTTGCAATAGGAACGATGCACCAAGGCGCGCTGAAAAAGGCTGGGGTCCCTAGATTGGAACCCCAGCATCGACGCGGAAATGTCGCCACGATAGCCCTGCGGCCGATCTAGGGGGAGCTTAGATGACCCCATGAGGCCACGGCGGTTGCGGGCGCTTGAATTCGCCGACGTGCACAAACTCGCTCATCGACTTCATCAGGTTGTCGTAAATTTCCACCGACTGTTCTGCCGGCGGGATGAACATCTTGAGGAAGGCGAAGTTGCCGTTGTCGAAAACGAAGGTGGGCACTCCGAAAGCGCCGTACTCATCCACTGCCTTGGTGTGGCTCTCCGCCAGCTCACGCAGCAGGTCGGGGTCGGAGATGTCTTCCCGGAAACGGGCCATGTCGATCCCGGCAGCGGTACCGGCCGCGTCGATAACGGCCTGGTCGTTCAGGTCGGCTTTGTCCTCGTGGCGGGCCTTGAGCAGGGCCATGAAGAAGGTTTCGAAGGCCTCCTTGCCCTGGCGTTTGACGGCCAGCCCGGCCTTGTGGGCCAAGAGGATGGGATCGTCGCCGGCGATGACCTCGGGCCTCTCCCAGACATTGTCGCCATCCTTGTTGTTGACCTGCGACAGGGAGAAGGGCTGCCAGTCAACCTCAATGGGCTGTCCAGTCAGTTCCCGAACCTTTGCCAACCACATGTTGGCATTGTAGACAAATGGTCAACGGAAATCGTAGAAAGTTGTGAACTCAGCCTCGGCCATGTCCTGCCTCCCGCTGGTTTTGGGTCTCCAAGCCATCCGCAGAGGATGAGGAGCCATCCTGCCTGAATTGTAGCCACGCCAACATCCGTTGTCAAAGCGGCATTGACGCCGGAGCCTGAAGCAGTTGGCTCACGCCCTTATTGCCGTTCCCTCCTGCTCCGGGGGAGCGTTAGGGCGTGGACATACCCTTTCGTGAACGGACATTGCGCCGCCGTCAAGAATCCACTCTCATACCGACACTCCCCTTGGATGGGGTGAGAATTATATCAGATAAGGGGGAGTGAGAATTAGATAACCCTGGCAGTTGGTGGGCGATGCTCCCAGGCGAAACCCCTGGCTGTGCTATAATTTCCCTCCCCGGTCTGCTTGACCTTGCCTATTCCTCGTTCCGGTGTTGCCGCCGTGCCGTATGGAGGCCCCCTCACGTCGTTTCTCGCCGGCCGCTCCCTGTCCCTCGACTCGTTGGCCGTCAGCCTTGACGGTGGGCGGCGATGGGCGCTGGAAGCGGTGATCCAACTGTCGCAGGATTCAGGTTTGCCCGTCTACCTTGTGGGGGGGCCGGTGCGAGATGCTCTCCTGGGTGCGGCGGTGCTGGACCTGGACTTCTCCGTCGAGGGTAACGCCGTGGAGTTGGCCCGACGGATCTCGGAGCTCATGGACGGGCGGCTCACCACTCACTCGCGTTTTGGCACGGCAACGGTGGTTTCCGGCGGGACCCGCATCGACCTGGTGACCGCCCGGCGGGAAACATACTCGAAGCCTGGTCAGCTCCCCCGGATTACACCGGGAAGCATCACGGATGACCTGGCCCGCCGAGATTTTTCCATCAACGCCATGGCGCTGCCGCTTTCCCCGGAGGATGGCAGGCTGATTGATCCCCTGGGTGGTCTCGACGATTTGAGCGCCGGAGTAGTCCGTGCGCTGCATCCCCGGAGCTTCGCCGCCGACCCGACGCGGATGCTGCGCGCCGTGCGCTACGAGCAGCGATTCGGCTTCCGCATAGGGGGAAGCACGTTGTCGCAAATGACCGCAGCCATAGCCAACGGACACATGGACGCAGTGAGCGGCGACCGGTGGCGTCATGAACTGGAGCGGATTCTGGATGAAGCCGCCCCGGGCCTTCCCCTGCTACGGGCGGCGGAATTGGGGTTGCTGGCGGGCATCCACCCGTCCCTTGGCAAGGCAAGCGCCAGGGAAGAGGCGGGCCTGCGGAAGCTGGTCGGCCTGCCGGGTGAATCCCCGCAGGCCGACGATTGGCTGGCCGCGCTGTTCGCTCCGCTAGGGGCTTCGGAAGCGGAAAACGTGATTCAACGTCTGCGCCTGTCGGGACGCAGGGCAACCCTGGTGCGTGATACCATTGCTGCAAGGGAAGCGGAGCCGAAAATCCGAACAGCGTCCGCGCGCCCCTCTGAACTGGCCGGAATTCTGGCGGCACTGGAGCCAGCGGCGGTTTCGGCTTATGCGAAGCTCTCCGGGGATCCCGTGGTGTCTGCCGCCCTGCGACGGTATGCTGACGAATGGCGGTACGTGCGTCCCAGACTCTCGGGGGAGACCCTGCTGGAGATGGGCGCTACGCAGGGGCCGGAAGTGGGGGAAATCATGTCCCGGCTGCTGACCGCCCGGCTGGACGGCGAAGCTGCCACCGAGGAAGATGAAACGGCCCTGGCCCGGGAGTTACTGGCCCGGAGCAAGGCTAACTTGACGAAGTAGCTCCCAGCTCCCATTGATGAGTTGAGTCCTTCGACAAGCTCAGGATGAACTATGGCCGAACAACCTGAAGAACAAGGCGACCCTGAAGAACAAGGCGAACTGGAATCCTGCATCATCTGCGGGGACGCGCTGGACGGTTTCAACGAGACTTCCTGCCAGATGTGCGGCGGCAAGTTTCATCAGCCGTGGAGCCAGGACTCGCTGGCGCCCCAGTGCGGGCGCATCGGAAGCCATGAGGACGCTCTCGCCATCGTGTTTCTCTGCGATGACTGTTTCTACGGAAGGCGTCCCTGAACTCCTCACCCCCTCGGAGAGAGTAACCGAGCAACCGTTTTCTAACCGACAGGAGGCGACCACTGATGCAAGCGGTGTATATCGAGGCCCACGGTGGCCCCGAGGTTCTGACTTTCGGCGAACTCCCGGAACCGGAGGTTGCGCCCGGACAGGTGAAGGTGCGGGTGTGGGCCACGGCCCTGAACCGCCTGGACCTCTACACCAGGGCGGGAGACCGGGGACTGGAGCGGCAGTTTCCGCCGCCCCTGATACTGGGTGGCGACTGCGCCGGTGAAGTGGCAGCCGTCGGTTCCGGTGTGGCGGGCCTGAAGGAAGGCGACCGGGTGGTGATTAACCCACGGCTGTCCTGCCAGCAGTGCGCTGCCTGCCTTTCCGGGCAGGATGACCTGTGCCGCCGCTCCCAGTTCCTCGGCAGCGCCCTCGACGGCAGCTACGCCGAGTATCTGAGCGTTCCAGCGTCCAATGCCCATGTTATCGAGGGCGGGGTGAGCTACGAGCAGGGCGCCGCCATCCCCACCACCTACCTGCCGGTGTGGAATATGCTGGTGCGCCGCTTGCAGCTCAAGCCCTGGCAGACCGTTCTGGTGCTGTCGGCGTCGGCGGGCGTGGGCACTGCCGCCATCCAGATGGCGAAGGACGTTATCGGGGCAAGGGTCATCGCCACCACCAGCACCGCCGAGAAGGCGGCAAAGGCCCGGGAACTGGGGGCCGACGAGGTAATCAACTACACCGAGGAAGACATTCGCCAGCGCGTTCGTGAGATAACCGGCGGGGCCGGGGTTGACTGCGTAGTTGACCATGTGGGCGCGGATTTCTTCGGGCCTGCCTTCGCCTCGCTGCGGCCCGGCGGACGCTACGGAATCTGCGGCGCGACCACGGGACTGCGCGCCGAGCTTCACCTCGGCCTGCTTTTCAGTCAGCAGAAAGAGGTCTATGGCGTCTACATGGGAACGAAGGAGGATATGCGGCAGATAGTGGAGATGCTCAATCGCGGCGCAGTCCGTCCCGTTGTTGACCGCGCCTTCCCGCTCTCCGATGCCGCCGCCGCCCACCACGCAATGGAGGCGACCGGCTTCTTCGGGAAGCTGCTGCTGACCCAGAGCTAACGTCCGCCGTCCCTTCGGCAGGCACAGGACAGAGGGCAGGAGGTGGGCGTTGTTGCGACGGCTGCTGCGACGGCTGCTTGGCGGCGGGCGCCCGGCGAGAAACCGGCGTCGTCACGAACCGCGGCCCGGTCGTCCGTTTCCGGTGAGAGTCATTTCAGTGCAGGACGGGGACTCGCTGGTCCTGCGCCCTTCGCAATCGGGCGGGGACGAGCGGTTTCGCGCCCGGCTCTACGCAATAGACGCCCCTGAGCATGACCAGCCGCACGGAGAGGCAGCGCGCGACTATCTGCGGCGGCTCGTGTGGAACCGGGACGACCTGATTATGGAAGCAATGGACACCGACCAATACGGAAGGCTGGTCGGTGTCCTGTATTACCGGGCAATGGACCGCCGCCGCTCAATCAACCGTCTGATGGTGGAGCAGGGTTTGGCCCGATGGTACAGCAGATACGGAGGGCATGGTCTGGGGCTGGAGCAGGCCGAGCGGGACGCCCGGCGCAGACGGCGCGGCGTGTGGTCGGGCCGCCATCAAGTCACCCCATGGGATCACAGGCGGGCGCAACGCAGTCAGGGGGAGAGGCCCGGCTGCCTGAAGTTGCTCCTATTGGCGGCGGCAGTCAGCGCGGCGGTCTCGATTGCCGTCGCAGTGATGGCGAAGCTGGCCTAGTCACTTTCCGCCTTGTCTGATTTCTTGTCCCGCAGCCGCCTCCCGTGGAAGAGGTACTGGTTGGCGTAGCCCGCATAGCGTCCGAAGTATCCCTGTGCCCACTCCAGCAGGACGCGGTTCGTGGGCGTCTTATGGCCGGGGAAGTACCAGTCGGCCAGGGCGCGGCGCACCCACACGTCTATGGGGAAGGATTCCATTTTTTCCAGCGACATCAGCGCGATGCAGTCGGCTATCTTGTCGCCGATGCCTTTGAGGGCCATCAGCTCGGCCTTGGCTTCGGGGTATGAGGCCGCTACCAGATGGTCGAGGTCGAGGCGTTTCTCTGCGACGGCAATGGCGGCCTGGTGGACGTAGGGGGCGCGGAATCCCAGCTTCAACCGCCGCAACTCCATCTCCCCCGCCTCGGCGAGGTCTGCGGGCTTTGGGAAGGCGTACCGCCGGACAAACCCGTCGCTCTGGGGTGCAGGATCCGGGTGGGGCAAGGTAAGCAGCTCGCCGAACTCGTTGGACAGCCGTTCCATGTTGAGATGGATGGTCTCGATGTTGGAGTTGGCGGAACAGATGTAGGCTACCAGGCACTCCCATGGTTCCTGCCTCAGCACCCGCAGGCCAGGGAAGCGGCGGACTTGGGCCGCCACATTGGCGTCGCCGGTGATTTCGGCCTGAATCGCCTCCAGGTCGTCGTCCAGCCGCAGGTGAGAGCGGAGCAGGGAGTCCAGCCCCTCGCGTCCAGCCGGGCTGCCGTGAAACTCAACGGTCTGCCCCTTCTGGCGAAGAAGCGCCAAGTTGCCCCGGAGAACGCCGCAGTACCAATCACCCTCTCGCTTCCAGCGGTGGGCCTGGCCGCCCAGCAGGCTTGCTTCCAGGTCCAGCGGCTGCCCTGCCTCGAAACTAGCGAAGGCGGGTGCCACGGCGTCCCCTTTCCAGCCAGCGCTCCGCTAGGGTGCCGACGTTGGCCGACAGGCACGGGACCAGGGTGCACGGGGGCATGGAATTGCGGAAAGCCTGCCCGTATCCGTGGGTGGAGATTCTGGAGTCCAGCACCACGATGGTTCCCTGGTCTTCCTTGTTGCGAATCAGGCGACCGATGCCCTGCCGGAAGCGCAGCACCGCGTTGGGAATGGAGTATTCGTTGAAGGGGTCGTCATACAGGCCGGAGCGGGACTGGACGATGGGGTCGGAAGGCACCTGAAAGGGCAGGCGCGTGATGACCAGCGCCTTGAGCAGGCCGGAGGGCAGGTCTATACCCTCCCAGAAGCTGGCGGTTCCCAGCAGTACGCTGCCCGGCTCATCGGCGAAGGCCGACATGAGGTAGGGAGCCGAGCCGTCAACGCCCTGGGCCAGCACCGGGATGCCGTGGGGTTCCAGCAGCGGACGCAGCCGCTGCGCCACGGCCCGCAACGACGAGTGGGAGGTGAAGAGGGCGAGGGTACGCCCTTGCAGCCGCTGCCCCAACTGGGCCAGCACGTCGGCCACAGCGCCCACGTATCCGCTGGCGTTGGGCTGGGGTATGTCGTCGGGTATCAGGGCCTGCACCGCCCTTTCGTAGTCGAAGGGCGAGCCAACCAAGAGTTCGCCGGTCCCATCCATGACGCCGACGCGCCGCTTCAGGTACTCGAAATCGCCGCCGGAGCTTAGAGTGGCGCTGGTCAGCACCACGCAGTCCTTTTCCGAAAACAGCTTATCCGACAGATAGGGGCTGACGTCCAGCGGCGCGGAATGCAGGGAAATGCTGGCCTGATTGGGATTTACGGTAATCCAGTGAATTTCGTCCTCGCGGGCCTCGTCGAGTACGGCCCTGAGGCGGGAGGCCAGCGCTTCGATGCCGTCTTCCAGCGATGCGGCTTCCACTGCCAGGGCCTGCTGGTCCGGTTCGGCCGGGAGCCGCGTTGAATCCAGGAAGCCGCGAAGGTTCCTGACCGAAGTCTTGGCCTGATTGAGTCGCGCGTCCAGATTTTCCCAAGCCAGGTGCAGTTCAGACCAAGCCGAATTGCTGCGCACGTCTGGAGTGAAGAGAAGCTGGTTTTGGTCTCCTTGCCTCCCTTTCGAGCCAGCGCCCTTGCGTTGGCCGGAATGCAGCATTTCCAGCGCGGTGAACAGAAGGTCCCACGACTCGCGCAGACGGGGCCCCTCGAGTTCCAGCGCGGTAATTGTGGCGTGGCCCTTGTCCGCCTCCGCCGTGTCCGGGGGCGATGCTGTGAGGTCCATCCGCACGGTGTGGGAGAGGCGAGCGGCGGGTTCCCAGGCCTGCTCCAGGTCGCCTTGCGTCAGCTCGAATCCGAACTGGCTGGTCGCCGCGTCCTCCAGGTGATGCGCTTCGTCAATGATTACGTTCTGGTACTCGGGAATCAGGCCGCCGCCAAAGGCAAGGTCGGTCATCAGCAATGCGTGGTTGACTACGATTATGTGGGCCTGCTCGGCCCGCTGGCGGGCGGCGCGGAGGAAGCACGGCGAACCGTCACGCATATCCAGGCAGAAGCCCTTCTCCCCCGCCGATACGTGATTCCAGGTCACGGCATCGCGGCCCAGCAGATTCACCTCACCGCGGTCTCCCGATGCCGTGTCCTGTAGCCATACCGACGTTTTGGCCAGCAGCTTGGCGTCTTCTATGGACAGTGTGTCGCTGCGGGACAACTGGCGCCAGCGACGCAGACAGAGGTAGTTGGCCCGCCCCTTGAGCAGGGCCACCTTCAGGGCGCCTGGTTCCAGCAGCCCCGCCTCTTCCAGCACGCCTTGCAGGGCCGGAATGTCTTTGCCGATGAGTTGCTCCTGGAGGTTGATGGTGTTGGTGGATATAACCACCCGCTGGCCCTTGGACACGGCGAAGAGGGCCGCCGGCAGCAGGTAGGCCAGGGACTTTCCCACACCCGTGCCGCCTTCGATAATCAGGTGCCGCTGGTTGTAGATGGCCGCAGTAACCGCATCGAGCATCTCCTCCTGCTCCCGGCGATGCTCAAAGCCGCTGAAGGCATTTGCAAAGATACCCTGCGGCCCCAACATCCCATGAATCCGGTCTTCTCCGGCGTCCTTAAGGGAGTTGTCGGGGCTGTCACCCGTTTTCACGGAGGGGGGTGGGGCCAGCCGCTGCGCCAGAAGCTCCAAGTTCAGCCCTGTCGGCCCCACCGACGACGGCGACGTCATCCCGGCCTGTTCGGCGCTGCGCTGCTGCTGGGCAGTTGCCAGCCCGGACAGGACGGGGTGGAGCGGCCAGTTGCTCCGCCGCGCCAGTTCCGACATATAGGCCAGCAGTCCGCTGTCCTGCTGTTCGGCCAGGCGGAGCAGCCTGATATACAGCTCCTTGTGGGCTAGGGCGTCGTACACCGCGCGATGGCTGCGCTGGTCCCGCGCCGCCTGCTCGGGCCTGATGCTCAGTTCGTCTATCAGCCAGGCCAGGGAGTAGCGCCGCTGGAAGGGCATGAATACGGTGGCAAGGTCGAGGGTATCGAAGGCGGGGTTGGCCAGCGGCAGGCCGTGGGATTCCAGGAACCCCAGGTCAAAATTCACGCTGTGGGCGACAACAGGGCTGCTTCCGATGAACTCCCCCAGCTCGTCCCGTATCTGCGAAAAGGACGGGGCGCGGCGGATGTCCTGCGGTGTGATGCCGGTGTATCGCTGAACGAACTCGGGGATTTCGCGGCCTGGATTTATGAATGTCTGGAACGTGTCAAGGACTGCGTCGCCCCGGAACCGCACCGCCCCGACTTCGAGTATAGCGTCGGATTCGGCTCTAAGGCCGGTGGTTTCCAAGTCAATGGAAACGCAAGTCTGCTCCAGTGGGGAAATCGGTTCATCTCGCGTTTGTCTGGCGCTTTGCACCTTCTCTGTCTCCCGGCCCGCCCCGTCCATTACAATCCCGTTCCGCACCGCCACATCCCCTCTCTCCGGGAGAGGGCTGGGGTGAGGACGCTCAAAAGGAGTTTAGCACGGACGCAACTGAGGTTCGAGGGCGTCGTGTCAGCAACAAGGACAGGAATTCAGGCGGAAAAGCGCCTGATTGCGCCGTTGCGCAGACCAACCACGGGATGATACTGCCCGGAGTGCAGCGCCTTGAGGAACTCGGCCTCGGTGGTTATCTCGTCATGGAACTCGGTCACGAACTTACCGAGACCGTGGAGCGAGTGGGCGTCGCTCCCTCCGGTCACCGGCAGGTGCAGCAGGCCGGCCACCTTCAGGGCGAATTCGTTCTCGCGGTCTACGGTGCCACCGTTGGCAACCTCCACGGCGTCGGCCAGCTTGAACACCGGGTGGTCCAGGGCGTCCTCGGGCGCTTGGGGCAGATCGTCGGGGACTGACTGGTAAATGAGGGCGCGGGAGCGGTTGCCGTTGCCGCTCAACACCCCCCGGAAAGGATGGGCGGTGATGACGAAGCCCCCGGCGGCGGTGGCCGCCTTGCGCAGTTCTGTAGCCTTGTTGAAACCTGCCTGGTACTTGTCCAACCCAAAGGCCAGCATATGGCCCATATCGGTCTCTACCTCCATGGCGCGTATCAGGACTACGCTGTGGAGGGCGGCGAACTTCTGAAACTCGTGGCGGTCCCACGGCCCGGCGTGCTCGGTGATGCAAAGGCCGCGCAGACCCAGCCTGTCGGCTTCCAGCACCATGTCTTCCGGGGTAAGGCTGCTGTCGCTGCTGCCTTTGGTGGTGTGTATGTGCAGGTCGAAAAGTCGGGCCATAGGGCGATGCCACCTCCGCTTTTCCTCAACTGGCCGAAAGGGGAGACTACACCAAGTCTATTCGCTGCGACGATTTCCGTCAATAATGAGCCTGCCTCCTCACGGAGAAGGCTTGGGGGCAGTGACTATGGTCATTGCCCGGTCCAGTTCCGGGAATCGGGAAAGGGGCAGGACTTCGCCAGTATCCTCGTAGTGACCGATAAGTTCGCGAAAGTCATCCGGCGCCCGGCGGGTGGCTCCTGTGGCCGCGTCGTAGCCGACGTATACCGCATCGATGGTGGTGAGCTGTAGCTCGGGGTTTGGTCGCCACAGCTCCATCTGCATATCCATGCTGGTGTTGCCAAAGCGGGACACCCGAACGTAGGCCTGGATGATTTCGTCCACGAAGGCCGGGGACTTGAATTCTATGGTGGTCTTGACCACGGCCAGGTCGAAGTAGCCGGACCTGGGAAGGTGGTAGATGCCGATGCCGAGGTTGCGGTAGTACTCGGCTTGGGCAACTTCGAGATAGCCCAGATAGGCGCCGTTGAACACGATGCCCTGGGCGTCGCATTCCATCCAGCGGACACGAAACTCGGTGTGGAACCTGAAGTCAGACTTGGGCATCAGGCTCATATCCCAGGGCGGCCAGATAGCGCAGGTCGTCGGATGTCAGCGGGGCAGTGGCGAGAAGGTCTGGACGATGGGCCAGGGTGCGCTCCAGGGACTTGCGCCGCCGCCAGCGGTCTATCTCCGCATGGTGGCCTGAGAGCAGCACATCGGGCGCCGGCATTCCGCGATACTCGGCGGGCCGGGTGTAGAGGGGATGCTGCAACAGCCCGGTGGTGATGGAGTCTCCGGCATGGGACGGGCCGGCCACGCCGGGAAGCAGGCGGGTTACGGCGTCGATGATTATCATGGCAGGCAACTCGCCGCCGGTGAGAACGTAGTCCCCGATGCTCACCTGGCGGGTCGCCAACCCTTCGGCGATGCGCTCGTCCATCCCGGCGTAGTGGCCGCAGATGAGGGCGATGGCGGGGGCGGTTGCCAGTTCTTCGACCAGCTTTTGAGTGAGCAGCTCCCCTTGCGGAGTGAGCAGTATAACCGGGATTTGAGCGCGTTCCTGCGCTGTATAGCCGGACAGGGCGGCTTCCGTGGCTTCGAAGACCGGCTCCGGCTTCATCACCATGCCGTGCCCGCCGCCGAACTGGTAGTCGTCGGCGGTGCCGTGGGCGTCGCGGGTGTAGTCGCGGATGTCGGTGACGTTGATGGCGACCTGCCCGCGATGCACCGCACGGCCCACTATGCTGAACGACACGTGCGCCGCCGGCGCCGCTCCGCTCCGCCTGGGGTGCTGCTCGAAGGCCTCGGGAAAGAGCGTAAGGACGTGGAATCTCATGGCGATTCCCTCTCCCTTCGGGGAGAGTCAGGGTGGAGGCGTTCCCCTGTTCCCACTAGGCGGCCACCGGCACGGGCAGCTTGTCGATGCAGGCGACGCCGCCCCGCATAACCAGCTTGATGGCTTCCTTGTCCCGCAACACGCCTATGTTCTTCAGCGGGTTGCCCGCCACTGCCAGCAGGTCGGCCTGCTTGCCCATCTCGACGGTTCCGATTTCCTTGTCCAGCCCGATGCACTCGGCGGCCCAGCCGGTGGCGGTCTGGATGGCCTGCATCGGCGTCAGGCCGCGCTCCACCATCAGCTCGATTTCGCGGGCATTGTCGCCATGAACGAAGCCTCCGGCGTCGGTGCCGGCGGTGATCTTGGCCCCGGCTTCCACGGCTCGGTGCAGGCTCTCCTGGTGGGTGTGGAACAGCGTCTCGGCGCGGGCCCTGACGTGGGGTGCGCTGATGGTTGAGTGGAACTCGTAGACCTCGAAGGTCGGCGTGAAGAAGGTATTGTTGTCGGCCATCATCTTCAGCAGGTCGGGGTCGTCGGCCAGGTAGCAGCCATGCTCTACGGAGCCGACGCCGGCCTCGATGCACATCCGCAGGCCGGGGCCGCCCAGGGCGTGGCACATTGTCAGCTTGCCTTGGGCCGCGGCCTCGTCCACCAGCGCCTTTACTTCGTCGGGGCCGAAGGCGATGTCCCTCGGGCCGTGGCCCTGGCGGGAACTGGCCCCGCCGGTGGTGGCGAATTTGATGACGTCGGCGCCCACCCGCACCATCTCGCGCACCATTGAGCGGACGGCCTCCGGGCCGTTGGCGACGCCGACGGGGCGCATGGGGTCGGTGGCGTAGGCGGTGCGGTGGCCGGATGGGGCGCCCCGGTCGCCGATGCCGCCTGTGGGCGAGATGATGGACACGGCGGTAAGCAGGCGCGGCCCTTGAATCAACCCCTCGGCGATGGCCTGCTTGAACCCGGCGTCCAGCCCGCCCGCATCTCGGATGGTGGTGTAGCCTGCCAACAACGAGTCCTCGATGGCCTTGGCAGTCTTGAGGTGGGCCAGCGATGCCGGCTCCTCGAGTTCCCAGCGCGAGAGGAGGCTGTAATTCTTGTCGGCCAGGTGGTCGTGGGTGTCGATGAGACCGGGCAGGAGGGTCATGCCGGACAGGTCTATTGTTTCTGCGCCGGGCGGTATGGCCACCGCGCCGCGAGCGCCTGCGGCCTGGATGCGGTCGGCCTCCACCAGCACGACGGAATCCCCCAGAGCCGGGGCCCCCGTGCCGTCAATCAGAGTCGCGCCAACCAACGCTTTCATGGCAGTGCCTCCCACCCTAAATTTGCGCTCAATGAGAGTCCGAGGAATTGGCCCAATGCTTTCCAATGCTTTCCGGGTTAGTTTCCCGCCCGCCCGCGGTTCCTGTCAAGGCGGTTTCGTGAGTCTCCCTGCCGGTCGCGCCCAGCGCCACTCCGTTGCTGGCGCTCGTTGGCGGCCGCTGGTTTCCCGGCTATAATTTCCCGGAGCCGCCCGGAGCCGGTTGACGAACCAGGCGGAAAGGCCCAGGCGGAAAGGCGGGGGTGGGGAATGTTAGCAGTTTGCCGGAAGACCAGACGTCTCTATCTCTATCTGCTGTGTCTGGTGTTGACGGTGGTTGTCGCCCTCAATGCCTGCGGTAGTCTGGGATCCTCGCAACGCCCGGTAGTGTACGTTTCCGAGGTGGACGGAAACGCTGATATATACACCGTCGACGCGGACTCCGGCGAAACAAATGCGGTGAAACGCGGCCCGAATTCCGACTTCGGCCCGGTTTGGTCGCCCGACGGAGAGCGCATCGCTTTCGTGACCGACGGCTCCGGCAACCGCGACGTGAGGGTTATACTGATTGAAGGACAAGGCGGGACGCTTTCGGTTTCGCCCGAGGGCGATGGCGCAGGGAGCAACGAAGGGGCGCCCCTATGGAATCCCGAGGGCGACCGGGTGGCCTATGTCTCAGACTTCAACGGTGAGGCCGATATCTACGTCTCCGGGTTGGAGGGTGGCGGCGCGACCCGTATAACTTCCGGCGAAGGCTGGGAGCGCCTGGGCGACTGGTCTCCTGACGGGCAATGGCTGGTTTTCTCCCGGCACGGGGGAGACGACAAGCAGGGACTCTGGCTGCGCAATCCCGGCGGGGTCAACCTGCTGCAACTGACCGACGGCGCCGACAGCGATCCGGCATGGTCGTCCGACGGCGATGTCATCGCCTTCGTCCGGGACGACTTCGGCAACAGGGACATCTACCTCGTCCGGCCGGAGGATGACGAAGACTGGCGCGGCAAGGTGGTGGAGGAACGCTGGTTGAACTCCCCAGAGGAGGACCACTCTCCGGCCTGGGCGCCAAACGGCGACACCCTGGTCTTCGTCACCACCCGCGACGGCAATGCGGAGATTTACGTCGCCAATGACGGGGAGGACACTTCCCCGCAGAGGCTCACCATCAATGAGGCGGAGGACACCGACCCGGTATGGTCCCCCGACGGCAATCGCATCGCCTTCGTTTCCGACCTTTTCGGCGAAAGCGAGATACTGGTTATGGGGGCCGACGGAACCAAGCAACAGCGCCTGACCCACAACGAAACCAAGGACCATTCACCCGACTGGTAGCTGTCCGGCGAGGTCTTTTTTGGTTCCCGCTTCCCCCGGGGTTAAGGCTAGGGTAGGGGCGCCCTCGGTGTCCTCTGCTTCCTCGCTTCCGGTTCGACAAGCCCGCTGTCAGGGGGGTATACTTCCCAGAAAAAATACGCCTCCCCGAACAACCACGCCGGGGTTGTCGTGGATGGGCGGAGGCGCCGGATTTCGTAATGGACTACGGCAAAATCGCGCCCATGATGGGCATCCTATGGTCTCCCATCGCTGCGGTTTCCAGCCAGTGGCAGGGGCAGGAAAACGCGCAGATTTGCGTCTCAATCGGCGGGGCCAGCATCGTTGCGGAGCACCCCAGAGTCATTACGCAAATCTACAAAACCAACCACAGCCACGAGATGATTTTGCGGAGCGGCGCCTTCGCCCTGAACTTCCCCAGGGCCGGGCAACTGGAGTGGATTCGAGACTTTGGGCTGCGCTCAGGCCGGGACTGCCAGAAGCTCAAGGGTATGGATTACTCGACTGGAGAGACGGGCAGCCCGCTGCTGGCCGACTGCTGGGGCTGGCTGGACTGCCAGGTGGTCAACGCCATGGACGGCGGCGATATGACCTGCTTCCTGGCCGAGGTGGTGGACGGGCGGACCGTCTCCCAGGCAAGTCAAGGGGCAGGCCAGCCCATGTGGTGGCGCGACGCGCGGCAGCGCATCCCCGAGGACTGGATGCGGACTTGGAATGAGAAGCAGGCCGGCGAAATAGCCGCTTCCCGCGCCACTATGTTGAATTACCAGTATTCGCCCCCTTCCTAGTATTACAACGACGCTTCCTCAATTTGGTCAGTTTTTGGCCGGCGACCGCTTCGCGGAAAGCAAGTCAACAAAGCTGTCAAGCGCGTGGACGGACGACGTGAAGAGGCGCTCAAGGTCCCTTTTTTGTGATCCGTCGTTGTAATACTAAACCAAAGCCGATGTGGGATGTACATTTTGCGGACAGCCATTCGCAGTCAGGGTTCGCGCCTCGACCGTAGGGGCGGGTTTCAAACCCGCCCCTACCAGTGGACCGCCCCTACCAGTGGACCGCCCCTACCAGTGGACCGCCCCTACCAGTGGACCGCCCCTACCAGTGGACCGCCCCTACCAGTGGACCGGACCGCCCGTGCGCCGGCTGGACCGCCCGTGCGCCGGCTGGACCGCCCGTGCGCCGGCGAGTCCACCTGCAATGAAACGCTACCTGGCATAAATGCGCATTTCACCTTGGATATGGTTTAGTACGCGCGGGGATAAGCCGACCGTGCTGGCAGTGTCCGACGCAGGAACCCAGTTTCCCCCGCAAACGCGGGGATAGACCTCGAATTCACCTAGCGGAGGATGCTTTTGGTGTTGGATACCATGCGGCATCAAATCGAGCAGCTTCACGCCACGCCGCACAAGGCAATGGTAGTCGTCTCCGGCGCGGGAACCCAGGCCGTGGCCTGGTTGCTGGGAGTGAGCGGGGCATCACGGACGGTTCTGGAAGTCGTCGTTCCCTACGGGCGGCTGGCGATGCGGGACTTTCTCGGCTTCGAGCCAACCCAGTCGGCGGCGGCCGAGACCGCCCGCCAGATGGCGCAACGGGCCTTCCGGCGCGCGAGGGCGCAGCTTGAGGACGACTCCCCAGCCGTGGGCCTGGCCTGCGCTGCCGCCATTGCAACCGACCGCTACCGGCGGGGCGAGCATCGTGCCTTCGTGTCGGCGTGGGATGCTGACGCCACCGCCACCTGGTCCCTCACCTTCCATAAGGGGTTGCGCGACCGGGCCGGCGAAGAGGATGTGGTGAGCCGCCTAATAGTGCAGGCCCTTTCGGAATTTTCAGGGCTGGGAGTTACTCCCTCTTCCCCCGGGGAAGTGTTGGGGTGGGGGCGTCTCCTGGGCCTGACCCCCGGAGACATCTTGGAATTGGAGCGTACCGAGCGGCCCGCTCCGCTGGAGCAACTGCTGGCTGGAGATGCCCGCTGGGTGGTGCGCCGGCCGGGGGGCGGGCTGGACGTCGAGGGAGATGTTCCGCCGGCGCTGTTGCCAGGCTCCTTTAACCCCTTGCATGAGGGCCACCGGGAAATGATGGCCGCCGCCGCCAGGATGATCGGCAATCCTGCCGCTTACGAATTGTCGGTGGCAAACGTGGACAAGCCGCCGTTGGAAGAGGCCGAGGTTGTGCGGCGGTTGGCCCATTTCGGCCCAGACGATACCGTGGTGCTGACCCGCGCTGAGACTTTCCAGAAAAAGGCGGCGCTCTTTCCCGGCAGCGTATTCCTGCTGGGCTGGGATACGGCGGTGCGGCTGGTGGCCCCCCGCTACTACGGAGGGGATACTGCGATGCCTATGGCCCTGGCCGAAATGATGGCCGGCGGCGCCAGATTCCTCGTCGCCGGGCGAGCCGACGGCGGCGCCTTCCGAACCCTGGCCGACGTGGACGTTCCCGCCGGTTTCGCGCCCATGTTCACCGAGATACCGGAAAGCGAATTTCGGAGGGATGTTTCCTCTACCGAATTGCGAGAAGGAGGCAGACATGGCTAGGGACAGCTTTCCTACCGGGGTTGCCGAGCAACTGGGATGGTACGTGTATCGCCTGATTGACCCGCGCAATGGCGAAACTTTCTACGTCGGCAAGGGCAGAGGAAACCGGATTTTCGCCCATGCCAGGGGAGATTACAATTCCACGGTCAACCAAGGCGCACTTGCCTCGGATGAGGAAGACAATGAAGACGCATCCGAGTTGAAAATGAAACGGATCAATGAAATCAGAGCTTCCGGATTGGAGGTTGGTCACGTTGTCCACCGGCATGGGATCACGTGGGAAGAGGTTGCATACGAAGTCGAGGCCGCGCTAATCGACGCCTATCCCGGTCTGACCAACCTGGTGGAGGGCCACGGTTCAGGGAATTACGGGTCGAGGCACGTCGAGGAGATTGTCGCTCAATATGCCGCTGAGGAGTTCGTAGTCAGGGAAAGTCTGTTGCTGATTTTTATTGGCAGGTATCTTCGTGTCACGGGTGATCCTTATGATTCGGTTCGGTGCCACTGGAGGTTAAATGTCGATAGGGCCCGAGACCGGTTGGTACTGGCCCAAGCCAATGGATTGGTAGTCGGAGCCTACCGCCCGTCGCAGTGGATGCCGGCCACCCGGGAGAATTTCCCAGGCCGGGTGGACGAAGACTTCGTAAGTCGTTCGACTGGTAAACCAACCCGTTGGGGCTTCTGTGGCGAACCGGCAGAGACTGAAGTTTGGAGCCTATACGTAGGGAAGCGGGTGCCGGAGCAATACCGGCCCAGCCAGAATCCGGTGCGGTTCTGTGACCCCGACGCTGCATAGTGCCCTAAACCGCAAGGCGGTCTCAATTGACACCCCCGTAGCCTGATGCTATAGTCCCGTCCGCTGACAGAACCGATTCTTGGAGCGAAACGCGGCGTTTTCGGGACTGCGTTTCGAGTGCGGATAAGTCTTCTTGCCTATGTTGCTCCAAGTCTTTAATCCAGAAGTTTTTACCGAGAACTGGACGGCGGTGGCCGTTTCGGCATTGGTCGTTTCAGTTGCCATTATCGGTATGTTCACGGCTTCGCGGGTGCTGTCGGCGCGGCGGTCGTCCGATGTCAAGCTGACGACCTATGAATGCGGGATTCCGGCTACGCCCTATATCTGGTCAAACATCAACGTCCGCTTTTATGTGTTTGCCATACTGTTCCTGATTTTCGATGTGGAGGCGGTGTTCCTGTTCCCCTGGGCGGTGATATTCCTGCAAGATCAGGTGACGTCCTTGCCCTTCTATGCCATGATGCTGTTCCTCGCGGTGCTGGGATTCGCCATCGTTTATGCTTGGCGGAAAGGGGTTCTCGAATGGCAGAAATAGTTTCTGTCCCCATCAAACCCGGAACAGGCACGGGGTTGGTTCCTGTCCAAATCGAACTGGGAACCGGCAACCGGCCCGGCCCGAGCCTCTTTGACCAGATGGTGGGGTCCCGGGCGCCCGGGGTTATCACGACCACCACTGACCATCTCTTCGCCATGGCCCGCAAGTCGTCGCTGTGGACGCTTAGCTTCGGCTTGGCCTGCTGCGCCATTGAGATGATTTCCACCTACATGGCCCACCACGACTTCGACCGCTTCGGGGTGGTCACCTGGCCCTCGCCGCGCCAGTCGGACGTGATGATTGTGGCGGGCACGGTGGTCAAAAAGATGGCCGAGCCCATCCGCCTGCTTTACGAACAAATGCCGGAACCCAAGTGGGTTATCGCAATGGGCAGTTGCGCCACCAATGGCGGGCCGTACTACCGTTCCTATTCTGTTGTGATGGGCGTTGACCATATTATCCCGGTGGATGTGTACGTTCCGGGATGCCCACCCCGCCCCGAGGCGCTGCTGTACGGCATCCTGAAGCTCCAGGAAAAAATCATGCAGGACGCCGGTTCTCCGGCGAAATCAGGATAGTGGCGGAATCCCCCGCGCAAAACCAGGCAAGTCAAACCCGGAGGGCCGGGTTGCCTGAGGAAGCGGTCGCAGAGGAACTGGCGCCGGGTTCAAGCTCTTCGGGAGAGGAGTTGGAGACGGAAGGGCCGGACCTCAGTTCCTTGGGCCCCGATGCGCGCGCATTGCTGGACTCGGCCCTCGAAGTGCTGTATGCGTATGAGCCGCAGCCGGGGACCCTCGGTGACCTACCTCAGCTCACCGTTGACCGCAGCAACATCGTGGAGGTTTGCCGCGCCGTGAAGGAGGATGAGCGAATCGGGGCCAAGATGCTGCTGTGTCTGGCCGCCGTAGACTACCCTCCTGCGGGCGCTGCCTCACAAGGCGGGCGTCATGCCGCTCCCGCCGCGCCTGAGGAGGATGTCGAATCAGGCGGACGAATGCAGGTGGTCTACTTCCTACAGTCGCTGGAGCCGGAGCGTACCCTGGTTCTCAAGACCGAGGCCCCCTACGACGACTTGGTGGTGCCGTCGGTCACTTCGTTATGGCGGGCCGCAGATTGGCACGAGCGCGAGGCCCACGACCTTTTCGGCGTGTTCTTCGAGGGCCACCCCGATCTCGCGCCCCTGTTGCTGTATGACGATTTCGAGGGATACCCTGGCCGCAAGGATTTCCCATTTAACGAGTACCGAGAGTTTTAGAATTGTTCCCTCTTCCTTCGATTATTTCCTCCTCCTCAGGGGATGAGACAGGGTGAGGGTGCAGGTGACGGCGAAGTGGAACGCCTGACATTGACGGCACGGGTGGAGCAGGATGACACCGGGTCTTTAGCCGGTGACCTTATACCCGGAAAGGCTTGGTATGTGGCTCGAATCGACGGTCCCGAATCCGTATGGGGACAGGTGCGGGGCGAGGGGGATTCGCCCGGCGCGGCCCAGGAAGAACTGATTCAGGCAATGATATCCTGGATTTCCAACCACGATAGCTCGGACAGCATGGCCGGAGCACTGGCAGAGGCCGGGTTCCCGGAAATTGACGACGATACTGAACTGGAACTGGAATTCGCCGACTTTGCGGCAGACGTGTCCGATGAGGAACCGGAGCAGGATGGTTGAAGATCCAGGTCAGTACAATGGCCAGTACACAGAGGATGCCGGAGACGGAGGTTCCGAAAGGGACAGGATCGTCTACCGGATTGAGGAATCGAGGGTGGGAAGTTCCTTCCAGGCGGTTTGCCCGGAACTGCTGATTACGGCCTTCGGCAACACTCCTCAGGAAGCCCGCAATGCGTTGCGCCAGCAGGTAGCCGAATACTTGGAAGACTGCGATAATCTGGGTGCGCTGGACGAGGCGCTGATAGAGGCCGGCTTTTACTTCGATGGTGATGTCTGGATGAGCAACGAAGTCAAGCCGGTGGAAGGGCCGGACATAACGATATTCTAGGGAAGGGAACGCCCTCACCCAAACCCTCTCCCCCCGGAGAGGGGATTTATGGGATTGACGCGAAAAATGGCAACCAGGTTTAATGCCTACGGCGCAGGAACCGGCAACGTGATTGCCAACGCCGAACCAATCGAAATGCTGCTCAATATGGGCCCGCAGCATCCCTCGACTCATGGCGTTTTTCGCATGGTGCTTTGGGTGGACGGGGAAAAAATTGTGGACATCGTTCCCCACATCGGCTATCTGCATCGCGGGTCAGAGAAGCTTTGCGAGGGCGAGCAGTACCACCAGGTGATTACGCTGTTCGACCGGCTGGACTACATCGCCAACTTCAACAACGAGCATGTCTACGTCCGGGCCGTCGAAAAGCTGATGGGGCTGGAGGTGCCGGAACGAGCCGAGTACATCCGGGTTATCCTGTGCGAATTGAACCGCATAGCCAGTCACCTTCTGTTCATCGCCACCATGGGCCTCGATGCCGGGGCAATGACGCCCTCCATGTTCTGCTTCCGTGGAAGGGAACGCATCCAGGCTCTGTTCGAGGCGGTCTCCGGCGCCCGGATGATGCACAACTACTTCCGGGTCGGCGGCCTCAAGGAGGACGTGCCGGAAGACTTTCTGCCTCACCTCAGGGAGTTGCTACCACTGATTCGTGAAGACCTGGAAGAGTCGGACAAGTTGCTCAGCTTCAACGAGATATTTCTGGCGCGGCTGAAAGACATCTCCCCGGTTACGGCGGAAGACGCCGTGGACTTCGGACTGACCGGCCCCTGCCTGCGGGCCTCGGGCGTTGACTACGACGTGCGCAAGGCTGCGCCGTACTCGATTTACGACCGTTTCGACTTTGAAGTGCCAATTGGCCTTGATGGAGACTGCTGGGACCGCTACTATCTGCGGGTTCAGGAATGCTACGAGTCCATACGCATCATCGAGCAGGCGATGGAGCAGATGCCCGCCGAGGGGAATGTGGTGTCCTCCCTGGGACGCCGTCTGATTCGTCCGCCCGCGGGCGAGGTGTACGTGCGGGCCGAGAATCCCCGGGGCGAGATTGGCGTGTACCTGGTCAGCGACGGCTCCGACCGGCCCTATCGCCTGAAGGTGCGGCCGCCGTCCTTCTGCAATCTCTCTGCGATTCGTCACATGCTCATTAATACCTGGGTGGCCGATTCGGTGGTAATACTGGGGTCACTGGACATTGTCATGGGCGAGGTTGACCGCTGATGCCGGGCCTGTTGTTCATAAGCTGGGCCGACTTCGGCTGGATTGCGCTGGGCCTCTTCCTGATGTTCAATGCGCTGTCCATCATCGTGCTGTCTCTGACCTGGCTGGAGCGCAAGGCGCTGGGGCGTCTGCAACGCAGGCTGGGCCCGACCCGCAGCGGTCCCATGGGACTGATGCAGCCCGTCGCCGATGCCATCAAGCTGATAATCAAGGAAGACATAATCCCGACATCGTCGGAGAAGGCCATTTTCTGGGGCGCTCCGCTCATAGTGATGATATCGGCTTTCATGATCTGGGTAACCATTCCCGGCGCCCAGAACGCCGTTATCAAGAACCTGGAATTGGGACTGTTCTACATCATTGCCTTTTCGGTTGTTGGCATCCTGGGGCTGGTGCTGGCGGGCTGGGGGTCGGCCAACAAGTACGGCACCCTGGGCGGACTGCGCGCCGCTGCGCAACTGGTCAGCTACGAAATCCCCATAATCATGGTCGCCGTGTCGGTGGCGATGCTGGCGCAGTCGCTGGACCTGCGGGTAATTGTGGCGCAGCAGAGCAGTTATCCCTTCGTGCTGGTGCAGCCGCTGGGGTTGGTGGTTTTCTTCATCGCCGGGCTGGCTGAGGTGGGCCGGACGCCCTTCGACATCTATTTCGCCGAGTCGGAGATTGTTGGCGGGCCCTTCGTTGAGTATAGCGGCGCCCACTGGTCAGTGTTCTTCCTTGCCGAATACATCAACACCTTCGCTGTCGCCGCGCTGACCGTCATCCTGTTCTTCGGCGGCTGGCTGGGGCCGGGGCTGTCGGGCTACTGGGCGCTGATCTGGTTCCTGCTCAAGGTCTACATCGTGATATTGGTGATATTCTGGATACGGGGCACCTTCCCGCGTTTGCGCATCGACCAGTTGATGGCCTTCGCGTGGAAGGTGATTGTCCCTCTGTCGTTCCTGACCGTCGTGATGACTGCCGTCTACCAGTTCTACGGGTGGCCGGCTTGGTCGCTGACACTGATGTCGCTGGCCGGTCTGTTGCTGGTGGGCTACGCAATATACCGCCGGATGGCCGGCCCCGCCAGCCGGGTGGCCCAAGTCAAGGCGCGCCAGGAGGCGCTGATGGCCTCACGCAGGAACCGTGCGGAGCCCGCTGGGGAACGGAGGAACTAGAAATCATGCTGAACAGTATCAAAGGAATGTTCATAACTCTACTCTCGTCGGCCAAGGGGCTGCGCGAGCCGGTGACCCGACAGTATCCCGCCACCGGCAACCTGTTGCAGAGGGAGGATACTCCCACGCCGGTGCAGGACCGGTTCATGGGCTTCCCGGCCCTGACTTGGGACGAGGGAGTGGGCGAGCCTTACTGCACCAGTTGCATGGTGTGCATCCGGCACTGCCCCACCCAGTGTATGTCGGCCACCATGAAGGACAATCCCGGCTTCCTGCTGGACGAGGGGGCAGAAGGGAAAAGCGGCCGGCGCAAGATCGTTGACAGCTTTGAGATTAACCTCAACCGATGTATACTCTGCGGGATTTGCGTCGAGTGGTGCAACTTCGACGCCATCGTAATGTCCCACGAGCACGAGATGAGCACCTACATCCGCAACGGGGACCGCATCGACCTCCCGTCGCTGTTGGAAATGGGCTACAAACACCAGAAGGATACCGACTGGATTCCGCCGACGAAACGCGCAAAGCCCGAGACCGCCTCCACCGGCGGCGCCAATTCCAATTAAGCCTTAAGCGGCGGCGAATTGCCCGAAAAAGACATTGATATTCAGGATATACAGGAAGATGATTCTGTATCCTGTGCATCCATGTGAAAAGGGAATGCGGATGTCTTTGGCTCTGTTCATCGTGCTGGCTGCACTCACCTTGGGCGGTGGGCTGGCCGTGGTGGTAACCCGCAACGTGGTGCACGCCGCGCTGGCCCTGCTGGTGTCGCTGGTGGCCGTCGCCGGCGTCTACCTTATGCTGTATGCGGAGTTCCTGGCGCTGGTGCAGGTGCTGATTTATGGCGGCGCCATCGTCATCGTGCTTGTCTTCGCCATCATGCTGACCCGCAGCGCCGACTACCCCCGCACTTCCGACAACCGGCAATGGCCGCTGGCGGCCGTGGCGGCCCTGGGGCTGCTGGGCCTGCTGGTTCCGGCGTTCCTGATAAACGCGGTACGTGGTACCGAGCCGGAGAACGCGCCGTTCATCAGTATCGCCGAGTCGCTGTTCACCACTTGGGCCGTCCCCTTTGAAATCGCCTCGCTGGTGCTGCTGGTGGCCCTCATCGGGGCTATAATCATCGCCCGCTCCGGGCCGGGAGAGAACTAGGCCGTGGTTGATCTGGTCTGGTTCCAGCTCCTCAGCGCCGCGCTGTTCGTCATCGGGCTGTACGGTGTGCTGGCGCGCCGCAGCGCGGTGCTGATACTGATGTCCATCGAGCTGATGCTGAACGCCGTCAACATCAACCTGATTGCCGCCGCGTCCCACATGGAAGGAACCGGCCTGTTCAACCGCTTCGACGGTCAGCTCATCGCAATCTTCATAATCACCGTCGCCGCCGCCGAGGTCGGCTTGGCCTTGGCCATAATCCTGCGTATGTACCGCAACCGCTCCACGGTCAACGTGGACGAGATCGACTTGATGAAATGGTAGGAGAACCCTTGCGTATCCGATTCCCAGGCCAGCGTAAAAGTTGGAGGGCTATGGCAACGGGAGCCGCCGCCTGATGCAGTGGGCTTGGCTCATACCCGTTTTCAGCTTTGCCGCCGCTCCGGTCATCGTGCTTATCGGTGGCCGCTTGCCGGGAAAGGGCGCGGCGCTGTCCATTGCCGCCATTGCCGCAGGGTTCGTATTCTTCTGGATTGCGTTGCTCGGGTGGATGGACGCTTCGGCTTCCACCGAGCATTGTTACGTCGCCGTCGGCACCGAGGCCCTTACCTGCAACTACGAACGCACCTGGTTCAACGCCGGCCTTCCCGGCTTGGAGGGAAGCGTCACGCTCACCTGGGGCATCTTCGTAGACCCGGTGACCCTCGCCATGCTGGGGCTGGTCACCTTCGTTGCCCTGATGGTGCAGATTTACTCCTTGGGCTATATGCGCGGCGACCCGCGCATCAACTGGTACTTCGCCGTCCACGCGCTGTTCGCCGCCTCGATGCTGACCATCATCCTGTCCGACAGCTTCCTGCTGCTCTACGTGGCGTGGGAGCTGGTGGGAGTCTGCTCATACCTGCTAATTGGCTTCTGGCACGAGCGGCCCGCGGCGCGGGAAGCGGCCAAGAAAGCATTTATCGTCACCCGCATCGGCGACGTTGGCCTGCTGATTGGCATACTGTTGCTGTGGCGTGAGGTCGGCACGTTCAGCATGACCGACGCCTTCGAGGCGGTGCACGCCGGAACGCTTAGCGAGGGAGTAACCATAGCTGCCGCCCTGCTGTTGTTCCTGGGGGCGATGGGTAAGTCGGCGCAGATTCCTTTCCACGTCTGGTTGCCCGACGCCATGGAAGGCCCGACGCCGGTGAGCGCGCTGATTCACGCCGCAACGATGGTGGTCGCCGGGGTGTTCCTGGTTACCCGCGCCTTCCCGCTGTTCGAGGCTTACAGCGGTGTTCCCCTGATGGTGGTGGCCATCGTGGGGCTGGTCACGGCGCTGGTGGCCTCGACCATCGCACTGGTGGCGACCGACATAAAGCGCATCTTGGCTTACTCCACGGTCAGCCACCTGGGGTTGATGATGCTGTCGCTGGGGGCCTTCGGCTACACGGCGGCGATATTCCACCTGCTGGCCCACGGGTTCGCCAAGGCGCTGCTGTTCCTCGGCGCGGGAAGCGTTATCCACAGCACCGAGGAGCAGGAAATCGCCAAGCTGGGCGGCCTGCGCCGGGTGATGCCGATAACTACCATCGTGTTCGCCATCGGGGCGATGTCGCTGGGTGGCATACCCATCCTGGCTGGCTTCTGGAGCAAGGACGAGATCTTGCAGGCGGTGAGCGACGGGCGCAACCCGGTGTTCATCGTGTTCGCCCTGATAACGGCGTTGTTGAGCGCCCTGTACATGGGCCGCGCATTTTTCGCGACCTTTTTCGGGCGACTGCCCCACGAGCTGGAGCATACCCACGAGTCGCCGCCGGTTATGACCGTGCCGCTGGCGCTGCTGGCGATTCTGGCGGTGGGCTTTGGGCTTATTAGCTGGAACTGGCCGGGGGCCTTTGGCGGGTTCGGATACTTCGTGTTTTATCACGAGGGGCACGGGTTCGAGTTCACTTGGTGGATCGGTATCCTGTCGGCGGTGATGGCCATAGGGTCGTTCGTGCTGACATATCTGATTTACGAACGGCGGAGCATCTCCCTTGACTCCACCCGGCGGAGGTTTGCTCCGATTCTGCGGGTGGTGGAGAACAAGTATTATTTCGACGAAATCTATCAGTGGACTGTCGACCGGATAATTCTGGCCTTAGCCAATTTCGTGGGCTTCTTCGACCGGGCTGTTATCAACGACGTTGGCATCAACGGCCCGGCGGACGTGGTTCGCCGCTTCGGCATCGTGTTGCGGCTTCATGTTACCGGGTATGTGTACAGCTACGCCCTGGCCATGACACTGGGAACGGTGGCGCTGGGAATCTTCTGGTGGTTGATAACTTCGTGAGCGAATTGCGCCGCAACCGGCAGGCCGCGGACAGCGCTACGGTACAGGAGCAATGAGCAACTTCGACCAGGTAGCGCTGTTATTGCTGATTCTGGTGCCGCTGGCCGGCGCCGGTCTGACCATGTTCATGCCGGGCGATCGCCCGAAGGACAGTTGGTACTTTGCTCTGTTCGTCGGGGCAATCTCGCTGGTTCTTTCTGTGCTCATCTTCGCCCGCTATGACTATCAGGCGGGCGGATTCCAGTTCTCCCGGACCTACGAGTGGCTGCCCGGCCCGCTGGACATAAACCTCTCGCTGGGCATTGACGGAATCTCCGCCCCGTTGCTGCTGCTGAACGGCCTTGTGCTGCTTGGCGGGGTAGTGATCTCGCAGAATATCACCTACCGAACCCGCGAGTTCTTCGTCCTGCTCCTGGCCCTGGCTGCCGGCGTGTACGGCGTGTTCGTGGTGCGCGACCTGTTCTTCCTTTTCTTCTTTTACGAACTGGCCGTGCTGCCGATGTACCTGCTCATCGGAGTCTGGGGCAGCAGCACCAATTTCCACACCTTTCTTCGCACCAAAGAATACGGCGCAATGAAGCTGATCCTTTTCCTTGTCGCCGGAAGCATACTCATCTGGATCGGAATTCTCGCGCTCTACGTCGAGGCATCGGGACAGGGCGACGGAACGTTTTCGCTGCAACGGCTGGGCGACATGGCGGCCAGGGGACAGTTCGACCCCACGTTCCAGATGCTGGTGTTCCCCCTATTCATGGTTGGCTTCGGCTCCCTTGCCGGTCTGTGGCCCTTCCATACCTGGTCGCCGGACGGACACGTGGCCGCACCCACCGCGGTGTCGATGCTTCATGCCGGGGTGCTGATGAAGCTGGGCGCCTACGGCATCATTCGGGTCGGTATTTTCCTCCTGCCTGAAGCAGCGGATTCGTGGTGGATGACGGTATTGATCGCGCTGGGTACCGTAAACGTGCTCTACGGCGCGATGTCGGCAATGTCCCAGACGGACCTGAAGTACATCATCGGCTATTCCAGCGTGAGTCACATGGGGTACGTGCTGATGGGCATTGCTACGCTGGACAGCATAGGCATGGGCGGCGCGGTGTTGCAGATGTTCTCCCACGGAATCATGACGGCCCTGATGTTCACACTGGCAGGCGCGATTTACGACCGGACCCACATTCGCGACATCTATGTGCTGAACGGGCTGTTCGGGCGGATGGGCGTTACCTGCTTCTTCTTCGCCATTGCCGGGCTGTGCTCCCTGGGCCTGCCCGGGATGAGCGGGTTCATCGCCGAGTTCATGGTCTTCACCGGGGTCTTCCGCACCTACCTGCCGCTGGCGGTATTGGCGGTGATCGGGGCCGCAATCACCGCGGTCTACATCCTGCGCCTGCTGGCCCGAACCTTCTTCGGCGAGCCGGATGCCCGGTTTCTTTCAGAATACGGGGGGGCGGGGCTGACCGATGCCGGGGTGCTGGAAAAGTCGGTGGCCGGGGCTTTTGTGCTGGTATTGATTTTCGTGGGCGTGTGGCCGGAACCGCTGTTGCGGGTGATAAACGTCAGCATCCCCACCATTCCGGGTATCTAGGCCTGTCCTGAGCGAGGCCGAAGGGGAGCCGTGTCGCTAACCACCAACCTCGACCTGTTGACGCCGGAGTTCGCGCTGGCCGGGCTGGCGTTCCTGGTGTTCGTGGCAGACCTGTTGCTGCCGGAGGGCAGCCTGGATGAAGCCCTGCGGGGCAGGCTGCTGGGCTGGCTGTCCATCGCCGGACTGCTGGCGCTGATTGCCGTGTCGGTGGTGATGTTGTGGGGCGTGGAAGAGACGCTGTACGACGGTCTGCTGGCGGTGGACGACTTCTCCCTCTGGTTCAAGGTGCTTTTCATGGGTATCGGGGTGTTCATCATCCTGAGTTCCATGGACTTCGTGAACGACCACCTGGAGCACAAGGGCGAATTCTACGGCATCGTGCTGTTCTCGATACTGGGCATGAACGTGATGGCCCAGTCGCGGGAGTTGTTGACCGCCTACATCGCCCTGGAGTTGCTGAGCTTCAGCCTCTACGTGCTGGCCGCCTACGCCCGCAACAGCGCCAAGTCCAACGAAGGCGGCCTGAAATACATCATTGTCGGCGCTTTCAGTTCCGCCGTGCTGCTCTACGGCGTCAGCATGGTTTACGGTGTGCTGGGTGTGACCAAGTTCGAGGCCATCGCCGTCGGGCTTGCCGCTGCTTCGGAAGTCAGCCCGTCTCTGTGGGTCGGCGTCGCGATGATTCTGGTCGGCTTGGGCTTCAAAGTGGCGGCGGTGCCCTTCCACATGTGGGCGCCGGATGTTTACGAGGGCGCGCCCTACCCCATCACCGCCTATCTGTCCATCGGCTCAAAGGCGGCAGCTTTCGCGCTGGTGCTTCGGCTGGCGGCCGAGGGGTTTGTGCCGGTGGGCGACCGTTGGGAGCAGTGGCAGTTGATCCTGGCGGTTCTGGCGGCGGTGACCATGCTGGTGGGCAACCTGGTGGCCTTGGCCCAGCGCAACCTGAAGCGGCTGATGGCCTACTCCAGCATCGGACACAGCGGGTTTATCCTGGCCGGAGTGGCCGCGCTGTCTCTGGACTCCAACCTGCCCTCCAATGGCGTGATGCTGTACCTGGTGGGCTACTCTGTCACCAACTTTGTGGTGTTCGGCGGGCTGATTTCCTTCTTCAACATGACCGGCAAGGAAATGATTACCGACCTGGCGGGGCTGGCCGGCACACAGCCGTTCCTGGCCGCTTCCATGGCCATCGGTTTGTTCTCGTTGGCCGGGCTGCCCATATTCGCCGGGTTCGCCATAAAGTTCTACCTGTTCACCGCCGTGGCAGACGAGGGCTTCCTGTGGCTGTCCGGTCTGGCCGTATTCGCCAGCCTGGTGTCGCTTTACTACTACCTTCAGATTATCCGGCAGATGTACATTCAGCCTGCCGAGGGCGAACCGGCCTACGGACACGGATACGGCTATGAGCACATTGACGCCGCCCACGACGATGAAAGCCACGGACATGAAGAGGCTGGGCAACCGGCCCACCGGTATGGCGAGGCCCTGTTCGAGACCTACCCCGCGCTGGGACGCCGCCCCTCGGTTACCATCCTGGCTGTGCTCGGAGCGGGCTTGGTGGCCGTTTTCTGGATTGGCATCTATCCTTCTCCGCTGTTGGACACCATAGATGCCGCGAGCAGGGCACTCCTGAACTAGAGTCGAAGGGAAGCCATGATTATCGCAGTAATAGGCAGCAGCAGACCTCCGCACAACGAACTGATAGATCTGGGCGAAGGCGTCGGCAGGGAACTCGCCAAGCGCGGCGTCACCGTGGTCTGTGGCGGGCTGAGCGGCGTTATGGAAGCCGTGTGCCGTGGCGCCAAGTCGGAGGGCGGCCAGACCATCGGCATACTGCCGGGGCGGGTACCCACCGATGCAAACCAGTACGTGGACATCCCCATTGTCACCACCATGGGCTACTCGCGGAACGTCATCGTGGTGCATACCGGGGCCGCGTGTATCGCGGTGGGGGGAGCCTTCGGTACGCTGTGCGAGATCGCCTACGCCCTGGATGCCCGGATTCCCGTGGTGGGGCTGAACACCTGGCCCCTGACCGCCACTGGCGAGGGTACTCCCATCCACGACCGCATCATCCGCGCCGACAACCCGGTGGACGCTGTGGAAAAAGCCATCGCCGCCGCTCAGTCGCGCAGTACGTAGTTATTCGCCCCGAAGTTTCTTGCACCATTGGGAAATGGGTTGGGTCAGGAGAGCGGCATGAGCAGCGATACCGGCGGCGTCACTATCACGTCCGTGCAGGGACGGGAAGTCCTGGACTCACGAGGCAACCCCACCGTTGAGGCAGAGGTGCGCCTGTCCAATGGCGTTTCCGCCCATGCGCTCGTACCCTCCGGCGCCAGCACCGGCAGCCACGAGGCGGTGGAACTCCGGGATGACGACGCCGCCAGATTCGGCGGGCGCGGGGTGCAGCAGGCTGTGGCCAACCTGAACGATGTCATCCGCCCGTGGCTGGCCGGACGGTCGCCCCTGGACCAGGGAGCCATAGACGAAGGGCTTTGCGCCCTGGACGGCACTACCAACAAGGGCCGCCTGGGAGCCAACGCCATATTGGCCGTTTCGCTGGCCGTATCCCATGCCGCTGCCGCGTCGCAGGGCGTCAGCCTGTGGCGTTACCTGGCCAATGGCGGGACCGCCGGTTCTCTTCAGGTAAGTTTGCCGCTGCCGATGTTCAATATCCTGAATGGTGGTCGCCACGCCTCCAACTCCGCCGACATCCAGGAATTCATGGTCTTGCCGGTGGGTGTGTCCACGTTCTCCGACGCGCTGCGGGCCGGAGCCGAGATTTACCAGTCGCTTCGCTCGCTGCTCCGTGCCGACGGCCACAATCTGAACGTCGGCGACGAAGGCGGATTCGCACCGTCCTTGCCCTCCAATCGCGACGCCCTGGAACTGGTGCTGCGAGCGGTGGAAGCCGCCGGTTATACACCGGGTGGAGACGTGTACCTGGGACTGGACGTAGCCGCAACTGAACTGTATGACGGCAGTTCCGGCAGGTACGTCCTGGAGCGGGAAGGAACTGCGCTTTCCTCGGCGGAGATGATCGGCCTGTATGAGGAGTGGTCTCGTCAATATCCCATTATCAGCATCGAGGATGGCCTGTCGGAGGACGATTGGGAGGGTTGGAGCGCCATGCGGGAGCGGCTGGGCGCCACCGTTCAACTGGTGGGCGACGACCTGCTGGTGACCAGCATCGCCCGCATCGGCCGCAGCATCGAAGAGCGGGCCAGCAACGCCGTGCTGCTCAAACCCAACCAGATAGGCACCCTCACTGAAACGAGGGCCGCGCTGGACACCGCCCGCGCCGCCGGCTGGGGCGCAGTGATGAGTCACCGTTCCGGCGAGACGGAGGATACCACCATCGCCGACCTGTCGGTGGGCTGGGATGTGCGTCAAATCAAGACGGGCGCACCGGCCCGCTCCGAGCGGGTCGCCAAGTACAACCGCCTGCTGCGCATCGAGGCCGAACTTGGCAACGAGGCGGTATACGCCGGAGCGTCGGCGTTCGAGTATCTGGGGCGGTCGCTGTGATAGGGCAGCAGAAAGGTTGGAATCAACGGAACAGCCGGGTGTAATCGCGGCGGAAGATTTTATCCGTTGACAGACCATTTCCAGGCACGGCGTACCGAGCCAACGCACGCCAGGCCGTTGGACACTCGCATTGAGCAGGTTCTTGAGAGATATGATTAGTCGGAACCCTGACAGGGAAACCGCCAGGTATTTTGGAGATTCTTTCCCGATCAAAAGTGGTGGATAAAAGTGGTGTTGCTGTACGAATCCCATGCGCCGGTGATACTCTCAGCATACGAAGACACCGTCAGGGGGCAGGGAAAATGGCAGGGAACGCAGTTGAAGTAGACCACTCTGTGAATGGCGACTTGCTATGGCCTGGTAATGGAACCCCGAGTATAGACTCCGCCCGAAACGTTGCATTTGAGCCGGATTTTATGCCTTCTTTTCGGCTGACGGCAAGTGCGTCGGCGTGTATCTGTTTGATGCTGCCCGTATACTTGTGCCTCAACTAACTCTGGATTCGCCGACTGTGAAATTCCATTTCAAGGGGTTGAGAGGAGCCTATTGCAGAGACACCGACACTCTCACGATTGGCAACGGGAAGATGGCCGTAAGCAGCGAGGAGATGGCTAAGGGACTCACCGCTCACTACGACAAAATGGAAGAGGTCGTCGGCTTCACCCTAAAGTGGGCCGGGGAGCTGTTGCTGACGCTCTTGCGGATGCGGCGGGTGTCTACAGCGGAAGAACTAGCCGCCATAGGGGAAATTAAGGCAACGGGTTCATAGTGTAGAATACTGTCAATTTGGAACGCAGAGGTACAGCATGGTCACGCGAATCGGAATCAACGGCTTTGGAAGAATTGGCAGGCTGGTGCTTCGAGCCAACCAGGAGCGTAACGAGGGCAAGGTGGAGGTGGCGGCGGTCAACGACCTCACCGACGCCGAGACCAACGCCCACCTGCTCAAATATGACACCAGCTACGGCGGCTATCCAGGCAAGGTGGAAGCCAACAACGGCGATCTGGTTGTTGACGGCCGCGCCATCAAGGTATTCTCTGAGCGCGACCCGGCGGCAATCCCGTGGGGAGAAATGGGAGTTGACCTGGTGGTCGAGTCCACCGGCATATTCACCGACGCCGAGAAGGCCGCCGGTCACCTAACTGGCGGAGCCAAGAAGGTCATCATCTCCGCGCCAGCCCGAGGCGAAGACCTGACGCTGGTCATGGGCGTGAACGACCACCTCTATGATGCCGAGAAGCACACCATCGTCTCCAATGCCTCCTGTACCACCAACTGCTTTGCGCCTATGGTCAAGGTGCTGCACGACCAGTTCGTCGTGGAGCATGGACTGATGTCCACCATTCACTCCTACACCAACGACCAGGCTATTCTGGACCAGCGGCACAGCGACCTGCGGCGGGCTAGGGCGGCGGCCCTGAACATCATCCCCACCAGCACCGGGGCCGCCCGGGCCGTGGGCCTGGTGTTGCCGGAACTCAACGGCAAGTTGCACGGCATGGCTTTCCGGGTGCCCACTGCCACTGGCTCCATCACCGACTTCACCGCCCAGGTTGCTCGCGATGTGTCGGTGGCCGACGTCAACGCCGCCTTCCAGAAGGCAGCCGAGAACGAGCTCAAGGGCATACTGGAATACTGCGATGAGCCGCTGGTAAGCTCCGACTTCCGGGGCAACCCGCACAGTTGCATCTTCGACGCCCTCTCCACCATTGTGATGGCGGACCGCATGGTGAAGATCATGGGCTGGTACGACAACGAATGGGGCTACTCGTGCCGGACCGCCGACCTGGCGGCCATGATGAGCGAGAAGGGCATCTAGTCCGGCCCGGCGGACGTATGTCGAGCAGGTTGGAGGCAGGGTAGAGACTTTCTGAGTGACCCCTTATGCGCCCCTTTTCTAGCCCTCGTCGGTATTTGACCCTGAACGGCCGGGTTTCCTGGCCGTTCTTCGTGTTGGCGGCCATCGTCGCGGTAGCGCTGGCCCTGCGGATCCACGGCATCGACTGGGATGGAGGCTATGGCTTCCACCCCGACGAGCGGGACATCTACTTCCGCTCCGATTGTATGTACCGCCTGCTCACCGACGACCCCAACGCCTCCACCTGCGGCTACGTTGCAGACAACCCTGAAGCGGAGCCGGGGCTTGGCGGGCTCCGTTACTTCTTCGATGCCGAGCGCAGCCCACTTAACCCCCACTGGTTCCCGCTGGGCAGCATACTGATATATATCCTGGTTTTCGTCCGGTCGGTGGTGGAGCTTTTTACCGACGTGGGCGGGCTGGATATGCGTTTCGCCGGCCGCACCCTGTCTGCGTTGGCCGACGTGGGATCGGCGCTGATGGTTTTTGTGCTGGGCCGAAGGCTGTACGGGCGCAATGTGGGCCTGCTGGCCGCCGGGCTGACGGCGCTGGCGGTGATCCACGTCCAGCACAGCCACTTCTACCGCCCTGAGACGTTCACCGTTCTGCTCACCGTTGCCAGCATCTGGGCCACGCTGCGGATGGTGGAGAAGGGAAGGCTGCGCGACTCGGTGCTGCTGGGGCTGATTCTGGGGCTGGCCCTGGCCCCCAAGGTGAACGTGCTGCCGCTGCTGGCGCCGCTGGCTTTGGGCTACGGATACCGTGTGCTGGATGAGGCAGAGGGTCGTTGGGACGAGATTACTCCCGGGATGCTGCAAAAGGTCGCGGGCCATGCGGCTTTGGCAGCAGTGGTGGCAATCGGGATGTATTTCATCACCACGCCTTACGCTTTCATAGACATTGGAGCCTTTGTCAGCGATGTGATGTTGCAGACGCGGATGGCCCGCAATGCCGGCCTGTTTCCTTTCACGGTGCAGTATGTGGACACCCCTGCCTTCTTGTACCAGATCCGGCAGACGGTGGTCTGGGGGCTGGGTGTGCCGCTGGGAGTGGTGGCCTGGCTGTCCATCCCGTTTACCGCCCTGGTGGCGGCCTTTGAACGCCGACAGTTTCGCGCCGACCTGATGCTGCTGGCGTGGGTGGTTCCCAGCCTGTTGTTCCTGGAGAGCTTCGAGGTGCGCTTCCTGCGTTACCTCTTCCCACTGATGCCGGTGATGATTCTGCTGGCGTCGCGGATGATGCTCCTCAATCTAGATCGCATGGGCTTTTCGCTGCGCCGCCTGCTGGATTCGATGCGGGAGGTCTGGGCGGGGCTTCGTCGGCGGCAGTTTGCCCCGAGGCCGAGCGCTACATTGGCGCTGCTCCTGATGGCCGTCGGGTTGCCGGTGTTCGTCGTCGCCAGCACCGTCTTCTACTCTCTGGCCTTCCAGAGTATGTACGCCGGCGAGCATCCGGCCACCCGGGCGTCCCGGTGGATTCTGACGGAAGTTCCGCGAGGAACTCCCATAGTCTTCGACAATCACTGGGATGAATTTCTGCCTGGAATATACGGATATGACACCTGGCAGTTCCCGCTTTACGAACCGGACACGCAGGCGAAAATGGAAACACTGTCGGGACGGCTTTCCCGCTCCGACTATCTGATTTTTTACAGTCACCGGCCCTACGCCAGCGCCGCCCGGGACCCGGAGCGGTTCCCGTACAGCAACAACTATTACCGCCTGCTGTTCTCCGGCGAGCTGGGATACCGGCTGCACCGGGAGTTCACCAACTACCCCTCCCTCGGTGGCGTCGTCTTCCGCGATGATGCGCTGGAGCAGTCGGGGCTGCGCAGCCCTTTGCCGGAGGTTCCGTCGCAGGACGGCAACTTCACGCTGAACCTTGGCTACGCCGACGACAACGTATCGGGCTATGACCATCCGCGTGTACTGGTGTTTCGCAACGCAGACCGGCGGAGCGAGCCAGAATTGCGAGGGATGCTCGCGCCCACCGTTAGGCCCCGGCCTGCGGCAACGTCCAACGCCCTGATGCTGACGCCAGAGGTGCTGGAGCAGCAGCGCTCCGGCGGGACGTTCAGCGAGATTGTCGACCGCGACGGGTGGACTAACAGCGTTCCCGTTCTCGCCTGGTTGCTGGTGGTGGAGGTGATATACCTGCTGGCCTTGCCGCTGGCCCTGTTCGTCTTTCGCCCCCTGTCCGATCGCGGCATCCTGCTGGCGCGGATTCTGGGGCTGCTGGTGGTCTGCTGGGTGGCCTGGCTGCTCGTATCGCTGGGATGGGTGGATTTCTCGCAGGGCGCGGTCTACATCGGAATGGCGGTGGTGGCGGCGGCTTCCGGGGTCGTCCTCTGGTTCGCCCGGCGGGAGTTATGGGAGTTCGTGCGGGCGCGATGGAAGCTGCTGGTCTTCACGGAAGCGCTGTTTCTGGCGGCATTTCTGGCCTTCGTGGCGGTTCGCTACTTTAATCCTGACCTGTGGCACCCGTACCGTGGCGGCGAGAAGCCGATGGAGCTGGCGTATTTCACCGCAGTTTTCCGCTCGACCACGCTGCCCCCCTATGATCCGTGGTTCGCCGGTGGGTATCTGAACTACTACTATTGGGGCTACTTCGTCATTGCCTGCGTGAACCGAGTTGCCGCCATCGTCCCCACGACGGCCTTCAACCTGGCAGTGCCGCTGTTTTTCGCGCTGACCCTGACCGGGGCTTTCTCGCTGGGCTACAACCTTGCTGCAGGAGCGCGGAGCGCTGGTATCCGTCGGCGCGACGGCGAGGCAACCACAGCCACCCGGGCGGCCGACGGGAGAAAGCTGCTCCCGCCGGTATTCTGCGGTGTTGCCGCCGCGCTGTTCACTGCCGTTATAGGCAACATAGACGGTATAATTCAGATCATTCAGGGCCTGTGGACCTTCGCCGTTAGAAGCGGGACCTGGCCCGGGTTCGACTTCTGGCGCAGCAGCCGGATGATTCCGCCGTTGGACAGCTTTGAGCCGCCGTCGCTGGCCTTCTGGCTGCCGGAGTTCATTCCCGGCGATGCGGGGTCGTCCTGGCATATTACCGAGTTCCCCTTTTTCACCTTTCTCTTCGCCGACCTGCACGCCCACATGATGGTCATTCCCTTCACGTTGCTTGCGCTGGGGCTGGGGCTGGCGCTGGTGGCCGGGCTGCGGAACGGCGGCCCCGTATGGACGGTGACTGTTGGCGCCGCCCTGGCAATCGCGCTGGGATCCCTGTGGGCCGTCAATAGCTGGGACTATCCGTCATACGCGATTCTGATCCTGGGACTCATTGGCTTGGCCGTTTTGTTCACGCGCAAATCCCCGCGCAATAAGCTGTTGCTGTTTGCCGGGCTGGGAGCGAGCATCCTGGCTGTGAGCCTTCTGGCGTTCTGGCCGTTTCATCAGTTTTACGAAACTTTCAACAACGGGCTGGATGCCTCAAGGTGGCGGACGCCCGTTGACCGATTCCTCGCCATTCACGGACTTTTCCTTTTCATCATCGTTACTTTTTTGATTGCCCGAACCCGCCGCGACCTGGCTACATTTGCGCGAAGCTCCCGCCGGGGCGAGGAACTGCCGCCGGGCATGGGTTGGCTGCGGCTGACGGTCGTAGTCATGGTGGCCACAGGCGTAATCTTCGCAGTACTCGGCTACTGGAACGCCGTACTGGTGTCGGCGCTGCTCCTTCTGACGCTGGCTGCCGGGTGGCGGGTGTTGCAGTCTCCCGAGCCGTCCCGCCCCTACGACGCCATGGCTCTGGCCATGCTGGCGATGGCGGCGCTAATAGCCATCGGCGTTGACTTGGTCACAGTGGAGGGCGACATCGGTCGAATGAACACCCTGTTCAAGTATTACCTGGAAGTTTGGGTGTTCATGGCGATTGCCGCGGCGTATATGCTGTGGCGGCTATCAGCGGCTGGGTTGCGGAGGGTTGATTTCCGCGGGCCCGTCGTTGTTTGGATGGTTGTGCTGGCGATACTGGTCGGATCGTCCCTCATCTACACGGCCTTGGGGACTCGTGACCGGCTCGCCGACCGGTTCGTAGAGCTTCCGCCGAGCCTTGAAGGAACGGCGTACATGGCGCAGGCAGAGCATTGGGAGCGTGGCGAGACCTTCCCGCTTAGTTGGGACTACGAGGCTATCCGATGGCTTCAGGACAACGTGGAAGGTTCCCCGGTGGTGCTGGAGGCCCACATGGAGCAATACCGCTGGGGAGGGCGATTCGCCAACTATACCGGCCTGCCCACGATAATCGGCTGGCCGTGGCACCAGGTCCAGCAGCGCTTTGACTACCGGGAGCAGGTGGAAGAGCGCGCCGGCCACGTTCATCTGGCCTATGAGACCACCGACGTGGGAACTGCGGTCGAGTTGATGCGCCGTTACGGGGTGTCCTATGTGGTTGTTGGAGATCTGGAGAGGCTGAACTATGGGGATGCAGGACTTGCCAAGTTCGAGGAGATGGAGGCGGCGGGACTGCTCAGCAAGGCCTACGCCAACGAAAAAACGGCGATTTTTCGATTTGAATTTCCATAAAGAAAAATCTTGACATAATTCTGAGAATTGTATAAAATCAGCGTTGAGGTTTAACCACCTTGCTGCTGCGGGGTCCCGGCAGGGAAACTGTACCAGCGTTTCCGGTGACGGTCGGGGGGTTCAGTGCCCAGGGCATCTGCTTCCGCCGGTGGGAGCGTTCCATCGGCGGCTGGACACGGAATCCGGCCTATCGGCCCCCCTTTAGCGGTCCAGCTGTTGTGTTAGTGTGGCGGTTCGGGCGCGCGGGATATGCGATGGGGGGGCCGATTCTCTTTTCCCGAATCACTGCCCTCTCCGCACGGCTTTCAGCAGGCGCCTTTCACTCCGCCGGGGAATCTTCCGGCGCCCACTTGGGATAGGAACCCATCACCCTCAGCGAACTCACCCTGCCGCTTACTGCTTCAATGGCCTCGCCTAGCAGCGGGTCCTCCCGGTGTCCGTCGCAATCCACGAAGAACACGTACTGCCCCAGGGAACGCTTGGTTGGGCGTGATTCTATTTTCGCAAGGTTGATTTCCCTCCTGGCGAATTCTCCCATCACTGCATACAACTGGCCCGGCGCGTCCTGGTCAAAGGTGAAGAAGAGGGAAGTCTTGTCGTTGCCGGTGCGCGAATGGCCCACCTTGGACAGCACCACGAACCGGGTTGCGTTGGCGGCCACGTCCTGAATCCCGGAGTCCAGAATCTCGGCGCTGTACAACTCCGCCGAGCGGCGCGGCGCTATGGCGGCGGCGGGTGCGTCGCTGCGTATGGCGTCTCCCACTGCGAGAGCGGTGCTGAGGGAGGCGGAGCGGGCGGCGTTGGCAAAATTCCGCTCCAGGTAATCCCGGCATTGGGCCAGCGCCTGCGGGTGGGAATAGATGATCTCAACGTCTGCAAGTCGAGTGCCGGGCTTGCCCATGAGATAGTGGTCTATGGGCAGCACCATTTCGTTGCGTATGTAAATTGACGCCTCGCTGACCAACAGGTCGAGGGTGAAATTCACCGAACCCTCTATGCTGTTTTCGATGGGAACCACGCCTTGCCCGGCATCGCCGGAGGCCACGGCCACGCCGACGGCGGTGATGCTGGGGCAGGGCCGCAGTTCTGCGCCGGGATCATAGAGCAGGGCCGCTTCCTCTGTATAAGTTCCGGCCGGCCCCAGAAACGCCAATGTCTGGGCCACGTTCAGACTCCGGTCAAAATGTCGTAGAGTAACTGCTCATCCCCGGCGGTGGTGACTGCTATTAGCTCGTCGTCCGCTTCCACCAGGAGCTGACTCGAAGGGATGGTTGTCTGTCCTCTCTTTACGACCAGCGAAATAAAATTGTCGGGCGGCAGTTGGACCTCATCGAGGCGCTTGCCAACGATGTCGGCTTCGGGTGGCACCGAGACGCATACCAGTTCCTTGCCCGGCTGCCGCAGCGTCATCAGATGACGCAATGGTTGCCCGGGAACGCCCGCTTCCAGCGCCGTCAATGCGAGATGAATCCAGTTGACGACCACATCAATGCCCATTTCCTCGAAAATCGGCTCGTTCTTGGGGTCTTTGACCAGAGTCACAGTGCGCGGCTTTTTGAAAATGTACTGAACAATCTGGCAGATTACCAGGTTCGTGGCGTCCACGCCGGTCAGGGCGACCACGGCGTCTGCTCGCGCCACTCCGGCCCGCTCCAGCACATCGACGTCGGCTCCGTCGCCCAGCAGCGCGATGATGCCGAGATTTTCGGTTAGCAACTGATAGCGCTGGGGTTCGCGTTCGATGACCGCCACTTCATGACCAGTGGCGGCCAGCGCCCGGGACAGGTAGAAGCCGACCTCGCTGCACCCGACGATTACGATGTACATAATCCTGTCTGTTGGCCCGGAACCGGCGAAGAATTCGTCGGGCCCCAATCACTGCGCGTTAATGGCGTAGTGGATGTCTTGGAGAATTCCCACGGCGTAGCTTACCACGTTCAAGCCCTGAGATGCGTAAAGCACTTGCAGCCGGGGATTCTCCACATGGCAGACCACCCGGGGAATGCCGAACATACGGTCGGCAATTTGTGCCGCCAGAAGGTTCTCATGGTCGTCTGTGGACAGAGCGAGAAAGGCTTGGGCCTGGCTGATTCCGGCTTCCATCAGGTAGTCGCACATCACCGGCTCTGCCAGCAGGACCGCAGATACCTTGGGGTCATGGCCCAACCGCTCCAACTGGCTGCGTTCATGGCCCAGCACGGTGATCTGCGTGGCATCGGCAAGCAACTCCCGTACAGCGCCGAAAGCAAGTTCACCGCAGCCGTAAACCAGAATGCGCACCGGGTATCAGCTTCCGGCCAGGGTTGGAACGTGGATCGGCTCCCTCCAGACCAACACCTGGCACGATGCGTGCTGAAAGATGTATGAGCCGGTGCTGCCCAAGTCGGACTGGCCCAGAGTCTTGTGGTATGAAATTCCGACGATCACCAGGTCTGCCTGTTCTATCTCCGCCTCGCGAGTCACTGCCGCCCCGGCCTGCCTTGAGCGAATACAGCGGGCTTCCACCCCATTGTATCTTTCGTCATGGGCGATGCCCTCATATTTTGTAAGCAGCTTCTCGGCCCGGTCGATGTCTTCAACCACTTCGGCTTCCAACGATAGCGCCAGGGGCACTTCGATTACGTGGATCGCGCAAAGCTTGGCCTTGGCGTCACGAGCCATGTGGCAAGCCCAGCGGAAGGCTCGCTCGCTGTGAGAAGAATCGTTAATCGGGATGAGTATCAGCTTCGCGTTGATGGACATTGGCTCCTGTCTCCGGCGGCCGGCGAAGAATTTCGCACCCATAACATAGGCTAAGTGAAAACTTCTCTTTCTGACTAGCGCGTCATTATAAGCTCTGGCTCTTAACATGACCAGTCCCGCAGGGCAGAGAACCAGGGCTTGTGCAAAGTCGCTGAATGTCACCCTGAGCGAAGGGAAGGGTCTTAGCGCCGAAGCCAGAATTCTTCGCTCCGCCCGGAATGACAGGCAGCGGACGGGACTTTGCACAGGCCCGCAGGGCAAAGAGCCTACTGGTTGTCCCCGAAGCCCCGGATTACCCTCGGGCCCGCACAATCGTTATGGCGCATACTGGTGGCGCCGCTCTAAAAGGGGATCAAGTTTCAGTGGGGTTGCAATGGGACAGGATAGGGCCAAACACGGTCACCACCGCGCCCAGAGCGGGATCAGTTCCTGGAGGCGCCGGTGCGGCTGGCCCTGTTTGCTGTGTCCGACTCTGACAGCCTGCGGGCTATATCGGGCAGCCTGTTCATCTGCTCGCTGGTGGCGGCCAGAATCAGCACGTCGCCGGCCTGCATCATTTCGTCCCTGGCCGGATGCAGGAGGGTGGTCCTGCCGCGCCGGATGGCCAGAACGGAAACGCCGTGCCTTTCTCTGGCCCCGGCCAGCTCGGCTTCTTCCAGAGTGTGATTGAGCATCCCATCCGGGGGCCGAATTTTGCTGATGCCATAGTCCGCCTGAATTGGCATATAGTCCAGCAGTTCCCGGGTGAACTCCAGCTTGGCGATGCGCCGCGCATTTTCGGCTTCCGGAAAGAGAATTCGGTCGGCGCCGATGCGCTCCAGGGTCTCGCCGTGGAGGTCGTTTGCGGCGCGCGCTATCACCATGGGGATGTTCATGCTCTTGAGCAGCACGGTCATACCCACGCTGGCCTGAATGTTATCGCTGCCCAGGGCCACGATTGCCACGTCGTAGTCGGGAATGTCCAACTCCTTCAGTACGGACTCGTTGGTGGCGTCAGCTCGCACGGCGTAGGTTACGCGGCCTAATTGTTCCTGAATCTTGGCCTCGTCAATGTCGATGGCAAGCACGTCGTGCCCGCTCTGATACAACTCATGCGCCATTATGGAGCCGAAGCGCCCCATTCCGATGACGCAAACCTGTTTCTTCACCTTCAGCCTCCGCTTGGCAGCTTACCCTATTCTAACCTGTTCCTGGGCGAAGCGGTACACCTCCACCTCATCCTCACGGGGGGCCAGGGCCAGGGCCAGGGCCAGCGGCCCCAGCCTTCCGACAAACATCGCCACCATGAATATGGACTGCGCCGGCAGGCCAAGGGAAGGGACTATGCCGGTGGTCGCTCCCACCGTGCCCAATGCGGAAACCACTTCGAAAAGCAGTTGGAGAAAGGGCGCTTCTCGCTCGATCTCGATCAGTGTCATGATTATCACGAAGATGAGGGCCAGCCCCAGCACCGCCACGGCCAGGGCACGGTGCAGTTGGGGCTGCGAAATCTCCCTTCCGAATGCTTCGGCGTGAGATCGGCTCCGCAGGGAGGAAATCACGGCGGCAACTATAAGGGCGAAGGTAACCACCTTTATGCCCCCGGCAACGGAGCCGGGTGCGCCGCCGATGTACATCAACGCCGTGAAGGTCATGCGGGTCACGTCGGCTACTTGGCCGAAGTCAATGGTGCTGAACCCTGCCGTTCGACCGCTGACGGAGATGAACACCGAGTTCACGCCGCGGTCCACCCAGCTCAGCGATCCCAAAGTGTCCGGGTTGTTGATCTCGGTTAGCGCCAGCATCCCGGCTCCCAGAAGCCAGAGGCCCAGGCTGGTCACCACCACCAGCTTGGTGTCCAGAGAGAAACGGGCGAACCTGCGCTGCCGCCAAACATCCACCATGGTCACCCAGCCCAGACCGCCCAGGACGATCATCAGCGTCATGGTTACCAGCACGGTGTAATTGGAGACGAATCTGGCGGCGTTCCCCTGGGCCGCTTCGGGAATGATGTTGAACCCCGCATTGTTGAACGAAGACACCGAGAGGAACAGCGAATACCAGTAGGCGCGCCCCTGTCCGATTCCGTCCATACCCGAAATCTGGGTGAAATAAATCAGCGATCCCAGCAGGTAAATCAGAAGCACGATGATGATGACGCGGTTGCCGAAGGTGCGGATGGCCCGCATCTGTTTTACGCCGGCGGCGTCGGTCATCATCCCCCGTGTGAGCGCCCTCTGCTGTATGGTGGTGCGGTCGCCCAGCAATAGCAGAAGGAAGGTGCTGATGACCATGAATCCCAGGCCGCCCACGAGCATGAGCAGGAATATGACGGCCTGGCCGAAGGCGCTCCAATACTCCGGTGTGCTGACCACTGTGTGCCCGGTGACCGTCACGGCGGAGATTGCGGTGAAGTAGGCGACCTGGAGGGGAGCGGATTCACCGGACACCGAGGCAAAGGGGAGCGTCAGCAGCCCGGCGCCAGCGGACATCAAGAGGACGAACGCGCTGACGAGGACTGTGGAAACACCCAGCAGGCGCCGGGGCCGGCGCACGGTTTCGGTCAGCCGTATGGTCGGCGGTACGTCGCGGTTGCGGCGGAGCCGGATTATCTCTTCAATGGGCCGCCAAGGCCGGTTAGTCGCCAAGCTCTGTGGCTCCGTCTTCAGGCCGCCCCGCCGGTCTTCTCAGGGTAAGGTTTGATCGGGATGCTGGTTTATTGATGCTGGTTCATTCAGGTATTCAATCGAGGAGTCTGGAGTCGAAAACCCGCAGGGGTTTCTGTTCCGCGCGACAAGATTCTAGGATTGCCCGCTGCCGGTGTCAATTGCCGCGCGTCGCTCTGAGCGTCTTTCAATAGTTCCCCCTTCCTCCTGGGGAGGGAAGAACTGGGAGACCCTGTTTCTTCCAGGGCCGGGATACCGGAACTGCTATCCTGTATAATCCACTGGCGCAGCCGATTCGAGGTGACAGTCAGATGACGACCAATCCCAGACAGGTGGAATTGGGGTTCGACCCCGTAGCCATAGACCGCAAGTGGCAGGAACGCTGGGAACAGGACGAACTGCACAAGGTGCCGGACTACGACTCCCGGCCCAAGTGGTTCGAGATGACCATGTATCCCTATCCCTCCGGCGACCTGCACATCGGCCACTGGTACGCCATGGCCCCGGCCGACGCCCACGCCCGCTTCCGCCGGATGCAGGGCTACAACGTGCTTCACCCCATCGGCTTCGACGCCTTCGGGTTGCCTGCCGAGAACGCCGCCATCAGCAGGGGCATCCACCCCTACGAATGGACGATGGACAACATCAAGAATATGCGGCGGCAACTCCGTTCCATTGGCGCGATTTATGACTGGGACCGGGAGGTGGTCTGCTGCCTTCCCGAATACTACCGCTGGAACCAGTGGTTCTTCCTCAAGCTCCACGAAAAGGGTCTGGCCTACCGGGCCAACGCCCCGGTGGTCTGGTGTCCCTCATGTGTCACGGTGCTGGCCAACGAGCAGGTGCTGAACGGCGTATGCGAGCGTTGCGACACGGTGGTCACCCGGCGTGACCTGGAGCAGTGGTTTTTCCGCATTACCGACTATGCCGACCGGCTGCTGGACTTCGGCGGGCTGGAAGACTGGCCCGACAAGATTCTGACCATGCAGAACAACTGGATCGGCAGGAGTACTGGAGTCGAAATCAGTTTCGACATCTCCCCGCTGGGGCTGGAGGAGCGGGAAATCCGCGCCTTCACCACTCGCATAGACACCATTTTCGGCGTGACCTTCATCGTGCTGGCGCCGGAGCATCCGCTGGTGGAGCGGCTGACCGCCCCGGAGCGTGTTGCCGAAGTGCAGGACTACATCGCCCAAGCCCGCAGCGCCTCTGAAATAGATCGTCTTTCCGCCGACAAGGAGAAGACGGGCGTCTTTACCGGCGCCTACGCCGTCAACCGGCTCAACTACGAGCGTGTTCCCATTTTCATCAGCGACTATGTGCTGGTGACCTACGGCACAGGCGCGGTGATGGGCGTTCCGGCCCACGATGCCCGCGACTTCGAGTTTGCCCGCAAATACCGCCTTCCCATCCGGCAGGTCATCGCACCCATCACCTGGGACGGCAAGGAACTGAAGGAAGCCTACCTTGGCGACGGATTTATGACTGCCTCCGGCCCTTACGACGGCATGACCAACGAAGAGGGTGTCGAGGCAATTTCCGACGACGTGGAAAAGAATGGCTGGGGCAAGCGCGCCGTGTCCTACCGCATCCGCGACTGGCTCATATCCCGGCAACGGTACTGGGGCACGCCGATACCGATGATCTACTGCGACAACTGCGGCGTACTGCCAGTGCGAAAGGAAGACCTGCCGGTGCTGCTGCCCCCGGACTTTGCTTTTGAGGGGGACGGGTTCAAGCCCAGCGGCGAGTCTCCGCTGGCGGTCAGCGCCGAATTCGTCAACACGACCTGCCATGCCTGCGGCGGCCCGGCCCGCCGGGAGACAGACACCATGGACACCTTCATGGATTCGTCCTGGTACATGATGCGCTATCTCAGCCCGCACTTTTCCGAGGGCCCCGTTGACCCGGCCCTGGCAAAGGCCTGGCTGCCCGTGGACCAGTACACCGGCGGGGCGGAACACGCCGTGATGCACCTGCTCTATTCCCGCTTCTTCATCAAGGCCCTGTACGACATGGGCATGGTGGACTTCGAAGAGCCATTCCTCCGGCTGTTCAACCAGGGCGTGATCCTGGGCCAGGACCACGAGAAGATGAGCAAGAGCCGTGGCAACGTGGTCAACCCTGACGACGTGGTGGATGTGATGGGGGCCGACGCCGTGCGTTGTTTCCTCATGTTCATTGGCCCTTGGGACCACGGTGGCCCTTGGAGCGCCGAGGGCATCAACGGCATCGCCCGTTGGCTGAACCGGGTATGGGACATCGCCAGCCGCGACGCGGCGGCGCTGGGCGGCTCAGACGGCGCGGCCTCCCGGGACACCGAGCGGCTGCTGCACCAGACGGTGCGCAAATGCTACAACGATTTCGACCGTTTCAAGTTCAATACAGCCATCGCCTCGATGATGGAGCTGACCAACCACTTGAACAAAGTGTGGGCGGAGAGCAGCGTAGACCCCGACACCTGGAGCAACTGCGTCGAAAAGCTGCTTCTCATGCTGGCCCCTATGGCTCCCCACCTGACGGAAGAGCTTTGGGAGCGTAGTGGGCGCGAATACAGCATCCATCAGCAGGGATTCCCGGGCTGGAACGAGGAACTGGCCGCAGACGAAGTGTTCACGCTGGTGGTGCAGGTAAACGGAAAAGTGCGCGACAAGCTGGAAGTGCCGGTGGGTATCCCCGAAGCCGAGGCGCAAGAGCTTGCCCTCGCCAGCCCGCGGGTGCAGGGGTTCCTGCACGGCAAGTCGGTCAACAAGACGGTCTATGTTCCCGGCCGTCTGGTCAACGTAGTGGTGCAGTAGGTGGGATAGTGTCGAACATAGGACGTTTCTACGGAGTGGGGGTTGGCCCCGGGGACCCGGAACTGTTGACCGTCAGGGCCCAACGCTTGCTGGGGGAAGTGGGCGTCATCTGCTACACGCAGTTGGATAACGGCGCTCCCAGCTACGCCCTGGGGGTGGTGAAAGACCTCGTGAAGGACCAGGCGGAGATGCTGGACATCACCATCCCTTCAGACGATTCGCCAGTCAGCCATGAAACCTGGCACGAGGCGGCCGCGCGCATCGGCGCCAGGCTGCGGGAGGGGCAGGACGTTGCCTTCATCACCGAGGGCGACCCCATGCTCTATAGCGAATTCCCGCATCTCATCGAGCACGTGCGGGACGAACAGATAGAGGGTCTGGCGGTTGAAGTCGTTCCCGGGGTGCCGTCGGTTATGGCGGCCGCCGCCAGCTCCGGTGTGCCACTGGTCAACCAGGGGCAGCGGCTTGCCATCCTGCCCGCGGTCTACGGCATAGACGACCTCCGCGAAGCAATCACCAACTATGACACCATCGTCCTGATGGAGATCGACCGCAACCTGATTCAGGCCCTCGCGAACTTGGAAAGCCTGGGACTGGCAGGCCACGCTATCTACGTCCGACAGGCCAGCACCGCCAGCGAGCGCGTAATCCACGACATCAGCAAGCTCTCGGCGGAGGACCTGGACTACTTCTCGCTGCTGATAATCAAGCGCTGACCTTGACCAGAACCGGATGACCGTGAGATTTACCGACCATTACGACGAACGCTTTCCTGACCGGCTAATTACCCTTGACCAAGCCATCTGGGTAATAAATAATCCGGTTCGAACCCAAGTTCAATCGGACGGACGCACCAGATACTGGGCTTACCTGGACGCGCATCGGCGCTTTGTAAGGATTGTCGTGGAAACAGATGGCGAAACCATCGTAACCGCGTTTATCGACGGCCGGTTCCGGCAATAGCTAACTCACCAATAGGGGCACCGAAATGAGAATAGCCTACCACGAGGACGTGGATATTCTGACCATCATTTTCGAGCACAAGCGGGTAAAAGTTTCCGCTGAAGTGCTGCCTGGAGTGATAGTAGACTTCGACCACGACGACCGGATTACGGCATTCGAGATTATGGATGCGAGCAAGTTCACCGATCTGTCGAAATTAGAGGTCTTCATGTCCCGATGGGGTGATCAGGACAGGATTCTGGACGAAAACGGTGACTTCTCGATATTTCCCAGGGTTGTCAAATCCGCAACCGCAGGAGATTAACTATGACCACAACTCTGCAACCCACCGACGTGATGGTTACCTGCAACGGCATGAATTTTCACTATCTCGACTGGGGCAATGAGGGCAGCCCGGTGATGGTGCTGCTCCACGGGCTGCGAGGCCATTGCCATTCTTGGGACGACGTTTCGGCCCGCTTCTGCGGCGACTACCGGATCCTGGCCCTTGACCAGCGGGGCCGCGGCGAGACCGACTGGGCGCCGCGCGGCGACTACTCCACCGACGCTTTCGTGGCAGATATTGAAGAGTTTTGCTACACGTTGGGAATCGAGAAGTTCACGCTGGTCGGGCACTCCATGGGCGGGCGCAACAGCATGGCCTTCGCCGGGCGCAACCCCGATATGCTGGAAAAACTGGTCATCGTGGACATCGGCCCGGAAATTGACCCCATAGGGTCGGCCCGCATCACCCGTGAGCTGGTGGATGTTCCCGAAGAGTTCGACTCCTTCGAGGATGCCTTCCAACACGTTAACGCGCAGAACCGTTTCTGCTCCGAGCCGGCGCTGCGCCGCAGGCTGACCTACGCCACCAGGGAACTGCCCAACGGCAAGACCGGCTGGCGCTACGACCCGGAGATCCGCGAGCAGCGTCGCAACGGCGCCGGCGCGCCGCCCCCCGACCTTTGGACGCCTCTTGGCAAGATTACCTGCCCCACACTCATCATTCGCGGCGCCGAGACCGACACTCTCAGCCTGGACTCGGCGGAGCGTATGATGGAGACGCTGGCCGACGGCCGCCTGGTACAGGTGGAACGCGCCGCTCACATGGTCTTCGAGGATAACCCTGAAGACTTCAACGCCGCCCTGTCAGATTTCCTGGGGTAAGCGCCCTCCCTCCTTGTACGATAGTGGGGCAACACGGACGATAGTGGGACAACGGACGATAGTGGGGCAACAGTCCCCTCTCCCTCTGGGAGAAGGTGAGGGTGAGGCCGTATTTCCTTGTAAGTTTCCAGTCTTCCGGCGGGAGAGACGATGAGCACGACACCCGGACAGAAGCCCGAATCCGTCGCCGACCTTATCGAGCTGTTGAGGGTGACCGATACGCCCCTGCCCGATGGCGATACCGGTGCGGGGCTGAAGTTCCACACCAACCGGGGCGAGTTCAGTGGCATCGTTCACAAGGCCGAGAACAGCAACCGCGCTGTCATCTGGGTATGCGGCGCGCGGGGCGGTTTCGGCGGGCCGGGGCCGGGCGCCTATGCCCGCCTGTCGGAAAAACTGATCAGACAGGGCATAACCTCGCTGCGGCTGGACTATCGCTTCCCCAACGACCTGCTGGAATGCGTCCTGGACCTTCTGGTGGGCGTTACACACCTTCGGGAAGCCGGCTACGGCCCGGTTGTGGTGGTGGGTCACTCCTTTGGCGGAGCGGTGGTCATCGCCGCCGGCGCGGCCAGTGACCATATCAAGGGCGTGGTGTCGCTGTCCCCACAGACTTACGGGGCGGGCATGGCGGGGCAGGTTGCTCCGCGCAAGCTGCTGGTGGCTCACGGCAAGGCCGACACCCGCCTGCCCTTCTCCTGTGCGCTCCAGATATACGAATGGGCGCGGGAACCCAAGGAACTGGTGCTGTTCGAAGGCGCTGAGCACCGCCTGGAGGAATGCCGCGACGAGCTGGAAACCTTGCTTTCAGCCTGGATTCCGGCGACGCTGGACGAGGAAATAGAAGTTCCTGCCGCCGGTTAGTATCCTGGGAGTAGCTCCAACGGCGAAAATCTGACCCATACGTCAATCGGGAGGCGATCATGCTGGACTTGATCATCAAAGGCGGGACCGTGGTTGCGCCCGGAGGCGCGGCCCTCATGGACGTGGGCATTCAGGGGGAGCAGATTGCGGCGGTTGCCTCTCCCGGCGCCCTGGACGACATTGGCGCGGCGGAGACCATAGACGCCGCCGGAATGATTGTCCTCCCCGGTGGCATCGAGCCTCACGCACACATCAACGTGCCGGTGCCGGACTACTGGGCCGGCGGCGACACGGGCATCTTCACCCAGCCGCCCGAGGCGGCCAGCCGCGCCGCCGCCTTCGGGGGGGTGACGACCTATGTGGACTTCGCCGGCGCGCTTCCGCTGACGCCAGGCGCGGTTCCGCCCGCCGACCCTATCATGGGGCAGATTGAGGCCCGGCGGGACATCTTCCGGGGCCACTCCTTCATCGACTACACCTTCCACTACATCCTCGCCGGGGCGATCCCGCCCAGCACCCTGGGAGAGATCGGCGAAGCGATCCAGTCGGGAGTCGCCAGCTTCAAGATCTTCACCACCTTCCACGCCCGTGTGCCCATGGGCCACCTGTGGGAGATTTTCCAGGAGGTCGGGAAGCACGGCGGAATCATGGCCGTCCATGCCGAAGAGGACGACATCGTCACCTACATGGAGGACAAGCTGGAACGGGAGGGCCGCGACCACGGCTCCAACCTGCACCTGGCCCACAACAACATCTCCGAGGACATTTCCTTCCGCAAGGTGACCAGACTGGCCCAGAGCACGGAGACGGGAGTCTACTTCGTTCACGCCACGGCCAAGGAGGGCGTTGCCGCCATCGCCAAGGCCAGGGCCCTGCAACTGCCGGTCTACGGCGAGGCCCTGCATAACTACCTGGAGTTCACCTGCGACGACTACCTGAAACCCGATGGGCTGGCCATCCACACATACCCGGCCATCAAGTTCTCCGATGACCGCGCCGCGCTGCAACAAGGATTGGTGGATGGCCCCATCTGCACCACCGCCACCGATGAGTGGACCACCTACAAGAACGTCAAGCTGGCCGGCGACACCATCCGCACCCTCTGCGGCGGCCACAACGGCATCGAGACCCGAATGCCGGTCACCTACACCAAGCTGGTGGCCCCGGGACGCATCGGCCTGGAGCGCTTCGCCGCCATCACCTCGACCAATGCCGCCAAGATTCTGGGGATGTACCCGCAGAAAGGCACGATCGCCGTGGGCAGCGACGCCGACATCGTAATCTTCGACCCCAACCTGAAGAAGACGATAACGGTGGACGAACTCCACGCCGAATCCGACTACTCCATCTGGGACGGCTTCCAGTGCGAGGGCTACCCGGTAATGACCATGCTCCGGGGCAAGGTCATAGTCCGCGACGGACAACTGCTGGGCGATTCCGGCGATGGGCGGTGGCTGTCGCGCAAGGTCGCGCCGCGGGTGATAACGCAGACGTCGGTGTAGGTAATTATAATTCAGCCGAGATTAGGATAGGGCCAGGTTTTTATCTGGCCCTATCCTAATTTTGGAGAGGGGATGATGCGTATAACCGGAGAAGCAATCTTTAACGTTAGTGCCTTGCGATGCTATGGACTTTTCTGGGTTTTGTTGCTTGTCGCTCTGCCTGTCGTTGCTTGCAACGATATGAAAGCCAACAAATACGTTGTCCAAGGAAAAGCCTATCACGATAAAGGTCAATATGATCTTGCAATTGCCGATTACGACATTGCCATCGGCCTCAACCCTGACCTAGCGGTAGCCTATAGTAACCGAGGACTTGCTTACTATGAAAAAGGATTGTATGACCTAGCAATTGCCGATTACGACATTGCCATCGGCCTCGATTCTGACCTAGCGATAGCCCACAGTAACCGGGGCCTCGCCTACTATGATAAAGGGTTGCATGGCCGGGCTGTTACCGATTACGACACTGCCATCCTCCTAGACACTGACTTGGGGGTAGCCTATAACAACCGGGGATTTGCCTACTACGAAAAGAGATTGCATGACCGGGCAATTGCCGATTACGACACTGCCATCCGCCTAGACCCTAGCCTAGCGATAGCCCATAGTAACCGGGGTCTCGCCTACTACGAAAAGGGATTGCATGACCGGGCAATTGCCGATTACGACACCGCCATCCGCTTAGACCCTAGCCTAGCGAAACCTTACAGTAACCGGGGTCTGGTGTACTACGACAAAGGGAAGTACGACCGGGCAATTGCCGATTACGACACTGCCATCCGCCTAGACACTGACCTTGCAATAGCCTACAGTAACAGGAGCTTTGCCTACAGTGGCAAAGACTTGTATGACCATGCTATCGCTGATTCAGACTATGCCATCCGTACCAACCCCGATCTTGCGGAAGCCTACATCAGTCGAAGCGCTGCTTATCTCGGCAAAGAGTTGTATGACCACGCTATCGCTGATTCAGACTATGCCATCCGCATCAACCCTTACTTGGCAGAAGCCTACTACATTCGTGGCGTCGTCCGCGATAAAATAGGCGACTTGGCGGGTTCAAAGCAGGATTTGCACAAGGCTAAGGAACTTGGCTTTGAGGAATAAAAAGGTGGAATAGTAAGAAGGCGCTACTGCTCACCCTTCTATAATCTTAGGACGAACGATTGCGGGCAGATTCCCGCTTACCGGATAAATGCTGCGTCCCCCTACCGCAACAAAGGCGCAACCTCGGCGTGGATGCGCTCGATCTGCGCCGGGTCGGGCCAGGTGGGGCCCACCATGACTGTTTTGGCGCCGGCGTCTATGTAGGCTTGGAGCTTGGCGGCGCAGCCCCCCAGCTATGGTTCGGTATCGTATTCCACCTTGCCGTTCCTGATGGTTACGACTCGTCCGGTCAGGGCGATGGCGCGCCGCCGGGCTTTCATCGTGGCCCGTCGCATCGCTGCTTCTATGCCGGGGATGGTGGTATCCGGGTTGCTGTAAGTCCAGCGCCCCTCCTCGCCTGTTTGTTTTTTCTCGTCAGGCTTAATGTTAACCATCAAATCCTCTGCTATACATCGTAGATTATGGCCTCATTTACCAAGTCCCGGTAAATGTGCTCGAAGTTATGCCAACCGGCATGGAACCGGCGGCGAATGACTTCCTCCGGCACATCGTGTCCGCCTTCTTGAACCCTTTGCCGAACTCGGTCTATCGTCGCTTCCGGGGATGACACCCGCAGGAAAATCAGTGTAACCCAATAGCCCTGTTCCTGCCAGCGGGGTATCATCCGGGCATATCCCCGCCCGCTCAACGTGGTCTCGAAGGCGAAATTCTCGCCCCTGCGCACACAGGCGTCAATCATTTCCAGCATCATCCGCCCCGCCAGAATCGCCGCCCTTTCCGGCTGTAGCGGATTGAGGCCGGCGGCGAGGAGGTCGGCATTGATGAAGATGGAGCAGTCGGCCTCGTTGGGCAGCAGTTCTCTGGCGAGGGTTGTTTTGCCCGCGCCGTTGGGCCCGGCAATTATGATTATTCTTTTCGCAGGCGTGATCATCTCATCGTCTTGGGGGCCAGGGCTAGACTGCCCCGGCCTCCCGCAATCCTGCCACCTCTGAGGCGCTGTATCCGAGCAGTCCGGTAAGCACCGCGTCCGTGTCCTGCCCCAGCGTCGGCGGTGGCGCGAATGTGTCGGGGCTGCCGCTCTTGATGGGGTTGCCGGCGGTGCGGTAGGTTCCGGCAGTGGGATGCTCGACTTCCACCACCATGTCGCGGAGCTGCACCTGTGGGTCGGCCAGGGCCTCGGCGATATTGTTCACCGGGCCGCCGGGCACATCGTACTTCAGCAGTAGTTGCTCCCACTCCGGGCGGGACTTGTCACCAAAACCAGCGGTCAGCGCCTCTTCCAGCGCGGCGCGGTTCTCGATACGGGCAGGCGCCGTTGTGAAGCGGGGGTCTTCGTCCATTTCCCGCAGCGCCTCAATTTCGCCGGACATCATGCGCAGGGTCTTCATGGCGAATTCCTGGCTGGCGCAGTGGACCTGGACATATTTGCCGTCGGCGCATTGGTAGGCGCCGACGGGCAGATTGGACGGGTGCCCGGAGCCAATCGGCTGCGGAACTTCGCCGGATACCAGGTAGAACTGCCCCAGGTGGGCTTGCAGGGAGATCTGGACATCCAGCAGCGATATGTCCAGCCGCCGCCCCTCGCCGGTGACCCGCCGCCCGTACAGCGCGGATGCGATGCTCAGGGCCGCCATGTACCCGCCCACCATGTCTCCGACCGGAAAGCCCATGAACACCGGCGGCTGTCCCGGGTTGCCGGTAACGCTCATGCCGCCGCCCATGGCCTGCACAATGCCGTCGAAGCCGGGCCGCTCGCGGTACGGCCCCTCCTGCCCGAAGGCAGACAGCGAGCAGGCGATGATGGACGGATTGATTGCCTTTAACGATTCGTAGTCCAGTCCCAGGCGCTCCAGTACCGAGGGGCGGAAGGCGTCGAAAACCACGTCGGACACCGCGACGAGCCGGTGGCATACCTCCCGGCCCTGCGGTGTCCGCAAGTCTATGGTGACGCTCTTCTTGTTGCGGTTGAAGTTCAGGTAATAGGCGCTCTCGCCGCCGAGGAAGTGAGGGCCAATGCGCCGCGACATATCGCCGACGCCGGGCTGCTCGACCTTGATGACCTCCGCGCCCATGTCGCCCAGCGTCCGCGCCGCCACCGGCCCGGCGATAGCCTGCGACATTTCAAGGATGCGGACGCCTTGGAGTGGTTGAGTCATGTTCTCTTGCCCATCATTCCTGCCGGGTCGCCTACTCCGTGGACAGGAGGGCTGCCAACTGCCGCACGTCCTCAATTTCGTCCAGCGATTCTATGGCTGCAATGATTTGCTGCTGGCGTTCCGGGCTGATAACGGGAGCGGTCAGGACGGTGAATTTCTCCTTCATTTCGTCCCACGACAGGGCGTTCTCCGGGTCGCCCTTGGGATAGCGGATGTCGCTGCGCAGGGTGCGGCCGTCGGCGGTGGCGACCTCAGCCCAAGCCCGGAACTCACGGGGGAAGTGGGCGTCTAGTTCCGGGTCGGTCACACACTTGACCTTGGGCATGATGCGACGAATTTCCGGGCGGTCAGGCACCCCGTCGGCGTATTCCTCCAGCGACGCTCGGCCGTATGCCAGGGCCACCGCCGCGCCGAAAGGCATGGAGAACTGCATATCCACGACTGTCTTGGGGTTGGCCTTGTCCTCTTCCGGTGACGCCACCAGCTTGAAACCGCCGCTGAGTACCCCGATGGTCACTTCCTCGACGTCATCGGCCTCCAGGCCATGGGTGTTGCGGATGTCTATCAGGCAGTCTATGGGTCCCTGCTTGTAACGGCAGCAGGCATGGGGTTTGATCCCTGTGCGGGTAATCAGATATTCGTCCCCCAGGTCTTGCAGCACCAGCGACGGGTCGGGGTTTCCGGAATAGGCTTGCAGGAAGCCGTCACGTCCCTCGATGATGGTGGTGGGGCCGGTGTAGCCGGAGCGGGCCAGCAGGGCCGCCCATGAACCGCTGTGCGAGGCCCAGCCGGGATGGAATCGCTTGGTCCAGGCTCCCTGCGCCAGGTATTCCATGCTGCCGGCAGTCTGGCTGCCGGCAATACCCAGAGCGTGAATGAAGTCGTCGCCCTGTAGCCCCAGCAGCCGCCCGGCCACCACCGCAGCGCCAAAAGCTCCGCAGGTGCCGGTGGGATGGAAGCCTCGCCCGTAGTGCTCGGCAGGCTGCAACGCCCGGCCAAGCCGCACGATGACGTCGTAGCCTGCAACCACAGCGGCTATGAAGTCCCTGCCCGACACATGGGCGAGGTCGGCCATCGAAAGGGCCGTTGGGAAGGCCACCACGCCCGGATGCAGCGACGCCTCGTTGTTCACGTCGTCCATTTCTATGCTGTGAAAGGCGATGCCGTTTGCCATCGAAGCGTACTCCGGCAGCACCCGATGGGGCGTACCGACGACCACCGACGGGCCGGAACGGTCCAGCCGCTGCAGCGCATCAACAACAGCGCGCGCCGAGCCGGTGGTGGAGCCGTTGAGCGTAACTGCGGCGAAGTCCAGGCACAGGTACTTGGCCCAGTCGATGACCTCCGGGGACAGGTCTTCATAGTCGAGCGTCTGCGCAAAGTTGCCCAGAGCGCGGGTGATGCCGGTTTCGTTGTTGTTCTGAACCATAATGATGAGTCTCCCTCGAACTCAGTCAATAGATGGTTGTTGGCCTATACGTGGACGGCCAAGCTCCCATATAGAAACAGAGAATATCGCTCTTATCGATTAGTTTGCTCGGCTAGTTTGCTCGGCGTGACATCCAAATTTTCCAGTTGTCTCCTGGTGTTTTTTCGGATTTGGCCGGACGATTCTGGCCGCACCTTGCTCAAGGCTCATGTGCAATCCTAATCTTTCTCCTGCAAGCCCTACAACCCTGACTCATACAGGAAGTCGCCGGTGGGGTAGTTGTTGAGCAGGTGGCGGGCGATGACCAGTCGCTGGATTTCGTTTGTGCCCTCGCCGATCATCATCAGAGGCGCGTCGCGGAAGTGGCGCTCCACCGTCAGGTCCTGGGTGTAGCCGTAGCCGCCGTGGATTCGCATGGCGTCGGTGGCGACCTGCATACACATCTCGCTGGCGAAGAGCTTGGCCATGCCGGCCTCCATGTCGGCCCGCTCGCCCCGGTCCTTCTTCTCGGCGGCGTGCAGCACCATCAGGTGGGCCGCCTGGATGTTGGTGGCCATGTTCGCCAGCATTATTTGTACGCTCTGGTGCTCCCCTATGGGCTTTCCGAAGGTCTGGCGCTGCTTGGCGTAGCGAGTCGATTCCTCCAGTGCGGCGCGGGCCACGCCAAGGCAGCGGGCGGCAACATTGATGCGGCCCAGCTCCAGCCCGCTCATTATCTGGTAGAACCCCTTGCCTTCCTCGTCGCCAACCAGGTCTCCACCGGACACGCGGTAGTTGTCGAAAGAAAGCTCGCAGGTGTCGACGCCCTTGTAGCCCAGCTTCGGAATGTCCCGCACCACGTTGAAGCCCGGCCCTTTCTCGGCGATGAAGATGCTGATGCCGCGCCGGGGTGGGTCGGCGTTCGGGTCGGTCTTGGTGACCAGGGCGAAGGTGTTGCCGTGGCGCCCGTTGGTAATCAGGCTCTTGGTACCGTTGACCACGTATTCGTCGCCGTCGCGGACGGCCCGAGTCTCGATGGCCTGGACGTCGCTACCCGCGTTGGGCTCGGTTATGCAGATGCCGCCTCGCTTCTCGCCGGTCGCCATCCGGGGCAGGAATCGCTCCTTCTGCTCCAGTGTGCCGTGGGTCGTGACCATGTAGGCCATGATGAGGTGGGAATTCAGTATCCCGCTCAGGCTCATCCATCCCCGGCAGATTTCCTCGATGACCAGGGCGTAGGAGGCGACATCCAGCTCCAGCCCGCCGTACTCTTCGGGTATCACCGCGCCGAACAAGCCCAGCTCCTTCATCCGCTCCACCAGCTCGAAGGGGTACTCGTCGGCGTGTTCCATTTCCTGGGCGACAGGCTGGACTTCCCTGCGGACAAACTCTCGAATTGTGGCCACCATGCCGCGCTGCGCTTCGGTCAATTGAGGCAAAACCGCTCCTGAAACCGGGCTGATTTCGTGGCGGCATTTTATCACGCGCCGGGCGCAGCCAAGTTTGACACCCCAAGGGTGGCGCACTAAACTCGCTTGTAACCGCGCTGCCTGATAATCATCTGCGAGTGTTTTCTTATGAAATGACGGCAGCCGCGCCCGTTTTCCCCTCCCAAACGCTCAATAACGAGAGGTGCCGCAATGCCGGACAATCCAGAATACATAGACCTGCTCAACGACATTCGTCTACAGGAGCACCGGGCCGGAATCTATCTCAAGGCGTGGGCCGATAAGACCGGGCATCCGGGACTGAAGGGCTGCCTGTCGCTGGTAGCCGAGCGCGAGACCAGCCACGGCGACATCTTTGACCGGCGAATCCGCGAGTTGGGCGGCGCCCCCGAGGACGCTGATGACGCCATGTTTGCCGAACGGCTGCGCGTGGCCGGTTCGGACATGACCGACAAGGAAAAGATCGCCTGGATGCGCGAAGCCCAGACCCGTGTCTCTCTGCCCACCGTGCGTATGCGCTATGAGGCAGCCTCAGAGGATGAGTCTGTCGACCAGTTGACACGTTCCCTGATCAAGTGGTTCACCGAGGTGGAGGACGACTCAGGCGCCTCCATGCGGGCGGTCTACGCCGAGATTGATGAGGAGGACTAACCGGATGAAATTCGGAGCCTTCTTCGTGGGCCAGCGCCCGCTGCTGCACGAGCAATACGCCGACGAAAGCAAGATCAATCCCAACCCGGTCAGCCGCACCGACGTTGAGGTCTACGAGGACATTCTGCGCGGTGCGGAACTGGCAGAGGAACTGGGCTTCGACTCGGTGTGGATTGCCGAGCACGCTTTCAGTGAACACAGCATCATCAGCTCGCCCCACAGCCTTTTGGCCGCCATCGCCGCCAGGACCAAGCGGGTCAAGGTGGGCGTGGCCTGCACCATAGTGCCGTGGCACGCTCCCCTGCGGATGGCGCAGGACCTGGCCACACTGGACATTATCAGCCAGGGGCGCCTGATTGTCGGGGCGGGCCGCGGCTACCAGAAGCGGGAGTTCGACATCTACGGCCTGGACATCGCCGAATCCCGCGGCCGTTTCATCGAGGGCATGGACATTGCCGTCAGGTCGTGGACGGAGGATACCTTCTCCTACGACGGCGACTATTTCAGCTTCCCGGAAGTGCGGGTTTTTCCCAAGCCGGTGCAGCAGCCGCATCCGCCCATATTTATGGCGGTCACGCACAGTCCCGAATCGGTAGAGATTGCCGTCCGCAACCGTTGGGGGTTGTTCACCGTGGGCAGCAGTTTCTTCCCCGCTTCGCCGGACTCTGACCAGAACCTGATCAACCTCTACCGCCGCCGGATGCTGGAAGAGGGGACGGCGCCCGATGACATCGAGGTCGCCGCCGTCCGGAATGTCTACGTGGCTCCCACCGACGAGGAGGCCATCGAACTGCTCGTGCCGCGCCTGCAATGGGCTGGCGACATGGGCGACTTCCTGCGTCGTCCGCTCTCCGACGTTGTGCGGGCGTCGGGGGTGCGTGGCTATGAGCACTACGTCCAGGACCCATTTATCGAGCCGGACCTGGTGGCCGAGCGGGGCAAGGATGGCATGGCAGCCATCGGCAGCCCCGAAAAGGTCACGGCAGCCATCAAGGAACTGGAAGCGAACCACGTCACGCACTTCATCAGCTACCTGGACGCCGGGGGCCTGTCCTACGACCAGGTCTCCAGCTCGCTGCAACTGTTCGCAGAAAAAGTGATGCCCAACTTCCGCTAAGGAGCGCACCTCATGGCAACTCTGGACGTTCTCACCTACGGGTTCGCCCTCAACACCGACCAAGGTTCATTCGGCTACTCCACCAACTCGCTGCTGCGGGTGGGCAGCCACAACATCCTGATCGACACTGGCCCGTCATCCCGTCGGCCCTTCCTATACCGGGCGCTCACCAACATGGGCCTTACCACGGACGACATAGACATCGTCATCCTGACCCATATGCACTGGGACCACTGCCAGAACACTGACCTGTTCCGAAACGCGCGGGTGCTGGTCAACCCAGTCGAGATTGACTATGCCCGCAACCCCAATAGCTGGGACCTGGCGGTGGCGGCGGGCATGGCCGACATGATGCGCAATATGAAGGTAGAGGTTGTATCCGAGGGCGACACCATCGTTGACGGCGTGACCGTACTGGAAACGCCAGGGCACACCAAGGGCCACATGAGCGTGCTGGCGAACATTGATGGTGAGAATGTGCTGATTGCCGGCGACGCTATGCCGGAGAGCGGCACGGTGGCGCGGGGCATCCCCTACAACATCTTTTGGGACACTGAAGACGCCCACGCCAGCGTGGAAAAAATGGTGGCGTCGTCCAATGTCTTCTACCCAGGCCACGACCGCCCATTCCGCGTTGAGGGCGACGAGATTGCCTACCTCCACGGCCCGTCCAACATCGAAGTGATGAACAGCACTGAAGGTGGCGGCACAGCTTCGCTGACCTTCACCGTCAGCGCGACCCGCGCCGTGAACGTGGACCTGGTGCAGAAGCCCAGGGAGTCGTAGGAAGTATGGTCAACGGCAGCAGCGAGAGGGACATCCGGGAAGCGCTGGACACGCTGGCGCAGGCTCGGCCGGGATTCTGGAGCCGCACGGCCTGCGGCGTCACCCGCTCGCTGACGCCGATTCCTGCTCTTCTGGATCGAAATGCCTACTCCGCCGAGACCAACCGCATCAGAATCCTGCTGTTGGGCGGACTGTCTGGCCGGCCCGCCGACGTGGATATGGCGCTACACGCTCTGGAGCTTTACGCGGGCGGGGGCGAAGGGCTGGCCCTTCGCGTCGGCCTCAGCGCTGTTCCCTGCGGCAACCCTGACGGGCTGCGCCTGGGCCGGGGGCCGGAGAACGGCGCAGGCGGCATTCCTTCCGAAGGCTATCCGCCTGAGGGCAACTTTTACTTCGACGAACAGAATCCGGAGAAACGCTATCTCTGGCGCTGGGTTTGTTACCAGGCGCCGGACCTGGTCGTTGCCGTGCGGTCTGGCGCCGGCTCCGTTCGATGGGAATGCAACGCCGCGGCCCGCCGCTTTGCGCCGGCTCTGGCGGCCCGGGAAATCAACGAAAATACGTTGCTAAGCGCGCTGGGCGACGGCTACCCGGAGGGGCTGGGGGTCATGCCCGCCCTGCGGCTGACCGCATCAGATGACCACTTGCCCCGCGAGATAAGCCGTCTGTTCGGCGTGGTGCAGCAGGCGGGACTCTCCGGGAAGTCGGCAGCCCGCCAGACACTGGACCTGCGCCGCCAGCGGGGTAACGTAGAGATTGCCCGCATCCTGGCTGCCGCCTACGGCCACTCCTTCGCCCCCATCGTCTACACCCAGGGAGTCCCCATCAGCGGGCGGCTCCGTCTGGCCGAACTTGACCCCGATGGCAGTGATCCATCTGCGGATATTGTCGGCTTGCTTGGGCAATTCATTGACGGAGCGGCAGGCGGGTTCGGCGAGGGCCTGGCCCCGTCGGCCCTGGCATCGGTGGTTTGGGGAGACGAACTCAGCCAGGCTACCGGAGATTCCCGATATTCCAGCCTCATTGTGGAGGCCGCTAACCACTTCCAGACCGCTGATGCTGGCAAGGCTCCGTCCCCCAGCGACCCGGACTTCCGCACCGAAGATATGTTCATGGCCGGGGCGCTGCTGGGCCGCGCCTTCCGGCTCACCGGCGAATCCCGCTACCTCGACCTGCTGACCGCCTTCTTGCTGGATGGAAACATTCAGCAGGATAATGGCCTGTTCTGGCATTGCCGGTCCGCGCCGTTCTACTGGGGCCGGGGCAACGGCTTCGCCGCCTTGGGCTTGACCGAGACGCTGACCTACCTGCCCGAAGACCACGCCGCTCGCCCGGAAGTCATGGCGAAGTATCTGCGGCTGTTGGATTCCCTGCGTGGCCTGCAACGTCAGTCTGGGTTGCTCCCTCAAGTTCTGGACTTCCCCGGGTCCTATGATGAATTTACCGCCACCTGCATGATGGGCTATGCTCTGGCCCGCGGTCTCCGCCGCGGCTGGCTGTCGGCCGATTACCGCGAGCCGCTGGAGCTAGCCTGGCAGGGTATCGCTGAACGCATCGACGACGTCGGCAACGTGGTGGACGCCTGCGCCAGCACCGGGGTCCAGCAGAACGTCCGCGACTACCTCGACCGCCCAGCCATCTACGGCTTCGATGACCGCAGCGGCGGCATGGCCCTCTGGTTTGCGGTGGAGATGGAGCGGCTGGCGCGGGGTGGTTGACGGGCGGGGTTGGCGCACTTCCAGGCGCTTGCGCTAAAATCAGGCAACCCCGTTGAGAGAAACGCCAATGACGCAACTCAATTCTATTGAACCGTATGACCCCGTAGCCGTAGAGGATTACCGGCAGCAGTCGCGAGCCTTTCTCGGTAGAGCTAGGGAATACCTGGCCACAGAAGATTTGCATCAAGCGTCGGAAAAAGGCTGGGGCGCCTCGGCGTGGATGGCAAAAGCCGTCGCGGTCAGGCATGGCTGGCAGTTTGTAACCCACGCTCAATTCGGCGTGGCGCTGCGTAACGCCAGTGATTTGACCGGGAGCGACCGCATGGTTGAATTGGCCGATACAGCCTACGGCCTGCACCGGAGCTATTACACCCGCAAGATGTTTATCTCTTCCCGCACCATATCCCATAGCCTCGACCGTATGGCGGAACTGCTGGACGCCCTCGAACCCTTGACCGAACCCGCCAACGGGCAGGCGAGCGACTAACCCCTACCCCAGATTGAGGAGGGACAGGACTATGGCCACCATTACCGGCTCCAATGTTGTGCTTTCCAACCAGGAATTCAATGTCGTAGGAACTCGCCCCATCCGGCAGGACGGCGCGGAAAAGGTTACGGGCCGCGCCCGCTACGGCGCCGACATCAACCTGCCGGGGTTGCTCCACGCGCGGGTGCTGCGCAGTCCCCACGCCCACGCCCGCATCAAGTCCATCAATACCGGCAAGGCCGAAGCGATGGAGGGTGTGCGCGGCGTGGTAACCTCGGCAGACCTGCCCCAGCCTCAGGGCCGTATCAGCGACCAGACAGAGGCATCCATGGTCAACCCCAAGTTTCTCAGCAACAACTGTCTTGCGGAGGGCAAGGTACTGTACAAGGGGCACGCCGTGGCAGCCGTGGCGGCAGTCAGCCCGCACATAGCGGAGAAGGCGCTGGAACTCATCGAAGTCGAATACGAGGCGCTGGGCTCGGTCACCGACGTGTTGGACGCGATGAAACCGGACGCCCCGATATTGCACGGGAGGCTTGCCAGCGTCGCCAATCCCAATATGCGCACTGGTGGGCTGCGGGATGACGCCGACGCGGGAGAGGGCACCAATATCGCCAACCACTTCTTCTTCGAGATGGGCGATAGCGAGCAGGGTTTCAAGGACGCCGACATCATTGTGGAGCGCGAGTTCCGCACCCAGTCGGTTCATCAGGGCTACATCGAGCCGCACAGCGCCACCGTCAACTGGGGCCCCGACGGCGACATCACCATTTGGAGCAGCAGCCAGGGACATTTCAACGTGCGCGACCAGGTGGCCCTGGTCTGTGGCGTGCCCATCTCCCGGATCAAGGCCATCCCCATGGAGATCGGCGGCGGCTTCGGCGGCAAGACGCTGGTTTACCTGGAGCCGGTGGCTGCCATTCTGTCTCATAAGACCGGTCACCCGGTGAAGCTGAGCATGAGCCGCTCCGAAGTTTTCCAAGGCTCCGGCCCCACCGCGGGATCCTGGATGCGCTGCAAGGTGGGGGCGACCAACGACGGGCGCATCACCGCCGTTGACGCCTCAATGGCCTACGAGGCTGGCGCCTACCCAGGCTCACCCATCAACCCCGGCGTACAGTGCATGACCGGCCCTTACGACATCGCCAATGGGCGGCTGGAAGGCTTCGACGTGGTGCTGAACAAACCCAAGACGGCGGCCTACCGCGCTCCCGGCGCTCCGGCGGCGGCCTTTGCCATCGAGACCGTGCTGGACGAGATTTGCGCGAAGATCGTCATGGATCCCCTGGAGTTCCGGCTGCTCAACGGCTCCAAGGAAGGCACCCGCCGGCTTACTGGCCCGGTGTTCGGCAAGATTGGCAACATCGAGACACTCCAGGCGGCCAAGGACCACGAGCACTGGGACGCGCCACTGGAAAAAGACACAGGCAAAGGCACGTACCGGGGCCGGGGCGTGGCTGCCGGCTACTGGTTCAATGCCAGCGGCCCGTCCAGCGCCGTGGCCAGCGTCAACGCAGACGGCACCGTCGCGCTCATCGAGGGCTCGCCGGACATCGGAGGCTCCCGCGCTGCCGTTTCGATGCAGCTTGCGGAGGTTCTGGGCATCGCGGCCGAGGACGTGCGTCCACTGGTGGGCGACACCGACTCGGTGGGCTACACCTCCATGACCGGCGGCAGCGGCGTTGCCTTCAAGACCGGGTGGGCCGCCTACGAGGCCGCGCTGGACATTCGCAACCAACTGGTCGAGCGCGCCGCCCGCATCTGGGACGTTGACCCCAGCCTGGTGGAATACAAGGACGGCGGCGCGTCCCACACCTCCGACCCCGAACTGCGCCTCACATTCAAGGACCTGGCGGCTCGGCTCAATGGCACCGGCGGCCCGGTGTCCGGGCGCGGCAATGTGGCCCCCACAGGCGTCGGCGGCGCTTTCGCCGTCCACATCGCAGACGTTGAGGTTGACCCCGACACCGGCAAGGTGGATGTTCTCCGCTACACGGCGCTCCAGGATGCCGGCAAAGCGATCCATCCCAGCTACGTCGAGGGCCAGATCCAGGGCGGTGCGGTGCAGGGCATCGGCTGGGCGCTCAACGAAGAGTACGTCTTCGACGGCAACGGCAGTATGCAGAACCCCACGTTCCTCGACTACCGGATGCCCACCAGCCTCGACTTGCCGATGATCGACACGGTGGTGGTCGAGGTTGCCAACCCCGGCCATCCCTTCGGTGTGCGCGGCGTGGGCGAGGTGCCGATAGTGCCTCCCATGGCCGCCATCGCCAACGCCATCCACGACGCCGTGGGCGTCCGCATGGACCGGCTCCCCATGTCCCCCGGCGCGGTGCTGGAAGCATTGTGGGAAAAGAACGGCTCATAGAACCTTTTGGAAGAATGTCGATGCTCAATAGGGGCGCACAGACGTGCGCCCCTATTTGTAGAGTTTTAGAGGCAATTACCTTAACCGGAGAGACAGCAAATGGTGTCGCGGGACGTGCCGGAGTTCCTGTCGCTGGACTACCTGGAGTATGTTAATCCAAGCCTGATCTATCTCGCTTCACCTTACGCCCACGAGTCCGCCAAAATCCGGGAGGCCCGTCTGGAGGCCGTGCGGTTTGTCTGCGGCAGGCTGGTGAACGAGGGCAAGATTGTCCTGTCTCCGATGGTATATCTGGGAGAACTTGCGTTGTTCCGGGGCGTTCACCCCCCTCAGGGCTGGTACGCCTTCGACCTGCAACTGTTGGCCCGCTCCGACGAATTGCTGGTGCTGCAACTGCCGGGGTGGGAAGACAGCAAGGGCGTGATGGTGGAGATAGCGGGAGCCCAGACAAAAGGCATTCCCGTGCGGCTCATGTCCCTGGAAGAAGCGGCGCTGCCGAAGGAGATGTTGGAGGGTGTTGTGTCGGAGTGACTAACTGGCGGCAGCAGGCCATTGCGGTAGCGCAAAGCAACCCTCTCCCACCTGGTAGGGAGAGGGTTACGCAGGCCACCGGGCTGGCCGCAGGTTAAATGTTCAGCATGATGAACCGGCCGGTGTCGGCCTGGTAATAGTAGGTCTTGCCGTCGTCGATCTTGACTCCCACCAGGGAGTAGGTGATGTGCGACTCCTGGTAGTGATCCAGGATGCGGATGTTCTGCCATTCGCTTTCGGCCATTGTTGCCATGACCTCTTCCAGTTCCAGCTTCGCCTTTTCCGTTGCCATTCGCGTCTCCGTTCATGGTGATTTCACCTTCCGAACTTCGACAGGCTCAGGACAGGCTGAGGACGAACGGACGGCGCGCAGTGGATGTCACCGTCCGTCCCGCGACTGGCCGGGATCCTGCAACAGGCTGAGGACGAGCGGTGTGCTGGTGCGCGAGTTAGCCCTCCCGCACGTACTTGTCGATGGCGTCGGGGACGCCGGCGAGGTAGATGTCGCCGCGGGAGTCGATCCAGCTTCCGTGGCCGGACCCCCGGCAGTCGAAGCGGGCCAGCACACCGCCCGTCGGGTCGAGGATGCTGATGCGGGCGGCGCTGCCGTTGACCTGGCCCTCGCTGACGAGGAAGTTGCCCTCCGGGTCGCGGGAGATGTCCATGGGGCGCTGGATGTCGTTCCAGAACTCGATGAACTCGCCGTTGAGGGTGAAGAGCTGGATGCGGTGGTTCTCGCGGTCGCAGAGTATGATGCGGTCGCCGTCGATGATCAGGCTGTGGGGCAGGTGGAAGTGGTTGGCCTCGGACTTGCCAGGCTCGCCCCAGGACTGGATCAGCTCACCCTCGGAGGTGAAGCGGTGGACGCGGGAGTTGCGGTAGCCGTCGGCCACGTACAACTCGCCCGACGGCGAGGGCACCAACTCGGCAGGGTAGTTGAACGGCCCGGCGGCGCGGGGTACGAGGTCGCCGGGGTTCTCGCAGCCGGTGTCGGAGTGGCGTCCGTGGCGGCCCAGCATCTGGACCGGCTTGCCGTCGAGGGTGTAGACGAGGCAGGTGGAGGCGTCTCGGTCGGTGACGTAGACGACGTCGTCCTCAATGTAGAAGCCGTGGGCGAAGATGAAGGAGCCGTTGCCCCAGGAATCCAGCAGATTGCCGTCGCGGTCGAAAATCAGCACCGGCGGCTCTTTGCGCTGGAAGGCATAGACGCGGTCCTGGGAGTCGGCGGCGATGGCGCTGACCATGGCGAACGTCTCGCCCGCGGGCAGCTTGGCCCAGTTCTCCTGGAGGGTGTAGGTGTAGTGGCCGGAGCCAAGCGTGGTCATGGTTGTGCCTCCTGTGGGGGGTTGGTGTGGGTCTGGTGGGGGTATTGTACACCTACCGCAGGGTTGGCCTCCCGCCTCTCAGCTTTGCGCCAAGCGACTGCGATAGCGCTCCGTAATTTCGCTGGCGGATTCGTCCAGCCCCGGGAACAGGGTTTCGCGCGTGATGTTCAGCAATCGCAGGACATCGCTAATAGAATCTTTGCAATCTTGAGGTATGGTCAAAGGATAATGGTCGTATACTAGGGCCCGTGGATTCAAGCCCCAAATTTCTGTGCGCTCAAATCTCGGATGAAGTGCTGACAATAGGAATGCCCCGGATTGCGCTCGTATGCGTTCGGAGGATTGTTGCGGTTCAACGACGAAAACCCGAAACAGGTGTGCTGTGTCAATACGTTCTTCAAAATGAGATTTTTCTTCTCGTACCAATTGTATGAGGTGACGTATAACATCGTTGTAATCATAGCCGCTTTGAGTTCCAGTCGTGCTCAACAGCGTATTCTGCTCTCCATAAGGCAACTTGGCGAAATTGGCGACGATGCTGATGGCGTCGCTGTTGAAAGGTTTAATCAGGAACCGGGGTGTTGCAAAAATATGCAACCGGCCAGGCTCACTAGGACTGCCTTCACAGGCGTGAAATATAGCAACCAGTGGATTTCTGCTAACATCCAGAAAGCGAGTCTTGAGCCCGTGATGCTGCGCCAGCATCCATTGACTGAGAGCGAAGTTTCTTCCGTAAAATTCATCAGGCTGTCGCGAAAGAAATTCGATCAGCATCTCGCTCTCATATTGAATAAGCCCTTCGCGCATTACAGAGGGGCGCAACTCCTAATCGCACTGGGATTCCCCACGAAAATACAGCACCGCTTCGGCGTGATTATTTTGGAGTTTCTGAATGTAACTTAAAAACTCCTGAACGGTTTTCACATCCATTTAGCGACCTTGATATTGACTTGGCGCCTTTTCGTTTTCAGGGTAGATATTCGCTTTCCAAAATTCGGTGCTGCCCAAGTTGGCACCCGTTAGGTTTGCACCTATGAAGTTGGCGTCGTCGACGATTGCTCCAAATAGATTGGCATTTTTGAGGTTGGCCCGGCGAAAGTCGGCCATTGTGAGATTGGCACTACGAAAGTCAGTGTCTGTGAGAAGTGACCCGTAGAGGCGGGCACTAGTAAGGTCGACGCCGCTGAGGTCAGCGTTGATAATCCTGCTGGATACGAGGTTGGCCTTGGTGAGGTTAGCGTACTCGAGGTCGGCGCGGGCAAGGTTGGCGTAAGCGAGTTTGGCCCCGGCCAGGTCAATGCTATTGAGATTGGCGCCGGCCATGTTGGCCATGTTTAGGTTGACGCCGTTTAAATTGGCACGCTTGGATGTGAAGTCGTCGTCGGAAGAAATCTCTGTGCTGTACGGCATTCGAGGCACTGACTTTATCGAATCTTGATAGCCAGGCGTTTCTTCGATAGGGTCCACGACCTCATCGTAGAAGGAATAGGGGTCGTTTCCGTAGGCCAGTGGACTGTACGGGTTGCCTAAAACGACCCCGACGAGCGGAATCATGCCATCATGGTCCAGCTTGCCCGCCATGCGAAATTCCCAGTATATGTCCGCGCCCTCAAAGTCAGGAGTGAAATCCCTTTCGAGGAACCGCTTGTTCCAAGACTCAACCCCCTCCAGTAGCCAGGCGATGTGCTGCGAGTTTGCCATACGCCACCTCCGTTGCCTGCCCCCACTCTATCCGATGCCCGCCAGCGGGGTGATGCCTCGTTTTCTGATACCGCCCCCGCAAATGTGTTTGGGGCTGGTTTTGCCGTCGTAGCCGACGGCTTTTATCTTTCTTTGCATTGATCGAGCGACATTCTAGCATCCGCGTCAGTACCGCACCGCATCCCACGACTGCGGGAACATCCCCAGCAGGGGCGAGACGGTGCCTATTACATCGCGATCTATGTCTGCTATGGTGGGGCGGCCGCACATACCCATGGTGGCGTCGAGCTCGTCTCGGAGCATTTCGAGGACGGCGGTCAGGCCGTCTTCGCCGTTTACTGCGAGGCCCCAGAATAGGGGGCGGCCTATCAGGACGGCGCGGGCGCCCAGGGCCAGGGCCTTTATGATGTCGGTGCCGCGGCGGATGCCTCCGTCCATGTAGACCTCGATGTCGCCTTTGGCGGCCTCCACGATTTCCGGCAGGACTTCGATGGTGGTGAAGGTGGTGTCGAGGTAGCGGGTGCCGTGGTTGGAGACGATGACAGCTTTGGCGCCGTTGTCGGCGGCGTGGCGGCCGTCCTCGCCGACCATGATGCCCTTGATGACCACGGGCAGGCTCTGGGCGGCGGCCAGCCAGTCGATGTCGGCCCAGGTTGCGCCGGGGTCGCGGATGTCCATCACGCCGGCCGGGGCGTCGGCGGCGAAGCGCCAGGAGTGCTCGGACAGGTCCATCTTGTCGTAGTTGGGCGACGGCGCACCGACGTAGTCGTTGCGGATGTTGCGCTCGCGCTTGGGCTTGATCTTGGCGTCGACGGTGATGCAGAGGGCGGTGTAGCCGGCCTCTGCGGCGCGGGCGGCCATCTCGAGGGTGAGGCTGCGGTCTTTGAACAGGTACTGCTGGAACCACAGCGGGCCGGTGGCTACGCTGGCGACGTCCTCCATGGTGCGGGCGGCGTGGGAGCTGACGACCATGACGGTGCCGGCAGCCCCGGCGGCGCGGGCGGTGGCCAGCTCGGCGTCGGGGTGGGCCGCCTCGTGGTTGCCGGCGGGGTCGAGCATCACGGGGAAGCTGATTCGCTGTCCCAGCACGGTGGTGCTGAGATCGCGCTGGCTGATGTCGGTCAGCATCTTCGGGCGCAGTTGGATGCTGTCCAGCACGGCGCGGGTGCGCCGGAGGGTGATCTCGTCGGTGGCCGCGCCTGCGATGAAGTCGTAATGCCCCTGTTCCAGCTTCTCGCGGGCGATGGCTTCGTATTCAAAGATATTCACGGGGTCGTTGGGCATGGCGTGGCCTCCCAGTGGGTTGTTGGCGGAAAGTCTACGGCGGGCGGGGGCGGTAGTCAAATTAGCTAGATGCTCCCATCCAGCCGCAATTGCTCTACAACCATCCAGGTTACTCCGGCGTGTTCGACGGGCTGTTGCGTGATGTATTCGGTGAATGCCTGTCTCTCCGAGACCGGAAGTGACAACAAATCGTCAATAAACTGCCGGGTCCAAACCAGGCGGTAAAATCGCACGTCCAACCTGTTCAGTCCTAAATCGTGAATGGTGTGGAACGCTTTCCGGTATGCCCTCTCGGAAAGGCTCTCTTTGGGGATAAGTTCTCCGGTATCCGCGTCATAATCAAGATACTGACTTGGACGTTCCGCAACATCGATGGCGCAAGGGTCAACGTATCCTGATTCCGGCCATCTATCTCTTTTTTCGGCATTGCAGCCTTGGCAACTGAAAATCCAGTTGGGCCAAGCATAAGTCAACTGCGGAAAAAGACTGATGGGGCGGAAGTGGTCAACAGTAGCGGCGCTTCCACTGAAGTCGGTGTCACATTGCCGCTCGCAGTACCAGCAGTTGTTGTCGCTTCGGCTACCCAGCGTTGGACGGAACAACGACCAGAGGAATTCGGTAGGACGCTCACCTACCCGGTTCTGAAAGTAGTCAACCCAACCCTGGGTATATTGACCGGCGTATTGGGCTACCCCGTCCGGCTCCGGCCCCCGGTCAATCCATCGCAATACGGTTATGCTCCATCTTGATTCAAGTCAGACTGCCGGGAAAGCAGGAAACGCTGCATCAAATCCGAGTAGCGTTTCCGTTGCGCCTTCAACAGTGGGTCACTCTTGGATAGTAGAGGGCTGTCTCCTTTTGACAGCAGGTCGGTATTTTCCCTGCGGCGCAGCTGGTTCAGTTCCGATTCTTCTTCTTGTGTAAGCGTTTCTTTTTCCCGTAGCTCCCGCAACCGGTTCAACCGATCGGCGGTATCCTGATCGGTAGGCTCGTCCACCCCCATCATGGTGCGCAGGATTTGGTCGGCGGTCCAGCCGATGACGTCCTCGGTGTTGGTGGTGGCGGTTACGACGCCGTTCCCGTCGCGGTTCAGCAGATGCACCTGGCCGGCCTTCAGCCCGGCGACCACAAAGGGCGAGTGGGTGGTGGCGAATATCTGCAGGCCGGGGAAGTGTTCCAGCAACGCCGGGATGACGCGGCGCTGCCAGGTGGGGTGCAGGTGGTTCTCGATTTCGTCTATTAGCAGGATGGCGGGCTTTGTCTGCCAGCCAGTCTCGAATTCGTAATGTCCCGCCATTTCAATAGCCAGAGCGTAAATCCACAAAAGGGTGCCTTGTGTACCCGAACTCAGCACGCTGGCGTGTAATGGCGCTCCACGAACATCGTCGGTAGTCCCTATTCCCATAGCGGGATTCATTCTGACAGACCGCCCTCGTTTTTCATCATAGTGAATTTCGGTATGGGGATGAGGCCCATCCAGTATAATTTCTTGACAAATGCTCTGTGCGCAGCGGAATGCGTGATTCAGAGTGACTTCCAGGTTCCATCCGGGAAACTCATCGTGCAGAGCAGCGATGGCTCTTTGGATATAATCTCCGTTAAGGACTTCCGAAAAACTCATGGTATTGGGAGAAACACGATTACTGATATAGTCGTCGTTATCCAGTGTTCCAATACCGATGCGGCTTGCAGGTATGTACGTCCGATGCACTGAATCTAAAGTTGGACAATCCTTGCTAAGTTGCTCAGTGACACGCCCAACATTGCCATTTATTTCTACCTCATTAATTCGGTGTATGTTACCCAATTCATCCCAAATTCCTCCGACATTTTGTCTTTTGGAATAAAGCTGGCTCAGAGCGCGAATTATGGTGCTCTTGCCCGTGCCGTTCGGTCCTATGAATAGATTTACTCGTTCATCGCATTGAAACTGAAGGTCTTGGAGTGGAGGCAGCCCTTGTATGGAGATCCCGGTAATGTGCATAGCAACAACCCTCCAGTGTGCCGACTTTCCCGGCTATGCTAGTATAGCCCGGCACCATAAGTACTTCAACGATGCCGTGCGGCATCCCGGAGACTTTGCAATGACCGACTACCAGACCTTCGACCTCGGCAACCTGCGGCTCCAGGGCGGCGCCACGCTGCGCGGCGCGCGGCTGGCGTACAAGACCTACGGGACACTGAACGCGGCTAGGGACAACGCCATCGTGTTTCCCACCTTCTTCGGGGGGCAGCACTACCAGAACGAGAATATCATCGGGGCGGGGCAGGCGCTGGACCCGGACAAGTATTTCATCATCGTGCCTAATATGATGGGCAACGGGCTGTCGTCGTCGCCGTCGAATACGCCGCCGCCGTATGACCGGGCGCGGTTTCCATCGGTGAGTCTGTATGACAACGTCACGGCGCAGCGCCGGCTGGTCACTGAGCTTTTCGGCATCGAGCGCATCGCGCTGGTGGTGGGCTGGTCCATGGGGGCGCAGCAGACCTACCAGTGGGGCGCGCTCTACCCCGACATGGTGGAGCGCATCGCGCCCATCTGCGGTTCGGCGAAGACCTCGCGGCACAACTTCGTGTTCCTTGAGGGCGTGAAGGCCGCCCTGACCGCCGATGATGCCTGGGCCAACGGCTGGTACGAAAAGCCGCCGACCAAGGGACTGCGGGCCATGGGGCGGGTCTATGCAGGCTGGGCCGTGTCGCAGGCGTTCTACCGCGAGGAGGTTTACCTGAACATCGGCTACTCGTCCCTGGAGGATTACCTGGTGGAATTCTGGGAGGGCCGCCGCCTGGGGGCCGACGCCAATGACCTGCTGGCGATGCTCAGGACGTGGCAGAACGCGGACATCAGCGCCAACGAGGTCTACAATGGCGACTTCGCAGCAGCCCTGGCAGCCATCACTGCCCGCGCCATCGTGATGCCGGGCCGCACCGACCTCTACTTCCCGCCGGAGGACAACGAGATCGAGGTGTCAATGATGCCCAACGCCGAACTGCGGCCCATCGAATCCATCTGGGGCCACCTGGCCGGCGGCCCCGGCTTCAACCCGCCCGACGCGGCGTTTGTGGACGCGGCCCTGCGGGAACTGCTGGCTTGGGGGACGGGGTGATTGACGCAATGGCGCAATGGGTTTAGGGGTAGCTCCAACTGCTGCTGGAGCGCATTATCCGCAGGTGGGTCAGCAGCGGCTCCTCCGGCAGGCCGAGGGCGGCGATGTGCAGCCGGTCGAGTTCCTCTATCAGCGCGGGGGCGTAGGTATGGAAGTCTACGTTGCGCCATACGCCGCCCTGTTGCTTGTTTTCGACTATACAATCCGGCATTGCGTCTATCAGCCTTTGTCCCATTGCGATGGCCGGTTGTGGGTTTCTCGCCCAGGCGTCTGGGATGGTGATGGTGATAAGGTCGGAAGGTTTTAGGTGAAAATCGTCACCGTACACTTGCCACCACGCATAGGCTATATGCCCGTTAAGGGTAGCCATAATTAGCCGCAAGCTGTCGTCATTGGCAACTGTAAACAGGTATTCACTTCGCGGTTGTACACTGCCTTGCGGAATAGTGCTGATAAAGTGATACGCAGTTTTTGGAAAGGCTAGAGTCACTCCGTTGCCGGACTCATACTTGGAAACCGCTGATTTCTGTTGAACGATGGTATCAATCAATTGGGCGATTCCCGGCGTCGGAATACGAGGCCATTGTCCGGCGATGCGCTGGTCTACGCCGGAATTGAAACGGGGGATTCGCGCCGTGCGCCTTTGCTGGAGACACTGCTGGCGCTCATCGGCAGGCCAACTCTGTAGGCCAGTGGAATTGATGTCAATCTCCAAGTCATTGCCGAGTATGGCGGTAATGATGGTTGCCCGTTGCCGGTTTTCCGGTGTTTTGACGGTAGGGCTGGCGTTGAAAGTGGTATCAGGCCGGTTGCTGTAATGTCGCAAACTGATGGACTTGGATTGCCGGTTGAAAGCGTCGCGCACGAGTTGCTTGTTGCGCCCGAAGGCGATGGACAGCGGCACAATCAGCGTCACTACGCCGCCGTCGGGGTTGGCGAGGGCCAGGGCGGTTTCGCAGAAAAGGTTATACAAATCGCCGCCGCCGGTAGTGCGGTAGCGTTTATCGTCGGTCAGACGTTTGCGGGCGGCGGCGGACATAGACTTGCCCAAGGCTTCGTAGGGCGGGTTGCCGATTACCACGTCGAAACCGCGCCAAGGGGATTCGTGGAACAGCAGGCGGGCGTCGGTTCTCGCCGGGGCGCGGCCTAGCAGTTCCGCCTTGACGAATTCCCGCAGTTCGGGGCTGGCGAGTTCGCCCCTCTGTTGCAACAGCAGTTCCAAGCGGTCGCGGCGGGCGGAATACTGTTGCAGCAGTTCGGTTTTGGCGTCCTCGGTGTGGGCGCCGAACCATTGGGCGCGGGTTTCGGCGATTTCGGTCACGGCGGCGGCTACTTCGGGGGCGGCCATATCGAGCTGGTCTTGGCGCCATTGGGGGTCGGCGACGGTTTCCAGGGTGTCGGCGCAGACGATAACCGCCTCCAGGTTGGGCAGAGGTTCGTTTTCCAGCCCTGATTCTCGGGGGGGGGGGGGGGGGGGTAGATTGTTTGCGGGCGGCGGTGATGGCGATGAACAGCCGCAGCCGGGCGATTTGCACCGCCAGGGGGTTGATGTCCTGCCCGCGCAGTTGCCGCTGGATGATTTCCTCGGCGGGTTCGTCTGTTCCCTCCAGTTTTTTCAGCGCCCGTTGCAGGGCCAGCAGGACGCTGAACAGAAATTCGCCGGAGCCTACGGCCGGGTCGAAGATGCGAAGCTCGCGGATGCGCCCGGCCAGCCGTTGCCGTTGGGCTGGGCGCATTTTCGGCAGGGGCGCGTCGGAATTGCCAAAGAGTTCCAGCAGTTGGGTCCCGTCCAGCGGGCCGGCGTGGTCTTTGACCGCGGCGGATAGGGCGTCCTTCACCATTTCGTCGGCCACGTCGGCGGGGGTGTAGTAGGTGCCTTGGGGCTGACGCAGAGGCGATTCGCCGCCCTGCTCGGTGGGGACAATCAGCCGCTCGAACAGGTTGCTCAGCAGTTCCGGGTCCAGGGTTTGCTCGCTTTCGCCGGGGCGGTGTTCGTCCATCGTCCAGTGATAGCGGTTGAGGATGGTGAACAGGCCGGGGCGGTCGCCGTCAACGCTCCAGTAGTCTTCCGCCGACAAGTCCAGATCGTCGTCGCCGTCCTGCCGGGCGAACAGAGAGCCGTTGAGGAAAGGGGCTTCGTCCAGAGCGGCGTTGATGCCAGGGATGGAATGCTCGCCGTGCCGCTCCGGGTGGACGTTGAGCCGCTCGTGAAACAGGAACAACAAGACTTGGCGGTGGTAGCCGTTCAAGTCGGGCAGTTGGGTATCGTTGAAGGCCGGCTCGAAAATCTCCGGCGGTATGATGTTTTCCTCTTTCAGAATCCAAGCGAACATAACGCGGATGAGATGACGCAGGACGGCCTGCCGCCCGGCCTGGTCTTTGCCCTGCTGGACGCGGGCGGTCCATTGGGCCACTTCGCGGTAGAACTGCTGGCGCAGGGTGGCGACGGCCAAGGGCGACAGCAGCCGCTCGGCGGTGAGGGGGCCGCTGGTGTCGCGGATGAGCCGCAACTGCTGGTCAATGGCGGCGCGGGCCGAGGGGGAGTGCAGGGCGGGGTCAAAACCGGCGGTCATATTGACCTGCCCGGCGGCGGCGGCGGCCATGCGGGCGGATACTGCGCCGTCGGGGGCGGTTTCGTAGGCGAAGACCACGGCAGCGTTGGCGGTTGGGGCGCTGGCGGCCATAATCCGGGCGCACAGGGCCACGTCGCCGCGGTTCATATCCTGCGAATCTTTGGGCTTGAATTTGACTGCGGCCACGACGACCCGGCTGCATCCCAGACCGGGTTGGCTGACGCTCAGTTCGGGGCCGGGGGCGACGGCGTAGCTTTCCCAATCGTTGTTGTGGGCGTCCAGGCGAATGCCGGTAAGGGCGTCGGCGTTTTCGAGGCGGGGGCTGGCGCCGCCGCCGGTTTCGCCCAGCATTTGCTGGAGGATCAGCTCCGGGGCGGCGTCGCCGGAAAGGGCGTCAAACAGCCCGTCGGCCAAGTTGACCGGGGCAGGGCGCGATACGGGAACGGTACGGGCGGCGATGGCCTGGCGGGATAGTTGCCGGATAAATTCGTCTAGCAGCGAGAGGTCATCGTCGGCGACTGCGCTCAGGGCGGCTTGGGACGGGCCGGCCAGTCGGGAAAAGTTAAAACTCTTGGAATACTGCACGTCGGCCGCGGCGTTGCCGGTGCGCTGGTAGAGCCGCCAGCGGATGCCGTCGGTAAGCACACCGACAGTGCCGGGGCCGCTGATCCGGTTGTTTTCGAGGTAACGCTGAATCTGGCGGTCGGGGGAATAGCCGCGGGCGCGCCCCGACGGAACCCGGTCCAAATCCGCGTCCAGCCGTTTGGCCTCCAGCACCAGGGCGGGATGTCCGGGCGCAGCCCCAACGGAACGTAGATAGCACAGGTCGTCGGGGCGGTCGCCGCGGTCGGCGCTTTCCGGGCTGCGGTGAGTGGGCGGGTAGCCGAGTTCCTCCAGCACCCGGTCAATCAGCACCGAGCGAGTAATCGCCTCGTTAACCGCGACGCCGCGCCCGTTCAGGTTGGCGTAGCCGCCCCGCAAGGCGTCGGCGATGCGTTCGGCTGCGCTGCCAGTGGTCATAGCATCCCTCTCTTTTGACACCGTGAAACGGCTCGGCCCGGTTTGTCAAATAATATGGGGACGCGCCATTTTTGGGGCGCTTGAGGCTAGTCGTCGGCGGGGGCGCCTGCGGGTTCGCGGGGCGGCGCTTCGACCAGCTCGTAGAGGGTGCTGCGGGCGCGGATCTGTTCGTCCCAGCCGCGCACGCGGAGGTCGATCATCAGGCCGTCGGGGCCCTTGTACTTGCGGTTGGCCCGGCTGCTGCCGGGGCACTCGGTCGCTCCGTGCTCCTCCACCGTGGAGACGGCATCTTCCATGTCGTCCACGTAGAAGCCGATGTGGTGCACACCCTTGACCGTTGAGGGGCCTTCGCCCAGGTTTGGGGCGTCTTCAGAGCCAATCTTCAGTATGGCGAAGTAGATGTAGCCGTCGGTGAGCCAGACGCCTTCCGCTCCGTTGTCGTTGGGGGAGCGGCGCAGTTCGTCCAGCCCGAACACGGTCTTGTACCACTCGGCGGTGGCCGCCGGGTCTTCGGTGTGTAGGGCGATGTGCTTGATTCTCGGGGCCATGCTGTCCTCCTTGTCTTTCGTGTCAGCGACTGGGGTACGCCCTCACCCTAACCCTCTCCCAGAGGGAGAGGGAAATTGCCTACCGTAGAGGGGATTAAGGACCTAGATTTTGCCGACGAGGGATTTCAGGGCTTCATAGGCGCGCTGGGCGGATTCCGGCTCGCCGGGAATGTCGAAGATGTTGGCCACGAAGTCGGTGGCGCCGCCTTCTGCGAAGGTCTCAAGCTGCCGTTGCAGCGACGCTTCGTTGCCTATCACCGCCACTTCGGCGGGACTCTCGACACCCTCGATGTCCAGCACCCGGCGGTAGTTGACCAGCTCGCCGTAGCGCTGGTAGGACTCGGCGGCTTTTCTGCGTCCGGCGTTTTCGTCATCGGTTACCGCGGCGGGGAGGCCGACGCAGACGCGCGGCTCGCCGCGGCCGCTGTTCTCCGCCGCCCAGCGAATGCGGGGTGTGATGTGTTTCTCGATGGTGCGCGGCCCGGCCATCCAGGTAACCGTGCCGTCGGCGACTTCACCGGCCAGGCGCAGCATTTGCGGAGCCAGGGCCGAAATCAGCACAGGACAGGCCGGACGTTCCAGCGCGGCCAGCTCCATGTTGACTCGGAAGAACTCGCCCTCGAACTGAACCGAGCCCTGCTCCAGGAGTGGGCGCATGACCGACAGGTATTCCCGGGTGTGGAGCGCCGGACTGTCGTAGGAGAGGCCGAATCCCTCCTCGATGCCAGGCCGGTGCGACGGGCCGATGCCCAGCAGGAACCGTCCACCCGTTGCTGTTGCCGTGGTCAGGGCCTGCTGCGCCAGCGCCGCCGGGTGGCGCGGGTAGGTCGGGACCACGCCGACGCCCAACTCAATGCGGCTGGTCTGCATCCCGGCCAGCGCCAGCGCGGTCAACGCATCGTAGCCGCGCGCGGATATGTGGGGGATCCAGAAGCTGTCGAACCCGTCATCCTCAGCCTGCTTGATGCGGGCCAACAGCCCGTCCAGTGTCATCATATCGGCGACCGACGCGCCGACAAATACTCCAATTCGCATAGGCGGTCTCCGTCATTTGGCGGTGGGTCGTTACCGTTCATCCTGAGCTTGTCGAAGGATAGGCGGTTGGGTGTGGGACGCCCTCACCCTAGCCCTCTCCCAGAGGGAGAGGGGATCTTCGCTCACCCGTTACAGTCCCATCGCTTCCAAACCGACGCGGGACAGGTCTTCGTCGGCTTGGCCGCTGGGGTAGCCACCGACGCCGATGCCGCCCAGAATCACGCCGTCTTTCATTATGACCAGCCCGCCCTGGCCGTGGGTCATCATGGGGTCGCCCTGCTCTGCGATGCTGCGCCCCTGGCTGTGAAGCCGCTGGGCGTTCTCGCCGGAGTTCAGCCCCATCATGGCCGAAGTGTAGGCCTTGCGGATGGCGTGGCGGCGGCTGAATATGCGCAGGTTGTCCATGGTCAGGTAGGCCAGCAGATTGCCGGCGCTGTCAACTACGGCCATGGCCACTGGCTCGTTGGGGGTTTCCATCCCCTTGTTGACCATCGCTGACATAGCGGCTTGAACTTGCGCCATTGTGGGGGCTGACATAATGCCTCCTTTAATTCAGGGGCCGAAATTCCGCTCTGCGCGGCAGGGCGATTATACATAGTTCCGAAGCCCGGCGTTTGAGCATCGGCGGAATTTCCGGTAGCCTGTGCAGGATACCCTTACCCTCTCCCTTTGGAAGAGGGTAAGGGTGATGGACATGGAGCGAGATTCTCTGGCGAGCAGGAGATTGAAAATGACGACCCCGCTGGAATCCTGGCTGGCCCTGACCGAAGAAGAGGCTATCGAGCCTGAAATGCCTATCCTGGACCCGCATCACCACTTCTGGGAGCGCCCCGGTGATACCTATCTGCTGGAGAATCTGCTGGGCGATACCGGCTCGGGCCACCGGGTACGCCAGACGGTATTCGTTGAATGCCACTCCATGTACCGCACCAATGGGCCGCCGGAGATGCGCTCCGTAGGAGAGGTTGAGTTCGTAGAGGGCATCGCCGCCGCCAACGTCGCGGCGGGCGGGGCTACGGGAGTTGCCGCCGGGATCGTGGGCAACGCCGACCTGATGCTGGGCGACGCGGCAGAGCCGGTGCTGGAGGCGCTGGCCGAGGCCGGGAAGGGCCGTTTCCGTGGCATACGCTGCACCGCCGCCTGGGACGCCAGCCCTGAGATTAACGTGGCCCGCGCCAACTCCGCCGGTATGCTGGCCGACCCAAACTTCCGCCGAGGCTTGGCCTGCCTGGAGCGCATGGGCCTGTCCTTCGACTGCATCGTGTACCACCCGCAGCTGCCGGAGGTGGCGGACATGGCGCGGGCGTTCCCGTATCTGACCATCATCCTGAACCACGTCGGAAGGCCGCTGGGAATTGGACCGTATTCCGGGAGGCGCGAAGAGCTGATGCCGGAGTGGCGACAGGGGATAGACGCCGTCGCCGAATGCCCCAACGTGGTGGTCAAGGTAGGCGGACTGGGCAACCCCATCAGTGGGTTCGACTGGCACCGGCGGCCCCTCCCGCCAGGGTCGCGGGAGATTGCCGCATCTGGAGCGCCATACTACCTGTACTGCATCGAGAAGTTCGGAGCAGACCGCTGTATGTTCGAGAGCAACTTCCCGGTGGACAAGCAGTCCTGCTCCTACACCGTCTGCTGGAACGCTTTCAAGCGCCTGGCCCGCGACTTTTCACCGGACGAACAGGCCGACCTGTTCCACAACACGGCGGCGCGGGCATACCGGCTGCCTGAAGTTTAGGGGGATTTCCGAAGGCAAAGAAAATGGTGGCAACGACTGGGTTCGAACCAGTGGCCTAGCGCTTATGAAGCGCCCGCTCTGCCGCTGAGCTACGTTGCCACCGAGGGGTCATCCGGCCAGCCGCCAGGATGCAACCCGGTACATCAATGTTAGTCGTGGCCCGCCGCCGCTGTCAATTGCCTTGTTTCGCAGGGCGCCTTGCGTTTTGGGCGGCTGACACTCGCTCGCTTGGCCGAACTGTAGACCCCATAGCTCCGGAGCTTCGGCGGAGGGCGCCGAGGCTGCTCCAACTGCCGGAGCGGCGATGCAAAAGAGGACGGCGATGGTGTAGCTTTCCTACAATGCCAGCGGTAAAGTCGACCTGGACGCGCCACAGGGCGTGGGCCGGGCGGGCGGCAATCAGGTACAGGCCGACCAGCGCCACCGGAAACGAGTGTCCTGGTCCCCATGCGGTCAGCGACCCTCCCGCTGGCAGGCCCGACGCTAAACAGGACCAGTATTGATACGGAAAAGGCAGCGGACACGGCGGCGCAAGAGGCTCCGAATTCCTCCTGCAACGGCGCGAAGAATGTTCCGAAGGAATAAGCGCTCCCGAACCCCATGAGGAGGATGAAGAAGGTTCCGGCAACCGCGTACCAGCCCTGCCTTGACTCTGCCGCCGGGACTTCAGTCATTCTGCATCGGCGTCCGTGAACTGCGGGGCGAATATATTCCCATCAGTTTGGCTATTGTGCAGCAAACCGTTGGCTGTTGGCGACGACAGCATCTAAAATAGTCTGCAATGCCTGACACAACCCGAAATCCCTCGGAACTGCTGGAACAGACCGCCGCGCAGATGGGCGTGGCGGTGGTGGAGCTGGCCGCGCAACTGAGGCCATTCCCGTCCTTCATGGGCATGACTTCGTTGCAGGCCGTCGAACTGGAACCGCCGCCGGATTCCAGAACCGATTGGGGTTGTATCGTCGTGATGCCAGACGGAGAAATCTGCGAACTGGAACTGGAGGTCATACCCGGCCCAGTGGGGCCAACCGACGTTGATCAGGTAGACAGGTTCAAGCCGCTGGAACTGTCATTGGGGGACTACATCCACTTCGCCGCCGCCGCCCTGCGACTGATGGGCCGGGAGTTGGAGCGACGTGGGATAGTCTGACGACTCTCCCCATAGGTCCAACTTTTCTATCGGCCATATCTCAATACACGGGTAGGGAGAAGTTGTTTCCTGACCGGGTCCACTATCAGCAGGGCGGTCTCCAAGGCGACCACTCCCAATAGATTAGGCTCCCCTTCACCTGCAAATATCACTGGCGTAGTAATCTGTTGTCCCTCAAGGCGAATTAGCGTCTCACCAACCTGCACCATCTCTGTGCTACCGTCGGCCAATTCTGACTCCAGTATGCGCTGTATCGGAACTTCCAGACGATGCAGGAGTTCGGCAGGGATTTGGGAAAATGTTGAGCCAGTGTCCACCAATACTTCCACTGGCTCAAATCGTTCACCCAGAGGGTCGCCAACTTCGATCGTGAGACTTACTGTCCCCATTGCGTCCTTACCGGCCCTACTTCTTGATTTCCTGGTCTTCCAGGTCAATGTCGCCGCTTCGCCCTCCGCGCTTGCGGACCAGGCGGACACCTTCGATGCTGATGCCTCGATCAACGGCCTTGCACATATCGTAGAGGGTGAGGGCGGCCACTGAGACGGCGGTCAACGCCTCCATCTCGACGCCGGTGCGGGCGGAAGTGCTGGCGGTGGCGGTGACGTTGATGCGGCTACGTTCCTCGTCCAGCTCCAGGTCAACGGATACCTTGTCCAGTGGCAGGGGATGGCAGAGGGGAATCAGTTCCGAGGTCTTCTTGGCTCCCATGATGCCGGCTATCTGGGCCACGGTGAGCACGTCGCCCTTCTTCATCAGCCCATCACGGATGAGGCGCGCGGTTTCCGGCTGGATGGAGACGTAGCCACGGGCCACGGCTTCGCGGCTGGTGATGTCTTTCGCGCCGACGTCCACCATCCGCGCCCGGCCCTGTTCGTCCAGGTGAGATAGCGATTGCTGTTGTGATGGAGATGTCATAGCAGTCCTGTCCGGGGATTTTCATATCCTTCGTCTTCGGGAAGTCCTGTCCCGTTGGCGGCGGCCACGGCCAGCTTGTCGGCCCGCTCGTTGCCCGCGTTGCCTGCGTGGCCCCGAACCCACTTTAACTCAACGTCGTGTTTTTCCAGGGCGTTCAGCAGGCGCTCCCAGAGGTCGGGATTGACGGCCCGCTCCCGCTTGTTGCGCATCCAGCCGTTGGCTTTCCACCGTTTCGCCCAGCCTTTCTCGATAGCGTCAACAACGTACCTTGAGTCGCTGTATACGGTTACTGCGCGAGGTTCGGTCAATGCTTCCAGTCCAGCAATAACGGCCAGCATTTCCATGCGGTTGTTGGTTGTCCGCCGGAAGCCGCCCGACAATTCCCTTTCCTGCCCCCGGTATTCCAGTATCGCGGCGTAACCGCCCGGGCCCGGGTTGCCGATGCAGGAGCCGTCGGTGTGGATGGATATGCGTCTGAAAGCGGAGGCCACGCTTTCTTCCGACGGCCTACCCGCCAATTTGGTACATCTCGACCTTGGCCGGGCGGGGCATATCCGGAGTGGCGGCGGCGCGTTCCTCCGAATAGCGGTCAACGCGGCGGGACCAGATGCCGGCGATCAGTTGGCGCAGGTCGTCGTCGGTGGCGCCGCCGCGCATGGGGTCGCGCAGGCTGACGCCGCGGGTGGCGAAGAGGCAGGTGAAAATCTGGCCGTCGGTGGACAGGCGCAGCCGGGTGCAGGCCCCGCAGAATGGGCGGGTAACGGAGGCGATGACGCCGATTTCTCCGCTGCCGTCGCGGTACTGGTATCGTTCCGCGACCTCGCCGTGGTAGTTGCCCGGCACAGGCTCCAGCGGCATCTCCGCGTCTATGCGGGAGATGATTTCGTCGGCGGAAACCACCTCATCCAGTTTCCAGCCGTTCCGGTTGCCCACGTCCATGTACTCGATGAACCGGACGATGTGGCCGGTGCCCTTAAAATGGCGGGCCAGGTCAACTACGGTGTGGTCGTTGACGCCCCGCTGCACCACGGCGTTTATCTTGATAGGAGTCAAGCCCACGTCGGCGGCGCCTTGGATGGCGTGCAGCACACGGCGGGCGCCGAATCCCCTGCCGTTCATCTGCTTGAAGACCTCGTCATCCACGCTGTCGAGGCTGACGGTCACGCGGTGCAGACCGGCTTCCTGCAATTGTCGGGCCTGTTGGGCCAGCAGGTAGCCGTTGGTGGTCAGTGTTACGTCGCTGATGCCCTCGATAGCGGCAATCTGTGCTATCAGGCGTGGCAGGTCGGTACGCAGCAGCGGCTCGCCGCCGGTGATGCGGGCCTTGGCCACTCCGAACTCCGCGAACAGCCCGGTCAGCCGCGCGATTTCCTCGAAGGTCAGGATTTCCTCGCGCGGCAGGAACTGGTAGGCCTCGCCGTAGATTTCGGCGGGCATACAGTAGGGGCAACGGAAGTTGCAGCGGTCGGTGACCGAGATGCGCAGGTCTCGCATGGACCTGCCCATTGTGTCAACTACATTCAATGGCATAAGTATTCTAGCCAATGCGCGGGTTCAGAATGATTGGTAGGAAAGCTGGGCCAAGGCGTTCATCGCTCGGGCAGCGGCGCATCCTCGGTGACTGATCCGGTTCTTCTCTTCCAGAGACAATTGGGCGACGGTACGCTTGAAAGAAGGGAGATATACCACCGGGTCGTACCCGAAGCCGTCATCTCCTCCCGGTAAGTATTGTATCATCCCGGCCACAGACCCAACTACCGAGGCCAGCATGGTAGGCCCACCGGTTCCCTCTCCTTCTGGGGAAGGGTTAGGGCAGGTGCGTTCCCTTCCGGGCCGAACTACATTGATGACGCACCTGAACCGCGCCGTTCGCTTCTGCCAGGGCGCCCCTTCCAGATTGCGAAGCAACAGCGCCACCCGCTCGGCGTCGGAATGGCAGGCGTCGCCGCCGTAGCGGGCCGAGCGCACTCCCGGCTCGCCGCCGAGGGCGTCCACCTCCAGCCCCGAATCGTCGGCCAGGGTCAGCATCCCGCTCAGGGCGGCATAGCCCGACGCCTTCAGCCAGGCGTTCTCTGCGAAGGTCTCGCCGGTTTCCTCCACTTCATAAGTGATACCCACGTCCCGGAGCGATACCAAGCGGAATGGGGCGTCTTGGAGCAGTCCGGCGTATTCCCGCAGTTTGCCGGGGTTGCCGGTGGCGATGAGCAGGGTGGATTTCCCGCTCATATTGTCCCCCGCTCGGTCAGCCCCTCCAGCTCCGCCTCTCCCAGCCCCAGCCATGCGCCGTAGATTGCGGCGTTGTGCTGGCCGACGGTGGGGCCGGCGTGTTCCACCGCGCCGGGGGTGTCGCTGAACTTGGGTACGATTCCCAGCATCTTGGTGTGACCGAGTTCCGGGTCGTCTATTTCGATGATGTCCTCGCGGGCCTGAAAATGAGGGTCTTCGACGATTTGGGCGGCATTATAGACCGGCCCGACCACGCCGCCGGCGGGTATGAGCTGGCCCAGTGTCTCATCCAGCGTGCGGTCAGCGAGCCAGGCGTTCAACTCGTTATTAAGTTCCTCGCGGTTTTCGATGCGAGCGGCGTTATCGGCGAAAGATGGGCGGTCTGCGAGTTCTGGCATACCCATGGCGCGGGCCAGGCCCTCGAAGGTGCTCTGCGAGGTGGCCGACAGCCCCAGCCAGCGCTCATCGCCGGTGCGGTAGAGGCTGCGGGGCGAGGCGTCGGGAAAGTCGTTGCCCACGCGCTCCCGGTTGATGCCCAGCATATCGAACATCGTTACGTGGGGGATGCACAGGCGGAAGAGCGGCTCGAACAGCGACACGTCTACCACCTGCCCCTTGCCGCCGCCAACGTCGCGGTGGTAGAGGGCCATCATGCCCGACATGGCGCCGAAGACGCCGGCGACCTCGTCGGCCAGTGGCACCGGCGGCAGCACCGGCGGCGAGTCCTGAAATCCGGTCATGCCCACGTAACCACTCATACACTCGGCTATGGTGCCGAAGCCTGGGCGCTCCCTGTAGGGCCCGGTCTGCCCAAAGCCGGAGTAGCGCAGCATAACCAGGCCGGGATTTAACTGTAGCAACTCATCCGGGCCCAGTCCCCAGCGCTCCATCACGCCGGGGCGGAAGCCCTCGATGAGCACGTCGGCGCGGGCGGCCAGGTCCTTGAGGATACCCTGGCCCTCGACGGCGCCGAGATTGAGGGTTACCGACTTCTTGTTCCTGGAATGCACCTTCCACCACAGTGAAACTCCGTTGGCGAAGGGCCCCCAGTTGCGCAGGGGGTCGCCTCCGCCTGGGCGCTCCACCTTCACCACTTCCGCGCCGAAGTCGGCCATAAGGCTGCTGGCGGTTCCGCCGGCCACGATCATAGACAAGTCCAGAACCCGCAGCCCCGCCAGCGGCCCCTTGCCCGTAACCTGATTCGCTTCCGTCAAAGTTTGCCCTCTCGCCGGGTTGGATTCCCGGCCTTTATCTTACCAGCCGCTGCGTTTGGGTGCAGGGGGAGTACAGCAGAGTACGCCCTTCCCCTGACCCTCTCCCGGAGGGAGAGGGAACTTTGACCGTCCTTTCCTCTGGGGACACGAGGGGGTAGTTACTTTGGCTTGAATTTAGGGCGGATAAACGGCGACTTTCTGCTATAATCCCCCCGATGTTTCTGGACGACTACTTCAGGCAATATGGGCTGATAGCCATCTTCTGCGTCGTGGCCGTGGCCGTGCCGGTCAGTATGCTGGCCATGTCGTGGGCCGCGTCGCGGGTTGGTATTCGCCCGCGAAAGCCCAGCGACATTAAGGCCGAGACCTACGAATGCGGAATGGAGGCCATTGGCGGCAGGTGGGACCTGTTCAACTTCCGCTACTATATGTTCGCCATCCTGTTCGTGATATTCGATGTTGAGGTCATTTTCCTTTATCCTTGGGCCACCAAATTCCTCCGGCTGGAATTGTTCGCCCTCATTGAGATGGCGGTATTCGTCGGTATCCTCTTGATTGGCTGGGCCTACGCCTGGCGCAAGCGCGATCTGGAATGGGGATAACCCCCGGCAGACTCAGGAGGCGCAGATGATTCAACCATCGCAAAGCGGCGAGTCGCTCCAGTCCCGCACCTGGGAGCTGGACCGAAACGAGGGCCGTATCGTCCAGGAGTTGAAGGACAATTCCCCCGAGCCTCTGGCGGAGCCGATTATCGAAGTCCCGGAAGACCTGAAGAGCAATCTGATGGTCACTTCCATCGATGCCCTGGTGAATTGGGGACGCAAGTCCTCGGCGTGGCCGGTGACCTTTGGCCTTGCCTGTTGCGCCTTCGAGATGATTGCCAGCAGCATGGGGCGGTTCGACATCGCCCGCTTCGGAATGGAAGCGTTCCGCGCCTCTCCGCGACAGGCCGACCTGCTTATCATTGCGGGTACGGTTACTTGGAAGATGGCGCCGCCAATCCGTCGCATCTACGACCAGATGGCGGAGCCCAAGTGGGTTATTTCCATGGGCGTGTGCGCCACCAGCGGCGGCCCCTACTATGGCTCCTACAGCGTGGTGCCGGGCGTGGACCACATCATCCCGGTGGATGTTTACGTGCCTGGCTGCCCGCCCCGTCCCGACGCCCTGCTCTACGGTGTCATGGAGCTGCACGAGAAAATCAAGCGTTACCGCAATGTGCCCTCCGGCTCCCTGCGTTCCATACTGGGCGGCGGGGCTTCGGCCAACTCCGGTCAGTCGGAGGGGCAGTAACGATGGCCCTGCCCCAACTCACCGGCCCCGAACTGGCGCAGCGAGTGGACGAGGCCGTTCCGGGATCGGTGGCTGGCTGGAACGACGACACCCTATGGGCCAAGCCGCCCTTCATTGCCGATGTGGCCGGTTTTCTTCATCGGGATGAGGAATTGGATTTCCAGTACCTCAACTCCGTCTCTGCCGTTGACTACATAGGGCACTTCGAGTTGGTGTATCACCTGACCTCCTTCCGCAAGGGCCACAAGGCAGTGGTCAAGTCTCGGCTGCCGGGTCGAGAGGAACTGTCGGCGCCGTCGGTGTACCACATCTGGCGCGGGGCCGATTTCCAGGAGCGGGAAATCTGGGACTTGATGGGCATCCGGTTCGACGGGCATCCCAATATGAAGCGCATCATGCTCTGGGAAGGTTTCCAGGGGCATCCGCTGCGCAAGGACTTCCTGGGATGACCATCCGCACCGAGCCAATGACGGTCAACATCGGGCCGCAGCATCCCAGCACCCACGGGGTGTTCCGCCTCCGCGTCACCTTCGACGGCGAGGAAATCCTGCAAGTCGAGCCGATTTTCGGCTACCTGCATCGCGGCACTGAAAAGCTGGCCGAGGAGCGCAACTACACGCAGGTGGTGACTCTGACCGACCGCCTTGACTACGTTTCCTCGATGATTAACAACCAGGCCTACTGTCTGGCCGTCGAGAAGCTGTTGGGGGCCGAGGTTCCGCTGCGGGGCAAGTACCTTCGGACGCTGGCCGCCGAGTTGCAGCGCATCGCCGCCCACCTGATGGGTATTGGCTTTATCATCCAGGACCTTGGCGCCCTGGGTACGCCGCTGATGTACTGCTTCCGCTCACGGGAGCGGATACTGGACCTTTTCGAGATGCTTTGCGGTGCGCGTATTACCGTCAGCTATATGCGTCCCGGCGGGGTCTACTTCGACGCGCCGCCCGAGTTCTGGCCAGCGGTGGACCAGTTTCTCAAGGACTTCGAGGAAGAGTTCAGGGAACTGGAGCAGCTTATCCTTGAAAACGAGATAGTCATGGTCCGCACCCGCGGCGTCAGCCGCCTTCCACTGGACATTGCGATCAACGGCTCGGTCAGCGGGCCGGCGCTTCGGGCCAGCGGGCTGGAATGGGACTGGCGCAAGATAGAGCCTTATGACGCCTATGACCTGGTTGAGTTCGACGTTCCAACAGGCACAAGCGGCGACAACTATGACCGCTTCTGGGTGCGGATCCAGGAAATCAAGCAGAGCGTCCGTATAGTCCGGCAGTGCGTGGCCCAGATAGAGCCGGGACCGGTCCGGGCCGAGGCGCCGCTGGTGCTGCGCCCCCAACCCGGGGCCGAGGCCTATGGCCGGGTGGAGGCTTCCAAGGGCGAGTTGGCCTTCTACCTCATAAGCGACGGCGGCATCAGCCCATATCGTTGCAAGATTCGCTCGCCGTCCCTGCTCAACCTGACGGTGACCGAACACCTGCTGGTGGGCTGGAAGCTGGCCGATATGATAGTTACTCTGGGAAGCCTAGACATAAACATGGGTGAAGTCGACCGGTGAACTGCGTCCTGGGCCCCGACAACATTTTGTATCACACACCGCTGTTCCGCGAGGTTTACAACTTCGTGGGGATGGCGCTTCCGTGCTGGCTGTCCTACTTCTTGGCCGGCTTTGTCATCATCCTGATACTGGTCAACGCGGTGCTGCTGGGCGCGGCAGGATTTTCCTGGTTGGAGCGGCGGCTCATCGGCAAGTTCCAGAACCGCCTGGGCCCCAACCGCTGGGGGCCCTTCGGCCTGTTGCAGCCCATTGCCGACCTGATAAAGCTCCTGTTCAAGGAAGACCTGACCCCCGGCACTGCCGACCGGATCGTCTTCATGCTAGTGCCTGTCCTCATGGTGGCTCCCGTGATCCTGATGATGGCCGTGGTGCCTTTCGCCAAGAACACCGCCCTGGCCAACCTGAACGTAGGCGTCCTGTACATATTGGCCGTTACGTCGGTGACATCCATCGCCATCTTCATGGCTGGCTGGTCGTCCAATAACCGCTTCGCGCTGTTTGGCGCGGCCCGGGGTGTGGCGGTGCTGATAAGCTATGAGGTGCCGGTGGTGGTGTCGCTGCTGGGCGTGGTCATGGTGGCCGGCTCCATGTCGCTGGCCGAAGTGGTCACGGCCCAGACGCTGCCCTTCATCGTCGTGCAACCGCTGGCTTTCTTCGTTTTCGTGGCGGGGACTACCGCAGAACTCAACCGGACTCCCTTCGACATGGCGGAGGCCGAGTCGGAATTGATCGCCGGGTATCACACCGAGTACAGCGGGATAAAATTCGCCATGATCCAGGCGGCCGAGTTCGGCGGGGTCATGGCGTCCTCGGCGGTCATAGCGACTCTGTTCCTTAGCGGCTGGGAAGGGCCAGCGGAAGAGTGGCTTGGGTGGCTGTGGTTCCTGCTGAAGGTGATCGCAGTGGCCTCGGTGTTCATCTGGGTACGAGCCACCTTCCCCCGCCTGCGCATAGACCAATTGCTGACCTTTGCCTGGAAGTTCCTGTTGCCCGCCAGCCTGGTTAATCTGCTGGCCACGGCGCTGGAGGTTTACTTTCTGCGCGACGCCGAGGGAGCGCTGACCCGGGCTGACCTGGGCATCATGACCGGCATTAACCTGGCGATTACGGTGGTCTTCATATTCATCTTCGGGAACCTGGTGAGGGCAAAGGTGAGGCCGGTCGTTTCGGGCCGCGCTCCGACGCTCCCGTCCGGCGTAACCATAGTGGAGGGGGATTAACCATGTACGGCCTGGCGATGGTAAAAGGGCTGATGGTGACCCTGAAAAATCTGACCAAGAAACCCTTCACCGTGCAGTATCCCGAGGAGCGGCTCAAACAGCATCCGCGATTTCGGGGCGAGGAGTTCGTCTGGTACGAGGAGCGTTGCACCGGCTGCGCTTCCTGCGCCAAGTATTGCCCGCTGGGAATCATCAAAATCGTCACCAGCCCCAGCGAGACCGCCCTGGCCGAGGGCGACAAGTACCGGCTGGAAGTGTTTGACATTGCCATCAACCGCTGTATGTTCTGTGGGCTGTGCGTAGAGGCCTGCCCCTACGACGCGCTGTTCATGGGCAGCGGGTTCGAGCAGGGACGTTACTCGCGGAAGGACATGGTCATTACCATTGACGAGTTGCGCCAGGCCGACAAGCATCCCAGCACCTTCTTCCGCCCCCAACTGGAGGCTCAGGACTACGACCCCCGCTCTGGCCGTCCCCTGGACTGGCGGGAGGTAGGCCGCGAGTCATGGCAGTGGCACCAGCGGGAGAAGGCCGGTATGCGCATCGGCTCGCGCCCGACACCCGACACGCCCGGCGAAGACGGTAATTCAGCCCCTCCCCCTGCGGGGGAAGGTTAGGTTAGGGGCGCCCCTATGATTTTCCAGGACGTTGTCTTCTGGCTGCTTACCGTGGTAGCTGTGGGGTCGGCCTTGGGGGTCGTGCTGGTTCGCGACCTGTTCCGAGCCGCCCTGTTGCTGGTTGCGGTGTTCATTGCCGTGGGGGGGTACTTCGTACTGCTCAATGCCGAATTCCTGGCCGTGGTGCAGGTGCTGATTTACGCCGGAGCCATAGCGGTTCTGATAATCTTCGCCGTCATGCTGACGCGCGACGTGCAGCATGGCAACCAGCCCAATCGCCTGCAATCGCCCGCGGCCATATTCGCCGGGCTGCTCCTGGCGGCGCTGGTGGTGGTGGTCGTGGATACTCAATGGAACTTCCTGCCTGAAGGAGACCGCCAGAGCGTCGAACTGGTGCAGGCCTCCGCCGTAGCCACGATTCCTGCCCAGGCAATGGTGGAAGCGGGCATAACGGAAACCTCAGACCAGGAGGCGGCGCAGAGCGCCGGCCTGGCCGATCTGCTCATAGGCAAGTTCGTGTTGCCCTTCGAGGCCGTGTCCGTGCTGTTGCTGGCCGCGCTCATCGGGGCGCTGGCCCTTGTGCGTCCCGCCGGGCCGACGGCATCCAACCCCGGCGGTTCCGGTTCGTCGTCATTTCCTCTCCCCCCGGGTGAGGGCTAGGGTGAGGGCGCACCATGTCCTTTGAAGCATTCCTTATCGTTGCGGCAGTGCTGTTCTGCATCGGCCTGTATGGGTCGTTGGCCCGGCGCAACGTGCTGGCGGTGCTGATGTCCATCGAGCTGATGTTCAACGCGGTCAACGTCACGCTGGTGGCGATGGCGAAGTACCTCGCTCCGGCTGGATTGCAGGAAAACATCGCCTCGGCGCTGACCGGGCAGGTGTTCGCGGTGTTTATCATTACGGTGGCGGCGGCGGAGATAGCCCTGGGCCTGGGTATCGTGTTCGCCATGTACCGCACAAACGAATCGGTGGACCTCACCGAGGCCGCCCAGATGAAAAACTAGACAGGTACCCCTCTCCCTCGGGAGAGGGTCAGGTTGGGACACCCGAATGTGGGTAGAGTTCAGAAAAGCGTCGAACCTGATGCTGGCTGAGATGTGGAAGGAAGTCCTCGAAGGCGAGGGCCTGCCCGCGCGCATCCTGCCGGAAGGCGACATATTGGACTGGAGCGAGCGGGTTCCCTTCAACGTTTATGTTCCCAAGGGGCGCGAACATGTGGCTGAGGAGATTCTGAGGAAACTGTAGATGGTCACCGAAGCCGCTGTTTGGGCCATATTTCTGCTCCCCCTGGGCTCCTTTGTCCTGATTGCCCTGGTCATTCGGCCATTGCTGAATCGCTGGCCGGTTCTGGCCGCCTTCAGTACCATCGGCGCTCTGGCGGCTGCCACCGTTCTCGCCATCCTGACGCTGAGATCGGTCATTATAGGCCACACCGTCGTCTTTGAGACTTGGGACTGGCTGTCCTTCGGTGGCGCGACCATTCAGATGGGTCTGCTGGTTGACCCCCTCACCGCCGTGATGCTGGTGGTGGTGACGTCCATCAGCCTGCTTATCCAGATATACTCGGTGGGATATATGCAGGGCGACCCGGGGTTCGCCCGGTATTTCGCCTATATGTCCCTGTTCACCGCATCGATGCTGGGATTGACCCTTTCCAGCAACATAGTGCAGTTGTACGCCTTCTGGGAACTGGTGGGCGTGTCGTCCTACCTGCTCATTGGGTTCTGGCACGAGCGGCCCGCGGCGGCGGCCGCGGCCAAGAAGGCGTTCATCGTCACCCGCATCGGAGACGTGGGTTTCCTGATTGCCATTCTGTACCTGTTCACGAAGGCCGACGACTTTGCCGCGGTCGGTATGAACGCCTTCCACATCCCCGACATCTGGCAGGCGGCGCAGCCCGTGGCTGCCGGCGCGGCGGTGCTGGGCGGCGCGGCCCTGACCTGGATGGCGCTGGGCATCTTCGCCGGAGCCGCCGGCAAGTCGGGGCAGTTCCCTCTCCACGCCTGGCTGCCCGACGCCATGGAAGGCCCGACGCCCGTGAGTGCGCTGATTCACGCCGCGACGATGGTGGCTGCCGGGGTGTTCCTGGTAGCGCGCTTCTTCCCCGTGTTCCAGCAGTCGGACAACGCCATGGCCGTCGTTGCCCTGGTAGGGGTGTTCACGGCGCTGATGGCCGCGACGATGGGCCTGGTGATGAACGACATAAAGCGGGTGATGGCCTACTCTACGGTGAGCCAGTTGGGTTACATGATGGCCGCGCTGGGTCTGGGGGCCTATGCGCCGGCCATCTTCCACCTGGTCACGCACGCGGTGTTCAAGGCGTTGCTGTTCCTGGGCGCAGGCAGCGTCAACCATGCCAGCGGCACCTTCGATATGCGCTACATGGGTGGATTGCGGCGCTATATGCCGGCGACATACCTGTTGGTGGTCATTGCCGCGCTCAGTCTTATCGGCATCATCCCATTGGCGGGATTCTGGAGCAAGGACGAGATTCTGCTGGCGGCGTTCGATGGCAATAGCCACTTCGTTGCGTGGATAAACACGGTGGTGTTCATCGGCCTTATTGTGGGGGTGGCGCTAACCGCCTTCTACACCGTCCGCATGGTCATGCTGACCTTCTACGGCGAATTCCGGGGCGGCGTGGACCAGGAAAACGCGGACTTGCATCCCGAAGCGCACAGCGACTCTTTCCATGCCGCCGCCCACGATGCGCATGGTGATGAAGACGGCGGACAGCACGGCGGCGTTCACCTGGGGGAGTCGCCGTGGGTCATGGTGGCTCCGATGGCGGCGCTGGGCGTGGGCGCAGTTGTAATCGGTTTCGTCATCAATCCGCAGTGGGTCAGTTTCCTGGGCGTTCCGGTGCATTGGGTGACCGGCTTTGTGGCCGACGGGCTATTGGCGGCCACGGGAGGCGAAGGGCACGCCGAACTGCCCGAATTCAGTTGGGCCATGGCCGGAATCTCCACCGCCGCCGCAGTGGGCGGAGCCGTCGCCGGGCTGGCGGTCTATGGCCTGCGGCGCGACCAGACGCGCGAGCCGCTTCGGATTCTAGGGCCGGTCCATACCCTGCTTTCACAGAAATACTACGTGGACGCACTATACGAGGGACTTATAGTCCGGCGGAGCTTTTACCGGGTTTTTGCCGCACTGGCCAACTGGATCGACCGCCGGATCGTGGACGGGACAGTCGACTTTGTCGGCTGGTTCTTCCGCAACATCGGCTCGGCGGTGGCCCGGATTCAGACCGGTCAGGTGCAAGCCTATGCAACCGCTGCGGCCCTGGGGTCGCTGCTCATAATCCTCGGCTTCCTGCTGGCATCCTGACGGGTGCTCAAGGCGCAGGACTATAGCAAAGTAGATGGGAACTGAGTTCAACGGACTGCTTACCGCAACCGTGTTCCTGCCGGCGGCAGGGGCGGTGTTGATGTTGCTGCTGCGCGGAAACAAAGTTATTCGCGGCGTGGCGGTTGCCGTTGTTGTGGCCGATCTGGTGCTGGCGCTGCTGGTGTTTTCCCTGTTCGACCGGGGCGATGACGCCGCCAATTTCCAGTTTATTGACCAGTTCTCCTGGATACCGGACGTTGGACTGAAAGCATCCTACCTGCTGGCCGTGGACGGGCTCTCTGCTCCGTTGGTGGCTCTGACCGGGTTGCTGGGGCTGTGCGCCGTGCTGGCGTCGTGGCACATCAATCTCCGGGTTAAGGAATACTTCTTCTGGCTGCTGTTGCTGCAATCTGCGGTCATGGGTGTATTCACCTCGCTGGACCTGCTGCTCTTCTTCCTGTTCTGGGAGCTCGAACTGGTGCCGATGTATATGCTCATCTCCATCTGGGGGACTGGGCGCAAAGAATACTCGGCGATGAAATTCCTCATCTTCACCATTCTGGGCAGCGCGTTCATGTTGGTGGGCATCGTCGCGGTGTTCCTTACGCCCGACGTTGGGACCTTCAACATAATCGAGCTTTCGGGTCCCGGAGCGGTGTTGACTTCTGCGGCCACACTCCTGCCGCTTGGCTGGCTGTTCTGGTTCTTTTTTGTCGCCTTCGCGGTGAAACTGCCCACCTGGCCGCTGCACACCTGGTTGCCAGACGCCCATACCGACGCGCCCACTGCCGCCAGTGTCATGCTTGCCGGCGTGCTGCTGAAAATGGGAGGCTACGGCCTGCTCCGCATCAATGTGGGGCTGTTCCCCGGCCAGTCGTGGGAATTCGCTTGGGTGCTGGTTACGCTGGGCGTTATCAGTGTCCTCTACGGAGCGGTGGTTACCATGCGCCAGACCGACCTGAAGCGGCTCATCGCCTATTCCAGCGTCAGCCACATGGGACTGGTGATGCTGGGCATTGGTTCGGTGGGCGTGGCCGGCGGCAGCCTGACCATAACCGGGCTGAGCGGCGCGGCGATGCAATTGTTCACCCACGGCACGATTACAGGTCTGCTGTTCCTGGCCGTCGGCTTGGTTTACGAGAAAACTCACACCCGCTACATACCCGACCTCGGAGGCCTTGCGGGGCGGATGCCCTTCGTCGCCGCGGCCATGCTGATTGCCGGACTGGCCTCTCTGGGACTCCCGGGGCTGAGCGGCTTCGTCGCGGAATTGCTGGTGTTCCTCGGCGCTTTCCGCGCCTACGACTGGCCGACGGCGCTGGCAGTTCTTGGCATCGTGCTGGCCGCAGGCTACATCCTCTGGATGATGGAACGCACCTTCTTCGGCGCCCCCCGGGAGCGGTTCGCTGACCTCACCGATGCCTCGCTGGTTGAAGCCGTGCCCCTGGCCCTGATGGTGATCTGCATCATCGGCATTGGAGTGTACCCCGCGTTGCTCACCGATATGTTCGACTCGGCCCTGGAACCCATGGTTCGGGCCATCAATGGCGGCTAGTCGAGAATGAACGCCCACGACCTCTACGTAGTTTCGCCCTATCTGGCCATGGCCGGGGCGGCAATCCTCGTCATCATTCTCGACCTGATGCTGCCCCGACGGGCCGTTGGGATGCTGCCCTACCTGGCCTTCCTGTTCATGGCTGGGCCCTTCGTTCTCAGCGTCTACCAGTTCTATGACCTGGGGCAGGCCGCCAACCTGGTGCGCGGAGCGTCGGGCGGCGAGGCCAGCATATTGCTGGGCAGCGTTTCGGTGGACAGGTTTGCTCTGTTCTTCAACTTCCTGGTGACCGGAGCCGCGGCGCTTGTGGTGCTGGCTTCCACCGAGTACGTCAAGCTGATGCCCCGCTTCCGGGGCGAGTACTTCGGGCTGCTGCTGTTCTCGGCCACCGGCATGATGCTGCTGGCCGCCGCCACCGAGTTGATAACCATATACGTCGCCTTGGAACTGACGACCCTGCCGCTGGCCGCGCTGGCGGCCTTCCTGATGAACGGACGCTCCAGCGAAGCGGGGATGAAGTTCCTGATCATCGGAGCCATCAGCTCGGCCCTGATGCTCTATGGCATGGCGCTGGTTTTCGGCTTCACCGGAAGCACCCACCTTTCCGACATTTCCGCTTCCGTTGGTAACGCTGGCGGCAGCATCGCCTTTGGCAACTACGCGCTGCTGGTGGGAATCGTGCTGCTGGTGGCCGGGTTCGGCTTCAAGATTTCCGCCGCGCCTTTTCAGATGTGGGTTCCCGACGTGTACGAGGGAGCGCCCACCCCGGTCGTGGCCTTCCTGTCGGTGGCCAGCAAAGCCGCCGGTTTCGCCGTCCTGTTGCGGGTGCTGTTCACCGGCTTCTTTGACGTATCCCTGGACTGGGCGGCGCTGATGGCAGCATTGGCGGCGGCCTCCATGACCATCGGCAACGTCGTGGCCATCGCCCAGAGCAACATCCGGCGACTATTTGGATACAGCACCATCGCCCACGCCGGGTACCTGCTGGTGGGTGTGGCCGCGGGAGTGCAGGCGGGGCAGGACCTGCCCGACGTGCCGGTATTCGCGTCCATAGGTCCCGACAGCGTTCTGTTCTACCTTGTGGCTTACACCGCGGCCAATCTGACGGCGTTCTTCGCCATTGCCGCCATCGGCGAGCGGGTGGGCAGCGACCGCATAAGCGACTACGCCGGGCTGTTCTCCCGCTCCCCGGCCCTGGCGATAACGCTGGCGCTGGCTCTGATAGCCCTCATCGGCGTGCCTCCGACGGGCATCTTCATCGCCAAGCTGTACGTGTTCACCGCAGCGGTTGACAGCGGGCTGGCATGGCTGGCGATAGTCGGCGTGGTCAACAGCGCGGTGTCGGCCTACTACTACATACGCATCATCCGGGTGATGTTCCTGCAACAGCCGTCGGCCTCGCCCGGGGCTCCACCCTCCCGCAGTCCGGCGCCGTGGGCCGCCATGTCTCTCGCGGCGGCCGTGCTGGTGTTTCTGGGTATAGCCCCGGGTTTCGTGATGCAGGCCGCAGGCGGGGCGGTTAAGGCCCTGGGAGTGTAGGCGTCCTAGCCGCAGCGCAGGCGTGTTATTATCGAGCGACAACGCTTGGGAGAGGTGCGCCTATGGGCAGTATTACGATAGACGGTTTGGATGACGGATTGATTGAGCGGCTGCGCAAGCAGGCGGATGAGAACGGCCGGACCGCGGAAGAGGAAGCGTCGCATATAATCAGCGCCGCAGTGCAGCTATTGCCCCCGGAAGATGGTTCCCCCCGGACAGGAAAGGAGTTATACGAGGCTATACGCGCCATAGTCGAACCTTTGGGCGGAATCGAATTGGAATTGCCGTCTCGCAAATGTTGTGAACACGTTTGTTCTGGCCACCGGCAGCAGTGATTATTCTGGACACAAACGTTGTTTCCGAATTGACCGCTTTTGAACCTGCCCAGAGTGTCGTAGCTTGGTTTGCCAGGCAGATAGAGACAGACTTGTATATTACTTCCGTTAATGAAGCGGAACTTCTGGCAGGTTCTGAGAGATTGCCAGCAGGGCGGCGGCGCAGCGCACTGGTTGCGGCGAATGAAAGAATCATCAATGAAGTCTTGGGTGGAAGGGTTCTGTTTTTCGACCGCGGGGCAGCCAGGATGTATGCCGTGGTTTTGGCCGAAAGGGAGCGCATCGGACGACCTATCAGCGAACTGGACTGCATGATAGCCGCCATCGCCCGCGCCAACGATGCCGTGGTCGCCACCAGAGACTTGTACGGCTTCGATAACTGCGGCGTCGAGGTAATAAACCCTTGGGGAGACTGAGTGAGTGGTGCGGCCTATTGCTTGAGGATGGTTAAGTCGGGAACGATAGCCGGAGGTAAACTGGCATGGACCCCAATACAACATCCGCTATCAGGGAGATCTTCGTCATGCTGGCTGCCGGCCTGTTTGCCGCGCTGTGTCTGACAATCATCGTGCTGGTCATTAAGCTGTACCGGCCGATACGCGACACTGTCTACAACTCCGCCAAAACTGCCGAAAACCTGAGAGTGATAACCGGCAACCTCGCCGGCGTCTCCGAGGAGACCGCCGGCAACATTGCCCAGACTTCCCGTAACGCCGTGAGCATTACCGAGAACCTGAAAGAGGGCAGCGAGGAACTGCCCGGCACTGCCCGAACCGTGGGCGAGGCTGCCAAGAGCGTTGCGGAGACTGCCAGCACTGCCTCAAAGGTGGCCGACAGCGTGAGCCGATTGGCCTCCCTGGGGCTGACCGGCGGAGCCTCGTCGGGGGTTGTGTCGTTGCTGCGCCTGGCAAGAACTATGCTCGGAGGAAGCCGCAGAAGCGATGACGGCGGGGCCCAGCGGGGAGCGTAGTCGAAGGCTTTCTGCTGGATATGAGGGGCAGCAATGTCCGACCTGATAGAATTCCTGGAATCCTTCAACCGCAAGGAGCGGTTCTTCCCCGCCAGTCAGGCTCTGGGAAACTTTCAGCTAAGCGATCATTTCCGCCGGAAGCCAGGCAAGACCGTTTGCGCCGAAATACCTGCCGGCGCGTTTGCGGCGATGGACTACCACCTTGATTGGCTTGCCGATTCTCTAATTGCCAACCAACGCGGAGACACGAGCGAACCCTTCGAAAACCCAAAACAGGTAATCAAGGGAAATCAGGAAGACATTGACCCGTTGATAGCATTCCGGGAAGAAGAAATGTATTACCTTATACCTGTTGAGGCAAAAGCATACGGGAGTTGGGATAACGAACAGATTAAATCCAAAGCCAAAAGGTTGAAGAAGCTTTTTGGAGAAAATGGAGACAGTTGCAGCGGAGTAAAGCCTTACTTCTGCATAACCTCCCCAACGGAATCCAAGAACTTGGAAACTAAAAAATGGCCCAACTGGATGGCTGAAGGTGAATCTCAGCCCAAGCACATCAAATTGAACGCCCCAGAGTCTTCCAAACGGCGCATAGTCACAGGGAGCGATAAAGACGGTAATCATCTAGGGAGTGTCGTCATATTCACCGTCATTCCCGCTTTCGCGGGAATCCAAAGGCTATTGGCAGCAAATGCGTATTTGCCAGATACCGGATTCTGGGTTCCCGCTTTCGCGGGAATGACGGAAACACGCGCTATGACGGAAACAGACGCTTGGAGACCGATATTCTTAAATTGACGACACTCCCTAGGGGAAGGCGCCGGTTTTGTTGTCAAATTTCATAAATGAAATGGCGGGATAAGTAGCCCAGCCCTTCCACTAAGGACGCAATGAACAACGTTGGCATTATCTACAACAATCGCATCCCCGAGGCTCTCGACCTCAGTGTGGCCATTCTCCACCAGCTTGACCTGTCCGAGGGCAGTTGGTATTCGCCCGCGGAGAACCTGGAATCGTTGGAACCCCGGGCCGAAAGCACCGACTTGGTGATTACCGTCGGCGGCGACGGCACGATTCTGCGGGCCGCCCGGTTCGCCGCGCCCGCCGGTATCCCGATGGTCGGAATCAACATGGGTCGGCTGGGGTTTATGACCGAGTTGACCGTTGACGAAGCAATGCCCAGGCTGCCCGCCTATCTCAAGGGCGGCTACCGCATTGACGAGCGCAAGATGCTTCAGGCCACCGTCACGCAAAGCGGCTCCACGCTCAAGCAGGGGCCGTATCATGCTCTGAACGACTTCGTGGTGGCGCGAGGAGCCGCCTCCCGCGTGGTGACCCTGGCGGGCGCCATTGACGGGGCGCAGGTCTCCACCTTCCGGGCCGACGGGCTGATATTGTCCACCGCCACCGGAAGCACCGGGTACAACCTGGCTGTCGGCGGCCCCATTCTCGACCCGGAGTCCGATGCGCTGGTGCTGAAAACGGTGGCGGCGCACATGGGTCTGACCGCCGCACTGGTGCTTCGGTCCAACGCTGAAGTGTCGCTGCTGTTGGAAGGTTACCAGCCCGCCGTACTGAGCGTGGATGGCTACGAGGACTACGACCTGCAGCCGGGCGACCGGGTGGAGTTGTCCCAAAGCCCCTACAAGGCCACGTTCCTGCGGGCCAATCCGCCTTCCTACTTCTTCGGAACTCTCACCCGCCGCCTCGGATTCAGCATCCGGGGCCAGTAGGAGATGCCCATTTTGGCTGATTCCGATTCCAACACGGCGCCCATCCAATTCGAGAACACAATCGAGTCGTCTCGCCCCTTCGACGGGCGCATCTTCAGTGTGCGCGTGGATACCGTGGAGCTTCCCAGCGGGCGACGCACAACCCGGGAGGTGGCGGAGCATTCCGACGCCGTCTGCATGATTCCGGTGGACGACGACGGCAACGTGCTGCTGGTGCGCCAGTACCGCAAGCCCACCGAGTCGTCGCTGCTGGAGGCCCCTGCTGGCGGCGTTGAGGCGGGGGAAGTATCCGAGGAGACCGTGCTGCGCGAGCTTCAGGAGGAAGTGGGCTACACCGCCGCCCACGTGCGCCACCTGGCCAGCTTTTGGGTTGCCCCCGGCTGGGCCACGGAACGGATGCACGCCTATCTGGCCACCGGTCTTACGCCGTCCAAGCTGACTGCCGACGACGACGAGAACATCCAGGTGGTGCGCGTCCCCTTCGCCGACGCTGTCGCTATGATTCACACCGGCGAGATTCACGACGGAAAGACCATAGCCTCGCTCTTGCTGGCTCAGCCTCTGTTGGCGAGTGGGTAGCCCGCCGCGACAAACCCGAAAAGTCCTGTGAACTGCGCTTGACAATTCGGGTTTGTTTTCGCAAGTTTCGCAAAATAGTTGTATGAGTCATTTGTGAACTTGTAATTAAAGAGGCGGTAATAATGCCGGAGACCACATCCACGATCCCCACGAGTGCGACGGACACGAGCATCACGCCGAGGAGCGCACCGCGGCCGCCGGCGCCTAAATCGGGCGCCATCGGCTTTGGAACAGCCTTGACCCCTCGAAAGAATCGAGAAGTGGGGCACTTCTGTAAAGTAATCCCCCGTTTTAACGGGGGATTACTTTTATGCAGCCTTCCCGCTATCTCGCGGACCTTGCCCGTATAAATGGTCGAGCTTTCCAGACAAGGGATGCTTCCAAAGTGCGGCCAGTTTCAAGGGCGCTTGAAATAATACCGGGCAATACCAAGCGCGGAGCAAACTGTGGGCCGGAGCGATCGCTCCGGCCCACAGCTTAACCTCTGGCTCGCTTTGCGATTTACGGTGCCTCGGCTGGTTCAGCTTCCGCTGATACCTTTGCCAGCACATCGTCCAGCATCCTTTGCAGGGCCATGGAGTGACTGCATACGGCTCTGGTGGCGAAGAAGTGGCACTCACAGTCCCAAGCCCCGTCGTTGAAGGTCACGTCGTAGCTGTTGTGGTTGCCCTGAAAGGTTGCCGAAAAGCTGGTAATGCTGACCCGCTCCTTTTCCTCGGCGTATTTCCTCGCCTTGTCTATCTTGCCGATGATGCTGGAATCCATCACACCTCCTAACCTGCTTCTGATAGCCGGCCCGATAACCGGGCCCGTTTGGTTCCCGATGGCTGGTGTTGCCTGTAATACGCTCGCGTTGGAGGATTGGACTTACTTTGATTTTATGCGCCATCGGCCCCGAATTCAAGTTGGCTGGAGGCCGCCGGGACGGTCGAACCACGGGCTCCTGTCGTTGACTGGCCCTGCTGCGTAAAATAAAATCCGAGTTATCCCGAATGGCGGCGATTGTCGTAACGGTGCTCAATGGAGCAGCCTGCCATCCCACCCGGGCAGCGGCGCGGCGTCGCTGGAATCCCCATAGATTTCCACGGTGGCCGCTTGCGCCCCGCGCAGTTGGTTCCCGGGACAGTCGAAGCGAGAGAGTCAAGGCTGATGAATGGCGACCAGATCAGAAACTCCTTCATACGGTATTTCGAGAGCAAGGGGCATCAGCACATGCCCTCGGCCTCTCTCATCCCCGCCGGCGACCCCACGTTGCTGTTCACCAGCGCGGGAATGGTGCCATTCAAGCCCTTCTTCATGGGGGAGCAGACGCCGCCCTCTCGCCGCCTCACCAGCAGCCAGAAGAGCTTCCGCACCACCGACATCGACGAGGTGGGCGACCACAAGCACCTGACTTTCTTCGAGATGCTGGGCAACTTCAGCATCGGCGACTACTTCAAGGAAGGGGCCGTCGGATTCGCCTGGGAACTGGTGACCCAGCTTTTCGGCCTCTCGCCAGACCGCCTATATGTGACCATCCACCTGGATGACGACGAGGCATTCAGCATCTGGCGGGACCAGATCGGCGTTCCTGTAGAGCGTATCTACCGGTACGGCGACAAGGACAATTGGTGGGGGCCCGCCGGAACGGAAGGCCCCACCGGCCCCTGCTCCGAGATTCACTACGACGGTGGCTTGGAGAAGGGCTGCCACGATGGACGTATGGTCGAAGTAGACGTCCTCACCGCCCAACTGCGCGAAGAGCGCGACGGCGCCACGCCCCGCGAGGTGCCTGGCTGCCACCCCAACTGCGACTGCGAGCGTTTCGTGGAACTGTGGAACCTGGTGTTCATGCAGTACTACCAGGACCCGGAGCGCAACCGCACGCCCCTGCCCGCCCCCAGCGTGGACACCGGAATGGGCCTGGAGCGCGCCGCGGTCATACTGCAAGGCAAGAACAACATCTACGAGACCGACCTGTTCACCTCGATCATCGCCCGGGTATGCCAACTGACCGGGCGCGAATACGGGGCCGACGCCGACGCCGACTTCGCTCTGCGCGTGGTTGCCGAACACGCCCGGGCCGCCGCCTTCCTCATCGGCGACGGCGTGGCGCCTGGCAACGAGGGCCGGGGCTACGTGCTGCGCCGCGTCATCCGCCGCGCCATCCGCTACGGCCGCCGCCTGGGATTGACCGGCCCCTTCCTCGGCGAGGTGGTGGGGGAAGTGATACCCCGCTTCCAGGAAATCTACACGGAGCTTTCCCAGAACCGGGAATTCATTCTGCGCGTGGTCAATCTGGAGGAGGAGCGGTTCGCCGACGCCTTTGGCCGTGGCAACGAAATTCTCCTGGATATGATCAGCGCCCAGCGCTCCAACGAAAAGGAGTCGTCCCAGGCAGGCGTTATTTCCGGTAGAGATACCTTCGTCCTCTATGACACCTACGGCTTCCCACCGGAGTTGACTGACGAGATTGCCCGCGAGCATGGCTTGGGCGTGGATATGGACGGCTTCGAACAGGAAATGGAGCGTCAACGCGAGCAGTCCCGCGCCGGCCAGCACTTCGAGGGCAACATGGGAATGCTGACCGCCTACGAGAACCTCGGGGCGGGCCGCACCGAGTTCACCGGCCACGGCCAGATCGAACAGGAATCGGTGGTTGCGGCTCTACTGGTTGACGGCGCTTCATCGGGCCACGCAACTCAGGGACAACAGGCCGAGGTCGTAATCAGCCGCACCCCCTTCTACGCCGAGGGCGGGGGGCAGATGGGAGACCGGGGGTACATTCGCGGCCCCAACGGCCTGTTACGTGTGGAAGACACCCAGTCGCCGGTGGCCGGGCTTATCGTGCAGAAGGGCGTGGTCGAGGAGGGGCATATCGCCGTGGGCGACCACGTGGCGTCCTCCGTTGATGAGGCCCGGCGGATGGACTCGTCGCGCAACCACAGCGGCACCCACATCCTCCACGCCGCTCTTCGGGCGACGCTGGGGCCGCACGTCAGGCAGGCGGGGTCGCTGGTGGCCCCCGAGCGGCTGCGGTTCGACTTCAGCCATGTGGGCCGACTGAACGGCGAAGAACTGCTGGCGGTTCAATCTCTTTCCAACGAGAATGTGCGGGCCAACCTCTTGGTGTCGGCCCACGAGACCAGCTATGCCGAGGCGGTGCGTCAGGGTGCGCTGGCCTTTTTCGGCGACCGTTACGGCGACGTGGTCCGGGTGGTGACCATGGCCGATGGTTCGGATGGCGGCCCGTTCAGCATGGAGGTTTGTGGCGGCACTCACGTTTCCGCCACCGGGCAGGTGGGGACGCTACTGGTGCTGGGCGAATCGAGCATCGGCGGCGGGATGCGGCGCATCGAAGCACTCACCGGGCGCGCCGCCGAAGCGCTGTTCGTGGAGCAGTCGGCACAACTGGAGGGAATGTCGCGCCGGCTGCAAACGCCGGTGGCTGAATTGGAGTCGCGCCTCGACAGCTATATGCAGGAGACCGACGACCTGCGCCGCCGCCTGGCCGCCATGGAACGCTCGCTGCTACGCTCTGAGGCGGAAGCCCTGTTGCAGCGTGTGGCCGACGTGGACGGCGTCCGGGTGGTGGCTGGGCGCACCTCAGCCAACAACGCTGACGGTATGCGCGAGATGGGCGACTTCCTGCGGGACAAGCTCTCCAGTTGCGTGATAACGCTGGGAGCATTATCCGAAGGCAGCCCCATACTGGTGGCGATGGTCACCCCGGACCTCGTGGAGCGGGGCCTGAACGCCGGCAACATCGCCCGCGACGCCGCCAGGCTGATGGGCGGCGGCGGCGGCGGACGTCCCGAGATGGCCCAGGCTGGCGGCCGCCAGCCGGAGAAGCTGGACGAGGCCCTCGCAGCCGTCCCAAACTTGGTGCGCTCGGCCTTGTCCTAGATGCCGTCTGCTGTCCGCAACACCAGTGTTGGCGGGAATCCAGCGCCGCCGGCCCCATGAAGCTGCTGGCGCTGGACGTCGGAGAACGCCGCATCGGGCTGGCGTCAGGGGTCGCCGAGTTGGGCACGGCTCTGCCCGCCGGGGTCCTGTGGCGCACGCGGCTCGCCCCGGACATCCGCGCCGTGCTGGACGCGGCCGGGCAGCGCCAAACCGATGCCATAGTGGTCGGCGTACCCTACCGTCCCGGTGGCGGGGAGAGTCCGCAGACCATGCGGATACTCGGCTTCATTCGCGCCCTTCGGAAGGAAACGCCCCTTCCGGTTCACGCAGTGGATGAGGCTTTCACCAGCGCCGAGGCCGAGGGCCTGCTGCGAGATGCCGGGATGGAGCCTTCGCGGGACAAGGGCGCTGTGGACGAGGCCGCCGCAGTGTTGATACTGCGGCGCTTCATGGAATCGGGGACGTTGGAAGAGGGCCGAAATTAGGTTCTGTTGACATTTCCCCGTCATTCCCGCGAAAGCGGGAATCCAGGCACTTCTAACGGGAGAGAACATAACTGGCCTGACAGCGTTCTGGATTCCCGCTTTCGCGGGAATGACGGTATAGGGTTGCCGGGCCGCTCGATTTCGAAAATGTCAACAGAGCCTAGCCGCTTAACTACAGGTAAATTCGCTGGAAGTCCTCCGACAGCAGGGACATCGTATTCATATCCCAGTCGAATGTCAGCACGACCGAGCGCTCTGACGTGGCTTCCAGCAGGCGGCGCCCATCCTGGGCCACCACGCTTTCGGCCCCTCGATAGTCCAGTTCGTCCGGCTCGACGCCTGTGCGGTTGCAGACCATGATGGGCAACCCGGTCTGGGCCGAGCGGGCTTCCCATTCGCCGTCCGGTCCGCAGCCTCCCGGCCCCCAGGACACCGGAGAGATCAGTACCTGCGCCCCTTTGCTCACCAGAACTTCGGCCACGTCGTTCTTGTAGGCGTCGGCGCAAATCAGCACTCCTGCCTGAACGCCGTCGCAGTCCAAAGGACTGATTTTCCAGCCAGCCGTTGACCATGCTTCGGCGCCGCCCAGCGTCTTTATCTTGCGATGGCGTCCGATTATCTGCCCCTCGGCGTTGATGGCGAAAACCGTGTTGTACATTCGCCCCGACGCCGGGTCCAGTTCCGGGTGCGACAGAAATACCGTTACTCCAAGTTGCTTGACGAACTCGCAGAACCCGGTCATCCACTGGTCAGGTTGGGGCTGAATCCAGCCGGTGCCTAGGGTCTTGAGGAACAGGTAGCCGGGAACGCACAGTTCGGGTGTCACAGCCCACTGCGCCCCCGCTTCGGCAGCAGCGGCCACACCGCGCTTAACCAGCTCCCGGTTGTGCTCGATGTCGCCGGTGACCGGCGCAATGTGCAACAGAGCAATCCGCACACGACCCTCCCTTGACGAACCAACCCCGGCAATCTGCAATAAAGTGCCTGATCTCAATTATACCAAAGCCAAATTATACCAAACCCACGCGAGGAGCGCAGACGGCGCTTGTGAATGACTGCCGGGCCTTCTATTGGGCTATTGAGAAATATCGAATTTCACCCGACCGCCGGAAAACCCCTGTCATTCCCGCGAAAGCGGAGTGGGGGCGGGGGCGGGAGTGGGGTTGCCCCCTTTGGTGAGGGTACACGGAGAGGGTGTAGAACTGAAATATCCTGATGCGCCTCCATTCACCCCTTGACGCCTGTTGCGGAGGCAAGCACAATAAATGCAGGCGGAACACAAAAAGCGGCGCGATGCGCCCCCCGCCGTTGCCCCGTGGTGTAGTGGTAGCACGTCAGCCTTTGGAGCTGAAACCCCTGGTTCGAGCCCAGGCGGGGCAGCCACCAACAACAGTTGTTACGTCAGCTTGGCCCGTTGCAGTAATCCCTCGGTTCCGCTTGGCGTCAAGGGGGCGTCGCCGGATAGCAGGGGTGGATTAAGGCTATGCTGAGGGGGACAGGTTGCGCCCGTGTCCCCTGTGTCCGGCTCTTCGAGCGCCTGCTCCTATTTCTTGTTGACCTTCGGCGCCAGCCAGCTCAGGAAGGCGTCTTCGCTGCGGGTCTGCATGAAGAAACGGCCAGGGCCTTCCAGCTTGCAGACCAGACCCTCGCCGCTCAGCATCGTCGTCTTCCATCCGCCGGAGCGGCCCACGTCGTACTTTACCGACTCGTCGAAGGCGACCATGTGACCGTTGTCCACGGTATAGCGTTCGCCGGCGCCGAGGTCTATCCGGTGGATTGCGCCATAGGACGAAATGAACAGCAGACCCCGCCCAGAGCAGCGCAACAGGAACAACCCCTCGCGGGAGAAAAAGGAACGGGCGCCGCCCCACTGCGAGTCCACTTCGATGTTCATGGTCGCGGCCAGGAAGGAACCGGACTGCACCATGAGCGTCTCGCCCCGAAGTTCCAGAACTTCAATGTCGCCGGGCAGTGGCGGGGCAATGGTCACTTCGCCCGGATGCTCGGCAGTAAAGGTATTGACAAAGAAGCTCTCCCCGCCCAGAACCGACCGCCGCAGGCCGCCGAATATGCCTCCCCGGGTGCTGGTATCCATCTTGATGGTGTCCGACATACTGACCATCGCCCCGGTTTCGGCCTGAAGCTGCTCCCGCTGGTCCATCGTGACTCGGGCCAGCGCGTAGGATGGCCTGTGAAGTATCTCGTAGTCCATGACTCCCCTCCCTGGATTCAGGTATTCGCCCCGTAACTCAGCCCCCGTAACTCAGCCCCGTAACACAAAGCTGCGGGTATATTCCCTCCCCGAAGCCGGCGTGAGCCACCGCCGGGTGTTGCGGCGTGTCTGCCCGCCGGGCCAGCCAAGAATAGCGGCGGCGGCGGCGCCTGGGCGGCCTTCCGGGGCAGCGCGGTGGACGCCATGATGCGGCCAGTGTCAGCCGGAAAGTCATCGCCCGACTACTGGGACAAGATGGCGAACTCGGCCGTTGCCGGGATTTCCAGGATACCGGCTCGCCGGCTTCCTGCATCTTTCGAGTATCTCAGGCGGTTGGCCCGAAACGCCGCGACGATCAGTGCGCTAATGACAAGATTCATTCTGCAATGACATATTGCGCAATCATCATACACCCTCAATATCGTTGCGTGTTTGACCCTCGCCACCGTGCGCAGGTATATTAGGCGGCATAGCGACGGCCCCTCCGGGGGCAGCAAGGGGTGGCTTTCGGATGTATGCTTTGATTCTGGCCGGAGGAAAGGGGGAGCGGTTGCGGCCGCTGACCGACACCCTGCCCAAGCCCATGGCGCCTGTTGCTGGCAAGCCAATCCTGGAGCGCCAACTGGGGTGGCTCAAGAATGGCGGCGTCGAGGGTGCAGTATTCCTGGCGGGCTATCGCTGGGAGGCCATTCGCAGCTACTTCGGAGACGGCTCCCGGCACGGAATGCGCGTGTCCTACAGCGTCGAGAGTTCTCCCCTTGGACGAGGCGGGGCCATCAAGCAGGGCTACCCCCTGGCGCCCCTCGACGATGATCCCGTGGTTGTCACCAACGGCGACATCATCACCCGGCAGCCGTTGCAGGAGATTGTCGACTTCCACAGGGAATCTCCCGCCCGGCGTCACGGACCGGCGGTCACCCTGCTGGCAGTGCCCATGGTCAGCCCCTACGGCCTGGTGGACATGGACGATGCGGGCGGTGTGGTGGGATTCCGGGAGAAAGTGGAACTGCCCCACTGGATCAACGGCGGGGTATACGTTTTCGACCGCGAGGTGTTCTCCGAATTCCCCGATCTGGGGGACCATGAGGTCGAGACCTTCCCCCGCTTGGCCGAGGAGGGGCGCATCGCCGCTTTTCGCACCCGCTCCTTCTGGACCAGCATAGACTCTTTCAAGGACCTGCGGGAAGCCGAGGACTTCCTCAACCGCGAGGGCGCCGCTGCGGATACCGAAGCTGCGGTTTCCGGCGCCGGGCAGCCCTGAACCAGAGGGGCCGGGGTCAACCGGCGTTCAATCATCGTGGCGGTGTGCAGCGAATGGTGCAGGGCAGGGCTGCCAATCCTCCGTTGAGTTCCCATACGCCGGCCCCCGGGTCGGCGGCTGCGGGCGTGGCTGCCATGGCGGCTGGCGTAAAGGCTAGTGTCGAGCAGGTGCTGGTGGGCAAAGGGCAAGTCATCGAACTGGCCTTGGCCGCTATTTTGAGTGGGGGGCATGTGCTCATCGAGGATGTGCCGGGCATCGGAAAGACAACCCTGGCCCGCAGCCTGGCCGAATCCCTTCGTTGCAGCTTTCGGCGCATCCAGTGCACCCCCGACCTGATGCCATCTGACATCACCGGCGTACATTTCTACAACCAGATGCTGGGCGAGTTCGAGTTCCGCCCCGGCCCCATTCTGGCCCAGGTAGTGCTGGCTGACGAAATCAACCGCGCCACCCCGCGCACCCAGTCGGCCCTGCTGGAAGCGATGGCGGAGGGGCAGTTGACTGTTGACGACCGCACCATTCCTTTGCCCGCGCCCTTCCTGCTAATGGCTACCCAGAACCCCATCGAGATGGAGGGCACCTTTCCGTTGCCCGAGGCGCAATTGGACCGTTTCATGCTGCGCCTTCGCATGGGGTATCCCGATGAAGCGGACGAGGAGCAGATGCTCGCCCGGTTCAACACCGCCAACCCCATTGACAGCATGGAGCCCGTGGCTGGCGGGGAGGACATAGTTGAATCCCAGAAGCGGGTGCGGGAAGTTTACGTTGACCCCGTGCTCAGTAAATACATTGTCCGGCTGACCCAGGCCACCCGCAGCCACGAGGAGGTGGAGCTTGGGGCCAGCCCGCGGGCCACGCTGGGGCTGTACCGCTGCTCCCAGGCTTTCGCTGCTATCCGGGGACGGGACTATGTGACGCCCGACGATGTGAAGGTAATCGCTCCCTATGCCCTTCCCCATCGCACCATTCTGACGTCGCAGGCCAGGCTGCGGGGACGCATGGCCGAGGACGTGGTGCTGGAGCTTCTGTCGAAGTTGGAGGTCCCCGTCTAGGCCGGGGCGAAAGCCGTGCGTCACGAACTGTGGCCGGTAGTCAGCGGGCTGTTGGTGTTTGTCGGCCTGCTGGCCAGCAACGGTCTGCTTCTGGTCGTTGGCTCCCTGGTGGCCGTGGTGTGGATGGCCGCCCGCGTCTGGGAACGCTACTGTTTCCGCAAAGTCACCTACGAGCGCGGGATGGGCCGCCGCCGCGCCTTCATCGGCGACACAGTGGACTACACCATTGCGCTGAACAACGACAAGCCCCTTCCACTCATCTGGGTGGAAGCGCAGGACTCCTTTCCCGAAGGTCTTGAGCTGCCAGGGGCCGTGGTGCGGGGCGCGACTATGGAGACCAACCGCCACCACTGCATTACCACTTCCCTCCTGCCGTACCAGCGGGCTACCTGGAAATTCACCATGCGCTGCCTGCGCCGGGGCTATCACCGTATCGGGCCGGTGCGGATGCGCAGCAGCGACATCTTCGGCTTCGTCTACATGGAGACCCGCTTTGCCCATGTGGATGAAATTCTTGTCTATCCGCGCATCATAGATTTGGAGCAACTGCTGACCCCGCCCCAGCATCCCTTCGGCTCGGCGCGGGGACAGATGCCCCTGTATCACGACACCAGCCGGGTGAAGGGACAGCGCGACTACCGCCCCGAGGACCCGTTGAAGCACATAGACTGGAAGGCCACGGCGAAGGCCAGGGAGTTGCAGACCAGGGTGTTTGAGCCGGCAGTGTCGCTCAATATGCTGGTGGTCCTGAATGGCTCGACCAGCGATTACGTGTGGCAAGGCACCAACCGCAGGCTGTTCGAGCGCGCCATAACCGCCGCCGCCTCGGCCGCTGCCCTGGCCGACCGCCGCGGTTACAGCTATGGCCTGCTTTCCAATTCCGTTGCCGCCTACTCCGGCAAGTGGCTCAGTGTTCCGGTTGGCGCCTCGCCCGCCCAGTTGACGCTAACACTGGAGGCGCTGGCGATGGCGGCGCCCTACGTGGTGTCAATGCTGCCGGAGGTGTTCCGCGCCGAGCGTGACAGGCTGCCCGCCGGGGCAACGGTGCTGTTCGTGACCGGGGCCATAACCAATTCCCTTCACACCCAGTTGTCGGCCATTGCTGAACGAGGCCACCGGCTCACCGTGCTCTACGCCGGCGACGGACAGCCGCCGGAGCGCATCGGCGAGTTTCCGGTAACCGGCATGGGCCATCTGCTGGACGTTTTGCCAGAGGCAGAGGAAGACTACGGCAGCGGATCCGAATTCGGCGGCGAGGCGATGAATGGGGCCGACGTGGAGAGCTAGGGCGATAACCGGAGTGGCCTTCTTCCTGGAAAGCTGCTCCCTCTACTTGGTTATCGCCGTCGTTTCGAACCTGGCGAAGTTCGAGCCGTTACAGATGCCCTTCTGGCTGGTGTTGGCGGCTCTCGCCTGGGGGTATGCTCTGTCGTCCTGGATATTGGCCCTGCGGGTCACGCCGGTGTTGCGCGGGCTGATTGGACTGTCGTTGGGATCCCCTTCGCTGCTGGTGCTCACGGCCTGGAACGCGGGCCATGCCCTGCATCCCTTCGGCCTGCTGGCGCCGGGAGGGCTGGGCGGGGTGGGGCTGTTCGTCGGCTCCGTGATATTTCTGCTGGTCATCTGGTGGCGGGGCGTGGACCTTTCCCGGGAAGACATGACGCTCGACACGGTGCGTTCCACCTTTCAGGTAGGCATGGCGGTGGTGCTGGCGGCGGCGCTGATAGACGCGGTTACGGATGGGACCATCGTGAGCGGCTTCCTGGTGGTGGGGTTTTTCGCCGTCGGACTGCCGGGCATGGCATTGGCCCGCTTCTCCGACGAGAGCGGTGAGGAGCGGAGGATGCCAACGCAATGGCTCTGGCCCATTGCCGCCTGCGTTGGCGGCGTGCTGGCTTTGGGGCTGCTGATAAGCGGCCTGGGACTCGGCGGGCTGGACGATGTGACCCGGGTTTTGGTGCGCACGATTGGAGCAATCGGTTACCGGATATTGGAGCCGGCGCTGATGCTCATAGGACTGCTGGCCGGAGCGCTGGTAAGTGTCGGCAACTGGTTCTCCAGTATTCTGGGAGGGGGTGACCTGGATGGCCTGATAGAGGCCCAGCGCCGCCTCGACCAGTTTCACCAGAGCCTGCGGGAAGCCGAGAGGGATACGGGCGGCAGCGTCCTCTTCACCGTGATGAAATGGATTGCCGCCGTTCTCGGAATGGCAATTGCTACGTGGGTGGTGTACAGCCTGTTCCGCGCCCGCAGGCGCCGGGGCCAGAACACCGAGGTGGTGGAGAGCCGTGAGTCGCTTTTCAGCCTGAAGCGCGCTGGTGATGACTTGGGTGATGCCCTGGGAGGCATGTTCTCCGGGCTGTGGGGCGCGTCCCGGAGACGCTCGCGTGTTTTCCGTACGCCCAGGGACTACTATCACGCGCTGCTGGACCTGGCCGAGCGCGCCGGACGCCCCAAGGAGGAGTGGGAAACCCCGAGGGAGCACCAGCGGGGCTTGCAGGGCGTATTGCCCGCCGACCCGGTGGCCCGCATCGTGGATGATTTTCAAGCGGCCCACTACGGGGCCGCCCCGGTTGACTCCAGCCAGCTGGAGCGCCTGGAATCCGACCGCCTTGCGCTGGAGCAGTTTCTCCGGCAACGCCCGCAGGAATCTTAACGAGCAACCGAAAAATTCCCTCTCCCGCCGGAACAGGGAGAGGGAATTCATAATAACCCCGGCACTGTCCTCTGGGGAGAAAGGGCCGATTGATTTCACTGGAAGGCGGGCAGCACCTCTTCGGCGATTGTCGCCATCAGACGGCGCAGGGCTGGCGCGTCGCCGGAGTTGAGGGCGAGTACCATGTGCTCGACCCCGGCCTCGCGGTAGGCTTCGATTCCTGCCCGCATGGCCCCGGGGTCGCCGCCGGAAAGCCGCGCCCGGCTGGCCGCGCGCTGGCTGGAGGGGCCGCCGTGCACCTCAACTTCGATGCGGGCCGACATGGTGATGGAGGCTGGGTCGCGGCCTGCCGCCACAGCCATCTCGGTTAATTCCTGTTTGCCGATGGCAAAGTCCTCGGGCGACAGCCCCGTGGGGTGCCAGCCGTCGCCGACGCGGGCGGTGCGCCGCATGGCGCCGGGTGATGAGCCGCCAATCCACAGTGGTATGTGCGGCTGCTGCACCGGCTTGGGCGAGAATCGGAGGTCGCTGAAGTCCCAGCGACGGCTGTGGTATTCCGGGCTGTGGTTTGTCCACAGCTCTTTCATGATGGCAATGGACTCGTTGGTCAGCGAGCCGCGCTCCCGCATGGGAATGCCGAGGGCCTCGAACTCCTCGGTCATCGCGCCGGCCCCCACCCCCAGTGTTACTCTCCCGCCCGACATCTGGTCCAGCGTGGCGGCGTACTTGGCCAGCTCCACCGGATTGTGATAGGGCAGCACCAACACCGAGGTTGCCAGGGTCACCCGGCTGGTGGTGGCCGCCATGTAGGACAGCATCGCCATCGGGTGGTAGTAGGGACGGTCCTCCAGGCGCTCGCGAATATACCCTGCGTTGAACAGATGGTCCATTACCCACAGGGAGTCATAGCCCATCTGCTCGGCCTCGGGGCCCAGCGCCAGCGCCTCTTGCGGGTCGTCCACACCCCAGTTGTTGGGAATGGTAACGCCGAATTGCGTCATGGTTCCCTCGATTTTTCGGAATATGTGATGTTGGTCAGCCCCGCCATCCTGTCTATGTGGTCCGTGGAGCCGGATTCATACGGCCAACGAGGAACCCCGTAACTCCAATCCTCCCCAGAGGGAGAGGGAACAGGTTGAGTCTCAGGCGGTTTTCAGCGCAGCGATTACCGATGCGGTCTCTACGGCGGCCAGGGCGGCATTCGTGCCGATGTTGCCCGACTTGCCCCCGGCGCGGTTCAATGCCTGCTCGATGTTCTCGGTGGTCAACACACCGAATATGGTCGGCACTCCCGTTTCTAGGCTGACCGACCCGGAACCACCCGATGCCTGCCCGGCCACCATGTCGTAGTGCGTGGTCTCGCCGCGGATGACCGCGCCGAGGCAGATGACCGCGTCGCAGCGACCGCTCTTGGCGAAGGCTTGAGCCACCACCGGCAACTCGAAGGAGCCGGGAACCCAGGCCACGGTGACGTCGGAGTCGCGCACACCGCAGCGTGTCAGCGTTTCCAACGCGCCCTCCAGCAGTTGCTTGGTTATTACTTCGTTAAAGCGGGCAACGGCGATACCGACCCGCAGGCCCTGCCCGTTCATGTCGCCCCTTAGCTCGTTGGGCACAATCAGCTCTCCTGTTCTCCCTATCCTTTTAGGGAAAGGGCTGGGGTGGGGGAATCATTCGCATCAGCAACGCTTTCCTGTGCCGGAACGCCCTCACCCTAACCCCCTCCCGGAAGGAGAGGGGACTATTAGTTTTCGCTTCCGGGGAAAACCTTAATCCGTCTCCCGCCCGCCGGTCTGCAACACCCTTTCCAGCAGTTCCCCTTCACTCACCATGCCGTTTACCGTGGCGAACTCGTTGATGATGGTAAGCGGCGCCTGCCGGACGCCGTAGCGCCGCGCCAGATCGGGGAACTCCTCTGCCTCGATGACGTCGGCGGTTATATGAAGGCTCTCCACTGCCATTGCGTGGGCCAGCAGGGCCATTCCGGCGGAAACTTCGCTGCCCGGAGTGACGAACACCTGCAAATGCACTGGCCGGTTGACGCGACGCAACTGCTTGCGCGTGTTCACCGACAGGCGGGTTGTGCCCTTGGAGACTGCCTTCATGCTTTCAATTAACGCAGGCAGCTCGTAGCCCAGTGGGAGACCGTAGAACCGCACCCTCCCGCCATGTTCCGGTCCCAGAATAATGGCCGGGATGCGGGTTATGCCTTGTTCCCGCGCCGTGTCCGACTCGGCGTAGAAGTCCACTATCTCCAGCTTCAGCTTGGGCGACAGTTCGGCCAACTCCTCCAACAGTTGCTGGACCTGCGGGCAGTAGCGGCAATCCCGCCCCGGGATGGCGATGGGCGAAGGCCGTTGCGTGAACAGACGCAAGCCGACCTCGCTCTTGAGGTGCTTGCGGAAGTCTCGTTTCAGCCGGGCCTTTTCCTGTGCCGGAATCAGAGCCTGGGCCTGCTGCGCCATTGGAGGCTCCTTGCCTGGGCGTCGCGGTTCCTAGTGAGATAACCAGCTTTCCGGGAGGCCCTTTCCCCTTGGGCAAAACACCCTCACCCTAACCCTCTCCCGAAGGGAGAGGGAACGATGCGGGTTGGACTTCTTCACCCTTACCCTCTCACACTGGCAAAAGGTATATGGGTGGAATACGCAGAAGGAAAGGGAACTCTCGCCTAAGTGAGTTTACACGGGCGGGCGGGGGTTAGCTACCCTTGTCCAACATACTGCGGATGGTGAACATTCGCTGGAACAAGGTGAAGCAGGAGACTGCGGCGATGGCTATCAGCACTCCCAGCAGCACCCATGGAATCCAGCCAAGCAGCAGGCCGATGCCCAACAGCGCAACCCGCTCCGTGCGGGTCATCACGCCGGCGCGGGTGAATACTCCCAGCCCCTCGCCTCGCGCTCTCAGGTAGCTGACCCCCTGCGAGAAAATTAGGGCGAGCAGCAACGCCGTTATGAACGTCGCGCGGTATTCGTCGCTGACATCGGCCCTCAGGGCATAGACGCTCAGGCCAACGAACAGGGCGGCCTCACCCAGCCGGTCAAATACCGAATCCAGCAGGGCGCCGAAGGGCGTTGCCTGTCCTGTGAGGCGGGCCAGGGCCCCATCCATCAAGTCGAGGATTCCCCCGGCCAGGAATACCACGCCGCCCCACAACAGCCAGCCCGAGGCCACCAGGTAGGCGGAAACAACGCATACGGCGAATCCCAACAGCGTGATGGCATTGGGCGAAAAGCCCAATGCCTTGAACAGCCGGGCCCCCGGCTCTTCCAAATAGTTGCGTATGACGCCCCTAAGTTGTTCTCTGCCCGGCAAGGCCATGAGCCACCTGTATGCACGACTCGTAGTATTGCTCCACCCGTCCGGCAACCACCTCCCAGCGGTGCCTTTCCGCGGTGGCGCGTCCACGCTGCCCCATTTCCCGGCGCCTGTTCGGGTCGCGGATAAGAGTTTCCAGCGCACTGGCCAGCGACTCGACGTTCTTGTTCTGGAAGAGCAGCCCTTCCTCGCCGTGCTGTAGCACTCCCCGGAAGCCCTCAATGTCGGAAGCGACCACCGGCTTGCCTGCGGCCATGGCTTCCAGCAGCACGATGCCGAAGCTCTCGGCCCCGGTGGCCGGCGAGCAGAATATGTCGGCGGAAGCGTAGTAGCGCGGCAGGTCGTCGTAGGGCACCCGGCCCAGAAATTCTACGTCCTGCAAGTTTCGGGAACTGAGGACGTGGTAGGAGTCCTTGTCGGGGTTGCCCGGCCCTACCACCAGCAGCCGCAGGTTGGGCATATCCCACTTCAGCCGCCCGTAGGCTTCCAGCAGGTAGCGCAGCCCCTTCCGCTTCTCCAGCCGCCCCACGAACATGATGTTTGTCTTGCCGTCCCGGTATTGGGGCCAGGGAACGGCCTCCTGGGAAAAGTGGTCCACGTCGATGCCGTTGGGAATGATTTCGTAGTCGCCGGGAAAAGTTCTATTGACATAACGCATGGCTGCGCCGGAGACGGCGATGCTGCCATGGAGCCGCTGTTGCCATCGCTTGATGACCGGATGGCTCATCTTGTAGAGATGTTGGCGGTTGTGGCAGGCGTGGAAGGTCCCTACGTTCACCGTATTGGAGTATTCCAGGACGGTCAGAGGAAGAATCGGGGCCATTGGTTCATGCAGATGGATGATGTCGTACTTTTCCCGTTCCAGAAGCGCCCGAACCCGCCGGGCCAGCCACCAGGAAAGCCACACCCTGGCGATGGAGCCGCCGCTGGGCAGAGGCACCGAGCGTCCCATGGGCACCAGCAGGTCGCGGTCCTGGCACTCTCGCGAAGGCGAGTGGGGAGCAAGCACCTGCACCTCATGTCCCAGGCGGCACAACTCCCTGGACAACTGGGACACATGAACGGTGACGCCACCGGGCCAGGTGAAGTCGTAGGGCGACACCATGGCGATCTTCAACGGCACACCTCCCGCCGGAGACTCCGCGGGGCGACCCGTCTGGCTACTCGTCGGCCACCTCCACCTCCACAAACACCTCTGCGCCTCCGTCTCCCGCTATGAATGCCTCGGTCATATCCCGCGCCACGTCGTCGGTGTACTGTACCGGCGGGGACTTCATGAAGTAGGCACTGGGGCCGCCGATGGCACCGGCCTGGCCCCGGTCCATGGCCAGCTTGGCGCAACGGACGGCGTCAACCACCACGCCGGCGGAGTTGGGGCTGTCCCAAACCTCCAGCTTGGCCTCCAGGCTGATGGGCGCGCCACCGAAGATGCGTCCCTCCATGCGGATGTAGCACCATTTCCGGTCCTTCAGCCAGGGTACATGGTCGCTGGGGCCGACGTGGATATTGTCCGGGTCGATTTCCTCGTCCAATTGCGAGGTCACCGAGTTGGTCTTGGAAATCTTCTTGGACGTGAGCCGCTCCCGTTCCAGCATATTCAGAAAATCGGTGTTGCCGCCGAAATTCAACTGGTAGGTGTTCTCCAGCGTAACGCCCCGGTCTTCAAACAGGCGGGTCAGCACCCGGTGGGTGATGGTGGCGCCCAACTGCGACTTGATGTCGTCGCCGATGATGGGAACGCCGTGCTGCTCGAAGCGGTTGCGCCAGTAATCCTCGCGGGCCAGGAACACCGGAATGCAGTTGACCATGGCGCAGCGGGCGTTGAGGATGTGCTCCACGTACCACTTGGTGGCCTGTTCGCTGCCCACTGGCAGGTAGTTGATGACCACGTCCACCTCGCGTTCGCGCAGGATGCCGGTGATGTCGGAAGTGGAGTGGGGGGACTTTTTGACCAGGTGAGAAACGTAACGGCCGATGCCGTCGTGGGTCATGCCCCGGTCAACCTTGACGCCGGAGTGGGGCACATCCGCGAATTTCAGAGTGTTGTTCGGCTCAGTGAAGATGGCCTCGGAGATGTCCCTGCCGACCTTGTTCTCGTCAATATCAAAAGCGGCGACCACTTCGATGTCCTCGATGCGGTAGCCGCCGATAGTGTTGTGCATCAGGCCGGAAACCGGGTCGTTCTGCGGAATCTCCACGTACTTGTGAAGACCCTGGACCAGGGATGAGGCGCAGTTCCCCACGCCGATAATGGCTACATTGATCTTGCCCACTGGGTGGCTCCTTTGCGACGGCGATTGTCCCGGCCTTGTACAGCTTGGTCCGGGTTTACGGGCGGCGATAGGATATTATCACCGCCTAAATTGGCGGTTTTATTGTAACAACCGGCTGCCCTTGCTAACAAGTTCGGGGCCTACGGGTGGTCGTCTGTTCATCAAAGCAGGCTGGTCGGGCTTGGCTGGCCCCCCTGGGACGAGGCCCTGTATTACCCGAAAAACCTTACTATGGCGGTGCGGTCGTCGTACCGGAAGCGCACTCCCAGCTTTTCGGGCACTCGGCCCTCGACCAAACGCCCGGCAATTATTTCCTCAATGCGGCCGGTGGCTTCTTCCGGGGTGGCCGAGCTGCGCACGATTTCCGCCAGCTCGTCGACTTCCATGTTGTCGGTGACTCCGTCGGTGGCCAGAACCAGCCTGCCCCCCGGCTGAATGTCCACATCCCGCCGCACCATTTGCCCCAATTCGGCAGCCGCGCCGACGGCCCGGGCCACGCCCACATGGAGGAACCCGCCGAGCCGGCCGCATAGCCGCTCGTGGGAGTCGGGCGACACCAGGACGACGGGACTGTCGCCGGCGGCGACGACGTAGAGCCGTCCACCCCGGCAAAGGGCCGCCGACACCGTGGTCAGCAGGAAGCGGCCAGCGCCCACCCCAAAGAATTCTTCGTTAACAGCGTCAACTGTTGCGGTGATGTCGTCGATGCTGTCGGCCCCGCTCTGCGCCAGGGCTTCGCACAGCTCACGGCTGGCATCGGCGCCGCCGTGCCCGGTGACGCCATCCATCACCACATCCAAGAAATCTCCGTTGCCCAGGTCGCGGGTCAGCAGACTGTCTTCGCCGTGAGCGGAATTGTCTTGCAGCGTTGAAAATGTGCTGGCAACCATGGAACTCCCCCCCAGCCTTACTCCTTTGAAATTTTGCCGTAGCATAGTACTGCCGTGGTCTGATGCAATCCAAATTCTGGCCTAGTATTCGCAGCTTGTCTACGCAGTATAAACCGTGAGTTCTGTTTCGGCGTCGAATTGGAACCTGGTCCAGTAATCGGCTTGCAGCCAGCCGAGAGCCTCTTTCCAGACCGCGCGGGCATCCTCGAAATTCTCCATGGACCGGTTCCGGACTCCCACCGCTGCCAAGTATGCCGTCAGGTCGGCGCGAAACTGTTCGTAATCAGTGTAGGCCCGCGCGCCGATTTTTTCCAGAATAGGGTCGCCTGCCGCAGCTACGGCCTCGCCCGCCCCGGTGAGGCCAGTGAGGCCCCGGCGCATTTCATCCAGTTCCTGGGGGACGTTCACAATCGGCCTGACGCCGCGCGCGTCGCGATAACTGGCGGTGTCCAGCGGCGGTTCCTCGGGCGTGGTGTAGAACTTGAGTATTTCCAAACAGGCGTCGTTCACGTCCAGGGGAGCCCGTCCCCGGGGCGCAGGGTCATCAACCCCAGCCAGCGCGCCGGAGTCGATAACCTGTATCCGGCCCGAGCCGGGCTGGAAAAACACGTTCTGGGGCCGCATATCCAGCAGGATGTATCCAGCCTCAAGGTAAGCCTGCTCCAGATCCAGCAACTGATGGTGCACCGGGTGCTGCGGTCCTTCCGCCGGCTGTATCAAGGGAAACATGGCGAACAGATTTTGCCCTGCCCCGATGGGAACGCCGGTAAAGCGGGACATCATGTCGCCCAGCAGCGGAATCCCCGGCGCCCTTCCCTGTACGAACACCGTGTAGGGTTCACCCAGATCGTCGCCAAAATATGCGTCGTGGATGGCCGAGTCCGTATACCCCAGCAACGGGGCCAGCAGCCCGCCGGCATCGCCCGCCCGGTCGTAGGCCAGCAGCAGCCGCTCGGTGCGAGCTTCGATGGCGAGATGCTGCTTTCGGCTGATGGCCTGCGGCACCGGGCGCTTCAGGGCGACCTCCGCGCCGGTCTCACGGTCAACGGCGGCGCGCACGTCGTAATCCGCGCCGGAGCCCAGGCGCCCGGTTATTTCGTAGCGTTGCAGGTCTACTTTTCCCACCAATCCGCGCTCTTTCTTCCGGCTGAAGCATTTGCCCCCGCCGTCGGTGTCCGGCAATGGGACCCGCGCGACGAATTACGCTGCGGAACCCGCAACGATGTTACGACGCAGCCCGCCCATTTGCAACCGGAACGTTGGCAGGCTCAGGGCCCGTTAGCTATTCCGTCCCCTTGAGAGGAGGGAGAATCAAAAGACTCTACCCACAGGCTGGTTTCCTGTTCGCCGGGATTTCCCGTACCGTCCGGTGCGCGGTAACCCAGCGTCAGCCAGTCCTCCCGGGGCCACTCAAGCTCAGGAGTAAATCCCAGGGACAAGACGGCGTCGTCCACCTCGGGGCGCTGGCTGGCCAGCATACCGGAGGCGACCAGCATCCCGCCGGGACGCAGGGCTTGCAGGATGAATGGAACGCGGTCCGCGACGCCTCTGGCCGAAATGTTGGCCACGGCCAAGTCCATGGTTCCTGCCTTCGCCGCGGGATGAGGGACCGATCCTTTGGCCAGGGTTACCCGGTCCTGGAGCCGCAGGCGCCGGAAATTCTGCCGGGCCGCCGATACCGCTTGCCCGTCAATGTCCAGCGCCACCGCCGCCGCTGCGCCCAGCTTCAGGGCGGTGATGGTCAGTATGCCGGAGCCGGAGCCGAGATCGAGGACCCGCATACCGGGCAGCACCAGTTCCTCCAGCGCTTCCATGCAAGTGTAGGTGGTGGGATGGTAGCCCGTGCCGAAGGCGATGCCCGGATCCAGTTCAATAACCACCCGTCCGTCGGCTGCCCCTTCCTCCAGTTCCACCCAGGACGGCTTGATGATGAGCCGGTTGCCGACCGGCAGAGCGCCGTAGTGTTCCTTCCAGCTATTCTGCCAATCCTCACCGTCGTCCAGATCCCGCACGGCCAGTTCGCCCAGATCTCCCACCGAAGCAACAAGCCGCACGCCCACGTCGATGCGCGCCAGCCGCTGCCGGGAGCCGGACTCCAGGTAGGTGCGGAGCATCACCCGTCCCGCGCCCTGCGGCTCAGTGCTCAACCCTTTCCCGTAGCGGCTGAACAGATAGGAAACCGGCTCCACAAACTCGTGAGGAACGGAAATGCTGAGTTCCTTCCAGGACATGAACACTCCGGGGCTGTCTGCTCGACAGTCAATGTGGTGGTGGACTGTGGTGGTGGACTGGCCGGGGTCCAGACGGCTGCCTGAACGCGACAGGCGGCGGGTTAGAAGGCATCCTTAATCCGGTCGAAAAGCCCCTTTTCCTGAGTGTCCTCGGTATTGGCGTCGCTCTCCCCGGCTATCTCCGTCTCATTGTTCTTCGGCTTTGAGCGCCGCGGCTTTGAGCGCGTATTGCCATTTGAGGAGCGCGGCCGGGAAGGGCTTTCTCCCCCGGAAGGGCTTTCTCCGTTGAAGGACCGAGCCAACTCCTCCAGCAATTCACGCTGGTGGCTGTCCAGCGAGCCTGGCACCCGCACGTCTACCAGCACGCGCAGGTCGCCCCGGCGGTTGGAGTGCAGATGCGGCACACCTCTGTTGCGGATGCGAAACTCGGTGCCCGGCTGAGTGCCCTGTGGCAGCTTCAATTCCTCATCGAATCCGTCGATGGTCGGGATGGTCTTATCCACTCCCAAGGCGGCCTCGGCCACATTTAGGGGCAGGGTGTAGAGAATATCTGTGCCGTCGCGCCTGAATACGCTGTGCTCCTGCACGTTTACGGCGACGTACAGGTTGCCTGAACCCCCGCCGTCGGTGCCGGCGTCGCCTTCTCCACTGAGACGCACCTGCATTCCGCTTTCCACGCCGGCGGGTATCCTGACTTCGATCTTCCGCTGGCGCCGCTCTCTGCCTGCCCCCCGGCAGTTGTGGCAGGGGGTGGTGATGACGCTGCCGCGCCCCCGGCATGAGGGACATCCGACGACCTGGGTGAATTGCCCGAACACGCTGCGCTGTGAGCGGCGCACTTGTCCCGCTCCCCGGCAGTCGTTGCAGGTGTCCACCGAGGTGCCCGGCTCGTTACCCCCGCCCGTGCAGTGGTGGCAGACTTCCATCCGGTGGATTTCCGCCTCCCGGTGGGAGCCGAAAATCGCTTCCTCGAATCCGAGGGTAACCTGCTGTTGAATGTCGCCGCCGCGCCGGGGCTGCCGCCCCGCCCTGGCGGAGGCATCGCCGAAGAAGGAATCAAAGATGTCGCCGAAGCCCCCGAATACATCGAAGCCCTCAAAGGGGCTGCCCCCGGTCTGGGCGCCGGCGCCCACGCCGGCGCGTCCAAACCGGTCGTACTGCCCCCGTTTCTTGACGTCGGACAGCACTTGGTAGGCCTCGTTGATTTCCTTGAACTTTTCCTCGGCGTCTGCATTCTTGTTGCGGTCGGGATGGTACTCCATGGCCTTGCGGCGGAAGGCCCGGCGTATGTCCTCTTCGCTGGCGTTGCGGGCAACGCCCAATACGGAATAATAGTCCTGGTCGGCCATCAGCAATCACTCAAAATCGGCAGCAAAATTAGCGGGCGCACACTGGCTTATTGTAGTGCAGGGGCGGCGGACGCTCAAGGGCATTGTCTTTTGGTTGTTCACCCTTGCTCTGGGGAGCCAGGGTGGGGGAGTCCCGGTTTGGGAGCGAACATTGTGGAACTCCAAAGATTTCGCCCTCGCCATTGAGGGAGAGGGTGAACCAAATCACCTTGGCGCCGCCTGTACTCACCTTGACGCTTCTGGGGCCGCTCGCTATGATTCAGGATAGGGAGCAAAGTTTACAACCCGTTGGGGTATTGCTCCGATTAGGTCACAAAGTGGCGGAAAGGGAAAGGTGAAATGACTTCAGTTGTCATCGCAATTCTCGCCGTCCTAGCGGCCCTTGGGATAGGGATAGCAACTTGGTTAGGACTCCGGCAGCGCGTCCAGGCTGCCCGCATGGCGCGGGCCAACGAGACCGCCGGAGATCTGACTGCACAGGCCGAGGAAGCGAGCAAAAAGATTGTCCTGGAGGCCCAGGAAGAAGCCCGTAAGCAGCGGAACGAGGCCGAAACGGAAATCAAGGAACAACGCCGGGAGCTCACCCGCTTGGAAGACAGGCATATGCAGCGGGAAGAGCAACTGGAGCGCAAGATTGAGGCACAGGACAGGCGGTACGCCGACCTGTCTGAAAAAGAGTCCCAAATCGAGGAATCCCGCAAGGGAGTAGAGGACCTCAGGGTCGAGCAGACCAAGTCGCTGGAGCGCATTGCCGGCCTCACTGTCGAGGAGGCCCGCGATGTGGTGGTGAAGAGGGGCGAGGACGACGCCCAGCACGACTTGGCGCGCCGGTATTATGAACTCGAGCGGGATTACAAGGAGCGGGCCGACGAAAACGCCCGCAAAATTATAGCTGTTGCCATCAACCGTCTCGCCTCTGACGTGGTTTCGGAAAGCACAACTTCCATAGTATCCCTGCCCAACGATGAGATGAAAGGCCGTCTCATCGGCCGTGAAGGACGCAACATCCGTACCCTGGAATCCCTCACCGGAGTAGACGTCATCATTGACGATACCCCCGAAGCAGTGACCGTATCCTGCTTCGACCCGGTGCGACGGGAAGTCGCCCGGCTGGCGCTGGAGAAGCTGGTCTCCGATGGGCGCATACAACCGGCCCGCATTGAGGACATGGTGAACCGTGCCCAAAACGAAATCGACCAGACGATTATGAAGGCCGGCGAACAGGCCACCTTCGACGTTGGCGTCAGCGGCCTGGACCGGGAGCTGGTCCGGCTACTGGGGCAGCTCAAATACCGTTACAGCTATGGCGAAAACGTACTGCAACATTCCATTGAGGTCGGACTTCTGGCCGGGATGCTGGCTGCCGAGGCCGGGGCAAATGTCCAAGTGGCCAAGGTGGGGGGGCTGTTGCACGATATTGGCAAGGCCCTGACCCACGAGGTCTCCGGCCCCCACGCAGAGATCGGAGCCGAAATCGCCAAGCGCCACGGCATCAATCACAGTTCCTACCGGGGCATCCTTGAGCATCACTGGGACGAACATGAGACCGTCGAGTCGTTCTTGGTGGCTGCTGCTGACGCCATCAGCGCCGCGCGCCCCGGGGCCCGGAAGGAATCGCTGGAACTCTACGTGAAGCGCCTGCGCGAATTGGAGGAAGTGGCCGCCGGTTTCGAGGGCGTCGAGCGCACCTTCGCCATTCAGGCCGGGCGAGAGGTGCGGGTGATGGTGAAACCGGAAGAAATGGACGACATAAAGTCCGCGTCTCTGGCCCGCGACATTGCCCGAAAGGTTGAGGAAGATCTGGTCTTCCCCGGCCAGATCAAGGTAACAGTCATCCGGGAGATACGTAGCGTGGAATACGCAAGGTAACGGCTCCAACAGAACCGAGGGCCTGGCAGGCTCCTCTGTCGCTCCGCCCGACAGCGGGAGTCAGTTCGGCTAACCAACGGAAAGGGACTCAGGAGCGGGATGCCTCCGGCTGCTGAGTCCCTTTTGCGGCGAATCCGGTAACCCGAACCCTACAACAAGGAACGAATGCCTTTGCGAATTTTGATGATAGGCGACGTAATCGGCAGGCCGGGCCGGGAGGCTCTGCGCCGGATCCTGCCCGGGTTGAAGGAAGAAAAGGGCATAGATCTGGTCATCGCCAACGGCGAAAACGCCGCTGGCGGCTTCGGCCTCACCGTCGAGACCGCTTCCGAGATGCTGGACTCGGGAGTGGACGTGCTTACCTCCGGAAATCATATATGGGATAAAAGGGAATTCATCCCCTACCTGGACGACGTTCAGGGGGAGGGGCTGCCCGTGGTCCGGCCAGCCAACTATCCCGACGCACCGGGGGTCGGCGTCATACGGCGCGGGGGGGTGGCAGTAGTCAACCTCATGGGCCGCGTCTTTATGACGCAACTGGACTGCCCCTTCCGAACCGCCGACCGGTTGTTGCATGAGTTGCGAAGCGAGGAGGATACGCCGGTAATCATCGTGGACTTCCACGCTGAGGCCACCTCCGAAAAGCAGGCGATGGGGTGGTATCTGGACGGTCGGGTCAGTGGCGTGTTCGGAACCCACACGCACGTCGGCACCATTGACGCCCGCATCCTGCCCGGCGGCACCGCCTACCTCACCGACGTAGGTATGACTGGCCCGGTGGACTCGGTTATCGGAAGCGACACCCGCGCGGTGCTGGACCGTTTCCTGACCTCCATGCCGCAACGGCTGGAGGTGGCAAAAGGCCCCTGCACCTTCAACTCGGTGCTGGTGGAAGTTGACGAGCAAACCGGGCGCTCCGTTCACTTGGAGCGCGTCGACAGGATGGCAGGCTGAAATGAGCGCAACCGTAGATCTGCATCTCCACACCCTTGCCTCCGATGGACGGCTTACCCCCACCGAACTGGTGCGGCTGGCGGCGGGACAAGGGCTGAAAACGATTGCAGTCACCGACCACGACACCACCGGCGGCCTGGAGGAAGCCTTCGAGGCGGCGAAAGAATTTCCCGGACTGCGCATCATACCCGGCATCGAATTGAGCGCCGATGTTCCGGGTGATGAAGTACATGTGCTGGGGTACTTCCTGGATCCCGGCAACCCGGAATTGCAGGCCGAACTGGTCAGATTCCGTGAGGGCCGGGTGGACCGAGCCAAGACGATGGTGGAAAAACTGACCCAACTTGGGATTCTCGTGGAATGGGAGCGAGTGCAGCACTTCGCCGGTGACGGCGCGGTGGGACGCCCTCACATCGCCATGGCCCTGGTAGAGGCCGGGTACTGCAAGGAACCCAAGGACGCCTTTCCCGAGTATCTTGGCCGCAACGGTCTGGCCTATGTCGAGCGCGCCAAGCTGACCCCGGCGGAGGCCGTCGGGATCATCCGGCGGGCCGGTGGGGCGGCGGTCCTGGCCCATCCTGCCTACATGAACGACATGGAGGCAGGCATCGCCAAGCTCGCCGGCATTGGGCTGGCAGGAATGGAAGTGCATTACGCCAAGTACCGCGACGACACCATCCGGCAGTTGGCCCGCTTGGCCCGCCAGCATGAACTCATCCCATGCGGTGGCAGCGACTATCACGGCATGGGGAACAGCGACGAGGGCCTCCCCGGGGACAACGGCCCGCCGCCGGAAACCGTGGAGCGGCTGGAGGCAGTCGCCCTGGCGGCCAGGGAACCGGGGACGGGATAGGCCGGGTATGCCTGCTACGGCAACATTGTACGGTCGGAACCCTTGATGGAAATTGCCGCATTGTACATTGGCGCATACCTGCTTGGTTCCATCCCCACGGCTTTCATTATCGGCAGGCTGGTCAAGGGCATAGACATTCGCCGGTATGGTAGCGGCAACCTTGGCGGCGGAAATGTTATCCAGCACGTCGGCAAGAAGTGGTTTGTTCCCCAGATGATTTCCGACGCCCTGGTAAAGGGGGCGGGTACTATCTGGTTCTCGGTATACATGGTGGGCATCGACTGGAACTCGCCATTGCTGGTCGCCCCGCCGCTGCTGGCCCTGGCCGGCAACAACTGGTCGCCTTTCATGAAAATGCAGGGTGGCAGAGGATTGGGCGTTGCCGCCGGGACCCTGCTGGCCTTCTCCCCGGCTATTCTCGGGATTGTCATGGCAATCTATTTCGGCGGCTACCTGATTACCAGGGGGGCCGGCGTTTGGGCTCTGGCGGCTTTGATGGCGCTGCCGGTATTGTTCTTTGTTTTTCCTTCAGGCCTGAAGATGGCCGACGGGCTTACAATGGTATGGTACTCGCTGGGTGTCCTGGTGCTGGTGATGCTGAAGCGGCTGTCCTCCAACTGGGCGCCGCTGCCCAGTGGTATGCCCCGCAGAAAGGTGTTTTTCAACCGTCTGGTGCGGGACCGGGATGTGGACGACCGGTCACAGTGGGTTGAACGCATACCCGGCGCGGCCGGCTGACCTGGCCGGCCCATAGGAGCAGGACATGGCCACGGAACCGCAGCAGGCCGGACAGGAAGCCGATGCCAGTTTCTGCAACTGGCACCCCGAAACTGAGACGCGTCTGCATTGCAGCCAGTGCGGCAGGAGCATCTGTACGCTATGCCTGATCCAGGTGCCGGTGGGCATTCGCTGCCGCGAGTGCGGCCGCGCGGAAAGGCTGCCCACCTACGACGTTCAGCCGGCCTATATGCTCCGCGCGCTTGGTGTAGCGGTTGTCATTGCGCTGGTGGGCGGAGTCATCTGGGGCGTAGTGGAAATAGAATTGGGAGGGATTCCCTTTGTATCCTGGCTGATTTCCATTGGTATTGGCTATGGCGCGGCGGAACTCATCAGCCTGTCGGTGAACCGCAAGCGGGGAGCTCCGCTTACTTGGATAGCCGCAGGGGCCGTGGGCGTCGCCGGAATAATCCATCTGCTGTTTTCCCTGGGGTCTCTGAGCGGGTTTGGCCTTCTGGTTAATTTGGTGACCATTGGCGTGGCAATGTTTATTGCAGGTTCCCGGCTACGCTGACCGGGCCGGCTCCGTGGCCGGGATGGCCTTGGGCTTCGGCGGCGAACCCCAGGGAGTTCCAGTGGGTTATCCGCCAGGCAACTCCTGTTCCGGCGAGTTGAATGCGACGACGCCCAGCTCCTCTCTGAGTTGTTGCAAAGTCAGACGGATCACCTCCGGCTCGAATCCCCTGCGGCCCAGGAAGGCGCCCACCCTGCGGTCAAAAGCCGCGCGGCCGTTCCCCGCCTGCCGTGCGGCGTAACGGGCGGCGGCCCGGTGGGCGGCGGCATGGGAGTCGAAGTCTTCCAGCGCTTCGCTGATTGTGTCCTCGTCCACGCCGCGTTGCTTCAGTTCCCGCTCGATCATGCCAGGGCTGCGGGGCTTCCGCCGTTCCCGGCTGTCCCGCCACTGCCGGGCGAACTCCGCGTCATTCAGCAATCCCTCGGTTTGCAGCCGGGCCACTGTCTGCTCTGCTGGTTCGTTGCCGAACCTTTGGCTCAGGTGCTGACGCATCTCGGCCACCGTTCGCGGACGCAGGGCCAGCAGTCGCAAGGCCGTCCCTTGCGCCTTCTTCGCATCCGTGGGCTTCCGACTGGCATTGGGATCTGGGGTTGGAATTTCGGGCATTGAGCAATTCCTCGATGATTGTAGAGAGTAGAAAGGGGCCTGCCCCGTCGGCGACGCGGCAGGGCAGGCCCAGGCGGGTGGGGTATGCTAGTCGAGGGACGCGGGTTCGGAGCCGTTGGCGGTGGGAGCGCCGTCGTAGGCGAGCGAATCATCTTCTTCCAGCTCCGGCTCGGGAGCGGGGGTTACGATGTCGCTGTTTTCCCGAATGCGGTTCTCCACGGATGCGGCGATTTCCGGGTGCTGTTGCAGGAATTCCTTGGAGTTTTCCCGGCCCTGTCCGAGGCGGGTCTCGCCGTAGGAATAGAAGGCGCCCGACTTCTTGATGATGCCCTTGGAGGAGCCGATTTCCAGCAGGTCGCCCATCTTGCTGATGCCGTGATTGAACATGATGTCGAACTCGGCGACGCGGAAGGGAGCGGCCACCTTGTTCTTCACGATGCGGGCCCGCACCCGGTTGCCGGTTATTTCGGACCCCTGCTTGATGGACTCGATGCGGCGCAGGTCTATACGTACTGAGCTGTAGAACTTGAGCGCCCGTCCGCCAGGCGTGACCTCCGGGCTGCCGTAGGTCACGCCGATCTTTTCCCGAAGCTGGTTGATGAATACCACAGCGGTCTTTGACTTGTGGATGGTACTTGTGAGCTTGCGGAGGGCCTGAGACATCAGGCGGGCCTGGAGGCCGACGTGGGTGTCTCCCATGTCGCCCTCGATTTCCGCCTGCGGCACCAGGGCGGCCACGCTGTCCAAGACTATGGCGTCTATGGCCCCGCTGCGCACCAGTTGCTCGGTAATGTCCAGAGCCTGCTCTGCGCTGTCGGGCTGGGCGATCAGCAGCTCGTTCAGGTCCAGTCCGCAGTTGGCGGCATACGTCGGGTCGAGAGCGTGCTCGACGTCTATGTAGGCGGCAACCCCACCGGCCTTCTGGGTCTCGGACATCAGGTGAATGGCCAGCGTGGACTTGCCCGCCGACTCCGCGCCGAAAATTTCGGTTACGCGCCCGCGCGGTATGCCCCCGGTGCCCAGGGCCAGGTCAATTGCCAGCGACCCCGTGGAAATGGACTCGGTGACGAGGCTGTTGCCGAGTTCCCCCAGACGCATTACCGCGCCCTTGCCATGGTCCTTCTCGATACTGTTGAGTGCAATGTCCAGCGCCGCTTTCTTATCGGTTTCTATTTTTTCCTTTTTCATCACCTGGCACGTTCCTCTCTTCGGATTGGAGCAAGACTAACATAAGTGCAAATGTTCTAACAACAGGCAAGTGTCAGTAATGTGAAAATCCTGTTTTGCCTGTTCCCACGCGAGGCAGGGGAAGAAAAAGGTGGGGATGCTGGCGGGCCAACCGGCCCGCGGCTAGAATTCTCAAGTGCCGCCCTTGAAACCGATGGTGACCGTGCCGTTCTCCACGATTACCGGCGTCACGCGCTCCCCCTTGGTCAGGGCCAGCAGTTCGGGAATCCGGTCTTCCTGCTTGGAGAGGTCCACGTCTTCGTAGGCGACCTTGCGCTTGCGGTAGTCCATTTTGGCTGCGGCCGAAAAGGCGCAGTCAGGATGGGTGTAGAGGATGGTCTCGCTGGCTTGTGTCACGTCGCACCCCTGCCGAAAGCCGCAGTAAGGGCAGTCCGGCCAGTTGATTTATTTGGGCGAATTGTACGCGCCGCCGTCCGTTTGTTCAACGCGCTCTGCGGGCGCTCCGCCAAAACGGCGGGCGGGGAAATCGCGGCGGCGGTATGTGGATGTTATGCTAGAGTTTCAATCCTGCGAACAGGGTGTGCTTCCTATGGCTTCAACCAACGATCAACCCGTCATCAATACCGTTGCTGCGCTGCTGGAGGAATTTTCCGTGGGAGTGGGACGAATATCCCCCGGGCCGCGCGGCTCCCGGCTGAGCGGCGAGCCCAGGGTTCTGCTGGAGGCCGCCGTCGAGTCCCTGGCCGGAGAGGAAATTGAAGGCGCGGCACTGGTCTACGGCAACGCCTGCTATGCCCTGGGCCGCCACGACGACGCTTCGGCGGCGTATCGCAGAGTGCTGCAAGGCGACCCGGCCAGCGTTGAGGCGCGGTTCAACCTGGGGCTGACCCAACTGCGGCTCAGGCGGCCGGAGGAAGCGGTGCAGGAGTTTACCGAGACCCTGGTGCGCTCCCCGCAGCTTGCCGAGGCCCATTACCAGCGGGGCAACGCCTATGACGACCTTGGCGACGTGGAACAGTCCCTGGCCGATTATTCCCGCGCCATAGATCTGGCCCCAGGATACGTCCAGCCGATGTACAACCGGGGTATCGTGCTGGCGGGCGCCGGGCGGCACCAGGAGGCCGTGGCCCAGTTTGACCGGGTTATCGCGTTGCGCCCCGACATCGGCAACGCGCACCTGAATCGGGGAGCTTCTCTGGATGAACTGGGACTGCACGAGGAGGCCATCGGCAGTTATGGCCGCGCCGCAGCCTTGAACCCTGACGACCCGCGCCCCCTGTTCAACCGCGCCCGCACCTGCTACTACCTGGGCCTCCTGCAAGAGGCCCTCGACGACTATACGAAAGTGCTGTTCCTGGATTCGGAAGATGCCGAAGCCTACAACAACCGTGGATTGGCCTACGATGCCTTGGGCGATTACGAGTCGGCCATCGCGGATTACGAGCGGGCGCTGGCGGTTCGGGAGGACTTTGCAGAGGCCCACAGCAACCGGGGCGCGGTTCTGGAAGCGCAGGGAGAGGTCGAGGCGGCCCTGGAAGCCTATCACGCCGCCCTGGCGGTCAACCCCAGCCTGGGGTCGGCTCATTACAACGCGGCGCGGGTGTATTCCCAACTCGGTGAAGTTGAATCCTGCCTGCGGCATTTGGACAGTCTGCTTGCGCTTGCCCCGGAGTTAGCGGCAGACGCTGCCCAGGATGAGCACCTGGGCTGGGCCCTGCGGCTGCGGGAAATGCGAGAGTCAAGGGCCAATGACGCGCCTTCGGATTCCTGAAGTTAGCCGGTCCCTGACATTTCCTTTGGCAGTTCGGGGTCGGAATCCAGTTCATCCAGGGTCGTTTCAGGATCGGCGGCGCTGATTCGTCGGCGGATGACCAAGCTGCGCAGCAGGACCAGCGCCGCCAGAATCGACAACCCCGTAACCAGTTGCACCTCATGGTGATAGGCCAGGCTGATTCCCAGCATCAGCAAAAAGCCTGTGCAGATGCCCCACGACGACCGCAAGTAGTGATTTCGCATCAACAGCACGGTGGCCACGCCCACCGCCGCCGCCAGCACGGTCAGTTCCGGCACAAGCGCCGCGCTCACGCCTATCAACGGCGTCATGGCATCGCCGCCCCGGAAGGACGAAAAAACCGAGACCCAATGGCCCACGATGGCGGCAGAGGCGGCAATCAGGGTGAACGGCGCTTCTATTCCCAAGGCCCAGGCCACCGCCACGGCCGCCGACCCCTTGCCCACGTCGCCGGCGAATACCAGCATCGCACTGCGACGGCCCACGTTCCAGTACACGTTGGCCGTGCCCGCCAGTGTGCTGCCCGTGCTGAAAATGTCCACACCCTTGATATATCGGCTGACCCACTGGGCAAAGGGAAGCGCCCCCAGCAGGTAGCCTATGACCCCCGAGGCGACAAGTTGCAGTATCTCCATCTGGCTTTCCGGCATTCCCGTCCGTTCCTGCCCGTTTCTGTCGAAACTGCGTGGGGAACTTGGTGACGGCCCCGGCGCGCCGGCCGGTGCCGCATAGACAAATATAGCAGTCGGCGGCCCGCGTTGATAGCGGACATAGCCGGAGTTGGTGTCGCATTGCCCGGTTTTCCGAGTCATGCGGCGGCTTGCGCGTCGAGTATACTGGGATTTGCTGACCGAAATCGGCAGATTCCAGGTCCGGGCCGCGTTTCCGGCGCGAGTCCCGGCGAGGTTTGAGGTTATGACAACGTCCAACGCCGCCGGCCCCTTGTCCGGCATGGTTACCCTGGACCTGACGCAGATTCTGGCTGGCCCAATGTGCACCATGGTGCTGGCCGACATGGGCGCCGACGTCATCAAGATTGAGAAACCCAACGGCGGCGACGACAACCGCCGCATGGGGCCGCCGTTCATAAAGGACTGGTCGGCAGGCTTCCTGGCCGTCAACCGGAACAAGCGCAGTCTCTCTCTGGACCTGCGTGGCGAGGCCGGACGCGGCGTGTTCCGGCGTCTGCTGGAAGGGGCCGACGTGGTGGTGGAGAACTTCCGTCCCGGCGTGATGGAGCGATTGGGCTTGGGTTACGAGGAGCTGGCGGCCATCAAGCCCAGCCTGGTCTACTGCACTATCTCGGGTTTCGGCAGCACGGGCCCGGCCCGTAACCGGGGGGGATTCGATCTGGTGGCCCAGGGGGTAAGCGGGCTGATGAGCATCACCGGCCATCCTAATTCACCTCCAGCAAAGGTGGGCGTGCCCATCACCGACCTGACCGCCGGACTGTTCGCGGCCAACGGCATCATGGCAGCCTACATTCACGCTATGAAGACCGGACAGGGGCAGATGGTGGATACGTCGTTGATGGAAGCTGGGGTGGCCTACACAGTCTGGGAGTCGTCGGTCTACTTCGCCGAGGGAGAGATTCCCGGGCCGCTGGGTTCGGCGCATCGCGTTTCCGCTCCCTACCAGGCCCTGCGCACGAGGGACGGCTACCTGAATCTGGGGGCCGCGACCCAGCCGACCTGGGAGCAGCTTTGCCGCGCCATCAGCCGCGAGGACCTGATGGAAGACGAGCGTTTCCGGGCTCCATGGGACCGCAAGGCGCGAGAAGAAGAGCTGGCCGCGCTGCTGGAGGAAACGTTCTCAGCCCACGACACCGCCCACTGGCTGAAACTTCTGGACGACGCCGGAGTGGTGGCCGGGCCGATATACAACATGGAGCAGGTGTACCAAGACCCGCAGGTGCTGGCCCGCGAGATGCTGGTGGACACCCACGACCCGGACCTGGGAACCATACATAATATCGGCGTGCCGGTGAAGCTTTCCGCGACTCCGGGCAGCATACGCCGCCGCGCCCCCGCCCTCGGCGAGCACTCCGCCGAAGTGCTGCTGGAGCGAGGCTTCGCGCAGAGCGAGGTGGACGCCCTGCTGAGCCAGGGAGTCATCCTAGCCAACCAGGGCAGCGGCAGCCGACGGTAGTGGGCGATATGTTGCCGATAGGGTCGGCGTGATGAGGGACGGTGGCACACGTCCTTTACTATTCTTAGCCACCTGCCTCGGATTCGCCGAGACGACTTTGGGGATGTTGGCCAGTTTTGCGGGAACGAATGGCACTCTGGCTGCCGTCTTTGCTCTCGTGTCGCTGGGGATGGCGCTATTGGCATTGGTAGCGATGTATTTTCGCGCCCCGGCATTTTTGACATTCAGTAGTCAACAGGCGTTAGATTTGAGGGTGGGTCAAGAGTTGCGGCACAATCCCGACATTCTCAGTTCTCACTTGGAAAGTTTGCAGTTGAGGAACGTGAGAGGGGGCAGAATATCCGGGGTTGCATTGGATGCGGATTTAGAGGACGATGAGTTCAAATACGTGGTGGACGAGCTAAACCAAATCCAAGGTGAAATGCGCATTTATGCCAGGTAGCGTTTCATTGCAGGTGGACTCGCCGGCGCACGGGCGGTCCCGCACGGGCGGTCCGTCCACTGGTAGGGGCGGGTTTGAAACCCGCCCCTACGGTCGAGGCGCGAACCCTGACTGCGAATGGCTGTCCGCAAAATGTACATCCCACATTGGCTTTGGTTTAGGGTTGCTCGGAGGCGGGGAATGACCACGGTCGACAGGAAGGTCAGATGGCGTTCGCACGCGGACGACTTTGATACAGGCGAAAAAAATCCTTCTGGCGCTGTCCCACAGGAAATGGGTGTGGCGTACGCTGGACAATTTACAAGCGGTGACTCAACTCGAAACTAATGAATTAGAAGAGAAGCTGGCCGGCCTTATAAAAAAGAGATTAGTCAAAGGGTCTGTCTATAAACCACACACTCCGGTTGCTCGCCCAATTTTTGGCTTGGTAGAGATAGATAGACACTGAAATTTAGTTGAGGAGCACAGGCCCATGCGAAGACTGGCCTCTCGCTAGTCCTCGCCGAAGTAGCGGCGGCGGTCGGACTCGCCCAGCGGGCCGCCGGGGCCGCTGAGGAAGGTGTCGGGGTTGCGGGTGCGGTCTTCCCTCCAACTCCGGAACGCCCGGGCGCGGATGGAGTCTGCCTCGGGGCCGGTGTCCATCAGCAGCTGAGTCTGCCAGTTCTCCATCGCGTGTATCACGCCGAAGTGCTGCTTTCTCGCCTCCGCGTAGGCCCTTCCTGCCTCATCCCAATCTTCGTGGGCCAGCAACTGCTCCTTCAGCACACGGGCGTCCCGGAAGGCCATCGAAAGGCCCTGGCCCCAGGTGGGGTCGGTGTTGGCGGCAGCGTCGCCCACTAGCGACACTCCGTTGCGGAAGGCCGATTCCACCCATGTCGTTCTTCCCTCGAAGGTAGCCAGGGGTCCGGCGGGGCTGGCCTTACCGTAGACCTCGGCAGGAACCCCGGATGCGACGCACTGGTCCAGCACATCCGGCACGTCGCCGGGGCCGCTGTAGCGCTTGGCGCTGCCCGCGGTGTAGCACAGATAGACCCGCGCCCTTCCTTGTCCTTGGGGGAAATGCAGTATGAAGCGCCCTTTGCTTGTGTCCAGCCAGGCGTGGGTGGCGTCGTCCGACAGGGCAACGCCGTCCATCAGGACGCCGGTGACGAGGTTCCGCTCCGGGTCTTGCAGCACCGGGAAGCCAGCCCAGCCGCGCGTTGGTGAACCGCGTCCATCGGCTCCGACGACCATTCGCGCGGAGAGTTGACGCGCCGCCTCGTTTCGCTCCACCGACACGGTGGGCCCCGATGATCCGCTGGCCTGAGCCAGGCCCCGCACTCGCGCGCCGCGCCAGACCTCGGCACCCGATTCCTCGGCGTGTTGCAGCAGGGCGGATTGCAGGACGGGATGGAAACAGGCCATCACCGGCTCTTTGGCCCGGGTGGTGCGGGTCAAGTCCCGGCGCCCGGAGCGGTCAGCGCCCTGGTAGGAGTCCCAGAAGGGCAGGGGGTTGGCTCCGGCCCGTTCCAGCGCACCCTCCAGACCCAGCAGGCGAGCCTCGGCCACGCCCCACGGCATGACGGCCTCGCCGCGCACCCGGTCCCTGAAGGACTCTTCGGCTTCCAGCACAAGGCTCCGCGCTCCGGCGGCGGCCATGCCGGCAGCCAGCGCCGATCCGCCGACCCCGCCGCCGATGATTATCAGGTCGTATTCGTAGCTCAACGAAGTCTCCATTGACCGTGGGGTTGATACCCCCTAATCAGGCCGCCGTGCGCCACGGGAGGCCGTCGGTGGCGGCGAGGAAGCCGTCAATGAGGGTGGGGCTGGAGCAGATGACGCTGGGGGTGAACAGGCCAGCCCGGTTTCCCTGGCGGTCGACGACGTCGCCGCCGGCCTCCCGCAGCAGCAGCAGGCCGGTGGCCAAGTCCCACGGCGAGAGGGAGTGGTGGAAGAACAGGTCGACCCGGCCCGAGGCGGCGTAGGCCAAGCCCAGGCCGGCGGTGCCCATCATGCGGATGCTGTACATACCCGGCCAGAGGGAGCGCACCATGTCCAACGCGAGTCCCGCCTTTTCGTCAACATACCCCAGGTCGAAGCTGAGCAGGGAGCGAGAGAGCTCGGTGGACTCGGAGACGCTGATGGGATCGCCGTTCAAGTGAGCGCCTTGGCCCAAGGCGGCGCTGAACATCTCTTCGCGCACCGGGTCGTAGATGACCCCGGCGACGATCTCGTTGTCCTTGGCCAGGGCGATGATGCTGCAAAAGTGAGGAATTCCGTGGGCGTAGTTGCGGGTGCCGTCCAAAGGGTCCACCACCCATTTGTACGGCGACTCGCCGTCGACCGGCGGCGACTCCTCGGCCAGGATGCCGAAGTCGGGGAACTCCCCGGTGAGTATCTCCAAGACCGCCTTTTCGGCGGCGACGTCGATATCAGTGACGATGTCGGCCCGGCCCTTGAAGGTAATCTGCTTGTCGGCGTTCCAGCCGTCCTGGATTATCTTCCCGGCGGCCCGGACGGCTTGGTCGATGACCTCCATGGCAGGGCGGCCGGTGGCGGATACGGGTAAAGAGAGGTCGGAAGTTTCTGTCATAGCGTCCTTCGCTTGTGTTCGGGTCACGCTGAGTTATTATAACCTCCGCTGGCTTCGGTAGGGCGGCGAACCCCCGGCGCCGCCGATAGCGCCGAGGGTGGCGGACCAAGGGAGAAGGGAACGGAGGAGTCCATCGCAATCGGGAATTGTGGCCTGGCCGCGGCACCTATTCAAGTAGTTATGGGCCGCCATGAAGCTGGGGAACCGGAAACCGGCGTCGGCCACCCGGTTGGCGAAGGTCTGGGGATCAGGTGAGGGCCGACGGTCGGCGAGGGCTGCGGCCCATTGGAGGCAATAATCCTCGGCCAAGCGGCGGAGCCGGATTACGAGAGCTCACGCGCCATCTTGCGTCGGAGAGCATTGACACGATTGCTGAGGGAGTACGTAAGGTTGGGGTTACCTCGCTGCGCTTATTAGCGGGAGTGGTGGGCTGCCCAGGGGGGGGAAGGGCTTCTTCCAGGGCTTGGATATCCGATTTGAGCTTTTCGGCTTCGCAAATCTGGATGGCGAAAGACATGGCGTAGCGGGCGGCGCGCAGGCAGATGGCCAGACCCGGGTGGGCCATGGCATCGGCGAGAACGGAGACGCTGCGCAACAGGAGGCCCTGGGGGTTCTTGACGGGCGAGGCGGGCGGACTCTTGGCGAAGGCGGGTTAGTTCGTCGCGGAATTTATCGTCTTCGAGCCAGCGGCGCAGGGTGCTCTCGCCAATGCCGGAAGCGCAGACGGCTTGAGCGACGGAAGGGGAGATGGCGATGATGGGAAGGGCCGACACCGGTTCTTAGTCTCGCGGCTTGGCTGCCTGAAAATCGGGGAGACGCTCTAACGCCGGGCCAGGCCCATCTTCTCGTAGACTTCCTCAATGGTCCGGGTTGCTATGGCGCGGGCGCGCTTGCCGCCTTCGTCGAGAATCTCGCGCACGTAGCCGGGGCGGGCCTCGAACTCGCGGCGGCGTTCGCGCATCGGTTCCAGGAATTCGTTGATGCTGGCGGCCAGTTGACGCTTGCAGTCTACGCAGCCCCGGGCCGCGGTGGTGCATTCTTCATACACCGCAGCCACGGACTCCGATGGGTTGAACATCTTGTGCATGGAGTAGACGTTGCAGACCTCGGGCCGGCCGGGGATGTTGCGGGTGGTGCGCTGGGGGTCGGTGAAGGCAGTCATCACCCGCTTGGTCGTGTCCTCCGGGTTTGTAGCCAGGTCCAGGTGGTTGTCCAGGGTCTTGGACATCTTGGCCCGTCCGTCCAGTCCCACCAGCAGCGGGGATTCGGTCAGCTTGACCTGCGGCTCCGGGAAAGTGTCGCCGAAGAAGTTGTTGAACCGCCGGGCGATCTCCCGGGACAGCTCGATGTGGGGTATCTGGTCCCGCCCAACGGGAACGGTGTCGGCCTTGTACAGGATGATGTCGGCGGTTTGCAGGACAGGGTAACCGACCAGTCCGTAGTTGACGGTCTCTTCGGTCTCATCCATCTGCCGCACCTTCTCCTTGAAGGTGGGTACGCGCGTCAGCCAGCCCAGCGGCGTGACCATGCTGAGCAGGGTATGCAGAGTCATCACTTCGGGCACATGGGACTGGACGAAAACGATGCTGCGCTCCGGGTCAATGCCGGCGGCCAGCCAGTCCAGCGCCATGTCCTCGATGTTGGACTGTATGGCGTCGGTGTCGGCCCGCGACTCCACGGTGGTCAGGGCATGGATGTCCACGGCGCAATATATGCAGTCGTAGTCATCCTGCAACGCCACCCAGTTTTGCAGTGCGCCGATGTAGTTGCCCAGGTGCAGCAGCCCGGTGGGCCGCATCCCGGAAAAAATCACGCCCTGTTTGCCGCCGTTGCTTGCAGAGGTCATAGTCGCAGTCCAAAGTCAGGTTCGGGATAGCTGGGAATCACCATCAATCTATCACCGCATGGCGGCAGGCGCAATTCCGAAGGAGAGACGATTGGGGTCTTTTAATTCTCCCTCTCCCTTGAAAGAGAGGGCTGGAGTGAGGGTGAAATCGCGGGATAACCAATGTTCCCTCACCAATGGGGACGCCCCCACCCTGACCCTCCCCCCGGAGGGAGAGGGAACAACTAAAAGACCCCGGAGGGGCGACTGGGGAATTCTCAGCCAGTCGTCTATTCCGCGTACCGTCATACGTCGGTCCACTTGAAGTGCTTGGAAATCAGGCGGTAGAAGTTCCACCCAAAATTGCGAGCGTGGACGGCGCCATAAGCCTGCCAGCGGTCCATCTCGGCGCGGGCCTCCGGGTGGATACGGTCCCCGGGAACCAGAGTGGGCAGAGCTTCCTCGCTTTCGCATTGGTACAGGGCCAGGTACTTGGGACCGGTGTTGAAATCGGTGAGAGCTGGGTGGTCAAAACGACGAAAGCGGGCGCCGCAGGCGTAGCCGGGGACGTTCAACACGCCGGGCAGGTGCGATTCGGTATACCAACGGTCCCACTCAGTCTCGTGGGCCGGGTCAACGTCGGCGGTGACGATGCTGAGCGGATGGTCGGATAACAGCAGCGGATCACGCAATTGAGCGCCGGCAACGTGTTCGTAGACGTTGGACACCGGGTCGCTGATGCCTGTCAGGGCGCTGAAGATCGAGAACTCGGATGCGGCGATGGGATGCAGCCCTGGGCCGCCAAACTGCAACAGCGACGGCAGGTCGTCGGCGCTGCGAATGCCATACAAGGCCGTAAATCTTGTGCCGCCGTCCAGCTTGACGTAACGCTGCGCCCACTGGTAGCCCGGTATCCGCAGCAGGTTGGGCAGATGGCTGTTGTACCACAGGGTGAAAGGCTCCAGATGCTCCCGGGCGCACGTCATCTGCACCAGCAGCAGCAGTTCCTGCTCAGCCACTGCGGGCCTCCCTGTCCGCCAGTCCCTCCAGCAGGCCGCCGCTGTACGATGAGTCTTCCAGCCCCCTTTGCATTCCGCGCAGGTAGGCTATCTGACCTCCGTGCTGGTTGAACTCCCAGAGCAGTTGCTGGCACATATTGGCCAGCGTCATCGTTCCGCCGCGCGGGTTGGCCACGGGCATTTCGTTGAAATCGGCGTCGCTCAAAGTGGCCAGATAGCCCTTGGCTGCGTCCAACGCAGCCGCAGCGTAGGCCACCAGGCTGGCCGCGCCGGGGGGCCGGAAGGCGGCAAGCTGTTCGGAGCCGTAACCGTAGCCGGTATCGTTAGGGTCGGTTATCGTCTGTCCCAGCCGCTCGGCCCAGCCCTGCTCCCACAACTGCGGGACGTTTCGCAACCGGGCGTGAATCCAGCGGTCCAGCGTCCGCCCGTAGTGCCATACCAGGAAACCGATGGACGAGCATTCGGGTGTCGGCATCCATCGCATCTCATCGTCGGTAAGGCCGTCCACCGTGCGGAGCATGGCGTTGTAGTGCTGCTCCAGGCAGCCGGTTACGAAGTCGCGTAATTTCAATTGCAGCCTCCTTCGGATCGTTGTTTGGAAAGCCAATCCCGTAACAAGGAACGGCCACGCTAGTTTCAGCGTGGCCGGGTGTTTCCGTTTCACCGTTGACCGGATGTGTCAGTCCTCTTGGTCGGACTCGCCTTCCAGCCGGTCTCCCAACTCGCTCAGGAACGCCTCTATCTCCGGCGACAGCGCGGGGGACGAACTGCCCTGCTCCGAGGACGATGACGCGCTCTCCGCTGTCAACTGGGAGTCGTAATACTGCTCCATCTGCTGGATCAGGGTCTTCAACTCCGAGTTGCGGTCCACGGTAGCGTTGAGCTCCCGGTACTGACGCTGGCCGCGGCGGACCGGCGCCAGGTCTGGAGGGATGTTTTCATAGACCGATGACAGCACTTCAATCATGCGGGAGGTGCCGGCGTAGTCCTCTTCCAACTGCACGTACTGCGGCAGATGCACCATGAAGTTGATGGTCTCAATCTGGTCCCGCTCTATGCCCTCGGAGAGCAGGTTCATTATGGTGGTCGGCCCCTGATAGGTGCTCTGCTGCAACTTGAAATTCGATACCGGGCGTTTCTGCTCCACCGATCCCAGGGAGCCGGTGACCAGCAACGGGCGGGTGTGCGGCACCGCGTCGTACATTGCTCCGACGCGACAGTAGCGCTTGACGCCGAAGTAGCGCACCACTTCCAAGATGGAGTCGGTGTAGTCCTCACCGTTGGAGTGCGGCTCCAGAAGGTGGAGGAACAGGTAGTCCGGGCCGTTTTCGGTGGTGGCGTAGCGGATGGTGCTGTTGGGAATCTTGACCTGCCGCGCGCCGTCAACGAAGCGCATATTGGGGCGGTACCGGGTGAAGTCGAAGTATGTGCCGGGACGGTGCAGCCGCCCCAACTCCTTCGACCCCATGAACCGCTCAAGCCGGTTCAGGGTCAGGGTGCCCACGCTGCCCACGTCCACCCACGGGCGAATCATGGCGAAGGCGTGAGGGTCCTTCAGCTCGGGAATGGGTTCGTTTATTTCAAAAGCCCCTACTCTCATGGCCTCATATTGCCAGAACGGATTATGATTTTCAAGTCTTGGCCGCCTCACGCGAGGGTCTTTGTTGTTCCCTTTCGCTCCAGAGCAGGGTCAGGGTGGGCGCGTCCCTGCTGGTGAGCGAACATGGTGTCCCCCCGGGATTTCACGCTCGCCGCAGTCCTCTCTCTCTAGGGAGAGGGAGAATTAAAAGACGTTGCGTCACACACCGACTGGCGTCAGCTACGTCTTGCTACTGGTTGAGCAACGAATCGGCAGAGCCAAGGCCCTCCAGCGCGAGCCCGTAGCCCAGAAGGTCCTGCATGATGCGCTTGATGTACTGTGTGGTGGCGACCCTGGTGTAGCGCAACACCAAGTCCGACTTCTGCGCCACCTGTTCCGCCAGTTCCCAAGCCCGGGGCAACAGGGCGTCGGGCGCGAGCACTTCGCTGACCAGCCCCAGCGTCAGGGCTTCCTGAGCGCCGATGGACTGCCCGGTGAGCAGGAAGTAGCGCCCCCGGTTGGCGCCCAGCAACATCGGATAGACCACATGGACCCCGTCGCCCGGCACCAGGTTGCTCATAAAGTGGCCGGAATCCTGGAAGGCGGCGGTGTCGGAGGCGAGTACGATGTCGCATAGCAACGGGATTTCGGAGTGGCGCAGCGCCGGGCCATTGACCGCGGCGATCATCGGCACTTCGATGTCCAGAAGGTTGGAAAGCAGCTTCTTGCCTTCCCAATAAGTGCGGTCCCACTCCTGTGGCGCTCGCTTGGGCGCTCCGGCGGCAGTCCCCTGCGGGCCGGAGAATGCGTCGCCGGTCCCGGTTACGATGATTACCCGGTTATCCCGGTCGCTGCCCACGTCGGCGAAGGCGCGGGGGAACTCTTCATGCGGCCCGCCGCCCCATTGCAGTGGCCCCCCGTTGGTGTGGAAGGTCATCTGAAGGATGCCGTCCCGGCGCTCGAACCGGATGTTGTTGTACTTGTCTGCGTACTGGTCCAGCGAAGCCACGCTTGCCTCCCGACCTTGAGGATGGCGAGAGTCTATACCCCTGCGCCGGAAGGGTCAACGCCCGAACAGCCTCCGCCCAGGGCCTTGAGGCTTGGCATACACCCGCTGGGCAGTCGCCCTGCTGGTCCCGAGAAAAGGAGCGGGGCATCCGGAAAGGACGCCCCACATTCATGCTCCTACCCCTGTGAGCGCTTACCCGGCAGTGGCCATCTGGGCTTCCGGTACTCCCGGCAGGGGTTGGGGTTCCCTGGCAACCACGGCGCTTTTCAGCAAGGTGGCAGTCTTCTGCCCGGATGTGTCCCGGGCATGGATGTGCTCCATCACGAAGGTAGAAACGTCGCGGTGAAGGGAGTCATTCAGTCTGCAGTTGCGGAGCAGGTCGAACCCAGGGTCCATTTCCTCTAGCATACTTTTGACCTTGGCGTCTCCGTGGCGAGCGGCAAGGGCGTAGGCCAGACCGCGCGGGTCTCGGTCGTATTGACGCTGCTCTTCACCGACCTCTTCCAACTCGATTTCGTAGTCGACCCGGTCGACTATGGCCAGCGCCTCGGCAGCCCGGCGGCGGCGGGTGTTGACGTCCTTCAAGGCGGCGAATAGGGCGGCGACGGCTTGGGAGGCGTTGTCCAGAAGGGCGGGAATTTCGATCTGACGCACGCTGGCCGCCTCTGCCTGTTGCTTTGCATCTATCAATGATTGGTCCCGGCGGCGCAGGCTGTCTTCGAACTTGGCGGCGCGCTCCTGTCTCGTCCGCAATTCTGCGGCCTCGGAGGCGAGGGGCTGCAGGCGCGCTAGTTCCCGCTCCGCCATCTCGGCCTGCTTGAGCCGCTGTTGCATGGATTCGTCGAATTCGATGGGCATGGCAAACACTCCTCAGACTAAGATGATCTACGGAAGGCGCACATTTCAGTCCAATGGCAATACAGAAATAATAAAGGCCAATGGGCTGTCGGGTATCAGTCCCGGTTTCTATGCGGCATATTGGTGGGCCGGGTCGTTGTTTCGCTGACAGATTGTTGGCCATCAGGCCTTCAGACTGATGCGACACAATGCCGCGATAAGCGCAAACCCCCGTGTTATTTATTGAGGCCCCGGCCTATGTCAGGCATCTGGGGCAAGTTGGGCCGAAATCCGGCGATTCGGCGCGGTTGCTGCCCATAAGGGCAGGAAATAATGCATAACGGTTTTCCCGTTGCGTGGTCTACTATAACCCGGCTGCCCTGAATTCTGCCGCTATCCTGGATGCAAATTTCGCGGATTTTCGCGCGGGTTGTACCTTTCCAGTCGGTTCGCATCACCAAAACATTGAAAGGCTCTAGCCGCCCATGCTCCCCGAAAGAACGGGGTCGGGTGTATGCTTCAGGCGGCACATTTTCGGCATTTTCCCGGCATTTTCCCCGGTTACGCTGACGCCGTCCGGTTTCTGGCTTCTCCGGGTCTAATCGCCCTCTAATAGCCGGAAATTCGTCCCGCCGGGCAGTTCATTCCAACCGCAAGCCATACATAGAGTTAATTCAGGAGGCACGTCATGCCCCGGGCCGCCTTTGTATATGATGACCTGATGTCGCGGCACGAACTGCGCAGCGACCACCCCATGCGGCCGGTGCGGTTGCGCTATACCTACGAGCTGTTGCAGGGCTACGGCGCTTTTGACAGCGAAGATGCAATGGTGGTAAGCCCCCGCTCCGCAGCCGAGGATGAACTGCGCTGGCTGCACACGCCGGAGTACATCGCGGCCGTGCGGCGGCTTAGCGCAGGAGAGGGTGCGCAGGAGGCCCACCGCTTCAACTTCAGCCTGCAGGGGGACAATCCGTACTACCCCGGAATGTTCGAGGCGGCGACGTTAAGCTCCGGGGCGACGCTGCTGGCCTCCGAGATGATCGCCGACGGGACGGTGGACGCTGCCTTCAACATTTCCGGGGGGCTGCATCACGCGGCTGCGGGCCACGCTTCCGGGTTCTGCGTATTCAACGACCCGGCGCTGGCCGTCCACTACTTTCTCAGGCGCGGGATGCGGGTGGCATACATTGACGTGGACGCTCACCACGGCGACGGGGTGCAGGAGGCGTTTTTCGGTGACGACCGGGTGCTGACCATCTCGGTGCACGAGTCGGGCCGCTATCTGTTTCCTGGGACCGGATTCGTCGGCGAGCAGGGCGATGGGCGGGGGCGGGGCTACTCGGTCAATCTGCCGCTGTTCCCCTACACCGGCGATGAGGTTTACCTCGACTCGTTCCGGCAGATAGTTCCCCCGCTGGTGCGCGGCTTCGCCCCCGATGTGCTGGTTACGCAACTGGGCATAGACAGCTACCATTCCGACCCGCTGACCCACCTGCAACTGACGACCATGGGGTTCATTGAGGTGGTGCGGGAGCTGGCGGCCCTGGGGCTGCCGTGGCTGGCGCTGGGCGGTGGCGGATACGACCTGATGGCCGTGGCCCGGGCCTGGACCCTCGCCTACGGGGTGATGCTGGGCGTGGAGTGGCCTGACCCGCTTCCCCGGGGCTTCGCCCTGGAGCACGGCATCGGCCATCTGAGGGACAGCGGCATCCCTGAGATTCCCGCCAACCTGCGCCTGGACATTCGCCGCCATGCCGGGGAGACGGTGGCCGCGGTTAAGGAACAGATTTTTCCGGTGCATGGACTGGCGGGTTAGGTACAGGGTCAGCACCCCTCGCCTGCCGCCATAGGACACACAGAAAGGGGAAAAACCAGTAGCGAGGTTCGCGCCTTTGTGCCCTCTCCTCAGGAGAGGGCACGTTATTCGAGTCAGGGTACTTGCACGGCGCGAGGGGCACAGCCCGCAATCTATTCGACGCGCTGCTGCGGGTTGAGCAGGTCCTTGGCCTCGTCACCCACGTGGGCTTCAATGCTGTCCCGCAGGGTGGAGAATATGGACTTGTTGATGGCCGACATGAGCCAGTTCTCGAAATCCGGGTCGACCTGATAGCTGTCTTTCAGGGCAATCAGGCGCTTCATCAGGGTCAGATAGTGATACTGAAGGGGGGTGAGGTCGCGTTCAATACCTTCTACCCGCCACTGACTGACTACAGGATCGGTGATGGTAGGCTTAAAGTCACCTTCGGGGACTTCGTGGCCCAAGAGTTCTCTGTCTGCTCGCTCTGGTTGCGCGTTCATGAGTGCACCGTCCGCTTTCAACCACTTTCAATCCAAAGGGGTTTCCAAATGTTCTTGCCCACATTACGCTCGTGGTATGACCCGATTATAGCAGAGATTGGCCTTCTTCGGAATCGTATGAGGCGTTGCCGTACTGGCAATCCCGCCCGTATACCCGATGGGAGGGTGGGGAGGCTTCATTCAGCCGGGCTCCCACCCTTTCCCGAAATTCGGGAATTCCGATGAACAATGGGGCGACTTAGACTTCGCGGAATTCGCCTTCAACGGTGTCGGCGGCGTCGGCCGGGCCACTGTCGGATGCGCCCGGACCGGCAGCGCCAGGTCCCGAATCGCCCGGACCGGCGGCTGCGCTCTGGCTGTAGACCACCTCGCCCAGCCGTTGCAGGGCGGCGTTGAGCTCGTTGATGGCGTTCTGCATTTCTGGCACGCTGCCCGATGCGGAGGCTGCCTTCAGCGCGTCTATCTTGCTCTGGACATCGGCCCGCAGCTCCTGGGGGACGGCTTCGGCGTTGTCGTTGAGCAGCTTCTCCGCTTGGTACACCATGGAGTCGGCTTGGTTGCGGGTGTCCACCTCGGCGCGGCGCTTCAGGTCGTCTGCCTCGTACTGCCGGGCCTCTTCCACCATCCGCTCGATGTCTGTCTTGTCCATGCCGGAGCCGGACTGGATGACTATTTTCTGCTCCTTGCGGGTGCCCTTGTCCTGGGCCGAAACGCTGAGGATGCCGTTGGCGTCTATGTCAAAAGTCACCTCGATCTGCGGAATCCCCCTGGGAGCCGGGATGATGCCGTCCAGCATGAAGCGGCCGATGGACTTGTTGTCGGTGGCCATGGCCCTTTCGCCCTGGAGCACATGGATGTCCACCGTGGTCTGGCTGTCGGCAGCGGTTGTGAAGGCCTCGTTCTTCTTCGTCGGGATGGTGGTGTTTCGCGGGATGAGGGTGGTCATCACGCTGCCCAGCGTCTCCAGCCCCAGGGTGAGGGGGGTGACGTCCAGCAGCACGATGTCGCCGACCTCTCCGGCCAGCACGCCGGCCTGGATCGCCGCGCCCAAGGCCACCGCCTCGTCGGGGTTGACGTTGCGGTTGGGTTCCTTGCCGAATATCTCCTTCACCTTTTCCTGTACCGCTGGCATCCGGGACATACCACCCACCACGATAACTTCGTCAATCTGGCTGGTGGCCAGGCCGGAGTCGGCCAGCGCCCGCTGGCAGGGCCCTGCGGTACGGTCGATGAGGAAGCTCACCAGTTGCTCGAAGCGGCCGCGGGTGAGCGACTTGACCAAGTGCTGCGGCCCGCTGGCGTCGGCGGTGATGAAGGGCAGGTTGATTTCGGTCTCGACCACGCTGGAGAGCTCAACTTTTGCCCGCTCGGCGGCGTCGCGCAGGCGTTGCAGGGCCATGCGGTCGGTGGACAGGTCGATGCCCGTCTCGCGGCGGAACTCGGTAATCAGCCATTCGAGGACGGCCTGGTCAAAGTCGTCGCCGCCCAGGAAGGTGTCGCCGTTGGTGGACTTGACCTCGAACACACCGTCGCCCATCTGGAGAATGGTGATGTCGAAGGTGCCGCCGCCCAGGTCGAACACCGCGATGTTGGCGTCGGAGTTAGTCTTGTCCAGCCCGTAGGCCAGCGACGAGGCCGTGGGTTCGTTGATGATGCGCAGAACCTCCAGCCCGGCGATGGCGCCGGCGTCCTTGGTGGCCTGCCGCTGGGAATCATTGAAGTAGGCAGGAACGGTAATCACTGCCTGTGTGATGCGCTCGCCCAGCTTGGCCTCGGCGTCCTGCTTGATTTTTGCCAACACGAAGGACGAAATCTGCGGCGGGGCGTAGGTATCGTCGCCCATCTTGACGTGGGCTTCGCCGTTTGCGCCTTGAACGACCAGGTATGGCAGCTTGGCGGTGGCGCTCTGCACCTCTGGGTCGTCGTACCGGCGGCCCATGAGACGCTTGACCGAGAACAAGGTGTTCTCCGGGTTGGTCACCGCCTGACGCTTGGCGACCTGACCCACGTACCGCTCTCCGGTGCGGGTGTTGAGCGCCACCACCGACGGTGTGAGCCGGGCGCCCTCGGCGTTTTCAACAACGCCAGGCTCCCCCGCTTCAATTACTGCGGCGACCGAGTTGGTGGTCCCAAGGTCTATGCCCAATACTTTAGGCATTGCTTTTCTCCTTTATCTCTGCATCTCTGCGGAATAACTCTGGCTTTAGTCCGATCTGGGTGTGCCTGTCTGCCTCACTCATATCGGATGCTGGTTACTGAGGTTCGCGGGCAACAATCACCTGGGCGGGGCGCAGCAGGCGGTCATGCAGCCGGTAGCCGGCCCGCACCAGTTGGATCACATGGTCTGGGGTCTGCCCCGGCGATTCCTGGTAGGCCAGCGCCTCATGCTCGTTGGGATCGAAGGGCTGGCCAACAACCGCGCGGTCAATGAGGCTGACGCCCCGCATTTCCAGCCGGCGCTTCATTTCCCGCACCGCCAGCTTGACGCCCTCGCCCCACTGGTCGGAGACATCGGCGTTCAGGGCCAGCTCGAGGCCCTCGATGGCCGGAAGCAGGTCGAGAAGCAGGTCCTCGTCCCGGTACTTGGCGGCGGCGGCCCGCTGTTCCGCGAAGCGGCGGCGCTCGGTCTGCAACTCGGCTTCCTTGTATTGCACATCGTTGCGGAACCGGTTGACTTCGGCTTCTGCGGCTTCAAGCCGTTCGGTCAGGGCAGCCACCTTCAACTCCGGCGTCAATTGGGCGAAATCAACTGTGCCTTCTGACTCCTGGCCGCCGCCTGTGGCTTCATTGCGGCGGGTTTCTTCCGTTGAATCCATGTTTTGCTCATCTGACATAATGTTGTTCCTGTGGAAGTTTCAGGATTTGTATCCGGCTTTTGCCAGATGGGATTTCACTGGTCAACCGGGATGTTCAAGCTCTGGAAGAGCAGTTCGAGTTCCTCCGCCACGGCTTCTCCCACTTCGGGGCCCAGCCGCGCCGACAGTCGCTGCCGCATGGTGAGCAGGTTCTGCACGGCGGTAAGGGCAAACTCGACGCCAGCCAGATTGAGGCCCATTTCGTCGGAGAGATGACGGATAAGGCGCAACTTGCGAATATCCGCCGTCGAGTATAGACGGAGCATACCCAGAGTTCTACCTGGCCGGACCAGCCCCAGCCGCTCGTACTTCCGCAGTGTCTGGGGGTGCATATCCAGTATTCGGGCGGCCACGCTGATGATGTAGACGCCCTCCATGGCGACTACAGCTTCGTCCTCATCTGCGGAGGCATCCTGAGCCCGGCCGGACGAGCCGGCCGCCCTGGCCGAAGATATGGACGTATCTGCCGGACGGGACGGCGTTTCCCGCCCCGGATGTGGTGTTGATTCCGTTTGCCGCCGGGTCTGGAATTGCCGTTGTGGGGTCATGCTGCATCCCTCGAAACCTATTGACCTGTGCTGATTCGTATGATAGAGTTTGATACAAACCGTGTCAAGTCCTGTGAAGCAGAGCAAATAAGAATCCAATAATAATCCGTCGGCGTAGTTTATGGGAATGGACAGGGCGGCATATCAATTCCGGTCCTGCGAAAGGGGAGTGATATGAGGGCCGCAGTCCAGAATTCAAGCCAGAGTTCAGAGTGGAAAGAAGGGGAAAGGCCGCGGGGAGCGGCCGCGAAAACGGCAACGCTGCCCCGTCAGGAACGGCAGCGTGGCGCAGGGAGAGGAGGTGGTCCATGATTTACTTCGGCGCGTGCCCCAAGTGCCAGGGCGACGTAACATTGAGCCGCGACAGCTACGGGAACTTCCTGAGCTGCCTCCAGTGCGGGCTGATGCGCGATGTCGAGAGCAGGCCGGCAGCGGTGGCCAAGCCCAGGCCGGTAGCGCCTGTCTGGTTCGAGGACAAGGAAGAACTGCCCATGGCCGCATAGTCATTCCGGGAAAAACATCTTCCTCAATAAACATCTTCCTCAATTGGCAGATGTTTGAGGGGCGGCCGATTGGCCGCCCCTCTCTCGTTTCCCGGAAATTTGCCGGTCTGGCGCTAATGAGTCAGTTCCGGCCAGAAGCGCTCTTCCTTCCACGGGTCGCCGTTGTTGTGATAGCCGCGCTGCTCCCAGAAACCCGGGGCGTCCTCGGCCATCAACTCGATGCCGTTGACCCACTTGGCGCTTTTCCACCCGTATAGGCTGGGGACTATCAGGCGCAGGGGCCAGCCGTGGCTCCTGCCCAATGGCTGCCCGCCCTGCTTGTGGGCCAGGAACCCCTCTGTCAGCGCCAGATCCAGCGGCACGTTGGTGGAGTAGCCGCCGAAGCAGTGGGCCATGATGAAATTGCTTTCCGGCGAAACGCCTGCCGGGGCCAGCAGGTCGGCCAGCGCAACACCCTCCCACGTCTGGTCCAGCGCGCTCCACTGGGTCACGCAATGGAAATCGGCATCCAGCACACGCCAGGGCAGGGCGGCGAACCCCTGCCAGTCGAGGGTGATTTCCCTTTCCACCAGCCCGAACACCCGGATCTGCCAGGCGCCGATGTCCACCTTCGGCTCCGGGCCATAGGTGAGCACGGGGAACTTGGCGGTAACGAACTGGCCGGGCGGCACCCGTTCTCCGTGGCCCTGGTCGGGCGCGATCTTCACTTGGTCAGGACGCTTCACCCGCCACCTCACGGCTTGGTTTCCGGGCAACTTCATTCTAGTTTAGACGCCACACCTAGTTTAGACGCCACACTATGCTAGACACCGCGTGTGGCGCTGTCAAACAAAAGAGCTAAGGGGTATTCTCAACGTGTATTGGTATTATTGCATGAACGGCGGGCCTCGCCCGTCATTCCCGCGAAAGCGGGAATCCAGAGGCTTCCGCAGATACGGGTCTCCGCATCGGAGTATGCGGATTCCCGCTTTCGCGGGAATGACGGGGGTTCAATAGCCCATAACCGGCACACGTTGAGAATACAGCTAAGGCCCTGAGAACTTGTGCCAAATACTTGCGGGGGGGGGGTATAATCACCGACGCCCTAGTAACACTGTTTCTTTTAGCGAGGTAAAGTCGATGGTTGCAGCATTCGGAGGCATGATCGGGGGAATTGGCCTGCTCTTCTTCGGTATGTGGCTATTGTCCGAGAATATCAAGACGGTAGCGGGGCCTCGAATCCGGTTACTGGCCAGCCGGTTGACCAGTAACCGCTTTGCGGGATTCGGCTGTGGGATAATTTCCGGAGCGATTACGCAAAGCTCGGTGGCGGTGACTTCCATCACTGTTAGTATGTTGAAGTCTGAGATCATTTCGGCCCGGCAGGGTTTCTTGGTCGTAATAGGCGCGCAATTAGGTGTCGCGCTTCTGATATTGGTAGTGGCCTTCGACGTCAAGCTGGTTGCGCTCTACGCGCTTGGTTTGGCTGGCATCACAATCTTTCGAACTCGAAAAGTTCACTATCGGGAAATCAGCGCGATGCTGTTCGGAGTAGCGGCTTTGATGTTTGGCCTTATCCTGATTAAGGAGTCGGCCGCGCCGCTGGTGGAGCAGTCATGGTTCCACGGGGCGTTGGAAATTTCTACCCGTTCCCTCATCTTATCCCTGGTGATAGGCGCGATTCTCACGTTCATTGTGCAAGCCGGCCTACCGGTCCTCGCATTCGGCATCGTCATGGCCACGGCAGGCCTGATAGAGTTCGAACAGATACTGATGTTCGTCTACGGCGTATACATCGGCCTCGGATTCTGCATCTTGGCAGTTGCCGTAAACCTGAACGGCACAGCCCGCCAAGTCGCCATGTTCTCGGTTATCCAAACGCTCTTCCCGGCAGTGATATTGGTGCCGCTTCTGTATGTTGAGTTGTATCTCGGCGTCCCGCTGATAAAGGCGGCGCTTCTTTCCCTTGACATTGGCCTGGCTTCGGAAATAGCGTTGATTATCATCCTTTACGGCACACCTTCCCGTATTGTCGCTCTGGCTGCCCCGGACTGGGTGGCGAGAGTATTCTCCCGTTTCTGGCCGGCCCACGAGATGGAGGAGATGTCGAAGCCCAAGTACATCCACGACCGGGCGCTGGACGATGCCGAGACAGCGATTGATCTGGTGGATCTCGAGCAAAAGCGAGTAGCAGGTATGTTTTCGGGCTATCTCGAGATGGCGAGGACGGGCAATGCCCTTGGGGTGATTCGCCTGTCAACCAGAGAACTCATTGCCCGGATCGATGAATTCTTGGCCGAACTCGAATTGCGGCATCCCAGCAGCAGTATCGAGCGCCGGAACTCGGTGTTAAGCCGACAGAAGTTGATTGCCTGGCTAGAGGAGCAGTTCTCAGACCTGCACGAGTCATTGCGGGATATGCCGGAGGGAGAGGCGCTCAACGACTTCCGCAGCAGTCTGATTGAGGGCACCGACGGCTCGTTCTTGGTCTTTCTGGATGCGCTGGAAAGCGATGACGAGGATTCCTGGTCGTTCGCTGAACAGCTGATGGGAGACCGCCGGGTTCTGATGCAGGAAATCCGGGCAAGATTTTTACAGGCGGAACCGGAGTCTGGCAGTAGCCGGCAGAGTGGCATCGTAAAGGGGACCAATTCCGTCGAGAACATTTTCTTTCTGCTGGCGCAACTAATCCGCGAGTTTCAGGGAGGCCGGGCCGCCCCGGCGGCGGTTGTCAGCCAGACACAATGACCCGACCGGCTGTCCCGTCGCTCACGCTGCCCACCACGGCGCGGGTGGCGACGCCGCGGGATTCCAGCGCGTCCAGCAATTGCGGCAGACGGCTTTCGGGCACCGAAATCAGCAGCCCGCCGGAAGTTTGGGCATCGCACAGCAACAGACGGTCGTTATCCGTTAGCGCATCGTCCCAGTCCACGTAGTCCTCGACGCCGGACTGGTTGCGGTAGGTGCCGCCGGGGGCTACGCCCTGCGCCAGGAGTTCGTTAGCGCCGGGCAGCACGGGGACTTGAGATAGGCCAATGCTTGCGCTGACGCCGCTGGCCCGCAGCATTCCGGTCAGGTGCCCCATCAGCCCGAAGCCAGTGATGTCGGTGCAGGCGTTGACCCCCACATCCATCATCGCCTCCGACGCGGCGCGGTTGAGGGTTGCCATGGTTTCCACCGCCGTCTCCACCGAACCGGGGGGGGCGACGCCGGCCTTGCAACCGGTGGTGATGATGCCGGTGCCGATGGGCTTGGTCAGCACCAGAAAATCGCCGGGTTGGGCGCCCGCATTGGTCACCTGCCGGCCGGGCTCCACCAGGCCGACCACCGACAGACCGTACTTGGGTTCGTTGTCGTCCACTGTGTGGCCGCCGACGATTAGGCAGTTGGCTTCGGCGGCCTTGTCGTGGCCGCCGCGCAGCACGTCGCCCAGCATCTCCACGGCGAGGGCGGCCGGGAATCCCACCACGTTCAGGGCCACCAAGGGCCGCCCGCCCATGGCGTACACGTCGCTCAGGGAGTTGGCGGCGGCCACCAAGCCGAACTCGTAGGGGTCGTCGGTGATGGGCGTGAAGAAGTCCACCGTCACCACCAAGGCCGTCCTGTCGTCCAGCCGGTAAACGGCGGCGTCGTCCCCCGTGGCCGATCCCACCAGCAGGTCGGGATGGTCAACTATGGGCAGTTTGCTTAGGACCTGCACCAGGTCCTTCTGGCTCAGCTTGGCCGCTCAACCGGCGCAGTGGGATAGCTCGGTCAGGCGGACTGGAACGTTGACCATCGCCGCATTCCTCCTGTTTGGGTGTACCGCGCATTATAACGCAGAAGAGGCAGGGGCGTTGGGCAATACAAACTTAACTATATTGGTGGCGCGATATAGCCCAAAGTGTTAGAGTGGCCCATAATTTGGACTGCTCTTGAGGTTTCGAATGGCAGGCTTTATAGCCAACTACAAGAGTGTAGTGAATTCGGTGGAGCGCCGGCAGGTGCTGATGGCGATTACCGGCGGGCAGTTGCTGGTGCAGCTCTCCAGCCTGCCGGTGACGCTGGCATTGCCCAGCATTGCCCGCGATTTCGGATACTCCATTGACGATGCCGCTTGGATCATCATCGCCAACCTGCTGGTGCTGGGCAGCACCGTTTTCCTGGGGGCGCGGCTGGGCGACCGATTCGGACACCCCAAAGTGTTCTTCTTCGGCACAATTATCATTACCTTAGGCGCGGTTGGGATCGTCGCGGCCCAGGATTTGACCCAGGTAATCATACTGCGCGGATTGCAGGGGTTCGGCGCCGGGCTGATTCACGGAAACGGAAACGCCATGCTGGCCTTCGCCTTCCCGCAGGAGGAGCGGGGGAGAGCCTACGCCTTTCCCATCACCGGCTCCCGTATCGGCACGTTCATCGGCGTAGCATTCTTCGGAATCCTGCTCCAGTTCGCCAACTGGGACGGCTTCGCCGGGTGGCGGCTGGTATTCCTGACCATGTTGCCCATCGGCCTTATAGTCATCAAGTCGTGCCTGCCAGTGGTGCGCCGCAACGACGAGGCGATAATCGACAAGAATAACCCCATCGACTACATCGGCGCGATTCTGCTGGTGGCCGTGTCGGCGGTGTTCATACTCTCCGGGAGCCATCTGCATGGTGGCGAGGAGTCCTACACCTCCTCCGATGCCTTGACTTACCATCTGCCGATGCACGCGCTGACCATCGGGTTGCTGGTGGTGTTCATCTTTGTGGAGCGGCGAATTGCGCATCCTTTCGTGGAATTCCAGCATTTCCGCCACAAGTACTTCACTCTGGCGATCACCTCCAATGTGATGTTCCACCTCTCGATGATGGCGACCATGATCCTGGTGCCGATCATGATCGAGGAGGGGCTGGCCAAGGATCCCATATTCGTTACTTATGTGCTCCTGCCGCACCAGTCCTTTGGCATCTGGCTGCCTGCCATCGCGGGGTTCATCCACGACAAGTTCAACCCGCGCCTGCTGCGGACTGCGTGTATGCTGTCCATCGCCTCGGGGTTCGTGCTGCTGGCCCTGTTTGCCGGAACGGTTAATTTCTGGCTGTTGCCGCTCCTGCTGTTCCCGATTTCCGTAGGCACCAACATCTTCAATACAGTGAACAATGCCACGGTGATGAGCACACTGCCGACGGAGAACCGCGGCTTCGCCTCCGGAGTGCTGGAGACCACTCGCGACATGGGCCACGCCACGGGAGCGACTATATCGTCGTTCATAATGGCGTTGACTGTGCCGACGACTATCGGCCTGATGCTCCCCAGCGAATCGCAACGGCTGCACCTGGAGGGCTTCCAGATTTCGGCGCTGGCCGTGGTGGGGATCATGACCGCCGGGGCCATCATCGCTGCCTTCCACCGCCCCTACAAGCCGCCGCAATCCCCGACGGGCGGAGGCCAGCAGGCGCGAGCGGGAGCCGCGGCCGACTGATTGGCGGTCCGTTTGAGTGTGTGAACAGGGGCGCACGATCGTGCGCCCCTTTCTACGCGACAAACGTCACACGCCGATGAGTCACGGTATAACGCCGCAGGAAGAGGCCCAGAGATGCTGAGGGTTGTATGGAAAGGATTGGATACCCCGGTGCATTGGTCAGCGGTGGTTGACTGTGTGCGAAAATCACGCCTTCGCGTTTGACGTAGACAGAGCATACGAAGACCAACTGGCGGCGGTGCTGGAAGCCAGTCCGGCACATCCGATAAGTGTGCCTGACGCCCCGCAAACCTTCGGTGTCTACGCGCTCTATTGGATGGGTGTTTCGGTCTATGTGGGCCAGGCCCGAAATCTGAGGAACCGTTTGCGTGACCATCTGCGGAAAATTCAAGGCAGGCGTGGAATAGACACGGAAGATGTGGCCTGCAATTATTTGACAATTGCGAGGCTATGGGAGGTTGCTCGCGCTGAAGAAGTCCTGATAACCCGGTTTGAGCCTGAATGGAATGGAATACCCGGGTTCAGTATGCACTCTCCTGGTCGGGGACGCCCTGGTATGCCCAACTACGTCAATCAATGGGACCAGCGGTTTCCGCTCCTGAACTAGCCGGTCGGCGCAGGGCAACCGCTGCGTCGTACAACGCAGATTTTCTTTTGCTTTGCAATCGCGCCCCGCTGTTTATGATGCTGGAGCCAACCCGTTCGCGAAGTTGGACGGCATTCAGGACTGACAGACCGTGCCGTTCTGCGATGTCGCACAGCCACTCCTCCACCTTGAATTCCCGCCCTTGCACTATGGAGTTTCCCACCACTACGACCGCAGTGCCGCCCGGCTTGAGGACACAGTTCAGTAATTGGCAAAACCGGTCCATGTCATTCATATACGCCACGACGTAGTTGGCCCAACCGTTGCCGCCGTAAACTCCCCGGTCTCTGTTCGTGTCGCGGATTTCCGAGATTTCCGCCTCCAGTTGCGGCAATTGCGGCGTGAGCGCAATCGGCTCGTCTCCCCTGACAGTCTGCCAGAACTTGCCGAAATTGCCGGTTTCCAGGGGCTTCAGTTCTGACGAGGACTGAACCAGCCCGCTCCAGAACATTTGCGGACGGCTGTTGCGGACGTAGTGATAGTTATTCATGTAAGGCGGTGAAGTGACAATCAGGTCAACCGAAGCATCCTCCATGCAGCTTTCGGCGTCAAAGAAGGAACATTCATGGAGACGGTATGTCGGGCTGTCGCTCTCTTGTGCGCCCTGAGACTGCCGCAGGGCGGCTTCCTCCTGAAATTCGGCGATGTCCTCAACCATGTCGTGAAGTTTCGCGGCCAGGATCCGGGCCACCTCTGCGTCGCACACCAATGCTTTTCCGGCGGCGGTGCGGGTGCTCAGGGAAGGTTCGTAGGAATAGTTGGAGAAATCCACCATCACGGACGCAAAGGCGACTCTGAACAGGTCTTGGATCTGCGGCGGCAGATCGTTCATGTAGTCAAGCGTCAATAAGACCTTGCGCTCCACTGCGGGGGAGAAGAAGGGAATCCGACTTTTGAACCCGGCAGGCGGCGAGCTTTGGGGTTCGCGGCCCTGTACGTCTTTCATAACACCGACGAAGTTTCGCACACTGTCTTGAAATTCGTCGAGGCAAATATCACCCGCCCCGAGCTTTACCCGGCAGACCAGAGCCGCGAAAGGGTTAATCTCGAAGCCGACGCAATCCAATCCGAGCCGGTTCGCTTCTATCAGCGTTGTGCCTACCCCGGCGAAAGGGTCCAGCACCACGTAACCCCCCTTCCCTGAGCTTGCCGGGAGCCGGGTGGCCGGCAGGTATTGAGTGATGGCGCTGTGGGCGAACTCGCCGGAAAACCCGGCTATCCAGTTGGCCCACCGGTGCATCGACAACGATTTGTTATGAGAGGAAGCGGCCTTGCCGTAGCTGCCGTCGGGTGGCCCGGCTTGCCAGGGGTGCGATGGGACGTTCATACTGCCGTATGCCCTTGCCAATTGGCCCGTATCCTTGTTCGTCCAATCATAAACCATGGTCTGCGGCTGGCAACGGGCAACTGGCAACGCATATTTGTCTGTTGAGACAGGAGCGGAAGCAATGGAAGCCCCCAACGCATTGAGTTACACCTTCAACAGCGTACGCCACGAGGTCGTCTGCGACGTGGACGCTATTTCCGGGTTGCCCGGAGTGCTGGCTCGCGCCGGAGCTGCAAGGGCCATGGTGCTGTGCGGGCCGTCGATTCTGGCCCACTCGGACGTGGTGCCCCGGGTGCAGGAAGCGTTGGGCGACAGCTTCGTCGGCTTGTATTCCGGCGTTGCGCCCCATTCCCCCGTGGCGACGCTTGACTCCGCTGTGGCCCTGGCCCGCGAGACCGGCGCGGACGCGCTCATCAGCGTTGGCGGCGGCAGTACCCACGACACCACCAAGGGCGTTGCCACCCTGCTGGGCGAAGGGGGCAGAATTCACGACTACGAGGCGTATTTCGAGCCTCCAAACAAGATTAGCTACCCCGATCTGTCGCCTGAGCGTCTGCCCATCATCACGGTGCCGACCACCATGGGTGCGGCGGAGCTGAGCCGGGGCGCGGGCTTTGCTGATCGCGACCTGGGCCGCAAAATTCTGGTTGCCGACCCCAACACCATCCCCGGTTACATCGTTATAGACGGCAGGGCCCTGGCCACCACCCCCGTCGGTATCCTGACCTCCACAGCAATTGGCCAACTGCGCATCGCCATAGAGACGGTCTACTCGACCAAGCACAACCCCATTTCCGATTCCATGGCCCTGCACGCCATTCGTCTGCTGGTGGAGTACCTGCCCCACTGCGCGGACCTGGAATTGGAATGCCTGTTGCAGACCAAGACCGCCGCCTGCCTGGCCTCGCTGGCCGGCGTCGGCGGGTTGGGGCTGAACACGGCTACCGCCCATCACGTTGGCGGCATCTTCGATGTACCGCACGGCGAGGCCAATGCCATTCTGCTGCCCCACACCATGCGCTACAACGCCGAAGCATGCGCCGACCGCCTGGCCCTGATAGCCGAGGCGATGGGGATAGATGCCTCCGGCATGAGCGACGAGGAAGCGGCCCAAGCCGCCGCCGACGCGGTGGAGAACCTGCGACGCTCCTTGGGCCTTCCGGACCGGCTGCGAGACGTTGGCGTGCCGGAGGAAGGACTGGAACTGATCGCCTCGGCCACGCTGCGCGACCGCGCGTTAGCCACCAACCCCCGCCCGGTATCCGATGCCGGGCCGATAATGACCGTATTGCGGCGAGCCTGGTAGACGACGAAATTTCCTGCAACTCGCGTAAAGGGAAACGGTTCAACCCCTGAATCCCCTCTCCCAGTAGGAGATTCAGGGTGAGGTCGCAAATGAAATTTGGCGTATGCCTTCCCCAATACGGGCGCGAAGTCTCCCTCGAAGACCTGCGGGCCGTGGCCTCGGAGGCCGAGGAGTTGGGATTCGACTCGGTGTGGGTCAGCGACCATGTGGTGACGCCGGAGCGCCTTCGGAACAGCATTGGCCCCGTGTTTCTCGATGCCTTCGTGGTTCTGTCCCACGTTTCCGCGCTTACCGAGCGAGTCAGGCTGGGCACGACGGTCATGGTCACTCCCTACCGCAATCCACTGGTGGCCGCCAAGATGATTGCCACGCTGGACGCGCTATCAGGTGGAAGGGTGATTCTCGGCGTGGGAGCAGGCGGAGCGCCCGACGAATTCGCCGCCCTGGGGGTGCTGGAATCGCGGCGTGGCGCCCTCACCGACGAATACCTGTCGGCGATGATTGAGCTCTGGAGCAACGACCCGTCCAGCTTTCATGGTCGGCACGTCAGCTTCGATGGTGTGAGGTTCGCGCCGAAGCCGACGCAGAAACCCCACCCGCCGATATGGGTCGGGGGGCGCAGCGACGCCGCGCTTCGCCGCGCCGCGCGATTCGGCCAGGCATGGCACCCGACGCAGATGCCCCTGGACGCGCTGAGGGAGAGAATGGCGCGGCTGGCCCAATTCTCTGCGGAAGCGGGCCGCGCCAAGCCGCCGGAGACGACGGTTCACCAATCCGTGGAAATTTCAGCGGGCGAAATGAGATCTCAGGAGCGTCGTTTTGGGCGTGGCGCCCCGGGGCAGGTGTCCGATGACCTGTCGGCCTACGTTGAACTGGAGATTTCGTCGCTGGTCTGCAATTTCCGGGGCGAAGACACCTTTGCAATTGGCCGGCAAATGGCGGTCTTCGCCCGGCAAGTCATGCCTCGGTTGAAGGGTTAGGGCGAAAGCCCAAGGGGAGGCCCCGACCGCACTACGCGAAGAACTCGCGCAACAGTCCGGCCAGCTCATCGGTCTTTTCCACGTCGGAGCGGTGGCCGCAATTTTCGAGAGTTACCAGGCGCGACCCGGCGATGGAGCTGTTGTAGACCTCTCCGGCGCTGGGCGGGACCACCTCGTCGTTGCTCCCCCAGACGATGAGCGACGGCAGATTTCTCAGGCGGCCCAGCCTGTGCGGCAGGCTGCGGTCGTGCATATAGGGCCGCCAGCTCAGGCGGCAGGCTTCTTCCCGTGCCATCTCCCACGACTCAACCTGCTCCGGCGCAGGCTCGTCGGGGCACACTGTCTGGAACTCCGCGACCGCAGAAGGGTTGTGAAACCCGGCGGTGATGAACTCCTTGGACACAATCAGGAACATATCCAGAATCTCGCCGGTGGGCGGCAGTATCCCGGCTGGCGCCGCCAGCGCCATCTTGCGGAACATCTGTGGATTCTGAGTGGCCATTTCCGCCGCCAGCCAGCCGCCGAGGGAGAAGCCCAGCACGTTCAGATTGGACAGGCCGAGGTCCTCCAGCGCCCAGAGATACCACGTCGCGCTGTCCCTCATGTTCATAATCCAGTCGATGCGGCCGGTGGCGCCGAAACCGGGATGGGACGGCGCATACACCGTGTAGTTCTTGGCCAGCTCTTCATGGAGCCGCAGCCAGCCGGGCTGGCCAATCTCGTCGTGCAGGACCAGCAGCGGGTCTCCGCTGCCGCCCTTCAGGATCTGCATTTCAGCGCCCGCTACCTCTACTCTCTCTTCGGTCCAGGTTGCCGTGGTCGTCATCAGGTCTCTCCTTCCTTGGGCCTCGCATTTGGGAAAGAGTTTGTGCAGGGTGCGGGGCCGATTTGATTGTCCAAGCGCCCGCCGGGATTGTCAACCCGCGCTACGGATTCCGAAAGGGGCCGTCATCTTCCAAGTTCATTGAGGGCCGGAGCCGAGGCGAGGGGTACGAACAGGGTGCAGCAGGTTTGTCATTGGCGCTACGGAATGGCACAATGGCGGCGGCGAATTTCCGGCCCTGAGATCGGGCCGAAAGAGGGCCGAAAAGGAAAAGAGCGAAAATAAGGGGGGCGTATCATGCCGCCGATTCGAGCAAACCGCGCCAAGGAGAAACTGCAACGGGGGGAGGTGGTCACCACCATATCCGGGTTGCAGGACAGCGATATCATCGACTTCCTCGGGCCCTTGGGATTCGATGCCGCATGGATCGAGTGCGAGCACGGCCCAGTGGACTGGGACGCGCTGGGCGACATGACCCGCGCCTGCGACCTGTGGGGAATGACCTCGATAACCAGGGTCAATGCCAACGACCCCGGCCTGATTACCCGCACCCTGGACCGGGGCAGCATGGGCATCGTGGTGCCGCACGTCAGCAACCGCGAGGCCGCCGAGCAGGCCGCCCTGTCGGCCAAGTACGCTCCCATAGGCTACCGGGGGATGTTCGGAGGGCGTCAGTCCTTTGGGGTTTCCGACTACTTCCACACGGCCAACGATCAGACCATGGTCGTGGTGCTTCTGGAGGAAGCGGAGGCCCTGGCCAACATCGACGAAATCCTCAAAATTGACAATATCGACGTCTTTTTCGTAGCTCCGTCCGATCTGGCGCAGACCATGGGCCATATCGGCAACGTCGAACACCCCGAGGTGCAGGCCGCGATCGAAGAGGCCATCGGCAAAATCGTGAATGCGGGCCGCATACCCGGCACTCTGGCCAGCGACGCCAACATCGGCAAGTTCAAGGAAATGGGCGTCAAGTTCATGATGACGTCATGGAATGCGTGGGTTGCCAGGGGCGCTGCGGAGTTCCTCCAGAAGGCGGCGGCCTGACCGTCCCTCCGACCAGGGGATGGCGTGGGGCGATGAGTTACCGCGTCAAGATTCCGGTGGCGAGGTTGCCGTGGGCTCGGTCAGTTCATCCCGGTCAGCCCGGCCCATCCGGGCTGGGCTGACCGGAAGGATGGCGAGAGCCCCCAGGGTAAAGAGTGCGGCGCAGCCGACGATGAGCGCGCGGTACCCCAGGTCCTCGGAAGCGCGGTTCAGCAGGTCTATGCCAGGGCCAAACAGCCGGGGGAGGGCCGCCCCGCCGATGGTCGACAAGTTCACGATGCCTATATGCGTCCCGGCCCGTTCTTCGTCGCCCATTTCGTTGGCCAGGGCCCAACTGGCGCTGAGCAGCGCTCCGGCCGATGCTCCAATGATGCTGGCGGTAATCACTAGGCCAGTGGTGGTGTCGGTCAAAAGAAGCCAAGAAGTGCTGACGGCTGCGCCGGCTGCCCCCGCGATTACTATGGGCTTGCGGCCGATGTGGTCGGACGCCCAGCCGCCAAGATAAACCGCTACCGCCAGCGAGCCGCCGATGGCCGGTATCATGCGGCTGAGCGTTTCTGCCGGGTTTTCCGCTTGCACCACGTCCTTCAGGAAAAACAGCCCGTAGGTGGGGAAGGAGTAGATTGCCGTCATCAGCAGCAGCCTGGAAACCAGAAACAGAGCCAATTGCGGGTTCAGCACGGGACGCAGGGAGGCATCGCTTCTCCGCGGCGGCCTTGGCCGGGGACGGATGCCCTGAGCCAGCACCGTCGCGCAGGTAATCGTCACGGTAATAATCAGGGCTGCCCCGAGTAATGCAAAGACCGCCCACTCCCAATTGACGTATAGGGGACCCAATTCTGAATTGACGTACACCGGCCCCAATTCCGCCCCCCCCGCATATCCAATCAGAGCGGCGCTGGCGGTGATCAACGCCAGGCCGCCGATAGCGTCCATCAGAATTTTCACCGACGACGCCACGCCAATTCGGGCGCGCGGGACCAGGTCGCGGATGAGCGCCATTCCAGGGCCGTAGGCGACATTCAAGTTGGCCTGTATGAGCATCCACGCTGCGAACAGAGCCGTAATACTTGATGCCAGCACCACCAGCACGAGGCAGGCGCACACCACCACCGTTCCGTAGATGATATAGGGAACACGCCTTCCCAGCGGGGACCTGGTGCGGTCGCTCACCCGGCCAATCAGCGGTTGCATTACCGCCGCCACCAGCAGCCCGCCCATGCCGAGCATCGCCAAATAGGTGTTCTTCAGGGATTCGGGGGCAAGGGTAAGCACGATAACGGGCAATACCACCGTGTCCATCGCCAAGAGGAACCCGGTAACGCCGAAACTGAAGGCGTTGAGCCGAACCAGAGCGAAGTTGCTCCAGCTTCTTTCTGCCGTGGCGAGGGACATTTCAGGCAGCTTGCCGGTAGGTTTTTGCTGACATAAGGCTGACATAAGAAGGACTGTGCGGCAGGCGGAATCAGTGGGATGGCAGGCGCGCCAAGCACCGGGGTATTGTTGGGGAGGATGTCGTGTTAAGGTTGCCCCGGAAGCGTTGAGGGTGCATTCTCCTTATCATACAGCAATGGAACGGGGGAAGAGTCCCGCATTCGCCCCGCATTGCCCTCCTAATCTTCGTTACTTCCGGCGAGATGATGAGTTGAAGATTTGCTGCCTGCTGCCCAGCGGCGCCGAAATTCTCTATGCCCTGGGGCTGGCCGACAGTGTCATCGGCGTCAGCGACCTCTGCGACTACCCGCCCGAAATCCTGGAAACCAAGCCAGTGGTGAGCCGGAGCAAGGTTGACCCCTCGGTAATGTCCAGCGAGGAAGTGGAGGAGGCGCTGAGCGGCATCCTGAGCAAAGGCGAAAGCCCCTATGAGCTGGACTATGGGTGGCTGGCCAGGGAGTTGCCGGACATAATCTTCACTCAAGACCTGTGCCATATCTGCGAGATAGACGCAGGGGAAGTCAATCTCGCGGTTCGAGGGATGTCAGTTCAGCCTCGGGTGGTGGTTCTGCAACCCCGCACCTTCGAGGAAATTGTGGACTCCATAGCCGAGGTGGGCGATGTCTGCGGCGTCCCCCAACGGGCGGCGGAGTTGACGGCGTCGCTACGGGCACGGGCGAAGGCGGTGCTCAGTAAGACACAATCGGCGCAATCGCGGCCCTCGGTGTTCTCGCTGGAGGGGGTCAACCCCCTGGTGGCCGGCGGGCACTGGATCCCGGACCTGCTGAGAATGGCAGGGGGGAGCATCACGGCCCTGGAGCCGGGCTGCAACGCCCGGCGCCTGGAATGGCGCGAGGTGGCGGAATCGGCGCCGGACAAGCTGTTCGTTGACCTGTGCTCGTCGGACGTGGCCCGTCACCTGCGCGAGGCGCCGTGGCTGGCGGCCCAGGATGGCTGGCGGGAGCTTCCGGCCGTGGCCTCCGGCGAAGTCTACCTGATTGACCACACCTACTTCAGTTGCCCCGGCCCGCGAATTGTAGTCGGGCTGGAGATACTGGCCCAGTTGACCCACCCGCAGCTATTCAGCGGGTTGATTCCGCCGGGTGTGGTGGCAAAGCTGGATGCTGAGGCTGCCGCGTCGGTTCCCGCCGAGGATATAGCCGCCTGCTTCCGGCCTTTTCCCTGACCGCTGGACTGCCCGTCGCAACGTCTGCGGATAGAGCGAAGGGCACAGCGGCGATGCCCGCAATGGCTTGAGCATTTAGATAGTAGCGCAACCGAGTAATTGCGTATTATAATGTCGCAAATCAAGCGGCCTGGTCTTTTGGCGTCATAATACTGATTTTCGCGGTAGTAGGCTCGCGGTGGGCGGCGCTTTCCGCGGGGGTCGTGATTTGGGGTGTATATGTCCTCGTTCGACAAGAATGAATTCAGATCTGCGCTTTCCGAATTCGCCACCGGCGTCACGGTTATTACCACGCTGGACGACGAAGGCAACCCCCACACCATGACGGCCAACTCCTTCACGTCGGTCTGTCTGGACCCGCCTATTGTATTGGTCTGCGTCGCCCACGGCACCCACACCTACGGCTACCTGGAGGAGCGGCAGAAGTTTGGCGTCAACTTCCTGAAGGAAGAGCAGGAAGAGGTGGGCGCGTATTTCGCCAAGAAACCGCAGGATCGTACTGGCGGCGTGAACTACAGCTTCTCCCAATCAGAAAACGGTGTGCCGGTGCTCGACGGCTCGGCCATATTCTTTGACTGCGACGTTATCGGTTCTCACGTATACGGGGACCACACCGTATACATGGGAGAGGTCAAGGAAATTCGCCGCGAAGATTATGACAATCCCCTTATGTTCTACCGGAGCCGCTGGTATCATCCCCACCGGGTGTAGTTTGCCTCGCAGGCTATTGGCGCAACAAGAAAGAGAGCGCAGGCTTCACACAGCCTGCGCTCTCTTTCTTGTTGCGCTTTTCGCCCTCAGCTTGCCCGCTTTCCCGGCGCCTTGAAGGTTGCCAGAAAGTCCTCGATTTCCTCGTTGACCTTCTGGAATTTCTCCATGTGCACGAAGTGGGTTCCGCCCGGGATGATGGACTGGCTGGCGTCTGTGATGCTGCTGGTCAGGTAGTCGGAATACTTCACCGGGGTCATCACGTCGTCGCTGCCACAGATGACTCGGGTGGGCAGCTTTATATCTCCCACACGGTCCATCATGTCAAAGCTGTCGCAGGCCATCAGGTCGTTTAGTTCCACCTCGGGCCCCACCTCGGCGGCCCGCTGCCGCAGCACGGGGAACACCTCCGGCTCCACGTAGCTGTAGTATTCCATATGTCCCTCTAGCCAGGAGCCGTTGTTGCCGACAGCCTGGCGGCAACGGTCGAGATAGTGCGGATGCACCCGCAGGCGCGCACCGGTGCCGAGCAGAATCAGGCCGCGCAACTCTTCCGGGTATTTCAGGGCGTAACGCATTGCGATTGCCCCGCCCATGGAGTGACCGCAGAGAATAACGTTCTTGTAACGCCTGGCCCGGATGAATCCGCGCACCCACTCCAGGTAGCCGTCAACCGACTCGCAGGGCTTGCCGTCGGGGTGGCCGGGAAGATCGATGGCCTTGGCGCTTCGAAAGTGCCGCAGTTGATAGTAGAAAGATAGACTGGAACACCCTGCCCCATGCAGAAAAACGAGCTTCATACCCAATTTATCGGCTCTCCTAATCGATACTGCTAATAGTATGCGACCAATAGTATCAACTTAGCATGGTATTGTACACAAGGCGATGTTGTTTTTCAAGATAATGGGCGATATGCGGCGTAGAGCGAGGCGCGATGCTGATAGTGGCAGCCATGGCGGGACGTCATTACGTTACGAAAATCTAAATTCGATGTGACGAAACAGGGGCGGGCAACGCCCGCCCCCGCAACTACGGAAACAAACTACGGAAACAAGGTGATGAATGGGCGTCCTCTAGCAGGAATCTTCCGGGTTCCCGTTGCTGTGGGCATCCGGGTCATAGCCGTTTGATTCCTCCACCCGGTTGCGGCCATTGGCGCGCCGGTGCCCGTTGGTTCCCGATATTGGCTCGCCGTCGCGGTCCGTTTCCTGGAACACCGCTATCGAGGCCACGTAGTCGTCCGATTCCCGTTCCTTCCAGAGAATTACGCCCTGCGCGACCCGTCCGGTTTCGCGCACGTCATCCATGCTGATGCGAACCACCTGAGCCTTGGATGAAATAATCAACATTTCCTGTTGTTCCGGGTCGGTTACTACCTTGGCCGCCGCCAGCGGTCCCGCCTTTTCCGTAACTTGGAAGGTGCGGACACCCTGGCCGCCGCGTCCCTTGCGAGTATAGCTGGACGTAGAGGTCATCTTGCCGTATCCACCTTGGCTGACCACCAGCAGATGGCTGTTGGTGGTAACCACGCCCATCGCCACCACCTGGTCGTCTCCCAACAGGCGGATCCCGCGTACTCCCCCGGCAATTCTGCTGCGCGGTGTGAGGTCGTCGATGGCGAACCGGATGGCCTGCCCACGCTCGGTCACCATGATCGCGTCCTTGGCCTCACCCACCTGCGCCACGGAGACCAGTTCGTCGTCCTGCGCCAGATTCATCACTATCAGGCCCGACGGGCGGATACTAGTGAGCTCGCCGGTCTTTAGCGACTTAATCTGCCCCTTCTTGGTTGCCAGCAGCAGGGGGTATTCGTCCTTCGGATTGTCGATGAGGAGCATGGTCTGCACCTGCTCGTTGCGCTGCAACGGCAGGAGATTGGACAGCAGCACACCCCGCGAGGTTCGGGAGGCGTCGCCGGGTATCTGGAATGCCCGCAGCGGGTACACCCGGCCCCGGTTGGTGAAGAAGAACAGGGTGCTGTGGGTGTCTACAACCAGCAGGTCGAGGATGGCGTCACCATCGCGGGTGGTCATGCCCCGCACACCCTTGCCGCCCCGATTCTGCTGTCGGAAGGTGTTGGGCGGGACGCGCTTGATGTAACCGCGCTGGCTCAAGGTGACAATGACGTCTTCCTGGGGGATGAGGGACTCTGGCGTCTCCTCGCCGATTTCCTCGGCCTCTATGGTCGTGCGGCGTGGGTTGTTCCGGTTGAAAGTCGACCTGAGCTCGCGGGTTTCACGCTTGATTTCCGCCCGAATCTTCTCCGAGTCGCCCAGGAGGGCTTCCAGTTCGGCGATTCTCTGGAGCAATTCGTTGTGTTCGGTCTGCAGGCGCTCCCGCTCCAGAGCGGCCAGGCGGCGCAGTTGCATATCCAGGATGGCCTGAGCCTGGACCTCGGAAAGGTCCAGTTGTTGCATCAGGTTGTTGCGCGATTCCTCGACGTCGGCGGAGTTGCGGATAATTTCGATGACCTCGTCAATGCGGTCAAGGGCCAGCAGCAGCCCCTGCACTATGTGATCGCGGTCGCGGGCCCGCTGCAACTGGTATTCGGACCGCCGGCGTATTACTTCCTCGCGGTGGCGGATGAAGAGTTCCAGGCAACGGCGCAGGGGCAGCACCTGTGGCTGTCCGTCCACCAGGGCCAGCATGATGGAGTTGAAGGACGACCGCATGGCGGTCTGGCGCAGCAGGTTGTTGAGCACCACTCGCGTCTGGGCGTCCCGCCGCAGTTCTATGACGATGCGCATCCCGCGCCGGTCCGACTCATCGCGGATGTCGGAGATGCCATCCAACTTCCGGTCGCGCGACAGTCCCGCGATGCGCTCGATGAGATTGGCCTTGTTGACCTGGTAGGGCAGGGAGGTGACAATAATCTGCTCCCGGTTGTTGCGGGTCTCTTCAAATTCGGTCTCGGCCTCCATGATGATGCGGCCGCGCCCGGTGGTGTAGGTGTCCACGATTCCCTTGCGGCCCCGCACCCTGGCCCCGGTGGGAAAGTCCGGGCCGGTTATGTGGCGCATCAGCCGCTCGGTCGTGGCGTCCGGGTTGTCGATGAGATGGGTCAAGGCGTCGCAGACTTCGCCCAGATTGTGGGGCGGAATGTTTGTCGCCATGCCCACGGCGATGCCGGAGGCTCCGTTGACCAGCATATTGGGGGCGCGCGCCGGGAGCACCGTGGGTTCGGTCTGCTGGTCGTCGAAGTTGGGGATGAAGTCCACGGTGTTCTGGTCAATGTCGGCCAGCAGCTCATCGGCGATTTGGGCCAGTCGCGCCTCGGTGTAGCGCATGGCCGCCGGGGGGTCGCCATCGATGCTGCCGAAATTGCCCTGCCCGGCAATCAGCGGGTAGCGCATTGAGAAATCCTGCGCCATCCGAACCAGGGCGTCGTAGACCGAGCCTTCGCCGTGAGGATGGAATTTGCCCAGCACCTCACCGGCGATCCGCGCGCTCTTGCGGAATTGGGAGCCGGGGCGGATGCCCATGTCGTGCATGGCATAGAGGATTCGCCGTTGCACCGGCTTCAGGCCGTCCCGGACATCGGGGAGCGCCCGCGACACGATAACGCTCATCGCGTAGGTAAGATATGAGGTGCGCATCTCGTCGGCGATGCGAATCGGCTGCTCTCCGGGTGGGACCGGGGCGGTAGTTACCATAGGTCAACACTCCTCAAGTCGTCGCTTCCGGCTGAAACCGGGAAACCGACGCGGAACCGGCCAGCCAACGGACGTGGCAAGCGCCGCAACTGGTTTCGGACAGGGTTGCCTTCAGTGGCAGGCGCTAGGCCGAAAGCGCTGCTGCGAACAGCTCTGCCCGGTCGCGCAACCCGGCGAAAAGGTTGGCGAAGAGCCTCGGCACCTCGTCCTGCCGTTCCGGGTGACACTGTAGCCCGATGACCCAACTGTGCTCCGGGCTTTCCAACCCCTCCACCAACCCGTCATCGACACTGTATGCCGTGCTCATCAGGCGCGGCGCTCTCTGCGCCTCCTTAAGGCCCTGGTGGTGGTAGCTGTTGACCCTGAAGAATCCTGCGGACCCAATAATGGCTGCCGCCTTGGCGCCGGGGGCGACGTAAATCTGATGGCTGGCCGGTTCGCCGTTGCCGGCGGATTCGTCGCTCCGGTGGCCGGGCAGGTCCTGAATCAGCCTGCCGCCGAAGGCCACGTTCAGCAGTTGCATCCCGCGGCAGATGGCCAGCACCGGCATATCGCGCGATAGAGCGTATTCCAGAGCCCGCAGCTCCAGTTCATCCAGCCCGGGGGCGAGCTTCAGGCCGGCGGCGGGGTCGGGTTCCTGACCGTAACGTGACGGATGCACGTCCGGGCCGCCGGAAAGGAGCAGGCCGCCCACACCCCGCATCAACTCGGCGGTCGGCAGATGGCCGTGCGATTCAGGAAGCAAGACCCGAATCTCCGAGCCTGCCGATTCCATTGCGTCAACGTATCGGCGGGCGTTCCGCTCATTGATCGAAGTGATTGCGACGATAGCCATACTGAGTATCATTATACTTGAATCCGGCCCGCTTTGGCAGTGCCGGTCGGGCTGCTTACCGGGAATTCCGCCGCCAGGCGTTTGCGGGCGACGCTGTGCATTTGATAAGCTAGTAATTTAATTGACACCGGAACCTGCGGGGCCGGAGGAGCCATGAAAGAAGTTATCCAGGGAGCAGTCGAAACTCTGCGGGATGGCAAGCCCTGCGTAGTGGCGACAGTGGTCCGAACCAAGGGGTCAACGCCGCAGAAGGCGGGCGCCATGCTGCTGGTGCGGGATGACGGCAGCGGACTGGGCACACTGGGGGGCGGTTGCGTCGAGGGCGACATCTGGTTCGCCGCCAAGGAGATGCTGCGCGAAGGCGGCGGCCCGGAATTCAAGGACTACTACCTGAACGAGGATATTGCCGCCCGCGACGGTCTGGTCTGCGGCGGCACGATGTACTTCTACCTGGAACCCCTGCGGAGCCTGGATGACTTTCTGCCCTTGGGCGACGAGATTCTCGAAGCCTACGATGGCGGCGAGCCAGTGGGCTTGGCTACGGTGGTCAACAGCCCCAGCCAACCCGAGCGTCTCGGCGCCAAGCTGCTGCTGCGGGCTGACGGCACCATCTCGGGCACCTTGGGAACCCCGCAACTGGACGAGCCCGCGCTGGAGACGGCGCTTCGCATCGCCCACATCGGCAACACCGAGTCCATCTCCACCGAAGACGGCGCCGAGATTTTCGTCGAGGGCTTCACCACCCCGCCCACGCTGGTAATGGTCGGCGGCGGACACGTCGGCAAGGCGACGGCCGACCTGGCCCACTTCCTGGGCTATCGCGTCTTTATCGTTGACGACCGCCCGGAATTCTCCAACGAGGGACGGTTCCCCTACGCCGAGCAAACCATCGTCACGCCCTATGACCGGTGGTCCGACCACCTGAGCGTCAACGTCAACAGCTACCTGGTTGTCGCCACCCGCGGCCACCGCTACGACGACATGGCCCTGGAGTCGGCTCTCAAGACGCGGGCGCGCTACATCGGACTGCTGGGCAGCCGCCGCAAGACCTTGATGATTTATCGCCGCCTGATAGAGCAGGGCATCGCCAAGGAACGAATCAAGGAGGTCTACGCGCCGATAGGATTGAGCATCGGCGCTCTGACCCCGGAAGAAATAGCCGTCAGCGTCATGTCGGAAATCATCATGGTGCGGCGCGGCGGCGACGGCGGGCAGATGCAGATGGGCGACTGGTACATTGACCGCGCCGCCAGCATCGTGGAACGGACGGTAGAGGTCTAGCGGATGCCCGGAGCTTGGGCCATCCTGCTGGCCGCCGGGGAATCCAGCAGGATGGGGCAGTTAAAGGCCCTGTTGCTCTGGCGCGGACGGACCCTGCTGGAGCATCAGGTGTCCAGCCTGCTGGAGGGTGGAGCGCAGCGAGTGGTCGTGGTACTGGGCCACCGGTCTGAGGAACTGCGCACTCTGCTGGAAGGCAAGGACGGCGTTTCTTGGACGCTGAACCCCGACTACCTACAGGGCAAGACGACGTCAATCAAGGCCGGGCTTTCCGCTGTCGATGGTGATGCGGTTGACGACATCCTGCTGCTCAACGTGGACCAGCCGCGCTCGGCAGACGACGTTGCCCGCATCCTGGAGACGCACCGTTCCGGGGATTACGCTGTCACCGTGCCGGAATACCGGGGCAAGGGTGGGCATCCCATCGTCCTCTCGGCATCCCTGCTGCCGGAACTGCTCACAATCAACGAGGAAACGCAGGGGATCAAGGCCGTCGTGCGTCGCCGCCCGGAAGCGGTTTACCGCTTTCCGCTGGACAACCCGGAGATTCTGCTCGACCTGAACACCCCGGAGCAGTACCGGGCGGCGGTCGAGGCTGCCGGAGCCTCCTGAACTCGCTTGCCGAAGGTCTGCTTCGGACTGCCACTCCCAGCCGCACCGGGCTCTGCGGAAATCCTACTCGGCAAGTAAAGTCACCCCGCGCCACCCCGTGCCCGTCCCGACGGCATCAGGATGGAGATGAAGAAGCCGAGGAAGTACAGCCCGGCGGCCAGATAGAAGGCCGAGGACCACCCGGCGAAGTCGGCCAGCACTCCCGCCGCGATGGATGCCATCGCGCCGAAGAAGGCGTTGCTGCCCCACATCAGGCCGATGAACGTGCCTTCCAACCCCTTGCCCTGGGCCACGTCGATGGCGGCAGCCTGGGTCAGCGAGTTCACAGTGAAAATGAACACCCCGAACAGGAAAACCATAGCAGTCATGCCCCAGCTATCGCCCATCATGACAATACCCAGCGTTATCGCCCCTGTCGCGGCCATTATGAACATGATTATCAGCTTGCGCCCGATGCGGTCGGACAATGCGCCGAACAGGGGGCCGGTAATGATTCCCGGCACCGCGAACAGGGCCACATGGAAGGAGACCGAAAAAGCGCTGAAGCCCAGGTCTTGAGACAGGTATAGAGGTATTACCCAAAGCAGCGACCGGTCTCCCATTCCCCGCACGGCCGAGACTGTGAATATGCTCCACATACCCGTGCCGCGGAAGGAATTGGCCATATCTCGCAGTTGTGTCTTAATCTTCTGCTTATAGTCCACCCCTGGCAGGGGTGGGCCGTCAACATTGCGCAACAACAGAAAAATGGCGCAGGCCAAGGTCAGCATGATTGGCGCGCCGCCTCCCACAATCCAGCGCCAACTAATTGACCACTCCCACGGCCACCACTCGGAACCCCACCATTCTCCGGCCCCGGCTGCGCTTCCCAGCAGCAGGCCGACAAGCAGCGGCCCAATCCAGTCGCCCACATTACCGGTGGACCGGTGCATGGAGATAAACAGCCCCCGCCGCGCCGGGAAGCGCTGCGCCAGCAGTCCCAGCGCCGGGGGGTGCCACATCGCCGTTCCGGCCGATGCTATCGCCAGCGCCGCCAGAATCAGCCCGTAGGTCGGCGCGATGGATACCAGCAGATACCCCACCCCGATGAGCACCAGACTCAGGGTGAGGACCTGTGCCCGGCGGTGCTGGAAAATGTCCACAAAGAAGCCGCCGGTCATGCTGGTGGCCCCACCGGCAAGCTGGCGAATTCCGTCGATGAGGCCGGCCTGAATCGGGTTCAGTTGCAACGCCACGTAGATGGCGGGGATGAGCACCAGGAACCCGCGCCCGTACATGTGCTCCAGCGTGTGAGCCCCGATGACGGTGGTTGCCATAATGGGGTCTTTAGTGCGGCGCGGCCCCAATTCCGCCGGGGATTCCCGGCCTGTTGCTGCTTGTGCCACTAGGTCGCCGTCCTTGATCGAGTTGTCTGTCGCCGTTCTGAATCCGCCCGAATCCGCGGATTATACACGGCTAATCGTGGCGTTAATACTCCATGAACGCCTGTTGCAGCCACTCACGGTCGTTGGTGACCGTCAGTGCGAGCATCAGCAGTATACGGGCCTTCTGGGGCAGCAGGTTGTCGCAGACGAGGAAGCCCTGCTGCTCCTTGCGCGGCGTGTTGACCACCCGGCCCGCGGTGGAGCGGGAGGACAGCACCACCGGGATCCCGTCTTCCACCGCCCGCGCCGCCGCCGCCAGGAATGCCGGCGGGAAGGTGCCGCCGCCGAACCCCACCACCACCAGCCCGTCGGGGCGCATTTGCCGAACTGCGTCCAGAATCGCGCCGTCGGCGCCGGCGTAGGAATAGACGATTTCCACTCGCGGCAGGCTGTCGCGTCCCGCCACGTCGAAGGGCGTGGCCGTCGTGTGCTTGCGCAGCGGCGCGCGGTAGAACACCACCTGATGGTCGGAGTCGGCGTAGCCCAGAAATCCCAGCTCGTTGGGCCGGAAGGTCTCGACCCGGAAGGTGCTGGACTTGGAAACGTCGCGCGCGGAGTGAATCTCGTTGTTCAGTACGGTCAGCACCCCCATGCCTCCGGCGTGGGAAGCGGCGGCGATACGCACTGCGTCCATAAGGTTCAGGTCGGCGTCGGTGCTGATGGCTGTCGGGGGCCGCATGGCGCCGGTCACCACCACCGGCTTGTTCGTTTTTACGGTGAGGTGCAGGAAGTAGGAGGTCTCCTCCAGGGTGGCCGTGCCGTGGGTTACCGCCACTCCCGACAGGTCGCTGCCGTCGCCCAGCAGGCCGTTGATTCTCTTGGTCAGGGCCAGCCACTCCGGCGCGCCGATGGCGGTGCTGCCGACGCTGACCAGGTCCTCCGAGGTTACGGAAGCGAAATCGCGGATTTCCGGCACCCGCTCCAGGGACTGCTCGATGGTGAGATGGTCACCGATTTCCGAGTAGAGCATATAATCCAGCCGGTCGGGGCCGATTCCGGCGATGCTGCCGCCGGTGCCGATAACGTGTACTCGCGGTTTGGCTGCGGTCATGTCAGCCGCCTCCCAAGAATTCAAAAGTCCCCCCATCCCTCCGTAGGGACTGGGTTAAGGGCAACCTGGGGTCGGTTGATATAATACCCCATAGCCGGGCTGGCGGGCTGAATTGGACAGGGGCGGCGGCGCCTGGGCGTACGGGAGACGGATTGCGAACCCTGATCGTGTCGGACATACATTCCAACCTGGAGGCCCTGGACGCGGTGCTGGCCCACGCCGCCCGACAAGGAGGGTTTGACCGGATTTGGTGCCTGGGGGACCTGGTCGGATACGGGCCAGATCCTTCTGCCTGCCTGGGACTCCTGCGGGAGTTTGACCTGGTGGCGGTGGCGGGGAATCACGACTACGCCGCCGCCGGAGTCATCGACGCATCCGACTTCAACGGCGCGGCATACGCCGCCATTCAATGGACGGCGGAGCAACTGGCTGCGGACGATAAGAGCTTCCTGGCCGGGTTGCCGACGGTCAGCCAACAGCCGCCGTTCACCCTGGTACACGGCAGCCTGCGAGACCCGATAGCCGAGTACCTCACGCATCCAGCGCAGGCCCTGGCCACCCTGGAACTGTTGACAACACCCTACTGCCTGGTGGGACACTCCCACTACCCGTTCATCTGCCGGGAAAACGCAGGCCGGCCGTTGTTCCTGGCCCTTCCCGATGGGCAGCCGGTGGCGCTGGACGGCGAGCGCTGCATCGTCAACCCCGGCAGCGTGGGGCAGCCCAGGGACCGCGACCCGCGTTCCGCCTACGCTGTGTTCGACAGCGACGGCCCCTCGGTTGAGCATTTCCGCGCCGAATACGACATCGCCGCGACCCAGAACAAGATGCGCAGCGCCAGCCTCCCGCAGTACCTGATTGACCGGCTGGACCATGGCGCGTAGGCGGAATTGCCGCAGCCCCAATTGACAGTCAACAAAGGGATTGATAAATTAGAGGCAGTTGGCCTTGCGCCGACGCCCTTGGCCCGCTAGCTCAACTGGCAGAGCAACGGACTCTTAATCCGTAGGTTCTCGGTTCGACCCCGAGGCGGGTCACCATAGAGGCAACTCACTGCCGCCCCTCAGGAAAGGAGGGGCGGTTGCTTTTGACCGCGGCCAGGGCAGGGTTTTCAGTAGTTCCCTATCCCCCCGGGGGAAGGTTTGGGGCGAGGGTGAAATGCGGGGGATGACACTGTTTCCTCACCAGCGGGGACGCCCCCCACCCTAACCCTCCCCCGGAGGGAGAGGGAACTACCGGGGAAAGGGAACTACCAAGAGACGCTGGTGGCCGGGCGGCGGGACTTGTGGACATCCGTCTGCCGGTCTAGATTAACCATCGGCCCCTCCGGTAAAAACGAAGGCCAAACTAAAAACGAAAGACCGGGCCGCCAGAAGCGCAAATACAGGGAGCGCAAATAGCAAATACAGGAGGAAAGCAATGGCCGTCACAGACACGACCATTTTCGCACTGCAACGGAACTGGGATATGGTCTCCAGCGCTGTCGCCGGGGTTGACGACGACACGCTGTCCAGGATGCCCAACGACCACTCCAACCCGATGAACTGGCTGGTTTGGCACATGGCCCGCGTCGTTGACCGCCTCATTCACGCCCGATTGCAGGGCGCCGACCAACTCTGGACCGCCGGGGGCTGGCACGAAAAATTCGGAATGGGCGCGGAACCGGACGACATCGGCATGGGCTGGAGCGAACAGCAGGTCGCCGAATGGCAGGCTCCGTCGCGCGAAGTCCTGATGGGATACTTTGATGCAGCAAACGAGGCGGCCCGCGATTACATCTCCGGCATGAACGCCGACGACCTGGAACGGCGGGTGCCAGCCACCGGCCCGGCGGGCGCCACGATGTCGGCGGGCGAGGCGCTGGGCATCTTGGCTTGGGACAACATCGTCCACGGCGGCCAGGTTGCTTACGTGCGCGGCTACTTTGAAGGCCTGGGGTGGCACCGGTAGAATCCTCGGCGGGCGAGGGATGGGAGAGGGAACGCCCTCACCCTGGCCCTCTCCAAAATGGGAGAGGGAACGCCTATTGCGCCTCCCTTTCCTGACGCCGCGACTTGCGGTTCTCCGCCATCTGCGTCCGAGACGCCTCGTAGGAGGAGATGTACTCTGCGACGGGAGTGCGGGCGATTGCATCGGCGATGAGGTTCAGCGGCAGGTCATCCAGCTTTCTGAAGCGGACGCAGGCCTGGCCCATGTCCAGCTTCTTTCCGGCCGCGGCGAAGCCGTCGGCAAACCATTGCTGGGTTTGCGCGTCGCCGTAGACGTTCATCAGATAGAGCGAAATGTGCCGCTTCTGAGACGCCAGAGCGGCATACATCAGCGGGTGGCCGTTGTAGGTGTTTGGGTAGGTTTCCATGGGGATGACATAGGCGATCATCCCGAAGTCCATCTGCTCGACATAACCTTCCGGCAGGTGTTGCAGAATCAACTCGCGCAGGTGGCTGACCTGCTCCGCCCGCTCCTCCGGCAGCGAGGCGATATACTCTTCCGGCGAGGATGGAGAGGTTCCCTTTCCGGTGTGGTTCATGGCTACGCCGTCTCCTCCACAATTGTCTGAAATTCGCTGAATCATTGATCAGGCTATCGAGTCCGCGAGTAGCATAGCGTAGAAATCAAAACTGTTTAACTTCTTTGAGGGCAGATTGACCGAATTCACAGAGAAATGGCCCGCGACTGGTGGAAGAAGTACGACGCTTTGATTAAACTATTATGTCAACGCCCCGGTGATAGGGGTAGGAATTTTCGGCTATGCAGATCCGCCCCCGTTGGGTGGAGGCAATGCGGACTTCTCCACTATTCAGGAAGCAACCCCACTGCATAACCAGAATTTACGCGGCCCTGCTCCGCTTCATTCCTTAAGGTCAGCTTGAGATAATTGGGAGTGGCCCATGAAATTAACTAGGAACAATTTGTTTGTGTTATTCGCGGTTGTCGCGCTGATGGCGACCGTACCGGCAATTGCTTTGGCCCAGCAGCAGTCTCCTCCACACCAGCTTGTCGGCGTTGTTCGTATTGACGGACAATCCGCCCAGGCTGGAACTACTGTTAAAGCCATGATCGGTACCCAAACGGCTGCCGAAACAACCGTAACTTCGGATGGAAAATATTCAATGCAAATACCGTCCGGCGGGAGTTTCGGAAGCCAGTCAATCACTTTTCAGGTTGATGGAAGAACCGCAACCGCGACAAGCAGTGCAGGATCGTGGGCGAAGCCCTTTAGTTCTGGTGGATTAGACGTAGTGGATCTGACCGCTTCAACCACAGCTTCGGCTAACACGCCCACTCCGAGGCCCACTGCTCGCGTTACTATCCGCAACACGTCCACACCGTCGGGCCGGGCGGGGCCCGCCGGGCCGGCTGGGCCTCGGGGTCCGTCGGGTTTGGAAGGGTCGGCAGGCCCCCAGGGGGAGCCGGGCCCGCAGGGAGCAGCCGGCCCGCAGGGACCCAAGGGCGACCCCGGCGAGCTGGGACCGCTGGGGCCGGCGGGTGAAACCGGGTCGTCTGGCCCCGAAGGGCCGCGCGGCGCCGGCCCCCAGGGACACATCGGGCAAACCGGCCCGCAGGGTGTGGCTGGCCCCGCCGGCCCCGCCGGCGTACAGGGTCCTTCCGGCCCCGTCGGCAGTTCCGGTTCGTTCCTGATTGCCGCCATCGCACTGGTGGTGGCCCTCCTGGCCCTCCTGGTGGCCATTGGCCGCTGGATCTGGGAGCTTCAGACCGGGTAGCGGTTTTCGGCGGCTTCGCCCTGCCGCCGTGGGTGGGAGACTCCGCCTCCCACTTTTGGAATTGGAATTCTCCCGGCGGCCAATCCCGTGTTATGATTCGAGGGACGCGGGGTTGGCCGCCTGCCATCGCTCCCCAATCGGGTGGATCCCGCTCACGCGCCACGGGTGGATCCCGCTCACGCGCCACGGGTGGATCCCGCTCACGCGCCATTTGGGGAAGTGTCGAAACTGGTAGACGAGCATGACTTAGGATCATGTGCTGCAAAGCGTGGGAGTTCGAGTCTCCCCTTCCCCACCATGACGTACCGAACTGCGAACTCGCCCGTTCAGGACCACCTCCGCAGCGTCGGCTGTCCCTATGGGAGAGTCCGTAAGAGTGAGGACGCATGAAGAAGATCTATCTGGCCAGCCCCTACGGGTTTTCCGAGCAGCAGAAGAGGCTTCTTCTGCCTGAACTGGTCCAGGCGCTGGAGGACCTGGGGTTGGAGGTCTGGGAACCCTTCCACCGGAACAACCAGGTGGATTTCAGCCAGCCCGGCTGGGCCTACAAGGTCGGTCAGGCTGACAAACGGGACGTTCTGGAGTCGGACGGTATCCTTGGGGTCGTCAATGGGTGCCCGCCTGACGAAGGAGTTTGCCTCGAGCTGGGTCTTTCAATAGCCTTGCGGAAACCGACCTTCCTCTTCAGGGATGATTTCCGCCGGGTAACCGACTCGGAGGAATACCCCCTGAACCTCATGCTCTTCACCGGAATGCCGGAGGAGTCGTGGCGGGACTACTACCATACTTCGGTGTCAGAGATTCCGGAGAAGGCCCTGGCGCGGTGGGCCAGGGAGTGACGGCGTGATTCCAGCCGAATTCCCCTCGGGCCACGATGGAAGGGAAGGCGCCCGGCGCCAGGAGCAGGTGATTCACGCCGTTCCTCCCAGCCTGTTTGGGCAGATGTACCGGGGCAGGGGATGGTGCGTTGCAGTCATGGGAAGGCCGGACTTCTGCACCGAACCATCCCGCTGAGAGCGTGGTGATTCCGGGTGTCCTTTCCAGCGGATTCACTGTCGTCTGTGGTTTGCGCGATTCCGTGCGCTACGGCATCCGGGTTCAATTGCTGAAGGGCCGAGACCCGCAAGCGAGTCAGCGGCGGCGATTACATAAAATTGCGGGTGTGTAGGCCGGAGAGACCGGCGGCTTGGTCTTCTTCAAATCCCAGCCGGACCAGTTGCCGGCGGCGCCCGGCGTCCATATCCTGAAGCAGTTGAGCCACCGAGCGGCTGGCTTTGCGCAGGTCGTCGTGCTCCCAGGAGCCGGCGGCCAGCAGCACCAGAGCGTCGTGCACCTCCTGGTTCAGGCCTGCCGTGTGGCGCAAAGCGTCGTGGCGGCTGTGAACCGATTGGGCCAGCCGGTCCAGGAGCCTGGGGTCGTGGCGGGCAGATTCCCGCAGGTGGGCGACGGCGAAGGCCACATGTCTGGCCTCGTCGTTGGCGGCCAGTCGGGACACGGTTCGCGTTACCGGGTCCGGGGCATGGCGCTCCAGGAACCGCAGCAGCACGAGGAAGGTGCTTTCACCCATTGCCGACAGCAGGAATGAAGCCACGGCAAAGTCAGGTTCGTCTACCAGCGTCTTCAAGGATGCCTGGCCGCCGATGGTCGAAAGCCCCAGGCGGTCACGCTTGAGCAGGCCCCGGCGGGTGAATACTTCGACGTGACGCGCCTCATCGGCGGCTTGAACCGCCAGCAGTTGCATTACCTCCCGGAAGTGGGGATGCAACTGGGCTACGAAACGGCTGGGCACCACCAGCGCCGCCGTTTCATTCTCAATCAGGTAGGTCATCAGTTGGACGACCGCGTCCTCTATTTCGTCCGGGAGGTCGAAGGGGTCGTCCCAGGCAACGGCGGTATTGGGATCCCACTGTGAGGCCACGGCGCTGGCGTAGAGCCGCGCCGCCTCGTCCGCCCACACCTCGCGCTTATCCGCCAATGGGAAGCTGAAATCCGGGGAACCCGCCTCGACGGTTGCTCCTCGCGCGGCTAGTCCCCAACGCTGCGGTGGGCGTTCCGCAACGGCGCCGGGGACGCGATGGTCAGCTTCGCCGGCCTGCTCCGCTCCCTGCCAGCGGGCTGAGCGGGCAGCGCCGGGCCGCAAGTACACTCCGGCGGCGCTGCCGTTCTGTCGTATCCGGTGTCCGGCGGAACGGGCCCAGACCTGGAGTTGCAACTCCAGGTCCCGGTCGGCCCCTTTCACCAGAATCTCATCCTCCAAACCTGCGCCGCTGATGGCCCGCTTGACCAGCAGGTGCGCGCCCTCGTCGAATCTGAGTTCGCCCAAGTCGACTTCTATCACAGAGCCAGACCCTCCACGAAGGCGTCTACGACGCCGAACCTGTCTGCCGCCCCTTCCAACTGAGCATAGCCGCTGGTGCGCCCTGGCAGCCATTGGGTGAGTCCCTCGAGATCCAGAAGAGGGCGCACCAGCGGGTCGGCATAGGACATATCGAGGAGAAACTCCCGGAATCTCTCTATCAGGTCGGCGGGTGCGTCGTCGAAGACGGTGAAGTTGCAGTGGTCGTAGGGAGCGGTGCGGGAAACCACCCTGGCTGCACCGGGCGGCAGCGTCCCTTCCTGGGTGAAGGCCAGATAGTTGCCGTCTATGATGCAGGCCGCGTCCACTTCGTCGCGGAGCAGAGCTCGTACTGCTTCCCGTTCGCCGCCGATGTGGTCGCCGTGTTTTCCGACCAGCAGGTCGAAGGCAACGGTCTCGATTTCCGCTCCGGCGCGCAGCCCGGCGCCGGCCAGATGGTGCAGCGGAATCAGGTTGGCTTGAGGAGAGTCCTTCGCTCCGAGGCCGACGCGCTTGCCGGCGAGGGCGTCGAGGGAATCTATGGGAGCCGAGTCCTTTACGATTATCACCGAGGTTAGGTCCTGGTCGGTGTCTCGCATACAGATGGCCTCGGCCCGGCGTTCCTGCCGTTGCGCCCCCGCCTTGGCTTGAAGCCAGGCCAGCGGGGAGTTCCAGGCCACGTCGACGTGGCCGGCCAAGTGGGACTCAACCTGTCTCTCGTAATTGGAATAGAGAACGAAGTCGAAGTCGAGTCTGCGCCGCTGGAAATACTCTCGGAACCCCTCCCAGATGGTAACCACCTTGGCGTCGTAGGCCACGGCGCCCATTAGAAGCGTGTCGTTTCTGCTCATGCGAACAGCTCCATGCCGCAGACGGCCTTGCCGATGAAGTCGAGAAGGGTGTCGGTGGTGGGCGCCATCACGCCGGCGGCGCGGGCATCCCGGAAGTAGCGCTCCACCCCGACTTCCTTGCGGAAGGCAGCGCCGCCGCAGACCCGCATACCCAGGTCCAGCGCCTGCGTTGACATCTCTCCAGCGGCTGCCTTGCACTCCAGCACTCGGAGCGCCGCGTCTTCTCTCCCGCTCTCCAGCGCACCGATGGTGTCGAACAGCAAGGTGTGCGCGGAATCGGCTAGTATCTTCATGCGCGCGATGTAGTTGCGGGTGGTAGACGAGTCCGCCAAAACATCCCCGGTATGCTCGAATCTGGTGCCGGAGGCGTGAGCTGCGGTGCGGCTGACGGCGGCCTGCATCAGTCCCACCGAGCAGGCCGCATTGCAGACGGAGAACATGGGCAGGACGATACCCAGCATGGCGTCGAAGCCGCCGCCGTCGTCGCCCAGGATCGCGGAAGGCTCGATCACTACTCCCTGGGCCATCACTGGCAGGGAATCGTTCCCGCGCAGGCCAAGGCTGTTAAAAGGGCCCTGTACGGTCAGCCCGTCGGCGTCGGAGGGAACGAGCCAGAGGGTTGACATACCATCGGTTTGCATGGGCCTGGATGACCAGACGTATGCCGTGGCCCGGGTGGCCGAAGTTATCCAGCTCTTGCGGGCGTCCAGGATGACAGAACCGTTTCGGCGGGTGGCGGTGCTGGTGGGGGCCCAGAACTGGCTTCGCGAAGAGGCTTCGCTGAACGCCAGGGTGCTCAGATGGTCGCCGCTGGCCGCCGTGCGCCGCACGGCTGCTGGGGCATGGGCTTCCAGAACGGCTGTGCCGGAGAAGTGCATGGCTGCAACCATGGCCGTGGAGCCGCACTCCCGGGCCAATCGCTCCACTATCGTGGCGGCGCCTCTGTGTCCCAGTCCCAGACCACCGACCTCCGGGGCGCTCACCGCGCCCAGCAGTCCGGCCTCTTTGAGGGCGGCGATACCCTCGTCGGGGAATATGCCGCTGCCGTCTACTTCCGCCGCTCGCTCAGCGACAATGGAATTGCAAATTTCTTCCAGGATTTCCCGGTAATTGTCGGATGTGGCTTTCATTTCCCCTCGCGTGTCAGGCTCGCGCCGATGACTGCGAGGAGATAGTGAGCTACCCCTCCAGGCGGTCGGCGCGGCTAGAATTCCCGGTCCCGCCGGGAGCGGTGTTTACTCAGCGATATTGCATCGGATTCCTTCCTGACCTGCCGGCTCAAGGACGGCGGCCTCGGTCCCCCGGGTGGTTTAGCCCGCTATTTCGTCGACCGGAGCATATAGTAGCACAAAGGTGCGCTTTTTCAACTTGAAATGCCCACCATCGGAGTTTCATCCCAACGGTAGTGCAGTCTGCTTGTTACGTCCCAGTGAATCGGAGCAATTTTCAAAGGGCGTTTCCGTTCGGCTTGAGGTTCGACCCTGCGCGATTCGGCTGGATACGAACACCGATACGCCCGGGGAACACTGGCACAAGCGCTGCACACACAACGGGGCACACCGGGCTGGCAAACCGGGCCTTCTTCTCTCGGAACCGGGATCGCTTCAATGCTGATTGCTGGGAGACGATTATTCGAGAACACCATCGGTCTCCAGAGAGCGGTACTCTTCCTCGCTAAGGCCGATTACTTCGCGCAGGAAGTGCTCGGTGTGCTGGCCCAACAGTGGCGCGGGGGTATCTAGGCTGCCGGGAGTGAGAGACAGCTCGAACTCGCTGCAGTCAGTGGCGTAGGGGCCGATCTCGGGGTGATCCAGCCAGCGGAAATGCCGGCGGTGTTGCAGTTGCGGGTCGTCGAAAAGGTCGCGCGGGTCATTGACCATCCCTGCCGGGACTCTCGCCTCGTTCAGCCTTCCCATCAGGTAACGCTGATCATGTTGGCTGGTCCATTGGGCTAACAGGCGGTCAAGCTCGTCCTCGTTGGCCCTGCGTCCCAGCAGGGTTGCGAAGCCGTCGGCGTGGAGCAGGCCACCCTCCGGCTCGGCTATGGCGAGAAGCGTTTGCCACTGGCCCTCGGTCACGCAGGCCAAGGCCAGCCAGCGGTCTACCCCGGTGCAGGGATATACGCCGTGGGGTGCGGCTCCAGGGTCGCGGTTGCCCTGTCGCCCCTGCTCGCGTCCGTTGGCGGTGTAGTCCAGCAGTAACGGCGCGAGGAAGTGCATCGAAGTTTCGAGTTGCGACAGGTCCAGGTGACGCCCTTCGCCGGTACGGCGGCTGTGGTCCAAGGCCGCCAGTATCGCAGCCACGGCGAATCGGGGGACGATGAAGTCGGTGTAGGCGCCATAGGGGTTGACCGGAGTGCGGTCGGGCCAGCCGGTCACGTTGGTCAGGCCCACCAGAGACGACAACACCGGGCCGAAGCCGGGCTGCCGCTCCATTGGCCCGCCGCGTCCCATCATCGAGGCGCTGAACATCACCAGCGACGGGTTGACTGCCCGCAGCTCCTCGAACCCCAAGCCCCAGTCCTCCATGGTGCCGGGGGTGAAATTCTCGGTCACAATGTGCGCCCATCCAGCCAACCGCAGCATCAACTCGCAGGCGCGGGGGTGGCGCATATCCACGGTGATGCCCATCTTGTTGGCGTTGTAGCTGGCGAAGTAGGCGCTTCTATTGATGCCGGCCACCCCGTCGGGAAAGGGCGCTGCCGAGCGCAGCGTGCCGGGACGCTTGGCCGACTCTACCCGCACCACAGTGGCGCCGTATTCGCCCAGGTACTTGGTGGTCATCGGTCCCACGGCGACCCAGCAGAAGTCTAGGACGTTGACGCCGTCCAGCGGTTTTTGCGCCGTCATATCACCCCGCCGCGCCGCAACGCTTCTATTTCCGTCGCTGACAGACCCAACTCGCCGCGGTACACTTCGACGTTGTGCTCGCCCACCAATGGGGCGCGGCGGCGCAGACCCGCCACCGCCGAGCCGTCGCCGTTCTTGATGAAGGCGCCGGGATAGTCAATCGCCGTCCCCAGCTCCGGGTGTTCCAGCGCGATGAAGTAGCCGCGGGCCTCCAACTGCGGGTGCTGCCGCAGATCCGAGGGCGTGGCAACGGGGAAGAGCAGGATGCGTCGACTCACGCTCTCGCGGGTAAGCTCTTCGCGGGTGTGCCGGAGGAAGAACTCGGCCATCGGCCCGACCACGGTATCCATAACTTCCGGGGTGATGCGTCCGTAGCCCATGCTTTCCCACTCAAAGGCCTGGAGCGAAGCCACATCGAAGCCATCCTCCTCCATCCACTGGAAGAGGGCGCGGGTGCTGGGAGCAACGCCGCCGCCCTGGAGCATATAGTTGACGTAACCGTCGGCGCAGGGCCAGTTGATTCGCACCCGGTTCTCGCCGGAGGTCTGGCGGTAGACGCCCATGCGCTGCAACACCGCGCCCTCTATGTCCCAAATCTGCGGGGCGTGGGCCAGCGTCCGCGCCACCGCCTGCTGGCAGGAAACGTCAACGTGCTGCCCCTCGCCGGTGAGGGCGCGGTGGGTGTGGGCCAGCATCGCCCCGGTTGCCGCCGCCGCCGAGCCGTGCAGGAAGAAGTGGGGGAAGCTCGGCCGCAACGGAGCGCGGTCGGGGTCGCCGGTCAGGTGCATGAAACCGCCCAGAGCCATGCCGGTGATGTCTGCCGCCGGGAAGCCCGCATAGGGCCCGTCCTGGCCGAAGGCGGTGACGGATACCATGACCACACGAGGGTTGAGTTCAGAGAGCCGAGAGAAGCCCAAACCGAGACCGTCAAGATATCCGGGGTCGAAGGATTCGATGACGAAATCTGCGGACTTTACCATCCGGCCCAGCAGGGCACGCCCGTCGGGATGCTCCAGGTCGAGCGTGACGCCCCGCTTGTTGGCGGAGTAGGCCCACCAGTACAGGCTCTTGTCCGGGGTCGGATCATCTCCGTAGAACGGGCCAACCTGCCGGGCCGCGCTGCCGCCGGGAGGCTCCACCTGCACCACGTCTGCGCCAAGATCGCCCAGGATCTTGCCGCAGAGCAACCCCCGCTCGTCGGTCAGGTCCAGCACCCGGTAGGGACTCAGCAGCATTTCTTGTGATGAATCGGGCATGGCTCACGGAAATGTATGGAGAATCTGCGGACATTCTATGCCCCTGCCGGGTTTCGTCAAGGCTTGAACGGTTCTTGAGTAGTTCAGGCCCCGGAGTTGGAGCAAGGGCGTGAGTTGGAGCGGGGGCGTGATAAGATACGTGGCGTCCTAACCTGACAATCCCACCCGAAGCCGAGTCTGCATGACGACAAGAACCAATTGGCACAGCGCCCATCCCCCGGCCTGCACCTGCGCCCGGTGCGCCGAGAAGCGAACGGTGCGCGGGGAGCGCACCAAGATAGGCCGGAACGAAAAATGCCCTTGCGGCAGCGGCAAGAAATACAAACGATGCCACGGAACATAAAGGTCATGGGCCTGTAAAAGGCTTCGCCGGTACGCAAATGGCGACCCTTGTGACAATCTACGTGACAATCTACGACCGCAGCCCCTGGCAATTCTCGGACTTCTGCCGGAGCGATGGGCGGCGGAGGGGGGAAAACGTCCGTAGCCCGCCGCCGGTGTCGCCCCTGATTTCCCGGCGCGGAGTTGCTGTAGCCGTGTTGCGCCGGCTGCCGCGCCATGGACGCGGCGGCCCTTTGCGAATCTACGCGAATCTACCTTTGTGCCGGGACGAAGCTCATGGACAGGGAGTTTACGCAGTGGCGAGTGTTCTTCTGCGTCAGCCGCTCTCCCAGGAATACGTGTCCTAAATGACCGCCGCAGTTGGCGCACTCTATTTCGATGCGATGCCCGTCAGGGTCCGGCAGTCGCCTCACGGCGCCGGTGATCTCGTCGTCAAACGCTGGCCAGCCGCAACGCGCATTGAACTTGTCGGTCGAGGAATACAGTTCAGCATTGCAGCGGCGGCAGATGTAGACCCCTTTCTCGTAGAAATCGTCGTATTCTCCGCTGAAGGGCCGTTCCGTGCCCTTCAGCTCGATGACGTGTTTTTCCTGCGGGGTGAGAGAGTTGTAGGTAGACTTTTCCATCGGCCAAAAGCTCCAATTAAGCGGATTTACGGCAACAGGCAGGCGATATTCAGAATACCGGACGGATCCCCAGCCTCGCCATGACTGCCTCGGCGAAAGACACGCTCACGTTTACTGGTTCGGAGTCGTCATCTTCTCCTTTCATTTGCATAAAGACCAGTGTCCCCTCGCGGGTGATGGTGGCCGGGAATTCGATGAACTGGAAATACTGGGGAATCATACGTTCCAGCATAATGGCGATGAGTTCGGGGTCGTGATCGGACATGGCCATTTTCCAGAGCGGCGACTCCTTGATGCGCGGCGCGAGCCAGTCGGCCATTGCCTCCAGTCCCAGTTCGTCCAGCGGACTGTTCATCTTGAGCATGAAGGTTCCTCACCGGCCCTGAGCAAAAGAGCCTGGAGTTGTCAAATGAAGGCCATGGGACTGTAGGCCATGGGACTTCGGCAAAGCCGGACTTTCGCGTGAAAAACGGAGTGGCACCCCGCTCCTTAAACATCTTAGCCTCATCATCCGGTTAATGCTAGCAGCCTGTCCGAGGATTACTGGAGCAGGTTAGCCGGAGAGCCGGCCAAGCCCCGGCCAGCACCAAACGCCTCAGCAATATACTGCGCTCTCCCAAATGGTCTCATGCACTCCTGGAAACATTCCTCTGGCGCCGGGCAGACCAGGACCTGACCCGGCTGGAGGAACAGGACGAAATGGCCCTGGCCATCTGGGACGAGAGCGTACTGGAGAAGCCGGAAAGCATCGCCTTGGAGAGGGGCCTTGCCCAATGCGCCGGGCATCGGCAAAGGCGGGTGGTCCACGTCTTCGACCGGGGGGCTCGCCAGCGCCCCCGGCGACGTGATCGCTATGCCCGGGTATGTCGGACGAGCCGGAGATGTCTAGCCTGCCCTAACACTCCCTTCACTTTCCTTTGGAATTGCGCACCCCAACTCACTTCGTAACTGTAGCACGCTACCTTATGTGGGCCACTGTTCTAGCGGCCCAGTGGCACATCTTGCTGCCTCCCCTGGCAGTCAAGGGCGCCGCCGAGAATTTGGGCCACTGGGGCGGTGGAATAGTGTATCACTGAGGTGATGACTGACGGCCTGTCTGCCTCCAAGCCATCTATCATGGGAGGCTTGCGGCGCCACGTCTCCAAGTTCGATTTCACCTCGGGAATCACCCCGACAGACAATCTGTCGGTGCAATACCAGTAGGTTGACTCTTCCGTATAGATGGTTGGTCGGCTGCCATCGTTATTCCGGTGGCCGCCATAATTCACGAGGTCCCGAGTGACCCACAGCCGAGCCTCTGGGTTCCAGCCGCTTCCTTCGCATGGTCAAGACTTCCTCCGAAACGACGGAGGGGAGATGTTGTCATCCGTCAACACAAGAGTGCGAACCTGCTGGGGCATCGGCAGGCTCTTGCCTGAGCACACCGGTTCAAGTCCCGCCCGATCAGGTCAGGGAGAAGAATTCCATCACCGGGCCAAAAGCCTCCGGTTCCATCAGCGTGGGCGCATGGCCCACCCCCGGGACTTCCACCATGCGGCAGTCCTTCATCTCCGCCAACATACGTTGGGCTATCTCCGTTGAGAGCAGGTCGCTGTCGCAGCCCCGCACCAGCAGCGCCGGGCCGGGGATCCGCCGCGCCAGGTTCCAGGCCCCTTCCGGGTCGGGACGGCGCGGATCGGTGCGGACTGCCGGGTCCATCTTCCAGGCGTAGCCGCCGTCGGGCCCGGCCTTGACCGCATATCCGGCGGCGACCTGCTGTTGGGCGTCGCTCAGGGCGCTGAAGCCGACCCGCTGCTCCCGGTGCCAGACTATCACTTCATCCATGGTCTCAAAGGTGGTAACTGCACCCCGGGTGCCGGTGGCGATGCGTTTCCCGCCCCTGGGGTCAATTTCGGGGCCGATATCGTTCAGGATGGTGCGTTCCACCCGCTCGGGGTAGGTACCGGCGTAGGTCAGAGAAATGCGGCCCCCCATGGAGGTGCCCACCAGCGAGAAGCGCTCGAAACCGAGGGCCTGTCGCAGCCCTTCGAAGTCGGCCACGTAGGCATCGTTGGAGTAATCGCCGTCGGCAGCCCAATCGCTGTCGCCGCGGCCGCGGACATCAACGGATATTACGTGGTAACGGGGCACAAAGTGGGGAGCAAGGTTGTCGAAGGCGTGGGCGTTCCCGGTCAGGCCATGGATCATGACGACCGGCGGCGCCCCGGCATCGCCCCATTCCAGGTAGTGCAGGTTGAGGTCGCCAACCTTCACGAAACGGTCTACTGCATCGGTTGTCCGCATGGCCATAGGGCCTCCGTATTTTTATGGGACTGGTTTCCCCGCGATTCACAAGCCCCCGGCCCTGCCGGGAAATTCCCTTAAACGCAGGCTGGTATGACCTTTTCTCCGAACAGCCGTATCGCCTTCATTATCTTCTCGTGGGGCGGGCCTCCCGAGTGGGCGTGGCGCAGCCGCAGCAGGAAATACTCTGCGCCCACGGCCTCGCTCCAGCGCTGGAACTCCGCCACGCATTCCTCCGGCTCCCCCAGTATCAACCGGTCCGGCCCCAGGTTGTCCAGGGTTATCTCGGCCACCGACCCGATGCTGCGGAACTCCGACAGGCCGTTGCGCCAGTAATACCTGTAGGCCGCCATCACCTCCGGGCCGTACACCTCAGCGGCCTCAGCCTGGGTCTCGGCCACCCAGGCGTCCCGCATCAGGACTACCAGCGGCTCCCGTCCCGCCTGTACCGCCGCCTCCCGGTAGGTATCCACCAGCTCGATGGTGTTGGCCAAGTCAGTGCTGGGTCCGGCCACGAAACCGTCGGCCATGCGTCCGGCCCGGCGCGCGCCCGTCGGGACGCTGGCCCCGATCCACAGGGGAGGAGAGGGCTGCTGGAAGGGACTGGGCCGGATGTGCAGGTTTTCCAGTTGGTGGTACTCGCCGTGGAAGGAGAAGGGTTCCCCGCTCCAGCAGTGGCGGATAATTTCGATCCCCTCTTCGAACCGGCCCACCCGCTGGCGCACCGGCACCTCGAAGGCCCGGAAATCCGCCTCCTGGTATCCCAGACCCACGCCCAGTATGATTCTCCCCTTGGATACCAGGTCCAGGGTGATCACGTCCTCCGCCAGGTGGACCGGGTTGTGCAGGGGCAGCAGGATTACCGACGTGCCCACGTTCAGGGTGCTGGTGTGGGCGGCCACCGCCGTCGCCACTATCAGCGGTGACGGCAGAAACCCGTCCTGGTCCTGGTGGTGCTCGCCGAAAAAGCAGGAGTCGAAACCCACCTCCTCAGCCAGCCGGGCCTCGGCGATAACCTCGTCTATCCGTTGGTCCAGCCGCTCGCCCCGGGGCGGGTCGGCGATGGAGCTGTAAATGCCGAACTTCATACTTGGTCTCTCCTATTTCTGCTATGGGGAAAGGCAACCTGTTCCTGGTCTTCCCGGGACTTCGTCAAAGGGACAGGTGGAAGGCTGTGCCCCGGGTCCAGCGCGAAGGGCCTTCCATTCGAGGAATTGCACCGGAACTGGGGATCAACAGAGATTCCGCAGCAAACGCCCGGACACCGCGAGTCCGCCTGCGCGCCATATCCTGGCAACTCTACCGGCATCAATATCGGATACCATTGCTGGCTACGCGAGGGACATTTGCCATTGAAAGAACGCATCCCCGCCAAGGGTTAGCTGTCCAGCAGATTGCGCATCGCCTGCGGGGCGGCGACTGCGGCTCGCTCCGCCAACTCCACGGGGTGCCAGGGTGAAGATCGGGTGGTCTTGGTTGATGTGCTGCTGGCGTGGAAGTTGTAGGCACGGTCGCAGACCGCGGATACGGCCGCTGCGACCACCGGAAAATGCTCCGGCAGGCATCCGGCCATCACCGCGCTGACCGCCGCTTTCCCTGCGGGGAACCGCTTGTGCCGGATGCCTTCGGTTCCCAGGATTTCCTCCGGGGCCAGTCCGCAGTAGTTAAACAGGGCTTGGACCCGTTCAGGAGTGGGCGGAACAACAGGCAACCCGTCAGTCAGACCCTCCCGGAAATAGTAATCCAGGGGGCCTTCCCAGCCATCGAACTGCCACTGCTCAATCTGCATGACAGCCCTACTCTAAGCCAAAATCGTTGACCGGCGCAATGGGACGGCAGACCGCCCGGCGCAGGAAGTGTCTGGGACGTCACCAAGGTGATGGGGCCGTATGGCTTAGCGCGAAGGCCGGAGTGAGCCGCGTCAATTACGCGAAGATTCCTGGAATACCTCCCGCGGACATACGACCACCACAGCAGCCTCAGGAGCACCCGATCCGGCTCCCCAGCCTGATTGAACTCATTGAGTTTGGCGGAGGGCGGTCACGTGGTCAAGCTTGGAAGCGATTCTGACCTGTGCCGTTGTTCAGCGGAAATGCCCGCGCCAACTGGACAGCGAAAATGTTACAGTATGGAGAATGCGACATTGACGCAAAGAGAACAGGGAATCCACAGAGGCACGATTAAGAAATGTCCGGATGCCGAAAGCCCTCTGACGCGACCCCCCCGGGTGGTGGCTGCCACGCCGTTACCTGATACCATCGAGACCTATTCGAGTGACATTTACACTGAACGCTTAACCGGACATTTCCCCTGAACTTCGACACCCCTAAGGACCAACTTCCCGCCGCCCTGGAAGGTGGCCTGTGTCGTCAAGATTCTATCGCGCTGATTGGTGACTGCCACAGGGTTAACCAGAGCATCCATTAGAGAAATGTACAGGGGGAGGAATGGCGATATACCGTGTCTTTTCGGACGCCGATGGCGAGAGCCACATAGAGGACCTGAAGCTGGAGGAGCACCCGGAGCTGGGGGCGCTGATAAATGTGTCCGAGGTACGGGTGCAGGAGTTTGACGGGTCGCGCCACAGGGACTTTAATCCCCTGCCCGAGCGCAGGTTGATCATCCATCTGTCCGGCGAGGTGGAGATCGGAGCCAGCGACGGCGCGAAACGGGTGCTGCGGGCCGGGGATATCCGGCTGATGGAGGACGTCACCGGCAAGGGTCATTCGCACAACGACCTGACCCCATCGGCCGCGGTCTACGTCCTGCTGAACGACTGATTGACCATTTTGCCCGGCATCGCCCGGTCAAAATGGGAAGTGTCTGGGAACCCGGGCACAGTAGCCCAGGCTGTCCAGACTTTTCGAGATTTCTATGGCGTAAACGGCGCTCCAAAGTCGAGACGGCGGATTCCCGCGAAGGCGGGAATGGCGGGTTAGGCGCAGGTCGGGATAGCCAAACACCCTCTAATGCAATCGGGAGAAACGGCAGTCGGGTCGGTTCCGTTTGCTTGCAGGGTGTGGCTGTTTGCGGACTCCCATTTCAGCTTCAGTATTTCATCGTAAGGCGCCTTATGCCCTACAAGCAAACGGAACCCTTGCTGCTGACACGGGTGGCGGGCCTCTAACTCAGTTCCGGCTAAGTCCTGTATAGCTGCCTGGGCCAGCTTGTTCCAAGTTGTTTTTCATCAAGTGCGCGTTGCAATCCATACGACATGATGTGAGCCTCCTTTGCGGTTGCTTCCACCATTCGCTCGCACCTTGACTTCATTAACTTCGAAACCGGCACGGCGCAACCGTCTGACGAATGCCGGTTGAGGTCCGGCGGACCAAATCGCCAATGTACCGCCGCTTCGTAACGCAGCGTAGGTGGTGGCCAGCCCCGAATTGCTGTATAGCCAGTCGTTGCCCTTTCGGACTATCGCCTCCGGCCCATTGTCAACGTCAAGCATGATGGCATCGTAGGAACCTCCGGCGGTCTCTATCAGTTGAATAACATCGGCTTCATGGAGTTCAACCCGTCCGTCGTCAAGAGGGCGGCCGGCAAGATCGGCAAGCACTCCCTTGTTCCACTCAACCACGGCTGGCACCAGCTCTGCGACTACCACTTGAGCATCCTCGCCAAGAATGTCCAGCGCCGTTCTTACTGAGTATCCCATGCCCAGGCCGCCAATCAGGACGCGGGCCCTCGGATGTGCTGCCAGGTTTTGACACCCTAGACTGGCCATAGCTTCTTCTGATCCGTAGGTACGGCTGTTCATGAGTTCCAAATTATCCGCTTTGATCGAAAACTCGGAGCCACGCCGGTACAGAACGAGTTCTGCTCCTCCTCCGGGAGTTTTTGCCCGGCCAAGCAACTGCCAGGGATTCATTGATGCCTCGCGTAACCGAGATTTGCGCTGCGTGACTTAGCCGCGTCGACATAACCCGCCCATCCAAGTCGCCTCAAATCCTTGACCTTGACCGCAGTCAGCCTTGCCATACCTATAACTTCCTAGCCATTTCCCACGCCTGATCGTGGATGTGGAAAACTAGAACGAAAGGCAATGGACAAAACAAGGAGCAGATGGCGCCGAAGCAAAGCTGAATGTGGGGGACAGGACTATCTTGGAAGGTGCTGGGCGGTAGTGAGTGATAAGATGGTGCCGAAGGTCAGAGTCGAACTGACACGAGGTTTCCCTCACCGGTTTTTGAGACCGGCGCGTCTACCATTCCGCCACTTCGGCATACCAACGAATTTACCTACCTTTGGGAAATGGGCGTTCATATTGATTATACCACCCCCAGGTCTGTATGTACCTGCTAATCCTCGATGTTGAATGTTTAACGGATTGAATGTTTACCGGCTTTTGTACAAAGTCCAGATTATGGTTTGCTCCAATTCCTTGGTTCCTTGGTCGGAGCGGCCCGGCGTTTGGGGCGTCTGCCTTTCTGATTTTTCTGACCTTGCTGGTCCACGATCCCGGTTTCCGGTCTCACCACAGCCTGTGGCGGCGCGGGCGTTTTGCTTTTCACCTTCACCGTTCTTTGTCTGCGGGGCATCGGCGACCCAGATAAAGGCAGTTCCCGGCCTACGGGCAGGGCGCACATTACGATTAAAGACTGTAACCCTGTCAGTTCGTACCGATTGGCAATGCCGACCATCCACTTTGCTCAATTTGAGATGTGATTTGCTCCTTTATCAATCTCAGTTCGCTGGGATTCGCTTGCGCCCGCTTCCACTTGGACGCGGGATTAGCTTGACGGGCGAAATTCGGAAAACATATAATCTGCGTGGTAGGTTATTGAAAAATGCCAAAAAGAACGTATCAACCGAAAAAGCGCCGCCGCGCCCGTGTTCATGGCTTTCGCTCCCGTTCTGCAACGTCCGACGGGCGGGCCGTGTTGCGGCGACGGCGGTTCAAAGGCCGCCACAAGCTGAGCGTGTAATGTCCTGCGCCCGGTAAGGTCCGGCAATGCAACGCAGGCACCGCATCTCGGGCGCCAAACGGCATTCGCAGATTCACCAGGAAGGCGTCAGCGCCGCCAATCGGCTGCTGGTTATCCGGTACTTGGCCAATGGGCTTGATCATAACAGGTTCGCCTTCGTGGTCAGCAAACGAGTCGGAAACGCCGTTGTCCGCAATCGGGTGAAGCGCAGGCTGAGGGAAGCGGTGCGAGAAAGGCCGGTGTCTCCGGGGTGGGACGTGGTGTTCATCGCCCGAAGGGGCGTGGAGAATGCCAGTTACCGCGAGTTGAGCCGCGCCACATGGAACCTGTTGCGGCGCAGTCGCATCGCGGCTGGCGAAGTGCGCGGGCCAGTTTCCGGTGTGCATGAGACCAGCATTTCCAGCCCTGGCGGGGAATCGTCCCAATGAAGTCGGCGGTCCTTTGGTGCATTCGCGCCTATCAGGTGAGTCTGTCCCCGCTTTTGCCAACTTCTTGCAGGTATCTGCCCAGTTGTTCCCATTATTCCCACGACGCAGTGAACCGATACGGTGTGTTAAAGGGTGCCTGGCTCGGCGCCAAACGCCTGGCCCGCTGTCATCCCTTGGGGGGCAAGGGATACGACCCGGTGCCTTGAGTAATCGGACTCTTCGTTTGAGCTGAATTTGCTCCGACGTTCTTACCGTTCCGCAAATAATCCCGGGGCCGCTCCTGCAACCAGCCGGGCTAACGAGCCAGCCAACGCTGAGCTCACTTCGCCGGGCCGCGGTTTCGGGGCGCTTAGAGTTTTCACGAGCCGCTCTGTCCTGCTGGCCGTCGCAGCCGCGTTGCTTACGCTGACGCTGCTCGCCTGCACCCGGGACATAGGCGGCGTCAGTTCCGGCTGGAACGCGCTGGCCAGCGCCGATGGCGTGGTTTACGTCGGAACCAAGGACGGCCGTGTGCAGGCTCTCATAGACAACGGCTTTGAGGGTGTGCGGCCCTACTGGACCTTCCCCCCAGCGGAAGGTACGGATAACCTTAAGGGTGTCTACTCCACGCCGGTCGTGGTCGATCAGCTTCAGCTACTGTATGTCGCCGGAGAAAACGGTTATCTCTACGCGCTGGAAGTGGAGAGCGGAAGTATCTCCGACCGGGGCTGGCGGCGACCCCAGGGACAGCCGCAGAACCTGGGGGGCCTGGTGGCAGGCCCGGCATACGACCCGATAAACGAACTGCTTCTCGTTCCTTCCGAGAACGGAAGTGTTTACGGGTACATCGCCGACACCGGCGAGAGCCTTTGGGACAGTCCATTCGTCACCGGCGACAAAATCTGGTCTACGCCGGTGGTGAGCAACGGCGTAGGTTATTTCGGCTCCCACGACCACCGCGTTTATGCCGTCAACCTGGCCACTGGACAGGAAATATGGAGCTACGAGACCGGCGGTGTAGTCGCTGGGAGGCCGATGCTGTTTGACGGAATGGTAATCGTCGGTTCCTTCGACAGAAATCTCTACGCCCTGGATGCCATTGACGGCGACGTGCGCTGGCAGTTTGAGGGGGAGAACTGGTTCTGGGCCGGGGCGGTAACCAACGGCGAGACTATATTCGCCCCCAACATGGATGGATACATCTACGCTCTCGACCGCAACGGCATCCTACAGTGGAAGTACGACGCCGGAGACTCGATTGTATCGCCGCCCGTTCTCGTGCCGAGGGGGCTGGTGGTGGCTCCCAGAGACGGACGCCTGCTGCTGCTTGACGTAAGTAATTCCAGGGACCGCACTGTGGCCCAGCGCCTGCTTTCTTCCCAGAGGCTCGGAGACGCCCAGATAATGGCTCCCCTGGTGGTGGTGGGAGAGTCGGTCTATGTCGGCTCGGAGGACGGAAGCGTCCGCCGGGTGGAGATCAAGGGCGGCCAGGTGGAGATGTGGTGCTGGCATCATGAGAACACTCAATGCAGCTAATCGGTCGACCGAGTCAATCCGCTTGCCGGGCTGGGCAGGCGGCGAGGTAGGGCCCTTTGGGTATCGACGACCTCTGGCGAGAAATAATCATCCGGCCCTTGTTGAATCTGCTGGTGGTGCTTTATACCATCTGCTTCAGCAATATGGGCGTCGCTATTATCGTATTCACCGTCATAGTCCGGCTGGTGACGCTGCCCCTCACCATCAAGCAGTTGCGCCAGATGAAGGCGATGACGGACCTCCAGCCGCGAATGCGGGAAATTCAGGAGCGATACTCCCGCGACCGCCAGAGGGTATCCCAAGAAACCATGAGGATGTACCGGGAGGCCGGGGTGAACCCGGTGGGCTGCCTCGGCCCGCTGGTAATCCAGATGCCTATCCTGTTCGGCCTGTTCCGGGTGCTGATCCAGACACTGTACTCCCGTCCCGACCACCTGGTGGCGCTGTCGGAAAAGTTCTACACCTGGATTCCCGTGTTTCCCATCTATACCGCCGCGCCGTTGAGCGCTTCCTTCCTCTGGATGGACCTGTCGGAGCCGGACCCCACCAAGGTGGTCATGCCGGTGCTGGTCTTCGTTTCCACCTGGCTCCAGCAGAAAATGACCATGACCCCGTCCACGGACCCCCGTCAGTCCACCAATCAGATGATGATGCTGTGGCTGATGCCGCTGATGATCGCTTTCTTCTCCTTTACCCTGCCCAGCGGACTCTCGCTTTACTGGGCGGCTTCCAACATAATCGGAATCGGCATTCAGTATTTCATAACGGGATGGCAACCCATATTCCCGCTGTTCCCCAAGGCGGAGCCGGCGCCTGTTAATGCGCCGTCTTCATCAGCCCGCTACGACGAACCTGAGGAGGTTGATGGCAATGCAAGAACCTCTCGTAATGAGCGCCCGAACCGTCGAAGAAGCAATCGAGCTGGCTCTGAAAGAGCTAGACGTAGACCGCGACGGGGCCGAGGTCGAAGTGCTAAGTAGAGGCAAGGCCGGCTTTCTGGGCATAGGCGCGGAACTGGCGCGGGTCCGCGTTAGCCGGCTCGGCGCAGGCGGCCCTGCCGACGCCGGAGAGACCGGAGAAGATACCGCCGCCGCGCTGGCAACCGCCGCTGTAGGCCGCATTCTGGAGGCCGCCGGCGTCAACGTCACACGTACCCTGCGTTCCCCACACGACCCGGAGGCCGGCGGCCCGATAATCGACCTGGCCGGCGAGGACTCGGGACTGCTCATCGGCCGCCGCGGCCAGACCCTCCAGGCGTTGCAATTCCTGGTGACGCTCATAGTCCGCAGGAAGCTGGGCGAGGATGTCCGGGTGGTGCTTGACGTGGAGAACTACCGGCAGCGCCGCGAGACGTCGCTCCGGGACATGGCCGCCAAGGTGGCTTCGCGGGTGGCGCAGACCAATCGCAGCATCACCCTGGAACCCATGCCCCCGGCCGACCGCCGCATCATCCACACTTCGCTGGCGGAGCATCCAGAGGTGAGGACAGAAAGCGCCGGCGAGGGCGAAAACAGGAAAGTAACCATCATGCCCCGGCGGGACTGACCGCCAGGTGGCCGAATCCTATCCTTTGTATATGGGCATTCAGGTTCTGCGAGCCTTCAACGGGGGGTTGAACTGGGCGCCACCCATTGCGCCGCCCGTTTTGATAATAAAGGGCAAACGCCCGCCCAGGCCGGGCAAAGGTGATCGAAGATTGAGAGAGCCGGAGGAGGGCTTACTTTGATTGCAATTGAACCTACCCGAGAAGTCGTTTCCGAGGTCTATGAACGGCTGGACCATAACCTCAACACCGTCCGTTCCGTCCAGAACCGCCCGCTGACCCTGGCCGACAAAATTCTGCTCAGCCACTTGGACGACCCGACTGTTACCGGCATGGTCCGTGGCGAGACATACGCGCAGCTTCGGCCCGACCGCGTAATTCTACAGGACGTTCTGGGCCAGACCGCCATGCTGCAATTCATGCAGACCCGGCGCGCCACGACCGCTGTGCCTACGTCCGTACACTGCGATCACCTGATCCAGGCCCGCGTCGAGGGATCCCTCGACCTGACTGAGTCGCTGGCCGAGAACGACGAAGTCTATAACTTCCTGCGGACCGCCTCGGCCAAGTTCGGCGTCGGCTTCTGGTCGCCGGGGGCTGGCATCATCCACCAGGTTGCCTTCGAGAACTACGCCTACCCCGGCGAGATGATGATCGGCACAGACTCCCACACTCCCATGGGCGGCGGGCTTGGCTCCATCTCTGTGGGCGTGGGCGGCGCCGACGCCGTTGAGGTGATGGCCGGACTGCCCTGGGAGGTACTGTATCCCCGCTTCATCGGCGTGCGCCTCACCGGCGAGATGAGCGGCTGGACCGCGCCCAAGGACGTCATCCTGTACCTGGCCGGACAGTTGACCGTCTCGGGTGGCACCAACGCGATTATCGAATACTTCGGGCCGGGTACCGCCTCCATCAGCGCCACCGGCAAGGCCACCATCACCAACATGGGCGCCGAGCTGGGGGCGACCACTTCGGTCTTCCCTTACGACGAGCGCATGGCCCGGTACCTGCGGGCAACCCGGCGCGGCGACCTGGCCGACCTGGCCGACCGGTATCGCCATCTGCTGACCGCCGACGCCGAGTGCGAGGCCAACCCGGAGCAGTACTACGACCGAATCGTGGAGATCAATCTGTCGGAGCTGGAGCCGCACCTGGTCGGCCCTCACTCGCCCGACCGCGCCCGTCCCATCTCGCAGATGGCGGCGGAATTGAAAGAAGACACCGGGTTGGTGGAAGAGATTTCAGCCGCCCTGATAGGAAGCTGCACCAACTCCTCATACGAGGACATGAGCCGATCCGCCGACGTGGCCGAACAGGCCAAGGCCCGGGGCCTGCGGGCGGCGGTGCCCTTCATGGTAACGCCCGGGTCCGAGCAGGTGCGGGCCACCATAGAGCGCGACGGGCAGATGCAGTCGCTCCAGGACATCAATGCCACGGTGCTGGCCAACGCCTGCGGCCCGTGCATCGGCCAGTGGCGGCGCGCCGGAGAATCCGTGGGTACGCCCAACACCATCGTTACCTCCTACAACCGAAATTTCCCGGCCCGCAACGACGGCCAGGCGTCCACCATGAACCTCATCGGCAGCCCGGAGATTGTAACCGCCCTGGCTATCGGTGGCCGTCTGTCCTTCAACCCGCTGACCGATACGCTGACCGCCGCCGACGGTTCCCAGTTCCGGCTCGACCCGCCCAAGGAAGCGCCAGAGGTTCCCGCCGCCGATTTCGAGGAGGGTCGCTCCTTCTACCAGGCGCCCCCGGAAGACGGCAGCGGCATCGACCTCACCGTATCGCCGGACAGCGAGCGGATTCAGCTTCTGGAGCCGTGGCCGGCCTGGGACGGCAACGACTTCCTGGATATGCCGGCGCTTCTGAAGGCGCAGGGCAAGACCACCACCGACAGCATCTCGCCTGCCGGGGTGTGGTTGCGCTTCCGGGGCCACCTGGACCGCTTCAGCGACAATATGTTCATGGGCGCCATCAATGCCTACACCGGAGAGGCCGGCAAGGGGTTGAACGTCCTGAGCGGAGAGAGAGACCAGGGTTTCTCCAGGATCGCCCGAGGCTACAAGGCTCAGGGCGTCAAGTGGGTAGCAATCGGGGACTTCAACTATGGCGAGGGCAGCAGCCGCGAACACGCCGCCCTGTCGCCCCGGCTGCTGGGCGGCGCGGCGGTCATCGCCCGCAGCTTTGCCCGCATCCATGAGAGCAACCTCAAGAAGCAGGGCCTTTTGGCGTTGACTTTCTCCGACCCCGCTGACTACGATCGCATCCGTGAGGATGACCGCATCAACCTCTCCGGCCTGAGCGACATCAAGCCGGGACAGCCGGTGCAATGCGCCGTCAATCACAGTGACGGTTCCTCGGAGACGCTCCAGTTGCAGCACTCCTACAGCGAATCGCAGTTGGAATGGTTCCGCCTGGGGTCGGCGCTCAACCTGTTCCACAAGTAGGCTGGCCGTCCGCATTTGGGCAGCATCGCAGCCCGCCCGTTCCACGCCACAGTCGGAGCGGGCGGGCTGTCGGCCAGCATCACCCTCAGACGGGGACGCCTCAACCTGACCCTCTCGTGGAGGGAGACGGAACTATTGATTGTCCTAGAGCGGTCGCCGGTATGGTTGACCGCTTGGGAGAGGGGCCGATACAATACCCCCGTGAACAGCGAGCCGGACTCCTTACAGGTCTATGGCCCGTTCGACAGCCCCCGCGAAGAGTGTGGGGTAGTCGCTGTATACTCCCCTGAAGAGACCGCCAGCCGTCTCACCTTCTTCGGCCTCTTCGCCCTCCAGCATCGCGGGCAGGAAAGCGCTGGCATTGCAGCCACCAGCGGCGAGACCGTCCAGGTGCACTCCGCAATGGGACTGGTTTCCCAAGTCTTCCGCGAGCCTGACTTCCTGCCCCTGGCGGGCGAAATGGCCATCGGCCACACCCGCTACTCCACCACCGGAAGAAGCGAGCTCTGCAATGCCCAGCCGATGCTGGTCAGCGGTCATGCGGGAACGCTGGCATTGGCGAACAACGGCAACATAATCAACGCCGCGCAACTTAAAGACCAGCTCCAGAACGAATGGGGTTGCTCTTTCTCTTCCACCACCGACACCGAAGTCATCGCCCGGATGCTGGTTGAGTCCGCCGACCCCTGTTGGGAGGAACGGGTATTCCAGTGTATGCGCCGGCTTGAGGGAGCATACTCGCTGGTCGGCCTGACCCCGGACTCGCTGATTGCCGCCCGCGACCCGCTGGGAATCCGCCCGCTGTGCTTGGGGCGAAGGGGCGAGGGCTGGGTCATAGCCTCGGAATCCTGCGCCCTCGACAACCTGGGCGCTGAGTTCGTCCGCGAAATAGATCCCGGCGAGGTGGTGGTAATAGACGCAAACGGGCTGCGCTCCTCTGTCTGGTCGGGCGTCAGCGAGACCAAGCCCCGCGCCCTCTGCGTTTTCGAGCTGATTTACTTCTCCCGCCCGGATAGCCGGATGGATGGCCACCTGGTCCACTCCAGGCGGCAGCAGATGGGGGCGGAACTAGCCCGCGAGCACCCGGTGAACGCCGACCTGGTTATCGGCATACCGGACTCGTCCACCGCGGCGGCCATCGGCTACGCCCTGGAGTCGGGTATACCCTTCAGCGAGGGACTGATCAAGAACCGCTACGTGGGCCGGACCTTTATAGAGCCGGAACAGCGGCTCCGCGAGCTTGGTGTGCGTCAGAAGTTCAACAGCCTCGGCGAAGTCATAAAGGGCAAGCGCATCGTCGTGGTGGACGACAGCATCGTTCGCGGCACCACCACGCCCCACGTGGTCAACCTGCTTCGTCGCGCTGGGGCCGCCGAAGTCCACATGAGGGTGTGCGCCCCCCCGATTCGCCATCCCTGCTTCATGGGCGTGGACATGGCTTCGCGCGGGGAGTTACTGGCCGCCAACAACACTGTACCGGAAATCCGGGAAATCATCGGCGCCGACACCTTGGGATACCTGAGCGTCGAGGGACTGATGAAGGTGGTAAACGGCCAGAGCGGTGGATTCTGCGACGCCTGCTTCACCGGCAACTACCCGGTGCCGGTACAATTGGAACTGGACAAGATGATGCTGGAGAAATCCGGCAGATAACTCAACTGTTTGCCTGCCTTTTTATGATTCGCCCGCCTCTGCTCCTCCATGATGTTCGTTCCTGTTCGCTCCCCACACGACTAACCTTTTATACTTCACCGGAGATTGCCTAGCTATGAGAAGGCAGCACATTGAGAGGGCCTTGAGTTGAACGCCAGCCAGAACGCCGACGCTTACCGGAAGTCCGGGGTGGATCTGGGCCGCATGGACGACCTCAAGGAGCGCATTCGCGGACTGGCGGCCAGCACCCAAGGGCCGGAAGTCATAGACGGTGGCGGAAGTTTCGCCGGGCTGTTCCAACTGGGCGGCGAAGGCGGCCCGGTGCTGGTGGCGAGTACCGACGGGGTTGGAACCAAGCTCAAAATCGCCGCGCAGCTGGGGCATTTCGAGTCAATCGGCCGCGACCTGGTGACCCTGAACGTCAACGACATCCTCACCAAGGGCGCCCGCCCGCTCTTCTTTCTGGACTATGTGGCCTTCGGCGAGGTGGACGCCCAGGCCCTTGACTCGCTGATGCGCGGCATCGCCTGGGGCTGCCGCGAGGCGCAATGCGCCCTCATCGGCGGGGAGACGGCGCAGATGCCAGGGGTCTACGCCGACGGCGAAATGGACCTCGCCGGCTTCGTGGTGGGGGTGGTAGACCGGGAGCGGCTGCTGGAACCCAGCAAAGTTCAGGAGGGGGACAGGCTGCTGGGCATTCCGTCCAACGGCCTGCACACCAACGGATTCTCGCTGGTGCGCAAGGTGTTCAACACCGACGACGACCCCACGGCGCTGTTCCGGCGATACGAGGGTTTGAATCACCAGTTGGGCGAGGAGTTGTTGCTGTACCATCGCGCCTACTACCCGATGCTGGCGCCGGTGCTGGATTTGCTCAGCGGCCTTTCCCACATAACGGGCGGCGGGCTGCCTGGCAAGCTGCCGCCGGTGCTGCCCGACAATCTTGCAGCCAGCATAAATACCGGCTCTTGGACGCCGCCGCCCATTTTCAAAGCGCTGCAACGGGAAGGCAACATAACCGACGCCGAGATGTTCCGGGTGTTCAACATGGGCCTCGGCATGGTTGCCGTCTGCCCGGAGTCTAACGCATCGGCCTTCTGCGAAAAAATTCCAGAGGCCATACAAGTTGGCCGGGTGGTCCGCCGCGATTCCGAAGAGCAGGTTATATTAAAATAGCCAAGTTTCGGTTTCGGTTTCCTCTCCATACAGGGGAGGGCTTGGGTGAGAGTGGAATCATCACCCCCAGAAACGGAGAGAAGATTTGAGAGCGCTCATCAGTGTTTACGACAAGACCGGCGTGGTTCAATTCGGGCGCCGCATCGCCGCCGCCGGATACGAGCTGGTCAGCACCGGCGGCACCCACCGGACGCTGACCGACGAGGGCGGCCTGAGCGTCCGGCAGGTGGCCGAGGTAACCGGCTCGCCGGAGATACTGGACGGGCGGGTCAAAACGCTGCATCCGGTCATACATGGTGGACTGCTGGCCCGCCGCGAGTCGCCGGAACAGATGGCCGAGCTGGCGGCCCACGGCATCGAAACCATTGACCTGGTGGTGGTTAACCTCTATCCCTTCCTAGCTACCATCAGCAAGCCGGACGTAACGCTGGACGACGCGCTGGAGAACATCGACATCGGCGGTCCGACGATGCTCCGAGCGGCCGCCAAGAACTTCCCATCAGTCGCGGTGGTCGTAGACCCGGCGGACTACGAATGGGTGGGCGAAAAGCTGGCTGGAGGGGGCCTGACCGCCAACGACCGGCGCGGCCTCGCCGCCAAGGCTTTCCGCCACGTCTCCGAATATGACGCCGCGGTCACCGGCTACCTGACAGCCGAACCGGAAGAAACGCTACCTTCACGCCTGACCATCTCACTGGACAAGGTGGCAGGGCTGCGTTACGGCGAGAACCCCCATCAGTCCGGTGCGCTATACGCACCGGCGGGCGCGGCGCCTTACGGGATGGCGGGGGCGGCCCAGTTGCACGGGCGGGAGCTGTCGTACAACAACCTCATGGACGCCGACGCCGCCTGGCGCACCGTATCGGACTTCGCCGAGCCGACCGTGGCAGTGGTGAAGCACAACAATCCTTGCGGCCTTGCCAGCCGCGACGCCGTCTCAGAGGCGTATCATCTCGCCTATGAAGGCGACACGGTAAGCGCCTTCGGCGGTATTGTGGCGTTCAACCGCATCGTGGACGCAACATCGGCCCAAGCGATGGATCCGGTATTCTACGAAGTGGTGATCGCGCCAGGATACGACGACGACGCGCTGGAAATCCTGCGACGAAAACGCAACCTACGAATCCTGGCCATCGGAGCGGCCCCGTCAAAAGCAGCGCTGGACCTGCGCCCCATTTCCGGCGGGATGCTGGTGCAGGGAGCCGACGACATAACGGAAGGCCCCGCGGAATGGCGGACGGTCACGGAACGGGAACCCAGCGAAGCAGAGAGGCAGGACCTGGCCTTTGCATGGAAGGCCGCCAAGCACATAAAATCCAACGCCATCGTCTTCGCCAAGGATCGCGCACTGGTGGGCATGGGGGCCGGGCAGCCCAACCGGGTGGTGAGTGTGCACCTGTCCCAGCGCATCGCCGGCGAAAAGGCGAAGGGAGCAGTGCTGGCTTCCGATGCCTTCTTCCCCTTCGCCGACAATATCGAGCTTGCCGCCGAGGCCGGAGTCGCCGCCATCGTCCAGCCCGGAGGCTCGGTTCGAGACGAGGAAGTCATTGCCGCCGCCGACAAGACCGGGTTGGCTATGATGTTCACGGGGGTGCGCCATTTCCGCCACTAGGCGCCACGCGACAGGACGAAGGCCATGAGCGCCAGCGTTGACGTTGTGATTCCCGTCTACAACGAAGAGGACGCGCTTCCGGTCAGTATTCCCAGATTGTGCGCATTCCTGCGGGAAAATCTGCCCAACCCGTGGCGCGTGACCATCGCCGACAACGCCTCCATAGACGGAACCCGGGCCGCGTCGGAGTCGCTTTGCCTCGAGATTGACGGCGTAAACTACCTGTACCTGCCCGAGAAGGGTCGAGGCCGGGCGTTGCGCGCCGCGTGGCTGGGCAGCGAATGCGACATCGTAAGCTACATGGACGTTGACCTCTCCACCGACCTCTTCCGCTTTCCGGCGCTGGTGAGCGAGTTGGAGTCGGGCTGCCATGTGGCCATCGGCAGCCGGCTCAGCCGCGGCTCGCAGGTGACGCAGCGCAGCTTCAAGCGCGAATTCACGTCCCGAAGCTACAACCTTCTGATTTGGTCGATGTTCTTCGTAGGGTTTCCCGACGCTCAATGCGGCTTCAAGGCGATGACCCGGCAGGCGGCTCGAGCAATTATCCCCCATGTGCAGAACAATAACTGGTTCTTCGACACTGAGATGCTGATTATCGCGGAGAAGCGAGGCTACCGCATTGGGGTAGTTCCGGTGGCCTGGGAGGACGATCCCACCAGCACCGTCAACGTGGTGAAGACAGCCACCGAGGATGTAAAGGGCCTGCTGCGCCTCCGCTTCGGCGGCATACCCAGGGTAGAACCGCCCAACACATAGCCATTGCGCCATCGCGTTAAGAGGATTGCACATGGAACTTGGACTCGTAGGAAAGACAGTCATCATAACCGGCGGCGGCTCCAACATCGGCCGCGGCATCGTCCACGCCTTCGCCGATGAGGGCTGCAACATCGTCATCGCCGAATTGGACCCGGCTCAAGGGCAGCGCGTGGCCGACGAGGTGGCGGCACTGGGCAGCACTGGGAGGGTGATGGTGTTGGCTACCGACGTGACCAACCATGAATCGGTCAACGCGATGGTGGAAGCGGCTAACGACGAGTTCGGCGGCATTGACGTGCTGGTCAACAACGCGGGGTGGACCATCGACCGGCTGTTCCTGGAGAAGCCCCGCGAGGAGTGGGAGCGCGAGGTGCAGGTCAACCTGTGGGGCGCCATCAACTGCATCCACGCCGTGCTGCCGGGCATGGTGGAACAAAAGAGCGGAAGCATCGTCTGCCTCAGCTCCGACGCCGGACGGATGGGCGAATACCGCGAGGCCGTCTACTCTGCCTGCAAGGCTGGAGTCATCGCGCTCAGTAAGTCCATCGCCCGCGAGACCGGCCGCCACGGGCTGCGTCTGAACTGTGTCTGCCCCGGCTTGGTGGTTCCGCCCGACGAAGAAACCATCAGCGAGACCAGTATGTGGCATCAGATGCGCGGCGTCTTTACGCCCGAGGCCCGGGAGCGCGCCATCCGCGCCTACCCCCTCCGCCGCATGGCCGAGGCCCGCGAGATCGCCAACGCGGTGGTGTTCCTGGCGTCGGACGCTGCGGGCTTCATCACGGGGCAGACGTTAAGCGTCAGCGGCGGGTATACGATGGCTTAGCTCGCGGCTATGCTCGGCCGCCCCAGCCCAATGGCGAGAAATCTGTGGGCGACAGTGTCTGGTTAATCGGATCCGCGACCAACTTGATGCCGCTACAAAATTATATGTACTCCTTCTTTGAACCGATGCCCTGTCATGTCTGATGCTTCTCTGATGCTTCGCAACATATAACCCCACTAACCCCACTCATCCGCCTCGCAAAGCCAACAATCCCGATCCAATCATTTGGTTGCTACTAAAACTAAACGGCCCCGGCATTCGCCGGGGCCGTCCTGCGTTTCCGTGATTTCTTCGAGAGGTGCTACAGTGCGGCGACCTTCTCGCGGAGGGCCTCAATCTCGGCCATGATCTGGGCCTTTGGGTCGTCCTTGCCGCCGTTGTTCATGGCGACCAGCTCCCAGGAGCGGGCCTCGATTGCCGGCAGCATGGACTGGAGCAGTTCCTCGTCCACGTCGTTGGCGATGGTGGGGTAGCCGGCGCGGCTGATCATGCTCCTGATCTTGCCCTGCTTGAACTGGTCCAGAGTCCAGGCCAGCGTCTCGCCGGCAGTGGTAACGTCCCAGTAAATCCGCACGTCCTGGTTGCGCGGGCCGTAGTGGTAGTGCGGGCCGTTCTGGAAGCAGTCGAAGGCCAGCAGCTCGACTTCCTGTCCGGCGATGTCGGACAGGACGTGGATGGCCATTCCCTCGTCGTTGATCTGCGGCAGGTGGCGGTATTCCAAGCCGAACTTGATGTTGCCGACGGAAACCTTGTCGCCGTCCACCATCTCGGGCATCATGTGATGCACGGTGCGGCGGCCGCCGTTGGCCATCTCGCGGGCGGTGGCCTCAGCCTCGTCCAGCTTGGCGGCGTCGACAGGGTTGGCTTCTAGGGAGTCGGCCAGTTCTTCGTAGCCGGAGCGGCGAATCATGGACGGCAGGTTGTTGCGAATGTTGCCGATGGTCCAGCCGAGGGGATTGCCGGCAGTGGTCTTGTCCATGAACAGGCGGATGTTGTGGTTCTCGGGGCCATAATGGTAATGGGGAGCCTGGTCGAAGCAGTCGAAGCGCAGGATTTCGGTGTCCTTGCCGTCGATCTCCGAGTAGACCTGCAGGCACAGGCCCTGGTCGTCCATGATTTCCGAGCGGTAGCTCATGGCGATGTCGATGGGACCCGCGTTGATGATGGTGTTGCCCTTTTCCACGTTTGTGCCTCCTCGCGTTCCTATGATTAGGGTCGGTGATTGATACCGGTGGCTGGAGCGCGGGCGGAGTTACTCGCCCCTATAACGCATGAATTATATCACGCCGGGGTATAGTGGCAAGCGGGAAACGTCAAAGTCAGGGGGGCAGCCGCAACATTACATAACAGCCACAACATAACAGCCACAGAATGACCATTATCAAGCCCCGATTTTCGTATGGCTGCGTCTTGACGCCAATCCCTACCGACACAGGAGAGGGTAATCTCGGGATACCGATACCCTCAACCGCAAATGGATACTGATACTGTATACTCCCTAACTGGAAACTGGCTATGGTGAAAACTTCCCCGCGATGGGAAATTGGAAGGCGCCTTCGCTGCCCTGTTGAGCGCGAGTCCTTGGACCGGAGATTGCCACGGGCCATGGACGGATGGGTAATCAAGGAGTAGGAAGCATGGAAATCGGAGTTTCGATGCCCCGTATCCCCGACGGGCCGGGGCTGCGGGAGTTCGCGCAGGCGGCGGAGGCGCTGGGGTTCGAGTCGGTGCTCATCGGCGACCACATCGTGCTGCCCACGGGGGGGACGACACAGTATCCGTACACCGCAACGGGCGGCTTTTCCCGTCCCACAGATGAGCCGTTCCTGGAGGCTATGACGCTGCTGGGCTACCTGGCCGCCTGCACCGAGCGCATCAAGCTGGGCAGCACGGTGTTGATTCTGCCCTACCGCAACCCTGTGGTTCAGGCCAAGATGTTTGCCTCGCTCGACTCGCTGACCGGCGGGCGCATGATCTGCGGGGTGGGAGTCGGCTGGTTGGAAAAGGAGTTCGACACCCTGGGCGTGAGCTACGCCGAGCGCGGGCCGCTGACCGACGAGTTTCTCCAGATTTTCCACACGTTGTGGTACGACGACCAGCCTGCTCATCACGGCAAGCGATACCAGTTCGACGGCATCCAGTTCTATCCCAAGCCGGTGCAGAACCCGCTGCCCATCTGGGTGGGCGGCCACACCCGCGCCGCCTTGCGCCGCACCGCGAAGTACGGCGACTGCTGGCACACGACGCGCCAGACGCCGGAGTTCGTCGCCGCCCACATCCCCTACCTGCGCCAGCAAATCGAGCAGGAGGGACGCCAGGTGGACGACGTAACGGTTTCGCTGAAACGCAGCCTGCACTTCACCGACATCGGCCTGCCGGAGATGGGCAGCGAGCGCAGCGGCGGCGCTCTGGTGTGCAGCACCCAAGAGGTCATAGACGACCTGCACGCCTGCCACGAAATCGGCATCGGCCAACTGACCTACGACTTCCGGGTCAGCGAGCTGTCCAACTGCATTCGCGTCATGGAGCGGCTCGCTGACGCTGTTCTGCCGGTGGCTGGGAGATTAAGATGATGGAGTTAGTTATGGACGCCTGAAATCACTGGCGATTGAAAATTGCCAGTCATATAGTAATGGCATGACATCATTGATAATTTCCGTTGTTTCGGTAGGTGTGGCGTTAGCGGGCCTTTTTCTGGGCCTGTTTCAAATCGCAATGAAGCGAATTGACTCCCTGGAGGGGCTTATAGGCTCGTTGCAGCAGCAACAGTCAGCGCAGGGAGAGCGGCAGTCGCGACTCAAGGGACTAATGGAGGGAATACGCGATATTCTGTCGCGTATTCCCTTGTCTCGATAGATGTTCTAAAGCCCGCTGTCCTTGAACCACTTGGCGCGCTTTACCAGCTCCTCGCTGGTGTGGTGCATGGCCGTCAGTTGCTTCTCCGTTACCGCCCGCTTGACCTGCGCGGGCGCTCCGGTCACGAAAGAGTTGGCCGGTATCTGCGCCCCGGCGAGTACCGCGGAATTGGCCGCGACCAGGCAGTTCTCTCCCAGCGTCACCTTATTCAGCACTGTGCAGTTGTTGCCCAGCAGTGAACCGCGTCCCACGAGGTCGCAATGCACCACCACGCTGTGGCCGACCGACACGTGGTCTTCCAGCGTCAGGCCGTTGCCGTGAATCACCGCCCCCTCTTGTATATTGACGTAATCGCCGATAACGATGGCATCGTCGCCGTCGCCCCGGACGGTCACTCCAGGCCAGATGCTGGCGTACTCGCCGATTTCCACGTTTCCGACCACGTAGGCAAACTCACTCACCCAAGCGGTCTCGGCAACCTTGGGCGTGACGCCGTTGAGAGTGCGAATCAACTCTATACTCCTCGATCGACCTTGAAGTCTTCTAGTATCTGGCGGCCCCGACGGCTCTCCGGGCCTCTCGGTCCATGTCGCGGCTGATGATTGCCTGGCGCTTGTCGTAGCGCCGCCTGCCTCTTGCCAGCCCCAGCTCCACCTTGGCTACATGGCGCTTGATGTAAATGCGGAGCGCTACCAGCGTCAGCCCCTTCTCGGCGACTTCGCTCTCCAGATTGCTGATTTCATCGCGGTGCAGCAGCAGCTTGCGGAGACGGCGCGGGTCGTGGTTGAACTGGCTTGCCGGGTCATAAGGGGCGATGTAGGTGTTGTGCAGCCACATTTCGCCGTCGCGGACCCGTGCGTAGCCGTCGCTGAGGTCAATTTTACCCGCCCGCAGGGACTTAATTTCGGTGCCGGTCAGCACCAATCCGGCTTCAACCCGCTCCATAATCTCGTAGTCGAAGAAGGCTCGGCGGTTGGTGGCCGCCGTGCGGATTCCGTCGGCGCTGCCGCTCTTCGTTGTATTGGCGGTTTTCTTCTTGGCCATGTCAAAACATCCCGGTCAACCCAGGCTCAGTTGCTGGCGGTTGCCTGTGAGATCTCAATCAGTTTGTTCAGTTCTTTAATGGCGAGGTCCAGTTGCAGGTCTTCCGAATCATCTTCTGACGCCTCCTGCACGATGCCTGGGTCTATTCCTTCGCCCTCAATCAGCCTTCCATCGGGAGTGTACCAACGTCCGATGGTGAAATTGATCGCCGAGCCGTCGCCGAGGGGCCACAGGTTGTTGACGCTGCCCTTCCCGAAGGTGGTGACACCTATGGTCGGGGCCCGCTCGTGAGACATTATGGCCCCCGCGAACACCTCACTGGCAGAGGCGCTGAACTCGTTCATCAACACGACTACCGGAACGTCCAGCGCCTTGCCGCCCGGTTGGGCGTTCCAGTCGCGGCGGTTGCCCTGCCCGTCCAACTGGTAGAGGACAAGCCCCTCGTCTACGAATTGGCTGGTAACGTCGACCACTGACGATAGCAGGCCGCCGGGATTGTTGCGAACGTCCACCACAAGTCCCAACCCCCTGGAACGCTCGAACCGCTCCAGGGCGCGTTCCAATTCGTTCTTGCTTGTGCCGCTGAAGGATGTGACCCTGAGATGCCCGATTCGGCCCACCAGCATGGTCAGCCGGACGCTTTCCAGTTGGATTACGCCGCGTATGATTTCCAGTTCCTCGGTTTCGCCAGTGCGGTCCCTCCTTACCAGAAGCAGCACTGGAGTCCCCTTTTCGCCCCTGATGCGATTGATAACCTCAAACAGTTCCAATCCGTCTACGCTTTCGCCGTCTATTTCCAGGATTACATCGCCCGGCTTGACTCCCGCCACCTCCGCCGGGGTTTCGGGAATGGGCGCGACTATGGTGATCAACCCGTTGCGAACGGCGACCTCGGCCCCGATGCCCTCGAAATACCCCCGGATGTCCTGCCGCTGGAAGGAATACTGATCTGGGTCAAGGTAAGAGGCATGATCGTCCCCCGTGGCATCCAGCATCCCGCGGATGGCGCCGTCTGTCAGTGCAGCAGGGTCCAGGGTTCCGGCGTCAATATGCTCCCGCTCCAGCAGTTCCCACACCTCCGCCAGTTTGGCGAACTCCGGCGGCAGGTCCTCGACGCTCAGCGCTTCGGGGGCCTCGGGCTCTCCGGCGTCGCCACCGATGCAGGCAGCAGCCGTAAGGCCGACACCCAACGCGATTGCCAGAGCCGGAAACACTGAGAGCAAGATGCGCCAGAGGACGACGCGGGCCAAGGCAATCTCCTGCCATACATTACGAACGGTTCACCACGGATCGGACAAAACGGATCGGACAAAACCATGCGGTAACAGTTCGATTTTATCACAGCGTGACGCGCGCTCAGAAATGTTGCGGCTGCAACCGGATTCCCCCTTATTTGGCGCGAATATGTTAAGATTGCACGGTGAACTGCGGCATCCAAAAAAATCACCGGGCCACAGGGGACGCCGGAAACACACCTTCAGAGCCATGTAAATCGTGCGCACCCCATGTCCTGCGTGGAAATTCAGAACTTGGAAAGGGACCCAAACTAAGGAGGAAAGGTATGTCCACCCTTGCTGTGGAGGTCGTGTACCGGGGCATCTTCCAGAAGACCCTGGCCCGCAACATTGTCCGCTCCATAGTGTTTGCCGCCCGCAAGGATGGCAAGATTGGCACCGCCTTCGGCCGCTACGGCGACTCACCGGAGCGCAACGGCATTCCCGCCAAGCAGTTCGCCATCGTGGCCGATGACGCGGAAGAGTTGGAAGAAAGCCTGGCGGTATACCAAGCCACCAACGTAGACGTCACCATCAATGTTGACGACACCATGTGCAAAGGCATCGAATCCTGGGCTTGGTACGGTCTCCAGCCCATTAATGAACTGACCAAGCCCGGCGGTACCCTGATAGTGACCTCGCGGCAGCAGGCCGACGCGCTGCTCGAGGACATCCACCCCAAGGAATCCCCCTACAACCTGTCCATCGTCACCGGCATCCCCAGCTTCTCCGGTCTGTGGGTCTACAAGGACGACCACACCGATGCCCGTGTCCTGGGCGCCCTCTGCAAGGTCTGCCCGGATCTGGTGAGCCTTGAGGCTATGCTGGAAACCATTGAGGAGCAGATGGGCGGCGGCGCCAAGATCGCATCGGCCCAGCGTTCCTTCGACCGCACCGCCACCCGCCCGGTTGAGCCCGGCGAGGGCGGCAACCAGCGGGAGATGAAGTTCACCCTGCCCGGTTGGAAAAGCATGGAAGAGGGCCTGGTCATCCGCGCCCTCCCCGAGGGCGGCGAGTTCGCCGAGGGAGAAGGCGGATACGTACCCGGCCGCAGCGAGGTGTTCAAGAAGTACAGCACCCGTTCCATGCGCCCGGTTGTCAACTTTGAGACCTGCATCAAGTGCACTCTCTGCTGGCTCCAGTGTCCCGACACCTGCTTCGACGTCACCCCCGATGGACTGTATGACGCCAATATGGAGTCCTGCTGCGGCTGCGGCGTTTGTGAGGCCGTTTGTCCCGTGCCTGATTGCGTAACCATGGTTAACGAGGCCGAGTTCAACGACCACAACAGCCAGTGGGAGTGGTGGCGGAAGGACAAAGACGGCTACAACAAGTGGATGATTGAGTTGGTAGACAAGCAGAAGGCTGAGACCCGTACCCACGGCTTCCACCACGTCGGCGGCTATGCCGAAGAGTTGCAGGAAGCGGAGGCAGACTAATGACCACCGTTCAGACCGAGATGTTCACGGAGTCCACCGAGGAGCTGATAAGCGGTTCCGAGGCCATCGCCATCGCCTGCGCCCTGGCCGACGTGGACGTGATTACCGCCTATCCCATCCGGCCCTACGACACGGTCATGCAGTACGTGTCGAAGCTCAAGGCCGACGGCGTTTTCGACTGCGACTTCATAGTCGCCGAGAGCGAGCACTCCCAGTTCGAGATCGTCAAGCACGCCTCGGCGGTTGGCGCCCGCACCTTCTGCGGCTCCAGCGGCGTCGGCTGGTTCTACGCCTTCGAGGCCATCACCGTGACCGCCGGCCTGCGAATGCCCGTGGTGGCCATGGTCGGCAACCGCGCCCTGGATGACCCCGGCGCCTTTGGCGTGGAGCACAACGACGCAATGGCCGTCCGCGATCTGGGCTGGCACCTGTACTGGGTGGCCACGGCCCAGGAGGCGCTGGACACGGCGTTGCTGGCCTACCGGGTGGCCGAGGACCGCAGGGTGCTGCTTCCCTTTGCCGTCAGTTGCGACGGGTCCTTCCTGACTCACTCACAGGCCATAGTGCAGGTGCCGACCCGCGAGCAGGTGGAGCGCTTCCTGCCCAGCTACAACCGGCACGAGCTGCAGTTGCACCCCGACAACCCCATAACTATCGCGCCGCAGGTCAACGAGGACTGGCTGATGGAAATCCGCCGCCAGACCGACGAGGCCATGCGCCGGACCGTGGGCGTGATCTACGAGGCCTACGACGAGTTCAAGGAAGTCTTCGGACGCGGCGATCCCAGCCCGTTCATCGAAGAGTACATGACCGAGGACGCTGAGATTATCCTCGTCGGCATGGGCACCCTGGCCATGCCCACCCGCGTCGCGGTTCGCCGGATGCGGGAGCAGGGCAAGAAGGTCGGCTTCCTCCGCATCAAGTTCTTCCGCCCCTTCGCCGCGGAAGAGGTGCAAAACGCGCTGAAGGGCGCCAAGGGCATCGCCGTCATTGACCGGGACTACTCCTACGGCTCGCCCTCATTCGGCGGAGTCCTGTTCCATGAACTGCGTTCTACCCTCTATCCGCTGCAGGAACGCCCGATGATGCTTAACTTCATCGCCGGGCTGGGCGGACGCGAAGTGATGGTCAAGGACGTGAACGAAATGGTGGAGACTACCGAGAAGGCGGTCGCTACTGGTAGAATTGAGCAGGAAACCACCTGGATTGCGGTAAGGGAGTAAGAGCTATGACCACCATGATGACTGCGACCGACCTGCCCCAGGTCAGGGGCGTCAAGAACATCCCGGTGGAGGAGTTCTACTCCTCCGGGCACCGCACCTGCCAGGGCTGCGAATCGGCGTTGACGATGCGGCTGCTGATCAAGGCCGCCGGGCCCCGCTCCATCGTGCTGGGCAGCACCGGCTGTATGTATGTGGCCAACACCACCTACTACAGCACACCGTGGGTGGTGCCGTGGATGCACACCCAGCTCGGCTCCTCCGGCAGCGCGGCCACCGGCACTGCTGCGGGTCTGGCATCCATGATGCGCAAAGGCAAGATGCACAAGGAGCCGATCAACGTAATCGCCTTCTGCGGCGACGGCGGCGGCGTGGACATGGGCCTGTCGGCTATCTCGGCGGCCCTGCAGCATGATGAGTACAATCTGCTCATCCTATGCTACGACAACGAGTCCTACGCCAACACCGACATCCAGGTGTCGGGCAGCTCGCCCTGGGGCGCCAACAGCACCTTCAGCCCTCCGGGCAAGGTGCACCGCATCATGAACACCCGCTGGAAGAAGAACACCGCGCCGATGCTGGCCGTCGGGCACCCCGACGTCCGTTACATCGCCACTTCCTGCGCTTCATACGGGCTGGATTTGAACAACAAGATACGCAGGGCTCTGACCATCGGCGGGCCGACCTTCATCCACAACATCGACCCTTGCCCCAAGGGCTGGGACTACGATCCCAAGTACTCCCACGAGTTGGGGATGCTGGCCATCGAGACGGGTCTGTGGGTGCAGTACGAGATTATCGACGGCGAACTGACACTCAACGGGCCCAGCCGCTCCATCGCCAAGGGCATCCGGAAGCGGAAGCCAATCGAGGACTATCTGTCCCGCCAGGGCCGCTTCGCCCATTTCACGGCCGAGGACATCGCCCACTTCCAGCAGCGGGTGAACGATAGCTGGGAAAAGTGGTGGATGCCTGGTGTAATTCCCTTCACCATGAGCGAAGACTAGCCACCACACTCAAGCCCGATTGGGCTTTCATGCGCCAACTTCGCGGGGGCAGGCCGAAAACCTGCCCCCTTTTCCTGATTCCGGGAAACGAGCAGTGAACTGCCGGGCGGTATGATTCGCATTCAGTGAAATTCAGAAGATATATGTATTATTGCAACCCAAATAGGTCAACATATATTCTGAAATCAACGTGACATAACTGAACCAGCCATGATTCCGATTATATTCTTACGTATTCGGTCAAATTGTGATACGATAAGTTGGCTGTTTTCCGCCGCGCATTGGGGGACTCGCCTACCCATGTCCGGCGGTGCGCGAAGCAAATACCCAATTTCCAAAAGGAGAGGTGTTCATGCGATCCACGGTAATCATGTCTTTCGCCATCGTGTTGATGATGGCACTATTGGTGGCTTGCGGGGAAGCGGCCACCCCCGTACCCACCGATACCCCCGTCCCACCAACTGCAATCCCTGCGCCTACTGAGGCCATGGAAGAAGATGGCGACGCCATGATGTGGGAAATCAGCGACGAGCTGAAAGCCTACGCCGCTGAGTACGCCGGCGGCCCCGGCGCCATCTACATAGGCGACGGAAACTTCGCAGCCTTGGTGGGCCCGTCTGTATACGACGAGTTCGCGTCCACCTACGGCACCGACCTAGGCGACGACGACGGCAACGTGCCTTTGGACGCCATTATGGATGTAAGGTGGGTGTTTGAGTCTGACTACTACCGGCAGCTGCTGGAGACGGCCAAGCTGATTGACCCGACTCCATTGACCTCGTCGGGCGAAAACGTCGAGCTGCAGCACACCTGCATCAACAGCACCCTGCTCTGGTGCAAGCACCAGAAGACATACTTTGTGCCCAATGTCCAGGAACGCACCGAGGGGCAGGTCACCATCAACATCACGTCATTCCCCGAGTTGGGTCTGGCTGGCACCGACACTGCGACCCTCCTGGCCTCCGGTACCTTGGGCATGACCGAAATCTACGGCGGTTACGTGGGCGGTGAGTTCCCCGCCTTAGCCGTGCAGTACATCTGGGGACTGTGGCCCGACCATCAGACTCACTACGAAGTGCTGACCAACATCGCGCCCGATCTGAACCGGGTTTACACGGAAGAGCTGGGGGCCCAGGTGCTGATGCGCAACTGGATTGCCGGCGACGATCAGTTCTTCTTCAGCAACAAAAAGCTGGAAAACCCGGAGGACTTCGTAGGCCTCAAGACCCGCAGCCACTCGGCCGAGCTGTCCGACTGGATTAACTACATGGGCGCGGCGGCCCAGTTCATGGCCTTCGCCGAGGTATACACCGCGCTGGAGCGCGGCATTCTGGACGCCGGCGTAACCGGCGCCAATCCGGGCCTCAGCCAGCGCTGGTACGAAGTGACCGACTACATGAACGGTCGCCTCTACAGCTTCAACTCCACCACTAACGTAATCAACGGTGACGTCTGGGCTGACATTTCGGCGGATATTCAGCAGATTCTTCTGGAAGAGGGCGCCAAACAGGAGCTGGAAGCCCTGCGTCTGACCGCCATCCACAACGTTACGGGCATCACCCGCAACATCGAGGAGGGTCTGGAGCTGGTGGAATTCGGTCCCGAGGCTCAGGCTCTCAGTAGGCGGGCCGGCGCAGAAGCCGTACTGCCCAACTGGCTACAGCGCCTGGGCTACCCCGAAAAGGGCCAGGACGTAGTAGACGTGTTTAATAACAAGATTGGCCCCTTTGTCGGTCTACAAGTCGAGTTGGATCCCGGCTCGGAACGGGGCTTCAAGGTAGTAGACGCCCCCATCACTCAGGGACCCCACGCCCAATAGCGTCACACCTCGCTGCGGCGCACAACTACCAACTCAACCAGCGGGGCGGCCAGATGGCCGCCCCTTACTTTTTGCCCCGGCGTAGTGGGAGTTTATAGTTTCTCAGAAAAAGACGCTCAGGTTCTTGGCCAAGATCACATTGGAGTCCAAGACGATAGTGCGTCGGGCGATCTTCCAGTCCCCGTCCCACGGGCGCAGAATGTCGTTCCGGTAGCCGGCGAAGACATTCTCCTCCGTCTCGTGGTGGGAACGGTAGAGGATGAAAGCTGTCTTCGCCTTGACCTCGCCGTTGGGCTGCGGATCCGCCACCAGGTTGCCAACCAGGTGGCGGGTGCGGGACGGCGGATCTTCCCCCCAGGCCATCCCGGTCTCCAGGCGCTCCACGCGCATCCGCATATAGGTCTTGTCGTCCTCGAAAATCGCCAAGTCGCCCACGGGAGTCAGCTCCCGCTCTGTCTCGTGGCGATGAATGTTCAGGCGGCGGGGCATGAAATAGAACACGTCGTCGGTGAACAGGTCCAGCCATTCCTGGAAGCGGCGATCGTCCAGCAGCCACGCCTCCCTGATATAGAACTGCATCAGTTCATGCCAGAGTTCCATGTTGGACGCTGTCTGGGTCTGACTCTGGGTAGCCATGTCTCTTGCGCTCCCGGCGTCATCCCCTCTCCCTGAGGGGGAGAGGGTTTAGGTGAGGGCGTTTCCCCTAGCCTCGCAGGGTAGCCGTGCCCTCATATTCCATGACCTTCGGCTCCAGCGGGATGTCCTCCCAGTTCCCGGCGTTCATGAACTGCTCCCAGCGTTGGTAAAACAGTCGCTGGTTGCTCTCCGAAGTGTAGCGTTCCGCCACCACGCCGGGAAAGTCTGGATGTCGGCGGTCGTGGCCTAATCCCATGGAGAGATCTTGCGCGTACCTGCGCCCTATTGGGCTGAGGGCGGAGTTGGTCACGCCGCGCCAGTTGTCCATGTCATCCTGCTCGAAGATGCCGTTGACGCCGTTATAGTTGGAGCTGCCCCGGCGCAGGGCGGTCTTCAGGTCTTCCGGCATATCCTTTTCCAGCACCACGAAGTGCCAGAATTCGGTTTGCAGAGGGCCACGTGGGTGGGCCAGGCGCAGGCCGAGGACGCCATTGGGAAACAGGCTGTGGTTGCCCAGTTGCAGCCGACGCGCCCGCAGGTTGCCCAGACGGCGCTCCGACTCGGCCAGCGTCCGGCGATAATACTCCTCGAAAGCCTCACGGTTTTCGGCGGTGATGCCGTGTGTCTGCCGCGCCTGGTCGGCCCGCTCCAGAAACCGCATGGTCAGCGAATGGCCGTTGACGAACAGGTGTTTGCTCTCCGACTGGAACTGCGCCTCGTGGGTCAGCCGTGGAATGCCGCTGTGCCGCCCCTGCACGATGATGGCAGACAGGTGCGTTGTGGGGACGTGATAGTTGTCGGAGCAGTTGTCCACTGCCGTCTTCCAGTTCACCGGCTCCAGCCACTTGATGGGGCCCAGTGCCTCGGTGCCGTTATCCAGGCGGTTGAACGATACGTCCAGCAACCAGCGGGCGTCGCCCAGGTAGTCGTCCAGGCTGGGCGCGCTCTGGTCCCAGGTGGCGAATACGATGCCGGCGTAGGTATCCAGGCGAGCCTCCACCAGCCGCAGGCGCTCTCGGTCAAGCGCGCCGTAATATGCCTCCTCCTCCCCTGGGAGATACTCCAGCTCGCCCTGATTGGAGTAGGTCCAGCCGTGATAGGCGCAGGCGAAGTTGCGGGCGTTGCCGGCGTCGGTGCGGACGATGCGGTTGCCCCGGTGGCGGCACATATTCAGGAAAGCCCGCAGGTGGCCCTGGCCGTCGCGGCAGAGTATGACCGGCTCTTCACCCATGTAGGTGTGGAAGAAGTCGTTGGGCTTCGGCGCCAACGACTCGTGGCCGATCATCAGCCAGGCCCGCCCGAACACCTTCTCCTGCTCCTCGGCATAGATGTCCGGGTCAACGAAAATACGCCGGTCAAGCTGGCCTGTTTCGAGGTCAATAATCTGATGTTTCCGGCCAGTGGCAACCATTTCGGCACCCCTGCTAGGCATGGATAGCGGCTCCATTCAACAGTATCAATCATCCGGTGCATTCTGTCCATTGGTGTAGTAGAGTATGGAAAATTCAAACACGCCAGTAACGGGGGCCGGCATGAAGTTCGGAATCTTTACCATAGTCCCTTACCACGAGGACTTCACCCAGCAGCAGGCGCTGAACGACGCGCTGGAGCAGATCGTATACGCCGACGAAATGGGCATCGAGGAGGCCTGGCTGGGTGAACACCGCTTTTCGCGGCATGGTCTTCTTTCGGGCATCTGGTCGTTCCTGGGGGCAGTCGCCGGGCGCACCAAGAACATCCGCATCGGAACGGCGGTCATCGTTCTGCCGCTGCACAACCCGGTGCTGGTGGCCGAGGAGGTGGCTATGCTGGACGTCATCAGCAACGGCCGCTTCAACTTCGGCATCGGCGCCGGCTACCAGCAGCAGGAGTTCGACGGCGTGGGGGTTGACATAGACACCAGCCGCGAGCGGTTCCAGGAGGCGGTCGACGTCATCATCAAGGCATGGACCGAGGAGCGGCTGACGTTCCACGGCAAGTACACCAATGTTGACGACCTCTGGGTGCTGCCCAAGCCGGTCCAGAAGCCATATCCGCCTCTGTTCCAGGCCGTCAGCACCAGCCCGGCCAGCATTGACTTCGCCGCGAGCCGCAAGATTCAGGTGATCGCGGGCGGCCCCACTGACATCCTCGGCCAGGCCCCCCAGGTAATCAAGCTGTGGCGCGACAAGATGGATGAGTACGGGCATCCCCACGCTCACCTCGACCCGCCGATGTCCAAGTCCATTTACGTGGCCCCGACCATGGAAGAAGCCGAGCGCGACCCCGTCGGCCTTGAGGACTTCTCGTCGCGCATTCTGCGTTCCGCAGGCAGCAACGGCGCGCCCATCGGGATGCCCGTGGACAAGAACGGGAAAGTCGCCAAGGGCTACGAGCATTGGGCCAACCGCCAGAGCGACCGCGACCGCCGCGACGACGTGGGCCACGCTGGGCTGCCGCCCCTCCGCGGCACACCGGAGGTGGTGGTCGAGCGCCTGAAGGAGACGCAAGAGGCGGGCATCAACCATGTTTTCGGCAACTTCGGATTCGCCGGCCTGCCCCACTGGAAGGTGATGCGCTCCATAGAGCTGTTCGCCACCGAAGTCATGCCCCACTTCAAGGAAGCCCCCGTAGTTTAGACGTCAACAGATTCGGCGGCCGCATTTCACCGGCAATACAGGGGCGCACGGCTGTGCTACCCTACGCCAAATGATGGCTCGGTCCCATTCGCCCAAAAATACGCTGGAGCGAAGCAGCATGACTACCTCGATTTTCACTGAAGAATCCACCAGCAAGACCGTCATGGTGGGCGATATACCAGTGCATTTTCATGACGTTGGCGAGGGCGACCCGGTGTTCATGCTTCATTCCTATGGCCCAGGCACTACCGGCTGGATAACCTTTCACAAGATACTGCCCGCCTTCGCCCGGCGCTACCGCTGCATCGTGATGGACCTGCCCAACTTCGGGCGCACCGGGCCGGTGGTCTACAACGAGCCGCTGCACAACCTCCAGGCCCGCACAGCTCTTGGCCTGATGGACGCCTTGGGTATCGAAAAAGCGCACCTCGTCGGCAACTCGCAGGGTGGGCAGTCGGCGATGGTGCTGGCGATGAAGGAGCCGCAGCGGGTGGACAAGCTGGTGTTCGGCGCCTGCCACATCAAGACCGGCGGCGACCTGTACCTGATGGGCAACCGCCCGTCAGAGGGCAGCCTGGTTACCCGCGAGGTGCGGGACAACCCCACCCACGACAACGTGCGCCGCTACCTGCGGACGCACATCGACGACAACGCGCTGGTCACCGAGGAGTTGGTGGACTACATCCACAACAACTACACCGGCAACCCCGACCACATCAAGGCCGACGCCGAATCAGTCAGCGTGCCCTACGACCACGGGGTTGACCTGCCCAACATAACGGCCCCCAGCCTGATCATCTGGGGGCGCTACGACCGGATGTGCGTTTTCGAAATCGGCATCGCCGCCCTGAACAACCTAGAAGACTCCCGCCTGGTCCTGCTGAACAACTGCGGCCACTGGGTTCCCTTCGAGAAACCGCGGGAGTACGCCTCCCACGTGCTGACCTTCCTGCGCGGCGGGTAGGGACGCTGTTACCTGGGATGAGTCATTCGCTGGATCCGTTGCGGCCGGACTCCTCGACCTCGTTGATGTACTCTTCCAACTCGCTGAAATAGCGGGGCATATCGTCGAACTCGACGATGCCTTCGTAGTATCCAAAGATGTGGAAGGTTTGCCGGATGTAAATGTAGTTTTTCACCATTGCGCGATCCATATACTTGCCGGCAAAATAATATCTCCCCCGGTCGTTTTCAGGCAACTCCGATTCTGGTACGCCTTGTATCAGAAAGTAACAGTTGGTGGACTCCAAGGCTGCCAGCCAGCCCTTCCCGCAGGCATTCCGCAGTCCGATTACTGCCGCGCCGCCCTTGGCTTCCTCCGCACGGGCGAATTCTTCGCGCCCTGCCTGCAACAGTTCGCGCGCCAGATTCAGCCGGTTGTCAATCAATTGAACCATATTCACTCCATATCATTCTTCGGGGATGCCACCATCCTAGCCCCGCAGGTAGCGCTCCTGGAGCGCGATGAACTCGTCGGTGCGGTTGACTTGGCGCAGCAGCTCCGGCGAGGCCTGTTGCTCCGCGAGGTCTTCCATCATACCGCCGTCCTTCAGGCGCTTGAGGCTGTCATAGATGGCTTTGACCGCCACGGCGAAGGTCGGGTTGCCCAGCATCAGAATTCGCACGCCGTTGGCGTCGAGGAAGGCCTGGTCGTTGCGGGCATCGGCGGGCGGGTTGAGGACGCATAGGGGCAGGGATGTTACGCCGTGCACTGCCTCGAGCTGCTCGCGGTTGCGGGAGCCGGTGAGCATCAGGGCTTCGGCGCCGGTCTGGGAGTAGGCCTGGATGCGCTCCAGCGCTTCGTCCAGCGGGCACAGCCCCAGCGCGGCGGAGCGGGCCACTATGACGGTGGTCGGGTCGGTTCGGGACGCTACCGCCGCCTCCAGCTTGCCCACCTGCTCTTCCGTGGAAACGAGGCCGGGGTCGGCCACATTGAACCGGCGCGGCACGAAATTGTCTTCGATTTCGATGCCGGCCACGCCCGCGGCCTCCATCTCCCGCACCGTGCGGACGACGTTCACGGCGTTGCCGAAACCGTCCTCGGCGTCCACCATTAGTGAGACGTCGGCGATGCGGGTGATGCGTCGGCAGTGGTCCACCACGTCGGACATATTGGAAAGCGCTATGTCGGGTACTCCCAGGTTGGCCATCTTGCCCACCGAGCCGGAAAGCACACAGACCTCGTAGTCAAGCATATGGGCGATGTGGGCCGACAGCGGGTCAAAGATGTTGGCCGCCAGCGTGCAGTGGGGGCGGGCCAGAACCTCTCGGAAAAGCTCACGGGCGCGCGACATTCGTCATCCTCCATATCAGGCATTGGGCAGACGTTCTTCGTCGCCGGGCGATGGGGACTCCGCCCCGCAGGATGGGCAGAACCTCGCAGGCCGCCCGCTGGGGTCAGTGGCCGGGTACACGACGCCGCAGTTGGAACAGAGCAGCGTTGGTTGTTCCTCTTCCCATACGTCAGTGGGTTGACCCTCCACAACCGGGGCGGGTCCAGCTGCTGCCTGGGGTTCAGGTGCGGGCGGCGGGGCAGCCCCGACAGGCCTGGCCGGAACTGTATCGTGGCGCCCGGGTTGCCAGGGAGCGGGCGGCACAGGAACCGGCAGGATGCTGCCCGGCCCCCACCCGAAGCGGCGCATGATGCGAGGAACGAAAATCACGGCGGCGATAACGGTCAGCCACACCGGACTGAATATGCCCACCCAAATCACGATGGTCAGCAGCGCCTTGCCGACTACGGACAGCGCCCGCACTGCCGACTTGAAGGTGCTGCCAACGTCCCATCCGGCGACAACGAAGCCCTCGACCTCCGCGACACTTACGTTGAAGGCGCCGAAGCCGCGTATTTCCCCAGCTTCGCTCTGGGCTATTACGGTAAGTACAACCGGGTATGGGTCGGGGCGGTAGTTGGGGAAGGTATGCTTCGCCACTGCCCTGGTCTCGCCTTCCTCCGGCACTTCAAACACTGTGGCTGAGCCGTCGCCGAAGTCCCATCGATACCTGAAGTCCGTCAGGTTCTCCGGGCGGGTGAAGGATCCGGTGTATTCCACCTCGTCGCCTTCGTCCGCCACCCGGTCCTCACCAGCGAAGACCTCTATCCCCGGAATCTGGGTCACAGTGGCTATCACCGTGTCCGTCCCTAGGAATATGCCGGCATCCCCGATGCCGCGAACGTCCAGTCGGACTATGTAGGGCGACTCCTGAACGTTGGTATAGGTGTGGGATACGGTGGCTGTCACCCTCTCGCCCGCGTTGGTGGTGGAAGCGGTGCGGGTCCCTTCCACCGGCTCCGACCCGTCGCCGAAATCCCAAGTAAAATTGAACGTATCTACGCCAGCTGGCGGACGGAACGTGGCCCGGAATTTTGCGCTCTCGCCAGCGCGGAAGGTGGCGTCGGAGCCGAATTCTACTGGCATCTCGCCGGGCGCGGTGGTAAGAACAACATTTACCAGCGAGTAGGCGGAGGTCTCGGCCATGAATCTGAGCCTGCCCTGGATTCCCTCGATTTCCAACTGAACTCTCGACAGTTCGGCCTCGAGGTTCACGGTTTCTTCGACGTTTACTGCTCGTGAGTGGAACTCCAGCAGCCGGGCCACGGTGCGCCGCAATACGTTTAGCCGGGCCTCATTATCCACGAAATCGGCGGTCACGTCCTGGCTCGTGGAATTTTCGAATTCCACCTCGGCAGCCGTGTCCCTGAGACGTTGGAGAAATTGCCCCAGCAACTCCGCCGGAACCCGCACTGAAATACTTGCCTCATGCCTCTGGCTGCGCTCGGAGGTGACCTCCCATCCCCCCATTCCTTCGGCCAGCAAAGCAATTTCCTCTCTGGCACTAGGCACGTTGCGAACGATAATGCCGATGTCTACCGTCCGCACGATGACGCGGTTCTGGGGAACGATGCTTCTCAAGGCCTCGTCGTTCAGGGGGGTGTTCTGGTAGAAGCGTGTTGACCCCTGCTCGAGGGCTACTTCTTCGGACGCCTGCCTTGGGGCCCGCGTAGCCGCAGGGGCGGCTGTGGCGCCACGGGACGCCGGAGCTGCGGCCGTGGGCGCCGCCGGCGCAGTAGTGGCCGCAGCCCCAGCAGGGCCAGCAGCCCCGGACTCCAGATTGTCCCCTCTCTCGGAGGAGACATCGGATGCGGACCCGCCACAAGCCGCTAGTCCAGTCAGCAGCGCCAGGAGCACCGCAACCACGGAAATGGTGGCCCAGACCCGCGTTCCCATATTCCCTCCGGTCGAAGATCAAGATGGCATTGCGCCACATGGTGTACAGAAATACCTATGGCGTCAGTATGACCTTGCCCCGGGTGCCGCGATTGGCCAGGTGCTGGTGAGCGGTGGCAACTTCGGACATGGGCAGAACCTGGTCAACCACCAGCCGCGCCTTGCCGTCTGCCAGCAGCGGGAAGATTTCGGCCATGGCGGCCTGATGGTCCAACGTGCCCTGAGGGGAGCGACCGATGCTGAACCCGATGACCGTGCGGTTGGCCGCGAATATCTCGACTGCCGGCAGGTTGGCCGGGGTGCCGGAGGCGTTGCCGTAGGTGATCATCCGGCCGTAGGAGGCGACGCAGCGCAGGCTCTTCTCCAGCACCGGGCCGCCGACACATTCCAGAATCAGCTCCACGCCGTTTCCGCCGGTCTGCTCGCTGATGACTTCCTCGAAGTCCTGCTCGGTGTAGTTGATGGTCTCGTCGGCGCCCAGAGAGCGGCACAGGTCCAGCTTCTCCTGGGTGGATGCGGTGGCGATAACGCGGGCGCCCCAAGCCTTGGCGAACTGGATGGCCACGGTGCCCACGCCCGAGGCTCCGGCCTGGATCAGCACGGTATGCCCCGGCTCCAGTTGCCCGCGGGTCTTCAGCAGATGATAGGCCGTCAGGAATACGATGGGCATTCCGCCGGCCTGCACCGGGTCAACGGTTTCGGGGTAGGGGAAGACGAAGTTGCCGTTGACCGCGACCAGCTCGGCCTGCCCGCCCGGCCCCATCGCCATCACCCGCTGCCCCACGGACAGCCCGGTGACCTCGGAGCCGACCTCAACCACCGTTCCCGCCGCCTCCAGTCCCAGTGACGATGGCAGGTCGGGGCCGGGATAGTTGCCGCCCCGTCGCATCAGGTCGGCGTAGTTCACCCCGGCGGAGTCCACTTTGATAAGCACTTGGTGGGGGCGCGGCTCGGGGTCTGGGGCGTTCTCCCAGTTGAGCACGTCGAGGCCGCCGAATTCGTGGATGCGTACAGCTTTCATGTATGCGTTTCTCCTGATATTATGACGTCTCCTTGTTATTGAACCGGAGAGCGGCGGAATAGTCCCGTGACTGCGGCATTCTGTACATCTGTACTGAATCGGTCAACCAACTGAATTACTTCACTGTGCAGCACATCGTAGTCATCTGAGTCAATCTCCACTCGCTCGCCGTGGGCTACGCGGTTCCTGTTAGATAACAACTTTTCATCCAGCAAAGGGCCTTTGGATAAGTAGTCTCTCTCATCCAGCCCCAACAGCGTCAAGATTTCTCTCAACGTTTCGGCGTTCAGGTTAGAGCGAGTGTTAACCGAATTCCGCCAATCTATTTCGGCATTGTCAGACAAATCAGACACCAGTCTTGCCACAATACCTGTATGGCTGGTCGGGTGGTTAGATTGCCCGGCTTCCCGAATCTCCGTGCGTAACCCTAAAGCCACGAAGTTGGGAGTGAGGTCGCGGTACCTCAGCCCACGGGTTGCGATGAAGGAGATATAGCTGGTTGCTGCTGTCTTTACAAACCCTTCCCAATGAGCGTAAAGGAGGCAGACTGCGGCTCGCAGCAATAGCCCCCGCTGATGCCTGCGGGGATTCTTCTCCTGCATTAACTTCAGGGTTGTCAACTCTCTTTTACGCCATGCTAAATCATCGTCCAATACCTGTACCAGTTGGTCTAATGAGCGTATCCTCATAGGTCGAACAGTTGGCGCCCGAGCGGAATGTTAAAGCGCAATCTGGCCCGCGTGTCCACACCGCTACCGTTGTGGGATAAGAATTCAGGGTTGTCCCATAACCCTCTGCCTGTGTCTTCGACTTCCTGGAGCGGCATATTGCTGTCGTAGGATGCCACGTTATGACCGATCCCGAGAGCTATAGATTCAAACGCCGAGATTAGAAATCCGCCAAGGTGCTTGCCTTTAACGAGGTCATATTTCCGAAAACTACGCTCTTCCAGCGAATTTGCCAGCCAGTCAAACGTAGATTTGAACACCGATCCCTCTCTTTCTCGCAATGCTTGAAAATCATCAGCTTGGGCCATTTCAGAAATTCGGTCGGTGAGAAAATCACCTATATTTCCCACAGAACGTAGTTCGTTTTCTTCGATGTTTCGGAACACTAGAAATCGTGTAACCAGTTCAAGGTCGTATCGCTCACTCAGCATCTTGTCTGACAAGACGATGCAAGCCTGAAAGTTCTCGTCTTGAGCCAACTCCGATATCCATCGGTAAGCGTCGGGATTGACCGTGATTAGGATTACGTTTCTGACTTCTTGGTCGGACAATTGAGATCCACCAGTGTTGAGCCGCTGGAACAGCTCGTACTTGCTCGACTCACTGCTCTCCCGTAGGATTATCTTAACGTCGATTTTCGAGCGCCTAATGAGTAGCCGGTTTGTGTTTCCTATGGATATAGCAGGGTTGTCGTCTTCCCATTTTTTCCCGTCCATCGAGGGTAAGTACCTAGTTTTTCTTAGTGTTAAGGGTGGAAATATCTCGCTGTTGTCTTTCTTGAGAATGCCAACCAACTCGAATATGGTGGAGAGTCTTTGCAACCCGTCAATCACGTCCCACACTCCGTCCTCTCTCTGGGACACGAAAATTGACGGCAGAGGAATGCCCAGCAGAATGGACTCGATGAGCCGGGATTTTTGCTCATCACTCCACCGAAAAAACCGCTGAAATTCAGGATGTATGTCCATCTCATCGGCTTGGTAGACACTGATGAGTTCTCCGATGGACATCGGGTAGCCGTCGCTGCGTATTTCCGCGCGCCTGTCTTTTATTTCTTGATCCAGGCTCATCTCTGAAACTCCTTCTTCAACTTACCCAGCGATTGAGATTGCATCCTACTGATACCCCCGGAACTGCGGGGCGGTCAGCACATCCCCGTTGATCATCCGCACCGGCTCGCCGCTGGCGAAGGCGCGAATGTCCTCGACTACCCCCGCGTACATGGCGGTGTATGAATCGTCGGTTACGTAGCCCAAGTGGGGGCAGATCAGCGTGTTGTCCAGTTGCAGCAGTGGATGGCCTTCCGGCAGCGGCTCCACGTCGAAGGTGTCCAGCGCGGCGCCGGCGATGGCCCTGCGTTGCAGCGCGTCCACCAGCGCGGCCTCGTCCACGATGGGGCCGCGCGAGATGTTGACCAGATAGGCCGTCGATTTCATCAGGGCCAATTCGTGGGTCCCCACCAGTCCCCGGGTACGCTGTCCAAGCACCAAATGGACCGACAGGATGTCCGAATCACGGAACAGCGCATCCTTGTCCACCAGTGTGGCGCCACACTCGCGGGCGCGTTCTGCGGTCAGGTTCTGGCTCCACGCGATGATGTTCATATCAAAGGCAGTGGCGACCCGCGCCACCAGCGAGCCGATATGACCCAGCCCCAGCAGTCCGATGGTCTTGCCCTTCAGGCCCATGCCGACAGTGGCGCCCCACTTGCCTTCCCGCGAAAGCCGGTCTTCCAAGGGAATCTGCCTCACGATGCCAAGAATTAGGCCCCAGGTCAGCTCCGTCGGCCCCTCGCCCGCGCCGTCGGTGCCGCAGACGGCGAGGCCAAGGTCGGTTGCCGCCTGGATGTCGAACGAGGCGTTTCGCCGCCCGGTGGTGACCAGCAAACGCAGGTTGGGCAGGCGCTCCAGCAGCGAGCGTTGGAAGGGAGTGCGCTCCCGCATACCCATAACAACGTCGAAACCGGACAGACGCTCAACCAGGGCATCCTCGCTGGCCAGGTGGTCGCTGAAAAAAGTGACTTCGGCGCCGGGCGGCAACTGCGACCAGTCTGCCAGGCTTTCGGCGACGCTTTGGTAGTCGTCAAGAACCGCGACTTTCATTTTGACAGTCCTCAATATGGGCTTCGGATTGGGGATGCCCTCCCCGTAACCATCTCCAGTGGGTCAGGGGGGAGGGCAGATTCCATTATTTGAAGGCGGGCATGACCTGCTGCGTAATGATTTTGAGGCTGCGGGTCACCGCTTCCTCCGGAATCAGGCCGCCAGCGTTAAGCTCGGCAACCACGCCGTCGAGGCCAAGTTCCTCTCTAAGCCCTGAGAAACGGCCAATGAGGTTCTCGCCGGTGCCGAAGGCGACCTTCGTTTGCAGCATCTCCTCGTAGGACATGGAGGCCAGGCGGTCGGCGCGGCCCTGCCGGAGGTCACCGTCGCCTCCCGCGCGGACGGTGGCGGAATTCCGCAGCAGGGAACCCATGCGGTTGAAGTAGGCGTTGATGCTATCCTGCGGCTCTTCCAGCGCGGCCTCTTCGGTATCGGCCGCGTAGACTGGAATGCGCAGCGAAACGTCGCCGTCTCCCTTATGGCCCGCTTCGTGCCAGGCCTTGCGATATTCCTCCAGGTTGCCTTTCAATTCCGGGATGTCCATTCCCCGCAGGCCGACGAAGATCGGGTGACCTTCCCGGCCCAGGCGAGGGAAGGTTTCGGCGGTCGTGGCGGCTATACGGAGCGGCGGATGAGGCTGCTGGTAAGGCTTGGGGGATACCGTGGCTCCCTCGAAGCTGTAGAATTCGCCGTCGTAGGAGAACGTATCACCCTTCCACGCCTCAAGGATTATGTTCAGCGCCTCGCGGAATCGCTCCCGGCTCTCCACGTATGGAACGCCATACAGGTCGTAGGAGCGGGCAAATCCGCTGCGGCCCACGCCGAACTCGAAACGTCCCTCGCTGATCTGGTCAACAGTGGCCACCTCTTCGGCGATGCGCAGTGGGTTGTTCAGGGGCAGTACGTGCACCGCCATGCCGATGCGCAATCGCTCCGTGCGCGTGGCAATGGAGCTGGCAACGACAATGGGGGACGACAGCACCGAACGCACGGGGTTGAAGTGAAGTTCGGCCAGCCACACGCCGTCCAGCCCCATATTTTCGGCGGCGTCCACCAACCGGAATCCCTCTCGGAAAGACTCGGCCTCCGACACTGTGGGGCGGCTTCCGAACTCCATAAATATGCCGAAGTGCATGGTCTCCTCCCATAGCCTGATAGGTGCGTCGCGGCGGATTCCGGCGCCACCGGAAAAGTATAGCACGGCGCGTAATTGACCGTTCCTTGACCCATCGCCCGCAGCCGACTAACCTTGACTGGCGCGCCGGAATACACTGGTAATTCGCTGCCGGCGGCGGGGAGCGCTGTTATGGAACGGCAACAATACGATGTCGCCATCATCGGCGGGGGCATCATCGGCCTGTCCACCGCCATGCACCTGACCCAGCGGAACCCTGATTTGCGTGTGGCGGTGCTGGAGAAGGAGGCGGAACTGGCGACGCACCAGACCGGCCACAACAGCGGCGTCATTCACTCAGGCATTTACTACCGCCCCGGCTCTCACAAGGCCAACTTCTGCGTCGCCGGGGTGCAGAAGCTCTTACAATTCTGCGACGAGAATGAAATTGAGTATGAGCGCTGCGGCAAGGTTATCGTCGCCACCGACGAGTCGGAATTGGGCCGCCTGGAAAACCTGCGCGAGCGGGGCGTGGCCAACGGAGTGGAGGGCCTGGAAATCATCGGGCCTGAGCGCCTGCGGGAAATCGAGCCTCACGCCGCCGGCATCAGGGCCCTGTGGGCGCCTGGCACCGGCATCGCCAACTACCCCAAGGTCGCCCAGGTGTACGCCACGAAGTTCGCCCACGACGGGGGCGACATATTCACCGAGGCGCCGCTCCAGCGCATCTCGCGTAGAGGAGAAACCCTGGCTCTGGAAACCCCCAAAGGCACCGTGCAGGCCAACCACATCATCAACTGCGCCGGACTCTACGCCGACCGTGTGGCGCGCATGATCGAAGAGCGAGTGGACGTGCGCATTGTTCCCTTCAGGGGCGAGTATTTCACGTTGCGGCCAGAGAGCCATCACCTCGTTTCGGGCCTGATTTACCCGGTGCCGGACCCCCGCTTTCCCTTTCTTGGCGTTCACTACACCCGCAACATCTGGGGTAGCGTGGAGGCTGGCCCCAACGCAGTACTGGCCCTGAGCCGCGAGGGCTACCGCAAGCGCGATTTCCGCCTGGACGAAACGCTGGGCACGTTTACCTATCCGGGATTCTGGAAGATGACGTCGAAACACTGGCGAACCGGACTCAGCGAGATGCGCCGCTCTTATAGCAAGGGAGTCTTCCTGCGGGACCTGAAACGCCTGCTGCCCGAAATCCGGGAGGAAGACCTGGCCCCCGGCGGCTCCGGCGTGCGCGCGCAGGCCGTGGACCGCAACGGAGCCCTGCTGGACGACTTCAGCATCATCCGGGGAAGAGAGGCGGTTCACGTCCTCAACGCCCCTTCGCCCGGCGCCACTTCGTCCCTGTCCATCGGGGAGCACATCGTCGGGCTGGCCGCCGAAGCCTTTGGTCTGCCGGAACGGGCCGCATGATTTTCTGCCGGTAACTGTTCGGTAACCGTCCTGGTAGTGGGCGACCGTACGGAATTTTCGTCACGCCCAGCGCAACGCTTTGTTGCCCGCCCTACCCGCAGCTATGTATAATCCTGTTCCTGTCGGGCTGGGAATAGAACCGTATCGCGCAAGGCCATTGCTTACGCGCTTGTGCTGAACCCCTGCCCCTGCTTTAAACGGGGAGAAATTGGGAAAAGGAAACACGCTGCCGGACACTGATTCCTTCGGCACACCGGCCAATCCATTGGACATGGGATGGGTCAGTGTCTCCGAAGGGCCGGTACTGGCTTACCTCCGCGCCGTTGGCGACGAGTTGCCCGTCTACTCCGATGCGGCCCTGGTTCCGCCTCTGCTCGGTGTGGCTCTCGCTCTCGGTCGGATTTTGCAGAGCAAGGGGCTGCCTCCCGGCGCAATTCACAGCCTCCAGGAGTTCGACACACTCCGGCCCATACCCATCGGTAGCAGCCTGCGGGCGCGGGCCTGCCTGGAGCGGCAGAGGGAGCGCGCCGGACTGCGATTTCTCACCTTTGGCATCAGCATGGACACGCCGGACGGGGAGACGGCCCTGGCCATCAGGACAACGCTCCTGGTACCCGGCGATACGGCTGCGAACGGAAGTACCCAGGCTGGCGAAGCCGCAAGCCGCAGCCCTAAGACCCCGGACCGCCAGGAGGGCGGCGATATGACCCCGGTGCGGCGCGCCATCACCCAGCAGCAATTGACCGAATATGCGGCGGTGTCGGGAGACGACAACCCGTTGCACCTTGACGCCGAGTTTGCCGCCGGGACGCAGTTCGGCGGCATTATCGCCCACGGTATGCTCACCCTGGCTTTCGTGTCCGAGATGCTGACGGCTTCGTTGGGGGAACCCTGGCTTACGGGCGGCTCTCTGCGAGCGCGTTTCAAGGGCGCGGCCCATCCCGGCGACTGCGTCGAGACCTGGGGGCGGGCCACCAGGAGCGACGGCAATTCACCGGGCTACTCCATCGGTCTCCGAAACCGGAACACCGGCGAGTACCTGATAACAGGAACCGCAGCAGTAAAAATCAACTAATGACCGGCCCTGCCCAACCGGGCCGTCCGGCCGAAGAGGCGCACAATGTCACTCAATGGAACAGGAACCGGGCGCCCAGTGCGAGTCGCCGTGGACACGATGGGCGGAGACTTCGCCCCCGTGGAAACGGTCAAGGGCGCTATCCAAGCTCTGAGGTCGGTCAACGCTGAGTTGCTGCTGGTGGGAGACCCCGGCGCGGTTCAGGCCGAACTGGCGAAGTACGACGTGCCCGGGCTGCCTATTACCGTCGTTCCATCTGAGGGCAAAATCGGCGACGACGAACATCCCCTACAGGCGATGCGCCAGAAGCCTCACGCATCTGTGGTAGTGGCGACGCATCTGGTAAAGGGAGGCCAGGCCGACGTAATGGTATCCATGGGATCCACCGGGGCGTCGATGGCCAGCGCCGTGCTTACGCTGGGGCTGATGGAAGGGTTGGAACGCCCCTGCCTGGGTGGGCCGTTCCTCGGGCTGGCGCCCAGCACCGTGCTGGTGGACATAGGGAGCAACCTCGACTGCCGGCCGGCGCTCCTGCTCAGCTTTGCCGTGCTGGGGGCCGCTTTCGCCCACACCTATATGGGCATCGAGAACCCCCGCATCGGCCTGCTCAGCGTCGGCGCAGAGGAGACCAAGGGCAACCGGCAGGTACAGGAGAGCTATCAACTGTTTCAGGACAGCCATCTGAACTTCGTTGGCAACGTCGAAGGGATGGACTTCTTCTCAGGCAAGGCTGACGTTATCATCTGCGACGGTTTTGTGGGAAACATACTGGTTAAATTCACCGAGGGAATGGGCACCGCGCTGGCGAACTTTGTCCGGGAGCAGCTGTCTGAATCGGTGGACGCAACGGTGGTGGAGCAACTGGCCGAGGACCTGTGGGAAACCACCAACCGACCGCGCACCGTGGGCGGCGGCCCGCTTTTCGGCGTCAATGCCCCGGTGATTCTGGGCCACGGTTCCTGTCGGGCTAACGGAATCGAAGGCGCGGTGCGCACCGCCGTCCGCTATGTCAACGTCGGGTTGCTGGACATAATGCGCCAGGAATTGGCCATCATGAATAATTCGGGCGCTGGCTACTCGGCAGGCGCCGAGGTGGGGAAGGCCGCCGATGCCGCAATTTAGCTCCGGTATCAGCCTTGAGGGTCAGGTGGCCCTGGTCACCGGTTCGTCCCGCGGCATCGGAGCCGCCATCGCCCGCCGGTTGGCCTTGGCCGGAGCCAAAATTGCGCTGAACTACAACGCCAGCCTTGCCGCCGCGACGGAAGTCATGGACTCCATCAATGCCGACGGCGGCGACGCCATGATTATTGCGGGCGACGTTGCCGACGAGTTTCAGGCCGGGCAGATCATAAAGGCGGTCATCACACGGTTCGGGCGCATAGACATCCTGATAAACAACGCCGGGATTCACCGCGACCGTCTGCTGCTGCGCATGACGCCCGCCGATTTCGACGAAGTTTTGCAGGTGAACCTGCGGGGCGCCTTCCTATGCACCAAGTATGTCATGCCCCACTTTATCCGCCAGCACTACGGGCGGGTGGTTAATATGTCCTCCGTGGTCGGGCTGACCGGCAATCCGGGACAGTCCAACTACGCAGCGGCCAAGGCGGGGTTGATTGGATTCACCAAAGCCGTCGCCCGCGAAGTCGCCTCCCGCAATGTTACCGTAAACGCCGTCGCCCCTGGATACATCGCCACCGGCATGGTGGGGGACTTGACCGAAGACCAGCGCAGCCAGATACTGGAGCGCATCCCGATGGGGCGGTTCGGCACCTCTGAGGACGTGGCGGAGACCATCCTGTTCCTCAGCAGCAAGGGCGCTGGCTACCTCACCGGGCAAGTGCTGACCGTGGACGGCGGCCTGATCGCATAACACCGCTGGTCTTGATCCCGCAAATGGGCCAGTGTTGGAGGACGAAATGCGCGCCACCACGAAATTCCGCCAACTCCTTGAGCAGCCGGGAATCATCATGGCCCCCGGGGCCTACGACTGCCTCACCGCCAAGCTGATTGAAGCCGCCGGGTTTCCTGCGGTCTACATGACCGGCGCCGGTACCTCTGTCGCACGGCTGGGCTATCCCGACCTGGCCCTGGCCACCATGACGGAGATGCTGGACAACGCCTCGCAGATAGCATCCGTAGTCGACGTCCCGGTCATTGCCGACGCCGACACCGGCTATGGAGGCGTACTGAACGTGCGGCGCACGGTCCGCCAGTACGAGCGCAGCGGCGTCGCGGCTCTTCATCTTGAGGACCAGGACTTTCCCAAGCGCTGCGGCCACCTGGACGACAAACGGGTCATCCCGGTAGCAGATATGACCCAGAAGATTCACGCGGCGGTGGACGCCCGCATCGACGACGATTTCACCATCATCGTTCGCACCGACGCCCTGGCGGTCACCGGCTGGGATGATTCCATGCGCCGCTGCGAGGAATACATCAAGGCCGGCGCCGACGTGCTGTTCGTCGAGGCGCTGCGGACGCCCGAAGAGGCGGAGCGCGCGGGCCGCGAGCTATCGGTTCCCTTGCTCTACAACTACGTCGAGACCGGCAAATCGCCCCTGCTCCCGGCCCAGGAGCTGGAACGAATGGGCTTCAAGATAGTCATATACCCGGCCAGCGGGCTGCTGTCGGCAATGTACGCCGTCCGGGAGACCCTTACAACCCTGAAGCGCCAAGGAACCACGGCCCACCTGCTGGAGAAAATGACCAGCCTGCAGGACTGCTTCGAGGCCGTCGGCCTGTCGGAGATGCTCGCCGACGATGCCCGCTTCGCCGCCGCCGAGCCGGTAGCAGCCGATTAGCCCGCCCTTGCCAAGCCCTACCGTTCGCTGATGATGAATCCATTTGGAAATCCCGACCGGCGTTTCCTGGCGCAGTTGCGGCAGGAGGTGGAGGCGTGGTTGCGGGACGGGACGATCACCGCCGAACAGGGGCAGACTATTCTGGCCCGCTACCCGGCTGACTCGCCAGACAGCGCCACCGCCCGCAACCGTCAGGCCCTCGTTGTGGGGCTGTCCATCTTGGGGGCGGCGCTGGTCGGGATCGGAATCATCACGTTTTTCGCTGCCAACTGGGACGACCTGTCGCGCGGCGTGAAACTAGGGGCGCTGGTGGCCGGCGTGGCGCTGGCCTATGGCGCGGGCTACTTCCTATGGCAACGGGCGGGTTACTCCGGCGTCGGCGTAGCATTGGTTCTGCTGGGCTGCATCATCTTCGGAACCGGGGTTCATCTCATCGGCCAGGTCTACAACATCTCGGTGGACCATCCCAACCTGACCGCCTTCTGGTTCCTGGGCGTGCTGCCCCTGGCCTACGCCACCCGCTCGCGTCCGGTGACCTTTCTGGCCATCGTGCTGTTCCTGGTAGCCGCCGGATTCCGGCTGGCGCACTGGCTGGGACAGACTTCGGCAGAGGAAGAGATTCTTTTGGCCACCACCTACCTGCCCCTGGGGCTGCTGCTCTACGCCATCGGGCGGGTCAAGGGCCGGTTCGAGGAGTGGCAGCCGATGGGCGGCCCGTTCCGCGCTATCGGGCTGGTTGTGGCCTTCGGTGCGCTCTACCTGCTAACTTTTCACGAGATCCACGACATCGGGAGCGGCATCAATGGCTTGGATTATCGCTACTGGAGCCTGACCTCCGGGGCGTCGGTCATCGCTGTGGCCCTGCTGTCCGGGGTGGAGTGGCTGCGCTTCCACCGGGACGGCCGGCCGGGGGTGGAATCCGCCGAGCTTGCGGCCATCGTGGCGCTGCTGGTGGCGTCTCACGTCGTGGCGCGGGTTCCCGTCGGCTGGGAACCGCTCTACCCCATCGTGTTCAATGCCCTGTTCGCGTTGTCGGCGCTGGGGCTGATGGTCTCCGGCTACCTGCAAGAGCGCGAGGGCCGGGTCAACCTGTCGCTGGGGCTGATTGCCCTGTTCATAATCACCCGCTACTTTGAGTACTCGACAACCCTGTTCGACCGCTCGCTGGTGTTCGTCGGCGCCGGAGTGATACTGCTGGCCGGCGGGTTCCTGCTGGAGCGGGGCCGCCGCAGAATGCTGACGGCCATGCGGGACAGGGATGGCGAACTATGAAACCGTGGGCCCGCATCGCCTTCTGGATAGTGGTCGCCGGACAGTTGGTCTTTCTGATAGGCTTCATCGGAGTGAAAGAAACCGCCCTGCGCACCGGCGTCGAGGTAGTGCTGCAAACCGTCCCGGTGGACCCGCGCTCCCTGCTGCAAGGCGACTACGCCATTCTGGACTACGAAATCGCCAGTTTGCCCTCCTACTCGCGCGACGCGGAAATAGGAGAAACGGTCTATGTCGAGCTTTACAGATTGGCGACGCAAGACCCGGAAGTATGGTGGGCCAGAAACTATGAGCATGACCGACCTTCGGGCACGCGAGTGTTCATCAAGGGCCGCGTGGACCGCAGGGGCCATCTCGACTTTGGAATCGGCACTTACTTCATCCCGGAAGGAACCGGCCACATAATAGAAGGCGCAAGAGATGTGAAGGTGGTGGTCAACCTCGACTCCGATGGCAACGCCATCATCAAGCAAGCGCTGGTGGACGGTCAGCCCTTCGACCCGAACGCCGGGGCGGAGTGAGCTCCGACCTTGTCCCGTTTCTGCGGCTGCGGCATACTTGGCCCACAATCCCACACCAACGCGGGAGGGCGTTATGAGCAATGTCGTTCTGGTGGTGGATATGCTCAAGGGGTTCCTGGAGCCGGGACACAACCTTTACCACGCCGATTCGCGCCGCATAATTCCCCACGCCCAGCAATTGATTGCGCAGGAAAAGGCTGCGGGATCGGAGATTCTGTTCTTGTCCGACAACCACTACCCCGACGACCTGGAGTTTCAGGTGTTCCCGGTCCACTGCGTCATCGGAACCGAGGAAACCGAGGTAATCCCGGAGCTGTCCGAGTATGTCACCGGCGGGAACCTCATCCCCAAGAAGCGCTACAGCGGCTTCTTCAATACCGATTTGGCGGAACGTTTGACGCGGCTCGCACCGGAGAAGCTGCTGGTATGCGGCGTCGCCACCAACGTCTGCGTGATGCACACTGTCTCAGACGCCCGCAACCGGGACTACGCGGTCGAAGTTTACTCCGACTGCGTTTCCGGCCCCGACCCGGAGGCCCACCGCTGGGCGCTGTCCCACTGCCAACGGGTGCTGGGCGCGAAGGTAATCTAATGTTCCCTCTCCCCCTGGGAGTAGGGTTAGTTCGAGGGCGCCCCGGTTGCCATTGCCAGCAGGGGCGGGTATTATCGCCTTGCCGCCAGGCTTCGGCCGCTGCGATGGGGAGACGTGATGCTGTTTCGCACTTACCGATACTCCCGGTGGGACGGATCCCAGAATATCTTCGACCTCGACGCCGACCAGTTGATGGATATGCTGTCGGACGATGTCCTCAACAACGGGGACATCATGCAGGCTCTGCGCGACCTGCTGCGCCAGGGGATGCAGAACGGCGACGGCCAGCAGATGCCCGGCCTGCGCCAGCTTATGGAGCAACTCAAGGACCGGCGCCGCCAGCAGATGCAGCAGCACAACATGGACTCGGTGCTGGACGATCTCAAGGAGCGATTAGAGGACATAATCAACACTGAGCGGCAGGGCATTCAGAGCCGCCTCGACGAAGCCCAACAGCAGGTGGAGGACGCCCCCGAGGACGAGCGGGCCCAGCAGGAGGCCCTCTACAATCTCCTGGAGCAGCGGGCCAACCGCAACCTGGACCGTCTTGATAACCTCCCGGAAGGCGTGGGCAGCCAACTCAAAGACTTGATGGAGTACGACTTCATCGACCCGGAGGCTCAGCGGAAGTTCCAGGAACTGCTGGATATGCTCAAGAGCCAGATGGCGCAGAACATCTCCCAGCAGATGCAGCAGCAGATACAGAATATGTCCCCCGAGGACATGGCCGCCACCCGCGAGATGATGCGCGACCTCAACCAGATGATGCGCGACAAGCTCCAGGGCCGCGAGCCGGACTTCGATGGCTTCATGGACAAGTGGGGGCAGATGTTCGGCCCCAACCCTCCGCAGAGCTTGGAAGATCTGATGGAGATGCTACAACAGCAGTTGGCGCAGATGCAGTCAATGTTGGAAAGTATGTCCCCGGAAGCCCGCCAGGAGATGGAGGACGCCCTCGCCCAGGCCCTTGACCCGGAAACCCAGCGCGAAATGGCGCAATTCGCCAACCTCATGGAACAGCTCATGCCCATGGAGGATATGCGCCGTCAGTATCCCTTCTTGGGTGACGACAGCCTGACCATGGAGCAGGCGATGCAGATGATGCGCGACCTCCAGCAGCTCGACCAGTTGGAGGCCGCGCTCCAGGAAGCCATCCGTACCGGCGACCTCAGCGACATCGACCCGGAGAAGCTGGCCGAACTGCTGGGCGAGGACGCCCGCCGCGTCTGGGACGAGCTGGATAACCTGCGCAAGCTGCTGGAGGATGCTGGCTACATCACCGGCGGGGACAAGACCGAATTGACCGCCCGCGGCATCCGGCGCATCGGACAGAAGGCCCTGAAGGAGGTCTTCGCTCATCTGAAAAAGGACCGCATCGGCGGCCACCTTATGGACACCCGGGGTGTCAACGGCGACCTGCTGGGCGAGACCAAGACCTACGAATTCGGAGATCCCTTCCTGGTGGACTTGCAGGCTACGGTCAAGAACGCCGTGCTGCGGGGCGGGCCGCAGGTGCCAGTCCGTCTCAGCCCGCAGGACTTCGAGATTCACCGCACCGAGCACATGACCAAGTCCGCCACCATTGTCTTGCTGGACCAGAGCCGCTCCATGGGCCTGTTCAACAACTGGCAGGCCGCCAAGAAGGTGACCGTGGCTCTGATGGCCCTGATTCGCTCCCAGTTCCCGCGCGATACGCTCCATATCGTCGGCTTCTCCGACTACGCGCGGGAAATCAAGGAGGAAGATCTGGCGTCGTGCAGTTGGAACGCCTGGGTGTCCGGCACCAACCTGCATCATGCCCTGATGCTCTCCCGCAAACTGCTGTCCAGGGAAAAGGGCGGCACCCGGCAGATTCTGGTCATCACCGACGGCGAGCCGACGGCCCATCTGGAGGGCGACCGCTCGTACTTCAGCTATCCGCCCAGTTATCGCACGGAGATGGAAACCCTGCGGGAAGTGCGCCGTTGCACCCAGGAAGACATCCTGATAAACACATTCATGCTGGAGAACAACTACCAACTGGTCAACTTCGTAGACCGAATGACCCGCATCAACCGGGGCCGCGCCTTTTACACCAGCGCCTCCAACTTGAGCGAATTTGTGCTGGTGGACTACCTCAACAACCGGCGCAAGCGCGTGGCTGCCTGACATACAGGGAGTTTACGAAAACCAGGCAAGGCATAGTCTTTCAGTTGCTCCCTCTCCCCACGGAGGCCGCGATGAAGGTGATTTGCCGGCGCACCCCACGGACAAGGCTGCTTGAATGCCAGCTCCATCCTCACCCTCCCCTCTGCGGGGGAGGGGAGCTTCTCTGGAAACTAAGAGAAGCCAAACAGTTGGAGTCCACATCTTCAAATGACAAGGATTTTCTGATACACTGGTAAGACAATCAGATATTTCTAAACAGGCTGCGGTAACCCGCGGCCGGGCAGTCAGACTTTTAAGACAGTCCTGTGAGGCTGGCAAAGTAGGGCGTCCCGGATGCTTCCCCGGCGCATATATCGAGCCGGGGCCGTCCGTACCCCCTTGCCCCTCGGGAGGCAAGGGGTTTTTTGTTATGTTGCTGAACCTTGTCTGGGGATCAAAATAAATCAAGCCGGGAGACGGTCATGCCGGAAGGCATACCTGGGATGGTCGAAAGGCAAATAATGAACCAGGATGCTATGGGCCGTGCGCTGTCCCGCATCGCCCATGAAATCCTGGAACGCAACCGGGGCGTAAGCGATCTGCTGCTGGTGGGTATCCAGCGTCGCGGCGTTCCATTGGCCCGGCGGCTCTCCGCCCTTCTGTCCGACTTCGAGGGCTCAGCCGTCCCGGTGGGGTCTCTGGACATAAACCTGTACCGCGACGACCTTCGGGAACGCAAGAGGCCCAGGGTTCGGGTGCATCGAACCGACCTGCCGGTAAGCATCCAGGGGCAGCGCGTCGTGCTGGTGGACGATGTGCTGTACACAGGGCGCACCATCCGCGCCGCGCTCGACGCCCTGAATGACTACGGTAGACCGATCCAGGTGCAACTTGCGGTGATCATTGATCGCGGACACCGGGAGTTGCCCATTCGCGCCGACTACGTGGGCCGCAACATACCCACCGCCCGGAACGAGATAGTCGCTGTGCGGCTGAATGAAATCGACGGTACGGATGAGGTCGTCTTGTTGCGTCCCGAAGGCTCCACCGGAGAAGATTCCGGCGCAGAATCCGAAACCGGCGGACAGTCCGCTGAGGCAGTTGTCGCCAGAGGCGATTAGTCCCTTAAGGCCCGTCAGTCCAAGTTAGGAATCAGCTTGATGACGATACCGGAAGCTATAACCGAGCAGGCAGAAGAGCAGGCCGTCCTTACGGACAGCCTGCCGCCGCGTCGCCATGTTCTCGACCTGGACGACTACTCCGGGCAGGAACTGGCGGCTACGCTGGATTCGGCTCATGGCATGGCGGAAGTGCTGAGGCGGGACATAAAGAAGGTGCCTGCTCTCCGGGGTAAGGTCATCGTGACGCTGTTCTATGAAGCCAGCACCCGAACCCGCGTCTCCTTCGAAGAGGCGGGAAAGGTGCTGAGCGCCGACGTCATCAACATGAGCTCCTCCGGCAGCAGCTCCGACAAGGGCGAGTCCCTACTCAACACTGGGCTGACACTGCAAGCGATGGGCGTGGATACTCTGGTGGTGCGCCATCCCCACTCCGGCGCTCCCAACTTCCTGGCCCGCAACTTGGAGCGGGTCAGCGTGATCAATGCCGGAGATGGCCTGCACGCCCACCCGACCCAGGCGCTCCTGGACCTGTACACTGTCCAGTCCCGGCTGGGCGGCGTCGCCGGGCGCAAGGTCGTAATCGTTGGCGACGTGCTGCACAGCCGGGTGGCCCGTTCCGACATCTGGGGCTTTGCTCGCGCGGGCGCCCGCGTGGTGTTGTCCGGCCCTCCGACTCTGATGCCATTGGACTTTCTGAACCGGAACGAACGGAGCGAGGACGGCGGGCTGGCCTCGCTGGTGGAAGTGGATACCAACCTCGACCGGGCCGTGGAGGATGCCGACGTTGTGATGGCCCTGCGCCTGCAATCGGAGCGGCAGCGCAGCGGCTTCCTTCCCGGCATCCGCGAGTACATCCGCCGCTGGCAGGTGAACGACGCCCGCCTCGCCCGCTCAAAACCAGAGGTGCTGGTGATGCACCCCGGCCCCATGAATGAGGGTATCGAAATCAGTTCCGGGCTGGCCCACGGCAGCCGCTCGGCCATCGAAGAGCAGGTAACAGCCGGCGTCGCCGTCCGCATGGCGGTGCTGTACCAATTGAACGCAGGGGCGCAGGAATGACGGCAAGCAACGAACTGCGTCCGGTCCTGATTCGACAGGCCCGGCTGATTGACCCAGCCCGGCAATTGGACCTTGTGGGCGACTTACTGGTTGACGGCGGGCGGATCGCCGCCGCCGGACCAGTAATCGAAGGTCCTCCCGACGGTTGCATAGTAGTAGCCGCCTCTGGCTTGGTGGTTTGTCCGGGCTTCATCGACCTCCATGCTCACCTGCGGGAGCCGGGATACGAATATAAAGAGACCATCGCCACCGGCTCGCAGGCGGCGGCGAGGGGCGGATTCACCACGGTCTGTTGCATGCCCAACACCGACCCGCCCATTGACTCTGAATCGGTTGTCGAATTTGTCCTGCGCCGCGCCCGAGACGCCGGGCAGGTGCGCATATTGCCCATCGGCTGCGTCACCCGCGGCCGTCAAGGCCGGGAACTGGCCGACATGGAAGAGATGGCGGCGGCCGGAGCGGTGGCCTTTAGCGACGACGGCGACCCGGTGGAGGACGCCAACCTGATGCGAATGGCGCTCACCTACAGCGCCGACCTGGGCCGGCCCGTCAGCAACCACTGTCAAGACCTCCATCTCAGCGGTGAGGGCGTGATGGCCGAGGGCGCGGTGGCGACACGACTGGGGCTGCCCGGCATACCCCCAGCCGCCGAAGACGCCATGATCGCCCGCGACATCGCCCTGGCCCAGGCCACCGGCGGACGGCTCCACATCGCCCACCTCAGCACCGCAGGCAGCGTTCCCCTGGTGCGCCGCGCCAAAGATATTGGGCTGAACGTAACCGCAGAGGTCTGTCCGCATCACCTAACCATCACCGACCAGTGGGCTTTGGGGGCAAAGGGCAGCGGGGCAGGGCGCAGCGAGTGGGCCTACGACACCGCCACCAAAGTATACCCGCCCCTGCGCAGCCGGGCCGACGCCGACGCGCTGGTGGAGGCGCTGGCCGACGGGACAATCGACTGCATCGCCACCGACCACGCTCCCCACGACGTGGCCAGCAAGCAGGTGACCTATCAGGACGCCGCCTTTGGCATCAGCGTTCTGGAAACCGCCCTGGGTTCGGCATTGCAGCCGGTGCACGATGGGCGGATATCACTGTCGACGCTGGTGGAGCGCCTGACCGTCGGGCCCGCCCGAGTGCTGGGGCCGGAATACGCGCCCCTGGCCTCGCTGGCCCCTGGTACGCCTGCCGACCTCGTTCTGTTTGACCCCGAACTGGAATGGACCGTTGACGTTGGGGAATTTGCTTCAAAGGGTAAGAATACTCCCCTCGACGGAACTAGGCTGCGGGGCTGCGTCCTGGCTGCCATCTCCGGCGGCAAAGTTATCTACCATACAAAAAACTTGCGTTTTCAGGAAGCCGATGTATCAGCATGATTCAGGCTCACGCCCGGATATCTGGCGGGATGACGCACCGGAGGTGAAGTAAATTGCCCTCCGCTTATCTCGTACTGGAAGACGGATCGGTTCACCGCGGTCAGGGCTTCGGAGCGATAGGCGAGGCCGTGGGCGAAGTGGTGTTCAACACCACCATGACCGGCTATCAGGAAGTGTTAACCGACCCATCCTACGCCGGGCAGTTGGTCACGCTCACCTATCCGCTGGTGGGCAACTACGGCATCAACGAGCAGGACTCCGAGTCCCGGCGCATCCGGGTGAGTGGCCTGATTGTGCGTGAGCATTGCGACTCGCCCAGCCACGGCGCCAGCGACCGCACCATCCACGAATTCCTGCACAGCCAGGGCATTCCCGGCATCAGTGGCGTGGATACCCGCGCCATCACCAGGCGGCTGCGCTCCAACGGGGTGATGATGGGCGCCATAGCCGCAGATCCGGGTGAGGCCCAGGCCAGCCTGAAGGCGGCCACCGGCTACGGCGAGATCGACCACGTCCGCAGCGTCAGCACCGCCACAGCCTACGACTGGGGCGAGAGACGCCAAAACGGTTCGGAAAGGCCCTACCGGGTGCTGGTAATGGACTGCGGGCTTAAATACAATATCCTTCGTGAACTAACCCGGCGCGGCTGCCAGGTGCAGGTGGCGCCAGCCGGCATACCGGCGGAAGACCTGCTTTCTCTGCATCCATCAGGGGTGCTCCTCTCGCCAGGTCCCGGCGACCCGCAGTTGCTCGACTACGTGGTGGACAACGTCCGGCAGATTCTGGGCAGGGTTCCGGTCATGGGTATCTGCCTGGGCCACCAGATCGTTGCGCGGGCGCTCGATGCGGATACTTTTAAGCTGAAATTCGGACACCGCGGCGGCAACCACCCGGTGCGGGACCTGTCCGACGGCAGGGTCTACATCACGGCACAGAACCACGGCTATGCAGTGCGCGCTGATTCCTTGCCGCCCGGACTGGAGGTCTCCCACATCAATCTCAACGACGACACAGTGGAAGGACTGACTCACCGCGAATTGCCTCTGTTCACGATTCAGTACCATTCGGAGGCCTCGCCGGGGCCGAGAGACAACGAGTATCTTTTTGACCGGTTCCTGAAATTGATGGATGACTTCAACGGATAACCCAGGAAAACACGCAACGACCACAAAGGAGGTGCAGATAACGCGCATCCGGCAGTCAGAGCCTCTGAGTCCGGGCCGGGCTCGGATGCTTCCCCCTAATCAACGCAGACAGCAACTTTCCGGAGGAATTATTCTATGTCTTCTTTTTCCATGGTTTTGCTGGAAGGGGGGGTGGATGTGGTGGTGGACGTGGACTTTGCGGAGATGACCTCGCTACTGGATCAAGAGGTTCCCCGCTACAGTTGCGGCGAATTCGGTTTCACAGTAACGCCCGGCAGGGGGGAAATCGGGCGGCAATGGATTTTCGGGGTCAGCGCTTTTCCCCTGGGCCAACCGAGGCAGCAGCCTTTGATTTCCCTGGGCCGCATGGAAGTCGAGGTAACCCCTGACGGCGACGTAGGCATCAGCATTCCGCCAAGAATCGAGCAGGCGGTGCCCGGCGAGGATGCTGCCGACTGGGACGGAAAGCTGTTCGGGGCCTTTGTGTTTCAACTGCTGAACTCACTCTACGACCGAAATCTCATAGCCCTGCCCGGCATTCTGCCCAAGTTCTAGCGGCCAGGGCTGTAATCCGGAGATCAGACAAGCCCGGTTTCTTGCGAACCGGGCTTGAAATGTGGATGCAATTTTAAGCGCAATCGTTTCCGCCGGCCAGCGGAGCAGCGCCGACATTGGGGAGGCGACACCACGGAAAAGCCGAAGAAAGTTCTGGTCATTGGCTCCGGCCCCATCGTAATCGGACAGGCGGCGGAATTTGACTACGCGGGCACCCAGGCCTGCAAGGCCCTCCGCGAGGAGGGTGTCGAGACTGTCCTGGTGAACTCCAACCCGGCCACCATCATGACAGATCAGGGCATCGCGGACCATGTGTACATAGAGCCGCTCACCGTGGAGGTCCTTGAGAGGATAATTGAACGGGAGCAGCCCGATGGACTCCTGCCCACGCTGGGCGGTCAGACGGGGCTGAATCTGGCAGTCGACCTGGCCGATGCCGGTGTGCTGGAGCGTTATAACGTTCACCTGCTGGGTACGCCACTGGAAACCATCCGCCGCTCCGAGGACCGGGAATTCTTCCGCAACTTCCTTCACGAAATAGGCGAGCCGGAACCGGAGAACGTCACTGCCAGTTCCATGGATCAAGCCCGCGAGGTCGCCGCCCACATGGGGCTGCCTCTAGTCATCCGGCCTGCCTACACCCTGGGCGGCAGCGGCGGCGGCATCGCCAACACCGAGGAAGAATTCGAGGCCATCGCCCACTCGGGCCTGTCGGCCAGCCCTATCTCTCAGATTCTGCTGGAGCGGTCCTTGGTGGGCTGGAAAGAGATAGAGTACGAGGTGGTGCGCGACGGGGCCGACAATTGCATCACCGTCTGCAACATGGAAAACCTGGACCCCATGGGAGTCCACACCGGCGACAGCATCGTTGTGGCTCCCAGCCAGACGTTGACCGACAAAGAGTACCAGATGCTCCGCACCGCCTCCCTGAAAATTATCCGCGGGCTGGGAATCGAGGGAGGCTGCAATGTACAGTTCGCCCTTCAGCCCCATCCCAGCGTGGCGAAAGTAATCGGCCTGGAATGGCGGCAGGACTCCCCCTACTATGTTATCGAGGTCAATCCCAGGGTGAGCCGCAGTTCAGCCCTGGCCAGCAAGGCCACCGGATACCCCATTGCCCGTGTAGCCGCCAAGATCGCCGTTGGGCGCCGTCTCGACGAAATCGACAACGCGGTCACCGGACGCACCAAGGCTGCCTTCGAGCCGGCCCTGGACTACTGCGTGGTGAAAATTCCCAGGTGGCCCTTCGACAAATTCCCGCATGGCGACCGCCGCACCACCACTCAGATGAAGGCCACCGGCGAAGTAATGGTGATAGACCGCTCCTTTGAGGCCGCCATGCAGAAGGGCGTTCGCTCGCTGGAACTGAGCGGCCGGTCCCTGCTTTGGGAGGATCCTGCCTGGCGCGCCAGCGACGGCGCAACTGACGACGAGCTGCCCCTGGGTCCCAACGACCAGCGTTTGTGGGCCATCATGGCTGCCCTGCGCCGGGGTTTTACCATAGACCAGTTGGTGGAGCGCACACTGTTCGAGCCATGGTTCCTCGTCGCTATGGAGCGCCTCGTCAAAATGGAGCGGCGCCTGCTGTCCGAGGAACTGACCCCCAGCCTGCTCTACGACTCCAAGCGACTTGGTTTCTCTGACGCCCAGATCGGGACGCTGGCCGATATGCTTCCCGAGCAGGTACGCAACCTGCGCCGCCAGTGGGGCTTGCGCCCGGTGTACAAGACAGTGGACACCTGCGCTGCCGAATTCGACGCAGTAACCCCCTATTACTACAGCACCTACGACGAGGAAAATGAGGCCCCGCCGCTGGAAGGCAAAAAGGCGCTGGTCATTGGAAGCGGCCCCATCCGCATTGGGCAGGGCATTGAGTTCGACTATTGCAGCGTCCATGCGGCCATTGCCCTGTCGGAGGCCGGCGTCCGCAGCATCATGGTCAACTCCAACCCGGAAACGGTTTCAACCGACTTTGATTCCAGCGACCGACTTTACTTCGAGCCGCTGGACGAAGAATCGGTGCGCGACATCATAGAAAACGAGACGGGAGATGGCGAAAACGGCGACATTCCGCCTCCGGCTTCCCTGGTGCAGTTCGGCGGGCAGACTGCTATTGACCTTTCCCAGGCCCTCTCCCTCGCCGGATTGCCCATTCTCGGATCCAGCGCCGAGGCCATTGACATAGCATCCGACCGGCAGAAGTTCGAGGACTTTCTTTCGCGTCTGGGCATACCGCAGCCGCCCGGCGGGGCGGTTACGACGGTAAGCGAGGCCCTGCAGGTGGCCCAGACCATCGGCTACCCCGCGGTGGTGCGCCCCAGCTACGTCTTGGGCGGGCGTGCCATGGAAATCGTCCAGAACGCCAGCGAGCTCATCCGCTACCTCACCGCCGCAACCGATTTGTCGCCCGACAAGCCAGTGCTCATCGACCGCTACATGGAGGGGAAGGAGTGCGAGGTTGACGCCATCTGCGACGGAGAGGGAGTGCTGATTCCGGGGGTAATGGAGCACGTTGAGCGGGCCGGTGTTCACAGCGGAGACTCCATGGCCATATACCCCGGCCTGAATCTAACCGAGTCGGAAGTGGATACCATCGTCGACTATACCATTCGCATCGGGCTGGCTTTGGGCGTGCGTGGACTGATGAACGTCCAGTTCGTGATTCACGGGGGCGGGGCGTACCGCAGCCCGAATACCCCCCATGCCGATACCGAGGCCACGACGGTATACGTTCTGGAGGTCAACCCCCGGGGCAGCCGCACCATCCCGTTCATTTCCAAGGTGACAGGAGTGCCTGTAGCCAGGCTGGCGACGCGGGTGATGCTGGGTTATACCCTCGCAGAGGAGGGATACCCCACCGGGCTCTGGCCCCGTCAGGGACTGGTGGGGGTGAAAGCCCCGGTCTTTTCCATGGCCAAGCTGGTGGGCGTAGATTGGCATCTGGGGCCGGAAATGAAGTCCACCGGCGAGGTGATGGGCATAGACAGGAACTTCTCGGCGGCCCTGACCAAGGCGCTGCTGGCGGCACGGCTCAACCTCCGCGAGGGCATTGGTGTACTGCTAAGCATCGCCGACCAGCACAAGGCCGAAGCGGTGTCGCTGATCCAAGGGCTGGACCGGGCCCACTGCCGACTCTACGCCACCGAAGGCACAGCCGCCATGATTGCCGCCATGGGACTGCCGGTGACCATGACGACCAAGAAGCTCAGCGAGGGCCATCCCAACGTAGTTGACGTAATCAATGACGGCAGTGTCGGGGCGGTCATCAACACCATATCCGGAGTCAGCGAAGTGCTGCGCGACGGCTTCCACATTCGCCGCGCCGCCGTGGAGCGGCAAATCCCGTGCTTCACCTCCCTGGACACCGCGCGCGCGGCGGTGGAGAGCCTGCTGGCCGGCCACTCCGCCTACGCCATCGGCACCACCCGCGAGTATTTGGGCTGGGACTTGCCTCGCGTTTGACCGTAACGCAGCCACGGGTTAGTCTGGAGTACGACCTTGGCAAATGAGAGGCGCTACGAAATTCAAGGTCGTACTGTACGAACTTGAAGAGGGTTTCACTGTATTTTGCCCGGAACTTCAAGGTTGCGTCACGGAAGGGGTTGAAGAGCCAAAGGCCGAAGAAGCCGCAGCAGTAAACTAATCCGTGCCTCTCATTCCCGGAGTCAACCACTTGTGTGCCGTGCAAGCTCTCGAGAAAGCAGGGTTCCATATCAGGCGACAGGGAAAGCGCATAATAATGGGCGACGGTTACCGAACTGCTGTTATTACTCGCCTGTTATTCCTCCCCAAAACCCAATCAAGCCCGCCGCAATGGGCGGCATTGTGGCTAGAGCAGGCTGACGGTGGAGCGGTTCCGCGAGTTGCTGAAACTTGTTGCCCTCTCAGATTCGACAGCCAGGAATCCTAGACACTTCCCCCTACCAGTCCATCTCCGTCCCCAGACCCTGCTCGCGGGCGCTGTCGTAGGCCAGCTTGGCCGCGGCCACGTCGGCTACACCCGTTCCCATCAGCTTGGCGTACACTATCTGCGAGTCGTTGTCCCGGCCGGAAATAGCTCCGCAGACGGCGTGGCGCAGTTCCGATAACCGGCTCCAATTCAGCAGCCCCTTGTCAACCGCGGCGGCTATGTCGCCCGCCTCAATCGGGGCTTGGTCCAGCGAATCGACGAACAGCTTGTCGGCGCGGGCCAGGGTATTCTCATCCACCTCGCTGGCGCGCCAGGTTGTCGGCCCTGCGCCGATGATGGTGACTCCCGGCTTCAGCCAGTCGCCCTGAATCACCGGCTCCATGGTGGCCGCGATACCGATCACGATGTCGCAGTCTCTCACTGCCTCTTCGTTGGTGTCGGTCGGCTTGACCGGCACTCTCATGGTGTCGGCCATGCGGGCGGCAAACTCGGTTCGGCACTCGGGGTTGCGGCTGAAGGCTTTGACCTCGGACAGCTCGCGGACGCTGGCAACCGCCTGGAGCTGGGTGGGGGCCTGCCCGCCGGTGCCGATGATGCCTACCTTGAGAGCTCCGCCAATGGAGAGATGCTTCACGGCGACGCCGGTGGTTGCGCCGGTTCTCAGTTGGCCCAGCCGGTTGGCCTGCAGGTAGCAGAGCAGCTTGCCGGTGGCAGCGTCATACAGGCTTACCTGGAAGGAATAGGAGCCGCGCACCACCGTGTAGGTCTTGACGCCCAGCACACCCTCGTAGAAGAGGCCGCCGCCCATGACCGAGAGCATCTCACTGTCGGCGATAATTTTGCGCCGGCCTAAGTTGTAGGCCTCCCCAAGACCGTAACGCATCTGCATATTTTCTATGCTGACCAGCATCGCGTCCATGGTCACGCTCTGGGTCACGTCTTCATCACGCAGAAATAGGGTCATGGCTGGGCACCTCCAAGTCTGTACAGGGGGTCTTTACACGGGCGGAATGCAGTCCGGGAGATTCTGGGGAGTATCCTGACAAGGCAGGGGCCTGGACGCAGCCCGGAGAAGGGCATCATACAATTGGCAATGACCGATACTCCGAATCCCGGCGTATTCGCGGTTTGAGGGCCCGAGCTTGCCCGGATGGCGGCAAGGTTAGGGAAACCACGGGTGCCTGAACGGAAAAGATGCGCAGACGCCGTTACTTCTTGTAGAAGTCCCGGTTTTTGGCGATGAACTGACGCTGGTTGGAAGGAACCCTGAACTCATCGAAAATGGCGTTCACCGGGCAGACGGACTCGCAGTAGGCGCAGTCGATGCAGGTGACGGGGTCGATGAAGTACTGCTCCTCATCGTCGGTGGTGTTGATGCAATCAACGGGGCAAACCTCGATGCAGGTCGCGTCTTTCACGCCAATGCAGGGCTCAGTTATTACAAAAGGCATACACTCAACCTGGAGGCGCTGCCCGCCCTGGCAAGGAGATTGGTCTTGTCGCCGCCGCGTCAACGGGAAATGACACCCGCTACCGGGGAGCTTGCACCATTCTTGATTTGAGCGTCATATTTTGTCAAGGGATACTATGTGATATATTGTATCGAGAGATACACGGGCGTTACCGGGGAGCAAATACATGGAATTGCGAGAACTCATCAGCTTTTATCATGTGGCGCGCTTGCGCAGCGTTTCCAAGGCGGCCCGGACGCTGGAATTGGGCCAGCCTACCGTAACCACTCACCTGCGCAAGCTGGAGAGCGAATTCGACATCACCCTATTTGACCGAATCAAGCGCCCCATCCAACTGACTTCCGAAGGCATCACCCTGCTGGAACTGGTCACCCCCGTGGTGACCTCTATCGAAATATTGAAGCAGCAGATGGACTATGCCGACAGACGCGGTTCGTTCATCGTCGGGGCCTATCCTGACCTGATTGCCCATCACTTGCCCAAGGGTATCCAAGCCTTTCGGAAGGAGTATCCCGACATCCGTATCCGCCTGTTGGCCCGGGCCTATGACCCCCTGATCCAGTTGGTACGCTCCGGCGAAATAGACATGGCCTTTTGCTCGCCTCCGCCGGGTGATGACCCTTCGCTGGAATTCCAGGAGCTGTTTGAATACAACGCCGTTTTGATGACCCCGCTGGGCCACCCGTTGATTGGCCGCAACAACATCACGTTGGAAGACGTGGTTGCCTCGCCCCTGATTCTGCCGGGGCAGGAGAGTATGTTGCGGCAGAAGGTGGACCAGGCGTTAAAGGCGCGGGGTCTGTCCGGGGACGTGGTGCTGTCGCTGGACAACATCGAGTCCATCAAGCGATACGTGGAGATAGGGATGGGCTTGGCTGTGGCCGTAGACTTTGCCATGCGTCCCGAAGACCACGACCATGTGGGGGTGGTGCCCCTGGATCACCTGTTCCCCGGTTCCGTGGTAGGCATCTGCACCCTCAAGGGAAAATTCGTGGGACAGGGAGTGCGCAACTTCACTCAGATGATGACCAAGTACATGAGCGGTTACCATGCGGAGTTGTGGGAGCCGCCGCCAACCATTGTCAGCCGTGCCACTCTGCCCATCATAGACGATGCCTAAGCATCGGCTTCCGGGACGACCTCGCGTATGCGCCGCGCCAGTTGGGAACGGGGAATCATGACGTAGCGCCCGCACTTCCGGCAGACCAGGCCGATGTCGGCGCCAAGCCGCGTAACAGTCCAGAGGAACTCGCCGCATGGGTGAGCCTTCTTCAGCCTTACCGCGTCTCCGATTCTCAGTTCTAAGGCCAACCCTGTCCGTCCTTCTCGATCACTGCGTTGATGGCGTCGCGCAGGGTCCGGCAGGCTTGTCCCGCCGCTGCCGCAAAACCGGTTCCTCTTGAGGCGTAGATTATGCCTCGAGAGGAGTTGATAAGCGCCAGCCGCCCGTCGGCGTCAACCCCGGCGCGCACCGCAGCCTCCAAATCGCCGCCCTGCGCGCCCACGCCCGGTACCAGCAGCGGCATCCCCGGGCACAGCCTGCGGACCGTCGCCAACTGCTCCGGCACTGTGGCGCCCACAACCAGGCCGACGTTGCCTCGCCTGTTCCAGTCCCGGCAGGCCAGCGCCATTCGCTCGTACACCGGAGTTGCTGTCCTGCCGTCTGTGGCGCGCAAATCCTGGAAGTCAGCCGAACCGGGGTTCGAGCCACGACACCATACGAATACGCCCCGCGATTCGTCCTCAAGGAACGGCTCCGCCGAATCGCTCCCTCCCCAGGCGTTGACCGTAACGGCGTCAAAGCCCCAGACCTCGAACATCGCTCTGGCGTATGCTCTGGCTGAGGGGCCGATATCGCCCCGCTTGGCGTCCCCGATTATCAGCGCATCGGGCGCCGCCCTTCGGATATGGGTGACAGTCCGCTCCAACGCGGCCATGCCCTTCATGCCCAGCGCTTCGTAGAAGGCGAGATTCGGTTTGTAGGCGCAAGTGACGCCGGCGGTAGCGTCAACGATGGCCCGGTTGAATTCGTACACGTCGGAGACCGGCATCAACGCCGGATCGGGGTCCAGCCCGACGCAGACCAGGCTCCGGGAGCTATCGCAGGCCCGCCGGACTTTTTCCACAAAAATGCTCATTGCTTCGCCAAATCCATTTGCCCTGCTATGGCTCCATTGTTACCATTACCGCTGGCGGAAGCAAGCGGGCCAGGATGGAGTGTCGGTGTATTTGGGCAACGACCTGGTCGAGGCCAGGTTCCTGCGAAGGGTCAATCGCTTCCTGGCCGTAGTGGAAATTGACGGTCTCGAGACGGAAGTTCACGTCGCCAACTCCGGGCGGCTGCGCGAGCTCTTCCTGTCCGGTGCGCCGGTGTGGCTCAAACCCGCCCAGCGAGAGGGACGCAAGACGGCCTACGACCTGGCGCTGGTCGAGGCCGACGGTGTTCTGGTTTCCGCTGACGCCCGACTCCCCAACGCGCTGGTTGCCGAGGCTGTTGCGGAGGGGCTAATGGAAGGAATTGAGAAGCCGTCGGCCATCATCCGCGAATCCACCTTCGGCGAGAGCCGGTTCGACCTGATGCTGGAGGATGGGCGCGGAAGGAGATACGTGGAAGTGAAGTCCGTAACGCTGGTGGAACAGGGCGTGGGGCTGTTTCCAGACTCTCCCACCCTTCGCGGGGCCAAGCACCTGAATACTCTGGCCGAAGCCGTCGAAGCCGGGCACAGAGCCGCTGTGGCATTCGTGGTTCAGCGCCCCGACGCCGACGCCTTCGCCGCCAACGAGCCGGCGGATCCGGCGCTGGCGGAGTCTCTCCGCCGCGCCGTCGCCTGCGGGGTGGAGGCTTTCGCCTATAACTGCCGCGTGTCCCGGGAGGAGGTTCGGCTTAACCGGCGACTGCCAATCATCTCGTTTGGCTCCATAGGCGGTATACAGGAGCCGGCGCCTTGACCCACCCGCTCGTTGCCCCTCTGTCGGGCCTCCTGATGGAGGTGTACCGGCGCCTCTACGCCGTATACGGGCCGCAGGGCTGGTGGCCGGGTAACAGCCCGTTCGAGGTCATCGTGGGGGCCATCCTCACCCAGTCAACCGCCTGGAGCAACGTAGAGAAGGCGCTGGACTCCATGCGAGGGGCCGGATGCTGGTCATTCGAGGCGGTTGCTGCGCTGCCTGAGCCGGAACTGGCCGCCATCATACGCTCATCGGGCTACTACAACGCCAAGGCCTGCAAGCTGCAAGCCTTCGCTTACCACGTAATCGAGGGATATGGCGGCGAGTTGGATGGAATGTTCGAGCAGGGCGTACAGGCGCTGCGAACCGAGCTGCTGTCCATCCACGGCATCGGCGAGGAAACGGCAGACGACGTAATCGTCTACGCCGCCGGGAAGCCGTCCTTCGTTATCGACAGCTACACCCGCCGCATCGTGGACCGCATGGGGCTGGCGCCGCCGGGACGGAATCCGGGGTACGGCAGTTACCAGGCCCTGTTCCAAGAAAACCTGCCCGCAGAGACTCCCCTGTTCAACGAGTTTCACGCCCTGCTGGACCACCATGCTAAAGTCACCTGCGTCAAGCGTGAGCCGAAGTGTGTTGGCTGTTGCCTTGCCGACATTTGTCCGACGGGCGTAGAAACTTCGCAGTCCGGGCAAAATTGACGCTGGCCCGGCGTGGACTTATGATTCCCGCGTCCGGACAGACGCAGACACACTACAACGCGGACGGAGGAGCTATGCAGGTAGTCAGGATCTACACGGGCGACGATGGAGAATCCCATTTTGAGGAGCTGGACCTGCCCTTCGAGGCGGTGGCCAACGCCGAGCGGACGGCAGCGCAGAATGCGAGCGGCATCAGCTTCAGCCGCACCCAGCCGGGCAACTTCGTCGACTGGCACCCGGCCCCGCGAAGGCAGTACGTAATCACGCTGGAGGGGCAGGCGGAGATCGGGCTGGGCGACGGCGCCAAGCGCATCTTCAACCCTGGGGACGTGCTTCTGGCCGATGACCTGACCGGGCGCGGACACACCACCGCCGTCCACGGCGACAAGCAGCGCGTCTCGGTAGCCATTCCGATCATAGACTAGCGGACTGCCATAAGCGCCTCGGGAACCATTGATTACAGGAGACCGGCCATGCCCTTCGCCCGCATAGACGACACGCTGGAAATGTACTACGAGGACGACGATTTCACCGATCCGTGGCGCCGTGCGGAAACGGTGGTGCTGCACCACGGCAACGCCAAGAACGCGCGACTGTGGTACGCCTGGGTGCCGCTGCTGGCCCGGCAGTATCGCGTGGTGCGCCTGGAAGCGCGGGGCTTCGGGCGTTCCACCGTGCCTCCCGAAGGTTACGACTGGTCGCTTGGCAACTTCGCCGCCGACCTGCGGGGGCTGCTGGACCACCTGGACCTGGAACGGGTGCACCTCATCGGTGAGACCGTCGGAGGCACCATATCGCTGCAATTCGCCTCGGAGTACCCGGAGCGGCTGCTGTCGGTAACCACCTGCACCTCGCCCTACAAGTTCGTGGGCAACCCCACCTATCTCGACTCCTACAACCTGGTGCGGGACGAAGGGGTGGAGGCTTGGGTGAGGCACACTTCGGAGCGGAGGCTGGAACCGGGAGATTCCCACGCGGCGCACCAGGAATGGTACATCAACCAGATGGCTCATACCGAAGGGCGGGTGGTGATGGAAACCCTGGCCTACCTGGCCCATCGGGACCTGACCGACGTGCTGCCCAGGATTCAGACGCCCGCGCTGGTGCTGGCCTCGGAGCAGAACTCCCGCGACAACCCCGACCGCACCACTGGAATGGCGGCCCTGTTGCCCAATGGCCGCCTGCGGGTGATTCCGGGCGCCAGCGGGTACGTGCAACACTCGGCGCCGGAACGCTGCGTGCAGGCGTGGCGGGAGTTCGTGGGGTCTTTGTAGCTGTGCTTCTCCTGCCCAATGGGCGAAGTTCAGTGGGTGAAGGGCGTTTCTCCTCTTGAACGCATCGCTGCTGGAAGGGGCGCCCTCACCCTGAGCCTCCCCCGGAAGGAGAGGGAACGCGGGGTTTCCAGCTAAAACAGCGAGCGGGACTGGCCGCCGTCTATGTTGAGGCAGGCGCCGGTTATCAGGTCGGCGCGGTCCGAGGCGAGGAAGGCCACCGTCTCGCCGATGGGTTCGGGCCAGCCGAATTTGCCGGCGGGCAGGTTGCGGACGATAAATTCGTCCACCACCTCCGGCGTGTTGTTCTGCTGGAAGCGGTCCCAAGTGCTGCCGGGAAAGTCGATGGAGCCGGGCGCGATGCAGTTGACAAGCACGTTTTCCTTGACCAAGTTCAGTGCAAGGTGCTTGGAGAAGGCGATGAGGCCCGCCTTGCCGGTCATGTAGTCCACCGAACCGCCGTACTCCCGTCCGTAGATGGACGAGATGCTGATGATGCGGCCCCACTTCTGCCCCCTCATGTGAGGTAGAACCAATGCCACCAACTCCACCGCGCTGAACAGGTTAACCTCCAGCCCCTCGCGGAACAGTTCCATGCCGGTTTCTTGGAAGTCGACGGTGCCGCGTCGCCCACCCACGTTGTTGACCAGAATGTCCACCTCGCCCAGAGCAGACACCGTTTCGTTGTGGAATCTCGCTAGGTCGTCCTGCTTGGTAACGTCGGCCTGCACCGCTATGACGTTAATCCCCGCCTCTGCAAGTTCGGCCCTGGTCTCCTCCAGTTGTTCCGCGCCCCGGGCGCAGATGCCGACCCTGCATCCCTCGCGCCCCAGCGCCGCGGCCGCCTGCTTGCCCAGGCCGTGGCTGCCTCCGGTAATCATCGCTACTCTGCCTTGCAGCCCAAGATCCATCACTATCTCCTTTGCCGGTGAATTCGTCTGCCGGGATTATAGTGCGGCCTTACCTGTCTTGCACGAAGTTGCCCCAAGATTCGACTTCCCAAAGAAATCAGGGTCAGGCTCCAATGGAATTGCGTCTATAATCATCCACGTCGCACACCCGAATGTAGGAGGAAACCCAATGCTGGCCCTGGAAGGCATAAAGGCGCTGGACTTCTGTCGCAACGCCCCTGGAATGTTTGCCACGATGATTCTGGCCGACCTCGGGGCCGACGTGCTGATGGTGGAGCGGCCCATGGACGAGACCCGCGCGGCCTACGAGCGCATCGTGGCGGGCATTGAAACCCCGGAGGACGAGCGACGCCACGCCTCCTTCAACGCCCTCCAACGCAACAAGCGCAGCATCGCCCTGAACCTCAAGGAGCCGGAGGCCCTCGACGTCTTCCGCCAGCTTGCCGCCGACACCGACGTGGTGGTGGAGGGTTTCCGGCCCGGCGTGGTTGACCGCCTGGGAGTCGGCTACGAGCAGGTGAAAGACATCAACCCCCGCGCCGTCTACTGCTCGGTTTCCGGCTATGGGCAGACCGGCCCATACTCTCAGATGGCCGGACACGACATAAACTATATTTCATTCGCTGGAGCGCTGGGGCTTATCGGCGATACGCCCGACGGCAAGCCCGCAATCCCCCTGAACCTCATCGCCGACTACGCCGGCGGCGGGCTCTGCGGCGCGGTGGGCATCCTCGCCGCCCTGATGGCCCGCGAGAGCACCGGCCGGGGCCAATATGTGGACATAGCCATGACTGAGGGCGTCCTGTATATGCTCTGCGGCATGATAGCCGACGCCTTCTCCCAAGGCTTCAAGGCGACCCGCGGCGCCAACCGTCTCAACGGTGGCTCGCCTTTCTATAACGTCTACCGGACTGCCGACGGCAAGTACTTCTCCATCGCCGCCATAGAGCCGTGGTTCTGGGAAAATCTGTGCTGCGCCATCGGACGCGAAGACCTCATACCCCACCAAAGCGCCGGGGGCGAAAAGCGGGCGGAAATCGCCCGCACCCTCGAAGCAACCTTCCTCACCAAGACCCGCGACGAGTGGTTCGAGACTCTGAAGGACGCTAATATATCCGTCGGAAAGGTCAACGACCTCGACGAGGCCCTCGCAGACCCCCAGGCCCTCGCCCGCGGTATGGTCGCCGAACTGGAGGCCCCAGGCGTGGACGGCGGAAGGGTGAAGCAGCCCGGTATCCCATTCCACCTGTCGGAGACGCCCGGCGAGGTTCGGCGCCCCGGTTGTGTTACGGGCCAGCACACCGCAGAGGTCCTCGCCTCCCTCGGCTACGCCCCCGCCCAGGTCTCGGAGCTGCGCGCGCGGGGCGTGGCGGTGTAGGACGCAGGCGCCAAAGACTACAGCTCCGGCCCGGGAAATTGCATCCGGTAGTCCGTGCTATACTTTGTGGGGGTCGGCGGGAATTTGAGCGCCGGGACCCCTTATATCCCAAATTATTCGAGACAGGCAGATGATCAAACGTTTCTCGGTTTTGTATGTCGGTCAGATTGACCTTGACGATGTGGGGGCCAACGGGCGCAACCCGGACGGACGCCGGTATTCCAACGAACAGTTGGTGCAGCCCCTCGACCACGCCATGGCTCTGGCCAAACAGATGGATGAATCAGGCTACTATTGCCTCTGGGCCGCCGAGCACCACTTCCAGCGGGAAGGATACGAGTGCATCCCCAACCTGACCCTGCTGGGAGTCCACCTTGCCGCCCACACCAAGAACCTGAAGTTCGGCGCGGCGTTCAACATCGTTCCGATGTGGCACCCGCTGCGGCTGGCCGAGGACTTCGCCATGGGCGACGTGCTGACCGGCGGGCGGCTGGTCTTCGGCATCGGGCGCGGCTACCAGACCCGCGAAGTGGAGACCTTCGGCGCCCCTCTGTTGGACCAAGCGGCCAACCGCGAGTTGTTCGAGGAGCAGGTGGACATCATCCTCAAGGCGTTCAACGAGGAATCCTTCAGCCACCACGGAAAGCACTACCAGATTCCTCCAGACGTGCCCTATCGCGGCTACCAGTTGAAGGACATCACCCTGGTGCCCCGGCCACTGAACCTCCCGGTGGAGGTCTGGCAGCCGGTTACCAGTGGCCGTACCATAGACTTCATAGCCAGGAAGGGCATCAAAGGTATGACCGCCCTGACCGGCGAAAAAATAGTGGAGCAGTTCTTCGGCGCCTACCAGCAGGCAGCCGGAGAGGCTGGACGCGAGCTGAAGCTGGGGCAGGATATGGCTCTGGGCTTCGGCTTCTACATCGCCGACACCGTTGAGGAAGCCGTTGAGCGTGTCCGACCCTTCCACGATGAGCGCTATAAGTGGTTCGCTCCCTTCGGCCTGGTGCGTTACGTGGACGAGGAGGGACGTATGTGGGGTTCCCCCGGAGCCCCGGCCCGGACGCCGACGGTGGAGGACGGGGTGCAACAGAAGGCCTGGATCTGCGGCCCGCCCGAAGTGTTTATCGAAACACTTCGGAATTTGGAGGAGAAGTACCCCGGCCTCGAGGACATCGTTTTGCAGTGGCCGGAAGGGATGCCGTGGAGCGAATTGAGCAATCAGTTGGATATCTTCTCCCGTGAAGTTCTGCCCGCCTTCGCCGGGCGAGGGTGAGGGTGATGCAAGGTTACCTATCCCCTGCCAGAGTCCTCTCTCCCGGTGAGAGAGAGGACTGTTCATCCGGCATCTGAGGTGTAGCAGTTGGCCGACCCAGACCATGTGGGACTGGCCCGCGCCGGTTCCAGCGCCATCGCCCGGTGGCGTGAACTTACTTTCCGCAGCCCCAACGACCGCCTGCCCCGGTTCGACCTCGGCTATCGCTTGGAAGACCGGGCCGCCAGCGAGACCTTTACCCCCGAGTTCATATATGGCCGGCCGACTCTCGACCTTGGGGGGGGCTTCCTCAGCGGCATCAAGCTGCCCGGGGCCGACCTGCGCCACGACAACCTGAGCGGGGCCGACCTGACCGGGGCGGACTTGCGCATGGCCGACCTGTCGGGGGCCAATCTCACCGGGGCGCACTTGTTCCGGGCCAGCCTTCCCCGCGCAAACCTGACCGGGGCACAGTTGGTTGGATGCACACTGACGCGCTCAAACCTCGCCAACGGTACATTGCGCCATGCGTTTCTCAAGGGCGCTGACCTGTCCTACGCCAGCCTGCCTTACGCCGACATCGAAAGGGCAGACCTGAGCGGGGCCGATCTGACCGGCACTGACTTCTCGTGGGCGAATTTGAGCTACGCCGACTTGCGCGGGGCAACCCTGACCGGCACGTCGCTGGTGATGACCAACCTGACCGGCGCAGACTTGCGGGGCGCCAAGATCGTCAAGTCGGATTTTGAAAGCTCCATCCTGCACCGGGCCATGGCGGGTGGAACGTTGTTCGCCAACTGCGACCTCCGGTCAGTTATAGGGCTGGACTCCATGCTCCACGGAGCGCCCAGCACCATCGCGCTGGACACACTAGCCCGATCCGGGGGCAGGATTCCTCGCTTGTTCCTTCAGGGCGCGGGTGTGGCCGAGCCGTTAATCGCGGCGCAGGACGTTCTCACGGCCGAAGGAAGAACTTACCCGACGGTTTTGCTGATAAGCTCGATGGCGGATTCCGAGATGGCGGAGCGGCTTTGCCAAAAATTGTCAGAGGCCCACATCCCTGCCTGGGCCCTCTACCCAGACGACGAAGACGCGCTCAACTCCGGGGAGGCGTCGCTGGACCATACCGTCTACTATGACCGGCTGGCCCTGCTCTGCACCGACGCCGCCTTGGAAAATCCGCTCGCCAGCCGCTATTTCGCTGAACTGGTACGCGCTGGAAGCCAGCCATCGGCCGCCCCGCTCATGGCCTTGGGCTTCGGCGAATTGTTCTACCAGAGGCAGGACCGCCTCTGCACCCGCCTGCGAAATGGCGATACCCTGGATTTCCGCGGCGGAGAAGACCCGGCCTTGGAATCGCTGGTAAGAGAGTTGACCGCGCCGGTGCTTTAGCCTTCGCCGGCGCCGCTTATTCCTTAAGAGTATCCTTGCCCAGCATCAGGCAAGCCTCGCCCCACTGCCCGGCATCGGCGAGATCCCACTTGCCCGGCGAGCCAACGGGACGCAGCCGCAATCCTTCGCCGCCGCCGTAGACCAGCAGCACGACCCCCTCGCCGGAGTCTTCCGAGAGGGCGGCCATGGCTGGGCAGGCGCCGTCAGCCCCCCAGCCAGTAACATCGCACCACGCATCTTCGCCCAGAGGGTTGGGGGCCATCACCCGCGAAATCAGGCTGGGGTCGTCCAGCAGGTCGAACATACGGTGCAAGTCCAGAGGGCTGTTGTCCCCGGCGGTCACTTCGACTTCGATTAGCATTGGGCTGGGCTCCCTGCGGCTAGGCGTTCAGTACATCCGAGGGGGCCTTTGTTGACACCCCTCTACCCCACTTCTATCATACCCTTCAACCCATTCGGCGCAAGCGGCAATGGCCCTCACGCCGATTCAGATTTTGCAAAATCAAGCCTTCGGGGGTGCATTGTGGCCCTTGGAATCAGAACTCTCCGCCCATTGGTGTCCGGCGCACAGCACATGATAGCAAGCGGCCACTACCTCGCCACCGCCGCAGGTTTCCGCATCCTGGAGCAGGGAGGCAACGCCACCGATGCCGGTGTGGCAGCGGGGATCGCCATCAATGTTACGCTGCCCCAGTGGACCGGGTTCGGCGGTGTGGCCCCGATAATCATCCACGACGCTGCTAGGGGCGAGACCGTATCCATCAGCGGCTTGGGTCGGTGGCCCCAAGAGGCCAGCATTGAATACTTCAAGCAGCACCAGGGAGGCGACCTGCCGTCCGGTGTGCTGCGCACCGTAACGCCCGCCGCCGCCGATGCCTGGCTCACCGCGCTGCGGCTCTACGGCACCATGTCCTTCGAGCAGGTGGTCACCCCGGCCCTGGAGCTGGCGGAAGGCGGCTTCCCCATCCCTGCGACTCTGCATTCGGCTTTGGCGCGCACCGGCGACTCGCTCATCGGCGACTCCGACGGTGATGGCCGCTGGCCGTCCACCGCTGCTGTGTTCTTCCCCGGCGGGCGGCGTCCCGACGTGGGTGACATCCTGGTGCAGAAGGACCTGGCCCGCACCTTCCGCCGTCTCATCGACGTCGAGAGGGACCACGCCGGAAAAGGGCGGGAAGCGGCATTGCAGGCGGCCCGCGATTTCTTTTACAAGGGTGAAATAGCAGAGGAGGTTGTCAGCTTTGTTCGAGAGCAGGGCGGTCTCCTGAGCATGGCGGACATGGCAGAGTTCAGCGTTGGAGTGGATACTCCCCCGTCCATTGATTACAAAGGCATCGAGGTTTACGCCTGCGGCCCGTGGTGCCAGGGGCCGGTGAACCTCCAGGCGTTGCAAATCCTGGAGGGGATCGACCTGCGCGGCATGGGCCACAACACTGCCGCATACGCTCACACTGTTCTGGAAGCCCTGAAACTGTCCTTCAGTGACCGCGAGGCATACATCGGAGACCCCGACTTCGTGGATGTTCCGATGGAGGGCCTGCTGTCCAAGTCCTACGCCGTCGAGCGGCGGGCCGCCATAGACCCGCGCCACGCTGCCCCGGAGATGCCGCAGGCCGGCGACCCGTGGCCGCACCAGGGAATGCCCGCCCGCAACGGCCACCCGGCCCGGCCCGAGGCGGTGGCAGGGGGCCTGCCCGCCGACACCAGCTACGCCTGCGTGGTTGACCGCTGGGGCAACGCATTTTCGGCCACGCCGAGCGACAGCTTCGGCACTTCCCCGATTATTCCCGGGCTGGGATTCATCGCGTCATCACGTGGCTCTCAAATCTGGCTGGACCCGGAACATCCCAGCGCCCTGGTCCCCGGCAAGCGGCCCCGGCTGACCCCCAACCCGGCGCTGGCGATGCGCAACGGCAAGCCGCTGATGCCCTTCGGCACCCCCGGTGGCGACGTGCAGCCGCAGTCCATGGTCCAGTTGTTCCTTAACGTGGTGGAGTTCGGAATGGACGTGCAGCAGGCGGTGGAGGCGCCCCGGTTCTCGACCTGGAGCTTCCCCAACTCCTTCTGGCCCCACGCCTATCATCCCGGTCTGGTCGGCGTGGAAGGCCGCCTCGATTCACAGGTGGCAAGCGAGCTTTCCCGCCTCGGCCACAAGGTGGAGGTGTGGGACGACTTCACGCCCCGCATGGGCTGCCTCTGTGCCGTGCAGGTTGACCAGGAGCGCGGTGGACGCAGCGGCGGCGCCGACCCCCGCCGCGACGGCTACGCGATGGGACGTTAGCCAACAAGATTAATAAGATGTAACGCACGGCTTCGCGCCCCATAGGGACGAACCCGCAATTTCAAGTAGGGGCGCACAGTTGTGCGCCCTTCCCCGTATCGCCTACTCAGCCGTGCGCCCGCCGTCGATTACCAGTTCGGACCCGGTCATGAAGGACGCTTCGTCCGACGCCAGGAACAATACTCCGTAAGCCACGTCCTCCGGCGTTCCCAGCCGACCGAGGGGAGTGCGGTTGATGCGGTCCTGACGGTAGTCGTCGTCGGACAGTATGGGAGCGGTCATCAGCGTCTCTATGGTGCCGGGGTGTACCGAGTTGCAGCGTATGCCGTCACGGGCGTGCTGGATGGCCGTGGACTTGGTGAAGAGCCGCACCGCGCCCTTGGATGCAGTGTAAGCGGACGACATAAAGTTGCCGACCAGCCCTGCAACCGACGATATGTTGACGATTGACCCGCCTCCGTTCTCCCGCATAGCCGGGATCGCGGCCTTGGTGCCGAGAAACACTCCCTTGGCGTTGATGTCCATCACTTGGTTCCACTCTTCCGACGAAGTGTCCACCACATTGTGAGTGCGGTAAATGCCCGCGTTGTTGACCAGAATGTCCAGCTTGCCAAAGCGGTCAACCGCCTCGCCTACCGCCGCCTGCCATGACTCTTCGCTGGTAACGTCCAGCCGGACGAAGACGCACTCGCCGCCAGACTCGTTGATCTCGGCCTCGGTGCGCCGCCCCTCATCCTCCAGCACGTCGCCGATTACGACCCTGGCTCCTTCCTGAGCAAACATTCTGGCCTCCACCGCCCCCATGCCGCGAGCGCCGCCGCTGATTAGGGCAACCTTATTTTCCAAACGCATCGCCATTCCTCCGCAGGTATCTGAGATTCCAACGCTGCTACGATTGTAGTTGCTTGGCCCGTCCAGTCAAGAACGGGCCAGGATGATGGCGCTGGCGCAGAGTATTTTGCTTGCCGCCTCTCCTCCTGGAGGAAAGCTGGGGTGGGGATTCCCGGTTGTGAGCTAACATTGATTGAAAGGTAGGAACCGCGCATATAAAATGCGGTGGCGCTTTCGGCCCCTTTGCAGAAAACAATGCAGCTTCAACTCAATGGCGTTTGCCTGCGATTCCTAATTCTCGCACTGCTGGCTCTAGCATCTGCCTGCGGTGGAGAGACCGCGCGGGATTTCGAGGTGGAGTTGTTCGACGGCGGGCGGTTCCGGCTGTCCGAGCAGTATGATGGGAACGTGGTGGTGGTCAACTTCTGGTATCCCAGTTGCGCTCCCTGCCGCGATGAAATGCCGGAGTTTCAAAAAGCCTGGGAAGAATTGGACGGGGACTCGGTGCGCTTCCTGGGGCTGTTCGTGCCGCGAGGCTTTGACACCGAGCAGGCGGCGCGGGAATTCGTGGCGGACTTGGGGCTTACCTTCGACTTCGCCACCGACCGGCGGGAGACCATCGCCACGGCCTACGGCATCGAATTCTACCCGACAACCTGGTTCATAGACCGGGGAGGACGGGTGGCGGCCACCCACGTCAGCGCCCTCGACGCGGGCCGAATCACCGGTATCGTGCGTGAGCTGAATGGCCAATAGCGTTACGGAGGGACCCGAAAGGGAGCAAAGGCTTCGAGCCGGATGTCAATGGGCGTATTAGACTGGATCCTAGTTGTAATACGATGGGGGCACGCGCTGTCGGCGGTGGCCTGGGTCGGTGGCGGCGCCTTCTACCTGCTGGTGCTGCGTCCGGCCATCCGGCGCTCGCAGGGGCTGCCGCCTGAAACCGGCGCGGCTATTCGAGACGAGTTCCGGGGGTTGGTTACAACCGCCATCGCCGTGCTGCTGCTGACCGGCGCAATCCTGTCGGTGGCGAGGCTGACCGGGGATGCGGCGACAGTTCCCTACGCAATTGTTCTCGGGGTGAAAATCACGCTGGCGCTGTATATGTTCTATGTGGTGCGCTTCGTGCGCCGGGGCGACTATGGAGACCGTGAAGATACGGGAGGCAGCTGGCTGAGGCGCGCCGTCCAGCGCCTGACCACCCCGATGGCCCTGCTGGTCATAGGAATAGTGGTCATCGGCCTGTCCGACGTGTTGGACGCGCTGATTGAGGACGCGCTGGTTTCCTGACGGCGCCAGGAATCGAAAGGAGTTGTGTAGCTTGAAGAAAGACCTGATGGAGATACTGGCCTGCCCGGTGTGCAAGGGCGAGCTGGAACTGAGGGTGGAAGAGGAAGAGGGCGACGAAGTGGTGGCGGGTGCATTGTTCTGTGCCGCCTGCGATGAGTCCTATCCCATTGAGGACACCATTCCCAACCTGTTGCCGCCGGAGCTTCGCCGTCAACTGGCGTAGGCTCCCAACCGTTCTCCTCAGTTTCCTGAGGAAGAACGGCTGGAAAGCAGGTGGCTGACCCCTGGTTGGAGCCGGAGGGTCGTTGAAGCTCCCTCTCCCTTGGAATGCGGTAGGGGAGAGGGCGTTTCCCTAACCCTCGCCCGTGAGTACCTGTACGACCAGCGGGGCCAATTGCTCGGCGCGGGAGCGCAGGGCCTCGCGGCTGAGGTTCTCGATGGGGTGTTCGGTGTAGATTGTCGGGTAGTCCGGTGCGCCCCACATCCGGGCCATGCCGGTGGCCGTCGGCACGAAGCGGTCGGTGCAGATGGTGGCCGAGGGGATGCCGGCGTTCTCAACGTGGATTCCGTCGTGCACACTGCACGCGCTGCAAGACCCTCAATCGCCGATAGCGATGATCACGGAATCGCACTCCTGCGCCAGTTCCGCGATGGCCGCGGGGTCGGCAGGCCGCGAGGCGCTTGGCTTGCGGTGCCACTTGACGCTGGTAATTTCGTATCTTGTCCGCAGCAGGTCTGCCAGTTCCTCCAGCAGCACATCGGCGTTGCGCTTGCTGTCGTCGATGAGGCCCAGCCGGGTACCGGCCAGACTTGCCAGGCGCGGGGCGCCGTTGAATGGAGCGATCACCGGCTGCGTTACCGGATTGACCAGAACGTGCTCATTGGTCTGGACCATAGCTCTCTCCTGACAATTGGTTCCCTCTCCCCTTGGGAAAGGGTTAGGGCTTTCTCCTCAGCGTATCACCTTGGTCACAGCTGTGCTGCCCACTTTGGGCCCCCAACTGGGGATCACTGACGACATATTGGATTCCTCGCCGCCAGCGAAGACCAGGAGTATGTCGGAAGGGCCGGGAATCAGCGGTACCGTGGTGGATTCATCGCCCAACTGCAGGTCGCCCGCCAGTACCTGCGCCAGTTTCAGCTCCGCAGTCGTGCGCTTGGCCCGCTGGAAGATGAAATCGCGTATCTGCTCCTTGCTCCAATCCTTCCACAACCCCGAATTGCCAGCGATTGTAACCACAATCTGACCTTGCCGTACACCAGTCCCGGTCTCACCTACTGAGCCTGACGTGGACATGTTGGTGCCCAGAGTCGAGGCAACATCGGAGATGGCGAGGAGTATCGCCTCCGGGCGGCCCACGGCGCGCACCTGCCGGGGCGACTCCCCGGCGAACACGGTCACCGCGCTCTGCTCCAGCTGCAAGCCGCGCTCTACGTGCAACGGCGTCCAGTGAGTCTCGGTCTCCGCCTCGGCGATGCAGTAGGTGTACTTGCCGGGATGCCCGATGACGCTGCGGTCGAACACGCCGGGAATGGCGGCGCAGGCGTTCATCAGGACGAGGCGGATGGCCCGGCCGATGGTGGCGTTGGCCCGGTTGCCCGGCCCGAACAGGTTGTTGCGGGCGTTGATGTTCAGCTCCCGCACCACCGGGCCGTTGACGATGGTCAGGATGGCCGAGCCGCCCATACTGGACGACGGCCCGACGAGGTTGAACACCGGGTCAAGCATTGCCTCGGTGGCGGTCAGCACCACCGGCATATACTCCGGCAGGCACCCGGCCATCACCGCGTTGGCCGCCACCTTGCCCACCGTAATCTCGCGCCTCCGCTCCGGCAACTCGCCGACCACTTCGCCCGCCGGACGCCCCGTCTGCTCAATGAACTCCGCGACGCGGGCCTCCGTTGGAGGCACAACGGGAAGGCCGTCGGTCCAGCCAAGCTCGTAGCACCGCTCGATGGCTTCCAGCGCGCTGTCCCACTGGACGGTTGTGGTTTCGCCGATTTCACTCAATGGTAAGTTGCTCCTCTTAAATTAGCTCTTGCAGGCGGGGTGTAAACACTTTACGAAACAGAAACAATTTTTGGACCATCCAATCTTGGAACTCGTCCCAAGATTCCGTGTCTTGGAACACATTGCCGTCGCGGTAAATGGCTACCCGGGTGTGCCGTTTCTTCCCTGCGGCAGGTTCCCAAGCATCCCATTCGTCCAGCTTAGAATCCACTAGGGCCACCCCAATGCTTTCTCTGTCTTGCTCCAATGCCTGAAAGATCATTTGGTTCCACTGAGGCCCTTCGTCTCCCCTTTTGTCTACATACAACTCAAGTCCCGGCTTGCCGTCGTGCCAAATAGCCGCGTACCAGGCGCGACTTAACGGATGCTCAATGACGATATACCGGGCAGGGCTCAGACGTCTATATGCACGGACGAGAATCCCGTTTCCCCGCATCTTTTCGACTAGACTCAGACGAAAGGTGCGGCTCAGCTCGTGGCGAGGCGACAAAGGATCTTGCCGGGACGACGACTGCACTCTACTCTTGCGCCATTCGTTCGGAGTGGCAACTACCTTGAAATAAGGGGCGTAGGGAGAGTTACCGATCTTGAATAACTCGACCACCACTCCAAAGAACTCGGTATCCTCGCCAGTGCGCTGGTTGAGCCAATCCAGCGCCTGACGGTGTTCGTCGCGGAACTCGCGTGTCAGCCAGACTATCACGTTGGCGTCATACCCGGCGGCGTAGGTCAGTAGCTTGCCCAAGTGGTCGTGATTGGTTTGTTCGAGCTGATTCTCGATGATTACTGGGCGGTTCTGATTAAGGTCTGTCGCCAGCACGTCCAGCGAATAGCCGCCTACTGCCGCCTCTGTTTGCTGTAGCTCCAGGTCCATCCCGAGCGCTTCGCCCAACTCGGCTATGTTTTCGGCCAACCACGGAGTGAAATCCTGCGCCTCGTTGGGCCAGGCTTCGCGCAGGTCAACCCGCTCGATTTTCGCCAGGTTCGGTGTGGTCATTCTTCCCCTACCTTCGATAGCGGGAAGATACGGTCTCTAACGCTCGCTTTATATGTAACCGTCTCTCTTGGGCTTCTGCACAGTCTTCTTCCCGTCGTTCTGTTCGTTCGTCCATAATTAGTCCTCTCAGTTCCTGTCGAGTCGCCCGAAGCTCCGACAACAGTATAAAAAAGGCAATGGTGCCCAAAATCACCAGGACAAGTAATGTCCAGAAGAAAAACTCGTAAGTTACCACAAGTTCACCTCGCTACGGCCTGAGAACTACCGGCGCGACGCTGTAAGCGGTGTCGCGCCGGTAGCGTTACGGATGGTGGCTACACCCGCCGATACTTGGAGAGGGAGCGGAGTTCCTGCGGCGGGTTGCGGTGCTGGCCGCGGATGGTGTAGGAGACCTCGGCGACGTAGATGTCGCCGTGGGAGTCTACGGCGATGCCGTGGGGGGCGATGAACTGGCCGCCGCCTTCGCCCTCGTCTGCGGAGCCGAACATAGAGACCCGGTTGCCGCTGAGGTCGTAAATCGAGACGCGGTGGCCGAGGCCGGGGGCGTCGTCAACGCCGCCCATGCCGTTCAGCTCGCCCACGTAGATATGCTCGCCCCACAGCACCATTGCGTCGGGGCGGTGGATGTTGCTCCACATGGTGATGAAGCTGCCTTCGGCGTCGAAAATCTGAATCCGGTGGGCTTCGCGGTCCACCACGTAGACCCGGTTCTCGCTGTCAATGGCGATGTTGTGGGGGCGGATGAACTGGCCGGCGTCAATGCCGGGGCTGCCCCATGAGAACTTGTACTCCCTTTCGGTGGAGTAGACGTGAATACGGGAGTTGCCGTAGCCGTCGGAGACATAGATGTCGCCGTTGCTGGGCATGATGGCGGCGGAGGTTGGGCGGTTGAACGGCTCGCCGCTCCAGCGGCCCGCCGGGTTGTTGCGCTCGCCCAACTCCCAGACCTTCTCGCCGCTGGCGCTGAACTTCTGGATGGTGTGAATCCCGTCGTCGGCGGCCAGCACGGAATCGTCGTGGCCGATGTAGAGGCCGTGGGTGCGGTTGTCGCTGAACAGCCCCTCGCCGAAGGAACGCACATAGTTGCCGTCGCGGTCGAAAACCATGATTGGATTCTTGCCGCGGGTCAGCACGAAGACGTTGTCGCTGGAGTCACAGGCCACGCCGGGGCATTCCTGGAAATTAACGCCGTCGGGCAGTTTGGCCCAGTCCTCGACGAATTCGTATCGAAAATCACCTACGCCGTAAACTTCTGGCATTCTTATCATCCTTTCGTAGCGGATTTGCCGGGCCGCACAGACAGACTTCCGGCGGCGGGCAGGGGTAATCGTAAGCCCGCCCTATTGGAGTGTCAACGGGCGGGCTTCTGGGGCTTTGCGGTCAGTAGGACGCGCTTGGGTCAGACTGGTGGAAACCGATTGGGTTGCCTTCGGTATCCTGGCAGATGGCGTTGTAGCCAACTCCGGGAATGGGTATCTTTGGCTGGACTACCGTGCCGCCCCCTCCTGGATTCGGGGCAGGTACTGATCGATGGCCTCAACGTCAACGTAATTCATGCCCTTCATGCCGTGGGGTGGGCGTCGGGTGATTGCGCGATTGATGCCGGGACCGTCGGTGCCTGTCGACACCAGCTGGAAGTCCATTTGCGGAGGACCGTCCCGCCGGGTGATCTCCCGGCCGAACAAGTCGGCGTAGAACTTGTGAGCGCGGTCCACATCGTCGCCGTAGATATCGAAATGTACGATCCTCGGCATGGTTACTCCAATTTGTCGCAACGTTTTCCTTGATCAGCAAGGCCAGGAAAATGACCCAATCGCACTGTAGGGGCGGGTTTCAAACCCGCCCCTACACTTTGGCCAGATGAATCAGGAGACGGTCCCTATTCGCGGCGCCACTATCTTATGGAGTCGCGGCCCTCGCCCTTGAGAAAGTCGGCGGTGCGGAGAGCGAGCGCTTGAATGGTGGACGTGGGATTGATGCAGGCGCTGGTGGTAAAGATGCTGCCGTCGACGATGAACAGGTTTGGCACGTCGTGGCAGCGGCCCCAGCGGTCTACCACCGAGTTGCCGGGGTCTGTCCCCATCCTCGCCGTTCCCAGCAGGTGCCAGCCGGCGTTGCGGCGCAGGCGGGATGTCATAATCTGCTTGGCGCCGGCGGCTTCCATCACTTCCCTGGCCCGCTCGACGCCGTGATCCAGCATCCGGTTGGTGTTTTCGCTGACGGTATACTCCACCTTGACTGCCGGGATTCCGTTGCTGTCCGTGTCGTTGGGGTCGAGGGTGACCTGGTTATGCGCTTCGGGCAGGTCTTCGGTCATTATGGTGATGCCGACGGTGTGGCCGAAGCGTTCATCGAATGCCCGGTGGTGTCCCTCGCCCCACGGAATCCGCTCACCCAGCAGCCCGCCGAGGGCCGTGGGCAGCGGGGAGCCGCCGAGGGCGAGGATCTGAAGGTCGTAGCCGCGCACGAAGCCCCGGCTGGTATCGGTCTCGTAGAATTCCTGGCTGAGCATTGTGCTGCCGCGAGGGAAACCGTCCTCGGTGCCCAGCCATTCGTCGAATACGCCGACCACCACGCCCGCGGGATGGTGCATCAGGCACTTGCCCACCAAGCCGCTGCTGTTCGCCAGCCCGTCCGGGAACAGCGGCGACGTCGAGTTCAGCAGCAGTCGCGGCGTGCCGATGCCGTTGCAGGCCATGACCACCGCCTTGGCCTTCTGCTCGATCAGGTTGCCGTCGGCGTCGTAGTACAGTACGCCGGTGGCTTTCCCGGAACTGTCAACCAGTATCTCACGGACGCGGGCGTTGGTTTTGAGCCGCGCGCCCAGTTCCAGGGCCTTTGGCCAATAGGTCAGGTCGGTGCTGGCCAGGGAGCGCAGGTATCCGCCGGAGTCCGGCTCGCGACCGTCGTACTCCACCGACGGAATGGCGGTGTCGGCGGCCCACCAGTGCCAGCCCAGCTTGTCGAAGCCCTTGGCCAGGGCCTGGCCGCCTGGCCTGATGGACAGCGGAGGGCAGGGCCGCTCGGGCTTGGGCGGATAGGCCGGATCGCCACGGAGACCCGAAACGCCCATGATTCGGTCGTTCAGGTCGAAGTATGGCTCCAGCTCATCGTAGGTCAGCGGCCAGTCGTCGGCCACGCCGTCCAATGTCCGCACCCGGAAATCGGAAGGATGGAAGCGCGGGTAGTGCGAACCGTAGTGCACCGTGCTGCCGCCTACCGCGTTATACATATACGGCGCGATGGGGGAGGCGTCGCTGTTGACCGGGTAGTCCTCCGGTAGCCGGCGCACACTGGGATCCGGGTGGAAATCCGTCTGCCAGTGGAGCTGGCTGTCGGCATTGGTGGCCGGGAAGGCATCGCGGGCCACCCAGTCGCCCTGCTCGAGGCAGAGGACGTCGATGCCGGCCTCGGCCAGGCTCCAGACCAAGGCCGCGCCGGAAGCTCCTGCCCCGATTACCAGCACGTCGGGGATGTCTTGGTTGCTTGCCATCTCATTTCTCCGCTGTTGTAGTCAATCCTACCTAACGGAACGGATTGCCGTGGCCGGCCTGTCTATCCCCTCTCCGTCTGGGACGGGGTCAGGGTGAGGGCGATCCTCTAACCGCGCTCGAACACTGCGGCCACGCCCTGACCTCCGCCCACGCACATGGTTTCGAGGCCGAACTGGGAGTTGCGGCGCTCCATCTCGTGCAGCAGGGTGGTGAGGATGCGGGCGCCGGTGGCGGCTATGGGGTGGCCCAGCGAGATGCCTGAGCCGTTGACGTTCAGGTTGTCTTCGTGAGGCAGCTTCCACTCGCGCAGAACCGCCAGCACCTGGGCGGCGAAGGCTTCATTCAGCTCGATCAGGTCCATATCCTCGAGCGACAGGCCGATCTTTGCCATTACCTTGTTGACCGCCGGCACCGGGCCGATGCCCATGGTCGCCGGGTGACAGCCGGTCACGGCCCAGCCGCGCAGGAAGGCCATCGGGGTCAGCCCCAACTCCTCCAGCTTATCCTCGGCGACCACCAGACACACCGATGCTGCGTCGTTCTGGCTGCTGGCGTTGCCTGCCGAAACCGAACCGTCGCGCATCACCGGGCGGAGGCGGGCAAGGGCTTCCATAGTCGTGTCGGCGCGGGGTCCCTCATCGCGCTCGAAGGGCGCCGGGTCACCGCGTCGCTGCGGGACTGGGATAGCCACGATCTCGCCGTCAAACCTGCCCTCGGTCTGGGCGGCGACGGCTCGCTGGTGGCTTCGGAGGGCGTATTCGTCCTGCTCCTGGCGGGAGATTTCGTACTCGCGGGCCAGGTTCTCGGCGGTCTCCACCATGCCGCCTGGTATGGGGCCGAAACGCTCGTCGGGCGAGATGGTCACGCGGGCGCGGGCCAGCCGGTCGTGAAAGGTTACGGAGCCGTAACGAGCGCCCCAACGGGACTCGTTGCTGTAGAACTCGGCGCCGCTCATGCTCTCGACGCCGCCCGCAATGACCACATCGGCGTTGTCGGTCTGCACCAGCATACTGGCGTTCAGGATGGCCTGAAGGCCCGAGGAGCAGCGGCGGTCCAGTTGGTAGCCCGGCACCTCGATGGGCAGGCCGGCTTTGAGCGCGGCCAGCCGCCCGATGGCCGGGTTCTCGCCACTGGGATAGCCGTGGCCGAGAATAACGTCGTCGACCTTGGCCGGGTCGAGTTGCGAACGGTACAGGGCTTCCTTGATGACCGTGCTGGCCAACTCGGCGGCCGAGACATCCCGCAGGGCGCCGCCGAAGTTTCCAACGGCAGTGCGGACAGGTGAGACTATGGCAACGCGACGCATGACACGCTCCTAATTCAATGATAAAGCGAGCCGGAAATCCTAACCCGGAAATCCTAACCCGAAATTTCCGGCTATGATAACCCGCTTCCGGCGGCCCTGTCGAATGACGAGAAGAGACGTCTTCAGCTTGCCACGCCCTCTATCAATTGCAGGTATTTGTAGCCGGAGCCGGTGTTGAACAACACCGTGGTCTCGTCGCGGCGAAGGAAGCCCTCATTGATGAGGCGCTTGTAGGCGACCAGCGTGGCCGCGCCCTCGGGGCAGGCGAAAATGCCCTCGGCGGTGGCAAGCTCGTACATTGCCGCTATCATCTCGGCGTCGGATACGGCCAGCGCCGTTCCGCCGGTGTCGCGGATGGCGCGGAGCATCAGATAGTCGGCGAAGGGACCGGGAACGCGCAGGCCATCGGCGACGGTGGAGGCGTTTGGCCACGGCTCGGCGGTGTCCTTTCCTTCATGGAACGCCTTGACGATGGGTTGGCAGCCCTCGGCCTGTACTGCGATGAACTTGGGAAGGTCGCCTTCGATCCAGCCCAACTCCAGGAGTTCCAGGAATCCCTTGTGCATCCCGATGATGCCAGTACCGCCGCCGGCAGGGTATATGATCGCCTCGGGCATCCGCCAGCCGAACTGCATCGCCAGTTCCAGCCCCATGGACTTTTTGCCCTCGGCCCGGTAGGGCTCCTTGAGCGTCGAGAGATCGAACAGGCCTTGCTCCTGAGCCACCGCCACAGCCTGCCGGCCAGCGTCGCCAATCAACCCATCAACCAGGTTCAGCTCGGAACCGGCGACAAGGCATTCCTTTTTGTTGGAGTCAGGGGCGTCCTGGGGCATGAACACCTTGGCCGACAACCCGGCGCGGGCGCAGTAGGCGGCGGCGGCTCCGGCAGCGTTGCCCGCCGACGGCATGGTGAACCCGGCTGCGCCCAACTCCATTCCCTTTGATATGGCGGCGGCGATGCCCCGGGCCTTGAAGGTTCCGGTGGGGTTCAACCCCTCTTCCTTTACATAAAGGTTGGACACGCCCAGGGTTTGTTCCAGATTTTTCACTCCCAAGAGTGGAGTGCCGCCCTCGCCCAAAGTTACGATGTTGGCGGGGTCTTCTACAGGCAGCAACTCGGCGAACCGCCACATATTCGCGGGCCGCTCCACCATCCGGTCGCGGTCAACCTCGGCGCGGATGCGGGCAAGGTCGTAACGGGCGTACAAGACCTTGCCGCAGCAGGGGCTGACGCCGGAGAGCCTCCCCGACGGGTACGTCGCGCCGCAAACGGTGCACTCAAGGTGAGAGAGATAGCTGGTCATAGTGGGGCGCCTCCGTATATTTCAGGCTGGGTATTTCAGGCTGGGTAGGTAGTATGTGGCCAAGTCAATTTAACCACAGAGCGCGGCGGCAGCACAAAGCGGAAGCGCGGTTTCGATACCATAGCCAGGGTGTGATTGCCCTGATTGAGCCATCATCGTATTGTGCCGCCTGCCGGGGCGCGGCTATAATTCGGCTTTGAGCTTGGCAGTTGAGGGTGCGCACGGCGCGGGCTGCGCTACTCCGAGGAAGGGAATGGAATCTAGCTTTGATCTGGTGGTAATCGGATCCGGTCCCGGCGGTTATGTGGCCGCCATCCGGGCCGGCCAGCTCGGGATGAAAACGGCCATCGTCGAAAGAGAAGCCTTGGGAGGCACCTGTCTGAACTGGGGCTGCATCCCCACCAAGGCCCTGCTTAGGAACGCCGAGATAGTCTCCTATGTGCGGCGCGCCGACGAGTTCGGGCTGAAATTCGACGGGTTCCACGCCGACTATTCGGTGGCTATGTCCCGTAGCCGCAGGGTGGTGGACCGCAACACGCGGGGAGTGCGGTTCCTGCTCAGGAAGAACAACGTCCAGCACATAGAGGGGACGGGCCGTCTCGCCGGCCCCAACCGGGTTGCGGTCGAACCGGACGGCGCGGTTGTCGAGGCCAAGAATATAATCATCGCCACCGGCGCAAGGCCGCGCAGCATTCCCTCTCTGCCCATCGACGGACAGCGCATCATTTCCAGCCGCGAATCCGTGGTTCTGACCGACCTGCCGTCGTCCATGGTCATCGTCGGCGGTGGGGCCATCGGCGTTGAGTTCGCCTATATCTACGCCATGTACGGCGTAGAGGTCACCATAGTAGAACTCCTGCCCCGCCTGGTTCCCAATGAGGATGAAGAAATCAGCGCCCAACTGGAGCGCTCGTTCCGCTCGCAGGGAATGAATATCCTGACCGGAGCTGGCGTAACCGGCGTACAGCAACGGTCCGACGGCGTCACCGTTTCGGTGGACACCAGCGGAGAAACACAGTCCATTGACGCCGGCATGGTGCTGGTGGCCATCGGCGTCCAGCCCAACGTGGAAGAGTTGGGCTTGGAGGCGGCCGGTGTCGCTGTGGAGCGCTCAGGCATCACAACCGACGAGTTCATGGCGACCAACGTGCCGGGCGTATATGCCATCGGGGACGTTACCGGCAAGATGCCGTTGGCCCATGTGGCATCGGCCCAGGCGGTCACCGCCGTGGAGCACATCATGGGGATGGAACCCCAGCCGTTGGACTACGTGAATATGCCCCGGACCACCTACTGCAACCCGCAGATAGCCAGCTTCGGACTGACCGAGGCGCAGGCCAGGGAGCAGGGGTACGACGTAAGCGTGGGCGTTTTCAACGCTCTGGCCAACGGCAAGGCCCTGGCCATGGGCGAGACCGAGGGAATGGTCAAACTGGTGGTCGATTCCCGCTACGGTGAGTTGCTGGGCGGCCACATGATCGGCCCGGAGGTCACCGAGTTGCTGGGCGAGCTTTCGATGACACGGATGCTGGAAGGCACCACATTGGAGTTGGGCTGGACGGTCCACCCCCATCCGTCCCTTTCCGAGATGTTGAAGGAGGCGGCTCTGTCGGCTCAGGGAAGGGCGGTACATATGTAGCCGAGCTGTCGGGGACGGGATCTCTGAGGAGACATAACTGTATTCGTAAAACGCAAGGGCTGTTTTGACGCAATCCGGCAAATAGTTTGTGCAGTGGCAGAGAGCGGCATTATACTGTGGCCGCGAGCAAACCCGATTTGGATGTTACCCGGTCCCGCCGCCGCCCGCAGGCGTTGGCGGGACCTGATTGCAGGAGCGTATTGATGGCATTGGGCACGTTTGACTTCGCAATGGGTATCGGTGGTGAAGCGGGGCAGGGCATCGCCACACCCGGCGACATTTTTGCCCGCATCGTCGTCCGGCGCGGGTTGCATCTCAGCACCTACAACGCCTACCAATCCATCATCCGCGGCGGGCATATCTTCCTCACATTGCGTATTTGCGATGAGGAGATATTCACCCACGGGGATAAGCTGGACCTCCTGCTCTGCCTCAATCAGGACACCATGGACCGCCACCAGCGGCTGATCGGGCCGGGCGGGCGAGTCCTATTCAACAGCGACACGATAACCCCCGGCGAGTCCAACGGCGCCGATCTTTGCGCCATTCCTGTCGGCGAACTGACTCAGAGCCGCAACCGGCTCATACAGAACACCGTGGCCATGGGCGCTGTAACGTCCCTGGTGCAGCTGGACTTCGAGGTTCTGGAAGAAAGCCTCAAGTTGCGTTTCGCGCGGCAGGGCCAGCAGGTGGTGGACCAGAACGTGGAGGTGGCCCGGGCCGGATTCGAATATGCCCAGGCCAATTTCCAGCCCTTCGCCGACTCGCTGCCCCAGGGCGGCAAGCCGTTGGCGGTGTGGGCCGGCAACGAAGCCATCGCCATGGGCGGCGCGGCAGCCGGCGTGAAATTCTATGCCGCCTACCCCATGAGTCCCGCCTCCGGCGTCCTGCACTGGATGGCGTCCAACGCCCGCAACCTGGGCATTATGGTGCGGCAGGTTGAGGACGAGATTAGCGTGTCCAACATGGTGATTGGGGCGGCCCACACCGGTGCCCGGGCTATGTGCGCCACGTCCGGCGGCGGATTCGCCCTGATGACCGAGGCCGTGGGCAGCGCGGGGATGATGGAAATTCCGGTGGTGTTCGTCGACGTGCAGCGGGCCGGGCCGTCCACCGGCGTCCCGACCAAGACTGAGCAGGGCGACTTGTGGCAGGTGCTGGGGGCCAGTCAAGGGGACTACGAGCGGCTGATAGTGGCTCCCCGGGACGCGCTGGACGCCTTCAACGCCACGCCGGAGCTGTTCAACCTCACCGACAAGTACCAATGTCCGGGTATCCTGATTTCCGACCTCCTCATTTCCGAGGGCCGGTACAGCGTTGACCCTGACCTGATAGATATGCACCCGGTCATTGACCGCGGGCAGCTCATTTCCGAGCCAGTGTCGCCCAACGGCTACAAACGCTACGAGAACACCGAAACCGGCATATCCCCTCGCGCCGTCCCGGGCCTTGAGGGGTACGTTCACGTCGTAGCCACCGACGAGCATGACGAGGACTCGACGCTCATCAGCGATGAGTTCACGAATCCCCACAAGCGCCGCATGATGGTGGAGAAGCGGGGCCGCAAGATGCAGGGTATTTTGGAGTTGATTGCTCCACCGGAACTGGAAGGCCCCGAAAACGCGGAGGTCACCCTGGTGGGTTGGGGATCGACGCATGGAGCCATCGAAGAAGCCAGGCAACAACTGGCCGAGCGTGGAGTGACCGTCAACCAGTTGGGGATCAAGTGGATTATGCCCTTCCACGCCGACCATGTGAGTCGGATTCTGAACAATGCAAAGAAAGTCATCATAGTCGAGAATACCTACTCCGGGCAGTTCGCCCGCTTCCTGCGCAGCGAAACCGGCTTCGCCGCCCACGGCCACATTCGCAAGTACGACGGCGAGCCCTTCATGCCCCACCACATAGCCGACGGTGTCATGGAGCAGGTGGCAGAGAAAGTCAGCTCCTACGTCCCGTACCAGGAAGTGATGGTCTAGGCCGGAAACAGCCTGACCGTCAGATCCTTGTCCTTTACAGGAACCGGCGGAAGCCGCAAGTCTTGGCAAAGAGGTGATTCGATGGCAACCGTAGGCGTAGCCAATGGCAAGACCGATATTCAGCTAACCCCCAGGGATTTCAAGGGGTTGGTCGACCCCGACTGGTGTCCCGGCTGCGGCGACTTCGGGGTGCTGAATGCCCTGCAACGCGCCTGCGCCGAGCTTGGGTTGCAACCCCACGAAATCCTGACCGTCAGCGGCATCGGCTGCTCCTCTAACCTGCCGGGCTACTTCAATTCCTACGGGATGCACACCCTTCACGGGCGATCCCTGCCGGTGGCCACCGGCGCCAAGCTGGCCAACCACGACCTGACCGTGTTCGTAACCGGCGGCGACGGCGACGGTTACGGTATCGGCGGCAACCATTTCGCCCACTCCGCCCGCCGCAACATAGACCTGACCTACATCGTGATGAACAACCAGATCTACGGCCTCACGACCGGCCAGATTTCTCCCACCAGCAGTTATGGCATGAGCACCAAAAGCACTCCATTCGGGAGCGTTGAGGCTCCGGTTAATCCCATCACTTCGGCCATAATGAATGGCGCAACCTTCGTGGCGCGCGGGTACAGCGGCGATGTTCGCCACCTGACCGAGCTGATAAAGATGGCTGTGAAGCACAAGGGCTTTTCCCTGATCGATGTGTTCAGCCCCTGCGTCACCTTCAATTTGGACAACACCCACAATTTCTTCAAGGACCGGGTCAAGAAACTCGAGGACCAGGGCCACGACCCCACCGACTGGAAGGCTGCCTGTGAGAAGGCCATGCAGTGGGGCGACGATATTTATACCGGCCTGTTCTTACAGAAAGAGTCGATTTCGCTGATTGAAGCCGAGCCAGTGCTGTCCAAGGAAGGCCCGTTGGCCAAGCGCCCACTGGGCCTGTCCGATGAGCAGGCCCAGCGCATCATTCAACGCATGATGTAGTTTCCAGAAAACGAAGACTCGGTTGCGGGAGCGTCGTTAGGGCGCTCCCTTTTCGTTGCCTCCCCTTTCGTGGCGCGGCGCCTGTTGCCGGTTGCCCACGCCTGCCGCTTGCTTTAATATCTAGCCCAGTATCCCGGCTCCAGAGTCCGGGCATTGGCGCCCGGCCAGTCAGCGGGACAGGAGGCAGTGTTGGCTACGTCCATTGTGATGCCGCAGTTGGGCTACGATATGCGGGAAGGCACCGTCGTGCGCTGGATCAAACAAGAAGGCGACGAAGTGGTCGCCAACGAAGTCATAGCCGAAATCGAGACCGACAAGGCGGTTGTTGAGTTCAAGCCCACCACTGGCGGCGTACTTCGCCGCATCGTCGCCGGCGAGGGCGAGGCCGTGCCGGTGGGCCAACTCATCGCCATTATCGGGAGCGCGGACGAAGCCCTGCCGGACGATCTGACCGGCCCTGCCGCAGCCGAGGCCCCTACTCCTGCGCCCGAACCCGCTGCCGCTGTCGCCGCCATGCCCACTGACCCCCACGTAGCCCCCACCGGGGAAGTGCGCGCTTCCCCCATCGCCCGGCGTCTGGCCCGCGAGCGCGGGGTTGACCTGGATTCGATAACCGGTAGCGGCCCAGGCGGCCGTATCGTCGAGGCCGACGTGTTGGCTGCCGCAGAGGCTGCTACCGTTGCCGCCATCGCCGGTCGGATTCTAGCCTCTCCGCTGGCCCGTCGCCTGGCCCGCGAGCAAGGACTGGACCTGGCAACCATTGTCGGTACTGGCCCCGGCGGCCGCATCGTGGAAGCAGACGTTACCGCCGCCGCTGCCGCCCTGGCCGCCGCGCCGTCTGCGCCCGAACCTGCGGCAGAGGCCGCCCCCGCGGAAGGCGCCGAGCGCGCTGACCTTTCACGGATGCGGCAGGCCATCGCCAGCGTCACCTCCGGCAGCAAGCGCGAGGCCCCGCACTTCTACGTGGCCGCCGACGTTGACATGACGGCCGCCATGTCCCTGCGGCGCGACATCAATGACGAACTGCCCGCATCCAGCCGCGTCAGCGTCAACGACCTCATCGTCAAGGCCTCGGCCCTGGCCATTGGAAAACATCCCAAGTTCAACTCCTTCTTCCGGGGCGACCACCTGCAAATGAACCCATCCGTAAACGTGGGCATCGCCATCGCGCTGGAGTCGGGGCTGATCGTTCCCGGCATACCCCAATGCGAGAGCAAGACTCTGGCGCAAATCGCCGCCGCCAGCCGCGATCTGGTGGATCGGGCCAACAACGGGACGCTACAGGCCGAGGAATACACCGGCACGACCTACAGCGTTAGCAACCTGGGGATGTTCGACGTCGACAGCTTCACCGCCATAATCTTCCCGCCCCACGCCGCCATCCTGGCCGTGGGCGCGGTCAAAGAGCAGCCGGTGGCCCGCGACGGCCAGCTCGCCATCGCCGAGATAATGAAGGCCACCCTCTCCGTGGATCACCGCGTCGCCGACGGAGCCGAGGCCGCCCAGTTCCTCATGGAGATCAAGCGCCTGCTGGAAAAGCCGGTTAGCCTGCTGCTCTAGCGGCACAATTCAGACAGGCGCCGCAACATCGAGAAAGGAGTACAACCGTGCCCAACTTGACCGGCGGCCAGGCCATTGCCGAGTCCCTGAAGGCTCAGGGCGTGGATACGGTATTCGGCATCATCAGCATACATAATCTGGACCTGTTCGACGCCTTGTTCGACCAGCAGGACAGTCTGCGGTTCGTCGGCGGGCGGCTGGAGCTGGGCTGTGGCTTCATGGCCGACGGCTACGCCCGCGCCACCGGCAAGCCCGGTGTGCTCATCACCAGTACCGGCCCCGGCGCCGCCGACTCGGTGGGAGCGATGGGCGAGGCTTACTTTTCCGGCTCTCCCCTGTTGCAGGTGACCACCAATGTTGAGAGCGACTTTATCGGCCAGGGCCGCAACACGACTCACGAGACCAAGGACCAACTGCGGATGTTCGAGTCGGTAACCGACTGGAACGCCATGATAGGGGAAATCGAGTCCATCCCCGACCACCTGATGGAGGCATTCCAGCGCTTCGGCAACCGCCGGCCCCGCCCGATTGAGCTGGAACTGCCCACCGACCTGCTGGGCAACCGCGCGGACGTGGAGATTCTCGGCCCACGGGACGCCGGCATCCCCCAGGGGGACCCGGCGAAGGTTGAGCAGGCGTTGCAGCTTTTGCTCAAGGCAAAGCGTCCTGCCATCGTTGTCGGCGAAGAGGTGCAGATGCTGGGCGGCACCGACGAAATCGTCCGGCTGGCCGAGGCGCTGGGCGTTCCGGTGGTGACTTCGGACGGCGCCAAGGGCGCGTTCCCCGAAGACCATCCCCTTTCCTTGGGGCAGATGCTTGGCGGCCGCATCTGGGGCGAAAACCCGGCGCATAAATGGCTGTCCACCTGCGACGCGGTGGTTATACTCGGCTCCATTATGCCCTACCGCTCCACTGCCGGGGTACAGCTCAAGCTGCCGGAAACGGTTATACACGTGCTGCTGGACGGCGACGCCATCGGCAAGAACTACGCCGCCACCGTGCCAATCGTGGCTAACTCGCAGGCGGTAGCGCGGCAGTGGCTTGATGCCATCGGCGACAGCGACGTAGGCAAGGGGCAGTCTTATCTGAACGAGGTGGCTTCGGTAAAGAACGACATTCACCGGACGTTGCAGGAGACCTGGGGCAACGAACTGCGGGTGTTCGAGGCCATACGCGAAGTTGCGCCGCGCGACACTATCTTCTCCCTGGACCCCACCGTGCCCGCCAGCCGTGCCGCCCGGTGTCTGACCATCTACGGGCCGCGCACCTATATGCACCCTCACGGCTGGGCCGGCTTGGGTTTCGCATTCCCGGCGGCCTTGGGAGCGAAGGTGGGCAAGCCCGACAGCCCGGTGGTCTGCATTACCGGAGACGGCGGCTTCCAGTACAACTTCCAGGAACTGGCCACTGCCGCCCAGTATGGCATCCACCCGGTCATCCTGATGTTCAATGACAACGCTTGGGGCGTCTTGAAGAAGTACCAGCAAGACCGCTTCGGCGACCGTCTGTTTGCCACCGACCTCGTCAACCCCGATTTCGCAAAGCTGTTCGACTCCTACGGCTTCGGCGCTACCCGCGTCTCGACTGTGGCCGAACTCGGCCCGGCCCTCGACGGCGCCATATCTTCCGGCAAGACCCATCTGGTAGAGGTTGCGATCCCCAACGGCTTTGGGGATCTGGTATAGGGTTCAGGCAAGGGTGGGCCATTTGACTTGAAGCTTGCGAGCGAATCGCTGGCGAAAAATTTGGTTTTCTCCTAAACTTTGCCTTAATCCTGTGGGGTTGAAGGGCTGGTGGGGCGGATGACGGAGCTTGATACCCCTGAAGTTGGGGCGATGAATCCCTTCCCGAGGCGTGTCTACCCGTTGGACGCGCGGCTGCTTACGGAAGAGCAGATCGCCGTTGCCTTCGCCATGACCTCGCGGAGGCCAGAACCCTTTGACGAGATTGCGCGGGAGGTGAGCGAGGAGAAGGCCGCCGATTTCCACGAACGATGGGTGCTTGGTTACGGACACGCCTCCGTCGCCGAACACGCCGTGGTCCACTTGGCCGCCGAGAACGTCTCACGGCTGGCCTGCGACGCTTTGGAGGACAACCGCCTCGCATCCTACACCGAGAAATCGTCGCGCTATCAGGTAATGGAACCCGGTTGCTTCCACACCCCCACCGAACTGGGCGACCACCCGGCATTACGACAGGAATACGAAGCCACCTGCCGGCATCTCTTCGACGTCTATCAGAAGCTCATTGACGCTTGCCTGGAATACTTGCGCAGCATCCACCGGCAGCGTAGCCGGGAGAGCGACTCCGCCTACCTGCTTCGCCTAAGCCGGATTGCCACCGACGGATGCCGCGCCGTGTTGCCGGCGTCAACACTCACCAACGTGGGGGTGACGGCCAACGCCCGCACCTTGGAACACGCCATATCAAAGCTGATGTCATCGGAGTTGGATGAAGAGCGGCAGCTCGGCACGGCGGTCAGGGAGCAGGGACGCGCCGTTACGCCGACACTGATCAAGTATGCGGACGTGGTGGAATACTTGGCCCGCCGACCGCAGGCGCAAAGGGAGCTTGCGGCCTCGCTGGACTCTTCACCTGTACAACGGCAATCACCCGTGGAGGTGCGTCTGGTTCACTGGGACGCGCAGGCGGAGGGAAAGCTGGCGGCGGCGTTGCTGTACGGGGCTTCCGGTCTGGACTATGCGGCGGTGTGGCAGCAGGCTCAGGCAATGACTGCGGAGGAGCAGCAGCAGGTCATAGAACTTTCCCTGTCCGGCCTCGGCCCCCACGATACGCCGCCAAGAGAGCTGGAGGTCGTGGACTACACCTTCGAGTTCATGATGGACTACGGTGCGTTTCGGGAGTTCCGCAGACACCGTATGCAGACCTATTTGCCGCAGCCGCTTGCCGTGGCCCACGGAGTGCGCACCCAGTCGGTGATTGCCGACGCCGGGCTGGAAGGGTTATTCGCCGATGCTACGGGCGCGGCAGAGCGCGCTTTCCATAGGATTCACGACGGCATTTCTCCCGCCGTCGCTCAATACGTGGTCACGCACGCCCACAACCGGCGGCTGCTGTCGAAGCTGAACCTGCGGGAGTGCTATCACCTGTTCAAGCTGCGGACATCGGACATGGCCCACGAGTCCATCCGGGAACCCATGAAGGAAGCTCTGCGATTGGTGACAGAAAAACACCCTCATTTATTCCGGCATCTGCAACTGAGGGACTAGCAGGGAACGCCCTCATCCTGGCCCTCCCCACAGGAAGAGGGAACATTAGGATGCAGGGTTACGGCTCCCTCAAGCGAGCGGCGAATCCGGCCAGCCGCGCTCCCAGTTCCCGCGCCTGTGCCAGGTCGTCGGCGGAGACGCCTCCTGCGGCGGTGGCGCCGTAGTAGGAGCCGGAGGTCCGCATCCTCTCCGACCAGGGCAGCCCGACAATCATCATCCCGCAGGCCAGCATCCAGTGAATCAACTGCCGCAGGGTGGTCTCGATACCGGAATGCCGCCCCGTGCCGGTGGTGAAGGCGGCGCCGGGGCGTCCTTCCAGCGCCAGTTCCTCCCACAGGTCGCCCTGATCGTCCAGCCACTGCTTGAAAGAGCCGGTGATGCCGCTCCAGTTGGGGGAACCGAGGATCAGCCCATCGGCGGCCAGCAGGTCGTCCCTTGAGGCATCGTCAATGGTCTTGAGGATTGGCGCTGCCCTACCGGACTGCTCGACTCCATCTGCCGCGGCCCGCGCCATACTGGCGATGCTGCGGCCCTTGGCGTCGTAAAGGATAACAACCGAGATGGACAATTTGGCGCTCCAAGCTACGGATCCGAGCAATCTCCGGTGTAGCCGTTGCAGGAGTAGCGGATCTTGCATTTCTGCTCAAGCGTCGCCGCTCCGCAAGTGTCGCAAGTCTGACCGTTGTCGGTTGCGCTGGAGCGCATCGGCGGCACCCTCTTGAAAGCGCCGGAAGTATACCAGCGCCGATGGAACAGGCCAAGCGGCAACGGTCGGGCGGCGCCCTACCGCAGCGGAGCCATCAGCACCATGTCGCCCACCATGCCGGCGGTGGCCCTGGCGCGCTCTAACGTACCGGGGGGGGCAGCGAGGGCGGCGGCGACTCCCATTCCCTGGCTCACCTGCACTGAGTCATAGTGAGACAGAGGCTCTTGGGGCCTCAGCTGCATGGCGCCCCAGCCGCGCTCGTCCACATCCATCTCGCCAGCCCAATGCCTCTGCCCGCCATGGGTGAGCCAAACGTGATAGACGGAATTGGGCTGGGGCTGAGCCAGCCCGGATACCATCAGCACTCCTTCCGAGCCGTCTTCGGAAATGACCAGGACTCCCTTTGATTCGACTCCTGGCCTTGCCGGACCCATCACCAGTGTCTGATTGCCCGGCTGGGCCAGGGCGTAACTGGTCTGCTGCCATTGTTGCAGGCTGCCCTGCATTTGACTGACGGTAGCCGATGAACGCGCCAGCGCCGTGGTTGTAGCCATGTTCTGGTCCAATTGCTGGCGCAGGTGGGTGTTCTCCGATTGCATATTGTCCAGATTGCCGGAAATCTGGACATTCAGCCCCACTGTGACCGCAATCAGGGCCACAGCCAGAACAGCGGCCGCGGGCGTCAGCAGTCTTGCCCACCGTCCGTAGAACGAGGATACCCTTGACCAGCTACGAGGCGTTCTGCGATATGGTACTGATACCGATACTGATTGGGCTGGGGTGAGAGGTGGGTCAATGGAATCAAGCAGCCTGGTTCGCAGTTGTTCGGGTGGCTCTTGCTGGGGCATAGCCTGGGCCAGCGCGTTGGCCGTCCACAGGTGGCTGTCGGCGATGCCGGCACACCCGGCACACCCTTCGATATGCTCGATGAGGGCCTGTTCCTCCTCCGCTTCGAGCGCGTTAAGAGCAAAGGCCTCCAGCAGCCCATAGGGGTGCGGACTTGTAGCGCTACTTGTCATCATATTCCTGCAATACTGACCTCAGCTTTTGCATGGCCAAGCGAACCCTGGTCTTGATGGTGCCCAACGGCTGCCCTAGCCGTTCTGCCATCTCAGACTGTGAAAATCCCCCATAGTAGGCCAGCAGAATTACTTCCCGCTGGCTGTCCGGAAGCGTTGCCAGGGCCTGCATGATGCGCTCGCGGTCCAGGTTCTGCTGCACCTGGCTTTCCACCGAAGCTCCCCCCGAGGGCAGGCGCTCCAGCGTGTCGTACCCCTCCGGGTCGGTCACCGTGGTAACCCTGCGGCGGGACCGGATGACGTCTATCACCCGATGGTGGGCGACGCTCATAATCCAGGAGCGGGGCTGCCCGCGCTCCGAGTTGAAACTCGCAGCCTTCAGCCATATATTCAAGAAGACGTCCTGGGTGACCTCCTCCGCCAGTGGGGGCTGCTTCAGCATATGCAGGGCCATCGAATAGACCGGAGTGGAATAACGCCCATACAGGGAATCCAGCGCATCCTTGTCCCTTGCCACGATGCGATGCAATAACTCCCGGTCATCCGGTTCGTCCGGCAATGGTCCTGGGTTATCTCCTGAATTCTGGCCCGGCTGCTGACTGGGAAGCGGGGGCGTGCCCGCCAACTCTTCGTCACTCATAATATACGATTGCCACAACAAACCGGATTCAGCACGACAGGGTCAGTTCAGCCGGCTGAGGGTTTCCCGGATTGATTCGATCCAGGTCTTAACCTGGGGAGCGTCCGGGGCATCCGGCGCCTCTCGGAGGTATGCCTCCAGGCTGACAATGGCCGCCCGGTACTGTTGCAGTCGATGATGCAGGGCGGCCAAGTCCAAACGCAGGGCCGTCGCGCCCGGGTTTACCATAATCATGCGTTGGGCAACGCCCAGGGCCTTCTCCGGCGCATCGGTGCGTTCGTATACCACCTTGAGGTTGTTGAGCAACCGAAAGAGAAACTCGTACTTGGTGCAAGGGGTCAGGTAGCCGTCGTTCCAAGTGAGCCTTTGGCCGAACAGCCCCTCAGCCAACCGGCGGCAGTCGTCAGAGGAAAGGGGCGGACCGCCGTTGAAAGGGTCAAAGTAGACGTCCTCGCCTTCCAGCCCCACAAGAAAATGGCCGGGCATACCCACACCGCGACAACGAAGCCCGATGCGGCGCGCCACCTCCAGGAACAGCAGCGACAGGGTTATCGGTATGCCGGTCTGGGTTTCCAGTACGCGGTTGAAGTAGCTGTTGTCGGGGTTGTAGTAGTCGGCGGAGTTGCCGTGAAATCCCAACTCACCGAAGAGATAGACCCCCACTTGACTGGCCCGTTCCACGGTGGACATATTCTCCGGCGCGCGTTCACGCACGATCCCGGCTAACCTGTCCAGAAGTCGCAGATGCTCGTCTACGTCCAGTTCAGGGTATTCCTCCCCGGCCACCAGCAGGGCCGCCCGGCCCAGGTCAAGGTCTTCTTCGGGACGCGAGATGAGCCTCGCGAATTCCTGTCGAAAGTCGCCCGTGCCGGGGATGTCGCTACCTGCTTGAGTCATGTGCCTGCCTGCCGGTGCGGCTGGGGAACGCAAAACGGGGAGGAAGGCTATTCATGGACTTGCGGTCAGGCTGTCGAAGAGAGACTCCAAGTTCGGCAGCTTGTCCAGGCCCCGGATGGTCTCCAGGGCTTGGTCGCACAGTTCCGGGGTCAACTGAGACCCGGCGAAACTGCGAAACTTGCTCTCCACATCCGACTCGCTCATGGGGTTTCTGCCGTGGCCCTTGGGCCAGGCGGTGTGAGCGGTATAGGTCTGCCCGTCGTGTCCCGTCAGCGTGATGCGGCAATTGTATTCGCCGGGGTAGCGGGCGGTGAATTCCGGTTCTTCCACCAGTGTCATGCGCGACATAATCTCCCGCAAGGCCGGGTTTGCGATGCGTTCGGTGGTAAAACTGGCCGGTGTGACCGGCCCTTCCAGTAGTGCGGAAGACACCAGCCAGGGGATGCTGTGGTCGGCGGTCTCCCGCGTCCGGGGGTCCCACTTCTCCGGCTCGCTGGAGGCGGTGCTGGCTGCCACCTGGTAGGTCTCGATGTGTATGGACTGTATTTCGTCCAACGGCAGCTTCTCCCGCAGTTGCAGGGCCAAGCCGATGGGAGCCTGGGTATGAATCTGAGACGGGTATGACTTGAAGATGGTACGGGTGATGCGGAAGGGGTCGTCGTCGCTGCGCTGGCGGCCCAACGGGAAATCGGGAACGGAGACAGGACAGCCCACCGCCTGCTCCCAGAGCCCGCGTCGCCCCTCAAATGGTTCGCCGGGGCCGGTCATGCCCTTGGACGCCAGAAGCGCCGCAAATACCGCCGATCGGGACGCGCTCGCGGCGGCGCAACCCTTCCACATGGAAAGTTCTCCGGTGCGAGTCACACCCAGGGGCAGGTGGGGCGAGATTGCCAGCGAAATGGCGTTGCCTGTCTGCTCCGGGTCCAGACCCATCACCCGCGCCGCGCCGCAGACCGCGCCTACGATGCTGAAGATGCCCTGGTCCCAACCCAGGTCGCCCGCCACCACCTCGTCGGACAGTCGGCAGAAGACCTCGTATGCCAGGGCAATGGCCGTGATGACCGTCGGGCCGTCGCTCTTCAGCGGGTCTGACATGGCCAGCACGGCGGGAATCATGTCGCTGGGGTGTCCGCCGCCGGGGGAGAAATAGGAATCGTTGCAATCAAGATAGCGCACCGCCACGCCGTTGGCAAAGGCAGCCATGTCCGGCGCGGCGCAAAGCCGGGCGCCGATAATCCGAGAGGCCAGCCTGCCGGAGGATTCTTCCGCCAGGGTACGGGCAATTTCCGCTGGCTCTGAATCGTAGCCCCCGATGGCGCAGCCCATGGTGTCTACCAGTGTGCGCTTGACCTGCTCCACCACCGTCGGCCCGAGTTCTTCGTAGGTCAGGCCGCAGGCGTATGCGCTCAGCATCCCGGTTGTGCGATCCATTGCATCCCCTCTAAAGAGTCATTCTCGCCTGCGCGGAAACGACGGGGCTTACCCATCCCTGAGCCTGTCGAAGGGCTGTCCCTTCTCCCTTCGACAGGTTCAGCAGTGACGGGCGGCAGCGTCTAGCGCAGCACCGCCTCAGCCATACGCTCCAGTTGCTTACCCATCTCGTAGTCGTTGGCGACGTGGTCGGGGCGCACCACCACGCGGTCGGCGCCGGCGTTGAGGTAGGACTTTACCAAGTCGCCGTCGGCGGGCTGGCCGTAGACGCTGATGGTGATGGACTTGGGGTCGCGGCCCACTTCAGCAGCCATGGCGTCCAAGCGCCGGCGGCTGTCCTCCACCTCGGCAGGGGTGACCCGGTTGGGCAGCCAGCCGTCGGCGTGGGACACGACGCGGCGCAGGACGTTGCGGGCCATACCGCCGATGATGATGGGCGGATGGGGTTGCTGAGCGGGCTTGGGGTAGGACTTCACCGGCGGGAAATTGAAGTACTTTCCATGGTACTCCGCCTCGTCCTTGGTCCACAGCTCCTTCATCACTTCGAGTGCCTCGCGGGTCTGCGTCCAGCGGTGATCGAAGTCGCCGCCGAAAATCTCGGTCTCCTCGCGCAGCCAGCCGGTGCCGATGCCGAAGAGGAAGCGGCCGCCGCTGAAGCGGTCGAGGCTGGCGATTTCCTTGGCCAGCAGCAACGGGTTGCGCTCGGGAACGAGGGTGATGCCGGTGCCCAGCTTGATGGTGCTGGTGGCACCCGACGCGCGGGCCAGGGCGATGTAGGGGTCGGTGAAATGGGAGTAGGTCCAAGGTACCTCCCCGCCGGTGGCCGGGAAGGGGCTGTTGCTCTCCACGGGCACGGCCGGATGCTCGGCGTACCAGATGGACTCAAAGCCCAGTTCCTCCGCCTTCTTGGCCATAAAGGCCGGGTCAACGGTATAAGCAGGCAGCGGTGTGGAAACTCCAACGCTCATGGGTTTACCTCCTGGTGGCGTATGCCATTACATCTTAGAGTATGGGAAGCAGATAGGGCAGCAGCAACTCGGCGCCGGCCAGCAACTCGATTTCGACAAAATGAAGACCCGTCCGGGGACGTGAATCTCATCACTCCTGTCCACCAGCCCGCTTTCCATTATCTCATTGAGCGGCCAGATTCCTCCTATCAGCAGTCGCCCTGCTACAAAATCACTTCCTCCTCGGCGTCCAGGTCTGTGGGCGGTTCCCCGCCGGCGAAGTTGCGCCACCAGACGGCAAAGGCGTCGACGCCGTGCTTGTCGCGCAGGCGGGCGAGGTGGACGCGGGCTTGAGTTATGACGGGCAGGTGGTGGTCGGCGGCCAGTTGGTAGGTGCGGGCGGCCCATTCCAGGGCGGTTTCCAGGGCCTCACGCTCCTCGGCGGCCATACCCAGCTGGCCGTAGGTGCGGGCGGTGCGGCTGACGTCCTGGATTTCCTCGAATATCTCGCGGGCGCGGTGGTACCAGCGTTCTGCTTCTTCCAGCTTCTTCTGCTCGTGGAACAGCACGCCCAGTTGACGGCACTCGTCGCCCGCGCTGCGCCAGTCGCCCAGCTTTTCGTATTTCTCCAGAGCCAGGGTGTACCAGTGTTCCGCATCCTCCGGGAATAGCTGGCGGCCCTGCTCCAGCAGGCCGAGGTAATGGAACTCCACCGCCATCTGGGCCTCGTTGCCCATCCGGTCGGAGAGGGTCAGCGCCTGTTTGTACCAGTTTTCGGCATCGTCAAGCTGGTATTGGGCATGGGCCACAGTGCCGAGGGCGTGATAGATGAGCACGGAGGTTTCTTCATCCCGCGCTTCTTCCAGAATTTCGCGGGCGCGGTGATACCAGCTCTCGGCTTCCTGATACTCGAAACGAAACTGGGCGCACAGGCCGAGGGAGCGATAGTCTTTGACCATCTCCTCGACGTCTTCCAGCCGCTGGTGGATGTCCAGAGACTTGGAGAACCAGTCTCGGGCCTCGGTGTAGCGGCGCTGATACTGCCTCACCTGCCCCATGCCGTAGTAGTCATCTGCGACTGGGGCGCGGTCTTCGCCGCTCTCGATGATTGCCAGCGACCTTGTATACCAATCTTCGGCCTCGTCCAGACGCCAGCGTTTCAGGGCCACTTCGCCCATCTGGTGATAGACGGCGGCGGCGCGCGGGTCGGTATCGGCGTCGGGCTGGGAGGCGAAGTAGTCCAGCAGTTGACGGTTCAGGGAGTCGGAGCGGTCCAGTTCGTTGGTCTCGAGGCACTCCGAGGCCTCGGTTCCCAACAGGTACAGCCACAGCTCGGTTGCTCCGTTGGTCCCGGCCTCTGCGGCCGTTGCGCCGGTCACGTCCAGCAGTTGACGGCGCAGGCGTCGCAGCTCGGGGTATCGCTTCTGCATCCGGTAGACCTGGGCCAGCGGCTGAGTCAGCAGTTGCGCGTTGTCCCACTGCCGCGATTCCAGCGCCAGCGCCAGCGCCTGGGTCAGGTTGCCTTCTTCCGCAAGGATGGCGTTGGTGCCGGCGTCCTGGTTTTCGTACAGGGTTTCCATAAAGTAGTCGGCGGTATCGGCGTAGACCCGGACGAACTCGGTCTCCAGCTCGGCGACGCGGGCCGGGGACAGTTGCCCGTATAGAGCGCGGCCATAGAACCAGCCGAGCGACGGGTGAATCTGGTAGACGCTGGGGGTGATGGGCTCCAGGAACCCGCTGGTGCGGGCCGCACGCAGCAACGTGCGGCAGGCGCCCCAACCCAGTTGCTCGCCCATGACCGTTCGGTATGCGTTTTCCTGGGTGATGTGGGTCAGAATGTCCATCATCACCCGGTTGCGGAACAGAGACAGGAAGGGCAGATGGGTCCTGCTGCGGCGTGGCATCCGCCCAAAGGCGTGGTCCAGCAGCGCCGTCAGGTATACCGGGCGCCCCTCCTCGCCGGGGCCGGGATGATAGCCTTCGATTGACCGGCGCAGTTCGGTCAGCAACACCGAAGCCGGAACATCTTTCAGCAGAGGAATCGCTACTTCCATGGCCAGAGGGTGACCTTCCACCAAATCCAGCAGCTCGATGAACTCTGCTCCCAGCCGCGCAGGGTCAACGCCGCTCTCCTCCATGAGGCGAGTTGCCAACTCGACCCTGTCCTGACCGTTCAGTCCGGCCAGCGCGTAGCTGCCGTGGGCGGTGGAAAGCCACGGCTCGGCATCCCGGCGGCTGACCAGCAGGACGCGGGTGTTGCCGCCCTGGGCAGCAAGCTCCGTCAGGAACTCATCCAGTTCCGCCAGTTCGCTATCCTCCAGAAGCCCGGCGCCTGTCGCGGGGAAGCCGGCCAGGTTCTCCACCCCGTCCCAGACGAGCAGGGCCTGATGTTCTCGCAGGTAGTCCAGCAGCCAGCGGCGGCGGGCGGCGGCGGAAAGGTCGCCGAACTCCAGCCCGGCCAGGGTCGAACCTGTTTCGTGGAGAGCCTTGTCCAGCCCGGCGCCCACGTCGAAGGTGGTATGGAAAACGCCGTCGGGCCTGCCTCCGCTCTTCTCCAGCCATGCCGCCAAGCCCAGGGCCACCTCTGACTTTCCGACGCCCGCCGCGCCGCTGAAAAGAACGACGGGATTGGACTCGAAGGCGAGCTCCAATTCCAGGATTTCGCGGCGGCGGCCAATCAGCCCGTAGGGGCCTCCCCTGGGAAGCTCGCGAGGCGGCGCTTCCGGCGTGGCGGGCAACATTCCGGGGATGACCGGCTCCGGCTCTTCGGCTCTTACTGCGACCGGCGCATATCGAGCCGACTGGTAGACGACCGGGGTTATCCAGTCCCAAGACACCATCGGCCCGGCGGCGGAAGGACGATGTGGATGCTCCATCATGGCGCGGCGGGCTGCCGACACGGCGGCGGCCGCCTCAGCGCCCCGCGCAATTGCAGCGTAAAAGGCGTCGGCGAACAGCTTGCGTCCCGATCCGGCCAAGGGCACGGGCAACAGGGCCACCTCCGGCACTCCCGCCTGCGCCAGCGAGAGCGCGGCAACATGGGAGATCTCGGGTGCGGCGCATCCCAGCAGCGCGACGGGGATGCCGGCGTCGGAGACGGCCTGCGCCATCCGCTCCAATGAGCCGCCTTCGAGCAGGGAAGCCCCCTCGGAATCCGTGCCGATTGCGTCCAGATGTATGAGGTGGTAGTGCCCGGCCCATTCCGATAGGTGCGCCTCCAACGCTTCTACGGACGATGGGCGCAGGCAGTTCAGGGACACCTCGACTGCCAGAGACTCCATCGCGCTTAACGCTTCCGTGGCGATGCCTTCGGCTGCGGGCGGACATAACATCAGTACGTTGAATTGAGTTTCGCTCAGGGCCGGGCCGGAATTCTCCGGCAAATCCGATGACGATACCGGTTGTCGCGTAACGGCATCGGCGCGACTGGCCAGATAGCCTACCTCAGGGCCGTTGAGCAGCTCCCATGGAAGGGCGAGAAATTCCGGGCGGGCGGACACGATGGACAAACGGTATGAGCCGTTTTGCTCACTGCCTGCGCGGGCCAGGATTTCCGACGTCTCTTCACCGGAGCGGAAGACCGTTTCCAGCAACAGACGGCCCAGACCACGCAAGCCCGCTTCCGCCGCTTCCGCCCGTTCTCGAGCTTCGCCGAAGGGGTCATTGGCGTAACCGTCCAGCAGCCAGTGAATTTCGTGGATTTCCGCGTCCGTGAGAGGGAAGGAGAAGGGAGCGGGAGGGGCGCTTTCGCGCCTGTTTGAATCGTCTAGGATAGATAGCTGGACCTGCCCGCTATCGGCCAAGTCCAGGATTTCCAGCGTGTCGGCCAATCGGTCCTCCGGGAGCGGGGCGAGCTTACAAATTTGGGAGCCTATTATAAAAGAGGAAGGGCCGATGCCCCGCGTGTGCGGTTCGGCCCCTATACTATCACCGCCCGCATACCTCGTCCAACGGACGCCCGAAAAACGTGAAGTGGGCGACGCCACCGCCGCTCACAGTCATCGCTAGGAGAGTTTCGGCGATGTTACCCGGTCAAGCGCCGAGTGTATCGAATCCGCTAAGGATCGATTGCCGGCTAATACTCTCCTGGAGTCCCTCTGGTAATCCCCAAACAATTGGTTGAGGATCGGGGTATTCTCGCCCTTTCCCAGGTTATCCCACTTCAGAAAGCCGTTCATGTCTTGATTGAACTGATTGCTGTATGCTGGCTCTTTGTGGGCGCATAACTCGCTCCCGGCTGTCAAATAGTCATCCACTAAGTTGACCGCGCTCTCCAAGAGCCGAGACATAACCTCTTGGTGATCTGGCTCGGAAAGCGTCAAAAACGCTTTTGTCAACGCGCCGTGGGATACGTTGCGCTGACCTGCAACGAGTATGCCCCTGAGTAATTTCATGGTTGCGCTGTAGAAGAGAAATCTGGTTTGCCGACGGGTAATTTGACGTGCTGCGCGTCCGAATCCCAATTTGTCTGCGGCAACCTTCAGATTATAAGCTGCGTAGAGGTCAGACACTCCAAATTGCTCCTCATTATCGTCACGGTTCGTGATGGCCTTGAACAGTGATTTTCCTGGTAGGAAAGGAGCGTTTTTGCTAAACGCCGTTCCTGGTTCACCTGACCAACCAGCCCCCAGAACCTTGATTAAGTCGAAAGCGTTGGCAGACTCGGTGAATTTCCGTGCGTCCGGGTGTGATTTCTGATATGCCTTTCGTGCGTCCCAGCCCCCTCTCTGAATCTCCAGGAAAATACCATAGCGGTGTGCCATCATATTGGCCCAACCCCTGAAGTCATCGCCCAATGCGATGAAGTCCTGATCCCGCACGGCATTCTGGGAGTTCGTAAATCGCGTGATGTTGGTGGTCTGGACACTGTCACTTTTGACTATCTTGGTTACTACCACTCCTTTATTAGCCTGTCGGCGCCATTCATCAACCTCTTCGCTCTGTCCGGTGCCGCCGGCGTCGAGGCGCTGGCGCAACACTTCCCAAATAGTCTTGGTAGTCTGGCACCCATTGACTACATAGGGATCGTAGAGTACGCAGGTGTCGTCCGACTGTACGGAATAGTCAGATACGACGATGGTAATGCCGTTGTTGTAAAGGCCAAACATCTCCGGGCTGTTCCGCAGCGTATCGGCAATTTCAATGTTGGTCTTCCTGCGGTTTCCCAGAAACTGCCGCACGTTCTTTTCGTACAACTGGTCAAGATTGCCGGTCTTGTCCCTGTACGCTGATAGGAAATCGTACAATTTAGTTAGAGGTATTGTCCCCACTCGAATTTCCGGGGTTGGATCCACGAAATTGCCGCTGATAGGCAAAGAAACATCCGGCGGCTGGGCAGTGTCCCTAGCTTCCCAAATCGTTTGCAGCGATATGTCCTCAACGTCGAAAATGTCACCAACCCGCTGTCTTCCTACAAGGCGGACTTCGCTCAACGCTTGCCGGTCCGATTCGGTGATGGGCTGTTCGGTCGCGAACGCCAGTATGATTCTGTCTCGCTCGGATGCCTGTTTCCTGAACGTATCCAGCCGTGTCATCAACTGGCTCACGTTTTCAGAAAGCCGGGTATTCTCCCCGGCGAGAGTCGCGATTACTTTGCGGCCTTCATTGACGATAGTGTCGGCGCCTTGGAAGGATGTTCCGTATTTGCTCTGGATTAGATACCAGGTATCCCCTTCGGCAGACTGGCCTGCTTGTTCGCTGTCGTCAATGTCAGCTCGGTGCAAGTAGGCAATGTCAATGCCGCCATCACCGGCCCCATCGCAAAGCGCCAAGTCTTCGTCGTCGCTGGTGACGCCCAACCATTGAGTGACCAGCTATATGGCGAAATGGCGAACCGGTGGCCTTTCTCAATTGATGAAAGGTCTCTGTTGCGGAATTCGTCCAGCCACGCTTCGCAGAACTCCTCAAAGGTTGTCTCGTCTGGATTCTCGGCGATCCCGGCCATGAAATAATCTCCGCTCCACTGTCTTTGAGATGTGGTTCCTGCTATTGCCTCGCCCTACTGCGCGGTGAAGCCGCCGTCCACGGCCATGGCCAGGCCGGTTACCAGCGACGCTGCCCCGGAGCAGAGCCAGGTGACCGACTCGGCGATTTCCTCCGGCGTTCCCAGGCGGCCGATGGGCTGGCGGACGGAAATGGTGGCTTCGTAGTCGGCCTCGCGGCCTCCGACAAGGCGGCGCACCATAGGAGTGTCGATAATGCCGGGACAGACGGCGTTGACCCGGATGCCGTCGCGGGCGTATTCCAGCGCGGCGGCCTTGGTCAGCCCGACCACGGCGTGCTTGCTGGCGACGTAAGCGGAGAGGCGGCGCGACCCGACCAACCCCGCCGCCGACGCCGTGTTTACGATGGCGCCGCCGCCCTGCTCCATCATCTGCGGTATCTCGTGCTTGAGGCAGAGCCACACGCCCTTTACGTTGACGGCGATGAGCCGGTCCCAGTCTTCTTCCGGGTATTCGTGGAGGCGACCGGCCATGTATCCCTCGATACCTGCATTGTTGTAGGCGCAGTCCAGCCTGCCGTAGGCTGCTACCACCTGTCCGATCAGGGCCGCCACGTCGGCGGGGCGGGAAACGTCGGCGTGGACGAACATACCGTCGCCCCCTGCCTCCTTGATGGCGCTCAGGGTTTCTTCGCCGCCGTCGGCGTTGATGTCGGAGACCACTACGGTTGCTCCCTCCCGCGCCATGACCAGCGACGTTGCCCGGCCAATGCCGGACCCGGCGCCGGTCACCAGCGAAATTTTGCCATCCAGCAAACCTGTCATTGCCTGAACCCTCCCTATAGGTTAACCCAGACGGACGCTACCCAAGTTTATGCGCCCTGGAAAATCTCCGAAACGGGGAGTTCCAGCCCCAGCAACACCACGGTCTCGACAGTCTCACCGCCCCCACGAAGGGCAAGCCGCTTCCACTCGCCCGCGTACAGTTGCAACGCCTCGACGGTGTGACCCTCGGGTGACATCAGCCAGCACTCTCGGACGCCGACCCGGGCGTAGTCTGCCAGCTTGCTTTCGATATCGGCTCGGCTATTGCTGGGCGAGAGAATCTCTACCACCAGATCGGGACCGCCATGGACCCGGCCTTCGAGAATGATTGCCGCCCTTTCGTTACTGATAAACAGCAAGTCAGGCTGGCGTGTCCGAAGTGGCTCCTGCTGCACGATCACGTCCACGGGGGCGTACCATACTCCCCCCAGATTGTGTTCGCGGACGAATCTTCTGACAGGCTCGTTGACGTTGCCCGAAACTGTTTGATGATAGATATTGGGTGCGGCAGACATAACGAACTCGCCATCCACGATGTCGTAACGAAACATCGTTTCCGGCTCGTTCAGATACTCTTCGTAGGTGAGTGTTGTTTGCGTTGTAGCGGTCGTTGTGGTCATAGCTCCCTCCTCCGCCTACGTCTCGCCGGAGCGGCGGGCGTCGGCGCGCCAGTCGTCGGGGCTGGGTTCGCGGTCGACGGCCACGTCCACCACCGCCGGCAATCCTGATGCCTGCGCCTCGCGCAGGGCGTCGGGCAGGTCCCGGGAGTCCTCGACGTGGACGCCGAATGCCCCGAAGCCGCGGGCAATGGCGGCGTTGTCCGTCGGGTAGAACTCTGAGGCTATTTCCTGGCCTCGCGGCTGGTGGTCCAGCACCATTCCCAGGGCGTTGTCGTTGAAGACCACGCAGGTAATCGGCAGGTCGTACTGCATCGCCGTTGAGAGGGCGTTGACAGTCATCATAAAGCCGCCGTCGCCGGTGACCGCGGTCACCGGGCGGTCAGGGTAGACCAGCTTCAGGCCCACCGCTGCGGGCAGCGCCCAGCCCATTCCCGCCGTTCCGCCGGGACAGAAGAAGGTGGCTGCCTCGCGGGCCTGGTACAGGTGGGCCATCCAGGTGCGGTTGTTGCCCGCGTCCAGCGCGAATACCGTGGAAGGGTCGGAATTAGCGTTGAGCAGCGACACCAGCCGTTGCGGGGTAACCGGCGAGCTGTCGCGGTGCATCTCCGGGTCGTCGTAGAAGGACATCGCGGTCTTGCGGGTGGACATGGAGGCCGTCCACTCGCCACGCTGGGCGGCGCTGGCCTCGGCCGCCTCCTTTGAGGCAGCCACCAGTTGATTGAGGATGCTGCCAGCGTCACCCACCAGGCCCAACTCCACAGGAAAGCTCCAGCCTGCGTTGCGCTCGTCGATGTCTATCTGCACCACTCGCTGGCGGCGAGGGTCGAAGATGTCGGGCCGCTCGCGGACGGTTTCCTGGGAGCGCAGCAGTGCGCCGACCACGATGACCGTGTCGGCCTCGCCCACCACCCGGTTGGCTACGGCCTGGCCGTAGGTGCCGACCATGCCCACCGACAGTGGATGCGTCTCGGCGATGGCGCTCTTTCCTTTATAAGAGGTTGCAACCGGCATCCCCCAAAGCTCGGCCAGTTCCCGCAACTGGGCGTGGGCCCTGGCCACGTGTACCCCGTTCCCCGCCACCAGCGCCGGGCGGCGCGACTGCGACAGTATTTCAATCACCCGCTGCACGTCCGACGGGGAACTCTGGGGCTTGGCGGTATTCAGAAATCCTGCGGCGTTGTGGATGAAGGGCGGCGATTCCACGTCCACCTCGCCGCCGATGGCCGCCGAGCGCATCACCACCGAGGCCGGGCCGGGCCGCCCGCTGATGGCGTGCTTGATGGCCACCTGGGTTGCCAGCACCGCCTCCTTGGGACTGGCGGCCAGCGCGGTGTACTTGCTCATCGACTTGAAGATGTTGGGCAGGTCTATGCTGCCATATTCCCCGGCGCCCGACTGGTTGGCCGGACGCTGGGCCGAACCGCCGTCGGAGGTGTCGGTGAGCACCAGCATCGGGGAACTGCTGAGCATGGCCTCCATGATGCCGAAGGAGGCGTTGGAGCCGATGAACAGCCCCTGGCCCATCACCACCGCCGGCTTGCCGGTGGCCCGCCCATAGGCGTCGGCCATGATGGCGGCCACCTGTTCGTGCCGCACCAGGATGGTCTTGATGCGGTCTTCCCGCCCGTGGAGCAATTGGAATATCTGCCCCGTGCCGCCGCCGGGTATGCCAAAGACATACTCGACCCCGGCCTCTTCAAGGGTCTGGACGATCATTTCGCTGGCTGTCGGCATACTGCCTCCTGATGAGACGCCTTTCTTCCAGTGTTTTTTGCTTCCTTATTATATGTGTGTTTCTTGCTTCCTTATTATATTGGAAAAATGCGGTGTCCCGTGCCGGAGACCGCATTTCGGATGATACGCTTGCCCCAAAAGGCGGTCAAGAAAAGCCGGGAGAGGCGACTGGTCTGGGGGACAATGTGACAATTCGCTGTGGTTTCCGCTTGTGCCGCCATGCTAGAATCCGGCGGACTGGTTTTCGGAGGCGGCGTTATGGCGATGGTGGACACGACGGTGAGCGACAGGACAGGCGGACTTGCCCGCGAATACTTGGGCAAGATGCTGGAACGGCACCACTTGGGAGCGTCGGAAAACGACATCCGCAGCGCTTTCCGCGACTTCCTGGTTCGCACCGGAATTGCAGCCGACGAGAGCGAGATCGTCACCGAAACCCGGCCCGCCATGTACAGCCGCAACAAGGTTGACCTCTATATCCGCAATACATACGTCGAGTTCAAGCGCAGCATCATCAAGGGTGGGGTTATTGACCCGGAGGCTGTCGGGCAATTGGACGGCTACATCCTGGAAAACGCCAAGGCTGGCAACGGCATTCAGAATGGAATTCTGACCGACGGCCTGAATTTTTTGAAGCGGTCGGTGGTCGATAACCTGCGTCCGATTGTTACCGAAAACATTCATCGGGTGTTCAACAGCTCCGAGCAGGGCAGCCGCCTCTACGAATACCTTCACGACATCATCGACACCCAAGCCGAAGACATCGCGCCTACTGCGGGTATGCTGCTCCGGTATTTCGGGCCGGATAGCGACGTATTCAAGACCGCCACCGCCCTGCTTACCGAGGCCCACCGGGACAACCGCGAAAATCCCACGGTGGCGGTCAAGCGCAAACTGTGGCGCGAGCTTTTGCAGGTCGCCATCGGGCAGAACTCCGTGGGCGACTCCGAAACCCACGACTGGCTCTACGTTCGCCATACTTACCTGACTTCGCTGGTTGGCGTCATCGTGCAGGCCCATTTCGGCATATGCGTTGACCGCTACGCCGACGCCGACCCTGCCAGCCTGCTCAACGGCGAAATCCTGCGACAGGACACCGGACTGAAGGGCATCATCGAATCTGACCTTTTCACCTGGCCTTCGGAAACCGGAGAACATTCGTACCTCGGCGTCATCGCCCGGCAGGTTGCCAAGTTCAATTGGAAGCAAAACTCCACCGACCTGGCCGCCACCCTGTATCAGAACACCATCACCGCCGATGAGCGCAAGCGGATGGGTGAGTACTACACCCCTCCCTGGCTGGCCGAAGCCATCACCGGGGAACTGATAGCCGACCCGCTCAACACCAAGGTCCTCGACCCCGCCTGTGGCTCCGGCACCTTCCTGGCCGCCGCCGTCCGCCACCTCATCGCTCAAGCGGGAGACCTGACTCCCCGCGAGCAACTGGCGAAACTCCAGGTAAATGTCGCCGGCATAGACCTGCATCCCGTGGCGGTGCAACTGGCCAAGGCCACCTGGGTCATCGCCTGCCACGACGTTATCATGGCCGCCCGCAACGCCGGCCAGTCCGGCGAGAACATCACCGCCCCGGTGCATCTGGGCGACTCCCTGCAACTCCGCTACGACAACGGCGGGCTGGACGCCCAGGGTTACATAACCCTCGACACCCGCGAGAAGCTCGCCGGCCGCAGCGATAACGTCCGCTTTCAGGTGCCTCTTTCCCTCGCCCGCGATACCGAGCGCTTCGACAATCTGATGATAGACCTGTCCGATGCCATCGAGCGGGGCGACGACACTGGCCGGGTGCTGGACCGATTCGGCGTCACCGACCCCGCCGAGCGCGACCCGATGGCTGCCACCGTCGCCGATATGCAGGCCCTGCACCAGGACAAACGCAACCACGTTTGGGCCTACTACCTGCGCAACATGACCCACCCCATGGTTATTGCCGAGGGAAAGGTTGACGCCATCATCGGCAACCCGCCGTGGCTGACCTACGACCAGAGCGCCGACATCATCCGGGAGGAACTGAAGTCGCTGAGCCAGTCCCGCTACCAGATTTGGGCCGGCGGGCCGAACTCGCCGCATCAGGACCTGGCCACGCTCTTCTACTGCCGGGCGGCGGATCTTTATCTGAGAGAAAATGGCAAAATCGGCATGGTTCTGCCCCACAGCGTCCTGCGCACCGGGCATCATCTCAAGTTTCGAAGCGCATTCTACGAATCGAAGAGGCAGGCCCGCTCCCGGGCCCCGAAACAGGCCATGAGCCTCGATTTCAGCGTCAAGGCGCCCTGGGACTTGGCGAATCTGAATCCCAACAACTTCTTCCCCATCACCAGTTGCGTCGTGTTCGCCCGGATGCCCGGCTACCGGGGAGATTCAGGGTTCCACCAACAGGCCGCCCAACCCCTTGCGCCTGGACAGGTGGAAATCTGGAGCGGGCCCACCGATACCCCGCAGGTCAGGCGCACACTGACCGACTTGATTCACGATGACGGCACCTTCCGGTCGCCCTATGAGCCTTTCGCCAATCAGGGCCCCACCATAACCGACCGTCGCCTGTTCTTCGTGACAGCGCATCCCAACGAAGGGCGGTTCGCCCTGCCCGACACCTTCGTGACCTTCCCTCGGACAGGGTCGCTGGATAAGAAGACCTATAGCGTTGCCCAACTGGAAAGGCAGTTGGTGAGTGCCGACAACCTTTTCAGCGTGTACCTCGGCGAGTCCCTGGCCCCCTACGTCGCGCTGTACCCGCTGACCGCCGCGCTGCCAGTGAGCAAGGCCACAATGACGATGTCGCTGGACCATGCGGATTGCGAAGAATTGCCCAGCGGATTCATCCGCCACAACGCTTGCGAAGTTGACCGGCAGCGACTGGACGGCAGAATGCGCTCGCGCTGGGAGACAATGGAGCGGCTGTGGGAGGCCAACCGGGGCAAGACTGACACCAAATCGCTGACCCAAAACCTGAACTGGCTCAATAAGCTAACCAGTCAACTGGGCTATCTGCGCGATCCGGGCGAGCGGCCAATCCGCATTGCCTATACCACCAGCGGACGCCCCACCGCAGCGTTGATTACCGGCGGCGAGGCCGTTTTAGATACGACTCTGTACCAAGTAGCCTGCCAGAACCTGGACGAGGCGTACTATCTGCTGGCAATCATAAATAGCAACGCCTTGGAAGCGACAGTGAATGGTTTTATGCCAAAGGGTCTATTCGGGGCGCGCCATTTGCACAAACACCTCTGGAAACTGCCCATCCCGGAGTACGACGCCAGCAACAAAAAGCACGCCGAACTGTCGCGGCTGGGCCAGGCAGCGGAGCAGGAATGCAAGGCACTGCTGGACCAGCTGGTGAGTCTGAACGGCCCCAACTGGTTGACCAGCAGCAACGCCCGCTCCAACCTCCGGGGCGGCTGGCAGCCGGGAAGCGCCACCGCGCAGGCGATAGAGGCGGCCGTCGGCAATCTGCTGGCGGCGGGCTAGGCCGGCGGGATTGCCTGATTCAGACAATTACCTTGGGAAGACCCTGCAATGACGCTGTCTGTTATTATGGGAAAGGTAAGATGAATGCGTTGTGGAACATCCGTAGCATAGCCCGGCAACGTCTGCAACTGACAGGAGAGTGGAATGGGATTCGTCTATGCCAACATCCAAGTGGGACATCAGGATGGCGGGGATATGATCGACATTCCCAATGTGCCGGTGGATACCGGATCCGCTCATACGGTGTTGCCGGCATCGTTGTTGTCTGAGCTTCACGTTGAGCCAAAGGACGTTGTCAGAGTAGAATTTCCAGGACAAGGTGAAGTTGAGTGGGGTGTTGGACAAGCGAACATACGTATTGCAGGACACCAACAGACTTGGGCTTGTCCTGTCTATTTCTGCCCGGAAGAAGAATATCTATTGGGAGCTACCACCCTGGAGACTTTTGGTCTCATGGTAGACCCGGTGGAAACAGGATTGATGCGGAAAGCGGTAAGAGCCAGACCAATCTGACAAGCAATAGGCGCGACAATGGAGAAGTAACGGATGGCAACCGAAATAGTCACTGACCACGTGAATCTTGCCAGGAATTTCTTGGAGCGGAGCAAGTCCTACTTGGCTCAGGGCGACCTGCATCAGGCGTCGGAGAAGGGTTGGGGCGCCGCGGCTCACATCGTCAAGGCCGCCGCCGCCGCCAACGGATGGGACTATGAGCGCCACGACGATTTCGATTCCGTTGTAATCAACGCCCGCCAAAAGTACCGCCACCCCAGCTTGCGGCAATACGGAAACTCCGCTCATTCTCTGCATCGCAACTACTACAAGCGAAGCCTGCTGCTGAACGCCAGCGTTATTCAGGAAGAAATCGACGACGTGGAAAGGATGGTGAACACCCTGCAACCCTTTATCGTCTAGTTCGCCTTTGCACGCCCGGCCACGACAAAGCCCTCGGCAGTTCGCCGGGGGGTTCCTGATTGGCAACCTGCGGCGCAGGGATTACAGGCCGCTCCCCATCCTTGACCGCCAACCGGGGCGGGCGTATCATCGGCGGGATTGAACCTGACATAATCGCCACGGCAGGAGAGCGGAAATGAGAGGCGGCGACGCGGTTATCCATGCCCTGGAAAAGGAAGGGGTCCGATACATCTCCGGTTTCGCAGGCGGCGGCGAGCTCCCGCTGTGGCCGGCGCTTCGGGCGTCGCCGACGATTAAGGTGTTCTCCGCCCGCCACGAACGCATGGGCGTGGAAATCGCCGACGGCTACGCTCGCGCCACCGGACAGGTCGGCGTCGCGCTGACCGGCACCGGGCCGGGCGCCACCAACACCCTCACCGGCATCGCCGGGGCCTTCGCCGACAACATCCCCGTCCTGCTGTTGATGGGTCAGCACCCATTGGGCAGCATGGGCCGGGAGATTCAGCAGGAAGTGCCTTCCAGCATCTTCGACAATTTCGTCAAGTGGAAGGGCACTATGTCGCGCATCGAGGACATACCGGCAATCATGCGCCGCGCCTTCACCAACCTGCGCTCCGCGTCGCCGGGGCCGGTGGTGCTGGAAATGCCGCAGGACGTGCTGCTGTCGGAAGCGCCGGACGAACTCCTGAACTACGAACCCGTCGGCCCGGGCCGGCGGGCCGCGCCCGACGCCGCCGACATCGAGCGCGCCGCCGGGATCCTGCTCAACGCCCGCCTTCCCATAATGAACGTGGGTGGCGGAGTGCTGGCGGCAGAGGCTTGGGACGAGGCGTTGGAACTGGCCGAACTGCTGGCTATGCCCGTCGCAAGTACGCTGGTCGGCAAGGGCGCGTTCCCGGAGAACCATCCTCTGTCGCTGGGAGGCGGCGTGTATCCCCGCAGCAAGTACGCTTCCGGCGCGGCTCTGGTGATGAACCGCAGGGCCGATGCCGTGCTGGCCGTCGGCAACTCCTTCCGCCTGCCCAATGCCACCGACGGGCGGCCGATCCCTCCCGGAGTCAGCCTGATTCACATAAACGCCGATTCAGGCGATCTGAACAAAATTTACCAGGCCGACGTGCCCATCCTGGCCGATGCCAAGCTGGCCCTGCGCAGCCTCATTGACGCAGTACGCGACCGTATGGGGCCGGGCGGCCCTCCCTCGGCAGCCAACCGGGAAGAGATAGTGGCCGAGATTCGGGAAGCCCGCGCCAAATGGATCGGGGAATGGGAAGCCACCTTCAACGACGACTCCGTACCGACCAACGGCTATCGGGTGGTGCAGGAACTTCTGAAGGTGGTGGACCTAGACCGGACTATCGCGCTGCACGACGCCGGTGGAAGCCGGGGCTACCTTTCACCCTTCTGGCCCGCTAACCGGCCCCGCAGCTACATCGGCATGGGTGGGATGGCGGCGATGGGGTGGTCCATGGCCGCCGCCATCGGCGTCAAGCTCGGCCGTCCCGACCACCTGGTGTTCAACGTGCTAGGCGACGCATCCTTTGGGATGGTGGGCATGGAGCTGGAGACCGCGGTCCGCATGGGACTGCCGACTCTGACCGTGGTGCTGAACAACGGCGGCACCGGCGGCGGGCTGATGGCGATGGCCCGCGACAACGCCGCGCCGCCTCCCATGGCCGAGCTTGGCGGCAACTTCTCCCTGGTCGCCCAGGGTCTCGGCGCCTACTCTGAGCGGGTGGAGCATCCCTCGGAGTTGCCCGACGCATTCCGCCGCGCCATCGCCGCCACCGAGAACGGGCAGGCCGCGCTGGTCGAGGTCGCCATCCGCCCCATGCCGACGCCCGAAACAAGAGAGGACTGGACGTTGTAGGGCGCATTGCTCACACCAACCCCCTCTCCAATAAGAGAGGGGGTTGGTGTGTAGGCGACCTGCGAGCCAGAAGGAGCACCCAGTGAAGAGCATTGAGATTGACCGCAGCAAACGGTTAAGGGAAGAGCCGGAAAAGGGGCACAATCGCTGGCATCCCGACATCCCTCCCATCCTGGAGGCGGCGCCCGGCGAAGAGGTCCTGCTGGAAACCCGGGATGCCTCCGACGGCCAGATGCACCCGGCGGTCACGGTGGCCGACTTCGACCGCTTCGACGCCAAGGTGGCCCATCCGTTGACCGGGCCGGTTTACGTGAGCGGCGCGGAACCGGGAGATTTGCTGGAGATAGAGTACGTTGACATAACCCCGCAGTCATACGGATGGACTCGAAACCGGCCCGGCGCCGGTTTTCTGCGCGACCTGTTCCAGGAGCCCTACGCCGTCCACTGGCAGATAAGCGACGGCTGGGCCACCTCGGAGCAACTGCCCGGTGTGCGAATCCCCAACGGGTCGTTCATGGGCACTGCCGGCATCGCGCCATCCCGCGAGCAGATGGAGGCATGGGCCCGGCGGGAGGCCGACCTGGTTCGGCGTGGAGGCACGGCGGCGCCGCCCGACCCGGAAGACGCCGTGCCTGCCGGTGGCAGCATAGCCGCCGAGGGCCTTCGGACGCTGCCGCCCCGGGAGAACTGCGGCAACGTGGACGCCAAGCAGTTGACGACAGGCTCGCGGCTGCTGATACCGGTCAATGTTCCGGGCGCGCTCTATTCCTGCGGCGACGGGCACTTTGCCCAGGGCGACTCGGAATGCTGCATCACCGCCATCGAAATGGGCGCCACCGCCGTGGTGCGTTTCCATTTGCACAAGGGGGAAGCTACCCGACATAACATCCGCTGGCCCCGCTACACCCATCCCGGCTACTTCCTGCCGCCGGAGTGGGCCGCGCCCCGCAACTTCATCGCCACCATGGGGATGCCCATCCGCGACGACGGCACACAGGAGGGCGAGGATCTCACCCTGGCAGCCCGCAACGCCCTGATCAATATGATCGAGTTGTTGCAGGAACGAGGATGGAGCCGGGAGCAAGCCTACGTTATTTGCAGCGTGGCAGTTGACCTTAGGATAAGCAACGCCGTGGACCTGCCCAACGTGACGGTCTCCGCTTTTCTGCCCGAGGACATCTTCCAAGGATAGACCGAAAGCGCTCGAAAGCGCTCCGTTGTGAAGCCTGGCAAGAACGGCCACAGCGGGCCGGAATAGGGAACGAGAAAGCCGCCCATTCAGGTATGGGCGGCTTTCCCGTCTCGGAGACCGGTGTATGGGAGCAGGTCGAGCGGACCCGCAAATTGGGTAGGCTTTAGCTTATTCGCCGGATCTCGACAACCTCGTCGCGGGAGACGGCAATTCGCCTTACACTTATACCGAGCTTGAGGAGCCAGTAGCCCAGAGTGGCCTTGCTGACTCCCAGTTCATCGGCAGTCGCCGACAGGCCAAGCTCGTTGACCTTTTCAGGAAGTAAACCCTCCAGGGGCTGCTGATATTCCTTTTCTACCCGCAACATCAACTTCGTTTTTCTCGCCACGGCTAGCCTCCTTTGATGGCCTGCACAGACTGTTCTCTCAAAGTGTTAGTACGGTATCACGGGCATGGTACTGTGTCAAGCATTAGTCAAATAATTTCCTAAACACGTTTAAGATTCATTTAGAGAAAACCCCACAAGCTCCACAATCAAGGCTCTCGCAATTCCCGATTTAGCGATTTCCCAATTGGCGGCCATCCCTTTGATCTGTTTTTCAGCTCTTGGTTCGCCCTTATTGAACCACCTGATGATTAGGCCAACAAAGTCTCGACCGACTTCTCCTTGCCCGCAACAATCGACCCTCAATTGACACCTGCATGACTGCCTCATAAGCTCATCACCAATATCCGAATCAGAGGAGGCGCACTATGCAAGCACCAACCATCCGAGACGTGTACCGGGCCCGGCGGACCATCGCGCCCTATTTCCAGCGTACCCCCCTCCATTACTCAATTGGTCTCAGCGAGTTTCTTGACGCCGAGGTGTACATAAAACACGAGGAGTATCTGCCGCTGGGAGCATTCAAATCACGGGGAGGCATCAACCTCTTGTCCAACCTGAGTGACGAGGAAAGGCAGAAGGGACTGATAACCTCTTCCACTGGCAATCACGGGCAGTCCATCGCCAACGCGGGGCGCGAATTCGGGGTTCGGGTGATCATCGGCCTGCCGGAAAACGCCAACCCGGTCAAGGTGGCCTCCATGCGGGCCTTGGGCGCGGAGCTGATTTTCTACGGCGAGAACTTCGACGACGCCCGCGAATACTGCGAGCGCCTGGCGCTTGAGGAAGGCTACCGGTACGTCCATGCCGTAAACGAGCCAGAACTGATAGCCGGAGTTGGCACGGCATCTCTGGAAATCATTGAAGACCTGCCTGATGTTGACGTAATGCTGCTGCCACTGGGCGGGGGATCCGGCGTCTCCGGCGCCTGTATCATCGCGAAGGCCATAGACCCATCCATACAGGTTGTTGCCGTACAGTCGGAAGCCGCTCCGGCCGCCTACCTTTCCTGGAGGCAGGGGGAGTTGGTGGAGGCATCCATGGATACATTTGCGGAGGGTGTGGCCACCAAATCGGGCTACGAACTGCCCCAGCGCATCATGGCGGAACTTCTGGACGATTTTCTGCTGGTCAGCGACGACGATATCCGCCGCGCCATCGGCCTGCTGGTGGAAAAAGCTCATACCTTGGCCGAACCGGCGGGAGCGACGGCCCTGGCCGGGGCGGTCAGGTACGCCGAGCGGCTGCGGGGCAAGAAGGTATCCGTCACAGTTACCGGAGCCAACATCACTGCCGACCGGCTGGCAGAGGCCCTCAAAGTGTACCAAGGGGGTCTGAGTAATTGACGGGTAACAAACCGAGCCAGATCCAAAAAGAAAGTGTACTGATATGCAGTTAAGTACACGCGGGGAAATCCAAGAAAGTGCAACAGGCCGCCTGGCGGCCTGTTGCACTTTTGTGACGGAGAAGTGTACCGAGTACCATTTACCTTTGCGCGAAGTATCTTGCCAGCTCATCCCGGCGAAATTCCGGTAAAGGTACTTCCTCCCCCAGGCGGGTAAACAAAATGCGGCCCTCTTCCGCAGGTATCATTTGCCCTATCTCCCAAGCGTCTACGCCTGATTGCTCCAGTGAGTGCAATAGCTTTGGCACCATGGGGGCAGGCAGTGTAATTACCAGTGCACCGGAGGCCAGTAAGCCCAGCGGGTGTAACTCCAGGGCATTACACACCTCGGCGGTTTCAGGCAGTACCGGTACACTATCCTCCTCGATGGCCAGGCCCAACCCCGACGCCGACGCAATTTCGTGTAACGCGGTAATCAGCCCGCCCTCGGTGACGTCGTGCATTGAGTGTACTTGGTGTTGTGTATTGGCGATTCGAGCATCGGGTACTACACTGATTCCAGGCGAGTCGAGTAACCTTGCACTTCTCTGGATTACACTTTCATCAACTCCCGCTGAGCGCAGGCCGTCGGCGGCGTCCCGGGCAAGCAGTGCCGTGCCCTCAATGGCCAGCCCCTTGGTGACCACGATGCTGTCCCCATCCTGAGCTCCGCCCGTGGTCACCAGCCGGTCGCGCTCGACTTCTCCCAGCATGGTCCCCATGACGATGGGCCGTTGGATCCCGTGGGTCACCTCGCTGTGGCCGCCAATCAGCGTGACGCCCAACTCCCGGCATCCGGCGACGACATCCTCAAACATCCGAGTGGCGTCGTCGGGGGTGAACGACTCCGGAGCCAGCAGGGTTGCCAGGAACCAAAGGGGCGTCGCCCCGGTGCAGGCCACGTCGTTGGCGCAGACTTGGACGGCATACCAGCCGGCCCGATCCGTGGCGAAAGTCACTGGGTCGCTCTTCGCCACCAGCACCCGGTCGCCGAAGTCCAGCGCCGCCGTGTCTTCGCCCACCCGCGGACCCACCAGGACCCGGGGGTCGTCAAACACGGCCGAGTTGAGCAGTCGCTCCATCAGCTCCAAGGGGAATTTTCCGACATCCATTAGTTTCTCCTGATTGGGATACTTCGCAAAATATGACTCTTCATGCACATTGGGTTTCCCTTACTGGGATAAGCCGAGGGGTCTGCCGAGGGGTCTATGGTTTGAGTGAAGCGCCGGCGCTTACAGCCGATACACTCCTCTGGCCTCCCCCCGGAGGGAGAAGAGACCATTCGATGGCCCCAGATCGGCAAATCGCCGGGCTTACAGGCCGGGCTTTACAGGACAGTGGGGGTTTGCTATATTCGTAGTTGCCGAGTCCTGATGGGCCAGGGGTTCGGCCATTGTTCTGGTGGGGCGTTCGTCTAGCGGCCCAGGACACCGCCCTCTCAAGGCGGAGATCAGGGGTTCGAATCCCCTACGCCCTACCAACTCCACCAGCAAGCTCCACTTCACTCAACCTCTTCGCCATGCTCAGCGTCTCCGCCAGTTGCTCCATGGACAGCCGTCCCGTGTTGGTGTTGCGGGGGCTGGGGTGGTAGCAGCCGACCAGAAGCGGAAGTTCCGGTCCGAAGCGGTAGACCTCCCCATGACCGAATTTTGCTCTTATGCGCTCCGACGACATCTCCCTAAATGCGCGTAGCGCCGCCTGGAAGGCGATTAGCCCCAGCGCCAGCACCACCCGCAGGTTGGGCAGCCGTCGCATCTCCTCCACCAGGTAGGGCAGGCAGTTGCGTTGCTCTTCCGGCGTGGGACGGTCCTGCGGCGGCACACAGCGCACTGCGGCGCAAACGTAGACCCCACGGTATTCCAGTCCGTCGTCGCGGTGGTCCGAAACCGGCTGGTTGGCCAGTCCCGCCTCGTACATTGCCTTTATAAGGAAGGTGGCCGACGCATCGCCGGTGAACACCCGCCCGGTGCGGTTGCCGCCGTGAGCCGCCGGGGCCAGCCCCAGGGCCATCAGCGGGGCCATCGGGTCGCCGAAACTGGGGACCGGCCTGGCCCAGTAGTCCCAATGGGCGTAGGACGCCCGTTTGACTCGGCCGATGTGTTCCCGGTGTTCCACCAGCCGGGGGCAGCGCCGACAGGCAACCATCTCCCGGGTGAGAATCCCCAGGGCCACTTCTGTTTTCTGACGCAGGGCGTCTGCCTTGCCTGCCCCTCTATCGCCTGCCATCGCTCACTTCCTGCTCCGAGGGATTTCTCTGATCATAATGTATAATACCCGCCAACTTGGGGCGGTCGTTGCGGCTTGGCCCACAGAGGAACCTGGCGGAGGTAGAAAATGATTGATCAGGAACGTCTGGTCAACTCCTTTTGCGAGTTGGTCAAGATTGACAGCCCATCGGACGAAGAAGAGGCAGTAGCCCAGCATCTCACCGGACGGCTGGAGACGCTCGGCTTCACCGTCGAGCGCGACGCTCATGGCAATCTGATTGCCTCCGAAGAAGGCGCAGACCCGCTGATGCTGTCGGCGCACATGGACACCGTGGAGCCGGGCCGGGGAATCAAGCCGGAAATCCAGGGCGACCGAATCGTTTCCGACGGCACGACGATTCTGGGCGGCGACTGCAAGGCCGGCGTTGCCGCCATCCTGGAGGGTCTCGAGAGCATCGCTCAGGACGGCCGCCCCCGCCGCCCGGTGCAGGTGGTCATGACCCGGGGCGAGGAAATAGGGCTGGTCGGCGCGGCCAATCTGGACTACTCGATGATTCGCTGCCGCGACGCCGTGGTGTTCGACGGCAACGGGCCGGTCAACACCATCACCGGCGCCAGCCCCACCTATATGAAGTTTGACGTAAACATCACCGGACGCGGCGCCCATGCCGGCGTCGAACCGGAGAAGGGCCTGTCGGCCATCCGCATCGCCTCCGAGATTATCAACGACCTGCCCAACGGAAGGCTGGACGAAGAGACCACCTTCAACGTGGGCCTGATCACCGGCGGAACGGTGCGCAACGCCGTGCCGGTGGAGGCCAGCTTCGGCGGCGAATTCCGCAGCCACAACACGGAAACCATCGACCTGCTGCGGATGCAGGTCGCAGAGTCGCTGCGCAAGGCGCGGGAAAAGTACCAGGACGCCACCATCCGGGAGGAGTTGGAGATGATGTTCCAGATGTACCTCCTGGACCCCAACGAGGCCATCGTCCAACTGGTGACCAACCAACTGCGAAGTATGTCGCTGGCGCCCGACATCCGCCCCTCCGGCGGCGGCACCGACGCCAACGCCATGCGGCTCAACGGCGTAGAGTGCGTGGTCGTCGGTATGGCGACCAACGAGATGCACACGGTCAACGAGTACGTCATCATACCCGACGTAATGGCAACAGCCCGTTTCTGCCAGAACCTGCTGACCATTAACCAGCGGGCCCGGGCGTAGCCAGGACCTTCACCATCACCCCAGCCCTCTCCCGCCAAGGGAGAGGCCACTTTTTGTTTTGGAGGCGAAAATGAACGGCGCAGAGTTGAAGCAGACACTTAAGGAAGGCGGCCGGGTCTTCGGCACGATGATCACTATCGGACGCAGCCCCCGCTGGGTTCCGGTCCTGTCGGGCGTCGGTCTGGACTACGCTGTCATAGACACCGAGCATAACCCCCGCAGCCGGGCTGAGCTGGGCGACTACCTTGCGATGTTCAACACCAGCGGCGTGGTGCCAATTGTCCGTATCCCCATCCCCGATTCCCACTACGTTACGATGGCGATGGACGCAGGGGCGCAGGGCATTCTTGCCCCCTACTGCGAGACGGTGGAGCAGGTGCGAGAGGTGGTGGCCGCCGCCAAGTGGCGCCCCCTAAAAGGCGAGGCGGTTGACCGGGTAGTGGAGTCCGGCGAGCACGTCAGCGACGCCACCCGCGCTTATCTGGAAGAGCGCAACCGCAACAGCATCGCCATCATCGGCATCGAGAGCGTGGCCGCAGTCAACAACCTCGAGGCCATTCTCGACGTTCCCGGCATTGACGGCATATTCGTCGGCCCCAACGATATGAGCATTTCCCTGGGCTTCCCCGATCAGTACGACCGCCCGGAATACAAGCAGGCGGTCAAGCGCGTCATTGACACGTCGGAGGCCAAGGGCATTGCCACGCTGGTTCACCACCAGTCGCCGGAGCTTTCCACATACTGGATTCAGCAGGGGGCTAGGTTCGTGCTTCACGGAACCGACCGCCGGGCACTGACCGAGGGGTTCCGTTCCGAGTTCAGCAAGCTACGGGCGGAGGCGGGTTAGGCCCGATAGAAACGCAAATTCGCCCTTGAACTGAAAGTCGTGTAGCAGTTAAAGATGGGAGTTGGCTTTGGGTAGTGAAAGCCATCATCAGGCTGACCCAACTGCTCTTGGGTTTTCAGTCCCGCTCCCACCGCTCCCGCAATGCCTCGACATAAACGCGGTCGTAGTCGCCGTAGTGGGCGTTATCGGGAATTTCTCTGAGCAATTCCGCCCAGAGGTATTCCACATCCTGCCACTGGATCGGGTAAGGCGGCTGGTCGAAGAAGCCCGCCACCGCGTCGAAGGGCGTTTCACCCTGCGGACGGGTGACGTAACCCATCATCTGAAAGTTGTCATAGGTGTTGCCGAAGTCCGATACGAACCGGCCTTTCATCGCTGCCAGTATCACGTAAGTTGGCATGGTTCGACTGGCTCACCATCAACGGATGCAGGAAAGCCCTTCTCCAATTGGATGAAGGGCTTTCCTGATACTTCTATTCTACTTTTTGAGAATGTGGACAGTGGTTACGTCGCCGGCCCCAGAGCATTGAGCTACGCCGACTCGGGCGCGGGCCACCTGTCTCGGGCCGGCCTCTCCCCGCAGCTGGGTCACCGTCTCGTGAATCATGCGGATGCCGGATGCGCCGAAGGGGTGGCCCATAGCCAGCAGGCCGCCGTCGGTGTTGGTGGGGATGTCGCCGGTCAGAGCGGTCCGGCCCTCCACTGTGGCTTGCCATGCCTCTCCGAAAGGCGCCAGGTGCAGCGACTCGATTTGTTGCAGCTCCCCGATGGTGGCGGCGTCGTGGACCTGACATAAGTCAACGTCTTCCGGCCCCAGCCCGCTCATCTCGTAGGCTTGCAGGGCAGCCGGCTCCGTGCGGTAGGGGCTGAAGGCGGAGTGATCGGCGCCCCGCCCGTTGTATTCGCCGGAGGTCAGGACCGCCGCGGCGATGGACACCGCGCGGCTCTCGTCTATCCCGTACTGGCCTAGCGACTCCCGTGCGCAGAGAACGGCGGCGGCGGCGCCCTCGCTGGTGGGGCAGCACTGGTAGAGTGTAAGCGGGTCGGCGATCAATCGCGATTGCAGCACTTCCTCCAGCGAGAAAGTGTCCTTGCGGTGGGCGTAGGGATTCAGGGTAGCGTTTTGCCGCGCCTTGACCGACACCTGCGCCAGTGCGGTCGCCGGCGCGCCGGTCTCCTCCATGTAGCGACGGGCGCGGAGAGCGTAGCCGGCCATCATGTGATCGCCGCCGATATATCTTTCCGGGGCGTCCTCCGGGGTCACAGTCACCGGGCCGCGAGGCACCTTCTCGGCGCCAAAGGCCAGGGCCATGTCGTAAATGCCGGCAGTGATTCCCCAGTAGGCTTGCCAAAATGCCGTAGAGCCGCTGGAGCAGGCGTTTTCCACATTGACGATGGGAACGCCGGTTAGCCCCAGCTTGGACAGCGTGGTCTCGCCCAGCGACATACCGTGATAGTAGACGTGCCCGAAGTAGGCGATGGGAATGTCACGCCACCGCACCCCGGCGTCTTTCAGCGATTCCACCACCGCATCCAATGCCAGGTCGCCGAGGTCCTTGCCGGGAAAGCGCCCGAAGGGATGCAAGCCGACCCCGGCCACCACCACCTCGCGCCCGGAACGTAGCTGCGCCACTGCATTGACCTCCGCTGTGAGTTCCTCTCTTCCTTGGGAACTGTGAGTTACTTCTTCCCAATGGGGAAAGGGATGCAAATTCCCCCTCTCCCAGAGGGTTAGGGTGAGGGTGTTCCCCCTGGGGCAGGGCGCCACTTGTAGACCAGCTTGTCCGCGCCGCCCTCTTGGGCCGGAACCGCCTGAATCGCCAACTCCACCGGCATCCCGATAATGAGGTCGGACTGCTCGCAGTCAATCACCTCGGCCAGCACTTGAGGGCCGGAGGGCAGTTCCACCTGCCCCAGGATGTAGGGCGCCTGCCCCGGCCATCCGGCGGGAGGGATTCGCACGATGGTATAGCTGTACAGTGTGCCTTCCCGTCCCAGGTCAACCGGCTCTACCTCAAATGAGGTGCAGGCCTGACAGAATGTCGCGGGGCCGAATACGGACACGTCGCACTCCCGGCATCGAACGCCGATGAGCGTGCCATTGGATCCGGCCTCGCCGGTAATCCTCAACCGTCGTGGGTCAACTGATTCAGACATGATGATTCAGGTTAATCTTGCGCCTATATCATGTCAACCGTTATACCAGCTACACCAACACAGGCGAATAGTCCGGGCGCCCGTCATCGCCGCCGTGTCTGCTATACTCGGATGCGTCATCCTGAAATCTGAAAACGGTGCCGGATGTCTTTTGACTAACGCCGAATCCAGAAATCAGTCCGCCACGACCGGCCAGCACCCTTCCGCCGCCGTCCGCTGCCTGCGTGTCGGTGGGGTCGTCGCCATCCCCACCGACACGCTCTACGGGCTGGCTGCCGACGCCTTCAACGCGGATGCCATCGAGCGCGTGTTCGCCATCAAGGAGCGCCCGGAAGGCATGGCCCTTCCCGTGCTGCTGGCGGACTTGGCGCAACTATCCTCCGTTGCCAGTGATGTTCCGCAGGCCGTTGAGATTCTGGCCGAGGCATACTGGCCTGGCCCGCTGACGCTGGTTCTGCGCCGTGCCGCCGCGCTGCCGCCGCGCCTGACGGCCGAAGGGCCAACGGTGGCGGTGCGAGTCCCGGCGCATCCTATCCCCCGCGAGTTGGCGCGGCTGCTGGGGCGGCCCATCACCGGCACAAGCGCCAATATCAGCGGCAATTCCGATCCCCGGACCATTGAGGAACTCCGCAGACAGGTCGGGGATCGAGTTGACTACCTGATAGAGTCCGGCCCGGCGCCCGCCGGCACTGCTTCCACCATCGTTGACCTGTCTGCCGATGCTCCCCGGCTCATCCGGGAAGGAGTAATCCCTTTCGAGCAGATTGCGGCGCTCCTGAACTCCCATTAAATTGTGGTTGCCATGATTGCCAGATACGCCGAATATCAGCAGGCAGTTGAGCAAGAACTGCGGGATGTCTTTGACGGGCGCGGCGGCTTCCTCTATAACCTGCTGCGCTATCACCTGGGCTGGGTTGACCAGCATGGTAGTCCGCAGCACGGCGGGCCGACGTTGCACTTCCAGGGAGCGGTGGCGCTGGCCGCCTGCGAGGCCCTGGGCGCTGACTTTCGGCAGGCCCTGCCAGCCGCCGCCGGTGTGGAGCTGGTTCATAACTTCACCCTGGTTCATGGCGAAGTGCAGATTGGGCGGGCTGAGTCCGTGGACCGGCCCGGCATCTGGTGGGTCTGGGGGCCGGCGCAGGCCATCAACGCCGGCGACGGCCTGCACGCCCTGGGGCGCACGACCATAATGCGCCTCTCTCAACGCGGGACTTCCCCGGAGCGCGTTCTGAGGGCCGTCCGCTCTCTTGACCAGGCTTGCCTGCTGCTTTGCGAGGGCCAGTATATGGACCTGGAGTTCCAGGACCAGATGATGGTGGCAGAATCGGCGTACATGAACATGGTCAATCGCAAGGCCGGGGCCCTCGCCGGCTGCGCCGCCGAATCCGGTGCGCTGGCCGCCGGAGCCGACGATGCCCAATGCGCCGCCCTCCACGGGCTTGGCGTCAAGCTGGGCGCGGCCTGGCAGATTGCCCGCGACATCGGCGACCTCTGGGGCGAGCGAGGCGACGGCATCACCGCGAGCAACATCATCACCAAAAAGAAGAGCCTGCCCATCATCCACGCCCTTGAGCACGGGAATCTGGCCGCAAAGCGGGAACTGGGAACCATCTATATGAAGCGGGTTATGGAGCCGGAGGACGCCTCAAGGCTGGTCGCGATTCTCGACGAGACCGGCGCCCGCGCCGCCGCCGAGGGCCGGGCGCGGCATCTGGCCGAGGGCGGCCTCGCCGCCGCCGCCGCCGCGGTATCCCCCGACGGCATGAATCTGCTCCGGGGATTGGTTGAGTGGGCGCTGCAAGGCGGCCGCTGATTGCGATAATTTCCCTCGGCAATACGAGAACTAACGGGGAGGCCTGGCAAAGGTGGTTAAACGCAGTCTGTCTCAACTTGACGTAACCGGCAGCCGCGTATTGGTGCGGGTGGACTTCAACGTGCCTGTCGAGCAGGGCATCGAGGCAATCGCCGGTTACGACCAGCGTCTCCGCGCCACCCTGCCCACCATCCGGCGCCTCATTGACCGGGGCTGCCGGACGATTCTCTGCTCCCACTTGGGACGACCCAGGGGGAAGGTAGACGATTCGTTGCGGCTGGCTCCCATAGGCGACCGGCTGGCCTTTCTGCTGGATCATCCGGTGAAGAGCCTGCCGGAGATAGTCGGGCCGGACGTGGAAGCCGCCATCGCCGCCATGTCTCCCGGCGACGTGGCGCTGCTGGAAAATCTGCGCTTCGACCCCGGAGAAGAAGCCAACGACCCCGCCTTCGCCCAATCCCTGGCGGCCCTGGCCGACTTCTTCGTAATGGATGCCTTCGCCGTGGCCCACCGCGCCCACGCTTCCACCGTCGGCGTTACCGGGTATCTGCCCTCGGCGATGGGCTTCTTGGTTGAGACGGAAGTAACGTCCATGGGTCGCGCCCTGGAAGCGCCGGAAAAGCCGCTGGCCGCTCTGATGGGTGGGGCCAAGGTCAGCGACAAAATTCTGCTGCTGGAAAATATGATGGACAAGCTGGACCACCTGTTCATCGGCGGCGGAATGTGCGTGACCTTCCTGAAGGCACAGGGTCATGGCGTCGGCGCGTCTCAGGTGGAGGAGGACCGGCTGGAGTTCGCCCGCGAGATGCTGGACGCCGCCGCCCGGCGCGGAATCAAAGTGCACCTGCCCAGCGAGGTGGTGGTCGCCAGCGAGTTCTCCCCCAACCCAGCCGAAGTCCGCGTGACGCCAGCCGACGAAGTGCCGGAAGGCGGCATCATAATGGACATAGCCCCATCCGCCGCCAACGAGTTCGCCCGTGAATTGCAACAGTGCCGCACCGTCATCTGGAACGGGCCGATGGGGGTATTCGAGATGCCCCGGTTCAGCGAAGGCACCCGTGTCGTCGCCCAAGGCATCGCCAACGCGCCGGACATGACCAGCGTGGTCGGCGGCGGCTCCACCGCCGAGACTGTGGAAGCCCTGGGTTTGATTGACAGCATGACCCATGTGTCCACCGGCGGCGGGGCATCGCTGGAGTTCTTGGGTGGCATAGAACTGCCCGGCATAGCCGCGCTGCCGGACGCGGACTGAGGAACCGCCGGATTCAGGCCGATTCCTCTGACGCACTCCACCTTCAAGAAGGAGACACTATGATAGACATAGTAGAACTGCGTGATTGCTACATCAACACGCCATCGAAGATGGTGCTGTTGGTGGTGGATGGTCTAGGAGGACTGGCACATCCCGACACTGGCCTATCTGAGCTGGAAACGGCCAACATCCCCAACCTCGACGCCATGGCCCGCGAAAGCGCCTGCGGGCTGACCACGCCGGTGCTTCCAGGCGTCGCTCCGGGCAGCGGCCCCGGCCACCTTGCCCTGTTCGGCTACGACCCGTTGAAGCACATGATCGGACGGGGCGCGCTGGAGGCCCTGGGCATCGACGTGGAGATTCGCCCTGGCGACGTGGCCGCCCGCGGCAACTTCTGCACCGTGGACTCCGACGGCCTGCTGGTGGACCGCCGGGCCGGGCGCATTCCCACGGAGTTCAGCGCGCCCATTTGCGAGCGGCTGGACCGCATCCAGCTGGAGGGCGTACAGGTGGACGTTTTCCCCGTACAGGACTACCGCTTCGTGTTGCGGCTGCGCGGCGAGGGGCTGTCGGAGGCCGTGACCGAGACCGACCCCCAGCAGACCGGCGTCCCGGCCCTGCCAGTGCGGGCCCTGAACGATGGAGCGCAGCGGACGGCGGAGCTGGTCAATCAGTTCGTCGGGAAGGCGGCTCAACTGCTGTCGGAGGAAGACCGCGCCAATATGCTGCTGCTGCGCGGCTTCGCCCAGATGCCCAGCCTGCCGCCCATGGGCGAGGTCTACCGGATGAACCCAGCCGCCATTGCCGCCTACCCGATGTATCGCGGCCTGGCCACCGTCGCCGGTATGAAGGTCATTCCCACCGGGCGCCACTTCTCCGATGAAGTGGAGACCATGCGGCGGAACTTCGACTCTCACGATTTCTTCTTCATCCACTACAAGCCCGCCGACGCCGCCGGAGAGGACGGCGACTTCGACGCCAAGGTGCAGCGTCTGGAAGAACTGGACCCGCTGATACCGGCCATCCGGGAGCTGGAGCCCGATGTATTCATGGTGGCGGGCGACCATGCCACCCCGGCCATCACCGCCGGACATAGCTGGCATCCGGTGCCGTTCATGCTCCACTCGTGGCTTACCCGGGGCGAAGGCATTCCCGCCTTCAACGAGCGCACCTGCCGCCAGGGTTCCATCGGCAGCATTCCCGCCACCAACGTCATGCTTCTGGGAATGTCCCACGCGGGCAAGATGGCCAAATACGGCCCCTGATAAAACTGCCCCCGAACTGCCTCTATCCGCTATGGTAGGGGCAGATTTTTCACCCATAACAATTGACCTGTCAGGGAGGATATGCGATGCCCCGCTCCATAGTCGCCGGAAACTGGAAGATGAACACTACGCTGGAAGAAGCCGCCTCGCTGGCCGTGGACATAGTTGCGGGGGCGCCGGGCGCCGGCGCAGCAGAGTTGATACTCTGCCCGCCATTCATCTCGCTGGCGGCGGTGCGCCGCTCGGTGTCCGGCAGTTCGGTACGGGTCGGGGCGCAGAATATGCACCACGAGGCCGCCGGGGCCTATACGGGGGAAGTTTCCGCGACGATGCTGCGCAGCCTGTGCCACTACGTCATCCTCGGCCACTCCGAGCGCCGCCAACTGTTCGGCGAGACCGACGAGATGGTCAACCGCAAGGTCCACGCCGCACTGGCCGCCGGATTGAGCCCCATCGTCTGCGTGGGAGAGACCCTGGAGCAACGGGAAGGCGGACAGGCCGCCGATGTCGTGGAAGGCCAGGTGCTGGCCGGAGTGTCCGACGTGCATGACATAACGGATGTCGTAGTGGCCTATGAGCCGGTGTGGGCCATCGGCACCGGGCGGGCCGCCACGCCGGAAATCGCCGAGGAAATCATGGGCGGCGCCATCCGCGACGCGCTGCGCGACCTGTTCGGCGACGCCGGCGACTCGGTGCCCCTGCTCTACGGCGGCAGCGTCAACCCCGGCAACGCCGCCGCCTTCGCCGCCCAGCCCAGCATCCACGGCGCCCTGGTCGGCGGCGCCAGCCTCCAGGCCGCCCAGTTCCTGCAAGTGGCCGCCGCCGTCGCGGGGGCGAAGGGGTAGGCCTCCAAGTCGGTTGGTGGATTGCCCCGTGCTAGGATTATCGAGAGGAACCAATGCAGGAAAGAGAACGGGTGGCAGCCATCTTCGCCGACGCTTGGGCGCTCTACGATGACGCTATCGAGATTCTGGCGCTCGGCAAGCATCGCATCGCGGCGGAAGCGGCTTGGGGGGCGACCAAGCGGGCCATCGATGCGTTGATTCTAGCCCACACCGGGCGGGAGCCTCGCACGTCAGGGTATACTTCCCGCGGTTTGCGGGTCTTGCGCCGCCAGGATCCGGCGGTAGCTCCTTTGCGTCGCCGTTATAATGACAGACAAGCGTTTTTGCACGGGGAATGCTTTTACAGAGGGATTATCACTTCGGAGCGGAGATTGCTGGAGGTCATTCACGAGACTGCCGACTATATCCTGGAAGCCCAGAGGTTAGCAGGATATTAGCGTTGAGAGGCCGCGTATGTTGAAAACGGATCGGGCTGCGGCCCTGTTTGACAAGGCTCTTGAGACCTATACAGGCGCTGCCAAACACTTGGACGAGGCCATTGCCGAGTTAGATCGGGCCGAGCTGGTCAAGGCGGCGGAAAAGACTTGGGCCGCAACCTTACAGGCTACCAATGCTCTGATAGTGGCTCAGACCGGCGTTGAACCCAAGCCGAATGACAGGCAGGAAACTACCAATCACCTCCTCGGCCTGCCCGGCTGGGGTACAGACGACTGCGATGCGGAACTGAAGGAACTGACTGAACAGTATTTCTCTCTGACCCATATCCTCCACGACACGGTTATCTGCGACCGGGACATTGAGCCGGTGTCGGTGCTGATTCAGGACATCCGCGACGCCGCCGACTACATCCGCGACGCCGAGCGGCTGGCGGGGGAGGACGGCTGATGCCCAACGCCCTGTTCTACGGCGACAACCTGGCGGTGCTGCGGGAGCGGGTGGCCGATGAGTCGGTGGACCTGGTCTACCTGGACCCGCCCTTCAACTCCAACGCTTCCTACAACGTGCTGTTCCGGGAGAAGTCGGGCGAGGAATCCCCGGCCCAGATTCGGGCCTTCACCGACACCTGGGAATGGACGCAGGAAACCGAGCTGACCTTCGAGCAGGACATCATCGGCAACCCCGCCGTCCCCTCGGCGGTCAAGGACATGATCTCCGCCTTCCGCCAGTTCATCGGGCGCAACGCCATGATGGCCTACCTGGTGATGATGGCCCCCCGGCTGGTGGAGCTGCGGCGGGTGCTTAAGCCCACGGGCAGTATCTACCTGCACTGCGACCCTACCGCCAGTCACTACCTCAAGCTGCTCATGGATGCGGTGTTTGGGGCGAGAAACTATCAGTCTGAGATTACTTGGCAACGCACCAGTTCCCACAATGACTCCAAACGGTTTGCCCAAGTTAGAGACATCGTTCTGTTCTACTCCAAGTCTAGCAACCGCAAATGGAATCCTGTGTACGTTCCTCACAATGAATCTTATGTATCCAATTTCTATCGCTACGAGGATGAACGAGGAAAGTACAGGCATCACGAGGTTATACTGACGGCGGCGATGGCAAGGCCCAATCTCATATATGAATATAAGGGCTATACTCCCGAATACGGTTGGCGTATGGAAAGAAGCAAGCTAGAGGCGCTGGATAATGAAGGTCGGCTTGTTTGGTCGAACACCGGGCGTCCCTACCGAAAGACCTACTTGTCCCAAGGACAGACTCCTACGAACTTATGGGCAGACATTGAGAATGTGTCGGCTCAAGCGAAAGAACGCCTCGGCTACCCGACACAGAAGCCGGAGGCGTTGCTGGAACGAATCATAGCGTCGTCGTCCAACGAGGGGGACGTGGTGCTGGACCCGTTCTGCGGGTGCGGCACGGCGATGGCGGCGGCGCACAAGCTGGGGCGGCGGTGGCTGGGCATCGACATAACGCACCTGGCCGTGGCGCTGATGAAGAACCGCCTCAAGACGGCCTTCGACCTGGAGGCGGGCCGGGACTACGACGTGGTGGGCGAGCCGCAGGACGCGGGCAGCGCCCGGGCCCTGTGGGAGCAGGACCCCTACCAGTTCCAGTTCTGGGCAGTGTCTCTGCTGGAAGCGCAGCCCCAGTCTGAACAGAAGCGCGGCGCAGACCGGGGCATCGACGGGATGCTGTACTTTATGGACGGGATACGCCGCACGCCCCACAAGGCGGTGATACAAGTGAAGGGCGGACGGGTGTCGTCGCCGCAGGTGCGGGACCTGGTGGGCGTGGTGGAGCGGGAGCAGGCGGCGCTGGGGCTGTTCATCTCGCTGGAGCCGCCAACGCGGGATATGCGGCAGGAAGCCGCCAGCGGCGGACTTTACCATTCGGACTTGTGGGGCCGCGACTTCCCGAAAATCCAGCTCCGCACCGTCGGCGAGATGTTGTCGGGCCAGGGCTTCGAGCTGCCGCCCCGTCCCGGCGACTACCAGCCCGCCCAGCGGGTGCGCCGCCCCCAGGGGCGGCAGGCGAGTTTGGGGGAGCCGTCATAGGCGGGGCTGAATCAATATAGGAGTTACGCAGTCGAGGGCAAATCCTATCCTGTATATCCTGTATATCCATGTTAACAACATACCTGTGATGGCTTAACTGACATGGATGTACAGGATGAGAGGGGATAGTTTTCATACGAACTGCCTCCAACTGCGTAAGTCCTATCAGGATTAGAGGATTTTCGGTATGGTCTCAATCCTGGGAATCCCTGAATCGCGTAAATCCTGATTCAGACAATAAGGTAGGCAACAAGGATGCCAACCGAGCCCCTAATCTGCATCGTCGGCCCAACGGCGGTGGGCAAGACCGCTCTGGCGGTGGACTTGGCCCGGCGGTTCGGCGGTGAGGTGGTCAACGCCGACAGCCGTCAGGTCTACCGGGGCATGACCATCGGCGCCGCCAAGCCCACCGGCGAGGAGAGGGGCGCAGCCCCGCATCACTTGGTGGATATCCTCGATCCGTCCGAGAGCTTCGGGCTGGGCCTGTTCCTGGAATACGCCGGAGAAGCGGTGCGAGAAATCCGAGGGCGGGGACGGCTCCCCATCGTCTGCGGCGGCACGGGGCAATACATTTGGGCGCTGGCGGAAGGACAGCGTATTCCCGCTGCGCCTCCCGACCCGGAGTTCCGCGCCGGCCTGGAGGCGGAGACGGCTCGGCTGGGCGCCGACGCCCTGCACCAGCGGCTCACTGAGATAGACCCAGCCCGCGCCGCCGCCCTGGACCCCCGCAACGTGCGCCGCGTCATTCGGGCCCTGGAGATTCATCACGTAACCGGGAAGCTCCCTTCCGAGATGCAGCCGGTCGCCGCGCGGTCTGCGGACGTCTTGGTCTTGGGACTGACCATGCCCCGCGATGCCCTGTACAGCCGCATTGACCAGCGGGTTGACCGCATGATGGAGGACGGCTTTCTGCGGGAAGTCGAAAATCTGGTCGCGGGCGGATTTCCAAAAGGGGAAGGGCCGCTGGACAGCCCCGGCTACCGCGAGTTGGGGCAATATCTGGACGGGGCCCTGACTTTGGAAGCGGCCGTCGAAAGGACCAAGACCCAGACGCACCGCCTCGCCCGCCGCCAATACGCCTGGTTCAAGCTCACTGACCCACGCATACGATGGCTGGACGCCGACGACCCGGCGCTGGTGGAGCGGGCGGTTGAGGCGGTGTCGAAATTCCTGAGTTCAGCACCCCCTGTGATACAATGAGCTTGGATTTCTGCCGGTATTTCCAGCCGTCAATCGGGGCATTACCAGGAGCCGAGGCGATGCAATTTACCAAGATGGAAGGCGCGGGCAACGACTACGTATATATTGACGCCCGCAACCGGGAGCATGACTGGCCCGAGCTTTCGCGCAAGATGAGTGACCGGCATTTCGGCGTCGGCAGCGACGGGCTGATTCTCATCGCCGACTCCGACGTGGCTGACCTTAAGATGGTGATGTTCAACGCCGACGGCTCACAGGGTGAGATGTGCGGCAACGGCATCCGCTGCTTCGCCAAGTACGCCATCGAACGCGACATCGCAGCCCCTTCCGGCGGCGGCCTGACCGTTGAAACGCTGGCCGGCATCCGCACGGTAACCCCCACCTACGACGGGACGCGCATCACCGGCGCGCGGGTGGCCATGGGCGCTCCCGTCCTGACGCCCTCTGAGGTTCCGGTGTTCCTGGCCGAGGAACTGCCCCCTCCGGTGCTGGCCTACCCCTTCGCGATGGACGGCTACGACCTGCCCCTCAGCTTCGTATCCATGGGAAATCCCCACGCCGTAACCTTCATAGAGCAGCCGGTATCTGACTTCCCGCTGCTCACGGTCGGCCCCAAAGTGGAGCATCACCCCATGTTCCCCCGCCGGGTCAACTTCGAGATAGTCAACGTGGACGCCCCGGGCAAGCTGACCGCCGCGTCTGGGAGCGGGGCAGCGGCGAGACCCTGGCCTGCGGCACCGGCGCCTGCGCCATAGCCGTAGCCGCCCGGCTGTCCGGCCACTGCGGCGATGAAGTGGATATAACACTCCCAGGCGGCACACTCCGCATCCAGTGGGATGGCGTCGGCGAGGTAATCATGGAAGGCCCGGCTACCGAAGTCTTCAGCGGAGAGTGGGATAGCTGATGACCACCACCGGCACAAAAAGACTCACTTTCGACGAGTGGCAGGCGTTGCCGGAAACGAACCATAAATGTGAAGTGGTGGATGGGGTGCTGGTAATGCCGCCTAGCCCGTTAGGTGAACATCCGTGGGCAATTCGAGTCTTTCTTGGCGCATTGCATCCCTTTTTGGCGGAAAGTGGGTTGGGTATTGCTCTCACAGCGCCCTATGACGTTCTGATACTAAGAGAACCGCTACGTGTCCGCCAGCCGGATATTCTGGTTATAAACGCGGAACTGACGGGCATCAACCGCCCGGCCGATTTAGTGGGCCTACCTTTCCTGGAAAAGCCGCCGCTGCTAGTGGTGGAGGTGCTGTCGCCCAGCAACACCCGTCGCGACATAGAGCAGAGGTTGTCCGATTACCGGAGCATCGGAGTGCCGGAGTGCTGGCTGCCCCGCTTCCCCAGCCGGTCGGTGGAAGTGGTGCGACTGACACCGGAATCCACCACTACGGTTGCAACCTACGGCATGGGCGATGTCCTGCGCTCGGAGATGCTGCCCGGTTTCACGCTTCCCATCGCCGACATTTTCGGGCCGCTGCTGGGGTAGCGCAAGAGGCTGTTGTGAAGCTGTACAAGCTGCCTATAGTTTTGGGGGATACCGATACAAAACGACCGGACGACCTCCATCCCCAATCGGCGGGCAAGAGACTTAAGACCGGGAACTATAGCTGCGATTCTGCGGGACCTGGGTATCTCCCGGAACGATTTGAACCGCGCGTGAACCATTGCATCACTACTTCGAGAAACTTGGAACAGAGGCCGCAAGGATGAAATTTTCTGACCGATTGGGCAAGCTGGCCCCCTATCCATTCGTGGAAATCTCCCGCATCATAGCGGCCAAGCGGGCCGCCGGGGCCGATGTGGTGACCTTCGGCATCGGCGACCCCGACATTCCCACGCCGCAGCCCATCATCGACCGCCTGCTGACGGCGTCCCAGTATCCGCCCAACCACCGCTACCCGGAGACCGACGGGCTACCGGAGATGCGCCGGGCCATCGCCGAGTGGTATGACAACCGCTTCGGCGTCAAGCTCGACCCGGATACCGAGGTACTGCCGCTGATTGGGGCGAAGGAAGGCATCGGTCACGCCGCCTTCTGCTTCCTGGATCCTGGCGACATCGCCTTGGTGCCGGACCCAGCCTATCCCGTGTACGGCGTCGGCGCCATGTTCGCCGGGGCGGAGAGTTACATAATGCCGCTATATGAGCGCAACGGGTGGCTGCCGGAGCTTGACGCCATCCCCGCCGACGTGGCCCGCGCCGCCAAGGTGATGTGGCTCAACTACCCCAACAATCCCACCAGCGCCGTCGCCACCGAGGAAGACCTGGCCTCCGCCATGGCCTTCTGCCGGGAAAACGACATCGCCCTGCTCCACGACGCCGCCTACAGCGAGGTAGGGTACGACGGCTACCGGGCCGCCAGCTATATGCAACTGGAGGGCGCAAAGGACATCGGCATCGAGTTCCATTCCCTCTCCAAGACCTACAACATGACCGGCTGGCGCATCGGCATGGCGGTGGGCAATGCCGATATGATCAAGGCGCTGTTCCAGATTAAAGCCAACTTGGATTCCGGTGTGCCACAGGCGGTGCAGGAGATGGCAATGGAGGCCCTCACCGGCCCCCAGGACTGCGTGGACGAAAATGTGGCCATCTACCAGCTCCGCCGCGACCGGGTGGTGCAGGCGTGCCGCAGCGCAGGTATGGAAGTCGAGGTACCGAGGGCCAGCCTCTACATTTGGGCCAAAGTGCCCGCAGGCTTCACCTCCGCCGAGCTTGCCCAGCGCCTGCTGGAAGACCTGGATGTGGTGGTCACCCCCGGCTCCAGCTACGGGCGCTATGGCGAGGGCTACATCCGCCTGTCTCTCACCACCCCCGACGAGCAGGTGGAAAAGGGATGCCAGCGCATCGAAGGGTGGACCATACCGGCGCCGCAGGGAGGTTAATCCCATCGCCAAATCGAGACTGCATAGAGGCCCGGACAGCGGGCACAAGAAGGCGGCAAGACCGTCGCGCCTGGTTGACGTAACGCCGGAACGGGAGCGCGCCATTCTGGTGGCGGTCGAACTAAAGGGCCGCAACCAGCTTTGGGCGTTGGAAGATACGCTGGGCGAACTGCGCCATCTCACTGAGTCGGCGGGAGCGGATGTTGTCGGTATCGTCCATCAGCGGGCCGAGCGCCTCACTCCCACCTACATCGGCAAGGGCAAGCTGGACGAACTCCGAGAACTGATTGAACAACAATCTGCCAGCGTTGTAATTTTCGATGATGAGCTCACTCCGACACAGCAGCGAAACCTGGAAGCGGCCATTGCTCCCAAGTCCTTCACCCGGAACGGTGAACAGACCGAAGTCAAGGTCATAGACCGCACCGCTCTGATCCTGGACGTTTTTGGCCGCCACGCATCCACCTACGAGGGAAAGCTACAGGTGGAGCTGGCCCAGCACGAGTATCTGCTGCCGCGTCTGGCCGGCCAGTGGTCCCACTTGGAGCGCCTTGGCGGCGGCATCGGGACCCGCGGGCCGGGCGAAACCCAGATAGAGACCGACCGTCGGTTGGTACGCCGCCGCCTCCAGAAGATACGCTCGGAGCTGGACGACGTACGCCGTCGCCGAACCCTGCACATGGACCGGCGCAAAAAGTCAGCCATCCCCATGGCCACGCTGGTGGGCTACACCAATGCCGGCAAGAGCACGTTGTTCAACGCGCTGGTCCGCTCCGGTACTTCGCCCGGCGAGCACGCTTCACTGGCCGCCGACCAACTCTTCTCTACCCTCGACCCCGTGACGCGCCGTATACGCTTGCCGTCGGGCGCCCCTTTACTGTTGAGCGACACCGTGGGTTTCATCCAGAGGCTCTCACCCAATGTCATCGCCGCCTTCCGCGCCACGCTCGAGGAACTGGACCGCGCTGACGTTCTGCTCCACGTCATCGACGTTTCGCACCCCAAGGCCCCGGAACAGACCGAGGTGGTAGAGCAGACGTTGGAGGAACTCGGCTTGGGCGACCGCCCACGCCTCCTTGTCATAAACAAAATGGACCTTCTTACCGACTCCGCGGCCTCTTCCGGGGAGTCGGACGCAGGGCGGGCCTTCTCAGTCGGCGCGAATTGGGAGAAGGACGCCGCATCAGGAGTTTTGGTGTCGGCGGAGAAGGGCTGGAACTTGGACCACCTGCTGGCCGAGATCGAAAACCAGTTGGTCAACATAGACGGCCCGCTGCTGATGACCGAGGAATTCGCCGAAGGATGGCGCTGATCTCGAACGGAGCCAAAGACCTGCCGCCAAGGCCGTAAAATTCCCGCGACAGGTTGGTTCGCACAAGATACGTTATGTTAGTTTAGGGCGATTTTTCAGGTATTTTACATAATATCGCCTATACAGCGAAGCAAATTGACAGACCCTTCCTCGGTTCCCTGAGCCACAGAGCAGTCGCGTAGAGTACCAGCGGCGATTTTCGGCGCTGTCAGGGTTGCGTCATTGGCGGCGAGTTCCGTATAATTACTAATTGTCCCCCACAAGGGCGGTTAGCTCAGTTGGTCAGAGCGCCTCGTTCACACCGAGGAGGTCGGAGGTTCAAGTCCTCCATCGCCCACCAGGTCGAAGGGACCGGAGAGAACCGGGTAGAATCCCGGACTCGACACGCCGAGGTGGCGGAATGGCAGACGCGCTGCGTTCAGGGCGCAGTGTCCTTACGGATGTGTGGGTTCAAATCCCTCCCTCGGCACCAATTAGCAACCAAGTCTGGCAACCAGATTCAGTGGCGCCCATCGTGCGCTTGTAGCTCAGCGGATAGAGCGCTGCCCTGCGGAGGCAGAGGTCGTGAGTTCGAATCTCGCCAAGCGCACCACTTCCCCTAAACGCAAACGCAGGGGCGGGTTTCAAACCCGCCCCTGCGCCGTTAATGGCGAGTTTGTCGAACCACTCAGGGCTTTACGCCCCTCACCCTAACCCTCCCCGCGGGGAGAGGGAACTCATCAGAGTTTCACGAATTTCTGCACCCGCTGGTTGGCTGTGTCGACGCCGTAGATGCTCCCCTCCGAATCAGTGTAGACTTGGTGCGCTCCCTCGAATGTCCGTCCCCGTGCCAGCAGTTCCCCATCCAGCGTGTACAGGCTGATGCGTGGAATCTGGTCGGTGACGTAGACAACCTGAGCCGCGTCGATGTGAATGCCCATGGGACACTTGAAGTCGGTCCACTCCGCCAGAAACTCCCCTTCCGCCGTGAACACCTGCACCCGGTGGTTTTCCCGGTCGGCGACGTAGACCCTTCCATCAGGGGAAACCCGCACGCTGTGGGGCACGCGGAACTGCCCCGGCCCGCTGCCCGGACTGCCGAAGCTGTTTATGTAATCTCCGGCGGCGCTGAAGCGGTGGACGCTGGAGTTGCCGTAGCCGTCGGCCACGTACATCTCGCCCGACGGCGCAACGCAAACGTCCGCCGGATGGTTGAAGGGCGCCTGCATCGCTGCCTGGTCTCGCGTCCCCAGCGACCGGAGCAGCCGACCTCCGGTGTCGTACAGCAACACCTGATGAGCGTCCCGGTCGGTGAGATAGACGGTGTCGTCGGGCCCGACGTGGATGTGGTGCGCGTCGGCGGGCACGCCTTCCCGCCGCTCCCACGGCTCCAGGAAATGCCCGTTGCGGTCGAACACCAGCACCGGCGGCCCTTGCCTCTGGAACACGTACACCCGGTCCAGGGAATCCACCGCCACGCCGCTGGGCCCCTGCAACGTCATTCCGGACGGAAGTCTGGCCCAATCCGGCTGATATTCGTACCTGAAATCTCCTGCTCCAATGGTTGCTGGCATTGCACCCTCCCGTCTGGGTTATTTCGCCCGTGCTATACTGCCGCTACGGACTTTCCGCCCTGACTTATGTCATATTACTTCATATTTTGCGCCCGGATTCGTGGCCGGGCATCGTCTGGGAGGCAACGGTGAAACTGGATGGTTCAGTAATCGTAGTTACCGGCTCGTCCAACGGGCTGGGGGCGGCAACGGCCCGCATCGCCGCCTCCAAAGGCGCCCGGGTGCTGATCAACTACACCAAGAGCGAGGCCGATGCCATAGAGACCGCCCAAGCCTGCCGCGATTTGGGCGGCGACGCGGTGTTATGTCAAGGCAACGTCGCTGAAGACGCCGATTGCCGTCGCATGGCCGCCACCGCTCTTGAGCAGTGGGGCCGCATTGACGGGCTGGTCAACAACGCCGGGTCATCGGTTTTCGCCAGCGCCGCCGACCTGGAGTCGCTGTCCGGCGAGGACTTCCTGAACATCTATGCGGTCAACGTGGTGGGCGCATACCAGATGATACGCGCCGTCACGCCCCACCTGAAGGCGCAGGGGGACGGGTCGATCGTCAACGTCTCCTCCATCTCGGCGATCACCGGAGGCGGCAGTTCCATCGCCTACGCCGCCTCCAAGGCTGCGCTGAACACCATGACCATCTCTCTGGCGCGGTCGCTGGCCCCGCAGATACGGGTCAACGCAGTCTGCCCCGGCCCCGTCCCGACCAGGTGGTGGGGCGACGGGCTGGGGGAAGAGGGGGCAAAGAGGTTGTTCGACAGTTTCGAGAGGCAGGTCCCGTTGCAGGCGGCGCCGACGGCCGACAGCGTGGCCGACACCGTGGTCTGGCTGCTGGAAGCGGCCAGGCACGTCACCGGAGAGACCATCATGGTCGACTCAGGTATGCACCTGATAGGTTTCAAACCGTAAACGCAGCCGTATTGACAAGGAGAGTTGAGAGCGTGGCTAACGAGAGTCCCTTGGAGATGGGCGGGCCCGGCACAGGGCCGAAACTGGTGGACTATCTGCTGTACGAGCCGGAGGAATCGGGCATCCTCTGGATCAAGTTCAACCGCCCGGAGCGGATGAACGCCCTCATCGGCAACTCGCAGGAAAACGGCACCGTCGCCAAGGTCGGCGAGTATATGCGCGCCGGCGACGACGACCCCAACATCCGCGTGATCGTGCTGACCGGTGTGGGGCGCGGCTTCTGTTCCGGGGCCGATATGCGCCGCGACACCGACCCGTCGCAGACCAGCGACAATTTCATCGGCAACCGCGGCACCGAGGAAGGGCCGGACGCCGCCCGGCAGCACTTCTTCCACGGCTTCACCCACCTCCACCGCGACATTTCGCTCATTCGCAAGCCCACCGTCGCCATGATCAACGGCCCCGCCGTGGGCTCCGGCATGGACATGGCCCTGCACTGCGACATCCGCGTAGGCTGCGAGAACACCCGGTTCATCGGCTATCAGCAGTTGGGGCAAATCATCGAGAACGGCGGCAGTTACTACCTCCCCAAGATGGCCGGGCTGGGCCGCGCCCTGGAATTCGCCTACACCGGCCACCTCGACGCCCAGCGGGCCTACGAATGGGGCCTGCTCAACTACCTGGTATCTTCAGAAGAACTGGAGCAGACCACCCGTGACCTCTGCGACCGCATCATGCGCACCCCGCCGATGGTGCAATGGATCAGCAAGCGCATCATGCGAAGCGCCATGGACACCAGCTTGGAAAACACGATGGTGCTGACGTCCAACGCCGGCGGCATCCTGAACGGCTCCGACGACGCGGAAGAGGCGCGGCGGGCGTTCCTCGAGAAGCGGGCACCGGTGTTCCGGGGGCGGTAGCGGTCTACCGGAATTTTTGCATAGGGCAAATGGATATATGGAGCCGGAGCAGGTTATGTCCACACCTTCCATGGAGCCCGAAGAGACCGGCAATGCCGTAATCGACCACCGCCTGCGAGCCGGATATTTCTTGCAGAAAGGCCGCGAGTTTCTGGCCGACGGCGATTTGCATCAAGCGTCCGAAAAGGGATGGGCAGCTGCCGCCCACATCGTCAAGGCCGCTGCCACAGCTTACGGCTGGAGCTAAGAAAGCCACGACGAGTTTGACGCCGTGCTGGAACAGGCATCGACTCTGGCGGGAAACGACCGGATTCACGACCTCGGCAACGCCGCCCACTATCTGCACCGCAACTATTACAAACGCAAGTCGCTGCTGAATCCCGCCCGTATCCGGCGCAACCTCGATAACGTGGACGAACTAATAAATTTGCTCCAGCCCTTATGCCAGCGCTAATCCGTTGCCGCCGCGCTTTATTCGAAAGACGGGTGCCCGTGTTCCGGGGGCAGTAGGCCGCGGCTTCAGCATCGGAGAGTTTGGGGGAAATATCTGGCCTCCAGGTAGTCCAGGTATTCGGAATCTGCCTGATTGGATGCGCAAAGCCGGCCATAAGCCTTTTGGTACGTGAGCGACTTGAATCGTATTTCTTCCCCCACGCGGTTGGCGAAGCCCCAGATTTCCTTCTTGTGCGCTTCTGATCTCTTCCCTGGGCAGTCGTAGTACAGGTAGTACAAGCTAAATTGGTCGTGCTTAGCCAACCCAAGCACGTGTTTGAGAAGCTGATACGGGTCTAGGTACTCGAACCGATGCAGTTGGCCGTGTAGTTCCTCCGCAAAGACCTGACATATCGGCAACCCCGCGCCTGCCCAAAGACCACCGGCAGAGGGAAAATACGACGACTTAAATCTCGACTCGACTTTGGTTGAACGTACCAAGTACTCGGTAAATTTGCTCTCCACCGCAACGACGGCCCCAGAGCTAAGGGTTATGGCGACATCAAGATGGGGCGGTGTGCCTTTAAGTCCGGTAGGGAACTGCGCTTCAAACTCCAATGACTCAGCGCAGTTCGCGTCTATTCCCAAGGCCGACAAAAGAGGAGTCTTGTCCTTGTCTGTCCAATAATCGAAGAAGTTGGCCACCAACGCCGAAGACGAGTGCAATGCCTTCATACGTCCGGTTAGCTCCGAGCCGGCCCCTCTTTCAAAGCCTTGCCGCGCGCGAGCCGAAAGAGGCTTCCACAGGTTGGCCTCAACCTCTCGCACGTAGCCCTTGAAATCGAAAGGGATGCCCTTCGACCTGGCCCAATTTTGCTGTGACTTCTTTATTTCAGGTTCTGCAATCATCCGGTTCTCGCTCTGGTGTTTAAGGGGCGGTGGGCCGCGTCGTCAGCCAGCGGCCACCGCCAGCGCACCCACCGCCACCGACGGCAGCGTCACCGGCAGCCGCTCCCACGTCTCGCCCCGGTCGCCGCTGACGTACAGCTCACCCCCGTCCGTGCCGGCGTAGACGTCGGTGGGCGATGAGGGGTCCCAGTCGAAGGCCACCACCATATCCTCGGCTTCTTCGCCTTCTCCGACGCCCTCGACCAGCCGCCATGATTGGCCGCCGTTGGTGGAGCGGTAGAACTGCGGCGCCTTGCGCCGGGCGTTCTCCGACACCGTTACTAGCACCAGGTCGGCGTCGTCGGGGGCGGCGGCTACGTGGAGGGTGTAGCGGCGTTCCAGCCCGTCGTTAATCTTCTCCCAGTTATCTCCGCCGTCACTGCTGCGGTAGGGCGCGCTGGCGGTGGCGGCGTAGACGCGCTGCGGGCGGTCTGCGCCCAAGTGCAGGCAGTGGATGTCGTCGTCCAGACCCGGCAACTGTTGCCAGCTATTGCCGCCGTCGCGGGAGCGCACCACGCCGCCCACTTCGATGCCAGCGTACAAAAGGTTGTCGTCGCCGGGCGCCACGCGCAGGTCGCGGACGTGAGAGTCGCGGGTGGGCGCATGAAATCCCCATTGGGCGGACTCTGGAACGGCCCGGAAACCGGCACATTCACCCCAACTTGCCCCGCCATCGTCTGATCGGAACAGGGTCGCCGGTTCGCTCCCAGCGTAGACCGCATCGGGAAGAGAAGGATGAGCCAGAACGCTGTGGGCGTAGTCCGAGGGATAAGACTCGATGTGCGTCCAAGTCGCCCCGGCGTCGTCGGTGCGGTAGACGCCCGCCTCGTAGGCTGCCAGCCAGGCTCGCTCCGGGTTGACCGGGCTGGCCGTGAGCCGGGCCGCCGCGTGGGGCAGCGGCGTCACCGGTCCCTGTCGCCAGCTCTTCCCGCCGTCCTCGCTGCTGACGGCGCACACCCCGTCGTGCATCCCAACGTAGATAATGCTCTTCTCCTGCGACATGGCATCTACCCCCTTGCCTTCCTTGATCTCAAATTATGTTAAATCATCACCCTTCTGGATGGATTATAAGCCAATCGAACCCGCCGCGGTTGGGCCATAGGTTGGGCCATAGTTGGATGGTTGGGCTTTACGATTCTCGCCGGCAATACTATGATAGATGCGCAAAGGGTGGTTAGCTCAGCTGGTTAGAGCACCTGCTTTACACGCAGGGGGTCGCAGGTTCGAGTCCTGCACCGCCCACTTTCGCTATCTGAGCAGACTTAATTCATAACTCTTCCGCCCACCATCACTGTTCTCCTGGGGCCGGGTTCATAGCCGACGAGCCTGTGGAACCCAGGGACGAAGCCTGCAATGCCCTCCATGAACTTTTGGAGGCCATGGGCAATTACAACGAAGAGCTGGTTAACGCCGGTATTCTTTTGAGCGGAGAGGGCCTTCAGCCATCATCTCATGGAGTGTTAGTGGCTTTTGGTTGCGCGGAGCGCGCGGTCATCGACGGCCCCTTTCCGTCGCCTGGGGAGTTGTTGTCCAACTTCTGGATTTGGCAGGCAGAGGACATGGCCGAGGCCGTGGAGTGGGTAAAGCGTTGGCCCAATCCTATGCCCGGCCCCAGCGAAATAGAGATTCGCCCCGTCAGGACTTCGGTGAGTCCATGACACCCGAGGCCCGCGAGCGGGAAGACCGGCTCAGAGAACAGGTTGACAACCGCCAGGCGCAGTTTTCTGATTCGGATAACGGCAACGCATGAGAACTGACTGACCTGCCCGCGGGGTTTCAGGTATTCTGCTCCTCTCAACTACCCAAGAACTGGTTCCCCCTAGATGGAAGGTAGATGGAAGGGCCTTTAGCTGGCGTCCGTCTGCTGGTGGCGGCCAATGTAGCCGACGATAACCTGCCGCAGGCTATCGTCCCAGTCGAAGGCGATTCGGATGGTGTACCTGGCATCAAAATTGGTGCCCTTTCCGATGTGCTCTTCCAGCCGGTAGGTCTTCCCGTAGGCACGGGCGGTGTAGGACTTCTTGTAGCGCGACACGGTAGTTTCGCCCTGGTCGCTCTTGTACCACCAGCCGCAGGCTTCCTTGATTGACTGGTCGAAATTGGTGACCCGCAACTGCCCCATCTTGGACTTATAGTAGGTGGTTGCCAGCCATTGCAGAGCTTCCCATACCTTCTCTGGCCGGATAAATGGGTTTGACTCGATGCTCGACTCCGAGTTGGGGGCAAAGGTCAGCTCCTTCTTGAACCGCGACTTGGCCATCTCCACGGCGGTGTTGACGTTCTCAACGTCCACGACGGTGATTTCGCCGCGTTCCAACACCCCCTCCTTGGAGGACAAGTACGCCAGACGCCATGATTCTTCCATTTCCTGGCTTTCGTAGAGTTCCGCCTTCAGGGTCTCTACTTCGTCGCGAAGGCTCCGGTTTTCCGCTCGCAGTGCGTCCCCGTCGTTCCTTAAGCCGAGGTTCTCCGACTGTAGGGAGGCGCGTTCTGTCTCGGCCTTCCCCGGCGGCTCGGCGATGGCGACGGAGCGGCCCGGCGTTTTGGACTCGGCCACCGGGAGCGCTTCCTGCAAAGGGTTTACTTGGTACGGCTCCCGTTCCGGCGCAGGCAGCTGTACGGCCTGCTTTTCGACCGGCGCGACCCCTGGCTTGGGAACTTCCTGCACAGCCTCGGGCAGCGGGCTGTCCTCCGGAGTGGCTGTCCCGTCCGGCTCCGGGCTCTCCGGGGAGTCGCTGGCTTCGCTGTCGGAGCCTTCAACCATCAGGCCATCTATTTCTCGAATTGCGTTGAGGATGAGAGGTTGCAACTCTTCCCGTCTCCGGCTGCGCTCCCGCTCTTCGCTGATTCCGGGGGCGCGGTCGTGGATGGGCAGATACTCGGCCAGCAGGGACTGCAATCCATCCGCCAGCTTTAGAGTTGCGGAAGTATCGGCTTCGTGTGATACCCTTGCCGCCTTCCATAGTTGGGTATCCGTCTCGAAGAACTGCATCAGTCCCGCGAATTCCCTGCTGACGGCAGCGACGGTGGCGTCGAAGTCTGCCGACCAGCGGAGTTGAGCCGCCTTCTCTTGGATCAAATTTGATACCGATGCTGCGAAGACGGGTATCTCCCGCTCCCACTCCGTCGCGGTGGGCGGCAACTCGCGCAGGTAGGCGAGGGCGGCGGACAGTGCAGCCCCACCGTCGCCCTTTTCGGCATCCGGGTTGCGCGTTAGGGGAAACTTGCCAGACACGTAACAGAGCATCAGCGAAACGTCCTGCTCCTTATAGCCTTCATGGGCTTGCGAGAAGGCTTCCTGCTCGGCTCGCCATTCCCCCTCCAGCCAAACACCGGGGAATCGCTTCTTGGCCGGGTCAAGGCCAGGCGGCTCCATCCCGCGGGAGGCCAAGTGGCGTTCCACTTCCTCGCGCAGGGGCGCATGGGACCCGGCCCAGCATCGTAGGATTGCCGCAGACAGTATGTCGGATACAAGGACAGCCTGCTGCACGGGTGCCTGGAGCAGGAAGCTGGAATTGCCCAGTGCCCGCCCGGCCTGACCCCGCCGGAAACCTCCGGTGGTGGGGACAATCTCCTCGTTCACTGCCGAGCGCAGGGCTTCCTGATCTCCTCGCGGCAGCTTGGAAAACTCGTTCAGCACCCGACTGACCACCGTGCTGTGATGCCCAGCATCGAGCAGTCCTTCCAGCGAAAATATGGCGCTGATTGGCATGCCTTTCGGTCTGGATTGCCCGTCCACAACCTCTTCTGCCATATCTGAAACTCCTGTTGCTTCCCGGTGCGGCTCAGCAGGTTGTGGCCGCTGCCGGGATCGTTTTCGCATCCATATAATAAGGTGTTATCATACGCCCGCCGGTATTGGCAGGGCAAACTCTATTACCCTGCGCATGAGGGCGAACCGCCGAATTGACATTAACCCGCCCGTATTGCAAAATCGCCCAAGCGGTCCCCCGTCGGACAGCCCTTTTAGGAGGCTGTTTCGCAAACCCACCAAACGGTTTGAAATAGGAGGAGTCTCAAATATGTTGAAAATCGGCCATGTCGTAGTGCGCCCAGGCCGTCGCCATGGTGACGACCCGGTCGAGATTCCCGTCCCCGAAGAACTGGAAACCGTGCCAGGCATCCCTATGAACAGTAAGGATGTTGACTTCTACAGCCGGGAGTACCCGCTCCAGCGCCAGCAGGTGGAACACGCCGCAGATACCGAGTGGGCGCCCTCTGTTGGCACTCCTGCTATGCAGAAGTATCACCACGAACACCAGGAGGTAATGGAGCAGTTCTACCCGCTGATGAACCGCTCCGGCGACCTGCCTCCCACCGGCACACCCACGGGCGAGGATGTGACCGACCTGATACGCAACAAGGCCCGCGAGATGGGTTATCTGGAAGTGGGTTTCACCGCCCACGACCCGCGTTTCATCTACCAGGACCGCAAGGACCACGTAAAGTACGGCAACGCCGTCTGTCTGGCCTTGGAGCAGGACTTTGCGGAAACGCAGACGGCCCCCAGCATGGCCGCCGAGCACGGTCACTTCGGCACCTACGAAATTCAGGCTCCGATGGGCCTGGAGATGGCCGAGTTCATCCGCTCGCTGGGCTATGGAGCGCAGGTGCACGGCCCCAGCAACCACAGTGCGGCCACCATACCCATGTTCGTCGCCGCCGGGCTGGGACAGTTGGGCGCCAATGGGCAGTTGCTCACCCCGCACGCCGGCGCGCGCTGCCGTCTCCAGATCATCACCACAGACGCCCCGGTCACCTTCAACGAACCGATTGACTACGGCTTCCATGCCTTCTGCCAGGTGTGCCAGGTCTGCGTCAACCGCTGCCCTGGCCGCGCCCTGATGCGCGAAAAGATCTGGTGGCGTGGGGTGGAAAAGAACAAGCTCATCTACAAGCGCTGCCGCCCGGTAATGTCGCGTTACGAGGGCTGCGCCATCTGCATGAAAGTCTGCCCCATCAACAAGTACGGGGCCAAGGCCGTCATGGAGTATTATGCCGAGACCGGCCAGGTGCTGGGCAAGGGCACCCACGACCTGGAAGGCTACACCCTGCACGAGGAAAGCACCGGCAAATTCGCCACCGGCTACTTTGGCCCCGGTGAACTGCCCACCTTCAACGCCGAATTCTTCAGGATTCCCAACGGCACCCGCGAGAACGCCGCTCTTGAGGAGCTCATCGGGCACATCAAGGACAAGCAGGGCCATCTCGACCGCCCGGAGGACGACCGGGCGCTGTTCGACTTCCGCGACCGTCTGCGGACTATCGTCGGCGGCGAGAGCGTCAGCGACAGCACGATGTTCTAGCGGCCCGGCCTTACCGGAAGGCTGACACAGGGGCGCACAGCCGTGCGCCCCTACATATTGACCGGAAGACTTGAGAGTCAGAGGGACTGGAACAAGTGAAGCAATCTTGGTGGGCAGAAGGTGACCTGTTTGAGGGTTGCAACTGCAACTTGTTATGCCCGTGTCACATCACCTTTCGGCAGCCCCCAACCAACGGGTACTGCGAAGCCATCTGGGGCGTATCCTTCGATGGGGGACGCTTCGGGGAGGTGGACTTGGCCGGGCTGGGCGCTGTGATTCTCGTTCACTCGCCGGGGCCGACCATGGCCGATGGCGACTGGACATCGGTGCTGTACGTGGACGATGCAGCTGGTGACGACCAAGCAGAGACGCTCCGGGCCATCTTCAGCGGCGAGGCCGGCGGGCCATGGGAGATCCTGAGCCAGTTCTTTCGCAACGGCCAGTTGACGGCGGTTCGGAAAGTTCCGCTGGAGATTTCCATAGACGCCACCACCCGCACCCTCCGCGCCTCCGACCGGGTGTTGCTGGAAGTGCAGGCCATCCGCGGCGCCGACCGCGATGGCTTGGCGACCATCACCAACCTTCGCAACGTGATCCACGGGCCTGTACACACCCTGGCCCGCTCCAACCAGAGGATAAAAGACGAAACAATCTCCTGGGAGGAGCAGGGCAAGCACGGCCTGTACAGCCGCTTCCGCTGGGAGGGTTGAAGCAGACAGCCCGCGCGCCGACAACTCTGGCGATTGGCGTCTTATCCCGTCATTCCCGCTAATGCGGGGGAATCCATGCGCCTTTGCGGCAGACGCCCTCACCCTAACCCTCTCCCAGAGGGAGAGGGAATTTTTAATGGTCAAACAGGTCTCGGTGCACCCGCCCCTCTTTCATCACCAGCCGGATGCACTCCCGTTCCTGCAAGACTGTTATGTCGTCCAGCGGACTGCCGTCCACCACAATCAGGTCGGCGAGCTTGCCCGGTTCCAGCGTTCCCAGGTCCGGCTCTAACCCGCAGCAGGCGGCGGCTTCGCGGGTTCCGGCGACGATGGCCTGCATCGGGGTCATGCCCGCATCAGCCAGCATTTCCAGTTCCACGGCGTTGTTTCCGTGGAACCAGCCCCCGGCATCGGTTCCCGCCACCACCCGGACGCCATAACGCATCGCCTGTTGCACCGTCTCGATGTGGTGCTCCCGGAACTCCCGCGCCTCCACCTGCGCCACCGGGTTGCCCTCGACGGAATGATGGGCAAACACTGTCAGGGTTGGCACCAGGGTGATGTCCTTGTCGGCCATCATCCGCAGCAGGTCGTGGTCCAGGTCGAGATAGCAGCCGTGTTCGATGGAGTCCACGCCGGCCTCAACAGCTGTGCGCAGGCCCGGTCCGCCGACAGCATGGCAGGCCACCCGGCGACCCAGGGCGTGGGACTCGTGCACCAGAGCTTTCAATTCTTCCAGGCCATAGCAGGCATCGGTACCCAGATGGGTTGCCCGCCCGAATCCGGTCTGGAACACCTTGATCAGGTCGGCGCCGACGCGGACGTTTTCCCTGACGACAACCCGGATTTCCTCCGCGCCGTCGGCAACGCCGTAGGGAATGTTCGGGTCGGGCATGGAATACCGCCGGTGTCCCGATAACGTGGGCCGGTCCTGGACGCTGTGGGTCGGCCCCAACGGCCCGGCGGCCACCAACAGACGCGGCCCGTCCACCAGTCCCTCGCTCACCGCCGCCTTGAACCCTGCCTCCAGCCAGCCGCAGTCGCGTATGGTGGTATAGCCGGATTGCAGCGTATCTTCGATGACGCGGGCGATGCGCAGCGTGCGGGTGCTGCGAGGCTCGGTCATGCCCCAGCGGCTCAGCAGGTCGTAGGTGAAGGATGCCAGGTGGTCGTGGCAGTCAATGAGGCCGGGCATTACTGTCATACCGCTTATGTCTACCAGATCCGCGCCTTCCGGCACGGCAACCGCCGCCCGCGGCCCGGCGGCGGCGATGCGCCCGTCGTCGCCGACGAGAACCGTTGAATCAGCCAGCGGTTCCCCACCAAGACCATCAATCAGTGTTCCGCCTACCATCGCCAGCATAGTTAACCCTCTTACGCCCGGTTGCTTGATGAATCACCGTGAAATTATCTGGACGTGGGCCGGCAGCGTCATCCCCTTTTCCTTCAGGGCCGCGTCCAGTTGAGACGGTTCGGAGAAATATAATTCTACCCCATGCGTCCTCGTCCGTCAGGAGAGTCTCGTTGCCCTCTGTTTCACCCGTGTCACCGCTGTCGGAACCGGCATCTGAAGAAACTGCCACTTCCAAAGCCGTTACGGGCGACTTGAGTTCAGGTGTGATCTCAGTGGCAAGAGGTCCGGCAGCGGCGGATGCCTGTGCGCCCGCTGTTACCGCCGATGGAGTGGCGGGCGGCTCCCCGCCGCAGGCTGCGATGGCGACGGCTGCGGCGAAGAGGATACCTAGCAGCAGGACAAGTCGGCTTCGGACGGATGCTATCATAGCTCACGCGATCATAAGTGGCGCTGCCGGAATTTGATAGCAAGGAGCTTCGCAATGGAACGCGAATGTATCAATCCACCCGAACTGGCTCCCCCGCCCGTCGGCCTGTAAAACCACGTGGTCAAGGTTGGCAGCACCGTCTACATAGCTGGGCAGGCGCCACGCGGTCTGGACGGCAAGGCCATGCACGTTGGCGACCCCGCCGCTCAGATCCGGCAGGTGTGGGCGAACCTGGAAATCGCAGTGAAGGCGGCCGGGGGCACTTTGCAGGATCGTAAAGACCACAACCTACGTCGTCGGCGCGGAAAACCTCGGCAAGATCCGAGAGGCGCGGATGGCCATACTGCCGGAGGAGGGCCGCCCGACCAGCATCACCGTGGTGGTGGCAGGCCTGGCAGACCCTGACTTTCTCGTGGAAGTGGAGGCAGTGGCCGAGTTGGGCTAACGTGTATCCGCTACTGCGCCGGCGCTAGATCGCCTGCCAGTAGCGGCGGCCCTCGGCGCGGACGATGCGTCCGAAGCCGGGAGCGGCGAGATGGACGGCGGCGACGGGGATGCCTTCCTGCTCCAGCCGGTTCATCAGGTCGCGGCGGGTGATGCGTGTCGTCTCCGGGTCTATGTCGGCGCGGGATACCCAATCGGTGTTCTCAATCTGGACCGTGTTGTGCAGCACGTCGCCCAGCACCAGCCCCTGCTCGCCCTGGGAGGAAACCATGATGCTCATGTGGCCGGGCGTATGGCCCGGAGTGGGCAGCATGGTCAACTCGCTGGTCAACGAGTGCTCGCCCTCCATCAGCTCCAGTACGCCCAGGTCTTCCAGCGGCCAGACACACTCGGGGGCGTTGGGGAATCGGGCCTCGATCAGAGCCGGGTCGTGGCACGCCTCCCAGTCCTTCGCGCTGACGTAGTAGCGGGCATTGGGGAACGTCGGCACATACTTTCCGTCCTGCGAGACGACGTTCCAGCCGATGTGGTCGCGGTGGGCGTGGGTCATCACCACCATGTCCACGTCCTCGGCCTTCATTCCGTGGGCGGCGAAGTCATTGAGCAGCTCGCCCCACGGAGTTTCCGGCGTCGGCTTGGGGCCAAGTCCGGTGTCCACTGCGATGGTGCGGCCCTCGGAACGGATAACGAAGCAGGCGAGGTTGAAGCGGACGCCTCCGCTGGGGCTGAGGTGGGTTTCATGCCCGTGCCAGTCCTCCTCCGGGATGGCGGGGAAGAAGTTGCAGAGGTCGAACTCCAACAGCCCGTCGGAGAGGGATGTAATCTCGACGTTGCCGATGGTCAGCTTGTTGCCGGGCATTTCGGGCCTCCTTTGCCGATGGTTAATGATGTAACGGCGGCGGGCCGTCGGTTGCCAGATTATAGGGCGGCCCGCCGGACTGTGGCAAACTGAGGCCGGAGTGAGTCGAAATCAGCCGGGCGGCTCGACCTCGATGATGACTGCCTCCCGGGGAATGTCCAGCGCGGCCAGCCGCTCCTCAATGGCCCGCCGCACCTTCTTCGTGTCGGCCTCGCGGTTTATCTCGAAATACAGGCGGTTTAGCCGCGGGTTGGTGTAGGCCGATATGAGGGTGTCGTGGTCCTTGTGGTGGTCGCCCTACAGAGTCAAGTATGGAATTACAGGAGTATAGGGGTGTTCATAATCGGTTAGACCTTTCAGAAAACGAGATTCCCATCCCCATAGTTCGTTGTAGGTAAATTGCCCTTGAAGCGGGACTAACTTCTTCACCCTGCGCCGGTAATCTTCTCCCAGTTGAAAAACGGCCATTTCCGACGGGTCTTCCGGCGAGGGTTGGAGCATATAGAAGTATACGGTGCTTTCGTCATTGGGGTCGTGGTAATATCCGCCGAACCCTGCGGGATGGGGCGGCCCGCACTCTTCCAGCTTATTGGCTCCGAGAATAGCTGGGTATATCCGCTCCATCGCCTCAAAGGTGACTGCCTCCCAAGGGGTGACTGCCTCCCAAGGAATGTTGAGGATGGTCAACCGTTCTCTGGATGCCGACCGCGCTGGCTCGATGTTTTCCTCGCAGTTCACATAGTATTTTATCTCTAGCCGACCAGGCTGCGGAGGGGCTTCTGCGACTATTGGCGAATAGTTTTCTATTGGCCCATACACCGCGGTGAGCTCTTGCAGATTTGGACCGTCCTGGCCGAGTTGGTCATACCATCCCTGGAGTTGAACCAACGAGAATGACGGCGTTGGTTCAACCCGGCAAGAAACAAGAAACACCAACGCCAGTGCGGTGGGTTCCGTTGGTTCCGTTTGCTTGTAGGGTATGGCTGTTTGAGGACTCCCATTTCAGCTTCAGTATTTCATCGTAAGGCGCCTTATACCCTACAAGCAAACGGAACAGACTCAATGGCCTGCTTCACTTCTTCCGTGTTCAGAATATCCTGCTGGCCGTCCAGCACGTAGACGTACAGGATGCTGTTGTCCGCCGAGCGGAACATTCCGCCAAACTCCGGCACCCTCGTACCGATGTCGAGCAGCAACTCGTCGTGGGTCTTGTAACCGGCGGGGCCGGCGCCTTCCGGGCCACCGGCAGATTGGCGGCTCCGGTCCCGTACCGCGCCCGTTGCTGTTCGCGTCAGCAACAGGCTGAATAACATCGTAAATCCCAAGAGCCGCATAATTTGCATCCCGACTGTCCAGCCTAAAGTATACCAACGCAGGCATTGACGCAATAGTGGACGCCCGCAGTGCATCCAGCGTCGCGGCAAAAGGCGCGAATGCCAAAATAATACCCCCGGACACGTATGCAGCTCCGGGGGCGGTGCGCCGGGGCCGCGCCGTTATCGCGTCGGTGAGGACACCAGCGCGCTCAGGTCCTTCACTTCGATGTTGGACACCAGCAGAATCAACTCGTCGAGGCGGCGCACCTCGAACTCCTTGAAGTCGTCGTCCACTACCATGTAGCGGGAGACCACATCCCATATTTCTCTTTTCATCTGCTCCATCTTGGCCGGCGACAGCTCGATGCGGTCTTGGATGAGAACCAAGCGCAGCCGTTGCCGGGCCACTTCGCTGGAACTCTCGCCGTCCTTGTCGGCCGCCCCGAACAGCCAGCGCAACAGTTCACGCATGAGAGTACGCCCTCCCCTTGATGCCCACCATGTCCCGCAGCCGGTTGAACATTCCGGGACGGGCTTCAATTTCTTGCAGCGGCACGTCTTCACCGTCGATCCGGGCCCCGATGCGGAGGAACGCAGCCCCGGCGCTGGAGCGGCTGTCATGCACCACAGGCACACCGCGGTTGGCGGCGGACACGGTGCGCTCGTCGGCAGGCACCAGGCCGATGACTTCCACTGCCAGCAGCGACTCCACGTCCTTCTGCCCCATCATGTCGCCGCGCCGTACCATTTCAGCAGATATGCGGTTGATGATGAGCCTGGGCCGGTGCAGGCCCGAGGCCTCCAGCAGTCCGATGACCCGGTCGGCGTCGCGGATGGCCGAGACCTCCGGGGTGGTCACAATGACGGCCTCACCAGCCGCGGCGACGGCGTTCTTGAAGCCCTGCTCGATGCCCGCCGGACAGTCAATGAGGATGTAATCGAATTCCTCCTCCAGCCCGGCGCACAGGGACTTCAGTTGAGACGGCTTGACGCTGTCCTTGTCGCGGGTCTGGGCCGCAGGAATCAGGTACAGATCCAGGTGGTGCTTGTCCTGGATCATGGCCTGCCGCACCCGGCACTTGCCTTCGATCACGTTCACGAGGTCATAGACGATGCGGTTTTCCAGCCCCATGATTACATCGAGATTTCGGAGGCCGATGTCGGTGTCGATTATCACCACACGATGACTCCGCATAGCGAGAGCCGAACCGATATTGGCGGTGGCGGTAGTCTTCCCGACACCGCCCTTGCCCGAAGTAATGACGATTGTCCTACCCTTCATAAGGTACCCCTTTCGTGTATCTGGCAAGGCGACCAGCAAATGGCGAGATGTAGATTGAACTTCGTCGGACGTATGCGATCCTGGGTTGCCCCGCGCCGGAATCCCGTTTGCGCTTCTTACTGGCAGACCGTTCATCTTGCGGGGGCAAAAATGCCTCGCAGCCTGCGATGCGGAGCCGGGGAGAGGTGATTTCCAATGCGATGATGGCGGCTTTGCCGTCGCCCGAAACGCCGGCGTGGGGCAGTCCCTTGAGGGCGCCCATTACCACGATGTCTCCGTCGGCGAGGACTTCCGAGCCGGGATTCACGTCGCCCAGCACCACCATGTCCCCGGAATGGGTGACCGATTCCCCGGACCGGACCGGCCCCCGGACAATCATCGCCCGGCCACGGCTGCGCTGGCCCTGCGAAGAAAGGCCGCTAATGGCGCGGGCAAGGTCTGCCGAGGAGAATTGGGAGAGGGGATCTGGGCGTCTCCTCGTTCGAAGTACGGGAGGCTCTTCGATTTCGGGTATATGTTCTTCATCAACCTGCCCGCTGGACACAAACCGGGCGATTTTCAGCCCCGACTTCTCCCGGAAGATGCGCCGGATCTCCTCCTCTTCATCATCGCTAAGAGTGCGGTTTCCGGTGTTGACACTGATTCCGCCCTTGGAGAACAGTGCGCCCTGTCCGGCCAATTGGGTGTCCAACTCGAAGGCCACCTGCTCCAAAGGGGCGTCTTCGTTGAGGATGAAGGAAATGTCGGTGCCCCGCCCGGTGATCAGCACGGCGCGTCTCCTCTTGCCTGTGGTGGCAGGACGCCCGGCTTCGATGGCTGGAAACTCGGATACAACCACAACCCACCCCACTCCCGGTTAGTAATGTTGGTTATATCAGCCAACCCCCCGGTAGGACAATATGTAAAGCGACCAATCTTGATTGAATTTTAAGATTATGTGAACCAGACCTTGTAGTTTGTCAGAGGGTTCTTCAATTCTCCCCCTCGCTTGAGGGAGAAGGAACACCTAATAGACCCTGCCGCTTGTCTCGGGCGATCAGGCGCAGGCGTGGGTCCCGTGAATCGAGGTATACCAAAACCGGCCGGGACCAACGAAGAGGCACGGCCGGCTTAGAGGCAGGGTTGAGCCGGGTGAGCCGGTCAGTCGCGGGTCCCGAAGAGGGCCACCGAGCAGGTGAAGGAACCGGGACGGCCACCCAGGTTGTGAGTGAGGCCCAAATCCGCCTTCTGGAGCTGGCGGGCGTCGGCCTTGCCCTGTAACTGCTTGTAGACCTCATAGATCATACGGATGCCACTGGCCCCGATGGGGTGCCCGAAACACTTCAAACCGCCGTCGGTGTTCACCGGCAGGTCGCCTTCCAGGGTGAATGTGCCCGCTTCCACGTCGGCGCTGGCCCGGCCCCGGGGGCTGAATCCCAAGTCTTCGTAGATGATCAACTCGGTGATCGTGAAGCAGTCGTGGACCATCGCCAGGTCGATTTCCCGGCGGGGGTCGGAAATCCCGGCTTCCTGGTAGGCCGATTGGCTGGCCCGCACCGACTCTGGGAAGTGGGTGAAGTCCCAGTCGTTGCGCATGATGCCGAAAGCGCCCACGGACAGCCCTATTCCCTTAACCAGAATATAGTCGTCGCGGAAGGTCTTGGCGATCTCCGGCGTGGTGATGATGGCGGCGGCCGCGCCGTCGCTGACGCCGCAGCAGTCGAACAGGCCCAGCGGCCAGGCGACCATCGGCGCGTTGGCCACCTGTTCGGCGCTGACCTCCCGCTGGAAGTGGGCCTTGGGGCTCATGGTGCCGTTGTGATGGTTCTTGGAAGCGATCTGCGCCAGCGTCTGCTTGCCTTCCTCGAAGGAGATACCGTACTCGTGGAAGTAGCGGGTGGCGGCGAGCGCGAACTGCGAAGGCGGCGGCACCGGCGGGTTCACGTCGGAGCCGGGGGCTTCCGGCACGGCCAGGCCGGAGAAGCCGGAATCCTTCAGCTTTTCGACGCCCAGGGCCAGCACAATGTCGTAGATCCCGGCGGCCACGGCGTAGCAGGCGTTGCGGAAGGCGTCGGTGGCAGTGGCGCAGGCGTTCTCGACGCGGGTGATGGGGATGTAGTCCAGCTTCAGCGCGTCAGCAAGGGGCTGCCCGGTGCGGAAGGACGATACGGTGCCCAGCCAGGCCGCCTGAATGTCCTTACTCTCGATGCCGGCGTCCTCGTATGCCTCGTAGGCTGCCTCCACCATCAGGTCGGCGGAGCTCGCATCCCACCGCTCGCCGAACTTGGTGCAGCCCATGCCGATGATGGCCACGCGATCCTTGATTCCGCTCATAACAACCTCTGCTTTCCGACACTTAAAAGTTAGCTTAGGTTAGTCCGCCGCCATCCTCTGCGGCACTGCCTTCCAGTAGTAGTTGTGGATGCCGTTGACCACGCGCAGCTTGCGGAAGCTCATTTCCACCGACATACCGACTTTGATTTCGTCCAGTTCCCGGTCGGTTACCATGCACAGGACGCGGCCACCGCCGTCAAAGTCCACTACCGCGATGACCAGCGGTGTGTCGGTGGTGCCGGCCAGGTAGTCCATGGAGTAGGTGAAAACCTTGCCGGGCTGGTCGCTCAGCCTCAAGGGCGTCGAGTCGTCGCGGGTCTGGCACTTCACGCAGACGCGCTGCGGCGGATATTGGACGAAGCCACACTGGTTGCAGGTGGCGCCGTAGAACCGGATGTTCCGGTCTTCCTCCCGCCACAGCGCCGACACCGACGGTGATTGTGCCTGCGGTCGGCGCGACCCGGCGTCCGTGATCCAGACGTCGCGCCATTGGGCGTAGGTCTCGTAGCTGCCCAAGGATTTTCCAGAGTTCAGATAGCCGCTCACGCCGTTGCTGGCTCGTCCGTTGCCTGCCGCGGCCGTGGCTCGGAAGCCCAAAACGTCGCTGCCGTCGCCGTAGGAAGCGGCGACGATAAGTTGTCCTGTTGCGGCGTCTTCCAGCGCAGAGGCCAGCAGCATGGGAACGAAGGCCGCGCCAGTGTTGCCCAGGCGCCCGAACATTCCATCCTGAACTTGCTCCGGGGCGAAGCCCATCTGTCGCGCCAACTGCGCGTGCCGGCGGCCATCCGGCGCGTAGAGGGCCAGCTTGCCCACGTCCCGCGCCGAAATGCCCTGCCGCTCCATGAACCCGGCGATAGCGTCGCCCAGGATGCGCTCCAGCCCTTCTTCGATGGCGAACCGGTCTTCCCAAGAACGGACAAACTGGTCGCCGGCGCTGCGCCAGACATCCATCATGTTCTCGGATATGCTGTACGAGCCTTCATACTCGGCGATAACTCCGTCGCGGGAGACGATGAAGGCGGCGGCCCCGTCGCCGGCGTTGCGCTCTGTGTCGCCCTTTGGCGCGCCCTGGCGGTTGTCGCTGGCGATAACCAGCACCTGCCCGGCGGAACCGGCGGATACGGAATCAAGGGCCTGCCTCAATGCCGTGGCGCCGGCACGAAGCACATCGGTGATGTCAGCGGTGAAGATGTCGCGGCGCAGGTCGAGGGCCGTGGCGATTATGGAGGCGCAGCCCTTCTCGGCGTAGGGAGGCGTGGTGGTGGCGAAAAGCAGCCCGTCTATATCCTGGCGGTCACGCCCGGCAAGGCAGTCAAGGCCCGCGGCCACCGCCATGCTGACGCTGTCCTCATCGAAGTTGGCTACCGACCGCTCCATCCGCGAGTTCCATCCCTCGGTGGTTGCTCCCAGCCGGTAACGAGGCACATAGGCCCCAAACGCCGCAATTCCAGCCACAGACGCCCTCCCGAAACAGGATGCGGTCATGCTATCAGGATGAGAATTTGGGTGTCAAACGCAGGTCTGGCTAAAGTTCAAATTCCTTCACGTCCTCCGCCACTATCAGCTTGGCTCCAGTCAAGGCCTGGACTTCCTCGGAAGTCCAGCCGGGGGCCACCTCTTTCAGGACCAGGCCGTCGGGGGTGCGCTCGATTACGGCCAGGTCGGTCACTATCAGGTAGACGCAGCCTTGCCCGGTGACCGGGAAGGTGCATTCCTCAACGATTTTGGGGTTGTTGTCGCGGTCGGTGTGTTCCATAGCGACGATGACGCCGCTGGCTCCGGCGGCCAGGTCCATGGCCCCGCCGACGTTGCCGACGCCGCGTTGGGGCAGCATCCAGTTGGCGAGGTCGCCCTTGGCCGACACTTGGTGCGAGCCCAACACCGTTACGTCCACGTGGCCGCCGCGGATCATAGCGAAAGCCTGCGCTGAGTCGAAGAACGACATCCCCGGCGCCGGGTCCAAAAACTGCCCGCCGGCGTTAATCAGGTCGATGTCCTCCCGGCCCTCTTCGGCCAGCGGGCCGCAGTTCAGGATGCCGCTCTCGCTGTGGTAGAAAACCGTGCGCCCCTCTGGCAGGAAGCTGGACACCAGCGTCGGGATGCCGATGCCCAGATTCACGTAGGCGCCGTCGGGCAGCTCCTTGGCCACCCGCATGGCGATGATTTCGCGGGGGAGCCGTTCCTTTTCGGCCAGCGATTCCATAGCTTCGTCCTTGTCAGTGTTGACATTAGTAAGAATTCAGTAAGGTTTCTTGCCGCTGCTTAATTGCCTGTGAGGGCGCAGCGGGCGACCGAGGCTGCGCTACGGGAAAATCGGCGGGCCCCGGACTTTGAAAGACGAAGTGTGGCGTCTACGTTCACTGGAAGTCAATTCGACCTGCGGGAGTCTTGCGCTCCGTCTCGCCCCCCACGAGGAGGTGCGCCCTGTCTTCCGACGAGTCATACCAGACATCGGAGTTAGGAAGCGCGTTGTCAGAGTCGTCATACGGGTAGCTTGTAACCCCCCACGACGACACTACGTTATCACCCAACGGCCTCTTGACGCTGACGTGCCATTGGGGGATGTCGATAGGCCGGATTGGAGTCACACCATACATCTCAATCGTCGCGGAGGAGTACGGCTTAATTGTGGCCGTACCATTCAGCAGTGGAAATTTCAGAGACCCGATCAAAGTCGTCACATCGGTGCTTAGGTCCGTGATCCACAAGCCAAACCATTCGCCGTCGGATTCCAAGCCGTCGGGGGCAATTCTGACTCGATAGTCTCCCGCGCTCCAGTCATACAGCCGCCGCACTCCGATAAAACCTCCCTCGTGTCCCGCCGATTCAGTCCAGCCATACGCCTCATCGTATCTCGCGTTAGCCAAGTCGCGGGTCTTCCACCTTGAGAAAACCAGTCCTCTGCCGCGTCGATTAGCATCGGTCTGTAAGCCGAAATAGAACCCCGCGTCAGAAATGGAGTTTTGAATCAGAATCAGATAAAGCCCGTGCTGGTTAGAGAAGTCACCGACGTCGTTGTGTATGGTGATGTCTGTTACCAACTCCCTGAAATCGACTTGGTCATTTTCCCAACGCCAATCGATGTATGCCGGGGCCATCGGTGGAAATATGGGGTCATAAAGGTCGGCCCTGCCTGGAATAGCTGTGGGAGTTGGCGTAGGCGTGGCTGTCGGCGTCGGGGATGGAGTGGGCGTAGCCGTTGACGCAAGGGTAGGAGTGGGTGTCGGGGAAAGGGTTGGTGTGGCTGTTGGTATCGGTGTTGATGTAAGGGCAGGCGTAACCGTTGGCGCAAGAGTAGGAACAGCCGTCGGCGTCGGAGGTGGGGCAGGCGTATCCGTCGGCGTCAGGGATGGAGTGGGCGTAGCCGTTGACGCAAGGGTAGGAGTGGGTGTCGGGGAAAGGGTTGGCGTGGCTGTTGGTATCGGTGTTGATGTAAGGGCAGGCGTAACCGTTGGCGCAAGAGTAGGAACAGCCGTCGGCGTCGGAGGTGGGGCAGGCGTATCCGTCGGCGTCAGGGATGGAGTGGGCGTATGCGCCGGTGTCGGCGTTAGGGTAGGGGCGGGCGTAGCCGTGGGCGTCGGTGTAGTGGTCGGCGGAAGCGTTGGACGTAGTGTCGGCGTTGGGACAGTTCCCTGCGTAGGGTCTGCGGGCATCGTCGTGGGCGCCGGTGTTATAACGGCGGTTGGCTCGGTGGCGCAAGCGATGAGCAGGGCGGCTGCAAGCAATCCAGCCGTCCCCAAGCAGCGGCTCCATCGCCCGGTTAACGCTAGGGCATTCCGCAAAATGTCCTCCCTATGGATGCTGGCGCGTCAACCAGCCCTATTCAGTTTCCAGGTAGGGAGAAAAATCGTCGGGCCGCTTGACGATGCGGTTGACGAATATGCCGGGGGTTACGATTGCCTCCGGGTCTAGCTGGCCCGGCTCTACGATTTCGTCCACCTCTACAATGGTGACGCGGGCAGCCGTGGCCATTACGGGGTTGAAGTTGCGCGATGTGCCCTTGTAGACCATGTTGCCGAGGGTGTCGGCCTTGTGCCCACGGATAATGCAGAAGTCAGCCAGGATGCGCTGCTCCAGCACATAGGAGCGGCCGTCAATCTGGCGGAGTTCCTTGCCTTCTCCCAGCAGGGTACCGACCGCGGTGGGCGTGTAGAATCCGGCGACTCCGGCCCCGCCGGAGCGCAGCCGCTCGGCCAGCGTTCCTTGCGGCGACACCTCCAGGGTAGACTCGCCTTCCTGGTAGGCCCGCTCGAAGGCGCTGGGGCGGTTGATGGACGGCGAGACGGGGTAAGATGCAATGGCTTTGGCAATCTGGCCGTTTTCCACCAGAATGGTGTGGTCTATGGGCGTCACCCCTTCGGGCGCGCCGAATCGGGCTACGCGGGCAATGCCGGCGGTGTTGCTTATTATGGTAAGCCCCTTGGCCCCCTGGTCTCGCAGGGCCGTCATCAGGTAGTGGGCCATCCCGCCCGGCCCGCCGAAACCGTCCACGTTGACGATGGCCCCGTCCGGCACGTCGCGCAGGGCCTCGGCCGCGCTGGCGTAGACCTTGTTGGGCCACGGCAGCATTGGCGCGTCGAAAGTCATCTCGACCAGGTTGTCCGCCACCAACAGGGGCGCGCCGGTCATGGCCGCTACATCATCGGCTGTCCAGCCAGGGGCCACTTCCGTCAGCTCCAAACCGGCATCGGTAATCCGCAAGGCCGCTACATCGGTAACAATCAGGGACACGCATCGGCTGCCGTCGATGGGCAGGTTGCAGAGGTCTAGGATGTTGGGAGCGCCATCGGCCCCGGTGTGGGGTATGAGCGCGACCACCCGCCCCGCGCCCGATGCCAGGTCCACTGCGAAGCCGGGCGCGGCCAGGCCGGGCGTTTCGGCAGTAGTCCAGTGGACAAAATCGCCAGCGTTACTAACCTGCGCCGCCTCGATGAATGCCATGCCGACGTGTCCGCCGGCCAGCATCGCCGCCGCGTCTCCAACGCCAACGACGGCCCCGCCGGGGACAACGGCAACCCGGGACCCTGCGGAGTCCACTACAAATCCCGAGCTATCGGGACGATAGCCCACGGCGCCACTCCCGGCCAGGAACCACACTCCGCTGTTGGCGGGTAGAGCGTATGGTATGGCGGCAGGCAGGCCGGAACCGATGGCCACAGCCTCTCCGCCCTGAATCTCCTGCGCCGCCCGCCGGGCCATGCTTGTCGGGTCCAATCTTGCGCCTGGCATTCTCGATCTCTCTGCGGTCAGATTGTCATGGGTCGCGTTGGGGTCAGTTTCCGCGAATGACGAGGCGTCGGACGAAGATGGCGGGGGTTATCACCATCTCTGGGTTGAGGCCGCCAGTTTCAACGACCTGATCCACCTCGGCGACTGAGATCCCGGCTGCCATTGCCATTATCGGGTTCCAGTTGCGTTGCGTTCCTGAGTAGACCAGATTGCCGAGGGCATCGGCGACAGTGGCCCGGAGCAGGGCGAAATCGGCCTTCAACGCGGGCTGAAAGACATGCTCGCGCCCGTTGATCTGACGCACTTCCCGGCCTTCTGCGAAGCGTGTTCCCGCGCCGGTGGGCAGAAACAGGCCACCGATGCCTGCTCCGCCGGCCCGGATCCGCTCGGTGAGGACTCCGACAGGCTGGACTTCCAACTCCAGGTCGCCTGACTCCCACCGCTCGCGCACCGGCCCGCCGCTTCGCGGATTGAAGGGTAGCGGCGAGATGAGTTTCCGGACAGCCCCGGTCTCAACCAGCCGGTTCAGGTCGGAACGCCCCGAATCCGGCGCTCCCGCTCCCTGGCAGACCACGGTAAGGCCGCGGGCGCCGCTGGCGATGACAGCTTCAATCAGCGTCTCCGGTTCCTCGTGGCCTGCGTAGCCCCCGACGAGCAACGACGCGCCGTCGCTCAGTCCGGTCAGGGCGTGTCGGGCAGAAGCGTATACCTTGTTCATGCTTGTACCGGGTGCTGTACTCACGGACCGTTTCCTTACGTGGCCGAAGCCGTGGCCGGTTCAGTCGGCTCTTGCTTCTCCGATTGCTCCGGTGAACTCACCGGTTTCTTCTCTCCGCCCTGGATTCTGCCCCAGAGCGCAACTACGCCTGCGGCCGCCCCTCCGGCCGCTGCAATTGCCAGTCAAAGCATTTGGTTTCTCCCGTTGGCGGATTGTCGCCGTTCAAAGCAGTTTCCGTTGGCCCGTCCAAACGGCTTCATTATACCAACCCATTGGCTATGCGCGCCGGGCATCCAAGCATCGTTGCTCGCACAACCACTGCGGTCGGCCAAAAGGAAGCCGCCCCGCTTGTTGGCGGGACGGCTCTGTGGCTATCTGAATTTCCTGGCCGGACTAGAAGTCCATTCCGCCGCCCGGAGGCATGGCGGGCATGGCGGAAGCCGGCTGGGGGATTTCGGAGATCATGGATTCGGTGGTCAGTACCATGGCCGCTACGCTGGCCGCGTTCTGTAGGGCCGAGCGGGTGACCTTGGTCGGGTCAACGATGCCTTTCTCCAGCATCGGGCCGTATTCTCCGACCTCGGCGTCGTAGCCGTAGTCGTCGGCCTGCTGCTTGACCTCGTTGAGAACCACGGCGCCCTCGAACCCGGCGTTCTCGACGATGAGCTTGAGAGGCTGCTCAAGGGACCGACGGATGATGTCCACGCCGACCTTCTCGTCCAAGGGCATTTCGCCCATGTCAGCCAAGGCGCGCTGAGCGCGTACCAAGGCCACACCACCGCCCGGTACGATGCCCTCTTCAACGGCGGAGCGAGTGGCCGACAGGGCGTCCTCGACGCGGGCCTTGCGCTCCTTGAGCTCGATCTCGGTGGCTGCGCCAACCTTGATTACCGCGACGCCGCCGGACAGCTTGGCCATCCGCTCCTGTAGCTTCTCTCGGTCGAACTCGGAAGTCGTGTCTTCGATCTGGGCCTTGATCTGGGTGATGCGAGCCTGGATTGCGTCCTCGGAGCCGCGGCCCTCGACGACGGTGGTCTCGTCCTTGGTGGCGGTGATCCGGCGGGCCTGGCCGAAGTCCTCGAGGGTGGCGGAGTCCAGCTTGCGGCCGGTCTCCTCGCTGATGACGGTGCCACCGGTAAGGATGGCGATGTCTTCCAGCATGGCCTTGCGGCGGTCGCCGAAACCGGGGGCCTTCACGGCCAGGGCGTTGAGGGTGCCGCGCAGTTTGTTGACCACGATGGTGGCCAGAGCCTCGCCGTCCACGTCCTCAGCGACGATGACGACGTTCTTGCGGCCCACCTGAAGCAGCTTTTCCAGCGCTGGCAGCAGGTCTGCCACGGCGGAAATCTTCTTGTCGGTGATGATGATGGTGGGGTCTTCCAAGACCGATTCCATGCGGTCGGGGTTGGTGATGAAGTAGGGAGAGATGTAACCGCGGTCTACCTGCATCCCTTCCACGTACTCGATTTCGTCGGACAGGCCCTTGGATTCCTCGACGGTGATGACGCCGTCCTTGCCGACCTTCTCCATGGCTTCGGCGATGGTCTCGCCGATGGCCTCCTCGTGGGCTGAGAGGCTGGCGACTTGGCCGATGGTCTCGCGGGTCTCCACCGACTGGGACATTCCCTGCAACTCGCCGACCACGGCCGCAACGGCCCGCTCGATGCCGCGCTTGATGGCCATGGGGTTGGCGCCGGCGGTTACGTTCTTGAAGCCGTCAGTGATGATGGCCTGGGCCAGCACGACCGAGGTGGTGGTGCCGTCGCCGGCGGCGTCGTTGGTCTTGGTGGCGGCTTCCTTAAGGAGCTGGGCGCCCATGTTCTCGAAGGAGTCGGGGAGCTCAATTTCCTTGGCGATGGTTACGCCGTCGCTGCACACCTGGGGCGGCCCAAAGGACTTATCGAGGACAACGTTGCGGCCCTTGGGGCCGAGGGTGATCTTCACGGCATCGGCGAGGGTGTCGATACCGGTGCGGAGGGACTTGCGCGCGTCCTCCGAATAGGTAAGCTTCTTTGCTGGCATCCATTCCTCCTTAAATTTGACAGGCGTTAATCTACCGGCCGGCCGTGAGCTCCCGAGAAATTGTCGGGAGCTGCCGACCCAGAGCCAGAACTAGGAAAGCTTTGCCAGAATGTCGCTCTCCCGCAGGATGAGGTACTCGTCGTCGCCGTCCTTATACTCGGTGCCGGCAAACTTGGAATAGATAACCCGGTCGCCCTTGGCAACGTCCATAGCGATGCGCGTTCCGTCATCGCTGACCCGGCCCGGGCCCACCGCTATCACCTCGCCTTCCTGGGGCTTTTCCTTGGCTGTGTCGGGCAGGAAAATACCACCTTTCGTGGTCTGCTCCCCCTCACTGGGTTTCACTACCACACGTTCGCCCATCGGCTGAAAATTCGCCACCGCGGCCTCCTTTGTTTCGCCGGGAATTTGGTTTTGGCCCGGCAATTTAGACTTATGATTAGCACTCTGGACGGCAGAGTGCTAATCTATGGTAATCAAGCCATTTTGCCTTGTCAAGAATCGCCCGGCAGGGCCGCTTCTCCCTGGTGTCCCCAGCGAAAGGCGATTAGGCGGGCATAGAATTCTAAATAGGAAAGGGAAAGCGCCGTATCAGTTCTTCTGTGTTAAAACATCACCGCGACGGGGATACCGTCATCGTCGCGTTGGACCGTCCCGGCGACGGCAACAGGGTGAACGAAGTTTTGGCCGCCGAATTGCGGGAGTTATGCGCCGAACTCGCCGCTGCCGATGGCCTGCGGGTGGTAATATTGACTGGCAACGGCCCGGTGTTTTCCACCGGGCGGGACGTTCCGGCGGACGCCGCTGGCCTCAAGCAGTTGCAGGCGGCCGGGGCGGTCGCGTCTCTGCCGGTGCCGGTCGTGGCGGCGCTGAACGGCGATGCCACCGACCACGGGTTGGAGTTGGCCCTCGCGGGCGACCTGCGAATAGCAGCGCCGATGGCGAAGTTGGGTTTTTCTCCGCCGTCCGCCGTCAGCTTCCCCTTCGACGGAGGGACGCAGCGGTTGCCCCGCCTGGTAGGGCCGGGCTGGGCCCGGGATATGCTGCTTACGGGGCGGCGCATCGCCGCCAGCGAAGCCCTGGCCATCGGCCTCGTCAACAGAGTGGCCGGGGAGGGAGAGGATGTACTGCTTCTCGCCCGTGAGTTGGCCGGGCAGATAGCCGAAGGCAGCCCACTGGGAGCCAGATATGTAAAGGAGGCAATGACCCTTGGCGCAGACCTGACCCTGCCGCAGGGTTTGGGGATGGAAGCGGACCTGAACGTCATCCTGCAAAGCACCGCTGACCGCGCCGAAGGCATTGCCTCGTTCTTGGAGCGGCGCCCGCCCGAATTCACGGGGGAGTAGGGGGGCATCTTATCCAAACGAGGACTCTGGTATTGCCTCCCGTTGACGACTTGACTAACCTGATCAGGAGTCAGACTTGAAACTGGACCTGCACACCCACGTCTGGGAAGCGTTCAATTTTCAACCGCCGTCGCTGGAAATCGCCGAGAGGGTGGTGCGGCAAATCAAATCGGCCGGTATCGACGGAATCGGAATTACCGACCACCACAACAAGGACTGGTCTTTCGAGTTCCGGGAACTGGTGGAGCGGCGCTTCCCAGGTGAGGTGGTGATCATACCCGGCTGGGAGATCGAGGTGCGCCCGGACCAGAACCCTTTTGCTGAGTACCAGGTGGCGGAACTCTTCCTGCCGCCGATGGACGGGATGGAGGGCGGCATCTTCCGCACCTACTGCCATCCGGGCTATTACTCGCCGGAAATCATTATTGAGCAGGACATACACGCCATCGAAATCGATAACTACATCCACAACTGGCACATCCGTAAACCGCAGGTGGCGGAGAAGGCCAGTGCCCACGGTCTGATGCTGACGGAGGTCAGCGACGCCCACAACTTGGAGAACATTGGCCTGCGATACACCGAAGTTGACTTGCAGGAGCTCTATGAGCGGGCGGTTTACCCTGCCGGAGTCGGAGCCCGTTAGACGCCATGCGCCCGTTTGAAACGCTGATATACGAAAAGGAAGGCGGCGTCGCCCATCTATCGCTGGACCGTCCCGCGGTGCTCAACGCCTACAACATTCAGATGCGCGACGATTTCTCCGAAGCCCTGAGAGCGGTGGCCGATGACCCGGAGGCGCTGGCGTTGCTCATCACGGGTGAGGGCCGGGTTTTTTGCGCCGGCGCCGACCTGACCGAGTTCGGCTCCGCCCCGTCTCAAGTAATCGCCCGCCGCGTGCGCTGGGAGCGGGACGTCTGGGGCCAGATGATAAACTTGGACAAGCCCATAGTCGTTGCGGTTCACGGATACTGCATCGGGTCCGGGCTGGAAATCGCGTTGCTTTGCGACCTGCGGCTGGCAGCCGACGATACGGTGTTTGCCATGCCGGAGGCGCGGCTGGGCATGATACCTGCCGCCGGAGGCACCCAGACCCTGCCGCGCAACGCGGACGCCTCGCAGGCCCTTGACCTGCTGCTTACCGGGCGGCGCTTCCCGGCGCAGGAGGCGCTGGAAATGGGCCTGGTCACCCGACTCTCTCCGCCCGAACAGTTGCGAGACGACGCCTGGCGGGCGGCTAATGGGCTGGCGCAGGCCGAACATGGCACGGCCGCCGGGCTGAAGCGCGCGTTACGCGAAGGCTCGAACATGACTCTGGAGCAGGGACTGGAACTGGAAACGCGAATAGCCGTAGCACATACGCGCGTCCAAAAGGGAAAAATATATTAAACTGGCAATTCTATACTTATTGCATCGGAACTTAATCGCATCGGAGGGCTTTGCCGAAACAGAGCAATGAATACAACTGAACTGCTTATTATAGCCGAGGCAATCGTCCCAGATCGCACCGCGATGATTTTCGACGGGCGCGAGTTTACCTATGCCCAGATTTCCCAGCGGGTTAACCGGCTGGCCAATGCGCTGGCGGAACTGGGCGTAATGCCCGGCGACCGCGTGGCTACGATGCAGGTGAACAGCCACCGCAGCATCGAGCTATACTTTGCCGCCGCGCAGCTTGATGCCGTGTATGTTCCCATAAACTTCCGGGCCAAGAGCAATGAGTTGCACCAGATGCTGCGAATAGCAGACCCCTCCTGCCTGTTCATCGGCGAGCGCTACCTGGAGCTCCTTGGCGAAGAAGACCTGTTCGGTATGCCCAAGGACAGGGTCGTAATTCTGGACGCGGGAACCACCACGGGCCTTACCAGTTACGAACACCTCCTACGGACAGCCTCGCCGGAGAAACTGCACTTCCCCGAGGCCGAGGACGACGATACCGCGGTTATTATGTTCACCTCCGGCACTACCAGCGCCCCCAAAGGAGTGATGCTGACGCACAACAGCTTTGCGTCCTACATTCTCTCCACTGTAATGCCCGCGGACCCGGAAATCCAGGAGACCAACCTGGTGACCGTCCCCTACTACCACATTGCCGGGTTGCAGGCGGCGCTCAATGCGGTCTACGCGGGTCGCACCCAGGTCATCATGCGGCAGTTCGAGCCGGTGGAGTGGATGACGCTGGTGCAGGAATACCAGGCCAACAGGGCCATGCTGGTCCCGACGATGCTGAAGCATCTAATTGACCACCCCCGGTTCGGGGAATTCGACCTGTCGTCACTGGATGTTATTACCTACGGCGCGGCCCCGATGCCCCTGGAAGTCATTCGGCAGGCCATCGAGAAGTTTCCAGGCGCCAGCTTCATCAACGCCTTCGGGCAGACCGAAACAGCCTCCACCATCACCATGCTACCGCCGGAAGACCATGTGCTGGAAGGCTCTCCCAAGGAAATCGAAAAGAAGCTGCGCCGCCTCACCTCCATCGGCAAGCCCCTGGAAGACGTGGAGGTGGAAATCGTGGACGATTACGGCCAACCCGCTGCCGTTGGCGAAACCGGGGAAATTGTCGCCCGCGGTCCCCGCATGATGTCGGGCTACTGGCAGGAGGAGGCGGCGACTCGGGAAACCCTGCGCTCCGGCTGGGTCTACACCGGCGATCTGGGCTTCAAGGACGGGGACGGCTATATCTACCTGGCCGGCCGTTCCAAGGATTTCATCAAGCGCGGCGGCGAAATGGTCTCTCCTGAGGAGGTGGAGCAGGTGTTGCTGTCCCACCCACAGGTTGACGATGCGGCGGTGATCGGGGTGAATGACGTCGAATGGGGAGAGGAAATACGCGCCCTCGTCGTCCGTGCCCTGAGCGCCGCTCCTCCGGGAAGCGGCGAGGGAGAGCCGGCCACCGAGGAAGACATCATCGAATACTGCCGCGAGCGGCTGGCTGGCTACAAGCGGCCCCGGTCGGTGGTTTTCGTGGACGAACTGCCCCGCAACGTCATGGGCAAGGTGCTGAAGCGTGATCTGCGCGAAGTCTACGGCTACCCCGTCGAACTCTCCTGAAATCTCCCCGTTTCCAGGGAGGGCGACTTCTGATTCCTGCCGGTTTCCCTCTCCATCTGGGGGAAGGTGGGGATGAACCCAAACAACGGAGGCTATGCGGTGAAAGCAGCAGTAGTTGGCGCCGGCGGCGTTGGAGGCTACTTTGGCGGCCTGCTGGCGCGTGCCGGACATGACGTGACCTTTGTCGCCCGGGGCGAGCATCTGGAGGCCATCCAGCGCAATGGGGGCCTGCGGGTGGAAAGCCAGAACGACGGCGACTTTCACGCCCCGGGCCGCGCTGTTTCCGAAGCCTCCGATGCCGGCGTGCAGGACTTGATACTGTTCACGGTCAAGATGCACCACAACACCGCCGCCATCGCTTCTTTGCCTCCGATGGTCGGCCCCGGCACCGTGGCCCTCACCTTGCAGAACGGCATCGACAACGGACGGCAACTCGCTGAGGTCCTCGGCCCGGACCCGGTGATGATTGGCTCGGCTTTCATGGAGGGACGCATATCCGAGCCAGGCGTGGTCACTCAGGGCGGGCCGGGAACCGCAGGGTTCGGCGAGATCGCCGTCGGCATTACCGAGAGAGGCGAGCGTCTGTACCGTGAGTTCACCGATGCGGGGTGGCGGATTGAACTGCACGAGAATATGACCGGTATGCTGTGGAAAAAGTTTGCCTACATCGCCGGTTCCGCCGCCGTCTGCGCCGCCGCCAACTGCGTCTACGAGGAGATGCGTAACATACCCGTCACCCGCTCCCTCATACAGCAGGCCATCGAGGAGGCGCTGGACGTGGGCCGGGCCAGCGGAGCGCCCATCATGGACGACTCGCTGGAATGGGCAATGAACTCCCTCGACCGATTCCCGGCGCAGGGCCGCGCCTCCATGGCAAAGGATTTCACCGAAGGCCGCCCCGTGGAGCTGGACGGCCTGAACGGCGCCCTAATCCGCCTGGCCCGGCAGACCGGCACCCCAACCCCGGCCAACGACTTCCTCTATGCCGTCCTCAAGCCCGCCGCTGATCGGATTGCGGCGGAGTATGGCGGGGGCTAACCGCCCTGTTGTTGCGTGTGCTTGGCGGCGTAGGCTTCACCGTACATTTTCATCGCCTCGCTTAGCGCGTAATCCAGGTTGATAAGTTCGCTAGTCGAGTTGACCATCATCTCGCCGGCGTCGGCGATTTCTTGGCGGTATTGGGACAGAGCGATTTGGCGGTTGTTCTTGCGGATGTTGTGATAGGGACACATCGGGGCGCGATTCTGGATTTCGTTGCTGGTTCCCTCTTTGGATTTGGGCGCGATGTGGTCGAGGTGGAAATTGCGGGCGGTCTTGATGATGCCGCCGTCGGGCCTGCGGTTGGCGAAGCCGCAGCACCAGGCCATATAGCCGCTGAGTTCGAGCAGTTTTCCCGGCATTTCCGGTTCCGGGATAAGGCTGGCAGGGACTTTGAATTTCCGCTCCTTTAACGGCACATCCCTTATCTTTTGCTCCGGTTCCGGGGATGTCCGCACGGGCAGTTGGTTGGGGCCGTGGATGGTGACGGCAGGATTGTCTCCCAGCACTTGCTGGCCGGCGGTCTGGTCGTTGCAGGTCAAGAGGGCCAGGGCGGGTTTGTTGAACTGGCGCTTGAACACCGTCCAGGCGCGGGTATTGATGTCGCAGGCGGCCCATTGGCGGCCCAGACGCTCGGCGGCTACGGCGGTGTAAGCGCAGCCCGCGAAGCAGTCCAGAACGACGTCGCCGGGGTTGGAGCTGGCCTTGATGATGCGCTCGGCCAGGGCTACCGGCTTCTGCGTCGGGTAGCCGGTGCGTTCCGCAGAGTTGGCTTGCAAGGGTTTGATGTCGTCCCAAATGGTGTCAACGTGGTTGCCGGCCATTTCGTCCAAGTATCTTTTCAAGCGAGGGACCGCGCCCGGCCGCGATTGCACGACCAGCCCCTGCTCATAGGCAGCCTGCATCCGTTGCTTCGTCCAGCGCCAAACCCTGGTCACCCCTAGGGAGTGTCGTCATATTCACCGTCATTCCCGCTTTCGCGGGAATCCAAAGGCTATTGGCAGCAAATGCGTATTTGCCAGATACCGGATTCTGGGTTCCCGCTTTCGCGGGAATGACGGAAACACGCGCTATGACGGAAACAGACGCTTGGAGACTGATATTCTTAAATTGACGACACTCCCTAGGAACTCGTAGGTCAAGTTCGGGCGATTTCGGTTTGGATTGGCTAGATCACCCAATCGGTAACGCCGCCCGGTTTCCGGCTCCACGTGGCGGTAAAACTTCTCTAAGTATGCCGGGTCGTGGGGCTGGAACTGGCGGTTGTAGGTGAATTTCTCGCCCTTGGAATAGTACAGTATGGTGTCGGAGTTATTGGGGTAACTCTTGAAAGCCAACCCTTTGGCGTTGGCTCTCCGCCAAGTAATTTCGCTGCGGAATCCGGGGGCGCCGTTATCGCCTTCGCCAAAGATGCTGGACAAAAGTTGACGCAGGTAGTGGCCGACGGTGTGGTCGCAGTGCAGGTAGAGGCTGCCGGTGGGTTTGAGTACGCGGTGGATTTCCAGCAGACGGGTTGCCATGTAGCACAGGTAAGCGGCGGTGCTTTCCCCGCTGGCTAGGTGGGCCGATTCGATTACGGCGGATACGGGCCGGTGAAATTCTTCCAAGTCTTTCAGCCAGTCCTCATGAATGTCCTCTTCCCACGACCAGAAGTCCTTGTAGCGGGTTTCCGGCCAGTTGATGCCGGCGTCGTCGGCCTCCCTTTCGCTGTTGATGCTCCAGCTTGCCATCAGGCGCAGTTCGTTGTCTCTTTCCCCGTTGGTCAACGGGGGCCGCAGCGGGTCTTTGGCCCTGGGGTTTTGGCGGCCAAAGGTTTCGTTCTTGGCGAAGGGCGGGTCAATGCAAACCAGGTCCACGGTTTCAGTATTCAGGCTGCTGAGGAAGGGCAGGTTGTCGGAAATGTAGACGCCGCGGTTGACGGCGTTGAAGGGGTGAGACTCTGCGGTCATCGCTTCCTCCGCTGCGGCTAAGGGTTTTCCCGGCGGCGCAGTTCCTCTTCCAGCAGGCGGATGCGGGCTTGAGCTTCGGCGAGTTCGGCGGCCTGTTCCCGCTGGTCGGGAAGGTAGCGTTGTTGGGCGCGGTCCCAGAAACGGAGACGCCCTTCTACCCAGCAGACCGACAAGCCCAAGACTTCGCTGTAGCCCCATATAACCCCATCGGGTTCGGTGGTTAGCGGCATTGGCTGATAGCCGCCGTCCGTCAGCAGGTCGCAAGCGAGGGGCGCGTCGTGATAATCGCCGCCGGTGTGGTCGAAACGCCAGTATTCCGCGACGCTGTAATCCGCGTAAATTTCCCGTTTGCCGACGTAGTCCCGGCGCCCTGTGGATTTGGAGGCCACTTCCAGCACCAAATCCGGCGGCTTGCCCGCCTCTTCAATGACGTAACCGTTGGTGAATATCACGTCTTCCCAGTCAACATTGAAAGAGACGAGCAAATCGGGGTATGGGCAACGGGGCAGTTCTGAGCGTCGCCGGCACAGGTAGCCGTTGCCTCCAACCAGAGTGGTGGAGCTGGGAATCATGGCTTCCAAATGCGCCGCTATGGTGCCCGGAATGCCAGGAAGAACGAAATGTCTGGTTTGTTCCATATCCATCTTTGGCGGGTTCGGCAGGGACGGAAGCCGACGGGCCGCACTCTGCGCGTTCACTGGTTTGGTGGTCATGCCTAGCCTCGCTGCAACGATAGCGGGATGACGCCATTATACGCTGGGGAAAGCGGCGGCAAAAGGCGGCACAACCCTGCCGCACGCCGGTGTTATACTCTCCCTCAACAAATCTGGCTTACATCATAAGGAGGTCTACGGTGAGAACTGTTGACGCCATTGCCGAGATTCTGAAGCGGGAAGGAGTGGAGGTTCTGCCTTGCTTCCCAACCACACCGGTCATTGAAGCCTGCGCCGAGGGCGGCATCCGCCCCATCGTCTGCCGCCAGGAGCGGGTGGGGCTGGGCATCGCCGACGGCTACAGCCGCGCCACCAACGGCGACAAGATGGGCGTGTTCGCCATGCAGTATGGCCCCGGGGCCGAGAATGCCTACTCCGGCGCCGCCACCGCCTACTCGGATTCGACGCCTCTGCTGTTGCTGCCCCTCGGCCACCCTCGCGAGCGGCAGGGCATCTTGCCGCACTACAGCTCGTTGCAGAGCTACGCCTCCATCACCAAGAGCGTGGAGCAGGTGAACACCCCCAACCGCGCGTCCGAGATCATGCGACGCGCTTTCGCCGCCCTCCGGCAGGGCCGCCCTGGGCCGGTGGTGGTTGAGATTCCCGCCGACGTGGCGCTGGAAGACGTATCCGAAGAGTCCTTCTACTATGTTCCCAGTCGCGGAACCCCGTCGCAGGGCGACCCGCGGGACGTTGAGGCTGCCGCCCGCGCTCTTTGTTCGGCCAGTAATCCGGTGATAATGGCAGGCCAGGGCGTGATGTACGCCAAGTCTACGGGCGAATTGCAGGAGCTGGCGGAACTGCTCCAGGCACCCGTGACCACCACCCTGTTGGGCAAGAGCGCCTTCTCGGAGACCCATCCATTGGCCTTGGGTTCCGCCGCCCTCACTTCATCTTCAACGGTCGTTAATTTTATGCGCCGGGCCGATGTCGTGTTTGGCGTTGGCACCAGCTTCACCCGGCACAACATGGTTATGACCATTCCGCCAGGCAAGACTATGATCCAGTCCACTAACGACCCCGCCGACATCAACAAGGACTACAACATCGACTACCCCATCGTCGGCGATGCCAAGCTGGTATTGCGCCAGATGATCGACGCCTGCCGGGAAATCGTGGGCGACAGCCGCAAGAACAGCAACGCCGCAGAGGAAGTTGCGAAGGAGCGCGACGCCTTCATTGCCGCCTGGAACCACAAGCTGACCGACGGCTCCCGGCCCATAAGCCCCTACCGGGTCATCTGGGATTTCATGCACACCGTTCCGCCCGAAGAGGCCATTGTGACCCATGACTCCGGCAGTCCCCGCGACCAGATTGTGCCCTTCTACCGCTCCAACGGCCCGCGCACCTACCTGGGCTGGGGTAAGTCTCACGGACTGGGCACCGGCCTTGGGCTGGTCATCGGGGCCAAGTTGGCCCAGCCGGACAAGGTATGTGTCAACTTCATGGGCGACGCCGCTTTCGGAATGGTGGGGCTGGACTTTGAGACGGCCGTGCGCTCCAACATCCCCATAATCACCGTGGTGCTGAACAACTCCACCATGGCGGCGGAAGTTCATGCCATGGCCGACTCGCATCGGTTGTATGGCAGCCGCGACCTGGGCGGCAATTACGCCGACATGGGCCGGGCCATGGGCGGCTACGCCGAGCGCATCGAGGACCCCAACGACGTGTCGGCCGCTTTCACCCGCGCCCGCCGCGTGACCGAGCAGGAGGGCCGCGCCGTGTTGCTGGAGTTCATCACCAGCATCGAGACCGAGGCTGCCCACCGCCGGCCCTTCTAGGCATTCCGGATGTGGCATACCGTAGGGGCGCATAGCCGTGCGCCCCTATCGCACTGCAATCAATGGAGATGAAAAATGACGCAGCGATCGAAATACCTATTCGTTGCCAGCATGGACGTTGACCCGGCAAAGGAAGCCCTGTTTAACGAGGTTTACAACACCGAGCACTGCCCGGAGCTGAGCAAGGTCGCCGGCGTGGGGCAAATCGCGCGCTACGAGGCCGACTCCTTCAAGGTTCTGATAGGCGGCGAGACCCGCACGATGTCCCCCGACGGCCGTCCCCGCTTCCACGCCGTCTACGAAATCGAGTCGCCCGACGTCCTGACCTCCGAGGCTTGGGGCGAGTCGGTGGAGTTGGGCCGCTGGCCCGAGCAGGTTCGCCCCTACACCACCAACCGGCGCCACACGCTGTTGCGGTTGACCTATCCGGGGGAGTAGGCGGGCGGCTGCGGCTATTCCCGCGAATTGGCTTTTTGCTGACAGTTGCCGCTTACGCCTGGCGCGGGGCGAGCGTTAAAATGGCGGGTAATCCCAAGCGGACCACCGGGGATGCAACCTTGCCCGCATTGAACGCTGACAGCTCGCAACGGGAATCGCCGATGAACGTAGCTCAAAAATGGCGGCCGGCGTCTAACCCCTAGGTATATCGAAGCATGGAAGTTTGCTATGTCCAAGCCAGTAGCTTTCTGCCTTGCCGAAAACGGCAAAGGCCAAGTCCTGCTGATTCAACGCAGTTACGGCAAGGAGAAGGGCAAGTGGTCTCTGCCTGGTGGCCTAGTCGACCATGGCGAGAGCTACCAGCAAGCCGCTGCGCGGGAAATGCGAGAAGAGACTGGTCTTAAAGTCGAAATTATCTCGACTATCTTGAAGGGGCGCAGTCATCCTATCAGGTCGTTCTATGGCGTAATAAAGGACGGTCAGCTACGAATACAGAAACGGGAATGCTTAGACGCACGATTCTTTTCCTACGGTAAGCTACCCGAACTGGCCTTCGGCGCTGACCGTCGGGCTATAGACTCTTGGCAGGGTATGAAGTCCCGGCGCTCCGAGTTGATGGATACACCATTGCCTTCTTATTGCCCCAGTTGTGGCAGTGGAAAAATTGCCCTCCGGCGGTATCCGCATAAGACCCCTTACCGATGCAGATCTTGTAATCGGGTGTTCTAGCGCGTATGGAAGGCGGAATGCTCTGGCTATTTTGGCGGTTATTCCAGAAACATCAGAATACTGGCCTATTGGCTGATTTCCCGCAGGGATGGGGGCAATTGGCATCTTGGTCATACTACGAAAGGCCGCCTGATACAGTACCGAAATGGATACAAAAGACATCTTGGCGAGGTTTGGAAGAGGATGAGAATGTCCTGGTTCTGAAAGGCCGGACATACATATACGCGGTAGCGGCTTATTCACTGGAGCAGGGGAGTCACTACTACGGAGTATGGCGGCGTCTCCGCGCGGGTAGAGACAAGCGATTACATCGGGTCGCCCTAATGCAGTTCAAGTCGAGGGGATAGCCCGCAGAAACATCCACACTCTTGTAGAGAAAAATATCCACCCACAGGAGCGCAACATGGGAGTTATAAGAGTGACCGCCGCCATCAGGAACATCGCTGAACCTGACCGGGTTTGGGAAGGTCTTTTCTTGGTGGACACCGGCGCAACGGACTGCCTGGTTCCGAGGCAACACCTGGAATCCATTGGCCTAGTTCCCGAAGGACAGAGGATATACGGCCTGGCCGACGGCAGCGAAATCAGAATGGACATTACCGCGGCGCGAATAGAATTTATGGGAGAATTCGTTGGCGGAACCATCGTGTTTGGCGACGAAAACGCCGAGCCGCTGCTCGGAGTGACTGCCTTGGAATCCGTGGGCATTGAGGTGGACCCCCACAACCAAACTCTGCAAAGGCTCCCCTCAACCCGGCTCCGGGGTTTTCGGACAAGGCCCTGAATATGTCCGCCGCCCTTGAAGGCGTCAGCGTCCTTGACCTCACTCACTGCATAGCAGGCCCCTACTGCACTCGTTTGCTGGCCGGATTCGGGGCCGACGTGTTGAAAATCGAGCCGCCCGGCGGGGAAGGAGGGCGACGGATGGCTCCCTTCTTCCGGGATGAGCCGGGGCCGGATTCCAGTTTGCCCTTTGCTTATCTCAATACCGGCAAGCGCAGCATGACTCTAAACTTGAAGACCGAGGAGGGGCGCGACATCCTGCGCTCGCTGCTGCCGGAAACCGACGTGCTGGTGGAAAATTTCGCCCCGCGGGTGATGCCGTCGCTGGGTCTGGGCTATGATTCTCTTCGGGAGATTGCGCCCCACCTGGTGATGGCGTCCATCTCCAACTTCGGGCAGACCGGCCCCTACCGCGACTTCAAGGCTGCCGACATCGTCGAGTACGCGCTGGGTGGACTCATGTACATCTTCGGGGCCTATGACCGCGAGCCCCTGAAGCACGCCTTCAATCAGGCGCAGTTCAAGGCCGGGACGGATGCGGCCTCGGCCACGCTTATGGCCCTCTACCATCAGCGCATGGCGGGAAGAGGGCAGCATATCGACGTTTCGATTCAAGAAGCAGTGGCCTCGGGGCTGCGCGACGTGGTGAATAACTACACCTACACCGGGGCCATCCGCCGCCGCCAGCCAAACCACAGCGGCGACCTGCAACGTCTCCGGGCTATCGCCGACGGCTACCTGTTGCCCAACCCGGGGCTGGGCAGCGGCCTGAACTGGGATTCCTACGTGGAATTCCTGGACCTGCCGGAACTGGACGACGACCGCTTTCGCACACCGTCAGCCCGGCTGGTCAACGCCGAAGAGCTGGGGCGCATCCTGGATGAGTATTTTCTTCGGCAGAATAAGTACGAGATGTTTTACGGCTCCCATGAACGCCGATTTATTTTCGGCGTCATCCAGTCGCCGGAAGAAGCTCTGAACGACCCGCAGTTTGCCCATCGCGGCTACTTCGTGGAACAAGAGCACCCGGTGATGGGGACAGTAATGTTTCCCGGTGCGCCCTTTATCCTGGCATCCACTCCCTGGGAGGCAGCGGGACCTGCGCCATCCGCCGGCCAGCACAACGGGGAAATCCTGGGGCACCGGCTTGGCTTGGGTGGCTCACAACAGGCGCAACTCCGGTCTCAAGGGGTTATTTAGTTGTGGAAGGCGAGATGATTTCCCGAGTTCGTCATGCAGTCGACGACGGGCCGTTGCGCGGCGTTCGAGTGTTGGAAATGGGGCAACTCATCGCCATTCCCTTCGCCATGAAGCTGCTGGCCGACATGGGGGCGCAGGTCATCCGGCTGGAGTCGACGCGGCGGTTGGAAAGCTACCGCAGCGACTCGGTGTACCAGAACGAGATACATGGCGAGTTCTGGAATCGCGGGGCTAACTTCTACGAGCAAAATCGTAACAAGCTGGGCATCACGCTGGATTTGGGCCGCCCGGAGGGGCTGGACATCTTGCGGCGGTTAATCGCCGTCAGCGACATATTCGCGGAAAACTTCACCCCTCGAGTAATTAGGAACTTTGGCCTGGAATACAAGGAATTGCGCCGCATCAAACCCGACATCATCATGGTGTCGTCCACCGGCTATGGGTTTGACGGCCCCTGGGCCAACTTCGGGGCCACTGGTCCTGCCACCGAGGGGGCATCGGGGCTGGCTTACACCACCGGCTATCGGGACGGCCCACCGGTTATGGCCGAGATTCCTTATGTAGACTATACCGCCGGCGAGCATACCGTCTTCGCCGTTATGACCGCGCTGATGAATCGCTTGCGGACCGGACAGGGCCAGTTCATCGACGTGTCGCAGACCCAGGCCGCCGCCGCCACAATTCCCGAAGCGCTGCTGGACTTCTCCGCCAACGGACGCGCGCCTGCTCGCATCGGCAATGCCGACCCGGTGATGGCTCCCCACGGTTGCTATCCGTGCAAGGGCGAGGACCGCTGGATTGTGATTGCCGTATCTGATGACATGGAATGGCAGAGTCTTTGCCATGTCCTGGGGCGAACTAATTGGGCCGCGGAGGAGCGTTTTTCCGGGAGCGTGGGCCGCCTGCGGCACCGCGAGGAGCTGGACGTTATGCTGAGGGAGGCCACCGCCCCGTGGGAAGCCCACCGGTTGATGCGCGCCCTGCAAGCGGTCGGTGTGCCCGCTGGGGCCGTCCTGGACAGTAAGGACCTGCTGTTGGACCCTCATCTGCGGGAAAGAGGATTTTACGAAGTGGTGCGCCATCATCCCAGCACCGGAATGCCGCCTCTTCCCTATGCAGGCCGTCCTTGGAAGCTGTCGGAAACGCCGGCCGTGCAACCCAAAGCTGCGCCCTTGATGGGGGAGCATAACGATTTCGTGCTTAGGGAGCTGCTGGGCCTGACCTACGTGGAAGTAAGCAGCTTGGAGGCGGAAGGGGTCATCGGCTACGCCCCCGATGACCCGCGCCCGGTGCAACGACCGCCACTGGACGAGCAGGTGCGGCAGGGCCGGATGCTGCGCTACGAGACGGATTTCCAAGAGCGGGTGTCGCGCGCTTTCCCGCCCGACCCCCTGACAGATTGATAATCGCTCTCACTCAGTGAGTCGATATTCGGTCTGAAGGGAAGATTCAGAAGACTATCCGATGCGGATGTGCTTAACCCTCGTCCCAATCTTCATCGGATTCAGAATCCTCGCTCATTCCGCTGCGGGACCTGACCAATATGCCGATGGCTCCCCAGACAGTCTCGAAATCCTTGGGGTTTAACCGCCCGATTTCGTCGAGAGTGAAGGATATGGTGTTGACCGGAGCCGATTGGCCTGGTTGGGGCGAAGAGGAACGAATATTTCCGGCGACGGCCGGAGCAAATGCTTCTCCTCCGCTCGGCACAAAGTCGCCGGCTCCGTCCGAGGCCACGCCCCCGCCGTCTGAGACCACCAGGTAAGTGCCGTCTCCCCTGTGAGTCAGGAGGTGAGCGTCGCGAGCCGAGTCCAGCAACATCCGCTCGGCCTGCTGTACCCTGGAGTGTTCGACATGAAACTCCCTTTCCAGCACGTTGCGCAGCGTCTGGCTGTCGGGCAGGCGCTGCCGCCGGTAACGGTCGGCGACGGCCTGGAACAGCGGTATGGACAGGAAAGACTGGCGGTAGCCACGCTGAGCGTCTTCGTTGCTGGTCGGCTTGAAAATGGCCTTAGCCACGGGGGTGGTAGCCAATGTTTCGCCCTGTTTACTGATCAGTTGGAACTGGCGGGCCGCCAGGCTCTTGAGTCGAAAACCACTGCTCTTCACCGACAGGCCCAAGTTTACCGCCAGCGTTTCCTCAGTCAGCGTTCCCCCGCCGCTCTCCTCCACCCGGCGGGCAATGTCCAGCGCGGTGGTGAAACCGTAGGCGGGAAAGAGATAAACTGATCGCTGCCGCGCTTTGCGGGTGGGGGCGATACTGGTTTGGGTATCTGAACCCGATGCCTGTCCCGATGCACCGTTGCGTAGACTGCCGTTATCAAAGATTGATTGATCAGTAGACATCCGCTTACCCAGATAAACATTTGATTATGTCATTTAGGCGAATATAGCACAGTGTTTATGTAACATTCAAGGTTGAAACCAGAGGAATTCCAGAAACGACAAAGCCGGTGTCAGCCGTATGTCTTGGCTGCATGGCCCTATTTCGTCAGAAAACATCTCGCCGTCCCTGCAATTAAACGCCGAAGCCCTCTGAAAATCAGAGGGCTTCGGCGCCCATCGGATTCTCGGAGTGCCTGGAACTAGGAGCTGCGGCTGGATTCGAAGGCGGCAATCTTGTCTTCCAGTTGCAGGGTCAGCCCAATGTCGTCCAGTCCGTTCAGCAGGTTGTGACGGCGATCAGAGTCCACCTCAAAGGGAATCGAGATTTCCTCGTCGTCGTCCCAGACTCGCTGTCCTTCCAAGTCCACAGTCAGGTTGACGCCCGGGTGGGACGTGGCCTTTTCCATGATGGTGCGAACGTCTTCTTCCGACATCCTGAGTGGCAGGACGCCGTTCTTGAAACAATTGTTGTAGAAGATGTCGGCGAAGCTGGGAGCGATAATGCAGCGGATTCCGTAATCACGCAGTGCCCACGGCGCGTGTTCGCGGGACGAACCGCATCCGAAATTGTGGCCCGCCACCAGCACCCTGGCGTTCCGGTAGGCTGGCTGGTTCAGTACGAACTCCTCCTTGTGGCTGCCATCTTCATTGAACCGCCAAGCGAAGAACAGGCAGTCCTCGAAGCCGCTGCGCTCAATGCGCTTCAGAAAAACAGCCGGGATAATCTGGTCGGTATCGATGTTCACCCGGTCCAAGGGGGCCACCACGCCGGTAACTTTGACGAAAGGGTCCATAAACATCCTCTCGGTTCCCGAAATTTTGGTTACCAGATTTCTTGAAGATTTAGTTGAAAGCCGGGAAGCATATCTTCTCTGGAGGCCGTTGCAGGGTTTTCAGGGTCTTAACTGCCCTGCCCGGTAAACATACACCCGCCGCTGAAACAGGTCTATCAGCCACCCCAGCCGGGCGCGGTTCGCCACGTATTCATCCGTCTTGGCCTGAACCATCGCCAAGCTGCCGGAAGGCGAGCGAAGCTTAAACACCACGGTTGTGTCTTTCCGGGTAATTTCGCCACCTTTAAGACGGGACAGTTCCCTGGCACGATTTGCGGTATGCCTACAAATCCCGGACGTCAACGAAGTGGCCGGCGATGGCGGCGGCAGCGGCCATGGCTGGGCTGACCAGGTGAGTGCGGCCGCCCTTGCCCTGCCGTCCCTCGAAGTTGCGGTTGGAAGTCGCGGCGCAACGCTGCCCCGGCGACAGGATGTCGGGGTTCATGCCCAGGCACATGGAGCATCCGGCCACCCGCCAGTCCAGCCCGGCTTCGGTGAAAATCCGGTCCAGGCCCTCTTCTTCGGCTTCCCGCTTGATCTTGGCGGAGCCGGGCACCACCATGGCGTACACGTCGGGATGCACCTTGCGCCCCTGCACCACCTCGGCGGCGGCCCGCAGGTCTTCCAGCCGGGCGTTGGTGCAGGCGCCGACGAAGATGCGGTCAACCTTGATATCCTGAATCGGCGTTCCCGGCTGCAGGTCCATGTATTGCAGAGCCCGGGTGGCGGCTTCCCGCTGTGCAGCCTCCTCAAAGGAAGCCGGGTCGGGCACGCTCCCGCTGATGGGCGCCACCATGCCGGGGTTGGTCCCCCAGGTAACGTAAGGCTCCATCGCGCCTGCGTCGAAAATCTCGGTTTTGTCAAAAATAGCGCCGGCGTCGGTGGGCAGTAGCTTCCAACGCTCCACGGCGGCGTCGAAGTCGGCGCCCTGCGGCGCGAACTGGCGGCCTCGCACGTACTCGAAAGTGGTCTCGTCCGGCGAAATCATGCCGGCCCGCGCTCCCGCCTCGATGCTCATGTTGCAGACGGTCATGCGCCCGTCCATGGAGAGAGACCGGATGGCCTCGCCGGTGTACTCGATAACGTGTCCAGTACCGCCGTTGACCCCTATGCGCCCGATGATGCCGAGGATGATGTCCTTGCCGCTTACGCCGGGCGGCAGCATCCCGTCAACGCGGACTTCCATCGTCCGGGGCTTGAACTGCCGTAGCGTCTGCGTGGCGAGCACATGCTCCACCTCGGAGGTGCCGATGCCAACGGCCAAGGCGCCCAGCGCCCCGTGGGTGGAGGTGTGGCTGTCGCCGCAGACCACAGTCTTGCCCGGCTGGGTGTATCCCAGGTCGGGGCCGATGATGTGGACGATGCCCTGCATCGGGCTGAAACGGTCGTAAAGCGTCACCCCGAACTCTTCGCAGTTGCGGGTGAGGGCGTCAAGCTGCGCCTTGGAAATCTCATCGGTCACCGGCAGCGACAGGTCCCAAGTGGGGGTGTTGTGGTCGGCGGTAGCCACGGTCAGGTCGGTGCGGCGGACGGGGCGGCCCGCCATGCGCAACCCGTCAAAGGCCTGCGGGGAGGTCACCTCGTGGACCAGGTGCAGGTCAATGTAAATAACGGAAGGCTCGCCCTGCTCCTCGTGAACTACATGGGTGTCCCAAATCTTCTCGAACATCGTCTTCGGGGGCATCTGATTCTCTCCTGCAATGCACACGCCTGAGCGCGGATGGGACGAGCGTAAACCGTCCCGGATTATATCATTCGGTTGAACAGTAAGCTCGGTTTTGCTAAAACTCCCAGGACGATTGCAAAGTAACGGCACCTATCAGGCCTCGCTCATGGTGGGATTGCCGCCCGATTCATCTTGAGCTTGTCGAAAGACGCCCGTTCAACCAGCGGGTGGTTAGGCAAGCTCACCATGAGCGGGTTGAAACTGACGGTGCAATGGTCCTGGCTACCTGACGAGGAAGCGGGCGGGGAGGACGGCGGACAGCTCGACGGGTTGTTTGGGGGGTAGGAGTCTGTTGACGATTTCGTCGGCGCCGGGGAAGTCGCCGTAGCGCCGGCAGTCCTAGAGGTATATGTGGAGGTCTGTGAAGGTGTGGATGCGGAAGCCGGCCTTGACGATCTTCCGGACGCAGAGCAGGGAGCTGGGCTTGGGTTGCTTGTTGGCGGCGGCGATGTCCCACAAATTGACGAATTTGTTGGCGACGGGTTGTTGCCATTGCATCGGGGTGATTGCGGGGTGATTGCACAGTCAGGAAGCCCGTCCCAATAGCAGAGCGATGGTCGCTGGGTTCCCGCTTTCGCGGAAATGACGGGGGTTTTCCTGCGGTTGGGTGAAATTCGATATAGTTCCCCATATAAACCTCCCCTGCCTATATAAACTTCCCCTGCCGACTTTGCAATTGTCCTGTAGGCTTGAGACCGTCCCGCAACCCGCGCAGTAATACGTGGTAAAATTGTTTCTGGCGCATAGTCCGTTACTTTCCATTGGGGGATTTGCCTCATGCCTACCGCCAAAGCCGTCGTGCTGCCCAGCAATGTCAAGCCCAGCAAATACCGCCTGACGCTTCAGCCCGATCTGGGGACTTTTACCTTCACGGGCGAGCAGACCACGGATATTGAAATCGTCGTGCCTACCGCCCGCATATCGCTGAACGCCGCTGAACTGGAAATCGGCGGGGCCGTCCTGCGACGCAATGGCGCGTCCATCCCGGTTAGCTCCATATCGCTGGACGCCGACACCGAGACGGCCACGCTGGACTTCGGGGAGACGCTGTCTCCGGGCCCCGCTCAACTGGATATGCAGTTCACCGGCATCCTGAACGACCGGCTGGTGGGGTTCTACCGCTCCGAGTACCAGGATGCTGAGGGGCAGACTCGCCATCTGGCAACGACCCAGTTTGAGGCCACCGACGCCCGCCGCGCCTTCCCCTGCTGGGATGAGCCGGCGCAGAAGGCTGTCTTTGACGTTACCCTGGTCTTTGCCGACGGTTTTCAGGCAGTGTCCAATACGCCAATCGTGGAAGACACCAGGCCATCTCCAGGGCTGAGGTCTGTTCGGTTTGCCGAGACGCCGATTATGTCCACTTACCTGCTGGCCTTCGTGATCGGCGACCTGGTGTCGGTGGAGGCGGACGCCGCCGACGGCACGAAGGTGGGCGTCTGGACCACCCGAGGCAAGGAGAATCAGGCCGGATTCGCTCTCGATACATCGGTCAAGCTGCTGGGTTACTTCAACGAGTACTTCAGCATCCCCTACCCGCTGCCAAAGCTGGACCACATCGCCATCCCCGATTTCGCCGCCGGCGCTATGGAGAACTGGGGCTGCGTTACTTACCGCGAAACCGCCCTGTTGGTTGACCCGGAGAATTCCTCCGCAGGCACCCGGCAGCGCGTCGCCGAGGTGGTGGCCCACGAAATGGCCCATATGTGGTTCGGCGACCTGGTCACCATGGAGTGGTGGGACGACCTCTGGCTCAACGAGAGCTTCGCCTCTTGGATGGGCACCAAAGCGGTGGACTGGCTCTTCCCCGATTGGGAGATGTGGACGCAGTTCGTCAACATGGACACCAACCGCGCCCTCAGCCTCGACGGGCTTAAGAATTCCCATCCCATTGAGCAGGAAGTCAAGAACCCTGCCGAGGTCAGCCAGCTCTTCGACGCCATCAGCTACAGCAAAGGTGGCTCCGTCCTTCGAATGCTTGAGCACTTCCTGGGCCCCGAGGTTTTTCGAGGCGGGTTGTATCGCTACCTCAAGGGCCATGAATATGGAAACGCCCGCACCCAGGACCTGTGGGCGGCTTTGGAAGAAGAGTCCGGTATGCCGGTGACCGGCATCATGGACTCTTGGGTCAAGCAGATGGGCTACCCGGTGCTGGAAGTGAAGGCGGATCGCGGGATTGACAGCGTGCAGATCTCCCTGTCGCAGGAGAGGTTCGTCTACGACAGGCTGCTGGGAGATGAGGATCCCAACCCCGAAGTCTGGCGGGTTCCCGTAACCGTCAGCGCGCCCGGGGCGGCCGCGGTGTCCACGGTGATGGAAAGCAAGGAAGCCCTGCTAACGCTCCCCGCAGCGCACCCCGCCGAGGACTGGTACAAAGTCAACGCCGGCCAGACTGGCTTCTACCGGGTCAACTACGCCGGCGAGGACTGGAAGCGTCTGGCCCCGGCCGTCGGCGCCCGGGAGTTGCCCGCCACCGACCGCCTGGGCATTCAGAACGATGCCTACGCCCTTTCCCGCGCCGGTCTACTCCCGATAACGCAGTTTCTTGAACTGGCTGGTTCCTACTCCGGCGAGACCGATGCCTCGGTGTGGAGTGACCTGGCGTCCAATCTGCGCGATATTGAGCAGCTCATCGCCGGGGAGCCGGTGCATCCGGCCTACCAGGGCTTTGGCCGGGAGCTTTTCGGCCCTGCCGCCCGCCGGGCCGGGTGGACGCCCCGCCCTGAAGACGGGCATCTGGATTCGTTGCTGCGCTCCACCGTCCTGGGACAGTCCGGCAGCTACAACGATGAGGAAACGCTGGCACAGGCCGGCGACCTGTTCCGCCAGTATCTCGAAAATCCGGACGCGGTGCATCCCGACCTGCGCGGGGTGGTGTTCAGCCTCGCTGCGCAGGCCGGGAACCGCACGACCTACGACCAGCTCTGGGAACTGGAGGAGCGCACCAGCCTTCAAGAGGAGAAAATCCGGTTGCTTCTGGCGATGTCCCGCTTCCAGGATGTGGGACTGCTCAACGAAACACTGGAGCGGGCGCTTTCGCCGCGGGTTCGCTCGCAGGACACGATCACAGTCGTCGGTGGCGTGGCCGCCAACCCGAGGGGCCGACAACCTGCCTGGGAGTTCGTCAAGAACAACTGGGCCGAGTTCGACCGGCGCTACGGCGGCGGCGGGTTTGGCCTGATGCGCCTGGTATCCATCTGCAGCAGCTTCACCACCGACGAGCAGCGCGCCGACGTGGAGAATTTCTTCGCCGAACACCCTGCCCCCGCCGCCGAGCGCACCATCCGGCAGGCGCTGGAGCGCGTCCGCCTCAACATCCGCTGGCTGGAGAATAACCGCCCGGCCTTGAACGGCTGGTTCGGAGTTTAGGCGGTGTAGGCGAGCGATCCCTGGTTAGGATCCCTGGTTGAATTTACACAATGTTTAAGCTCAACAACCGGAGGTGAGGAAGTGTTGGCATGAGGCTCTTGTTGAGCCGGGATACTTCCCGACAGTGACTGACTTTTTATGGAATCACATGAACGCATCGAAACCCTGAAATCCGCGCTTCGTGAGCGCATCCTGGTAATCGACGGCGCAATGGGCACCGCAATTCAGTCCTTTGACCTCGGCCCCGATGATTTCGGCGGCGTTGATTACGAGGGCTGCAACGAGCATCTCGTCTTCACCCGACCTGATGTAATCGAGAGCATCCACCAGGGGCACCTGGACTCCGGCGCCGACATCATCGAGACCGACACCTTCGGCTCCACCTCAGTCGTGCTGGCAGAGTACGATCTGGCCCACGAGGCCCGCCGCCTCAACCGCGTGGCGGCGGAACTGGCCCGGCAAGTGGCCGATGCCGCCGCCACTCCCGATAAGCCCCGCTTCGTGGCCGGTTCAATGGGCCCTACCACCAAGACCATCTCCGTAACCGGCGGGGTCACCTTCGAGGAATTGGCCGACAGCTACCATGGGCAGGCCGCCGGTCTGATCGAGGGTGGCGTTGATGTGCTTCTGCTGGAGACCGGACAGGATACGCTGAACATCAAGGCCGGTCTGGAGGGCATCGACCGTGCCATCGCTGAGTTGGGCCGCGAGGTTCCCGTGGCGGTGCAGGGTACCGTCGAGCCTATGGGTACGCTGCTGGCCGGGCAGGACGTTGAGGCCTTATACGTTTCGCTGGCGCACCGTGACCTGCTGTGGATAGGCATCAACTGCGCCACCGGCCCGGCCTTTATGACCGACCATATCCGCACTCTGGCGGCCATTTCCCGTTTCCCGGTGGCATGTGTGCCCAACGCCGGTATGCCCGACGAGGACGGCAAGTACAACGAATCACCGGAGGCAATGGCGGAAACGCTGGGCCGTTTCGTAGATTCCGGTTGGGTCAACCTGGTCGGCGGTTGCTGCGGCACCGTCAACGGCCATATCCACCTGCTCGGCGAGACCGCCGCCGGCAAGCCCCCCCGCCGGACAGTGGAATCTACGGAAACTCGCGTCTCCGGCATTGATGCCCTGCTCGTTGACGACCAGCTCCGCCCCGCGGTGGTGGGCGAGCGCACCAACGTGCTGGGCAGCCGCCGCTTCCGCCGCCTGATAAACGAAGGCAAGTTCGAGGAGGCCGCAGAAATCGGGCGGCGCCAGGCCCGCAACGGCGCCCACATCCTCGACGTCTGTTTGCAGGACCCCGACCGCGACGAGGCCGCCGACGTCGCCGAATTCCTGGACCTGGTTACCAAGAAGGTCAAGACGCCGATAATGGTGGACTCCACCGATCCGGCGGTTATCGAGCTTTCGTTGAAACGATTGCAGGGCAAGGCCATCATCAACTCGGTGAACCTGGAGGACGGGGAGGAGCGATTCCAGGCTGTGGTGCCGCTGGCCCGGCGTTACGGCGCGGCGCTGGTGGTGGGCTGCATCGACGACGATAAGCAGCAGGCCCAGGCCGTCACCCGCGAGCGCAAGCTGGAGGTTGCCCTGCGTTCCGCCAAGCTGCTGACCGAGAAGTACGGTGTGCCCGAGGAAGATTTGATATTCGACCCGCTGGTCTTTCCGGTCGGGACTGGGGACGTGAACTACATCGGCTCCGGCGCGGAGACCGTTGAGGGCGTGCGGCTGATCAAGGAAGCGTTGCCCCGCGCCAAGACCATCCTCGGCATATCCAACGTGTCCTTCGGGCTGCCTGCCGCCGGGCGCGAGGTGCTGAACTCGGTGTTCCTGTATCACTGTGTGCAGGCCGGCCTGGACATGGCTATCGTCAACTCCGAGATGATGATGCGTTATGCCGCCATTCCAGAGGAGGAGCGCAAGCTGGCCGAGAACCTGATCTGGTACAGCGGAGAAGACCCGGTGGCGGCCTTCGCGGCCCACTTCCGCGACAAGGCCCCGGCGTCCACCAACGAAGAACGCCGCAACCTGCCGCTGGACGAGCGCCTGGCCCTGGCCATCATCGAAGGCACCAAGGAAGGGCTGGCCCAAGACTTGGACGAGGCCCTGCAAGAGAGAACGCCGCTGCAGATCATCAATGGCCCGCTGATGGAGGGCATGACCGAGGTCGGCCGCCAGTTCAACGCCAACCAGCTAATCGTCGCCGAGGTGCTGCAATCAGCGGAGTCCATGAAGTTCTCCGTTACCCACCTGGAGCCGTACATGGAGCGAATCGAAAGCTCCATCAAGGGCCGCGTGGTATTGGCCACTGTAAAGGGCGACGTTCACGACATTGGCAAGAACCTGGTGGAAATCATCCTTTCCAACAACGGTTATCAGGTTATCAACCTGGGCATCAAGATTCCTCCCCAGGACCTCATTGCGGCCTGCCACCAGCACAACCCCGACATCATTGGGCTGTCCGGGCTGCTGGTGAAGTCGGCGCAGATGATGGTCGAGACCGTCCGGGACTTCCGCCAGGACGGCGTGTCCGTTCCGGTGCTGGTGGGCGGCGCGGCGCTGTCCAACCGCTTCACGCGTCTGCGCATCGCCCCGGAGTACGGTGGGCTGGTGGCCTACGCACCCGACGCGATGACCGGCCTGGCCTTGGCCAACACCATTCAGGAGGCCGACGAGCGGGCGCATTTGGCCGCGAAACTGGAAGCCGAGACCGAGGCCATGCGGAGCGATGACGCCAGCCGTCAGGCGGCGGACGACGGTCAGGATGTGCCACCGGCGCAGGTGCGCCACGACTTTCCCATCCCGAACCCTCCCGACCTGCGCCTTCACGTCCTGAACGACTACAACCTGGAGGACATCTTCGGGTACATCAACCCGCAGATGCTCTATGTGCGGCACCTGGGCTACAAGGGACGTTTCGCCCAGGACCTGGCGGCAGGGGATCCGGCAGCCGTCGAGCTGCGCGACTCGGTGAGGCGCGTCGAAGACCTCGCGCTGGCCCGCAGCGACATTTCCGCAAGCGCCGTCTTCAAGTTCTTCCCGTGCCGCTCTGATGGGCAATCGCTTCTGATTTACTCTCCCGACGGCTCAAGGGTGCTGGAGCGGTTCTATTTCGGGCGACAGTCGCAGCGAGAGGGCCTGTGCCTGTCCGACTACGCACTACCCGGGACCGCCACGCCCGGCAGTGGTCTGGACGGAATGGACTACGTGGGTATGTTCGTGACCAGCGTCGGCCCCGGCGTGCGGGATCTGGCAGCCCGTTGGATTGCCGAGGGCAGATTCCTGGACTCCCACATCCTGCAGGCCCTGGCCCTGGAGGGAGCTGAGGGCTTCGCCGAGCTGCTGCACCAGCAGTTGCGGCAGATGTGGGGCTTCGGCGACCCGGCCGGCATTACGCCCTACGAACTCTTCCGCACCCAGTACCGGGGGAAGCGCTTCTCCTTCGGCTACCCGGCCTGCCCGCGTCTCGAAGACCAGGAGCAGCTCTTCCGCCTGCTGGAGGTCTCCAACCACTTGGACGTGGAGCTGACCGAGGGCTACATGATGGACCCGGAGTCCACCGTATCGGCCTTGGTGTTCCACCATCCCGACGCCAAGTATTTCAACCTGAGCGAGCGTGACATCAACCGGCTGGAGGGAGAACCGGGTCCCTGACTCCCAGTCATTTGATGCCCTCTTGCCCTGGGAGAAAGTTAGGGAGAGGGCGGTCTCCCGCCACGGCCCCCTGTGGCTATTGCATCCCAGACCCTGCCGTCGCTGAAACGCGCGGCGCGAACGCGGAGGCTACGTGCAAACCATCAGCAAGATTGCCGACGAGCTTGGCTTCAAGCCCGAATATGTGTTGCCCTACGGGCACTACAAGGCCAAGATCTCCTTGGACGCCATCGCCGACGGCAGCCCCCACAAGGGCAAGCTGGTGGTGGTGACCGGGATCACTCCCACGCCGGCGGGCGAGGGCAAGACCACCACCGCTATCGGCCTGACGCAGGGAATGGGCCGCCTGGGGCACAAGGTGTCGGTCAACCTGCGCGAGCCGACGTTGGGGCCTATTTTCGGCATCAAGGGCGGCGGCACCGGCGGAGGGAATGCAAGGATCGTTCCCGAGGACGAGATCAACATCCACTTTACGGGCGATGCCCATGCCGTTGCGTCAGCGCACAACCTGCTGGCCGCACTGGTGGACAACGCGGTGTTTCGCGGCGCAATTCCCGACTTTGATCCATCCGGCATTCAATGGTCGCGGGTAACCGACGCCTCAGACCGCGGCCTGCGGCAAGTTATCGCCGGAGTAGGCGGCAGTGGCTACGGCCCGTTGCGGGAAGCCCGCTTTGACATCGTTTCCGCCTCGGAGATCATGGCCATCCTGGCCCTCGCCGACGGGCTGGACGACCTGCGGGACCGCATCTCCCGCATCGTCGTCGGCGCGACGCGCGGCGGCGAACCGGTTACCGTCGCCCAACTGGGCGTCCAGGGGGCGCTGATGACGTTGTTGCACCAGACGGTGATGCCCAACCTGGTGCAGACGCTGGAGGGACAGCCCGCCATCGTCCACGCCGGGCCGTTTGGCAACATCGCCCACGGTTGCAGTTCGATCCTCGCCGACAAGCTGGCCCTGGCCTACGCCGATTACGTGATAACAGAGGCCGGATTCGCCTCGGACCTGGGCTTCGAGAAGTTCATGCACATCAAGACACGGCAGAGCGGCCTGCTGCCCAGCGCCGCCGTGCTGGTGGCCTCGGCCCGCGCCCTCAAGTGGCACGGCAGGGCGCGGCGCAGCGACCTGGACAAGCCGGACGAAAGCAGAGTCATCCGCGGCGGTCCCAATCTGGCCCACCACGTCGGTATCGTAACCAGCTTTGGTTTGCCCTGCGTCGTAGCCATCAACCGCTTCGGCGCCGACAGCCCAGAGGAGCTGGCGGCGGTTAGGAACATTGCACTGGAAGCCGGCGCCACTGCCGCAGTGGAGTGCGACGGCTACGCCCGGGGCGGCGCGGGAGCGGAGGAACTGGCCCAGGCCGTAGTTGAGGCGACCAGGACTGAAAGCACCATCACCTACGCCTACCCGCTCCAGGCAACGGCGCAGGAGAAGGCGTTAGCCCTGGCGCAAAATGTCTATGGCGCCGCAGACGTCGCATGGTCGGCGCAGGCCATGAACCAACTGAGATATTTCGAATCGCAGGGTTGGGGCAATCTGCCCATCTGCATGGCCAAGACGCACCTCTCCATTTCCCATGACCCCAGTCTCCGCAACCGGCCCCAGGGCTATACCTTCCCGATCAACGACCTGCGCGCTTCTGTCGGCGCCGGTTTCCTCTATGCTCTCGCCGGGCGGATCGAGACGCTTCCCGGCCTGCCCACCCGTCCCCGTGCCTTGGACATGGATGTCAACTCTGACGGTGAAGTAATCGGGATTCTAAACTAGCGAGAGCGGAGAGCCGCCATGCGCGTTGTAATGATTCATGCCCTGGCGGAGTCAATCCCGCCAGTCCGGCTGGCGTTTCAGGACGAGTTCCCCGAGGCCGAGGTGATCAACCTGCTGGACGAAGGGTTGCTCATTGACTTTCCCGGAAGCATCACCCCCAACCTGCGCCGGCGAATGAGCGACCTCATCTGCTACTCTCGGGACCACAACGCCGACGCTATTGGCCTGGCCTGCTCGGTCTACGCGCCGGTGGTGGATTCGGCCCGCGACCTGGTGGATGTGCCACTGGTGTCGTCCTACGGCCCGGTGATGCAGGAGGCCGTCGCGGCAGGCCCCCGGGTCGGAGTCATCGCCACCAACGCCGCCACCATGTCGGATTCCGAGTTCTATCTGAACCTTGCGGCTGGCGAGGCAGGGGCCAAAGTAACAGTCGTTTCCCGCCTTGCTGAGGACCTGATTGCCGTACTCAGAGCCGAGGGCCAGCCGGGGTTCGAACGGCGGCTGGAAGAAGAAGTGCTGGCCCTGGCTCCGGACGTTGATGTGGCGCTACTCAGCCAGTTCTCCTTCGCCACCGCCCTCGACCACCTGCGGAAAGTCTCGCCGGTTCCCGTGCTGTCGGCCCCCCACAGCAGCGCTCGCACACTGAAGAAGATGCTGGAGGCGTAAATATGGCCAGAACGCTGGAACTGGAAAAGGTAATCGCCCTGGTGAGGGGCAGAGAAGTCGATGAGTCGCAGGGCGCGACCGAGGGCCGACGCCGGTCCTTTGAGCAGATCATCGATGAGTTTTCGATCGACGTACCGGCCATGTACAAGCGAGTGAACGCGGGGGGCGTAACCGCGGAATGGGTGACGGCTGAGGCCGCGTCGGACAGCAGGGTTGTTCTCTATCTGCACGGCGGCGGCTACATTATCGGCTCACCCCGCACCCACCGGCCCTTGATGGCTGAATTGTCCCAAGCGTCGGGCGCCAGAGTCCTGGGACTGGACTACCGCCTTGCCCCGGAGCACCCGTTTCCGGCGCCAGTCGAGGATGCGGTGGCGGCTTACCGGTGGCTCCTCAACGAGGGCTACGACCCTGCGAGGATCGCCGTGGCCGGCGACTCGGCCGGAGGCGGACTAACCGTGGCTGCCCTGGTGCAGATACGCTACGTCGGCCTTCCCATGCCCGGCGCAGCAGTTTGCATCTCGCCTTGGGTCGACATGGAGGGCCTCGGCGAATCAATGGAAACCAGGGCCGACGCAGACCCCATGGTCGGGAAAGAAGGACTGCTGCTTTCGGCCAAGACTTATCTGGGCGGCAGCGATCCCAGGGCGCCATTGGCCGCCCCCATCTACGCCGACCTGCGCGGTCTGCCGCCGACGCTGATCCAGGTGGGAGACGCGGAGGTCCTTCTGGACGACTCCACCCGACTGGCCGGGATTGCTCGTGAGGCTGGGGTATATGTGGAGATGGACGTCTGGGACGACATGATCCACGTCTGGCACCTGTTCGCCCCCATATTGCCGGAAGGACGGCAGGCCCTTTCTCAAGCAGGAGAATTCATCAAGAAACACACCGGAGGCTGAAAATGATCTACGATTTCAGGATGTACACCCTCAAGCCCGGCGCGACGCCCGACTACCGGGCCGGCGTAAAGGAAGTGGGACTGCCCATCCGGCAGAGCCATTGCGTGGCGTTGTCCGGCTGGTACTGGAGCGACATAGGGGCGCTTAACCAGGTCGTTCACATCTGGGGCTACCAGGATCTGGAGCACCTGAATTCAGCCAAGGCCGCGGTCTACGCCGACCCCGACTGGGCCGGAAAGTACGTCCCCCGGGCGCAGCCGCTGGTGGAATCGCAAAAGACGTGGCTGATGATGTCCCCCGATTTCGCGCCCAAGTATCCGGTGGAATTTGACATCGCCGAAGAGGGTACGCCGGAATACAAGGCAAAGAACGATATGGTCTTCGATTTCCGGCAGTACACCCTGAACCCCGGTGGCCTGTCCACCTACATGGCGGCGGTAGAAGAGCTTGCCCTTCCCATCAGGGAAAGGCACGGCGTCAAGCTGGCCGGCTGGTTCTACAGCGACCTGGGCGACCTGAACCAGGTGGTGCACATCTGGGCCTTCAACAACGTGAAGCACATGGAAGAAGCCAAGTCTGCCGTTGCTGCCGACCCGGAGTGGGGCGGCGCCTACATCCCCCGCGTCCGCGGCGTTCTGGCGGCCCAGAACACCTACCTGATGAAGACCACGGAGTTCGGGCCTACTCCGTAGGCGGGAGTCTGCGTAGCCGGCCCCCCGGATCCGTACCGGTGGGTGTCTGAAATAAGGCGGATGGCCGCACGGCCACTCCGCCTTTCGTCTTCTCTAACCTTGACCGGGCTTATAGAGGCCGATGTAGTTGCCCTCCGGGTCGATGAAACCGGCAATGGAGAACTTGCTGTCGTTGACGTCCATGTCCATGGGCGGGTCGCATATCCGATTTGGCTTCGGCGGCATTGGAATAATCTGGATATACATCGGTCAGTGCAATCACATGGTCAGACGGATTCCTACCGTTTCTCAAAAGATTTATAACCAAGCCGTTTAGCTTATCCCTTTTAGGAATTCTGCCAGCTTGTAATGATGTATGCAAAAGAGGCATATTTCCAGGGATCAGTCCTTGCAAGTATTCCCTGAGTTTGGGAACAAACACTTTCTCTGTTTTCCCTTCGACGATGAGGCTGATCTTCATGCTCTGCCTCCCATAAGGCCCATCTGCCATACCTCATCAAGGCTGTAATCAGCCAGCCATTCTTCTAGATCAAGATTATCTCCCCACCTAATAGCCGAAGCGCCGCTTTCGTCGATATCCATAACCGCCACTTCATGTGGCTCCAGAAATCTAACTAACCGGTCTGAGTGAGTCGCAACAATTATCTGAGTTCGGTCAGATGCCTCGCGTAGCAAATCTGCCAGAAGGCCAAGCAATTCTGGATGCAGACTCACCTCCGGTTCATCTATCATCGTAACTGTAGGTAGACTTGGGCTCTGCAACAGCGATACCAGCCAGAGAAATCTGAGAGTGCCTTCCGATAGTTGGTTCATAAAGAATGGGCCGTTGAAAGCCCTTTCCTTCCATGTCATTGAAATAACACCAGCACTTACAACAGGAAAGCCAAGGAATTCGAATCCCGGGAATGCTGCCTTCAAAGAATCTTCAACAGCCTCATATTTGGGACGATCCAACTCACGCAAATTGTAGAGGAACGGAAACAAGTCTTCGCCGTTGGAACCGGGAAGCGAGACCGGACGCATCTGCTGCGGCAACTTCACTGGGGCGTTCTTGCCTACGTCAAGGGCATGGTAGTGGGTAGCGGAGCTCAAAATGCGCCTCAACTGCTCGCATTGCCGGTACATTCTGGGCACTTGCGACAGCGCCGACTCAGACGAATCAAACTCCCAATCTGGTACTTCCAACCTATGCGTCGCTGGGTTAGAAAATCTAATGGCATTGTGTTGTCTGTCAATGTGCTTGAAAGGCAACGGTTGGTCGGGTGTAGCTTGAAGCAGCGTCTCTTCTAATATCCCGTATCCCGGCCCCTGTGCTTCCAATTTGAGCCTGTATTCTGGTGGCTCATAACTCGGATTGTCCGTCACCACATTCAGAACTATTTCTCGCACACGTCCTTGCGTGGCGACAGAAGCAATTCCCCCCAAATCGCCGAGATGCTGATTTAATGAACCTCTCGCAGAGGCTGCCAACAGTGACAGAGCGTCCATGAACGAAGTTTTTCCTACTCCGTTGGCTCCAATTAGAGCCATCACTGGGCGCATGTCGAAGTCAAAAATTTCGAGCCGTCGGAAGCCTTCGATTTTGATACTCTTGATTTTTGGAGAAGCCATGTCTTTTCTCTCCTAAACTAAAGCCAAGGTGAAATGCGCATTTATGCCAGGTAGCGTTTCATTGCAGGTGGACTCGCCGGCGCACGGGCGGTCCATCTGGTAGGGGCGGGTTTCAAACCCGCCCCTACGGTCGAGGCGCGAACCCTGACTGCGAATGGCTGTCCGCAAAATGTACATCCCACATTGGCTTTGGTTTAGTTGTGGCAGCCGCGGGCCTGGATGTCCCACACCGCCTCGACCTTGCCGTTGCGCAGGCCGACGAAGCGGTCCCAACGGCTGACCATGGCGTCCTGCTGGGCCGGGATGAGCAGCACCTGGTCTCCCACCCGGAGGGAAGCGCCGTCGGTCAGCTTGAAGACTGAGTGATCGCCGTCCATTGACTCCACGGTCACTCCGGGGCGGCCGTCAACTTCCGGCAGGCCGCGCACCGTGCTGACGGCCCGCGCGCCCGCGTCTCCGATGGCCACTCCGGGCCTGGGGGCGCTGATTATGGTGGTCAGCACCTTGGCGGCGTAGCTGAACTCGGTCATATACCCATAATGGGTCTCCATCAGCAGGTAGCTGCCGCCCTGTACTTCGGTGACACCGGGAATCTCCCCCGCCACGTCGTAGCTCCAGGTCTCGCCGGTGGACACGACCTCCACGGGCAGGCCGGACTCCTCAATGGCGTCCCTCAGGTCTATGACGCCCTTGATGACCCGGTTGCCCTCAGTAACCCGGTCCTCCCGGTCGGGCATGGCGGAGATGACCTGGTGGCTCATGATGCCCCGGAAGCTGATTCCCGGAAGCGATGCAATATCGTGAGCCAGGGCCACGCCCTGCTGTATCTCCTGCACACCGCAACGCTTGAGGCCGGTCTCCAGTTCGATGACCACGCCGAGGTCGACGCCCTGAGCCTCTGCCTCCCGAGACAGGGCGCGAGCGTTGTCGGGGCTGTCGCAGGCGACCATCACCTCGGCCTGTCCCGCCAGGGAACAGAGGCGGCGTATCTTGAGGTCGCCCATCACCTCGCTGGTGATGAAAACGCTGGGGACGCCACCATGGACCATGACCTCGGCCTCGGCCACCTTTGCGGCGCAGACCCCACCAATGGTCCCGCCCCGGCGGATCTGCCGCAGGGCGATGGCCGGGGTCTTATGGTTCTTGCTGTGGCCCCGCAGCTTGCTGGGCTTGTCCCGGTAGAAGTCGGCAATGACGTCCATGTTGTGGTCTAGGGCGTCCAGATCCAAAACCAGGCAGGGTGTGTCCAGTTCCGCCATCGGAGTTCCGGGCAGGGGTGTCTGGCTGTCAATCATTTTCTCGTTGCTCCATTCAGTCCCCTCTCCCTTGCGGGAGAGGTTCAGGGTGAGGGTGTTCAGGGTGAGGGTGTACGGTTGAAAGGAGTATCCCTGCTACGCGAACCGTCCGCGAGCCGAGAGGGGCCAGTAGCCCTCCAGCCTTCCGTCCCGCACCGCGCGGATGTAGTCGTACTGGTTGACGCAGGCAGCCAGTTCCCACGGAGCCAGGCGAGCCTTTTCACCCGGTGGCAGGGCACCCTCGGACCCGGTTTCCAGCTCCACCACCCCGTGCTCGGCGCTGAACCGGGCGGCTGTCCCGCCGTCGACGCCCTGGAGCACCGGGCGGCCGTGGTCCGGGCCGGTGGCCTTGTGCCCCGCGTCCAGTACGGCCATTCCTGCAACCGGATGGCTGATGACGGTGGCCAGCACCGTCGCCGCCAGCGACAGTTCCGGCAGGTATGCCTGTAGGCGCACGTCCATCAGGGGATAGCGTCCGGCCCGAACCTCGGTGATTCCCGGCAGATCGCCAACCGCCGTGTGGCAGTGGGCCCCGCCGACGCTAACCTCCGGCACAGACAGGCCCGCGCTTTCCATCAGGTCTTTGGCCTCAATGGCGGTTTGCAGCCTCTCGCGCGTCTGAAGGGCGTGGGACTGAGGGTCGTCGCCCTGCGGGCCCGGTACGGTTGCCATGATGCCCCGGAAGCTGAGTCCGTCGGCGTCGCTCACCGCACGGGCGAGGGCGACCACATCGGCATCGGGAGAGACGCCGCAACGGCCCATGCCCGCTTCGATTTCCACCAGCACTCCCAACTCCACCCCGGCGGCTACGGCGGCTTGAGACAGGCGTTCCACGTTGGCGGCGCTGTCCACCGCGACGCTGACTTTGGCCTGCAACGCCAGGGCGCACAGGCGGCGTATCTTAACCGCCGTCACCACCTGGTTGGCCACGAGAATGTCGTCGAATCCGGCAGAGGCGAACACCTCTGCCTCCCCCACGGTGGTGGCTGCAATACCACGGCTGTTTGGGGCAGACAACTGGCGGCGGGCCACCTGTGGGCTGAGGTGGCTGGTCACCACCGGGCGCGCCGTTACCGGCGTCCCGGCGAAATAGCCGTGGTAGGTCAGAATGTTTCGCTCCATCAAATCCAGGTCGACCACCAGCGCGGGGGTATCCAGATCCTCAACGGGCGTGCCGGCAGGCTGGAAAATTGGGCGTTCCATCAGGCAATTGCTCCAATATCTGAATTGCCAGCAGAATACCACAAAGACGAGCGAGTGAGGCCCCGGTTGCAATTGGCTGTGGGCGATGCCACAATCCCGCCATGTCTGGATTGCTGGAAGGGGTCAGGGTGCTTGACCTGACCCATTACATTGCAGGTACCTACTGCACCCGACTGATGGCCGGGCTGGGCGCCGACGTGGTGAAAATTGAACGTCCGCCTGTCGGGGACCCGGTCCGTCGGCTGGGACCATTCTCATCACGCCCCGGCGTGGCTCGGGACTATGGCGATGCCGGGCCAATCGAGGACGGGGCCTGGCATCTTTACCTCAACGCGGGAAAGCGGAGCGCGGGACTGGACCTCAAGACCACTCAGGGACGAATGCTGGCGCTGGAATTGGCGGGGCAGGCCGATATCCTGGTCGAGAACTTCGCGCCAGGCACGCTGGACCGGCTGGGGCTGGGCCACGAGGAGTTGCGAAGCGTTAATCCGGCGCTGGTGGTGACGTCCATCAGCAACTTCGGGCAGACAGGCCCATACCGGGACTGGCGCGGCACTGAGGCGAATCTGTACGCCATGGGCGGGTTGATGAACATCACCGGCGAGCCGGACCAGGAGCCGCTGAAAGAAGGAGCGCCCCTGGCCCAACTGGGGGCAGGACAGAACGCCTTCGCCGCCACCATGGCCGCCCTGATGTTCGCCGAGGAGACCGGCGAGGGGCAGCAGATCGACTTGTCCATCGCCGAGTATGCCACCAACATTCTGGAAAACGCCCTGATGCAGTACAGCTACTCCGGCCAGGAATACACCCGCGTCGGAAACCGGGGCTACGGCCGGGCGGCCTGGGGCATCTATCCTTGCCAGGACGGGAACGTGGGCATCATAGCCGGCCCCGATCACCGCTGGCCCGAGGTCGCCCGCATCATGGAGCGCGAGGAGTTGGCCGCCCCCCGTTTCGCCTCGAGGCGCGGACGGCAGGAAAATGCCGACGAAATAGACGCCCTGATGTTGCCTTGGCTCATAGACCACGACAAGGTTGACATCTTCAAGGCGGGTCAGGACAGTGGTCTCGGATTCAGTTTCGTGGCCACGATGCAGGACATTCTGGAGATGGAGCAACTGCTCGCCCGCGATTACTTCGTGGGGCTGGAGCATCCGGTGGCCGGAAAACTGACCTATGCCGGCGCGCCCATCGCCTGCGAGTCGGGCGCCGATGCCTGGGTGTTCCGCCGCGCTCCGCTCTTCGGCGAGCACACCGCAGCGGCCCTGTCGGACTGGCTGGGCTGCGCCACCGCGCGGCTGGAAGAGCTTGCCGCGTCCGGGGTCATATCCGGGAACATTGCGGCAACCGAGGGTTAGCTCAAGTTGACATCGACCACAAAACAACCCCTGAAGAACTACCGGGTACTTGACCTCTCCCGCATCTGGGCTGGCCCATACTGCACCAAGCTGATGGCCGACCTGGGCGCCGAGATTATCAAGATGGAGTCGCTCAGCGTGTACGACTCCCACCGCGGGCCGGTCAGCCCGGCGCGGGGCATCGCCGCCTACCCCGACGGCGAGCCGGGCGAGGAGCCTTGGAACCGTAACGGCTGGTTCAACTGCCTGCACATGTCCAAGTATGGCATCACCCTGGAGTTAACCAGCGACGAGGGCCGCCGCGTTTTCGAGCGGCTGGTGTCCATCAGCGACGTGCTGATCGAAAACTTCCGGCAGGGCAGCCTGGAGCGGTTGGGTTACGACTATGCCACCCTGCGGAAGCGCCGCCCGGATCTGATCTACGTCTCGATGCCCGCTTTCGGCAACACCGGCCCGTGGAAGGGCTATCTCGGCTACGGCATCGGCCAGGAGCAACTATCCGGCATGGCCCACCTGACCGGCTACCCGGACGACGGGCCGATGAAGTCTGGCATCAACCACGGCGACCCGATAACCGGCTCCCATGCCGCCGGGGTGCTGCTGGCCGCCCTGCGCCGCCGCCGCCGCACCGGGAAAGGAATGTACATAGACGTTTCCCAGCAGGAATCATCGGTGGCATTCATGGGCGCCGAGCTGCTGGCCTACCAGATGACCGGCCAGGAGCCGGAGCGCATCGGCAACCGCTCCCGCTGGTACGCGCCCTGCAACGCCTACCCGTGCGCCGGGGAAGACCGTTGGATCACCATCGCCGCCACCAGTGATAGTGAATGGGCGGCCCTGGTATCGGCTATTGATGCCCCCGGACTGGCAGACGACGCCCGGTTCGCAACGGCGGAGGCCCGGTTGGCGCACCAGGACGAGCTGGACACGGTCATCGCCGGGTGGACTCGCGGGCAGGACGCCTTCGCCCTGGCCGAGCATTTGCAGGCGGCGGGCATTCCCGCCGGGCCGGTGCTGCGCGGCCCCGACCTGCTGGAAGACCCGCACTACCGGGAGCGGGGCACTTTCGTAACCGTTGACCATCCCCAGGTCGGCCCCAAGCGGCATCCCGGCCTGCCGTGGAAGATGAGCGCCACGCCCGGAGAAGTGCGCTGGCCGTCGCCCACCCTGGGCCAGCACAACCGCGAGGTTTACGGCGAACTGCTGGGACTCACCGGCGAGGAAATAGACGCCCTGGAGTCCGGCGGCGTCATCGGAACCAAGCCCACAGGGTCCAGGATTATCTGATTGGAGGACCGGAGTTGTCCGAGAAAGAAGTCATCTACCAAGTGAAGGAAGGCATCGCCTGCATCACGTTGAACCGGCCGGAGAAGCTGAACGCCATCAACCCGGAGATGCGGGAGCTGCTGTGGGACGCCTTCCAGGACGTGCGAAACAACGATGAAGTGCGTTGCGCCATCGTGACGGGCCAGGGACGGGCTTTCTCCACCGGGCACGACCTGGTGGCAATGGCCAGCGCCCGGGCCAACGAGGGCCCCACCACCGGCGACCTTTATGTCGAGCAGTCCAAAATCTGGAAGCCCATCATCGCCGCCATCAACGGCGTCTGTCTGGCTCAGGGGTGCGGCATAGCACTGGGCAGCGACATCCGCATCGCGTCCACCGAGGCCCAGTTCGGCTGGCCCCAGGCCAAGCGGGGCATATCGTCGGTCAGCGGCCCTGCCCTGCTGTCGCAGGTAGTGCCGCGCAACATCGCCTTCGAGTTCCTCTTTACAGGGGATTTTGTAGACGCGCAGAAGGCCCTGGATCTGATGCTGGTCAACTATGTAGTCGCTCCCGAAGATGTGATGCCCCGTGCCGAGGAGATGGCCCGCAAGATAACGGCCAACGCCCCCCTGTCCCTTGCCGCCATCAAGGAGGCGTCCATCAAGGGCAGCGAAATGGGCCTGGAGGAGCGTGTTGCCTTCGCCCAGAAGAAGCGCGACGAGGTGCTGCAAAGCGAAGATGCCAAGGAGGGGGTCAAGGCATTCGCTGAAAAGCGCGCGCCCGTGTGGCGGGGCCGGTAGCCACTGAAATACCTGCCAGACTTTCAATTGTCCGGTACAAAAATTTCAATTGTCCGGCCATAAGTTTTCAATTGGACGCCGGTCTAAAGGCGCATTAGGAAAGCTTCCAGGCTGTTGCCAAGAAGCGTACCCTGTTCTGCAAGGGCCACAAGCGGCCCCTGCAATCGACAACGAAAACTCCTTTACGGACTAACGTCTATGAGCGAGATATTGCCGCATCAAATATCAGCCGGCAACTCCGGGGTTTATGGAGGCGACTGCCTCGCCCTGATCCCAGGGCTGCCGGACGCAAGCATTGACTTGGTAGTTACCAGCCCACCCTATTGGGGGCAACGTCAATCGCTGGGCAATGGAACGGAGGATGACCCCAGGGATTACCTCGATTTCCTGAAATCGGTGTTTGTTGCCATACTGCCAAAGCTGAAATGGAATGGCGTCGTATGGCTTAATTTGGGCGACGCATACAACACTCCGGTAAATTGGGGGCCTACAGATCACAAATACAGTTCGCTGGGGGCAGACAAGAACGGTTTTTCTCCGGAAAATTCCGCCTACACCAAGCCGAGATTCAAGCGCAAGGCGTTTGTTGACAAGTCGGCTGGATGGTTGCAGTACGGCAATTTGCTAATGCTCCCGCAAAGGCTTTTAATTGCCCTTGCCGAAAGCGGATATGTCTATCGCGGCGAAGTAGTCTGGTCGAAGAAGAATGCGATGCCCGAAGGACGCTGCCGACGGCCTCACCGTAAACACGAATCCATTTTCCTGCTGGCAAAGCACGAGCAGCACGCTTTCCGCACTACGCCGCCCGTGCCGAGCGTGTGGACATTCGCCAATGAAAACATCGCCGGGCTCCCCCATCGTTCCCGGTTTCCGGTGGAACTTCCTAAACGGTGCATTGAGGCGTATGGGCCAAGCGAGACCCAACTCGTAGTTCTGGATCCATTTTCAGGCTCCGGGTCTACGGGAATAGCTGCGGCGCAGTTGGGCTGCATATACATAGGGTTTGAAATCGACTCTGACCAAGTTGTTGAGTCCAGGCGGCGATTGGCGAATTCCAGTTCCGGCCACAACCTTAGCTTTGACCAGCAAGACGTTGCCGGAGCGCATCAATCAGAAACCGGGCAAACCGGTCGTCTGGATTTGTGAAATCGCATACGGCAATTCGAGATGATGCCCTGCTATTTTCCGGTGTAGGTATAGTATTCTTATTATAAGAAAAGCAAGCAGAAAAGTGCCCATGTTCCTCAAAGTCTCGGCGTTTGTCGCTAATGTCCCCCCAACTGCGCCAAATCCACCGCGATTAACTGGTCTTTCAGATGGGAAACTTTTGCAATCCATCGTCCAGAACACTGATATGTACCCGGCGTCAATTAAGGCTTGACTCATTGGCACGTCATCGGTTCGCCTTTCCGCTATGCTCGCTTTAACGTGAATGATGCCAAGCAATCGTTCTGAATCTTGCGAACGATAAAGAATAAGGGCGTCGGCCTTGTCTGGTAGAATTCGAGAATCGTCGATTGTGCGAAGCAAACGGGATTTTTCGGCTTTGGAGCTTAATTTTATGGTTATTCCGCGTTCTTCCAAGAACGGGCCATAATGATTTATCAACACCCGCTCCAAAGCCCAGCCGCCGGTACGTTTCCAGCTCTGCTCTAAATTGAGCCTGGCGCTGGTTGCTGGATGATTGACCCTGTCACAATATGCCCGATTGATGAGAAATGTCCACAAGTCGGACGGATTAGCACCGGGCCACTTATGAACAGCCTCAAGAAAAGTTTGCGAAACCGCGTCTGCCTTCGCCCCGGATAAGCCAGACTTCAGTATGCCGAGTATTTCGTCATATTGCCCTCGAGTCGCGCCAAGCAACTTGTATTCCGCATCGAACCGGTCATATCTGAATCTGATGGCTAGACCATCCGCTTCTTCAACGGCTGTTATTCCGTTTGCTGTCGCCGGAGCTGATGCTTCGTCTGCGATACCTTCAAACAGCCTGTACGGGGGAACTTCGAGGGCCGATGCCAGATTAAGAATCGCTGAAAGGGACGGATTGCGCTCGCCTCGTTCGACACCGCCCATATACGACCTGTCCAGCTTGGCCTTGGACGCCAGAGCCTCCTGGCTAAGCCCCATCGTTTCCCGAAGGCGCCGGACATTACCGCCAAAGGTTTTCTTTCCTGAATCCTCCATCGCACGAGATTCTGTTATTCCCAATGCGGATAAGTCTACGGACTAATCGTACCATTGACTGACTTGGTAAAATATAACTGTTCAGACATCCCAATAGGGAGACTTCCTTATGGCCACGCTGACCACGCCCGAAACCGTATCCATGAACCCCGCCGGACTCGAAGAAGTCAGGCGCATATTCAACCGGCAAATCTCCGAGGGCCTGCATCCCGGCGCGGGTCTGGCCGTTTATCGCTACGGCAGCCTGGTGCTCGACATCCACGGGGGTGTCGCCGACAGCGGCACCGGACGCCGGGTTGACGATGGCGCCATGTTCGTGCTGTTCTCGTCCACCAAGCCGCTGGCAGGGGCCTGCATCTATATGCTCAAGGAGAGGGGCAGGCTGGACTGGGACGACCCGGTGTCGAAGTTCTGGCCGGAGTTCGGGCAGAACGGCAAAGAGACAGTTACCATCCGCCACCTGCTCAGCCATCAAGGCGGGTTCCCCGACACCCCCGCCGACCTGCCTTGGACCGACTGGCACGACTGGAGCCTGGTCTGCGCCGCCATGGAGCGGGCGACTCCCAAATTCGCGCCCGGATCCACGCTGTCCTACCACCCCATCAACTACGGCTGGGTGATTGCCGAGGTGGTGCGCCGGATAGACGGGCGGACATTTGATCGTTTCATTGCCGAGGATCTGGCGGGCCCGCTGCAAATGGGAGCCACCTACGTTGGCCTGCCCGCAGACCTGGAGGAACGTGTCTCGCGCATCCACCTTATGGAACAGGACGCCGATGCCAACGGCTACGCTGTGACCTTCGACCGCCCGGAGGTTCACCGGGTCATCTGTCCCGGGGCAAACGGCATAGCCTCCGCCGGTGACCTCGCCCGCTTCTACGCTGCGATGGAGCGCAAGGGCGCTTTGGACGGGGCAAGGGTGCTTCGGCCTGAGACTGTTGCCGAAGGCATCACGATGCAGGTCGAGGGCACTGACCAGTCCTTGGGCCTGTTCGCCCAGCGCGCTCTAGGGTTTGCGCTGAACGACGAGCGCATGGGCCGGCCCACCGGCAACCCAATGCACACCTTCGGCCACGGCGGGGCCGGAACCTCCATTGGCTGGGCCGACCTGGACACTGGCTTGGCTGTCGGCTACATCACCAACGGCTTCCGCGGCGCCGAGACCAACAACGCGAGACTGGCCGAAGTCTCCCAAGCCATCCGCGACGCCTGCGCGTAGGAAGAGGATCGAAAAACTCCCTCTCCTCTCACTCCGGGGAGGGTGGGGGCAAATCTTGCCGCTCATCCTTCGACAGGCTCAGGATGAACGGCGGGCGATTAGGCCGAGTAGTCGGTCTTAACAATCAAAGCCTGTAACATTGGACAACGCCAGATTGCAGGGGGCGGGTATGGATACCCGCCTCTTTGCGTATCTGCTGCATCGACGAATCGGCTATGTCGGCCGCGGCAGGGCCTCGGTGTTGCCCGACCAGGGCGACGTTCTCGATTTCCGTCGAGCCGTTGGCTCAGGCGCCGGGGATTATCGCGTCAAGGTCGCGGCCTTCCAAATCCATGGCGACCAGGTGGCATCCATGGCGACCAGGTGGCCTGACGCGCTTTCGTCGCTGACGCCGTGCTGCGGATCGCCCCGGTGGTGGACGGAAGACTGGCAACCGAGAATTCCAACATCCCGCGCCAGCCAGCGGCGGCAGCTTGGTCGTCCCCTGTGGGAGCCACGCCGGGGAAGCGGCCGAAGGGTTATGGAGGGGCATCAGAGGGCATCTAGGCCCGCACGGGCACATCGCAGGCCGTGATACCTGCCTGATGATGGACCTGGATAATGGACCGCGACAGGCGGCAATATCGAGGAAACCAACGCCGTACCCTCACCCTTCTATTCGATTTTGCAATCTGTTCCAGGCAACTTGGCCGCATTCCAGAGGGAAGCAGGCGCTCTTGCAACCCTATACTGAAGCAAAAGATTGAAGCAAATGAAGCCCTTGGCGGCTGACAAGGGGCTATTGCCCTGGACACTGAAGCCGGTAAAATGGCTCAATGCTGAAATTGCTGAAGACTCACTTCGGATACGATACTTTCCTGCCCCTGCAAGAGGAGATCATCGGGGCGGTGATGGCCGGACGAGACAGCTTCGCGCTGATGCCGACGGGCGGCGGCAAGTCTCTGTGCTACCAGTTGCCAGCCTTGGCGAGGCCCGGCCTGACGCTGGTGATCTCGCCCCTGATAGCCTTGATGAAAGACCAGGTGGATTCGCTTCAGGCCAACGGCATACCTGCCGGGTTCATCAACAGCGCCCAGACTCAGGCGGAGTTTTCGCAGGTAGTCAAGCGGGTGCGGGACGACGAAATCAAACTGCTGTACGTGGCACCCGAGAGGGCTACTGAATCCCGTTTCTTCGGATTTCTCGGAACGCTTGACGTCGGCCTCATCGCCATAGACGAGGCGCATTGCGTTTCCGAGTGGGGCCACGAATTCCGGCCCGCCTACCGGGAACTGGCAAGCCTGCGCCGCGCCTGTCCCTCCGCGCCGGTCATCGCCCTGACCGCCACGGCCACCAGGCAGGTAAGGGCCGACATCCTTTCGCAGCTTGGCCTGAGAGAACCGCAGACGTTCATTTCCAGCTTCAACCGCCCCAACCTCACCTACTCAGTCGTTCCCAAAGAGCGGGGCCTTTCCTCTCTGCTGGCGCTGATGGAAAAATATCGCGGCGAGTCGGCCATCATCTACTGCGGCTCTCGCAAAGCCACCGAGGAGATGGCCCAGACGCTAACGGAGCGCGGTTTCTCCGCCGAGGCTTACCACGCCGGTCTGGAACCGGATGTAAGGCGGGCCACGCAGGAGCGATTCATTCGTGACCGGACGCCCGTCGTGGTGGCGACCATCGCCTTCGGCATGGGCATCAATAAGCCCGACGTCAGGCTGGTGGTGCATCACGACCTTCCCAAGAGCATAGAAAGCTACTACCAGGAAACCGGGCGGGCCGGACGCGACGGACTGCCCAGCGAGTGTGTCCTTTATTACTCATACGCTGGCAAGTCGCGGCAGGAATTCTTCATCAACCAGATTGAAGACGACGAGGAACGGGAGAGGGCACGAAAGAGGCTGGAGCAGGTCATTACTATATGTACCCTCAGTTCGTGCCGTCGCAAATTCTTCCTTGAGTACCTGGACGAGGAATGGCTCACTGAAAACTGCGGTGGCTGTGATAACTGCATCCAGCCCCGAGAGAGGTACGACGCCACTGAAATTGCGCAGAAGGTGCTGTCGGCGGTCATACGCACCGGGGAGCGGTTCGGCGCAGCCCACGTCATTGACGTGCTGCGAGGGAGCAAGGGGGAGCGGGTTCTCAGCCAGGGACACGATGAACTCTCGGTCTACGGAATAGCGGCGGGCAATTCCCGGGACGAGTTGCGGGACTTGGTGGAGGAGTTGAAGCGCGAGGGAATCCTGGCCGTCGCCGATGGCGAATTCCCGACGCTCAGCGTATCCCCCAAGGGCCGGCAGTTCCTGAAAAACCGGGAAACGCTGAAGTTGGCCCGTCCCATGCAGCGCAGAACGGCACCGGAGACCGGGAACCGGAATGCACACGACGCCGACGACTATGACACGAATCTTTACAACGAACTGTCGGCCCTGCGCCGGCAAATCGCCGACCAACGCGGCATTCCTGCCTTTATGATTTTCGGGAACCGCACCCTACAGGACATGGCCCGCAAGGCGCCGCGAACCCCGTCCGAATTTGCCCGCGTGTCGGGTGTGGGCCGCGCCAAGCTGGAAGACCTGGGTGAGCCGTTTCTGACCTGTATCAACGCATACCTCCGCGAGCATGGAGCGCCGGAAGCAGTGAACTCCGGCGGCTTGCCCGCCCCCGTCGAGCCTGCCCCGCGCGTCGTCAACCAGTCCTACCGGGAAACGGGGCAGATAGTCTCTGCCGGTGGGTCTCTGGAAGAGGCCGCCGCAGTCCGTAGTCTGAGCGTAGGCACGATATTGGGTCACCTGGAGCGGTTGGTGGAGGAGCGAGTAGCAGTGGATTGGGCACACCTGCTGCCGTCCTCCGAGCATCGCGCGGAAATCGAGGCGGCGTTCGAGGTAGTGGGCGACAACCCACTGCGCCCCGTGTGGGAGGAGTTGCAAGCGCGATACACCTATGAGGAAATCAGATTGGTGCGGTTGGCCAGGAGGAATGCGGGGGAGACGAACCGATCCGCGCCCTCTGTTGCAGAAGGGCCGGACCCTCGATCAATGCTGCGGCATAGCGGCTACTGGACGGGCGAAAACTGTTAAATGCTGACGTTTCCGCCCCTGGTTTGCGTCCCTTACAACCCCAGCGCCGTTGCCAGTTCACGGCGGTGCTGCTTGGGGTCGCCGAGGAAGTGATAGAGGGTGCGGGAGGCGGCGGTGTGCAGGGTGAGGCCGTACTCGGTCATGCTGCCGACGCCGGCGTGGACCTCGTGGGCGTAGTTGCATGCCTCGTAGTAGCCTTCGCTTGCCACCGCCTTGGCCAGGCTGATGCTGCTGGCGGCATCCCGTCCCACGTCCAGCTTCCACAGTGCCTCGTAGGTGGTCCAGCGGGCGGCGTCCAGGTGGTTGACCAGGTTAATTATCTGGTCCTGCACTCTCTGGAAACGCCCGATAGGCGTGCCGAACTGAATGCGGGTGCGGCTGTAGTCCACCGACACTTCGTAGACCGCCTGGCAGCCGCCGACCTGATAAGCGCTTATCACCGGGATGGCCTTGTCCACCGCCCGTGACCAAGCGTTCCATCCGCCGGCGATGGTCCCGCCCACGACACTTCCCGTCTCAGCGGATACGTTGTCAAAGCGGACCTCCGCCAGGTTCCAGGCGAACCCCGGCAGCCCCCGCCTTCGGACGCCCGCGGCGGCGGGAATCATGACCAAGCCGACCTCCCCGGTTTCCTCTGATCGTACGGCGCAGAGCAAGTGGCTGGCCGTCTCGCCGTCGAACACGTACGCCTTGGCGCCGTTGACCCGCAGGCCGTCGCCTTCAACTCTGGCGACCGTCCGCACGTCCCGCTCGTCCCAGCCGTAGTCGGACTCGGTGATGGCCGGCACCAGCCGCATTTCGCCGTTGGCAATGCGGGGCAACCACTCACGCTTCTGCGCTTCCGTTCCGCCTTCCAGTATCGCCAGCGCCGACAGCGCCGCCGAGGTGAGATGCGGCCCCGGTACTGGGCCGCGGCCCAACTCCTCGAACAGGACTCCGGCGTCGGTGAACGAACCGCCCTCGCCTCCGTATTCCTCGGGAATCAGTATGCCGAGCCATCCGGTATCGGCCAGGCGGCCCCACGGCTCCAGCGGCGTGGTCTCGTCGCGAGAGGCAATCTGAAGCAGCGCCTCCTTGGGATACTCTTGAGAAACGAGGCGGCGCGCCGCCGCCTTCAGCATTTCCTGCTCAGGTGTGAGAGATAAATCCATTTCAGTCCTCTGGCTTGCCTGATATTGCAATTTGCAGCGCAGGGGCGCACGGCCGTCCACCCCTGCGCGCGATGAGTCGCGGCTATCCCAGCGCTCCGGCCCTCTCGCGAACCTCGCGGCCGATTCCGATGCGGCGGGCCATGATTACCTTCTGGATGTCGGTTGTGCCGCCGGGGTGGATTGCAACGATGCCGGCGCGGGAGTGGGCCTCCATGTGGCCGTCGGCTGCGCCGAGCTCGGGGTCATGGGTCAGCCCGGCGGGCCCGAGAATGTCCAGCATCGCTTGGGCCATCCGCAGCCCGGAAGTCTTCCTCACATAGGATGCCTGCGGGCCCTCGTAGGTGATGTTGGCCCCGCTGTGGCGCATCCAATAGTTGCGGAGGTTGAGCAGCCGCACGATTTCGGCTTCGACGTAGACGTCTATGAGCCGGTCGCGCACGTCGGGGGCCTTGGTCATCGGCTCGCCGCGGCGGTTGGTGGTGCGGCAGTGCTCGAAGAGCCGATCGACCAGCCAGTTGCGTCCGATGCGCCCGCCGGTGCCGTGTTCAAGCTCCAGGTGTGTGGTGGCGACCTTCCAACCCTGGTTTTCCCCGCCGACCAGGTTGAAGGCCGGCACGCGCACGTTGTCGAAGTAGACCGTCTGCTTGACGCCCGATCCAGCGCCGGATTCGCCGCCGGAAATCAGGAGGTCCATGGGCTGTATGCTGATACCCGGCAGGTGGGACGGAACCATGAACCAGCCCAGGTTTTCATGCCTCTTGGCTTCCGGGTCGGTGACGGTTATGGTCCACATATAATCGCAGCCGTGGTCGCTGCCGACGAATATCTTCTGACCGTTCAGGACGTATTCGTCACCGTCGCGGATGGCGGTGGTCTTCACGTTGGCCAGATCGGAGCCGGCCTCCGGTTCCGACAAGAGCTGCCAGGTGCGGACCTGACCGGTGAAGATTGACGGCAGGAACGCCATCTTCTGCTCTTCAGAACCCCAGACCAGGATGGAGTTGCCGCCCAGCCTTCCACCGGAGTCGTAATACGGCGGCAGGGTCAAGCCGAAGGAGTCGATCTCCTCTTCGATGACCACTGCGCTGTCAACGTCCAGGCCGCCGCCGCTGTACTCGACCGGCGCGGTGGGCCAGAGCCAGCCCTTCGCTCCCAGCTTGCGGCCCAGGTCGCGCCGCAACTGGTACTGGTCCCACGTAAGATCGGCGGAATCGGCGGGGTGCTCTACGCCGACGGGGACGTGTTCCTTGAGCCAGGCGTTGACCTCGTGGCGAAACTCTTCCTGTTCGTGGGTGTATCGTGGTTCAAAGTCCATGGGAGCCTCCGGGTTTAGTCGGTGTAGAAATATGGCCGCAACTGCTCTTCCGGGATGTAGCGGCACGCTTGCCGATAGATGTCGAAGAGAGTTTTGGTGACCAATTGGCGGTGTCTGGGAACCGACAGCGTTTGTCGGCGTCCTTGAGGCGAAATCCTTCTCAGCTTCATATGACTGCCCTCTTGTTTGTGGAAGTGGAACCCGAATCCGCGGAGCACCGATACAACTTCCAATCCCGAGAGGCGCCTCAATCTAGGCATTTGCCGGTTCGAGCTCGTAAACCATAACGATCGAGGGGTTCTTGGTCGCCAATCCGAAATCTGCCGGGTCCTCGTCTTCCAAATGAAGGTGCACGACTTCTCGAAGGTTGTGCACCAATTCATCGAAAGTCAGAGCCTGAGTCACAGCGGCTATCTCAACAAACGAAGCCACGTAATAGCCTTCGCTCCTACTGATGCCAACTGTTACGGTGGACTTTAATCGCGTACCGGTCATACGTTGTCCCCTTGTTTCAATCTACTGCGAACGCAGGGCCCTTCCCGGCAGCGCCCCGGTGTGGACGCCATTATCCACCACCAGCGCGCCGTTGACTATCACGTGGGATATACCGTCAGGGTACTGCTTGGGTTCCTCGAAGGTGGCGTTGGCGCGGATGGTATCGGGGTCGAACACCACCACGTCGGCCTTCATGCCGTCGCGCAGGATTCCCCGGTCCTGCAGGCCCAGCCGCTGAGCCGGCGCCGACGTCATCTTGCGCACCGCGTCTTCCAGCGAAAACAAGCCCTCGTCCCGGGCGAACTGTCCCAGCACGTAGGGGAAGGTTCCGAAGGTGCGCGGGTTGGGCATATCGCCGGTCAGCAGCCCGTCGGAGCCGACCATCTGCGCCGGATGCCTCGCGATGGCGCGGATGTTGTCCGGGTTGCCGGTGCGGGCCACGAAGGCGACCTCCAGGTTCTCTTCGATCAGCATATCGCAGATGGCGTCCACCATGCGCTTGCCCTGGTGCCGGGCCAGGTCCCCGAGGGAGCGTCCCTCCCACTCCTTGTTTTTTGGCACGTTGCTGAATATGTAATGGTCCAGCGTCAGGCCCCACATCGGTTCCACTGCGTCGCCGATTTCGTCGCGCACCGCCTGCTGTCGTATGCGGCTGACCAAGGCGGTCGGTCCACCCTCATGCACCCAGTAGGGCAAAAGCGAGTGGAGAATAGTCGAGGCCGCGGCGTAGGGATACTGGTCGAAGGTCACATCCACGCCGGAATTGCGGCCCTCGTCCACCAGTCCCACCATCCGCTCGCCCATGCCGTCGACGGGGTTATGGTAATGGGAAATGTGGACCGGAACGCCGCTGCGACGGCCCACGGTTATCGCCTCGCGGAAGGGGTCCAGCAGCTTGTCGCCGAGGGAATAGCGGGCATGGGTCATATAGAACCCGCCGAGGTCGGCGATTGCCTCGCATACCGACACCAACTCGTTGGTGTCGCTGAATGCTCCCGGCGGATACGTCAAGCCGGTCGAGAAGCCGAATGCGCCGTCCTGCATCGCTTGCCGGGCCAGTTCACGCATACGGTTCAGCTCCGTCCCGGTGGGCAGGCGGTCGTCCCACCCCATAGCCTCGACCCGGATGGCGGCGTGGGGGGCCATGAAGGCCACGTTGCAGGCAACCCGGTTGTCGAACAGATCAAGGTACTCCCGCACCGAACCCCAGCGGACATCCGATGGAGGAGTGCCGTTGACCGCCGCCAGGTAGTACAGCAGTTGCTCCAGCTTGTCCGGCGATGCCGGGGCGTAGGACAGCCCGTCCATGCCCAGCAGTTCGGTGGTCACCCCCTGCCGCAGCTTGGCCTCGTGTATTGGCTCCGACAACAATATCAGGTCGGAATGCGAGTGCATATCAATGAAGCCGGGGCAGATGACGCTGCCGCCCACGTCGATGGTTCGCGCAGCTTCAACGCTGTCCTCGCCGGAGCGGACAATTGTGACGCTATCGCCCCCGATGCCGATCCCGCCGCGATACCAGGTCTGGCCGGTTCCGTCAATGATGCGTCCGTTGCGCAGAAACAGATCGAACATACTGCCCTCGCTGCTCTCCATATTGCGGCCAAAATGTTGCGGCCAAAGCGCACCGCCCATAGCCTACCACAGGAAGAAGATTGTGTGGCGCGGAAGACGTTTCGCCCAACGCATTCGCGATATACGTCTCGTCACTTATTCGCCCCCTATCGTCGGTGTCAGACCGTTGTTCCTGCGAAGGCAGGAATACGGAGGACGGCAAGATGGCAGCTTTTCCAAAACTTCAAGGGCGCTGGATTCCTGCTTTCGTATCTATGCCAGAAGATTTCGCAGGTTATAACGCGATTGCCCTGGTATCGTCTGGCGACTGCAAGCACTGAAAACGACTGAAGGCTACAATAACGACTGAAGGCTACATTAGGTTGTCACCGCCGGGCGAGCCAACCGGAAGTTAGCGGGTAGCGAAAAATGCCCGAACCGCCCGCCTTCCGCTAACCAAGAACTTCCGGTAAAGTAGCCCGTAATTTAAGTAGCCCGTAATTTAAGGTGGCACACCGGCGCCTGAGCGTACGTGCGCGGGCGGCGAGAAATAAACAGGCCTCGCCGGGCAATCAAGCGCCGTAATTATGAAACCCGGTCAATGGCGGCCACCTGCCTGCGGTTCCGGTATCAGCGGGCCAACCTCAAGGACTGGCAAATTTATTATGAATGAGTCCACGGCCTGCGTTGTCAACGATATTCACTCTCTGCTGAATGAGAGTCGGGTCTCTCGCATTGAAACTCCAAGAACGCAAGAGGAGCTTTGCAGGGCCGTGACCGCCGTCGCCGAGGCAGGTGACACCCTGAGCGTGGCAGGCGGACGGCACGCCATGGGCGGGCAGCAGTTCCTCAGTGGAGGCGTACTGCTGGAAACGAGCGGACTCAACAGAGTTCTCTCGCTGGACAGCGAGCGGGGACTGGCGCAGGTCGAGGCCGGCATCCTGTGGGACGATCTGGTGGCCCGCCTGCGGGATATGCAGCGGGGACTGCCGCAGCGCTGGAGCATCGTGCAGAAACAGACGGGCGCCGACCGTCTCAGCATCGGCGGGTCCCTGGCCGCCAACGGCCACGGACGCGGCCTGTCCTACGCTCCCATAGTGCAGGACGTGGAATCTCTGAAACTGGTGGATGCAGACGGCGTACTGCGCCATTGCAGCCGCACCGAGAACACGGAGCTTTTCGGCCTCGCCGTCGGTGGCTATGGACTGTTCGGCGCAATCTACTCGGCCACTCTGCGGCTGATGCCCGCCCACTACCTTCGCCGCTTCGTTGAGATTGCCGAAATCGACGATCTCGCGTCAAAATTCTCCCAGCGCATCTCCGAGGGGTTCACCTACGGTGACTTCCAGTACGTGACCGACGAAACGTCGCCCGGCTTCCTGCGGCGCGGCGTGCTCTCCTGCTATCTGCCAATTCTGGAAGACGAGGTCAAAAGGGCTGAAACGCCCCGTTACCTGCTGACCGGGGAGGACTGGCTGCGGCTGCTGCACCTGTCTCACACGGACAAGGCCCGCGCCTTTGAGGAATACGCCGGATTCTACCAGCGCACCGACGGGCAGACCTACGACAGCGACACCTTCCAGTTGAGTATGTACATCGACGGCTACCACCGCGAGCTTGACCGGCGACTGTATGGCGGCGATAAGTGCAGCGAGACGATTTCCGAACTCTACGTGCCGCTGGCGGAACTGGCCGGATTCATGGACTCTGCCGCCGGTGAGATCAGGCGCCGCGGTTCCAACGTAATCTACGGCACCATCCGGCTAATCGCCCAGGATGATGAGACCTTCCTGAACTGGGCAAGGCAGCCCTACGCCTGCATCGTGTTCAACCTGCACTTCCGGCACACCGAACCGGGCATAGCACAAGTGGCCGACGACCTGCGGAGCCTGATAGACCTTGCCGCCGACCGGGGCGGCAGCTACTTCCTGACCTACAACCGATTCGCCACCCCGCAGCAGCTAACCCGGTGCTATCCGCAGTTCAGCGAATTCCTGGCCCTAAAAGACCGCTACGACCCGGGTGGCGTGTTCTCCAGCGACTGGCGCCGGGCTTATCGTGATGCGGCATGAGGGGCAGGCCGCTGGGCGATTCTGCGGTCAAGACTCCCCTGGCTTGCCAGCCTCCGGCTGGGTAGATATCATTGCGGCCTGGAAAGACCGCCCCAGGGAGAATGCCCAATGTCCACCGTTTCCATTGACCATATCGCCATGCCCACCGCAAACGCCGAGCGGCTGATTGAGTTCTACAAACGGCTGGGATTCACCATCAACGACGAGGAAGAATGGCGGGCCGGCAGGGCCAACATCTTCTCCATTAAGATTGGCGACTCCAAGATAAACGTCCACCCAGAGGGCTACGTCGCCGGCCTGCGGGGGCCGTCGGCGGTCCCCGGCTGCGCAGACATTTGCTTCGTCTGGCAAGGCACGGTCGAGGAATGCCAGGAATGGCTGGCCGCCGCCGGCGTCGAGGTTATTCTGGGCCCGGCGCCGCGCAAGGGCGGAAGGGGATTCGGCAAGGCGCCCTCCCTGAGCCTCTACGCCCGCGACCCCGACGACAACTTGCTGGAATGGATGACCTACCTTTAGCAGGGGAAGCCCCCACCCTGACCCTCTCCCCCTGGAAGAGGGACTCCTTCGTTCTCACCCGACACTTTTCCCCGATGAGAGGGGACTTTATATTGAAGGAAGTGGCCCGATGACCGTGATGACCGGCAAGGAAGCCCTGGTGCGGATGCTGATTGCCGAGGGCTGTGACCACATTTTCGGCAACCCTGGCACCAGCGAAACGCCGATGATGGACGCCCTCCAGGACTTCCCCGAAATCAGGTACATACAGGCCCTTCAGGAAGGGACCGCGGTGGGCATGGCCGACGGCTATGCCCGGGCCACGGGCCGCCCCGCCTTCGCCAACATCCACATCGCCGGCGGGCTGGCCAACGGCATAAGCGCCCTCTATAACGCCTACCGGGGCGGTACGCCCGTGGTGCTGACTGCGGGAAATTCCGACACCCGGATGCTGCTCAGCGAGCCCACTCTGTCGGGTGACCTGGTGCAGATGACCCGCCAGTACACCAAGTGGAGCCACGAGATCCACCACGCGGCGGATATTCCGGCGGCGGTGCGGCGGGCCTTCAACGAGGCCAAAACGCCTCCCACCGGCCCAACCTTCCTATCCTTTCCGTGGGACACCATGGACGTGCAGGCCGACGTGGACATCGTCGGTTCTGGCCGCGGCTACCACCGCATCCGGCCCGACCGGGACGCGCTGGAGCGGGCCTCGCAGCTACTGGCTCAGGCCGAGAACCCGGTTATCATCATCGGCGACCGCATAGCGCAGTCGGGCGGCGTGGAGCAGATGGTACAGGTCGCCGAGCGGCTGGGAGCCAGGGTGTTCGCGGCCTCCTTCTCCGAGGTCAACTTCCCCACCGGCCACCCCCTGTGGAGCGGTATGCTCAACACCAGCAGCCCGGCCACCCGCCGCCTGCTTTCCGGCGCCGACGCGGCCCTGGCGGTGGGCGCCAACATCTTCTCTTCCTTCCTATATGTGGACGGGCCTCTGTTGGATCCCACGACGAAACTGGTGCACCTGGACAGCGCGACCAGCGAGGTGGAGAAAACCTACCCCACCGAGATCGGCGTGTTCTCCGACCCGGCCACGGGCCTGGCGGAACTGGCCGACGCCCTGGAGCAGGATATGTCGGCCTCGGCCAAGGAAGCCGCCGCCACGCGGATGGCCGAATTGGGTGAGCGCCGCCGGCGCGCCCGCGAAGACTACCAGCAACGGCTGAGGCAGCGATGGGACAACAATCCCATGGCCGTCGAGCGCATGATGCACGAACTGGCCGCCGCCGCCCCTCCTGGCGCCATCGTGGCCGATGAGGCGGTCACCTCCCGTCCTGCAATGATGCAGGAGTTCAGTTTCGACGAACCAGGCGCTTTCTTCGGCATACAGGGCGGCGCCCTGGGTTGGGCGATGCCGGGCGCTCTGGGGTTGAAACTGGCAAAGCCCGACCGCCCAGTGCTAGCGGTGGTGGGAGACGGCGCCTCGATGTACACCGTTCAGGCCCTCTGGACGGCCGCCACGTTCAACATTCCGGTGGTTTATGCAATCTGCAACAACCGCGCCTACCGCATCCTCAAGGTCAACATGGACATATACCTGAAGCGTATGCTCAACGACGAGGAGCGCGTCAGCGAGTACAAGGGAATGGACTTCGGCAATCCCCTCGATCTGTCTGCGGTGGCCCAGGGCCTTGGCGTCGCCAGCGAAAAGATTACCGACCCGTCCCGGATTGGTCCGGCGGCCCGCCGGATGTTCGAGAGCGGCAAGCCCGGCCTGCTGGACATCAACATCGACGGCTCCCTCTAGCCTATTTGACCGCGGGAGCGGCGGCCCCTCCACTGGCCGCCGCTTTGTCCACTCTTTTCACCCCGATATAACATATTCTTGGGATTTTAGGTATCAGGCGCAAGGATACCCATTCAAGTCGACCCGATGTTTGCATATGACTGAACCAAATCCAAGGTGAAATGTACATTTTGCGGACAGCCATTCGCAGTCAGGGTTCGCGCCTCGACCGTAGGGGCGCGTTTGAAACCCGCCCCTACCAGATGGACCGCCCGGGCGCCGGCGAGTCCACCTGCAATGAAACGCTACCTGGCATAAATGCGCATTTCACCTTGGATTTGGTTTAGTTTATGTCTGGCAAGTAGCAGAAATCGGTATCACCAGGCATCAGAATTAGACAAAATTAGACAAAATTGGTATTCTAAGTGGTTTGACAAAAGCAATTTGTTTCCCATATCCTATACTTTGTACAAACGGGCGCACTCGGCGCCGCAGGAGCCGCAATGGTCACTCCAACAAAGGATCCGGGAACGCTGCGGATGAGCGCGAACAAGAACGTGCATCGCATCGTTTCCCCATCGATGGTGATTGGGCTTGGTTCCACCAGTTGCCAGATTGTCCGTAAGCTCGAGTCGAATGCGGAAGGCTGGAGTTTCGAAGACCGCAAGAACTTGGCGTTCCTTTATATGGACACACGGGAAGCCACGCGCGGGGAAATTTCCCGCGGGGCCCGCTTCATCCCCTTGGTTCTGCCTCATTTCTCCAACCTGCGCGATATGCGCCCTTGGATTACGGAGTGTGTGCCCGAGCTCAAGTACCTGAGCCTGTCGCGGGAAGGAGCATTGGGGACCCTGGCCAACGCCGGGGTGGCCGGACGCTTCAATTACAGCGAAATCCGAGGCCATCTCGACTCCACCATTGAGCAGATTTGCCCTTACTACGAGGGTATAACCTACTTGCGTATCCACATCGTCGCCTTTCTAGGCGGTGGTACAGTAGGTGCGCTGCCCGTTCTGATGGCGGCCCTCTCCGAAGTCAGAGGCACGGCCTACAACTTCAGCGTGGTGCTGCACCTGCTGCTGCCGCAGCGGGGTATGTCCCGCGACCCGGAGACCACCTACCCACTACAGTTGCGCAATGCCTACGCGATTCTTCAGTTCCTGCGCTCCATCACCGGTGTGCAGGTGGGGCGCGGAGAGCATACGGGCAGTGACACGTTCACCATTACGGTCTATCCAGATAAACGAATTGAGGCCATCGGTCCCCATTTCGACGTATGTCTGTTACATCGCTCGCCCAAGGATTCCCTGCCGGTGCAACAGAACCACGTCGCCAGGCTACTGGAGGATCTGGTGGCCGACGCCTGGGGAACCGGTCAGGACTGGTGGGCCCGCTTCCACGAGACGATGCGCGAGGCCAACAGCCAGGAAGACGCGAGATTCGGCTCCATAAGCTCCCGCGAGATTGGGCTCCTCGACGGGTTTTTCAACCAAACGGCCAAGCAATACCTGCAAAGCCAGTGGCGCAGCAGGCTGTAGGAGGGAGGACAAGAAGATGCCACGACTTAAGATACGCAGGAATCGCCCGTCTTTCAGTCAAATGAGCAGCATCCTGCCGTCGCCGGTAGACCCGCTGTCCTTCATACAGTCTGGCCGCTCCGGGGGCTCGGGTGGCTCTAGGGGAGCATACAACCAACTGCTGGGCGCATTTCATGACACATTGGCAGACGTGGAGCGGTCGCTGAATTCCATCTTCGAGCGCCTGCGCCCGGAAGGCAACATCAGCGACCGGATGGCCATGGAGTCCAATAGCGACGTGCGCACGGAACTGGCCCGGGCCAGTGCCCTGGCAGACGTGAAGAGGAACGAACTGCAACTGGGGATATCCTACCGCTTGCAGGCCATGTTCCTGCAGAACCTGATCATGGCGCCCGACCAGGACCCGCCAGTCCGGCGCTGGGCCACAATGGCCGACCGGGCCGTGCAGCCGGATATGCCGGTGGTCTCCGAGCCTGCACACAGCGAACTTGATGTCAGCCCCAACGAGCGCCGCAAGCGCTTGATGAGGTGGCAGATGGAATCCGACGAGTGGTTGGAAACGTTGTGCCTCAACCGCGTTGGTGAAGTCATTACCAGTCTCCTGGAGGAGATTGGCGATTACTCCGCCTCCTGGACGGATACGGTCAACCAACTGCGCCGGGAGTCGGTGGGCGGCGGGCGTCTCTTCCGCGAAGTTACCGATCCTGAATACTGGACCTTTGACAACGACGATCCCACGGTCAAAAACCTGGTCACGGGAGTCCAGGCGCAGGAGATTGCCACCCGTATTCTGAATCGCTTCCAGCTCAGCAACATGGAGCTGATGGACATCTGCCAACAGGTGCATCAGTCCTTGGGCGGCAAGCCGGTCTACGGTACCGACCGGGTAGACATCCTGGAGTTGGAGAACCTGCTTGCGGAGGCTACGGCCGTCAAAATCAAGGATACCGTGGCCATCGACGACGGCTTCCTGTCGCTTATCTCCAACGGCAACCGGTCCGGCGAAGAGTTGGGCGAGTTGCTGGTGGAAATGCGAATGGGCGCGGCGGCGATGGAAGATAAGATGTGGCGGGTCGGTGAATTCCGGCTGGGCCATGTGGACTCCGCGTCAGGGGTGGGAATCACATCTTCCTCCCTGCACGACTCGGTGATGCGCGGATTGGGTGGCGGTCGCAAGTTTGCCGCCGTCGAGGGACATCCCAGCACCAACCACCGCTTCGAGGTGCAAATGTCCACCGTCGGCGCATCCCTTTCCGACCTGGCTATCTTCCGCGACATGGTCAACGCATGGTACTCTTGGCACTTTGAGGAGCGCCGGGGCGAGAACGGCAACCGGGGCGCCCGCATGGACGCGGTCAGGAAGGAATCCTGGAAGCTCTATCCGGACATCGGGCAGAATTCCGGCGTCCGTCCCTCCGTTATCGAGCTGATTGATGACGACCTGCGGCAGGTCTGGAACACCTCCGGTGACGTTGCTCTCCGCTTGGCCTACGGCCACCTGGAAGAAACGGATGCCGAGTTGGTCCACACCCCGGAGAATGGACGGGCCAGGCTCCCCAGCTAACTTTTCCAGGATAGTAACCTTCGGGGCCGCGCCGCCTGCTCATTCGCACAGGCGGCGCGGCGCTTTTTTGCCACCCGCACGCCAGATTACGCCGCCATGAAACCGCACTATTCCACAGCTTCAGGAGAGGGACAATGCAACGACCGCGATTCAGGCTTGAGGGAAAGGTCGCCATCGTAACCGGGGCTGGCTCCAGCGGGCCAGGCGTCGGCACCGGCAAGGCCACCGCCACGCTGTTCGCCCGCGAGGGCGCCAAGGTGCTGCTGGTTGACCGCTTGGCCCGACAGGCGGAGGAAACGCTGTCGGCCATAAGTGAGGAGGGCGGCGAGGCTTCGGTCTTCGAGGGCGACGTCACCAGTTCCGAGGACTGCCGCGCAATGGCCGAGGCCGCAGTTGAACGTTACGGCGGGCTGCACATCCTGTTCAACAACGTCGGCATCCTTGGCCAGGGCAGCGTGGTGGACGTGGACGAAGACCACTGGGACCGGGTACTGAACGTCAACCTGAAGTCTATGGTGCTGACCAGCAAGCACACCATCCCACGCATGGCCGAGGGCGGGGGCGGCTCCATCATCAACATCTCCTCCGTCGCCGGCCTGCGTGCCGGCAGCACCGGGGCGGCGGTGCCTTATGCTGCGTCCAAGTCCGGCATTATCGGCCTGACGGCAACGATGGCAGTGACCCACGGACGCGAAAACATCCGAGTCAACTGCATCGCGCCCGGCCACATCTACACGCCGATGGTGGCAGAAATGATGTCCGACGAGACCCGCGACCTGCGCCGCCGCGCTGGCCCACTGGGCACCGAGGGCGACGCATGGGACATCGCCTGGGCGGCAGTCTTTCTGGCCAGCGACGAATCCCGCTGGGTCTCCGGTATCGTAATGCCGGTGGACGCCGGCCTGCTGGCCACGACCCCGCTGGCGATGCTGGAGCACCTGCGGTAGCGCTATGACCATCCCCCTGAGAGTGAGGGCGCTTGAGCGACTTGGGACGCCCCCACCCTGACCCTCTCCCAAAGGGAGAGGGAATTTTACTGGCAGGCCATTTACGCCGGGGTTGGCTACTCCACGTCCGGGTGGGTGGTGATGAAGCGAGCCGCCCTTGCGGGGTCGACATGGGGGGCGCGCACTTCCACGCCGGAGACCTCCTCCTGCAAGCGGAAGGTGACCGAGCTGTCCATCCCGCCCCAGCCGCGGTTCATGGCCTCGATGGCGATCTGCTCGGCCAGGTTGGCCACCGGCATCGGCACGTTGAACTCGCGGCCCAGGTCGGTGGCCAGGCCAATGTCCTTGCGGGCCAGCTCCAGCGCGAAGCTGGGCGGCTCGAACTCGCCCCGGAACAGGGTCCGGGCCACTCCCTCATGCAGGATGTTCATGCGGCCCAGCGAACCGCGCCGGATGCACTCCCACAGCGGCTCCGGGTCCACTCCGGCCTTGACGCCCAGGGTCAGCCCTTCGGCGATGGCTTGCCGGACACCATGTCCGATCATGTTGTGCACCAGCTTGGCCACCGAACCGGCGCCGACCTCTCCGGCGTAGAAGACCTTGTCTCCGAAGGCGTCCAGCACAGGCTTGACGCGGTCGAAAATCTCCCTCTCGCCGCCGACCATCACCGCCAGGTTGCGGGTCTGGGCCCCTGTCTTGCCGCCGCTGACGGGCGCGTCCAGCACATGGATGCCCTTGGCCCGGAACTTGACCTCCAACTCCCGGATCAGCGTAGGCCGGCTGGTGGACAGGTCTATGTATACGGAGCCGGGCTTGATGCCTTCCAAAATGCCCTCGGGCCCCACGGCCACCGACTCCACCTCGCGCGGGCCGGGGAGGGAGGTCAGCGTCACGTCGCAGCGGCTTGCCACATCCGCGGGCGAGTTCCCCAGTCGCGCCCCGGCTTCCAGGAAGGGCCGGGTGGCCTCCTCCCGCACATCGAATACCACCATGGGGTAGCCGGCTTTCTGAATGTTCCCGGCCATCCCGCCGCCCATGTTGCCCAAGCCGATGAATCCTATGGTCTCCATGCTTCACCTCTGACGCCGCGGGGCCGGCACCGGCTCGACGGCCTGAATTTGCGCCCCGATTATGGCGCAGCCGGGGATGGTTGTATACGGGAGGTCAATAGCAATCAATACAACGCCCCAGTATAATCCTGGCAAGGAAACACCCGCCTAAAAATCGGCCAAGACAGGACAAAGCGATGACAGAAGCCCATCCGCTGCATCTCCCCGACCTGCACATAGAGGGATTTCGCGGCATAGACAAGCTGACCATCCCCCGGCTAGGCCGCGTCACCTTGCTGGCCGGGAAAAACGGCGTCGGCAAGACTACCGTGCTAGACGCCGCGCGGGTCTACGCGGCGCGGGGAAGCCACGAAACGCTGTATGACCTGCTGGTGGATAGAGAAGAAGTTTCTTCCGAAGCTGTGGGCGACGAAAGAATATCCGTTCCAAATGCTGATGCGTTGTTCTATGGACGGGAGGACTCGTTAAATAGCTCTGTTGCGATTGGATTTCAAAACGCGGCTAATCAGCTTGTAATTGAGTTAGCTTCTCCAGAAGAAGTATGGGAGTTTACCCAACAAGCTCAACGAAGGTTGCCTTCTGAAGTATGGAGTGCCAATAACCCACAAGCAGTCAAAATCACTTTTGAGGGCGCAAGCCGAATAATCCCTTTGGGATTTCCATTTAGGGGGCGGCCGCGGCACCGGGACGCTTCCAACAAGAACGAAATCAAATATGAATCTTTAGGGCCAAGTGTTTTAACGAACCGTGATTTAGCGCGGTTGTGGGATAACGTGGCGCTTACCGACGATGAAAGCCTTGCGATAGAGTCGCTAAGACTCATCTACGGCAATTCCATAAATGCTGTTGCAGTAATCGGCGACGATACGCCAAGTTTTGGGCGTAGCGGACGGCGTATGATGGTCAGGCTCAACTCTCACCGCCGTCCCGTGCCAATGCGAAGCCTGGGCGACGGTGCGCTGCGGATGTTCGGCGTTGCATTGGCCCTCGCCAACAGCCGGGGCGGGTTCCTGCTGATTGACGAGGCGGAAAACGGCATCCATCACACTTTGCAGCGCGACTTCTGGAGTATGGTGCTGCAAACGGCGCAGGCCAACAACGTGCAGGTGCTGGCAACTACGCATAGCTGGGACTGCGTGGTAGGCTTTGCGCGGGCGGCCATTGAGTGCGAAGACGCTGAGGGCATTCTGTATCGCCTGTCTCGGCGGTATGGAGACCTGCGGGCGGTGGATTATCCCGAAAACGAACTCAAAATCGCCGCCGAGCATGGTATCGAGGTAAGGTAACGGATGGCTGACGGCGAAAATTCTGCTAATGAGCGAGTCCTTCTCGTTGAAGGGCCAAATGATATGCACGTTGTACGCCATCTTTGGTTTCGTTACCATCAGGCAGACCCGGAATTCTATATTTCTGTCAAGAACAATGTTGAGGCGCTCATACAAGACATTCGCGGAGAGATACTTAGCGAAACTAGAACGGTAGTCGGCATTCTGGTGGATGCCGACGACTATCCGGCAAATCGCTGGCGAGCCGTGTCGGACAGGATCAGAGAAGCAGGAATAGCGCCGCCAAACAAACCAATATCATCAGGCACAATTATAGAAGGCAATCCCCGCATCGGCGTCTGGATGATGCCGGATAATCAGTTGCCCGGCGAGCTTGAGGATTTTATTGAAAAGATGATTCCCTCCAAAGACCCGGTATGGCCGCTGTCGGAAGCATACATTGACGGCATCCCGCAAACTGCCCGCAAATTTTCCGATGGAAAGATACTTAAAGCTAAGGTCTATGCCTGGCTGGCGGCAAGAGAAGAGCCGCGCCTTATGGGAACTGCAATACGCGCCGGTGACTTGAGTGTCAATGTGCCTGCCAGTGCAGATTTCGTAAACTGGCTCCGGAGACTATTCAACTAAGCCTATTCAGGCTGGAAATATAAAGGCGAGGTGAGCCGTGCTGTTTCCTTCTCCCGCTACCGACCGGCTGCTGCATAATCTGGACAACAGGCTGCCTTCGCTGTGCGCCTACGTTTTCAGCCATCCCAATATGGTGGAAGTGGCCGGGGTGGCCGGCATGGACGCCTTCATGGCGGACATGATGTTCACGGCCCACGACTGGGACAACATCGCCCATCTCATACGGGCGGCGCGCGGCACCGGCATTTCGCCGCTGATCCGGGTACAGTCGTACCCGTGGGCCACCGGCGCCGACCGCCGCACTGTCTCCGACGCAGCCCGCGCCCTGGCGCTGGGCGCCACCGCCGTCACTGTGTCGGTAAGTTCCAAAGAAGAGGTGCAGGAGCTGATGGGCCTGCGCGACGACTGGCACCGGCTCATCCACTTGCGCCGATTTTCCACCGCCGAGGAATTCCCGGAGTTCAACGCCAAGACGCGCGAGGGGACGCTGGTGGTCCCAACCGTCGAAAGCGAAGGCGGCCTGCGCGACCTTGACGAGATTCTCGCCATTGACGGTATTCGCCTGGTCTGGCTCGCCGCTGGAGACATCACGAAGATTCTGGGCGTACCCTTCAAGTACGACGACCCCAAGGTGATGCGGTTGCTGGAGAACGCCGTGAAGACCGGCGAGCGCCACGGCGCGGCGATCATGTACAACATGGGACTGGACTCGCCGGACTTCGACGCCATGGCCGACTCAGCCCGCCGTTACTTCGACGTGGGCGTCCGCGTGGTCGGGCTGGGCGCGATGGAGTGGCATATGCAGATGGCCCTGCAACACATTCGCCGCAAGGCCATCGGGTAACGCATCACTATTCCCTCTCCCTCCGGGAGGGTGTGAGGAGTGAGGGCGCCCCGGCTTTACGCATACAGCCAGTCAGGTACAGGCTGGCTCTGTCCGCCGGCGCCCCGGGCCAGCGAATCCTTGAGCACCCCGATGCGGGAGCGGAAGGGATGAACCCGGTTGCGCGAGTGCGTAACTCCCAGTCCCACCAGAAACATCAGGCTCTTGCCCGTCGCGTGAGGCGAGAAGAAGGCTGTCACGGCATCGTCGTAGAAAGTCATGCCAGTTGCGCCCAGTCCCATGGCGTTGCTGCACAGATACATCCGCCCGCCGATGATGCCCGCCTCAAGCTGCGCCGCCCGGTAGCCCCGGTTGCCCAGCCGCGACAGGATGGCATTGAGGTCGGCTATGAAGAAGGCGACGGCGCTGGCGTCGGCTCCCAGGGCCTGCTCGAAGCAGAGATGCCCGGCCTCTTCGCGGAACTCCCCCTCTTGAAGCAGCTCCAGCCCGCCGCCGTTTCCAGGCGAGTAGAAGTAGGCGCCGGGGGCGATTCCATCCGCCGCGTTGACAATCAGGTAGGTATCAATCAACCCGCCGCCGTAGTCGGCATTTAACGGAGCGGTGGACGCAGACAACAGGGCTTCCAGCCTGCCCTCGGGCATCGGCTCCCGGGCGAAGCGGCGAGTCGAGCCTCGACGGGCGATGGTGACGCCCAGCGGAGCGGATGCCGGCCACCCTGCGCCGTTGGCAGGACTCGGGTGCGGGGTCCCTCCCTCCCGCCATGCCAGCACTTCTGCCGCGTTGCCCAGGCAGGCATTGCTGTGCAATGCACGGGTTTCGGGGTATTCTGTGCGGCGCTCAACGCCCAGAACGCCAGCGCTTACGGGGCTGAGGTGACCGACGGACGGAGGGGCGTCATCCCCGACGCCAACGGGGATGAGACAAAAGGTAGCCTCCTTCTCTGAGTCCAGTCCAAGTATCGCGTCAACTTCTGAGTCCATGAATCCCGCCAGCACCTCCGCAGGCTGGCCGAGGGCGTTGGCGGTGGCGGTCATGTTGGCCAGAATCGTTCCGTTGTCCCAGAAGCAGTAGCGGTAGCCCCGCTCGCGGTACTTCCAGGCGCTGCGCCAGAACACGCAACTGCACACTATCGTGGCCGGCGCATTGGCGATGCCCTCGTGTCCTGCGGATACGGCCAGATTCCCCCGGAAGTCGCCGGACCGCAGCAGTGACAACGAATTAGCAGCGGGCGCGTAATGGTAAACGCCGGCGTCCAGCCCCTCGATTTTGCCGCACACCAAATAGAGTTCGATGGGATACAACGCCCCCGCGGAAGCCGCAGCCCGGTAGTGAACTTCGCCGGCATCTCGGAGGGCGCTGCGTCGGATAAGCCCTGCGGAGTAATGCAGCAGTTGGGCCACCGCCGCCAAGTTCAGAGGTCCCTGCGACGGCGATACCCCGCCGCCTACTGCGGGCAGCGTGGGGGTTTCCTGGAAAGGCATTTCCGCCGGTAGGGCAATGGTAGGCAGTCCGGGGTAAGACTTGTAGAGGGACGGCTTGGTCGCCAGGCTGATGTAGCTTAGCTTGGTGGCGTCGTGAAAGCTGAGGGCCGCGCTGGTGTCGCTGTTGGGCATAATATCCGCCCCTAAATCTGGCTGGCGCTGGATGCTGACGTGCCGAGAGTAACAGGAATTTACTGTGCCCGGTTCCCCATCGCCACGATTTCGCCGTATTCTTCTTGGGTAACCGGCTGGATGGAAAGACGCTGGCCCTTGCGAATCAGCAACATATCCTTCAGCCTGGGGTTGGCCTTTACGTCGGCAAGGGTTACCGGGTTGGAGAGGCGCTCCTCCGCCTGTATTTCGACTACCGTCCAGACCGTTTCGCCGGGGCTGCTCTTGGGATCATGGTGTTTGTCGTTGGGGTCCCAAGCAGTGGCGTCGGGATAGGCTTCGCGGACGATGCGGGCGGTGCCGACCACCGCCGTGGGCTTGGCGCTGCTGTGATAGAACAGCACCTTATCGCCCACCTTCATGTCGTCGCGCATGAAATTGCGCGCCTGATAGTTGCGAACGCCATCCCACTCCGCCGTCCGGTCCGGCTCGTTGAGCAGGTCGCCGAAGGAATAGGCGGTCGGCTCAGACTTGAACAGCCAGTATCTCGGTTCGGACAATTCCATACCTCCGATGTCGGGTACGCCCTCACCTTGACCCTCTCCCTCTGGGAGAGGGAGTTTTGGAAACCGCCCGCGCCCGTCCTTCGACAAGCTCAGGACGATCGGATGCGTTAGCGCAGGCGTATGCCGGCGGCCTCCCGGTCGTAGCAGCCTTCGATGAGGTCTTCCCGTTCCTGGCGCAGCACGTCCTTGCGCACGCGCAGGCTGGGGGTGCGGGGCAGTTCGTCGCGGACTTCCCAGTAGCGGGGCACCTTGAAGTACGCCAGGTTGTCGGCGCACCAATAGACGATTTCCTCGGGGTTGACCGTCGCTCCGGGGCGGGGCGTCACGTAGGCCTTCACCTCGTCCTCGCCCAGCTCTGACGGCACGGCGACCACTGCGCAGTCGAGGACGTTGGGATTGGCCTTGATGACGTTTTCCACTTCCTGAGAGGAAATGTTTTCCCCCCGGCGGCGAATTATGTCTTTCTTGCGGTCCACGAAGTACAGGAACCCGTCATCGTCCAGCCAGCCCAGATCGCCGGTGTAGAGCCAGCCGTTGCGCAGAGTCTCCCTGCTCTGCTCGTCGTTGCGCCAGTAGCCCAGCATCACCGCAGGGTTCTTGATCGTGATTTCGCCGACGGTGTTAGGGCCAACGTGCTGGCCGGTCTCGGCGTCGGCGATGCGCACGGTGTTCTCGAAGCGAGGGTCGGGATGCTGGCGCGGGCGACCCGACGATCCCGGACGCCTATTCTCGCGGATGGTCTCGATGGTGCCGTAGCAGGTCTCGGTCATCCCGAACCCGACGATTATGTCGGTGGCGAAACGCTCCTGGAACTCGGCCAGAAACTCCGGCGAGAAGGACGGTGAGCCGTAGAACAGCCTCACTGTGTTGTCGGCATCGTCGGGCGATTCGGGGTTCTTCGACAGAACCGGCATCATCATGCCGATGAAATTAACCACCGTGGCGCGGGCTTCGCGCACTTGCCCCCAGAACCGCGATGCGCTGAAGCGGTCTACGATGACCAACGTGGCCCCGGCGGCCAGCGCCCCCATAGTAGAGTAGTACTGGATATTGGCGTGATAAAAGGGCAGGCAGGTGAAGAAGCGGTCGTCGGACGTGGCCTGCGTCCAATGCTTGAATCCCTGCCCTGCTGCCGCGTACATCCGGTGGGTGACCATCACCCCCTTGGGGTTGCCGGTGGTGCCGGAGGTGTAGACCAGCATCGAAATGTCGTCGGGCGACACTTGGGGGCGGTCAGATAGCGGGGCGGCGCGGTCGAACTCTTCCCGGAAGGCAGTCCAGCCGTCGCCCGCCGACTCATCGCCGCGCAGTATGCGGTGGCGAATGCTGGGGGCAAGGTCGGCAGCGGCCCCGGCAACGTCGGTCAGCGATGGGTCGGTGACCATCGCGACGGCCTCGGCGTTGTTCAGGATGTAGGCGGTCTCGTCCCGGCGGTAGGCGGTGTTGATGGGAACGCTGATGGCCCCCAGTTCCGACAGCCCGAACCAGCAGTAGAGGTACTCGATGCAGTTGGGCATGAACAGGCACACCCGGTCGCCGTGCTGCACACCCATCTCCCGGAACATAGACGCCGTACGCAGCACACCATCGCGGATGTCGCCGTAGGAATACGAGGCCCCGCCAATCTCCACGAAGGTCTTATCCCGGTTGGCAGCGGTAATGCGGTCAAGGACGAGTCCGATGGTCGTTTCCCAGGGCAGCGACAGTTCGGGTTGCGTGGGAATCTGCTGTGCGCTCATACCTTCTCGCCAGTGGAGTGTCTTTGCGCCAAAACCTACCACGCCGATAAAGGCCGGTCAATAAGCCGAAGAGCAGACCGTTAGAGCGGCGGCGCAAATGGACCGCACAACATATAGTACACTGGCCCAAAGGTTGAGTATAATCAACGCCAGTTCATGGGTTCGTTGCTGCTGAGGGTAACTGTGACTTTTGTTGCTGAGGGTAACTGTGACTTTGGTGCTGTTTGAGGCAAATCCCCCCGCTCAAGGAGGTTCGCCACGTCTACTTCCAAGCTGCCGCTAGGCCGAAGGGTTGCCGCCAGCGACGACCTAGAGGTGTCGGCGTATCTGGAAATCGCCAGCGGCCTCGAGGCCGAATCGGCCGGAGCCGGCCGCCAGGTCAACGAGGGTGTCGCCGTCATCGACTTCGGCTCCCAATACAGCCACCTCATTGCTCGCCGCATCCGGGAGCTTAAGGTTTACTCCGAAGTTGCCAATCCCTCCGACCCGTGGGAGAAGGTGAAGCGGATAAACCCCAAGGGCATCATCCTGTCCGGCGGTCCCGCCAGCGTCTACGACGAGGGCGCTCCCCGCATTCCCGACTGGGTCTTTGAGCGCCGCCTGCCCGTGCTGGGGATCTGCTACGGGATGCAGGCATTGGTACACCAGTTGGGAGGCGCCGTCGCCCGGGGCACAAAGCAGGAATTCGGCCATGCCGTCCTGCACCAGGACGGCCCTTCCGCGGGGTGGGGGCAGCCGGGCGGAAATCCAGCGCTTTTCCATGGCCTGCCGCCGTCGTTCCAGGTGTGGATGAGCCACGGTGACCAGGTGGAGTCGCTGCCTCCGGGTTTCTCAGGTATGGCCTTCACCGAAAACTCGCCGGTGGCCGCCATCAGTAACGGACTGAATATGTTCGGCCTGCAATTTCACCCCGAAGTCAACCATACGCCCCTGGGCAGCGACATCCTGGAGAACTTCCTGTTTCGAGTATGTGGCTGCGAAGGCTCCTGGACCCCCGGCAACGTGGCCGCCGACGCCATCGCCCGCATCCGCGAGCAGGTGGGGGACGGGCGGGTCATCTGCGCGCTGTCGGGAGGGGTGGACTCGGCGGTCACCGCCGCACTGCTGCACCGGGCCATCGGCGAACAGCTCGTCTGCATCTTCGTCAACAATGGCCTGCTGCGGCTGGAAGAAGCGGAGCGGGTGCAGGCCACCTTCAAACGCGGCATGGGCCTGAACCTGACCTACGTGGACGCCTCTGAGCGTTTCGTAACCCGCATGGCGGGCGTAACCGACCCAGAGACCAAGCGCAAGACCATCGGCGAAGAGTTCATCCGGGTCTTCGAGGAGGCTGCGTCAGGTCTCGGGGAGACGGAGTTTCTAGCGCAGGGCACGTTGTATCCCGACGTAATCGAAAGCGAGGCGCCCGGCAATTCCCCGGCGGGGTCGGGACTCTCGGCCCGCATCAAGACCCATCACAACGTGGGCGGCCTGCCGGAGAACATGAAACTGCAACTGGTGGAGCCGTTGCGCAACCTGTTCAAGGACGAGGTGCGGGACGTGGGACTGGAGCTTGGCCTGCCCCCTGATATGGTGTACCGCCAACCTTTCCCCGGCCCCGGCCTGGCCATCCGCGTCATCGGAGAAGTCACGCAGGAAAAGCTCGATATCCTCCGGGGTTGCGACTGGATTGTTATTGACGAAATCAAAGGAGCCGACCTTTACAACCGCGTCTGGCAGAGCTTCGCCGTGCTGAGCGACAGCCGCACCGTGGGGGTGCAGGGCGACTTTCGCACCTACGGCTACGTCTGCGCAATCCGGTGCGTCACCAGCGAGGACGCCATGACCGCCGACTGGGCGCGCCTGCCCTACGAAGTATTGGCGCGAATCTCCAACCGCATCGTCAACGAAATCCCCGGCGTCAACCGGGTCGTATACGACATCACCAGCAAGCCGCCGGGAACCATCGAATGGGAATAGTTCAAGGGGAGAGCGCGACATCTTGCCTTTCTATACATTGCCTTTCTATAGGTGAGGGGCGGGCGAGTTCCTCATTCTCTCGGAAGTCTCCATGTAATCCCCTCTTCCTCCTCCGGGAGAGGGTCAGGGTGAGGACGATCCCGTGAATGTCCTCGTAATAGGGAACGGCGCCCGCGAGCACGCCCTGGCCTGGCGCATCAGCCGCAGTTCGTCGCTGACCCGCCTGTGGGTGGCGCCCGGCAACTATGGCGCCGGCCGCATCGCCACCAACCTGGACGCGGGCGATGGCAGCGTCGCGGCCCTGGCCGGCGCCGCCCGCGAGGTATCCGCCGACCTGGTGGTGGTTGGCCCGGAAGCCCCGCTCGCCGATGGCTTGGCCGATGCCCTGGCGGAGATAGGCATCCCGGCATTTGGACCCACTTGCGCCGCTGCCCGGCTGGAATCCAGCAAGAGCTTTGCCCGCGAAGTTATCCGTGAGGCGGGCGCGCCCGGCCCGGAGTTCGCGGTCTTCAATGAAGAATCCCAAGCCTTGGACTACCTGCGCCGAAATCCCGGCCCCCGGGTGGTAAAGGCCAACGGGCTGGCCGCTGGCAAGGGCGTGACGGTCTGCGATGACGAAACACAGGCGGCCGCCGCCGTCCGAGTATGTATGTCCGGGCGGGCATTCGGCGATGCCGGCACGACGGCGCTGCTGGAGGAACGCCTGGAGGGACGGGAGGTCAGCGTATTCGCCTTCTGCGACGGCGAGCACATTTCTCCCCTGGTGGCCGCCTGTGATTACAAGCGCCTGAACGACGGCGACGGCGGCCCCAACACAGGAGGCATGGGCAGCTTCTCCCCGCCGCAGTTCTGGACGCCGGAACTCTGCGTCGAGGTAGAGCGAACGATCATGCGCCCGGTGGTCAGCGCCATGGCCGCCCGCGGGGCGCCCTACCGCGGGGTGCTGTACGCCGGCCTGATGCTGACGGCAGACGGCCCCAAGGTGCTGGAATTCAACTGCCGCTTTGGGGATCCGGAAACTCAAACGCTGATGCCCCGCTTGATTTCCGACCCGCTGGAATTAATGCTCGCCTGCTCCGAAGGCAACCTCGACCGGGTCAGCGTGAGCTGGAACGACCGGGACTACGTGGGCGTAGTAATGGCGTCGGGCGGCTACCCCGACAAGTACAGCACGGGCATCGAGATTTCCGGCCTGGGTCCCGAAGACGGGGATACTGATGACTCTCTGGTGTTTACAGCGGGTGTCACAGCCGGGGTGAGCGGCCGTCCGGTGACGGCAGGGGGACGGGTGCTCACCGTGGTTGGCGGGGGCAGCTCCATTGGCGAGGCTCTGGAGCGGGCCTACGCTCGTTTGGGAGGCATTGCCTTTCATGGAGCGCATTGGCGCACCGACATCGGACTGAAAGCATGATGGAGCCGGCCTTGCCGCCCCAACTCAGCACGGCTGACCTGCGCTGCCTCTACGGCAAAGCGCTGGAATCGGGAGCTTTGGACGGCCATCGCAAGCGACGCTGGAGCCGGGCAGCCGAATTCTCCGCCTGGCTGAAGCAGGACGCCCTGGCCGGCCTCGAACCGGACCAGGCCCTGCGGCTCTACCGGGCCTCGGGCGGTCGGGACATTGCATCCTTCTCCGCTATTCCGATAGAGGAATTGAGAGACAGCCTCGATTTCCTTTTGTATGATACTATCAAGTTGGAAGGTCGCTTCGACGAGTCTGTGATGCCCGGCGGGGCCTACAAGCTCGCCGGAGCCGGCAAGGAATTCGTATCCTGGCTGCTCTGCCTGCGCGACCCGGCCCTGTTCGGCGTCTGGAACGCCAACGCCGAGCGGATGCTGCGGCGCATCGGCGCCTACCCGGAAGCAATGAAGCGGGGGCCAATTGGCATCCGATACCTGGACCTGCTGGAAGCGCTGGGGTGGTTGAGGTTTCAGTTGGGGTTGCCTGACTTCATCGAGGTCGACACAGTGGCCTATCTCACGGCCCGGTCCCGCCGGCAGCAGACCGAACCGGCATAACCGGACACACGGAGCGAAAGAATGCCCTGGCGAGAATCGCTGTTGCAACTCAAACAGGAACTGACCTCGGCCCGCGCCACCCGCCTGGAGCGGCTGGAGGCTTTTGATCGCCAGGTCGCTGCCGAAAGGGAACAACTGTTGGCCCGGCAGGAATCCCTCGAAATCACCGCGCTCATCACCGAGATGAACGATGTGCTGGTGGACGGGCAGGGCCAGTTGGAGACCACCGTAGAGTGGGAAACCGGTGAAGACGAAGAGCTGCCCGACGAAGATGACGCCGCTGACGTCATTACCACCGCGCTGGCTTGGGATGAAGGCGAAGAGCTGGAAGTCGTCGTCGAACTGGTGATGCTGGACGAGGGGCTTTCGTTGATGGTCAACGGAATTCAGATACGCCAGGACCGCGACGCGCTGGAGCGGGCGTTACTCAACGCTTTCCGGGAGCAATTGGATCTGTGAGTTTATCCGGCTGAAGCGTTGGAATATCCCAGTGACACCGCCGCAGGTGGTATCATGGTTTCCTGTCTGGATGTCGCCGCGCGGCGGCAAGAGAAGTATACTCGGGGGCTTGGAAGTGAAACGGGAGGAAAATCAGCCATGACCGAAGGCTTGAACCGGAGGCTGCCGTGCCGCTGGTAGGGGTCATAATGGGAAGCGCGTCTGACGAGGCGGTTGTGAACGACGCCGTAAAGACGCTGGAACAATTGGGAATCGAATACGAAGTCCGGGTTATGTCGGCGCACCGGACGCCGGAGCGGGTGGCGGAATACGCCCAGCAGGCGCGAGAGCGGGGCCTACAGGTGCTTATCGCCGCCGCAGGCGGTTCGGCTGCTTTGGGCGGCGCCCTAGCCGCATGGTCCACCCTGCCGGTCATCGGCATCCCGCTGGCTTCCAGCGAACTGAAGGGCATGGACGCTTTACTGGCCACGGCTCAAATGCCGCCGGGTATCCCGGTGGCCTGCATGGCCGTCGGGTCTTGGGGCGCGCGTAACGCCGCCTTCTTCGCCGCTCAAATCTTGGGTCTTCAGCACCCTGAAATCAGGCAAGCATATGACGACTACCGGCGCGAACTCCGCGAGCGGTAAACTTTCTCCCGCTTTCCTTACCGATTTTGACGACACTGCCGCTGCGCAGAACGTGGCGGAGATGTTGCTTAACCGTTTCGGCGACCCCACCTGGACCGAGGTGCGCCAGCAGTTTCGCAACGGCGAGATGAGCCTGAAGGAATACCAGGAAATCGCCTTCCGCAACATCCGCGCCGACCGCTCCGCGATGCAGCACTATGTTAGGGAATACGCAAGCCTGCGTCCCTACTTCACAGAGTTGCATTTCTTCTGCCGCAGCAACGGCATTCCCTTTGCAGTGGTTAGTCAGGGCTTGGACTTTTACATCTCTGCCCTGCTTGAGCGGGACGGTTTCGGCGACGTACCCATCTACGCCGTTGGCACCAGTTTCGAGCAGGGGCGGATTTCCTATCACTACAATCACGCCTACCCCGGCAGGGAAGGGCAGGGCAACTCCAAGTCCCTCATTGTCGAGCAGTACCAACGGCAGGGTCACTATGTCATTTTTGCCGGTGACGGCGCCTCCGACCAGGAGGCCTCGCGGCAGGCCGACATGGTGTTCGCCCACCGGACGCTGGCCCGTTTCTGCGAAGAAGAAGGTATAGAGTACCAGCCATTCCAGGACTTCAAGTCCATCCTGCTGACGGTGCGCGAACTCCACCTGAACGGCGCGGCTTCCGACTGACGCCGCCACCTCAGCAAATGGGGCCCTGACTGTGATTGACCGATACTCCCGGCCTGCCATGAAGCGGGTCTGGTCCGACGATAACAAGTACGAAAAGTGGCTGGCTGTAGAGTTGGCCGTCTGCGAAGCCTGGTGCGAAGAGGGCGTCATCCCTCCCGAGGACATGGCCCTGCTCCGCGCCGCCAAGTACGACCCGCAGCGGATGGATGAAATTTTCCAGACCACCCGCCACGACGTGACCGCCTTTATATCCTCCATCACCGGCTCAATGGGGCCGGAGGGGCGATGGCTGCACCTGGGCCTGACTTCCAGCGATATGCTGGACACTGGCCTGGACCTGCAACTGGTCGGGGCCGGAGGACTGCTGCTGGATGAATTGGACCGGGCCATTGCCGCCCTTGCGGAGCAGTCGCTGCGCCACAAGGACACGCTGATGATGGGGCGTACCCACGGCGTACACGCCGAGCCGATGACGCTTGGCCTCAAGCTGGCCCTGTGGTGGGACGAAATGACCCGCCAGCGGGAGCGGCTGGTGGCGGCCCGGGAAACGGTGCGCGTCGGCAAAATTTCCGGCGCCGTTGGCACCCACGCCACCGTGCCGCCCTCCGTGGAAGAGCGCGTGTGCCGGCAATTGGGCCTGAAGGTAGCCGGTGTTTCCAACCAGGTCATCCAGCGGGATCGTTACGCCCACTTCGTCACAACGCTGGCGCTCATTGCGGCGTCGCTGGAAAAGTTCGCCACTGAGGTCCGGTCGTTGCAGCGCACCGAAATCCACGAACTTGAAGAGCCCTTCGGCCACGGGCAGACAGGCTCCTCTTCCATGCCCCACAAGCGCAACCCGGAGCTCGCCGAGCGCATCTGCGGGCTGGCCCGCCTCATTCGAGGCAACTCGGTCACCGCGCTGGAAAACGTGGCCCTCTGGGGCGAGCGGGACATCAGCCATTCGTCGGCGGAGCGTATAATACTGCCCGACTCCTGCCTCGCTCTGGACTACATCCTGAGCATCTTCACCCGTATCATCGAGGGCCTGCGGGTGTTCCCGGAGCGTATGTACGCCAACATAGAGAGCAGCAGGGGCTTGGTCTTCAGCCAGAGGGCGCTGCTGGAACTGGTGGACAAGGGCCTCTCCCGTGAGGATGCCTACAAGATCGTCCAGACCAACGCGGCCCGCTGCTGGGACGAGGGACGCGACTTCCGCGAACTGCTCAAGTCCGATCCATCGGTCGCGGCGTATCTGTCACCGGCGGAACTGGAGAGCATCTTCGATTACGGCTATTACACCCGCTACGTTGACGATACCTTTCGGCGGCTGGGCCTGTTGCCCGCCCTGGCGGGCACCGCTGTTTAGGGGCTGCGAGAAAGTCCCCCTCCCTTGGGGGAGGGGCAGGGTGCGGATGAATCCAGTGGTTCGACAAGCTCACAAAAAGAGGACATACCCAATTTATCTGCATGAGGACATGGAATGATCATCGAGACACCCATGCCCGGACGGATGCACCGGGGCAAAGTGCGCGATACCTACGACCTGGGCGGAGGCCGGCTGCTGATGGTGGCCACAGATCGAATTTCCGCTTTCGACGTGGTGTTGCCCAACGGTATCCCAGATAAAGGCCTCGTGCTGAATCGCATCTCTTCTTTCTGGTTCTCCAAGACCGCCCACATTGTCCCCAACCATCTGATTTGTTTGGCAGATTCTCCCGACGCGGGCGGATACCTGGAAAAAATTTCTCTCCCCCCGGGAGAGGGTTGGGGTGAGGGAGCCGCCGCTGAGGTCGCCCGGCAGGCAATGGTCGTCAAGCGGGCTGAGCGAATAGACGTAGAGTGCATCGTTCGCGGCTACATCACCGGCTCGGCCTGGGGCGAGTACCGCCGCCAGGGGACGGTATCCGGGATGGAGATGCCGACGGGACTGCTGGAAGGCCAGCCCTTCCCCGAACCGCTGTTCACTCCCACCACCAAGGCGGAAGAGGGCCACGACGAGAATATGTCGTACCAGCAGGTGGTGGACATGGTGGGCGCGGAAATGGCGGCCAAGCTGGAGGCTACCAGCAAGGCGGTCTACCGGTTTGCTCACGACTACGCCCGAGAGCGGGGCATTATCCTGGCCGACACCAAGATGGAGTTCGGAGTCCTGGACGGCGAGTTGATACTGATAGACGAGTTGCTGACTCCGGACTCCAGCCGCTTCTGGGACGCCGAGGGTTACAGCCCCGGACGCTCCCAGCCCAATTTCGACAAACAGTTCGTCCGCGACTGGCTGGACGCACAGGGTTGGGACCACGAGCCACCTGCCCCGGAACTGCCCGATGACGTAGCGGCGCGTACCACCGAACGCTACCGGGAGGCATACGTCAGGTTGACTGGGGAGAACCTTTAACTCTGGTTTCCGCCATCGGTAATCACGCAACGGAGATTCCCATTGCCCGAATCAAGACACCGCCGCAATCGTCGGCCTCGAAATCTCGAAATACCGCGGACCTCCCAGGGCGGCACAAACATGCTGATCCTGATCGTATCGATAATCATAGCCGTACTGGTAATCGGCAGTTTTGCCGCGGTTCCCATATTGCAGAGCATCGGGGGCCCGGGCGAGATCACCTACGGCACCGACGGGGCCTACGTGGACGGCGTTGGCGAGAGGCAGGACATCATGCGCACCAAGGACCACGTCGACTTGAACAACGACGATGATGACGACTATGTGGAATATAACTCCGCGCCTCCCGCCTCCGGCGATCACTGGAGCGTCCCCCAAAGCTGTGGGTTTTTCACCGATCCCGTGCCGGACGAGCAGATTGTCCACAACCTGGAGCACTCGAACATCGTGGTAAGCTACAATCTGCCTGATCAAGCCGACGTTGATGCGCTGAAGGACGTTTACAACAACCTTGAGGAGGGCTGGCGCACCCACTTTACGGTGGTCCGCCCATACGACAAAATCAGCGAAGGGCAGGTGGGACTGTCCGGCTGGGGCGTGGTGGACGTGATGGATGGCATCGACGCGGAGCGCGTCGAGCGGTTCTTCGAGCACTACGTCGGCAGGCTCGGGCCGGAAGGCGCTATATCCTGCCACGGCGCACAGGGCAGTATGCCCGGAGGCTAGGCCCCATTGCGACTCGCCACTTCAAGAAGAGAATTGAAGAATTCCCCCTTTCCTCTGTGAAAGGACTAAAGTGAGGGAAGACCGGAAGCGGGATGACCTACCTGGCAAGAATATACGTTACGCTGAAGCCGGCAGTCAGCGACCCTGCCGGGCAGACGGTGTTGGCTGCCCTGCGGCGAATGGGACACGAATCCGCAGAGGACGCTCGCATCGGCAAGTACCTGGAGCTCCGCATAAGCGGATTGGCGGCGGAAGCTGCCCAGAGGGCGGTGGACGGGATGTGCCGGGACCTGCTATCCAACCCGGTCATTGAAGACTACCGCTTTGAGCTGGAGGAGATCGCGTCGTACAACTGACTACCCCAGCACGCCACCCGAATCGTATACGCGGGAGAGAACGGATATGACTCACATTTTTGCCGGAGCGGAGACCAGCGGACTCTACCGGCTCGCCTCTGAGGGCGAGCCGTGGGAAGAGCTTACCAACGGCCTGCCCGAATCACCGTCCATCTGCGGCATCGCCATCCACCCGGACAATCCCGAGGTGGTCTTCGCCGGTACGCAGGAGGGTCCATACCGCAGCCTAAACCGGGGGGATTCCTGGGAGCGGATGGACTACCCGCGGGTGGCGCCTCCGGTGTGGAGCTTCATGTTCCGCCCCGGCGACCCGACGGTGATGTACCTTGGCACTGCCCCAGGCGAGATCTTCCGCAGCGCCAACAGCGGTGAGTCGTGGAGTCGCCTGAACGCAGTCAACATGGGTTCCAACGAAGTCTCGATGTCCTTCCCTACCCGCGTCGTCGCCCTGACCGCCGACCCCAACTTCCCCGACGAGATGTACGCAGCACTGGAAGTTGCCGGCGTGATTCGCAGCTCCGACGGCGGCGACACATGGGAGGAAATCACCGGCAGCCTGGCCCCCAGCGAGGACACGCTGGACCTGCATGGCATCCAATGCTCCGCCGCACTGCCCCATGTGGTGTTCATCACCACGCGGCAGGGCCCGTTCATCGGCCCGGACCGGGGGGCCGAGTGGATTCCGGTGGATTTTGGGCAATTCTCGGAGGTCACATACACCCGCGACCTGAAGGCCGCGCCCCACGACCCCAATATGCTCTACGTTTCCATCGGAGCGGCGGCCCGCAGCCGGACGGGTGCGCTGTATCGCAGCCGCGACCTGTTCAAGACCTTCGAGCGCGTAGACCGTGGCATCACCGCCGATTCCACGATGATGTCGGTGTCGGTGGACCCCCGCGCTCCTTCCAACATCGCCTGCGCCGCCCGCGACGGCCAAGTGTTCCGAACTTCCGACGACGGCGCGACCTGGAGCAGCCACCCTCTGCCCGAAAAGGCCCTCGAAGTTCGAGCCATAGCGGCAGGGTAGCCGGAGTTGGCCGGGGCCACTGCCTGTCGCTTCGTCCATAACTCCCACCAGCGTTGGGGCGCACGACTGTGCGCCCCAACAATTTTTCTTGACCTGCGCCATATTTGGGCTTCAACAGGCTGGACCGAAAATGACATCCGGCATCAACCGAGGTAACTCGCAGGGCAGTGGCCCACCCCTGCTGGAACTGCGCAACATCACCAAGTCGTTTCCAGGCGTTGTTGCCAACGACGGGATTGACCTGGTGGTTCAGAGGGGCGAAGTCCACGCCGTTCTGGGTGAAAACGGCTCCGGCAAAAGCACCCTGATGAAGGTCATCTACGGATACCATGTCCCTGACGCCGGTTCTATCCTCGTTGATGGTCGGGCGGTGCGCCTCGGTTCCCCCGCAGCAGGCAGGCGTTTGGACATCGGCATGGTCTTTCAGGATTTTTCGCTGATTCCGGCGCTGTCGGTCGTCGAGAACGTGGCGCTCTTTCTGCCGGGACAGGGCCGGCTGCTGCGCCGGCGCCAATTGGCGCGGCGCATCGAGAAGTTCTCCGGTGAGTACGGGCTGGAAATTGATCCCAACCGCCGGGTTGACGAACTTTCCTTGGGAGAGCGGCAGCGGGTGGAGTTGATTAAGCTGCTTCTGGCCGAGGCCCGGCTCCTGATTTTCGATGAGCCGACCAGTGTGCTTGCGCCCCATGAGGTTGACAACCTGTTTCGAGTGTTTGCTGCACTGAAAGAAACCGGATATTCCATCCTGTTCATCACTCATAAAGTGCGGGAAGCCCTGGCAGTGGCCGACAAAGTCTCGGTGCTGCGTCGCGGCCGGTTGGAAGTCAACGCTCCGCGCAGCGACTTTGACGCCGAGAGCCTGGTCGCGGCAATGGTCGGCGCCGACGCTGCCGGGCAGACTCACGCCGAGGGAAATCGGCGGGAAATCGGCGAGACAGCGCTGGAATTCCGAGAGGTCAGCACAGGCCGCATCTCCCCAGGCGGCGGGATGCAGAGCGGGCTGAACTCCGTCAGCTTCAGCGTCCGCCGGGGCGAAATCCTGGGCGTCGCCGGGGTGGCCGGCAATGGACAGCGGGACCTGGGGGAGGCGCTGCTGGGCCTGGCGCCGGTTCGGAGCGGCGGCATCCTGTTGCTTGGCCGGCCTTTGGCCGGGCATACCCCGTCCGAAGCCTTGAAGCGAGGCGTGGCGGTTGTCCCCGAAGACCCTCTGGCAGACGCTATGGTGCCGGAAATGAGGGTGGACGAAAACCTGCTGCTCGCCGGGCTGGGCAGGGGCTGTCAGGAGGGCTTCTGGCTGGACCGACGCAGCATAACTGGAGGCGCCGACGGGGTCCGTACTGGATTCCCGTTGCCCCTGGCCGCCTCCGATGTCCGGGTCAAGCGGCTGTCCGGCGGCAATGTGCAACGGGTGTCGCTGGCCGGTGAGCTGGGGCAGGGCGCTTTGGTGTTGCTGGCCTACTATCCGACACGCGGCTTGGATGTCCTGAGCGCAGGGGCCACCCGCCGCCTGTTGCTGGAGCAGCGCGACGCCGGGGCCGCCACGGTGCTGGTATCGGAGGACCTGGATGAATTGCTGGCCCTCAGCGACCGCCTGCTGGTCATGTACCGAGGCCGGGTGGCCGGCCACTTTACGTCAGGGGAAGCGTCGGTGCGGGAGATTGGCCTGCGGATGACCGGACACGCCGCGGCTGCGGGAACCCAATGAGTCTCCTGCGGCAGTTCCTTCCCGAAACGTTGTCTTTCCGGCAAGTGTGCGTTGCGCTGGCGAGTCAGCCGGTTCCCCGTCCTGCGTTGGGCCTGGTGCTGGCACTGGCTGTCTTTGCCCTCTTTCTGCTGGCGTCCGGGCGGGACCCGGTGGACGCCCTTCTGGAAGCGTGGCATGGCGTCATCGGCAGTTCCTTCGGTCTCAGCGAGGTCGGGGTGACCATGATTCCGCTGGTCCTGACCGCCCTCGCCACCGCTATACCCACCCGCGTCGGGCTGGTCAACGTGGGCGGGGAGGGGCAATTGTACGTCGGGGCGCTGACAGCCACCGGGGTCGCTCTGTTCTTCCCCGCCGGGCAAGTATGGCTGATGCTGCCGGCCATGGCAGTCGCCGGGAGTATCGGCGGCGGGCTGTGGGCGGCGCTGGCGGCCCTGCTTAGACGCTGGCGTGGCGTGAACGAAGTCATCTCGACGCTTCTCGCCAACTATGTCGCAATTCTGCTGGTCAACGTGTTCGTATTCGGCCCGTGGAAGAACCCAGAGGGCCTGGGCTACCCCTACACCTCACCCTTTGACGTTGCGTCCATTTTCCCTGCAATCGCCGGGACGCGGTTTCACTGGGGCTTTCTGGCCCCGGCAATCGCGCTCGTTGTCACCTATGTAATCCTCACCCGCACTATATGGGGCTTCAAAATGCGGGCGGTGGGCGGCAATCCGGAAGCCGCCCGGCGGCGGGGTATCGCGGTGGACAAGTATGTTATAGCTGCCATGATTGCCGGGGGAGGGCTGGCCGGGCTGGCCGGAATGGTGGAGGTATCCGGCATTCACCACGACCTCCGCCCCGGCATCTCCGACAATCTGGGCTACCTGGGTCTGCTGGCGAGCTGGCTGGCCGGGCATAACCCCATCGTCATTGTCGCCGCCTGCTTTCTGATTGCCGTGTTCTTGGTGGCCGGCGACGTGTTGCAATTGACCGTCGGGCTGCCATCGTCGGCCGGGCTGGTACTGATAGGGCTGGCCCTGTTCTTCGTCCTGGGCCTCCGGCGGGTGGAGCGAAGGGCGCTGTGAGCACCTTCTGGCTGGTGATAAGCGGCGCGCTGACCGGCGCGGTGGGCCCCGGCATCTCCGTGCTGTATGCCGTCTACGGAGAGCTGATAACCGAGCGAGCGGGACGCATCAACCTGGGCATGGAGGGATGCCTGCTGATGGGGGCCTGCTTTGGGTTCCTGGCAACGGCGGAAACGGGCTCGGCGGGGATCGGCGTTCTGGCGGGACTGGCCGCCGGTGGACTGGCCGCTTCGATTCACGCCTACCTGGTCATCTATCGCGACACCAACCAGTTGGCTACCGGCCTGGCCCTCACCCTGTTCGCGGGGGGAGTCACTGCCTATGTGGGCCGGAACTACGTGGACGCCATCATTCAGGGGCTCAACCCCATCGCCATCCCAGGCCTGGCCAAAATTCCGGTCCTGGGCGAGGCGCTGTTCCGGCAGGACATATTGGCCTACGCGGCCTACGGACTCGGCCCGCTCATCTGGTTCGCGCTGCAATACACTCGTTGGGGGCTGAGCCTGAGGGCCGTCGGCGAGAATGCGGCGGTGGCCTTCGCCGCCGGCCGCAACCCCGCGCTCCTGCAAGTGACTGCCATCGTGCTGGGCGGCGCGCTGGCCGGATTGGGCGGCGCGCAGTTGTCCATCGGGCTGACCCATACTTGGTCGGAGGGGATGACCGCCGGACGGGGGTTTATAGCGGTGGCGCTGGTGATTTTCGGGCTGTGGTCGCCCCTCCGAGGGATGCTGGGGGCGTTCCTCTTCGGCGGAGCGGTGGGGCTGCAACTGCAACTGCAAGCCTTGGGCGCCCCGGTATCGCCCTTCCTGCTGGATATGCTGCCCTATGTGCTCACCCTGGGTGTGCTGGCAATCTGGACCGGCGCGGCCGACCGGGCCATGCCCGAGGGGCTGAAGGGCATTCTGCGGAGCGGGTGAGCCTGCCTGGTTGGCAGGCCCCTCGCCCGTTGCAATAACAAACGGTGTGCTGTAATTTATAGGACGCATATCATGGATAAAGGATGAGCGGTGATTACGTTCAACTGCACCATTCAGGAAGGGGTAATTTCAGACGAGCAGCGCGAGATACTGAGCGTCAGGCTGGTCCAGATTGGCGCTGGAGTTCTTGGCGAGGCCCCCGATGATATTACAGTGAACTACGAGGTAATCCCCCACGGGTTCGGTTTCCGCGGTGGTGAGGTCTCGACCTCATCGTCGGTCAGGAGCCGGATACCCGATGGCTACTCCCAGGAGAAGCGAATCGAGTTCATGCAGACCGTCCAGAATATGTGGATGGAAGTAACCGGACAGACCACCGCTGAACTTGTGGTCGGCGCCGCAGACTTCAGCTATCGCTACTACCAGGAATAAATCCAGAAATTAATCGCCTAAGCCACAAAAACAGGAGAGAAGCGATGCCCATATACCGGTTTAAAGTTCCTACGGGCTCCGTTCCCTTCGAACAGCGTGAGAAGATCGCCGTGGACGTTACCGACATCCATTGTGGTTCGACCCTTGCCCCTCGCCACTTCGTCCACGTCTACTTCGACGAGCAGCCCGAGGATGGGTCTGCCTACACCACCCGCTACTACCTCGACGCCATCAATCGCGCCGGCCGCTCCCAGGAAGTCAAGGACCAGTTGCTGAATGCCCTGCTGAACTCCTTCGCAACCCACACCGGCGTTTCCCGCGAGGATATAAGCGGACGCATTGGCGAGACCCCGGCGTCCTGGGCGATGGAAGGCGGCGAAGTGTTACCCGAGCCCGGTCAGGAAACCTCCGAATGGTACGCCCACGTCACCGCTGGCTAAACTTCTGAAGGGATGTACGCTGTGCTGCTTGGACTGTTCTCAAAGTTTCGCATCCCCATCCCCGCAGTCCTGACGGCAGCACTGGCCGTCTTGGTCGCTGCGATGCTGGCCTGCGGCGGGTCAGAAACGCCCACCCCCACCCCGACCGTTCTTGCCCCGTCTCCTACCGCCACTTCCGCCCCGCCCGCCCCCGCATCTCTTGCCACCCCCAGCATGGAGTTGTTGGGCGGCGGCTCGCCCGACGAGTTCATGGAGGTATTCGAGCAGGGCCGGGCCAACAGCGCCTTCCGCCCCACCGGCGACTTCGCCGCTGCCGCCCGCCCGCTGGCGGAGGGCGAGAAGCTGAAGGTGGGCATCATATTCGTCGGTTCGCAGCGCGACCTGGGCTGGAACCAGGCCGCAGCCTCCGGCGCAGACTACGTGGAACAGGTATTCCCGGACGTGGAGGTGATCCGCGCTGAAAACGTGCCGGAGACCGTAGAGGTCCAGGCAGTGGCCGAGCAGATGATCCGGGACGGCGCAACCATAGTCATTCCCACCAGCTTCGGCTATTCCGATCCGACCAAAGCAATCCTTGAAAAGCACCCGGAGACAATGTTCCTCCACCTGGGCGACCTGGAGATATTCGAGAATTACGGGTCGTTCTTCGCCAACATCTGGCAGTTGGAATACGCCGCCGGACGCGCTGCCGGGACGGTCACCAAGAGTAACAAGCTGGGATTTATAGCCGCCTTCCCCATCCCGTCCAGCCTGCTGAACATCAACGCCTTTCACTTGGGAGCGCAGTCAGTCAACCCCGACATGGAGACCACCGTTGTATTCACGAGCGACTGGTGCGACCCGGCAAAGCAGGTGACGGCGGTGAATACCCTGACCGACGCCGGGGTGGACGTGCTGTCGCTGCAACAGGACTGCACCAAGACCGTGGTTGAAGCTGCCGAGAGAGCCGGGGTCTGGGTGACCGGCTTCCACTACGACGCGAGCGCGGCGGCGCCCAACTACTGGATTACCGGAGCAACATGGAACTGGGGGCCGATAATGGCCCAAATCATCCAAGAAATACGCACCGGCGTCTACCGCAGCTCGGTCAAGCTGGCCGGAATCGAAGCGGGCTGGGCCAAGCTGGCGCCCTTCGGCAGCTCGGTCGACGACGAGACGCGGCAGCTGGTGCTCGACGCCGTGGAGGGACTGCGCGACGGCAGCATCTCGCCTTTCACCGGCCCCATCTATGACCAGGACGGCGAGGTTCGCATCGCCGATGGCGAAACCGCGACCGACGAATACCTGCAAGGCGTGGACTGGCTGGCCCAGGGCATCGTGGGCCGCACCAACTAGCCCGGCGGCTGTAATAAACCACTGCAATAATCCGAGGGAAGGCCCGTTCATCCTGAACCTGTCGAAGAATGAGCGGGCCTTTCGTTGATTGCCAGCGGTCGTGAGACGAGAAACCGCTCGCCCCTGTACAAGCTCAGGGCGAGCGGTTGGGGTTAGTGCGATTCCCCGGGTAGATTGAAAGGGGTAGGTTGAAAGCCACTTACGCAGTTTCAATCTGGCTGGCCGCCTGCAAGCCCAACTCCTCCACTGCCATCTCCCGCATACGGAATTTCTGTATTTTTCCGGTCACCGTCATGGGGAACTCACTGGTGACTTTGACGTAGCGGGGAATCTTGTAGTGGGCGATCTTGCCCCGGCAGAATTCACGAATTTCCTCCGCGCCGACGGTCTCGCCGGGCTTCAGCATCACCCAGGCCATGACCTCTTCGACGAAGCGCTCGTCGGGAACGCCGATGACCTGCACGTCGGAAATTTTGGGGTGGGTGTACAGGAATTCCTCGACTTCCCTCGGATAGACGTTCTCGCCGCCCCTGATGATCATGTCCTTCAGGCGGCCGGTGATCTTGTAGTAGCCGTCTTCGTCCACCGTCGCCAGGTCGCCGGTGTGCAGCCAGCCTTCCTCGTCGATGGCGGCGGCGGTGGCTTCGGGCATATTGTAGTAGCCGCGCATCACCATTGAGCTGCGCGTCTGTAGTTCGCCTTGTGCTTCGGGGCCGACCACCTGGCCGGTCTCGTGGTCAACGACCCTTGCCTCGACGCCCGGCAGCACCTTGCCCACGGTGGAGACGCGCCGCTCGATGGAGTCAGTCGTCAGTGTTTGCGTGATAACCGGCGAGGCCTCGGTCTGGCCGTAGGCTATTGTCATCTGGTGTGCGCCCATCCTGTCGATGACCTGCCGCATTACCTCGATGGGGCAAGGGGAGCCGGCCATGATCCCGGTGCGAAGGGAAGAGACGTCGAAGCTGTCGAAATCGGCGTGGCCCAGTTGCGCGATAAACATGGTTGGCACGCCGTACAGGGCGGTGCAACTCTCCCGCTCCAACGCCTGTAGCGTTTTCAGCGGGTCAAAGTGTTCCGAAGGGATGATAATCGCCGACCCGTGAGTCACGCAGCCCAGGTTTCCCATGACACAGCCGAAGCAGTGATAGAAGGGCACCGGGATGCACAGCCGGTCATGCTCCGTAAGCTCGATGGCGTCGCCCACGTAGACCGCGTTGGCCACGAGGTTGTGATGTGTGAGCATCGCGCCCTTGGGGTTTCCTGTGGTGCCGGAAGTGTATTGAATGTTTACCGGGTCGTCGGGACGGCATTCGGCCTGCCTGGACGCCAGTTGCGCGGGGGATACCTCAGTGTGCTTCGCCACCATTTCGTCCCAGGCCCACATCCCTGCGGGCGTGGATTGGTCCTCTTCCTCCCCGTGGGGCGGAATGTAAATTATGTCGCGCAGATAGGAGAACCGTGTACTGCGCAACTCTCCGGGATTGGAGTCCCTGATCTCCGGGACCACCTCGTTGAGCATCGCCACGTAGTCCGAGTTTCGGAACCGGCCGATGAGAACCAGGGCGTTGGCCTCCGACTGCTCCAGCACGTAGGCCAGTTCGTGAGTGCGGTAAGCCGGATTGACATTGACCATCACCGCGCCGATCTTTGCAGTTGCCAACTGGGTCAGCACCCATTCGCTGTAGTTGGTGGCCCAGATGCCGACGTGGCGCCCGCGCTGAATTCCCAGGGCCATCAGCCCCCGGGCCACGCGATCCACCTCATCGCGGAGCTCTGCATAGGAATATCGCGCGCCGGTGTCGATGTGAACCAGCGCGTCCCTATCGGCATAGCGGGCCGCCTGCCGGTCCAGCATATCGCCGATGGTACTGTTGAGGTCTACAGTGCCGGCCATAATCCGCCTCCTGTGCTATTCTGCCGTTTCAATCAGGATTCTGCGGTTTCTCAGTGGAATTTCTCTCTTGATATCGTCCGGCAGAGCGTCGTAAGTGTCCAGCAGTCTGTCCACTAGCTCGTAAGGCCCCCACAGCCGGATTTGGAAGAAAGAGCGTTCATTTTCGTTTCGTACTGCCCGGGTAAAATCGCCAAGGCTAACCAACAGTCCGTGATCGGCTCCGTAGGCCCCAATGTTGCCTTGAAGCCGGTTATAGTCGGAAATGTCTACGGCGGAGCGGCCGGACTTCACCTGAACGCACAGCCGAGGGTGGCCGAATCCCAAGCCGCCCTGTCCGGCGACTACGCCTACGTCCGGTCCCTGCCGGGTCTCTATCGCGTGGTAGCCCGAAGCTCGTAAGATGCTGCCCACCAAGTATTCCAGCCGGGCGCCGAAGAATCGCTGTCGGACTCGCTCTATGATTCGGCCAGTGATTTGCTCCTCCAAGTCAACATTAAATTCCTCGTTTTCACTGGCCGCCTCCACAGAGTCAGCGTCGTCAGTTGGAATCCCGGCCAAGTGTTGGGCTACTATTTTGCCTATGCGAGATTCGGCGTTACCAGCCCGGACGCGATAGACCGTTGTTTGCCTGTCAAAGGAATTAAGCAAGTCTTGTCCGAAATCTGTTCGAGGAATTTCCCGCGCTATCCAATTCACCGGGCGAACATGAGGAGGTTCCAAGTCTTGCCGATATTGGTAGTCACCGGATACTCGACCCACAACTATGACTCTAGGCCGCTTTCGGGGTAAAACTACTATATCGCCGTTACGAATCTCGTGGGTGAAGTTCCATAGCTGGTCAGCGGCATTCCTCGTCCTCGTGTGTTCCCGTAGCACATCCCTGCTACTGAAATCCGTTATGCTTTGACGCAGGCTGAAGTGTATGCCGACTATACTCTGGGACAAGAATGTTTCCTCAAATTCACCTATCCTCCCGCCTCTGACAACCCAGACTGTCATCAATGCCCTCTCGATTCTTACGCCAAACAGCTCGCTGATATTGTTGTCTTAATTATACTGTAACGCCGTAACTGGACAAACGGCACCGGCCCCGGTTCCGGCGGGTGTACAATGGGCGCAATTCGGCCCTTTAGAGGCTAATCAGACCGGCGGGATGGAAATGAGACCGACAACGCATGATGTTCACCCCGCGATGGTATCGGCGGGAGGCGACCGGAGCAACGGCGCAGTCGCCGTTGTTCGGCGCAGCTTTCGCACCGGGGTCGCGGCGGCGCCACTGGCGTCCACGGGATTCACGGAGCGGGAAGCCTACCAGTCACAGTACAGATTCCTCAGCGAATTGGAACCTGCCGAGGTGATTGCAGGCCACAAGGTGGCGCTGACCACCAAGGCGTCCCGAGACCACCTCGGCGTTCACGATCCCTGCTATGGCCACATCCTTGACCGATGCGTCTACGCCAGCGATTCCGACGTGCCAATCGGCAACCTGACCGCTCCACACATCGAGGCAGAGATTGCCTTCGTGCTGGGCGATGACCTGCGTGGCCCCGGCGTCACGCCGGTCGACGTGATGCGGGCCACACTGGGCGTCCTGCCGTCGCTGGAACTGGTTGATCTGAAGGTTCAGGGCGATGGCATCCGGGCTACCGACGTCATCATCCACAACGCCCTGCACGGCGGGCTGGTGGTCGGCTCCCGGCTGTGTCCTCTGGAAGGCCTGGACTTGCAGTACGAGGGCGTGACGGTGGAGTTCAACGGCGAACTGCACGGCTCCGGGACCGGGTTCGAGGTGATGGGCAACCCAATTAACCCGGTCGTCTGGCTGGCCAACAAGCTGGCCGAATTCGGAGACTATCTGCGGGCAGGTGAGACCATCATCTCAGGCTCGATGGTGACCCCGGCGCAGCTCAAGCCCGGCGACTCTGTGAAGGTCACCTATTCCCGCATGGGCAGCGTCGGCGCACGATTTGTCAGTTAGAAATAGGCGTTAACCGCTACGGGAAACGCTTCACGCTGACCTTCTCCCAGAGGGAGAGGAGAATACTGGGAGGAATGTATGAGCTGGGAATTTGAACTGGTGGCCGGGCCATACGGCGGCACCAGCGAGGGGCCGGCCTGGGACGGACAGGCCCTGCTGTTCACCGATATCCCCAACAGCCGGATTATGCGCTACGACCCGGAGACGGGCGATTGCACCGAGTATCGCACCGGCGCCAACGGGACCAACGGCCTGAATTTCGATGCCCAGGGCAACCTCTACGGCTGTTCCGGCGGAGGAAGACGCATCCTGCATTTTGGATCCAACGGCGCCACCGCGGCCCTGCCCAACCTGCTGGACGGCAAGGCGCACAACCGGCCCAATGACCTGGCCATTGACCGCAAGGGGCGCATCTGGTTCACCGACCCCGCCGGACAGATTCCACTGGAAGAGCGGGAGTTGGATCACGCCTCGGTGCTGCGCCTCGACCCCGACCCGGAGGCAGAGGGTGGTTGGGCGCTGCGACGGATGACTTTCGATACCTGGGCGCCCAACGGGATTTTGCTGTCGCAGAATGAGCGGACCCTGTACGTGGTGCAGAGCGACTACGAAGGCACCCGCGACCTGCGGGCCTACCCGCTTCAGTCCGACGATTCCTTGGGGGAGCCGCTGGTGCTTCACTCCTTTGGCCGGGACTTTCGCGGAGTTCACCGGGGGCTGGACGGGATGTGCCTGGACGTGGATGGCAACATTATCGCCGCGGGAGGCTGGCGTCAGGCCGGACCAGGACCGCTGATTCATGTGTTTGCGCCATCGGGCCGCATCATCGAGACCCACCCGGTGCCCGCCGACTGGCCCACCAACTGCGCCTTCGGAGGGAGGGCCTTGGATACCCTTTACGTCACTACCAGGGGCGGCCACCTGTTCCGGGTCAACAATACCGGCCGCCGCGGCTGGACTCTCTACCCCCTGTAGAGGATGCCCATTGAATTTGATCCTTGCAGCCTGCCCCAGCGGTAATATAAGGGTTGCTGAACATCCGTTTACAGTTATGTAAACATTAGAAAATGAGTCCAGGACGTGATTATGACAACTGAACAAGCGAATGCAGTTCCCGCTCAGAGCGAGTTCGACGTCATTGGCACCCGGCCCATTCGCCACGACGGACCGGACAAGGTGACTGGGCGCGCCCGTTACGCCGCCGATATCCACCCACCGGGCTGGCTGGTGGGCAAGGTACTGCGCAGCCCCCACGCCCACGCCGTCATCCGCGGCATCGACGCCACCCGCGCCCTCGCCATACCCGGCGTCAAGGCCGTAGTGACCTCCGCAGACCTGCCGGACGTATCCACCGAGATAGCCGACCAGGAAGAAGGAATGACGGTCAACTACGGCTTTTACAGCCGCAACGTGATGGCCCGCGAGAAGGCCCTGTATTGCGGCCACGCCGTCGCCGCCGTGGCGGCAACCTCTGCGGCCGCAGCGGAAGCGGCGCTGGCGGCCTTGGACGTGGACTATGAAGTCCTGCCGCCGGTCCTGAGCGCCGACGCCGCCATGCGCGACGACGCTCCCGTTCTCCACGACCGTCTTGTTACGCTCTCCGACCCCAATATGCGGCAGGGCGGATGGGGAGACTCGGGCAAGCCCAGCAACGTATCCAACCGCTTCGAGTTCCGCTTGGGCGACCCGGATTCCGGGTTTGCCGAGTCCGACGTGATCGTCGAGCGCGAGTTCCACACCCGCCCGGTGCATCAGGGCTACATCGAACCCCACTCGGCAACCGCGCAGTGGAGCACCGACGGCACGGCGACCATCTGGGCTAGCAGCCAAGGCCATTTCGCCCTGCGGGACCACACCGCCGCCATCCTGGGCGTCAGCGTGTCTCGCCTCAAAATCATACCGATGGAGATCGGAGGCGGGTTCGGGGGCAAAGGCCAGGGCGGTTGTTACCTGGAGCCGGTGGTCGCGGCCCTCTCCCGCAAGTGCGGTCAGCCCGTGAAAATTGCCATGACGCGGGGAGAGGTCTTTGAAGGCACCGGCCCTACCTCAGCCAGCCACATCCGCGTCAAGCTGGGCGCCACCCGCGAGGGCAAGCTCATCGCCGCCGATTGCACCCTGGTCTACGAGGCGGGCGCGTTCCCCGGCTCGCCAGTGCCGTCGGGCTGCCGTACGATGCTGGCCCCCTACGAGGTGCCCAACAGCTTTATCGAGGGCATAGACGTGGTGGTCAACACCCAGAAGGCGGCGGCATATCGCGCTCCCGGCTCGCCCACGGCGGCCTTCGCCGCCGAGTCGGTCATTGACGAAATCTGCGAGCAACTCGGCATGGACCCGGTGGAGTTTCGGCTGCGCAACGCGGCCAAAGAGGGAAGCCGTCAGCCCACCGGCCCGGTATTCCGCAAGATTGGGTTTGTCGAGACGCTGCAAGCGGCCCAGGAGCACCCTCACCTGGCGGAGCCGCTCACAGGCTCCAATCGTGGCCGTGGCGTGGCTGCCGGCGCATGGTTCAACAGCTCCGGCCCGGCCAGCGCCGTCGCCAGCGTCAACCCCGACGGCACCGTCAGCCTCATCGAGGGTTCGCCGGACATCGGAGGCTCCCGCGCCGTCATGGCCATGCAGGTGGCAGAGGTGCTGGGTATCCCGGTGGAGACGATCAAGCCGTCGGTGGCGGACACCGATTCCATAGGCTACAGCTCGGGGGCCGGCGGGAGCGGAGTGACCTTCAAGATGGGCACGGCCTGCCACGACGCGGCCCAGGACATCAAGCGGCAGGTGATCGAGCGGGCCGCCCGCATCTGGGACGTGTCGCCGGAGGATGTGGAATTCAACAAGGGTGTCCTGTCCCACAAACAGGACCCCGAGTTGAGCATCACCTTCCAGGCCTTGGCGCCCCGGCTCAACGGCACCGGCGGCCCCATCGTGGGCCGGGCCACGGTAAACCCAGGCGGCGTCGGCAACGCCTTCGGCCTGCACATCGTGGACGTGGAGGTTGATCCCGATACAGGAAAGGTGACCATCCTGCGCTACACCGCCCTCCAGGACGCCGGGCGGGCCATCCACCCCAGCTACGTTGAGGGCCAGATTCAAGGCGGCGTGGTGCAGGGCATCGGCTGGGCGCTGAACGAGGAATACTTCCTTAACGAACAGGGCCGGATGCTGAACTCCAGCTTCCTCGATTACCGGATGCCCACCAGCCTGGACCTGCCTATGATTGACACGGTCGTCGTGGAAGTGCCAAACCCCGGCCACCCCTTCGGTGTGCGAGGGACGGGCGAGGTGCCGCTGGTGCCGCCGCTGGCCGCCGTCGCCAACGCCGTATCGCGCGCCACCGGCAAGCGCCTTTTGGACCTGCCAATGACCCCGGGCCGGATCCTGGAGGCGATGTGGGGCGAGGAGTAGGGCGCAGGTCCCGGAGCGTTGCGCCAGGGCCTTTTAATTGTCCCCTCTCCCTTCGGGGGAGGGTTAGGGTGGGGGCGTCTTTGTTGCGCGGGCAGCCATCGTTCCAGCCCCGCATTCCACCCTCACCCCAGCCCCTCTCTATCAAGGGAGAGAGAGAAATAAAAGACCCTGTCGTTGCGCCGGAGGTTTTGACAGATCACAATCTCTGATTGTAGGATTACGCGCCGGTTGCCGCGCAACCATGCGCCTATGGCAGAATCTTTTTCTTAAGGAGCGTCAAGATGAGGACAAAGGTACCCCATATTCGCGGCGTCGGCCGGGCTTGCCGTGTTGCTGGCTCTACTGGCCGGAGGGCTGCTCAGCGCCGACGGCCACGACGCCAATCTCAAGGTTGAGGTGTCTATCACCAACCTGACCCGCGGGCAGATACTGTCTCCGGTCTTTGTCGCAAGGCATGACCAGAGCGCCGCTTCCATCTACGCGCTGGGCGAGCCTGCCAGCGATGCCCTGGCGAAAATGGCGGAAGACGCCGACTCCAGCGGCCTGAAAACCATGTTCAAAGGCAGCGACACCATGATGATGATGGGCGATGAATCCATGATGATGATGGAAGATGGCTCCATGATGATGGGCGATGAATCCATGATGATGATGGAAGGGGAAGCGTCCACGGAAGATGGCGCAATGATGATGAACTTCGGCGAGGGTCCCGTCCTGCCCGGCCATACCGTCACCGCCAGCTTCGACATTGACGACGGCGATACCATGATGTCCTTCGTCAGTATGATGGTGTCCACCAACGACGCCTTCATCGGCGGAAACAGCATTGACCTTTCCAAGTCGCGCACACTCTACCTGACGGCCTACGACTCGGGCAGCGAGGCCAACAGCGAGAGTTGCGACTACATCCCCGGCCCGCCATGCGGCAATCACGTTGAGGACGAAGCGTCGGCCGAGGGCTACGTCCACGTCCACGCGGGAATCCACGGCGGTGAAGGCTCCGGCCTGGACCCGGCCATGCACGACTGGCGCAACCCAGTGGCCCGGCTGACCATCAAGACCTGGCAGCTAAGCCGCTGAAATCGCGCAAAACCAGGCAAGGGGTTAACGGAGCCCGCCTGTAGCAAAGCAAACCGGGGAGCGGGTTTATTCCCGCTCCCCGGTTTGCTTTGCCTGCGTTTGTAATTGTTTATGTCTAGTTATGGCGTGCGCTGGAACGGGTCGGTCAGTTCCAGCTCCTCGCCGATTTCTCGGAGGGCGGGCAACACTTCCTGGCCCATCAGTTCCAGGCAGCGCATGGTGTCCTCATGGCTGATGTTGCCGTCGTTGGTCCAGATAGACAGGATGCCCGGGCGCATCACCGAAAGCACTTCCCGCAGTTGCCGGATCACTGTCTCGGGGCTGCCGATGATCCAGCGGTGCGAATCGAGGATCTGGTCGTAGGCTGCCGTGTCCAACCCGCCGACACGGAAGGGGTCGGAGCGGATCTGTTCCCGGATGCGCAGGTATCGCGGGTCCTGGCTGGCGCTGGCGTAGCCCACCGGCGACTGGTAGTCGCGGGGCAGGGGGATGCGGCCCACGCCGATATTGCCGGTCATGTAGCCTTTGCCAACCTCCCTGGCCTTCTCGTCTGTGTCCTGCACGTGGATGCGCACCAGGTAGCCCAAATGCTCCGGCCCAGGCTCGTAGCCGACCTGCCTGGCGTTCTCGGCATAGATCTCCTTCATGTCCTGGGTGGACTGTATGTCGGTTTCCAGGAAGATGTAGGGATAGCGGTGTTCGGCGCACCAGACCAGGGTTTCCGGGCTGCCGGTGCCCGGGATCCAGATGGGCGGATGGGGCTTCTGCATCGGTACCTGGAAGGGGTTGACCACGCGGAATTGGTAATGCTTTCCTTCCCAGCGCCAGGGTCCCGGTTCGGTCCAGGTCTTGATTACCAGGTCGTGGGCTTCCTCGAACCGCTCCCGGTTGAACAGCGGGTTGGTGTTGGTGGCCAGGCTTTCCACACCCGTCCCGCGCACAAAGCCTGAAACCAGCCGACCGCCGGAAATCATGTCTATCTCGGCCAGCTCTTCGGCAAGACGAATGGGGTTGTCGAAGATGGGCAACGGGTTGCCCAGCAGCACAATCTTGGGCTTCTTGGTAATGCGGGCCAGGATTGCCGCTTCCAGGTTCATGGTGGCGCCTAGACAGGTAGGCGTATTGTGGTGTTCGTTCAGCATCAGGCCGTCGAAGCCCACTTCTTCCGAGTATTCGTACTCGTCAAGGTACATATTGTAGAGTTGGGAGCCGCGCTGAGGGTCGAAGTTGGAGTTGGAGAAGGTCAGTCGCACGGCGCTGTTGGGGCTGTTCCGAACATCCTCCTCCGTGTAATCCACATAGGCCCGCTCGGTAAACCGCATCAGGAACATTGGATGGCCTCCGTATGTCCAATTTGGTCAGACTGTTGATGCTTCAGTTCGTGAGGAAACGCCCTCACCCTTTCCCTTTCCCATAGGGAGAGGGAAAGGGCTTCCCGGTTCCTTAAAAGGCCCGCGGCGGGAACACCCGGCGGTAGACGCCGGGGGAGCCGGGCGCGTGGCCGTAGGCGCCGCCAATGTACTGGTTCATTGTGTCCTGGGTGCGCTGTTTCTCCCATGCCAGGGTCTCCGGCACCTTTTCGTGCTCGAACTCGTACATGGTCAGATACTTTGGGCTGCCCTCAGCCGCGTGGTAGCGCCGCACGAACAGGCAACCGGGAATTTGCAGATTGCCCGGAGTGCGGACGTTATCGTAGTAGCCGTTGTATTTTGCCTCCAGCTCCGCGGGAACGTCCATCCGCCCGATTTGCAGGGCGGGAGCCATGCCCCGGCCGAGGGTGTCGGGGTCGTCACCCCCTTCGGGGTATATCTGGGTGTAGACGTTGCGCACCATGCTGCGTCCCACGGCGTTGGGAGACATCTGCTGAGTCCACGGCGTCGGGTTGTTGCTCATTCGCAGGTATTCATCGGACTGCAACGCCTCCGCCGATTCCAGTTCATAGACCGCGAGGTATCGCGGGCCACCCTTCAGAGCCTCATAGCGCGCGCCGTCGAGGAATCCGGGGGCGCTCAGCCGCTCCGGGATGTGTTCCTCGTTGTACCAGCGGTTGAATTCGGCGTCGTGCTCGATGTCCACGTCGGCGTAGACCATGAGCAGGGCGGTTCCTTTCTTCCGGGCCATACCACCTCCAAAATACTCTCCACCTCTGGGAGAGGGTGACTCAGTTGTCAGTAACCTCAAAGGCGAGATAAGCGTAGCGCAGGAAGATGCCCCCGCGCGGCGCGGCCAGAGGGCCGTTGGCCACCAGGCAGGCGATGACGTAGGTCTCGCCCGGCTCGGCGGTGGTGGCGAGTTCGACTCGCTGCGGATTGTTGAGGCCGACTATGGTCCCGGCGGAGCGGTCGATTTCTCCGTTGACCCAGACCTCGCCGTAGTTGTCTGCATTAGTCTCGAACCAGAGCCGCGCCCCGGCCACCGGCATACCCTTGACCGTTTCGGGCAACTCCACCGCAATGCGATACCAAGCGAAGGTGAAACCCACAGACAGGCTTTGACGGATGTTGTCGCAAATCTCCCAGCCCGAATCGTCATAATCTGCCAGGCGGGCCGGGCTTGCCAGAAGCTGCGCTGTCAGCCCCTCGTTGGGCTCTCCGGGCGCCAGCCCCGAGGCCACCCGCCACTGTGCTTTGACCTGTGCCCGGTCGGGTGCGTTGTTCAAATCCAGGGCAACTCTCGGCATCGCGTACCTCCAGGGGGTTGAATATAAGGCGATTATAGCCGTCAGCGCAGTATAGCGGACACCGGCAATTCCGGTGCGCATTAGCCTCTGCCGTACTTTCCCATGGCATCGGCCTATTGAATTGGGAGGAATGGCCATTGTTGAATTTGCCGGTTGTGGCTGTTCAACGGGTATAATCTCAGCAATGAATCAGCGTGGAACAGGAGGCCCCCCAATGGACGTTTACCAGTGCATCAGGTCGCGGCTGACGGTGCGCAGCTTCAGGCCCGACCCCGTGCCGGAGGGCGTGGTGCGGCGGATGTTGCAGGCGGCCCGCTGGTCGCCCAGCGCCCGCAACCGGCAACCGTGGCACTTCATTGTCATTCGCAACCGGGACACCCTGGGTCAAATCGGGGCTATTGCCAGTTCCGGAGCGTTCATTGGCGGCGCGCCGCTGGCGGTGGCCGTGGTGATGGACCGCGGCGGCCGCCCGGAATTCGACGCTGGCCGTTCTCTCCAGCACATGGAGTTGGCCGCTTGGGCCGAAGGCGTGGGGGGATGCGTCGCAGGTGTTAGAGGCGAAGAGAATGAGAAAGTCAAAGAACTGCTGGGGGTTCCTGAAGACAAGGACCTGATTACCGTAGTGGCCTTCGGGTACCCAACGGAAGAAGCCGCTGCCCGTACCAAGCTGCGGAAGACGCTGCCGGAAATCGCCCACAGCGAGCGGTTCGGGCAGAGCTATTAGGTCTAATCATAAATCAAGCAGGGGGCTGAGTTATGCGTTTGGAAAACAAAGTAGCCATCATCACCGGCGCAGCGGCAGGGGTTGAAGGCCAGTTGATGGGCTTCGGCGGCGCGGCGGCCCGGATGTTCGCACGGGAAGGCGCGAGAGTCGTCCTGACCGACATCAAGGTGGAAATGGGCGAGACGGCCGCCGCCCAGATCCGCGAAAACGGCGGCGACGCGGTGTTCATACCCCACGACGTTACCGACGAACAGCGGTGGCTGGAAGTAATCGCCGAGACTGTGGCCCGCTACGGCAAGCTGGACGTGCTGGTCAACAATGCAGGCACCGGCGCGCGCCTGACCGTGGAGGAAACCACCATCGCGGACTGGGACGGCCAAATGGATGTACATGCCAAAGGGGTGTTTCTCGGCGCCAAGCACGCCATCCCGGAGATGCGTAAGGCCGGTGGAGGGTCCATCATCAATGTTTCGTCCATCTACGGACTGGTGGGCAGCGCCACATCCACCGCCTACCACGCGGCCAAGGGGGCGAGCCGCCTGTTCACCAAATCAGCGGCAGTGCAGTACGCCGGAGAGAACATCCGGGTGAACTCGGTGCATCCCGGCTACTGCTGGACGCCGCTCACCGACCCTGGCTATTCTCACGAAGAGGGGCGGCGCGATTGGTCGCTGGAACGCATCCCTTTGGGCCGGCTGGGCAACGCGGACGACATCGCCCACGGTATCGTCTACCTGGCTTCCGACGAGTCTTCATTTGTAACCGGCGCGGAACTGGTGATTGACGGAGGGACCACGGCCCAATAGGGGTACGGTCGCCCGGTGATACCCATCAGGAGGATACCCATGACTGCCACGCCGACGCCGCCGAGCCAGCCGCAGGAGCCATGGCCTGTCCTGCGGGCGCGTCCGAGAACATTCTTCAACGCGCCCCTGTGTGAGGATGTCGAACTGTTGGAGGCCGATGTTGCCTTCATTGGCGTGCCCTTCGATCAGGGTACGCTGGGCCGTCCCGGCGCGCGCTTCGGCCCCGATGCCCTGCGCGATGCTCCGCGCACCTATTCCTACTCCGACCCATACGGGCGGCAGGGGGCTGCCGAGGGTTTTTTTGACATTGACTCGGAGGACGAACTGTTGCGCGGCGTGGTCATGGCCGACTGCGGGAATGTACCCATCGTTCCCTCAGAGGTAATTGGCAATTTCGACCGGATAACCCGAGCCGTGGAGCAGGTGGTCCGGCGTGGCGCCCTGCCGGCGGTGGTGGGCGGCGACCACGCCATCACCTTTCCGGTTGTGCGTGGGTTGTCCAAGTTCTACCCACTGAACATCGTCCACTTTGATGCCCACCTCGACTACACCCACGACGTTCAGGATGCCCTGTACACCCACGCCAGCCCCATCCGCCGTTGCCGCGAGCTGGATTTTGTGGGGCACATCACGTCGGTGGGCATAAGGTCGGCGCGGCGAATTCCCTACGAGGAGGCGGTGCGCGACGGCAGCCTGGTTATCAGCGGGCGCCGCTTTCGCGAATTGGGGCCTCAGGCCGTCGCAGACCTGATACCGGCAGCGGAAAACCTCTACATCACGTTTGACGTGGACGTCCTCGACCCCAGCCTGGCGCCCGGCACGGGCACCCCGGAAACCGGCGGGCTGTTCTACCAGGAAACGAGAGACTGCCTGCTGGCTTTGCTGGAGAAGTCCAACCTGGTGGCCTTAGATATAGTGGAAGTCGCCCCGCCCTACGACAACTCGGAACTGACAGTGCAGGTGGCGGCCCGTCTGTTGCAGGACATCCTGGCCGCACACTTTCCTTCCCGGTAACGGAACCGCCCGCGCTCTGATGTCCCACTGGCTGACAGAATGGTTCAAGGCGGGTACTTGCGTGAAATTCCGCTGAATAACAAACTGAACCACACTGACCGGACTTCTACATTCAGGGTATCAGGCAATGAACAATAGCAAGGTGCCACGGCGAATCTCAGTTTCAAAATCTGCGAATTTCACAAGGATTCTTTTTTCACAAATTGTGAAAACAAGTGAACAAACATTTTTTACTGCGGTTGTGAAGACTATGTGGCATTCGACAGCAATTTCTAACCTGGATTTTGGAACATCTGACCGTATGCAATGTATCTCAGGTTAGCTCTATGGACGCATGAATCCGCAAAGGGGTAGTTGTTGGATTTCAGACGTACACGACAGAGCAAAATAGGGGTGCGAGTTAAGAAGCCGCTAGTTGCAATCCCCGGAATTTAAAGGGGTGAAGGTTTTTGACTATGGAGTTGAAGAGAACATTGTCCGCTTATTCGCGATTCAACATTCAAAGGTGATGCGGCAAATTGCAGACTGCTCCGATACTAGATTCTGGTTTGAAATGAGGAAGACTTTAGCAGTAGCGCCATAATCACCGACATTTCAATCACAATTGCCGCCAACCGGGACAGTTTAGGGAATTGGTGGAGGTGAGGGGGATCGAACCCCTGGCCCCCTGCTTGCAAAGCAGGTGCTCTCCCGCTGAGCTACACCCCCGCTACTGCCTTGGGCAGCACACCCCTCGGCGTCGCGCCTCCATTCTATCCCCTAGCGCCAATGTGCGGCAAGAAATGGCCGAGGCATTCCTGAAACAAACCCGGTTAAAGGCGCCTCCCCGACAATGAGGGGCTACTTGGTCTGGACCGTCAAGGAATTCCCGGAGTAGCCGAACAGTTCGACCACGCGGCGGGCCCGCGCTTCGATCAGAACGCCAGCGCCCTGACACGAAGCGAAGATGCCCGAGTCCTCAATCTGACGGGGCAGGTTCACCTCATCTTCCGACTTGGAGAAGTATGGGAGCGACCTTCCACGAATTTCCAGGATCTTCTCGAAATCGTCGGGATGGCGCTGGCGTATCAATGAGCAGATGCCGACCAACATATCCGGCCAAGAGGAGGCGTTCCTCGTTTCGGAGTCGAAGGTGAAAGAGGCCGGCCTGCGACGAGAGCCGCCGCCGGAGGCCGAGTTAGCCGCTTCTTCTTCGGAAGCCGTCAGCAACTCCGAGCGATGTTCCATGAGAACCCGGCGGACAAAACGGTTTTCAGGCCGGGCTCCAGCCCTCTGCTCGGAGGCCGTGGCCACCAGTTCTATGAGCCCCTCATCCAGACCTCCGACAACCTGGCGCCAGCCGCTGAGAATGGCGCGGCGGGTGACCTCGCCCCTGCTGCGGTCCTGAAGGGCCCTTTCAGCAGACCTGACCGCTTGTCCGCTGGATATCCTGTCCATTGACAGGTATCTGTTTATATCTTCTATCGCTCCATCCGGGTTATCCTTCAGGTCGATTTCGCAGAAACGCCTTTCTCCTCGCTCGTCGTCGGGGGACCAGAAAAATAGTAGCCAGTTCTGACCGTTGGTCAGTACACCCAGCGACACCTTTTCCCTAGCGCAATGGGATATCAATTGGCGCTCAAACCTGTCGCTTTCCAGATTGTCGCTGAGCGCCCGGACTTCGACGAACGCTCTGGGAACCGGCGCGGCTCTGCCGCGACCCTGTGGAGGTGACTTCAGGGCCAAATCCACCCTGGAGTTCCCGGTCCGGTATTCCGGCTCAACCTCCGACAGGTCAAATGCATTCCACCCCGCGGCGCTCAAGAGCCTGAGTACAACGCCCTGTTTGACAGCAGTGAGGCCTAACTCTCCCAGTGATTGAATACTGTTGATATCAGATACAGCCTGCGATACTGCGTCTCTGTGGCTAACTCTAGGCATATTGTCATCTTCCTTTTTCTGAACTTTGTTCAGAAAATACACTGCGACGGTTTACTTTCACTATACTCTCACCAAGATTATAGTGTAGTTTTACAATAATGCAATTCCCTTCTGTAAGCTGCAAATTTGATGTACAGCACTCCCGCTTTTTACAAGCGACGGGCCTCTGGCTTGTTTCAAGCACACAAGCGATGCCTGGGATGCGGATGTTTCAAAACCCCATGATTTACGAGGTTGTCTGGCATCCGGCCCTGCATCACGCTAACAACTCCCGCGGCTGCCCGCCGTTCCAGTTCCAACGTAGACTCCTGTGAAAAAAAGGCTATATGGGGAGTAATGATAATGTTGTCCAGCGACAACAACGGATGGTCTTGAGGGGGTACGTTGTCCACCATAACGTCTATGCCTGCTCCTGAAATAATCCCATCCTGGAGTGCGTCATGGAGGGCAATCTCGTCAATCAACGGCCCGCGGGCGGCGTTTATTAGAAACGCATCGCGCTTCATTGCTGCCAGTTCGTTGCGCCCAATTAGGTTGCGTGTTTCTTCGTTCAGCGGGGCGTGCAGGGTGATGAAATCGGACTCGCCCAGCAGCATCGCGAGGTCAACCAGAGAGCCGCCCAAGGACGCCACGGTCTCCGAATCGACAACGGGGTCGGCCGCCAGGATATTCAGGCCGAAAGCGCGGGCCTTGACCGCCACCGCCTGCCCGATTCGCCCGAATCCGACAATGCCGATGGTCTTCCCCCGCAGCCGCATCATGCGCATGGTAAGCGGCTGGCTGGACCAGCCACGCTCTTTCACGGAGCGATCGAACAGTACAATCTTGCGGTTCCAGGCGTGGAGCAGCGCCATCACGTGGTCGGAAACCTCATCCACGCAATAGTCCGGCACGTATGTGACTGCGATGCCCAGCTCGGTCGCCGTGCCCACGGCAATGTTGTCCACTCCCACCCCGAACCGGCCTATGACCTGGCAGTGTTCCGCAGAACGCACAACGTTCTCAGTTACGTGGGCGAAGCAGGTCATAATCGCGTCGGCGTCCCGGGCAAGTTCTATCAGCGTCGCTTCCTCGCCGTCGGGAGCCACCACCACCTCGGCGCCGCCCGCTTCCAACACTTCCCGCTCCGGGTCTGTGGAAGGCCAAACGTGGTCGGTAATGAGAACTTTCCAGGTCATAGCGTACTCCTGTTATCCGGTCGTTTAAGGCGGACGGTCAGCTTGTCAGGTCGCGGGGCATGGGCTTGAACATACAGCCCTCGACGAAAATATCGAAGAAATCCGGGGTGGTCTCCAGTTCGATGTGCTCAATGCGCTGGACCAGGGACTCGGCACGCTGCCGCATTTCTCTCGACAGCAGCATGATGGTCGCCCCCTCCAGCGCGGCGTTTCCGGCCCGGGCCACGCGCTCGGTCGGGAAGTTGGCTATGAAGCCGATGCCGATGGCGCTGGCGACGTTCAGGTAGTTAGCGAAACCGCCAGCCAGGTAGAGCCGCGAAATCTCGTCTACCGGAAGACCGTAGCTTCGCAGAGTGATGAACTGGCCGCAGTAGTTGGCCGACTTGGCCTGGGCCAACGCGCTGATGTCGGCCCTCGACAGCCCCATTCCCTGTTCCGGCGCGAAGGGAAACTCGCGAGCGCCGTTCTCGAAGGCCCCCAACTCGTTCATCAGGCCGTTGGCGCGAAGCTCGTACAGCAGATCCACAAGCCCTGAGCCGCAGATTCCCTGAGCTTCCGCGCCGCCGATGGTGGATACTTCAGCGCGTCCGTCGCGTATGCGCACCGACTCCACCGCGCCGTCGTAGCCCGGCATTCCGTAGGTCACCTCGCCTCCCTCGAAGGCTGGCCCGGCCGGGCAGGACGCAGCGACCATGCCGTGGCGGTTTCCGATAACCACCTCGGTGTTTGTGCCCACGTCCACCAGCATGACCGGCGCTTCCTGCTCGTCCATACCTACGGCCAGCAGCCCGGCGGCAATGTCGGCTCCCACATGGCAGGCTATAATCGGCCCGCCGTAGACATGGGCCCGGGGGAAGACCCGCAGCCCCATTGCCTGGGCGTTGGATTCCAAGGCGGTGCCGGGCCGGTTCCCGGCGGTGTACTCCTGTTCCACCACTGACTTATAGGGCTTGACCCCCACCGGCTGAACGTCAATGCCAAAGGCTATGTCGCGCATGGTGGTGTTGCCCACCAGCACCACCTCGTATATCTGGCGCCTGTGGGCGCCCGCCTGACGGGTCAACTCGCCAATCTCGAAGTTGATGGCTGAGATAATCGTATGCCGCAACTCTCCGCGATATTGTCCGCCGTCGTAGGAAATGCGGTTCATAACGTCGCTGCCCCCGAATCGCTGCGGATTCTCGAAAGACGACGTTGCAACAATTTCGCTGGACTCCAGGTCGGTCAGATTCATTGCAACGGTGGTGGTGCCTATGTCGGCGGCCAGCCCCAGAATTCGGCCCCGGTAGACATCGGACGGCTGGCCTCCGATGGTCACCTCCTCGCCCAACCTACGGACGTACGGGTCGAGGGCCACCGGGCGGCGCACACCCTCGGTGAGTATGCGAAGCTGGCGCCGCAGAACGGTGAATTCCACAGGCGAGTCCGGCTCGGTGACCACGGCCTGGCAGGCCAGGCGGAACCCGCCGCGCAGGAAGTCTTCGGCGGCGGTCTTCGGCGTCAGCGCATCCATGCCGCTGCGCACCTCCACGATGCACTCGTGGCATTGACCGTTGCGCCCGCAGGACGTCGGAACGCGAACCCGCAGTGCATCGGCGTAGTCGAAGAGGTTGCTGCCGGCGGTTGCCGGAAGCTCGCGCCCGCTGAGGATTACAGGAGACATGGAGGCATTTTAACAAATGGGAAGCAGCTGCACCCATCGGCTTGCCCGACTTGGGAAGAGGAGATACGCCTTTTCCCCTTCCCTGTTGCCAAGGAGAGGGTGATTTATTGCCCGGCTTCCCCTGGCTCCCAAGCCGATCGGTAGTCAAGATTGTCGCTGCCGGTGCATGGGTACAGTTCGCCGGGAGGGACTGAGTGGTCCTGATTGCGGCATCCGAATTGGGCGGTGCAGCGGTTCTGCGCGTTCTTGTACGGGCAGCGGTAGGTGGATACCGTGTTCACAGTTTCTGATATTCCCCGGAAGATTTCGGTGAGGCGCTTCACGCTGCGGCGGTAGCGCTCAGGGTCGGCCCTCTGGAACGGTTCCGCCATCAACTCACCCCGCAACCGTCGCGGTCTCAACCCCGGGCTGGCTGACGAACTCCTTGGCCAGGTCTACGCAGGCCATGGCGTCCTTGCCGTAGCCGTCGGCGCCCATGTCGTCGGCGAACTCTTGGGACAGGGGCGCTCCGCCCACCATGATGCGCACCTCGCCGCGCAACCCGGCCTCCTCGAAAGCGTCGATGGTGCGGCCCATGTTGGGCATTGTGGTGGTCAGCAGCGCCGACATGCCGAGTATGTCGGCCTCCTTGTCTACCACCTCGTCCATGAACTCGTCCGGTTGGGTGTCCACGCCCAGGTCATGCACCACGAAACCCGCGCCGCGCAGCATCATTATGCAGAGGTTCTTGCCGATGTCGTGCAGGTCGCCCTTGACCGTGCCCATGACGATGGTGCCGATGGGTGCGATACCCGACGCCGACAGAATCGGCTCGACGTGGGCCATGCCCGCCTTCATGGCCCGCGCCGCCACCAGCACCTCGGGCACAAAGATTATGTTGTCACGAAACTTGATTCCCACCACTGCCATACCCGCAATGAGCCCGTCGTCCATGATGGTGTTGGCCGAAAACCCATCCTCAAGCGCCTGCACCGTGAGGCGGTCAACCTCCTGGTTCTGGCCGACTATCAGCTTGTAGGAAATCTCCTGCATCAGCGGGTCGGCTTCATCCCACAGTGCGCGGATATGGCGCTGCTCGTCCGGGTTTTCGACGTAGGCCAGTTCCGATTCCAGTCCCTCGTTTACGACGGGCATTTGTTTAACCTCTGTTGGATATGGAAATTTCCGTATTCCCCAGGAGGGGCCTACGCGCCGTGTTCGGCAGTCCAGTCCTTGACCGCCTGTGGAATGGCCATCAGGTTCTCGATCTTGGTGGCCAGAGGTACGGCGCATTCCGGGGCAATCATCTGAACTCCGGCGTCGAGGCAGCGATAGACTTCGCGCCGCACTTCCTCCGGCCCACGGGCGTAGAGGGTTTCCGGGTTGTTGATGTTGCCCACCAGCCCGATGCCCCCATTAACCGCGTTCATCGCCTCCTGCGGGTCGTTCTTGGAGTCGAAATGGAAGGATGCCATCCCGGTCTGGGCAATGTATGGCATCCGGTCAATTGTTTTGCCGCAAATGTGCAGAATCAGCGGCGCCTTCAGCCGCTCCGCCATCTCGGCGTGGATGTCCTGGAGGAACCGCCTGTAATACTCACCGCTAACCAGGTCGCCGGTGGCGTGGTCCGGGAAAGTCAGGGCGTCGGCCCCGGCGTCAATCTGCGCCTCGCCGAACAGCACCGACAGCTCCTTGAGCTTGTGCATGGCCCGCATTGTCTCATCGGGGTTGTCCACCGTACCCAGTAGAAAGGGTTCGACGCCGAAGACGTGGTAGCCCAGCGTCCACGGTCCCATCGTCTTGCCGATGATGGCGACTTCATCGCCGAATTCGGCCTTGAGCTGCCGGATGGCGCCGGTGATGGCCAGCATATCCCGGTGCTCCAGAATACCCGGCGGAATGTGAACGTCGTCCGCAGACTTCCAGATGGGACGATACATTCGTACCGTGGGCCAGTTGTCCTTGTCCTCCCACTGCATTTCACAGCCCAGGGCCGAGGATTCCTGGATGATGCTGAAGTAGGGCATGATGGAGTCGAAACCCAGCTCGGTGTAGCCCGTGGCGGCCAGGCGCGCCGCCAGTTCCGGGTCCCGGCAGGCTTGAGGAAAAGGCGCATCCACCAGGTCCATCAACTCGACGGTGGCCACGTTGGTAGGATTGGCCACCGGGGCGCGGTCCACCGGCCGCCGGTGCAGCGCGGCCATCGTGCGCTCCTTGGGTGTCATCGTTTCGACGAAAGGCATGGCTGCGCCTCCTATGCTATTCTACCGGCCACTCCAGGTTGTCGCTTCTGCGAATCTGCGTATTTAGGATTCCTGGGTCGGTCCCCTTTCGTGGTTGAGCCGTCATACCGGCATGGGAGCATTTGTGTTGGCAAAACTGGTGTTTCTGTCGCTCAACAACGGGCGGCCGCGACATTCGCTGATCAATAGACAGCGCATATCGTTTGTCCAATAGCTCACCTACGTCTGCGAGAAGCCCAGCGTTCCCGTGGTCATCTGGCCTCTGAGGGCCTCGGCGGACATCATGGTCTCGACGCTGGAGATGTTACGGGAGTAGGGCAGCAGGACGCGCATGAGGGCGTCGTGGGGCATTCCGCAGGCGAAGGCCACACCGGACTCGCCTACTTGCTCCATCTCGCCGTAGCGGGCGAACCCGGCCAGCACCATCCGCAGGCGCATGGCGGCGTTGCGGGCCTCGCCCTCCAGCGACACGTGGTAGACGGCGCGCCCGCCGGCTTCATCCGTCAGATTGTCGGACAGTTCCGCGCGTATGGTCAGGGCGGACTTGGAGTCCAGGATGGTCAACTCACCCTGCGGCGGGGCGTAGTCTGGCGCCTTGCCCACGGCCTGGGACATTACGAACCGCAGCGTCCGCTGGTGCAGATGGCCGCAGGGGAAACGCACCTGGTTGTGAGAGCCGTCCAGTGCCTCCATACCGCCCAAGGCAATCATCTGGTCCTGTATCTCGCGGATGCGTTCCTCGACGCCTTCTCGCTGGCTGTAGGTCCAGATGGTGCAGACGCGCCCCTTGACGTAGAGGCCGACGCTGATGTCGTGGAAGCGCCGGTCCAGCGGCACCAATTCCAGACACTGACCGTAGCGCTTGATGACTTCCGCCGGGCGAAGCCTGCCTTCAGCCGTCGCCATAACCCCTCCTCAAGCGCCCGACAGCCGAGGCCAGGGCGCGGATGTGTTCCGGGCCGGTGCCGCAGCAGCCGCCGATAATGTTTACGCCCAGGTCAACCAGTTCCTTGAATCGATCCGCCATGTAATCAGGTGATTCAGGATAGATAATCTGGCCGCCGCGCATAGCCGGGATGCCAGCGTTGGAATGAATCAGCAGGTAGCCGTCAGTCTCCGCTCTCATCCTGCGGGCGATGTCTACCATGTTGTCAATGCCGTTGCCGCAATTGGAGCCAACGACATGTGCGCCGGCATCCTGCATGGAGTTGACGGCCCGCTCCGGGGTGACGCCCATCATGGTAAAGAAGCCGCGCGGCCCCTTGTCGAATACCATCGTCGCCATCACTGCCAGGGAGGTGTTCTCGCGGGCGGCCCGGACGGCCAGAGTTGCCTCCTCCACGGCGGTCATGGTTTCCACGACGACTCCGTCTGCGCCCCCGGCTTCCAGCGCCTTCACCTGCTCCACAAACGCGTCGTACATTGCGCTCTCAGATACTGGTCCCAATGGTTCCAGGAACTCCCCGGTTGGCCCTATGGATCCGACAACGAACCGGCCGTCAGGCGCCTGGCTGCGGGCGTGTGCGGCGGCGAGGCGGTTGAACTCGGCAACCCGCTCGCCGTAGCCGTACTTCTTTTGCATAAACACGCTGCCGCCGAAGGAGTTGGTCAGCACCATGTCCGATCCCGCCTCGAAGTACTGCCGGGCCATTTCCCGCACCACATCGGGTTGGCTGGCGTTGAATTCCTCGGGGCAGCCGCCCGGCTCCAGCCCGTGCTGTTGCAGGAAGGTGCCGGTGGCCCCGTCGGAAATCAGCAATTCGCCCCTTTGCAGGCACGTCAAAAGGGAAGCCGGGCCTCTCTGGTCAATCATAAGGCAAAGGTCTGTCCACAAAACTCCGTCAGGCGCATTGTAGGCGTCTCCATAGCAAGGCCGCAACAATGCGTCCAACGTCGCCGTGGCAGCCGATTTGTTTGGCGAGGGCGTTTCTGATACTATGAACGGGTTCTAAGTGGTAGTCTGGCGCGCGAGGATTTGAATGGGATTCCTTCGAGGTATTGGGCCTCTGGAAATCATCATAATACTCTCCCTGATCCTGCTTATTTTCGGGTGGCGGAGAATGCCCGAAATTGGCAGTTCCATGGGCAAGGGAATCCGTACCTTCAAGTCTGCCCTGCTTGGCGATGACGAAAAGGACAAGCAAGACCCGCCGGTTGCCAAGGGTGGGGACGACCGCACCCCGTACTGAAGGAACGTCACAGGGACCAAGGAATACGAACCGGTTGACAGCCGGTTCTTTTCTTTTCCAGGTGCAGCGAAGGAGGGCCGCTACTGCCGGGCGGCGGCTGTCTCCGCCTTGCGGCGTCCGCGTTCCGCCAGCCGTGCCAGCAGTATACCGAACTCATACAGGGCCAAGAGCGGCAACGCCACCAGAGTCTGGTTCACCGGGTCAAAGGTGGGCGTTATCAGCGCCCCAAGAATGAATGCCAACACCACCCAGACCCGGCGGAAACGCGAAAGGCGCCGCGATGACACGATGCCAAGTTGGGCCAGCAGATACATAATCAGTGGTGTCTCGAAGGCCACACCCATCCAGAAGAGCAGCCGCACCATCAGGTTCACGATGTTGCTTACCCGGATGAAAGGGGTGACTACCTCCTCACCGAAGGTAAGCAGAAAGTGGAGAGCCGGCGGCGTCAGTACGAAATAAGCGAAAGCCATTCCTGCCACGAAGGCGACCAGGACCAGCGGCAGGAACCCGAAAAGTAACCGGCGCTCCTTGGGCGTGAGACCGGGAGCCACGAACATTATGACTTGGTAGATTATTACAGGCAGGGCCAGCACGAACCCGGAGAGCACCGAGACTTTGAATGCGGTAGTCAGAAACTCGGTGACTTCCGTGATTATCAGTTGACCGCCCTTGCCTGTCTCCAGTCCCGACGGGCGCACGAGAAAGGCGATAATTTCCTCGAAGAAAGCGAATGAAGCGCCCGTGCCAACAACGATGGCAAGGGCGCAGATAAGCACTCGCCGCCGCAGTTCCCCCAGGTGCTCTGTGAAGCTGAGTTCGCGGGCTATTATTGCCGCCCGTTTACATCGCCTGTTGGGGGCAGAACATCGCCGTCGGAGCCTTCGCCATCTTGCGCTGCGGGTTCCTCGTCGGGCAGATCGGGGCGGGAGGGCACACCCGGAGGCGGCTGTTGCGGGTGGGTGCGTTGCCGTTCTTCGGCGGATATGGCGTCGGTTACCTCGTTGAAAGTGCGTCGCAGGTCACCCAGAACCCTGCCTGACCGTCGCGCCATGTCAATGGAGCGCCCCGGCCCCAGTACCAGAAAGGCAACCAGCAAGACCACCACCAGTTCCAGCAGCCCCATGCCCATTACGTTCATTGGGAGCGCCCCAGCCCCGACCCTCCCCCTGGGGGTGAGGGAGCTGCTGAGAGGTTCGTGCAGCCTGTCTCGCATTTGGCCGGTTCAGGAAGCCGCCAGTCCCGGGGCCAGCGGAATCCCAGCTTGCCCAGCAGACGCAACAGCACGCAGGTCGGCAGCCCGACTATATTGTGGTAGCAGCCTTCCCAGCACGACGCGGGCCGAAGCCCGGTATCCTGAACGGCGTAGGCCCCGGCCTTGTCGCGGGGCGTGCCGGTGGCGATGCTGGCCTCGATTTCGTCGTCTGAGAAGTCCCGCAGGGTGATTCCCGAAGTCATACTGACGGTCAGCAAGCGCCCGGTGGCGGCGTCAGCCACGGTCAGGCCGGTGCAGACGTGATGAGTAGTGCCGCGCAGCCGCCGCAGCATGATTCGGGCTTCGTTGTCGTCTCTCGGCTTCCCCAGGGACTGTCCCAAGTGGACCACGGTGCTGTCGGCGCCGATGACGAATCCTTCTAGCATCGAAGAGGCCACCTTCAGCGCCTTGTCCCGCGACAGCCGCTCCACCATGCCCTGCGGAGACTCGCCGGCCAGTGGCTCCTCGGGCACGTCGGCGGGAAGCACGGAGAAGTTCAGCCCCAGCGCTTCCATCAAATCCCGGCGGCGGGGAGACGCCGAGGCCAGCACCAGCGTTGACCCCTCGTCCTTTCCAACCCAGCGCAGAAGGGCGACGCACTCGACGTGATGCGTCTGCGGGAACATATCGATGGGCGCCACCCGGCTCAGGGCGTATCCTCCGGCGCAGAGGATCTTAAGGTCGCGGGCCAGGGTTTCGGCGTCGCAGGAAACGTATGCCACTCGCGGCGGGGCCAAATTCACCAGGCTGGACAGGGCCTGCGCCTGGCAGCCCGAGCGGGGCGGGTCCAGCACAACGGCGTCGGGCCGGACAGAAAGCTCGCCCAGCACGATCTCGGTTCGCCCCAGGACGAATTCCACATTGGGAATCGCTGCGGCGTTCTCCCTGGCGTCGGCCACGGCAGCCGAAGACTCTTCAACGGCGATTACCCTTCCGACGTGGGGGGCCAGGAGCGCGGCGAAAGTGCCAACGCCGGTGTAAGCGTCCAGCAGCACGTCATCAGGCCCGAGACCGAGACCCTCTCGCACGACTTCGGCGGCCTTAGCCGCCTGCTCCACATTAACCTGGAAGAAGGAAGGGGAGGACACGAAGAAGCGGCTCTCTCCTACCGTTTCCACATAGCGTTTCTGTCCCGTGGCGACCGTTACTGCCTGGTTCATCAGGGGCGGCTGCACCAGGTATTCACCGGACGATTCGGCGCTGCCGGCTCCGGCGCGTATGGACAACTGGGTCGTCTCCTGGCAGCGGTCTTGCAGATGCTCCAGAATCCGGTTGACGCCGGGATTCATCAGCATACATTGGTCGATGCGAACGAACCGGCGAGTTTCGCGGTTGACGAATCCCAGTTCCCCCTGGCGGCTAACGGTGAAGCGGGCGTGGTTGCGGTAACCGTAGCGGCTTGCGGAAGGCAGCGTTTCGTCCACTACGACACCCTCAAGGCCGCCCACGCGAGCCAGGGCGTCAATCACCCTGTCGCGCTTCGCGGCCAGTTGTGCGCCATAGTCTAGGTGCTGCCACTGGCAGCCGGTGCATTCGCCAAAGTAGCGGCAGGGCGGTTCGACCCGGTCAGACGACGGCTCCAGTACTTCGATAACCCTGGCTGAAGCATACTTGCGATGCACCCGCACCACCTCCGCCGTCACCCTCTCGCCGGGTATGCCGCCGAAGACGAATACGGGGGTCTCCTCGTAGATTGCCATAGCCTCCCCGAGGCGGCCCCAAGATTCCAGAGTCAGTTCAAGACGGCCGCCGGGACGCAATTCGGACCGGGCCGGTGACATGGCCGGGCCCGCTTTCGGCAATTGATGTTGTGGTGATTCCATATTTGCCTAACACTATACAGCCATGCCCGCCATGATTCCAACGCCGACCGGCGGACCAGTGTGCTTTTGTGGCTGATGCCTACGGCAGGTTGACCTGCCGTAGGCGCAGAATTAAACTGGTATTGACACGAGAGACTTCGCTGCGCGCGAGTGCCGGTCGCCATCGGAACGCCGCGCGAGATTACGGCAGCGGAAGACGTTTCCGGAGGATGGTATGGCAGAACCCATCGAGGTGACCGAACTTAACTGGGAATCAGAAGTGCTCAAGTCCGACCTGCCCGTTCTGGTGGACTTCTGGGCCGAATGGTGCGGCCCCTGCAAGATGATTGCTCCCTCGGTGCATGACATGGCCGTGGAGTACGACGGCAAGCTGACCGTCGGCAAGCTGGACGTGGACAGCAGCCCCAGCGTCGCCATGCAGTACGGCGTCCGCAGCATCCCGGCGCTCATCTTCTTCAAGGGCGGCCAGCCCGTCGACCAGATTATCGGGGCGGTGCCCAAAGGCGCGCTGAAGAAGAAGATTGACTCCGTTCTCGGCAGTTAGAACCCGGGAACAACGCGGTTAGGCCCCGCCGCAAAAAAAATCAGGCGCAGCCCCGGCCACCGGGGTTGCGCCTTTGCCTTTACTGTTCCGAAATTGTGCCCGCGCCGCCTCACGTTCTTCACCTGGTTCATCGCAGCGCCACCCAATCTTCACTCAAGTGTGACTGTTTTATGTGAGACAGCAGGTTTGTCGCCTTGCCGGCTACCGCATGGCAAGGCAGAACCCATAGAGCGAGCGTTCCAGGAACACAGGCACAACGATCCTGCCTCCCGGCCTCAGACTCCGTAGCGGCGCTTTCCAATTGGCGCCGGTATTGAAGAGTGGGCCTGCCACCAGCGCCGGCAAGATGGTTAGGTCCGAAACAGACTCTCATCAATCTTCGGCAGATCCTCTTACATTGCTCTGAGCATATTCTTCAGCGCTTTCATCCATCAACAATCCTGCGAATCCGTGCAACTGCCAACCGGGCGGATTCCACCAGCCTCCACCGCCGACCTGCCCTCACGCAGACTGGCCACCACAAGATTGACGCGATTCGGAAATCGCAAAATTGCAATGTTGGATTTATGCTTTTCATAGTGGTAGATTCTTGTGTGCATATTTCGTCCCATAACGCTAAAATGAGGCACCTTCCCGTTAATCGTTCAAACCGCTGCGGCCATACCAAGCTCCCGCACGAAACCGAGCTTCAATCTCAGCGGCCTGCGAGTAGAATCTAGTGCTCAGTCATACCAGAAATGACAGTTGCTGAGAGGCCAGGTTTAGGGAACTGAGAGGGGAACAGACAGACTGTCACCCGAGAAAATCATCCTGCCAATTCAAATCAAACGTGGCTGAGTGTTAAACACCTTCATTGCAACCATAGGCACCGCAAATAGATACGGCAGATGGAAAGAGGTTCGCTATGGCCACCTTGCAAACCAACACGGCTTACCGGATGGGGGAGCGCTACGGCCGACACCCGGACGACGGCAAGTTTCCCGGGACTCTGATTATCGTAGAGGGCATAGACGGCTCGGGCAAAAGCACTCAGATTGACCTGCTTCAGAAATGGCTCAACAGCCGCAATCTGGTAACGGTATTCACCCAGTGGAATTCATCACCCATTGTCCGGCGCACCACCAAGCAAGCAAAGGTGGGGGGGCTGCTCACTCCCATGTCCTTCAGCCTCATTCACGCCGCCGATTTCGCCAGCCGGGTTCACGCGCAGATACTGCCGGCCCTCAGGGCGGGGGCCATTGTTCTGGCTGACCGCTATGTTTACACTGCCTTCGCCCGTGATGCGGCGCGGGGCGTAAACCGTGACTGGCTGCGACGTATCTATTCCTTCTCAGTGGAGCCGACGCTGGCCTTGTATTTCAAGGTCCCATTGGACGTGTCCATTCACCGCATAAATACCGGCCGCGAAAAACTGGCGTACTACGAATCTGGACAAGACATGGGCTTTTCCATTAACCGGGAAGAGTCTTTCCGCATCTTCCAAGGCAAGCTGTTGGAAGAGTACGAAGCTATGACCGAAGAATTCGGCATGATGACCATTGACGCCACGCAGCCAATTTCCGTCCAACAACAACTGGTACGCCGTTATGTCGAGCCGCTCATCGAAAATGCGATGCCTGTACACGGGCAAAGTGTGCCGGAGGCATTGGGCATCGCGGGCCTGACCGGACGCTACATAACACCTCCGGTTCCGCGCAGACTGACAGAGCAGGACATTGCCGGCCGATAGGCCATGGCTGCGTCTTGCCGGCCCAACAGTATTGGGAGCAAACGATGACTACATTCACATTCTACGGCCACACTCCCCCCGGAATAGGTGAAGAAACCACCCCGGGGCGCTTGGTTGTGCTGGAAGGAACCGACGGGGTGGGGCGCTCGACGCAGATCGCAATGTTGCAGGAGTGGCTCGAATCCGAAGGCTATGCCGTTCTGGTGACCGGTTTCCGCCGCTCGGAACTGGCCGCATCGGGCATCGACCGGGCCATGCGCGGCAACACACTGGACGCCCTTACGCTGAACCTGTTTTATGCCACCGATTTTTGGGACCGGCTGGAAAAGAGCATCGTGCCTGCCCTGCGCACCGGCATGGTAGCGCTGGTGGACCGGTACATCTTCTCCATCATCGCGCGGGCGAGGGTGCGAGGGGTGCCGGTAGGTTGGCTGAACGACGTTTTTGAATTCGCCCTGGTGCCCGATCTGGTGCTCTATTTGGACGTGGATGTGGAGCACCTGTTGCCAAGGGTGCTTTCGGTGCGGCAACTGGACCACTGGGAGTCAGGCGAGGACTTCCTCCGCGGCCCGGATTTGTACGACAACTTCATCCGCTATCAGGGCGCGCTGATTGAAGAGTTCCGCAGCCTGGCCAAGCAGCACAATTTCGTGACCGTGGATGGCCGGGGCAGCGTGGGCGACGTTTTCCAATCCCTGAAAACCGAGGTGCAGAAATCCCTCCAGGGTATGGGAGACGAATAAACCACACAATAGACAATTGGGCCACGGCCAGCAGTATTCGGGGCAAGGCGTAGAGTCTGTGGAAGTTCTCCGATTTCCCGCTCTTGGTCAATTCAACGAACTGCTCACAGGGCCAGACCAGTCCCCCCAGACAGACCCAGGACCAGTCGGCTGAACTTTAGAAGATTTTTTCACAAGCTCACAGGCACTGACTACCACATGGAACGCGCCTGGGATAAACGACGGATTGGTAGTCGCTCATAGCCAGAAGGCTGTCGCCGCCTGCTCCCAATGCTCACTCCTTCGCCTGACGAACAGAGTCCGCGGCAGTGTGCCGTGAGCCAAGATGCCGAGGCTCCAAATTCGGGTTCGTGGAGAACCCTGCATTGGCAATAGCGCCCACCGGGTTCCGGCCACTCTCACCAGTTCTCCGAGGGCCATCCCCGGCGGTGCGTCGGTTCCGATGCCAGTCGGCTCTCATTTTAAGAGGTCATAGTGACCTGAGAATTGTCTGATCGTGGTGTTCCGGTCAATCACCCCTTCTTGCCCCGGAGCGGAGTGGAACATTTCCACTGGGCCAACCTTCGTGGGGGTTCCGGTCAAATATCACCCTCGGTCGGCATGACGCTGGAGAGCAATGGAGCAGCAAGGACTAGCGAAGTTTTGAGCTGAACTTCTGCCGCACCTTGGCAACCTTGGGGCTGATTACTATTTGGCAATACATACTGCCAGGGTTGTTTTGGTAGAAAAGCTGGTGTTCTCTTTCCGCAGGATAGAATACTTCGAAAGGAACAACCTCGGTTACCACTGGCCCGTTTTCAGTCCCGGACGCATCCAGCGCCTTGATGAAATTCAGTGCCTGCTCCTTCTGGGACTCGGAAGTGTAAAGAATCACGGAGCGATACCTTGCGCCCCGGTCCGCCCCCTGACGGTTGAGGGTTGTGGGGTCGTGAGTGGCAAAGAACACCTCTAGTATTTCAGAAAATTTGATCTGGCTGGGGTCGAATTCCAACTGCACCACCTCGGCATGTCCGGTCCTCTCACTGCACACCTCATAGTAGGTCGGATTAACCGTGTGGCCGCCGGAATATCCCGACGCGACTGCTTTTATGCCTGCGATCTCTTTGTAAACGGCCTCAACGCACCAAAAGCATCCGCCGCCCAGCACGGCAACCCCGATATTCTCATCAGCCATCTTATCTCTCTCCAATGGCGGAGCCTTGTATTCTCCAGCCCTGCAAGTTATCTAATCTCATTATGACACGGTTCACTTTTCAGGCAGCTTTCGTGAATTCGGCGACCTCGGTCCACGCGCACCTCAGGGTTCTCCAGTGTACAGAAATTCGAGCGGACTTGACCTGCTCGCCGGGAATCGATCTATGAGCAATGTCCAGATCCCGGAAACCCCGAGTTAGAGGCACGGTCAATAGAAAACACGCCCTCGGAACCAGTGCGTCCAGCTCTTCAGGGATGTCCTCGGAGTGTCGGAAAGGCGGGCCTGCGAGGTTCTGAATCAACCTCGCTCGACCTATCGCCATGATTCAAGGGTTCTTGATTTTGCCCAGTTAAGTGGGCCGGACCGGACTTGAACCATCGACCAGGCCGAATTGCGCTTCTATGTGTTACCATCGGTGCAGCGAGACGCAGTGAGCCGATTTGGCTCAGAGTGGAAGAAAGGGAATGGCAAAAGGATGGCAAATTCTAGCCAAGATAGGTAAAATCCTCTAAATTCGTATCTGGGGAGTGGATGGGGCCCGGTGGCCCTTGCGGTCTTCAAAACCGTTATGCCTCGTGAAGAGCGGGGTAGGTGGGTTCGACTCCCTCGCACTCCCGCCAATGTTCATACTGCCTGACCGAGCATCTACGTCTGCCGCCGCATCAGGAAACCGGCCACCAGTGCGCTCGCTACCGTTACCACCAGGCACAGGTAGCCTACGCCTGCGAATTCCGCGCTGGCCAGTAACGCCCCTCCAATGGCCGCCCCTCCTACTCCCCCCAGCTGGTTGCTCATCCCCATCAATCCGATTCCCGTGGCCCTGGACTGGCCCGAAAGCTCGGCGCTCATGGAAATCAGAGTGGGGGCCGTAATACTCAACAGGCCAGTGCCGACCGAAACCACCGCCACTGCCACCCAAAGGTCCAAAGGAATGGCGAAAAACACCAGCCCCAAGATCCCGCCAACAAGCGTAGTCGCCCCGACCAGCGCCGTCCGATTTCTTCTCTTTGTCACATAGCCTGCCGAATAACCTCCAACAACCTGGCGCGCCGCTGCAATGGCCACCGGTGCGGCCAGCGCGGCGAGGCTCAGGCCAAAGGTCTGAACCAAGAAGGCCGGCGGATAAGTGAACATGGCCCAATAGGCAGCGCGATTGGTCGCCATCACGAAGAATGCTGCTCTAAAAAAGCCCATGGACAACAGCGCTCTATATCTGGACAGGAAGGAGAAGCCGCGTATTCGCTCGCCAATACCGGACGGAGGCCAGATGAAATTCACGAAGGATGCCGCTGCCAATAGCAGGCCCGACGCCACGAATGCGTAGCTCCAACCAAGCAAATCCGCCAGCGGCGCCAGCAGCAAGACGCTGATCGCCCCTGTCAGGGTGTTGACGCCCAAGAGTCCGCCGAGGGCTTGGGCCCGCCTCTCCGGGGAAATCACGTCCGCCAGTATCGCGGCGCTGTTGGCCGGGATCATCCCTCCCCCAAGGCCAGTGATCGCCCTGACCGCCAATAAGATATAAATGTTTGGAGAAAAGGCACAAGCTAAAGTAGCCACCGCCATCAGGGACAACCCGATCAGGGCTACCGGCCGCCGGCCAAAAGAATCTGACAAAGGCCCGCTCAGCATCGCGGAAACCGCCCAGGCGGCAAAGGTCGCCGTTGCGATCTGGCCGGCAATGGCTATAGTTGTTTCAAATTGCCCGGCGATGCTGACCAGGAACGGAGGAAGCATGAGCGACGCAGTTTGGGAGCCGAAGACTTCAATATAGACGATAGCGACCATTAGGGCTTTGTTTACCGGACGGACGTTTGTCTCTGGCGTTGCAGTACTGATTGCGTATACCCCATTTCCAGCCTTTGCCGTTTGATCGCCTTCACCATTTCGCGTCAGCTGAATCCTGTCCAAGCCCGAAACGCTGCGCCTTATGCGACGATGAATAACGTGGCGGGCATCGCCTGGATCCGGCAGCTGCGGACGACCTGCGCCTGGATCATGTGGCCGAATGAGTATGTGATGACAAGGGAGTCCAACAGTTTTCCAGCCTCCTTTGGAAAAGCCCATGCCGGTGCACTCAGTGTCTCATGGTTCTCCCCCTCCCACGAGGGAGAGTGCTGAGGTGAGGGTGACTACCCTAAACCAAATCCAAGGTGAAATGCGCATTTATGCCAGGTAGCGTTTCATTGCAGGTGGACTCGCCGGCGCACGGGCGGTCCACTGGTAGGGGCGGGTTTGAAACCCGCCCCTACGGTCGAGGCGCGAACCCTGACTGCGAATGGCTTTCCGCAAAATGTACATCCCACATTGGCTTTGGTTTAGTCACACAATGATCCCTCACCAGCGGGGACACCCCCCACCCTGACCCTCCCGGGGAGGGCTAGGTAATAACTCTGCCTGTGTACTGGTTCACGTCTATGTCGAGCGGCACGAGTTCCCGGTTCCCCCGGCAGTTCAGCCACTGTCCGGGCGCAAGTGTCTGCCGAACAGACCTGTCAGCAGCGCGCTTGCGATGGTTGCGCCAAGGCACAGGTAGGCTATTCCTTCGTACCCTGCGCTCGCCAGCAGCCCGCCGGCGACCGCGGCTCCCAGCACCCCTCCAGACTGGTTGCTCAGGCCCATAAGGCCAACTCCCGTGGCCTTGGAATCTCCCGAGAACTCAGTGCTCGCAGCGACCAGCGCAGGGAAATTCACGCTAAGCAACCCTGTCCCCACTGTGGCCAACGCCACCGCCGCCCAAAGATTGAGATCGACGGAGAAGAGCAGGAACCCACAGACGCCTCCTGTGGCGCAGGTAGCAACGATGAGTACAGCACGGTATTTCTTCGTTGCCACGGATCCCGAAAGGTAGCTTCCGATCACCTGGCCGAGTGAAGTTATCGCCAGCGGCAGGGCCACAGTCCCCACGCTCACTTCGTATGTATCGATCAAGTAGGCAGCGAAAAAGCTGACAATACCCCAGTAGGCTATGCGTTGGGTCAGATTGACGGCCAGCGCCACCCGGAAGAATTTCATGGACATCAGCGCCCAATACCTGGAGAAAATCACCAGGTCGCGAACCCGCCCCCTGCTGCCCCTCGGATACCAGACCCAGTTCGTAACAAGCGCCAACGCCAGCAGCAGGCCGGCAACAATGAAAGTAAACTGCCACCCTCTCCAGTCGGCCATCAGAGCCACCGCCGGGACGCTGACTACCGAAGTCAGCAGGCTAATGGCCATCAGGGCGCCGACCGCCCGGGCCCGCCTGGCCGGGGAAATGACGTCGGACAGCGCCCCCACTGCATTGGGAGGGATCGTTCCCCCTCCCAACCCGGTCAACACCCTGAGCGCCAGAAACACCTCGATATTGGGTGCGAAAGCGGACCCGATGACGGATGCAACCAGCACACACAGCCCGACGAGAGCAACAGGGCGACGGCCGAAGGAATCGGATAAAGGGCCCACCGAAACAACGGAAATTCCCCAGGCCGCAAAGGTAGCAGTAGCCAATTGACCGGCGACTGCTACCGAGATATCCAAGTCTGTTGAGATCTCCACCAGGAGAGCGGGAAGCATCAGAACCGCGTTTTGAGCGCTTAAGACAGCAAGCGCCACCACTGCAAAAAACCAGGCTTTGTTTACCTTCCTGTCGGCCGCCGGCGCCACTTGAGTTTCTATGCCGCTTATTCCTCTTCCAAATTGGAATTGACAATCCCTTACGCTTTTTCACGCCTGATGGACGTGGCCCAGAAGTTAAGGACCGGCGTTTGCCTCGCAGGTCCGGCAACCGCTACCCCCGGCCTCCCAGGGTGTCCCCACCCAGAAATAGGAGGACGGCGAAGTCCGGGGCCGTAGAACCCACCAGCAATCGGTGGCGCCGAACGGGGGCGGCGCCACCGTCGGCTTGACAACTGGCGGAGCGGACGTTGCGGGCGGCCCGGCGCATCCGACAAAATCAACAGCCAGCGCAACGCTGGCCGCTAACGCATCCAGAATCGTGCCGACACACCATTTTTGTGCTACGAGGGGATTTGTCGCAGAGTCATCTTCAAACGGCCATCCGCAATTTTCCCCACAGCCTTTCAGCCCGACATCATACGGAACAAGGGACGGTGCAATGCTAACGGGTCGGACATTGGTCTGCGGAGCCGCCGTGGCGATTTCGCCACCCCCTCTGCCAACATTTCCCGCACGATAGTCGTTACCACTTCGCGGGTGATGGAGCCCGTCCAAGTCCGAAAGATTTTGCCTTCGGCGGAGATAAAAATAGTGGTGGGCATCGCTCTGACCTGATAGTCGAGGACGACACTGGCATCGTCCGTATAGCCAGCCGGATATGTAACGCCCAAGGAGTCAAGCAGTCTCCCAGCATCCTTGGGGGAACCAAGGCCGGTGAACTGGCCCACGTCTATGCCAAGCAGGATAAATTCGTCCGAGTATTCCTCATAGAAATCTTGCAGTTCCGGCATCTCCGTCCAGCATGGCCCGCAGAACCTCGCCCAGAAATTCAGAACAATCGGCCTCCCATTCAGCTCTGACAGCCGGAGCTCCTGTTTTCCCAATTGGTCTTCTCCCTGGAAGAGTTTGAAGGCAAAATCCGGGGCCGCCGATCCGACGAGGGGGGGAATGGGTGAAGGCGGCAACGTCGCAACGGTCGTTGGAGAGGGGGCGGGTGTGGCGGCAGGTGGCGGCGTTGAAGCGGCTGTCGGTGTTGAGCCGGTGACGGACTGTCCGGCACACCCGATTAGCGGGACGACAGCCAACAGGAGCAGTATTATCCGTATCATGGCGCCAATTATACGAGAAACCGCCCCCGGGCCTGCATAGGTCCGAGGGCGGTCGCAAATGCCAACTCCGAAGTCTGGGCGCTACTGGGAGCGGGTAATGGCGCCGTCAGCTTCGATGGTAACGCCAACGATGGGTGAGATGGCTCGGTTGAACACATCGACAAAGTGCGAGTCTATGCCCACCCGGCTAACCCAGTTGGGCAACACTGAGTTTGACACGGCGTTGTCGCTATGGGCGCGCATTTCCGGGCCGAACTCCACGTAAATCATTCCGGCGTCAATGTTTTTCTGTAGCCCCAACTCATTCTGGATGGAGCCCAAGCGCAGCGCTTCCAATTCCAGCTTGGCCGCCTCTTCCTTCATGATCTCCTTGAGGTCATCTGGAATGGAAGCCCAAACTTCTCCGTTGATTACGTTGTGGCTGGAGGGCCAGGAAGTCAGAGGCCCGTTGATGTAGCCGGTGACCTCGTACCAGCGCTGGCCGTAGCCCGCGTCACCGCCGGTTACGCCGGCCTCCAGAATGCCGCGCTCCAAGGCCGTGTAGACCTCGGTGAATGCCAGGAACTGGGCGGCGCCGCCCATCCCGTTGATCCAGTCGGAAATCGACGTGCCAAAGGCGCGGGTCTTCATTTCCGCCACATCTTCCGGAAGGTTCAGCGGCTTCTTGGTGAACAGGAAGATGTCATCCCCGTTGTGCCAGTTTACATTTATGGGGTAGCCGCCGGTCTGTTCAGTCAGCAGCACCTCAATATCTGGCAGCATATCCACGGTGGACTTGTATTGTTGCGACCGGTCGGTATAGAGACCGAACAGGTACTGTATTTCCAGCTCAGGCAACTCTCCGGCCACGTATGGGCCAATGATGTTGACCATATCGAGCGTCCCTTCTCCCACGAGGCCCAGAGAGTCAGGACCGGCAATACCCAGCTCGGGGAAGGAAGTGGCTTCCAAGAGCAGCTTACCGTTGGTGCGCTCTTCCAGGTTTGGGCTCCAGAAGGTTTCGGCGATCTTGCAGAAAACCAGTGCGCGGTTGACGCAGGCGTTCTGGATGACTATGGGGTCCCCGTCGTAAGTCATTGGTGTGGGGTTCGTGAATTTAGCCCGTTCGATGACGCTACGGTAATAGTCGGACTCGTAAACGTACAGGTGCTTTTCCAATGCATCCAGAGGAACATTGCCCTCGGCGTCGCCCTCTTCCCGCGTCGGGGCAGGGCCGACCAGATCATTGATGTCACCGACGAAAATGGCGCCGGGGCCGTTAACGCGCCCAGCCGCGATGGCCAGCAATTCCGGGCTGTAGTCTCCTGTCATCTGGGCCGGGACTTCCGTGGCCGCCATGGCCTGGGTGGGTGCGGTAGTGGCCGTCGGCGGCTGTGTTGGCGCTGTCGTAACCGTAGGCGGGACAGGCGTCGCCGCCTCACCGCAAGCCAATATGAACAGAGCTACGATTCCCAATAACCCCATGAATAAGAACTTCCGCATTTCGACGCTCCTTACGATGGAACCCATTTTCCGCTGCGATATAAACGCAATCCCTGACAGCGTTTCTACCCATCAAGGCGGGATTATAGATTCGGCCCGCCCCATCGTCAACGGGGCGGGCCGTCTATTGCAGAGCGAGCGCCGTGAAATTTACGAAAGTCGTATTACCTGCGCCACGTTACGGCCAGTTCCACTCAAAGGCCGAGTAATGGCCGTTTTTGCCGGTGTTGTCCCATACCATGCCGTGGTCGGTGTATTCCGCGCGCGTACCCCGGGCCAGGTACAGGTCCCGATTGACCCCGTGGCCGGTATTGGCCAGCAGCATGGCGTCGTCGCGTCCGGGAATCTGGATCGGCTCGACGCTGAAATCCATCACTCCCGGAACGCTGACCGAGTGGACCTTTCCATCGACTCTGAAGTCGACGGGGACGTAGCTTATGCCCATGAAATTCTCGGTCATGGCGCGCCAGCGCTCGGCGGGGCCGCCCATGCTCCCGGACAGTATCTGCTCCAGCGCCGCCCGCTGCGACTCGTCTGCACACTCATCTATGTACAGGGCCGAAGTCCAGCCGCCGGCGGCCATTGGCCCGGGCGTGTAGTTGGCGGCGATGAAGTTCAGGCCGTTCAGCGCCACGCCGTTCAGGTCGCCCTCCTCGATGTGAAAGGCCAGCGCCACGTCGCAATGCCCCTCCGTAGGCTCGATGTTTGTGCCCCGAACGATGCAGGGACAGAGGATTTCGCAGTTGCAACTCTCGAAGTATTCCCCCTTGAGCCGCCAACGGTCTCCATTTGCCATGATGCGCCTCCCACTGCCGGTCTAGCTGCCGGATTATGAGCGAATCTCCAAATCAGGTACGCGCCTTTCGCCCGGTGGAATATACTATCTCAGGCATTAAACGACCAGTGCGTCGGCCAACCAATGCGCGAAGGCGCGCTGGAGGCGACCCGGCGCGATTGGGGAAAGGTTATGCTACTCAAGAAAAGCAACAGAAAGTCGAAGGTCAGGAGCGAAAACGATGAGACTGGAGGGTAAGGTAGCCCTGATAAGCGGCGGAGCCAGAGGCATGGGCGCGACGGAAGCGCGGATGTTCGCGCAGGAAGGCGCGAAGGTGGTCATTGGCGACGTTCTGGAAGAGGAAGGCCGTCAGACCGAGGCCGCCATCAACGAGAGCGGCGGCCAGTGCGTGTTCGTTCCGCTCGATGTCACCGATGAATCGGCATGGCAGCAGGCGGTGGCCACGGCGGTCGGCCGCTTTGGCAAGCTGGACATTCTGGTAAACAACGCGGGCATCGCCCGCATCAACAACGTGGAAGGCACCAGCGCCGACGAATGGGACCTCGTCATGGACATCAACGCCAAGGGCGTCTTCCTCGGCAGCAAGGCCGCTATCCCAGCCATGCGGGCGGCGGGCGGCGGCTCCATCGTCAACATCTCGTCCATAGCGGGAATCGTCGGCGGGCGCACATCGGCCTACACCGCCAGCAAGGGCGCGGTGAGGCTGCTCACCAAGTCCACGGCCATCCAGTACGCCAGCGACGGCATACGCTGCAACTCGGTGCATCCCGGCGTCATCGAGTCGCCCATGACACTGCCCATCATGCTGGAGACCGAAGCAGGGCGCGAAGAGTCGGCGGCCCGGCATCCCATGGGGCGCATAGGCCAGCCGGAGGACATCGCCTACGGCGTCCTGTTCCTGTCATCTGACGAGGCTTCGTTCATGACGGGCAGCGAACTGGTCATTGACGGCGGACTGACGGCCCAATAGGCCCGAAATCCTTCCTTATCCCTCAACAAACCAGTTCCCTTTCCCCCCGGGAGAGGGTTAGGGTTAGGGCGTACCCCGGAGCGCAAATGAAACGCAGCTTTACCTGAACACCCCGCAGGAGTAATAACCATGACTACCGCCAGCCCGATAGACCCCAATCGCCTGCTGCTCACCGGCGAGAATCCCTACATCCGTCTCAGCGACACGGACGACGGCCCGGTAACCAGCGACGCCAGCTTCTGGCGCATCCTGTTCTCGCCGGGCGGGCCGGGACACGTTCTCTTCCTGCAAAGCGAACTGACAGGCGGCGAGCCGCGAATCTACACCGACAACATCCAGATGACCCGCTGGCTGCAAGGGGAGATTCAGGGAAGAATCAACGCCACCTTCGGCAACCTGGAAATTCCGGCGACGGAAGCCAGCTTCAGGAGCTCCGGCGACCTGCGCTCCTTCTGGACGGAGTGGACCAGCGCTCACGGCGAGGATATCGCCCTGACCTGGTACGACCTGGGCGAGCCGTTCCTCAGCCACAGCTTCCCCGGCGCCAACCCGGAGCGGCCCCACGGCGTATCCACGGTGCTGATACCCGCCAACGGCGCGAGAATCACCCGCAACGGCGAACAGGCGTCGGGCCGCCCCTTCCCCCGTCAGCGCGACGCCCGCAGCCATAGCACCAGCGCCCTCGCCTTCTCGGAGTCGTGGACGATTCCTTACTGATTTGCAACTTAGCCTGGCGGGGCAATTTTCGGGGCGCCCTTCGGAGCGCCCCTATTGTCCTATCAACTTGCGGGACAGGTTTTCGTACATATCGTCCACCATGGCTTCCAGGCCAAAGTCGGGGTTCCAGCCCCATTCCTGGCGGGCCACGGTGTCGTCCAGAGAGTTGGGCCACGAATCGGCGATGTACTGGCGGAGCGGGTCTACTTCATAGTCAATCACGAAGCCCGGCACGCGCCGCCTGATGGCCGCCGCCAGCTCTTCCGGCTCGAAGCTCATGGAGTTGACGTTGTAGTCGGCATGGTGTTTCAGGTCGGCCACGTCAGCCTCGGCCACCTCGATGAGGGCCTTGATGGCATCGGGGACGTACATCATGGGCAGGTAGGTGCCTGGGCGCAGGTAGCATACGTAGCGGCCCTCCCGAATCGCGCCGTAGAAGGCGTCCACAGCGTAATCGGTGGTGCCGCCGCCCGGCTCCACCTTCCAGCTCACCACCCCCGGCAGGCGCACGCCCCGGACGTCCAGCCCCACCCGCTCGAAGAAGTAGTTGCCCATCAGCTCTCCGAACACCTTGGAGATGCCGTAGAGCGAGGTGGGGCGTTGCAGGGTCTCGTTTGGTGTGTTGTCGTGGGGAGTGTCCACCCCGAATGCGGCTATGGAACTGGGAATCACCACCCGCTCCAGCCCGGCGGCGCAGGCCGCCTCCAGCACATTCAGCAGGCCGATTATGTTCACCCGGTGGCCGAGGGGACGATTGGCTTCCGCCGCCACCGACAGCAACGACCCCAGGTGGTACAGCGAGTCTATGCCGTACTCCCCGATCGCTCGCTCTATCGAGGCAGGCTCGGTAACGTCCACCTGCGTTGACGGGCCGGTGTCCGCCACCTCGACGGTGAGTGGACTGCGGTTCCATGCGGCGACGACATTTTCGTTGCCGTACCGCCCGCGTAGGGCGGGTACGAGTTCAGAGCCAAGCTGTCCGGCAGCGCCGGTGACCAGTATCCTTTGCATTGGATTAGAATAGCGGCATCTCCCCCGGAGGAGCAAGAATGTCCAAGCAAGAGAATGTCCGCGAAGCATGGGTATCCATCCCGACTGAAGAGGAACACCGCTCGAGTTTGCCGCCCGGAGCGCCCGCCGGCAACTATGACTTCGGCTACCTGCCAGCTATGGGGCGGCTCCAGGCAAAGCACAAGGCCATTGGGCCGCTATTTGGGTCCCTCTACCGCCAGGTCATGTTCGGCCCCGGCGAGCTGGACCGCCAGGAAAGGGAGATGGTGGCGGCGGTGGCCGCCGCGGCCCAGGACTGCCGCTATTGAACCGTCTCCCACGCAGAGTTTCTGCGTGCTGAGGACGGCGATCCGGCCATTGTGGAGGCTGTGGCCCACCGCCGATGGCGGGAACTATCCACCCTTTCGCCCAGGCAGAGGGCCCTGTGCACCGTGGCGGAAAAACTGAGCGCCACTCCTACCCGCATGGTGGAAGCCGATTGGCAGCCGCTGCGGGACCTGGGCTTCGACGACGTTGCTCTGCTGGAAGTCGGACACATCGCCGGAATTTTCAACTACCTGACCCGCCTGGCCGATGGTTTCGGCCTGCAACTGGACCGGAGGACCATCGATGCCTCGGACACCGGCGTCGCGCTGCGGCGACCGGCGGAACAGCCCGCAGGCGCATAGGAGGGATAAATGATACAGCTAACGGAAGAAATGACGCGGCTGATAAACCACGCCCGCGACGATGGGTTTCCCTGCATCGTGGCCACCGCGTCGTCCGACGGAACGCCCAACGCGGGCTACATCGGGACTGTGCTGACGGTGGACGATGACACCTTCGTATACCGCGACCGCACCATGCGGGACCCGCTGGAGCATATCGAGGAAAACCCCAAGGTCATCGTACTGTTCCGCAATGTGACGGAGGATGCCGGCTGGAAGTTTCGTTGCACCGCCAGCGTAGTGAGGCAAGGCGAAGTCTACGCCGACATGACCAACCGCCTCGCCAAGTCGGGGCTGATCAGCGACCCTGGTCTGGGCGGGGCCATCGTCACCCTGCGAATTGACCAGGTGCTGACGCTGTTTGGCGAAGTCCTACAGGAGCGGGAGCCGGGGTTGCGCTGGTAATGTGCGGCGTTAATCGGCGATCTTGACTCTATCGAACTGGTCGGGGTTGAGATTGAAGGTGCGGCCCAATCGTTGCCACCTGATTACCAGCCAGTGCAGACCGGCGCCGGTCCGGCGAACGGTGGTGACTTCTCCGATGTCGCCCACCTGGATCGTGTGGCCGGCGCCCTCCACAGGCGCGCCCATGTTCACCCGCACGGCAATCTCGGCGACCGCTTCCACCTTGGTTCCGGCCTCAAACGCTTCGCAGCTCATTTCACCCTCGCCCTAACCCTCTCCCAATGGAGAGAGGGAACTCTTGTTCGCTGGCAATTTCGCGTCCCTGAAATCAATATCTCCGGCTTCAGGGGCAAATAGACCGTTCAGGCCAGGTTCGGCGCCACTTTCTCCATCATCAATCGGAGGCTGTTGGACTGGTTCTCCAAGGGAATCTGGTTGCCGAAGTTGATCTCAAACATCACCTGGTCAAGGCCCAGCTCTTCACCCAGCGAGTTCAGCTTTTCGGTGACCGCCTCCGGCGTACCATAGGCCACCTTGTCGCGCAGCCAGTCGTCGTAGGTCATGTTGCGGACCCGCTCGGCCTGCGCGCCCCAGTCGCCCAGCGTTCCCACCCGTCCGGCGTAGCTGCCGACGCGGTCTGACAGCCGCCCCATGGAGAACAACGCACTGTCCATCGGCTCATCGTGGGCCTTCTGCGCGTCGTGGGAGAGGTAGACGGGGATGCGTAGGCCAACCTTGCCATTGCCCTCGTGGCCCGCTGCCTTCCATGCCTCCCGGTATTCCTGTATCGAAGGTTTTAATTCCGGAAGAGCGAAAACCCGCGAGGGATTAATGAGGATGTCCAATCCCATGCTCCCTAGGATGGGGAAACTCTCTGCGGACGTCACTCCCACGCGAATTGGCGGGTGCGGCGTCTGGAACGGCTTGGGATTCACCGACAGCTCGGGAATGTTGAAGTGCTCGCCCTCGAAGGAAAAGCTCTCAGTGGTCCACGACTTCAGGATGATTTCTATGCTTTCCTCGAACCGGCCCCGGCTCTCCTCGAAGGGCACGCCGAAGCCCTCGTGGACGTTGGGGAAGGTGCCGCGACCAACGCCGAACTCCACGCGGCCGTCGCTGATCTGGTCCAGCGTGGCGATTTCCTCGGCAACTCTCACCGGGTTGGCCAGCGGCAGCAGCAGCACCGCCGTCCCTACCCGGATATTCTGTGTGCGGGCAGCGACGGCGGTCAGGATGGTTACGGGGCTGGATAGCACCCGGCCGGGGTTGAAGTGATACTCGGCCATCCACACCGAAGGCGCTCCGAGGGATTCAGCCTGGTCAACCAAGGCAAAAGACTCCTTGAACGCCTCGTTCTCGGTCGACCCTTCCCGCACCGGAAATTCCAGAAACAATCCTAGCTCCATAGCAACCTCCGCCGGACAGCCGGGTTAGTGCGTTTGCGCTTGATTGTACAGGGTGAGCCACGGGCGTCAAGCCGGAAAGGAATTACCATCCCCATATCCCGCAACCGGAAGGGGATAAAATTCATCCGACCGGAAAGCGATGTACGTTAATAGCCTAATCGAGCCCTATCGTTGCGGCTCGATTATCACTTTCAGCGAGTCGGACGCCCCCGCGGTCAGGCGGAAGCCCAGGTCGGTCTCGGCCAGCGGCAGCCGGTGCGAAATCATGTCGCCCACCTGCACCCGGCCCGAAGCTATCAGGTCGAGGGCGGTGGTCAGGTCGCCCGGCGCGGCGGCGTAGGTGGTGGTAAGAGTGGCGTCGTTGCGGAAAAAGACGTCGTTGATGGGGACTGGTACTTCAACGCCCGGTTCGGTGGGAGCGTAGAACAGCACCGTACCGCCACGCTCCACTGACTCCAGCGCCTGCAACAGCGCGGGCCGGGCGCCCGTGGCGACGATTACGAGGTCGGCCAGCCGGCCGTCGTTCACCTCGCGCAGTCTGTCGGGTGTGTATTCGTCGGCCTGAAGGGTTTCATCGGCTCCAAGCCGGCGGGCCGCGGCGAGGCGGAAGTCCGACAGGTCAGTGGATACTATTCGCCCGGCCCCAAGTGCGCGGGCCAGGTTTATGTGAAGCTGCCCAGCCAGTCCGCTGCCCAGAACCAGCACCGACTGACCCGGTTGGATGTTGGCCCGCCGCTGTCCCCGATAGACGCAGGCCAGCGGCTCGGCAACGGCCGCTTCATGGAAGTGAACACCGGCAGGGATGCGTATGGCTCCGCGGTCCACGTTGATGGCTGGCAGACGCACATATTCGCAGAATCCGCCGGGATCGTAGTTGGTGACGCGCAGCGTATCGCAGACAGTGTGATGTCCGCTGAGGCAGTAGCGGCAGGCGTTGCAGGGCACATGATGCGTCGCCACCAGCCGGTCGCCCTCGCGGAACTGCGTAATGCCGGCCCCGACCTGGGCCACGGAACCGGCGACCTCGTGGCCCAGCACCAGCGGCGCCCGCTGGATGCGATACCACTCCATCACGTCGCTGCCGCAAATGCCGCTGGCCTCGATTTTCAGGAGCAGTTCGCCCGGCCCGATTTCCGGCTCCGGCATCTCCTCGATGCGGACGTCGTTGTTGTTGTAGTACATCGCTACGCGCATGGTGGCCTGCCTTACTCTATCTCGCCCTCTCCCTCTAGGGAGAGGGCGGGGTGAGGGTGAAATCTTTGACACCAGCAACGATTGCCTTCGTGGGAACGCCCCCACCCTAACCCTCCCCCGGAGGGAGAGGGGAGAAAAGGGAGCGGGATTGCTAATCCGAGACGCCCACCAGCTCGGCGGTCTCGGCGCGGGCGGCGTCGAAGATTTCCTGCGCTTCCGCCACCGTGCCGTTGCCGTGGACGACGTGTCGGAGGGCGCGAATCATCGGGACGGGGTGCGGACTCTGCCAGATGTTGCGGCCCAGGTTGATGCCGATGGCGCCGCTCTGCATCCCGTTGTGAACGAACTCCAGCACCTCGACCTCGGTGTCGGCCCTGGGGCCGCCGGCCATCACCACCGGCACCGGGCAGCCGTCCACCACCCGGTCGAAACCATCGGCGCACCAGTAGGTCTTGACCACCTTGGCTCCCATCTCGGCGCAGATGCGGCAGGCCATTGCCAGATAGCGGGAATCGCGCTGGTCCAGCTCCCGCCCCACTGCGGTCACCGCCATCACCGGAATGCCGTAGCGCTCCCCTTCGTCCACCAACTTGCCCAGGTTGAGGATGGATTGCTTCTGATACTCGGAGCCAACGAACACCGAGATGCCGACGGCGGCCACGTTCAGGCGCACCGCGTCGTCCATGGACGTAGTGATCCCCTCGTCTGCCAAGTCGCCGGTGGTCATGCTGGTGCCGCCCGACACCCGCAGGATGATGGGCAGCGAGTCCGCCGGGTCCACGACGGCCCGCACCACGCCCCGGGTGGCGAACAGCGCGTCGGCATAGGGCATCAGCGGCGCGATGGTCTCGCCGGGCCGCTCCAGGTTGCGCGTCGGGCCTTGAAAATACCCGTGGTCAACGGGCAGGAACATACACTTCCCATCGGGCTGAATCAGTTGCGCCATGCGGTTGGCCATTCCCCAGTCCATCTGCTGCCTCCTGCGCTGCGGATGAGCGCGCGTCGAGTTCAGAGTTGTTGTGCGCCATTATCGCCGCTGAGGGCTGCGCGGACAAGGCGGCTTGACGCCTACACCTTACGATGCCAACATTAGAATGTTTAGTTCCCCTGGCGTCGGCCGCGGCTCACGTCAGGCGCAGCGGAAATGGGGTCGTGATGTTACGGCCCCATTTTCATTGTGCAGGAGTAATGTATGCCAGAGCGCAGCGCGATTTTTATTGACGAAGCATATCTTTTTCGCGTCTTGCGAGACGAGTTTTCCGGTGTTCGCATTGACTACAGACTACTGCCAATGAAACTATCCGAGGGGACAAACCTGCTCAGAACCTACTTTTACTCCTCTCTCCCTTATCAAAGCAATCCACCCACGTCCTAGGAGATTGCCTTGTACACTAGCCGACGGCAATTCTTCTCTGTATTGAGGTTACTGCCAAGATATACGGTTCAACTGGGAAGGACCGAACGACGCGGCTTTAGAGAGGACGATTCACCTGTTTTTGAGCAGAAGCGGGTGGACATTCTCCTGGCGGTAGATCTAGTCAAATTGTCGGCGGACGGGCATATCCGGCAGGCCATCCTGATTGCGGGCGACAGCGACTTCATACCTGCGATAACTGCGGCAAAAAGCGAAGGAGTTGTCGTCAAGCTATACCATGGCAACAGGCCGCATCGGGAGCTCTTGGAGGAAGTGGACGAGCACTATCAATTCGACCAAGCTCTTATCGACTCTCTCCGGCTGTAACCCCGCCCACCCTGCGGTATAATCGCCCCACCAACCGACACCCAAAGGAGGCGCATCATGGCAGAGATTCTTGGCGTGGGAGTCACGCATTCGCCGTCGCTGATCACGCCCGACGAGGTGAAGAACTACTCGCTGACCCGAGCCCTGCGGAACGAGCGCATCCCGCTGGAGCACAAAAACCCCGAGAACTGGCCTGCCGCCATGCGCGAGGAATGGGGCGACGACGAGGGCTACACCTCTGCCCTGCACCAGCGCGAGAAGCTGGTGGCAGGGTTCCGCAAGGTGCGCGCCGAACTGGACGCCTTCAACCCCGACGTGGTGCTGGTCTGGGGCGACGACCAGTATGAGAATTTCCGGGAGGACATCATCCCGGCCTTCTGCATCATGGCCTACGATGAGTACGAGTGCCGGCCCTTCACCACCAAGGAGGGTGGAACGCGGCCCAATGTATGGGGCGAACCCGCCGAAAAGACCTTCCACTACAAGGGCCACCCGGCGGCCCGCCACTTGGCCGGCGCGCTGCTGGACGACAGTTTCGACGTGGCCTACGCCTACAAGCCGCTGCACGAGCCGGGGCTGGGACACGCCTTTCTCAACACCCTGCTTTACCTGGACTACGACCGCATCGGGTTCGACTATCCGGTCATTCCCTTCGCCGTCAACTGCTACGGCAGCCGCATCATTCGCAACCGGGGCGGCGCCAGCCCGCAGGTGGTCAACGGAGTCGAGATGGCCGCCGACCCGCCCGGCCCGTCGCCCAAGCGGTGCATGGAGCTGGGCGCCGCCGCCGCCCGCGCTATGCGGGAAAGCCCCTGGCGCGTGGCCCTCATCGCGTCGTCAAGCTGGTCTCACGCCTTCCTAACGGAAAAGAACTGGTGGATGTACTGCGACGTGGATTCCGACCGCCAGCGGTTCGAGGAATTCAAGGCCGGCGACTTCGAAGCGTGGCGCAGCCTGACCACCGCGCAGGTCGAGGACGCCGGACAGCAGGAAATGCTGAACTGGATGTGCCTCGCCGGCGCGCTGTCCGAACTGCAAAGGCCGCCGGAAATCGTGGAGTTCCTCCAAACCTACGTCCACAACTCCAGCAAGTGCCTGGCGGTGGCCCGGCCGTAGCTAGTTCCCTCTCCCTCCGGGGGAGGGTTAGGGTGGGGCGTCCCGGCCTGCCGACTGACAGCCCCCTATTGCGTCCCCGCCTGCGCTACACTAGGGTTATCAAATACGGCCCGCAATCGCGGCGCGCTTATGGCGACGGGTGAAGTGCGATATGACCACCCATCTGAACCCCAATGACCCGCGCTATCCCGAATCCGCCGGGGAGATTCTCCGGCGCCACGAAAACGGGGAGCCCGAGGCCAATATCACCAGCGCGGTGCGCGACTTCCTCATCCTGACCGACTTGGCGAAAAGCCAGGAAATCATTGAGGAAAACCCACCCTCCGAGGGCAGCCGCAAAGCCGTTGACCTTACCGCGCTGGGCACTTTCATTGAATTCAAGCGGCGTATCGGCACGACGGGCGGTTTTAATCCTGACCCCGCCAACGTGGTCCAGCTCGATGGATACCTGGAGCTCTCCCAAGCCGACGGCAAGGGCGTCCGCACCGGGATTCTGACCGACGGCAAGTATTGGCTGTTGCGCTGGCCTGGGGCGGGCGCCGTCAATACCGCGCGGCCCTACGGGTTCGTCCTGGAATCCGAAGAAAACTGGCTCCCGCTTTACGAGTGGCTGAGCGATACCGCGCTGGTTTCGCTGGAGGACATCAAACCCGACAGCGAAAACATCGAAAGTCACTTCGGCCCCACCAGCGTCCGCTACCAGCAGGACATTGCCGCTCTCGAAATTCTCTACCGCCAGAACGCCGGACTGGAAACCGTGCGGGTCAAGCGGCAGTTGTGGTTTGACCTGTTGCGGGCCGCCTTGGGTGAAATGGCAGACACGCGGGAAGAGCTGGACAGCCTTTTCATCCGCCATACCTACCTCAGCGCCGTGGTTGGCATGGCGGTGCAGGCATCCTTCGGCATAGAGCTCCGGCAACTTGCCGAGTCCGACCCGGCGGCCCTGGTCAACGGGCGCAAATTGCGCAGCGCCACCGGATTGCAGGGCGTGGTGGAATCGGACTTCTTTTCCTGGCCGGCCGAAGTGGGCGGCTTGCCGGTACTTCAGGCCCTGGCCCGGCGGGCCGCCCGGTTCGACTGGCTCCAGGCCCTGCCGAACATCGCCTCCACCATCTACCAATCCATCATTCCGGCGGAAGAGCGGCGGGACTTGGGCGAATACTACACCCCGGACTGGCTGGCCCGGGCGATGGTGCAGGAACTGATAACCGACCCCCTGCGGCAGCGGGTGCTGGACCCGGCCTGCGGCTCCGGGGCCTTCATCGCCGAGGCCGTGGCCCACTTCATCGCCGCCGCGCAAGCCGCCGGTTGGGAACCCGCCGAAATGCTCAACCGGCTGCGGGTATCGGTCACCGGCATAGACGTCCATCCGGTGGCGGCGCACCTGGCCCGCTCGGCCTGGGTGCTGGCGGCCCGCCCGGCAATCAAAGCCGCGGTTAAGCAGGGTTTCAATTCCAACATATCCATCCCGGTTTACTTGGGCGATGCCCTGCAACTGCGCTTCCGCACCGGGGACCTGTTCGCCGAGCGTGAGGTGACCATTGAGATACAGGACGAGCAGAATACCCGGCTGGTGTTCCCGGTCAGCCTGGTGGAGCGGGCCGAGGACTTTGACGGTCTGATGAGCAATATCTCCGACAGCATCGAGCGAGGGGATGACCCACTGCTCGCGCTGGATGACAGCCGCATCACCGACCCCGCCGAACGCAATACGCTGACGCCCACCATCGCGGCGATGCAGCGGCTCCACGAACAGGGCCGCGACCATATATGGGCCTACTATACCCGCAACCTGGTCCGCCCCGTCACTCTCTCCCGCAACAAGGTGGACGTCATCATCGGCAACCCGCCCTGGATCAACTACAACCAGACGGCCAACGTGCTGCGGACGGAACTGGAAGGGCTGAGCAAAAATGTCTACGGCATTTGGGCGGGCGGGCGCTACGCTACCCACCAGGACGTGGCCGGGCTGTTCTTCTGCCGCTGCGTTGAGCTCTACCTGAAACAGGGCGGCGTCATCGGGTTTGTGATGCCCCACAGCGCCTTGCAGGCCGGGCAATACAGCAAGTGGCGCAGCGGCAAATGGCAGTCGCCGCCGGTGGGCCGGGGCAAGAACCGGGTACCGGCTTACAATCTGTCGGTAGAGTTCAGCCACAAACTGGCTTGGGATTTAGAGCAACTGGAGCCAAATTCCTTCTTTCCGATGGCGTCCTGCGTGGTATTCGCCCGCAACACTGGCAATAGCGGAATTTCCGCGCCGTTGGCCGGAGAAGCGCTACTCTGGCAGGGTAAAGCAGGCGCGAATGACGTGCGCCGAGAGCCAATCGCCATCACCGACACCGGCGTGGTAGGCGATTCTCCATACGCCGAACTGTCCCGGAACGGAGCCACGATATTTCCGCGTGTGCTGTTCTTCGTCAACGAAACAGAAAACCCGGCCATCATCCAGGCCGGCCAGACAATCACCGTCAACCCACGGCGCGGCTCTCTGGACAAAAAGCCCTGGCGCGAGCTTGACCTGGACGCCATCAGCGGCCAGACCATCGAGCGAAGCCACCTGTTCAACATACATTTGGGCGAAACGGTAGCGCCCTACGTGACTTTGGAGCCGTTGCAGGCGTTGTTGCCGCTGAAACAGGGAGACCACGCTATACCTGCCGACGATGACGGCCCCGGCGGAATCAGCCTGGGCGGGCTGGAACCGCGTATGCGAGAACGCTGGCAGACTGTCAGCGCGTTGTGGGAAAACAAAAAGGAGCCAGTCAACAGGCTGAACTTGTTGGGACGGATAGATTATCACGGCGAATTGTCGTCGCAACTTGATTGGCAATTAAACTCTAACAACCGTCCAGTCAGGATAGCTTATACCAGTGCCGGACAGCCAACCGCGGCCATTCTGTATGACGATACAGATGTGGTCGAAAACGTCCTATTTTGGGTTACTTGCAAGGATACCGGCGAAGCCAACTACTTGCTGGCAATCATCAACAGCAGGACGCTGTACGATACGGTTTCCAGCATCATGCCGAAAGGTCTGTTCGGTGCGCGTCATCTGCACAAACACCTGTGGAAGCTGCCGATACCGGAGTACGACCCGGCCAACGCGCTCCACGGGGAGATATCCGGGGCGGGAAAGGCGGCCGCGGCAGGGGCGGGGCGGGAACTGGCGGAGCTGCGGGAGGAATATGAGCAACGCCGCCAAACCTGGGAAGCCGACAACCGACGCGGCCCCGAACCCAAGCTAACCGTGACCGTCGTCCGCCGCGAGCTGCGTAAGTGGCTGCGGGCCTCGGACGAGGGCGCGGCGGTGGAGTCGTTGGTGTCACGCCTGCTGGGATAGGCTATCACCCAACTTCGGGGCAAGCGTAGACAAATTGAGACGACAACCTGCCAATTAGCTACATGAGCTTTGGATTTCGGGTGGTTGGCATTATGACCCTGAATCCAACTATGGGACCATATCGAAAGAGGCGCGTGTCATAGGTGTGAAATTCGGTTATCGGGAGTCCTGTTTTTGACAGCCACTGTGCGGTCGCCAAATGTATTGCATCGAGAGGTTTGAGGCCCCAGCCTCTGGTAATAGAATCGCGCATCAGGCTGCGGGCTTCTCTGGCGATTCCACTGTGATACTCGACCATAACCACAACTCTAAGGGTTCTCCCATTAAGAGATTGATTCGCCGCTCCACCTCCTCATCGAGTGCTCTCTGCATTTGTTCGGAAGCGGCGAATGCCACTTCCACGCGGGAAAGGTCCGATGTATACAGATTGATGTCGCCTTCGGCGCTACTTTCCAGCAAGGCATTCAAGAAGGGCAAACGTTTTTCTTCCCCATTCACATACGCGAGAAATACGCAGGAATCCCAGTAAATATCCGCCGTCGTATCAGGCATCTCTCAGCTTGCGGATAGCATCTTCGGGCGACATATCCCCCGGCTGCCACGGGACGGCGCCCTTGGCATCGCGGTAAGACCCGGCCGCTGCCTCCTCAAGAATTTCAACGTTCAGGATTTGCCGGATGGTGATAGGGCGGCCAGTCACTGCGTCCCTGGTCACCTGTCCGCTCACCATCGCCCGTTGTCCCCACGCCTCCCGCATTAATTCTTCTTGTCCCAATTTCAAGTAACAAGAAACCGCCCTGTCGTGAACTGTATCGTACAAGTTGAATCGCAGTCCGCCTCGATTGCTCAACACTTGCACTCTTCCGGTAACTGCCCCAATAGCAACGGTAGTGGCAGGTTCAACCGGAGTGTTTCCATTGTGATAAATAATATAATTAGATTCGGAGGTTTCAAAGCGTACATATTCTACTGAAGCGGTTAATCTTTTGATTGCCTCGGTAGCATTCCCTATTCGGCCGTTTCTGTGTATCTCTTGTTTATTTTGCAGCGCATTTCCGATTTTCTCAAATTCGAGGACAATCCGTTCGGCAATAGCCGGGTCATCGCACTCGCCCCGAACGGTGGCAATAGCGCTTCCGGGTTGCAAATCTTCAACTACCCAATCAACTTTAGAGTTTCCGGTTAACGCAACTATAAGCCGACGGAATGCGGAGATTCCCGTATCCATTTGCTTAATGTCAACTCGCCCGCCCATTTCAAAAATTATGGTAGCATTAGACATTTTCTGTCTCCCAAAACGCGCCGAACACCCCGGATACAACCCTCCCAAGATAAGACAATGCAGGTGGCGGCGATTATGCCCTACCAGAGAACAAGCCGCCAGTTTTTGCTCCCCATCAGGCCACGCACCGCCGGGAGTTGCGGGACGTTACTCCGGGCGGGGCGTCCGGTCTTCCAGGGGGTGCCAGTAGACGTTGCCCAGTTCAACTGCGCGCTCCACGAACTTGTCGTTTCTGACGCTGGCGACGGCGGGGACGGCCGCTGCTCCGATGAACTCGGTCAGCAGTTCGGCGTTCCTTGCGGCCCGGTCGGTCTCGCGGTGGTTGGCGGTGAAGGATATTTCAACCGCGACGTACTTGGTGGTTGCGCCGTCTTTCGTCTCGATTATCAGGTCGGCGTTGCGGAAGCTCCGGAGCTGGTCGCGGCGTTCCCGGAGGCTTTCCCTGTCGAGGGCGTTCGCCGCCATTTGCGCCAGATCATCCATGGAGAGAGTGCGGACGTACTCCAGTCCCATGTCTTCGGCCATGCCGCGAGCGTCTCTGACCGTTCTCTGACGGGCGTGTACGCCCCTGATATAGGCAACGCTATCATCCATGCGGCCGCTGATCTGAACCAGCCGGTCGTAGGTAGCGGCCTGCCGCTCCAACAAGCACTGCATCTGCGCCATGAGAGTTCCACTACGCTCCATCTGCCTTCCCTATTATTCTATCCGGCCCTGCGCGGCCCCGCAATTCGATTCGACCCCAGGGCCTTTCGGTTCTTGGTGAATTTGTCTGAACTGTGATTTATTTGATTATGAGATTCCCCTGATTTTTGCTGACACGCCGGCAATCATGTAAATCCCTGCATCAGAAAAATCACAGTTCAGACAATTGCCCTGACAATCGAAAGGCCCTGATTCAAGCCCCGCCTTTCATCCCGCCCCCGGTTATCGTGTATAATGCAACGCAACTGTAGCCGCAGCTTGGAGCGTGTCCAAATGGCGACAAAGATTAACGGAAACATCGGCAGCATCGTCAATCTGGACGAAGGGCAAATCAGCCGCGAGATTTTCGTCAACGAGGACATTTACGCCCAGGAGCAGGAGCAGGTCTTCTCAAAGGCTTGGCTCTTCGTGGGACACGAATCGCAGATTCCCAAGCCCGGCGACTACTTTGTTTCCAGCATGGGCGAGGAGTCGGTGATTCTCTGCCGCGACCGCGAGGGCGGGATTCACGTCTTCCTCAACTCCTGCACCCACCGCGGGATGAGGGTCTGCCGCTACGACGAAGGCAACACCCCGGTGTTCAGTTGCCCCTACCACGGCTGGAGCTTTGCCACCGACGGCAAGCTGGTGGGCGTTCCCTACTTCAAGGACGCCTACAAGGGCGGTCTGGACAAGTCGCAGTGGGGCCTCATCGAAGCGCCGCAGATGCACAACTACAAGGGCGGCATCTGGGCTTCATGGGACAAGCATGGCCCGTCATTCTCGGAATACATGGGAGACTTCACCACATATCTCGACCTGCTGATGGACGGGCGGGACGGCAGCGAGGGCGGCTCCGAGATCCTGGGCGGCGTCCAGAAGTGGACCATGCCCAACAACTGGAAATTCGCCGCCGAGAACTTCGCCGGCGACGGCTATCACAACATCAGCCATCGCTCGGTGGACATGGTGGGCATCGGCCCCAGCGGACTGGGCCGCCGCGACAACGCCGAGTACCAGGCGGGGCGCCGCATCAACATCTCTATGCCCCAGCGCGGACACGCCGCGGTGGTGGAGCTGTTCCCTCCGGACACATCCCAGATTTCAACTTACCAGAACGCCGCGGACGTGGAGTCGTATTTCCGCCGCGTGGAGGCAGAGCGGCGCCGTCGGCTGGACGGAAAGACCAATCTGCTGGGAGTGGTGGGCACGGTTTTCCCCAATATGTCCTACCTGGCGCGGCAACCCCGGTCCATCGCCGTCTGGCACCCGCGCGGCCCCAACCTGACAGAGGCCTGGCGCTGGTTCCTGGTGGACAAGGACACGCCGGAAGAGGTCAAGGACGTGTTGCGGCGCTACTACATCCGCTATTCCGGCCCGGGCGGAATGACCGAGCAGGACGACATGGAGAACTGGAACTACGCCCACAAGGCCAGCCGTGGCGCCATCGCCCGCCGCAAGCCCTACAACTACCAAATGGGTATCGGTCACCTCGTTGACGACACCGGGCTGCCCGGAGTCATCACGGAGCGCATCAGCGAGCAGAATGCCCGCGGCTTCTACGCCGGTTGGGTGGGCATGATGGACGCGAAATAGTAAAGTTCCCTCTCCTTTAGGGGGAGGGTTGAAATAGAAATTCCCTCTCCCTCTGGGAGAGGGTCAGGGTGAGGGCGTCCCCCCCCGAAAGGCAAACAAACACAGTTCAGGAGGAACGGTTATGTCCAGTGTTACCCAATTGGGCTACATCGGTATCAGCGTCAGCAACATCGAAGAGTGGGAGCATTTCGGCACCGAGGTGCTGGGGCTGCAATCAAACGGCGTCGCTTCCGACGGAACCCTCTCCATGCGGATGGACGAGTACGCCCACCGCTTCATCGTCAGCCCCACCGGCAAGGACGACGTGGATTTCGTCGGCTTCCAGGTCACCGACCAGGCAGCTCTGGGTGAGATGGCGGAGCAGCTTCGCCGAGCCGGCATCGAGGTTTCCGAAGGCACGCCCGACGAGGCCAAAGAGCGCAGGGTAGAGGGGCTGATAAAGTTTGAAGACCCCGACGGAACCCCCACCGAGGTTTACTACGGCCCGCCCATCAGCTTCGACCGGCCCTTCAACAGCCCCCGGCCCGTCAGCGGCTTCGTCACCGGCGAGCAGGGCCTGGGCCACGTGGTCTACCACGTCGAGGACCTGGACCGGGCGGTGGCCTTCTACCGCGACGTGCTGGGAATGAGGATCAGCGACTATATTCGCAACCTGGTTTTCTTCCACTGCAACCCGCGCCACCACACCGTCGCTCTCATCGAGTCCAAGGGCCGGGCCACCAAGAAGCTCAACCACTTCATGCTCCAGACCCAGGGCATGAACGACGTAGGCTCTACCTACGACCTGGTGCTGGACTCAGAGATCAACGTCACCCGCGGGCTGGGCCGCCACACCAACGACCACATGACGTCCTTCTACATGAAGACCCCTTCAGGATTCGACGTGGAATACGGCTGGGGCGCCCGCACGGTGGACGACGCCACCTGGCAGGTGCAGCGCCATGAGAAGGGCAGCATCTGGGGCCACCGCCCCGTCGCCCAGCCCGCCGCCACCAGCTAGAACGGAGAAGGCAAGGCAGGTTTCTAATGGCCGAGCTACCACCATTGCCAGAACCGGGGTTCCAAAGCGCCGACGACCGCCGGGCCATCGGGCGGCGGTTCATAATGCAGGCGCGGCGCTACCTGGAGCAAGGCGATCGTCTCCAAGCCGGCGAAAAGGCGTGGGGGGCGGTCGCCCACAACCTGAAGGCCGTCGGAGAACAGCGGGGCTGGCATCACGGCAGTCATCAACAAATTGAGAACATAGGCCGACAGATTGTTGCGGAGGTCGGCCGACAGATTGTTGCCGAGGTCGATAGTGGCGAACTTGGAAACGCCATCGCAGAGACCTTTCAGAACGGTCACCGGAACTTCTACGAAAATTACCGCACCATTGAAGAAATGAGGATTACGATTGAAGCGGCTGAAGAAGTCTTGCCCATGCTGGAGGCGCTGCAGCACACCAATCCCCACCCGTTCACCATCACCTCCAATACCCAACTCCGCCGGTTGAGGGCACTGACAGGCAACAACGACCTGCAAATCGGAGACACGTCCCCGGTGGGGTTCTCCCTGGAACACAAACCCGGCGCTGACGGATAACCCGCCAACAACGACAGCGCTTCGGAGCGATAAATGAACGTTGGATACATCGGCACCGGGACGATGGGCAACCCCATGGCACGGTGCCTGCTGGACGCCGGCCACAACGTGACGGTGTACGACGTGCGCCGCGAGGCCACCACCAACCTCTGCGAGTTGGGCGCCCACTGGGCCGACAGCCCGCGAGCGGTGGCTGAGGCGGCCGGAGTCGTGTTCACCTCGCTGCCCGGCCCGGTGGAAGCGGAGCGGGTTGTGACCGACCCCGACACCGGAATCCTGGCCGGGCTGCCGCCGGGCGGGGCCTGGATTGACACCACTACCAACGCCCCGTCGCTCATCCGGCGGCTGGCCGAAGTTTGCCGTCAGCGCGGCGTCGAGATGCTGGACTCGCCGGTCAGCGGACGCCCGCCCGCGATGACCATGATGGTGGGCGGCGACCCGGCTGTGTTTGAGAAGCACCGCCCGGTTCTGGAGTGTATGGGCCGCGACGTTTTCTACGTCGGCGAGACCGCCTCGGGCTGCATCGCCAAGCTGGTCACCCAATATCTCGGATACTGCGCCTTTATTGCAGGGTTGGAAGGAATGTTGATTGGCGCCAAGGCCGGGATAGACCTGGAGATACTGGCGAAGATAGTCCCCGTCAGCGCCGGCTCCAGCAGTGTGCTTAACCGCGCCACCGAAGCGATCCTGGACCGTAGCTTCGCCTCCAACGGCACGCTGGACATCGTGGCCAAGGACATCCACCTGGCCTGCGAACTGGCCCGCGAGGTGCAGGCTCCCGCCTCCATCGGTTCCATAGCCGACGACCTGTTCCAGCGGGCGCAGACGCAGGGGATGGGGCCGGAAGGCTTCCCGTCGGTGGCCCGCATACTCGAGCAACTCGCCGGGGCCGAACTGCGGGGCACATCGCATTCATTATAACCACCTACTAAGGCGGTTCATTCGATGGTCTTTGGCGAATATGCACAATTTCAGAATTACGTCATTTCTTGAATCATGGTGGACCTCACTAGACTGTTATGGGCAGGCACCTATTTGATCTGATCAAGGCCAAAATATTCTGGACGGGAGACCAGCATCGGAGTTGGTTAGAGCGATATGGTTACAATTCCGACTAGCATTCTGATGAATGCAATAGTAGTAGCCGCCTTAATCGTTCTGGGATTTGGGGCATACTTCGCCATTGTCGCCGTTCGGCCCCGCTGTCCGCAGTGTCGAAGTACCAATACGCGCGAGCGGCGAGGTTATCATCGCTATAACACCCGCCGGTGTCGCAAGTGTAACCAAGTCTTTAATCCAATAAGACGCAGAAGAAGTAAAGGGCCAGAGTATTGCTCCAGCCCACAGCATGGGGCGCAGGGATCTGGTAACCGCTACGCCTGTGGCTGTCGATTCGAGTGAAGCAATGGCCTTTACTCGATCAATATAATGAATTTCTTAGGATTCTGTAGGCAGAAAAACAGAAGATTCCGTCTAATGCTTACCTAGTTAGGGGGACGTGATATGCAAAACGGCAACGGCCACAGCAACGGCAACCATTCGCTGGCGGGCATGGTGGACCTCGCCGCCGGCACCGTCAGCCGCGAGATATTCGTCAACGAAGAGATATATGCCCAAGAACAGGAGCGCCTCTTCGCCCGCGCCTGGCTGTTCGTGGGTCACGTGTCCCAGATACCCAAGCCCGGCGACTTCTTCGTCTCCTGTATGGGCGAGGAGTCCGTGATACTCTGCCGCGACCGGGAGGGCGGGATTCACGTCTTTCTCAATTCCTGCACCCACCGGGGCATGAAGGTCTGCCGCTACGACGAGGGCAACACCCCCGTCTTCAGTTGCCCCTATCATGGCTGGAGCTTCGCCACCGACGGCAAGCTGGTGGGCGTTCCCTACTTCAAGGACGCCTACAAGGGTGAGTTGGACAAATCCCAATGGGGTCTCATTGAAGTCCCCCAGCTCTGCGTCTACAAGGGCGCCGTATGGGCCAACTGGGACAAGAACGCGCCTTCCTTCGAAGAATACCTGGGCGGGTACAAGACCTATCTCGACTTCCTGCTCGACACATGGGACGGCGCTGGCGGCGAGACCGAAGTGTTCGGCGGCATCGAGAAGTGGGTGATTCCCTGCAATTGGAAGTTCCCGTCGGAGAACTTCATCGGCGACCGCTATCACAACATCAGCCACCGCTCGGTCGACCTGGTCGGCGTGGGCCCCAGCGGCAGCGGGCGGCGCGACACCCAGGAGCGCGTGGGCGCCACCGCGCTGGACTTTTCCTTCCCTGAGCGGGGCCACGGCACCATCAGCTTCCTGCGCCCCAATGACTCGCCCATTGCCAGCTACCAGCACTCCGAGATAGTGTCGGAGTATTTCGCCCACTGCGAGAACGAGCGCCGCAAGAACTACGGCCAGTGGGCGCGTTTCATCCCGGGGCCCGGTACGCTGTTCCCCAATTTCTCCTACCTGCCGCGCCAGCCCCGCACCATCGCCGTCTGGCACCCGCGAAGCGCTGAGAGCCACGAGGCCTGGCGCTGGTTCCTGGTCGACAAGAACGCACCGGCCGAGGTCAAGGAGTTCCTGCGGAAGTATTACATCAGCTACTCCGGCCCCGCCGGACTGACCGAGCAGGACGACATGGAAAACTGGAACTACGCCCACAACGCCAGCCGGGGATCCATTGCCCGCCGCTATCCATACAACTACCAGATGGGTCTCGGCCACGAGGCCCCGCCCTTCGACACCGACGGGCTGGAACTGCCGGGGCAAATCCGCAACGTAACCGCCGCCAAAGCCGCCGAGCAGAACCAGCGCGGGTTTTACTCCCGCTGGGCCGAGTTCCTGACGGCTTCCAGTTGGGATGAGCTGGCAACGTGGCGCAATAGCAACGGCCACTCCAGCGGCGCTGAAATCCACAACGGCGCTTCCGTCGCAGCGGGAGATTAGCAATGACGACCGTGGGGGCGAATGTCGCCCACTTGCTGCTGAAGAACGAGGTGGAGGAGTTCCTGTACCAGGAGGCGGAGTTGCTGGACGACCGGCGCTTCGCCGAATGGCTGGATATGCTCACGGACGACATCCGGTACTGGATGCCCATGCGCCGCAACGTCAAGTTCGGAGAGCTGGACCGCGAGTTCACCCGCGAGGGCTACGACATCAACTGGTTCGACGAGGGCAGGGATACACTGGAACGCCGCGTCAGTCAGATTCTTACCGGCGTACACTGGGCCGAGGAACCGCTTTCCAGAATCTGCCACATGGTCTCCAACGTGCAGATACTGGAGGCCAGGCCGTCCGCCGGGGAGGCCACCGAAGTGGCTCTCAAGTGCCGCTTCCTGATCTATCGAAACCGGGTGGAAACCGAGACCGATTTCCTGATCGGCAAGCGAGAGGATGTCCTGCGGAAGGAAGGCGGCGGCTGGAAGATTGCGCAACGCAAGGTGATACTCGACCAGAACGTGCTGCTGGCCAAGAACCTGACCTTCTTTTTCTAAAATTCCCTCCCCCGGAGGGAGAGGGTTAGGGTGAGGGCGTCCCTGGCATGGGCGCTGGGATTGTTGCTCTCGCGGGAATGACGTCTGTAAAAATGGAGACCGGCAAATGGCGGAAGTAGTCAACCTCATCACCATCGAAGAAGGCTCCAGGATTTCCATTATCAACGGAGCAACCGCCGAGGTGGTGAACAACCCCAAGGACGGAGTCTGGGTGTTCGCCAAATACCTGACCTCGCCCGAAGACCCTGACCTTATCGGGACAGAAGACATGATCTTTGCCCAGGACATTGCCGAGGTGCTGAGCGAGGGGTAAAGAACGCCATGATTGAACCCACCCACCAACCCACCCACGAGGAACTGCGGGAAGCCTTCCAGTCTGGCTTCGATTCCATCGACGAGGGCGAGGGATTCTACCCCGGATTTAACGCCTTCCTCGAATGCAACGGATTCAGCCTGCGGGAGGACATCCCCTGCACCTGCATTGACCACGGCGCCCACGGCCACCTGCCCGAATGCCGCTGGGTAAAGAGTTAGGAGTGTCTGCAATGACCGAACGGCTGGACGGCGGGGACGCTATCCTCGAGGCGCTGCGGAACCTGGATGTCGACTATATCATTTCGTCGCCCGGCTCCGAGTGGCCTTCGGTGTGGGAGGCGCTGGCGCGTCAGAAGGTAAACGAGCAGCCCGGCCCCACCTACATCAATTGCTGGCACGAGACGCTGGCCGTGGCCATGGCATCGGGCTACACTCGCATGACCGGGCGGATGCAGGCCGTGCTGCTCCACGCCGGCGTGGGAGTGCTCCAAGGCTCCATGGGTATTCACGGAGCCTACCAGAGCGAGGTGCCGATGCTGGTCTGCTCCGGCGAGTCGGCCACCTACGGAGAGGCGCCGGAGTTCGACCCCGGCCCGCAGTGGCTGCGCAACCTCAGCATCGTCGGCGGCCCCAACCGGCTGGTGGAGCCTTTCACCAAGTGGAGCAGCCGCGTTACCAGCTCGCAGACGCTGTACGAAACTGTGGCCCGCGCCGGGGAGTTGGCACAGCGCACCCCGAAGGGGCCGGCCTTCCTGAACGTCCCCATCGAAACCATGCTGGAAGAGTGGACGCCCCGGTCACCCTTGAAGCATCGCCCTGCCGCACCGGTCAGTCATCCCGACCCTGCCGCCGTCCAGCGCGTGGCTGAGATGGTCTGCCAGGCCGCCAACCCGGTCATCGTGGCCGACTCTGCGGGCCGCACCCCCGCCGGGTTCAATGCCCTGGTCTCGCTGGCCGAATCGCGGGGAATCCCGGTTTTCGAAGGCGAGGGGCCAACGTACAACAACTTCCCCAAGAGCCATCCGCTGCATCACGGCTACGACCTGCGGCGAGAAATGGAGCGGTTCGATCTGTTCCTGGTCATCGGGAACCGCGCGCCATGGTATCCGCCCAGCGCCGGGCCTTCGGCCACTGTGGTGGTAATTGACGAATACCCGGTGAAGGAATACATGGTGCACCAGGACCTGCAGGCCGACTACTACCTTGAGGGGTCGCTGCCCGTAGCCCTGGGCGCTCTGGACGCTGCTGTTCGGGAGTGCTCCGGGCGGGGCCCCGCGCGGGCGGCGCCCGATGGCCCCAACCCCGTGTGGGAGCGCTACCGGACACTGGATGCGGTGGCATCCTCCGCCACGCCAATAGAACCCGGCTTTCTCTGCAACACGCTCAGCGAGACCCTGCCTTCCAATACGGTCTTCGTGGACGAGACGATTCTGCACCGCTCCCAGATCCTGCGCCGCATCGCCTGGGACAACCCGCTGTCGTACCTGCGCCCCGCCGGCGGACTGGGGCAGGGGCTGGGCATCGCCCTGGGCGCGAAACTGGCGGCCCCGGAGCGTCCCGTTACGGCACTGATAGGCGATGGGTCTTTCCTCTACAACCCCATCACGCAGAGCCTTGGCGTGGCACGGGAAAGCAACCTGCCCATCCTGATAGTAGTCTTCAACAATGCCAGCTACGCGGCGATGAAGAGCCTGCACCTGTCCTTCTACCCGGAAGGCACGGCGGTGCAGTCCGGCATATTCCACGGCGTGGACATTCCGGGGCCGGACTACTCCGAGCTGGCGCGCCCCTTCGGAGGCCACGGCGAGCGAGTGGAAGACCCCACTCGGCTGCGCGGCGCCCTTGAGGAAGCGCAGACCGCCGTTGACGCCGGTCGCCTTGCCATCGTCGATGTGGCTCTGTCGGGATAAAACGGCAAGAAGAGTTGCCTCTCCCTGCGGGGAATGGTTAGGGTGAGGTCATATCCCCGCGGAGAGATGGAAGTCTGAATTTCCCCTCAACCTTACGCCCTCAAGAGTCCCGGAGCGGACGGCGGGTGCGGACCCTAGCCGAAGCGGTCGGCGCGAAATGGTTGAAGGGGAGCTGTTACGCCATCCAGCAGGTGTTGCACCACCAACTCTGCCGTGCCGGGGCTGAGCATGATGCCCACCGCGTCGTGCCCGGTCGCGATTGTCAGGCCCTCCATGCCGGGCGCCGGGCCGATGATGGGCAGGCCGTCGGGGGTTGCCGGGCGGACCCCGGCTCGACCAGATACGAAGGCGGCCCCGGCCAGAAATGGAAACGACCGCACAGCCCCTTCGATTAGCGTAGCTACCCCCCCGGCGGTCACAGTTTCGTCGGAACGCCCCTCCTCTCGCGTGGAAGCCACCAGTATGTTGCCGTCCAGCCGGGGCGCCACGTAGACGGCGGAATTGCGCACTGGCGACCGGGGCAGAAAGCCGGGCTGCCGCAGGAGTATCCGCTGGCCCTTAACGCCCCGTACCGGCAGGTCCAGCGGCCCCCCTGGAGCGGTCCATCTTCCGCCGATGCCGCTCCAGGGACCGGCAGCCAGCACCACCTTTCCCGCTGCGATGCCGCCTGCTGTTGTCTCGATGCCGGTTATGCGGTTGCCGTTATTGCGCAGGCCGGTAACCTCGACTCGCTCGTACAGGCTTGCGCCCAATCTTCCCGCGGCGTGGGACAGCGAGTCGCAAAGCCGCTGTCCCCGTACACAGCCCTCCGCCGGCGAAAACAGAGCAGAGCAAACTTCCGGGTTGGCCTCCGGCTCTCGCTGTAATACATCGCCCCTTTCCAGCCATTCCACACCCATGTCAAGCTGCGACTGCCAGCGGAAGAGGCTGGTCAGTTCTTCCATTTCGTCCTCGGAGAACGCCAAGCGCAGCACGCCGGTCTGCTGAAACTCCGGGTTGACACCCGCATCGGCCAGCTCCGCCGCCCACTCTGGGAACAGTTCCAGGCTCCTCATCCCCAGCCGAAACATGGCCGGGTCGTCGGGGTCGATGTGCCATAGCGGGCCGACTACGCCGGCGGTGGCGCCCGAGGCCCCGGCGCCGAATGTTCCCTTTTCCACCAGGGCGCAGGATACGCCCCGCTTCGCCAACTGCCAGGCTATGGCGCACCCCATCACGCCGCCGCCGATGATGGCTATCTCCACAGATTCAGGCATTGATGCTCCTCCGGCATGAGATTGGGCGAGTGTAGTGTCGCTAAATCGGGCATGTCAACGAAGGGAAAGAGGGCCGATGGTCGTTGCCAGCGCCGTTGCAGTCTGTTAGGCTTTCCGGCAAGGCGGTGGCGATTTGGCTATTCCAGACCCCGTAAAAGCTGACCTGTTTGTAACCTGCATCATAGACCAGCTTTTCCCGGAAGTTGGCGTCAGCGTGGTGCGCGTGTTGCGCAGGATGGGCGTTACCGTGGGTTTTCCCGAAGGCCAGACCTGCTGCGGTCAGGCAGTTTACAACTCCGGCTTCACCCGCGAGGCCAGAAAGTTGGCGGGGCGGACGCTGGAAGAACTCCGCGACAGCCAGTATGTAGTTGTGCCGTCGGGTTCCTGCTCGGCGATGATGCGCGTATTCTACCTTGACCTTTTCGAGGACGACCCGGCCATGCTGGCGAAGGCCGAGTCTCTGTCCCGCCGGGTTTACGAGTTTTCGGAGTTTCTGGTCAAAGTGCTGGGCGTCGAAGACCCTGGAATCGAAGGTTGCGGCTCGGCGGTGTTTCATCCCGGATGCCACCTGTTGCGGGAGTTGGAGGTCCGAGATGAGCCACAGTCCCTGTTGCGGGCGATGCCGGGCCTGGAGTTACGGGAATTAGGGAATGCCGAGACCTGCTGCGGCTTCGGCGGCAGCTTTTCCGTGAAACTGCCGCACATTTCCGAGGGTATGCTCGCCGACAAGGTGGCCAGCGTCAGAGAGTCGGGCGCGGACTCGCTGGTTTCCTGCGACATGAGCTGCCTGATGCACATAGGCGGAGCTCTCCGGCGGCAGGCGCCGGACATGGAAATTAGACACATAGCCCAGGTTTTAGACCAAGATCGGCCAGCAGCGAGCCATACTGGGGGCCAGCGGTAACGCAGAATGCCGGAAGTAAAGACAAGCGAATTCACCACCGCATCAGCAGCGGCCATGCTCGACCCAAAGTTGCGGCGGGCCTTGGACCGCGTGGGCTCCGGGTTCGACGTGGCGCGGCGCAACGCCATCGAAGAGGTCACCCCCGAAGTGTGGGAAGAGTGGCGCGAAGAGGCCCGCAGCATCAAGATTCATACGCTCGACCATCTCGACTACTACCTGGAAATGCTGCACGACAACGTCACCGCCGCCGGGGGGCAGGTCCACTTCGCCAAGGACAGCGCCGAGGCGAACGCCATCGTCAACCACCTGGCCCGCAGCCGGGGCGTCAAGGTCGCCACCAAGAGCAAGAGCATGGTGTCGGAGGAGTTGGAACTCAACCCGGCGCTGGAGTCGCAGGGGGTCGAAGTCTACGAGACCGACCTGGGCGAATACATCATTCAGCTCGCAGGTGAAACTCCTTCGCACCTGGTGGCTCCCGCCTTGCACAAGTCGAAGGAAGACGTGGCCGAACTTTTCGCCGACAAGCTGGGCATCCCCTACGACGAGGACATAGAGCGCATGGCGGCGGCGGCGCGGGTGGCCCTCCGCGACAAGTTCATGGAGGCCGACCTGGGCATCAGCGGCGCCAACTTTGTGGTCGCCGAAACCGGTACGCTGGTCATAGTTACCAATGAGGGCAACGGACGGCTCTGCACTTCGGCCCCAAGGATGCACATAGGCATCACCGGCATGGAAAAAGTCATCCCTTCGATGCAGGATCTGGCGACCTTTCTGCGGGTGCTGCCCCGCTCCGCCACCGGCCAGCGCATCTCCAGCTACGTCAGCATGATCACAGGCCCCCGCCGGGAAGACGACGAGGACGGCCCGGAGGAATTCCACCTGATTCTGGTGGACAACGGACGCTCAAGGATGCTGCGGGACCCCAAGCTGCGGGAGGCGCTGTACTGCATCCGCTGCGGGGCCTGCCTCAACATCTGTCCGGTATACCAGCGGGTGGGCGGCCACGCCTACGGCTGGGTCTACCCAGGCCCCATCGGAGCGGTGGTAACTCCCATGCTGACCGGGCTGAAGGAATCGAAGATGCTGCCACAGGCATCCAGCCTGTGCGGCGCCTGCCGGGAAGCCTGTCCTGTAAAGATAAACATACCCCGGATGCTTCTGGAACTGCGCCACCGTACCGCCGAAAGCGAAGATCCCCAGGAGCGCGCATCGTCCACTTCCGAGCGGTTCCTGGCCGGAGCTTATGCGCGTCTGATGAGTAGTCCGGGCAAAATGGCGCTCGCCGCCCGTCTGGGACGTGTGGCCCAGAAACTGATGCCAGGTATGCCCAAGCGCCGCGGCTGGATTGGCCGGGCGCCACTGCCCCTGCTGAGGAAATGGACGCGATCGCGGGACCTGCCGGCGCTACCCTCCAAGTCCTTCCGCGAGATATGGCGGGATGAACTGAAGGGCGACGAATCCCAGGGGGGCAACAGTGGCCGGCGCTGACACGCGGGGCATCCCCGGAACCAGCAAAGCCGAGTTCCTGCGCTCGGTGCGGGATGCGCTGGGACGGGCCGAGGGCCCGCCGCTTCACCCGTATCACAGGTTGCAGGAAGACCTGCCCCACCTGGAGGCGCAGGCTGCGGAACTGGAGGCGCGGCTCCTTGAGAACCGCCCGCAACTGCTGGAACGCTTCACGGACATGGCCGGAAAGGGCGGCTGGAACGTGCATCGCGTGTCCGGCGTGGAGGCTGCCATCGGCCGTGTGGACTCGCTGGCAGGCGAGTTGGGAGCGAAGCGCGTGGTGCGCTCCGGCCAGACGGTATTCGACGACGTGCCGGTGGACCCCGCTCTTGAATCGCGCGGTATTGAGGTAACGCCCATCGTCCGAGGTGAGTCCGGGGAGCGGGAGCGGCTGCGGGAAGAGATGCGCCACGCCGATGTCGGGCTAACCGGCGCCGACTACGCTCTGGCCGAGACCGGCTCTCTGGTCATCCTGCCTAGGCGCGGCCTCTCGCGGCTGGTGTCGCTGGTGCCGCCGGTGCATATCGCGCTGGTGCGCCCGGAAGAAGTGCTGGAGAGCCTGCATGACCTGTTCTTGCTGCGCCGCCTGGAATACCACCGGCAGGGAGGCGAGATGGGCAGCTACCTGAATTTCATCACCGGCCCCAGCCGCACTGCCGACATCGAAATGACCATCGTGCAGGGGGTCCACGGCCCCAAGGCGGTTCACCTGGTGCTTATCGAGTAGGAGGGGCGCCCTGCACCCTGACCCTCCCCTGGTGGGAGAGTGGACTCGGTCAGAATTCGTCGGCTAGGGGTTCGCAGTATGCCAATGCGCGTGGGCTTTGCTCAGTTCCGCAAGCAGATGCTGGAACGGGAACTGGAAAATATACAGGCAATTCTGCCCAATCTCGGAGTGGAGAAAGTCATCCTGATCGGCGAAGTCGCCGCTGGTGAATTCACACCGGAAAGCCGCATTGAGTTCATCGTGGTGCATGATACCGACCGGCCCTTCGGCCGGCGGTCAGACTTCTTTTCCTACCATTTGGGCAGTTCAGTGGAAATCGACACCCAAGTCTACACGCCGGAAGAATTCGAGACCCTGAGGGAAACGCTGCCGGCGCTGCGGCGGGCCTGCGCCGAAGGAAGGGAGATTTTCAATGCCTGATTACCTGTCGGAAGGCGCCCGCTGGCTGCGGCAAGCAGAAAGGGACCTGGAGGATGCCCGGTTCCTGCGCGACCACGGCCGCCATAACCTTGCCTGTTTCCAGGGCCAGCAAGCCGCTGAGAAGGCTGTCAAAGCCTACCTGTACCATCGCCGGGTGGAAGACGTATGGGGACACTCGCTGCTGGACCTGTGCGAGGACGCCAAACTCTTCGACATGATGTTCGACACGGTAAAGAGCGAAGCCCGGCAACTGGACAAGTATCACTACATCACCCGCTACCCGGAATTCCTGCCCAGCGGCGCCTGTTTCGATGCCTTCGACGAGGTGGACGCCGACCGCTCCATAGACCTGTCTAACCTGGTGCTGGAGTTCGTCAAAGAGCGAATGAACTGACACGCCAGCAGGCCGCTACTCCGTGTCCAGACGGCGCAGTTCTTCCCTCAGACGCAACACCTCTGCTTCGGCGGCGGCGGCCCGAAATATGGCGTCGCGAGCCTGAAATTTCGCTTCCTTGAGTTCGGGCAGGTATTCCCTCGTCGCTGGGTCGTAAAATCGCAACCTGCCTTCATCCCAGCATAAGTCCAGACCCAGCACCGTGCTGTGTCCCCAGGTCACCCCGTCCGGGGTGCTGTCCAGTTTGATGGGCGCATAGACCCCGTCCACTAGACGGTCCGCGCCCAAAGGTGCGCCGTGGTATTCTCCTCCGGTGCGGTCGAAGCGCCAGTACTCGGTTACTCCGAAACGTGCGTATATTCCCTGCTTGACCTCTACATCGCGTCGGCCAGTGCTCCTCGATGCAACTTCCAGCACGAACTCCGGCGGTTTCCTCACTTCTCCAATCACGTATCCATTGCGGAATTCTATAGCTACGGGGTCTACGCCGAAAGCCACCAAACAGTCTGGAACGAGCCGGTCGTAGCCATCCCGGTACTCAACGCATAGAAAACCGTCTCCCGAAACCAGCACATCGGGCGAATTGCTGAAGAAATCATCGAGTATCGAGTCCGCGCGAACAATGTTCCGCCGTTGCTGCATGGCGTCGGGCCTCTTGGACGGGTCCGGCAGCGGCTTAATGTGGGCGTACTTGTCATATGCCCGGACCCTGGATGTTGACTCTGTGCTCATATTTGCTCCAGTGAACCTCAGACTCTTTGCCGTCAGCCGCGGTTTACTCTGTGATGCGATTCATACCGCTCCCGGTAAGGATGAGCCGCAGGGTGCGCTCGGCGGCGCTCTCCAGCAACTCGGCGCTGCGGGACAGCGATACGTCGAAGCTCATGGGGCGGTCAGCGATGCAGACAACGGCGGCCAAGCCATGGTTATACAGTTCCTCGTAGCCCTGCCCCAGGCTTCCGGCCAGCAGCACGGTGGGCACCCCTTGGGCTTGGGCATGTCGGGCCACGCCGGCGGGGGCCTTGTTGAATATGGTCGAGCGATCCGCCCGGCCCTCTCCGGTAATCACCAGGTCGGCCCCCTGCAACAGCGCGTCAAATTCCAGGACCTCGCAAACCATGTCGATTCCCGATTGCAGCGTCGCTCCGGCGAAGGCCATCAGGCCCGCTCCCAGCCCCCCGGCCGCGCCCGCTCCGGGCTGCTCCGACACGTCCCGGTGCAGGTCGCGGGCCACCACACGGGCGAAGTTGGCCAGGGCCGCGTCCAGTTCCTGCACCATCTCCGGGTTCGCGCCCTTCTGCGGGCCGAAAACCGCGGACGCTCCATCGGGGCCGCAAAGCGGGTTGGTAACGTCCGTTGCGGCGATAATAGTTGCTTGACCCAGTGCCGGATGCAGGCCCTGAGTCTCGATGCGGTCAAGCCGGGCCAGAGCACTCCCCCCCGGCGGCAGAGGACGGCCCTCAGAATCCAGAAAGCGGGCGCCCAACGCCGTCGCCATACCCGCACCTCCATCGTTGGTCGCGCTGCCGCCCAGCCCGACGATGACCCGGGTGTAGCCCCGGTCCAGGGCCTCTTTCAGAATCTCTCCGGTGCCTGCCGTGGTGGTGACTCTGGGGTTGCGGCGGCGCTGCGGTACAAGCGCCAGGCCGGAGGCGAGAGCCATTTCTACGACCGCCGTGCTGCCGTCGCCCATGACTCCCCAGCGGCCCTCCAGCGGCTGCCCCAGCGGGCCAGTTATGGTGCTGGTGAAGACCTGCCCTCCGGTTGCGTCGACCAGGGCATTCAGCGTACCGTCGCCGCCATCCGCCACGGGCGCAAGCACCGTCTCGGCGTCCGGCACGACCGCGGCAACGCCGCGGGCAATGGCTTCGGCGGCCTCCAGCCCCGAGATGCCGGCCTTGAATCCTTGGGGAGCGATTACAATTTTCACACATTACTCGCGGCCTAAAGGCGGGCGCGCCGCGATTATACACTGGCCCGCCGGCTTTTGGAGTGCGGTATCATGCTACAATCACAGCGGCAAGCGTCTACCGCCACCCTGCAGGGCAGACAAGCGCGGCAGGGCAGACAAGCGCGGCAGGGCAGACAAGCGCGGCAGGGCAGACAAGCGCGGCAGGGCAGACAAGCGCGGCAGGGCAGACAAGCGCAGGACACAAAGACTTGGATCTCAATTCACGCATCGGGCGACTGCTCTAATTTTTTGAGGGAGAAGCGTCTATGACCTCCGCCGGAGCCGCCACACCATCCCGAGATGAACTCAAACGCCGAGCGGCAGAGGTCATAGACTCCCGCTCCGACGAACTGGTGTCCCTGGCAAAAAGCATTCTTGAGAACCCGGAGCCGGGATTCCGGGAGACCAAGACCGCCCGCGCAGTGGCCGGCAAGTTCGCCCAGATGGGGATGCCGGCGCGCATCGGCCTGGGTCTTACCGGTGTCCGCGCCGACCTGGTGGGCGGCAGCCCCGGCCCGGCCCTGGCGATTATCGGCGAACTGGACTCGCTCATCGTCAACGAGCATCCTCACGCCGACAGCGAAACCGGCGCGGCCCACGCCTGCGGGCATCACTGCCAGATAGGCATGATCATGGGCGCGGCCATGGCCCTGATGCAGACTGGCGTTCTGGACTCCCTCAGTGGCCGGCTGGCCTTCATCGCGGTGCCCGCCGAGGAATACATCGAGATTGAGTACCGGGACTCCCTGCGCCGTCAGGGCAAGCTGGAGTTTCTTGGCGGCAAGCCGGAACTGGTGCGGTTGGGCGAGTTCGATGACATCGACCTCGCAATGATGTGCCACACCACCTCCAACCCTGAAGAAAAGCAGTTGTGCATCAGCGGGGAGAACAACGGAACACTGGCAAAGAAGATACAGTTCCTCGGGCGCGGCGCTCACGCAGGAGGCGCGCCTCATCTGGGCATCAACGCCCTGAATGCCGCCAGCATGGCCCTCTCGGCCATACACTACAACCGCGAGACCTTCCGCGACGAGGACAGCGTGCGGGTGCATCCCATCATCACCAAGGGCGGCGAGGCAGTGAGCGCCGTTCCCGCCGACGTGCGAATGGAAACCTTCGTCCGTGGCCGCACTCTGGACGCCATCATGGACGCCAACACCAAGGTCGACCGGGCCCTCAAGGCCGGGGCCATGGCCGTGGGCGGCGACGTGATAATACAGACCATCCCCGGCTACCTTCCCCTGCGGCAGAACTCGTCGTTTAACGACGTGTTCCGGGCCAACGCGCACCAACTGGTCGGAGAGGAGAATACCGGCTACGTGGGGCGACGGGGAGGCTCTACGGACATGGGAGACATCAGCCACCTGATGCCTGCTATCCACCCCTACGTCGGCGGGGCCACCGGTATAGGCCACGGCGCCGACTACGTGGTGCAGGACTACGGGCTGGCCGTGATTACTGCGGCCAAGGCGCTGGCATCCACCGCCATCGACCTGCTGGCCGACGGCGCGGCGGTGGGTGGCAACATCGTGTCCAACCACCGGCCGGAAATGACCCGGCCCGAATACCTGAAGTTCATGCGCAGCCTGGCCAACGAGGAAACTTTCAAGGGCGCCCAGTGATGTTGACCGTAGAAGAATTGAAGCGGCGGGCCTGCGAGTCCATAGACAAGCGCAAGAAGGAAATCATAGGCATCGCCCAGCAGGCCCTTTCCCATCCCGAAGCCGGATTCCGGGAGTACCGCACCGCCGGCCTGGTGGCCCGCAAATTCAACGAGTTGCAGATTCCCCATGAAAGCGGGCTGGCCCTCACCGGCCTCAAGGGGCGGTTGCCCGGCGGCGCCGGCGCCGGGCCTCGCGTGGCCCTCATCGGCGAGTTGGACTCGCTGGTGGTCACAGAGCATCCCCACGCCGACCCGGAGACCGGCGCGGCCCACGCCTGCGGACATCATTGCCAGTTGGGCATGATGCTGGGCGCCACCATTGGGCTTCAAACACCGGATGTCCTGGCCCAGCTCAGCGGCGAGATTGTCCCCTTCGCCGTGCCGGCCGAGGAGTTCATCGAGGTCGAGCAGCGGCTGGAGCTGCGGGCGCAGAATAAGCTGGAGTTTCTGGGCGGCAAGCAGGAACTCATCAGGCTGGGCAGGTTCGACGACATCGACATCGCCATGATGTGCCACACCGCCAGCGACATGGGAGAGCGCAAGTTCGCCATTGGCGGCACCAGCAACGGCCATGTGGTCAAGTACGTGCGCTACATCGGACGCGGGGCCCACGCCGGGAGTTCGCCCCACATGGGCATCAACGCCCTGAACGCCGCCTCCTTCGCCATCCAGGCCATCAACGCTACGCGGGAGACGCACCGGGCCGAGGACACGGTGCGAATCCACGGCATTATGACCAAGGGCGGCGAGGCGGTCAGCGCCATTCCCGCCGAGGTGAAGCTGGAGTGGCGGGTACGGTCGTCAACGCCGCAGGTGGTGGTCAAGAATTCGCAGGTCGTGGACCGCTGTTTCAAGTCCGGGGCCCTCGCCGTGGGGGCGCAGGTGGAAATCACGACGATCCCGGGCTACCTCCCAATGCGGAACGACAATCTCTTGCAGGAACTCTTTCGCCGCAATGCCGCCGAGGTGGTGGGCGAGAAAGCCACGATGATTATGCCCGCCGGTCGCAACCGGGGCGGTTCCACCGACATGGGGGACCTGTCGCAACTCATTCCTGCCATCCACCCATACACCGGAGGGGCCACCGGGCCGGGCCACAGCAAGAGCTACCTCATCACCGACTACGAGACTGCGGTCATTAACCCGGCCAAGATTATGGCTATGGCGGTCATAGACCTGCTCTCCGATGGCGCCAGGCAGGCCAAGGAAGTCAAGTCGGCGCACAAGGCGGGTATGTCTCGAAACGCCTACCTGCGCTTCCAGAGGGAGCAGGCCCAGACGGTGCGCTTCGATGGCGCGGCGTAAATTCTTCGGAGATCCCTCGAGTCCCTCTCCTTCCGGGAGAAGGCCAGGGCGAGGGCGAACCTCTTACCGGTCGCGCTCCCTCAAGCTCCCATCGCCCACATCGCCGTCCCGGCGATGAGCGGGATCGTGAGATTGTCGTCGGGCGGCAACCCCGCCAGTTCCGTCAGCGCGGCGATGGCTGCGCCGGGCCACAGAGCCCAATGGTACTCAATAACCCCGGCGGCCAACAGCAGGCCCGCGACGGCTCCGCCGGTGAGCGCAAAAGCCGCCGCCCCGCCCGGAGACTTACCGAACAGGCGCGGCCCAGGCAATCGGCTGCCCACGATGGCCGCGACCGGGTCGCCCAGCGACAGGTAGAACATCACCGGTACGCCAACGTCCTTTCCGTACAGCCAGAACACCGGCAGAGCTGCTATGAGCATATAAGTCGCGCCCGTGATATGCGACTCCTCATCGCTTTTGAGCAGCGGCGCCATCCAGCGCATATAGGCGCGATTGAGCGGCCCGATGCCGAACCTGGACAGGTCCAGCGCCAGCGCACCGGCGGCGAGAATAGCGAGGGCGATGAGGAATTCCTGTTCCGGGAAGAAAATGCCGGCGACGGGGATAGCGGAACCCGCGAAGACGTGGAACAGCCGCCGCCAGATGCGGGGTTGGGCCGCTGTCCCGGTGCGCCTCTGCCCTCCGAAAATCAGCAGGCCGGCGATTCGCTGCAACAAGGAAACCTGCCCTATCCCTTTCCCCTGCCCAAGGTCTCTAAGTCTCCCTTCCGGGGAAGGGTTAGCGCAGAGGCGTCCTCGTCGGTGAGGGAACATCGTGTCATCCCGGGATTTTGCCCTCACACCAGCCCTCTCCCTCAAGGGAGAGGGAGGATTAAAAGACCCTGCCCCTCTTACAGGGAGAGAGAAATTCCTGTAAACGAGCCTAGAATCGGAAGGTGATGGAATCCCCTGCCCGCCAGCGCATATCCCGGAACTCGACCCCGACCGGAGCCTCAAACACCATGTAGCCGTCCAGTCCGTTACCTTGCAGCAACTCGAATGACCCTTGAATGAACTGCATCGAGCGTTCAAGGTAGTCAGCGCCCCCATCCGGCCCCATCGCCTTAACCTCCGCTGGCCATTCCGTTCCCTCGGAGTTGCCACAGACGTAGGGGTACGTCCCCACCCGGTCAAAGGTGTGCGTCAGCGACGCGCCCGGCCCGATTTCAGCCCGCCCTCCGGTCCCAACCGGCACAGCGCCGTCCTCGAAGGCGATGTGCTGGTCATCGTCGGATTCGCTCTGCCATTTTACCGTGTTGCCCACGTCTATCAGAGCGCGGGTGCCGTCAAAGCACTGGCCCAAGTTAACCCTGACCAGAGCCTCCGGCTCGCCGCGGAAGTCCTGCCAGACGTTGTCCGAGATGGGCAGAGGAAGGTAGGTGGCGTTGGCGAAATCGCGCAGTTCAGCGGCCGTGCGGTCCACGTTGATGAAGGCGCTGACTGCAGTGTGGTTCTCCACCCTTGCCCGCACCACCACCAACTCCATCCCTTCAGCCGAAGGCGACAGGCTCCAGCGGCGGACAATCCCCTTCGGATCGACGGTGGAATAACGAAGCTCTTGGGTGCGCTCCAGGCTGACCACGCTGAAGTGGAGCGTCCGGCCCTGCCGGTACTGTCCCAGAACGGAAGACCCTTGCGTACAAGCCAGCAGCCCGGACAACAACAGGGCCAGCAACAATAGGGCCAGCAACAAAAAAGCCGCAGCCGCCTTGCCCGACGGCCCGGCCCGACGGCCCGGCGCAACAGTCGCCGGGCGGCTCAACCTTTCCCCGCTTTGGAAAATCAAGACCCGGCAGTGGTCAGGCTGGGCAGTTGGCGCAGGCGCTCTACGAGGTCAACCAGCACGTCCAGCAGGTAATCCACTTCTTCTGGTGTGTTGTCTTTGCCTAGGGTGATCCGCAGGCTTCCCCGGGCCACTTCTGCCGACTGGCCCAGAGCCAGCAGCACGTGGGAGGGTTCCAGGGACCCGGAACTGCAGGCGCTGCCGCTGGAAGCCGCGATGCCCGCCATGTCCAGCCCCAGCAGAATCGGCTCGCCTTCCACCCCGGAAAAGGCAAAATTGGCGTTGTTGGGCAACCTTTGCGTCGGGTGGCCGTTAAGGCGGCTTCCCGGAACTCGCTCCAGTACCTGCTCGACGATGTGATCGCGCAGGGCGGCGCAGTGGCGGCTGTTCTCCTCGCGCTGGGCATTGGCCGTCTCCAGCGCCACAGACAGGCCAACGATGCCGGGGATGTTCTCGGTGCCGGAGCGCCGCTCGCGCTCCTGCCCCCCGCCCAGGATGAAGGGCAGAAATGGGGCGCCTCTGCGAATAAACAGCACTCCCGTTCCCTTGGGGCCGTGAAACTTGTGGCCGGAGAGGCTGAGAAGGTCGACTCCCAGCTTCCTTATGTCCAGGTCAAGGTATCCGGCGGCCTGCACAGCATCGGTATGCAGCAGGATCGTGCGCGACAACTCTGAGGCCCGCTGTTTCACCGCCGCCGCGATTTCGGCTATGGGATTGACCACGCCAATTTCGTTGTTGGCGTACATAACGGAAACGAGCGTAGTTTGCGGAGTGATAGCCCGGTAGACCGCGTCGGCCTGCACCATCCCGTCGGAACCCACTGGCAGGTAGGTGGTCTCGAATCCCAGGGATTCAAGATGCTGGCAGGTATGCAGCACGGCGTGATGTTCCACGCTGGATGTGATGATGTGGTTGCCCGTTTCCTGTAGCGCAGTGGCGACCCCTACGATGGCGGCGTTGTCAGACTCGGTGCCGCCGCCGGTGAAGACCACCTCGCGGGGCCGGCAGTTAAGCACACGCGCCACCCGCTCGCGGGCTTCGTCAAGAGCATAGCGCGCTTCCTGCCCCACGGTATGGATGCTGGAAGGGTTGCCGAAAAGCTGGGTGAAATACGGAGTCATGACCCGCAACACTTCGGGGGCCAGTGGCGTGGTGCCTGCGTGGTCCATGTAAACAATACCGTCGGGAGCCGGATTCTGCGCCATTCTTCTCTGCCGTCAGCCTCTTGCCTGAGATGGTGCCGGTATTTTAGCACAGCCGGGCGGCGGCGTTCTTTTTCTCTATGGTTTTTTGGGATAGCTGCCCGTGGCCACTGACAGCAGGAACGCGCCGATGACCACGGCCCAGATGCCATCAACCAGATTTCCCCTGATGGCAAACACGATGCCGCCCACTATCATCAGCAGCCCCACGCCCTGACCGCATCTGGCAGCCACCCGCGTCGCCTTCACGAAGCTGCCGGAGCCGGCCCACACGGCCGCCCGCAATACCCGCCCTCCGTCCAGAGGGAATCCCGGGATCATATTGAATATCCCCACACTCAGGTTGCCCCAGGCCAGCAGGAATACCACCATTTCAACCGGCGACGCATAGCGGGAAGGCCAAGGCCAGTTACCGGGGTCCAGGCCCAACAGAATCCCAGCCGCCGCTCCCGCCAGCGCGATGCTGGTGAGCGGCCCAACGACGGCGACCAAAAACTCCTCGGATGGCCGCTCAGGTTCCCGCTCCAGGTGGGAGACGCCCCCGAAAATGAACAGGGTGATTCCCCGGACTCGAATTCCCCGGCTGAGCGCCACCAGGCTGTGGGAGAGTTCGTGGGCCAGCACCGACAGGAAGAACAGGGCTACGGTGACAACGGCGACGAGCCACTGCTGAGCAACTGTCCAGCGCAGTGACGAAGCATCAAATCGGCTGACCAGCAGGAAGGTCAGCAACAGGAATATGATCACCCAAGTGACGTTGATTTCGACCGGTATGCCGAAAATCCGGCCCAGGCGCAGGGATTTTCCCATGCCTCACGCAAATTCCATCGAAGATATGGATTGCGTCTAGCATAACAAATCGGAGGCAAAATAGGGGAAGCGCCGCAAACCAGCCCCGGAGGCGGGTCGCGCGGTCATTTAGGGCGAGGGAGGGCCGTGGCGTAAGCGACCAGTTTACCGACCAGCCGGGCCGCGGTGTAGGTGCAGGCTGTGGGCCCCTCGGAGGGCGCCAGTTCGCAGACATCGAACCCAACGATGCGCCGGGACTCGCCCACCTTCCGCAGCAGCGACGTTACCTGACGCCAGTTCAGTCCGCCGGGTTCCGGGGTGCCCACCGCCGCCATCAGCGACGGGTCGAACACGTCCAAGTCAACGCTGACGTAAACTTCATCGCCCAGCGCGGCCAGTATTTCGACGGCGGGCAAAAGCCCGCCGTCGTCTGGACAAGGCCAGAAGGGAATTCTGTTGTCGCGGATAAATTCGCGCTCTTCGACGCAGAGGCTCCGAACCCCGGCTAGGACCACCGGGCAGAGGTCGAACACCCGACGCGCGCCCGAGGCATGGCCCCACTGAGTCCCCTGATACTCGTCGCGCAGGTCGGCGTGTGCGTCGAGATAGAGGACGCTGAGAGAGGGGTAAGCCTCGAGGTGGGCCTGAACGCTGCCGGCGGTCAGGGAGTGCTCGCCGCCCAACACGCCCACGGTACGCCCCGGAGCGATGCAGGCGGCCACGGCCTCGCGCACACGCTGCGCCATCTCCCTCGGTCCGCCCATGTGCGGCTCAATCGCGGGCATGGTGTGGATGCCCAGCGACGCCACGTCCAAATCCAGCTCCAGGTCATAGTCCTCCATCTGGGCGGAAGCAGCGATGATGCCTGCGGGGCCGTCCCGGGCGCCGCCGCGATAGGACGTGGTGCTGTCGTAGGGAACGGGTATCAGGGCCACACGGGCAGTTTCGAGGGCGGACTGCTCCGGTGTGAGGGCCAGGAAGCCGGGATGGATCCACGGCAGCCCGTGACCATCAGACACGCCGGAACCCAGGACGCCCGATTTTCACCTCATCATCGGTCTCGACTTCGAGGGCTGCCCGTTGCGCCTGCGCTTCTCTCAATCCCTGGCGTTCATCCAGCCACTCAAGGCCCCGGTCCAGGAGCCAGGTTTGGACATCTTCCAGGTCAAACAGATTCTTGACGTCATCCAGGGCACGGTCGTGGTCGAAAGGACGGCAGGAGAAGATGTCTATGTTGACGTAGCTCTTCTGGGGGAAGGTGTGGATGCTGATATGGCTCTCGGCAATGATCACAAAGCCGGAAACACCTGCATCCTCCGGCTTGGGAGCGTCGTATACCAGGACGCGAGGCTCGGTGATGCGGGTCATTTCCAGTGATTCCGGGTAATCGGTCAAGAATTGACGGACCAGGCCATCGTCCCACATCTTGCTCGTATTCCCTCCGAATCCGTCAATTACCAAGTGCATTTCACCTCCAGCACGGCCTTTCCATGAAGACAACGGCAATCTTAAATAGTTGGCAAAACCAGTTCTATACAATATCATTTGTCGCGTTCCAGTACAAATAGGCGTCAGAGAACAGGCGCGTCCCTCGCAGGGGACGCAGGCAGGTAAGCCGTGCAGCCCTTGATGATTCAGGCCACCGACGTCACTCACTACTATGGGCCTTATCCGGCGATCCAGGATGTGAACTTCAGCGTACGCAAGGGCGAGGTTCTGGGATTCCTGGGGCCCAACGGCGCGGGCAAGACCACCACCATGCGCATCCTGACTGGCTTTCTACCCCCGACCAGCGGCTCGGTGAGCCTGGACGGCTACGATGTGGTGGAGAAGTCCCTGGAAGTGCGCCGCCGGGTGGGCTACCTGCCGGAGACAGTCCCGCTGTACACTGACATGACGGTAACCAACTATCTGAAATACATGGGAACGCTGCGGGGAATGCCCGGCTCGAAAATGCGCTCCCGACTGGACGACGTGATCAGCGTCTGCCGCCTCGGAGACTACCGAAAGACGCAAATCGGCAAGCTCTCCAAGGGGTTCCGGCAGCGCGTCGGAATCGCCCAGGCTATCATCCACGAGCCGGAAGTGCTGGTGCTGGACGAGCCGACCATCGGCATCGACCCCATCCAAGTGGTGGAGACCCGCAGCCTGATCCAGGAATTGGGCCGCGAGCAGACCGTGGTGTTAAGCAGCCACATCCTGCCCGAAGTCAGCATGATCTGCGAGCGGGTGCTGATAATCCACGAAGGGCGCATCGTGGCCGAAGACACCCCGCAGAACCTGGCCCAGGGACTACAGGGGGTGGAGCGTCTGGAGGTTGAGGTCGGCGGCCCCTCGGCGGAAGTGCTGCCGGTGTTGCAAAAACTCGACGGCGTCATCACGGTCAGCCACCGCAATGTCCAGGGCCGCCACACCTACATCATCCAGGCCCAGCCGGGCCGGGACCTGCGGGATGACATCTCGCGGACGGTAGTCAGCAATGGGTGGAGCCTGCGAGGAATGCAAATGATGGGCATGAGCCTTGAGGAAATCTTCCTGCGCCTGACCACCCAGGAGGACCTGTAACCATGCGAACCGTCCGGGCGGTGGCCTGGAAGGAAATCCAGATTTTTTTCCTAAGCCCCACAGCGTATATCGTCGGTCTGATATTTCTGGCTCTGGCCGGGTTTTTCTTTTCCCGCGATCTGGGCGACCCGTTCCCTGAGGCGACCCTGAGTCCCTTCTTTCAGGGCGCGGTGGTTATTTTCATCCTGCTGGCTCCAGCTTTGACCATGCGCCTGATTGCCGAGGAAGCCAAGCTGGGAACCATCGAACTGCTGCTGACCTCACCAGTACGAGACTGGGAGATAATCATCGGCAAGTACCTGGCCAGCCTGGTGTTTTTCCTGGCGCTGCTGGGGATGTCCGGGTTTTATGTCATCCTGCTGTTTGTCTTCGCCAGCCCGGACCCAGGCCCCATCTATGCCGGCTACCTGGGTTTGGGCCTTTACGGAGCGGCGGCCTTGGCCGTTGGCCTGTTGACCTCCACCCTGACCAACAACCAGATAGTCGCCGCCGTGGTGGCCATGGGCATCCTGCTGGCCTTGTTCTTCGCCGACCTGGCCTTCGGCGCGGTGGGCGGAATTCCCGGGGAAATCATCGGTGAAATGGGCATGAAGAGCCACTTCGACGATTTCGACCGGGGCGTTATCGACACCAAACACGTCGTCTATTACATCAGCGTCATCACCTTCTTCCTCTTCCTGTCGGTGCGCGCGTTGGAATCAAGGCGGTGGCGTTAGCATGACCACTCCTTCTTCGACCAACCCGGAAAACGAAGGCCCGCGCGATTGGCGCCGAAGGCGTCGCCGCCGTCCTCCCGAACCACAGGCTACCTCAGCGCCGACTCCCCAGGACCAAGAATCGGACGCAGAGCAGGGTGAGGCAGTCTCCCGCCCCATTATTTCACTTCTGGAGCCCGCGCTGGATGCCGTAAGCATCTTCGGCGCCCCGTTGCTGATTGCCGGCATCGTTGGGCTGGTCACCGGCATCGTTGTCGTTGCCTTCGTCAGTTCAATGCGGCTCTACGGCTACATCGACATTGCCATTGGCGCTTCCCTGATAGCCTTGGTGGGTGCGGCGTTCATCAGCTCAGTCGTCGCCGCCTTCCTGAGCCGCACCGGGCGCTATGGCGTTAACACGCTGATCCTGCTGGCCGCATTCACCGGCATCGTAATAGTCCTCAACGTTGTGTCCTTCCAGAACACCAGCCGGGTGGACGTTACCGCCACCAACCAGTTCAGCCTGTCCGAACGCACCAAGGATCTGCTGGACGGCCTGGAAGACGACATTCGCGCTACGGCCTTTTACAAAGCCCTGGAGGACACCCCCAACGCCGAGGTGGCTGCCAGACGCAACCGCGTGGTCGACACGCTGGACGAATTCGAGGCGCGCGCCAGCCGTTTCTCATACGAGGTAGTGGACCCCGACCTGGAGCCGGGAAGGGTGGCAGCCTACTTCGGGGCGCGGCCTGCGGACTTCGTAAGCGAAACCGTTGTTATCGAGAATCTGACCACCGGCGCTTTCGATTCGCTTCAACCAACGGACATTGCCTTTGGGCAGTTGGAACAGGACCTGGTGACCAGCCTCTATGTCGCCACTGGCCAGGAGCAGAAAACGGTCTACTTCCTGGCCGGGCACGGCGAGCGAAACATCGAAAGTGGCTCCAGCGACGGCTACGCCCTGTTGTCCCAGTCGCTGGAGCAGGAGAACTACCAGGCCAGGGGCCTGGTCTGGTCCCGTACCGCAGAGGAGGTCTCCGTCCCCGACGACGCCGCCCTCGTGGTCGTAGCCGGGCCGACCTCCGACCTCCCGGTACCCCATGCTCAGGCCCTGGACCTCTACCTGCTGGGGCGGTATCCCGACGGCCAGCGGCGGCGCGAAAACGGCAGTATGATTTTCCTGGGCGAGCCGGACACGCCGGACTCGTGGCGGGAATTCCTGGTGCAGTGGGGCATTGTCCTACTGGCGGGGTACATCCGAGATGTCGACTCATCGGTCCCGAACCTGCCGCAAACCCTGGCGCTGAACATGGACTTCAACAACATACTGAACTTCAATCTCCTGGTTCTGGGCAACAACGAAGCTGCCATCAACAGCGCCTTTGAGGCGGCCTTTGAAATCATCGCACCCGAGGGACAGCAGTTGCAGAGCGTCTTTATGCCCGACGCGGCCCCCATTACGCTCCTTCCCGTTTCCGACGGGGCGCGGCTGCCGCTGGCGCTATCCATAACTTCACCCAACAGCTACGTCATCGACGACCCAGACCGGGACGACCCGGTGACCGAAGGCGAGAACGCCGACCCCCGGGGAACTTTCATCCCCGCCATGCTCATGCGCTCTGCCGCCAAGGTCGGGATGTCCTTGCCTGAAGAAACAGCCGATTCCGACATCTCGCAAATTCTCGCATTCGGAGACGCAGACTTTGTCTCCAACAGCAACATCCGCCGGGGCAGCGGCCTGGATTTGTTCGTCAACTCTACCAACTACCTGCTGGGCGACTATTCGCTGTTTTCCATCCGGCCCAAGGCCTTCGCCTTCCGCGAGTTCAACCTGGACCGCAACGAGTACGACTTCGTGCGCTTCTCGTCCTGGCTGTTCCTGCCGGGCTTGATGGCGCTGGCCGCGGGACTGGTCTGGTGGCTGCGGCGGTAGTTCAGGCATCCTTCACCAAGCTCGCGATTAACGGGATTACATGAACGTTCGGCTTACGATTCTTCTGGCTGTGGTGGCGGTGATGATCGGCGCCACCTGGGCCATCATCGAGTTCACGGACCTCGTCTTCCGCGAAGCGGCGGAACCCGACGAGCCGTGGCTATTCCACATGGACGAGTCCGACATCACCCACATCGAAGTGGTGCATGGCGGGCAGGCCGCACAGTATTACCGGGACCCGGCCGGTTACCAGTGGATGGTGGTGGGAGAACCCAGCTATCCTGTCTTTCAGCAACGCTGGGGCGGCACTCCGTTGCTTCTGAGCGGCCCGCGCGTGAACCGGGGACTAAAAACAACTATCGGAAACCCTTCCCAGTACGGCCTCGACCCTCCGGAAAGCATCGTGCGGGTAACCGACTGGGCTGGCAACACCGTCGAGTTTCACATGGGCATACCCACACCCGACGGCAACAACCAGTACACCCGGCTGGTGGGGGATGAGGCGCTCTACACGGTTCCGTCGGTGTGGGCCGACGTGGTGAACCGCCTGGCGCTGGACCCGCCTTACGGTCGGCTGTTCGATATCGATATCGCCCTTATCACGGTGGTGGAGATCAGTGCCGGAGACCGGACTGCGGTGTACTTCCTCGACCGTGGTCAATGGTTTGTCAGCCCTGAACCGCCTCCTGTGGACCCCAATAAATCGGCCCCCGCGTCCGAGGAATGGAGGGATTGGCTGGAATTGCTGGCGGCGCCCAGGGTGGACGAAGTCGTGGAGCAGCGACTGGAGGACCGTGACGAGGAGCGGCTGGAAGAGTACGGTTTCACGCCGCCGGATGTGCGCGTGGTCATTGCCCGCCGAGGTCAGTCCACCGTCGAAATTCACTTGGCCGAGGGCCCGCCGGGCAGCGGCAGCTACTACGCCCGGACGAGAAACAACGTAGACGAAACGCTGTACTCCATCAGGAAGCCCCGGCTCGAAGGCATTGAGTCCCTTGCCACTGCCCCGCTAATCGCGGACGGCTGGGAACCGCCGGAAGAGGGTGAGGAAGGCGGTACTGCCGACAGATAGCCCAAAGGTTGGGGCGATATTGGGACTCAGGCGCGGAGGGCAGGCTATAACCATCTCCCGGCGGGAGAGGGAGGCAGTCAAGAGATTACTGGTTCCCAAGTCCCTGCCGACTGCGTCCGCAGTTGCGTTAAGAATTCTGAATCGGCAATGAGGGTGCGCACGGCTGTACGCCCCTGCGGGTTCTCAATCGCCGCACTTCCAGACCCGACTACCCGACCCGACTTCCGGGGGTGTTATGAAAGCTGAAATCATGGGCATCGGCACCGAATTGCTGATGGGCGAACTCAACGACACAAATGCAGGCTGGATCGCCACTCGCCTGCCGCCCTTGGGTATCACACTGCAATGGGTAACACTGGTGGGCGACGACCTGCCGCAGCTCACTCATGCCTTCCAGAAAGGAATGGAGCGCTCCGACATCATCTTCACCACCGGCGGCCTGGGCCCGACTCAGGATGACCTGACCCGCGAGGCGGTGGCGGCGGCCTTCGGCGAGATGCCCACGGTGCAGGAAGACATGGTGAGCCAGCTAAGAGAGTACTTCCGCAACCGCGGCCAGGATATGCCCTCGCACAACATCAAGCAGGCGTGGCTGATTCCCTCGGCCGAGTTCATCCCCAACCGCAACGGCACTGCCCCCGGCTGGTGGGCGGAGCGCGACGGCAAAATAATCGTCTCCATGCCCGGCCCCCCGGTGGAGATGCAGGCCATCTTCCGCGAGCAGGTCGAGCCGCGCCTGCGGGAGTTGGTCACCGAGGAAGTCACCATCACCCGCAACGTCAAGACTATGGGCTTGGGCGAGGCGGCGGTGGACGAAATCATGTCGGAGTATTTCGGCCACGAGAACCCGTATCTGGGCATCTACTCCAAGGCTGACGGCATCCACCTTCGGGTAATCGCTCGCGCCGCCGACGAGGCCGCCGCCCGCCGCATGATCAAGCCGGTGGAGCAGGCGGTGCATGACCGGCTGGGCGAATATATCTGGGGCTACGACGACGAAACGCCGGAGCAGGCAATCGCGCTGGCCCTTCAGTCTCGCGGCAAGACCCTGGCTGTGATGGAGTACTGCACCGGCGGCTTCCTGACCAACGCCATCACCGAGGCCGACGAGGCGCAACGCCACTTCCGGGGCGGCATCGTGGCCTTCGGCGCAGAATCGCTGGCGGCCTCCGGCGTCCCGCCCGCGCTGCTGGACAACCACGGTGCCGTCAGCCAGGAAGCGGCCAACGCCATGGCCTCCGCCGCCCTGCTCCAACTGAACGCAGACTACGGCATCGGTGTGACCGGCGCCCCCGGCCCAGCGGAGCTGGACGGCCGCCCCATGGGCCTGTGCTACCTGGCCATTGCCCGCGCCTCCGCCGCCGGCCCACAGGTCATCAAGGAGCTGGAGCTGCGAGTCCCGCCCCGCCGCATAACCATCAAGCGCCGCATCAGCAACCAGGCCCTCATAGAGCTGCGCAAGCTGGTGGACGCGGGGGAGTGAGCCTCAGTTCCGTGGTACACTGGTACACTATGCAGCGCTTGGAGGCCGGAATGCGGGTAGTCTTGCTGATTTTCTTGGCGATTGTGAGTTTAGCGGCGCTTGCCTGCACTGGCAACGAACCGGCATCTTCACCCATACCAACCTCTGAAGCGATAGCCGTTCCGACACCGGACATTGACGCAACGGTAGGAGCGGGAGTCCGAGCGACTCAAGAAGCGGAAGCGGCAATAGACGCCACTGTACAGGCCAGGGTGTCGACAGCACTTACCACGCCATATCCAACCGCAACACCGTGGCCCACGCCGACACCGCGGCCTACCCCGACTCCACGCCCGACACCAACGCCCCAACCAACAGCCACCACCGCTCCAACGCCCACCGAAGTCCCGGCGGCGATGTCGGCGCTGGAACAATACGCCGCTGATAAAGCCGGCGGCCCCGGCGCAATCTACCTCGGCGACATCAACCAGTTGGTGGGCCCCGCCCCTACCGTGGAACAGGGGGACTTCGACGGCAACGTGACCCTGGAGTCGCTGGAACGGCATCTGTGGATTTACGAAAGCTCCTTCTACGAGGAACTTCTGGAGAAGGCCAAGCTCACCGATCCCACACCGTTGGAGTACGACGGAGAAACCATCATCATCCAGCACGCCTGTATCCACCGGACCCTGCTGCCCTGCGTGTTGCTGGAATCCTACTTCGCGCCCAACCTGAAGGAGCGCACCGGCGGGAAGGTGGAGTTCATCACCAGCTCCTTCCCTGATCTGGGGTTGGCCGGGGCCGACACCCTGAGCCTGGTCACCAGCGGCGCCCTGGACTCCGCCACCATCAACGGCGGTTACGTGGGCTGGGAAATGCCGCCCATCGAGATTCAGAATCTCTGGGGCATCTACTCCTCCCGCGAGCAGGAGTTCGAGGCCACCCAGGCCATCATCAAGGACATCGAAGAGATGGTGCTGGCCGAGACCGGCGGCGTGATAATGAATCACAACTGGTACGCCGGGAACGACAGTTTTTTCTTCTGCCGGGAGAGGATCGACTCGCTGGACGGGTTCGAGGGCAAGAAGATCCGCAGCCACAGCTCCACGCTGTCCGATTGGATCAACGGAATGGGGGCCGGTTCCCAGTTCCTCGCCTTTGCCGAAGTCTACACTGCCATTGAACGCGGCTTTCTGGACTGCGGAGTAACCGGGGCCGACGCAGGATTCGGTCAGCGCTGGTACGAAGTGACCGACTACATCATCGGCCCGCTAGTCAGCTTCCAATTCCACAACAACGTGATCAACGGTGATGTGTGGGATTCTATCCCCCGAGACTTGCAGCAAATAATCATTGAAGAAGCCGCCAAGTCGGAGTTGGAGGCCCTGCGCCTGGCAGCCATCCAGAACGAGGTGGGGCTGCAGAAAAACTTGGATGCGGGCCTGGAGTTCCTGCCCTTCTCCGAAGAACTTATCTTCCACAGCCTGAACACGGCAGTGATAGAACACGTGGTACCGGGTTGGGTAGGCCGGGTTGGAAATACGAAACATCCCATCATCGCCGACACCTTCAACAACAAGGTCGGTCCCATCGTGGGTCTGCGGATTGAACGGGACGGCGCCGTAGTGAGAACGCGATAGTTACCAAAATCCGCGCCGGTTGAAATGGCGAAATCCCGCAGTCGGGCGAAAATTTAAGAGGCCCCCCGGATTTCGGGGGGCCTTGTGACATTTCCTGCGCTTGGCGCTACCGCCGGGCGATCCTGCGGGAGGTCAGCTCTCGGTAGAGCATCGGCAGGCGCTCCGGTAGCGACCAGATTTCGCCCAGGACTTCGTAGCCCATATCGCCGCACATACTCTTCAGGTAGTCGTGGCCCGCCTTGTCCACCGTGAGGCAGAACGGGGTAATGCCAAGATTGCGGGCCTCCACCAGGGCCATGTGGGTGTCGTGGACGGCGTATTCCTTCTCCACGCCCTCGCGGCTGTACCCGCGGTCCTGCGGGCGCCCGTCGCTGACCAGGAACAGTATCTTGGTGTGGGCGTCCTGGTTTTCCAGCTTGGTGATGGCGTGGCGGATGGCCGCCCCCATGCGGGTGGCGTGGAGCGGCGTTATCTTGTCGATGCGCCGCTTGACCTTGTCGTTGAAGTTTTCGCTGATGTCCTTGATCACGTAGAACTCGACATTCTCGCGGCCATAGCCGGAGAAGCCGTAGATGCCGTAGGTGTCGCCGATGGACTCCAGCGCATTCACCAGCAGCGCGGTGCTTTCCTTCTCCAGGTCGATGATGCGCTTGTAGTTGCGCCGCACCAGCCCCTCGCGGCGGCGGCGCAGCCAGACCATGTACTCCACCGGGTCGTCGGGCGCGTCGCGGTCGTCAACCATCTGGCGGCCCTCGTCGATGGCCTCAGCGGTGGAAGCGCTCATGTCCAGCAGGAACACCACGGCCACGTCGCGGCGGTTGCGGTTGCGGTGCCAGTAGATCTTGTCGTCCGGCGGGATGTTCATCTTCAGGTCAATCCAGGCCTCGAGCGTCGCGTTGAGGTCCAGGTCTTCCCCGTCGATTAGCCGGTAGGTCTTGCGCATACTCTCCGGCATTATCAGTTCGAACTGTCGCCGGATGTGGTTGGAGAGTGACTGATAGTTTTTAAGCGTGTCCTGGTAGAAGTTGATGTCGCCCTCTTCGACGGTCTTTTCCTTGACGATGCACCAGCGGGGCTTGTAGTCGTTGGCCCGGAAGTCCCATTCGTCATACAGGAAGGTCTGTGGCTCGCGGGCTTCCAGCTCGCCGCCCTGTTCATCGTCGTTGAGCAGCGGGCCATAGCCCTGGCCGGGCTGAGAGTTGGGCGGGGGCGCGCCGGCCTCCTTCATGATGTTCTGGGCGAAGGTGGTCATAGCGTCGGTGATGTCGCCCTCCTCGGCGTCCATCTCCAGCTCGTCGCTATCCTGCAAGAGCTGTTCCAGCATCTCCTGGGTCATGGGCTGGGCCTCGCCCTGCTCCCCGCTGTCGGCTTGGAGGCGGGTGAGAAGCTGTACCATCTCCGGCTTGAAGTCGCCGCGGTAGTCCACCGGCTCAGGAGACTCGTAGGACTCATCGCCCTCCTCTCCTTCGCTGCGCTGTTCCATGTCGGCCTGTAGCCGGTCTATGAGATCCTGGAATTCCTCTTCGTTGAACTCGCCGGGTTCCTCCAGGTCCTGCTCGTCCCACTCTTCCTCTTCCTCGGTCTGGTTGGGCAGCCGGGAGATGATTTCGTAGGCGCGCAGGGTGGCCTCGCCCGTGTCCTGCACGTTGGCCTCGGCGGTACGAAGCTGGTGCAGGATGCGGGAGAGCATCACCGCCGCCTCTTCGTACTCCTCGGGGACGGGCAGGCCGGAGAACTGCTCCAGGCTCATGTGAATGAGCAATTCGACCATGGCCTGCTGGATGGGCATTCCCTCGATTTGTGGTCGCCGCTCCAGAGTTTCCTTCTGGACCCGGGACGAGGCGCGGTTGATGCCGGGGTACTCCACCTTGATGCGATAGTCCAGGCGACAGTCCTCCAACACGGTGAACAGGTCGAAGGCCAGCTTGCCATTCTCGAACATCGCCAGGAACCGGCCGATGTCGGTGTAGGCACGCATCGAGCCGGGGCTTTCCGGCGCCGGGCCTTCCGAGATTTCGGAAGAGCCATTCGGCCCCATTTCTACAAACGTGACTTCGGCTTCCCCGCCGGCAATCTCCCGCGCCATCTCGATCATGGCCTGCCGCGCGGCCAGTTCCTCGGCTTTGCGGGCGTGGATCTCCTCCTCCATGGCGTGGCGGCGGTCCTCGAATTGGGTGGCCGACTCGTCAAACTGATACTCGAAGCTGCCGAACTCCAAGTGGCTGACCTGGTGCGTGGATACCACCTTGAACCATGAGAAGTTGTCCTGTTTGTTGGGGTAGTGGTCTACCACCGGCGGCAGGAACACCTTGGAGCCGTCAGTGGACGCAGTATCCTCGTCCACCCAACCGATGTTGCGGCGCACCAGTTCCTGCGTGTTCATAATTTCCACACCGGCGCCGGACAGGGCGCGGCAGTAGAGCCGCAGAATACCCTTGACCCGATCCAGCTCCAGGCTGGACGAAAGGGTTTCCAGCATCGACTCGGAAGTGTTGGACTCAATCTTGAAGAAGGCGATGCCGCTTTCCGGGTTCTCCCGAAGCAACTTCATCCCATGCTGGTACCAGGTGTCGAGTTGGCTGACGGTGATGCGAGTCAGCACACTGTCGAGGCTGCGAAGGAAGGGCGGAACGGCCTCCGGGGCCACCGCGACCAACTGGTCGCAGAGATCGAGGATGTAGCCCTGGTTGCCCTGGGGCACACGGCCCAAGGCCTGGGTGCCGTCAGCCAGGAACCGGGAAGTGTCGCGCAGACCGACCTTCGCCAGCCGCTCGCCCAGCTTGAGGAAGCGCCCGGTCTGGGCCTCCTCCACGTGCTGGAGGGCTCGTGGCACCAGCTCCAGGCAGGTCTTGACCTCCCGCCAACTGCTGTCTATCAGGGCGCGGGTCATGGCCAGGAAGGGCTCGCGCTCCCGTCCCATGCCGGGCAGCACGTCTTTGCCAAGGGTCAGACACTCGCTGGCGACATCGTAGGACTTGTACGACAACGCTTCAATCAGCGACGCGAAGACTTCCACGTCCCAGAACGGGAGGGTGCGCACCAGTTCCGGCGAGACCTCGAAGAACTTGGCCGCCAGGGTGCTGGACTTCCACGTTCCCTTGTACAGGCTGCGACCCAAGCCAGCCCAGCGTGGGATGTATTGGGGGCGCAGGTTGGGAACAATGGCCACGCTGGACTTGAAAAAGGCCACGGCCAGCGTGGGCGAATCCTGGGCCAGATAGGTGCCGCAGCGAGCCCATTGCATGAAGGATGGGAAGGACAGGAAGCGACAAACGTCAGGGCTGACCTTGTAATACTCGATCGCTGCTTCCCAGGACCGGATGGTCTGGGAGCCGATGGCGACTCCTTCCTTGGCCCAGAGGCCCACCTCGTCGGGCCCGAAGGCAGAACTAACCGGCCCTCTGGCCTCCTGATAGGCTTCCAATACTGCGGGGGGAAGTTTTGCCAATTCCTGTTCTATATCGGGTGTTGGAGCGCTACTTGTCAACTCGGACCCTCGCTTTCCAGCCCATCCTCCAAAAGTTGCAGGAATTGCTGGAGGATTCTTGCAGTTGCACCGAACACAAGGTGCTTGCCGTAGGCGTAAGAGTAGACGGTTGTGGGGCCGTCCACCTGCCAGTGGGTGTCGACCCGGACGCTGGCAGGGTCTAGCAGGGCACTGATGGGAAATTCGACTATTTCCGCAATTTCGTCAGCGCTGGGGCGAAATTCGTATGGGTGGCTGATGGTCCCGGTAAACACGCTCACCCTGAACCGGGAACGGGTAGCCACTTCGTCCATCTCGCCCAAGACGCTTATGTCGTCCCGGCGAATGCCCATTTCCTCCTCGGTTTCCCGGAGGGCCGTGTCCAAGGGAATGCGGTCTTCGGGGTCTGTCGCCCCGCCGGGGAAGGAAATCTCCCCCTTGTGGTGTTCCACTTCCTGGGAACGCTTGTTGAGCAGAACGCAGTAGTCGCCGTCTTTGGAATACAGCAACACCATGACGGCTGCGGGCGTCAGACCATCGCCGGCCACCCTTCCGGTGGGCCGGTTAGCCAGCGCCCGCTTGACCAACTCCGGCGGCGTCAGGACTGACTACGCTCCAAGTTCAAGATGCGTCGCTCCAGAGGAATTTCCCGCTTGAGTTATGACTGCTCGAAAGACCTATTCAAAAATTGAGGAGGTAACTTCCTCGAGGCTGCGCTGCAACTCCGGGTCGTCGGTCAGCGTCCAGACGATGGCGACCTGGCAGGCGCGGCGGGGGAGAATGCCCTCGGAAATGAGACGGCCGGCGTATATCAGCAGCCGGGTGCTGGCCCCTTCCTGCAAGCCGTGGTCTTCCAGGTTCCGTATTTTTTCGCCCAGCTTGGCCAGGGAGTCAGCCTGCTCTTCCGTGCAGCCGCTCTCCTGCTGGATAATATCCCGCTCGATTTCCCTGGGGGGATAATAGAACTCGATGGAGATGAACCGCTGCCGGGTGCTGTGCTTCAGGTCCTTCAGGGCGCTCTGATATCCGGGGTTGTAGGAGATGCAGAGCAGGAACCGGTCGTCGGCCTCAATGATGGAACCGGTCTTCTCCACCGGGAGAATGCGGCGGTGGTCGGTGAGGGGGTGAATCAGCACCGTGGTGTCCTTGCGGGCTTCCACCACCTCGTCGAGATAGAGGATGGCTCCGGCCTTGACGGCGCGGGTCATGGGGCCGTCAATCCAGCGGGTGCCGTTGGCGTCCAGCAGATAGCGGCCCACAAGGTCGCTGGCGGTAAGGTCTTCGTGGCAGGCGATGGTCACCAGCGGGACCCGTACCTCGCCATCCCGGACATCCTGCACTTCCTGATTTTCGGCTCCGCCGTTCTCCTGATTTTCGGCTCCGCCGTTCTTCTGGTCCTTTATCACCGTCAAAGGGCGACCAAGCTTCCAAGCCATGTATTCGACGAACCGGGTCTTGCCGCAACCCGTCGGCCCCTTGAGCAGCACGGGGATGTGCTGTTGGTAAGCCGCGGCAAACAGTTCCATCTCGTCGCCCACGGCGCGGTAGTACGGTTCGGCTCGAACCAGGAACTCCTCGATCGCGTACTCGCTGTAGTGTTTTCTTTCCTGCTCTACGGCTTCTACCATTACGTCAGCTCAATCCTTTCTTTGACTATAGTTGCCCACAACTCGTCTATTGCCTTTCGCATTGCTGCGACGTCCGCCGAGTTGTCAATCACAATGTCAGCCCGGCTCAACCGTTCCGTGCGGCCCATCTGTGAGGATACCCGCCTTCGGGCTTCCTCCTCGCTCATGCCGTTGCGCAGGGCGAGGCGGCCAATCACAGATTCTTCCGGCGCGTCGGTCACCCATACCTCTTCGACCAGAGAATCCCAGCCGGCCTCAAAGAGGAGCGCCGCTTCCACAACCACCACGTCCGCTCCCTGCTCCCGAAAGCCGTCTATCTTCTCCTGGACCATACGGGCCATCAACGGGTGCATAATGCCGTTGAGCCGGGCCAACTGTTCCGGGTCGGAAAAAACGATGGCTCCCAGGCTACGCCGGTCTATTTCTCCGTTGGGGCCGAGAATCCCCTCTCCGAATGCTTCCACCACCCGCCGCCAGGCTTCCGCGTAGGGTGCGTATGCTTCGTGCCCTACCACGTCGGCGTCAATGAGTTCCGCTCCCAGAGACACCAGGCGCCGGGCTGCCTCGCTCTTGCCAGTGCCGATTCCTCCGGTCAGGCCAATGACTAGCATACGTTTCCGGGATTATAACCCGGCAACACAGCTCCGGGATCGCCATGCGGCAGAAGCGCAAGCGCCGTACCGGGCAAACAGATTCTCAAGCCAACGGCCATAAAGCGGCGAGGAACAATGGAAGTCATTCTAACAACCACTCTCCAATATGGTCAACTTGGAACGGAGCGCCGGGTTATGCCCGTGGCCTATCGGTTCGGGGATGCCTGTCTGGTGCTGCCCGGTCCGTTTCACTCTCGAATATCCATCGGTCCCCAACGGGACTCCCAAGTTTCCTGGAGTTTCCTGAACATCCGCCCATACTCCCCGGTTCCGATGGGCGTGGTGGTCATTATCACCGCATCCTCACGGTTGTCCGAGTAGTAGCCCTTGCGGATGCCGACGGATTTGAAACTGTATTTCTCATACAGCCGCTGGGCAATAAAGTTGGAGACTCGGGCTTCCAGGGTCATAACATGAGAGCCGTATTCTACGGCGGCCCGCAACGAACCGATTAGCAGGAGCTCACCTATCCCGTTGCCCCGGAGCTTCTCCCTCACGGCAATTTCCGTGATGTGCGCTTCGTCGCCCTGATACCACACGCTGACGTACCCGGCGATGTCGAAATCGTCTTGCGGGAGCGGCTCGGGCGCGCTGCCTCCGAGGCCCAAGCGTCCAGCAACCCGGGACAGCCAAGTTCGCCCGGAGTTCTCCTCCTCAGGCTGCGGTTCCGGGGGAGGCGCAACGCCGCCGGAGGATTCAACGCCGCCGGAGGATTCCAGGCAGGCCACCAGGTAGGAGGCCCGCTTGTTGCTCAGGTCGCGCTTGAAAGGCGAACTCACCCACATGGGAGAAAACGCCTCCCGCTCAATCTCAACGACCTCGGTTATATCCTCTTTCTGCAAGCGGCGCAGATAAACAGGCACAGGCTGAGTCACACCGTGATATTCCCTGTTAAGTCGGCGGGCCGACAAATCCGTGCTGACAAGATTACGTGAATTGTAGCACAAGGCAACGGGCGCGGGCCGCTCTGGCAACATAATCAGGCAGGGTTTTTTGGTTGGTCCCTCTCCCTCCGGGGTAGGGTAAGAGTGGAGGCGTCCCCACCGGTGAGGGGACACTGCCGCCCTTTGTGCGCTCAATGCGCGCGCGTTGGGGGCGTCCCCACCGGTGAGGGGACACTGCCAAAGTTTCCGGGCGCGCTGCCAAGGTTCGCGCGCCAAGGTTTGCGCGAGCTTGCGAGTTAGAATAACACTCGCTGCTCAACATCACCCGGCGATTCGGCCCACACTCGCACCGAGCCGTACTGGCCGTCGAATCCCGGCTCGGTTACAACCTGCCCGGTGCGGGCCTTCAGAACGGCCTGGGCCACCTGATCTCCGGCCATATTACGGATGTCCTCCGGTACGGCATGGGCCAGCACATCCAGTTCGCTCCCCAGCTCGGCGCACAGTCTCCGGTACATATTGGCTACCGTTTTCGTGCGTCGGCCCACGCCCAGGGTTTCAGCCAGCAGCTTCTCCAGCGGGACCAGCCGAAGGAAGGGCGGGCGCTCATCAGGCGAGCTGATGAACCCGTCGGGTCCGGCTTTGGTATCTTCGTCTCCAGCCATACCCAAAGCTGGAGACAAGGAATCCACTCGGTGAAGCACTCCCAAGGTGAGGGGGCGGTTGCATACCGGGCAGCGCCCGCTGCCGAGGGCAGCGGTTTCACCGGGCGACTGCCGCACCCCGCATTTCCTGTGGCCGTTGTAGTGGTACTTGCCCTCTTCGGGATAGAACTCGATGGTATAGGCGATGTCATTTTGGTCTACGGCCGCCTTGAGACAGTCAAAGGTGGGCCTTCCCCGGAACACAGTGGCCTCCCGCCCCAAGTTGGGCAGGGAGTGGGCGTCGGAGAAGGAAACGATCGCCCGGCCTTCCATTTCGGGAACGCCCCAATTCATGGCAGGATCGCTGGATAGCCCGGTTTCCACGGCCCGGATAACAGCAGTCAGGTCACCGAAACACTCCTCAAGGCTGTCGAATCCCGATACGGAGCCCAGCAGCCCGTACCAGGGCGTCCAGATATGGGCCGGAATCACCATCGCCGCGGGGTCAACGTCGAGGGCCAGACAAGTCAATTCCGCCGCCGAAATTCCGACCGACGGACGCCCGTCTCCTTCCAGCTTTACGCCGCGCCGGGATAACTCCGCGTTGAATCTCCCGACCGCTTCCAGCGACGACAGGAAAAGCAAAAGGTGCAGCCGCCGGGCCTTGCCTCCCTGCCGGTAAACGCAACTGATCTCGGTGCCCAGGACGAAATTGACTCCATCGTACTGGTAAGTCCCCCTGTCCACCTGAGCGAGGTTGGCCTCCAGTTCGTCAACCCACGCCGGGTGAGTGAAATCGCCGGTAGCCAGCAGCCCTATTCCTTTTACCTTGGCGGCTTCCGCAATGTTCGCCAGCGTGAGGTTCTTGCTGCACGCATAGGCATAGCGGGAATGAATATGGAGGTCAGCGACAAATTGCTGTTGGCGGTTCATGAGCGGAGTTTAGCACAGGGCAAGGCCGACGGGTTGGGCTGGCGGTTCAGCGACAGGGCCTTTCGATTTTTAATGCAGATTGTCTGAATCAAGATTAGCAGGATTTGAGAATATTCAGGATTTCTCCTATCCGGTGAATCCTGAAAATCCTGATTCAGACCAAAGAATCGGAAGGGCCTGGATATGGCGGCTTCCGATTAGCAGCGTTTCCTAGCCGCCCTCCCCTCCGCATTTGGCGGATAACGCCTCCAACATCGCGGACAGCATCGCGGACAGTTCGCCTTCGTCAGGCGGTTCCAGGGGCATTTGCACCGTTGTCATGGCGGATTCTCCGTCATCGCTGGTGACCCCTCCGGCGTAGATAGTGGAGAGGAACTGGAAAAGCGCGGCCGCTTCTTCCGGCGTCATCTGACACAACACTTCGTCTCGCTCTTCCTCGTCTGCTACGTTCTGTAGTCTTTCCAGATTGCCCCAAGCGTTGTAGCGGCAAGAATCAGCAGTGGAGCGCACCGCCCGTTCCACCAGTTCATCCTGGTTGGGCGCAGGCTCGATACCTGGTTGGGCGCAGGCTCGATAACGGTGCTGGCCGTCGTTTCGCCCATGCTGCTGGTGTGGGTAGTTGTGGTGATGGTGTTCGACATTTCGGTGTGTTTGGCTATCGCCCGCAGTTCCCGGTCCGTCAGGCTGCACCAAGCCCGCCCCTGCTCTTCAAGGCTTTCGATGGCGCCAATCTCCTCATACTTGGCCCTGGCCGCCTCCGGGTCGTTGAGGTCGAAGGAAGCGGCCTGCCATCCGAAAGCCTGCGCAATCGAGGCGAAGACGGCGTATATCAGGAAGAAAGCAACGAACATCACAATCTCCTCAATTTCCACGAATGGAAAACAGGAACGCGCCGCAGACGGATTGCTGCTCACTCAGCAGCGGCCTGGACGGTTCCGTCACCGTACTGGCGCTTGGTTATTGTGGGATACTCATGCTGGATACACCCCACCAAATGGGGTGCAGAAACCGAATCTGGCTTGGGCATAGTCCCAATGCGACCAATCACCGGTGCCCCCCACGCCACCGCTGTTGAGAATGCCCCTATACTCCCAGAATAACAGGATGGTATCTACGTCGGTCAGAAGGATTGGGGTGTTGATTATCCCGGAGCTGTCCCAGCACCAGTCGGTGACTGTGGCGAAGGTAAACAGGTCAATACCAGTCACGCTCTCGCCCACAACCTCGTAGCGTTGTATGGCGCAGTGAGAGTCCGTCCCGGCATCCGGGTTACCCGGCTCGTAGGCGGACACTGTACCCGACGGTTGATAACGGGCGACGAGAGTAAAGGGCGAGGCCAGAAACGGCAGAACACCTAGAGCAATGACTATGTATCCGGCCCACACGAATTCAGGGTATCTTTCTTTAAGGAGCTGGACCAGAACTCCCCCTTATTAACGCCAATATGGCTGCGGTGAAGGCTGCGGCGGCCAAGCCCGTCCAGAACATCGCTGACACCCCCAAACAGACTACAATTGATTTCGCTGGAATGTTGCAGGGACGGGTTTCTCGCCCGTCCCTGCAACATATTGAAGCCGGTATTTCCGCAGTGACAATCTCAGTCAACACGCCTTAAACCAAATCCAAGGTGAAATGCGCATTTATGCCAAGTAGCGTTTCATTGCAGGTGGACTCGCCGGCGCACGGGCGGTCCTACTGGTAGGGGCGGGTTTGAAACCCGCCCCTACGGTCGAGGCGCGAACCCTGGCTGCGAATGGCTGTCCGCAAAATGTACATCCCACATTGGCTTTGGTTTAGAATGACTCCCATCTACCCATTCTTGGGACTGAGAGTCGCTGGCTGCCCGACACCGGTCAGGGAACTATTGAGTAGCGATGTGTCCCGTCGCCATATTTATACTTTGTTATAGTTGGGTGACGGTGAGCGATGCACAAGGGACGGAAAGGCGGACAAGATCTGAAATGGGCCTGGACAGAATCCCAGTGATCCCAATGGCCTTCCCCACCTTCTCTGTCCCTAGATTCGATGCCTGCGTACTCCCACAATAACAACTGTCGAAACGGCGTGAGTATCTTGTATGTGGGGACGACTACGGGGTTGGATGTGATTTGAGAGCCGTCCCAACACCATTCCGTATCAGAAATGAATTTGAAGACAGGTACCCCAACATCGCTCCTGCCTGTGTGGGTGACTGTCTGTCCTTTAGCAACTTACGTCGCCAGACGCTCCCGAAACCTCTCCTACCGGTGCGTCAACCGGGTATGTTGCTTCAATAACTGTTACGCTACTTACGGTCATAAAGGCCATGACCGCATCACGTTCTTCGGAAGTCAGTTGGAGGTACACTTGCTGCGGGTCTCCAGCCTCATTCAACTGTCTTATTATCCCCTCGACCACCTCCGGGTCGTCGAGGTTGGGCGGCGGTTCTTGAGCCTGCACACCTCCTGCAACGACGAGTATCAGGGCCATCAGCGCCAGGATAACCGTGAGTTTGATTTTCGCTGACATGGTTCACACCTCCGGTTAAATTCCCCCGTCCGGCGGATGGGCTTTCCGTCCTGCCGGGCAGTTTCCGGCGTGAATTTGAGGCTCTTGCATCATTTATATCAATACGAATTATTGTTGTCAACGTTGTGAATAAAATCACCATATTATGTATCCAATATATCGATATTGTGCGTTTCGTCACAAGCAAGACGGGCATAAAACCGCGGCGCGGGCTCCGGGGGCAAGCCGCTCCCGCCTGCCGCGCTCGACCGGCGGCGCCGGCAAACCGGCGCGTAGCCCCGCAGCCGCCGAGAGACAATGCGCTATAATGGCAGCGGTGGAACAGTGGACAACGCTGGAATACCTGCAAGCGGGAGCATATATCGCTATTATGCTCGCCGTGTTGGGAGTGCCTCAAATGCTATCCGGCTACTTCGACATCAGGGAGCGCCGAAGAGAACGTCAGGAGGCGGAAGCCAGCGCGGAACGCCACCGCGAGGAAGCGGAGCGCCGCCGCGATGAACGTCATCAGGAAGTGATGACTGTGCTCGCCGCCCTCGTAAGCAACGGCGCGAACCAAAATCAAGGCCAGGAGCAGAGCGACGTCATCCGCACCCTGCAACAGGTTATTGAGGAACTCAGGGCCGAAAACGCCAGGCTGCGCAACCAGAACGGCAAGATCAACCCAGCGGACGAACCGGATGGACCGAACTGAGTCCGCCCTACTACTCTGACCTGCTTATTCACCCCCGCCCTGGCCCCCTTCCGTCTTGACCGGCGGCGGGGGTGGTTTTATCCTGTCTAGTGTGAAATGTCGTGGAGTAACTCGCGTTCTGCCTATATCAATAAAAGCGTTCAGATAAAGAGAGGAGAGGAATGCCAGCCAAGAGCATTATCAGCGACCAGGCCGCGCAGCAGGCGCTGCTGCATGGCATCGCGACGGTGTCCAATGCCGTCGGGCGCACCCTGGGGCCCAAGGGCCGCAACGTAGCGCTGGAAAAGAAATGGGGCGCACCCGTCATCACTAACGACGGCGTGACCATAGCCAAGGAAGTGGAGCTTCCCGAGTCCTTCGAGAACATGGGCGCCCAGCTAATCAAGGAAGCCGCCAGCAAGACCAACGACGTTGCTGGCGACGGCACCACCACCGCCACCGTGCTGGCCCACAACATCGTCCGCGAGGGCATGAAGAACGTGGCCGCCGGGGCAGACCCCATGGCCATCAAACGCGGCCTTGACAAGTGCGTCGCGGCCTTGGTGAAGGAACTGGCGGCGCTCTCGACCCCGGTGAAGGGCGGCGACCAAATAGCGCAGGTTGCCACTATTTCGGCCAACGACGCCGAGATTGGCGAAATGCTGGCCGATGTGCTGGAACAGGTGGGCGCCGAGGGCGTGGTAACCATCGAAGAAGGCAAGGGTATCGAGTCGGAGACCGAGTATGTCGAGGGTATGAACTTCGACCGCGGCTACATCAGCCCCTACTTCGTCACAAACCCGGAGCGGATGGAGTCGGTCATCGAGAATCCGCACATCCTGGTCACAGACAAAAAGATCTCTTCGGCTGCCGAGCTGGTGCCGGTGCTGGAGAGCGCCCTACAGGTAACCCGCAACCTGGTGGTCATTGCGGAGAACGTTGAGAGCGAGGCGCTGGCGGTGCTGGTGGTCAACAAGCTGAGGGGAACCATCAACTGCCTGGCGGTCAAGGCTCCTGGCTTCGGCGACCGCCGCAAGGCCATGCTGGAGGACATCGCCGTCCTCACCGGGGCGGAGGTAGTGTCCGAGGAGAGGGGTCGCCGGCTCGACCAGGCCACCGTCGCCGACCTGGGACAGGCCCGGCGCATCGAGACCACCAAAGACCGCACCACCATCGTGGGCGGCGCAGGCGATGCAGACATGATAAAGGGCCGCACCGAGCAGATCCGCGTTCTCATAGAGGAAACCACCTCCGAGTACGACAAGGAAAAGCTCCAGGAGCGGTTGGCCAAGCTGTCGGGCGGCGTGGCGGTTGTCAAGATAGGCGCCCCCACCGAGCCGGAATTGAAGAACCGCAAGGCCCGGGTCGAGGACGCTCTAGCGGCCACCCGCGCCGCAGTTGAAGAGGGCATCGTCCCCGGCGGTGGCGTGGCCTACATCCGCGCCATGCAGGCGATGGACGGCGTCAGCCTGACCGGCGACGAGGCAGTGAGCCGAATCATCCTGAGGCAGGCCCTCGAAGAGCCGGTGCGCATCATCGCCCGGAACTCTGGAGCCGAGCCCGCCGTCGTGGTGGACGAGGTACGGCGCAGCAGCGACCGCAACTTCGGCTACGACGCGGCGAAGGGTGAGTACGGAGACCTGGTTGAGCGGGGCATCATCGATCCCACCAAGGTCTCGCGCTCGGCCTTGGAGAACGCCTCCAGCGTGGCCGGCATGATTCTCACCACATACTCGCTGATTACACCACAAGAGGAAGAAAAAAACGACCATCACGGGCACAGCCACTAACCATGCCTCGCCGGGCATCATCGAACCGGCGGAAATGAAGAAAATCAAGAAAATCACAGGGTGAATTCTATGATGACTTCTACTTCGATGATGGTTTCCATCTGGACCTGCGACAAATGCGGCAATGAGAACGGCCCAATGCGCGACGTGTTCTGCGGCAAGTGCGGCAACCGCCGCCCGGGCTGGTAGCGCCGCGGACACTCAGGCTTAAGGGGCCGACAACCCAGCAACGGTAACGGGCCGGTAAAAACCGGCCCGTATCTTTTGTCCCGTCTTCCAAGTTGCCATGTTCCTCGGATCATGGCCCTCGGAAAATCTGCTCAGAGAAACATTTCTCAGGCGTAGCGCAACAGAGCGTCGGCCACTGCTGCGGGGCGCTGCCAGGCCCCCATGTGGCAGGCGTCAATCTCCAACACCTCCTCGCTGTTCAAGCGTTCGGCTGTTCGACGCTGCGCTTGAGGCGAGATGAGCTTGTCTTGGGTCAGGACGATGCAAGACAGTGGCGAAGGCAGGTCGAGGTCCAGGGACAGCCGGGAGTTCAGCAGGCGCACGGGCAGGGGTCCAAAGAAGCCGAGAATCTGCACGATTTCCATGGCTTCCATGGTATTGCACAGGTATCGGCTTATGACGGGATAGGGAAAACGGAATTCCTGCCGCCTGAGAGAACTGAGCGCCGAGAACAGCTTGAATCCGTTGCGGATGCTGCCGGAACAGGCGCTTATGAGAGACCGCTGGCCCTCCGGCACCGTGCCCCCGACCAGCGCCAGGCGCTTGGGCGGGGTGGGCAGGCTGGCGGCGGCCTGCAACACGATTCCTGCAGTAATCCCATGTCCCACCAGCACCACGTCGCGCAACTGCTCCTGCTCAATGGCCTGGGCAATGGCTTCGATGCACTCCTCCAGCCGGACGGCGGCTGTGTCGCCGGCGACGTCAGGGCCGTGCCCCGGCAAGTCTATGGGATGGACACGGTTGGCCCGGCGTGGCTTGTGCAACGTCGGCGGATGTTCCACCGGCGCGGTCATCAGGCCCCAAACTTTACCCCAGACCCAGGAACCCTGACCGGGGCCGTGTACCAAGAGATAGTCGGTCATTCTCTGCTGTTGCTCCGGTATTTCAATCGCTTTCTGCGTAAATTGGACTCAGTTCCCGCATCAGGCGCCCAACCCTTGCAGCGCGGCAAGCAGTTCGGCGTCCTCCTCTGGCCCTACGGTCCGCGGATCGAATAGCGCCAAATCGTCCTCGACCCTGGCCACCACCGGCGGGCGGTTCTGACGCAGCAGGCGCATCACGCCGTCGGCGCCGCCCGGGATACCTGAAGCGTTCAGCGCCAACGCCCAGGAGGGCAGCGTTTCCCCTGGCAGGCTGCCGCCCCCGATGGCCGAGCGAGTCTTTACTACGCTGTACATACCGGACAGTTGAGAGTTCCAGTCGTAGGCCCGCTCTTGCAGGTACTCAGGTGTGGCCGAAATCATGCGCCAAACTGGAATCTCACGCTCCGCCTCTTCCCGCAGGTAGTGGACCAGCGTGGCTGTCAGGCTAGCCAGGCTCAACTTATCGATGCGTACGGCGCGGGCCAACGGATGCCGGGCCAGACGGGACACCAGCTCCCGCCGCCCCGCAACGATGCCGGCCTGCGGGCCGCCCAGCAGCTTGTCGCCGGAGAAGAATACCAAGCCCATGCCGGCCCTGATGCTCTCCTGGGGCATCGGTTCGTGGGCCAGGCCGTACCTGTCGGTGGGCAGCAGGCTGCCGCTGCCGACGTCGTGCAGCACGCAGACGCCGTGTCGGTCGCCCAGTTCCGCCAGTTCCTGCATTCCGACCTCGGCAGTGAACCCCTCGACGCGGAAATTGCTGGCATGGACCTTCAGGTACGCGGCGGTCTCGGCGGTGGTTGCCTCTTCGTAGTCCCGCAGGTAGGTGCGGTTGGTGGTGCCGACGTCCACCAGTTTGGCCCCGCTCTGGCGCAGCACATCGGGGACGCGGAATCCGCCGCCGATTTCCACGGCCTCAGCCCGGGAAACGATGACCTCGCGGCCAGAGGCCAAGGCCAGCAGCCCCAGCAGCAACGCCGAGGCGTTGTTATTCACCGCCAGCGCCGCCTCCGCGCCGGTCAATTGCCGCAACAGCGACTCCAGTTGCGCCTGCCGGGAGCCGCGTCGCCCCGATTCCAAGTCGAACTCCAGGTTCGAGTACCCTGCGGCGGCTTCCTCTACCGCCCGCATGGCGGCGCGGCTGAGGGGGGCGCGGCCCAGGTTGGTGTGGATTACGACACCGGTGGCGTTAATGACACGGCGAGGCTCGGCCCGCACCGCCTCTTCCACCCGGCGGCAGACCAGCGCGGCGAGTTCTTCCGCCCCGGTGGCTTCTCCGCCCTGACGGATGCGCTGCCGGGCCGTCTCCAACTCGCCCCGCACCAGCTCCACCACCCACCCGCGGCTGAAGGTGGAAGCGATCAGGGCCACTTCGGAAGTGGCCAGAACGCTGTCTACGCTGGGGAGGTTTCTGTACTGCATCGGTGTCCGTGCCAGAAATTCTGCCGCCGCATATTCTAGCATGGCCTGCGCCCCAAGTTTCATGTCCGGTAAACCAGCTTCTCATCACAGCGTCGCACTGGGCCCAGGGCTTTTACTTGTTCTTCCTCGCTCCGGGGGAGGGAAAGGGAGAATCAGTAGACCACGAGACAGGGCTGCGGTGGTGGCAATGACGGGCAGTACGTTATAGAATTGGGCAGCCTTCCCGGATGATTCAAGGATCCACTCAGGATATCCGACCCATGAAGGCCGGAAATGAAGCCATCGCCGTAATCGGGCTGCTGACCCTGCCGGTTACCGCCGCCGGGTTTTCCCCGCTGGAAGAAACGCAGGACATTGCAGCGGTTGCGGAGACCGAATCAGGACAGGAGTCGGGTGAAAACACGGCGGCGGCGACTTCCAAATTCGTCCGTCCATTCCACTGATACCGATACTGATACCTGTTGATATTGATACCCATAGCTCAAAAGGCGCGGGTTAGCTCGCGCCTTTTGCAACGCTGGACTTTTCGGCATTCGCCTTCGAGTTCACCAGGAGAGAACGACATGATTGCAGGGGAAGCAGGGTTGCCTCCGGAGTTGGAAGCCCTCAAACTTACAATCCGCCAGATAGTTAAGGACGAGTGTTACCCGCTGGAGGCGGAGTACCTGGCCAACCCCTCGCAGGAGGGCGTGGACGACGGTGCGCCTCGCGGCATCGCCGAGGCGCTCCAGGCCATCTTGGGCACGCTGACCCCGGAAAAGTGGGCGCATCTGAATCAAATCTCCAAGGACACTGGTATTTACACGTCCTTCGTTCCCGAAGAATACGGCGGTGGCGGCATGGGATCTCTGGGACACGTGGTCCTGGACGAAGAGGTACACAAGAGCATCGTGCAATTGCCAACGTCTCCCGTTCCCATGATGATGATAGGCAACTGCACCCCCGAACAGGAACAGGAATACCTGCTGCCTTCCGTCCGGGGCGAATTGCACTACGCCTTCGGACAGACCGAACCGGAGGCCGGCTCCGACCCCGGCGGCATGATGCAGACCCGGGCCGTACCGGACGGAGACGACTGGGTGCTGAACGGCACCAAGACGTTCATCTCCGGGGCCGCCAGCGCCGATTACATCCTCGTGCAGGCCGTGACCGACCCCGAAAAACGGCAGCGGGGCGGCATCACCATGTTCATAGTGGACAATCCCAGCCCCGGCCTCTCCTTCGACCCCATTCGCATCTGGATCAACCCGCACAAGAACCAACAGCACACGGTGCACCTGGACAACGTGCGGGTCCCCCAGACCAAGGTGCTGGGTGAGGTCGGGCGCGGCTTCACCCTGGGGCAGAAGTGGCTGGTGCATCACGACCGCCTGCTGCGCGGCTCCATGGCCCTGGGCATCCTCAGCCGCGCGTTGGATATGGCCATCGAGTGGGCCAAGCAGCGAGTAACCTACGGTCGCCCCATTGCCGACCGGCAGGCCATCCAGTGGATGCTGACCGACGTATACATCGACATCATGACCCTCCGCGCGGCCACCCGCGAGGCGGCCGCGCGCGCCGACTCCGGCGAGGACGTGCGCGTCGAGGCGTCCATGATCAAGTACTGCGCCGGCGAGTGGGGCTGGCGCAGCATCGACAAGATAATGCAGGTCTTCGGCGGAACGGGAGAGACCCTCGACCTGCCCATCGCCCACTGGTATCACCTCCTGCGCCACGCCCGCATCGGCGGCGGCACGTCGGAAATCCACAAGTTCGTTATGGCCCGCGCTCTCTTGGATGGGCGGGTAAACTACCAGGGCTGATCTCGGTCCGGCCCTCAAATTGTCGAGATTATCGAGGAGATTCCGCAGATGACATTGTTGACCGGACGCAACCGAATTTACTTGCTGCTTGCGACCCTGGCCCTTGCAGCAGTGCTGGCCGTCGGCTGGGCGGCGCTGGCGGGAGCGCAGGAAGACGACCCTGAAGCTGAAAATACCGAGACCACCGGTATGCAAATGATGGGGGATTCGGCCTCCGACGGCGACGCCGGTGTACCTTATGACGGCCCTTCGGGCATCTGGGTCAGCGGCACCGGCAAGGCCAGCGCCGCCCCCGATATTGCCGTCGTCTCCATGGGCGTCGAGTCGGTGGAAGACACCGCGGCAGACGCCCGGGCCAGCGCCGCCACCGCCATGAAGAGCGTCATGTCCGCGCTGACCAATGCCGGCGTATCTCTCGACGATATTCAGACCCGCCACTTCGACATCAGTCCCCGCTATCAACAGGTGGAAATCGAACGGTGCGACGGAGACGAAGATACCGACACGGAAGGTGAACAGACGGAAGGCGCACAGGAAGAAAGCATGAAAATGTCATGCTACAAGTCTTGGGAAAGCCGTCTGATAGGGTACTCGGTTTCCAATCAGGCCCAAGTGAAGATTCGCAACCTGGCCAGGGTGGGAACCATCATCGACGCGGTAACGGAAGCCGCCGGGGACATGGTTCGCGGCAACAGCATCAGATTCGACATCGAAGACCCTCAACTGTTGCAGGACGAGGCCAGAACCAACGCCGTGGCCGACCTGAAGCGGAAGGCCATGATGCTGGCCGACCTTTCCGGCGTTAAACTTGGCCGACTGGTCTACCTCAGCGAGGAAGCCCCCTATTCCTCCCCCCAGCCGTTGTACGCTCGCGCCGAGGGCGCCTTCGCCGACGCTGCTTCAGTGACTACGACGATAGCCGGCGGGGAACTGGAATACACCAATACTATCCAGGGCGTGTTCCTGATTGCGGGCGACGCCGACCCAGAACACCACGAAGCTGGGACGCAAATGGAGGCAATGGAGGACCTACACGAGGGCACAGAGGAGCCGGTAGAGCAGACCACCAACCAATAAGGACGGCAGGGTCATCAATTTGTTCGCCTTGTTCGCCCTCCCAATCTCTCAGGGGGAGGATTTGAGTTGGGAACGGCTGTATTCGTGGGCAAACATCGCCGAGACGCCGGATTCCGGCCCCTCCCCAACTCTCTCCCAGAGTGGGCGGACACTCAATAGAACCCGGCAAACGGACAGGCAACTTGCCGGTATGGGGCGGTGTTGCTAGAATTCGCCCAACATTTCAGGATTGGAGATGGCCGGAGCCAGCTTCCGGCATAGGTGCATGGTACTGAGCGACAGGACGATCAAGGAGGAACTGGAAAAGGGCAGAATAGTAATTACGCCCCTTGACCCGGCGGACATCCAGCCCGCCAGCGTGGATCTTCGCCTTGATCGAAAACTGCTGGTCTTCACCAACTCACGCCGACCGCATATCGACGTCAAAAAGGGACTCGAAGACCTGACCGAAGTCGTCGAAATCAGAGACGATACCCCATTCATACTTCACCCCGGCGAGTTCGTGCTGGGCAGCACCCTGGAGCATATCGAGTTGCCCGACGACTTGGTGGCCCGACTGGAGGGCAAGAGCAGCCTGGGACGCATCGGCCTGGTAATTCACTCCACGGCAGGCTTCGTGGACCCCGGCTGGAAGGGGCACCTTACGTTGGAGTTGAGCAACCTGGCCCGCTTGCCCATCACGCTGTATTACGGCATGAAGATCGGCCAGATTTCCTACCTGCGCCTGACCACGCCGGCCGACCGGCTCTATGGCTCCGAGGGCTTGGGCAGCAAGTACCAGGGGCAGACGGACCCGACGGCCAGCCGCTTCTCCCGGGAATTCACCGCGCCCGGCACGACCGGGAGCGAAGACTGACAGGCCGCTGCATGAACCACATGGCCCAGGCCATCGAGTTGGCCCAGGGAGCGCTGGGAACTACAAGCCCCAACCCGGCCGTGGGCGCCGTTATCGTCAGGGATGGCCGCACCGTCGGGCGGGGCGCCACGAGGCCACCGGGCCAGGCCCACGCAGAAGTCGTCGCGCTGGAGGAAGCCGGGCCGCTGGCCCAGGGCGCTTCTCTTTACGTCACCCTTGAGCCGTGCTGCCATTGGGGCCGCACTCCCCCATGCACCCGAGGCATCATCGAGGCCGGTGTATCCGAGGTGATTGTGGCCCTCACAGACCCCAATCCCATCGTGGCGGGCGGAGGAATTGCGGAGTTGCGCGAGGCCGGGATAGCAGTCTCCGTGCTACCGGATGATTCGGAAGAGCGCGAACAGGCGCACCGCTTGTATGAGGGGTTCGCCAGGCACGTCATCACCGGCCGGCCCTTCGTCACTGCCAAATTCGCCATGAGCCTGGACGGCAAAATTGCCACCCGCACCGGCGACTCCAAGTGGGTGACAGGCGCCGAAGCCCGCGCCCTGGTGCAGCGAATGCGTCGAGAGACCGATGCCGTTATGGTGGGGGCCAACACCGTCCTGGCCGATGACCCCCAACTGACAGCCCGCGGCGATGACAACCTACCCCTTGAGCGCCAACCCCTTCGGGTAACCCTGGACAGCCACTGTCGTATGCCGGTGGAATCGCAGTTGTTGCGCCAGCCCGGGCAGACGCTGGTCTATACCACTCGAAATGCCCCTGCTGCCAACGTGCGGGGCCTGGAGCGGGCCGGGGCCGAGGTCATACCCGTCGGCGCTACGCCCGGCGGGCTGGTCTGTCCGACGGAGGCGCTGACCGACCTCGGCAGACGCGGCGTTGTGAATCTCCTCGTAGAGGGCGGCGGCAAGATTCTTGGGTCACTGTTCGACGACGGGTTGGTGGACAAGGTGCAGGCCTTCGTTGCGCCAGTCATCATCGGCGGCGACGAAGCCGCCTCCCCGGTGGAGGGCGCTGGCGCGGAGTTGATGGCCCATGCCCTGCGCCTTGAGAAAACATCCATCAAGCAGGTTGGCGGCGACTGGCTCATTTCGGGGTATCCCCCAAAGCCGAATTGATCCCCTGTCCTAAATTCCTTCCCTCCCCAAGGAGAGGAGAGGGTGGGCTGCCTTTAGTTCCCTCTCCCTTGAGGGAGAGGGTTATGGCGAGGGCAGTATTCCCACAGCCGCAGCAGATTGGAGTACGTAGCGATGTTTACCGGAATTGTGGAAGAAATCGGCTCGGTGGTCAGCATCAGCAGCAACGCCATGGCGTTGCGGGCCGAAAAAGTGATGTCCGACCTCAAGCTGGGGGACAGCATCTCGGTCAATGGGGCCTGCCTAACCGCCGTGTCGCTGTCGGAGTCCGAGTTTTCGGTGGATCTGTCACCGGAAACGATGCGGCGTACTTCTCTCGGCGACCTAGCCGCCGGCCGCTCGGTGAACTTGGAGCGGGCGTTGTCGGCCAGCGACCGCATGGGCGGCCACATCGTCCAGGGCCATGTGGACGGGACGGGACGCATAACGTCGACGAAGGAAGACGGGGACTCGGTGATTTTCCGGATTCGCGCCCCCTCACGGCTGATGCCGTACATCGTTGAGAAGGGGTTCATCTCGGTTGACGGCATAAGTTTGACCGTGGTAAAAGTAGGCACTTCCTCGTTCACGCTGGCTGTGATACCATATACTCTCTGTAATACTAATCTGGAAACACTATCAGTCGGCGCTAGGGTAAACTTGGAGGCCGACATACTGGCAAAGTACGTGGAAAACCTGCTCAAGCGGTGAACGTGGGCGGCGGTATCCAAACGCAGGAAAAGGACTGGATTATGCCCCTGTGTAGTCTGGAAGAGGCCCTGGACGATCTAAAAGCGGGCAAACTGCTGATAGTTGTAGACGACGAAGATCGCGAAAACGAAGGCGACCTCGTAATGCCCGCAGAGACCGTGACCCCCGAGTCGATCAACTTCATCGTGAAGTACGCCCGGGGTCTGCTTTGTATGCCTGTCATTGGCGAGCGGCTGGACGAACTCCAGATGCCGCTGATGATCAGCCAGAACGCCGGCAAAAAGGACCAGACGGCCTTCACCATATCGGTGGACTACAAGATTGGCACCACCACCGGCATATCTGCCCACGACCGGGCCGCAACGGTCAGAGCAATGATTGACCCGGCCGCCAACCCCGGCGACTTCACCCGGCCCGGCCATCTCTTCCCCCTGCGCTACCACCCTGGCGGGGTGCTGGCCCGGCCCGGCCACACCGAAGCCATCATTGACCTCTGCAACCTGGGAGGTATGTATCCCGCCGGCATCGTTTGCGAGATGATGAACGAGGACGGCTCGATGTCCCGGCTGCCCCAGTTGGAGGAATTCGCCGCGGAGCACGACCTGAAAATCCTCAGCATCGCCCAGATCGTCGCCCACCGACGCCACTCCGAGCGGCTGATCGACCGGGTGGCTGAGACCCGGTTGCCGACCCGGTACGGCGAGTTCAAGGCCATCGGCTATCGCAGCTACTTCGACCAGGGCGAACACATTGCGCTGACCATCGGCGAATGGAAGCCCGAAGACCCGGTGCTGGTCCGCATCCACAGCGAATGCCTCACCGGCGACGTATTCGGCAGCCTGCGCTGCGACTGCGGCGAGCAGGTGGAGCTGGCGCTCAAGACCCTGGCTGAAGAGGGCGCAGGTGTGCTGCTCTACATGAGGCAGGAAGGCCGGGGCATCGGTCTCCACAACAAGATCAAGGCCTACTCCCTACAGGACAGCGGCCTGGACACCATCGAGGCCAACAGGACGCTGGGCTTTGACGCCGATATGCGCCACTACGAAGCCGGGGCGCAGATACTCCTCGATCTGGGAGTCTCAAAGCTGCGGCTGCTAACCAACAACCCTGGCAAGGTCGTGGGTCTCTCCGGCTTCGGCCTGGAAATTCAGGACCGCATCCCCTTGGAAGCCTCCGTCAACGACGAGAACCGCAACTACCTGATAACCAAGAAGCTGCGGATGGGGCATCTGCTGGGGAACTGCTAGAAACTGCCTGCAAAATCCGATGAGACCCAAAAGGGGCGACTTGGGAAACGTCGCCCCTTTTTCTTATCCAGTCCGGTGCCGCCCTCGGCCCAACGAGGGCGCGTGACAAACCTCTTCCGACGCCATTGAGCTACGGTGAATTTGCCTTAGCTGTTCTTGCGAAACCAATGAGTCGCTCCCACCCTAACCCTCTCCCTCTCCCTCTCCCTCTCCCAGAGCAGAGCAAACTTGTAGCACAGGCTATAACACTCCACACAAAAGTTATGTAAGCTCGCCCCTACCTACCCAGTTTGTGGACCAGGTACGCTTCGATGAACGGATCTATATCGCCGGCCAACACACTGTCCGGGTTTGTGCTTTGCAGGTTGGTGCGGTGGTCTTTGACCGACTTGTAGGGGTGCAGGACATAGCTGCGAATCTGGTGGCCCCATTCCGGGTTGGTCCGCTCGCCCCGGAGGCGGGCCACCTCTTCGGCCCGCTCGTCGTCCTGGCGCTTCAGCAGCCGGGCCCGGAGTATGCGCATCGCGTATTCCCGGTTCTGGTGCTGCGAGCGCTCCGTCTGGCACGAAACGACGATGCCGCTGGGCAGGTGGGTCAGCCGGACTGCGGAGGCCACCTTCTGCACGTTCTGCCCGCCGGGGCCGCTGGAGCGGAAGGTGTCCATCTTGACGTCTTCGGAACGAATCTCAAGGTCCGATTCGCTTTCAACCGTCGGGAGTATCTCCACGTTGGCGAAGGACGTATGGCGCAGGTGGTTGGGGTCGTAAGGCGACAGCCGCACCAGCCGGTGGACTCCCTGCTCGGCGCTGAGGTAGCCGAAGGCGTGATCGCCGCCCACTTCCAAGATACCGCTGCGCAATCCAGCTTCGTCGCCGTAGGACAGATCCATCACTTCCAGCGGCCGCTTGCCGGACTCAGCCCAGCCGGCATACATCTGGAGCAGCATCTGCGCCCAGTCATGGGAGTCGGTGCCCCCGGCACCAGAGTGAATGCTGATGATGGCCGCCCGCTCGTCATAGGGGCCGGAGAGAGTCAGCTTGACTTCCTCGCGGTCGAGGTCGCGCCCCATCAAAGCGGCGTCGGCCTCCAACTGCTCCTCCAAGGAAGAGTCGCCTTCCTCGATAGCCAGTTCGGTTAATTCCAGCAGGTCGCGACTGCGCGATTCCATTCCTCGCCAGAGAGTTACGGTGTCGCGCAGCCTGCCCATCTGCTGCATCTTTCGCTGGCCCTGCTGGGGGTCATTCCAGAAGTGTGGTTCGGCGGATTCCTTCTCCAGTTCGGCAATGACGACTTCCTTGGTGGGGAGGTCAAAGGCGCTCCACCAGGGACGCCACCTTCTGGGTCAAGGCCGTAAGGTTCTGCTTAAGCTGTTCCATAATAATTCAGTCTCCCCCTAACAAGAAATCGAGATAATTACGCGATGTCAAGCCGGTCTGCCATCCAGTCAGCGCGAGCTACGGCGTGCACGTGGCCTCCGCCCTCGGCGGCTCCGTCATACAGCCGCAGGTCGCAGTTTGGCAGCGCTTCCGCCATCTCCCCGGCAAAGGACGGGGGGCACATCCCCCGGTCGAAACGGCCTGCGCTGAGCAGCGCCGGGGCCGACACGCCTGCTGCATCGCCCAGTGGGTCCAGCAGCCCCATCGTCCTCTCCACGTCCTCGCGGCGGTCTGGATTGGCCCTCAGGAAGTCGCCGATTTCGCCCAGCGGGTAGCCCAAGCCCGGCTCCAACGCAGAGGGATGACCCAGCGGCATGGGCGTATCGGCAGCCACCGCTCCTATCCTGGAACGGCGCGAAGCAAGCGCCAGCGCGAGGCTGCCCCCCAGACCGGTGCCCCACAGGCCCACAGGGCCAATTTCCGCCAACCCCTGAGCCATAAAGGCATCCAGCACCCTTAGCGCATCGGCATAGGCTCCCAGCAACTCCCAGGATTCACCGTCCGCGATGCCGTCGGTGAGCAGTCCGGGATAGCTGGCCTGATAGGCGCCGTCGCTGTTCCGCTGACCCCGGTGCGTGGCATTCATCACCACCGCACGGTGGCGCAGCGGCGTGTGGATTATGTCGTGAACGCTGGCGTAATCGGGCATCCTCAACAGTCCAGGCAAGGGGCCGCTGGCGCCCTTGGGCACCGACAACCACGCGAACAGCCTGTGTCCGCCGGCGGTGTTGTAACCCACCTGATAGACGTCCCATTCAGGTTGGGAGTAGAACGAGTCGCGGCTCACCGACAGGTCGAGGGGCGTTTCCGCCAGTTGCGCCTCGGTCCTTTCCCAAAAACCGGCGGGCGTCACAGGATGGCCGCTTTCGGCCGTGACGCGGCGATGCGCTGCTCCAGCCAGGCGGTTTCCTGCTTCGGGTAGTCATGGGCGTTGCCGTGGCCCGATTCCGGGAAGAGCCACAGTTCCCGCTCGCCGCCCAGCCGGTCATAGGCGGCATAGCTGGTCCCCGGCGGGCAGACCTCATCCTCCAGGGCGATGCCCACCACCATCGGGCACTTGATTCGCGGGGCGAAGTTGACTGCGTCGAAATAGCGCAGTGTCTCCAGCATCTGCGCCTCCCTTTCCGGGTAAGCGCGCTGGTAGCACGAAAGTTCGTCGTAGGGGTAGGAGCGCAGCATCCGCATGGACTCCGGGAAGCAGCACAGGAAGGGGTAACCGGAGACGCCGCCCTTGATTTCCGGGCGGAGCCCGGCGGTTATCAGGGTCAGGCCGCCTCCCTGACTGCTTCCGCTGGCGTAAATGCGTTCCGGGTCGATTTCCGGCCTCGACAGCAGGAAATCAACGCCGCGCGAGCAGTCGGAAATTACGCCCCTGTAACTGTAGGTGTGCCGGGTCTCGACACCGTGGGTCAGCAGTCCGGGGTAGCCGGGATTGAAACTGGCGCTGCTGGGCAGCTTGCCTCGCACCGCCACCGACAGGACAGCCACGCCCTTGCGTCCCCAGTCCCGCCGTAGCGCAGGCTCCGACTTGTAGCCGGGCAGCACCAGAATCGCCGGAAACGGCCCCTCACCAACTGTAGGGAGGCTGTACCATCCAAAGATCTCCACTTCGTCCAGGCTGCGGTAGGTGGCCTGATAAACATTGACATCCTCGTTGCTGCGCAGAGGGTCCGGCGTCGCCGTTGCATCGAGCGGCATCCCGGCCAGCCCAGCCAGAACATCGCCCCAGAATTCATCGAAGTCATCAGGGCAGGTTACCGTAGTCACGAAGGCTTCCAAGTCCACTTTGGTAGCCATAAGACGCTCCTGAACCAATTACAAAACCGGATGGCCCTATTATAGACTGTCGCCATACTGCCCGCACTGCCGCAGCCGAATTAAGCCGGAGAGGATTTGGAAACCGCAATTGGAATCCTGTTAGCCGTTGGGGCCTATCTGCTGGGGTCAGTGTCGCCGTCTTACCTGCTGGTGCGGTTTACCACTGGCGAGGACGTGCGGCAAACACGGAGCCGAAACGCCGGGACGCTCAATACCTACCATCGGCTGGGCTTGAGGGGAGGACTCGCCGTACTGATCCTGGACGCAGGGAAGGGAGCGCTGGCAGTGGCGGCCCCGGCTCTGGTCAATGCCCCGGAATGGTCGGTTTTCGCCGCCGCCCCGCTGGTCTTAATCGGCCACAACTGGCCGGTTTTTCTGAAATTCCGGGGCGGCAAGGGCGCGGCTGTGCTGCTGGGTGTCTCATTGGGCCTGTTTCCGCTGGTTACCGCCCTTTGCCTGATACCCATAGCGCTGGTTATGTTGCTGCTGCGCAACGTCGTGATGGGCGCAGCCGTGGGATATGTCCTGGTGTGCCTGGTCTTGATTTTCTTCGGAACCGAGTGGCGGATGATTGCCCTCAGCATCCTGCTGGTGGCGCTGGCCGGAGTGACGTATCTCCTCGGCTTTCGGAGGGAAATCTGGGTCATGCTCCAAACAGGACAGTGGCGCAATTTGCTGTTGCTGCGCTTCCCGGTGGAATAACACTGTGGAATAACACTGACGGAATAACACGGTGGAATAACACTGACGGAACAGGCCCTTGGGCCGACCCGATTTTACACCCACGAGTAGCGCCGGTCTCGAAAATCGCAACACCTGACTGGTGGGCTATAATGTCAGTTGTCTGCAAGTCTCGAATCTAACTTTCAGTCCAGACAGGATGTTGTCATGCTTGACCACGGCGCCCTTGATACCGGCAGTGTTGACGAAGCCCACGCGCGCCGCCACGCGATGCGACACTCGGCGGCCCACGTTATGGCCGATGCGGTCCTGAAACTGTTTCCCGAAGCCAAGATGGGCATCGGGCCGCCCACCCATGACGGGTTCTATTACGACTTCGATGTCTCCCGCCCCTTCACCCCCGAAGACCTGGAACAGATCGAGAGCCTGATGCGGGAAGCCATTGCGGGCCAATTCCCCTTTGAGCGGGAGGAACTGACTCGCATCGAGGCGCAGCAAATGTTTGCGCAGCAGCCCTACAAGCTGGAACTTATAGAGGGGCTGGGCGACTCCGCGGTCATCTCCATCTACCGGCACAACGGGTTCGTTGACCTGTGCCAGGGACCGCACGTGGGCGGCACCGCCGAGATTCCCGCGCTGAAGCTCCTCAGCGTCGCCGGCGCTTACTGGCGGGGCGACGAGAAGCGGCCCATGCTGCAACGCATCTACGGCACCGCTTTCGCGTCGGAGGAGGAACTGTCCGACCACCTGGCGCGGCTGGAAGAGGCGGAACGCCGCGACCACCGCACCCTGGGACGGCAGTTGGGCCTCTACTCCATCCACGACGAAATCGGCCCCGGCCTCGTGGTCTGGCACCCCAAGGGTGGCCGCGTCCGCTCCCTCATCGAGGACTACTGGAAGGACATACACTACCGGCGCGGCTACGATGTGGTGTATTCGCCCCACATCGGCCGCGCCGCGCTGTGGCAGACCAGCGGCCATTTGGATTTCTACCGCGAAAGTATGTATGCGGCGGTGGAGGTGGATGAGCAGGAATACTTCCTCAAGCCGATGAACTGCCCCTTCCACATCACCATCTACCGCTCGGCCCTGCGCAGCTACCGCGAGCTGCCCTTGCGTTTCGCCGAGCTGGGCACTGTCTACCGCTATGAGCGCAGCGGGGTGCTGCATGGGCTGATGCGGGTGCGGGGCTTCACCCAGGACGACGCCCATATCTTCTGCCGCCCGGAGCAGGTGGAGGACGAAGTGGGCGGAGTGCTGGAGCTGACCTTCGAACTGATGGAAGCCTTCGGGTTCTCCGATTACAGCATCGCCCTGTCCACCCGCCCGGAGAAGTACGTCGGCGACCCGGAAATGTGGGAGCACGCCACCAACTCGCTGCAAGGCGCATTGGAGGCGCGGAGCCTGCCCTTCACCGTGGACGAGGGCGGCGGCGCCTTCTACGGCCCCAAGATCGACATCAACATCACCGACGCCCTGGGGCGAGCCTGGCAGTGCACCACCGTGCAGTTCGACTTCAACCTGCCGGAGCGTTTCGACCTGATCTACCAGGACGACCAGGGAGGCCGCAGCCGCCCCTACATGGTTCACCGGGCCATCCTCGGCTCCATGGAGCGGTTCTTGGGCGTGCTCATCGAGCACTACGGCGGCGCATTCCCCGCCTGGCTGGCCCCCGTGCAGGCCGTGGTGATCCCCATAGCTGACCGCCACGGGGACTACGCTCAGACCGTGCTGACAGAACTGACCAGCGCCGGTTTCCGCGCCGAAGTGGACAGCCGCAACGAGCGGATGAACCAGAAAATCCGCACTGCCCAACTGCAAAAAGTCCCTTATATGCTGGTAGTCGGCGACCGCGAGGCGGAAGCCAACGCCGTGGCCGTCCGCAGCCGCGACTCAGGCGACCTCGGCGCCATGCCGCTGGCGGACTTCGTGGAGTTGCTGGGGAGGGAGAGCGCGAAATGAAGACTTACGTTTTTGAGGTAGATATCGAACTGGAAGAGGATGGACGATGGAGTGCCGTCATTCCTGCCTTGCCTGGTTGCAATGCCTGGGGGTACACCAAAGAGGAAACACTGGCCGCAATCCGCGACAACGCCGAGATGTACTTGGAAGTACTCATCGAGTTTGGCGACCCTATGCCGTGGGAGAAGGAACAAAAAACTGATATATCTGGCCCCGAATTGCTTGCCATTACTGTATGACTACCCCCGGCCGTCTGGTTCACCTTCTGAGAAATACGCCTGTAAGGGAATTGGTTCGAGCATTGGAGCGCGACGGCTTCATTAGGGTTCGCTCGCGTCGGACCGGTGGACTCTTTTACAGGCGCCCGGATGGGCGGGCAACGGTAATTCACTACCACCCCGGCGGAAACACCCTGCCCAGATAGACGCTTGCAGACGTTATTGGCGCCACCCAGTGGACCGAGGAAGACCTGCGCCGGCTGGGGCTACTGTAAGTCCAGCCGCAAGATCCCATGGGAATCTCAACAGACCGGCCCGAGCCGGGAAGGACTAGGCAGAAATGCCCAACCGCCTGATCAACGAGACCAGCCCCTACCTACTCCAGCACGCCAACAACCCTGTGGACTGGTATCCGTGGGGCGAGGAGGCGCTGGCGCGGGCCCGCGACGAGGACAAGCCCATACTGCTCAGCATCGGCTATTCGGCCTGCCACTGGTGCCATGTCATGGAGCGGGAGTCCTTCGAGAACGACGCCATCGCCGAGCTGATGAACCAGAACTTCGTCAACATCAAGGTTGACCGTGAAGAGCGGCCCGACCTGGACGCCGTCTATATGGAGGCGGTGCAGATGCTGACCGGCAGCGGCGGCTGGCCCATGACCGTGTTTCTCACCCCCGACGGCAAGCCCTTCTACGGCGGCACCTACTTCCCACCTGTTGACCGCCACAATATGCCCGGGTTCCCGAGGCTGCTGGAAACTGTCTCCCAGGCCTACCGCAACAGCAACCCGGAAATCCAGAGGGTGACTGGGCAGTTGACCGAGCAGATGGGGCGAACTGCGAATATGCCGCAGAGCGCGGGCGCCCTGGACGAAAGCATCCTGCACAACGCCTACAACACCCTGGCCACCAACTTCGATTATCAGAACGGCGGAGTCGGCTCCGCTCCCAAGTTTCCCCAGGCCATGACGCTGGAGATACTGCTCCGCTACCACGCCCATGGCCACAACGACCGCGCCCTCTCAATGCTGGATTTGACGCTGGAAAAGATGGCCCGCGGCGGTATCTACGACCAGATTGGCGGCGGATTCCATCGCTACTCCACCGATACCTTCTGGCTGGTGCCTCATTTCGAGAAGATGCTGTACGACAACGCCCTGCTGGCCCGTCTCTACCTGCACGGCTGGCTGGCCACCGGGCGCGCCCTCTACCGCCGTATCACTGAAGAAATCCTGGACTATGCGCTACGAGAGATGACGGGCAAACACGGCGGCTTTTTCTCGGCCACCGACGCAGACAGCGAAGGCGAGGAGGGCAAGTTCTTCGTCTGGAGTCCCGAGGAAATCGAGGAGGCGCTTGGGAGCGAAGATGCCGGCCTTTTCAGCGCCTTTTACGGCGTATCGCAACGCGGAAACTTCGAGGGCAAGAACATCCTGAACATCTCGGTCAAGGCCACTGACTTCGCGGAGCGGCAGGGCGTTACCCTGGAGCGACTGGTGGACATCATCCGGCGCGGCAAGGAAACCCTCCGGCTCTCCCGGGAGGAACGTGAGCACCCGCTGCTGGACGATAAGGCGCTGGCGTCTTGGAACGGGCTGATGCTTCGCGCCTTTGCCGAGGCTGGGGCAGCGCTGGAGCGACAGGACTACCTGGACGCAGCGGCCAAGAACGCCACCTTCCTGCTGGAGGCCATGCGCCCCGAGGGAACCCTGCTGCGCTCCTACCGTGAGGGCCAAGCCAAGCTCCCAGGATTCCTTGAGGACTACTCTTTCGTAGCGGACGGCCTGCTGTCGTTGTATGAAGCGACCTTCCAGCAGCGATGGCTGGATGCTGCGGTGGATTTGGCCGACGAGATGATTTCGCAGTTCTGGGACAAGGAGGGGGGATGTTTCTACGACACGGGACGGGAACACGAGGAGTTGGTGATTCGGCCAAGGGATGTGTTCGACAATGCCCAGCCCTGTGGCGGCTCAGTGGCTTCTGACGTGCTGTTGCGGCTGTCGGTGGTCACCGGCAACGACGATTACGCCGCCAAAGCCGTTGCCCCAATGCGGACGCTGGCAGAGCTGATGGGCCGCGCCCCCGCCGGCACGGGCCGTTGGCTGGCAGCGTTGGACTTCTACCTCTCAACCCCAAAGGAAGTGGCTGTCGTCGGGCCGTTGGACGACCCAGCTACCGTTGCACTGCTGCGGACTGTAAACGGCCGCTACCTGGCCAACCGCGTAATCGTCGGCGCTGATGGGGAATCCGCCGCAGCGCAATCCGGCCTGCCACTGCTGGAAGGCAGGGGCATGGTGGACGGCAGGCCCACGGCCTACGTGTGCGAAAACTACGTCTGCCAGCTTCCGGTTACAGGCGCGGAAGACTTGGCCGCGCAGCTAGCCGGGAAGTAGCGTAAAAGGACGTCGTCAGACCGATGGAGGGGCGCACAGTCGTGTGCCCCTATCCATTTCGTCAGGCCGCGGGGCCAGGCGCGGCGCGTGGGGGCAACAGCCCAGCCGCGGCGACTGTCTCGTTGTTTACCGTGTCGGGCAGGCGGTAGCGGCGCCACAACGCGATGCCCAGCACGGCCAGGATTCCCGCCAGCACTGGCGCAAGACGGATGCCCAGCGGGTTTTCGGTCGTGTCTCCCAACAACAGAATCAGGCTCAACAGCGCTGGCGGCAGAGCGAATGTAACTTTCTCGAAGAAATTCTGCGTGGCGTAGAACATCGCCTCCCGCCGTTCCCCGGTCAGCATTGCGTCGTAGTCGGCGATGTCGGCGGTCAGGCCCTTTGGCAGCATGAATACTGCGGCCATTGGAAGCCCGGCGATGAAGGTGAGAACCAAGCCTTGAGCCAGAAGACCTCCGTCGAAAATCAACCCCACCAGGCCCAGCAGAGGGAAGGCGGCGCCGCTGGCAATCAAACAACCGCCGTACACCCGGCGCTTGCTGAATCCGAAGCGGTTGAGCAGTATCCAGAAAACGATGCCGCTGAGCACCGCACCCATGATAACGACTGCTGAAATCAGGCTTGCCACCCTCCCTTCTTCCTCGGCTTCCAACACCTGAGAGGCGAAGAAGGGCATCCAGCCCAGCAGAATTCCGACGCCTGTGGTAAACATCACAAAGGTGGGCAGGTAGTAGACGAATTGCGGGTTGCGCAGCGTTTCCCTTATCCCCCTCAAGAAATCAACCCTTGCAGGCGTCGTATGGCGCGGGGCGTACTTCCAGACGCCGGACAGGGAAAGGAAACGGAATACCACTCCAACCACGGCCAGAATGATGCCAACTGTCTGGAAGCCCAGGGCGTCCACCAGGACGCCGCTGCCAGCGAGTCCGAGACCCGCCCCGAAGACGGCGAACAGGAATATCAGGCCCACCAGGTTCATCCGGTCCGTTGCCCCGTGGGTCAACTCCGGCACCAGCGCCTCCAGGGCGCCGCTGGACATCGTGGCGGCGGTGAAGAACAACTCCAGCATGATCACGAAGTAGAGCGCGTTCCACAAGCTCGCGTCTTCCGTGGGCAGGAACCAGACTAAAGCGGCGAAGAGGGCATAAAAAGGCGTGCTGAACAGAATGAAGGGGATGCGTCTGCCCCATCTGCTTTGCGTCCGGTCACTCCACCAGCCAATGAGCGGGTCGGTGAAAGCGTCAATAAAGCGACCTGCGAAAATCAGGAACCCGGCAAACACCCGCGCATCAACTTCTAACCCAAACAACGAAATATCCGGTACTTTGGCGATGCCTTCGCCCAGAGGCGGGACAAGAAAGAATAGAATCCACGACTGCCTAAAATAGGAAATAGCCTGCAATCCGACGTGGTCCGAGGCATATAGTATTTTGTTGAGAAACGGCAACCTAACGGATGGCGTCCGGCCCGCAACATTCACTTGACCTCGCCTCCATGGGGCCGACTGCCGGTACATCCGGCGTCAGGGCGCCCTTCTCGCGACAGCAAATCCACGGCTTCCCGAATAGCCTCGGCTGCGACGGCGTATTCTGTATCCGCCGGAATTCGCAGCGGCCAACCAAATCTGACTTCGATGTTGCCCCGGTGGGGACGGCTGCCCCCCTTTGGGAGCACACTGTCGGTGCCTGTGAGGTGGACGGGCACCACCGGCACTCCCAATTGCGTCGCCAGCGGCCCGATTCCACGCTTGAACGGTCTCAACCTCCCGTCGTCTGAGCGCATCCCTTCGGGGAAAAACAGCAGAGACCAACCGGCTTCGACAAGCGCTTCGCAATCGGCCAGGCTTGATCTGACGGAACCCCTCTGCGAAAAGAGAAATCCGTTGCTGATCAGGGCCGCAAAGAAACTCTGGATGCGCCCCCGGCCCCGCAAGACTTCCTCGGAGGCGGCGGTCGCAACGCGCAACCGTTTGCGCCAAGGCAACGCCAGCAACACCGCCGGGTTGTCGGCCGCGCTAAGGTGATTGGCGGCGAATATCACCTGCCCCTCTATCGAGTCCAGCCGTTCCAGACCGTAGGTGCGCCGGCGCGAGAAAACCGCCAGAAGCGGATACAGGAATCCCAATATCAGAGCGGCTCTTATTGCCACCACCGGCAGGGCAAACTGCCATCGCTTTAGCCTGCCAGCGCCTTTCCCGTTGAGGGCGGACCGCGGTCTCGATTGTCTTCCCTTCCGCCGGCAGAGTTTAACCCTTTCCTCAATCATAGTTCAGTTTCGTCTTGCAAGCGTCCGTCGAAGTACCGCAACAGTCTATACCGTAGCCTGGGATGCTTCAATTCACATCATCCCGGCGCGGACCGAAAAATGACACCCTGTATAGCGGCTATAGCGGCGGGCAGCGGGTCATTTTATCCTCCCTCTCCCTGAAAGGGGATAGTTGGAGTTAAGGGTGAAGTCTTGGGATGACACAATGTCAGATCGCGAACGGGGACGCCCCACCCTAACCCTTCCCCAAGGGGAGAGGGAACAACTCAAAGACCCTGCGGCCGGCAGGGCGGGACTATCGCCTTCTTTGCTTTGGTTGTATAATTTCTTCGGTTTCACGCCCGGCAGTAAGCGGGTCTTTTGACTGCTCCGCCGCCTCTTTGTAGGACACCTCCGGGCGACCGAATCAGGACTGATCCGGGGGCATAAAGCCTGTACCACCGACAAGGAACAAGGGTTGACATACCGGAGTCAGATCCACTCGGGCAAAGTGCGCTTTGGCGAGGCGTCGGCCCAACTCAGAGGGCGCCAACACAGAAGCGCCGGGCACGGACGCCCTGCAATCCGTCCCACTTTGTGACCTGAGTAGAATGTGCCCGCTCGTGCATATCGCTCAATTCCGGGGGGCGAAGTTCTTGCGTATTTTTCGTGGCCGGTTCAGTAGCTGGATAACTTATGGCAACTGGTAGCGGCCGGTGAAACTCATTAACTAAGGAGAGGAACATGCCAGAAGCGGCCAAGATCATTTATACCAAAATTGATGAGGCTCCGGCCTTGGCCACGCACTCGTTGCTGCCGATTCTTCGGGCCTTTACCAAGGGGTCTGGAATTGATTGGGAACCTTGGGATATTTCGTTGACTGGCCGCGTTATCGCCAATTTCCCTGACAATCTGACAGATGATCAAAAAATCCCAGACTATCTGGCTATGCTGGGCGAGTTAGCCGAGGACCCTGGGGCAAACATTATCAAGCTGCCCAATATCAGTGCCTCCATTCCCCAGTTGAAAGCAGCGATCAAGGAATTGCAGGACAAGGGATACGACATTCCCGATTACCCCGACGTTCCCGCGACCGATGAAGAACGCGAGATCCGAGCCCGCTTTTCCAAGGTGCTGGGTAGTGCCGTTAACCCTGTCCTGCGGCAAGGGAATTCCGACCGCCGGTCGTCTAATTCGGTCAAAGAGCACGGCAAACGCAATCCTCATCGGATGATGCAGGACTGGCCGGAAGTTTCCAAAACCCGCGTTGGCCACATGACAAAGGGGGATTTCTACGGTTCTGAACAGGCGTTGACAGTCGCGGCAGCGGGATCGGCAGCGATCGAATATGTGGCCGACGACGGAAATACGACCGCGCTCAAATCCGGTATTCCCCTGGTGGCCGATGAAATCATCGATTGCGCCGTGATGAATGTGCGGCAGTTGCGCGAATTTTACGCCGAACAGATTGCAAAGGCCAAAGCTGACGATGTGTTGCTTTCGCTGCATGTGAAGACGACCATGATGCGCGTGTCCGATCCGATTATTTTCGGCCACTGCGTGTCAATCTACTACCAGGACGTGTTGACCAAGCACGCGGATGTGCTGGCCGGGCTTGCGGTGGACCCCGACAACGGAGTGGCTGAACTCCTCACGAAGATTCAATCCCTGCCTGAGGACAAACGGGCGGAAATCGAGGCGGACATACAGGCGGTCTACAGCGCGCGCCCGGAACTGTCGATGGTGAATTCCAGCCGGGGCATCACCAATCTCCATGTGCCGAGCGATGTGATTATTGACGCCAGTATGCCGGTGATCATCCGAGATGGCGGCCGTACGTGGGGTCCCGACAACGAGTTGCACGACACCATCGCGATGATTCCCGACCGCTCCTATTCGACTCTGTATCAGGCGGTTATTGAAGACTGCCAGGAGCATGGGGCATTTGACCCGTCCACCATCGGCAGTGTCGCCAACGTCGGCCTGATGGCCCAAGCGGCCGAAGAGTATGGGTCTCACGACAAGACCTTTACAGCTCCAGGAAACGGGACAATTCGGGTCGTGAACGCATCCGGCGCCACCCTGATGGAACAGAACGTAGAGGAAGGCGACATCTTCCGGATGTGCCAGACCAAGGACGCGGCTATTCAGGACTGGGTAAAACTTGGGGTCAACCGGGCCAGAATCACCGGCAACCCAGCCATCTTCTGGTTGGACAAGAACCGGGCTCACGACGCCGAACTGATCAAAAAGGTGGATGAATATCTGCCCACGCATGACACGACCGGGTTGGACATCCGCGTAATGTCTCCCATCGACGCGATAAAGTTCTCTATGGAGCGGGGCAGAGCCGGTCAGGACACGATTTCCGTTACCGGCAACGTGTTGCGCGACTATCTGACCGACCTCTTCCCCATCCTGGAACTGGGCACCAGCGCCAAGATGCTTTCCGTCGTCCCCCTGCTCAAGGGCGGCGGGATGTTTGAGACCGGCGCCGGCGGGTCGGCCCCCAGGCATGTGCAGCAGTTCTTACAGGAAGGCCATTTGCGGTGGGATTCGCTGGGTGAATTCTGCGCCCTCGTCGCTTCCTTCGAGCATTGCGCCCAGGCGTTCAAGAACGACAGGGCCCAACTCTTGGCCGATACCCTGGACCAAGCCATCGGGGAGCACATGGAACAACACAAGGCGCCATCGCGCCGGGTGAATGAACTGGACACTCGCGGCAGTCATTTCTACCTCGCCCTGTACTGGGCTGAAGGCTTGGCCAAGCAGTCCCGGGACCCCGAGCTGGCGGCTCGCTTTACCGAGGTCGCCCAGCAGTTGGCCGCCAACGAAGAAAAAATCGTACAGGAACTGATCGACGCTCAGGGGCAGCCGGTCGATATCGGCGGCTATTACCACCCCATTGACGAGATGTCCGCCAAAGCCATGCGTCCAAGCGCCACTCTGAATGCGATCGTGGATGCAATCTAGCAACTCTCCGACCGGCTGAGGCGTGGTCTCCAGCCGGTCGGATTACAGGCGTCTGAGCGTTTGGGGCTGAGGCCCCTTGTCCTCAATCCGTATCATCGAGGAGAGCGGCTTGCTTCGGTTGACGCTACGCAGGGTGTCCTGACGCCTTTACGACCAATAACATGAAAGCCGGAATCATCGCTAAGGCAGCGTCGGCATCGCCCTGGACCTGTATTCATACGCACTGCCTGACATTCAAGACGAATTATGCCAGCCGCGTTTCGCTTGTGCCGAACGAATTCGAGGGGTGCTCACGTGCCCTGCTCTCATATTTCAGGCAAGTCGTCATTCCAGACCAATTAAACAGAGGAGCACTAACCAGATGCGAAGCAAGGTAACCGTAGTCGGCGCGGGCAACGTCGGCGCCACCACCGCACAGCGGATACACCAACTGGGCTACGCCGATGTGGTGATGGTCGACGTCGTCGAAGACCTGCCGCAAGGCAAGTCGCTCGATATGCTGGAGTCCGGGCCGGTGCTGGGCACCGACGCCCTGATCACAGGAAGCAACGGCTACGAGGAGACGGCCAACTCCGACGTGGTGGTCATCACCGCGGGCATCGCCCGCCGTCCCGGAATGAGCCGCGATGACCTGTTGCTGACCAATATGCGCATCACCTCGTCGGTCACCGAACAGGTGGTTAAACACTCGCCCAACTGCATCCTGATCCCGGTCACCAACCCGTTGGACGCCATGGTGCAGAACGTATTTCAGACCAGCGGTTTTCCTCGTGAGCGCGTCTTTGGAATGGCCGGAGTGCTGGACACGGCCCGGTTCCGCACCTTTATCGCCCAGGAACTGAACGTGTCGGTGGAAGACATTCAGGCTTACGTGCTGGGCGGCCACGGCGACGACATGGTGCCGCTGGTGCGCTTCACCACCGTCGGCGGCATACCCATCAGCGAACTGATGGCCGAAGAAAAGGTGGACCAACTGGTGCGCCGCACCCGGCAGGGCGGCGGCGAGATTGTGCAACTCCTGAAAGAAGGCAGCGCCTACTACGCGCCATCCGCGGCCATAACCCAGATGGTGGAGGCCGTACTGCTGGACAAGAAGCGCATCCTGCCCGCCTGCGCCTACCTACAGGGCGAATACGGCATCAACGGCCTATGCGTCGGCGTGCCGGTCAAGCTCGGCGCCGGGGGCGTGGAGCAGGTGCTGGAAATCCGCCTCACCGCCGAAGAGCAGGCTGCCCTGCAAAGCTCCGCCGCCAGCGTACAGGAGCTGGTGGAGGTGATGAACCAGGCGAGGGCGGGGGCGTAGAGAGCGAGAGAACAGGCCTTCGGAAGGTTCCTTTGTCGTAAATGGCCCGGTTGCCCCCACAACCGGGCCATTGCCGTTTCGGCGGGCGCTGATTTGATGACAGTCGATGATGGGCGATTTTGAGAAACTTGCGATTAATTTGGAAATGGGCGCTGCCCTTTTCGGTTCTCTTGGGATTAGGACTCGCCGTTTCCGTTCCTTGGCTGTTAGCTGCCCGGACGGACGATGCATCCTCCGACGGTCGCATTGCAGCCACAGTAGCCGTCGCCTTGCTTATCTCGGTGGCTGTCAGCTTCACCTTGATCTTTGTCTATCTACTGGCCACCGTCATCATTCCGAAGCTATTGCAGCGAGCAATGGTTTGGGTTACTTTCAAGACGGTCAAGCGGGCTATCGCGAAAATGAGGGTTCGCATCGAACCGACCGGGATTGCAGAGATTGAGGGAAGTGTCGGGATTGGATTACCATTGGGTTCTCGAAACGGGGTTAGGGGCGGTGACCGATTCATATTGGTAAACTCCGCCAACCAAGAGAATTGGGGTATATTGCAGGTATACGAGATACGGGAAACCTCATGCACATGTACGGTTTTTGACCGAACCAACCCAAACTTTTGGAACACCCTCGAGACGCGTATCCGGCGGGATGCGTCGCCGCCGGGAGGGGTAGAATTGGTTAGGGACATTCCTGAACAGTTGATAATGGAGTGGGTTTCCAGACTGCTAAACGAGCCAAAAGGCTGATTCGCAGTTGGGGAGGGTAAGAAAATGCCAATTCAGGGGAAAGTGGCCGCCATTCTCAATGAGCGAGACCTTGTAATCAATAAGGGTCAAGAAGATGGTGTCTCGGAAGGAATGCAGTTTCAGGTAACTCAGCCCGATGTTCCCATCAGAGACCCAGACAGTGGGGTTGAATTGGGGGTATTGGTCAGAGATAAAATCAAGGTGAGAATCGTTGAATCACACCCGCAGTTCTCAGTTGCAAAAACTTACGAGACATATTCCGCTCAGGTGCCATCCGTTTATGAGCAGGCCGAGTTAGCATCCCGAGGGAGAACAGTTACCCGAGTGCAGAAAATCATAATCGAGTCGCCCGGCCAAAACACCGACACCATCGGACAGGAAGGCAGCACTGTAAAAGTAGGAGACCCAGTAGTCCAGATAAGCGAGTAGACTACCTACGGCGATACTTTAACCCCAAACGCTAGGGAGGCCCGCCATGCCCAACCGTAATCCTGAAGAACTAAGCCTGCTGGAGAAGGCGGGCCGCTATTTGCCAGGTGGAAACACGGGCAACCTCCACTTCAACCCCGAACAGGACCTCCTCATTGCAGGCGGCAAGGGTTCCCGCGTCTGGGACATGAGCGGCAACGAGTACGTGGACTGGCTGATGGGGTCCGGGCCGATGCTGCTGGGCCACGCCCACCCTCATGTTGTTGAAGCCGTCATCAGGACCGTGGAACAGGGCAGCACGTTCTTTGCCAACAACGACAAGGCCGTGATGCTGGCCGAACAGCTGGTCGAGGCCGTCCCCTGCGCCGATAAGGTGCGCTTCACCACCAGCGGCACCGACGCCTGCTTCCAGGCCATGCGCATCGCCCGAGCCTTCACCGGCAAGGAAAAGGTGCTGAAGTTCGAGGGCGGCTACCACGGCAGCAGCGATTATGCCCTGATGAGCGTCACCCCCAGCGCCTCCCTGGAATTTCCGCAGTCGGAGGCCAACAGCGGCGGGATTCCCAAGGCCATCGCAGACCTCATGCTAATCGCTCCGTTTAATGACCTGACCACCACCGAGACCGTCATAAAGGCGCATCACGACGAGATTGCGGCTGTCATCGTGGAGCCGTTGCAGCGCATCATCGCGCCCCGGCCCGGCTTTCTACAGGGCCTGCGGGACATTACGGCCAGATATGGCATACCGCTGATTTTCGATGAAGTGGTGACCAGCTTCCGTCTGTCCTATGGTGGCGCTCAGGAATTCTACGGGGTGACACCCGACCTCTGCTCCGTCGGCAAGATAATGGGCGGCGGCTATCCGTTGGCCGCCGTGCTGGGGCGAGCCGACATCATGTCGGTCTATGACCGTGGTGAGGTGGACAGCGACACCTTCGTCAGCCAGGTCGGCACGCTGAATGGCAACCCGGTAGCCTGCGCCGCCGGACTGGCCACGCTGGAAGTCCTGCGCCAGGACGCCGACGCCTACCGCCGCATCCACGCCACCGGAGCTGCCCTTCGCAACGCTATGACGGAAATCTGTGATGAGCACGGTATGCCGGTGCAGAGCTGCGGAGAGGACGCGGTCTTCGATTTCTGCTTCACCGACCGTCCAGTGGCCAACTACCGCGACAATCTTGCCGGCGATGCCGGAATGCTCGCTCGTCTCAACGCCGGCCTGCTGGAGCGCGGCATCCTCAAGGGCGGCCAAAAATACTACCCGTCGGCCGTCCACTCCGAAGAGGACATCGAACGCACCATAGAAGCCTACCGCCAGGTGGTGCCGACGCTTCGGGGGTAGGTCCTATTATCAAATCGCCAATTCTCGAACGATCTGATGGACCAGCAGGGGGGCTTGCATTTTGGAAGGAATTCAGTGGCTTGAAAGCATCTCAGGCGGAATGAAGGTAGCTATCGCAAACGGCGCAGCCCAGACACCAGAGCAAATTACCGTTCGCGAACTCCTTAGGAGATTTGGTTACCAGAAGCGTGGTGATTATGTGGTTAGCCAAATTCGCAACCATTTGGAACGATGCGGCCTAAGTACCGACCAAGACTTTGCAGTCGGTTGGATTGACTCAACGATCACGATACGCCTAGATTCTGAGGCTTCTGACGCCCCCCAGTCCCACCTTGTATCAGATCCAACACACCGAATCGGTTCGCTAGAGGCCGCCAACAACAAGCCGCTGAGCGCACACTCGGACAGGCCTTTAAACGCAGCTACAACAATCATGCAACTGCATGACTATTCGCAACTACCGGTGATGTCGACAGATTACAAGGTGTCGGGAATCGTAAGCTGGAAGTCGATAGGCGCCCGGCTTTCCCTTGGGCGTCAGTGCCAATTTGTGCGCGATTGTATGGACCCGGCTGAGGAGGTTCCTTTCACGACGCCTCTTTTTGAGGCTATCGAAACAATCGCAGAACATGGATACGTGCTAGTGCGCGGAGAAGACAACAGGATCGCTGGCATCGTAACCGCCACGGACCTTTCGCTCCAATTCATGCAACTTGCTGGGCCTTTCTTGTTCGTTGGGGAAATTGAAGGGCACCTACGCCATCTGATTCACGGTAAATTCACTCTGGGACAGATGAGCGAGGCTTCAGTTTCAGAGGAGGGCGTGAAAATTGAGGGGTCTGGAGATCTAACCCTCGGTGGATATTGCCGACTGCTAGAGAACAAAGAAAATTGGGGTCTCTTAAACCTAAACGTCGACCGGGTTGAATTTGTCAAGCATCTTGACGAAGTTCGCCGCATTCGAAACGACGTGATGCATTTCAACCCTGACGGTCTGTCAGAAGAAGAGACTAAGAAACTGCGGGACATTGCCCGCTTTTTCGAAAGCTTGGTGCGTTTCGGCGCAGTGTAATCGGCAAGACCATAATCGGCACGACCAACCGATAATTCTTTAGCCGAAAGGCTCGTTTATCAGCACTAGCTCGGCGAAGACGGCGTGGGTGCAGCCGAAGGCTTGGCCGGATTCGACGGCGTGGGCGGTGAGGAAGTCGAAGGTGTTGGCGGCGGCAGGGCCGAGATTCTCCAGATAGGCTTTATGCTGGCGCAGGGAGTCCAGCCCCTGCTCCCAGTAGCCGGTGACGTCCACGCCGTGGGTGGCGCCGGACGGGCCGAAGACTGCGACGAACCGGACGCCGTTCCACGGCTCCAGGCCCTCGCCCAGCAGTTCTTGGAAAATCCAGCGGTTGGCGGCGTCGCGGGCGGCGTCGAATACCGCAACGCCCACGTTGCGATGGTCGGCCATGTTCAGGTGGCCGGAAGGGAATTGCAAGTGGTGGCTCAAGGTGAGGACTATGTCGGGCCGGTGGAGCCGGATGGCGCGGCTGATGTCTCGCCTTAGCGGCAAGCCGTACTCGATTACGCCATCTGTATGCTCGAGGAACTCAACGGTATTGACGCCCACCACGCGGGCGGCGTCAATCTCCTCCTGGGAGCGCAACGGCCCCACTTCGGACGGGTGCATCGTGTCAATACCCGCCTCTCCGCGCGACACCATAACGTAAGTTACTTTCTTTCCCTGACCAGTCCACTTTGCGATTGCGCTTGCCGCTCCGTACTCAAGGTCGTCGGGGTGGGCTACGATGGCCAGCGCGGTTTGCCAGTCTTCCGGGAAGGCAAGAATTGGGGCCTGTGGATGCTGCATAGGTAGTCCTCTTTTTGTCTTTTGGTGTTGGCAATCGCCGCTTGTCTTTCCAAGAAAAGAGGCCGCCGGGTGTGCGGCGGCCTCTGCATTTACGCGAAACTGCGTCTACCTCTGACCCCTTCTAGTGCGCGGCTCCGGCAGGCGTCAACTGGGTCAGCAGGGGTCGGGTGTTGACTATGTGGCGGCGCAGTCCCAGGTCCTGCGGGCTGATGCCCATAGCCAAGCCGATGGCCTGGGGCATATGCAGTATGGGCAGGCCGATCTCCCGCCCGGCTTGCGCTGCTGCCTTGGGTTGGAAGCTGTCCAAGTTCAGGTGGCACAGCGGGCAGGGGGTGATCATAGCATCGGCGCCCAAGTCTTTGGCCTCGCTGGTGTGCTTGCCAACCATCGCCAGGGAGTTGCGCTCGTTGATGGTCAGGATAGGAAAGCCGCAGCAGCGCGTCTTGCCGGAGAAGTCCACTACCGTCGCGCCCAGAATCTCGATGAGCCGCTCCAGCGAGTCCTGCCGGTCCGGGTTATCGGCAAACGCCAGCGCGTCGGTGGGGCGCACCAGGTAGCAACCATAGAAGGGGGCGAGACGTACGCCATGCAGCGGGCGAGTGATGAGCTCGGCCAGCTTGTCGAGGCCGTAGTCCTCAATAAGTATCCAGAGCAGATGCTTGGGGTTGGCGCTCCCCTTGTATTCCAAGCCCTCTTCGGCCAGGTAGCCGTTGACCTTCGCGCGGTACTCGGGGTCGCGCAGCCGGAAGTTGGCTTGGCTCATCACGCCCTGGCAGGTGCTGCAGATGGTCATTATCGGCAGGTCCCAGTACTCCGCCATGGCGAAGGTGCGGGCGTTGAGGGTGTCGCCCAGCAGTTGGTTCTTCTCCTGTAGGACGCCGGCGCCGGTGCATGACGCACCCTGCATCTCCCATATATCGATTCCCAACCGTTTGCAAATCAGCACGGCTGCCGGGTACAGCTCGGGGCATCCACCCCGGGAAACGCAACCGGGAAAGAAGGCGTATCTCAAATCTGGTCTCCGTCTACTCTGGGATTATTTGTGCCGCCGATTGCCCGCTGCCCTCTCACCCTCTCCCTCAGGGGAGAGGGAGCCGTAGGGACTCCCATTTGATGTGGGCGGAACCTTGCCGGGCTAGCGTTCCGTTTCGTCCACCTGCTCAAAAATGCGGCGGACGTGTTCGATACCCTCAATCTTCTTGTGCATGATAGGGGGCATCTTGCCGTGGGTGAGCGCCTGCAAAGCCACGGGCGCGTAATTCAGCAATCCCTGGATATTGGTCATGCCCAGCGACTTGGGGACGAGGCGCAGCTCGTCGAGTGTGCCTGATTGCTCCACTGACTCGGAGAATGCCTCGGTGTGGCGCGCGCCATTGGTGTTGTGGAAGCCCGCCTCGATGGCCTGGTCGCGCATCGCCATGATGCGCTCCATCGGGGCAACACCCTTGGGACAGGCCTGGACGCATTCCAGGCAACGGGTGCAGTCCCAGATACCGGAGGGGGCATTCAACTGCTCCAGGCGATCTTTCGACACGCCGGCCTCATCGCCATCACGGGGGTCGGCGGTGAAGCGGTAGGCTTTGGCCAGCGCAGCTGGCCCAAGGAAAGAGGGGTCCACCTCCATCACCGTGCAGTCGGATACGCAGGCGCCGCACATGATGCAGGCGGTGACGCCGGAAAGATGGAGCATGGCCTCATTGGAAACGACGTATTCCTGTTCCGGTTCCGGCCCCTGGGGCTGCAAGTAGGGTTCGACCTCCATTATCTTGTCCCAGAAAAGGTCAAAATTGACCACCAGGTCCTTGATGACCGGCATATTGCCCGCTGGTTCAACCTCGATAATGTCGCCTTCCCGAAGTTCGGCGACGGCCTGCGTCTTGCAGGCGAGCCCGGCGTGGCCGTTGATGCGCATGGCGCAGGAGCCGCAGATGGAACTACGGCAGGAGCAACGCAGGCTCAGGGTGCCGTCCATGTCCTCCCGGATCTTGATGAGCGCGTCGAGGACGGTAGCGTTGTCTTCGATTTCCAGCGAGTAGTCCTGCCAGAAAGGAGTGGTGTTCTCCGACTCGGGGTCCTGACGCCGCACCCTAATGGTGACATTCATCGGCTGCTTTCCTCTAACTCAGTGTCCATGTCTCCACCGCCGCCCCAGCCACTTCCACTGCCAGCGGGGAACATCCGGCGCTGACCTAGTATTTTCTTTCTTCCGGTTCCCATTTGGTGATGCTGACGGGCGCGTAGGAGATTTCGGGGCCAGTCTCGCCCTTGCTGACGACCAAGTGCTTCATCCAGTTCTCGTCGTCGCGGGCGGGATAGTCGGTGCGCGACTGGGCGCCCCGGCTATCCTTGCGGTCAATGGCGCTGACCACGATGGGCGGGGCGCAGTCGAGCATGAAGCCCAACTCCAAGGCAAACACCAGGTCGGTGTTGAAAATCTTGCCCTTGTTTTCCACCGGAACGGTCTTGAATCGTTCCTGGAGCAACTCCAGGTCGCCCAGCGATTCCTCCATACCTTCCTGGTTGCGGAAGACAGCGAGGTTCCGGTTCATGGACTCCCCCATCCCCAGCCGTATGCTGGCGATGCGGTCGCCATTGGCGGGGCGGTCCATCAGTTCCTGGATTCGCTTCTCCTCGTTTCTGACCGCTTGCTCCACGTTGAATTCCACGTAGTCCACGCTGCGGGAAGCCTCGGCGGCGTGGTTGCCGGAGCGCTCGCCGAAGACGATGGTGTCCAGCAGCGAGTTGGCCCCCAGCCGGTTGCCGCCGTGGACGCTTACGCAGGCGCACTCGCCAGCTGCGTAGGCGCCGGGCAAATTGGTCAGCCCGTCTACGTCGGTCTTGATACCGCCCATCATGTAGTGCATACCGGGGCGGATGGGGATGGGTTCGCGTATCATGTCGGCCCCGGCCAGGTCGATACCGATCTCCCGTATCTGGCTGAGCTTCTCCATGATCAGGGACTCGCCCAAATGCCGACAATCCAGCAACACGCAACCGTTGATACCATTGCCCGCGTTGATTTCCGTCTGTTCCGAGCGGGAAACCACGTCGCGGGACGCCAACTCCATCATGTTGGGTGCGTACTTCTGCATGAAGCGGTTGCCGTCTTTGTCCAGCAGGTAGGCGCCCTCACCCCGGGCCGCCTCTGAGATCAGCACGCCACTGCCCGCCAGGGTGGTGGGATGGTACTGCACCATCTCCATGTCCATCAGCTGGGCGCCGGCGTTGTAGGCCAGGGCCATTCCGTCGCCGGTGACGATGAGGGCGTTGGTGCTCGGCTCGAAAACTCGACCCAATCCGCCGGTGGCGAATATGACCGTCTTAGCGCGGATGGCGTATATCTGCCCGGTGCGAATCTCCAGGGCCATCACGCCGCAGACGTGTCCATCCTCGATGATGAGGGAGGTTACGAACCATTCCTCGTAACGGCGGACGCCAGACTTGATGAGCTGCTCGAACATGACGTGGAGCAGGGCCTGTCCGGTAAAGTCGCCGACGAAGAAAGTGCGGGCGCGGCGCTGGCCGCCGAAGGCCCGGGTGCCCAGATAACCCTCGTCGTCGCGGTTGAATGTGACGCCGAAGTGCTCCATGTCAATCAGGGCGCGGCCCGCCGAGCGGCACATCACTTCGATGGCGTCCTGGTCCCCTAGGAAGTCGCTGCCCTTGACGGTGTCGTAGGCGTGGTCTTCCCAGTCGTCGCCCCTGTCGGTAAGGGCTGCGTTAATGCCGCCCTGAGCCGCGTTGGAGTGGCTGCGGACGGGATGTACTTTGCTGATAATCGCCGTGGTAGCGCCGTTGGCGCGGGCCGCAATGGCCGCCCGCATCCCGGCGAGCCCGGCGCCGATTACCAAGACATCATGCTCCAGCATGTTGACCCATTTCCTCCAAAGTAGTGACCTCGCTAGACCGCCGCATACTATACCACAAAAAAGAAACGGGCAGCGATTGCCTTGGCGATTGTGTCGGCGACGGGGTTTAGGACGGCGGCGGCGATGACGCGGGCGTGTTTGCTTTGCGCTTGATGGCTTCTACCTGGCGGCGCAGGGAGCGATGGTTTCAATTTTTTAATTTTCCGGTTATTTCCGGTCATTGGTGCGGGTTGGTGCGGGTTGGTGCGGGTTGGGTTTTTTACATGGATGGACAGGATTTGCGGGGGTGTTGCATAGGTGTCATGGTGCATAAGTTCTATGGATTCGGCAAGGGGTGGGAGTCATCGCAGGGCTTGGGGCTGCTCCTGACGCAATAGCGCATGGGGTCAGGCGGGAACGGCAGTTTGTTTGCAGGATATTGGCTGTGGATTTGGCTGCTTATGATGCCATTGGGCGATAGTTTTTTGCTATGGAACGGCGGGCTGACACTCTGCTGACACTCTAGGGTTCCCGCCTGCGCGGGAGTGACGGGAGAAGGCACTAATGACGGGGGTTCCTGCGGTTGGGTAAGAGTCGATATAATTCCCCTCATAAACCACCCTCGGCGACTTTGCGCAAGGCCGCGCTGAGTCAATTGAGCCGCGATTGAACCGATTCGTTATTCCGGCTAGAATTGGCAAGGGCCTGCGCCCATTAAATTGATTGACCGGTGCAGCAACGGACGGGCCGCCCCCCCGCCGGATTCGCCCCAAGACTACGCCGAATGGCCGGATAATTTCCCTGATGAGATTCCGAGACCTGCGGGAGTTTATTTCTTTCCTGGAAGAGAAAGGCGAGTTGCGTCGCATTTCGACTCCGGTTGACACGCAATTGGAGATAGCCGAAATCGCCGACCGGGTTATCAAGTCCGGCGGCCCCGCGCTGTTGTTCGAGAATCCGAGGGGATACGACATTCCTGTCGTAATTAATATGTACGGCTCTGAGCGGCGCATGGCCTGGGCGCTGGGCGTGAACAACCTGGACGAGGTCGCTGAGCGGGTGCAGGGGATTCTAAATCTGGTCCAGGGACCGCCCGAGGGCCTGGCAAGCAAACTCAGAACCCTGGGACAGTTGGTCAGCCTGGCCTCCTACCGCCCGCGAACGGTGAGCAACCCGCCCTGCCAGGACGTGGTGCTTCACGGCGAAGACGTTGACCTGTTCCGGTTTCCCATCCTCCAGTGCTGGCCGATGGACGGCGGTCCCTACGTGACATTGCCCTTGGTGATTACCCGCGACCCGGAAACCGGGGTGCAGAACTATGGCACCTACCGGATGCAGGTCTATGACCGTTGCACCACCGGGATGCACTGGCAGACTCACAAGGTCGGCGCCCACCACGAACGACTCGGCCGGCAGCTCGGGCTGGACCGCTTGGACGTGGCGGTGGCGTTGGGCGGCGACCCGGCCACCATTTGGACCGGCTCCGCGCCGCTCCCACCCGACATGGACGAGATGGTCGTCGCGGGATTCCTGCGCGAGGAAGGGGTGGCCTTGGCCAAGGCCCGCACCAGCGACCTGATGGTTCCGGCAGAGGCCGAGATCGTGCTGGAAGGCTACGTTTTGCTGAACGAGCAGCGGATGGAGGGGCCTTTCGGCGACCACACCGGGTACTATTCAATGCCCGACCCATACCCGGTGTTCCACATCACCTGCGTCACCCACCGCAACCGGCCCATCTACCCGGCGACCATTGTGGGCCGCCCTCCCATGGAAGATTACTGGATGGGCAAGGTCACCGAGCGGATGTTCCTGCCCATGATCAAGACCATCCTGCCCGAGGTGGCGGACATGAATATGCCCGCCGAGGGCGTGTTTCACAACCTGGTAATCGTGTCGGTCAAGAAGGAATATCCCGGCCAGGCCCGCAAGGTGATGCACGGGCTGTGGGGCATGGGGCTGATGAGCCTGGTCAAGGGCATAATCGTCGTTGACCACTTCGTGGACGTGCAGAATATCTCCGAAGTCGCGTGGCGGGTCGCCAACAATATGGATCCGGCTTCGGATTTCGTGTTCACCACCGGCCCCATAGACGACCTGGATATCTCCTCGCCCACTCCAAAGTTCGGCAGCAAGGTCGGCATGGACGCCACCATCAAGATGCCGGAGGAGGGAGGCCGCACCAGGGAATGGCCCCCGGACGTGGTGATGAGTCCCGAAATCAAGGCGCTGGTCGATGGCAAGTGGGCCAGTTACGGTATTTCCTGATGTCCCGCAAGACGCAGGAGTGGCCATGCAGGCCGTCAACGCCATAGGCTCCCCGATAGTCAGGTTGCCCCGTTACCTGGGTGTGGTGCGCATCTGGGAGTCCCTCTATGCCCTGCCCTTCTGCTACATCGGCATGATGCTGGCATCGGTGGATACAGGAGGGAGCGGCTGGCCCGGCTGGAGCGATTTCATCTGGATCACCGTGGCCCTGACCGGCGTCCGCACCTTGGGAATGTCGGCCAACCGCATCATCCACCGCAAGGAGGACGCCGCCAATCCCCGCACCAGTGGCCGCCACCTTCCAAAAGGACTGTTGCGCCCCGCCGAAGTGATCGGCTTGGCCGTAGTAGGAACCGGCGTATTCTTCTACGCGGCGTCGCAATTGAACACGCTGACGCTGATTCTGGCCCCGGTGGCTGCGCTCTACGTGGTCTTCTATTCCTTCACCAAGTACCTGACCTGGGCCTGCCACTTCTTTCTGGGCGGTGCGTTGGCAATTTCGCCGACCGCGGCCTGGATTGCAGTTACCGGGCGGCTTGACCCGGAACCGATGCTGCTGACTTTCACCGTGGTGATGTGGGCCGGAGGGTTCGACGTAATCTATGGCTGCGCCGACTACGACTTCGACCGGCAGTATGGGACAAATTCCCTTGCCAGGCGGTTCGGGATAAGCGCAGCCCTGTGGACGGCGCGGACGATGCACTTGCTGGCAGCCGCGGCGCTGCTTGCGGTGGGCCTCTGGATGGACCTGGGGGTATACTTCTTTATCGGCTGGATCATAGCGGCCGTTCTCCTGGCGCTGGAGAACAGCCTGGTCAAGGCCGATGACCTGTCCAAGATGCGCTCGCCGATGTTCCAGTACAACAGCGTCATATCCGTCTCGCTGTTCGTGTTCACCGTCCTGGCGGTGACGCTGTAATGCCCGGTCCGGTCATCGTTGGCATCACCGGGGCCAGCGGGTCGCTGATGGCCCGGGCGATGGTGGACGAACTGCTGCGGCGGGACCTGCCAACCGCGGTGGTCTGCTCCAACGCCGCCCGCATGGTGTGGCAGGAGGAACTGGGCGGCTCCTTCAATGAGACTCTGGTGGAATGGCAGGAACACCCGGCCTTTGTCCACTACGCCATCAACGACCTGCGGGCGCCCATCGCCAGCGGCACCTACCCGACGGCTGGCATGGCGCTGGTGCCGGCCAGCATGAACAGCATCGCCTCGCTGGCCAGCGGGATCTCCGGCAATCTGCTGCTGCGAGCCGCCGACGTGTGCCTGAAAGAGCGCCGCCCGTTGGTGCTGGTGCCGCGCGAGACTCCGCTGCACAGCATCCACCTAGAAAATATGCTCACCCTGAGCCGCATGGGTGCGGTCATCCTCCCTCCCGACCCGGCATTTTATTTGAAGCCCACGACTGTTGAAGATATAGTGAAATATGTTGTAGGCAAGGTATTGGTGACCCTGAGCATTGACCAAGCGCTGCCGGAGGACTTGCAGTACCGGGAGAAGGCTGACTGATGGGACTCACATACATCGAAGGCCGGGCGCGTGGAACGGACGGACGGGAAGAAACGGTTGATTTCCTGGTGGATAGCGGCGCGGGTTACACGCTGCTGCCCTTCGGGGTCTGGCAATCGCTCGGATTGGAGCCAACCCGCGAGGAGAGGTTCTCCCTGGCCGGCGGAACAGTAGTCATCCGCAATATGTCGAGGTGTTTCCTGGTTCAGCCGCAGGGGGAGGAGTATTCTCCGGTAATCCTCGGCGAGGAAGGCGACGATCAGGCCCTGCCCGGCGTAGTTACTCTGGAAGAGTTGGGCCTTGTGCTGAACCCATTCAGCCGCACCCTCCAGCCGATGCAACTTTTACTTTGACCAGGACTCGATGGCGGGGCTGACCGGCGCGGACAGGCAGCGTTATGTTGCCGATCTCTTTGCCCGCATCTCCCGCCGCTACGACCTGATGAACGACGTCATGACCATGGGGATGCACCGGGGCTGGAAGCGACGGACGGCAGCCCTCGCAACGCAGTCGCTCCCCGGTCCGGCGCTGGACGTTTCCACCGGGACCGGAGACCTCGCCTTTCAGTTAGCCCGCCTGCTCGTCACTGACCATGTGGTTGCCCTTGACCTCTTGCCGGAAATGATTGCCCTCGCACGGGGCAAGGGGGCACGGCAAAATTGCGGGGTCAGCTTCTTGGTGGGCGATGCCCTTTCGCTGCCATTTCCTTGCGAAACATTTGCCTGCGCAACCGCCGGGTTCAGTCTCCGCAATATGCCCGACGTGCGGCAGGCCGTGGGGGAAATGACGCGGGTGGTGCGCCCCGGCGGACGGGTCGCGCTCCTGGAACTGTCGCCCATGGAAACAGGGTTGAAAGCCCGGCTGTTCCGCCTCTACTTCCACGGAATGGTCCCGTTGGTCGGCAACCTGATTGCCGGCGACCGGGCAGCTTACTCCTACCTGCCGCAGTCGGTGGACCGGTTTTATGACGCCGATGAGCTGGCCGGCATATTGCGGGAGTCCGGGTTGAGGCAGGTAGCCTACAAGCGGCTCGGCTTCGGCACGGTCTGCCTGCACTGGGGAGACAAGCCTGCCGACTGACCAAACCAACGCTGTCCGCCTGGGACATATTCCGGTACTGTATATCGCAACATCTTTGAGTTAAACTTACTCCAGATGTCCTGTGGGAGTTGAACTTAATCCAGTGGGTTTGATAATAATTTAAGGAAAGTGCTAAGTTGGTTGCGACCTCGATGATTGACAAACTCGACCCAATTGTTCGGCGCTACGAGGACATCGAGTTGGCCATGGCCGACCCCGAAGTTGCAGCCAGCTACGAGCGAATTCAGGAACTGGCCAAGGAGCGGGCATCCCTGGAGGAACTGGTCGGCATATCCCGGCAGTACCGCCAACTGCTGGAGGAAATCGCCGACCTGGAAGCGCTGATACAAGAAGGCGCCGAACCGGGCTTGGTCCAGATGGCTCGCGAAGAATTGGAGGCCGACAAGGTTCGCCTTGAAGAGATTTCCCAATCCCTTCGCACTGCGCTGCTGCCCAAGGACCCCAACGACCAGAAAGATGTCATCATCGAAATCAGGGCAGGCACCGGAGGCGACGAAGCCGGGCTGTTTGCCCGCGACTTGTATCGCGCCTACCACCGCTACGCCCAGATCCGCGGCTGGGACGTGGACATCATGGACTCCAATCCCAGCGACGTGGGCGGCTACAACAAGATTGCGTTTGAGATCCAGGGCCGGGGAGCGTACAGCCGCCTCAAGTACGAGAGCGGCGTGCACCGAGTTCAGAGGGTACCGGAAACCGAGGCCCAGGGCCGCATCCACACTTCAACCGCCACCGTCGCCGTATTGCCCGAAGCCGACGAGGTGGAAGTGAAGGTCAGTCCCGACGAGTTGCGCATCGACATCTTCCACGCCGGCGGCCATGGAGGTCAGAATGTCAACAAAGTCGCCACCGCCGTCCGCATAGTTCACGAGCCTTCGGGCCTGACCGTGGTGTGCCAGGACGAGCGCTCCCAGTATAAAAACAAGCAGCGGGCAATGGCGATGCTGCGGGCGCGGATATTTGAAGCCGAGCGAGAACGCCACGACGCGGAGATCAGCCAGGCACGCCGTTCCCAGGTAGGGGGGGCCGAACGGGCCGAAAAAATCCGCACCTACAACTATCCCCAGGACCGCGTCACCGACCACCGCAGCAACTCTACCTTTCATGGGATCCCGCGCCTCATGGACGGCTACTGGGACGACATCATTGACCGAATGGTGACTTGGGAAGAAGAGCTCCTGCTGGCCGAGGCTGGGGTATAGGCAGAATCTCCTCTCCTTCCTGGGGAGGGTTAGGGTGGGGCGTTCGACATGGCCAGCATCCGTGAAACAATCCGGCAGACTCATCAGAGCCTGGAAGCCGGCGACATCCCCGACGCCCGTCTCGAGGCCGAGGTCATGGTGATGAGGGTGATGCGGATGACCCGGCAGAACATCTTTGCCGAGCAGGAGTCGGAGGTTCCCGGTAACGCGGTTCAAGACCTGGCCGGCATCGTGGCCCAGCGGCTGGAACGTATCCCATTGGCCTACATCCTGGGGATCCGCGAGTTCTATGGCATTAATGTGGTGGTGACGCCGGATGTGCTGATTCCGCGCCCCGAGACCGAGGGTATGGTTGAGCACACCCTGTTCATGGCGCTGATGGGCATGGAAACGCGGGAACTGACTATCGCCGACGTGGGAACCGGCAGCGGGGCCATCGCGGTGAACCTGGCAATACATCTGCCCGCCGCTCGCATCTACGCCGTGGACGTTTCCGAGCCAGCCCTGGACGTGGCAGCCTACAATATCCGCGCCCATTCCGTCGCCGACCGGGTGCGGCTGGGCCACGGCGATCTGCTGGAGCCGCTGACGGAGCAGGTGGACGTCATCGTCGCCAACCTGCCCTACATCCCCACAGACCGTCTTCGCACGCTCCAGCCCGAGGTGCGATATGAGCCGCAACTGGCCCTCGACGGCGGCCCGGACGGGCTGGACCTGGTGCGCCGCCTGATGGCCCAGGCGCCGGACAAGCTCAACAGCCCCGGCATCATCCTGTTGGAGCTGGACCCGGAGCAATTCCCCGCCGCCGAGGCCATCGCCCTCCAGCACTTCCCCGACGCCGAAATCACCGCGGAGCAGGATCTGACACGCCGCGACCGGATCATGGTCGTCAACCGCCCGTAGAGCCGCGTCAGGGTCTTATAGTTGTTCCCTCTCCTGCCGGGAGCGGAAGGATTGAAAACGCTGGCGGTTTCCCTGCCACTTATTCTTCCTTTGCCCTACCCCGTACAGGGGCGACTCTGCGGGTTGCTGTCACCGTACTCGGCAAAATGAAGCCCGTTCATCCTGAACTCGGCTCAGAGTTAACGGGCTTCAAAGGAACTCGGGGCCGTTGAGGGGGACAGGCGGGCGGGGCCTTCCTAATTCGCGCTGATGGGGTAGGCCCGCAGGGCGTTGTCCCACAGGATTTTGCGCTTGCTTTCATTGGACACGTTGGGTAGATCCATCAAGTCCTGCTTGGCCTTGAAGTACTTCCTGCCTTCCGGATGGCCGAAGTCGGTGGCTCCGACGATTACGTGGTCGCCGATGGCCTCTATCAGCGGCGCGATTCCAGGGTCGTCCTGATCGGCGGCTACGAAACACTGGCGCTGGAAATAGTCCACGGGGTTGCTGTTCAGCCCCTGGATACTCAGCCTCCGGGTTCCTCCCTGTATGCCTGCTTCCAGCCTGTCCAGCCAAAAGGAGGCCCAGCCGCAGCCCGATTCCAGGAACACCAGCTTCAGTTCGGGGTGCCGTTCCAGCACTCCTCCCATGATGAAGCCGGTACAGGCCAGCATACTGCCCATAACGAATGACACCGTGGTGCGGCAGTTCCGCAACCCGGGCAGGTAGCCGAGCAGCCCCTGGTCAAAGGGGTGGTTGGCGCTGGGGTGCAGCCCGACCGGAACGCCCAACTCGGCGCAGGTCGCCCACAGCACGTCGCACTCCGGGTCGAACAGGCGGAGGTTGGGAACGGGCGCGGGATTCAGATGCACCGCCTTGAAGTCGTACTCGTTGACACACCGGCGCACTTCCTCGGCGGCCAGGGCCGGGTCGCGCAGGTCTATGGACGCTGCTCCGCAGGCTCCCTGCCCGATTTCCTGGCAGTAGTCGCCCAGCCAGCGATTGTAAGCCCGCCGGATGGCCATGGCGGTCTCGCCGTCCATCTCGGCAACGCCCGTGGCCCAGAACCCGGCGGTCGGGTAGAGAATCATGTGGTCCACGCCGTGAACATCCATCACCTCCCGGTAGGCGCTGGCGGGAAAGTCCTGGTCGGCCCATTTCCCGTAAGCCACGTCCAATTCGTCCAGATCGCGGTCCTGGAAGCTGCGAGTGGCTGCGTCGGTGTCCCGGGTGCCCAATGGATGGGTGCCCATTACCTCCAACTCCAACTCGAAGGCCAGCGCATTATCGCGCGTTGAGAACTCGTCCACTGCGTTAATGCCCTTACCAGAGGGAGCCGTCACCCACCGTACGTGGCCGCTGATCAGGTTCCGGTATTTCTTCTCAAGGTAATTCTCCCAAATTGCCTCCGGTTCGAGAACGTGAGAATCGCCGTCTATGAACCTCAAGCGCTCCATGATTTCCTCCTGCTCCGGCCTTACAGCCCAGTCAGCTCCAGTGTCGCGACTTCGCTGGTTTCCATGTTGGCAACGCGAATGGCGTGGTTGTTGGTGTCGGCAATATACATCATGCCGTTGGCGATGCTCAGTCCGCAGGGCTCGGAGAATTGGGCTTGGGCAAGGGGGCCGTCCACGTGCCCCGGCGCTCCGGTGCCTGCCACGGTGAAGGCCGACCGGGTCTTGGGCAGGACGCGCTTGATCTTGTGGTTGTAGGTGTCGGCCACGAAGAGCGCGCCGTCGTGGTGAGTGATACCGATGGGGTGTTGCATACGGACGCGGAAATCCTCGCCGTCCACATCGCCAAACTCGAACAGACCCAAACCGATGAGCGTCCTGACTGAGCCATTGGGGTCAAGGTCGGCGTTGCGAATGGCGCTGGTCTCGCTGTCGGCAAAGTACAGCCGCTCTCCGCCGGCCCCATCGCTGCCTACGGTTATGCCGCTGGGCTGGGCGAGGGCCGACGTTGCCAGCGGGCCGTCGGTGATGGCCTCGCGTCCGCTGCCGGCGTAGGGAGCGATGATTCCCGTTTCCAGTTCCAGCGCCCAGAGCTGGTGGATGCCGGCCATGGCGATGTAGACCACGCCGTTATGCAACGCCACGTCCCACGGCGAACTGATGCTGGTAGACAGGCCGGGCCGGCTGCCGTTGCGCTCGTAGCCCTGCTCGCCGGTGCCGGCCAATGTCTTCACCTGCCCGAATGACAGGTCGACGCGGCGAATGGCGTGGTTTTCGGTATCGGCGACGTACAGCAGGTCGCCGTCTATCGCCATGCCCTGCGGGTGGTTGAAGGCCGCCTGAGCCAGCGTGCCATCAACTAACGCTTCCTCGCCGGCGCCGATCACCTGCTTCACCTCGCCGTCGAAGGACGATACGATGATGCGGTTGTGGTTGGTATCGGCGATGAACAGCCGCCCCCCGGCCTCGTCGGCCAGCACCTTGCCAGGAAAGCTCAGGGCGCTCTCCGGGCCGCGCGGCGGCGAGGTCGGGAGTGGCGAGCGGCAAATTATTCCCGCGTCGTCGAACTCGGCCACCATCCCCCCGAGCAGAGTGTCGAACTGTTCGAATGTCAGCTCGCCCTCGTGCTTGCCGATGACGTTGCCGTGCGGGTCGATGAACATCAGGGTAGGCCAGGCGCGGCAGGAATACTGCTGCCAGACCTGAAACTCGGCATCGTTGATTACCGGATGCTCCAACTCGCACCGGCGGACGGCGGCAGTCAGGCTGTCGGTCTCCTTCTCGGTGGGGAACTTGGCCGAGTGGACGCCGACCACGACCAGCTCGCTGGCGTATTTGCGCTCCAGTTTCCGCAACTGCGGAAAGATGTGCATACAGTTGACTCAACAGTAGGTCCAGAAGTCGAGGATGACAATCTTGCCCTTCAACTCCTCCATAGTCAGCGGTCGGTCGGTGTTGACCCATTCCAGGCCATTGGGGAATTCGGGCGCGGCCGCCTGACCGGCATAGGAATGGCTGGTTGTCATCAGTGCCTCCGGTTAACCGTGGTGTCTGGTCTTTTCCCCTGGAGGAGTACGCCCTCACCCTCTCACAGAAGGGAGAGGGAACGGCGGCTCTACCCCACAGGGGCGGGTTGCAGTTGCTCGGCGAGAAACTCACGGGTGCGCGCCCATGCCATTTCCGCCGATGTGCGATGGTAACGCTGGGGCATGTAGCGATTCATAAATGCGTGGTCTGCGCCAGGATAGCTGTAAAAGCGGTGCGGCTTGCCCAATCGGGTCAACTCATCGTCAAGCGTGCGCATATCGTCCTGCGATGGATTGGCGTCTTCCTCGCCAAAATGGAACAGCATGGGGCAATTGATGCCGTCGCTCAGCTCGAAGGGCGCGACTTCCCCCGCGCCCCAAGGCACAAATATATTGCCGCCGTAGAAAGGCACAACAGCCTTGAAGTGTGGGTTGCTGCAGGCCGCCAGCCAGACAACCCGACCACCCATGCAGAAGCCGGTGATGCCCAGGCGCTCCCGGTCCACCGCGGAATGGGAGCGCAGGAAGTCAACGGTGGCATTCACGTCGGCGACAATATCAGGGTCGCTGAGTTGGTCCCTCTTGCTGCGTCCCGTCCGCTCCACCATCTCATCGGTGATACGGTGGAACAGGTCGGGAGCGGCGGCGACGTAGCCGTCGCCAGCCAGCCGGTCGGCGATTTCGCGCACGAACTGGTCAACCCCGGGCGCGTGGTGAATGACAATCATCGCCGGAAAGGGGCCATCCCCATCCGGTACGCTCAGGTAGGCCGACATCTCGGCGTCGCCCACGCCGAGCTTCTGCTGTGATGCGGGCATAGTCCCCTCCGGCGGATACTTCGTTGGGTGTGGGCCGGTCTGCTCCGTTACTCGATAGCCAAGGTAGCGTAGCGGATGAATATGGTGCCCACCGGCTCGGCCAGCGGGGCGTTGCCGACCAGTACTGCGATGACGTGCTCGGCGCCAGGGACGGCGCTGTCTTCGATGAGCACTCGCTTGGGCACGTTGTTGCCCGTGATGACCCACAAGTTGCGGTCAATCTGCCCGTCCACGTAGACTTCGCCGTAGTTGTCGACGTTGGTCTCGAACCAGACCCGGCGGCCGGCCACTTCCTCCCCCTTGGCGGTGGACGGGATAGTCACCCTGAGCCGGTACCATGCGAAGGTAAGGCCTACGGAGCGGCGTTCCTGGATGTCGGCGTTCTGCTCCCACCAGGAATCATCGTAGCCGGGCAGCCGGGCCGAGCTTTCCCGCATCTCGGCGGACAGGCCCTGGTTGGGTTCGCCGGGCGCCAGCCCCATCGCTACGCGCCAGCCCTCGGCGTTTAGCAGCGCAAGGTCGGCGGCGTTTTCCAAGTCCAATGACACGCGAGGCATCAGTCTCTCCTAAAGTACAAAACGTATAAAGATCCCTTCCTGGCGGGTGGAGTTTCTTGCAGACCGCTAATCCTTCGACAGGCTCAGGACGAGCGGTCCGGCGGTGAAGCCCTGACTAGGCGGTTGACTTCGCGGCCTTCAGGTGCTTGTCGAAGAACTCGATGGTGCGGGGCCACGCCGCGGCGGCGGCTTCCGGGTGGTGCCGGTCGGGGTTGTTGAAGTCCATGAAGGCGTGGTTAGCGCCCTCGTAGGTGTGGAACTCGAAGGTCTTGCCCAGCCGCGTCAGCTCTGCTTCCAGCTTGTCGCGGTCTTCCAGCGAGGGGTTTACGTCTACCGATCCGAAGTGGAACAGCATGGGGCAGTTGATGTTGGAAGTCATGTCGAAGGGGGGCTGCTCGCCGCTGCCCCAGATGCCCATGATGTTGCCGCCGTAGAAGGGCACGGTGGCCTTGAAGATCGGGTTGGACGCCGCCATCATCCAGGCGATGCGCCCGCCCATGCAGAAGCCGGTGACGCCGATGCGCTCGCTGTCCACATGGGAGTCGGCCGCCAGGAAGTCCACTGCCGCGTTCATGTCCGCAATGATATCCGGGTCGTTCAGGTGGTTGAGCCGCTCCAGGCGCGGGCCGTTGAGGGCTTCCTCCGAGAATCGGTGGAACAGGTCCGGCACCACAGCAACATAGCCGGCCTCGGCCAGCCGGTCGGCCATGACCTTGTCAAACTCGTCCAGCCCGCCGACGTGGAAGGCTATAACCACGGCGGGGTAAGGCGAGGAGCCACCGCTGGGAACCGCAGCGTACATATCCATCTCGGAGCCGTTGACAGTCAACTTGTCGGTAAAGGAAGGCATCGTAATGCACCTCTCAAAATGATGAAGCCAAGTATTACAAAACCGAGTCTGGAGGGATTTTAACAGAACAACGCCAGCGGCGCAGGAGACAAAAACAGGGAGCCGCTTTTCGCTGGGCCGATCAAATAAAGGGGCAGGCTTGAAGGCTGCCCCTTGTCTGGAGAGACGAAACAAGCCTGTACGGAGGATGCGCCTGGCTGGTTCCGCGCAGCCGGGGGCCAGGACGTCGCGCAGGGAGTCGCCCATGACGTTAAACGCTATCACCACGATGCTGAGCGGCAACGCAGGGAAGAGCGCCAGCCAGGGCGAGACCTCAATCCACTGTCGGCTGGCCACCGCCAGCATCCCACCCCAGGACGGAACGTCGGGAGGAGTGCCCAACCCCAGGAAGATGAGGGACGCCTCCACAATGATGGCCCACCCCAGCGTGATGGTGGCGAAGACGATGTAGGTGGCGAGCGTATTGGGCAGGATGTAGCGGAACATTATCCGCCCACTGCCGCAGCCCACGGCCTTGGCCGCCGTGATGTAGTCCATCTCCCGCAGGGTCAGCGCCCGGGACGCACCAAGCGGGCTGCGCCGGGTATCAGCACACGCTCACGCCGATGATAACGTGCTCCAATGAAGCCCCCAGCACTGCCATGATGGCCGACGCCAGTATCAAGGGCGGAAAGGCCATGGACCCGTCGACAATCCGTTGCGCCACCAAGTGGAACTTGCCGCTGAAGTAGCCGCTTACAATGCCAATGAATGACCCGATGGCCACGCTGACCAGACCCACGTGCAGGGAGATGCGGGACCCGTATACGAGGCGGCTGAAGGTGTCGCGCCCCAGGTGGTCGCTGCCCGGAAGGAAGGTTCCGCCGCTCTTGGTCTCCTCATCTCCGGGCCCGGCATACTTGGGCCCGGCATACTTGTCGTTGATATGCACTTGTCGTTGATATGCACCCGGTAGGGTCAAAGGGCGAAATGACCGGAGCCAGCGCCACAACCAGGATCAGCAGCGCCATCACTCCCACGCCAAAGGCGCCGAGGGGCTTGCGCTTTGCAAAGGTCTTTATGTTGGCCGCCCACGTCGCCTTGAGCCGCATTGTGCCCAGCAACGCCGAGGTAGACTGCGTTTCTGTCAAATCTCTCACGGCTGCAACCTATCCGTAGCGAATTCCGGGATGCAGCAGACCGTAGCCTATGAGCCGCAGGCCAAGATGAAACCCAAGATGCCATAGGGAACAGGGCCCGGGGGTTTCGCGTCCACCGAAGCAACATCCGTCATCCTCCCTGGGTTCTTGGGACCTGGGTTCTTGGGATTCTTGGTCTCGCATTAGCGAAGGGGACTGACGAATGCGGGGGAGTCTGAAAGGAAAATCTGAGTTCTAAAATACCCTTATATAGACTGTATGTAGACTGTTTTTCGTAATAATTATTCGCTTATTTTAATATAACAAGATGATAATTTCCGCTTTATAGACTCTATACGAGGAAAATTTGACGGAATATATTCGCCCTTGATTTGGAATGTCAATAGCGGATTCTGACTGCTGTTCCCAAATTTTCGAGCCGTTCCAGGCAAGCCAAAACCGGGCCGGCCTCAAAATATAAAAAGTTCTCCCCGGTGCGTTTCCGCACCCGGGGAGAACTCTCGGAGGATCTTCCAGGAGACAGGAGAGAGTGGTTAGATCAGCCCCTCCGCTCGCACTGCCGACATGGTGTCGGCGAAGACTTCGATGGTCTGGTCTATTTCGGCCTCGTTGTGGGTGGCGGATACGAGGAAGGCGTCTCGACCCATTATGTCCACTCCCCGGTTCTGGAGGCCGCGCTTCATGGCGGTTACTGCCGCCGAAGCCGTGACGCTGGCTATCTGCGAGTGGGGCATGGTGCATAGCTCGCGGTCGCAGTCGCAGTCGGCCAGCACCACGTGAATCATCGAAGCGATGCCGTGGGCGTGGCCCGGAATTTCCAGCCGCCCCAGGGTCTCGTTCAATCCTGCTTTCAGTAGGGAGGACATGGCGTCGGCGTGCTGGTTGATGGGCTGGGAGGCAATCATCTCCAGCGCCGTGGCTCCGGCGGCGGCGGACAGCGGATTGCCGTTGAAGGTGCCGGGATGGTAGACGCGGCGGGTGTTGTCCCATTCCGGGTCCCCGCGGTGGGCAATCATGTCTATCACATCGGCCTTGCCGCCCACCGCGCCGCCGGGCAGTCCGCCGGCCACAATCTTCGCCATCGTGGTCAGGTCGGGGGAGATGCCGTAGCGCACCTGAGCGCCGCCGGGCGAGGCGCGGAACCCGGTCACCACCTCGTCGAAGATGAGAATTACGCCGTACTGCCCGGTCAGTTCCCGCAACCCCTTGAGGTAGTTGGGAACATCAAAGGGTAGCTGACCATAGTGTGCGCCGGTGGGTTCGAGTATGAGCGCGGCAATGTTGTCGTCCTTGGACAGCACGTCATCAACCGCTGCCAGATCGCCGGCGGGCACGATTACCATCGTTCCCATACTGGACTCAGGGATGCCCGGAGCCGAGCGGTCCGAGCCGGCCATGGCGTAATCGTGCCAGCCGTGGAAGTGGTCTTGCAGCTTGATTACCTTGTCCTTTCCGGTGTAGGCGCGGGCCAGCCGCATCGCCATCAGCGTCGCCTCGGTGCCGGAGCTATGAAAGCGTATCTTCTCGACGGACGGCATCAGCGCCATTATGGCCCTGGCCCATCGCAGTTCCTCGTCGGTGGATGCGCCCAGGTGAGTGCCGCGCTGAATCTGATGAGAGACCGCCTCGGCTATGGCGGGGTGCGAGTGTCCCAGCAACAGCGCACCATGGCCGGACACATAGTCCACGTATTCATTGCCATCCACGTCCCACTTTCGGGGGCCTACGCCGTGGGTCATAAACAGCGGGAAGGGAGTGGCATATCGCGTATCGTGGGTTACACCGCCGGGGAATATGTTGACGCTTTCCTGGTAGCGCTGGGCCGATCCCGGATGCCTGGCGATGTACTCCTCTAGGATGGTAGGCATACTGCCTCCTGCGGTTAGCCTGTTACAGCGGCGATTGTTGCCGCCATTGTAGCGCGGCAGGCAAGAGGGCGCTACGGCGGCGTTTGAACTGCCCAGACCCTTTCAATTGGCGCTCTCCCTTGAGGGAAAGAGTCGGGTGAGGGTGAAATCTCGGGATGACACTCGGGATGGCACAATGTGCCCTCTGGAGCAGGGACGCCCCAGCCCTAACCCGTAGGGAGAGGGGACAACGAAAAGACTCCGGCCATCTTTAACGTGAGTCGAGGTTATCGGGATATAATGAGGTCGGAACAATTGGGCGTTGCCGAGGATTGGGATTCCGAATAGCGCCACCGAAGCGATAATTGCATGAGGCACATTATCCACGCCGACCTGGACGCTTTCTACGCCACCGTGGAGCAGTTGGACAACCCAGAGCTGCTCGGCAAGCCGGTGCTGGTCGGCGGGCGCCCGGAAAACCGCGGCGTGGTCGCCACGGCTTCCTACGAGGCCCGGACCTTCGGCGTACGCTCGGCCATGCCCATGCGCACCGCCGTCCGCCTCTGTCCGCAGGGCATTATCATCCCGCCACGCTTCACCCGCTACCGTGATATGTCCCGGCAGGTGATGGATGTATTCCGGGACTTCACGGACATGGTGGAGCCGCTGTCGCTGGACGAAGCCTATCTCGACATCAGCGAAGCGGTGGATGAGGAGCAGGGACGATGGCCGCTGGGGGTGGCGCTGGAACTGAAGCGGCGGGTGAAGGAGGAAACCGGGCTGACCGTATCCGTCGGAGTCAGCGTGAGCAAGTCGGTTTCTAAAATTGCCTCCGACCTGGACAAGCCTGACGGGTTGGTGGTCGTGCCGCCGGGGGAGCAGGCCGGATTCCTGGCTCCCTTGCCCGTTGGTAAGTTGTGGGGCATCGGCCCCAAGACCGCGGAGCGGCTCCACGCCGAGGGCGTGACCACCATCGGGATGCTGGCGGAGCAGTCGCCGGAGTGGTTAAGCCGGATGTTCGGGCAGCGGGCCGGCGCAGTGCGCCTGCGGGCCGCCGGCTTGGATGATGAGCCGGTGCATACCGAGCGCGAGACCAAGTCGGTCTCCTCGGAAACCACCTTTCCCGACGACATCGGAGACCCTGCGGAACTGCGCCGGGTGCTGGAGGAACTGGCCGACGGCGTGGCCGGAAGCCTGGAGCGCAAGGGATTGCAGGGCCGCACGGTGACAGTGAAGCTGCGGCTGGCGGACTTCACCACCTTCAGCAGGCAAACCACACTTCCCACGCCGTCCAACGACGCCGCTCCCATCAGGGACACGGCGTGGCGTCTGCTGTCAGCCGAACTCACTCCGGGACGTACCTTCCGGCTGCTGGGAGTGGGTGTAAGCAATTTCGCGGATGCCGAACGGCAACGCCAGCTACCCCTGTGCTTGCAAGGCGACTTTCATGCCGTCAGGCCCGGGTTGTGGCGGCCGGAGGCAACGCCCCCACCCTAACCCTCTCCCGGGGAGAGGAAATTCCATGGGGGAACCCTCTACCTTAAGGCAGGGTGAAAAAGATGGGGTGAAAAAGATGGGGCTATAAAGTAGAGGGGAATCTGGAACCCATTGACCTCTAGCGGAACAGGTCCCGCTCGCCGGAGCGCAGCAGCCGCTGAATGCTGGACTCTTCCACCGGCTCGAAGGGGTAGCCCCGAATGATGGTCACCGGGATGCCCAGGGCTTTGCCGGTCACCAGTTCGGCGGCGGCAGCCAGTTCGTCGGCCACGGCGATCTGCGTCGTGTGGAGCACATTGCCGAAGGCGTCCAGCGCGCCCACGTAGTCCAGCAGCGGGTCCAGCCCCGCAACCCCGATGGCAACGTTGGCCGCGCCATTGCGCCACGGGCGGCCGAAAGTGTCCGACACCACCACAGCCACGTTGACCCCCAAGCGCGCTTGCACCGCGCCGCGTATCCCCTGAGCCGAGGCGTCGGAGTCGTCGGGCAGCAGTGCGATGGTATTGTCGCCGGGTATGTTGGAGGCGTCGATGCCGGCATTGGCGCAATAAAAGCCGTGCTTTGTTTCGGCAATGATTACTCCCCGGTCCATACGCACAATGCGGCGGGCTTCCCGCAAAATCATCTCGGTATGGCGGGGGTCCCGGCGGTGGCCCTCCGTGATGGTGATGGCCAGCGGCGAGGCTTCCACGTTCTCAAAGCTCATCACCTTGCCCTCGACCTTGGATACGACCTTCTGCGTCACTACCAGTATGTCGCCTTCCTCGATGGGGGTGCCTTGGGCGGCGGCGGCATCCATCATCAGACCGGCCAGATCATCCCCGGAGCCTATCTCCGGCATACCCTCAACGCCAATAATGCGAACTTCAGGCGGCATAGCGATTCACCTCGGTATTGATGGAGCCTGTACAGGCTCAGCATTGCAGATTCAAGCAACCGGGCCGCGAGTCTATTGACATTTCCACGATAACACAATGGGCGCAGGAAGTGGGCGAAGCGTTAATTGCTATAATCCTCTCCCCCTGGGAGAGGGTCAGGGTGAGGGCGTAACCTCTCAGGATACAGTTGGCCGGCAACGCCTTGTGCTAAAATCGGAGCGTGGCCGATGGGCCATGTGCCCTGCATTAAGCCTGCATTAAGAAGGTGACGCCTGTGGCCAGTACAAACTCCGGGGAATATCGCAAACGGGTCTATACCAAGTTCGGAGACAAGGGCGAGACCAGCCTGCTCTACGGCGGGCGGATTTCCAAGAACAATCCCCACACCGAAGCCTACGGCATCACCGACGAGGCCGTCTCCGCAATGGGGCTGGCGCGGGCCATGTCCAGCGATGAACGGGTGAAGGAACTGCTGAGGAAACTGCAAAGCGAGCTGTTTACCGTTGCCGCCGAACTGGCCACCGACCCGGACAAGTACGACCTGTTCCAGCAGCACTTCTCGCCAGTCACCCCTGAGATGGTGGAGAACCTGGAAAACGCGATCGACTCCCTGGAAGAGGACATGACCATGCCCACCGTGTTCATACTGCCCGGCGGCTCCCCAGCGTCGGCGGCTATGGACCTGGCCCGTTGCATCGTGCGCACCTCCGAGCGGCGCGTGGTGGCCATGGGCGAGGCCGGTCTGCTGACGAACGAACTGCTGGTGTCGTACCTGAACCGCCTGGGCGACCTGCTGTTCGTCGTGGCCCGCTATGAAGACCGCGACCTGCCTATCGAGCGCGCCACCGGGCAACGGACATAGGATAGGGGCGGCGTACAATGAAACTGGTAGTTGTGGACTACGAATCGGGAAATCTCCGCAGTGTTTCGCGGGCGCTGGAGTCGTGCGGCGTCTCCCCGCTGGTGAGCGGCGCCCCCGGAGAACTGGACGACGCCGACGCGGTGGTGCTTCCCGGCGTCGGCTCCGGCCCGGCGGCGATGTCGGCGCTGCGGCAGCGCGGCCTGGTGGAGCCGTTGCGCGAGTTCGCCGACAGCGGGCGCCCTTTCCTGGGTATCTGCCTGGGGCTGCAACTGCTTCTGGACTGGACGGACGAGGAGGGCGGCGCGCCCTGTCTGGGCATCGTGCCGGGCCGCGTGAAGCGCCTGCCCGAAACGGATGGCGCCGGGCCGACGCTGAAGATACCGCACATGGGCTGGAACAGCGTCGCGCTGAACGCCGCTCATCCGGCAATGCGCGCTATAGACTCCGGCAGCTATTTCTACTTCGTACACAGTTTTTACGCCGAGCCGTCGGGTACTGACGGGGTTCTCGGCACTACCGAGTATGCGCTGCCCTTTTGCAGCGTCTACGCGAAGGACAATGTAGTAGCCACCCAGTTCCACCCGGAAAAGAGCGGCCCGACGGGTCTTCGCATCTACCGCAACTTCGTTGAGATGGCCTCCAGTTGAGATGGCCTCCAACGGATCGGGGCGAGAGTAAGGTGGTTCATTTCGTGCTATGGCCCTATCCACGACCCTCTCCCCCATCGGAGAGGGAATTTTATTTTCGTCCCAAGGGTAAGGGCAGGGCTTTATGGAAGTAATCCCGGCAATTGACCTGCGCGGCGGGCGATGCGTCCGACTGCATCAGGGCGACTTCCGGCGGGAGACTGTGTTTTCCGACGACCCCCTGGCTATGGCCCGAAGGTGGCAGGAACAGGGAGGGTCTCGTCTGCACGTGGTGGATCTGGACGGGGCGGCCACTGGCGAACCGGCGCATCTCGAAATCATCTCGTCCATCGTTGCCGCGCTGGAGATTCCGGTGCAGGTGGGCGGCGGCATCCGCAGCGCCGATACCGCGCGGGCGTGGCTGGAGGCGGGCGTGGAGCGCGTGGTCATCGGCACGGCAGCGGTGCGCAACCCCGATATGGTACGGGCCGTTTGCCTGGACCACGGCACGGAGCGCGTGGTGGTGTCCGTGGACGCCCGCGACGGGATGGTGGCTCTACAGGGCTGGACCGAATCCAGCCAGGTCAGCGCACTGGAACTGGCGCATCGCATGGCGACTCTTGGCGTGACCCGGCTGCTCTATACAAACATCGCCCGCGACGGAATGCTGACCGGCCCTGACCTGGAAACCAACGCGCAACTGGTGCGGGAAACTGGCATGGCGGTGTTGGCCTCCGGGGGCGTGGCGTCGGTGGAGGACATACAGCTGCTTGTTCCCACCGGCGTCGAGGGGGTGATTGTGGGGCGGGCGCTGTATACCGGGGCGGTCAGTCTGCCCGATGCAGTAACGGCCGGTCGCTCCATCGGTTAGTCCGGGCGGTATGGTGGAAAAACGGAGCGGCGGCGAGGCGGGGGTTCCTGCGCACTGGCCACGGCGGGCGGATCTCCGCTCGCATCCGGGTCAACGCTGGCGGCGCTCCCGTTGGAGCGGGACTGCAATCCACGGAACCGGGCGGACAGCCGTTCCTCCGCTGTGGCGAACCAGTCATCTTTCAGCACTTCCATCAGGATGAAGTCGTGCGACATCCGGCGGACAGTGCGCACCTGATTGAACCCGGATTTCTCAAAGCAGCGTTGGGCCCGCTCGTTCCAGTCCAGGGTGTGCAGGTAGACCCGGTTCAACTGCATCTGGGAAAACATATAGTCCAGCAGCGTGGTCACTGCATCGTAGCCGTAAGAGTTGCTCCAATAGTCCCGGTCGCCTATGACAATTCCCAGTTCGGCCTCGCGCTTGACGCTGTCTAGGTCATAGTACATACAGTTGCCGATGTAGGTGCCGTCCATGGAGTCTGCCCCGAAATGGTGTGCCCCCGGAGTTGGATAACGCAACTGGTCTTCAAACAGACGGAGGTAGCGTTCGTAGGACATACTCAGCGGAAAGGCGGCGTCCAGCCTGGCGATTTCCGGGTCGCTGCGCCAGCGGTAGTCTTTCTCGGCGTCCTCGATACGCTTGTCCCGAAGGATTACCTTCGCCCCTAGCAGTTCAACCATTTTGTCCCTGACCTTCTCTTGACTTGAAGACATCGACGGCCCGGCGCAGGACTCCGGCTTCGTTGCCATAGGCCATGGAGGACAGTGCTGCGTCAATCTCGAACCACTGGACTACATCAAACTCCGGGTCGTGCTGATCTATGTGCCCGCCAACGGGCGACATCAGGTAGAAGTGGACCGTCTTGTGATACCGGACGTCGTTGTCCCGGTCGGCAAACCAATACTCGATGCTCCCCAGCGGCGCGTTCAACTCGACCTCCAGGCCAGTCTCCTCGCGCACTTCTCGCAGAGCAGTCTCCTCCAGCGTTTCACCGGGGTCTGGAGTTCCCTTGGCCAAGCTCCAGCGCACCGGGTCGGAGCGTCCGCAAAGCACTGTCTCAAGGCGCTCGTCGATTTTTCGGAACACCACTCCGCCTGAGGAAACCAGGGTTTCTAATCTGGAAGTCTGTATGCCTGCCATTACCGCCCAAGTGTCGCGCTGGAATGAACGCGCCAGTTACTTCGCGGGGCGCGTCGGGTTCGTCTTCGAGTCATTGTAAGCGGCCCCGTTCCGGCCAGTCAATTGACTCTTCGGCGTTGCCGCCTGTCCGGCGCCTTTCGAGGGATTTGGGACTCAATGCCAAAACTCCATGCTGAAACCCATGCCTCAGCCTAGCCGCCGCCGATGGCCGGGACGAAGTGGACCTCGCTGCCCTCGCTGACCCGCTCCAGCATCCCCATGCGGGCTACGTCGCCGTCAATAGCCACTGCCAGGTTGGAGCGGATTTCGCCGTCCTCCACCAGCCTGTCCTTGATACCAGGATAGAGAACCTCGAGGCCGTCTACTATCTGCCGGACGTTGCGGCCCTGGCAGTCAACCTGCTTGACCCCGCCGGTAAGCGGTTGCAGCATGGTGGGGATGTAAACTTTTGCCACGGCCACCCTCCTGATGCAACTATTTTTGCTACTGGCAGGCGCGTCCTGAAACTCGGCCTGCTGAAGTTATTTTCAGGTTACATTTCACGGGGCGACGATTCAACCCTCCCGGCGATGCCAGCAGGGCCCTCAATCATTCCCTTCCCTCGAAGGAGAGGTCCACGATAAAGGTGAACTTCCGGAATGATGAGATGTTCACCCACTATCGAGGACGCCCCCCACCCTCTCCCTCCCCCGGAGGGAGAGGGCACAACTAAACGCCGCTACCTCCCCAGTGGCCGGGGAGGAGCATGAGTCACGCGGCTGCCCAAAGGGTAAGGGAGCGGTCTGGGGTTAGCTGTCGTTTCCCTGCTCCCATTCCGCCTCCAGCACCTTGCCCGGGGTCATGGGCAGACTGCGGAGGCGAAGGCCGGTGGCCTCGTGGATACCGTTGGCAATGGCGGCCATGGGAGGAACTATGGGCACCTCGCCAACGCCCCGGACACCGTAGGGATGGCCGGCGTTGGCCACCTCGACGATGACCGTGTCAATCATCGGCAGGTCTAGGGAGGTGGGCATCCGGTAGTCCAGGAAGGTCGGATTCATCATCCGGCCGTTGTTGTCGAAGTAGTACTCTTCGTTGAGCGCCCAGCCGATACCCTGGACGACTCCGCCCTGCATCTGGCCTTCCACGTAGCTGGGATGCACGGCCTTGCCCACATCCTGAATGGCGGTGTAGCGGGTCACTTCGGTCTTGCCGGTTTCCGGGTCGACCTCAACGTCGGCGATGTGCACGGCGTAGGAGTTGCCCTCACCGGCCGGGTCTACGTTGGCCTGTCCGGCAATGGTGCCGCCGGTTGAAGCCAGTTGGCGGGCCAGGTCCTTGAAGCCGAGACGCAGCTCCGGGTCGGACTTGTGGCGCACCACGCCGTCAACATACTCTACGTCTGCCTCTTCCGTATCCCATATCTTTGCCGTATCCCATATCTTTGCGGCGCGGGCCACCATCTGGGCCTTGATGGACTCAGCGGCCTCGATGGCTGCTATGCCGGTGGCGAATAGAGGGACACGAGTGCCGCCTCGTTGTCCCAGCCGGGCTTAACCCTCCGCGTCCTCCTGGGGGATTTCGACTTGGAAGACGAAGGGTGCCTGAATCTTCCCCACCCCGTCCACGCTTAGCGATAGGGAGGTCGCGTCCGGGTTCGGCATGCCGCTAAAGTGAAACCCTTGGTACGACATCACATGCCCGCCGTCGTCCGCCGGATCCCACTCGGCACCAGCGAGGAAACCAGGGTATGCCGTACCCTGGTTGTCGGTCAGGCTAATGCTCGCCGATTGCCCACCCAGGATCATCCGCGAAGCAGCCTCGTTGGTGGGCTCGCAGACCAAGACGAAACTGTCGGGTTCAAGCAGCAACCGGGTGACGCGGTATTCGGCGTCGCCGATGGAGAATTCCACATCGAGGGGCAATTCCTCCCGCTCGCTCCCGCCCGCGTCATCGAGCGCGTCCTCAAGCGGAATCTCGACCGACACGGCGGCGGTTGGGACGTATTGGATGAACGATCCCACGTCCACCGTGATGGTGTCGGCATCCTCCGGTATGGGAGGCAGCGTGAACGTCCTAGTTATCGGCATCTCGCCACCGAATCCGCCGCCATTGGCTTCCAGCCGACTGCCATCCGGGAGCGTTACGATGGGCAATCCGAGGGGTTCTACCTGCTCCCCGGGAGCGTCATATCGGTACCGGAGTTGGGTTTCGTTCTCCCCCAGCCGCAGCCTACTCAGGATAACCGAGACGTCACCTTGCTGGATGGTCTGGTTAACTTGAACGTCCCGGAAGTTGCTGGCCGCGCCCGTCTGGCCATTACCGGCAACGTTGAAGGCGACAACCGCAGCGGCGACCGAGGCCGCGATGGCGAAGACGAGAACCATGGTTCGTTTGCGTATGTTCGTGAATCTCATCGGCTACTCCATATCCTCTTTGTTGGCTAGGTTCAGGGAATCGTTGGTGATGTCGCCATCCTCCCAGAAGATCACCCGCCAACCGGCCAGGATGGATTCGGGAGAACCCGGTCCAGCGGTGGTGTACGATAGGATGGCTTCGTCGTACTTCTGGTACGTCCCCTCGCCCTGATCCCACCATTGGGTGTAGCTGGAGGGGTAAGAGACGGGTTCCGGGAAGTACGCCAACCGCCAGGTCGGGACCGTCCCATCGCCCTGGATCACCTGCATCTTGCCGCTCTTGATGTCGCAGGCGACGCTGGTCGGCTTGACCCAATTACCAGCCCGGTCAAGATCAACCGAATCCGATGTATTGTTTTCGTAGTAGACGAGTTGGAGCGACTCGAACTTGCAACTCCCCCATCCCAGGGTCGCGGTCGGCGTTCCGTGAGGCGTCCAGTTGGGGGGTGCCGCCGCGACCACGACTGACCCCACCAAAACGGCAAATAACATGGCAGAGGCCACGATCCCCGCCAAGGCTTGGTATTTCCTGATTGGTTCTCCTTGTCTGAAAAAAATGGGAATTATATCCAATCCTACACCCCATACCGTCATTCCCGCGAAAGCGGGAATCCAGAGCGCCCCTGCCAATAGCAGTCTTGCCGTTGCCGAACCTTATGGGATTCCCGCTTTCGCGGGAATGACGGTATGGGGTGTAGGATTGGATATAATTCCCAAAAATGGTCTGGATTTCGTCGGTCTCGCGCTACGGCATTATCGGCCTCTTCGGTTCAGGATTCGCCGCCGCCCCGGATCGCGGCAATGACGGTGGAGCATAACATCGCCCCGGAGGAATACCAATCCCCGGGGCGGCCAAGGCCAGGGCTATCGCATATAAAAATTGAGGTGTTGATTCGATGAAGTCACTGCTCATCCACCTCAATACTTGATACTCGGAAAGGCGGTCTCTAAACGAGACCGCCTTTCTGGTTTCCGTTGCCCTCACCCTAACCCTCTCCCAGAGGGGAGAGGGAACCGGGAGTGGAACTTACTTGTCGGACGTGGTGCTGACCTGAAGCACGGCGCGGACGATCTTGTCGTAGCCGGTGCAGCGGCACAGGTTCCCGGCCAGCCAGTGGCGAATGCGCCCCTCGTCGGCCTCCGGCTCGGCTTCCAGCAGGGCGCGGGAGGCTATCAGGAAGCCAGGGGTGCAGATGCCGCACTGTAGCGCGGCATTCTCGAGGAAGGACTGCTGCAATGGGTGCAGACCGCCGGGCGAGGCCATGCCTTCGATGGTCTGGACCTCGCGGCCCGCGACCTCGACGCCGAGAACGAGGCAGGAGTCGACGATGCGGCCGTCCAGCATCACGGTGCAGGCGCCGCAGTTACCGTCGTTGCATCCCTCTTTGGTGCCGGTCATGCCGAGAACATCTCGCAGCACTTCCAGCAAGCTCTGGCGAGGCTCACACAGGAAGTTGGTGTCCTCGCCGTTAATCTTTGCCTGAATGTGAACAACTCCGGGCATCCTTTATCCTCCCCTGGCCCGCTCTACGGCGATATTGAGAGTGCGGCGCGTCAACACGCCGATAAGGTGAATGCGCTGGCGAATGGTGCCGCGCATATCGGTGATGGGCCTGGCGTCGGCCATGGCCAACTCCGAAGCCTCGCGGATCGTTTCATCGGAAACCGGCTTGCCGGCCAGACTGTTCCCGGCTTCCTGGGAGAAGACCGGGGTGGGAGCCACCGACGCCAAAGAAACGCGGCCAGACACGAAGTTCTGGCCCGAGGCGTCCAGCACCACCGAACTGCCGACACCGGCCACTGCGATGTCCATTTCGTTGCGTGGGATGAACCGCTGGTAGTTGGCCCCCGAATGGGCCGCGGGAGCGGGGAACGATACGGAGACCAGCATCTCGCCCTGTTGAAGGGCGTTCTGGCCGGGCGCGGTGCAAAACTGTTCCGCCGGAAGTTGCCGTGCGCCATTGGGGCCGGCAATGTTGCAGACTCCGCTCAGAGCGATTACCGCCGGAATCGAGTCGCCGCTGGGAGCGGCGTTGCACAGGTTGCCGCCGATACTGGCGCGCCCCTGAATCTGGATGCCGCCGATGAGCGTCGCCGAGTCAATGAGACCCGGATAAGCCGCCGAAATGGCCGCGTCCTGGTATATCTGATAACAGGGCACTGCGGCGCCGAGGGTGAGTCCAACCCCGGGTGTGTAGGTCATCTGGTTCAGTTCAGGGATTCCCTTGGCGTCCAGAACCACGTCGGCCAAACGCCGGCCCACCCGCATCATCACTATAATGTCGGTTCCGCCGGCTATGATTCTGGCCCTGTCGCCATGTTCATTAAGTATCGAAACGGCTTCGTCGATACTCTTCGGAGCTACGAAATCAAATGCTTCCAATTGCCCACCTCCTGCGGCGTGAATTATAGCACTACTCGACATAGGGTCAAGCTGTAAGTTACAGTCAGGCGCAATCTGCGACCCGTCCGGTTAGGAGGCGCTCCAGCATGGCCGGTCAGCCTCAAACCGCCGCCCGCGAGACTTCCTCGGCCCTGGAACAGGCGCTCAGGCGAGACAGGGTCGTCGTACTGGTTGCCATACTCATCATCGCGGCCATCACGTGGGCCTACACCGTCTATGTCGCCGAAAGCGGAACGGGTATGGGCGATATGGGCATGAGTATGGCGATGGCCGATATGCGTTCCTGGAGCGCCGCCGACTTCGGCCTGATGTTCGTGATGTGGGCGGTGATGATGGTGGCGATGATGGCCCCCTCAACCGCGCCCATGCTGCTGATGTTCGCCGCCGTGAACCGCAGGCGCCGGGAGCGGGAAGCCCCCTACGTGCCCACGGCAGTATTCCTCGCCGGGTATGTCATCGTATGGGCGGCTTTTTCAGGCGTGGCGACGCTGGGCAACTGGGGTCTGCACCAAGCATCGCTGCTGTCTTCGATGATGGGCGCGTCCACCACCGGCTACCTGGGCGGTGCGCTGCTGCTGGCCGCAGGAGCGTTTCAATTGAGCCACCTCAAATACGCCTGCCTGAAACAGTGCCGCACACCAATGGGCTTCCTAATGACCTCGTGGCGGGAAGGACACCGCGGCGCCCTGCGCATGGGTCTGGAGCATGGCGCATATTGCCTGGGCTGCTGCTGGGCGCTGATGCTGCTGCTGTTCGTGCTGGGGATAATGAACCTGGTCTGGATTGCCGCCCTCGCCGCCTTCGTTCTGGCCGAAAAGGTCGCCCCCATGAGCGAGTGGGTTAGCCGCGGCACCGGAGTCCTGCTGGCCGGCTGGGGCATCTGGGCGATTGTTGCCGCTGCGTTGTAGAGAAGTAGAGAACTTGCAGGGAAGACGAGAGGCGCGGCCCAGGTGGAGCCACGTATCCACTTCAACCTCCATCCCACCCCCATCCCAACTGTGGAGAGAGTTAGGGTGAGGGCGTCCCTGCCCTAGGGAGTGTCGTCATATTCACCGTCATTCCCGCTTTCGCGGGAATCCAAAGGCTATTGGCAGCAAATGCGTATTTGCCAGATACCGGCAGCAAATGCGTATTTGCCAGATACCGGATTCTGGGTTCCCGCTTTCGCGGGAATGACGGAAACACGCGCTATGACGGAAACAGACGCTTGGAGACCGATATTCTTAAATTGACGACACTCCCTAAGCAACTCCACCCAGCTCCCGTAGCACACCTTCCACAGCCCCGGCCAGAGAGCCGTGCCGGAAGGCGCCGATGTTGACTCCCGCGCTTCCATCGAAGGACGGGGAAGACTGCCCTGATGCGGCATTCCTAATCCGCTCCAGCGCAGTTCCCCAGCTTTGGGATTCGTCCGGCTCGCCGTTCCGCTCCCCCTTGGGCAAGCTCAACAGGAAGGCGTTACCTGTAACCGCGTCCATTTCCGGCAACGGCGAGATTGCTAAAAGTGGGACACTCTCCTGCTCCATCCCCAACTCAGCGAGAAATGCTATCAGCGTCCTGGAGATTCCATGCTGTCCGAAAATGACAAGATGGTGAAAGCGCCCGCCCATATCCTCGAAAGCTGATCGGTATCGCCGGAAGATGTCGTGGGAAGCCCCGTCAACCGGCGAGACCAGGAAGATGGCGCAGGCAGGGAAGGACGCTCCGTCGTCATCCGTGGAAGCGTCCAGCCCTTCCTTCCAGCGGGCCAGCTTGTCCAGGTCGTGCCGGTCGGCATGGCTCATCTGTTGGTCGGTTGCCTCGAACATCGGCGCGCCCTCCTCGCTTGAACAGACGGCTGGAACAGACGGCGTTTTTGGAACAGACGGCGTTTGGCTTGGGGTTTACCCGTGGTCGTCGAACTGCACCAGGATGCCGTCCGGGTCGTAGACGAAGATGCTGCTGACCCGTCCATCGGGGGCGGTGAACGCTTCCAGCGGGGCGGCAAGTTCCACGCCCTTGCTGACCAGTTCATCGGCCAGCGTCTTGACGTCGGGAACCGTGAACGAAATGTGGCTGATGCCCACCTGGTCCAGCTTTATGGGGCCGCCGTCGGGTTCCTCGCCCGGATGGCAGGTCAGCACCAGCGACGGGGCGGTCTGGCCCGGCCCGTAGCGGACATGGGTGGTGCGCCGGGTCTTGCGGGCGTGCTCGTAGATGCTGGGCAATCCCCCGCTGGTGGTGTCCTGAACCTGGTCAAAGTCCACAGTCATGCCGAGAATGTCGCGGTAGAATTCCAGGGATTTATCCACGTCCCGCACACAGATGGCTATGTGGGATACCATGCTTGCTTCCATAGCTGTCGCCTCCGCGTAAGTTTATGTCTTTCCCGCCCCATGCTAAGCGTGGCATGGGATGGTGTCAAAGGGAAACCGTCATCAGGCTTCCGGTCGGGCCGGACTGATGACTCCACCCGCCAGAGGCTTCAACATCGCATAGATGACGTCGTTGATCGGCGTTGGCGCACCCCCGGCGCGGCCCGCGCGGATGACGGCGCCGTTCAGGGCCTCCAGCTCCAGCGGGCGGCCCGCCATGACGTCGGTGTGCATGGAGGCATGAAGGTCTGCCAGATTGTTTTCGATGTAGGCCAGTGTCGTCGCGTGAATATCCTGCGGGAAATTGACGCCGCTGGCGCGGCCCGCGGCTTCCACCTCCCGCAGGCAGCCCACCACAACCTCGCGCCATTCGGGGCGCGGCATCAGTTCGGCCAGGGTCTGCCGGGCCATCGACGTTACGCCGGCCATTGTAGCGATGAACAGGAACTTGGCCCACAATCCGGCGCGTATGTCGGCAGTCAGTTCCGCCGGAACTCCGCAGTCGTTGAAGGCGTTGGCGATATCACGCCCGCGCTGCGACAGCGACCCATCCGGTTCGCCGAACACCACGCGCACCACGTCGCCGGCCTGCCGCACCACACCGGGGCCATCCAGCCCAGCCTCGATGTAGACTGCGCCCGGCATGACCCGCGCCTGGCCGAAAGCGCCCGCCGCGGCCGTGTAACTGTCTATGCCGTTCTGCAAGCAAAGCAGGGCAGTTTCGGGGCCGACCATAGGGGTCATCGCGGGAACGGCGACGGAGTTCTGGTAGGTCTTTACCGTCAGGAGCGCCAACTCAACCTCTCCAACATCGCCGGGGATGTCGGTGGCGCCACATTCTGCGATGAATTCCTCGTTGTCTCTCACCACCCGCAGGCCCTGCTCCCTTATGGCCGCCAGGTGCGGCCCCCTCACAATCAGCGACACGTCATGCCCATCCCTCGCCAGCATCCCGCCCAAGTATCCGCCTACGCTGCCAGCGCCCATGACCGCGATTCGCATTCTTTTCCTTCCACATCCACCGGGAGTATGTAAGTGAAGAGGCAAGTATAGCGTTTCCCCGCTAGTTTGCCCCTTCGGGCAAGCCGGGCAGAAGGATAATTGCGAAGTCGGTTCGTTCTCAATTTTGTCTGAACCGGGATTCACAGGATTAAAGCATGAGCAGGATGGGGGCCATCAGCGAAATCCCAAAATTAAACGAATCACAGTTCAGGCAACGACTTCGCAATCATCCTGAGCCGGGCAGGCCAAGCCATCACAAGACCTGCAAACGGCCCGGCGACGCTTGCCCGCTCACTTCCCAAAGCTGAATCTCCATATCATAGCTATATCCTAGCCATATCCTAACTATTTTCCGGTTGATTTCCGAGTCTTGCGTGGTTAATCATTCATCCTACCCGGTTTCTCAATGCCGCCTTGCGGGAGCTGCGGGAGCTTGGACGGCTACACCATTCAGGAGGCTCTTCGATGACCACCTCTGAAAATTCTGCTCAGTCACCCCCAACCACATTCCTGAACGGCCTGGCTACCCTCAACCTAGGCATCGCCGTGGTCATTGCCCTGGTCATGTATCCCCTAATTTCCATCCCCGGATTCAGTGGAAATATAGACGAAGGCTTGGGGAAAACCATGCTGGTTTTCCCAATTTTGTCGTCATTCTGGCAATAGCCTCCACCACCATCGCCGTTTGGCATAGCGGTATCCCCAGTTCCAGGGAACAATTGAAGAATATCACTGGCTTGACTGGCTGGATTCTCACTTTTGTCACGCAGGGCTTCGGTTTCATAGCGTTCGGTTTCATAGCGTTGGTTCTGATGATGGCCATCGTGTTCAGCCTCTGATTCCCCACGGATTTCGGCGGCTCTGTTCCTTGGGTGAAGTCCCGGCGGAGCAGGGCGCCCAACCAGGCGCGGACAGGGGCAAGCCGCGCAACTGGCCAAAGCTCATACTCCACATACTACGGCGGGAAGACCGATGGGTCGCTGTTGGGCTTGTGGCAAGCCCACAGACGGGAAGGAGTGAACGATGCGCAAATTGCTTGGCATCCTGATTGTGGCGGCCTTGGCGGCTGTCCTTGCCTGCGGCTGGGGTGGCAGCCAATTGACCGCTGCGGAGTATGCGGAGGCTTGCGGGGATCTGGGATTGGCCTTCTCTACCTCGGATATAGACGACCTCTTCAATATCGACCGCTTTCATGTTGATGATGTAGACGACATTGAAGAAGCGCTTGAGGAAATAAAGGATTTAATCCGAGAATTCAGGGGCCTAAATCCGCCGGATTCGCTTCAAGACTTTCATGACGCTCGCGCAGATGACTTGGATTTCCTTGACAATGAATTGCTGCCTGTCCTGGATGATGCGTTGCCCTTATTAGAGGACCTGATGTCGGCTGTGGAAGATGAGGACTCGGACGAATTAGAAGAGCTTGTGGAAAAATTCGAGGAATTGGAAGATGAACTTGCGGACATCGATGATGAAATTGAGGAGCTAATGGAGGAAGCGGAAGCGGAGTTCGACGATTTGTCCTCCAAGAACCAGAGGATTTTGCGAGATTCGGATTGCCGCTAAACTACAGACCGTTTCGCCCCAATCGTTGCCTGAGTCATAATTCCCGGCTCCACCCTGAACTGCCTGCCTGAAAGCAACCAAAGGCCGCGCCCGTTCCTTGACGGGTGCGGCCCTTCTGCGTATTCTTGGGCGGTTGAATCGGGGGCATATCCGGTCCTGATTTTCCTGGTTTTGCCAGCCTATAGAATTAGGGAGAAACGTGTATGACGCAGCAACAGACGCCGCCACCGATTCCGGCGCCCACTCCGCAACCGGAGTCCGATTTCTACTTCGAGAAGTGCCTCGAGGGTGAATTGTGGCTGCGGCATTGCAACGCATGTGATTCTGCCTATTTCTACCCCCGCGACATCTGCCCCGGCTGTTTCTCCCGCGACACTGACTGGATTCAGAGCAGCGGACGGGGCATCATTCACACCTTCGCCATCGTGCATCGCGGGCCGACGCCGCCCTTCCGCGACCGCTCTCCCTACGTGCCGGTTATCGTGGAGTTGGAGGAGGGGCCGCGAATGCCGTCGAACCTGGTGGAGTGTGAGCCTGACCCGGAACATATCAAAGTAGGAATGGCGGTCGAAGTGGTGTTTCAAGCTCTGAACGACAACATCACCATCCCATATTTCCGCCCGGTGGACTGATGGCGCTGACAGGCAAAGTCGCCGTCGTAACGGGCGGCAGCCGCGGTATCGGACGGCAGATCTGTCTGGCTTATGCCGAGGCCGGGGCGCAGGTGGTGGTCGCATCCCGCACGACCGCCGACATTTCGGCGCAGTCGGATTTCCCCGAGTACGCCGCCGGGGACATAAACGACACGGCCCACGCCGTTGCAGCAGCCGGCGGGGAAGCCCTGCCGGTGCAATGCGACGTCACTTCTGCCGAAGACCTGCAACGGCTGGTGTCCGGGACATTGCAGCACTTCGGGCGCATCGACGTGGTGGTGTCCAACGCCGGCATCGACTGCGAGTCGCCGGTGACGGAACTGGATGTGGAGCTGCTGGACCGGGCGATAGCCACCAACATTCGCGGCCCCATTCTGCTCTGCAAGTACGTTCTCCCCGCGATGATTGAGCAGAAGAGCGGCGGCTCGATTTTCTGCATCACCTCCGGTGCGTCTCAGGGCTACCGCCCTGGGCGCGTCGGTTACTCGATGACCAAGGCAGCCCTTGACCGTGCCTACACCAGCCTCGCCGAAGAGGTAAGGGAGCACAACATCGCGGTCAACGTACTCAGCCCAGGCAAAGTGGACACCTGGATGAACCGGCGAGGGCACTGGCCCGGCACGGAACACATTCCCATGGACCAGCCCGACACCATCCGAGAGGCTGCCGTCTGGCTGGCCGGCGTGAAGGCGTTGGACTTCACCGGCCACCGCGTGGAGCGGGCAGAGTTCGGGATCACCTGGGGGCCGGGAATTTCTATGGCGTAGAATGCGCCCTCACCCTAACCAACTCTCTCCCGGTGGGAGAGGGAATCCTTGATACAGACAGGAGTAGAGCAATGACTACAGCACGAACCGTCACCGCCGAGATTTCGCCCAAGCTGGGAGACCTGAGCGCCAACGTACTGTTCGGCGACGTTTGGGAGCGCCCGGAACTGTCGAAGCGCGACCGCAGCATGATCACCGTGGCCAGCCTCATCGCCCTCTATCGCACCGACCAGCTCCGGGGACACCTAGGCCGCGCCCTGGACAACGGCGTCACGAAGGAAGAGATCTCCGAGATCATCTGCCACATGGCCTTCTACGGCGGCTGGCCCACCGCCGCCAACGCAGCCCGCGTCGCCAAAGAGGTGTTCGAGGAGCGCGGCATCTAGCTTTCAGCCCACTTACCGCAGGGGGCGCAGAGAATTGCGGTTTGCCGGAATGATCTCTGCGCCCTCTATGCTTAAATGGAATGGGCTTAAATGGCTTTCACGCAGAATCTGAATCGGGGGACAACGATATGGCGCGTATGACTGGCGCGAAGTTCATGGCCGATACGTTCAAGGCCTACGGAGTTACCCATGTGTTCCTGGTGCCGGCGATTCTGCGCCGGGCGCTGGCTGAGATGGACCTGATTGGCATTAAGCGGGTCATCACCCACGGTGAGAAAGCCGCCGCGTACATGGCCGACGGCTACGCCCGAGCCTCCGGCAAGCCCGGCGTCTGCATGGCGCAGTCGGTGGGCGCTGCCAACCTTGCCGCCGGGTTGCAGGACGCCTACCTGGGCCTGTCGCCGGTCATCGCCCTGACCGGACACAAGCGCACCGACGAGCAGTACAAGAACGCCTACCAGGAAATCGAACATTCCAAGCCCTTCTCATCCGTGACCAAGTTCAGCGCGGTGGTGGACAACGCCGAGCAACTGCCTCAACTGCTGCGTCAGGCCTTCCGAGAGGCCACCACGGGAGCGCCGGCCCCGGTACATCTGGACATCCAGGGCATGTCCGGCGACTTCGCCACCGAGGCCGAGGCCGACCTGGAGGTGATGTTCGAGGCCGCCTTCGCCCAGCGCCCCGCCTTCCGGCCCGAGGCCGACCCGGAGAGCGTGCGAGCCGCGGCCCGGGCACTGACTTCCGCACAGCGCCCGGTGATCGTAGCCGGTGGGGGAGTCACCGCCTCCGGCGCGCAGCAGGAGGTCGTGGAGCTGGCCGAGATGCTGAACATCCCGGTGGCCACATCGCTGAACGCCAAGGGCGCCATCCCCGACAACCACCCGCTGGCAGTGGGCGTGGTCGGCTCCTACTCCCGCTGGTGCGCCAACCGCGTCGTCAGCGAGGCAGACCTGGTCTTCTACATCGGCAGCCACACCGGCAGCCAGGTCACCAACGAGTGGCGCGTGCCTTCGCCGGGCACTCCCGTCATACAGATTGACATTGACCCGGCGGAACTGGGCCGCACCTACCCGGCGCAGATGGCGATGCACGGCGACGCCAAGGCCACCCTGCGGCGCATGATCGAGGCCCTCGAGCCCATCGGCGGGCGCGCCGACTGGACCGATCGAGCCCAGCAGCTGGTGCAGGAGTGGCGCGACGACGTCGCTCCGCGAGCCAATTCTGAGGCAGTTCCCATCATTCCGGAGCGGCTCTGCAACGAAATCACCAAGTTCCTGCCCCCTGACGCCATGCTGGTGGCCGATACCGGTCACGCCGGCATCTGGACCGGCAGCATGATTGACTTCAACCACCCGACACAGGGCTACATCCGCTGCGCCGGGTCGCTGGGCTGGGGACTGTCGGCGGCGATGGGGGCCAAGTGCGCCCTGCCCGACCGCCCGGTGCTGTGCTTCACCGGCGACGGCGGCTTCTGGTATCACATCGCCGAGCTGGAAACGGCGGTGCGCAACAACATCAACGTGGTGACCGTCATCAACAACAACAGCGCCCTCAGCCAGGACCAGCGGGGCGACCAGCGGGCCTACGCCGGCATGGAGGGGGGACACCCAGAGGAGCTGTGGAGCTTCACTGACACCAACTTCGCGGCAGTGGCCGAATCCATCGGCTGCTTCGGTATCCGCGTCGAGCGCCCCGGCGACATCCAAAGCGCGCTCGAGCAGGCCTTCGCCTCCGGCCGCCCCGCCGTGGTAGACGTAGTCACCGACCCGCTGGACAGCCTGGCCCCCGTGCCGTGGAGTCCGTAGGGGGCCGGTACAGATTGCTATTGGACTATGGAAAATCCCTACGCCCCATCATGGAGGAAAGGCCGTTATGACTAACTTGCAGCCCTCTGACTATCCTGCTTGGCGTATCGGCGCCGCCATCGAAGCTGGGATTGATGAAGAAGAGGCCCGGCGGCGAATAGACACCGGAGAAGTCATAGCGCCTGCCGCTGGTGCGGCCGTCGGAGGCATCGGAGCGGCTACCGCGACCGGACTCGGAGGCGTGGGACTGGCGATGGGCGGTGGCGCAATCGGCATCGGGGCGGCCACAGCGATTGCCGCCCCGGCCGTTGCAGTCGGGGCAGTTGGGTACGGGGTATATCGGGGCATCCGAGAATTGAAAATGCGCAACCGGGATCAAACCCTCCGCGGACTCGTCGAGAGTTTTCTGGAAACCAACCAGCCTCATATGGCGGAGCGTGTCTTCACCATTGAGGTCAAAGGGAAGTTAGGGGATGGCCGCCGCCCTCCTACTCACTCCAGCGCAAAAGCGGCACTGCATCTTTTGGGAGAGACCGAAAGCACTGCTCTAGTAGGTCTGTTCTGTTCACCCAAAGGCGAGTTCGTCGTTACCCATGACCTGACCACGCCATTGGGTTTGCACACGCCTAATTGGTGAGGGCAAATTCGGAGGTGGCGGAATTGATCTGAGAGGGCAGCAATTTCAGGTAGATGACCTTCACAGTGTCGAAGTTCTGATCAGGGTGCTGGCAAGGGAAGAATTTCTGAAGCGGCGCGAAGGTGGCGGTGAGGTTGATGGTGAAGATAGCAATTAGGATTGAGTAACCCGGCGCAACAGAGACGGGATCGGAGCTATACTTCGCAGGTATCCGAATCTCTACGTCTGCTTCATTGCGACCCGCCCCAGAAACTCCCGCGCCGCCCCATAGTCCCGCGCGCCGCCGCGGCGGATGGGCGGCATCAGGTAGACGTTGCGGAGCCCGGCATCCTGGAACTGCCGGTATAGCTCTATGGCGATCTCCACGCCGGAGCGCCCCGCCTCCAGTTCCGCCCTCACCCCCTCGGGAACGGTGCTGAACAGCACGCCGCCCGGTTCCAGGATTTGCAGGCCGTAGAACACCGGGATGGCCAGCGCAGCGCCACTCTGCCGCTCGAAGCTGTCCAGAAAACGGTGAGCGTCCTCCGGGTCGAAGATGGGCTGAGACATCAGGAAGTCCGCCCCCGCCTCCACCTTCCGCGCCGCCAACGCCACTTCCCGCTCGATGCCCCTTCCCAGGTCGAAGGTCGCCCCAACGCAGAAGCTGGCCGGTTCGCGCAGGCTGGAGCCCCGGAAGTCCATTCCATCGTTCATGGCGCAAATGTCCGCGATGAGTCCGGTAGGCCGGTAGTCGTCCGCCGGTTTGGTCAGGGCCAGGTCGCGGTCGCTGAACGGGTCGCCCTGCACCACCACCACGTTTTGCAGGGCCAGCATCTGCGCGCCCAGCAGCAGCGACTGGATTGCCAGCCGGTTCATGTCGCGGGTGGCGAGGGTGAAGACAGTCTCCTTGCCGGTTTCGCGGCGGATAGCGGCGGCCAGCATGGCGGAATTAGCGCGGACGGCCCGGCCCGGGTTGTAGGCGACGGAAATGAAGTCGGAGGGAATGTCCGCCAGCCGCGCCTCGCTAATGCTGCCGGACCGGGGCGGGGAAAAGTCGCAGATAAAACCGGGGCGGCCCGTGGACTCGTATGAGCAATCAACAACCCGTGCCACGTTCCGGCCCCCGGCATTGAATTAGCAGGCAGGGACACCCCGCATTCTGGCCCTCCCCGGAGGGGGAGGGAACACTTTCAGGAGGTCACAACCTGGTCGCGGTAGCTGCGGAAGAGGTCTATGGATTTCTGCTCGGACAGGCCGACGAAGTAGCGGTAGCCGATGATGTACTCCATCACGTCGCGGGCCAGCATCAGCAGGTTTTCCCGGGGGTCGGAAAGATGGAACAAGCTGTCCACGCCTTCTCCCAGGCCGACGTACAGCGTATCCTCAAGCACCATGGCGTCCCGGAGCTCCATGTCTTCCCGGCGCATCCAACGGGCGAAGACGAAGGGAAGGTCAGTGAATTTCTGCCATTCTTCGCCCAGGTCATAGCGGTGGCTGTAACCGCGCATACCGCGGCGGCGGCGAAGGGCGGCGTCTCCGGATATTACCAGGGCGTCGTGCTCGTCGGCGGTCTGCACAAGTTCTGGCACACCCACCTGGTATTTCTTGGCCAGCAGCACCTGGAGGAGTTGCACCGTGGTTGGGTCAACATCGGACAGGGCGACGCGCCCGCCGCTGAGTTCTTCGATAGGCACACGGGAGTAAAAGAGGTTGCTCCCGGAACGGACGGCGGCCGAAAGACAGAACCCGGCTATCGGGGAGGCGTAGCTGTCCATCTCGAAACTGTCGGTGAGGGGAACAGGACCGCCGTCGATTTCACCCTCGCGCATTGCCTCGGCCACCTGATTGAAGCCGATATTCACCAATTCCACGCCGCGCCTCTCCATGTCAATGTAGAAAGGCTCAAAGCTGAGCTGAACGACCCGGCCAACTCTAATTGCCATTTACCCACACCACTTTAGATTTGAAAAGCTGAAGAGCAGTGAATCCGCCGGAATCGCCCGGAACGGTACGGCGATTCCCGTCACCCGATTGTAGGCAACGGCCATTGGGCAGTCAAGTTGACCCAGCACTCCGGCAAAGCGCCCGGTTCAGCCAAAGCGCCCGGTTCAGCCAAAGCGCCCGGTTCTGCGCCGGACGGGTTTGTAGTAAACTCGCCTATGGAGGCACACTGATGGCACGAACAATGCGCTTGATACTCGTCCTGCTGGCCCTCTCTTCGTCCGGCCTGGCCGCTTCGCAGTTGGCTTTCGCCGACGAGGGCGATATCGTGGTAATGAAAGCCACAGCAGAAAGCCGGTTCCCGGACGGCATTATGTTCCTGGTGGAGGCCGAAAGCGCGGGCATTGTCGACGAGGTGCGTGTCTTCATCAAGAAGGCCGACCAGTCCGGGCGCAGCTCTTACCGCAGCATCGAGGTGGAGCCGGGCGAGAGCATTGCCGGCGAAACGCTGCTGCCCGTGGCCGGCAGCGCGGACTACTTCCCGCCGGGAACCAAGATCACCTATCACTTCGAGGTACGGGACAAGGCCGGCAGCGTGGTTAAGACCGAGCAGACCGACTTCGTATACGAGGACAGCCGGTTCGAATGGCTGACCATGTCCGACGACCTGATAACGGTCTACTATTACGGTGAATTCGTGGAAGAGCGGGCTCGGATCATCTTGGAGGCGGCCAGGGATACCATGGACAACATGGTGCATGTGCTGGGCATCGCCCCCACCGATCCCCTGCGGATCGTTTCCTACAACAACTACCGCCACATGGTGTTGGCGCTGCCCTTCCGTTCCCAGGCTGTCTCCGAAGACCTCCAGGCCCAGGGCATGGCGTTCAGCGACGAGCGGGTCCTGCTCATTCACGCCTTTGACCCCACGGTAACCGGTACCGTGTCGCACGAGTTCACGCACCTGCTGGTGGCCGAGGCGGCAGGCGGAACATCGGCCAGCGTCCCGTCGTGGCTGAACGAAGGTCTGGCCGAGTACGGCAACATCGACCAGACCGACGAATACGACGCGGCCCTGCGCTACGGAATCTACACCCGCCGCATCCGCCCACTGTGGTATCAGGGAACCTTCAGCGGCGAACCGGAAGACATACTAATTGCCTACGGGCAGGGCAAGTCGGTCGTCAACTTCATGGTGCGCCAATGGGGTGAGGACAAGATTTCAGAAGTTTTCACCGCCTTGAGGCAGACAAGCGACATTGACCGCGCTCTGCTCCGGATCTACGGCCTCGATCAGCACGGTATAGACAGCGCCTGGCGGCGGTCGATGGGCCTGGACCCTCTGCCGTCGCCCGAAGAGTTGCAAAGCCGCATAGAGGAAGCCGAGGGAGGCATCTCCAACGGAGATGCCGCCACCGAAGAAGGCGCGGCTGAACCGTCCGGGCCGGAGGCTGAACCTGCTGCCGAGTCCGAGGAGGCAGAGGCAACAGCGGAACCGGAACCTGCGCCGTCAGCCCAGGACGACAACTCAGGCAGTTCCTCATCTCCCTGCTCCGCGCCGCCGGAAGGAATCTCGCCTGTCGGGCTGGGGATGCTGGCGCTGATGGCCGGGCCGCTGGGCTTGGGAGCGCTGCCCTTCGTGAGGCGCAGGAGAAAGGGAAACCGAAATCCTACCGTGTGCGGGGATTGAAAGCATCGTTCACCGCGTCGCCCAGCAGACTGAATGTGAAGAGCAAAATGGCCAGGGTTCCTACCGGGAACATCAGCAGGTGGGGGTTGGTCCGGAGCACCGACAGGCTGCCGTTTTCGTAGATCATCAGCCCCAGGCTGGGGACGGGGGGCTGGATGCCGATTCCAAGGAAGCTGAGAAATACCTCGGCTCCGGCAACCGCACCCAAGCCCGCCGACACCAGCACTATCACCGGGCCTGACACGTTGGGCAGCACATGGCGAAATAGCAGCCGGGGCGTGCGGCAGCCGACAGCCCTGGCCGCGTCCACATACTGCTCTTCACGCGCTTGCAATACCTGACCGCGCACCAACCGGGCCATCGCGAACCAGGAAAACAGCGACAGCCCCAGCGACAGCGCGAAATAGTCGGCTATCCCCAGGTGGACAAACTCGACTCCCAGCGTATCCTCCAACCTTCTCAGCCACTCAACCATCGGCGGGCGCACGGTCAGAACGATAATCAGCACTAGGAATATTTCCGGGAAGGACGTAGTAATCTCTCCCACCCGCATGATGATCGTGTCGGTCATCCTTCCGAAGTAGCCCGCGATCAACCCCAGCGTGATGCCGATGGCCAGCGCACCGGTGGACACAGTGACCACGGTCAGGATGACGGTAGTTCTCAGCCCGTAGATGATGCGGGTCAGAATGTCGCGTCCCAGACGGTCGGTGCCCAGAGGGTGGTACAGGCTGGACGGCTGCTTGACGTTGGCCAGGTTTTGGTCGTTATAGCCGTAGGGGGTGACCACCGGGGCGAGAATGCCGGCGCCATACATAAGCAGGATGACGCTCAGGCAGACGACCCCCACTTTGTTGGACAGCAGGCGGCGCAGTGAAATAGTGAGATAGTTGCGTCCCCGGCGCGGCATTTCCAGCGCCCCGGCCTGAGCCTCGCTATGCCGCATATCCACCGCCCAAGCGTATCCGGGGGTCCAGCACCGGATAGATCATGTCAATAGCCAGATTGACCATGATGAACATGGTGGTTCCGATGAGCAATACGCCATTTATAATGGGGAAATCTCTGGCGAAAATGGACTCGATGAGCAGGTTACCCACTCCGGGGATGCCGAAGAACCGCTCCACTATGAATGATGTGAACGCAATTCCCGCCAGCGACAGGCCCAGCGACGTAACCACCGGGATCATGGCGTTTCGAAGGATGTGCCGCCGACGCACCACCCTTTCCGGCAGGCCTTTGGCGCGGGCAGTGCGGACGTAATCAAGGCTGATGACCTCGAGAGTGCTGGCGCGGGTGAGCCGGGTGATTATGGCCACGCCAGGGACGCCCATGGCGATGGCAGGCAGGATGACGCTGGTCGAGAAGAAGCCGTCCCAGCCATGGGTGGGCAATGCGTCCAGCTTCCACGCGAATACCCACAGCAGCCCAGGAGCCGTCAGGAATACCGGGACCGACTGCCAGGACAGGGTCATCATGACCGCCGCCGTGTCCCACAGCGACCCCTGACGCAGAGCGGCGAACAGGCCGATGGGGACTCCCAGTCCAACTGAAAGAATCATAGCTGCAATGTTGAGTTGGGCCGACACCCACATCTTGGGTTTCAACAGTTCGGTGACGGTGCGGCCCCGGTACTTGAAGCTCTCCCCAAAGTCCCCGCGAGCCACGTTGCCGATGTATCGCCCGTACTGCACGAAGATGTTGTCGTTCAGGCCGCGCTGCTCCCTGATCCGCTCCACGACCGCAGGGTTCGAGTGTTGTCCCATCAGGACCTGAACCGGGTCGCCGGGCCCGTACCTTCCCAGCACAAAGGTTACGAACGACACGGTGAACAGGATCACCGGCAGCCACATCAGGCGCCGCAGGATGTAGGAGGCCATAGTTGAGGCAACTCCTTTTCCTTTCCCCCTGACTATCCCCCCTGGTAGGGGAAAATCGGGCGGCTATTCTTCGGTCAGGTAGACGTAGCGGTAGCGCGGGATGACCAGCGGCGGCAACAGGTAGTCGTGAACATTGGGCTTGACCAGCAGTTTTCTCTCGCCGTCGAACCACAGCGGAACCCAGGGGGCGTCGTCGAGAATTTGCTGTTCCGCCTGATTATAAAGGGCGTATCGGGCGTTGGTATCGGTCTCGACCCGCGCCTTTATCAGGAGTTCGTCTACGTCAGGGTTGCTGTAATGGGTGTGATTGTTGGTGCTTTCGCTGTGGAACAGGATGTCCAGGAAGTTCTCCGGGTCGGGATAGTCGGCAATCCAGCCGATGTCGAACATCTGGAATCGGCCCTTGTGCAGGTCCTTCAGGAAGGTGGCGTATTCGGTCTGCTGGAACTCGGCGGTGATACCCAGATTGCGCTCCCACATCTGGAGTATCACCTCCATGTCCAGGCTGACGTTGGCCCCGAAGCTGCCCGGCGTGGTGATGGTGATGGGCGGTATGTTCTCCAGGTCGTCGCCGTACTTGGACTCTTCCAGCAATTGTTTGGCTTTCACGGGGTCATACTCATACCCACGGACGCCCTCGTCGTATCCGGGGAAGTTGGGCGGCAGTATGCCGTCGGCGGGCTCTACCAGGTCGCCCATGACGATGCTGGCAATCTCCCGCTTGTCGACGGCAAAGTTGAGGGCCTGCCGCACCTTTACGTCGTCCAGCGGTGGCTCGCTGACGTTCAGGCCAATGTAGTTGACGCTGAAAGACGGAGGGGCAGTCTTCAATTCGGGGTAGAGCTCGTTGTTCGGGTCGTTGAGTCGGTCAAGGTCGGCCAAGCCGACGCCCGCTACGTGTATCTCGTCGTTCTCATACATCAGCATGGAAGTGCCGCCACTGAGGATAAACTCCACTTCCTCCAGCTTGGGCGGGCCCAGGTGGTAGTGTTCATTTCGGCCCAGCTTCAGCGTTTCTCCAACCCGGTACTCGGTGAGGCGGAAAGGTCCGGTGCCGTTGGGTTCGCGGAACCAGCTGCGCGGGTTGGCCTCGACGTTTTCCCGGTCCAGCACGAAGGCCGTGGGATAAGTCAGCTTGGCCAGGAAGTAAGACTTGGCCTCGTCTATGGTTATCTCAATGGTTTGCTCGTCGATTAACCGCACACCCGAAATAGTCGTCGCGTCGCCTGCCAGTTTCTCGTCCACGCCGACAATATCGCCCAGGTACTGGTCCACCACCGGAGACTCGGTTAGAGGGTTGGTGGCCCGCTCCAGCGACCACTGCACGTCATGGGCGGTCACCGGCGTGCCGTCATGGAACTTTGCGTCGGGGTGGAGGTGGAAGGTGTAGACCAGCCCGTCATCGCTGATGTCCCAACTTTCTGCCAGGTCAGGGACAATGTTGAGGGCGGGATCGATGGTGACCAGCCCGCCAAAGACCTCGACGATGATGCGGGCGGAGGTTGCATCGGTGGTCACGTGCGGGTCGATAGTCGGCGGGTCAACAGAGAGTTGCACCAGGCGGGTGGTGTTCATGCCTCCACTACCGCCGTCGCTGGACACTGGAGACCCAGTTTCTTCGCTTTCCGCCGATGCCTCGGTGGGGACGGCGGCGGGTTCCGGTGTGGCCGTGCCGGGGCTGGACTCGCCGCCGCAGGCAGCCACCAAGAGTAGTGCGGTCAATGCTAGGATAATGCCAATCCGCTTATTGGCTGCGATTGTTTTCATTCCAACTGTCCTGACGCGCCCGTCACACCGGGCGGAGTTTTACTTGGTTATTGTAGGCGTCCGCTTACTTCGGTTTCAATGCGCCGCTCCTCCGGCCTGCCCGGCGGCCCCGGAAGAATCGGCGCGATACGCTTGTAACAGAGTCGCGTATTTGTTAGCATTGTGGTGCATGGCGAGCGTAGCCGAGTGGTCAAGGCGCCTGTCTGTGGCACAGGAGATCACGGGTTCGAACCCCGTCGCTCGCCCCAAAAGCGCCGCCACTGAACGGTCGCCACCTCCACCCCTCCCGGAGAGAGGGAACAACAGATAAAGTTGCCATTGCGCCTGTAGCTCAATGGATAGAGCACTGGGCTTCGGACCCAGGGGCTGCGGGTTCGAGTCCTGCCAGGCGCGCCACCTCCTTACCTACCGTTGCCGTCGTTGCCGTTTCCTTGTCTCGCTCGTTAATACGATGGATGCCTGCGCCTGGATTCGTGCCGCGCCACAACCGTTTCCGCTGATGTAGAATAGTAGTTCATCTGGCAATCGGCTTGCGGCCCGGTTACGGATGATGGCATATAATAAGCAATCTGGACGTTTCCGACACGGCACAGGAGGCGGTTATGGCAATCGGGTCGAACGTGGACGCGGCGGCGCTGGATTATGTATTGCAGACTGCCCAGGACGACGACGTGAAATTCGTCCGCCTCTGGTTTCCCGACATACTGGGCAACTTGAAGGGCTTCGCCATAAACGCTGCCGACCTGCGCGACGCCATCGAGGAAGGTGTCGGGTTCGACGGCTCGGCCATTGAGAGCTACGCCCGCTCCGACGAAAGCGATATGCGGGCCTTTCCCGACCCCAACACCTTCACACTGTTGCCCTGGCGGCCCCACCAGAACGCGGTGGCCCGGATGTTCTGCGACATCCGGCGGCCCGGCGGCGAAGCATTCGCCGGCGACTCCAGGGCCGTACTGAAACGCAACCTGGAGCGCCTGGCCCGCATGGGCTATACCTACTACGTCGGCACCGAGCTGGAATACTTCTACCTGAAAGACCCCGGAGACCCGAGAGGCAAAGAAAAGCCCGAACCGCTGGATCATAGCGGCTACTTCGACCAGGTGTCCGCCCAGCCCTCCAGCGACCTGCGGCGCGACACGGTACTGAACCTGGCCGAGATGGATGTTCCGGTCAAGTATTCGCACCACGAGGCCGCCCCCAGCCAGCACGAGATTGACCTGCAATACACCGACGCCCTGGCCATGGCCGACAGCGTGATGACCGCCCGGCTGGTGGTGAAGGAGCTGGCCCAGCTGCGGGGGGTCTACGCCACGTTCATGCCCAAGCCCATTGCCGGCGAGAATGGCTCCGGGATGCACATACACCAGTCTCTGTTTCAAGGCGAGAATAACGCCTTTTTCGACGAGGACGACGAGGATTACCTGTCGGACGTCGGGCGCAAGTTCATCGCCGGTCTGCTGCGCCATGCGCCGGAGATTACGCTGGTGACCAACCAGTGGGTGAATTCCTACAAGCGGCTGGTGCCGGGCTACGAGGCCCCGGCCTACGTTTCATGGTCTCATGTCAACCGGGCCGACCTGGTGCGGGTGCCGGCCTACAAGCCCGGCTACGAAAGCTCCATGCGGATCGAGTACCGCGCGCCGGACCCCGCCTGCAACCCCTACCTGGCCTTCAGCGCGATGCTGGCGGCGGGCATGAAGGGGATCGCAGAGGACTATCCGGCCCCACCGCCGCTGTCCGGCAACGCATCTGGCATGAGCGAGGCGCAACGGCAGGCGTTGGGCGTCCGGTCGCTCCCCACCAGCCTGGGCCACGCCATCGCCCTGGCCGAAGACAGCGAGCTTCTCCGCGAGGCTCTGGGTCCCCACATATTCCCCAGCTTCATCCAGAACAAGCGGATGGAGTGGGAGGAATACTGCTCGCAGGTCACCGACTACGAAATCAGCCGTTACCTGCACCGGCTGTAGGCCGCTCCCGCGCTTCACCTCAATCTCGATGACAAAATAGGAGGCCCCCGGTACCGGGGGCCTCCTATTTTGCGCTGTGCCGAGAGCCTGCTGGACGGAGGAACTACACCGAGTAGTCACAGCCGCCACTGGGGTGGCTGCCGTCGGAACCGCCATCGGCGGCAACAGGGACGACCGCGGCAATGGTCAGCAGGGCCACGAACACCAGGGGAATCAGGATACGTCGCATCTCCAGCCTCCCGGAATTCGGCAGAATACCCCAACTCTATCAGCCCTGCCCGGCCAAATCAACCCGCCACCGCAGGACGCCAAACCGGGAGTTGTCCTGGCGGGTGCGAGAATCCGCTTACGCCGCAGGTTCCGCCTCCCCGGCAATTCAGGGACTCAACGACGTCGCACAACAGTTCCCAATGACCGCGAATGGCAATTTGAATAGCACATTTTCATGGATATATTTCCATTATTATGTTTATGTCAGCCTCTGACCACGAACAGGACAAACTTTGTGCAGACAAATGAGCCTTGCCAGAAAGCGTATCGCCGTCGTTCCGCTGTCCGTCGGAGCAATCCTGGCCATCGCCGCCGCGGTGCAGTTGGCCACGGCCCGGGAAGGCGACGGCAATACGGGGCCACGCTGCGGGTGCAATGATGGCGGTCGCCGGAACTGCCGTCTGGTGGGTGCTGCCGGGGGAAGAGAGGCCGCTCAGCGCTCGGGAGACCGTGGAGGATATCTGCGGCTCCTCTACCAGCCCGAGTTATTATGGCGTCTTGGCGGTGATGACCCATACAAACAGCAACGTGGTCTTCGTGGAAAGGACGGAATGCAGGAAATCACCTGACAGGAAACACTACGTTGTCAGCGACGGGGCCGGGAATCAGATAGGCGAAGCGATAGTGGTGTACCGACAGGCTTCCAGTCGAGACGCTACGACACAGACGAGTCAATCAGGTGAAATCCGGGACATTTACCTGCGCCGTATGGACGATTCAGGTCAGTGGGAAGAATGACAAACGCATATAGGGCCAAAGCCAGGCAGCGGCTCCGCCGCCACCGCCCGCTCAACCCAATCAGGCAGCTCGGGTTCAGCGGACGACCCCCTTATGTTCCGTGGGTTGCCGATGGAGATAGAGAGGCGCGACGTCGAATTTCGCTTCGTCGGAAGTGATAATCACCTTCTTGGACCCCGGCAGCGACTGGGCGGAAATACGAAGACACAACGCGACCGTGAGCAACGGCCCGTAAATCTCTCCCGATGTATAATCAGCCTCGCATCGCCCCGGCCCAGCGCCGAGGCGCAGCCAACATCGGGAGTGAAATCATGGCCGACAAAATCCGTCTCGGCATCATCGGCGCCAGCCCCACGGTGGGGTGGGCGCACCGTTCCCACCTGCCCGCCATAGCCGCCAGCCCGGAGTACGAACTGACCGGCGTCTGCACCACCCGCATGGAGACCGCCGAGGAGTCGCAGCGCCAGTACGGGGCGCGGCTGGCCTTCGACAACTACCAGGATATGCTGGCCCACCCCGACATCGACGCCGTGGCCGTGGTGCTGCGGGTGCCAGCCCACTACCAGATAACCAAGGACGCCCTCAACGCCGGCAAGCACGTCTTCACCGAGTGGCCGCTGGGCCGCACCACCGGCGAGGCCGAGGAACTGGCCGACTTGGCCCGCGACAAGGGGGTCCGGGCCGTGGTGGGCCTGCAAGCCCGCGCCGCGCCCGCAGTGCTCCAAATGAAGCAGCTCGTCGAGCAGGGCTACGTCGGCGAGATTATGTCCTGCTCCATGACACTGGTTCGCGGCGGCGTGCTGGCCCGTCCCTCGGGCCGCACCTGGCAGCGGGACGACGAGCTGGGAGCCAACACCCTGACCATCGCCACCGGCCACTCCGTGGACGCCATGCGCTTCGTTGTCGGCGACTTTGCCGAGGTATCGGCCATAGTCTCCACGCAATGCTCGCAGTGGTACGAGACCGACACCGACCAGTACCTTGACGTCACCGCCCCGGACAATATCCTGATTAACGGGCGGCTGACCAACGGCGCGGTGGTCTCCGCCCACGTAGCCAGCATCCCGTGGGCCGGCAGCGGCTATCGCCTGGAAGTCTACGGGCGGGAAGGCACGCTGATTGCCGATTCCGAAGACTCGCCGCAGCTTGGCCCGGTGCGGATTCATGGAGCGCGGGGGAGCGACGACCTGGAGGAACTGTCCATCTCAGGACAGCACCGCTTCGTGCTGGAGGGTATGCCCGAGGGCGCGCCCTACAACGTGGGACAGCTCTACTATATGTTCGGCGAGGCCATCCGGGGCCAGGGCGAGCGCCAGCCCGACTTCGACACGGCGGTGGAGTTGCACCGGCTGGTAGACGCCCTGCGCCGCTCCTCGGAGCAGAAGCAGGCCGTGCCGGTGGGAAGCTGAGACCTTCCACCGGCCCATGACGCTCCGGGCCAGGCTCAGGGTGCGGTGGCTACCAGAAGCACCTGCACCGCGACCTCGTCGGCCAGATAGACCACCGACCGGGCCGTAGGCTTGGCCAATCCCAACTGCTCCCAGGTAAACGTGGTCCGGGCCAGAATGTTGATGGCGTTTCCGTCATTTCGGGCCGTCACGTCAAACACCAACGGCGTGACGGTCTCCCCGATTTTTATGGAGCCGGTGAGTTGCCCGGTTGTCTCCTCGCCGTCCAAGAAGCTCTGGGGCAGGTCGGGCAACTGGCCGACGGTAACGACTGCTTCGGGGGTGTCTGGGAACAAACTGCTGCGTATGTACTGGTCCCGGAACTGCTGGTCACTCTCCAGCGAGTGCAGGTCAAGGGTCACCACCGACGGCTGCCCGTCCAGGTTGGCCACGCCGCTCAAGCCCTCGCCGGTAATAACTGCTTTGAAACGAATGGGTGCGCGGCCCAGCTCTTCCTCTACCTCGAAGGTGATTTTTGACCCCTCTCCGACGATGAACTGCTGGCCCGGCTCTCCGCCCGCGGCAGAGGCGGCGGTCGGGGGAGGTTCAGGCGTTGGCTCTGCCGGCACGGATGTAGCGGCGGAACGAGTAACCCGCGCAGTCGCCTCGGCGGTCGATGGCACTGCTGCGGTCGTGGCTGTCGGTGGAGCCGTGGTTGCCGTCGGTATGGGAGCCGACGGCGTTGCGGCCGCCGTTGGCGGTGGCGGCAGGGCTAGTTCCCCGCTTTCCGCGTCGCCCTGCGTTACCAGCGCGAACCCCACCGCGAGAGCGATGACCACCGATACAAACGGCGACCATTTCAACAATCCCATGGCAGGCTTCCGGGACAATGAGGCCAGCAACGGCGTGAGCGCTGCGCAGACAACAACGACAATAGCCGCGAGGGGCGCCATGAAGGACACCATACGGTCCAGCTGGGTGTTCCCCACGAACGCGATCGCGAGGGCGATGACGAACAGGCCGGCCAGCGCCCCGAGGAACCACAGCATACGGTCGCTATAACGAGTCCACAGGAAGCCGGAAATCACCCCCACAACCAAGGCCGCCACCGCGACCGTGGCGCTGTTGAAAGCGCTGTCCAACGGAGAATGTAGCGGAAGAGACACCAGCGCCGCGATTACAGCGGCAATAGCTCCGGCGGTTAGTCCTGCGAGCATCTCTTGATCCCTCCGTTGATCCGGGGCTGCCACCCCAACATTCCCGATTACCTTTACGATTATAGTCAAGAATGTGGAGAAAACACGGCTTTCGGAATCCAAAACCAGTCAGAATGCAGGAACAGAAACAGGGGCGGGATGATGTCCCGCCCCTGTTGAGCTTCGCGTATGATGCGCCCCATGCCGTCCCTGCGGCTGCCGCTTCCGCCTAGACCGCGAGGGCGTAGCAGGCCCGGCGCGGGTCGGCGCCGGTGCTGAGGTAGCCGGTCTCCGTGTCGCGCACGGACACTGTGGCCCCCATCCCGCAGTCAACGGTCCTCGCTATTTTGTGGCCCATCGCCCGCAGTTCCTCGGCGGTGGTCTCCGGGATGGCTTGCTCCAGGTCCAGCCTGCCCGGATGGTAGACGTGGGGGTAGAAGGAGTTGACGTTGCTCTGCGTCGCAAAGCGCGGAGTTTCCACTGCCTGCTGCGGGTCCATGCCGAACAGGATGACGTTCAGCATCAACTGCACGTTGGCCTGGGTCTGGTTGTCGCCGCCGGGGCAGCCGACAGTCATAACCGGCTGGCCGTCCTTGCTGATGATGTAGTTCACCAGAGTAGTCCGAGGACGCTTTCCCGGCTCCACGACGTTGGGATGCCCGTCCTCGCAGTTGAACATCTCGATGCGAGTGCTGAGGGCGCAGCCCAACACCGGGAAGAACACCGACTTGCCGAAGGCCCCGCCGCTTATTGTGCCGCACACCATGTTGCCCTGCCGGTCCATGGCCGAGACGTGAGTCGTTCCCTCTTTCGCCGAGGCGTCCGCCGTAGCGGGGTCGGAGGGAGCGGGCAGGCCATTGCTACCGTGTGCGCCCCCGTTTCCATGTACGTTAGGGCCGCGGGACTTCTTGGAGTACCGCCACGGGTCGCCGCCTTCGGGCTGCGCGGGGTAGGCGGTCTCCAGATCAATCAGGCGGGCGCGTTCGGCAGCGTATTCCTTGGACAGCAGGCCGTCGATGGGGATTGTGGAGAAGTCGGGGTCGCCATAGTGGGCCTCCCGGTCTCCGAAGCCCAGCTTGATCGCTTCGGCGACGGTATGGATGTAGGCCGGGCTGTTATGGCCCATGGCCCGCAGGTCGAAACGCTCCAGCATATTCAGCGTCTGCATCAGGACCGGCCCCTGCGTCCACGAGTCCTGCCCGTGAATCTCGTAGCCGTGGAAGGTGGTCTTGACCGGCGTTTCGTACTGAGACTTGTAGGCCGCCAGATCTTCCATCGACATTATGCCGCCGACACTGGCCACCGAGTCGGCAATCTGCTGGGCCACCGGCCCGCGATAGAACGTATCCCGCGCTTTCTGAAGGCCCTCTACTCTCGACAGGGTGGGGCCGTTGCCTGAACCGGGCAGCATGGCCCGAAGCGTGTTGGCCAGTCCGGGCTGCACCAGCCGCGTCCCGGCGGCGGGAACCTGCCGGTTGTGGTAGAACACGTCCCAGCCGCCCGGCCCGTACAGGTCGAACTGCTGCGCCGTCGCGCCCGAATCCAGACGGTCGAGCATATATTCATAGTTTGGGATACCGTCGGTGGCGTAGCTGATGGCCGGGGCCAGGATTTCGTCGATGCTCTTGGCGCCGTAGCGCTCAGCCAGCGAGATGAAGGCGTGCACCACACCGGGCAGGGTGAAGGACAAGTGGGATTGCTGGTGTCCGGGTCCGGTTGGGATGCGCTCCAGGCCCTGCGACCTGTAAAAATCCGGGGTGGCTTTGCCGGGGGCGGTGCCCTGACCGCTGAGCGACAGCAACTCACCGCTGGCCGAGTCGTAGAGCATGAACACGCCTTCGGCGGCGAGGGAATACGATGCAATCGGCTCCACCACGGCGGCGGCGAACCCGGCGGCCACCAGGGCGTCAAAGGCGTTGCCGCCGCTCAGCAGCATCCGCATTCCGGCCATCGAAGTGAGGTAGTGGCCGCTGGAAATCACGCCCTCGGTGGATCGAATAACGGGGCGTCCGGTAGATCGCTGGGTGGTGTTGCCCTGTTCGGTGTTTACCGGAGTCTGCTGGTTTGCCATCTCGGCTCCTGAAATTATCGAATTCAGAAACGTCGGGGAATCCCCTCACCCTAACCTTCTCCCGGAGGGAGAGGGAACTCTATGAGGCGTGTCCCGCTTTGACGGCTATTATACGTCCACCACCGCGTCCTTGCCGGGGAAGGCAACGACCCCATCGCCGTCTACCAGGTGCGCCGGCATAAAGTACTCGCGGGTGTCGGGGCCACCGAAGCCCGGGATGAAGGACTGCACCACGCCCTCCGACTCCAAGGCGGCGCGGACTATCTGCTTGTTGAAGTTGCTGATGTCCTCGCGGGACAGGAATTCGTCAACCGGCAACCAGAGGCATTCCTGAATCTCGTCGGCCTGCATGGTGATGTCCCTGCTCAACGGACGGAGCCGTCCGACGAAGTAGATGTCGGACTTGCCGTAGCGGTAGCCGTGCCATTGCCGGAAGCAGGCGATGGACTGGAACTCGGCCTGCACCCCGGTCTCCTCCAGCACCTCGCGCTCCACCGCATCGGCCAGGTGCTCGCCGGGATGCAGTGCGCCGCCGGGCAGTTTCAGGGTCGGCGGTCGTCCGGCGGCGCCGTAGATTTCCCGCACCACCAGCAGTTCGCGCTCCGGTGTCAGCACCACGCCGCCGATGCCGATGTAGTGAGTGGCGAAATTGGGAACCCACGCGCCCTCTTGCAGAATTGCCGTGAGCATCAGGTAGTCGTCGCCGCTATGGTGGAAGATGAATCCTCGGTTGACCGCCTCGGGAATCAGCGCAGACTTGCCGATGGGCACTTCCAGCCACGCCGCCTTGATACCGTCGGCGGTCCACTGTTCCAGGGAAGCGTCAAGCCGCAGAGCAAACTCGGCGGCATCGGCGGGCAGTTCACCCGGCGCAATGACCATGCCGCCGAAGGGATTGGCCCTAGCTTCCAATAACTGCTTGCTGGACAACTGAGTCATTGGCGCCTCGCATTCAATGCAGGATTAGCGGACTCTACGCCCGCCGCCGCCAATGCTAAGGCGCATCTGCGATGGCGTCAAATCCGCTGACATCCACGCCTTGCGCCGACGGTTACCAGCAGGGACAATACTGGCAGTCATTAACGTGAGCGCACCGCGCACCCCCCCGGGTGGAAAGGAAGCATCTCCGACGTGTCCACATCCCACTTTCATCCGATCATCCGCGAGTGGTTCGAGGCACGGTTCCGGCAGCCCACCGAGGCGCAGGCCCAAGGCTGGGCGGCAGTGGCCCAAGGGCGCCACACGCTCATCGCGGCGCCTACCGGCTCCGGCAAGACGCTGGCCGCGTTCCTGACCTGCATCGACCGCCTGGTACGGCACGGACTCGATGGCGAACTGCCGGATACTACGCAGGTCGTCTACGTCTCTCCGCTCAAGGCTCTCTCCAACGACATTCAGAAGAATCTGGCCGGGCCGCTGGAGGAGATTGCGGAGCTGGCCGCGGGTAAGATGGCTCGAAATGACGGGGGCGAAAGTAATGAACGTCCTCACTTTTGCCCGGAAGGAGAGGGGATATTCCCGGAACTCCGTGCCCTGGATGGCAATGGCGTCGGAGCTTTCCCAGAGATTCGCGTCGGCGTGCGCACTGGCGACACTCCCCAGGCGGAACGCCAGAGGATGGCGAAGAAGCCGCCCCACATCCTGATAACCACGCCGGAATCGCTCTACATCCTGCTGACATCCGGCAGCGGACGGCGCGGACTCAGGGGCGTAAACACTCTAATCCTCGACGAGATTCACGCTGTGGCCGACGACAAGCGCGGCTCGCACCTGTCGCTGTCGGTCGAGCGGCTCTGCGCACTGTCGGAGCAGCCAGTGGTGCGTATCGGGCTTTCGGCCACGCAACGTCCCATCGAGGAAATAGCGCGGCTGCTGGTGGGCAACGACAACATCGGCGCCGACGGCAAGGCCGCCTGCACCATCGTGGACACCGGACATTCCCGGGAGATTGACCTTGCGCTGAAACTGCCGGAGCAGGAACTCGGCCCCATTGCCTCCCACGAGCTTTGGAGCGAAACGCTGGACTGCGTAGCCAGTTTGGTGCAGGAGCACGACACGACCTTGGTATTCGTCAACACCCGTCGGCTGGTGGAGCGCGTATCCCATCAGCTCAGCATCCGCCTGGGGGAGGAAGCGGTGGTGGCCCACCACGGCAGCCTGTCCCGCGCCACCCGTCTGGATGCCGAGCACAAGCTGAAGGCCGGGCAGGTCAAGGTATGCGTCGCCACGGCGTCCCTGGAACTGGGCATCGACATCGGCGATGTTGACCTTGTCTGCCAGATTGGCTCGCCCCGCTCCATCGGGGTTCTGTTGCAACGGGTGGGCCGCTCCGGGCACTCGGTGGGCGGCAAGCCCAAGGGCCGGCTGTTCCCCCTCACCCGCGACGAGCTGGCCGAGTGCGTCGCGCTGGCCCGCGCCGTCCGCCGCCGCAACCTGGACACGCTGTCAATTCCGCCCTGGCCTGTGGATGTGCTGGCCCAGCAGATTGTAGCTGCCTGCGCCCAGGAGGAATGGGCCGAAGACGACCTGTATTCTCTGGCGCGCCGCGCCTACCCCTATCGGGAATTGCCCCGCGAAAAATTCGACCAGACCATCGAAACGCTGTCTGAAGGGTTCGCCCGCCGACACGGACGCGGGGCGGCCTACCTGCACCGCGACGGCGTGAACGGCATAGTCAAGGGACGGCGAGGCGCGCCCCTGGCTGCCATGACCAGCGGCGGCGCCATCCCCGAGAATGCTGACTATGACGTCATCGCCGAGCCGGAAGACACATTCGTCGGCACGGTCAATGAGGACTTCGCCATAGAAAGCCTGAAGGGCGACGTGTTCCTCCTGGGAAACAATGCCTGGAAGATCCGTCGCGTCGAGAACGGCCGCGTCCGGGTGGAGGACGCCCACGGGCAACCGCCCACCATTCCCTTTTGGCTGGGCGAGGCTCCGGGCCGTACCAACGAACTGTCGGACGAGGTGAGCGAACTGCGGGAGGGCATAGACCGCCTGTTGCCCGACAGTGGCGCGGCCCGCGAGTGGGTGGTCACCGAGTCCGGGGTTGACGCCGAGGCCAGCCGCCAGCTCGTCGCCTACATCGAAGAGGGCAAGCGGGTGCTGGGAGTGACGCCATCAAAAAGCCGAGTGGTCGCCGAGCGCTTCTTCGACGAAAGCGGCGGGATGCAACTGGTGATTCACGCCCCCTTCGGAGCGCGGATAAACCGCGCCTGGGGCATGGCGCTGCGCAAGAAAATCTGCCGCTCCTTCGACTTCGAGCTTCAGGCTGTGGCCACCGACGACGGGCTGAATTTCTCCCTGGGCCCCGGACTATCGATGCCTGTCGAGGGTATATTCAGCTACGTCAAGCCCAATACCATTGAGGATGTGCTGACGCAGGCGATATTGCAGGCGCCCATCTTCGGCACCCGCTGGCGTTGGAACGCGACCCGCGCCCTGGCCATCCTGCGGCATAGCGGCGGGAAAAAGGTCCCTCCGCCCCTGCAACGGATGCGCTCCGACGACCTGCTGGCCGCAGTGTTTCCGGCGCAGGTGGCCTGCCAGGACAACGCGCCGCCCGGCGACATAGAATTACCCGACCATCCGCTGGTGTTCGAGACCATGCGCGACTGCCTGACTGAAGCCTCCGACATGGAAGGCTGCCGTGCACTGCTGGCCGGCATTGAATCGGGCGCGATCGAGGTATTCGGGCGCGACACAGTGCAGCCGTCGGTCTTCTCGCACCAGATACTTAACGCCATGCCCTACGCCTTCCTGGACGACGCTCCGTTGGAAGAGCGCCGCGCGCGGGCCGTGCCACTGCGCCGCGCCCTGCCGGAGGACTCCCGCGACCTGACCTGCCTCGACCCCTACGCCATCCGGCAGGAATCGGAAAACGCCTGGCCTCGTATTCGCGACGTGGACGAACTGCACGACGCTCTCTTGACCCTCGGTGTACTGCCAGAAGGCCCCGCCGGACTAACCCGTCCTGCTATGGCCGAATTGCCGCTGCTGCCGTGGCTGGAGCAGTTGGCCGGAAACGGGCGAGCGTATCGCGTAACCTCGGAACCTTCGACAAACTCAGGGGAACCTTCGACAAACTCAGGGCTTGAGCTGGCTGGCTGGGTCGCGGCAGAACGGCTGGACGTTGTGCGTCGTGCCTACGATGGCATCTCATCGAACCCGGAGCCGAGGGCATCATTGTCCATGTTCGCCAACGGGCGGTTCGAAGGCAGCAGGGAAGACGCAATACTGGCCCTGGTTCGCGGCTGGGTGGACTGCATAGGTCCCTTTACCGCCAGCGAGATCTCATCCGCATTGGCCCTGCCGGAAGGCGATGTGCTGTATGCCTTGGGGCAACTGGAGCATGAGGGCGTGATTCTGCGGGGCAGATACCGGCAATCCGTCGAGGGCGAGGAATTCTGCGATCGCCGAATTCTAGCTCGCATCCACCGCTCCACCATCGACTCACTGCGCAGCCAGGTGGAGCCGGTTTCGGCTGCGACCTTCATTCGCTTCCTCCTGGACTGGCAGCACGTTTCGCCGGAGGCAAGGCTTCACGGCGAGGGCGGCCTGCTGTCCGTGATCGAGAAATTGCAGGGGTTCGAGTCCTCCGCCGGTGTTATGGAAGGGGAAATGCTCGGTTCCCGTGTTGCTGAGTACAGCGGCATTCTGTTGGACCAACTCTGCCTCAGCGGTGAGGTGGTATGGGGCCGGTTTTCCGCTCGCCACAACGCGGCCGGCGGCAGCCCCTCCTCCGGCGGGAAGGCCGCATTCTCGCGGTTCACTCCGGTAGCCCTGGCCCTGCGCGAGTCGCTGGACTGGCTGCTGCCCGCTGAGGAAGTTGCCGACAACGGGTTGGCGGGCGCAGCCCAAGAGGCGCTGGAATATATGCGGCAGCGGGGCGCGTCATTCCAGTCCGACATCGCATCGGCAACCAAGCGGCTGCCCTCGGATGTGGAGGAAGCGCTGTGGACGTTAGCCGCGGCAGGTCTCGCCACAGGTGACGGGCTGGAGGCGCTGCGCCAGAGGCTGCGGGGAACCAAGCGCCCGCGCCGCCCCTCCACTCCCGGACGCGGCATCCTGCAACGCCGCCGGGGTTTCAGCCGGTGGTGGCTGCTGGAGGCCCCCGATCCGGTGGAAGACCGCACCGAGGCCGTGGCAAGGCAACTGCTGTTCCGCTATGGCATTCTCTTCCCCGAACTGCTGGCCCGCGATTCGCTGGCCCTTCGCTGGCGGGACCTGGCCCGAGTTTTGCGCCGGCTCGAAGCGCGAGGCGAGATTCGGGGCGGGCGGTTTGTGTCCGGCTTCATCGGCGAGCAGTTCGCTCTCCCCGAAGCAGCGGACACGCTTCGCCGCCGCCATAACGAATGGGGCAAGCGGGAGGCAAACGACCGGCTGATCGTGGTATCGGCCTGCGACCCGTTGAATTTGGCCGGCATCCTCACTCCCGGCCCCCGGGTGCCGTCGGTTCCGGGCAACCGCCTCGCCTACCGCAACGGCGTTCCCGTTGCAGCAATTGACGGCGGTGAGTTCGTAACGCTGTTGAGCACGACGAAAGAGCAAGCGCCCGCAAGCGTTCTGGAGCAGGCGAAAGTCCTGCTGTCGCTCCCCGTTTCCCACGCAAACTTTCGGTTGGAGCAGGAAGCGCTGGTTTCGGCATAGGGACCTTGGCCTTTTCTCAGGCAATCGGGACCGGGCGCCAGGGAGGTCGCCGTAATTGAAAAATTTCGGTCTCTATGCTAACTTGAAATGCCGAAATCCGGCGTAATCGCCCTTAGGCAAGCAATGAATGAACGGCAATTAAAGGCCCTCCCTTCGGCAGGCTCAGGACAGGCGTAGTGACCAGCATTCGTTTTTCTCCCAACCCCAATCAAGCGCACTGCATCGAATGGTTGCCGTGGGCGCGTTCTACCTTTGACCGGGCGCAGGCCGAAGACAAGCCGGTGCTGTTGTCTGTCTCCGCCGCGTGGTGCTATTGGTGCCATGTGATGGACGAGACCACCTACTCCGACCCTGACGTTCAGTCGTTACTGGCCCGGGGCTTCATCGCGGTGCGGGTGGACAACGACCACCGGCCCGACATCAACGCCCGCTACAACGTGGGCGGATGGCCCACCACCGCCTTCCTGACACCCCACGGCGGGCTGATTGGCGGCGCGACCTACCTGCCTCCCGACCAGTTCATGGCCATGCTGATGGAACTGGAAGGCGCCTACCGGGACGAAAAACCACAGCTATACGAGCAATCCCGCGACCTGCTGCGCCGACGCCGGGACCATGCTCGACGGGTCACCGCCGGAGCAGAGGTCGAAAGCTCCCTCACCGACCGGGTCTCGCGGATTGTGGCCGGCGCCTACGATGCTATCAACGGCGGATTCGGCAACGAACCAAAATTCACCAACCCTGCGATCCTGCGCACTGTCCTTCACCTGTACCGCACCACCGGCGAAGAGTTTTACGCCGCGATGATTCGAAAGTCGCTGGACAACATGGTTGATTCCCCGATGTTTGACGGCGTTGACGGCGGCTTCTTCCGGTACAGCGCCACCGCCGACTGGTACGGGCCGCAACGGGAGAAGATGCTGGAGGACAACGCACAGCTCGCCCGCATCTATCTGGACGCATCCATCATCCTGAAACCCGCCCATCCTGAGCTTGCGGAAGGATACCGGTCCGCGGCCGGAAGAACCTTCGATTATCTGCTCAACCACCTCTACGACACGGAAAGCGGAGGGTTCCACGGCAGTCAGGGCGCGCATTCCGATTATTTCGCCTTGAATCCCGAGAGCAGGGCTGCGTCCGTTCCGCCGCCCTGCGACCCTTTTTGCTACTCCGGCCCAACCGCGATGACGGCGGCCACATTGCTGGATGCCTCCTGGAAACTGGGCCGCCCGGAACTGGGCCGCATTGGCTTGGATGTAGTGCAGCGCATCGACCGCATGGCCGAAAGCGGACGTTTCAGTCACGTGTATTCAGAAAGCGGAGATGGAGACCCGCCTGCCCTGCTGTCCGACTGGTCCGGGCTGCTAACCGGGCTGATGCAGGCCCACGCCAGCACCGCCGAACCACGCTACCTTGACAGGGCGGTCCAGGTCGCTGCCGTTATGGTAGACCGATTTTTCGACGAGCAGGACGGCGGTTTCTTCGACATCGAGGCCGACGACGAGGCGGTGGGCCACCTTCAGGTGCGCGAAAAGCAAATGACGGAGAATATGACGGCGGTGCAGGGACTGTTGCGGTTGTATCAATCCACCCGCAACGAGGACTACCGGCAGCTCTGTGAGGCCACGCTCGGCGCCTTCGCCGGAGTTTTCCGGGAGCAGGGCGAATTCGCCGCCGAATTCGGTCTGACCGTTGACCTGTTCAGCAACCCGATGGTGGAAGTGACGGTAGAAGGCAGCCCCGAAGACCCGACCTGCCGCGAACTCCTGTACGCCGCCCTTCGACTTAGCGACCCCAACCTCGAAATCAAGACCGTATCTGCGGGCGGGGCTGCACTGGCCCACCTTTGCCTGGACACCCTATGCCTGCCGCCCGTAAGCACCCCGGCAGCCCTGGCCGAAGCCGCCGCCGGTATAGACAATCAGCCGGCCAGCCCGTTCCAGGACATCCTGCGGATATTCCCCGGCGGTTAGTCCGCCTCATTTCTCTTCTAGAAACAAGTTTGGGAGGCTCCGAGTGCCCGTCTCCGTACACATGAAGGGCGCCAACTGCGGCGACCTGCGTCTCAGCGACGCGGATGCCGAGGTCACTTTGGCTGGCTGGGTAGCCCGACGACGTGACCACGGCGGAATTATTTTTCTGGACCTGCGCGACCGCTCAGGCATCGTTCAGGTAGTATTCAATCCCGAACTTTCTCCTGAATCCGCGCACATCGCGGAAGAGATGCGTCAGGAGTGGGTGGTGCAGGTCAAGGGCCTTGTCCGGCAACGGCCCGCAGGCAGCGAAAACCCCGCCATGGAGACCGGCGGCATCGAGGTCATGGCATCGGCGGTTACGGTGCTTAACCGCTCGCTCACGCCGCCCTTCTATATCTCGGACGACGCCGGAGCCGACGAGAGCCTGCGGCTGCGCTACCGCTACCTGGACCTGCGCCGCCCAGCAATGCAACGGAACCTCGTCCTGCGCCACCGGGTGGTCAAGTACATCCGCGACTTCCTTGACGCCCAAGGCTTCCTCGAAATCGAAACGCCCATCCTCATCAGAAGCACGCCGGAAGGCGCACGGGACTTTCTGGTTCCCAGCCGTCTCCAGCCGGGCAGTTTCTACGCCCTGCCCCAGTCGCCCCAGCAGTTGAAGCAGTTGCTCATGGTCTCCGGGGTCGAGCGATATTTCCAGATAGCTCGCTGCTTCCGCGATGAGGATATGCGGGCCGACCGCCAGCCGGAGTTCACGCAGCTTGACCTCGAGATGAGCTTCGTAGACCAGGAGGATGTGCTTGCTCTGACCGAAGAGCTCTACACCAGCATGATCGAAACCGTCGCCCCCCACAAGAAGCTGCGGAAGCCATTCCCCCGCCTGACCCACGCCGAGGCGATGGCCCGTTACGCCTCCGACAAGCCCGACCTGCGCTTCGGCCTGGAAATGACCGACGTAACCGGCCTGGCGGCGGAGACCGAATTTCGCGTCTTTCACTCTGTCATTGAGTCCGGCGGGTGCATCAATGGTTTCGTGGCGCCGGGCCTCGCCGGATACACCACGTCGCAAGTGCGGGAACTGGACGCCTTCGCCCGGGAAGCGGGCGCCGGGGGACTCGCCCATATCCGCTACCGGGGGTCCGCGCCGGTCGCCGAGCAGAGCGAAGAGGAAATACTGCAATCGGCGGGACTTCGTATGCCCCCCGAGTGGCACGGGCGGCTGGCTGCGAAGATGGGCGCTGGGCCGGGCGACGCGGTGTTGCTCCTGGCCGGGCCGCCTGCCCGCGTCAACGTCTGGCTGAACGCAATGCGCAATCATGTAGCCGGGCTGCTGGAACTGGCCGACTCAGAAGAGCTGGTCTTTGCCTTCGTCACCGATTTTCCGCTCTTCGAGTGGAACGAGGACGCCAATCGCTGGGACTCGTCGCATCACCCCTTCACCTCTCCCGCCGACGGGGAGGAGGAACTGCTGGACGGCGACGACCTGGGGGCCATCCGCTCAAAGGCTTACGACCTGGTCTGCAACGGGTCCGAGTTGGCCAGTGGCAGCATCCGAATCCACCGCCGCGAATTGCAGGAGAAAATCTTCTCCATCCTGGGCTACAGCCGGGAGGACGTGGGCGAGCGCTTCCGCCAGATTCTCGAGGCCTTCGAGTACGGGGCGCCCCCCCATGGCGGCATCGCACCCGGCATCGATCGGCTTTGCGCCATCCTGGCTGGCGCCAGCTCCATCCGGGACGTCATCGCCTTTCCCAAGACGCAGAGCGGCACTGACCTGCTGTTCAACTCCCCGGCCACCGTTGCTCCATCCCAACTGCGGGAACTGTCAATCCGAATCGCGGATTAAGGCTAATTCCGGTGCAAAGGTAATGAGCGCAGGGGACAAAACCAATATGAATAGCGGAAATCCATCTGCCAGAAGCATGGGACCAAAGAACGCGCCTCCGCCGGTTTCGAGACTTGCCCGGAAAAAGAAACTAATCCTGTTTGGATGGTATGGTGGAAAGTTTTCGCACCTTGATTGGTTGCTGCCGTTACTTCCGGAGTGCCATCACTACTGCGAGCCGTTTGCAGGGTCGGCGGCCCTGCTGTTGAATCGACCCCCTTCTCCGGTCGAGACTTACAATGATATTGACGGGGAAGTATGTAATTTCTTCCGGGTGCTTCGCAATGAATCCGAAGAATTGACCCGCCTTATCGGGCTGACGCCCTTTTCCCGCGAGGAGTTCGGCATAGCGTGTACGCTTGACCCGGACTTACCCCCGGTGGAACGGGCGCGTCGTTTCTACATCCGGGCACGGCAGGTGCGGACGGGCTTGGCGCAAACCGCCTCGCTGGGCCGGTGGGCCAACTGCAAAAACACCACTAGGGCGGGAATGAGCGGCGTCGTCAGCCGCTGGCTGGGTGGCGTAGATGCCCTGCCAGAAATCTCTGAACGCTTGTTGCGCGTTCAAATCGAAAACCGGCCGTCTATTGACGTAATCAAGCTATATGATTCACTCGAGACTCTGTTCTATTGCGATCCTCCCTATGTGCACGAAACCCGCGGTGATTCAAGCGCCTACAGGTTCGAGATGACGGACGAACAGCACGAGGAACTTGCCGGTATTCTTAACTCCGTCCTAGGGATGGTGGCCTTCTCAAACTACGATTGCCCACTGCTTAACCGGCTCTACCCGGAAACCCGCTGGTTCAAGTATGTTTCCCTTCCAAAAACCAACCACTCGACAAAAGGCAAGCGGGTTGAAGTGCTCTGGACAAATTACGACCCGGAAAAAACGTCTTCCTTAAGCAAGATTCAAGACAAAATGAAGTTGAGCTAATGGCGAAACCACCAGACCAAGTCCTCGAACAGTTATGCAACAAGGTCGAAAACGCCCAAGATATGCCACTAGTATCTAGTATCAGATGAATCAGTATTGCAGCGAATCGAATACGTGGCGCGTTGCCTCTCGAATCGAGCAGGCGTTCGACTTCTCATGGCATGTACGCTGGCTAAAATTGATCGTCCTGAAGTTGACCCTCGGGAGCCTTATACGGAAATCGGAGGAGATTCGTCGTTTTCAGGGCGAACTTATGACGAGCGTTACATTACAGGGTTCATCAATAGCAAGAATCTACCTTGCAATTCCACAACTGCATTCCTTACGCCCGCTTTGCGGAACATTGCTGCTCCGCTGACGACGGATGTCACTATCGTCGGTCGGCCGCCCCAAGTGTATCGGGACACTCTTCACATACTCGATGACCTCGCGAATGGCCGAGTGACGGCAGAGGATGTTCTTGCCGACACGATACGATTGCTCTGCGTGGTCCGGGATGAGAAAAGTCGGCGGATGGAGACTCTTCTCGCGGGGATTGAGGCCGGTAGGGATAGCTTGCCTTTATCATCGGAAGCCATCGTTTCCCTGATAGAACAGCACCTGGCTTGCCGAAACGCCAGCCGCCAGCCCGTCTTGGTCGTGGCCGCCGCCTACTAAGGCTGTCGAAAGCAAGACGGGTGAAATAGTCAGAGCTTTGCTCTCCCATAACGCAGCCGACGAACAAACGGGAGCGTTGGGAGATGTGGAAGTATGCCTGGAGAATGAAGACAAAGTTGTAACCAGCTACGAAATGAAGCTGAAGCGAGTGGCCGCCGACGATATAGACCGGGCAGTTGCTAAGATTGCTTCGCATACCCCCCGCATAGACAACTACGTTTTCATCACCACGGAGTCCATTGACCAACAAGTAAAAGGATACGCTCAATCCAGGTACGAAATGCTGGACGGGGTGGAAATTGTTGTACTGGACTGCATCGGATTTTTGCACCATTTCCTGCATTTCTTCCACCGCGCGAGAATCCACCGCGCGAGAATCGAGTTTCTGAACGCCTATCAATCTCTGGTTCTGGCTGAAACGGATAGCGCGGTAAGCCAGCCACTCAAGGAAGCGTTTTTGACTCTTCGGCAGGCGACGGAATCCGATGAGTGAAATCGCTGGACTTTGGGATTCAACAAGGGCCTGCGGTTGTGTCGCAGGCCCTTTGCATTCCGGCGCTATACGTGTTTGATGTGGTCTAGTCGTCGCCAGCGGCGCCGGCCTTTTCGGGGATGGCGGCCGATTCCTTGCCGTTGCGGATGGCGAATCGGTCCACCAGGTCGCCGATGCTGGTGCGGAAGCCGGAATATTCCAACTCGCCGTAGGGCAGCATGGCCGCTCCCGACCAGCCCTGAGAACGCATGGCGATACCCTTCTCCTGAGCCTGATTCCGGACGTAGTCCCAAGCGACATTGTCGAAGAAATCGACGAAGGAGTCCGAGAACTTGCCGCCCCCGTTCAGCGAGAAGCCAATGCAGGAAACCAGCGGCAGGCAGTACATCCCGGTAACCGGGGTGTTGAGGGGCACCGGCATCAGCGGCATGACGTGGGATCCCCTGGCGTCGCCGCCGATGTAGTGGGCCTTGGCGTAGGGGGAAATCAGTTCTTCCGGCGCGGGGAAGATTCCCTGATTGCGCACCAACGCCACCGGGTCATCCTTGCCGGTGTAAGTTCCCGCGATGTTGTGCATCCGCGTGGCGGAGATCGCGGCAGCCGTCTGGCCGGAATTACGGGATACTATGCTCTCTACGGCAAACCGTTCGTTGTCGCGCAGCAAGACCGTGATTTTGTAGTAGTCTTCCGGCGCGTTCAGAGAAATCAGGCTGTCGCCGTCGGTGTTGTCCATGTCGATAATGTTGAAAGTGAATCCCTCATTCAGACGAGGCAGCATCAGCCCGCCGCAGTACATCGGGTCGGCGAAGCCGAGGAACATCGGCAGGTTGTACGCCCCAGGGCCACACTTGTCGGCAGCCAGCACCATGAAGGACTCGGCGGGCCGCAACGGGTTGGTCTTCACGGGGTCGTGGTCGAACTCGATCTCGGCCACTGCCGGCCCGGCTCCCCGTATGTTCCCGGAGGGAGCGTCCACCAGCAGGTCCTGGCCGGCGCCATACAGCCCGTATTCGCTGGCGATCGCGGTGGCGTTGAGGAAGGAACTCCACGCGAACTGGTGAACTTCGGTATCATTCTCTCCCCGTGTGTGGGAGGCCACGATACAGATGTCATCCCCGGTGTGCCCCACGAAAGCGTCAATGAGCAGGCCCCGCTCAATGGCGGCGGCAGCGTCGGAGCGCACGGAGTCCATCATGCGATTGGACGGCTTGGTGTGACCGCCGATCGACCCTACGTCGGCTTTGAGAATGGATAGGGTAATTTTCATAGTCCTCCTCAACAGCAGCGCCGGCATCCAGACCGAATGCTGCGCATCAAACCGATTTGTGTCCCGCCATTATATCGGATTTGGATGTCCGGGCAATGCTTTGGAGGCTGCTCAGGGTTCAGATGGCTGAAACAAGACTGGGACAACCTCCAAAATCGTACCCACAGGCAGCCGGAATGCAATCCGCGAATCTGCTCCGCCATTGCCCCGGACGTTAATTTCTAGTATATTTAACTACATACGCCATAGAAAATGTATGGCAATTTCAATGCGCTGGATTGCGCTGGATTGATTCGAGACAATCCCGGCACCCGATTATGGCCTTAGACCGGGGTTGCGGAGGCAAGGACTTATCTTCGGACTTGAGACAACCGAGCTGTTCCTCGTCTTTCTGGCTCTCTTTGTCGCCTTCTGGACGGCGCGCCTCGCGTTGAGCCGCGGCAGGAACCCGTGGGTGTGGGGCGGGGCATCGTTTCTTCTGGGCCTTCCGTGGCCTGAATTTTCGCCAGCGATACTGGGAGTTGTGCCGGTACTCTTCCTCCTGTTTTTCGCGCGCCCTGCCGGTCAGCGCAGCCGCCCCCGGCAAAACGCCTGCTCCAGGTGCGCCAGTCCCCATTCACCCAGCCAAAACTACTGCACCAAGTGTGGCTGGGACTTGTCCCACGAGTATTCTACCGAGGGCAACGACACGGTTCTGGCCTCCGAGATGCACCAGCCTCCGGGGGGTTCCACGGCTACTATGGACCGCGCGGCAGAGCAGACCGCAACCGAAGAGCCGGTTGAGGCAGCGTCTCCTGCCAATGACCAGCCGAACCCGGCCGCGACAGTAGCGGTAGACATGGCTGAAGCTAACGTCCCCGCATCCGAACTCATCGACGAGGGTGCGCCCACGGAGGCGCCGGCTAACGAGCCAAGGGCGGAAGCCAACCCGGACCCGGCGCAGAGGCCGTGGGGCATTCCGCAACCCGGGCCCGCTCCGACGGCTGCGGTGATGACCGCCAGGGGCGAGGCGCTGCTCAGCGAGGGCCGGCTGCAAGAAGCGATTGACCAGTTCACCAAGGCCATTGCCCTCGACCCCAAGCACCGGGAGGCTTTCGAGCGCCGCGCCGAAGCCTACATCCAGCAGGGGAGAGGCGAGCGGGCAGAGGAAGACTACCGCCATATTCAGGCGCTTAACGCCGGATCCTGACCCTCTCTATTAGCGCGAAAGCCCCTTAAAAATCACAGGGCGGGTTTGGACCCGCCCCTGTTTTCTGTACGCTTTCCCTGTGATTCCCGGGCAGCAGGAAAGCCCTCGTTCTAACCACCTCAAGGGGTAAGGGAGCGGTTTGAGGACTCTGACTACAGACTGCAACCACATCCCAGGCAGGGCAGAGAGCATCTTATACGGCCATAATGTGATAGCCCGCATCTACGGGGATGATCGCGCCCGTGATGCCGCTGGCCATCCCGCTGCACAGGAAGAGTGCGGTTTGCCCCACTTCTTCAATGGTTATGTTGCGTTGCAGGGGGGCTTTTTCGGCGTGGGTGTGGCGCATATCGCGGAAGCCGGTGATTCCCCGAGCCGCCAGCGTTTCCAGCGGCCCGGCGGAAATGGCGTTGACCCGAATGTTGGCGGGCCCCATCTCGGCGGCCAGTTGGCGGACGGCGTGCTCCAGGGCAGCTTTGGCTGACCCCATCACGTTGTAGCCCGGATAGACCCGCTGGGAGGCATCAAAGGTCATGGCTACGACGCTGCCCCCGCTCGTCATCAGCGGAGCGGCGTGGCGGACCAGCGGCAACAGCGAGTAGGCGCTGACCTCCATGGCGATTCTGAAGCCCTCGCGCCCAGTGTCCACGAACCGGCCGCTGAGGTCCTCGCGGTTGGCGTAGGCAATACTGTGAATTAGGAATGAGATTTCGCCGAATTCCCGGCCCAGTGTCTCGAAAACCCGCTCGATTTGCCCGTCATCCGTGGCGTCGCAGGGTAACAGCACCGGATACTGGAGGGACGCCGACAACCGCTCCACCCGCTCCTTGAGCCTGTCGCCCTGATACGTCAGCGCCAACCGGGCCCCGGAGGCGGAAAGTGACTGCGCGATGGCCCACGCGATGCTGCGCTCATTGGCCACCCCAAAGATAACGCCGTTCTTGCCGGACAGGTCTATGGGAACCACAACATTTCCTCTTTGGGAATCTCTCTCACCCGGAGATTAATAGGTCTCTATCGCGGCCGCTAAGCAAATTGGGGCGCGACGCGGTCGAGGAAAACGTCGAGCTGGCGTTCCGGGTCGAAGGTGGCCAAGCGCACCACCAGGGTCTGTGCGCCCGCCTCGGCGTAGGCCGCCATGCGGTCGGCCACGTTCTGCACACCGCCGAAGGGCCCCCACCGGGTTCCCCAGATGTCGGCTCCGTAGTAGCGCATCAGCCAATCCTCGGCGTCGGCTTGCGCTGCTGTCTCGTCTTCGTTCAAGTTCACTGACAGATAGTAGACGTTTTCCCGGTTGGTGGTGTCGCGGCCGTATTCTTCGGCCTTGGCCTCAACCTGGGCGATGACCTCGGCAAACTCCGAAGGTGTGTCGGAGATGGCGATGATCCCGTCTCCGAGCAGTGCTGCCCGCTCAATCTGGGCCTGTTGCCGGGCGCGATGGTGGGTGGCCAACAGCCAGGGGATGCCCTCGGGCTGGGTTGTTTTGGGCAGCATGGTAACCGAATCGAGGGAGAAGTGCCGCCCTTCGTGGCTGTGAGGCTGGCCAGGGCCGAGGCCCTTGGCAATTTCGACAATTTCTTCAAACCGCCGGGCGCGCCGCTTCGCATCCACGCCCGCCGCGGCCCATTCGCCCTTCTGTTCGTCGTTGAACGCGCCGCCAACCCCGGCCCCGATTACCAGCCGCCCGCCGGAAATCAGGTCAACAGTGGCCATGGTCTGGGCCATGAGGACAGGATGGCGCAACGCCGGCAGCAGAACAGCGGTGCCCAGGCGCACCCGGCTGGTTTGCGCCGCCAACGCGCCGAGGGTGGACAGAGGCTCCAGGCGGGGCTTGGCCACCAGGCTGTCGCCCACCCAGACCGAGTCCAAGCCAGCCTCTTCGACTCGCTTGGCCATTCGGAACACCCGGTCGGCGTTGGGCGGCTGCTCGCCCCGCAACAGGATGCCCCTGGTGGGCAGGAGTACACCGAGCTTCGGCTTGTTTTCGCTCATCTTCACACCGTCAAGAAGGATGCCTCCCCAAGGGGAAAGGCTAAAACGCTAAAACGAGGGTGCGTCTCCTCCGGTTTCCGCACGTGCGGGGGGCAGGGAAACGCCTCCGGAAAACTGGATCAGGCGTTCAATCAGGCCCGGCTCCATGTGCTGGTAGGAATCCAGGTCGTCAACTATGTCCAGGTCCAAGCCGAGGCCGAGGCTGTACGCGATGGCAACTGATGTTTCCAGCCGGCCCGCTTGGGACAAGTGCTTGCTGAAGCTCCGCCGACCCAGTTCCGGCTTGAACATTACGCCGTGGGGAATCAGCATGGCGTTTGTGCCGCCGTCGCGCCGGGCCGGGGCCAGAGTCACGTTGCCTCCACCCCGAGACGCCTGAATGAAGGAATGTATGTCGGATGGCTTAACGAAAGGCAAGTCGCCGGCAATGTAGAGCGCCGACTTACCTCGCAGAAACGCCTGTTCTATGGCTTTTTGCAGAGTGTCATTCAGGTTTCGGCCCATCTCCTCATGCCAAATTGCACCCTGGTTGCGGGCCATGTTCCTCACTCGCTCATCACCGCCCACTACCCATACCAACTCGATGGTCGCGCTGCGCAGGGCCAACAACACGCGCCGCAACATACCGATACTGATATTCGCCCGCTCCTCCGGGGTAAGGGTGAGAGCCAGGCGGCTCTTGCCTTCGGCAAGCCTCTTCATCGGCACGATGGCGATTATGTCGTATTCAGGATTGGGCGTCATGGAAATTTATCAGTCAGCTTTGCCGGTTTCGGGGGCCACACTATCCGGATTCCCGTTTCAGAGCCAGCACGGTCTGTGCCAGGTCTATGCGATCCTGCAACGACTCCATGATTGTATTCGCAACCACCGGACGAAGCCCGGCATCCGAAACGGCGGGAGCCAGCGCCTCGTCCTGTCGGTCAATGACCAGCACATCGCAGAAGTCCCGGTAGGCCCGGGCCACTCCCACGACTGATACTTCCTGACCCAGCCCGGCCATTATCCTGCCGGCCGGGCCGCGCACGGCGTCGTTGCCCACGATGGGGCTGACTGCGACGCGGAGCCCGGAAAAACCCTCCAGCCGCTCCCTGATGCCGTTCACTTCCAAAATGGGTTGAACGCTGAGTGCGGGGTTGGAGGGGCAAATCACCAGCATACCTGCCTGAGCCAATGCAGACTCGACTCCGGGCGACGGGGCGGCATCCGCCGCTCCCAGGTAGCTCACGGCCGACACGTCCGGCTGGGCGCGATGCTGCACAAAGTATTCCTGCATGGAAAGGCGTCCCTCGGAGGTCTCCAGAACCGTGCGCACGGGCTGGTCGCTCATGGGGACAATGGCTTGGGATATCTCCAGCGCGGCACACAGCCGGGCCGTGACTTCAGAGAGCGAATATCCCTCGCGCAGCAGTTGAGTCCGGCGGATGTGGGTGCCCAGGTCGCGGTCGCCCAGGTTGAACCAGGTATCTGCCCCATACTTTCGCAGCATGGACAGGGCGCCGAAGGTATCTCCTTCCAGCCCCCACCCGGTCACGGGGTTGGACAGCCCGGAGAGAGTATACATCATGGTATCGAGGTCGGGCGATACGTGCAGGCCATGGAATTCCTCATCGTCGCCTGTGTTCACCACCACGACCAAATCGTCCGGCTGCAGGCAGTGAGCCAAGCCAACAACCAGCTTAGCTCCGCCCACTCCTCCGGCCAATGCCAGCACACGACCTCTGCTCATTGAGGCGACCCCGACGCACAATGGTCATCGAGCCACGGAAAAAGAGACTGCTTCAACTGGCCACCGGCTTCCGACGGACTGACACGCCGTGGAATTAGACGCCGGCTCGCTGGGCGCGCCGGGGATGCTCGAAACGGTAGGTGTCGAGCTTGACCAGCCGGTTGTAGGAGCCGAATATCTCTTCCACGTTCTCGCCCACCAAGTCCAGCGGGTCATGTTCTTCGTCGGCCTCGCTGAACACCCGCCGCAGCCCGTAGGTGGTGGAGCGCTCGGCAGGGATGCGCCCTGCGGAGCGTATCATGTCCCGAAATTCCGACGGGCGCATGAGTTGGCCGTGCTGCGCTCCGGCGGCGGTTGAAATGCTCTCGTTTATCAGGGTCCCGCCCAGGTCGTTCACGCCAGCGGTGAGCAGGAGCTGCGACATCCGCGAGCCTTCCTTAACCCAGGAGGCCTGGACGTTGGGGATCCAGTTGTTGAGCATAATCCGGGCTATGGCGTGCATCTTCACCACGTCCATGCCGGTGGGGCCGGGCCGCACGTTCTGCACGAGGCCCTTCAGGAACATGGGCGCCTCGGTGTGGACGAAGCTCAGAGGCACGAACTCGGTGATGCCCCCGGTCTGCTTCTGGAGGTCCCGCAGCAGCGCCATGTGGTTGGCAAGCTGCGCCGCCGTCTCGCGGTGTCCGAACATGACGGTGGAGGTGGTGGGGATGCCCAACTCGTGCGCGGTGGTGATAACTTCGGTCCACTGGTCTACGGTGATCCGGCCCGGCGAGATGCGGTCGCGCAACTCTTGGTCCAGCACCTCGGCAGAGGTTCCGGGCAGACTGCCCACACCGGCGGCCTTGAGGCCCTCCAAATACTCGCGGATGGAGCAGCGGGAGCGGACGGAGCCGTAGAGCACTTCCTCGGGGGAAAAGCCGTGGATGTGCATATCCGGCAGGGCTTCCTTTATCGCTCCGCACAGCCGAATATAGAGATCGCCTTCCATCTGGGGAGGCAGGCCGGCTTGGACGCAGACCTCGGTTGCCCCGTAGTCCCACGCCTCCTGGGCGCGACGCACGACTTCCTCAATGGGAAGGAAGTAGCCTTCCTCCTCACGGAAGTCCCTGCTGAAGGCGCAGAAGCCGCACCGCTTGATGCAGACGTTGGTAAAGTTGATATTGCGGTTGACGACGTAGGTGGCGATGTCGCCCACGGTACGGCGACGGAGTTCGTCGGCCACCAAAATCATCGCGTTGTATTCAGAACCGGTGACCCCGAAAAGCAGGGTAGCCTCTTCAGAAGTGACGTCTTCGCCGCCGAGGGCGCGGTCAAGGACGGACAACACTTCCCGGTTCAGGGTTCCGGCTAGGTCCTTGAGTCTGGTCGCGGCGGGCTGCTCAGTTATACCCGACATATCGTTGGATGCCCCCTTGTACATATCCATCATCGTCAGCGAGGTCGCGGACTTTGGCCCGCAGCGCCTCCGGCAGGTAATCCCCGGTTTTCAGGAAGTATTCGGGATATACCGGCAGCCTTGGTCTTAGCTGGAAACCTGCGGCTTCGGTCTGCTCCCTGAGTTGCGTCAGGGCCGGCCACGGGGCTTCCGGGTTTACGAAATCTATGGTCAGGGGCGAGACGCCGCCCCAGTCATTGATTCCCGCGTCCAGGTAGATTCTATAGTTATCGGCGCTCAAGTTCGGCGGCACCTGCACGTTGGCATCCGGCCCCAGTATCAGCCGGGCGGCTCCCACCGACCACATGAATTCGATGGTATCGGCGTCCAGCTTGTCCGCCATAGCCGTGCCGGGCTTGGCCCGAAAGTTTTGGATTATTACTTCCTGAACGTGTCCGAACCGGCGATGCAGCTCGCGGATTGCCAGGAGCGACTCAATGCGGTCTTCGCGTGTGTCGCCTATACCGACGAGGATACCAGTAGTGAAGGGCAGCCGCAACTCGCCAGCCAGCTCGATAGTCCGCAACCGCACCCGAGGCCGCTTGCTGGGGGCGAACTCGTGAGCGCCCCCGGGCCCGTACAGAGCGGCCGAGGTGCTCTCCAGCATCACGCCCATTGAGGGGTTATAGGGCTGGAGCGCAGCTATTTCCCGCCGGCTCATGGTGCCGGGGTTGGCGTGGGGCAGCAACGTGGTTTCTTCCAGCACCAGCCGGTTGACGTAGGCCAGGTATTCCAGCGTCGTCCTGAAGCCCCTCTCTTGCAGCCATTCCTTGGCTTCGGGGTAGCGCTGCTCAGGGCGCTCCCCCAGAGTGAACAACGCCTCGGTACAGCCAAGGCGCTGGCCCGCCCTGGCAACGTCCAACACCTGCTCCGGCGTCATGTAGAGGGTATCTCCCGCCTCTTCCGGCGTCTTGCGGAAGATGCAGTAGCCGCAGAAGTCGCGGCACATGTGAGTCAGGGGGATGAACACCTTGGGCGAAAAGGAGACTGTGCGGCCCTTGCCGAGGTCGCGCATCCTTCCGGCCGCCTCGCACATCGCCGCCAGCCCGTCGTGGCCGATGCCCACCAGCGCCCAGGCCTCGCTGTCGGACAACGCGCGCCCTGCCGCGGCTTCGGCCAGCGCAGACGCAAGGAGGGTTTTGCTTTCAGTGGCTAGTGAACCCCGGAGCGTCATGGAGATTCCGGCCTGTCAGTCTCGGCGGGAGGCAAAAGAGAGATGTCGGCAACCATTGGCGTGTAATCATTCGGCTGGGTAGTCAATAGCCGTAATCGCCTTTGCTGTGGGCGCGTAAGGGTTTGAGGCGGAGAGAGCGTGGGGATGGGTTCTGCCTTGAATTTCCCCATCTCTTCCACGAAGACTTTTGTCGAGTCTAAGGCTATCTGCACCTTATCTACGTCCAATTCGCGCTCATAGTAATTGAAGTGCATGGTGGTGGTGGTGTGGAGGTGCAAGTTAATCAGTTCCTGCCGGCTCCGTTCTATGGCGATGTAATCCACCACCGCATTCAGCCGGTAATGGCCCTGATTGTACCAGCCCCACTTCTCGGCAACGGACTTGATGGCGTGGGCCGCCGCGCCCCGCGCATTTTCTGAAGCCTGGATTAAATCGTCCTTATCCAATTCCTCCTGAGCCTGTCTGAAAAGGCGCTGGCTGATGGTCGCGTAGCAGTTTGAGTATTGGACTGGCTCCGGGGACGGTGCGGTAGTCATCTGCTCTCTGTTTCCCAATCCGTGGACTTTATAGCCATTTTATGTTTCCAGGGGCCGCAATAGCAACGGGCAAGGTATGGGAACGACACTCTCGTTCACGCCTAGAATCCCTCCAGCTTGCCCTGATCCGTGTATGGCGGAGAGTAGTAAGGGCGGCCCAGGTGCTCGTGGGCCAGGCGGGTTGCCACCCGACCCCGGGGTGTGCGGTCGAGGAAGCCCAGTTGCAGCAAGTAGGGTTCCCACACGTCCATGATGGTGTCTGAGTCCTCGTTCAGCGCGGCGGCCAGCGTCTCCAGCCCTACGGGGCCGCCGTCGAACTTGTCTATGATGCTGCTGAGCAAGCGATGGTCCGACTGGTCCAGCCCCAGCGCGTCCACATTGAGCTGCTCCAGCGCGGCGCGGGCCACCGGGCCGGTGATTTGATTGCCGGCCTTGACCAGAGCGTAGTCACGGGTGCGCTTGAGCAGCCGGTTGGCGACCCGGGGAGTGCCCCTGGAGCGGCCGGCAATTTCAGCCACGCCTTCAGCGTCGTGCTCAGTCTCCAAGATCCGCGCCGAGCGTTCGACGATAATGTTCATTTCGTCCACGTCGTAGTATTCCAGACGCCATACCGAGCCGAAGCGGTCGCGGAGCGGGGCGCTGACCATCGAGAAACGGGTGGTAGCGCCCACCAGGGTGAAGGGGCTGATGCGAAGGTTCACGCTGCGGGCGGCCAGGCCCTTGCCCACCATCCAGGAGAGGAAAAAATCCTCCATGGCCGAATACAGGACCTCTTCGACCACCCGGTTCAGGCGATGAATCTCGTCGATGAACAGCACCTCGTTGGGCTGAAGGCTGGTGAGTATGGCCGCCATGTCTCCGGCCCGCTCTATGGCCGGGCCGGAGGTGACGCGAATAGGCACACCCATTTCGGCGGCGATTATGTGGGAAAGGGTGGTTTTGCCCAAGCCCGGCGGGCCGTAGATGATGGCATGGTCCAAAGGTTCCTGCCGAATCTTGGCGGCGTCGATGGCGATTTGCAGGGTCTGCTTGGTACTGGGCTGGCCGACAAAGTCGTCGATGCGCCGGGGGCGTAGGGAAACGTCGGCGTCTTCCTGAAGTGAAGCGCCGCTGACCAGCCGCTCGGTCTCGTTGTCTCCCGTCAACTTTTTCCCTGTTGCCTGCCGCCGTGGTTATTTCTCAAATTTCAGAAAGACCAGGCAGGCGTTCTGGCCCCCGAATCCGAAGGCGTTGGACAGCACCACCCTGGCATCGAGGCGCCTGGACACGTTGGGCACATAATCCAGGTCGCAAGCAGGGTCCGGCGAGGCGTAGTTGATGGTGGGGTGCACCGTCGCATCTGCAATGGTCTTGATGCAGGCCGCTGCTTCCAGCGCCCCCGCCGCGCCCAGGGAATGGCCGATCATGGACTTGGTGGAAGACACAGGAATCTGATAGGCGCGTTCCCCGAACAGCCGCTTGATGGCCACCGTCTCCAGAGTGTCGTTGAGCGGCGTTGAAGTGCCGTGGGCGTTGATGTAGTCCACCTGCTCGATGGCCACACCGGCGTCGGACAGCGCGAAGCTCATGGCTTGAGCGGCGCTGGCCCCCGACTCTTCAGGCTGCACCGGATGCCCTGCGTCGCTGGTGCTGCCGAACCCGGCGACTTCCGCCAGGATGTTCGCGCCCCGGTTAACGGCGTGCTCCAGGCTCTCCATGACCAGCACAGCGGCGCCCTCCGACGGCACGAAGCCATCCCGGTCGGCGTCAAAGGGGCGGCTGGCCTGTTCCGGCGCGTCGTTGCGGGTGCTGAGGGCGCGCATCACGGCGAAGCCCGACAGTCCCAGCAGGCTGATGCCGGCCTCCGCGCCCCCGGCAAACACCACGTCGGCCGTTCCCCGGCGAATTACGTCCATTGCCTCGCCGATGGCCTGATTGGATGCGGCGCAGGCGGTGGTGGCCGTGGAATTGTAGCCCTGTGCGCCAAGATAACGGCTGAGGGCGGCGGCGGCCATATTGGGCAGTATCATGGGAAAGAAAAAGGGAGACATCCGCATTCCGCCGCGGTCGGCCAGGATGCGGCAGTTCTCTTCCAGTGTAGGAAAGCCGCCGTTGCCGTTGCCGAGAATGACGCCCACCCGGTAGGGGTCTTCGCGGGACACGTCTATGCCGGACGACTCGACCGCCTGTAGCCCGGCGGCCACGGCCAACTGGGAAAAACGGGCCATCCGCCGCGCTTCCCGGACGGGGATGTACTGGCCGGGATCAAAACCCGTGACCTCGCCCGATATGCGGCAGGGGTATCCTTCCGGGTCGCAGAGCGTCATGGGGCCAACGCCCGACCGCCCGGCGGCGAGATTGCGCCAGAACTCGTCCGGTGATTCGCCCAGCGGCGTCATGGCCCCCATCCCGGTCACTACTACCCGGACCCGCTGGTTGGTCACTGCTCACCTCTTTGGGACGCGCCAGATTCAGTCATCAGCAGTCCCGGTCCCCGTCCTTCTTCTTAAGGCTGGGATAAATTTCCGGCTCGATGCCCAACGCAGCCTCTCGAACCTCCGCGGCCAGGAACAGCGACCCTGTGGCCAGCACCAGGTCCCGTGGGCCGGCCGCGGCGCGGGCCTGCTCCAGGGCTTCGCGGGGCGTCGGCGCGATGATTGTCTCCGCACCACGGCCCTGCAACATACCCGACAGCTCTTGGGCGTTCAGGGCGCGGGGGTGGCGGGACTGAGTGGCGATGACCAGGTCTGCGGCCGGAGCCAGAGAGCCAAGCATGGCAGCCACGTTCTTGTCACGCGAGAATCCGGCTATTACCAGCAGTCGGTCATACTTGAAATAGTGGGGCAGAGATTCCAGCAGCTTATCCACGGAATAGTCGTTATGCGCCCCGTCGGCGATGACCACAGGCTCCCGTCCCACCACCTCCATGCGGCAGGGCCACGACACGTCGCGAAAACCGCGGGCCAGGGTCTCGGCTGAAATCCCAAGCCCCTGCGCCCGGCTCATGGACTCGACGGCGGCCACGGCGGTGGCTGCGTTTTCCATTTGGTAGTCGCCAAGCAATGGAATCTCCAATTCGTAGGAACCGAAGAGTCCGTGAACAGTGAACTGCTGGCAAGGATGCTCCCACCCCGACCCTTCCCCCGAAAGAGAGGAGACTCCGGATTTTGGTTCCCAAGAGACATCGCGGCCAATCAGGATTGGTTCAACTCCCACGAGGTTGCAGGCATCCAGGATTGAGGACAGTGCCTCCGCCCGTTGCGGAGCTATGACCGGGATGGAACCGGGCTTAATTATGCCCGCCTTGTCGGCGGCGATTTCGCCGATGGTGTCCCCCAGAATCTTGGCGTGGTCCATGCTTACCGACGTTATGACGCACACTTGGGCGTCGGCCACGTTGGTGGCGTCAAGGCGTCCGCCCAGCCCCACTTCAATTGTCTGCACATCTGCTTGGGCTTGGGCGAAACAGTGAAAGGCCATCCCGGTCAGGAACTCAAATAACGTAACCGTCGCCTGTCCTTCTATATTCCGCAGCGGCCAGAGGCCGCTCACAAGCCCGGCGAATTCCTCCTCGGAAACGGGCTGGCAATTGCGGCGCACCCGCTCCCGAAAAGAGTGCAGGTGGGGCGACGAATAGAACCCGGTGGACAGTCCGGCGGCGTGGAAGGCAGCGTCGCACAGGGCGGCAGTGCTGCCCTTCCCCTTCGTTCCGGCTATATGCACCGTGGGGACGCGCCGCTGGGGGCTTCCCATATTGTTCAGGAAAGACTTCATACGCCGGAGGTCGTAGATGGCCTTCTGGCGTGGTCCGTCAACCTTGGTGCGCTCAGTGTCGAACAGGGAAAGCACGTTAGCGATGGCTTCATCGTACTGCAACGCGAACCTCGTGGGAGTCCGGCTTGATTTGCTGCCTCAGATTCTTCGCGGGATGGTGTTCAGCTGCGGCGCGGCATCGACAGGCCCAATGTCATACGCAGCGATTCGCCAAAACTGACGGAATTAACATAGTCAATGTTACCCCGCAACGGCTTGGGGGTAAACCCGAATGCCTGCTCCATATCTGGGCCTTCGGCCACATTTCGGATGCCCAGCATCCTCAGTTGCGCGGTGGTTACCGGAGGTCTCGGCAACACGTTCTGCATCAGCGCTACTGCGGGCCAGGCAAGGGCCGTCGGAATGTGGACAAGGCGGAGCCGCCTGCCCATGGCCAGGGCCACTTCTTCAAGGAGTTCATTGTAGCTCAAGCGATGGGGGCCTCCCAGGTTGATTGTCCTGCCCTTTACCAGCGAGTTGCTCACCGAGGCGGCGACGCAGCGGGCCACGTCTTCGACTGCGACGGGCTGCATCCGGTTCCGCCCGCTGCCGATTACAGGGGCCACAGGGCCGAGCCGTACCAGTCCGGCCAGCGCTGTCATAAACTCGTCGCCTTCCCCAAAGATGACAGAAGGCCGCAGAATGGTGTAATCCATCCCGGAACTCGTAACACATAGTTCCGCCTGCCGCTTGGAGTGCAGGTAAGGATACTTCGGGTTGGCGGTGGCGCCCATGGCGCTCACATAGATGATTTCCCGGCCTCCCGCTTCCTTGGCCGCCTCTGCCACGTTGGCCGTGCCCTGACGATGCACCCGGTCGAAGGACGCGCCACGTCCGGTGCGGATGATGCCCACCAGATGCACCACCGACTGGACGCCGAGCATTGCAGGGCCCAGCGAATCGGGGTTTAGGACGCTCCCATAGTGAACCTCCACTTCCCGATGGTCAAAGAGCCTTTCCCTGCCAGGGGAATGGACCAGGCAACGCACCTGATGCCGACGCGCCAGCAGTTCGGGCACGACTCGCCGCCCCAGAAACCCGGTGGCCCCAGTCACCAGAACCAGCAAGATGCCGACCCTCCCGGCGCGGACCCCGACAAGGGAATCCCAAGCTCGCGCCCTGCCTGTAATTCCAGAGTCCGGCATAGAGTGAGGATTGTCAAGGCGCGGCTGACAGTTGCGCCTGGGGCATTGGAACGCGGCGGCAGGTGCGCTAATATGGCACGACAAGTACGGAAAATCCATTTATCAGGACGGGAACGATGGCGGTTGACGGCCTTCACTTCGGAGCCAACCTGACCCTTGAAGTCGGAGAAACGGCGCGTCAGGCCCGGTGGATGGAGGATCTCGGCTACGAGTACTTCTCTGCGGGGGAGCACTTCATGCGCGGCGACCCGCCCGGCCCGTCTCACGCCGCCCTTCCGGTGCTGGCTGTCGCCGCCGGGGCCACCACGTCCATCCGCCTGCTGTCCTCCATCATCCTGGCTCCCTTCTACCATCCGCTTTTCCTGGCCCGCACCACGGCGACCCTGGACGCCGCGTCCAACGGCCGGCTGACGCTGGGAGTGGGCATCGGAGGCGAGTACCCCGTGGAGTTTGAGGCGGCAGGGCTGCGGGTGAATCAGCGGGGCGGCCGCACGGACGAATGCCTCGAAATCGTGCGCCAGCTGTGGAGCGGCGAGCGGGTGACTTTCTCAGGGAGGCACTTCCGCCTGAACGATGCCATGATAAACCCGGTTCCGGCGCAGCGCCCCCATCCGCCGGTGTGGGTGTCGGGAAGGCGCGACGCGGCCATGCGCCGGGCGGCGCGGTTCGGCGAGGGATGGGTTCCTTACTTCTTCGACCCTCCCCGCTACCGGGACAGCGTGGAGAAGATTCACGCTTTCGCACAAGAGGAGGGACGCAGACTTGACGGCTTCCAGTGGGCTTTCTTCCCCTACATATCCGTCTACCCAACGGAGCAGGAGGCCGCCGAGGTTGCGGCGCGGCAGCTTGGCGGCCAATATCTCTACGGCGGCGAGTTCATCAACATCGTCCGCCGCTACTGCCTGCTGGGGACGCCGGAGCAGTGCGCGGAGCGACTTAACGAGTACATTGAGGCCGGCGCCCGCCATGTCGTGTTCAGCATCGCCTGCCCGCCGGAAGACCGGGAGCGGCACCTGGAGGACATCGCGGAAAAGTTAATTCCATTATTCCGCTGAAACAAAGCAGCACAGTTTATGACTTCCTGTATTATAATAGTCATTGGCAAAGTGGGTTATACTAAGGTTTCTCCGTTGCTTGTCGGCAGCGGGTGTAGTCCAGCCCAGAATCTTGTCAGTCTAAACTTAAAGATGAACGCGCTGCGTTCGGAGCCGCCCGCTGAGCACGGGAACCGAACGGTATGGTAAAGGGAGGCAAAAATGTCTCGAATCAAACGGGTGATGTTGCTCCAGCCGGCTTCCGCCGGTGGCAATTTTGAGTATGTAGCCATTCCCAGGCAGGGTATGCTGTACCTTTCCGCAGCCTTGGAACAGTGGGAAGGCCCCTTCGTCTACGACCGGGAAATCTGGTTCGAAGACCGTTCCGGGCTGATGGACCCGGACAAGGACCTCGAGGGCGTCGACATCCTGATGCTGACCTCCCTGATTAACGAGACCCCTCGCGCCTACCAAGTGGCGCGGTTGGCAAAGGAGTACCACCCCGGCCTGATCACCATCGGCGGCGGCCCGCAGATGAGCCCGCTGCCCGAGGAAGCCTTCGACTACGGCCACTTCGATGTCATCGTCCAACGGGAGGGCGAGGACATTATCGGCCAGTTGTGCGACGTTTTGCTGGAGCGCCGCGGATCGGACCGCAACCAGTACCTCAACAATGTTCCCGGCATCAGCTACCGCGAAGACGGGCAGGTGGTCTACACCAAGCGCGTCGGCCTGGTACGGCCCGACTTCGTGGAACTCCCCGACTTCCGCTCCATCCGCGACCTCACCCCTGCCAACCCGATGGCGGGCGCAGTGATGGAGAGCATCCGCGGCTGCACCGAGAAATGCACCTACTGTCAGGTCATCCAGCAGTTCTTGGGTTACCGGCTGGTGTCGCGGGAAACCGAGTTCAAGCGCTTGGAGCAGTTGCACGAACTGGCCGCCGACGGCCTGATTCACACCTCGCGCAACGACTCTTTCCAGGTGTTTATCTCCGACGACCTGCACACCCCGCCGTTGCGGGCTGTCAAGTTCCGCAACGAGCGGCTGGAACGGCTCCAAGGCTGGAAGGGCCGCACCGACAACATGAACCTCATCATCCAGGCCCGCGCCGAAATCGGCCAGGACCCGGAGTTGGCCCACGCCCTCCAGGAAGCCAACGTGAAGATGCTCTATCTGGGCGTGGAATCGGACAACGCCGAAAACCTCAAAGCGGTGAACAAGCGGCAGGAGCCGGGGCAAATGCACCGCGACCTGGCCTATATCAACGAACTCGGCTTCACCGTGGTGGCCATGACCATCATCGGCCTGCCTTACGACACCGAGGAAAGCATCATGTCGCTGGCCGACTGGGTTACGACGGTGAGCCGCTACCAGACGGCCAATTTCCTGACGCCGCTGCCGGCCACGTCCAACTGGACCGACCTCAAGCCCCTGAACGAGCACGGCGAGCTGTTGCAGGAAGGCGAGATGCGGCCATACCAGCTCTATACCGGGCGCCAGTTCGTTCACCACGACGAGCGGTGGTCGATGCAGGAAAGCCGCGAGATCTACGACAAGTACACCTCCCGGCTACAGGAGGTGGACGACGTCTACCGCCGGGTGTTCCGCATCCTGCGCACCTACAAGCTGAGGCTGGCGGCTACCAGCCAGGGGCTGAGCGACACCATCACCGCCCGGGTCGGCGAAGCCGCGGAAACGCTGCGGGATCTGTCCGACCCGGCGCACCTGTCGGGCTGCGATTTCGGCGAAAACATCTCCGGGCGGGTCGGCGAACTGGTGGAGACCCTCCGCGCTGTGTCTCAGCCTTTGTCCAATGTGCGGCGCGATGTGGCCGACGGCATCGGCTCCAAGCTCAACGAGCTTACCGAATCGCTGAAGACCCTGACCGACCCCAAGGTAAACAGCGGCAAAGATCTGGCCGCCAACGTATCGCGGCGCATTACCGAGCTGACCGAGGCCATCGACGCAGCCATTTCCGACCAGGGCGGCGGCAGGAAGAAGGCAGCAGGCCAGGGCTAAGGGCGCGCTTCCGCTTGACCACTGGGGTCGCAAGCCAACTGGCCGTCTTTACCGGCGGCCAGTTGGTTATGGTGGCGTCTTATCCTACGGAAAGCGAGCCGTAATCTTCGTGGAAACAGATCAGGGATTGTGGATGGGATGACTGGACTTCACCGTGTCTACATCACCGGCATCGGCGTAATCAGCCCGCTGGGGCTGGATTTGCCGTCAACCTGGGAAGGTATAACCCAGGGGCGCTCAGGCGTTGACTTCCTGACGTCCTTCGACACCGAGGGCTTTGATACCCGTTTCGGTGCAGAGGTAAAGGGGTTCGATCCCGAGAGCTACCTGGACCGCAAGGACGCCCGGCGCATGGACCGTTTCGCCCAGTTCGCTGCGGTGGCCGCGCGTCAGGCTTGCGAACAGGCCGGCCTCGACCCCCACGGGGAAGACCCCTACCGGGTGGCCGTGGTCATCGGCAGCGGCATCGGCGGCATATCCACTCTTTCCCAGCAGTTCGCAGTCCTGAGCGACCGGGGCCCCAAGCGGGTCAGTCCATTCCTGATTCCCATGATGCTGGGCGACATGGCTTCGGCCCATGTCTCGATGGTCACCGGAGCGATGGGGGCGAATTACTGCTTGGTGTCGTCCTGCTCCAGCGGCGCCGACGCCATGGGACAGGCTTGGGAGATGGTGAGGCACGGACGGGAGGACATCGTGCTGGCCGGCGGCACCGAGGCGCCGCTGGTGCCGGTGTCGGTGGCCGGATTCAATGCCCTTCGAGCTCTCTCGCGCAGGAACGACAGCCCGGCCGAGGCCAGCCGCCCCTTCGATATTTCCCGCGACGGGTTTGTCATGGGCGAGGGATCCGCGGTGTTCGTTATGGAGAGCGAGGAGAGCGCCGCCCGGCGCAACGTTCAGCCGCTGGCCGAACTTAGGGGCTACGCGGCAACCTCCGACGCCCATCACCTGACCGAGCCGTCCATCACCGGGGAGAGCGCGGCCAACGCCATGCTGATGGCCCTGGCGGAGGCGGAAATAGACCCATCCGACGTTGGCTACATCAACGCCCACGGGACATCCACTCCCCTGAATGACAAGCACGAGACCAAGGCCATCAAGATGGCGCTGGGTGAAGGCGCCCAGCAGGTTCCCATCAGTTCCAGCAAGTCCATGACCGGGCACCTGCTGGGCGCAGGCGGCGCACTGGAGGCCGCCATCTGCATCATGGCGATGCGCGACGGGCTGGTTCCGCCGACCATCAACCTCAACGAACCGGACCCTGAATGCGACCTGAACTACACTCCGAATCAGGCCCTCAGGCGGGAGATAGACATCGCCATGAGCAACTCCTTTGGGTTTGGCGGGCACAATTCGGTGCTGGTCTTCGCCAAGCCTCGCCCGTTCCACCAGGCGTGAGCGCTTCGGGCGCTACGCCCCGGTGGGCCTTCCCGCCACCAGCTGATGTCTCTGGCCTGCCCTCGGACGTGCCTGCCCCTGTGGCCCGGATACTGGCCGCCAGGGGCATTGATACGACAGGAAAGCTGTCCCTCTTCCTCAGTCCGTCTCACCTGCCCTACGATCCCCGTCGGCTGCCGGGCATGGCCGCGGCGGTGCAACGGTTGCGCCATGCCGTCAACAACGCCGAGTGCGTCGGCGTGTTCGGAGATTTCGACGTGGACGGCATTACGGGAACGGCCATAATGTGCGAGGGGCTGGAATCGCTGGGCGCCCATCCAATCCCGTACCTGCCACAGCGCAGCAGCGAAGGGCATGGCCTCTCCAGAGGCGCGATAGACTCACTCATAGACTCCGGGGCCACTCTAATAGTAACCGTCGACTGCGGGATAACCGACGCGCCGGAGGTTGCCTACGCCGCGAGCCGGGGCGCGGAAGCCATAATTACCGACCACCATATCCCGCCCGACGGCCTCCCCCAGGCCGTGTCCTGCGTCAACGCCAAGCTGCACGGCAGCGAGTACCCCTTTACTGAACTGTGCGGGGCAGCCCTCGCGTTCAAGGTGATTCACGGGCTGCACCAGTCGTGGGGAGTGCCCTCCGACCCGGCGCTGCTGGAATTGGCGGCCCTGGGCAGCGTCGCCGACTTGGTGCCGCTGGTTGACGAGAACCGTTACCTGGTTCAGGAGGGCTTGAAGCGCCTGAAACAAACCCGGCGACCGGGCCTGCTGGCGCTGTACGAAGTTGCCCGTCTCTCTCCCGATGACATCGACTCCGAGAGGATTTCCTTCCAGATTGCGCCCCGGCTGAACGCGGCAGGACGGATGGGGGACGCAGCCGACAGCTTCCGCCTTCTGACAACCCGGTCACATGACGAAGCCGAAGAGCTGGCCGAGAAGCTGGAGCAGATGAACCAGCAGCGACGTCAGGCCACAGAAGCAGCGGCGGCACTGGTCATCGAGAGAGTAGAGGCGATGCCCGTCCTCCCCTCGATGCTGGTGGTGGCCGACGAGTCCATACCGCAGGGAGTGGCCGGGCTGGCGGCGTCCCGGCTGGCCGAGACCTACCGCCGTCCGGCTGCAGTGTTGTCGGTCAACGGCAGCCAGTGGGTGGCGTCGGCGCGGAGCATCCCGGAGTTCAATCTGGTTGAAGCCATCGCCGATTCATCATCCCTGTTGGTGCGTTACGGCGGCCACGCCCAGGCGGCGGGCTTCACAGTGTCCACCGACCGCATTGACGAGGTCTCGCAACGGCTCAACGCCTACGCCGCCAAAAAGCTGGAGTCCCTGGACCTTTTGCCCGCGCTGGAAATAGACGCTGAGGTAAGGCTCCAGGAGCTTACGGCAGACGTCTATGACTGGCTGCGCAGTCTGGAGCCTTTCGGCAAGGGAAACCGCCGCCCGCTGTTTGCGTCGCTCAACGTGGCCGCCCTGGAAGCGCGGTTCATGGGGAACAATCAGCAGCATTTGCGGCTTCGCGTGGAGCAGGACGGGCAGGAAATGACCGCCTTGGCCTTCAATCAGGCTGCGGACTGGCGCGCCATCGTTAAGCCGGGAGGCGCGCCACGGCTGGACCTGGCCTACGCGCTCATGCTGGACTCTTGGCACAACAAGCCGACGCTGGCCCTGCGCGTGTCGAAGCTCCGCGCCTCCGAAGAGCAGGAACGCCTGATTTAGCCTCGCCGCCTTTAGGCTCTCTGCGCGCTGCGGCGGCGGCCGGCCCGATTCCCCCCCGGCGGGCGCACCACCTGAGCCTTCCAGACCAACAACGGCACCGTAATGATAATCACGATGAGCGCGACTATCTGAGCCTCGTTCAGCCCGCCGAAGTAGACGTTGTATTCCTCCCGCAGGAAGCTGATGAAAAAGCGCCCGATGGAGTAGGTCGCCGCGTAGAGCGCGAAGAACATCCCGTTGGGGCGCAGCCTCTTGCGGAGCGGCCACAGCGCAGCCAGCAACACAATGTCGAAGAGCAGTTCGTAGGCCACCGCCGGATGAGTCGCCGGCCGCCCGATGCCGGGGCTGTCGGGATGAGTGTAGACGAATCCCCAAGGCAGACTGGTCACTGTGGAAAAATGCTCGCCGTTGATTATGTCGCCTATCCGCCCGATGGCCATGGCCAGCAGCAGCGCCGGTGCGGTGATGTCGGCCAGGTGGCCTATTTTTGGCAAGTCGGCCCTGTTGGGTTGCCCGAATACCGGCGAGAACGGTTTCCACAGGGCCAGGAACCAACCGGAGTTGCGAATCAACAGGTAGAGTGACCCGCCGGCAAATCCCCCGGAGATGGCGCCAAATATGGCGATGCCACCCTTCCAGACCTGAAAGATGCTGACGAAATCGTGCTGATAGACCTCGTCCCAGAAGTCTATGACGTGCAGCGCCCGCGCCCCTACAACGCCGCCAATGATGGCCCACATAGCGGCGGAATACAGCACGTCCGCCACCATGCCTTCTCGCGTGCCCCATCGCACCACCAAGAACACCGCCGTGGCCACGGCAACGAAGGTGAAGACCCCGTGCCACGACAGGATTACCCCCCCGGCGTTGACCAAGTTGGGGTTCATGCCGATGGCAATGCTGGACAGGAAATCCACGCCCATTTATTCGTTCCTTATCCTATCCGTCATTCCACCCCCGCCCCAAGGTGTCTTGATTGTTCCCTCTCCCTTCTGCAAGAGGGAGTTTTCCACGAAAGCGACTTTTCACGGGGCAACCCCGCCAACGGTCGTAACAAGGTATACCCCTGCGCCCATGGGCTGCAAGGCTTCCGCCACTGCCCGGTGGTCCGTTTCGCCGGAAGGAATGGCGAACATGGCGGGGCCCGCCCCGCAGAGGTACAGTTCCGGGCCGCCGCGTTCCAGCACGGTTCGCCGCATTTGGGCCAGCTCTGGAAACTCCCACTCGGCTATACCCTGAAATACGTTGTAGACGCAGCCGCGGATGGATTCGGGCACGAACTGCCCGCCCATCAGCAGTTGCGCCAGCAGTCGCGTGACACCTCCGTCGCTGTAATTGGCCGGCGTCAGGCGGGAGTACATCCGCCGTGTCTTGTCGCTGATGGCTATGTCCGGGAATACCAGGGTCAGGTTGAACGGCGGCAGGGGCGGCAGGGGAGACACCAGCTCCCCGCGTCCTTCCGCCAAGGCAGTGCCGCCCCATAGGAAGAAGGACACGTCGGAGCCGACCCCGGAGGCAATTGCCGCCAGTTCATCGTCAGTTGCGGAAAGCTCCCAGAGTGCGTTGAGAGCGCGCAGGGCGGATGCAGCGTCGCTGCTGCCGCCGCCAAGGCCCATAGCTATGGGAATCCGCTTCTCCAGCCGTATCCGCGCCCGGGGTTGAATTCCCCGTATGCTGGCAAGAGCGTTTGCCGCCTTCCAGACCAGGTTGGCCTCTCCCGATAAGTCCGGGCTGTCACATTCCACTTGCAGTGAGGGCCAATGCTCCACAAACAGCCGGTCGGTCAGTCCAACGGTCTGCATGACCGTCTTGACCTCGTGGTAGCCGTCGCTCCGCTTGCCCAGCACCTCAAAGGTCAGGTTCAGCTTGGCGTAGGCGTCAATCTGCACGGCGGTACATCCCCTGCCCGGTTTCCTGCCAAGACGCGAGGACAGCGCCCCATTCCTCAAGGTTCAACGTGGCCGGCCTTCGCCGCCCGTCAATCCCGGCACACTCCAGTATAGCCGCCCCCGTTACCGGCTCTATTCCCAGACCGTGGCTCAGGGAATTGTGGATCTGCTTGCGGGGTGCGGAGAACCCGGCCCGGACGACTTCGAAAAACACATCCCGATTGGCATAATCCACCGACGGAGTTTCCCGAACATCCAGCCGAACTACCGCCGAGCGCACCTTGGGCTGCGGGCGGAAGGCAGAGGGCGGCACGGAGCAGATCATGCGGGCATCGGCGTAGCATTGGGTGGCGACCGACAGCAGGCTCATGTCGCCAGGGGAGGCCGTCATGCTTTCGGCGACTTCCTTCTGCACCATCACCAGGATCATCGAGGGCGGCGGTACCGACTCCAGCACTCTTCGAACGATGGGATTGGCGGCATAGTAAGGCAGATTCCCAACAACCTTGTATCGTACCGGCGTTCCCCCGGAGGGAGGGGACAGCGGGGCGGGAGGGGACACCAAGGCGGGCAAATCGGCGTCCCGGGCGTCGGCCAATATGCAACGCAGGTTGGAGGGATAGTCGAGGCGCGCCGGGAGCTCTTCACACAACCGGCTGTCCAGTTCCAGGGCCACCACCAGACCCGCCTCCTGAACCAGCCGACGGGTGAGAACGCCGCGACCCGGCCCAATCTCCACCACAGTATCAACGGAGGACAGCTCAGCGGCGCCGACGATGCGGCTGACCACACTGGAATCGCTGAGAAAATACTGTCCCAGCGATTTGCGCGGCCCTGACCTGCGGGCGGAGGCGGTCACGGCAGGCGGCCTGCGACGTGGAATGAAATCGGATTGAGCATAAAGAGACCGCGCACCTCCGGTCGACACTGACAAATGAGCATGTCACGGCGGACGACTCAGGCCAGGCGCTCCCACGGCGCTCGCAGGAACCTGCTTACCGTTGCTTCCTCTCGGACCTGGCGGGGTTCACAAGTCTGCGCCGCGTGGGACCCAACCCTCAACGACCTCCGACCGCAATATAGGCCCACCGGGCAGGCCTCTGGGAGGAATTCAACCCCGCTGTAGCGGATTGCGGGTGCAGGGCACCGCTAGCTCCCCATCTAGTGCGGCCTCTCTTTCATAGTAGGTTCAGCCGCCCCCCCTGTCAATTCGCCTGAGCGAGCTGACGTGGGAACCCCCACCGCATTGTTGGCAGGGAATCGCGGTGCTAGACTATGGAAGCCGAATCTATTGGTGGTTGATTATGCCCGTCAAGAAAGCCGTTATCCCCGCCGCCGGTTTGGGAACCCGCTTCCTGCCGGTGACCAAGTCGGTACCCAAGGAACTACTTCCCATCCTCGACCGGCCCATGCTCCAGTACGTGGTGGAAGAGGCAGCCGAGGGCGGTGTCGAAGAGGTGATCATAGTCACCGCTCCCGGCAAAGAGGGTATAGCGTCCTACTTCCAGCCCTCCCCGGCGCTGGAGCGCAGGCTGTCCGAGAGCGGCGCGCAGGACCTGCTGGACAAGGTATTGCAGGCGTCTCGGGTGGCCAAGGTGTCCTTCGTAATCCAGGAAAAGGCGCTGGGGCTGGGCCACGCGGTATTAACGGCCCGGGACGCCGTCGGGGACGAGCCTTTCGTGGTCATCCTGCCCGACGACATCGTGCATCACACACCGGGCGTCGTGGCGCAGATGGCGGCAATCTACGATCGCACTCTTACGGGAGTGGTGGCGGTGGAACCAATGCCGTGGGAAACTGTCCACAACTACGGAATCGTAGACGCCGTCCCCGTCGACCACCCTGAGCTTTCCGAAGGCGACGGCTTGCACCAGGTGCGCGGCCTGGTGGAAAAGCCGCCGCGGGAGGAGGCCCCTTCAAACCTCTCCATCGTGGGGCGCTACATCCTGCCGCCAAAGATTTTCGACTGCCTGGAACGCACCCCGCCAGGCGCCAAGGGCGAGATTCAACTTACCGACGGGATGCTGCTGCTGCTGGAAAGCGCCAATCTCTACGCCTACGAGTTCCGGGGCATACGCTACGATGGCGGCACCCCCATGGGCCTGCTCCGCGCCTCGCTGGAGTACGCTCTGCGTCGCGATGACACCCGCGACGCTGTCCGAGAGATGCTGCGCAGCATCGACCTCGGCCAATCACCGACAGGGAAGTAAGAACTTGACCAGCATCCAAAGTCAGCGAGAGAACGCGGATTCCCTACGTTCCGCCCTTCTGCAACTCCTGGACGGCATGAACTACTGCCTGGACTGGAAACCGGAAGAATCGGACTGGTCGGCGCGGGAGATCGTGTACCACCTCATCGACACCCCGCCTGGCGGCATGGCGTCGGTGGTTAAGGGCATGGTCTCGGGCGAGATCACCGATTACGAGATATGGTCCGACCGCACCAACGTCACCGAAGCGCGGGCAACGCTGGACATGGCCGAAGTAGAGGCAGACATCGATGCTTTCTTCGATGTAATCAGCAAGGCGCTGGCGGCCGCCACCGACGACGACCTACAGGGCCGCAGGGCGCTGATGCACCAGCGCACCCGAGGGCAGGACGAGGAGAGGACGCTGGAAACGGCGCTGGTGGGCTTGGATCGCCACTGGCGAGCGCACCTGGAGCAGTTGGGTGAGTTGCGGTCTGCGCTGGGGTTTTAGGGGCAGGAAGGGTTCTGTATCATCCGGCATAACATTCGCCGGCATATCCGGTTACCACTTGGGAAAGCCTCTAATCGGTTGAAAGTCATACAATTCTTGGCTGGCAGGCTTTTCCCGGATATGGTCGGATCGAAGGGCAGTGTCCATAGAAAAAATTCGCTCTCCGCTATGCAGGCAAACTTCGTCCGGCGCCGTTACAATGGCCACATTTGCGCCGCCGCGCATGAGTCCCGCCACCTTTCTTCCCATGCCCGCGCGAGGGGCATTCAAGAAGCGCCAATATCCTTTGGCCTTATGGTGCGCCAGCCAACCCAACGGTCAGGGTCATGTCGATGCAAGGAAGTTGACATGGACACCCGGTGCATCCCTGTTAGCATGAGTTTTGACCCGAATGCGATTGTCGCGAATGCTGTCTCGAATCTCTTCGATGTCCAACTCATTAAGACTTCAGGGCATCAACCTTCCCCGCCCACTTCCAGCAGCGTGAGGAACGCTTCCTGCGGGATCTCCACCTGGCCGACCATCTTAAGGCGCTTCTTCCCCTCCTTCTGACGTTCCAGGAGCTTGCGCTTGCGGGTGATGTCGCCGCCGTAGCACTTGGCGAGCACGTCCTTTCGCATGGCGCGGACGGTCTCGCGGGCTATGATGCGGCTGCCGATGGCGGCTTGGATGGGCACCTCGAACAACTGGCGGGGGATGGTCGTCCGCAGCCTATCCACCACACGGCGGCCCTGGCCAATGGCTTGGTCGCGGTGCAGAATCATCGACAGCGCCTCAACGGGCACATGGTTAACCAGCACGTCCACCTTGACCAGCGGGGCCTTGTGGTAGCCGTTGAAGGTGTAGTCCAGCGAGGCGTAGCCCTGGGTGCGTGACTTCAACTGGTTGTAGAAATCGGCCAGCAATTCCACCAGCGGCATGGTGTATTCCATCATCACGCGTGAGCTCTCAACGGAAGCGACGCCCTCGCTCTGGATGTATTCCATGCGTTTGAATTCGGAGCGGCGGGAGTGCATAAGCTCCATGAGGGCGCCCACGAAGCGGCTGGGGGCGACGATGGTCAGATCCAGCACCGGCTCCTCAATGTCGGTGTACTCGTTGGGCGATGGCAACTTGGCCGGGCTGTCCACCTTAATGACCTCGCCGTTGGTCAGCGTTACCTGGTAGGCCACGCTGGGCGCGGTCACAATCAGGTCAAGGTCGTATTCCCGTTCCAGCCGCTCCTGCACAATTTCCAAGTGCATCAGGCCGAGGAAGCCACAGCGGAATCCGAAGCCGAGGGCCTCGCTGCTTTCCGGCTCAATGGTGAGCGAAGAGTCGTTTAGCTGCAACTTCTCCAGCGCGTTGCGGAGGTTGCCGTAGTGCTCACCGTCAGAGGGATACAAACCGGCGAAGACCATGGACTTCAGCGGCACGTATCCCGGCAGCGGTTCGGTGGCTGGCATCCGGTCAATCGTCAGAGTGTCGCCGACGGTGCATTCCCGCACATCTTTGAAACCCGTTGCCACGTACCCCACCTGTCCCGTTTCCAGCCGCTCGGTAGGCTGGGGGGCAGGAGCGAACACGCCCACCTCGACAATCTCGGCAGTACGGCCCGAGGACATCACCCGTATTCGGTCAAGCCGGGACAAGGCTCCGTCCTCTACCCGGACATGGGCGATGATTCCCTTGTACTGGTTATAGCTCGAGTCGAAAACCAGGGCACGAGCCGGTTCGGCCGGCTTTCCGCGGGGGGGCGGGATACGCTCCACCACGGCGTCCAGAATCTCCCTGGCGCCGGTGCCTTCCTTGGCCGAGACGATCAGGACCTCGTCGCGGCGGAAGCCGAAGACCTGCTCGATTTCTCCCGCGACCCGTTCCGGTTCGGCTTGGGGCAGGTCCACCTTGTTAAGTACCGGGATCAGGTCAAGGTCGTACCCCATCGCCATCAGGGTGTTGGCGATGGTCTGGGCCTCGATGCCCTGGCTGGCGTCCACCACCAGCAGGGCGCCCTCGCAGGCGGCCAGGGCGCGCGACACCTCGTAGCTGAAATCAACGTGACCGGGCGTGTCTATGAGGTTGAGTTGGTAAGTCTCGCCGTCCGGGGTCTGGTGGTACATGGTCACCGCTTTGCCTTTGATGGTGATGCCGCGCTCCCGCTCCAGATCCATCTGATCCAGGAACTGCGCCTTCATCTCCTGGGGCCGCACGGTGCCGGTAATTTCCAGGAATCGGTCAGCCAGCGTCGACTTTCCATGGTCGATGTGGGCGATGATGCAGAAGTTTCTAATATGCGACGGATTCATACGCTCCAATGGTAACACGCCATAGGGGTAATTTGGAGTTCTCAAGCGCGAAAATATGCGACCCAGGGGCACGAACCGGGCTGTTACAGTTACAGAGGCAGGCGACGACCGGCCTCATCCAATCGCTTGCGCCGCTGGCGGGCATCGGGCATGGCTCGAACCACCACGTCCCAGAAGGCCGGGGAGTGATTCATCACCTCCAGGTGGGCCAACTCATGCACCACCACGGAGTCAATCAAGTCCGGTTCCACCATCGCCAGCCGCCAACTGAAGCGCAGCGTACCGTCCGCGCTGCAACTGCCCCAGCGGGCCCGCTGCCCGCGCACCAGCATCGGGGGCGTCTCGCTGCGCCCCATGACTGGCAGCCAGCGAGACACGCTGTCTGCCAGGAACTCCTGCGCCCGCTCCTTGTACCACGCGACGATTGCTGAGAATATCCACTCCCGCCGCTCCTCTTCGGGCAGTTCCTCCGGCACGTTCACCAAGAGCCGCTCTCCATCGTACTGAGCCGACGGGCGGCGAATGCCGACTTCCCGCACTAACAACGGCAATTCCTGCCCCAGGTAAGGCAGTGTCTCCCCCGACACCAGACTTAGAGGCGGCGGCGCCTGATGCGATGCCGCCAGTTTTTCCAGAATCCAGCGGCTCCGTTTTTGGACCATCGCCTGAATTTCGCCATCGGGGGTGAGAGCAGGCGCGGAGACCAAGACAGCGCCTTGGGAAACGCTAACCTCCACGGTTTTCTTGCGACGCCGGCTGCGACGGATGGAGTATTCGATGGTAGAGTCGCCGACTTTAATTGTGTGAACGGTGGCCATAGCGCCGTCGCCTCTCAGTTCATACAGCCATCAATGCTGTATAACTATAAACTCCTTCACTCTCTCCGCAACAGGCTATCCGCCGCAATATGCGCCATCGTCCACCGGCTCCCAATCGGGGGATGTTTCACTGCTTGTCTCTTTGCGGCTGATGTTTGCGAAATCCGCAGCGTCATAGTACATCGTAGCCACCTCGAAATTGGTGTCTCGGTCTGAGTGGATCACCAAGTATTCGCCTAACGGATCCCAACTTGGCTCAGCATCAACCGTCCCGTCCGAATTCGCAGTTGACTGAGTTTGACCAGTGCCGTTGTAGTACATGGTGAAAACTTCCCAGTCTCCATCCCGGTCAGAAGCGAAGGCGATAAGTTCGTCTCCTGTCCCATCGCCGTAATCGTAGAAACCGAAGTCGGGCCAACGGTCGTTGTAGCCCTTGCTGTCATCCCTTGCGCTATCCGTGAGGTTCTCGACGTTGGAGCCGTCGGCATCGGTAACGTAGACATCCCAATCGCCGTCCCGGTCACTGGCGAAGGCGATGCGACTGCCGTCCGGCGACCAAGCGGGGTCCATATCCGCAGCAGAGTTGTTGGTGACCCTCGTCAGGGTGTTGTCGGAAATCGTCAGGACGTAAATCTCGGCATTCCCATCCCGATATGACACGAATGCCACCCTGCTCCCGTCGGGAGACATGGCCGGAGACTCATCATCTGCCGAATCAGTGGTTAGCCGTTCTATCGTCCATGGATTCAGTGAAAGCAGATAAATGTCGAATCCTCCAGCAGGACTCCTATCTGAGCTGAAGGCTATCAATCCCCCTTTAGCCCAAGACGGCTGCTTGTCATCGGCAGGGTGATTGGTCAAGTTCACCTGGCTGGTTCCATCGCAGCCCATCACGTAGATTTCCCCGCTTCCATCCCGGTCGCTACGGAAGACAATCCGCCCGCCCGCAGGATAGTCCGGCAATTTTGCCGGCTCCGACACCGGGGCAGGCGTTGGCGTCGGCGTCAGCATTGGCGTGGGTGTCGGCGTCGGCGTGGGAGTAGGTGTCGGCATTGGCGTGGGTGTCGGCGTCGGCGTGGGAGTAGGTGTCGGCATTGGCGTCGGCGTGGGCGTGGGAGCAGGTGTTGGCGTCGGCGTTGGCGTCGGCGTGGGCGTGGCAGTAGGCGTGGGTGTCGGCGTCAGCGTCGGCGTGGGTGTCGGCATTGGCGTCGGCGTGGGAGTAGGTGTTGGCGTCGGCGTCGGCGTGGGTGTCGGCATTGGCGTCGGCGTCGGCGTGGGAGCAGGTGTCGGCATTGGCGTCGGCGTCGGCGTGGGTGTCGGCATTGGCGTCGGCGTCGGCGTGGGAGCAGGTGTCGGCATTGGCGTCGGCGTCGGCGTGGGTGTCGGCGTGGGTGTCGGCATTGGCGTGGGTGTCGGCATTGGCGTGGGTGTCGGAGTCGGCATTGGCGTCGGCGTCGGCGTGGGAGCAGGTGTTGGCGTCGGCGTGGGCGTCGGCGTGGGCGTGGCAGTAGGCGTGGGTGTCGGCATTGGCGTCGGCGTGGGTGTCGGCATTGGCGTCGGCGTGGGTGTCGGCATTGGCGTCGGCGTCGGCGTGGGAGCAGGTGTTGGCGTCGGCGTGGGCGTCGGCGTTGGCGTGGCAGTAGGCGTGGGTGTCGGCATTGGCGTCGGCGTGGGTGTCGGCATTGGCGTCGGCGTGGGTGTCGGCATTGGCGTCGGCGTCGGCGTGGGAGCAGGTGTTGGCGTCGGCGTCGGCGTGGGAGCAGGTGTTGGCGTGGGCGTTGGCGTGGGCGTGGGTGTCGGCGTCGGCGTGGGAGTAGGTGTTGGCGTCGGCGTGGGTGTCGGCATTGGCGTCGGCGTGGGAGTAGGTGTTGGCGTCGGCGTCGGCGTGGGTGTCGGCGTCGGCGTGGGAGTAGGTGTCGGCATTGGCGTCGGCGTTGGCGTCGGCGTTGGCGTCGGCGTTGGCGTGGCAGTAGGCGTGGGTGTCGGCATTGGCGTCGGCGTGGGTGTTGGCGTTGGCGTGGCAGTAGGCGTGGCAGTAGGCGTGGGTGTCGGCATTGGCGTCGGCGTGGGTGTCGGCGTCGGCGTCGGCGTCGGCGTCGGCGTCGGCGTCGGCGTCGGCGTCGGCGTGGGTGTCGGCGTGGGAGTAGGCGTCGGCGTTGGCGTTGGCGTGGGCGTGGGCGTCGGCGTGGGCGTGGGTGTCGGCGTTGGCGTGGGTGTCGGCGTTGGCATTGGCGTGGGCGTGGGTGTTGGCGTTGGTGTTGGTGTTGGCGTTGGTGTTGGTGTTGGCGTTGGTGTTGGTGTTGGCGTTGGTGTCGGTGTCGGAACGGGGGGAGCTATGCAGCCTCCTGTGTGGGGCTGGGGTTCCCAGCTTGGCGAAGTGTCCGCGCTTTCTCCGCTGTTGCCATACCCCCTTCGGGTGACATTTGTTTGTCTGTCGCCGTATGCGTTGCCCGAAGTGTATATCTCCAGGTTCATGTCGCGGTCGGTCTGGAAGACGAACTCATCCGCCGATGGCCCCCAATTGGGGGCAAAGTCTGCCGCCGGGTTTTCCGTCGCCCGCACCAAATCAGTTCCGTCGGTGTACATGGAATAGACTTCCCAGTTTCCGGTTCGGTCAGAAGCGAAAATCAATCGCTCCTTTCCTTGAGGGAATGCCAGGCCAGGCCAGCGCTCATTGAATCCGCCATTGTCATCTTCTCTGCTGTCCGTCAGATTAATGGAGTTGGATCCGTCGCCGTCGGAGAGGTAGATGTCCCAGTCGCCGTCGCGGTTACTGGCGAAAGCCAAGCGGCACCCGTCCGGTGACCAGGCAGGATCCGTGTCGTCTGCCGCATTGCCCGTTATGTTTACCGGAGGAGATATGGGCTGATTCTCCTCGGATAAAGCCAGCACATATATTTCGGAATTGCCGTCTCTGCGCGAAACGAAGGCCAGTTTGCTGCCATCTGAAGAAAGGGCCGGAGCTTCGTCATCGCCCTGGTTAGCCGTCAGCCGGACAATGTCGTTCGACGCCAGGGTAAGCAGATATATGTCGAAGCCGCCCTCGCTTGCGCCTTCTGGAGCGTCGCGGTTTGAGCTAAACGCCAGGCTCCCCCTGCCAGACAGCGAGGGATGCTTGTCTTCAGACGAGTGGCTGGTCAAATTGACCAAGCCAGAGCCATCGGAGAACATCGCATAGATTTCCCCATTACCGTCCCTGTCCGTTTGGAAAACTATTCGTCCTCCAGCGGGAGTAGGCGTTGGTGTTGGGGTAGGCGTTGGCGTCGGTGTTGGCGTCGGGATAGGCGTCGGCTTGGGCTTTGGCGTCGGGGTCGGCTTGGGCGTGGCCGTGGGCGTGGGACTCGATCCTCTTGTTTGCTGCGAAACCGGCGAAAGCCTTTGGCGCGTCGGGGTTGGTTTCGGAGATATGTAGACGATTACGAAGCGGTCGCCGCCTATCCGCAGACGGGCGCTGGAGCCATTAACCTCATCGGCTCCAGTAATCCGAAGATTGGACCCCAGAGGGTCCACATCGACGTACAAACTGACTTCGCTCCCAACCGTATACCTGCCGCCGGGACCTGGCAAATCGCTAATGGTGACTATACCCAAGGGCACATGGAACCTTACGTCACTGGAAAGAACCTGTCGGCCATTGATGAACAACCGGTAACTTGGGACGGGCGTGGGCGTGGGAGTAGGGGACAAAGTGGGCGTCGGCGTCGGCGTCGGCGTGGGGATAGGAGTCGGCGTGGGGGTAGGAGTGGGCGGCGGCGTCGGCGTGGGTGTGGAAGTTGCGGTAGGTGTTGGCGTTTGAGTAGCAACACTTTGGGTAGATGGGGCCAACGTCGGAATAAGCGCCGCCGTCGCAGCCGAAATATCCGTATCGTCGGGCTCGACCGATGGATACGGCAAGGGATCAGGGGTTGGCGTCGGCGTGGGGGTTGGCAAGGGAGTGGGGGTTGGCGTCGGTGTCAGCGTTGGCGCGGGTGGAGATACTGCCACAGGTCGCGGGCTGGGAGTCTCGGCAGGTAACGACACAGGCGCTGGAGTGCCTGGCGAGGTCGCAACCGTTTCCGCCATCAGGTGTCTAATTCCAGCTAGCTCATATTCTGCTTTCTCATTGAGTCCTGCCCCGTCCTCTGCCTGTCTTTCGCCTTGACCCTCATCTTCAAATGCGGACATGGTGGCGAAAAGGCCGAGGGCATCGGTGGTTGTCTCGATTCTCAACCAGGGCAGGTCCACCGAAGTCGCCGTTGATTTCCAGGTGGAGGCGGTTTCGTCATAGCGTTTGACCACCAGCCGGTAGGGGTCCCCACCGGCAACCTCTAAATCCTGCTCGGTCAGCAACACATTGATGGTAGCCGGGTACGGGGCAGGATTATGCCTCGCTCCCAAGCCCAGCGCGGTTACACGGAACATCCGCACAGGATGGGCATATCCGGCTGGCAAATCCGGGGCCGTTCCGGTGAGGATTTCCTGAAAACTCAGCCGTATATCTTCACCGGCGGCCTCTTCACTCAGGGTTATCACCACGGAGCCGTCAGCGAAGACCGCCGGGTCAGAGGCCGGCGGCCGATGTGAACGGAACGGGGCAGAAATCTTGATCGCCACTTCGTTTTCCGGTAGCGAGGGCTTGGGTTTTAGTATATGCCCTGCGGCCACCACCGCCCCAAGGGCAATTACCAATGCTGCCAGCACCGTTCCCGCAATGGCGAGGGATTGAGCAGTTCGGCTTCTGTGTTCTCGTCTGCGGACCATACCGTAGAAACGAAAGAACCAACCCAATCGTAGCCCGCGCTAACGCCCCAGCCGAAAACCCTACCTCCCTTGCGAACGACCCGGATTGTGCGCAACCGTTTGCTTTAAGATTCCTGTTACACCAACAGAACTTTCCCATTATTCTACTCATTATGTCAAGAGATATGGTTCCGTTCACTTATGATGTATGGCCTGATGGCTGCATACGAACGCGAATCTATGCCCGTAGCTAAACCCCACGAGGCTGTCCGACTATGAAGACCCTTGTCCTGATATCACTGTTACTGCTTGGGACCGTGGCGGCAAGCATGGCTCGTACGCCTGTGACTGATGAGACGGTCGTATCCAAGGGTGTTGGGATGGTCCAAGTCTCGGAAGATGCAGGAAAAGCAGGCGGCGCCTCTGACCGACCTCGGCCGACCCCGTTCAACACGCTTGCGCCGGTGGAAATACCGGAAGGAGTTTCACCGGCTTTGGCGATGGATGCCCAATATTACGCCAAAGATTATGGCGTTGAATTGTCGGAGGCAATCAGGCGGCTAACACTGCAAGAGCCAATCGGGAAGTTGGGGGCAACCCTCGAATCCAATGAGGCTGGTGCCCTCGGAGGTTTCTGGATTCAGCACGAACGAGAGTACCGCGTCGTAGCAGCGTTCACGAAGGATGGGGAAAAGACAATGGCCACGTATGTCCAGGATGGGCCACTGTTGGACATTATCGAGGTCAGGGCATCGAGGTCAGGGCCGTCGATGCGACCCTCCGGGAATTGAAACTAGCCCAACAAGAAGCTGGCTCGATAGTCAGCGGACTTGGGTTTCGAGCGGCATCCGGCATCAACGTATTCGAGAACCGAGCCGAGATCTACGTGGGGGTGATCGTTCACGGCTCGAAGAGGCCCTGCAAGAGAGTGGGCAAACGCTTCCAGCGCACGTCCACATTGTTGGGCAGTGGCTCCCGGAATTTCTGGAAGGTGAATAGGTCTTGTTACAGAGCGTTGCGGGTATGCTACGAGAGGCCATACACCATAAACAAACGGAACCGACTCTGGGTCGGCTGGTCCGGACGTAGCCGTAGGTATCGGGCATCGCTCTCCCTCCAACTGGTGCGGATTGCACTAATCTTTGTGACCCACCCCTGAACAAGCTGAAGGAAGTGAATTGTGGCCCAGTGTCACAAACGCGCGTTTGTGAACCACCCTGCCAGGGCGAGTCATCCACATGGACCGCTCCGTAGCTCACCAGAAGCTGGTCCGAAGACCGCCCTGCTCAGGTGTCACCGCCGGACCGCCCAGTGTCAGCGACCTTCCGCCCACACGGTCAACTTTAGCGCCGCCGCTTACAGGGCTGACCTGCGGGCTGTAGGTGATCGAGGGCCTGCACTGGGTGGGATGGAGTCCCGTTCCCTGTCGGAAGTGTTAATGGTGCCGCGAAATTGGGCCGCTGGGGCGCCGGAATCGTGTACCACTGTCGTGATTATTTACGGTAGTAAATGAGGCAGAGGGGGGCGTTACAGGAGCAGGAAGAGACGCCATTGATAATTGACCTAGCGGCTACGGCGGGAACTCACTTAATGGGATTCTCCGATGCCGATACGGCAGTCAATAAATATGACCGTCACCATCGTGCAGAATCCATGTGGGATCAGGAAGAGGGTAGGATGCCGGTTCCGGACGACAGGTATCTATGCTGAAGATGATTGCTTCGCCATCCTGCACAGACAATATAGGAGCTATAGTGCCATGGCTGGAAATCTGGCCGGAAAGTGGGGCCGGCCCGGTGTTGGGTATAATTGGGGTCAACAGGCGCAACAAGCGTAGAGAGGGCTGAGAATGCTGGGAGAGCGTTCGGACCAGAGGGGTCTGTGGGAAGCAGACCGGCTGTATCTGGACCACGTGGGTCGGGACACTTTCTACGGACTGCTGGCCTCGCTGCGGGGCCGGCTGTTCCGGGACGCAGATTTCGCGGCGTTCTACTGCGCCGACAACGGACGGGACAGCGTGCCGCCCAGCCTGCTGGCGGCGGCTCTCCTGCTCCAGTCCCACGACAAGGTCAGCGACGCCGAGGCCAAGGCCCGGGCCGGCTTCGACATCCGCTGGAAGGTGGCCTTGGGGATTGAGGTGGAGGACAGGCCCTTCGCCAAGAGCACACTGCAGGTGTTCCGCGCCCAGCTGATACTGCACGACAGGGTGCGGGAGGTGTTCGAGTCCAGCCTGCAGCTGGCTCGGGAGTCGGGGTACCTGAAAAGGCGCAGCATGAAGGTGGCCTGGACACGACCAACATCCTGGGCCGGGGCGCGGTGAGGGACACCTGCAACCTGTTAGCCGACGGGGTCGTCAAGCTGCTGCGGGCGTTGGCGCAGGTTGAGGGAATCAGCGTCGGGAAATGGGCCAAGGCCCGGGAATACGGGCGGTACCTTGCCTCCAGCATCAAGGGAGGGGCCGCCATAGACTGGAGCAACAAACGGGCGCGGACGGCATTACTGGCCGGGATTGTGGCCGACGCCGACCGACTCTTGGAGTTGTCGCGGCAGACGCAGGGGGAGTTGCCCGAGGACGGTGCCGGGCGCCGGCAGATAGTGGCGGCGGCGGAGTTGCTGGGGCAGTTGCTGCTCCAGGACGTGGAGCGCACTGATGACGAAGTGAGCCTCAAGGACGGGGGGTGAGCCGGGAGCGGATGATGTCGGCGCACGACTCGGAGATGCGCCATGGGCACAAGAGCAGCAGTAGACGCTTCGACGGACACAAGGCGGCGATTGTGGTGGACACCGACTCTCAGCTGATCACTGCCGTGGAGGTACTGCCCGGCAACGCTCCGGACAATCTGGGGTCGCTGGAACTGGTGGAGGCGAGCGAGTCCAACACCGGTGTGACGGTGGAGGAGGCCATGGGCGACGCCGATACTAGGCAGACCTTCGCCGACGCAGGCCGCACCCTGGTTGCCCGGGCGCCGGGCCGCCCAAACCGGAAACACTTTCCGAAAGAGGACTTCCATATTGACCTGGAGGCGGGTTCCTGCACCTGTCCGGCGGGGAACGTTACCTGGAGAATCCGGCCCTTGGGTACTCGCACCGCAGCAACAGGCCGGACGCACCAACTGAAGGCCTTCCAGTTCGATGGAGCGGTCTGCGGGGTGTGCCCGCGGCGGCCCCAGTGCGTGGCCGCGGCGCCGGACACAGGACGGACGGTGCAACTGCACCCGCAGGAGGCTTTATTGCAGCAGGCCCGGGCCCTGTAGCAGAGCGAGGCCTTTGGCGAGTACCGGCAGCGCCGGGTGGTGGTGGAGCGCCGGCTGGCTCAGCTGGTCCAGCTGGGAATCCGCCAGGCCCGCTGCTTCGGGCGCGCCAAGACCAAATTCCAGCTGTACCTGGCGGCCACGGTGGCCAACCTGACCCTGGTGGCCGCCAAGGCCGGCCTGCCGGCAGGTCCCGGCGGCGGTTCCAGCGTCGGCCGCGCCCTCCGTGCCGGGACCATCCGTTCCGCCCTTGAGATCGTCCCTGCGCGGTTCGCTCAAATCTTGATCCTGGCCTTGCTTACGGCGGCTTCACTACCGGAATACATCTCCCGGAACAGGGCTTTCCGGCCAGATTTCTAGGAATCCTCTGAACAAGTCGGGTTGGATGTGCCATAGTAAGGATGAACCAGCCGGTGCCTGCTGAGGGAGTGAAGACAAATGGACCAGCCGACTTTTTCCGACCTGGAGTACCAGGGCAAGAAGCGCAAGACCCGCCGGGAACTCTTCCTGGAACGGATGGACGGCCTGATTCCCTGGCAGTTGCTGGAGGACCTCATCCGCCCCTTCTACCCCAAGGCCGGGCGGGGACGCCACCCCTACCCCCTGTCGGTCATGCTGAGAACCCACTGCGTCCAGCTCTTCTACAATCTCAGCGACCCGGGCATGGAGGATCTGCTCTACGAGTCCGACCCGGTCCGGCGGTTCGTGGGGCTGAAGCTCTCAGGCCCCCTGCCCGACGAGACCACCATCCCCAACTTCCGCCACCTTCTGGAGAAACACAAGCTGGGACAGGGTCTTTTGGATGAGATCAACGCCCACCTGGAGTCCCAGGGACTGAAGCTGCGGGAGGGAACCATCGTGGACGCCACTATCATTGAGGCCCCTTCCTCCACCAAGAACCGTGCCGGGGAGCGGGACCCGGAAATGCACCAGACCAAGAAGGGGAACCAGTGGCGCTTCGGGATGAAGGCGCACATCGGGGTGGATGCCGACACCGGCATTGTCCACAGCATGAGCGTGACGGCGGCCAACGCGCACGATGTTACCGAGACGCACAATCTGCTGCACGGCGGCGAGAAGGTGGTGTGGGGCGACGCCGGGTATCAAAGGGGTTCACAAGAGGGAGGAGAACCTGGGGCTTGAGGTGGAATGGCGGGTGGCGATGCGTCCTGGGCGTCGGCGGAAGCTGGAGCCTGGGAGCGAAGAGGCGCTGGTGGAGAAGGGGAAGGCGTCAGTGAGAGCCAAGGTGGAGCACCCATTCCTGAGGCTGAAGCGGTTGTTCGGGTACGGCAAGGTTCGCTACCGGGGTCTGGCGAAGAACATGGAGCGGCTGGCGCTGCTGTTCGGACTGGGCAACCTGCTGACGGCGGAGGGTCAACTGGCGGCGTAGTGCGCCTTGCTGCGGGACAACGCCGGTCTCAGGGCCGCATGCCTCGAACAGCCCAGTCAGGGGCGAAACTCAAGGGGGTGAGTGCTGGCCAGCAAGTCCCAGACCGCCGTTCTCACCCCCCTTCGCCGCTCCGTCAAACACAACCCAGGCCAATATCTCCTTGTTCAGAAGATTCCTAGTATTACAACGACAGTTCAAGGAGGGGTGTCCGAGGATGCCCGGAGGGCAGCTCGGCGTTTCGCGTGAGAGCGGCTGGCCCGCTCGTTGCGCAACTGCTCCGCCTCCAGCAATCGCAGCAGTTCCTCCGGCCCGAACCGCTCCCGGGGCAACATCTCACGCACCACCCGGTACACCTGCGGACGGGTGATCCGCGGCATCTTTCCCCCCCCCAGGCCTGTTGCAGGCTCAGCAGGAACGCCCCGCCAGCAGGCACAGGGCGATATGATGATGCCACCCCGCCCAGGTGCGGGTCTCGTACTCGTCCAGTCCCACGTCGCTCTTCTCCGTCTCGAATTCGGTCTCAATGCGCCACCTGGAACCGCCCACATAAGCCAAGGTCTCCAGGGGAGTATCCTCCGGGGCGTTGGACAGGTAGTAGCGAGTTTCGCTGCCGTCCAGGTTCCGGCGCCAGATTGCCCAGTGGATTTCGCCGGGCCTCCGCTTCGCGGCCGGACGCACCCGCTGCGCGCTGAACTGGTACCTGCGCGGCCCCTGGCTCCCCTGGGCCACCGTTATCTCCCGCCAAGCCTCATCCGGCAACTCATCACTGCGCTGCTCCATGGTCCGGCGCTGCCCATCCCGCAGCCTGGGTTTGCGGAGGCGCCCGTTCCCCTGATATTCCGGACTGGTCCATGCCGGCTCCAAGGGCCAGACCGTGGCGCCGCCCGGAACGTCCAGGACGTAGCGCATCCCCAGAGCCGCCAAACCGTCCCGGAAGGACGGCGACATGCCGAAGGCATCATCCGCAGCGACCCATCCGGCCTTCAGGTGGCCCAACTCCAAGGCCTGCTCCAGCATCTCCAGGGCCAGTTCCGTCTTCGACCGGTGGTCTCCTCTCTCCTCCGGCACCCCCGCCGCCCGGCGCCGGGCATCGTCAGAAGTCCAGCTCTCCGGCAGGTAAAGCCGGGCCACTCCCGCGGGCTTCCGGCCCTGCTTGGGGAAGTCGCTGCCGTCCAACACCCACACGGCCTCGGGGCGCCCCAGCCTGGAGGCCAGATACTCCTGAAGACGTCCCATCACCGCGTCGTCATCCCAGGGTGCGGCGGTGAGGAAGCGCTGCATGGCCCGGGCCGGGACCCCCACCGACTCGGAGCGAGCGAGAAGCCTGGTGGAAAGCAGGCTGGGCAGCCCCGGCAGCGTCACCGAGATAGTTGTCATCCAGTCGGACGCTCTGACGGTGGATGGCCTGCTGACAGCGGAGGAAATAATCGAAAGCCCCTCGTCACGAAAGTCTGTCCCATTGACAAAAAGCCGACTACTCAAGTAGTGTCATAGCGACTGAAACAAGCAGATTGCGTTTTTCGTACAGGTTGGCTTGAAGGCGTCCAAAACGCGAACCGCCCAAGATTCCAAAGGTAAAGAACTCGTCTTGTTTTCCGATGTGCGCCGATGCTGACGAGGCCTTGGCTCTGCACGACGCCTATGCCCCTTCGACATACGGCAAATCGGACATGGCGAAGTTCCTCTGGTGGCCAGAATGCTGCAAAACATTGGACTGATGAACATTCCAACCGACTACACGTCAGGCTATGAAAAGGCCCGCATTCTGGATCCTGAGTTGGCGGACAAATATATTGCCCACACAACCATTGGAGACCCTGAAGCCGACGCCTTGATGGAGCAGGTTTCTTCTCTCGGAGCGCAGGAGACGGGGCGAATCCTAACGGCGGGTATGAACAGAAATTACGAAGCTCTGCGCGACGAGCCATCGAGCGCGCGAGACTTCTTCAAAAGTCTGGAAACTGCGCCCGATTGGCTTGACTATTCGGCATTTCCCGCCGGTATGCGGATGTTCCACAGGAATTCGAGACTGGCCTTGGGTGGATTGCTGGCAGGTGTCCTGATAGAAGGATTCTCCACGAACATCAGCAGATCCTTCATGATACCGGACGGCTGCGCGATCAGGGCATCAGGCGCCTGAAGCAGAACAATCGTCATCTATCCGAGATTTTCCTCCCAGGCGGCCTGGAAAGGGATGGGGACGGCTGGAAACTGTCGGTTCGTCTCCGGTTGGTGCACGCGCAGGTTAGACGCCTGCTGAAAGACTCCGAAGAGTGGGACGCCGAATCGTGGGGCTTGCCGCTAAGCTCGGCGCACATGGGTTTCGCCATCACGGCTTTTTCAGCAAGGTTGCTCAAGCACATGAAGAGGCTTGGCGCCACCTACAATGACGAAGAACGTGAGAGTTTCATGGCGATATGGCGCTATACGGGCTACCTGATGGGTATTCCTGAGACGATTCTGTTCCGCGACGAGGCGGAAGCTCTGACGCTCTTCGAGATCGGGCATATATGTGAGCCTCCCCCTCCCCTTGATTCCGTCGTTATGGCGCATTCACTGATCAATTCCGCCCCGTTGGTCTTGGGCGCAGACGATACGAAGGCTCGTCGCAATTTAGCCAGGTTCGTGTTCAAGGTGTCGCACGGCCTGATCGGGACCCCTCTTGCTCGACAGTTGAGGTACCCGACGCGCTCGTCGTTTGGAGTCCTTTTGCAGTTTCAGATGCAGCAACGCTACCAGCGGATCAAGGAAAACGCCATTGGCAAGTTCCTGCCAGAACGTGTTCTACCTAGCAACTATTCACAGTTCACTTCTCTAATCGAGGCCTCGCTGTACGACGAGAAAGGCATCACCTATGGGGTGCCTGACCACGTATACGCGGAGGAATCCAGTAGATGGTGATTCCGGTTCTTAACGCTCTGCGTATGGTGATTGCAAATGAGTTCCGCGCCTTCCGTGTCCTCGCTTCCCTTGCCGCCCGGTCCACGCGGCCTGCCTCTGCTGGGGTCGTTGCCTGTCATACGCCGCGACCCCCACATCTCGCTTGACCGGGTTGCCCAGCAGTACGGCGATGTCTGCCTGCTGCGTTTTGGCAGCGTCCCAGTGGCGCTTATCAGTCACCCCGTGGCGCTGAAGGAAGCCTTCGAGAAACCGGAGCTCGCCAACCGTTGGCATACGATGGCCCTCTCCGCTTTGACCGACGGACACTCCCTGGCGATGGCCCCCTACGGCGAACACTGGTTGCAGCTTGACGGCTTCACCAGGCGCGAGATGCTCAGTCCCGACAACACTGAAATGACGCGCGCGAACCACGTAGAACCCGCAGTCGACGAGCTGGTGGAGCGCATGGCCCGCAAAGCCGACGCCGGGGAGATGGTGCATCCCAACGATATGCTCGACCGGAGCAGCTTCGAATTGGCCTTGCGCATTTTCTTCGGAGCCGGTTGGGACGATACCGCCGAGTTCCAGCGAATGATGAGCCTGTTGCAAGAGGATATGAACTGGACCCGCTCCGCCGCCAACAGCCCGGACCTCACTGATCTCCTCCGTTGGGCTGCATTCCTGCCCAGCAAGTCCGTCAAAGACGCCCGGCGACTCAAGGAAGTGCGGGAAAGCATTTTCAACGCCCTGGTGGAAGGCGTCCGCGGACGCTCGAATTTCGACCCATCATCCCCGACCTGCCTGGCTGACGTCATGCTGGCGAGCGAGGAATCGGGAGACCTTTCCCGCTCAATGATCCACGACCTGTTGATGGACATGATGATGCCGCAAACTGACGGCGTGGCGACCACCGTCAAGTTCTTCCTGCTGATAGTCGCCAACCGCCCCGAGATCCAGGCCAGGATCCACGAAGAGTTGGACCAGGTGGCAGGACGAAACACCCTTCCTACCGTGGACCACCGCGAACGCCTGCCTTACACCTTCGCCGCCATCGCAGAGAGCATGAGATACCGCACCGCCAGCCCTCTCGGTATCGCCCACCAGGCGTCGCAAGATGTCGAGATAGGCGGCTACCGGATTCCGGCTGGAACGATGGTGCTGAGCAACCTGTACGGCATCCACCACGCCCCCCGCTTCTGGGACTCACCCCATGAGGTCATCCCGGAGCGGTTCTTGCCTCAGCCCGACGGGTCGCCGTCGCCGGCCCTGACCGGCGGGGCCTTCATCCCCTTCGGGGTGGGCCACCGCCGTTGCACCGGCGAGCAGCTCGGCGAAATCGAGGTTTGGCTCTACATCACGCGGCTGCTGCATCGCCTCCGCTTCGAGACGCCGGAGGGCAAGCCCCTCTCCGAAGACGAAATACATGGCCTGACCATTCTCCCCAAGCCCTATACCCTGAAGGTAACCCGTCGCTAGGCAACCCGCAGGGCTATCGCATTTGGACAAGGTCTCCTCCCGTCCTGAGCCTGCCGGAGGGGTGGGTGTGAAATCCCTGACATCAGCCAACTTTGCAATGGCGTCAGGCTGTTTTTATGGCGCTTTTTCCGCAGTAGAAGTCTTCAGATTCCCGCGAAAGGGCAAATGACAGGGACTTGTGGCCCCAAATGCTACAGTCCTGAATGTCAAGGAATCGCCCTGTGAAAATGTATCTATCCCGCCCCACCGTGTCAGCCGTGGGCCGCCGCTCTGGGCAGGGCTGGGTCTTTCCATTCTTCCCTTTCCCTTCCGGGGGAGGGTTAGAGCGGGGGCGCCGCTTGGCCGGATGCAAAGCCGCTCATAGGCAGGATTTTACCCTCTCCCCAACCCTCTCCCTCGAGGGCTTATTACACGACAGTTTTTTATGCGGGTACAAATGAGTTGCTTGCCCAAGGAAACGAAGTACCCGATTGCAGGGGGCTGTGAAGCTAATATGGCTTACGTCTCATCGCCGACCCACAGAACTTGCAAAAAGTGTCGTGTAATAAGCTCTCGAGGGAGAGGGAGAATAGAAAGGCCCTGCCTCTGCACCAGTAAGGTTTGACATTCCCCGTCCGGCGGCTATAGTGAAGGCGGTTCCCGTACTTTCCCCACTGACTACGAATCCCAACACGCCGGAGGCACTAATGACCACCACCGAGCAACGCCCAAGCAGCCAATACAAGGTCGTCGGCACGAGGCCCATCCGCCATGACGGAATAGACAAGGTCACGGGCGCAGCAAAGTACGGGGCGGACATTCAATTGACCGGAATGATCCACGGCAAGGTGCTTCGCAGCCCCTACGCCCACGCCCGTATCCGCGGCATCGACACCAGCCGCGCCGAGGCCCTTCCCGGCGTGCTGGCAGTGCTGACGGCCAAAGACTTTCCCATCATTCAGGACCAGATTATCGACCTGGCGGAAACCCAGGGCAACGTGAGGCTGATGGCCGAGCATGTCATGGCCCACCGTAAGGCGCTGTACCAAGGCCACGCCGTGGCCGCCGTGGCCGCCACCAGCCCCCACATCGCCGAGCAGGCGTTGGCCCTGATCGACGTCGACTACGAAGTGCTGGAACCGGTGCTGTCCCTCGAGCAGGCGATGAGCCCGGATGCTCCCGTCATCCACGAGTCCCTGTCAACCCACTTCAAGCAGGAGCGGTTCGCCCGCGGTGAGGACACCGGGACTCGGGGCAACATCGCCAGCCACATCCAGCACAAGCTGGGCGACGTGGAAAAAGGCTTCCGCGAAGCTGATGTCGTCCTGGAGCGGGAATATACCACCGGCACGGTCCACCAGGGCTACATCGAACCCCATGCCTCCACCGCCACCTGGACCGGCGACGGACGCCTGACCGTCTGGACCTGCACCCAGGGATCCTTCGCAATTCGCAGTTCCACTGCCGCCATCTGCGGTGTGCCAGAAGACATGGTGCGGGTGATTCCCACCGAAATCGGCGGCGGGTTCGGCGCGAAGATCACCACCTACCTCGAGCCGCTGGCAGCCATCCTGTCGAAGAAGACGGGCCGCCCGGTCAAGCTTGTGATGAGCCGCAAGGACGTGTTTGAGGGCACCGGCCCCACTTCCGCCACAACGCTGAGGACGAAGATAGGCGCCACCAAGGACGGTAAGATAACTGCGATCCAGTCCTGGATGGCCTTCGAGGCCGGTGCATTCCCCGGCTCGCCCGTGGGTGGCGGAACCCTGTGCGCTACGGGCCCATACAACATTGAGAACCTGCTCATCGATGGCTTCGACGTGGTGGTCAACAAGCAGAAAGTCCAGGCCTACCGGGCTCCCGGCCAGCCGCAGGGCGCTTTCGCAATCGAGCCGATCATCGACGAGCTGGCCGAGTCCCTGGGAATGGACCCGATGGAGCTGCGCCTGAAAAACGTCGCCAAGGAGGGCGACCGGATGCCCAACGGCGTGGCTCACCCCCGCTTCGGCGTCCGTGAGATGGAAGAAGCCATGAGGGACCACCCCCACTACAGCGCACCGCTCGGCGAGACTGACGGCGGTCGCCTTCGTGGGCGTGGCTGCGCCGTGGGCTACCGCTGGCAGGCCGGTCAGATGTCCGCCGCGACCATCATTGTGAACAGCAACGGCACCATCAACCTCGTCACCGGCTCGGTGGACATCGGCGGCACCCGAACCGCCGTGGCGATGCAGGCCGCCGAGGTGCTGGGCATCGCCGCTGAGGATGTGATTCCCACGGTGGTGGACACCGACACCATCGGTTACACCGCCGTAACCGGGGGCAGCCGCACCGCCTTCGACACCGGCCTGGCCGCCATTCAGGCTGCCGATGACATCAAGCGGCAGATGGCCGCCCGCGCCTCTGCAATCTGGGAAGTCCAGGAAGACGATGTTTCCTTCGAGGATGGCGTGTTCTTCTGTAGGCGGAACCCGGAGGACCGCTTCACCTTCAAGGAACTGGCCGGCCGAATGATGCGCACCGGCGGGCCAATTACCACGTCAGTCTCGGCTGTCTCCACCGGCGTGGGCCCAATCATTGCCGGCAACATCTTCGACGTTGAGGTAGACCCGGAGACCGGCAAGGTTGACATCATCCGCTGCTCCGCCTTCATGGACGTGGGCACCGCCGTCCACCCCAGCTACGTCGAAGGCCAGATCCAGGGCGGCACGGTGCAGGGCATCGGCTGGGCGCTGAACGAGGAGTACAACTACAACGACCAGGGCGTGATGCTCAACTCCAGCTTCCTCGATTACCGGATGCCCACCAGCTTGGATGTGCCGATGATCGAGACGGTGATGGTGGAAGTTCCCAACCCGCGCCACCCCTTCGGCCTCCGCGGCGTGGGCGAAGCCCCAATCATCCCCCCGCTGGGTGCGATTGCCAACGCTGTCTCCAACGCCATCGGCGTCCGCATCAGCAAGCTGCCCATAACCCCGGCGGACGTGCTTGAGGCCATCGAGAGCAAGGGTAGCTAACCGTCACAACATAACTGGCATTTTGCAGGCCCCGCGGGTGGCGGGGCCTGTTCTGCTTAGTTTCCGCTTCTGGAATTGTCTTGGCGATGTTGGGCATTTGGCTACAATTAGGATGGCCCGCAATTCCACCTGATTCTGTCCGCGTTCTCTGGCGCCCACGATGCAGCGTCGTCAGGCCCAGACGGGAAAAGTCCACGTGAAATGACCACACCCGCCCGCTCATTCGGCCGTTCCAGGTCCTTCCTTGCCGTTCTGCGCAATTCGGATTTCCGGCTGCTTTGGCTGGCGGGGGGCGCTGACAACTCGGGGCGCTGGATGGAAACGGTGGTGATGGCGCTGCTGATGCTGGACATCGGCGGCTCAGCCCTACAGGTCGCCCTGCTCTTCGCTTTCCGATGGACCCCGATGCTGCTTTTTGCCCTCGTGTCAGGAATGGTTGCCGACCGCGCCAACCGCCGTCTGGTGATGATCGTTGCCCGGGGCGTGTCGGTGGTTGTTACCGCCGTGCTGCTGGTGTTGGTGGCCAGCGACGGGGCCCGGCCCGAACACCTATTCGTTGCGTCGCTGCTTTTGGGATGGCTCTACGTCCTGGAATTCCCCTCGCGCCGGTCTTTTATCTATGAGCTGGTGGGAAGCGGCGAACTGGTGGGCGCAATGTCGATGGAGACGATCACCACCACCATCGGGCGGCTGCTCGGCCCCTTGGCAGCCGGGTTCATAGTCGGACAGATAGGATTCACAGTAGCCTTCGCAACGCTTTTGGCCCTGTACAGCCTGGCATTCGTGTTTGTCATGTTGGTGAAGACCCGGCTGCCCGCCAGGGCGAGCGGCGGTTTCGCGTTGTGGGCAACGGCCAAGACCGGCTTCGGCTACGCTTTCCGCAATCCAGTGGTGCGGGCTGTGCTGTTGGGGACAATCATCTTCAACGCCTTGGCCTTCAGCGTGGAATCGCTGTTCCCGGTGGTGGCGAAAGATCACCTGGAAGTTGGCCCAGAGCTGACGGGAGTGCTGATTTCCGCGCAGTCCTTCGGGACGCTGGGGGCGGCTTTGGCCATCGGGATGATACCCAACCTGCGCTACCATGGGCGGGTCTTCTGTTTCGGAATGTTGATCCAGTTGGTGAGCCTGGTGCTGTTTTCCCTCTCGCCCTGGTATCCGGTCTCCTTTGCCCTGCTGCTTATTTCCGGCCTTGGCGCTGCTGGGTTCAGCACAATGCAGAGCACGATCATCATGCTCTCGTCTCCGCCCGAGATACGGGGCGCGGCATTGGGTGTCCTTGGACAATGTATCGGAGTGGCCGCTGTCGGCGGCGTGGTCGTGGGTTTCGTGGCCGACTATCTCAGTGCGCAGGCGGCGGTCGCGCTGAGCACCGGCCTGGGACTCGTCCTGTTGATCCCGGTGATACTCTTCACTCCGCTGGTCAAGGTTCCCATCAGCCCCGCTGAAGAGTGACCGCGCCCAGCGGGCAGTGCATCAGAGCGCGCCTTCGGTCTCCAGCGCCTCCACTTCCTCCAGGGCAAGCCCGCCGATGGCGCACAGAATCTCCCGGTTGTGCTGGCCCAGAGTGGGCGGCGTCCCGGCTGGCGTCTCTACGCAGGCGGTCAGGCGGACCGGAGTGCGCGGCGAGCGGAAGGCGCCGCCAAGCGTGTCGCCGGTGTCCACGTACATCCTTCGGCTTTCCAGTTGAGGGCAGTGGGCCAGATCCTCCATGGTCTGCGCCATCCCCATGGAAAACCCCAGCGACACCAGCTTCTCCGCGATTTCCAGCTTGCCTAGGTTCACGGACCACTGCTCGATTGCAGGGACAAACTCGTTGACGAAGAACTCGCCTCCCTGCTCGCCGCCCAGGAAACGCGGGTCTTCGGCCAGGTCGTTGCGTCCGATGGTCTGCCACAGTGAGCGCAGCCTCTCCTCGGAACGCGCCCCGGCCAGCACAACGTAGCCATCCTTGGCCTTGAAGGTGACACCTGCCGTCGCCATGCGGTTGTGGGAGCGGCCCGGGGCTTGTCCCGTGGCGTGGTAATGGTTCATGTTGCTTTCGATGTGCGACACCATGCACTCGTACATGGCCACGTCGATATGCTGCCCTCTCCCGGTCTTGCGGCGGGTTTCCATGGCCAGGACGATGCTCAGGGCGGCCCACAGGCCGGGGATGGAGTCGCCGATGTTGTCGCCCACCGCCTGGGGCGGGCCGTCGGGGTCGCCGGTCATTTCCATCCAACCCGCCATGGCTTGAATTGCCATGTTGTTGGCCGGCCAGTTTGAGTAGGGGCCGGTCAGCCCCTCACTGTCGCCGTACCCGGTGATGCTGGCGTAGATGAGGCCGGGGTTGATCTCGCTGAGCCGGTCGTATCCCAGTCCCAGGCGGCGAAATGCCCCGGAACCCCAGTTGTCAACAAGAACATCCGATGCCGCCACGAGACTCTCGAACGCCTGCTTGCAGCGGGGGTTTCTCAGGTCGATGCTGACGCTTTTCTTGTTGCGGTTCACGCCCAGGAACCGCGAGCTCATCCGGTTGCCGTCGGCATCGGTGACGAACGGAGTTCTGCCCCGGGCGATGTCACCGGTGCGGGGACGCTCGATCTTGATGACCTCCGCGCCCATGTCGGCCAGGATCAGCGAGCAGAACGGTCCGGCAACGATGTGGGTGGCGTCCAGCACTCGGATGCCTTCCAGCGGCAGGGGCAGGCCCGTCGGCAGGCTCAGGGGGAACTGTGCGGGGGTGGTCATGGCGTCTCCTGCTTTGCGCTGATTGGTTCGGTCCAGTCGGCTGATGGGGGAAGCCGGGGCTTTTTACATGGATGTACAGGATATACAGGATGCAGGGCAGGGTTTTCAGGGGTGGGGTTGGCTGGCCCTTGCTGCGGCGTAGTAGTCTACGGCTTGCTGTTCGGCCCAGGCCAGGTTTATGAGGGCAGCGGTGGAGTCCACCAGCATTTCGTTGGCGTTGGCGATTTCCTCGCGGTATTCGGCCAGGTGGACGCGGCGGTTGCTCTTGCGGACGTTGTGGGTGGGGCACAGGGGGGCGCGGTTCCAAATCTGGTTGGAGCCGTCCTTTGACTTGGGGTCAATGTGGTCCAGATGGAAGTTGTTGGTTGTTTCCACGATGGCGCCGTTGGGGCGGCGGTTGGCGAACCCGCAGCACCACGCTTGATAGCCGGACAGCTTCAGCAGGTGCTCCAGCATTTCCTTTTCCGGGATAATGCTGGACGGAACTTTGAATTTTATTTCCGGCAGTTCCTTGATGTCCTGGCGCTCAGCCGGGTCGGTGTCGGTGCGCTCCGGCAGGTCGTGGGGGGAGCGGGTGATGACGTTTGCGTCCACGATCAAGGCGGGCTGTTCCGCGTTCTGGGTGCCGTCAACGGCGTAGTGGAACTTGGCGAACTGGCGGCGCAGGACGGTGAGGGCGCGGGGCGATATGTCGCAGGCAATCCACTGCCGCCCGTTGCGCTCGGCGGCGACGGGGACGTAGGCGCAACCGGCAAAGCAGTCAAGCACCACGTCGCCGGGGTTGCTGCTGGCGAGAATGATGCGCTCGGCGAGGGCGACGGGCTTCTGCGTCGGGTAGCCGGTGCGCTCGGTAGCCTGTGAGTTTAATGGTGGTATGTCGGCCCAGATGTTGCTGGGGACTTGGCCTGGGTTGGCGTCCAAGTAGCGTTTTAGCTGGGGAATACTTCCTTGTGGGGTGTGGTAAATCAGATTGGCTTGGTCGAGGGCGTCAAGCCGCGCCAGTACGCTGACGGTGCTCTTGTATCCAGGAATTATATTTGCATCAATCCAAGACGCATAATTGCCGGTTTTGGGAACTGACCAGCAGCGTCCTATAGACCCGGGGTCATACCCACGCCAGGGCTTGCCGCTTTCTCCCTGCGAGAGACCGGGGCCAGTGAGGTTGTCGGTGCGATAAGCGCCCCTGGCGTCCGTATTTCCGTAATGGCTCTTAACGTAACTCGGATTCAATTGGGTGCGGACGGCGTCAGAATTGATGGGGCTATTGCCGTAGAACAAAATGCTGTCGCTGATATTGCCGAAATTTGTGGAGTCATTATGAGCGGACGTGCGTTGCCAGGTAATTTCCGCCTTGAACAAATCGCTGCCAAATACCCCATCCATCACAGCTCTAAGGTAAGGGCTGGCCGTGGGGTCGCAGTGCAGGTAAATGCTTCCGGAAGATTTTAGTACGCGCTGCATCTCAATGATTCGGATAGCCATATATGCCAGATACGCCGCCATCCCCTCGCTGTGGGCGCTTCGAGTAGTGTCAATCACTTTGGCGAGGGCCGGGTAATCGTCCTCGATGCGGCTAATCCAGTCCTCATGCACGTCGTTTTCCCAACGCCAGATGTCTTGGAACCTGGCGTTGTTTTGCCCTTCCGGCCATTCGATGCCCGCGTTTTCGGCGTCGGCAGCGGTATGGATGCCCCAGCCCGCCAATGTCTCCCGCTCCCAGTCGCGTTCAGCCTCAGTCAGAGGGGGGTTAAGGTTGCCAACGAAGGTCTGATTCTTGGAAAAAGGCGGATCAATACAGATAAGGTCAACGCTGTCGTTGTCCAACCGGCGCAGCAGGTGGATGTTGTCGGCGATGAACAGGTGACGGTTGAGGGGGTGTTGCATTTTGCGACTCCTGCGTCCGTTGGCGGTGAGGGAGAGGGGATTATGGGGGTACGCCCTCATCCTCACCCTAACCCTCTCCCAGAGGGAGAGGGGATTTGTGTAAAGCGAACCCAATGATAGCATAGGCCGATGAGCGCTCATGCACGCCTCTCATTTTGCTATAATCGGGCGGTAGCTTGACTATTTGGCGGGGGACTTATGCGGCTGATTTCGTGGAACGTCAACGGCATTCGGGCCGTTCACAAGAAGGGATTCCTGGAATGGTTCGAGTCGGAACAGCCCGATGTGCTGTGCCTCCAGGAAACGAAGGCGCACGAAGTCCAGTTGCCCACGGCCCTTAAGCAGGTTGAGGGCTATTCCGCATGGTTCTCGACGCCGGAACGCAAGGGCTACAGCGGCGTTGGGCTGTACACTCGCCACGAGCCGCGCAGCGTCAGTTTCGGTCTGGGTGTGGAGCGTTTCGACAGCGAGGGGCGCACGGTGGTCGCCGACTTCGACGACTTCGTACTGCTGGGCATCTACTTCCCCAACGGCAAACGCTCCGCCGAGCGGCTGCGCTACAAGATGGAGTTTTACGATGCCTTCCTGGAATACGTGGACAACCTGCGCCGGGACGGCAGAAACGTGGTGGTTTGCGGCGACGTGAATACTGCGCACAAGGAAATTGACCTGGCCCGGCCCAAGGAAAACGAGAAGATTTCCGGTTTTCTGCCAGAGGAACGGGCGTGGATGGACACGTTCCTGGAGCACGGCTACGTTGACACCTTCCGCTGGTTCAACCAGGAGCCGGGCAACTATAGTTGGTGGGACCAGATGACCAGGGCGCGGGACCGGAACGTCGGCTGGCGCATCGACTACTTCTTCACCGACGCCGATTTCGCCCCTCGGCTCACCGACGCCTTCATCCTTGCTGACGTAATGGGTTCCGACCACTGTCCGGTCGGAATAGAAATCGCCTGACCGGCGGGCGTCGGGCCCGCTACATCCCTGGGTGCCTAGGAACTTTCCAATTCACTCCCGCAGGAAGAGCCGCCATGAAAGACACGGTAGAGGTATTTTTCCATTCCCAGCAGCCCTACACGCACGTCAAGGAAGAAGACATTGCGAAGTACAACTCCGGGCGACTGGACTTCCCCAACACGTTCTTCGACCCGGAAAAGGCCCACGACCTGTACAATCAGTACCACGAGCAATACGCCATGGCCGACGAGTCCGGCCTCGATGGCATAATGACCAACGAGCACCATTCGTCCTTCTGGAACATGAAGCCGTCGGCCAACTTGGACGCTGCAGTTATCAGCCGCATCACCAAGCGGGTGAGAATCGCCATCCTGGGCAACATCATTCCCATCAACGAGCCGGTGCGGATGGCGGAAGAGCTGGCGATGCTGGACTGCTTCTCCAACGGGCGGCTGATCTCCGGGTTCGTGCGGGGCGGCGCGGTGGAGACCCTCCAGGCGGGCATAGACCCCACCGAGAACCGCGACCGTTTCGAGGAAGCCCACGACCTGATAATCAAGTGCTGGACGCAGCCCGGCCCGTTCCGTTTTGAGGGCCGGTATTACCATCACCGCGTGGTCAACCCGTGGGTGCTGCCGGTGCAGAAGCCTCATCCCCCGGTCTGGTTCCCCGGCGGCAGCAGCCCCGAGAGCGTAGTCTGGGCGGCTAGTCACCAGTACGCCTATATGAACCTGGGAGCTCTCATCAGCCTGACCAAGGAACTGAAGCAGGTCTACATCGACACGGCGAACGAGGTTGGCTTCACCCCCGGCCCGGAGCATTTCGGATACCAGGTCCGGGCGCTGGTGGCCGACACAGACGAGAAGGCGCAGGAGCTGGGCCGGGGCTTCCTGTGGGCCGGCCAGCACCGGATGCGCGGCCCGGTGGAGCACCTGGACCCGCCGGGATACCAGTCGCCCACGGCCAGCCGCCTGGCGGCCCGGCGCATCGGCGGCGGGGGCGGCCCGCCCATGGGCTACGAGGACTTGCAGCAGGTCAAGGCCATCATCGTCGGCAGCCCCGAAACCGTCATCAAGAAGCTGTCCGAGACCATTGAAGAGTTGAACCCCGGCTACATGATTCTCATCGGCAGCGACGGCAACATCCCCCACAAGGACGTCATGCGCTCAGTGGAACTGCTGGGCAAGGAAGTGGTGCCCGCGCTCCACGAAATCCAGCTTGCGCCCTATGAATAGCCGGGAGGAATAGCCGGGCGGCGGCGGTCACACCCCGGCTGGTATAATCCAACTTCGGCGCTCAGAGGAACGCGAGGAAGATATGAGCCGAGTCAGTAATGCAGCCGATGCCCTGCTGCAACAATTCAAGGGCAAGGGAAAGTACCTGCTGGAGGGCGACCTGTTGCCGGAGAGCATCGCCGAGGCTTACGAAGTTCAGGCGGCATATCAGGGGGCGCTGACCGCAGAATATGGCCCGGTGGCCGGGTACAAAATTGCCTACACCACCACTGCACTGCAAGAGTCGTCGGGTATCAGCGAGCCGGTGGCCGGGATGATTCTGGCCAACAATGTTCGCCATTCGCCCGCCGTGCTGAACTCGGCGGACTTCCTGCAACCCGGCATCGAATGCGAGGTCGGGGCGCGGCTGGGAAGGGATCTGCCCGCATCCGGCGCGCCATACGACCGGGATGGCGTGTCGGGCGCCGTGGACGCAGTGATGACCGCCTTCGAAGTCATCGACAACCGGCGCACCCAGGGACAGGACACGCAGACGCAGTTGCTTACGACCATCTCCTCCAACATTCTCAACGCTGGCGTCGTGCTGGGCGAGCCGGTCACCGACTGGCGGGGCATCCATCTGGCCGGGTGCCGGGGCTATATGGAGATCAACGGCGAGCTGGTGGGCGAAGGCATGGGATCCGACGTCATGGGGCATCCGCTGGAGCCTCTGGCCTGGCTGGCCAATGCCCTCGCCGCCCACGGGCAGGAGTTGAAGGCGGGCATGGTGGTCATTACCGGCAGCATCGTTTCGCCCAAGTGGCTGAAACCAGGCGACTCGGCCCTTATCGAGATTGAGGGTCTGGGCAAGGCAGAGTTGAGCGTCGCCTAGCAGAGAGCCGGAAACCCGGGCCGCCCGTGACGAAAGCGCGGCCCGCTCGCTCGACACGGTGAGGTTGCGCATGGTGGCTATGGTTAGCGACGCAGGAACGCCGACGAAAGCGCGGATGGACCCCAAGGGTCTGGAGCGCGTCAGGGAACTGTTTTTCGAGCAGATAGAGGCCGGCCTGCACCCCGGGGCCTCATTGGCTGTCTATCGCCACGGCGAACTGGTCCTTGACCTGTATGGCGGGCTGGCAGATAAGGAAGGCGGGCGCCCGGTGGACGAAAACACCATGTTCGTTCTGTATTCCTCCACCAAGCCGGTCACCGCCTGTTGCCTGTATATCCTGTGGGAGCGAGGGAAGCTGGACTGGAACGACCGGGTTGCCCTGCACTGGCCGGAGTTCGCCCAGGCGGGCAAAGATGAAGTTACCATTGCCCAGGTGCTGACCCATCGCGGCGGCTTCCCCGACAGCCCCAGCCACATGACCTGGGACCGCTGGAGCGACTGGGACGCAGCCGTGAAGGCGATGGAGGAGCTGCGGCCCGACTATCCCCCCGGGCGGGTCATTGCCTACCATCCCCGTAACTTCGGCTGGGTCATCGGCGAGCTGGTGCGGCGCATCGACGGGCGTCCCATCAACCGCTTTGTGCGCGAGGAGATCACCCGGCCGCTGGGAATCAACGACCTGTACATCGGCCTGCCCGAGTGGCTGCTTGAGCGGGTTTCCAGGCTCCACGCCATGGAAGACTGTGACCGCCGCAGCCAGGTGGATTTATACAATCGACCAGAGGTGCACCGCACCGTTCAGCCGGCGGGGGGCGGCATATCCACGGCGCGCGGGCTGGCCCGCTTCTTTGCCATGATGCAGCTCGGCGGCACACTGGACGGCGTTACCGTCATGTCCCCTGAAACGATTGTGGAGGTGACGTCGCCCCACTCCGAAGGGATAGACCACTCGCTGAACCGCCGTGTAACCCGGGGCATGGGCCTCTCGCTGGCCGACCCGCGCAGCGGCGCCGCCGACAGGCTGGACCCGCGCACCTTCGGCCACGCCGGTTCCGGCACCTCGGTGGGCTGGGCCAACCCCGACACTGGCCTGGCGGTGGCCTACATCACCAACGGCTTCCGCGCCGAGGCGAGCAACACGCCTAGGCTGGCCGCCATGTCGCAGGCCATCACCGACGCCTGCGCCTGATCCGCAGGTCCGGGGCGCTGCTCAATCTCGCCGGAATACGTTATCTGCCACTGGCCGTCGATGCGCCTGAATATCAGCAGCGCCCTCCGGGTGTCGATGGGCGTCTCCAGCTTGAGGTAAGTCTCGTAATCGCCGTTTTTATTCAGGCCAGGCAGGGTTTCCTCGGAGTGTCGTCAAGAGTCTGTTTCCGTCATTCCCGCGAAAGCGGGAATCCAAAGGCCATTGGCAGCAAATGCGTATTTACCAGCTAACGGATTCTGGATTCCCGCGAAAGCGGGAATGACGGTGGAGCGGGAATGACGGTGACGTGGGAATGACGGTGACGTGGGAATGACGGTGGATATGGCGGCAGGCCGCGAGGCAAATCAGTATCCCAATCAGAAACAGGGTTGAGCTTACGAAGCAGCTACCCTCGCAGTCGAATAGTCATCAAAGATGCCAGGGTCTTTCAGTTGTCCTTCTCCCTTGAGAGAGAAGCATGGGGTGAGTATGGACCGTTCATACCTCTCACGGGCAGACTTGCGAGGTATTCACCCCCAACCCTAACCCTCCCCCTGGAGGGTTAGGGGACTTTTGCTGAAAACTGAAAGGCCCTGTCAAAGATGCAATGGTGATTGCGTGGCCATGTGCAGTAGACTATTCTGGTAGCGCTACGAGCGAAACTTAGCTTTACCAATTTAACGGGAGGAGTGTTTGCTATGGCCGGTCCCAAGCAATCCTACACCATCGAGTTGAATTCCGACCAAATGGCCTTCATCCGGCAGGCCAAGGAGAAGTACAACATTGCCAGCGAGGACAAGGCGATGCGGGTGGTGCTGGACTACCTGATCACCAGCCCCGATATTCACGCCACGGTGTTCTCCGAACCCCGCTGCCTCCGCTGCGAATAGTAAAATCAAGACGGGCGGGTTCACCCCGCCCGTTTTATTTCAGGGGCCGCAACAGATCACCTTCCTTCGCGGAAAGGCGCTGCCCCAGTTACCCCAACTGTGCCACGGCCTCCAGCGCCAGCCGGTAGCCGTATACCCCGCAGCCGTAGACTGCGCCCTTGCATACGGGAAGCACCTGCGAGACGGCGCCGCGGGCGGTGGGGTTGGATACGTGGACTTCGTAGACCGGGAACTTGACCTGCGTGATCGCGCCGCGCAGCGGCCCGGCCACGGTGGTATAGCCCGCCGGGTTGATCAGAGCTGCGTCAAAGTCGCGGTCGTGGGCGTCGTACAGCGCGTTGACCACCTCTCCCTCGATGTTGGAGTGGAATAGCTCGATGTCTATGCCCAGCCCCTCGGCATAGCCCAGAATCTGCTCGTCAATTTCTTCCAGCGTGGCCGGGCCGAAAATCTCGACCTGGGACTTGCCCCGCATATTCATGCCCGCGCCCTGAATCACGAGAACCTTGCTCATATTTCTCCTCTCTCTGTAAGAACTCCCTCTCCCTCTGGGGGAGGGTTGGCGTCCCCGGGGGGCCTTATTCCGCTCCCGGCCCGGTGAACTGGGGGCCTCCGGGGACGGGTTCGTTGGGGACTTCGGTAACGTATCCAGCCAGCATGATGTCCAGTTGGAGCATCAGCATCTTGTTCCACGCCGAAGCCGCGCGCATGGCCAGGTCCGGGTCGTCCAGCTCCCGGCGCAGCAGGTCGGTGACTGCTGACTGGATGTAGGAAATCGTGCCTACCATGAACCGCGACGGCACTGATCCCAAGTGGGCGCGGTGCAGCGGAGGATGGCTGTGGACGATGCCCATGGCCAGTACGCGAATGGGATAGTCCTGGTCCATCTGGAAGTCGATGGAGCCGCGCAGCCAGCGCATCAGGCTGTGCTTGCGCCTTGTCAGGCGTTCCTCATTGATTTCACCGCGCTCGTCGGCAAAGAAGCGGCGCGACCCCGGGAATTCCAGGAAGTTGTCATAAACCGAGGCGGTCAATTCCTCGCCATGTTCCAGCACCACTTCCCGGGTTGCCTGAATCAGCTCCAGCCCGGCTTGGTCCAGACCAACGAAATCGGCGAGTTCCTGCATCCGCCCGGGCCAGTCGAAAACCTGTGTCATCAACAACTCCGTAGCAACCCAACTCGGCAGGCTGGGGCCCGTCTGAATATACCCCCTCGGCTTGCCAGGGGCAACCGGCCCGCTCATACGGCCTCGCCCAATGCTAGGCCGGTTCCGGCTGCGCCAGGGGCCTCCAGACCAGGGGCGTAAACGCGATTGCTGGTACAAGCAGAACCAGTGAGGCCAAGGCATGAAGCGATATGGTCTGCTGTAATGTCAAAATGGACACCACGAAGAAGATTTCCAGGGCGCCGAGAAGGTTGGCGACGCCGATGCAGAAGCTGAGCAGTCCCATCATCTGCCCCCGCATTTCTGGCGGAGACACCAACATCATAATGCTGCTTTGCATCGTGGAAAAACCCGCCTGGCCGAGGCCGCTGACCAGCAGCAGCGCAAAGGCCGCGGCGTACCACGATGACCAGACGTAGGCGGCCGAAGCCAACAGCACGATGATAGAGCCAAAGGCGAAGTAGCGTCCGTGAAACCGGATTCCCCGCGTCGAGGCCATCATTGCCGCGCCCGCCAGATGTCCGAAGCCGTCGGCGGCCACCAGGAGGCCGACGAGGGCCGGGCCCACGACCAGCAGTTCCGTGCCCACGGCGGGTATGAACTGCTGCAATGGGAAGGCCCAGGCGTTCATCGCTATGGTTATTGTGAGCATCCCCACCAGGACCCCTGTTTTCCAGGCGAAACCGAAGGCGTTCGCCATCCCGCGCCAGATTGGCGGCAGGGCGGCGCGAAGGCCCACCTCCGGTATTCGCAGCCGCGTGATCAGCAGCAGGTTGTCGACGTGAACGAACAGCAGGAAAATGTAGGCCGCCGGGTATCCCCCAAATTCGATGAGCAACCCGCCCACCACCGGACCGATCATCTTGCCGACATTCTGGGCGATTACGTCAAGGGACATCGCATTGACGAGCCGCCCCCGTCCAGCGATGTCAAAAATGCCGGTCCTCCGTGATGGGTCTTCGATGGCCTTGGTCGTCCCCTGGATAAACGCCACCACGAAAATGTGCCATGACTGCAAGGATTCCAGGCCGTACAACATCAGCGCCAACAGGCCGGCCACCGAGACTACATTGGAGGCCTGCATAAGCAGCATCACTCGCTGCCGGGGAAAGCGGTCGGCAATATAGCCGGCAATGGCCGACACAAAGGGCCGGGGGAGGTTGTTGAAGACCCAGAGCAGCATCAAGTACGCCGCCGGGGCTTCAATAACCTCTAATATCAGCAGGCTCCATACGAGAATCTCATTCCGGCGTCCGAACTCGGCAAGGATGCCCACGGACCAGATGATGCGGAAGTCCCGCTCCCGCATCAGGTCCACCGCCGTGCCGCGAATTCCGGAGATAGGTCTCATTGGCCTTCCGTTGCCTGCGCCGTCCTGCCGTGCTGGAATCCCCGTATTCTACGCTGTAACGCTCGGGGATGCGCCGTTATTGGCTGCGCGCTCTATCTTGACAGCCGAGGCAGGCCCCGCTAACTTGTGGCCGTTCATAGACTGCCGAAGTATGGTTTTGATTTGGTGGCTGCTTCGCATAGCGCCCATTATCCGATGCCTCGCTCCGGCGTGGAGCGGGCCACTTCGTGGGACTTCCCGCCCGGAGGTCGTCATTGCCCGCTCATAATCGCCCATCGCGGCGACGTCGCCAACGCTCCCGAGAACACCTTGGCCGCCTTCCAGCAAGCCCTTGAACGGGGAGCCGACGGAATAGAGCTGGACGTGCGGCTCACGCGAGACAGTCAGCTTGTCGTCTTTCACGACCGCAGCCTGAAGCGAATCGGCGGAATGCGCCGCCTGGTGACCAACCGGATAGTGATGCGCAAGGCGCTGGCCGCCTCGGCCAACCCGCCCAAGACCATCAAGACCGACAAGTTGCGCTCCTACCTCCGGCCCATCAGGGAAATATTCCCCGAAGCCAAGCACATCCAGTCCGAGGGGCTGGCGTCCGAACTCGACAACAACATCAGCGAGCGGCTGCAAGGGGCGTTCCGCCAGAGGACAAAGACGCTGCGGGGCCTGGACAACCTGGAGAGCGGGCAACGCTATCTCAACGGCTGGGTAATCACCTACAACTTCTTCAAAGACCATGAGGGGATAGGCGGCCGCCCGCCCGGTGAACTGACGCACAAGGTCCCACCCTTTGAGAAGTGGGCGGACGTGGCGAAGATGCCGAGGGTACGGCACCGGCGGCGCAATACCCGGAACTCCCCTGCCAGCAACCCGCCGGTCAAGGTGGAAGCCCCTAAGCCCAGGGCAATCGCGTCTTAATGCCAGACTTGGCGGGGCATCAGAGATTGGGGAATGAGTGGGATGTGGTGAGGAGTGATGGAGAAGGGGCGTGGCGCGTCGGTGATGGATCACTTTCAGGATTTGGAGGACCCCCGGATAGACCGCAGCAAGCGGCACGGATTACTGGACATACTTACCATCGCCATTTGTGCCGTCATCTGCGGCGCTGACTCCTGGGTCTACGTGGAGATGTTCGGCAAGAGCAAGGAGGAATGGTTCCGCAGCTTCCTGGACCTGCCCAACGGCATTCCGTCCCACGACACCTTCGGCGACGTGTTCTCCCGGCTGGACCCGGACCGGTTCCAGGAATGCTTTATGGAATGGAGCCAAGCGGTGGCGGATCTGTTGCCCGGAGAGGTGGTGGCCATCGACGGCAAGACAGTGCGCCGCTCCCACGACAAAAGGGCGGGCAGGCAGGCCATCCATCTGGTCAGCGCCTGGGCTGCGGCCAACACCCTGACCCTGGGGCAGGTGAAGACGGTCAGAAATCCAATGAAATCACCGCCATACCCCGCTTGCTGGAACTGCTTGAGTTGAATGGGTGCATCGTTACCATCGACGCCATGGGCTGTCAGAAGGAGATTGCCCAAGGAATACTGGACCGGGGCGCGGACTGCCTGCTGGCGGTCAAGGAGAACCAGGGGCGGCTGTACCAGGATGTCCGGGACCTGTTTGGCGGGGCGGAGGAACTGGGCTGGGATGGCGTGCCTTACGACTACGCCACCACGCTGAACAAGGGCCACGGGCGGATTGAACGGCGGGAATGCTGGGCCATCAGCGACCCGGCCTGCCTGGGATACCTGAGCGCCGGTGGCGACTCGCCCGGACTGTGTTCGGTGGTGAAAGTGGTGGGCCGCCGGGACACGGACACGGGCATCACGGTGCAACCGAGATACTACATAAGCAGTCTCGATGTCTCAGCGGAGCGGCTGCCGGAGGCGGTACGGGCCCACTGGAGCATAGAGAATTCGCTGCACTGGAGCCTGGACGTAACATTCCGGGAGGACCAGAGCCGGGTGCGCAAAGACCACGGCCCCCGGAACATGGCCACGCTGAGGCAGATATCCCACAACCAGTTGAAGCGGGAAACCAGCCTGAAAGTGGGCATCCAGGGCAAACGGCTGCAAGCAGGATGGCGAGAGGACTACCTGCTGAAGGCGCTTCTCGCTTAAGACGCGATTGCCCTGCAACTTTTCCCGTGCGGTTGAGCCTGGATTCGGCAGGTGGTATAATACGAATCTGCAAGCCCGTCCCCTTCGGGCGGTTGCCATCGCTCCCCGATAGCTCAGCGGTAGAGCGGGCGGCTGTTAACCGCTAGGTCGTAGGTTCGAATCCTACTCGGGGAGCCACAGCTACAAAATGGGCGTCCGGAGTCGGCAAACTATGGACGGATGACCCGGAGTAACCGCCGGGTCGCAAAGCTGACCCAGCTTTGGGGATGACCCAGCGGTTACGCGAAATACTTCAAGACTATCTCCGGCGCCACCGCATCGAAGGCAGCACAGAAGCAACAGTCAAGTTCTGCGCTAAAGAATTGCGGCTGTTTCTACAGGACCTCGAAAAGATAGCCCCCCGATTGCCGGACCCTGGCAGATCTATCCCCTCTGCATATCCCCCAGCTCTAAGAGCCTGTCTACAATCTCTTCAGGATTAGCGCCGCGAAGGCGAGAACCACCATTTGCAGGCTGGTATTGAGCTTTCCCTCGCAGTTCTTCCATAGCCGGCGGCGCTTCTCCAGCCAGGCGAAGGACCGCTCCACCACCCAGCGTTTCGGCAGCGCCACGAAGGTGTGCAGTTCGTTGCGTTTCACCACCTCCACCGAGGCTCCCAGCAGGTTCTGCACCTCCGCAGCAAAGGGCTTCCCGGTGTAGCCCCCGTCGACCATCACATTCTGCACCCGGCTCAGGTCGGCCCGGCTTTGTTCAAACATCGCCAAAGCCCCGGCCCGGCCGGTAACGTCGGCGGTGGTCACATGAATCGCATGGGGCAACCCCTGGCTGTCCACCGCGACGTGGCGCTTGACCCCGGACACCTTCTTGCCCGCGTCATAGCCCTTGTTCTCCACGCTGTCGGTGTTCTTGACGCTCTGGGAGTCCACGATGCAGAAGCTGGTCTGCTCGCTCCGCCCATTGCTCTGCCGGGCCGCGCCAACCGATTGTTTTTAAGAGCCGCTCCAGAATGGACTCTTCCTCCGGGCCGGGGCGCTCACTCCATTGCCGGAAATACTTGTAGCAGGTGCGCCAGTCCGGGAAGTCCGCCGGGAGCATCCGCCACTGGCAACCGCTCTTGAGGAGGTAGAGCACGCCGCAGAAGACGTCGTACAGATCCACGGTGCGGGGCTTGGTCCGCCGGCGGGCCGATTCCAGCATGGGAAGAATCCGGGCGAATTGCTCCCGGCTGATGTCGCTGGGATAGGAATGAGACATGATTACCCTGCCTTGATAATAGTCTCAACTTAACATATCAAACAGATCGTAGACAGGCGCTTAGGCCACATGAAGGGGCGAGGGCTCAAACCTCGTTCAATCCGCACGCGGTGGCAAGCGATCACCACATGGCTGAACTGGGGCGTCGAATGGAAACTGATTGAGTCATCGCCGGCCAGCCAGGTCAAAGCTCACAAAGCGCCCAAGACCCGCAAGCTCTTTCTCACCTAGCAGCAATCTGGAGCCATGCTCGACCTTTGTGGCCACAACACCTTTGCCGGCGCTCGCAGGCAAACCATGCTGTGGATGATGGTCACTACCGGGGTCAGAAGAAACGAGATGTGGATGTTGAAGAAGGATGATTTGGACTGGGACAATTCGGTGATCCGAGTGGGCTATGGCAAAGGCCAGAAAGAGAGGCAAATTCCATTTGAGCGGCACTGCCAGCGAGCGATGCTCCGCTACATACAACAACGACGGAATTCGCTTGATTGGCTATGGGTTACTGAAGAGGGAATCAGGCTGGGTTATGACGGAATCTGGCAGGACATGAAGCGGTTGGCGGAACGGGCTGAAGTGGAGTTGAAAGACGCCTGCCACATCTTCAGGAGAACTTTCGCCGCCAACGCCGTGAAGCAAAATATCCCTAGGCCGTACGTTCAGACAATCGCGGGCTGGTCGACACCCCAGATGCTGGACCATTGCGTGGCGGCGATGGAAGCCGAGGAGGAGACCATTGAAGCATTCAGGGAGTTCAAGCCATTCGGAAAGCAGGAGCTCAGGCAAGGACAACCCGGGTACGACAAGATGCGCTTTGGCCCTCAGAACAGAAGAAAGTATCCCGGGATTTCGCCCCTTTTAGTATGGACCAGGATATGGAGATACGATATTCGGTAGTCTTAAGCGCAAATTTTAAGACCGGTCGTTCGCGGTTTGATAGAATGGGTTCCAAAATCTGGCGGTTTACTGGCGGTTTAGTAGTTAGGTACTGTCGCCAGGTCTCACTTTGCCAAGAGCTACCGGCTCTCAAAGGTGTCAGAAATGGAGAATCCCTTCTTCGACGACCCGATACTGAACTCGCCCTATGAATACCCCGCCCGGCACTGGGATCTGGACGAAACCGGGCAGCCGACCCAGCAGATAATTGAGAGCCGCCGTGGTGCTGAGTTCATCACACCCATACCCAAACCCAGGCAACGGGGCAGGGTGCGCGGTGGGCGCCAAGAGCAGCTGGTCTTTGACGAAGGTCAGGGACTTTCCACGGCAGAACAGCAGTACGACGTGACCGCCGCCGTCAACGAAATTCGCCGGTACGTCGACCAGTGGAGAACCATTGCCGCCCCCCACAACTGGGGTGTCACGCCGGAGACGGCCCTGCTGCTCCAGCACTGGCGACACCACAGGTTCAGCCGCTACCGCCCATTCTTCTGCCAGGTCGAGGCCGTAGAGACGCTGATCTGGCTCACCGAAGTTGCGCCGCGGCTCGGGCAGGGAGAGAGGCTGGCGCTACAGCGATTGGAAAGCGCCAGTCTCGAGGCAAACCCCGAATTGTTGCGGGTTGCCCTCAAGCTGGCGACCGGAGCGGGCAAGACCACCGTGATGGCCATGATCATCGCATGGCAGACCATCAACGCCGTCCGGCATCTCAACAGCCGTCGATTCACCCGCGGCTTCCTGGTGGTCACTCCCGGGCTTACCATCCGGGACCGGCTGCGGGTGTTGCAGCCTAACGACCCCGACAGCTATTACGCCAGCAGGGAACTGGTGCCCACGGATATGTTGGGCGACCTACAGCGGGCCAGGATAGTCATCACCAACTATCACAGCCTGCGCCCCAGGGAGCGACTGTCGATATCCAGGGGCGGGAGGGACCTGCTGCAAGGACCGGGCGATCCCATCGAGACCGTGGAGTCCGAGGGCCAGATGATGCAGCGGGTGATGCCAGAGCTGATGGGCCTCAAGAACATCATGGCGCTCAACGACGAGGGGCACCATTGCTATCGCCAAAAGCCCGGGGACGATGACGAAGGCCCTCTGACTGGTGAGGACAAGCGGGAGGCAGAGCAGAACACCGAGGAAGCCCGAGTGTGGCTCTCCGGGCTGGAGATGGTCAAGAGGAAACTTGGAGTACGTCGGGTGGTGGACCTGTCGGCCACCCCCTTCTTTCTGCGTGGCTCCGGGTACGCCGAGGGAACCCTGTTCCCTTGGACCGCCAGCGACTTCTCGCTCATGGACGCCATCGAATGCGGCATCGTCAAGCTCCCGCGGGTTCCTGTTGCGGACAACATCCCCGGAGCCGATGTGCCGGTGTTCCGCAACCTGTGGGAACACATCCGCCGGGATATGCCTCGCGCGGGAAGGGGCCGGGCGGGCGACCTGGACCCACTGGACCTCCCCACGCCGTTGCAGACTGCCCTCGAGGCCCTATACGGCCATTACGAGAAGACCTTCAAAAAATGGGAGGCCGACGGCGCCCTCTGCCCACCCTGTTTCATCGTCGTTTGCAACAACACGGCCACTTCCAAGCTGGTCTACGACTATATCTCCGGATTCGAGCGCACCAACGAGGACGGCGCGACCTCGGTTGTTAACGGGAGACTCGCGCTGTTCCGAAACTACGATGAATACGACAACCGCTACTCTGTTCCCCGCACCCTGCTGATCGACAGCCATCAGTTGGAATCCGGCGAGAAACTCAGCGATGACTTTCGACGCGCCGCCGCCGACCTGATTGAGCGTTTCCGCCGGGAACGCCAGGAGCGCACTGGAAACCGTGAGGAAGCCGACAAGATTTCAGAACAGGAACTCCTGCGCGAGGCCATGAACACCGTCGGCAAAGAAGGACGGCTGGGCGAGTCCATCCGTTGCGTCGTGTCGGTGTCGATGCTCACCGAGGGCTGGGACGCCAACACCGTGACTCACGTTTTGGGAGTGCGGGCCTTTGGCACCCAACTCCTGTGCGAGCAGGTGGTCGGGCGGGCGTTGCGGCGGCAGTCCTATGACCTGAACGAAGACAATAAGTTCAACGTCGAATACGCCGACGTGCTGGGCATACCCTTTGATTTCACCGCCCGGCCCGTGGTGGTCGGCCCGGGCAAACCGCGTCAAACGGTGCACGTCAGGGCCATGCGCCCCGAGCGGGACCACCTGGAGATAACCTTCCCCCGCGTTTCCGGCTACCGGGAAGACCCACCCAAGGAAGACCTGGTCGCCAACTTCACCGAAGATTCCAAGCTGGACTTGACGCCCGACCTGGTGGGCCCGACGCAGACCAGGAACGAGGGAATCATTGGCGAAGGGGTTGACCTGAACCTGGTCCACACCGGCGACCTCCGCACTTCCAGCCTGGCGCTGCACCTGACCAAGCGGTTGCTGGAAACCAAGTGGCGGGACCCCAACCAGGACATCAAGATGCACCTGTTCGGCAAGCTGAGGAACGTGGTCAAGCAGTGGCTGGACACCTGCCTGGTCTGCCGGGGCGGCGCCTTTCCGGCCCAATTGATGTACCAGTCATTGGCGGACATGGCCTGCAACCGCATCACCGCCGCCATCACCAGCAGGCAGGGGGAGCGTTCTGTCAAGGCGCTGCTGGACTCCTACAATCCCACCGGCTCGACGCGCCACGTGAACTTCACCACTTCCAGGACCGGCCTCTGGACCACCGACTCCCGGAAGTGCCACGTCAACCTGGCGGCGCTGGACAGCGATTGGGAAGCCGAGTTTTGCCGCGCGGTAGAGTCTCACCCCCTGGTGAAAGCCTACGTGAAGAACCACAACCTGGGCCTGGAAGTCCCCTACCTGTATGGGTCAACCCCGCGCACCTACATCCCCGACTTCATCGTGCAGGTGGACGACGGGCAGGACGATCCGCTGAACCTCATCGTGGAAATCAAGGGCTACCGGGGCGAGGACGCCAGGGAGAAGAAGAACACGATGGAAGCCTACTGGCTGCCCGGCGTCAACGCCCTGGGCGAGTACGGCCGCTGGGCCTTCGCCGAGTTCACTGACGTTTATGATATCGAACAAGGCTTCCGCCAATTCATTGAGCATCACTGTCAACGGGCCGAAGCTGCCAGTTGGCTTGCCGATGCCGGAGGGAGTGAACCCCAGATCGAGAACATCGCCCGGCGCCAAAGCGAAGAGTATGCAGACCATCTTGTGGAGGAACATCGGCGCCAGGTGGAAGGCATGATGAAATTCCGCGAATTTGAGCGTGGGCTAAGTGAGGCCCAGCAGGAATTGAGCCAACGGGAACACTATCTGCTGTTCCTGAAACATGAGAGCCATTTGAACGAGGAAAGTCGTAAACTGTATCTCCGGTTTCTGGAGCACGAACGGCCATATAAAGATCAGTATCAGGAATGGCCTGATGCTTCTGACTGATACCGGGCCTCTGGTCGCCCTGTTAGATTCTGCCGACCCTCATCATGCCCAATGCACCGAATCTGCCTTGACCTTGGGGACGGAAGTGATGCTCACCACCTGGCAGTGTTTCACTGAGGCCATGCACTTCTTGAGAAGGACCGGAGGGTATCCCTATCAGGCGAACCTTTGGAGTTTGCGCCGCGCCGGGCGGCTTGAGATACACTTGACTACTGACGTGGAAACTAACCGGATTGAGGAGTTGATGCGCCAATACCAGGACACCCCGATGGCGCTGGCCGACGCCTCTCTGGTTGCGGCGGCGGAATCTCTGGCTCTGAGACGCGTCTTCACGGTAGATCGCGGATTCTTTATCTATCGCCTGGGTGATGGTTCTGCGCTGGAAGTAATACAATAGCTTCTGGGGTGGTTGCTCCCGGCAACACCACCCGAATCGGAGGAACCCCAAATGCCCCGACCCCGACGAACCCGCAGCGCCGACGGCAAGTCCCCGGGTAAATCTGTTGAGGCCCTGCGCCACGAGCAGGACACCCGCACCAACATCCCCACGGCGGAGTACCAGTCGCTGGTGCGGGAGGAGCAGGAGTCGCCCCTGCGCGTGGCCTACCAGCGGCGCAACCGCGACCTGGACCCACAACTGGTCTGGCGGGGCAAGGACGAGCAGGACCTGGCCGACCTGGTGGTCAACGTCCCGCCCCTCTACATCCAGGAGAAGGTGCACCCGAAAGTCCTCATAGAGGACTTGGTGGCCAGTAGCCAGTGGTCAGCAGCCAGTAAGCGAGGGAATGACCGGTCACCGGCCACTGACCACCGGCAACTGGACTTGTTCGCCGACTTCAACGGCCTGCCCGAGGGCGCCGACCGCACCGCGTTCTACCAGCACGAGGGCTACTGGCAGAACCGCATGATCCTCGGCGACAGCCTCCAAGTGATGGCGTCGCTGTCGGAGCGGGAGGGCTTGCAGGGCAAGGTGCAGTGCATCTACATCGACCCGCCCTACGGCATCCGGTTCAACTCCAACTTCCAGTGGTCCACCACCAGCCGCGACGTGCGCGACGGCAACCGCGACCACATCACCCGCGAGCCGGAGCAGGTCAAGGCCTTCCGCGACACCTGGCGCGACGGCATCCACTCCTACCTCACCTACCTGCGCGACCGCCTCACCGTAGCCCGCGACCTGCTGACCGACTCCGGCTCCGTGTTTGTGCAGATTGGGGATGAGAATGTGCACCGGGTGCGGGCACTGATGGATGAGGTTTTTGGGGAGGATAACTTTGTTAGCATAATCACAGTACGCAAGACAGGCGGTTTAGGTTCTTCTGCGCTTACCGGAGTAGCAGATTTTGTCTTGTGGTATTCAAGGTCGCGAGACCAGTTAAAATTTCGTCCCCTTGTTCAATTCAAAGAATCTACGGGCACCTCTGCTCAATACGGCTACGTAATGTCCACGACTGGGCAAGTAACAACAGCAAACGGACAGCCCGATTCGGCCGAACGGTGGCGCGCATTTCAACCTACCGCTCTTCATACGATGTACGCCGGTGTTCAGTCTTGCCTATATCCTAGCTTTTACGCACAAGGAAAGACGTTCCGTCTGCCTGCCAACAGGCAATGGTCTACTACACTCCCTAACATGATGAGGATCGTTAAGGCAGGTAGACTACACTCAGCGGGAAACACACCGCGATTCATAAGATTTCTGTATGATTACCCAGTTACAGAACTTAACAATGTGTGGACCGATGTGATGGGGGCTCGTGATGTCATTTATGTGGTTCAAACTAACTCGCAAATAGTCCAACGCTGCATCCTGATGACCACCGACCCCGGCGACCTGGTACTGGACCCCACCTGCGGCTCCGGGACTACCGCCTACGTGGCTGAGCAGTGGGGACGTCGGTGGATCACCATTGACACATCCCGCGTCGCCCTGGCCCTGGCCCGCGCCCGCATCATGGGCGCCCGCTATCCCTACTACCTGCTGGCCGACAGCCGGGATGGGCAGCTCAAGGAGGCCGAAATCTCCCGCCGGACGCCCTCGGAAACGCCCACCTACGGCAACATCCGGCAGGGTTTCGTCTACGAGCGGGTGCCCCACATCACCCTGCGGGCCATCGCCAACAACGCCGAGATTGACGTCATCTGGGAGGACTACCAGGAGAAGCTGGAGCCGCTCAGGCGTCAGTTGTCAGAAGCCAGTGGCCAGTGGTCAACCGAGGGAGGCCCCCTGGAGGAATGGGAAATCCCCCGGGAAAGGCCGGATGATTGGCCGCTGGACACTGACCACTGGCTCACCGACTACTGGAAGCTGCGCATCGCCCGGCAGAAGGAGATAGACGCCTCCATTGCCGCCCGCGCCGAGTACGAGTATTTGTATGACAAGCCCTATGCCGACAACAGAAAGGTGCGCGTCGCCGGCCCCTTCACCGTGGAGAGCATCTCGCCCCACCGGGTGCTGGGCGTGGACGAGAACGGCGACATCATAGACAGCATCGCCGAACCCAAGAACGGCTACGGTGTGGGGTACGACTTCGGCCAAATCATCCTGGAGAACCTGAAACGCTCCGGCGTCCAGCAGGCCCACAAGGAAGACCGCATCACCTTCACGTCGCTGACGCCCTGGCCGGGGCGGTTCGTCTGCGCCAGTGGTCAGTATTCAGTGGTCAGTGGTCAGTCGCCGGAGGGAGCCGGGGGAGAACTGGACACTGACCACCAGCCACTGGCCACTGCTGGAATTTTCATCGGCCCGGAGTTCGGCACCGTCTCCCGCCCCGACCTGGTGGAGGCAGCGCGAGAGGCCGCCGAATGCCAGTTCGACGTGCTAATCGCCTGCGCTTTCAACTACGACGCCCACACCACCGAGTTCGAGAGCCTGGGCCGCATCCCGGTGCTCAAGGCCCGCATGAACGCCGACCTGCACATGGCCGGCGAGCTGAAGAACACCGGCAACGGCAACCTGTTCGTCATCTTCGGCGAGCCGGATATCGACATCCTGAACGCCGATGACGGGCAGCTCCAAGTGCGGGTCAACGGCGTGGACGTGTTCCACCCCAACACCGGCGAGGTGCGCAGCGACGGGCCGGAGGGCATCGCCTGCTGGTTCATCGACACCGACTACAACCAGGAGAGCTTCTTCGTCCGCCACGCCTATTTCCTGGGCGCCAGCGATCCCTACAAGTCCCTGAAGACCACCCTCAAGGCCGAAATAGACGCCGACGCCTGGGCCACGCTGTACAGCGCCACCTCCCGCCCGTTCCCGCGCCCGGAGTCGGGGCGCATCGCCGTGAAGGTAATCAACCACCTGGGGGATGAGGTGATGAAGGTGTTCCGGGTAGGGTAGAACCCGGGTGCGCCAGACGCAACCTATGACGAAATCAGCTGAATCTTCGGATTCTAGATTAGAAGCTATATTTTGCTATGGTGTGGTGTGGTGATTTTTGTAGGCCCTTTGGAGTATAGAGAATGGAAAGAGTGGTTTTTCATTGCTTGCCCCAGGATACTTTTTGCGAGAAGTTCAATGGCCTGCCCCCAAACCAGGCTGCTCAGGGCGAGGAAAGCGCTGACGCTCAACACGCCCGCCGCCTGCGGTGGCCCCTCTGCCGACAGAGGATGTTGCTGTGGAAGAGGCGTTCCGCGTAGCGCCGTCGGGCAGCAGGCCGATGTCCTCTGGGCGGCGCCATCCGCGACTTCTACACCGGGAAGTCGTACAAGCAGATAGCGGAAGGGCTGAAAGAGGAATACGACATCCCCGAACCCAGCAAGGCCACCATCTACGAATGGGTGAAGGAATACACCGGCGAGGCGATGGAGCAGACCCAAGACCTGAAAGCCGAAGTTGGTGACGAGTGGGTGGCCGACGAGATGGCGGTCAAGGTCGGCAGTTGGCAGATGTGGAACTGGAACGTCATGGACGCGAAAACCCGCTACATCCTCGCCTCCCATCTGTCCCGCCGCCGAACCGAAAAAGCCGCCATCGAGACACTGGAGAAAGCCAAAGCCGCCGCAGGCAGGGAACCCAAGTCCATCAAGACCGACAAACTACGCTCCTACGGTCCAGCAATCAAAAAGGTCTTCCCCGGCACGACGCACATCCAGTCCGGCGGGATACGGGCGGAAATCAACAACAACCTGTCTGAGCGATTACAGGGAACCTTCCGAAGCCGGACAAAGACCCTGCGCGGGTTGGACTCCGTAAAGACCGGCCAGCGTTACCTTGACGGCTGGACAATAACCTACAACCACATGAGAGGGCACGAGGGCCTGAAGAATGACACGCCAGGTAAACACGCGAAGGTCAACCCGCCATTCACCGAATGGGCCGACGTGGTAAAAGAGGGCGCCGTGTCTCCGCAACTGGTATCGGCAGGGACACGGCTGGCCGATGTGCCGCAGTTTCGACCCGACGCGACACCCGGACCCAGGCGCGACACCCGGACCCAGGAAGGAAGCGCCACGGCGGTCAAGGACGGACTCGGTTAGCAGGACACCGCGCCTTGCGAGACTGCCAGCAACGGCGCGGCCAGCCAAAGCCCCGGCGACGGTCAAGGGGCGGTCAGCGAAACAGCATCCCTGCTGCAAACTGCGCCAGCGGGCGCGCAAGTCGCAACCGGGCGCGCAAGTCGCAACGTGGAGGACGGCGATGATGGAAGCGTCTTTCACGGTAGCTTGTTTGTTCATACTGCTGTTGCTTTGGGGGTTTAGCATAGAGTGTGCGCGAAAACTAGAAGCGCGACACACGATACAGACATTGCTATCTCAGTCCAATCGTTGTCGCTGTGAATTGAATCCCATGCCAGAAGATCCGCCAACACAATCAGAACGAACGAGAGAAGCCACTTGCCGAAATCAGAGATAGCCCCCCAAATCCATTCCATGCCGCCCCCTTGTCAGGAAAGCGGTAGCCTAGCAGAGACCATACACCACAAGCAAACGGAACCAGCGAAATCTTTGTATTGATGGGCAGTTGGGCTGACGAAATGACCGGGCAACGATTTGAACGCGTAGCCTGCGGGCAAGAACTCCCATCATTTCTACGATGTTGGTCTACTAGCCTACTCCGTGTTTGAATTACCGCAAGTGGGGTTGTACTAACGGCCTATCGTTAGCAACAGCGCTTATCTGTACACTGCGTTGTCAGTTTGCGTGAGAGATCATCTGACCGACGCTGACTGATCTTAATTTCGGAATATCATTTTGTTCTTTCATCCATTGACGGACTCAGTTAACCACACTTGGTCTGCAATTTCTATTAAAGCGCAACTAAAGACCCAATGAGGAAAGACCGGGGCCCATGCAACGGCTGCGCGGGAGCAATATCGGGATCCTGCGGTTGGCCATTGCAGCAGACTGAGTCTGCCCGCGGTAAGCACATCGCATAAATAACAAACAGACTACCTCTCGGCAACCTCAAGGCCAACCTGCCTCTCAGCCACGGACGAACGTCGAGAGTTTTACCTTCGAGGTTGACATGGCAAGATGCGATAGATACATTTCTTGAAGACGATTTTCATGCGTCGCCGCTTCTGCTTGTCCTGTTCAAGGACCACGGCGAACTATGGTGGGGCCTAAAGCCCCTTATGGTGGGGCCTAAAGCCCCTGGAGTTTAAAAATGGCTGAGATTCCTCTGTTTCCGGTGACCGTGGTGGGCAGTTGGCCCCGTTCCAACGACCTCGTTCGTGCCCTGCGCAGCAAGGAGGCCGGCGAGTCCACCTTTGCCGATTTTAACAAGGTGGCCGACGGCGAAGTTCTGGACTGCATCCGCGCACAGGAAAACGCTGGCGTGGACATCCTGAGCGATGGGGAGCAGCGCCGCGACAATTTCTATTCCTTCGCGGTGGACAAGCTCAACGGTATGCAGCTAATGAAGGTGTCGGAGTTGCTGAACTACTCGTCGGACCGTGCCCGGATGGAGGAGGTTCTGCGCGCGCTGGACGTGCCCGCCTTCGCCATCAAGAGCCCCATCGCCATAGACACCCTCACCAAGCGGCAGGGATTGGCGCTGGACGAACTGGCCTTCCTCAGAGAACACACCGACCGCGCCATCAAAATTCCCATTCCCGGCCCTTATATGCTAACGCGCTCCGCCTGGTTCGAGGGGCTGTCGGATAAGGCATATCCCACCCCCGATGACCTTGCCAAGGACGTGGTTGCCCTTCTCCGGGAGGAAATCATCGCGCTGCGGGACGCGGGCTGCGACTTCGTGCAGTTGGACGAGCCAACGCTCTCGCAGGTGGTGTTCGGCGAGGAGACCACCGAGACCTTTATGTGCGCCGCATTGCCCAACCGCCGCGACCCGACCGACGAGTTGGAGATGGCGGTGCGGCTGATGAACGAGACTCTGGACGGCATCACCGGCATCAAGACCGGCGTCCACGTCTGCCGGGGCAACTGGAGCCGCAAGGAAGAGGTGCTGCTCACCGGCAACTACGGCCCGATGCTTCCCTATCTGGTGCAGATGAACATCGACCAGTTGGTGCTGGAGTGCGCCACACCCCGCGCCGGCGAGATGGAAGTGTTCAAGGAATACGGCAACGAGAAGGAAATCGGCCTCGGCGTGGTCAACCCCCGCACCGACGAAATCGAGCCGCCGGAGCAGATTGTAGCCCGGGTTAAGGAGTTGCTCCAGTACTTTGACCCGGACAAGATATACCTGAATCCCGACTGCGGCTTCGGCACCTTCGCTGAGCGCAACGTCAACACCCACGCCATCGCCATCGAGAAAATGAAGACCATCACCAAGGCTGCCCAACTGCTGAGAGCTGAATACGCTTAAGCCACGCAGAGGCGCTGCCGTGCGCCCCTGCGCCAGAGTCACACACTAACCCAACAAGTAGGAGTGTCCAAATGGCACAGGAACCGGAGCGAGACCTGAATGGGCTTCCCCGCGAAAAGTTGGCGGAAGTTCTGGAGTCCTTCCGTGACCCGGAGGTTTTCAACGCGGTGACCGGGCCCTGGAAGTCAAGAGTTGCCTGGCAGGGAGGCATGAAGGCCCGTGCCTTTATGCGCAACCACACGGTGGACATGGACGAACCCGGCGACCTGACCGCCACAGACGTCGCGGCCAGCGCCCATGAGCAGTTGCTCTCGGCCATCGGTAGCTGCATGACCGTCGGCTTTGTGGTCAATGCCACCAAGCAGGGCGTGAGGATTCACGATCTGGAAGTCGCCGTGGAGGGCTACTTCGACAACATCCGCAAGTGGGCGGGAGTTGAGGACGAAGGCAACCCCGGCTATGGCAAAATCTCCGCCAAGTGCTACGTCCGCGCCGACGCCGACGAGGAGACGCTGCGCGAAATATGGCGGTTGGCGGTCGAAGGATCTCCGGTCACTCAATCGGTGGTCAACCCTACTCAGGTCACCACCGACTTTGAAGCGATCGGCTAATGGCTGCCTTCGTATCTGCCGGCTGGGTCGAGGAACACGTTGGCCGACCGGGGTATCTGCTGGTCGATCCCCGGTCGGCCATGCGCTATCTCATGGGCCACCTGCGCGGTGCGGTCAGCGTTCCCCTGAAAAAGCTGCAAGACGCGCAGGGCAGGCTGCTTCCTCCAGAGGACATGGCCGCAGTTTTCGGAGCCGCAGGACTGGGGAATAACGTTGTTCCCGTTTTGTACGATGGACAAGACGGACGCAACGCGGCCATGCACTCCTGGATCCTGGAGTACCTGGGCCGCGACGACATCCACGTCATGGACCTGCTCTACGACCAGTGGAAGGAGCAGGGCCGTGAAGTGCTGTACCGCCCGGTTTCCGCTGAGGCCCACGCCTTTACCCCAAGGGTGGCAGGCGGCATACGCGCAGCGCTCGACGACGCCGCCAACCCTGGCAGCGCCAAGCTACTGGACACCCGCTCTCCGGAAGAGTACCGCGGCGAGGTGGAGATCGACCAGCGTCCGGGGCATATACCGGGGTCTGTTCACTTGGCATGGAGCGAACTCGCCGGGCAGGACGGGCGGCTGTTGATTGAGCCGGAGCGGTTGGAGCAGGCATTGTCATCGGTGGGCATCGGCCCCGGCGACTCGATCATCGCCTACTGCCGTAGCGGACTGCGGGCGTCGCTCCCCTACCTCGCAATGAAGCAGGCCGGGTACAACGTGCGCCTTTACGACGGCTCCTACGCAGAGTGGATGATGAGCGGTAATCCTGTCGAAATCTGAACCAGTCCTCATTGCCGAGCGCACCAAGAACGCCGAGAATTCTGAAGAATTCTCGGCGTTCTTCGCGATTACGGGTATCGGCTAGACCCCCGGCAGGTCCCAACCGATCCAGCGGCAGAGAGCGCGGCCCATTACCTTTTCGAGGTCCTCGCCAGTGAGCCAGGGCAGTTCCTCGGTGAACAGAGTGATGCACTGACGCCAGGAGCAGGGCATCCGGGTGATGTCTGTGCCCCAGAAGGCGCGGTCCGGGCCGAAGGCGTCGAAAATCTGGCGCAGGTAGTCGTGGATGTTGGCGAAGGGATAGGGCGCGCTGGAGTAGCTGGGCGCGCCGGAAGCCTTGCAGTCCACATTGGGGTACTTGGCCAACGCCAGCAGATCGGGCAGCGTCTCGAAGGCCGCTTCGTCGGTCACCCGCTGCCCCCGGCCCATGTGGTCCACTATCAGTTTCAGCCCCGGATGGCGCTCCGCCACCTGGCCGACCACCGGCAGGAAGTTGGCGCAGGCCAGACCCACCGGCAGCCCGGCTTCCTCTGCCGCAGGCCATAACCACTCCATCGTCCCGTCGGCGAGCCAAGACTGCTGGTGCGGCTGGAGGAAGGTAAACCGCAGACCCAGCATCCCCGGCTGCTCCTTCCAGGTTGGAATCAGGTCCCGGCTGGCCGGGTCGTCCAGTGGGAACTTCCCCAGTATCGAGAAGCGATTGGGGTGCTGGCGGGCCGCCTCAACCGCCATTCCGTCGGCGCCGGGGTCCCAGCCCGGCGGGTGAATCACCGCCGCGTCCACGCCGGCCTCGTCCATCTCCCGCAGCGCGTCATCGGCGGTGTAGGACGTGATCTGCCGGTGGGCCGGGTTGGCGGGAAGGTTTTGTCCCCAGATGTGGATTTGCGAATCAACTATCAGCATTTAGTCTGCCTCCTGGCCTGCTCGAACTTGCCGAATTCTAGCCGGGGCGCTGTCCGGCTCATCTTCAGCATCCTCCGTGGCGTCGGCGATGGCGGGCTGCGCCTCGGGACGCCGGCGTGGATTCTTAATGGCGTTGTACAGGGACTTGAAATAAGGTTCGGTTACCCGCAGTACCAACTCCAGCAGGACTACGAACACCCAGTAATAGAATATGCTCTTCCATTCATCGCCCACTCTGTTCAGTAGTTCAGTCGAGGTGCCCAGGTCGAAGTATCTAAGGTCGATCAAGAAGATACCCAGCAAGGCAAAGGGAAGCATTTTGGCGATGTCACGGGACAGATCCTCGGTGTAGTAGGACGTTACCCGCACCGAGGTCAGCACCGCCATGGCGACAAGCAACAGGTCTTCCACCTCCTTCGTCTTGGACAAGAGGGCCACCATCACCACCAGGATGCCGAACCAGAAGAAGGCAAAGAGCGGGAATATCAGAAGGTATTTGGCGACGTAGAAAATAAGGTGCAGGGTTTTTCTCAGAAAGGGGTACCTGGATTCCTCGTACTTGGAAAAGTCCAGGTTGAAAACGTTCCTCCGAGACATGAAGCGATACAGGTTGAAAATCAGTATGGCGTAAACGGCGACGCCGACAGTGAATAACATGGCCGGGCGCAGCAGGTTAATGGCATCGTAAATGTTCAGTTCTCTGATCAGGTCCACCTGTGGCGGCATTGTTCCTCCAACACCCGTTACTTTGACGCTTCTGCCCAAGGATTGTAAGAGCCAAAGTTCCACAGGTAGCCCTCGGGGTCGCGAGCGGTGTACAGCCTTCCGCCATAGTCCTGGTCGGCAATGCCGTAAACGATTTCGGCCCCGGCTTCCTTGGCCCGCAGATAGTGTTCGTCGATATCCTCAATGTATATGTATGGCGCCTGCGTGTTGGTCCCTGCTTCCAGAGGGTTCTTGATCAGGCCGTCGTACTCCTCTGGAGGGCGCACCGACCCCAGCATGATCATGCCGTTGTCCAGTGTAAGCTGCGCATGGGCTATACCGCCCTGGTCATCGGGTACTATCAAGTTTCTGGAGAAACCGAACGCCTCGCAAAGCCATTCGATGGCGGCGGGCGCGTCAACGTAGCGCATTCCGGGGATAATGTTGCCCTTGGAGGATTGGTTCATGAGCTGGCGCCCTTCCTCCGTACATAGATTTCTGCCGCAGTCGCCTGGCCGGCCAATATTACCAGCTACCGCCCTGCGGTGCGATTGCCTGTGTGTCATGGAAGAGGATTCCGGACCAATGGTCAACAGCGGCCAGTTTGTTGAGTGTCTACACGACCGTGGATTCGTGAGTGGATTGCTTATGAACCGCAAACTGCATCACGGCGGCCTGACCAGCAAAATATGGGCTGTTCCGACGCCCCTCTGCCCCCGGCAGCCACAGGGGAACGTCCGCATTCCATGAACCTGGTGGAGGTGATTAACGGCATCTTGTTCGTGCTGCGGGCCGGCTACGGGGCCGGGGCCATATCGCTCTCAAGCTGGGCGAGCCTCATGCCCTCCTCCGGTGCGCCGCCCGCCCCGAGGTGTTGGATTCCCTTGAGGCGCTACCCCCGGACAGGAAAGGCCGCCGACTCTCTCGCTGGCGACGGCGGCCGATCCGGGGAGTTTTCGTTTGTCCCATCTCTCGGGGTAAACCGTTCCGCACCCCCCCTGCCCTAACCCTCCCCATCCGGAGTAAGGAAGTCTAAGGAGGTCGGAATTTACTTGTCCGCCCCCTTCGCTGCCAGGCGGTTGCGGAACAGGGCCGGCTCGACGTAGGCGCTGGGGGACGACAGGGCTTCGTCTATGATTTCCAGCACCGCGACGATGGCGGGGTTGCGGAGCAGCGCTTCCCGCTTCTCCGGCGTGTCGGCTAGCGGTTCGTATCCGGCGCTCCCGGCGCTCTGGCGGTCAACTACCTCTGCGGCCCCGACAATCGCCTTTTCCAACTCCGACTGGTCTATGACGCCGTGGAGCCGCCAGTTGGCCAGGATGGCGCCGTCGATTCTCTCCGTGGCCCGGTCTTTCATTTCCTCAATCTGGTCGAAATTGGGCACCCCGCTGCAACCGATGCCACGGCGCACCCAAGGCTCCACGTAGGCCACCATGCTATGGGCGTAGCGAAGCGCCAGACCGGCCTTCGTCGCCGGGTCGACCACTTTCTCTTCCTTCAGCAGAGGGAAGGATAGGAGCGAAACACGGTCAATGTTGAGGGCGGGGGAGTCCAGCATGACGCGCTGCACCTCGTCAACATCAATCATGTGGTAGTGGGTGGAGTGCAGCGCGCTGGGATACGGAGCTGGCACCCATGCCGTGTTGCCGCCGGTTCGGGGGTGGTCGATTTTCCGCTCCAGCATCTCAGCCATGGCCCGGTTGCGCACCTGCATTCCCTTGCCGATTTTACCGTGGCGGTTTACCCCGGCGCGCAGGCTCACGTCCACGTTGTGGCGCTCGTAGCTGACGTTGAAAGTCTCCTGCGTAAGGTCGTCCCGCAAGTCCACCGGCCCGGCGTGCATCTGCGCCCGAATCTGCGAGCCGGTGCGGTCGAGGAAGCCGGTGTTGGTGAAGAACGTGCGGCCTTGGGCGGCGCGCAGTGCGTCGGACAATTGCAGGGTCATGCCCAATTCTTCGTTCATTATTCCAATGAGAATGACGCCCGGCGTCAGGCCCAACCGGGACTCGATGGCCTCGAACAGTCTCACCTGCTCCGCCACTTCCTCCGAAGTCTGGAGTTTGGGCGTGACTTGGTAGACCAGCCCCCGGCTGCTGTTGGGGCCGCGGGCAGGCATCGGCCCCGACCCGTCGGGCCGCGGCTCGCCATCGGAACCCTTGTCGTGGCTGGTGGCGATGAGAGTGGTCAACCACAGGCCGAGAATCCGCTCCGGGATTTCCTGGCCGCCCACCCTGACGATGCCGGTGTACATATGCAGCGACACGTTCCGAACCGACATCAGGCTGGTGGCTTTCAGGGTGCGCTTCTGGCCTTCGGCGCCGGTGCAGGTGCGGTCGGAGTTCAGCGCCTTGCGGTTGCCCCGAGAGCCGAAGCCCGCCAGGTCACCCCGGATTAGGCCCAGGTAGTTGCGCAGCGACCCCACCAGGTCTTCCGCGTCCACCACCGCAACGGCGTCCTCGAAGTCAACGATATTGGTGACCGCCGACTCGACGAGCAGGTCACGAAACTGCCCGTTGCCTTCGTCCACCTTACCGCCCTCATATAGCTGGAACAGAATCCTCATCCCGTTGTTTTCGAGATAGAACTCCTCAAGTTCGCCCTGATCGTTCAGGTTAAAGCCGAACAATTTTTCCGGCTCGCGCAAGTGGGCCTCGCCGCTGACGGCGTGTCCCACCAGTTCATAACTGCCACCGGCGGTCTGCCCAACGGAGAAACGGGTGATTCCCCCAATTCCCTCTGCGTTGTCCCATTGGGCGACGTGCTGGTCGAGGAAGGCGTTGGTTTGTTCAACCACCATCCGCAGGCGGGCCGGCCGTTGTTCCTGCCGGTCGATTTCGGGATGAACGTCGCTGAGGAAGTAGGCGTCGTACAAGCTGCCCCATCGTGCGTTGGCTCCGCCGACGGCCATGCTGGCGTTGGATACCGGGGTGACCAGTTCCGGGCCGTTCTGGTCCATCTCCGGGTCCAGTTGCGGGGTGGTCATCTCGAAGTCCACCGGCCGGTCCGGCTGAAGGTAGCCTATCCCAATCAGGAACTGCTCCAGGTCGGCGGCGTCCTGCTCCCGCGACTTCTGAGAGGGACGCCAGCCTGCCTCTCGTTTGCCCTGGTACCAGGCGTCTATCTGCCTCTGGACGCTGTCGCGGCGCTCCAGCAGGGCGCGGTTGGGAGGCTCAAATTCCTCCACCATCTCGCCCAGATGCCGGAACACTGCCTCGACGGTCCAGGACGTTCCCGGCGCCACTTCATCTCTTACGAAGTCGAAAAGAAGGTCGGCCACCTCAACCTGATTGCCGGACGCCAGTTCCAGTTGTGCCATGTCACGCTCCGCTAACAGGAAGTCGGGGAAATGCAGTCTCGTCCCTACAATGCTAAACGGAACGAAGAATCTCCGTCACGCGCCGGAGAAGCTCCGCTCCTATGCGCTGGGCGGTGTCAAGGTTTTTGGACTACCACTGAACGAACATCGGCATGACGACGTGGATGTAGTCGTCGCTGTCGGTGGGCTTGAACACGCCGGGGCTGGATGACGTGGTGGTCTCGATGGCTACGCGCCCGCGCTCCAGCACCGACAGAACGTCCAGCAGATAGCGGCTGTTGAACGCTATTTTGCCTTCCTCTCCTTCCAGTTCCGCTACATCCACCACATCTTCGTTGTCGCCCACCTCTTCAGAGCGGGCCGAGATTACCATCCTGCCCCCCGTTCCATCTTCTCCCTCTGCGTTGGGCATTACGTGCATCCGAATGATGTTGGAGCCGTCGCGGGCGAATATCGAGGCCGTCCGGGCGGCCCTCAGTGTCTGCTGAAGGTCCAGGATGGCTCGCGTCGTGTAGCTCTGGGGGATCAATTGGTCGTAGTTGGGGAAGGTGCCCTGCAACAATTGCGACACCAGTTCCACGGTGTCGCCGCCCTGCAAGCGGAACATCACCTGTCCCTTCTGGGGCGTGAGCATGATGTCAACGGGATCCGAATTGTCGCTCAGCAGCCTTTGAAGTTCGAGCATGGTGCGGGCCGGTATGATGACGCTTATCTCTTCAGGTACCGGCTGCGACAGTTCGCCGTGATATACCGCGAGGCGGAAGCCATCTGCGGCGGCCATGGTGAAGGAGCCTTCGCTCAACTTGACCTCAACGCCGGTCAGAACGGGGCGCGACTCTTCAGTTGCGGCGGCAAAGGCGACCCTCGTGATGGCAGTGCGCAGGGCCGCGGGCTGCGCCTGGGCCACAACCGCGTCGTCCACAGTCGGAATGGGAGGAAACTCCGAAGCGTCGGTGCCGTTTATGTTGGCCTGGGAGCGACCGGACTTGATTTGCAGAACGCGGGAGTCCGGCTCTATTTCCAGGTCTATGCGGTCGCTGCCCAGAGAATTGACAAACTCAGTCAGCAGTCGCGCCGGAACGGTGACCGCCCCCTCTTCTTCCACCATGGCCCCAATCCAGGTGGTCATGGCTATTTCCAGGTTGGTAGCCGACAGGCGCAGCATTTTATTGTCGGTGCTGAGCAACACGTTTTGGGTTACCGGCAGGGTGGGCCGGCTGGCCACCGCGCGCCCCACCACGGCGAGGCCCCGGCTCAGATTCTCCTGTAAACACGAAATTCTCATCGTTCGCCCCTGAATGTTGGCCCCGGCTGCCAATCCGGCGCGGGGTCCGCTCAAGCCACTAGGTAGCTTGCCATTATATGCCATAGGCACAAGATATGGGATAGCTTCGGCAGCGGGCTGACTGCCGAAATACGTTAAAGCCGTATTCCGCCTGCTATAATACCGCCCTATATTACCCCCGGTTCGAGCCGGCCCTGAGCCGGATGAGGAAATCGCGCGAAATGACCGAGCTGCTGTTTCACGACCATAGCTACCTGCGGGAATTCGACGCCACGGTGACCGGCGTGGCCGACGCCGGGGTTGCGCTGGACCGCACCGCCTTCTACACCGGCGGCGGAGGGCAGCCCAGCGACATCGGCATCCTGTCCGCCGACGGGCGAGAGTTTGCCGTCTCCGGCGTCAAGCGGGACGGCGGGCTGCTGGCGCATCTGATAGACGGCGACCGGCCCAGCGCGGGCAGCCGGGTCTCGGGGCGCATCGACTGGGACCGGCGCTACCGCCTGATGCGCACTCATACCGCGCTGCACATCCTCTGCGGCGTGGTCTGGCGCGACTATGGCGCGCTGGTGACCGGCGGCAATATGCAGCCCGGCGAGGCCCGCATGGACTTCGAGCTGGAACGGATGTCCGCCGATTTCGCCGAGGAAGTCGAGGCCAAGGTCAACGAGGAAGTGGCTGCCGCCCGCAGTGTGCTGGCCGCCAACCTGCCCCGCGAGGAAGCGGAGCAGATCCCCGACCTGCTCCGCACCAAGATAAACCTGCTCCCCGCCAACATCCGCGAAGTGCGCACCATAGACATCCAGGGCCTCGACGTTCAGGCCGACGGCGGCACTCACGTCGACAACACCACCGAGGTCGGCCGCATCCGGGTCGTGGGCCACGAGAGCAAGGGCCGCATCAACAAACGCCTCCGCATCGCGCTGGACGACTAAGGCCCCTGCGCCATGACCACCAGAGAACACGAGCAGACCCTCAACGTGAGGCTGTCCGATGAACTGCGGAAGCGCGGACTTGGCTCCAAACCGGAGGTCAGCCACCCCGGAAACCGTCGAATCGACGTTGAGGTGCGAATCGGCCCGGCGCGTATTGCGGTGGAAGCCGAGCACGGGCAGAGCAGCGCCAAGCTCCGGGAGGCCATCGGCGACGCCGACGCCCGCCTGGAACAGGGTCTCGCAGATTGCGCCGTGGCAGTGTGCTACCCGGACGATACTACCAGCGAATCTCTGCCCTCAGCCGAATTGATCTGGACCATCCGCGACGGCTACGGGCAGGCGGCGACCTGGACATCGGGCAATCTGGACCAGCTAACTTCGGTGATCCGGCTGGCTCCGGCCCAGCTCGGCGACCCCGATTTTGCCGCCGCCGCCTTGTCCACGAGCTTAGACGCCGCCGTAAAGCGATTGGGTGATGGTCAAAAGGAAAGTTTGGCTCGTGCCCTGGACTTGCCCAAGCAGGACAAGCTGAACAACAAGAAAGTCCGCGAACCCTGGATCGCGCCCGCCAAACGCGCCCTGCTAGTGGTTGCCACCGCCGTAATGTTTCACTCCCGCCTGGACGTACATTTGGGGACAATGCGCCCCGAGAATGACAACCGCCTCAACCCGCCTCACCCCTTTATAGGCGATTGGCCGCCAACAAGAGCCCATCATTGCGCCGACGGCCCCAACCCCATCGCCGATTTCGCCGACGCCTGGAATCTGATACTGGCCTTGGACTACAAACCCATTTTCGAGACCGGCCGCGCCGCCCTGTTTTCCTGCCCGCCTGACCCGGCCTTTGGCGGAGCCATTGCCGACACCGCCAAGGCAGCCCTGGCCGTCGCCGGGAACATCGCAGGAATGCGCCATGACCTGCTGGGGCGCATCTTTCACACCGTCCTGGACACCGCACGGTACGACGGCTCCTACTACACCACCACCGCCGCCGCCACCCTGCTGGCCGCTCTGGCCATCCGCGAGGATATGTGCGACTGGAGCGACGCGGACGCCATCGCCAGGTTGCGCATCACCGACCCGGCCTGCGGCACCGGCACCCTGCTGATGGCCGCGGCGGAGCGAATCCGCGAGCTGGCTCCTCAAGCTGAATCGGATAGCAACCTCGCCCGCTCTCTAATCGAGCAGGTGTTCAGCGGCTATGACGTGAACCTGACCGCCACCCACATGGCGGCCACTACCCTGGGCCTGCTGTCGCCCACCACCCAGTTCCGCAATATGAAAATCGGGCGCACCCTCTTGGGGCTGGACAAGAACGGCAAGGCAAGGCTTGGCTCGCTGGACTTTCTCAGCGACAGCCAGCCCATGCTGATACCCTTCCCCAACGCCGAGCCGACGGCCCGCCAAGTGGACACCGGCGAGGAAACCGCCCGCGCCGAACCCGCCGATTTAGTGATTATGAACCCGCCCTTCACCCGTGACAGCCTGCGCCACGACCAGTTCGACGCCGAAACCGAGGTCAAAATCAAGGCGCGGGAAAAGCAGTTGTTCGCCAACAAACCCGTCCACTTATCCAGCAACGGCAACGCCTTTCTGATTCTGGCAGACTACATTAACAAGGCAAATACGGGCGTCATCGCCGCCGTCCTGCCTCTGGTAACGGCTACCAACGCATCGTCTCTCGAAATTCGGCAACACTTGGGCAACCGCTATCACGTTGAAACCATCGTCACGTCCCACGACCCAGAGCGCATTTATTTTTCCGAGAATACCAGCATAGGGGAGATGCTGCTGATTTGCCGTCTCTGGCCTTCCGGCAAAGGGCAGAAGCCCCCTACGAAGGTGGTCAACCTTGCCAAGAATCCGGCAACACCCGCCGAGGCAATGCACATCGCTTGGGGCATCACCAACGGCACGGTGGAGAGCCAAGAATACGGCACTGTGCAAGAATGGCCTGTCAACAGGGTTATCGCCGGTAACTGGGGGGCAGTTCAATTTCTTTCGCAGCATCTTTGTGAAGAATTTGCCAGCTTAGCTGGCAAATTCTTCAATTTTTCGAGTTTGGGAGAAATAGCGGAAATAGGACCCGACGGCAGAGGTATTAGAGGCTCCTTTAACCGTTCAAGTATGCCTGCATCCGGAGGAATGTCCGCTCTTTGGGATCACAAAACCGACTTTACTCAGTCTTTGGCGGCCAAGCTAGATACGAATATAGTTGCCAAACCCGGCAAGGGCGCTCAGGCGCGCAGCCTTTGGAATCAGCGAGGGAGATTACTTTTGCCGACAAGAGTTCGGCTCAACACCGTCAGAACTCTCAGCGTCAGGCTGCCCGCCCCAGCGATAGGCTCCGCATGGGTGCCCTGCAAATGCCGCATACCAAATATGGATACCGAGATTTTTGAGAAAGCTATGTGCATTTACCTGAACTCAACTATCGGCATACTGGCATTGTTGGGCAACCGTTCCAACAAAGTACCGTCATATCCGCAATTTTCGCTTGACGACCTGCGCAAACTGATCGTCCCCGACTTCGCCGCCATCGGCAACGATGCGGCGGAAAAGCTGGCGACGGCCTACGACGCCCACGCGACGGACGTGCTGCTGCCCCTGCCGCAGATGGACACCGACCCCGTCCGGCGGGCGCTGGACGCTGCGGTATGCGACGCGCTGGGGCTGGACGGGGAGCGGGTGGAGACCATCCGCCGCAACCTGGCCGCCGAGCCGTCGGTGACCGGAAAACGCTACGCCGGCCTCCGCCCGGCGTGATATGCTCCGTACCCGACAACAATTCGCCGACTAGCCAAAGATGAAGGCCGGAGGGTTTATGACCACCCAAACCAAGCTGATTACTTGGGCGGACTATCTGCAAGAGCCGGAATCAAAGCAGCGCCGGGAAATCGTGGACGGCGAGGTAGTTATGGCCGCAGCCCCCACTCTCTACCACCAGACTACTTCGGGCGACGTCTATCGGCCCCTTCACCGGTTCGTTAGCGAGAACCGGCTGGGCGGAGTATGGTACGCGCCGGTGGACGTTGTCGTGGAGCAGGAACCGGTCCGTGTGCGGCAGCCAGACATAGTATTTGTCAGCAACGAGCGAGCAGACATCCTGGGAGACCGGATTAACGGCGGCCCCGACCTGGTGGTGGAGATACTGTCTCCCAGCAACAGCCGGACTGACATCGAAAGCAAGCTGGCCGACTACGCCCGGATTGACGTCCGCGAATGCTGGCTGGTATCCAAGGAAGCCCGTACCGTAGAGGTACTGCGGCTGGAAGGCGGGCAGTGGCGGCGGGCCTACATCCGCGGCGTTGGCGACCACATCGAATCGGTCGTGCTGCCGGGGCTGGAACTGGACATCGCCGACATATTTCAGGGGACCTGACTCTCTGGGGTATACTGTCTTCCGGCCGGACGGCAGGCCCGGCACAACCCCAAGGAGGACTCACCCCATGCCCCGAACCGTGGTAGGCATCGACGTAGGCGGCACTTTCACCGACATCGCCGTGTTGCGGGACGGGCAATTGACCGTCCACAAGCTCCCATCCACCCCGCAAAACCCGTCGCTGGGCATCATTCAAGGCGTCGGTGAGGTGGGCGTGGATACCGGGGAAGCCGACTTCGTTCACGGCTCCACCGTCGCCACCAACGCCCTGCTGGAGGGCAAGGGGTCGCGCACCGCCCTTGTCACGACAATGGGGTTTGAGGATGTGCTGGAAATCGGACGCCAGAGCCGCGCTGAGCTGTACAACCTGGAGCAGGACCGCACACCGACCCTGGCCCCATGGGAATTGCGCTTCGGCCTCCCGGAACGGGTGGACTACACCGGCGCAATCCTGGAAGACCTGGATCCCGGCGCCATCGGGGCCCTGATGGCCCTCATCGCCGAGTCCGGCGCCGACGCCGTGGCGGTGTCCTTCCTGTTCTCCTTCCTCAATCCCGTTCACGAAGAGATGGTCTACGAGGCGCTTCGCAAGCTGCAACCGGCGCCGTTCATCTCTCTGTCCTCCCGGGTTCTGCCCGAGTTTCGCGAATACGAACGCACCAGCACGGTGGTGGTCAACGCCTACGTGGGGCAGGTGATGAGCCGCTACCTGGGCGAACTGGAGCAGTCCTTGGGCGAGGGATTGCGGATAATGCAGTCGTCGGGGGGCAGCATCACGGCCCGGCTGGCCGCCGAGCAGCCGGTGCGCACCATCCTCAGCGGCCCGGCTGGCGGCGTGGTTGGGGCGTTCCACGTCGCAGTGCAGGCCGGATACCCCGACATCATCACCCTGGACATGGGCGGCACTTCCACCGACGTATCGCTTTGTCCCGGACGCATCAAGGAAACCGGCAGCTCCAACGTGGGCGGGCATCCTGTAGCCGTGCCGATGATAGAGATTCACACCGTGGGCGCAGGCGGTGGCTCCATCGCCCGCGTCGACACCGGCGGCGCGCTGACCGTCGGCCCTCAGTCGGCGGGCGCCGACCCTGGCCCTGCCTGCTATGGCCGGGGGGACCAACTGACTGTTTCCGACGCCAATCTGCTGCTGGGCCGGTTGCGCCCCGACCACTTCCTGGGCGGACGCCTGACCCTCGACCTGCCGAGGGCGCGAGGGCTGATGGAGTCGCTGGCAACAGGGCTGGGCCTGAACGAGCAGCAAGCGGCCCTGGGCATCAACCGGGTGGTGAACGCCAACATGGAGCGGGCCATCCGGTCCATCTCCCTGGAACGCGGCTACGACCCGCGCAGCTTCACCCTGGTCCCCTTCGGCGGCGCCGGGCCGGTTCACGGCTGCGAACTGGCCCAGGAGTTGGGCATCCCGCGGGTGCTGATTCCGGCGCGGCCCGGCATCCTGTCGGCCCTGGGAGTCGCCATTGCCGACGTGGTGAAGGATTACTCGCGGACCGTCATGCTGCGCGGCGGCGATCTGGAGCGGACCCGGCTGGAAGAGGAGTTCCACGGCATGGAAGGGCTGGCCCGCGCCGAACTGGAGCTGGAAGGGCTGCCCGCCGAGCAAATGACGTCCCGCAGGTTCCTTGACGTGCGCTATGTCGGTCAGTCCTTCGAGTTAACAGTAGACTATCCCACATCGCGGGCCTCTCGTTCCTCCGAGAGACTGGCGCGCGCCATCTCAGACAGCTTCTACCGCGCCCACCTGCAACGCTTCGGCTACGCTGACCGGGCCGAGCCGGTGGAGATAGTCAACCTTCGCCTGAAGCTGGACCTGGCGGTGGACAAGCCGGACCTTCCGCCTCAACCTCTTAAAGGCCCCGACCCGTCGCAGGCGCAGATCGCCAGCGTCAGCGTTGTATTCCGAGAGGGCGAGATGGAAACGCCTCTCTACCGGCGCGAACTGCTGGCCACCGGCAACCACATCGCCGGCCCGGCCCTGGTGGTTCAGCTCGATACCACTACGGTTGTGCCGCCCGGCTGGCAGGGCGAGGTTGACCCCTACGGCAACCTGCTGCTGGCGATGGGGTAAGAAATGATGTGGGCTGTCGCAGAAGCCCATGCCGATGTCTATAATGAAGTCAACTTGGTACTATCAGAATGACGTACTGGTCAAGCGGCCTTATCTCAAGGATGAGTGGTGCGAGCTGGCTATCAGCAATCCGGTTCGCGTTGAAGTGCAGGAAAACGGTAGAATACGGCATTGGGCGTACATCCCGGAGATTGAGAAATACATACGAGTCATTACTCTCGCGGACGGCGAGACAGTTATGAATGCTTTCCCGGACAGTGGGTTCAGGAGGTGAAAGCCATGAGGCTGAGCTATTATGCGGAAACGGGTTCAATGTTCATCCACCTGGCTGAAAGAGACAGCGCGGAGTGCGTAGAGATTTACGACGGGGTCGTCTTGGACTTCGATTCCCACGGCATCCTCGTGGGCATTGACATTGACCAGGTTAGCTCCCTTCCGCCTGGACTGAAATTACCGGAGCGCATTCCTATTCCAGCCCCTATGATAGCCAACCCGGCTCCTGCCGATGACTAACCCACCGCACACCCTCACTGTTCTAGCCGTCTTCGCCCACCCCGACGACGAGGGGTTCGGCTGCGGCGGCACGCTGGCCGCCTTGGTGTCCGGGGGACACCGGGTGACGCTGATATGCGCCACCAACGGCGACGTGGGGGAAATCAGCGACCCCGCTCTGGCAACGCCGAAGACTTTGGCCTCAGTTCGGCAGGGCGAACTCCGGGCGGCCATGGACCTGACCGGGATTTCGGATGTCCGGTTTCTCAACTACCGGGATTCCGGCATGGCCGGAACCGACGATAACGGACACCCCGGCAGCCTGTTCCAGGCCCCTGAAGAAAAGGTAGTGGAGCAGGTGGCGGCAGTCATACGGGAACTGCGCCCTGATCTGGTCATCACCCACGACCCTACCGGGGGATACGGTCATCCCGACCACGTGACCATCTGCCATCGCACCCAAGCAGCCGTAGAACAATGCCGGGACGCAAGAGGTCCGTTGCTCTACTACGTCTGTTTCCCGCGCAGCTTCTTCCAGCGTATGTGGAACAAGATGGTCGAGATGGAGCTTCGTCCACCGTTCTCCGCCGACGATACCGGGGCCCTGGGAACGCCGGATGACGAGGTCACCACCGTGCTCGATGTCGGTCGGTACGTGGCCCTCAAGATGGAGTCGCTGGAGCGCCACCGAACTCAGATTGAAAGAGATGGCCCATTCTCGCAACTTCCTCAAGAATTCATGGCTCAAATTATGTCCTCCGAATTCTTTCAACTTGTCCCGCCAGAGGGGTCCCCGACCCTGGACCTTCTCGCCCAACTGTCAGGGAATTAGCCCACGCCACTACCTTGAGGTGCGTTCATGCCCGTAGACCCGGTCAGCCTGGAAGTCTTCAAGAATATGTTCGAGTCGGTGGCCGAGGAGATGGGAGTCGCGCTCCAGCGCACTGCCTACTCGCCCAACATCAAGGAGCGGCGCGACTTCTCCTGCGCCATGTTCGACCCCGAGGGCAACATGGTGGCGCAGGCGGCGCACGTGCCAGTGCATCTGGGGGCCATGCCAGCGTCGGTCCGCGCGGCGCTGGAGGTGTTCCCCGGTGCGCTGCGGCCCGGCGACATTGTTATCCTCAACGACCCATACCTCGGCGGCACTCACCTGCCAGACATTACTATGGTGGCCCCGGTCTACGCCGGCGAGAAGGGGAAGGAGCAGTTGGCGGCCTTCGTGGCGGCCCGCGGGCATCATGCCGACGTGGGCGGCATGACCCCCGGCTCCCTCCCACTGTCCACCGAACTGTACCAGGAAGGCACCATCATACCGCCCATCAAGCTGGCCCGGGGCGGTCGGCTCAATCACGACGTTATCCAGCTAATCTGCCGCAACTCCCGCACCCCTGACGAGCGCAAGGGCGACCTGGCGGCGCAGACGGCGTCCATTAGAGTGGGCGAGCAGAGGATGCGCGAGCTGTTCGAGCGATACGGCGTCGCCGATACCGCCGAGCACATGGCGGCGCTGCTGGACTACTCCGAGCGCGTGACCCGCCGCACCATTCAGGACATACCCGACGGCGTGTACAGTGTACTGGACTACATGGACGACGACGGCCTGACCCAAGAGCCGGTGCCCATCGCGGTTACCATCACGGTGTCCGGCGACGAGATGGATATAGACTTCACCGGCACGTCGCCGCAGCGCCCCGGCTGCATCAACGCGCCCGTAGCAGTGACCGTGTCGGCCTGCCTGTATGTCGTGCGCTGTCTGCTACAGGAGCAGGCCCCGGCCAACCAGGGTTGTCTGCGCCCACTGCATATCAACACTCCCGAGGGGTCGCTGGTCAACCCCAGGCCGCAGCGGGGCGTGGCCGGAGGCAACGTGGAAACCTCGCAACGAATTACCGACGTGCTGTTTGGCGCGTTGGCCCAAGCCCTGCCGCAGGTTATTCCGGCGGCCAGCCAAGGCACCATGAATAACATGATAATCGGCGGCCACGACCCGGTGCGCGACAAGCCCTATGTCTACTACGAGACAATCGCGGGAGGCATGGGGGCGCGGCCGGACAAGGACGGCATTTCCGGCATTCAGACCCACATGACCAACACCATGAACACGCCGATCGAGGCGATGGAATTCGCCTTCCCCCTGCGCTTGCGCCGCTATGCCCTGCGCCGAGGTTCCGGCGGCGACGGGCAGTACCGGGGCGGCGACGGCGTGGTGCGGGAAGTGGAGTTTCTGGCACCCGCAAGGGTGACTCTGATGTCGGAGCGCCGCCGCCTTCCACCGCCCGGCTACCACGGAGGCCATCACGGAGAACCCGGCGAAAACGTGCTGTTGCGCGGTGGTGTCGAGGAAGTTCTGCTCGCAGGCAAGGAACTCATCGACGTGGAAGCGGGCGACGTGCTAAGCGTCCGCACCCCAGGCGCCGGAGGATGGGGCGCACCGGAGCACCGCCGCGGCCACCAGCATTAGCGGCTGCATCCCTCTCCCTCGAGGAGAGGGCAAGGGTGAGGGGCCCCTCCGCTTCCCCAGAAATCCAAGAAGGACCGGGATAATCCTTGCATCATCCATCCAGGCTTCTGGCGATTTTATGCTTGTCCTTGGCGCTCCTGCTATCTGCCTGCGGTTCCGAAATTTCTTCGGCCCCCCGCGAGTTATTGCTTTCACCCGAGGATTTCCCATCCGCCGGCGTAAGCGAGATTGCCGCATCCGAAGAGCAATCACTGGATGGACCGTCGGCGCAGGTAGAGTTGCAAGGCGGCGATTTCCGGGTACTGCAAAGCCTGATCCTGTTCGAGAGCCGCGAGCAGGCGTTGACAGCTCTGGACGGTATCCGGGCCGACCTGGCGAGCCGGGGCGAGGCCGACCCGGGCGGGCCGGAGGCGAGCGGCGTCTTCGAGCATCCGCTGGGAGAAGAAGCCGCCAGCCTGTTCTTCATCGAGAATCGCGGCTTGGTGCGACTCACGGTAACCGGCCCCGACCGGCAACGGCAACTGGCGAAACTGGTCACAGCCGCACGGGACAAACTTTCGGACGGTTAGGACAGCCTTTAGCTCCCGTCGTCGAAGCTGACAATCACCACGGCGTTGGCGATAACCAGCGCGTCGTCGCCCCGCTCGTTGGGGACTTCCAGGCCTCCGGCGACTGCCTCGCAGTGGCCGGTGCCGTGGGGAAGCACCGACAGCACCGCCTCCTTGTCCACGGCGCCGGGGTTGGGCACGCCTATGGTCACGTCAACGCGCATATCGTCGGCGGTCTTGCCCAGCATTCTCTGGAACCCCAGACTGCTGTGGTGGATAGCGTCAAACACTGCCCGCTGGGCTGCGGTGGTGTAGTCCCGCCCGTGAACGTCAACGCCCATTCCCATCTCTGTAACACAACGCACAAGCGCCATATCCAACCTCTCAAGCTCAAGCCAAATTTCCGCAGTCATTACAACCCAGGCCATCCGTTGCGTCAAGCGGGTTGGCGGCTGCAATCATACAGTCAACTTTACAAACCCGGGATTCTCCGCTAGATTTCAGCCCGTCACCAATATGGAGAGCCGCAGAGCAATTACATTCGCCCTCGCCCGAAACTCAATGCTGACCCGTTTTGTGGGTGCTGCCCGAGGGTCTATCCTTCCTGTACTGGCGACATTGGCGGCGATTGTTCTCTTCATCATACCGGGATGTAGCAACGGGGGTGGAGATGAAACGGTCCTCACGGTGTTCGCCGCCGCTTCCCTCGCCGACGCCTTCCAAGACATAGTCTTCGAGTTTGAGTCGGGTAACCCCGGCGTTGACGTTAAGCTGAATTTTGCGGGCAGCCAGCGACTTCGTTCGCAATTGGAGTTCGGCGCAAAAGCCGACGTATTTGCCTCTGCCGACGAGACCCAGATGTCTCTTGCGGAAGACGCCGGACTAATATCGGGTAACAGCCTCCCCTTCGCGGGCGCGTCAATGGCAGTAATCGTTTCTTCGGAAGCAAGAATCAATGACATTAGCGGAATTGCCGACCCAGGCGTGAAATTGGTTCTGGCCCACGGCAGCGTTCCGGCTGGTCAGTACGCTCGTGAGTTGCTGGCAAGGCTATCAGAGGCGGGTTCCGCCACAGGCCCCGACTTTTTCGAGAGGGCGCTGGCAAACGTGGTGTCGGAGGAAACCAGCGTGAAGTTCGTCGAGCAGAAAGTTGTCTTGGGCCAAGCCGACGCCGGTATCGTCTACCGGCCCGGGGCGCTGACGGCAACAGCCACTGGTTCAGCGCGGGAACTACTTCTGCCGCCCGTAGGCGAGGGTGTGCGCGCCATCTATCCCATCGCGGTCGCGCGGGAGTCCCGCTCCCCGGAGTTGGCCGGGAGGTTCGTGGAGTTCGTGCTTTCCCCGCCCGCCCAGGACATACTCGCTGGCTACGGATTCGACTCGCCTTGATTCACGGCTTGGGGAGTTAACAGGGTGCTGGACCGGTACAGCCGGTTGCGCTGGCCTGGCGGACCGGGAGGGACGCTGGGCGGGATTGCGGGGGCGCTTTACGTCGCCTTTATCGGCCTGCCGATCATCGCGCTGCTGGCGCGGGCGACGCAGCAGGATAACATCTGGGGGGCGGTAACCGGCGACATTGCCCTCACCGCCCTGCGGCTGTCGCTGGTGACCAGCGTAATCAGCATCGCCGTGGTCGTAGCCGGTGGCACACCTTTCGCCTACCTTCTCGCCCGCAGCAATCACTGGATTGCCCGCGCTGTGGACGGACTTGTGGAGTTGCCCATTGTCCTGCCGCCGGTGGTGGCGGGCGTTGCGATGCTGATGGCCTTCGGTCGCGGGGGACTGATTGGCGGCCTGTTTGACGATGCCGGAATTGACATCTCCTTCACCACCACGGCGGTGGTTTTCGCGCAGATATTCGTAGCCGCCCCATTTTACATACGGGCCGCCAAGCTGGGGTTTCAGTCGGTGGCAAGGGACTACGAGGACGTTTCCCAGACACTGGGGGTGTCGCCGCTGAACACCTTCCGGCGCATCACACTGCCGCTGGCAGGCCCGTCCATCATCACGGGTCTGGGGCTCTCATGGGCCAGGGCGATTGCGGAGTTCGGCGCGACGATGATGTTCGCCGGGAATTTGATGGGCGAAACACAGACCATGCCCCTGGCCATCATGATCGCCATGGAGACCAACCACGGCTTGGAAAGCGCGCTGGCGCTCTCGGCGCTTCTCTTGGCGGTCTCGGTTGTGGCGCTGTCTGCCCTGACCCTCGCGTCCTGGCGGCGCTGGAGCGGGCGGCTGTGAGTGCGGCTTCCGGTTCGCGGGGCTGGTTGTGCTCCCGCGTGGGCGATTTCGAGATGCGGCTCGACTGGGACGTCGAGCCGGGGCAGACGTTGGTCCTCTTCGGCCCCTCGGGGGCGGGAAAGACCACGGCCTTGCGCTGCCTGGCGGGATTGCTCCGCCCAGTGGCAGGACGGGTGGAGATTGCCGGGCAACTGGTCTATGACAGTGCCGCCCGCCTATGGATACCAGCCCATCGCCGCAGGGTTGGATACCTGACCCAGCAATACCGCCTGTTCCCCCATCTCAATCTGTCGCGGAATATCGCCTACGGCCTGGAATCCAGTAACGGACAAGAAGGCCAGCGACGCATCGGTGAACTGCTGGACATTTTCCAACTACGCGGCCTTGAGGAACGCTACCCATGGGAGTTGTCCGGCGGCCAGCAGCAACGGGCCGCTCTGGCACGGGCGATCGCCGCCCAGCCGCGGCTGCTGCTCCTGGATGAGCCGTTTTCGGCGCTGGACGGCGGGTTGCGGCGGGCGCTACGCCAGGAATTGCGGGCGACGCTGGAGCGCAACCCCGTTCCGGTGGTACTGGTCACCCACGACCGAGAGGAGGCGCTGTCCCTGGGCGATGAAGTAAAGGTAATAGAGAACGGGCGCACCATCGCGCAAGGGGCGCCGGTGGAGGTGTTGGGACAACCGGGTCAGGCCGCCGTAGCTCGGCTGGTGGGCGTGGAAAACCTGTTCCGTATGAAGGTGGAATCGCGCCATCCCAGGGACGGCACTATGCTCCTGTCCGGCGAGGAAGAACTGGCTGGTTTCAGTCTGGAAGCCCCACTGGACGGCGGCCCACCCCCGCCGGGGGAAGCAGACCGGGTCACTGTGGGCATCCGCGCGTCCGACATCATCCTGTCGCTGCTGGAGCCGGTGGGATCATCGGCGCGAAACCGGATACCCGGAACCGTGGCGCGGGTTGAACCGAGCCCGCCGGGATATACCGTGGAACTGGATTGCGGCGTTCCTCTCCGTTGCCAGGTTACGGGGGCATCGCTGGAAGAAATGGAAATTCGGCCAGGGCAGCAACTCTGGGCGGTCTTCAAGGCTTCCTCATGCTTCCTGGTCGAAGGTGGATCCGCTGATCGCCGGACGAGACAGGAGACCGGAAGGGGAGTCGGGAATTCCGAAAACGAAAGTCCGTGAAATAATTATCAAGAGGTCGCTAAAGGCGAAATCGGCAAAAGCGGATTATGGGCTTCCAAACCCATGTATACGTTAATTCGCCTATATTGGGCCTCTTGATTACGAAATGCAGTAAAATTTCTGGAATTTCCCAATTTTGGTTGCATATTCCTCTTTGATAGCTATAATGTTGGAATAGGCACATACAAAGTTATCCGGGGCAGGTATTCCAGCGTAAACCGGCCAGGTTATCCATTCCGATCGCCGTTGGCTGGCCTGTTGGGCCGCGGACACTATCGGCCCTGTACCAGACGTGCTAAGGAGGTCACCATTGGCACTGTCAGACAAGACCCTGATTTGCGTAGAGTGTGGCAGCGAGTTCATCTTCACTGCCGGGGAACAGGAGTTTTTCCAAACTCGCGGGTTCGGCAATGAACCCAAGCGCTGCCGAAGCTGCCGGGCAGTGCGGCGCACCGAGCAGCGGGGCGGCAGTGGCGGCGGCGGGGGAATGTACCAGGACGGCCCGCGGGAAATGTACCCCATCATCTGCGCTGAGTGCGGCAACGACGCCATGGTGCCCTTCCGTCCGCGCGGCGACCGCCCCGTCTACTGTAGCGACTGCTTCAGCCGGATGCGCGCCGAGTCCTCTTCCGGTTTCTAATACATCTGACCGCAAACATGGGGGTCTGTTCACGTCGGCCCCCGTGTGACCGCTTCACAGCAAGCGCACCGATTTTCCGCCCACGGCGGGAATAGGCGTATTTCTGCGTCACTCCCGCACGAACCCTCCTTCCCCGGCGACTTTAGCCTCTCCCCTCCTCCGTCGTTCCTCACGTCCCGTCCCTCCGGTATCTTCTGAAAGAGTGCGTGTCAAAAGTCCCAGCTATCGTCCTTAGACTGAACCATTTGCCTTGAGTTTGTCGAAGGACGGGTTGCCGGGAGACTGACAGACCGCGACGCTAGATTTGCGCGTCGCGGGAGCGCGCCATAGCGGTCATCAACCCCACCTGGCCCCACGCGGCCGAGTTGTCTGGAAGACTGTTGGTCCGAGCCGCCATTCTCGACGGGTTGCCAGCAGCGCCGGTGAATTTCTTCATGGCAAGCGGCTGAACTCGCCAGCCCTCTACCTGAAGGGGCAAAGGCAGCCAGGGATATTCCCGGCCTGGATTATGGGTCGGATGGCGCCGCAGCATAACGTGAGAGCGCCCCCCTGCCATTCCCTGTTTCCCAGGATTCCGGGATATTCCCCCATTGTTCCTAATGCGCTTTGCCGCCATGTTATGTTATCTTCGCAGATTCACCGACCGTATCCATAACCGCATTAACCGCATTCTGGCGAATTGCCGATACAATCAGGGAATTTCATCTCGGAAAGGGGTCAGCATGAAAGTTGTAGCCGTGTTATACCCGGGCGGAGCAGCGGCGGCGGAGACGCCGGAACTGCTGGGGTGCGCAGAGAATGCCCTGGGACTGCGGGAATGGCTGGAAGGAGCCGGCCACGAGCTGGTGGCCCTGACCGACGCCGGGGCCGGGCTGGACAGCCACCTTCCCACTGCCGACGTGCTTATCGCCACCCCTTTCTGGCCGGCCTACATCAGCCGGGAGCGCATAGAGCAGGCTCCCAACCTCAAGCTGCTCCTCACCGCTGGCGTCGGCTCCGACCACTTTGACCTGGCCGCCGCTGCCGAGCATGGTGTCACCGTGGCTGAAATCACCGGGAGCAACGTGGTCAGCGTGGCAGAACACGTTGTAATGCAGATACTTACGCTGGTGCGCAACTACATCCCCGCCTACCAGGAAGTGCTGAGCGGCGGGTGGGACATCGGCAAGGTGGCTGCCCGTTCCCACGACCTGGAGGACAAGCGGGTGGGCATTGTGGGCTTCGGGCGCATCGGACAGCGGGTGGCGGCGAGGCTCAGGCCATTCGATGTGCAACTGCGCTACTTCGACTACCGTCGCCTGCCTCTGACCGAGGAAACCGTGTTGGGCGCCAGATTCCAGGGACTGAGGCAGTTGGTTGCTGAAAGCGACGTGGTAAGCATCAACATCCCGCTGACGCCAGCCACCCAAGGACTGTTCGACCGGGAACTACTGTCAAGCATGAAGAGGGGCGCATACCTGGTGAACACGGCGCGGGGGCGCATCGTGGATACCGATGCGCTGGTTGAGGCACTGGAGTCGGGCCACCTGGCCGGGTACGCCGGCGACGTGTGGTATCCGCAGCCAGCGCCCGCCGACCACCCCTGGCGGCAGATGCCCAACCACGCCATGACGCCCCACGTTTCGGGGACCACGCTGGAGGCCCAGCGTCGCTACGCCAACGGCGTCCGGGAATGCCTGAGCGCCCTGTTAGCCGGGGAACCCATCGACCGGGACTACATCATCGTAGACGGCGGACGGGTTTCCAGCCCCAGCTACAGCCCCGCCTACCAGTAGGGCCGGTGGGGAGAACGAGAGAAAAGCCGTATCTCTCTCCTCGCTCCCCCTTGCCTAGTGCAGGTATTGGGCCAGTTGGGTGAGAATGGAACGGGGACTGTTGACCGTCAGGACCAGCAGGCCGACGTCTCGGTTGCGGGACTGCGTTGACACGTAGCGCCGGTCGGCCTCGGTAACGTCCCTGTTGATGAGCAGCGCGTCGTAAGACGACGACCCCACCATATCAACGGCTACGCTGTCATTGGTGGTGCTGGAGACAATGTATCCCGCACCCTCAAGAACCCGGGTGAGCCGGTCAATATCTGAGGCATCCCGCCCCAAGACTACGATGCGCTTGTTGCCGTTCATCTGCTTGCTGCCGCCGAATGTTAAGAAATGGGCTGGTGGCTGTCGGTGTGCCGGAGAATCCACTCAATGACGGATTCCAGGAATCCCGGAACAAACTCCGGTTTCAACTCTGCATATTCGCTGGGGCTGCCGGTAACTGCTTCCTGGAACAAGTGGTTGGCCCCCAAAAGAGTCACAACTGTGTTGTCGGGGTTGTCAACCCCGGCGATGGCCTCCGAGAAAGCCGCCGCATTCGTGGCGGACGGCACCTGAGTGTCCAACTCGCCGTAGACCGCGAGAACAGGGACGGTCAGTTCTCTCAAGACCGGAGCCGGGTCGTATTCGACAAAAGATTTTAACCATGGGCTTTGGACGGACTCAATCTGTTCCCGGATGAGAGTGTCAATGTAGAGGTCAATGTCGGCGATGGCGTCCCGCCAGGCTTCGGGCAGCGCTTCGATTTGCTGGCGGGCCGTCTGCCGTGCCGCTTCCTCCACTTCGTCCCAGCCTTCTCCGCTGGCTACGGCGCGCAGAGTCAAATCCTGTTGAGCCTGCGCCTGTTCCATTTGATCTCGGGTAGCGCCGTCGGCTTTAAGTATTTCCACCAGTTGCGCCCGCAGAATGTCCTCTCCGCCCACCGCCGGGGCGGACAGCAGAACCACGAAAGCGATGCCGTCGCTCTGATAGGCCGCCAGCGGGGCAATCATCCCGCCCTCGCTGTGGCCTATCAGCCCAATCCGCTCCGGGTCTATGTCGTCGTGTGCCAGTAGCAACTCCACGGCGGCTTTTGCGTCTCCAGCCCGGTCCTGGATGGTAGCTTGCAGCGAGTCGCCGGTAGAGCCGCCCACGCCCCGGTCGTCGAACCGCAGGACGGCGATGCCGTGGCGGGCAAGATGGTCGGCAATGACGGCAAAGGTCTTGAAACCAAAAAGGTCCGCGTCCCGGTTCTGGGCGCCGCTGCCGCTTATCAGCGCCACCGCAGGGTGCAAGCCGTCTCCTCCGGGCACGGTCAGATAGCCAGCCAAAGTGATGTCTCCGTTGGCAAACACGACCTCTTCCTGGCGGTAGGGCGCTTCTCCCCCTTGGCCTGGCGCGACAGTAGCTATTACATCGGTACGCCTCAACCGGAATGTGCCTTTCAGTCCTGCCTGGCTGAAATCTCCCTCAACCGACTCATCGCGGAGTTCGCCGTCCCATACGGCCAACCCGATGGGCGTGTTCATCTCAAAATGCAGGCGGCCCGACTGGAAAGCCAATTCGGAGAGTTCCAGCCCGAACGCTCCCTGGCCTGGAATGTCCATGATTCCCTGAAGTCCATTGGCGGAGACGTAAAATGTGACAAAAAATGGCAGTTGTCCACCTCCGGCCAGAACATCCACTCCCTCCCAGCGCCCTTCGAGAACTGTCGGATCGTCAGGGACAGCAGCCGGGGCAGATGTCGGCTGCGGCGCCGATGCCGGGACGGCTGCGGGTGTCGAAGTTGACGCGACTGCCACCGGCGTCCTCGGCTCGGCAGTTGGCGGCGGGGTCGGCCCGGGGGTGGCTCTGGGCGGCGCCGGGGTTGAAGTTGGAGGCGGAACCAGCGTCGCGGTTTCGTGAGCCGGCGCTGATTCACCTCCGTTGCAGGCAAGGGTGAGCATTACCGCCAACAATCCCAGCAAACACGACATCCACCGGCAGCGAAGTTCATTTTTCTTCCCCATTAGCCTCTGGCATATTCACATCGATAAGACGTGTGCCAGTGTATGCCCTTCCGCCGGACTAAATCCAGTGGCAATTGCCGCCAATCCGAAACCTGGAACATCGTTGCGCCAAAGGCGGGGAGAACCTATATTAGGGTCGACGGCGCGGGCTCTTGACGCCGATGATACAGAGGACTTGACGATGCAAGGGTTTCCCACGGACGAATGGACCCGCTGCGGCGGGCTGCGGATGCACGTACGCAACTGGGGCGGCGAGGGCCCACCGGTCGTGCTGCTGCACGGGCTGGCCTCCACCTGCCGCATCTGGGACTTTGTCGCTCCCATTCTGGCACAGAAATTCTCGGTCATCGCCGTTGACCAGCGGGGACACGGAGACAGCGGCAAGCCGGACCACGGGTATGACTTCGCCAGCGTGGGCGGGGACGTGGCGGCGATGCTGGAAGGCCGGGGCATCCAACGCCCCATGCTCGTGGGACATTCGTGGGGAGCCGACGTTGCGCTGGAGCTGGCCGTGGCCCAGCCGGAGTTGCTGAAAGGCATCATTTTCGTCGACGGCGGTACCATCGACGCCTCAGCCCGCTACGCCACGCTGGACGATGCCCTGATCCAGATGGCCCCGCCGGACTTCAGGGGCGTAACCCCGGCACAGTTCCTCGAGCGGGTGCGGTCAGGAGGCCAGTGGGCCACGCTAATCGAACAGCGCGGCGCATCTGCCGAAGAAATCATCCTCGCCAACTTCGAGACGCTGGACAACGGTACGCTGCGGGCCAAGCTCACGCGTGACAATCACCTGCGAATCATCCGGGCGCTGTGGGAGCATCACCCGCGCGAACTGTATCCGCGGGTGCCCTGCCCGACGCTGATGATGCCGGCCCGCCAGCAAAACAACCCCGACGCTTACGAGCGCACCCTGGCCCGCTCCGAGTCCATCGCGGCGGCAGAACGGCTGTTGCCCAGCAGCAAGACCATCTGGCTGGAAAACAGCATCCACGACGTGCCGGTGCAGCGCCCTGACCTGGTGGCGGAGACCATCGGTGAGCATATCAACGGCGGGTTCTTCGATTAGGGAATCTCCCCGGATTCCCTCTCCATCTGCAAGAGGGCCAGGCTGAGGGCAAGACAGGCAAGGAGCAGCAATGAATGCGGTAGATTATTCGGCGCTGGACGAACCCGGCATTTCCATGAGCGCCTTTTATCCTCGGCCAAACTGGTCGCCGCCGCCGCAGGGGGCCATTGATCATGCGGTGCAGGTGGCAGATGGAGTTACGCTTTCCAGCCGCTTTTTCCCGGCCGCCAATGACGCGCCGACCATCCTGTTCTTCTACGGCAACGGCGAAACCGCCACCGACTACAATGGCATCGCGCCCTTCTACAACCAGGTCGGCGTCAACTTCTTCGTTTCCGACTACCGGGGATACGGCCGCAGCGGCGGCGCCCCGGCGTTCACAGCGATGCTGTCCGACTCCCGGCTGGTGCTGGACTACGCCGCCGGGATGCTGAAATTCGAGGGATTCACGGGCAGGATATTCGTCATGGGCCGGTCTATGGGGCGGCACTCGGCCTTCGAACTGGCCGCCAACCGCGGCGACCGGCTGGCTGGCGTGATCATCGAGAGCGGACGACCCATCCTTGGCAACTTCGTGTACGGGCTACCGAAGGAGCAGGGCGAGGCGCTGGAAGCCGCCTACCTTGCCAAGGTCAGTTCAATCACCATCCCGTCCCTCGTCATTCACGGCGAGGAAGACACCCTGGCGCCGGTGCAACAGGCGGTGCAGATGCACCATGCCTTCCAGTCCGCCGACAAGCGCCTGTTGACCATTCCCGGCGCGGGCCACAACGACCTGCTCTATCGCGGCCCCGACGAATACTTCGCCGCCATCAAAGAGTTCACGGATTCGTGAGAGAGGGGCAGGATGCCTAGAGTAGTGCGGGCCGGTCTGATCCAGGCCGGCATCGGGCGAGACGCGCCGGAGGACATTCTGGCCCTAAGGCGGTTTATGATCGACAAGCACATAGCGCTCATAGAGGAAGCCGCCGGCATGGGCGTCGAAGTTCTGTGCCTGCAAGAGTTGTTCTACGGCCCCTACTTTCCCGCCGAGCAGCACGACCGTTGGCGGCAGTTGGCGGAGCCTGTTCCCGACGGCCCGACGGTACGGCTGATGCAGGAACTGGCCCGGAAACACCGCATGGTAATGGTCGTGCCGGTCTACGAGGAAGAAATGACCGGAGTTTTCTATAACACCGCTGTCGTGCTGGACTCCGGGGGAGAGTACCTGGGCAAGTACCGCAAGACCCATCTGCCTCACCTGGCGCCCGGCTTCTGGGAGAAGTTTTACTTCCGGCCCGGCAATCTGGGCTATCCGGTGTTCGACACCACGCGGGGCAAGGTGGGCGTCTACATCTGCTACGACCGCCACTTCCCGGAGGGCGCCCGCGCCCTTGGCCTGGGCGGCGCCGAGATTGTGTTCAACCCCTCGGCAACCGTCGCCGGGCTGTCGGAGTATCTGTGGGGTCTGGAGCAGCCGGCCCACGCCGTGGCCAACGGCTACTTTCTGGGCGCCATCAACCGGGTGGGCATTGAGCAGCCTTGGGAAATAGGCGAGTTCTATGGCAATAGCTACTTCTGTAACCCCAAGGGTCAGATCATCGCCCAAGGTTCCCGCGACCGCGACGAAGTGGTTACAGCCGACCTGGATCTGGACGAAATTGCCGAAGTCCGCACCACCTGGCAGTTCTTCCGCGACCGCCGACCCGACACTTACGGGGAGTTGACCGCGCCATGACGACGTTTGCCGACATTAACCTGCCGCCGCACCTGGACCGGGACGCGGTGCTGGCGGGCCTTGACCGGGTGCTGGACCCCGAATTGGATGAGTCCGTATTGTCGCTGGAGTTCGTGGAAAGCGTCGCGGGCGACGACGCGGGCAACCTCACGGTCTGCCTGCGGCTTCCCACCTACTGGTGCGCCGCCAATTTCTCCTACCTGATGGCGTCGGACGTGCGCCGGGAACTGGCCGGGGTGGAGGGGGTAAGCTCCGTAGCGGTCAAACTGGGAGAGCATTTCGCCGGCCTGGAGGTGGAGGATGGCGCAGGCCAGGGCAAGTCCTTCGCCGAAGCCTTCCCGGATAGCGGGCCGGACACTCTCGAAGAAACGCGGCAGATTTTCCTGCGAAAGGGATATTTCACCCGGCAGCAGCGGCTGTTGCAGGCCCTGAAACGCGCTGGCCTGTCTTACGAGCGGATGGCGGCGCTGCGGGTCGGCAACATTCCGACCAATCTGGTGGACGCCCGCACGGCCGCCCGATACCTGGAGCGGCGCGGGGAACTGGGGCTGGACTGTTCAGACTCCGCTCCTCTCATTGTCAATGTAAAGGGCGAGGCGATTTCGCCCGATGAGCTTGAGGCATACTACATCCGCGCCCGCACTACCCGCCTGGCCATGGAGGCCAGCGGTTCATTATGCTCGGCCATGTTGCAGTCCCGTAATTCCAACCGGACTCCCGCGACGGCCTGATTCCGGGAAAATCGCGGCTCAAGGAGGCATTCCATGTACTCAGTGAACGGCGAACAACTTTTCGTGGTCGACGGCCACATGCACTTCTGGGACGCCGGACCCGACAACCACCGGAACGCCTACGGCAACGCCTGGATCAAGTGCTTCTACGATTATCATTCCGCCCTCTCGCCCGCCGAATACGTCTGGGACTTCGACAAATACTGCAACTACGGCGAAGAGGCTCTGCTCAACGACATATTCATCGACGGTTACGTGGACGTGGCCATATTGAACTCCACCTACCTCTACGAGTTCTTCAAGACCGGCTTCAACACTCACCAGAAGAACAACGTGGTCAAGCAAAAGTATCCCGACCGGTTCGTACTCTGCGGCTCCTACGATCCGCGGGAGGAAGAAGCGGGGCTGGACAAGTTCCGCGAGATGATGGCCGACTTCCCGATTCAGGGCCTGAAGCTCTACACCGCCGAGTGGCGCGGCGACTCCAAGGGCTGGAAGCTGAACGATCCCTGGTCGTACAAGTACCTGGAGCTGGCCCAGGAAATGGGAATCAAGAACGTCCACGTACACAAAGGGCCGACCATCTATCCGCTGAGCCGCGACGCCTTCGACGTGAACGACGTGGATTACGCCGCCACCGACTTTCCGGGGCTGAACTTCATAGTCGAGCACGTGGGCCTTCCCCGCCTGGATGACTTCTGCTGGATCGCCACCCAGGAACCAAACGTGTATGCCGGAACCTCGGTGGCGATGGCCTTCGTCAACTCGCGCCCCAGGTACTTCGCGGAGATCATGGCCAACCTGCTCTTCTGGCTGGGCGAAGACCGCATACTGTTCGGCAGCGACTACGCCATCTGGAGCCCCAAGTGGATTATTGACCGCTTCATGGCCTTCCAGCTTCCCGACGACATCCGCGAGGAGTTCGGTGTGGAGTTGACCCCGGCAGTCAAGCGCAAAATCATGGGCGAGAACATCGCCAGACTGTATGGCATAGACATTGAAGCCCACCGGGCCAAGCTGGCCGGCGACGAGATTGGCGCACGGCTGGCGGCCACCAAGTGAGAACCTTAACTCCGGTGCGCAGCAAGCATGAGCGGCAAGCAGAAGCATCTGAAGTTCATCCAGAACGCCATCAACCGCATGACCGGCAACTCCTTCCTGATTAAAGGCTGGACGGTGTTGCTGGCATCGGCGCTGTTCGCCTTCTACGCCCGGCAAGCGTACACGGCGGTATATTACTGGTATTCAACGGCGCCGGCCCAGGACAATTCGGGGTTGGAGGCGTCGCCGGAGAACAAGAAGAGCTAGAAGAACAAGAAGAGCTTATCGACCGTGCGGTGACTGCGGGCGGCGCACGGCGCACATACGATAAGGTTTACCCAAGCCTGCCTGCGCCAGCACGACCTTTACCCCCAACCCGGTGTATCTGGCCGCGGCACGAGACGCGGCGGAGCGAGTGGGGCCGGTGTAATGCAATTCAGCAGTAATGGTTGCGTTACGGTAACGTGTTACAATTCGCCCAATTTTCCTGTTGTACTCATAAATGTCCATTCAGCCCCGGGCTGGAGTGTGATGCTGCGTAGCCATCGGGCGAGACTTCACGAAGTAGACGAGACCTTTGACGCCATCGAGGAATGCTACCGGCACGGCTGGACCGACGGCCTCCCGGTGGTGCCCCCAACACTTGAGCGGGTCGAAGCCATGCTCGAGCACGTCTCGCTGGACCCGGTGCAAGTGCTGGGCGAGGTGCCGGTGCGCCGCCGGGCGCTGACCGCCGAGCACGCGGCGGCCAACGCCGTGATGGCCGGCTGCCTGCCCGAGTATTTCCCCGTCGTGCTGGCAGTGATGGACGCCATGTTTCAGTACGACCCCAACTGCATCCATGAAGCCTCGGCGGCCACCAACTCACCGGGCATCCTCATTTTGGTAAACGGGCCCATACGGCACGAGATTGACCTCAACTGCGCGGGCAACCTGTTCAGCCCCGGACACCGCGCCAACGCCACCATCGGCCGCGCCATACGGCTCATCCTCATCAACGTCTTCGAGCAGCGTCCCAACGTCCTTGACCGCGGCTGCATGGGTTCGCTGACCAAGTTCGGCGTCTGCATCGGCGAGGACGAAGAGCGCAGCCCGTGGGAGCCGTTCCACGTTTCGCGGGGCTTCGACGCCGACCAGTCCACGGTGACGGTGGCAACGGTGCAGGACCCCGAGATGCTGGGCAACCGCTACGGCGTTACCGGCGAGAGCATAATGGACGCCACCGCCGACGCCATGGCCAGCCACGGGCTGGGAATCTACCTCAACGACGCGCCGTGGTTCTGGGTTGTGGGCCACTGGCACGCCGAAATGCTGGGCCGACAGGGATGGGACCGCCGCCGCATCCAGGAGTATGTATTCGAGCAGGCGTGGCGCAGCCGGGCGCAGATGAAACGGCTGGGCGCGGTGAACGGCGCGGTAACCGACGGCGACGAGGAAACCCGCGTGTCCGCCGCTCCCTCGCCCGATAGCATTATGGTATTGAAGGGCGGTGGCGACAGCGGCATATACAGCGAGCTTTTGATGAACTATCACGGCCTCCCCGCCATCACCATCCCCATCCGCGAGTCCTGGGAGGACTTTAGGGCGGAAGGGCATTAGCGACTCCCACCCTGACCCTATCCCCGGAGATGGGGGGTAATCGCAAGGAGAGGAGCAGGTGACTACCGCAACGCCGTACAAGGTGCAGTTGGTGGATCCCACCGGGGCCGACCCAGGTCCCAATCCGTTGACCCTGGCCGACCGCCCCGTCGATATCCGGGGCAAACGGCTGGGTCTATTGGACAACTCCAAGTCCAACTCAGATGTGATACTGCGGGCCATCAGCGAAATTCTCAACGATGAGTTCGAGTTGGCCGATGTCTTTTACGTCAAGAAACACAGTGCATCGCTGCCGCCCAGACCGGAGGTAATGGCGGAACTGCACCGCCACGCCGACCTGGTGGTCACCGGCATCGGCGATTGAGGAGGCTGCTCGTCGGGCAGTTTGCACGACGGAATCACCCTGGAGCGGCAGGGCATCCCCACGGCCACCATCATAACCAGCGTGTTCGTCAACACCGCCGAGGCCTACACCCGTCTGATGGGCGTCCCCGGATTCCCCTACCTGGTCTGCCCCCACCCCATCACCAACGTCGGCGCCACCGGGTTGGACGAGCGGGCCCGGGAGCTGGCCCCGCAGGTGGTGAAACTGTTGCTCGAAGGTATCGCATGAACAGCGGCGAAGGTCTGTTTCAAGCCGCCTCCCCATTTAAGCCGCCTCCCCATTTAACAGGAGTGAATTGGAACTGCCGGTACAGGACATAGATCAAGCTGCTGGCTGGTATGCAAAGGCATTCGGGCTAATTGAGGTTGTTCGATCCGATGGCCCGTTGCCCGGCGTTACGCTCGAACGGGACGGTGTACGCCTTGGCTTCGCAGTAACCGGGGGCGACCCCGGACAGGAAGGCGCCGCCATCCTGGTCAACAATATCCACCGGGCAAAAGATGAACTGGAAGCGAATGGCGTAGAGACGGTCAATTGGCGCGTTGACGAGCGTGACGGGGAAAGCTGCAAGTGTTCTTCGTCATCGCTCCCGATGGATTGTGCTACTACTTCCACCAGCCGATAGACTGAACCGGCCGGTATCTTACTATAATCAGGGGGGGAGATGACGTCAGAACGCGGAAACCGGCTGAGCGGCAAGGTCGCCATCGTCACCGGGGCCGGGGCCACTGGCAGCGGCGAGTTCGTGGGCATCGGGCAGGCCATATCCATCCTGTTCGCCCGGCAAGGAGCCAGCGTCCTGCTGGTTGACCGGGACGAGAGGAACGCCGATACAACCCTGGCGATGATCCGTGAGGAGGGCGGCGAGGCGTCCATCTTCGCCGGCGACGTCACCAGCAATGACGACTGCCGCGAGATGGCCGAGGCCGCCAAGTCGCGCTACGGCAACGTCAGTGTGCTGATTAACAACGTCGGCATCAGCGGCCCCGGCTCGGTCACCGATGTGGACGAGGACTTCTGGGACACGGTGATGGACGTTAATCTGAAGAGCGTGATGCTCACCAGCAAGCACACCATCCCCCAGATGATTGAGGACGGCGGCGGCGCCATCGTCAACCTGTCGTCAATTGTCGGCCTGCGCGCCGGCGGGGGACGGCCCAGCCACCCCTACGCGGCATCCAAGGGCGGTATCATCGGTCTCAGCAACTCCATGGCCGTTCACTACGGGCGGGACAACGTGCGGGTGAACTGCATCGCCCCCGGCCACATCCACAGCCCGATGGTGGCCCGCCACACCTCGCAGGAGATGCTGGACCTGCGCCGCCGCGCCGGGCCGCTGGGCATTGAGGGCACGCCGTGGGACGTCGCATACGCCGCGCTGTTCCTGGCTTCCGACGAGGCCCGCTGGGTGTCCGGGGTAACGCTGCCGGTGGACGCGGGACTGCTGGCGGCCACGCCGCTGGCCATGTTCCCGCACCTGCGCGACCCTGAGTAGAACTTCCAGCTATCAGTAAATCAGGAGGAACCCATGCCGGAACAGCCCGCCCCCAGTGCACTGCACGATGTGGTCAAGGAACTCCAGGCCAGGGTACGCGCGCTGGAGGACGCCAACGAGATTCGCAACCTAAAGGCGGAATACGCCGCCGCCTGCGACGATAACTATGATCCCGACCGCATCGCGTCGCTGTTCATCGAAGACGCAACCTGGGAGAGCCAGGGCCTGGGCCGGTTTGAGGGGCGGGAGGCCATCCGCGAGTTCTTTCGCGGCATATCCAGCTACTTCGTCTTCGCCCTGCACTACGGCCTGAATCCGCACATCGAAGTCACCGGCGACACCGCCCGCGCCCGCTGGTATCTGTTCATGCCCTGCACCGTCGGCGACACCGGAAACGCCATGTGGCGAGCCGGTATCGACGACGAGGAATATGTCCGGGTAGGCGGCAGGTGGATGTTCGCCAGCAAGAAATCTGCCCCAATCTTCAACACGACTTTCGAAGAAGGCTGGGCCAAGCAGCGGTTCGTTTAAGTGCTGTACTGTAGCGATTCATTCCAACATCGGGGGGATTACAAAGATCTCTGGGGGTAGAAGCTATTCGTACCTTCACCCTACCTGCGGAATAGTCCTCGAACAAATCCTGCCAATCTGTCGAGTCCTGTATTCGCTATATTCGCTGCTGTTCCTGCTGGCCCTAACAGCCTCAACACCGGAGTGGCGCCCGCAACGTCTGTAGCCGCGCTGCGAAGATGCCCGGTAATCTCCTTGATATTTTCCGCAACCTCCACAAGACCGGGGCCCGCTTCAGCTGCGCTTGTGGTGAATTTTTCCATGTTGGCCGCAACTTGGGGGAATAAAGGCGTAGCTTCACTAACATCCTTAGATGCGCCTAGCAGATTCCCGGAGATTTCTCTTACGTTTTCCGATGTCCCCACGATATTGGGGCCTGCCTCGGCTACGCTTCCGGAGAATTTCTCAAGATTGACTGCAGACTGACGTAACGCAGGCGCGGCCTCGCTAATATTTTGGGCCGCACCTATCATATGGCCAGTGGCTTCTTTCAGGTTCTCCGATGTCGCCACAATGTTAGAGCCTGACTCAGCTGCGCTTCCCGTAGCCTCCTCCAAGTTCAGGGCAGAGCGGCGCAGGGATGGAATAACTTTGGCTATTGCAAAGGTAATCGACAAGCAAGCAATTGTGCCCGCGACCATCAGGGCTATTTGAGCAATGTCTTTAAAAATTTCCAACGAATCCGATCCCATACATACCTCTTTTTTGTTTTTAGAAGATACGCCTCAGTTTGCACTTGCTTAAAGCATATCTCCCGCAACTGATCTCTGTCGCTTGGAACAACTCATTGTTAGTCGTCGAAATCGCCTCAGTGAGGATCGACTACACTAATCTCTTCTCAGCAGCGTACCGGGGCGGTCGGGGTAGGCAGCGCCGGCGATTACGCCCAGCGCGGTCAGCAGCGACAGCGCAATCAGGCCCGTCTGAATTGAGCCGGTCAGTTGCGCCACCACGCCTACCAGCATAGGGCCCAAGGCGAAGCCCACGCCCATGAATGTCAGAATGAGACCGGTCAGCACCGCCACCTCGCGGGGCAGCACGCCGGGGAACTCGAAGGGCAGCACCTGTATCGCAGGCGTTGCCACCCATACCAGCCCCAGCCCGGTGATGAACGCCATCAGCAGCGGCGGGGCCTCTGAAAGCGTGATGACCACGCCGAACACCGCGTTCAGCAGGGCGGGAACAACCAGCAGCATCTTGCGGCTGCGCAGCTTGGTCAGCAGCCAACCGCCCAGGAACCCGGATGGTATCAAGGCGTAGTATAGGAATCCCAGCAGAGGCCCGCCCAGGGTCAGGGCCACGTCGCGTTCCTCCACCCACAGCGTCGGCAGGAAGGTAACCATCCCGGTCCAGGTTGAGGACAGGAACAGCATAACCACTGCAATCAGCCAGCCCTGCGGGAACCGGCGCAGCGCCAACCAGGGTGAGTGCTCCTCCTCATCGTCGGATGACGACGGCGGCTGCGGGGGGGCGTGTTTCTCCCGCGCCACCAGCAGCCACACCGCGATTTGTGCCGTGAAGAAGACTCCCAGCGCGGCATAGGCGATGCGCCAACTGCCCAAGCCCTCGATTACCCAAGGACTGAGGCTTACGGCCAACGCCAGAATCACGCTGTGCTGCGACAGCCCAAACGACTGCACCAAGGCATATTGATGCGGCGCGCACCACTGGCGCAACAAGAGGGCGCGGGCCGGCGTGTTGATCGTGTGGGACAGGATGAAACAAAACCTTCCCAGGAGCAGCACCCAGAAGCCGGGGGCCAGGGCCTGGACGAACAGAAACGGGGCGCCCAGCAACAAAGAGACCAGCACCAGCGGCACGGGCCGGAAGCGAGAGAACCAAGCGCCGAAGGGCAACGACAGCGACGCGGCGGTGATCCACCACGCGCCCTGTAACAACCCGGCCTGGAGGGGCGTTATCCCCAAGTCTTCCCGTATGAAGGGCAGGAACAGTCCGAAGGTGTAGGAAACCAGGATAACGCTGCTCTGCTGAGCGCGAAACAGCAGTAGCACCGCCCAGCTGCGCGGCGGCGTCCGCCGTACCCCATCGTCCGCTATTGCGCTCATTTTCGACTAACCACAGAGAACACGGAGACCACAGAGATTTTTTGTTTCCTCTGCGGTCTCTGTGCGCTCTGTGGTTACGTTCCTTTACTCTTGCAGGAACGACTTGATGATGGCGTAGCTTTCGTCGGGCATTTCTTCGGGGATGTAGTGGCCGCAGGGCAAGGATTGGCCCCGGACGTTGGTGGCGTAGTCCCGCCAGACCGCCAGCACGTCCTGGGTGCGGCCCACGTAGCCAGTGGAACTCCAGAGCGCGAACATGGGGCAGGTGACCTTGCTGTCGAAGTCTGCATCGTCGTGCACCAGGTCGATGCTGGCGCCGGCGCGGTAGTCTTCGCAGGTCGCGTGGATGGTGCCGGGGTTGCTGAAGCAGCGGGCGTACTCGTCCACCACCTCCGGCGGGAACGCGCCTGCGGCGTCGGGGTTGCGGCGGAAGGAACGGCGCAGGAAATAGTCCGGGTCGGCCCCGATAACCCGCTCCGGGAAGTCGTAGGGCTGAATCAGGAAGAACCAGTGGTAGGTGTTAGTCGCCATTTCCTTATTGACGATCTGGAACATCTTGCGCGTGGGGATGATGTCCAGCGCCATAAGCCTCTCCACCCGCTGCTGGTGGTCCTTGGTCAGGCGATGCGACACCCTGGCGCCCCGGTCGTGGCCCACCAGCTTGAAGGTGTCGAAGCCCAGGTGGGACATCACGTCCACCTGGTCTTGGGCCATCGCCCGCTTGGAGTAATTCAGATGTTCCGGGTCGCCCGGCGCCTTGCTGCTGTCGCCGTAACCTCGCAGGTCCGGGACAACTACGGTGAAGTCCTCGGCCAGCCGCGGCGCAATCTTGTGCCACATCATGTGGGACTGCGGATAGCCGTGCAACAACAACAACGGGGGGCCGTCGCCGCCCTTCACCAGGTTGATGGTCGCGCCGCCGCTGGTGTCAATTTGCAGCCGCTCAAATCCTTCGTAAAACGCCATGACTCACTCCCTGTTGACAATTGCAGAGGGGCGTTTGGCCCCCGAGCATCTGCGTTATACTACCACCTAACCCCTTGCGAAGCAGGATATTTCACGTCGTGGGATTCTGGGCATCCATACATTTAGGAACGACAGGGAGGACACCATGAGCGCCAACGGAAAGACACTGGTCATTCGCAACGGAACGCTCATCGACGGGACCGGCGAACCAGCGTCGCAGAACGACGCGGTGGTAATCGAAAGCAACCGTATCTCCAGCGTGGGCCAGCTCCCGCCGGGCCTGAACATGGAGGACACCGGCAAGGTGGAAGTTATCGACGCTGCGGGCAAATGGATCATGCCCGGCCTCATCGACGGGCACTGTCACCTGTCCTTCGGCTTCCCGGCGGTGTCGTCCACCAAGTTCCCCAGCGGACGGGGCACCGTAAGTCCCGGCTTCAACGCCATCCGCGCCGCCCGCAACGCCCAGACCGTGCTGCGTTCCGGCGTTACCAGCATCTCCATCCCCGGCGGCACCTGGTTCATCGAGGTCGGGCTGCGGGACGCCATCAACGCCGGGCTGGTGGAGGGGCCGCGCATCTTCACCGCTGGCCGCTTCATCGTCACCTACGGCAGCATCGGCGACTACGAGCCATCGTGGGTCGGCACCCCTGAGCATCTCCTGGGCGTCCTGGCGAACGACGTAAACGACATGATTACCGAGGTGCGCCGCCAGACCAAGCACGGCGTGGACTTCATCAAGCTGGCCGACAGCACCTGGGGCGACAACCAGACCATCTCCAAGGAAGAGATCGTTGCCGTGGTGGCCGAAGCCCATCGCCGCAACGCCCGCGTCGCCATCCACTCGCGGGGCGCAGGCTCCACCAAAGCCGCCGCCGAGGCGGGAGTGGACTGGATCATGCACGCAGACCTGGCCACCGAGGCCGAGCTGTACCCCGTCGCCGAGGCCGGAGTCCGCGTGATGCCGACGATGACCTTCCTCTTCGAGGCCCTGTCCATTGGCAAGGAGAAGGGCCGCAGCGACGAGGAGCTCGACATCATTCGCCGCAACGCCGAGAGCGCCATGCAGGTGCTGGAGACCGCCCGCAGCTTCGGGGTCAAAGTGCTGTGCGGCACCGACAGCGGCAACTCGCCGGTGATGCCCTACGGCACGCTCCACGCTAACGAGGCCGAGGTGATGGTCAAGTACGGAGGCTACACGCCCATGGAAGCCATCGTAGCCAACACCCGCGAAAACGCCTACGTCGTGGGACTGGAGGGCGAACTCGGCGTCATCGAACCCGGCAAGCTGGCCGACATCCTGATCCTCGACGCCGACCCGCTGGCCGACATCCGAGTGCTGCAAGGCGGCAAGCACCTGAACACCGTCATCAAGGACGGCCGCCGGGTGAATTTGGACACCGACGAGGATGGCGAGGCGCTGCTGGACCTGTGCTAAAGTTGGAGGGTGTTGAAATATGAGGCGGTGACGCCGGAGAAGACAAGGGCATAAATTGGGCAACCAGCGAGGTGGTAACGGTCCTCACATTTCTCCTACCCGGATTAGTGGGGATCACTATTTTCTACTCGCTAACGTCTCATCCCAAGCCCAGCGAGTTCGAGCGAATCATTCACGCCCTGGCATTTACGGTAGTCGCCCAAGCGATTACTTGGATGATTATGACTTTGGCGGAATCGGGCTGGCCGGAAGGCTTGGAAACCGTAATCTCATTATTGAGCGCGGCGTTCCTTGCTCTGCTTGCGGCCTATTTTTCCAATCACGACGCGCCGCACGGATTCCTGCGAAAGATTGGCGTTACAAAGGAAAGTTCCTACCCATCGGAATGGTATTCGGCTTTTTACAGGAATACAGAACATTATGTTGTGCTTCACTTGAAAGGAAACCGCCGACTTTACGGGTGGGCACGGGAGTGGCCGGGGCATCCGGCGCAAGGCCATTTCATAATAGCCGAAGGAGAGTGGCTGGTTGGCAACGAACGATTGCCCCTAAAGGGGGTTTCAGTTATTCTGATACCAGCCCAAGAAGTGGAAATGGTAGAGTTTTTGGAATCGGTCCCAATCGAAGCCTCTGAGGAGTAGCTCATGGCTAAGCTACCAAATCCCGCACCAAGCGAACGGCCTCCAGGCTCACCCGGTTCGTCAATCCGGAAACCTCCACCGCCCCCGACTCCACCACCGAAGCAATAGCCCCTGATCGCTTCTCCGTTGATACTCAGCCTGTCGCGGTCGTTTCTCTGGCAGGCTGTCTGCTTGCCGGGCCGTCTGCGACCGCACGGAATCTGATTACGAAATACGGACAAGGGGCCACCCATGAAAATCACCGGCGTCACCAGCGAAGTCTTTGAGTGGGAGCGGCCCGGCATCTGGAACGGCGGGCACTTCTACGGGCCGGGACGGCTGCACAAGGTTACGGTGACCACAGACGAGGGCATTACCGGCTACGGCTGGAACGGCGGGACCGCTGCTGAGCGGCCTCTGGTCTTTTTTCCTCTTTATGTTGACTATTTCCGCCCGTTGCTCATCGGGCGCGATCCGCTGGACACGCGGGGCATCGCCGTTGATTTGGGCGAAAATCTGATCAAGATTCTTGGGCCGGCGGGCCTGAACACTCAGGTCTTGGCCGCCATCAACATCGCTTGCTGGGACATCAAGGGAAAGGCGCTGGGGCAGTCAGTGCATCGCCTGCTGGGAGGCGCGCAGGACCGCATCCGCACCTACATCACCGGCGGATACTACGCCGAGGGCAAGGGGCTTGAAGAACTCAAGGATGAGGTTCGCTTCAACGTGGAGGAGATGCACGCAGGGGCCGTCAAGATCAAGATTGGCGACCCCAACGTCGGTGTCTCCGGCGATATGGAGCGGGTGGCGGCGGCCCGCGAGGCTATCGGCGACAGCGCCTCGCTGCTCGTGGACGCCAACTGCGCCCTCGACCTGAAAACCGCTATGGAGTTCGCCCGGCTACTGCCGGATTGCGACGTCTACTGGTTCGAGGAGCCGCTGCCCATCCACGATTATGAGGGCCATAGGCAATTGGCAGAAGTGTCAGAGGTGAAAATCGCCACCGGCGAGAACGGCTACCACCTGGCCCACTTCCGCACCCTGCTGGACCACAACGGGGCGTCCATCCTCAACGTGGACGCCACCATCTGCCCCGGCTACGATGTGGCAATGGACGTCGCCAACCTTGCGGCGGAGCGGGGCGTGTCCATCGCTCCCCACGGTTGCCAGGAACTTCAGTTGCCCCGGGCCGCGGCCGTACCCCACGGCGAGTTCCTGGAATACTACCCTGCGGCGGTGGACCCCCTGCGCGATGAGATGTTCGAGCCCAAGCTAAGGCCCGACGCCGACGGCTACGTGACCGTCCCCGACCGTCCCGGCATCGGATTCGAACTCAACATGGACTTTCTATCCCGCTACCGGGTGGAGTGACGCCCTCACCTTAACCCTCCCCCTCTGGAACCCTCTCCCTCTGGAGGAGGGAACAGAACGGCTCGACCATGGGCCTGAACCCGCCCGGCGATGCGGGCCACTTCCGTGAGGATGGCTTGGGGGGAACCGTTCAGGTCCACGGCTGCTACCTCAATGGTCTTGTCGGCGTGAGGAATCTGGTATACGGCGGGCTCGCCTTCGCCGGCCGCGTAAATCAGCAGGCCCGATGGAAGGTTGGCGGCGGTGCAGTAGGCCAGCATCCGGTAGATTTCCCCTTGCTGCGATTCCAGGCGCTTGTACTTGGCGTCGCCTACAAACAGACAGCGGCTCCCTCTCCACCAGGTGAGGCCGGGCTGCACCGGGATTTGTGCCGCACCATCGAGGGACAGGCGGCGCCCGCCAGGAATCCTGAACCTCTCCACTGGCGGAGCAGTAGGCCACTCCGACTCGGACAGGCGCAGGGCGTCCCGCAAGGCGGCTCGCAGGAACGACTCGAAGACGCGGTTCATATCCATCAGGAACGACGCGCCCGTTGTCTCGCCGTGGGACAGCTCCAGTATGGACCCGCCAATTATCAGCCGGGCCAACTCCACCGCTGGGCGATAGCGCCGGTTCAATCGGGTGTAATTCACCTCCGGCGCCATCCCCCGCCGGAACGAGCCGAGGGCTACGGACGCGAACGCCGGACGCAGCGCCCCGAGTTCGCGGCGAGCGGCAGGAGAGAGGATGGGCATCCGCCAGAGCGTGTGAATTGCAGTCTTGAGCAGACGGTTTTCCTCGATGTCCTCGGTGAAGTCGTCGTAGGCTGTCTCGACGGGCAACGGCAGCCCGAAACGCTCGTTAATCTGGCCGGTCATCCGAATTCGCCCCCTCACGGAGGTAAGAGATGCCTCTTCGGTGCGATATCCCTGGAGCAGCCCACGCCGGATAGCCTCTTGGGTGCGCAGGACAAATGCGGGTATCACGGCCTCCAGGATATCGGCATCCGGGGTCAGATCGAACGGGGCGGGCCTCCAGTCTGCGGGGTTCAGGGCGTATCCAACCAAGAACATCACGCGGTCCATGGGGATCCTGGGGCGGATGACTACGTTCAGTTCGCCGCACCTGACCACGCCGATCCAGGACGATGGACAAAGCTCCCACTCTGCCCCGGACGAGCCGACAGGACGCACCTCAACGCGAGCCTGCCGCAGCGCGTCTATCTGGTTGCCGTCCAAGTCGGCGTTTATGCGGCTGGGCCGGTGTTCACACAGTTGGAGCGTTGGCATCGGTGGCTATCCCTGGGGCCGGGGCGGAAACGATAAGAGGAGCGTCTGATTCGCCGTTGACGGGGTAGCCCTCCATGTCCGCGGCCTCGGATTGCGGGAGGTCCGACGCAAGTCCGTTGACGGGTTGGGGCAGTTCGGACTTGAGCAGGTCAAAATCGAACTCGGCCAAGCGGTCTTCGTTGCCGAAAAACTGCTCTTCGATATAGGGAATAACGGCGCGATTCCAGATACGCCGGGCGCGGGCTTCGTCCAGTTCCTCGGCGTTGCCCATGAAGTAGCTTGGGCCGACGCCCAGGTGCCGGTCCCCCAGCCTCTCGTTGGTCAGGTCTACCAGGTCGGACAGCCAGGCCATCGCCGGGTTGTGCCGCTCCAGCCAACGGCGCAGCAAACCGCGCACGGGCGGTTGACCGGAGAAGAAGGGGGCGAAGTAGAATCGGCGGCGCAGGGCGGCGTCCATCAGCGCGATGGAGCGGTCGGCGGTGTTCATAGTGCAGATGAACCACAGGTTTTCCGGGAGCCGGAACCTCCCGGACTCTGACGACGAGTTGGCGCCGCTGTATTGCAGTTCCATTGCTTCGTCACGGTATTCCAGCAGAAAATACAGTTCGCCGAAGACCTTGGCGACGTTGCCCCGGTTGAGTTCGTCTATGACCAGGATGTAGGTGGCGGCGGGATTGGCGGCCGCTTGAGCTGCTATGCGCCGCAACGGGCCGGGAACCAGCTCGAATCCCGGTTGCCCGTTGTGCAGCCTGGGGCGGAAGCCTTCCACGAAGTCCTCGTAGGAGTAGGAAGGGTGGAACTGCACGATGGTGAAGTCACCGCCGCCCTGTCGGCACTCCTGGGCGATACGCCGCGCCACGTAGGTCTTGCCGGTGCCGGGCGGCCCATAGAAAATCACCTGCCGCTTATCGCGCAGGTCGGCGATTACTTCAGCGAGGTCGCTCTCGTCCCACAGCAATTCTTCGGCCAGTGCGGCCAGATTCTCCTCGGCCCAGGGGTCGGGAAGCGGCGCCACCTCCTCAGGTTCCGGTTCCGGGTCGGCTTCGCGGGGAGGCGGGGGCGGCGGTACTGCATCTCCGTGGAGATAAGCCTCATACTGGAGCCTCGATCTTTCGGGCCACTCGCTGGCCGGCGGCCGCTCCGTGCCGTAAACCACCACGCACCACACCAGGGATTGAGCGTCCATCCGGTCGCGGATGTGCAGGCCGCGAGCCTCGGCTCTCTGGATAAACTCGTCCAGGAAGTCCAGCATTCGCCGGTATCGGCGGCCACCGTCGTCCCCAACCTCTTCCCGCTCACGCCCAACCAGTTGATAAGCCTTGTTCAGGTACTCCGTGCGATAGGGAGGGTTGTTCGCCGGGTCGTCCGCCAGCAGGAGCGCCGCCGCCATCTGACCACGGGGGCCGACGGCGATGCGTTCCTCGAATTGCCGGATTCTGTCCTCGGCCGGAGTAACGCCGTGAGACTGCCAAAACTGGCGCAGTACGTTGCCAACGTGAATCTTGTCCTTGTCCAGCAGGTTGCGGAATGCGGAATAGACCCGCCAGTTGACCAAGTGGTAACCGGGAGAGCGGGGGCCTTTCAGTCCTGCTTCCCAATTCGGGAACCCGCCCAACAGCATATCCCGCACACTGGACAAGGTTTGCGCGATTTCCATCTTGTAGTTCCGTTCTACTTCGTGAAAGCTGTCCCATTGGTAAAACAGCCTGGCCCATTCGATAAACGCATCCCATCGCGTATCTCCAGGCGGACTCCAGACGGCGTCCTGAATTGGCGTATCTTGCATACTCCGGCGGCTCCATTTCTCCCACGGCTCGCTCAAAAAGGGGGCATATGGGGATTGTTACGGTCTCCGGTTCGTATCAGCGCAGGTAGGCGAAGCTGGCTTCGAGGTTGGGGAAGACTTCGGGATGAGGCGGGATTTCCATGATGGCCGGGCCATCGTACCCTTTGGCCGCCAGGATGTCGCGCATCTCCCGGCAATCCAGGTCTCCGTCTTCAACGCTGGGCCGGGCTTCCCCGCCGCGCATCTGCTTGAAGTGGACAATCTTGAGCATATCCAGCGGCAGCGCTTCCAGGTCTTTCAGCGGCTCGGTATCAGGGAAGCGGCGCAGTTGGTTGGTGGGATCGGGGCAGAGGCCCAGAAACTCACGGCATTCCGCGGGCATCCGCTCCCGCACCGCCGCTACCAGCATCGCCATGCTGCCGATGGGCTGGCCCGAGTTCTCCATGGACAGGATGACGCCTTGGCGCGCCGCCTCGGTGGCCAGTCCAGCCAGCCCCCATGCGGCTTCGGGGATGTCGGACGGCGACTCCCAAGCGGCATCGAAGGCCGAAGGGTCAACGATGCGCAGCTGAGGCGAGTCTCCGCCTACCAGCTTGGCCCCGGCCAACGCCGCCTGCCAGGCTTCGCCCTGCGGGTCGCTCTCGCGGGTGAGGCAGGGCCACGCCATCGCCAAGTCATAAGTCAGGCCGGAGTGGGCCTTGATCACTGCATCCAGCCCCTCCAGCGACGGGCGCCAGCCGTCGCCCTCGCCCGATTCGCAGTCGCCCAGGCAGGTCTGGCGCAGCTCGATGTGGCGGGCGCCGCTGGCCTCGGCCTGTGCCACCAGGTCAATCAGTTCCCTGGATTCCAGTTGTATGCGCCACGAGTTGGTGATTGCGCCGAATATCATCTTTCCTCCCGAGTCAAGGGGTCATCGAATCTGGCGCCAAAGGCATGAGGGGCGAGTTTTTACCATTATAACCCGTGTTTCCATAATAATGACGATGAATAATGACATGGGGATTTCTACCCTCGCCTGGCGCACTCTCAAGAGAGTGAGGGAAAACGTCCCGACCCTGCTGGAGCATCGCCCGTTATGGACAGTTGAACAGGCCCGCGATAATATGCAAATGGATTCAGGAGTATCAGTTCCGGCAGAAGCAACTCTTAACTGCCGGAGTCCAGAGGAGGTCCACATTGAGCGACAACAACAGGGAAGTCTTGAGCGTTTTGCCTCTATGCGGCGCGCAGAGTCCCGATGCGGCATGGGCTGGTCTGAGCATTGGAGGGCTGGTAGCCCGGCCCCGGAACCTGGATACGGACGGGCTGGCCCGGCTGGCGCAGGGTGAGATGGTGGACGACTTTCGCTGCGTCAGCGGTTGGGTTGCGCCGGACCAGCGCTGGGAGGGCGTCCCCGTCGCAGCGCTGCTGGAAGGCGCCGACCCACTGCCCGAGGCCACGCACGTCGGCTTTACGTCCGGCGGTTACACTGTGGGAATGACGTTGGAAGAGGTCCGTGAAGATGGCCTCCTCGTGGCCCTGCGACACAACGGCGCACCCCTGACCGACGAGCATGGCGGCCCCTGTCGGCTGGTGGTGCAGGGCCGCGCCGGGCGTTGGAGCGTCAAGTGGCTGGAACGCATCGACCTGCTGGCCGAGTCGCCGGAAGACACCGGGCACCACCAGCACTGACCGGGGCGGGATACTCCTTCACGCCAACCCTCCCGCAGAGGGAACAGAAAATCCGGAAGCGCGATTTGATAAGAGGAACCGATGCGGACAATTGACATCCACGCCCATGTTTCACCGGAAGGCTTCGTTCATGCCTTCCGCAATGGAGGGACCTGGCACGGCATGGAGGCGAACTCCGTGTCCAATATGCTCTACAACCCCCGCACCACCTGGACCCCCGAAGAGCGCATCGCCGACATGAATTCGCTGGGCGTGGACGTTCAGGTTCTCTCCACCAACGCCTTTTTCTACAACTACGACAAAGACGCCCCGGCGACCACGGCAATGGCCCGGGAATGCAACGACTATGTGGCGCAACTGGTTAAGGAGCATCCGGCCCGTTTCTCCGGCTTCGCCACTCTTCCCATGCAGGATGTGACCTCCGCGGTCTCCGAGTTGGAACACGCCATGAACATTGGCCTGAAGGGGGCCATGATCGGCGACCACGTAAACGGCAAGACCTTCGACGAGCCGGAGTTCATGCCTCTGTGGAAATCGGCTGAGGCGTCCGGCGCGGTTTTCCTGATTCACCAGGGCGGCGATACCGTCGTTACCCCTCGCAGCAGTCGCTACCACCTGCCCAACACCATCGGCAACCTGGCCGACCGCGCCGTAACCTTCGCGTCCTTCGTCTTTGGCGGGGTGATGGACGCCTGCCCTGATCTGCGCGTGTGCCTGTGCCACGGCGGCGGCTATACCTGCTACGGCATCGGCCGCATGGACCGGGGCTGGCAGGTGCGCCGCGAGGCACGGGCGCATATCACCCAACCACCCAGCAAGTACCTGGACAAGTTTTACTACGACTGCCTGACCCACAGCGAGGAGGCTCTGCGCTATCTCATCGACAGCGTGGGGATCGACCGTGTGGTCTTCGGCACCGATTGGCCCTTCGACATGGCCGCTGACTGGCCCGTGTCGTGGATATTGAGTATGGAAAGCCTGACCGTAGAGGAAAAGGAAGCCATCCTCCATGGCAATCTGGAGCGGCTGCTGGGGATTTAGGACAGGGCATGGGAAACCAATAATGACCATGACGCTCTGACGAAAAACTACCGAAGGCCCTCGATAGCGATGCTACCGAGGGCCTTTGCTTTTGAACCGATTGGTTTGCCTGGAAGCTGCTTCCCTAGTTGGACACCCCCCGCCGCTGCCTTATTTGGGGGCCTGTTTATATGCAGTCTGTGGAGAGATTGCGAACCCACTAGTACAGAACGAAGACCGCGAAACTGTTGCTTCTTGATTAGGCCAGGTAAAGAAGCCCCGGCAGACGCCGGGGCTTCGGAATTCAGGGAGCGGGTTCAGGCAGGGAGGAAGATTACCCAAAGTACCACCATCACCACTGCGGCTGCCGTCAGCGTCGTCCCAAACCATTTCCAATGACCGCCGCCCCGGAACAAGGCCAGCCCTGCCGTGAAGTCTAATGCTGCAACAACCGGTGCTGGCAACAGGAGGTAAATGACTGTCATCATTTCATTGCACTGTACGTGTGGGTCCCATCCCCGTACTGCCACTTCCGAATCTAGGGTTGCATGCTATCGGCGCAGCCGATTTTCGGGACGACAGCTCGAAATTACCCTGCCGGTAGTCGTAGTGTTGGGTCGACCCATCTCCACCGGACTCATTTTCGTTGATAACGCCCCGGTAGGACCAGAAGCAGCAGGCGCTGACTTCCACCTCAACCGACGGTTCTCCGACGATGTAGGTGCCGTCGTAGCACCAGACGGTATCCGAGGTGAACCGCCACAGAGTAGTAGTCCTCAATATGTTCTTGTGAGTGAGGGTCACTGTCTGACCTTTGCAGAGAACACCGTCTGCGGACGCCCCGCTAGCTCCGCCGAAGTCCACGTTGTACTCCGAGACGCTTTCCTCGACACTCCCAACGGAGACGTATCTCATGACGCCCTCCATTTCCTCGTCGGTGAGTGTCTCGCCCGCTTCCAGCCTTTGGACCAGTTCAGCCAGGACTTGGTCGTCCATGTCCACGCTACCGCTGCCACTGGGCGGCGGACCTTCCGCGATCGCTATTCCGCCGAACAGGGACACCGCCATCAGCACTAGGAAAACCAGGAATCCGAGCTTTGCCGAGCTTTGCGTTGCTTTGCCTTCGCCCCCTTCCAATTGCCCCTTTATATAGGGCTTAAATTCATATTCATCCCAATTGGAATAAATGTCAACATTGTGCCAATAATCACACTACACTATTGTTGTAATATCTCGATGAGCCAGCGGGTTAGTTTAGCGAATATCATCTAGTATTACAATGACGGTTCGTAACAAAGGGCCTTGAACACCTCTTCATGACGACCTGACCGCGCGTGTGACAGATTTGTGGTCTTGCCTTCCGCGAAGCAATTTCCGGCCCCAGAATGACCAAATTGAGGAACCGTCGTTGTAATACTAGTACTCAGTCACGCCAGAAATGACAGTTGCTGAGAAGCAAGTTTTTGTGAGCCGAATGTTGGACTGCCTGCCACCCGTGATATTTATCCTGCCATTTCTGGCATGACTGAGTACTAGTACCGGGTCAAACTGGTAATGTCAGACAGGTATTTTGTTAAAAGGTGATGCTATCGTTGGCAGGGAAACTGTGTTGGGTGAGGTGTGGTGTTCGTGGTGTTCATGGTTCAGGAAAAGTATGAGGTTCAGCTATCCTCGCAGGAGAAGGGGCAGTTACGGAGGATGATCCGGTCGGGCAGGAGTTCGGCCCAGGCGATCACCCGGGCCCGCATTCCGGGCCCGCATTCTGCTCAAGACAGACGAGGGATGGAATGCTGCCCAGGCAGCCGCCGCTCTGGACGTCCCGGAGCGCACGGTGTTCCGCGCCAAGCGGCGGTACGCCGGGGAGGGATTGGACGAGGCGCTGCGGCGCCGCAACCAGGTCAACCGTTACCGGAAGCCGTTACCGGAAGCTGGATGACCGGGCCGAGGCGCGCCTGATAGCCTTGGCCTGCACCCCGGCTCCCGAGGGCCGCGACCACTGGACTTTGCGCGCCCTGGCGGGCAAGACGGTTGAACTGGGTCTGGTGGAGTCTTTGTCCCACGAGACGGTGCGGCTGCGTCTGAAAAAAGGCTCTCAAGCCGTGGCGCAGGAAGCAGTGGCGCATCCCGAAGGTGAGCGCCGACTTCGTGGCCCACATGGAGGATGTGCAGGAACTTTACGCCGAGCCCTATGACCCTCAGAGACCGGTGGTCTGTTTCGATGAGACCTCCACCCAGTTGCTGGCCGACGTGCGTCCATCCATTCCGCCAGCCCCGGGACGTCCCAAGCGGGAAGACTGCGAATACCTGAGGAATGGGACCCGCAACCTGTTTCTCACCTGCGAGCCCCGCCGGGGCTGGCGCCATGTAGAGATAACCCAGCGGCGCACCATGCAGGACTTTGCCCACCAGATGCGCTGGGTGGTGGACGAGGCTTATCCCGAAGTCCCCGTGATCCGAGTGGTCCTGGACAATTTGAACACCCACAGAATGGCGTCTCTGTATGAGAGCTTCCCGCCGGCAGAGGCCAGGCGGATTGCCAAGCGGCTGGAGTTCCATCACACGCCCAAGCACGGGAGTTGGCTGAATATGGCGGAGATCGAGTTCAGCGCGCTGGCCCGGGCCTGCCTCAAAGGGCGAAACCCCCGCGAGGAGGCGCTGCAGAGGAACATCAGCGTCTACGAGGCGGAGCGCAACGCGGCGGCAGCCACCATCAACTGGCGTTTCACCGCCAAGGACGCCAGAGCCAAACTCCGCCGTCTCTATCCTCACACTTCAACCTTGACTCAGTACTAGCTGCCCTGCGCATTTGGGTTCTAACCACTGCGTGTTGTGCTCCTTCGCCTCGCATGCTCCAAGCACCGCAATTGGCCCCCGCACAACTCATCCTTGCAAATACCCCTTAGCCCATTGCAGGGTGGTGTCGCACCGAAGACCTAACGCCGGCAGCAACGGAATGTGAAGGGTGCCCGGGATTTTGCATTGTGGAACAAGGCTCAAACCAGAGGGAAGCAAAATTATCAGGACTCACCCTCACCGAGACACTCTCCACCTTACCTCCTAAGATAGACTATCAGCTTCGGGGAGCAGATCAGGGTCTGAGAAATCCCCTATGGGAAAAGTCCATCAGGGTCACCTCCCGGCCTTTTCGGGCGCGGGAACAGGCCATCAGGATCGAACGGTATGGGGTTCGGACAGTAGTTCCGCACATGACTTTGGAAACAGGGGCCACAAAGCTGATGGCCACACCAAAGCCGGCGATGAGAAGATCGTCGTCTGCGACATATATTGCACATTACGTTTCCTCGCCCAAGTGATTCGCAAACTATACTTATCGGATGCATTTGATTGTGTCAGCGCGTGGCTAGCTTAGAACACTTGGATAGGGCCACCTAATTCAGCCGGTTTCTCGTCCTTGAATTCGTAACGGTTGGTTGCCATCACTAGCTTGGTAGACCGGTTGGTACTGTATCTGTTGTTGAGGTCTTCCAGCCGCGACCGAACGTGCGCGACGGTTTCTTGTGAGGTGCGCTGGGAAAGCTGTTTTGTCAGTAGGGTCCGAACGTAGAGGCTTCCGTAGTCGAATTTTGCTTTCCTGACGTCACGCTCGGTGACAGGAGTGGTCCCGTTAAGATTGCTCAAAGCTTGGGCTAGCTGCCGGTTGTCCTCGTCGCCGTCCGATTGAACTGATCCCATTTGCACGGCGCACTCGAACGGGTCGTTAAGCGCAGCAGGCTGGGTGGCCCGGAGTGTTCCATCGCCGACTACCGGCAGGCACGTCAAAGCCCGTTCGGCCGTCATATACTTGTACAGAACTAGCAACGTCGTTCGTCTCACTCCCTAAACACTGCGGCAGAATGATATGCCTCGACCTAATTTGCAGCGTTATCCACGCAAATGAAGATCCTTTGATTACAGCCCTCCGGCTACGGGTGTGCCCATGCCTGCACACCATGTTTTCCACTCTCTACCACCTCTCCTGGTAAGTTCAATCTAGCTTGATTCAAAACACCATTCCGGGTGTTTCTGTGTCGGAAGACCTTATAAGATTGGTGATGCCATCCAAATGTTGAAGTTGACCATCGTTTGACGACCCACCACCAAGGTTAGACATGACCGGCTTATCTTTTTGTATCTATTTGCGTTGATATTGCTATTTGACTGCTCCCAGGATCGCGGCTATGCGCCGGGCGGTGTCGGTAAAGTGCCGCACTTCCTCGGGGAGCATATTGCGGCCGAGGACCTTCTGCTCGCGGTAGGAGAGCCACTTCTTGAGGACCTGATAGCCGCCCAGCTTGTAGTTCCAGACGGCGGCGGGTACGTTGCTCCATAGGGCCTTTTCATTCAGGTAAACGTCGACAGCGCGGTCACCCAGTACGCTAACGGCGTCGCCCAGCGCATCCCTTTCGGCGGCGGTGTAATCGCGCTCCACGACGCGGCCCTGGCCGGGCATCACGGCGTCGCCGGTGCCGAAGTGGCCCCAGCCGGCGGTCAGCGCGAAGTCGTCGCCGTTCATGTTGTGTCCGTCGGTGGTGGACGGGACGGCGATGGCGGCCAGCTCCGGGCGCAGCGTTCCGGTGGTGACTCCCGGCACCAGTGTCTCCGGGTCCAGCAGCGTGGCCAGCTCCCGGCCCCGGGCGGCAGAGGCTCGCAACTCGTCGGCGGCACCGGGGGCATTGCCCTCGGGCCAGCCGGGCAGCGGTATGCGGGGCCACTCCATGCGCAGCGCCCCGGCGTTGGCTTCCCGGTAGGCCGGGTCGTGCAGCACCGCCAGCGCGTGGTGGAACAGATACTCCACCCCCAACCCCAGCCGGTCGAGGTACGCCTGCGCCTTGGCGGACAGGTTGGGACGCCGCCCATATCCGTCGGCCTCCAGCAGCAGGCCTTCCTCCCGCAGGTACGCGGGGAACATATTGGCCCCCCGTTCAATTAGGTGCAGCGATCCAATGTCCCGTGCGAAACAGGATTGCGGTTCCTCCGAACCTTTTCGTAGATGTTGGGCAGAGGACAGCCATAGATTGCCGTCAATCACGTTGTGTCGATAGTCGCTTCGCTTCTCGTCCAAGAGCTTGGTGTCGGCTTCCCAGTAGAGCCAGCGGCTGTCGAATGGTCGGTAGGCATGGCGGACGAAGCCGCTTTTCTCATCCGGCTTATCTCGTTTGAGTAGCGAGTCTCGAACCGCGCGCGAGTTGAACCGTGCTGAGGAGTTCATCACCGACGGGTAACGACGCGCTATCTCTTCATGGCTCAGTTCGGAGTTGAAATAGTCCGCAATTCGCGCCTTCAGCCGGTCAAGGTCAACGTCTATCAGGAAAGAGTCTCGGCTGGTTTTGACTCCCGGAAAAGACTTCGGGAACAGTTCAGGCAGCGAGGGCCAGCCGCTCCAGCCCCGGTTGACCGCCACCTCCGCGAAGGGTAGCCCCAACGGCAGCGACGGTTCAATGGTGTCATAGAGTTCGGCAGGCTCCGCTTCCGCCGATTCACTCAGCTCCGAAAGCTTGGCCTGCCCCCAGAGATGGCGGAAGCCCACGGATTCGGCGGGCGCGTGGTCGGCCTTCCTGACCAGCGTGGCTATGGCGGTGCCCACTTGGATGCCCACCGGGTCGCCCGGCGTGGAGAAGATGCTGGGGTCGGGTTTGCCGTCAGGAGTAGTCTTGCCCGTCTTGTACCTGTCGCCGTTGAGGTTGTCGATGCGGATGGCGTCGAAGGCCTCCAGGTAGCGCTCGCGCATTCCGGTGAAGGATAGCCCGTCCAGCCACGAGTAGTTGGAGATGAAGCAGACAATACCGCGTCCAGTCATCTCGGCGATGCGCCGCTCCGCCATGCGGAAGAAGCGCACGTACAGGTCGTTGAGGCCCTGGCCCTCGGGTTTCTTCACGTTCGTGGCGGTGCGGTAGACTTTTGAAAGCGCTCGTTCCTCGTTTACGGCCATGCCCGCGAAGCCGTTGTAGGGTGGGTTGCCGAGTATGACCAGCACATCGGGGTGCTGCTTGACCTCCTCCGCCCGCTCCCGCTCCTCCTCAAGTTCAGGAATCAGCTGCATCTTAATCTGCGTCCCCGGCTCCGGCTCCGTTTCCTTATCCCAGCCGGTGAGGGCATTGGTCAGGAAGACCCCGGGCCGCTCGTTGTTGTCGTCCGACAGGGCCGCGTCCAGGGCCTGCATGGTCAGGCCGACCTGCAGGTGGGCCACCACGAAGGGAGCGGGCATGATCTCGAACCCGAACACCCTCTCGGTGGCCGCCTTTTTCACCTGCGCCCCGGCGAGGGCGCCCAGGCCCTTGCCCTGCAGGTTGGCGGCGATGCGCTTCAGTGTCTCGGCCAGGTAGGCGCCGGTGCCGCAGCAGGGGTCGAGGACGTAGACGTTTTCAGCGGCCAACCCGTCCTCGATGCCCAGGTCGTCCTTGAGGGCGCGGTCAACGCGGGCCACCATGTAGCGCACCACCTCAACGGGGGTGTACCAGACGCCAAGCTGCTTGCGCAGTGCCGGGTCGAATTCCTCGAGGAACGGCTCGTAGAAGTAGGGCACCGCCTCGCCCTCATTGAACTTGGCAAAGAAGGCCTCGCGGTCCACCCGGTCCAGGGCCGCCGCCGTCCAGTCCAGAACCTCCACCAATCCCAGGGGCTTCAGCCTGCCGGGGTCGGAGAGTTGCTGGAACAGCGCCCGGATCACCGGGGCCCGCAGATGCCAGACTGCCTCGCGCCAGTTGAACCGTTCTTTTGGCGGAGGAGTCTGGCGCGCCCACAGCACCCAGGCGGAGAAGACACCGTAGAAGAGGGTCTGCACCAGGGTCGAGCGGAAGAAGGCTGCGCCCTTGTCACCCTCGAACTTCACTCCCAGCGCCTCCTCCAGCGCCGAGCGCACGGCGTCCAGGGATGGCTCGTCGCCGTGCTCCTCCACCCGTGCCAGGCCGTCGCGGGCGTAGGAGGCCAGCAGCCGGGCGAGGTCGCGGGGCTCCACCAACGCGGCCCGGTGGGACAGGGCGCGGCCCAGGTACTCGGCCAGCGCCGGGCCGGCTTTATTGGCGAAGGCGCGCGGGTGCAGCAGCTCCTTGTCGAAGTCAACAGCGGAGTCCGCCAGCCGGAAGGTCTCCAGCCTGGCGGAATTGCCGTTGGCGTCCTTGCCCAGCAGCACGAAGTCGCGGGTGTTCGTCACCAGCACCAGCCGGTAAAGCTCCCAGTACTTGCTGACCTGCGCGCTGTCGGCGGTGAGCCATGCGTCGTCGGATGCGGGCTTGACCTCCACCACGCCGCGCTCGGGCAGCAGACCATGCTTGGGCTGGCCCTTCGACACCTGCCTGGCGGCGAAGAGGCCGAAGTCGGGGTGATCAGCGCCCTGCTGGGCCAGTTGGCTGACACAGTACACTCTGGGCTTCAGTGAGCCGCCCACAGCGTTCAGCAGGTTGCTCAGCGGCGGATAGTAGGACGTCTCGGCGGTTCCGCCGCCAGAGGCCCTGATCTTGCGGAGGTCGTCGAGGTAATCCTCTACGGCTGCGACCAGTTTGCTGTTGCTATTGGGCATTTCTCTTTCGCCGATCAGAATCAGGCTTCAGTTTGCGACATTTACTTCGGTGCCGTCTCATCGCTTATGAAGGGGTTTAGCACGTCGACACCGGTGGGCTCGAAGTGCCGGACGTTTCGGGTGACCACCGTCAGCCCGTGTTCCAAGGCCGTGGCGGCGATGAGCAGGTCTGCGCCCGCGTACCCAATGGTCGCCGACAACTGACCCCAGCGGCGGGCCGTGGAAAGATCGACGGTCAGTATACGGTCGGCGTACCAGGCAAGCACCTGGTCAAGCCAGCGGGCGAGGTCCTGCGCAAAGGACAGGTCTAATCTCTCCTGTTGCGAGATACCTCGCTCGATCTCCCCGACCGTCACCACGCCCAGATGCAAGTCCACAGTCCTCTGGCCTTCCAGCCAGCCCACTACCTCGGGGTGGCGACCGCGCCTCCGGAGCGCCGACAGTATGTCCGTGTCCAGCAGGAACATCACAGGTTCAACGGCCGTGGCGCAAGTTGGAGTCGCTCGAACTCTCCGTCGTCCTGTGGAATTTCCAAGAGGAGTTCACTGAAGCTGGGAGCGTTCGCCAGCTCCAGCCGGCACAGACGCTCGTATTCTTCCACCGCCAGCACGACCACCGCAGGCTGCCCGCGACGGGTCACCCGCTGGGGTTCGCCGGCCAGAGCAGCATCGACCACGGCGCTGAACTTGTTCTTGGCATCCTGCAGGGGCCACTCCGCCATGGCAACCTCCGGCTAGTTGTTCTGGCTAGAGTATAAGGGAGAGTCTCACTGACTGAACAAGCGTCTATGGATTAAGGCCAGGCAGATCAGCAGCATCCAGGATGCTAGGTGCTTTAGCCCTCCGTAGGGTGGGGGTGTGGTAGTCGACGTGCCGAAACCTGGCACGGTCATGATCTCGTTGCCCGCAAAACCCCAGGCATTACCACATTATTAGCGCAGGGGTGCAGCCGTCAGCATTAGCGCAGGGGTGCAGCCGTCAGCCAGCTCGTGGTTGGGATCGCGGACCGGGCGCGTGAACAGAGTTATTCCCGGGGTTTGATTCCGCAGCAAGCGACATCCACCATGGGAGCGCCTCGGGCCCGTGATACGCCGGTTGTCCTTCCCCGAAGGCGGTCGGCGCTATTTCCTCCAGGTCCCCGGTGCAGATCCGGCGGATGCTGCTGGAGGGCAACCCGGTTATCGTGGCGATGCGGCCCAACGAGAGGCCGTTACGCTGGCGCATACTCTGTATCTCATCGGCTCGCTTCCGACTCGCCTCATTGCGCCGGCCCAGATGCTTGCCAGTGGCCTTGACCCGCTCAAGCCCCGCCAGCGTTCTCTCTCGGGCCAAGTCGAGCTCCATTTCCGCGAAGACGATGGCCAGATGCAGCATCGCCCGCCCCATGGCGCTGTCCTGGTCGATGGACTCCCGGAGGCTGATGACCTCAACATGGCTTCTTCCTCAACCAGCCCAGTAGATCCAGCACCTCGGCCAGCGACCGGACTAGTATTACAACGACAGTTGGTGTGGTAAGGTGACCGGCCAGTTGAGGAAAGCTTGGGCAGGTGAGGCAGGGAAGTGGATGCGGCGGCTTTCGAGCAGGTGTACGAGGCCTTTGGGGAGTTCCATTCCTTCTTCGCTCCGCTGTTCGGGCGCAGCGAGTCGCGGGACCACAGCCGGAACTATCTCCCGGCCCTCCTGGTGCAGTCCCAGGACCGGCGCAACGCCGAGAATCTCTCCGAGTCGGTGGGGGTCCCGGCCCGGGCCATGCAGCGCTTCCTCACCGCCGCACCCTGGGATGACGACGCGGCGATGGGACGTCTTCAGGAGTATCTGGGTCCCAGGCTGGGGCGCCCCGAGGCCGTGTGGGTGTTGGACGGCAGCGACTTCCCCAAGCAGGGCCGGAAGTCCGCGGGAGTGGCCCGGCAGTACTGTGGGAGGCTGGGCAAGGTGGCCAACTGCCCGGCCGGGATGTTCCTGGCCTATGTCAGCCCGCTGGGGCGCGCCCTGGTGGACAAGCGGCTGTACCTGCCGGAGAGCTGGACTTCTGACGATGCCAGGCGCCGGGCGGCGGGGGTGCCGGAGGAGAGAGGAGACCACCGGTCGAAGACGGAACTGGCCCTGGAGATGCTGGAGCAGGCCTTGGAGTTGGGCCACCTGAAGGCCGGATGGGTCGCTGCGGATGATGCCTTCGGCATGTCGCCGTCCTTCCGGGACGGTTTGGCGGCTCTGGGGATGCGCTACGTCCTGGACGTTCCGGGCGGCGCCACGGTCTGGCCCTTGGAGCCGGCATGGACCAGTCCGGAATATCAGGGGAACGGGCGCCTCCGCAAACCCAGGCTGCGGGATGGGCAGCGCCGGACCATGGAGCAGCGCAGTGATGAGTTGCCGGATGAGGCTTGGCGGGAGATAACGGTGGCCGAGGGTAGCCAGGGGCCGCGCAGGTACCAGTTCAGCGCGCAGCGGGTGCGTCCGGCCGCGAAGCGGAGGCCCGGCGAAATCCACTGGGCAATCTGGCGCCGGAACCTGGACGGCAGCGAGCCCCGCTACTACCTGTCCAACGCCCCGGAGGATACTCCCCTGGAGACCTTGGCTTATGTGGGCGGTTCCAGGTGGCGCATTGAGACCGAATTCGAGACGGAGAAGAGCGACGTGGGACTGGACGAGTACGAGACCCGCACCTGGGCAGGGTGGCACATCATATCGCCCTGTGCCTGCTGGCGGGGGCGTTCCTGCTGAGCCTGCAACAGGCCTGGGGGGAAAAGGATGCCGCGGATCACCCGTCCGCAGGTGTACCGGGTGGTGCGTGAGATGTTGCCCCGGGAGCGGTTCGGGCCGGAGGAACTGTTGCGATTGCTGGAGTCGGAGCAGTTGCGCAACGAGCGGGCCAGCCGCTCTCACAAAAAACGCCGAGCTGCCCTCCGGGCATCCTCGGACACCCCTCCTTGAACTGTCGTTGTAATACTAGACCGGGACTACTTATTGGAAGATGTTCCCGGCCATCCCTCCGACCCGTGGGGAGACGAGGCGACTGAGCTTCACCGGCAGTGGTGGGAGCAGCGCATCGCCCGTCAGAAGGAGATAGACGCCTCCATCGCCGCCCGCGCCGACTACGAGTACCTGTATGACAAGCCCTATACCGACAACAGCAAGGTGCGCGTCGCCGGCCCCTTCACCGTGGAGAGCATCTCCCCCCACCGGGTGCTGGGCGTGGACGAGAACGGCGACATCATCGACGGCATCGCCGAACCCAAGAACGGCTACGGCGTCGGGTACGACTTCGGCCAAATCATCCTGGAGAACCTGAAACGCTCCGGCGTCCAGCAGGCCCACAAGGAAGACCGGATAAATTTCACTTCCCTGACGCCCTGGCCGGGCCGCCTGGTCTGCGCCGAAGGACGGTATATTGAGGGAGGCGACGGCGATGATGCCGACGATGACGTGGTTGCAACCGGCCCGGACAAGCGGGCCGCCGTGTTCATCGGCCCGGAGTTCGGCACCGTCTCCCGCCCCGACCTGGTGGAGGCGGCGCGAGAGGCCACCGAATGCCAGTTCGACGTGCTGATCGCCTGCGCCTTCAACTACGACGCCCACACCACCGAGTTCGAGAGCCTGGGCCGCATCCCGGTGCTCAAGGCCCGGATGAACGCCGACCTGCACATGGCCGGCGAGCTGAAAAACACCGGCAACGGCAACCTGTTCGTCATCTTCGGCGAGCCGGACATCGACATCCTGAACGCCGATGACGGGCAGCTCCAGGTGCGGGTCAACGGCGTGGACGTGTTCCACCCCAACACCGGCGAGGTGCGCAGCGACGGGCCGGAGGGCATCGCCTGCTGGTTCATCGACACCGACTACAACCAGGAGAGCTTCTTCGTCCGCCACGCCTATTTCCTGGGCGCTGGCGATCCCTACAAGTCGCTGAAGACTACCCTGAAGGCCGAGATCGACGAGGACGCCTGGGCCACGCTGCACAGCGCCACCTCCCGCCCGTTCCCGCGCCCGGAGCAGGGAAGGATTGCTGTGAAGGTGATTAACCACTTGGGGGATGAGGTGATGAAAGTGTTTAGGGTGGGGTAGAACCCGGGTGCGCCAGACGCAACCTATGACGAAATCAGCTGAATCTTCGGATTCTAGATTAGAAGCTATTTTTGCTATGGTGTGGTGTGGTGATTTTTGTAGGCCCTTTGGAGTATACAGAGTATAGAGAATGGAAAGAGTGGTTTTTCATTGCTTGCCCCAGGATACTTTTTGCGAGAAGTTCAATGGCCTGCCCCCAAACCAGGCTGCTCAGGGCGAGGAAAGCGCTGACGCTCAACACGCCCGCCGCCTGCGGTGGCCCCTCTGCCGACAGAGGATGTTGCTGTGGAAGAGGCGTTCCGCGTAGCGCCGTCGGGCAGCAGGCCGATGTCCTCTGGGCGGCGCCGCATGATGATGAACATTGGCAGGGCCAGCGCCAGGCTGAAGAACCCCGGGTGAAGAACCCCGGGTGAAGAACCCCGGGTGAAGAACCCCGGGTGAAGAACCCCGGGTGAAGAACCCCGGGTGAAGAACCCCGGGTGAAGAACCCCGGGTGAAGAACCCCGGGTAACGAAAGGCCGTGCGCCAGTCTGAGAACAAGGCAATGGCCGGGAAGTCCTGGATTACCAATGCGCCGCTGAGGGGGCGGAATATCCCGGTTAGCGCCAGGGCGATATTCCGTCGGCGGTTGAAGAAGTTGATCGCCATAGTCCGGGGCGCGACGCCGGTGAGGAAAGGCTGGCTAACCGCCCGCCCGATAACCGCAGCGAGGAAAATTGCCAGCGCCAGGCGGTATGCACGCCCCCAATGGAAACCAAAGACAGCCCAAGGACTATAACTCCGACGGGCATCAGCCACCGGGAGCCACCTGTGGACTGCGCCGCCCAGCTCTTCAACATCGCTGCCAGACACCGACGGCGAAAGGGCCGTCGGCGCATTGCGTCCCTGCCGCATCGACTTGCTGGCCTGCGCCGCTGGAATGCGCAAAGTCCAGCTAATCCCGTGCGCGTGCTCCGTCGCGGCGGTGGCGCTTGCGGTCGTGGGCAGAGAGGTCCATCTTGCGGAGCCGCAAATTTTGCGGCGTAACCTCTACCAGCTCGTCATCGGAGATGAATTCCAAGGCTTCTTCCAGACTCAATCTGACCGTCTCGTTCAATCTCTTGGCGACGTCGGCCGTTGACGAACGCATATTGGTCAGCTTTTTTTCCTTGCAAACATTGATGTCCAGGTCCCCTTCCGGTCGACGGCAACCCACTATCATGCCCTCATAAACCAGGGCGCCCGGATCAAGGAAGGTTTCACCCCTGCGCTGGGCGTTGATCAGTCCATAGGTGACGGCCGCGCCTGCCTCCGAGGCCACCAGCGCCCCGCCCCGTTGGGTTTTTATTTCCCCCTCCATAAACTCGTACGATTCGAAGTTACTGCCTTGCACACCGTCGCCCCGGACGGTGCGGAGAAAGAAGGCATTGAACCCAATCAGGCCGCGGGTTGGTATCTTGTACTCCATGTGCACATAGCCATTTTCCCCGTACTGCATATCGTGGAGTTGCGCGAGATGGCCGGACAGGTATTCGGTCAACAACCCTACATACTCTTCTCGGGTGCTGATATTCAGAATTTCGTATGGCTCGTACATTTTGCCTTCAATTGTTTTGGTCACGGGCACGGGGCGGGAAACCTGAAACTCGAACTGTTCGCGGCGCATGGTCTCGACCAGGATGGACAGGTGCAACTCTCCCCGGCCCGCCACCACAAATACGTCAGGGCTGGAAGTGGTCTCAACTCTAAGGCTCACGTTGGTGCGAAGCTCCCGGATCAGCCTGTCGTGGAGATTCCGGGAAGTACAGTGTGTGCCCTCCCGCCCCATGAACGGGGAGGTGCTGACGCCAAAAGTCATCCGCACCGTGGGTTCCTGGATGTTTATGGTAGGCAGAGCCTGCGGGTACTCCGTGCTGGTGATAGTGTCGCCTATGGCGACTCCCTCAGGGCCGGTAACCGCCACAATGTCCCCGGCACAGGCTTCGGGCACCGCCACCCGCTCCATGCCATGGAACACAAAAATCCGCTCGAGGTTGTGGGTGGTTGGATCTGCGTCCCGGTTCAGCAAGGCAACATCGTCTCTCAATCTGAGTGAGCCATTGGTGATCCGCCCCACCGCCACCTGTCCCAGGTAGTTGTCATAGTCCAGCGCGGCTACCAGCATCTGCAACGGCGCGTCGGGGTCCCCGGCCGGGGGCGGCACCGAACCCAGGATTGCTTCAAACAGAGGTTGCATATCCGAACCCGGCATATCCGGGTCGTTGGTTGCGTAGCCATCCCGCGCCGAGGTGTACAGCACCGGGAAATCCAGTTGGTCCGCATCAGTAGCAAACTCCAGGAACAAGTCCTGGACCATACCCACCACCTCCCGTACACGAGCCTCCGGACGGTCTATCTTGTTGATAACCACAATTGGCGTAACGTGCTGCCGGAAAGCCTGGCGAAGCACGTAGGTAGTTTGGGGCATCGGCCCGTCAACGGCGTCAACCAGCAAAAGGCAACCGTCGGCCATATTCATGACTCGTTCCACTTCGCCGCTGAAATCCGCATGGCCCGGCGTATCAATGATGTTAATTTTGACGCCACCGTAAGAGATCGACGCGTTCTTGGCCAGAATGGTGATGCCGCGCTCCCGTTCCAAGGGATTGGTATCCATGATCAGTTCTCCCACCTCCTGGCGGGCACGAAAAACCTGGCCCTGTTTCAGCAGCGCGTCGACCAGAGTGGTCTTGCCGTGGTCAACGTGGGCAATGATGGCCAAGTTTCGGATGGCATGGTTTCGGTAATCGTTCAAACTTATTCACCTCGCTTACTATAATAAAGCATAACACCGGCGATTCTCGACACCCACTACGGCAGTTCCGATTTCCGCACGGACTTTCGGTTCTCTATCCCCCGGATCGTCATCTCCGCGAATGCCCGGCGGCCTATCACTAGATGGCCCGCATCTATATGGGGCGGGCATACCGGTGCGCAGGCGTTGTACGCGGAAGGAGCGGCAGGATTCCTGCTCGTCTACGTCAGGGAGATCAACGATATGCAGCATATCAGTTCGCGCCGGCTGCCATTGCGCAGCGTTTGGGAAGATGAGCGCCGCGCTAGTGAGGGGCCTTGCGCTAGTGAGGGGCCCGGAAGGTTAGCCGGTTCCTGAGTATGCGCCAAACCGGCCCGGCGCGACAAGAAGACAGCGGCATCTGAACCTATGCCCAGGGAGAGTTCTTCCCGCCGGAAACGTACCAGCTCTTCGGGAGGGAGACGGCGTCGGCTACGATGCTGGAAGTATACCTGCAGGCCGAGGCACAGGTTGGACGCAACCAATTACCGGGGAGCAAATATACCAGGTCAACCCCGCCAGCGCGGCCCGGGGTACGGTACAACCTTCCGGCAGGTGTATGGCCGCTGCCACGGCGTTACTTACGACGAAAGCTAATTTCCTGGTGATGTTCCCGTGAGGTCGCCAGATTAGCAAGCCACCTGAATCCTGAGTCCTGCCCTGGTGTGTGAGACGCGGCTTCATTCCCTTCTCAGGCGGTTGGAGCAGGTCGCAGGCAGGCTTTTGCCTGCGGCTCTTGTCCAGAAACTCCTGGGCTTTAGCGCCGCGAACAAGATTGTCGTCGAGATTGTCAATTCTCACGAGTGCTTGACTGGCGTCGACCAATTCGTCCGGTTCACCCCGTGGCTACTGGGCTGCCGCTCGTCGAAATGCCAAGGCGCCTATGCAATTTTCGCTTGGGTTTCAGATTTAAGAGTCTGTTGCCGGTTCAGCGCCCCCACACTTGGCCGCATATTTCCGATACCAACTCCAGCTTACGCCACTGCTGTTCTTCCGTCAGCAGATTTCCGGCGGCGGTGGACGCGAAGCCGCACTGAGGGCTGAGCGCCAGGTTTTCCAGAGGGACATAGGCGCTGGCCTCTTCTATCCGTGCCAGAAGATACTCCTGAGATTCCAACGCAGGGTCTTTGCTGCTGATCAGTCCTAAAACGACCATCTTGCCGGCCGGCATGAACCGGAGCGGCTCAAAGGCGCCAGCCCGCTCGGTGTCGTATTCCAGCAGGAACCGGTCCACGGCCAGGGAACCGAACAGCCGCTCCGCGATGGCCTCGTAGCCGCCCTCGGCATACCATTTGCTCTGATTGTTGCCACGGCAGATGTGGAAGGCGATGGTCACTCCGGGCCGTTGCGCCCCTTCCAGGCAGAAATTTTCGGCGGCTATGGCCTCTTCAAACATCTCGTCCGGATCTTCGCCCAGGTCACGCAGGTGCTGTCGCCACTTTGGGTCGACATAATAGCTGTACCGGGGCGCGTCTACCTGAATGTATTGGCTCCCCGATTCGACCAGGGCGGCCACTTCCGATTTAATTACTGCGGCGATGTCCCACAGCAATTCGGAGCGGCTGGAATAGACCTGGTCGGTCACGCCGGGCTGGAAGCTGATGGCCGGGAACTGGCTGGGGCTGGGGAGCGTCATCTTGACCGGCCCGGTGGCGTGGGCCTGCAAGAAGGAGAGTTGATGCTCGGTCAGGCTTCGCAGCTTTTGCACCTTTCCGGCTACCACCTGCCGTGTGCCCTGCTCGGCGGGTTCGCCGCCCGGCCCCTGCCAGACCCGCACCACCGCTGGCGTGTCGGTATCGGCGAATCCCTCCACCGATTCGATCAGGTCATTCTGAAACCCGGTGCGGCGAAACTCGCCGTCGGTAAAAACTTGCAGACCGGCGGCCCTCTGCCGCGCCAGGGCGTGCAGGATGGCGTTATCCTCAACGGCTCGGAGTTCACTCAACTCCAAACGCCCTTCCCGAAAGGCGCTCTTGGCCTCTTTGACTTCTGGCGGGCGAAGCAAACTTCCCACATGGTCGGCGCGGTAGATTCCCGGCATTGCTTTTACTCCTTGAGGCGCTTGCTCTATGCCCGGGCAGGGGGACGCTTTGCCCTCCACTTTTCTACTATTGCCAGCATCGGACGTTGCCCATTGCGCTACTGGTCCAGATATGGTTCGCCCCACTTGTCCATGAAGACCACGTCTGACAGTGGGCCGCGCCTGACCGGGCCGAAGTTGCCCATGGGGTAGCCGATGGGCAGGATGGCGTAGGAATGCACGCCCGGCGGCAGGCCCAGAATGGCTTCGACTTCCCGCTCGTGGCGCAGGTGTCGGCTGGTGAGGGTTGCGCCCAAGCTCAGGGCGCGGGCGGCCAGCAGCATATTCTGCACCGCAGGATAAATGGACGCGCCTGACGACCGCGTGGGTGGCTCCTCACCGTCGTCCTGGCACGCGACAATCCAGACTGGGGCATCGTGGTAGTGCTCGGTCAGGTATTGCACGGCGTCGTGCTGGCGGCGATAGCGGCCCGGGCTGGAGCCTGGCGGAGGTTCGCTGTTGCGGTAGCGGGGGCCGACAACCTCGTCGAAAGCCTTCTGATACCACTTTTGCACCTGTTCCTTGATTCCCCGGTCCTTGATAACCAGGAACCGCCAATGCTGGTTGGCTCCGCCGTTGGCGGCGCAGGATCCTGCTTCGAGGATGCGGCGGATCAGTTCATCGGGGACGGGGTCGGGTTTCAGGCGCCGCATGGCGCGGGTGGTGCGAATGATGTCGAACAGGTCGGTTCCGTCGGTCATGGCTCTACCTGGCATTTTCCAATTCGGATGCCCTTCCCGTCATAGTCCGGGCCGCTCCGTTGCGTCTGACTATAAACTCGCCGTTGACGCCGGGCAAGGTATTACTCCAATGCAGGGCAATCGAGTCTTCAAGGCTGAAATCAAGACGCGATTGCCCTGGACTCCAATGGCGGCGGGGCTGAACGATCATCCGCGTGATGGTCTATAATCCCGGTTGGCAAGCGACTCCACTGAAATAGCGGCGAGGCAAATATGCGCTTCGGTTCCTTCGTCTTCCCCGTCAGCCACGAGCCCGAAAACGATTCGGCGGTTATTGACAGCACTCTTGACGAGATTCTACTGGCCGAGAAAATCGGTATGCACTCGGTCTGGCTCACCGAACACCACTTCGACGGCGCCGCAGCGCACGCCGACCCCCTGGTGTTGGGCGCTGCGGTCGCCGCCCGCACTGAACGCATCAAAATTGGTTTCGCGGTTGTCGAATTGGCCTTCCACCATCCTGTCCGCCTGGCCGTCCAGACCGCTTTGCTGGACAACCTCAGCCACGGACGGCTCATCGTGGGCACCGGGCGCGGCTCCGCCTACAACCATTATGAATACCTGGGCTTCGGCCTGACTATGGAAGACGGCATGGCCCGCCTGGACGAAGCCGAACAGCTGATGGTCGCAGCGTGGACGGGGGAAGACCTGCAACACCGGGGCGAACACTGGGATGTGGAGTTCCCGCGCCTGCGCCCCAGGCCGTACCAGCAGCCCCATCCCCCGCTGGTCCGAGCCTGCATCAGCGAGGCTTCAACGGTCAGGATGGCCGAGATCGGCCGCCCCGTGATGATTGGCATTCAGACGCTGCCCGCCCTCCAATCGCGGCTGGAACGATACCGCGCCACGATGCTGGACGCCGGATTTACCGAAGCGCAAACCGAGGACACCCTGGACCAGTGCTGGGCCTCCCGCGACCTGTTCGTTTCCGACAGCTACGACGAGGCCCTGGAAGTCGCCGCCGCGGGATTCCAACGGGAACGCACCCATTTCCGCCGTGCACGTGAGCTCTACAACCCAGGGGGATTCCCACCCCCCGACCCCAACCGGCCGGTTCCCGCCGGCGAGAGTCTGGAGCATTCCTTCATCCTCGGCACCGCGTCCCAGGTGGCGGAACAGGTGGCCGAAATGCGCGACATCGGCGTCCGCAACCTGATGCTCAAGCTGAACACTGGCGAAATGGACACCCACCGGGTGCAGAAGTCAATGCGCCTGTTCGGCGAGCAGGTAATGCCGCATTTCGCATAATGCCGGGAAAGCCGTCCCCTGACCGTATTTGACCCCGTAGACTCCTCTGAATCCGAGCTTGGGGAAATGCAGGACAGCTATGGATACCATCCTACGCAACGCCAGAATTGCCGACGGGCCGGACGCGCCTCTGATGGATATTGGCATCGCGGGCGGTCGAATCGAGGCTATCGGTCCCGTGCTGAACGCCGAGGGCGAGGAACTCGAACTTGGCGGCGCTTTGATTACCCCGGGGTTCGTCGAAACCCACATCCATCTGGACAAGTCGTGCATCCTTGACCGGATTTCCTCGCAGCGCGGCGGCCTGAACGAGGCCATCGGAGAGGTGGCCCGCCTCAAGCAGGAATTCACCGCCGAGGACGTTTATCACCGCGCCAAGCGGACGCTGGAGAAGTGCTTGGTCAACGGCACTACCCATATCCGCACCCACCTGGAAGTGGACCCGGTCATCGGTCTGCGCAGCCTGGAAGGCTTACTGCCTCTGGTCCAGGAGTTCAGATGGGCCATGGACATTGAAATCTGTGTCTTTCCTCAAGAAGGCTTGCTCAACAACCCTGGAACCGACGAATTGATAGTCGAGTCTCTGCGCCGGGGCTGCCGGGTGGTGGGCGCGGCTCCCTATACCGATACCGACCCCACAGGGCAGATTGACCGCGTGTTTGCCTTGGCGCGGGAGTTCGATACCGACATTGATATGCACCTCGACTTCGGGCCGGATACCGAGTCCTTCGATCTGGACTACGTGTGCGACCTGACCGAGCGGCACGGCTACGGAGGCCGGGTTGCCATCGGCCATGCTACCAAGCTATCCGCGCTGCCGCCGGAACGACTGCTGGAGAAAGCGCGTCGGTTGGCGGCGGCCGGGGTGGCGGTAACCGTTCTCCCGGCCACCGACCTGTACCTGATGGGGCGGCACCAAGAGCATTCTGTGATGCGGGGTGTGGCTCCGGCGCACCGGCTGCTACGCGAGGGCGTGAACTGCTCTCTGTCCACCAACAACGTGCTGAACCCCTTTACTCCCTTCGGGGATTGCTCGCTGGTGCGAATGGCCAACCTCTACGCCAACATCTGCCAGGTGGGAGACCCCGGCGACATTGCGGAATGCTTCGAGATGGTGACGACCCGGCCCGCCAGGCTGATGCGCCTGCCCGATTACGGTATTGCCGTGGGACAGGCCGCCGACTTTGTAGCCCTGGACTGCGAAAGCAGAGCCGCGGCGGTGTCGGAAGTTGTCTCCCCCATCATGGGCTTCAAGGCCGGGCGGCGCACCTTCACCCGTCCGTCCGCAATGATAGAGCCGCCAGTGGAGGTGACCTTTGTCTAGCTTGCCGACATCCGGCCCGCCTGACGATCCATTGGGCGCATTCTGCCGGGAGAATCACGCAGCCATCAGTGGCTCGGCCGTTGGCCCGCTGGCGGGCCTGACTTTTGCCGCGAAGGATGTTTTCGACATCGCCGGAAGCCGCACCGGGTTCGGCAACCCGGCCTGGCTGGACTCCCACCCGCCTGCCGTGTCCACCGCTCCGGCGGTGCAGCGCCTGCTCTACGCCGGGGCCGACATGGTGGGCAAGACCATTACCGACGAACTGACCTACAGCCTCAGCGGGCAGAACGCCCACTACGGAACCCCGGTGAACTCCGCCGCGCCCGGACGCATTCCCGGCGGCTCCTCCAGCGGCTCGGCGTCAGCGGTCGCCGGTGGGCTGGTGGACCTGGCCCTCGGAACCGACTGCGGCGGGTCGGTGCGGCTGCCTGCCAGCTATTGCGGCATCCTCGGAATTCGCCCCAGCCACGGGCGGGTCTCCGTCGAAGGCGTCGCGCCGTTCACCTGGAGCTTTGACGTGGCTGGCTGGTTCGCCAGGGATGCCAACGTGTTCGCGGCCGCCGGACGGGCGCTGCTGGACGACGAGGGCGAGCCTGCTCCAGCGAGGCGCTTGCTTTATGCCGAAGACGCTTTCGGAGTGGTGGACCAGGAGGTGGCCGACGCTCTCACCCCGGCGGTGAATCTGGCGTCTGATACCATTGGCTGCCGGGTTGACGTAACAGTTAGCCCCGACGGGCTGATGGAGTGGTACGAAACCTTTCGAGTCATCCAGGCTTGGGAGATTTGGTCGAACCACGCCGCATGGATAGCGGAGGCAAAGCCGGACTTCGGCCCCGGAATCCGTGAGCGGCTGGAGTGGGCGTCAAGGGTTACGGAGCAGGAGGCGGCAGCAGCCCGTTCCCGCCGGGCGGCCATCGTGGAGCGAATACGCGGCCTGTTCGGTGAGGGAGATGTCCTGTGCCTGCCCACCTCTCCTCGCGTCGCGCCGCCGGTGGACGCGCCGCCGGACGATCTGGAAAACCGGGTGCGCGCTCAAGCCATGAGCCTGCTCTGCATCGCGGGACTGGCCGGGCTTCCCCAGGTCAGCCTGCCCCTGGCGACCCTGGACGGCCTGCCCCTCGGCCTATCACTGGTCGGCCCGTGGGGAGCCGACAGCCAACTGCTTTCCTTGTCCCGGAAGATTATGGGCCGCGTCTGACGGCGCTAATCGCGGAACAAGGGCATCACTTCTTCGCTGAGCAGCTTCAAAGACTTGTCGGTCTTTTCGCGCGACATCAGGCCCCGGTTGGTGAGCATCAGGTTGCGAATGCCCGCATCGCGCATCTGGGCCAACTGCTCGGCGACCCTACGGGGACTGCCGATGACGTTTTCGGGAGCGTCCGGGTCGGGGGTTGCGGCGTATCCCTCGGGCCCCATGGGTGGGGTCTGGCGCCCCATCGGGTATTCGGGCGGGTTCCAGCGGGTGCGGTAGGCCTCCATCCTCGTGAAAGCGTCGAACTGGGCGGGGAGAAACTCCTCCATCGCCTGCTCGTCCGTCTCGGCTAAGTGCATCTCCCGCCAGACCCATATCTGGTCGAGATTGCTTTCTATAGCCGCCTCGTCGAATCCCGCCTCCTCCATGGCTTCCCGGTATATCCTGATGCTCCTGGCTGTGGCGTTGGTGGAGCGGCCCCGCAGCAGCACAGGACGGCCTATGCGCCCCATCTCCCTGATCGAATCCTCGTTGAGGCAGGCCCGGGCCAGGCGCGGATGAGGCTTCTGGTAAGGCCGGGGCCGCACCGACGGAAACGATACCTGGTAGTGCTTTCCCTTGAATTCCAGGTTGTCGGTGGTCCAGGCCTTGATCAACAGTTCCTCGGCCTCTTCCATCTGCTCCACGCCCAAATCCGGGTTGGAGCCGAACCCGATATATTCATAGGCGTTGTAGTTGGAGCCTTTCGCCGTTCCGACAATCAGGCGTCCCTTACACAGGTTATCCAGCAGCGCGGTCTGAATGGCCACTCGCACCGGGTTGTGCAGCGGCAGCTCCAGAATGCCAAACCCCAACTCAACCCTGCTGGTCTTGACCGCCAACGCGCTGGCGAAAACCAGGGGGTCGCCGTAGACGCATTCCCCGGTGAAATAATGCTCGGCGATCCAGATGGCGTCGAACCCCAATGCTTCGGCCATCTCGCCCTCTGCCAGGCATTCCTGTATGGCCTGATAGTCGCGGGAGTCGTCGAACTTCATTGGGTAGAAAAAGTGGCCGAAGCGCATTCTGCCTCCAGGTGTGTACCTTAGCATTGCCGTGCCGTCATTCCATCGTCTTGGCGTCGGGCAGGCCCAGCATGAATTGCCCGTGATTTTCGTAGGCGGCGTCGCTGACCATCTGGTGCTGCGCTCCCGCGTTGATGTCGCGGAGGCATCGCTGCAATACGCTCGACTCGAAAAGCGCCGCACCACCGGCGAACCGGAAAGCCTGTGATACCACGTCGGCGGCCACGTCGGTCGAGTAGGTGCAGACGCTGCGCATCCGGGCCTGTAGGGGAGGGGAGGGAGGATGGCCGTCACACACTACCTGCCACGCCTCTTCCAGTATCTCGACGTTCAATGCCCTGGCGGCCCGCAGCCGGAGGTCGCTCTCGCTGAGCATTCTCTGGAACGCAGGCCGTCGCGCCAAGGGATTGACCGAAGTGTAACCCCGCGTCTTGGACGCTCCCAGCTCGATCGCTGCGGTCAAGGCCCGGCGTCCCACGCCGAGAGCGAAGGCCGAGTGCTCGTTGGTGACGAACCCCGGCCTGCCCAGCCGGTACATCGCCCCGCCCCTGAGCGGTTCCGTCAGAGACACGTCATAGGCGAACCTGGCGGGCACGAACAGGTTTTCGAAGGAGAAGTCGCAGCTTCCGGTGCCGCGAAGCCCCATCACCTGCCAGTTGTCGTGAATCTTGACATCCGCAGTGCGTATTGTGGCCCGGATTTGGGGCGGATAGCCCGCGTCTTCGGATACTACGCGGGCGCCGGCGGAAATCCAATCCGAGTGACGGACGCCGCTGGCGAAGGACCAGCGGCCGCTCAGGAGGTATCCGCCTTCCGCAGGCACGGCTTTGCCAAAGGGCGCGAAGACCCCCGCCGTCTTGGGAGGCTTGCCTTCTGCAAAGATTTCTTCAATGGCGTCGTCGGGCAGAAAGGCGCCCACGCCTCCCAAGCTGGCCGCCCCGATCATCAGGCACCAGCCCGCCGAGGGCTCTATCTCGATGACCGCTTCCAGCACGTCGAGCTGGGTCACCAGGTCGGCTTCGGCGCCCCCGAGGACGCGGGGCAGCTTGAGCCGAAGCAGCCCCGACTCATAGAGTGCGTCCACCGAGGCCCTGGGCAGGGTGCCGGTCTCTTCCCCTTCCTGTGCGCCGGCTTCCAGCGTGTCGCGCACACTCTCCACGGCGTCCATCAGGACCCGGCGATTCTCGTATCGTTCCGCTGGAAAAGGCTTCATGCGGTTCACGCTGCCGTCGGACGACGGTTCCCTATCCGGTCCCGTTCAGTTTTAGAGTATGGCTGAATAGGCATTCTGCCATGTATTGGCCCACCGCGAGCGCGCGGCGCGACAGGACGCCGATCCTATTTCCAAAAATGAATTCTGGTATACTTTATCCGCATTTTGGTGTCAAACATAGTGCTAAATATTATGGATACAACTTCTTTGATAGCAAAGAGAGGCATGAATCGCTGTTGTTCTGGCCTTCTTATGGGCCTGCACGAGCGCCGTTCGATATGCCTTGGCATGGGTTCAACGATGGGCTTGGAAATGGCTGGGTCTCCGGGCTATACGCGAGGACGAAAGCGCCATCGGTTTGGCCGTTTTCTTTGGCTGGATGTTTTTGCTTTCCTTCATCATCTGGTTTCCCGTGGCATGGATGGCCGGTCAGTGGGAGGACAGGTGGCTTTCGGACTTAGGGGACATCTTAGCAGCGTCGTCGAGCACGGCAATCGGATTCACCTTTTTGATGGAGGTAATCATGTTAGCTCGCCTTGAAGAAAGGAACATTGCTAAGAAGGCTACGGAAGAGGGCCGAAAGCAGGAACGAAAACTCATCCTTGAGGCAGACCGCAGTCGAAAGGATGGTGAGAGCTTGGAGGATGCCATTCAACGACTAGAGGTAGAGAGGAGAAACGGCCACCAGTAAGGAACACGGCAGGACCGGAGAATAGCAAAGACCAGAGTGGAATTCCACCATAAAGGCCCCGGCGAGAACGCTCTCGTCGGGGCCTTTATGGTGGAACCAGCTTTACCGAACGATAAATCTTTGTAGCATAATCGACACACAACTGGAGGGTAGATGATGCTGTACGACCTATTCGCTCCAATGACAACAGAACGCAAGCGGTTCAACGCCGAATTGAAACAAAAGCTCTACGATGCACAGGGCGGTAAGTGTATGTTTCACGGAGGCAGGGTAACGATTGACCTGATGGACATCGACCATAAGAATCCCCTTTCAAGGGGTGGTAGTAACCGCACACAAAACCTACAGATTCTCTGCCGAACCTGTAACGGCAGGAAGGGCGACAAGACAAATAGAGAGTTCCGGCAAATGTATAAAGCTACGGGAATTCCACAGACTCAAGTTCTGCCTGCCAAATCCATTCCGCAAAAGGCGTTTGAAGAAGTAGGCAAGGCTCAGACAGCGGTAAAAAGGAAGCGTCAAGCCAAAGCCAAAAACGATAATCCCTTTGGATTGTTTTAACCTCACAATCCACTCAACATCGGAGTGATCAAGCGTCGGGGTCAATGCGAATCACATGAGGAATCAAAGACTTATCCAAGAACGGAAAAGCCGACTCAATGCGGTCGCCTCTATTTCGTCGGAGTTCCCCCGGATCGATAACCTGAGCATCCGCTCCAGTCCAAACGGCATTCATGAGTTTCCCTCGTCCTTGAGGGCGATGGTGAAACCTTGGGATGACACCATGTTCGCTCGCTGCCGGGTACTGTTCCACCGTAACCCTTCCCCGTCCGGGGAGGGCAAAGCAGTTGACCTTGTTGCCGGGCTATGGCGCTTTCAGCACGCCGTCGGCCATTTCCAGCCGCCTGTCTCCTGCCTCGGCCAGGGACAGGTCATGGGTGGCCACGATTACGGTGGTGCCTTCGGCGGAAATTTGGCGCAGTATTCCGGTGATGGCCCGTGCAGTGGTGGTATCCAACTCCCCGGTCGGTTCGTCGGCGAACACCACTTCGGGATTCGTGACCAGCGCCCGGGCGATGGACACGCGCTGCTGCTCGCCCCCGGAAAGCTCGTAGGGCCGGTGCTTGGCCCGCGGCCCCAGCCCCACCGATTCCAATGTTTTCATGGCCCGGCGACGCCGCTCCCGCCAGGAAACGCCCATGATGTGCAGCGGCAGTTCCACGTTCTCTTGAGCCGACAGCAGCGGCATGAGGCCGAAGGATTGAAAGACGAACCCGATTTTGCTTCGGCGCAACGCCATCAATTCCCTTTCCGGCAGCCGCGACAGGTCTTCTCCCAAGAACATCGCCGCGCCGCCGGTGGGCCGGTCCAGACCCGACAGCAGGTTGAGCAGGGTGGTCTTGCCGGAGCCGGAGCGTCCCGTAAGCGCCAGAAGTTCGCCGGCGGCCACCTCCAGGTCCACGCCGTTTACCGCCCAGACGGTTGAACCTCCGCTCTCGAAGGCCCGGCTGAGAGAGGAGGCTGATATTATGGGGCCGTTCATTCCAGCGTCCCCCTTCCTCTGCCGGGATCGCCCTCGCTGGGACTGAGGGTGATCCGCCCGTCTTCCAGGTCAAGACGGGCCAGGCCGCGCCGCCGGAATCGCTCGGCGTACTCTTGGGGCAACTGCAAGCGCCCGGCCTCGTCCACCACCAGGAACTCGTCTTCGGTGCGGGAGCCGTCGCGTTGGTACGAAGCGACGGAAAAGGTCTCGGAGCTGATGCGCCCGTCGCGAATATGGACCACCCGGTCAACGAACTGCGATACTCCGGGATAGTGGGATACGATGATGACGGTGACTCCGAAGCTGCGGTTCAGGGTGCGCAGCATCTCGAAAACCTGGATCGCGGTGGCGGTATCCAGTTCTCCGGTGGGTTCGTCGGCCAGGAGCATGGGAGGCTGGTTGGCCAGGGCGACGCCGATGGCGGCCCGCTGTTGCTCCCCTCCGGAGAGCTGATGGGGCATACGGCCCGCTTTGTCGCCGATGCCCAGCGCCTCCAGCAACTCCTGCGCCCAGGTGTGGCGGTGGCCGCCGGGCCGTCCGGCCAGGGCCATCGGCAACTCGACATTGTCGGCGACGCTCAAGTAGGGTAGCAGGTTCCGGCCTGTGGCCTGCCAGACGAATCCCACGTCCTGCCGGCGATACTGTACCAGACTCTGTTCCGATATGTTCAGAAGATCCCGCTGACCTACCCTGACCTCACCAGCCGACGGCCTGTCCAACCCGGCCAGGATGTTGAGCAGGGTACTCTTGCCGCTGCCGCTGGCCCCGACGATGGCGATTAGCTCACCCATTTCGACGGTCAGGTCCAGCCCTCGCAGGGCCACCACTTCCAGGTCGGCCCGTTTGTAAATCTTGAAAAGGTCCCGGCACACGACGAAGGGTCCGTGTCCGTCGTCGTCGGCCGCGCTTCGATACCCAATTTGTGAGTCCATGCCTGCCCTTATTCTCCCATGCGGAGGACCTGATGGAGTTGGAGTTTGCCGGTCAGCCAGGTCACCCACAACCCGCAGAGACCGGTAACCGCGGCCAGGATAACGTAAGATACCAGCAAGCGCCGCCAGTCGGTAGTGAACACCAGCGAGGGAGTGACACGCGCCCCCTTTTCGACCACCTCCATGAGAGGCAGCAGGCTGGCTCCAAGCAGCCAGCCCAAGAGCGTACCCAGTCCCACCCCGCAGATTACCATGACGAACAGGCTGGCCCAAACAACCCTTTGCATCTGGCCCCGGGACGTGCCCAGGGTGCGGAGCAGGGCGAACTCAGTTTGCCGCTCCTTGGCGTCCAGGTGGGAGAACAGCATCAGACCCGACGCGCTGGCCAGGGCCACGGCCAGGAACATCAAGACCAGCAACGCGCCCCACCCGGCGTTTACCAGCGGCTGCTCCACCCGCAGGGCCACCAGCGTGGGCGCGTGCAGCACTTTCCGTATAGCCAGCCCTTCTTCACGCAACGCCTCGGTGACCGGCTCGGCGTCTATGGATGCGCCGTCTCCAGACAGCCACAGCTCATTGACCCCCCGGGGCGGGCGCGGGCTGTACCGTTCGGTCGAGCGGACAAATCGGGCAAGGTCCACCACCGCAAAGGGCCGCTCGCCGGGGTCAAGGGTTGGGAAAAACTCGACCTCCCCGGCCACATCCAGCAGCAACGCATGAGTGGACATACCGAGAATGACGGTGTCCCCCACCTGGGCGTTAGCCACTTTCAGAAACTCGGAACTGACCAGCGCCGGTAGTGTGTCGTCGGGGCCGCCGGCCCTGATGCCGGTCAGCCCCGCCCCTCCGGGTGCCCAGCTAAACCTGCTGGTAACGTCGAACTCCCCTTCGGCGGCGGCGAGGCTGGCTTCCAGCGAATAAAGACCGGGCTTGCGAAAGTCTTCAATAACCGTCCACCCGTCAGCGGACCGGAAATCATGGACCAGCGATTCGCCACCCGGAGTTACCGTTTCCAAACGCCCGAGGAACACCGCGCCACCGTCGTTTTCTTGCAGGCGGCTGCGCACCGAGAAGGACAGCAGCTCGAAGGGGGGCTTGAGGTCCGGCGCCGGGGGCTGTCCCCGGAACCCGTCATCGCTCACTCCCACGGAGGACAGGTCAAGAGCCAGGCGGGACCACTGGGGGCTATTCATCTCGCCCACCAGTGAGTCGACAACCTGCCCTTCCGAGTCCCGGAGCCGCGCCCAGATGCCAATGTACTGCGCCGAACCGCCGGGCCGTGCCCACAGCGCCAGGGCCGTGGCGTCGGCAGGCAGCAGGATACCATCGGCCTCCGGCGCAGGCAGCGACCCGGGCGGGCCGGACTTCAGCATCTGCGACAATTCGCTCAGAGAGCGGCCGTCGGCGAAGTCATCCCGAAACCAGGAGACATCAGCAATCGTGTCTGAGTCCACTGCCAGGAGTGTGCCGGAGGTGCTGAAGCCCGTGGTCGTAAGATAGGCGGGAGAACGATACACGTCGGCGCTGGCCCCAACGCCCTCGACCCCCCCGGACGCATCGAGGATGCCGGATGGCCCTTGGGGGCGGTTCCAACCGCTGTACTGCAGGCGCAGGTCGGCCCCCGCGGCGTACAGCGCCCGCTCCTGCTGGCCACGCTGTAGCGTTGCCGAGAAGGCGCTGCCCATCACGCCGAGGGCCGTGGCAAGCATCACCAGCACAATCAGCATCGCGGGGGTCATGGGGTCTCGCGCCAAGCGCCGCAGCACGTGCAAGAGCCAGGTCGGCCCCACAGGCTCGGCCAGACGGGCCACAACCGCCGCCGCCAGGGGAAACAGCCGCAGCACTATCAGCCCGGCAGCCGCCAGCCCCAAGGCTGGCCCCAGCAACAGGCTGTAGTCCACGGTCAGCTCGCGGCTGCCCAGGGACTGCACCAGGAACGCCCCCCGGCTCTGAAGCTGCCACCAAACGACGCCAATAAGGGCCAGGAGGGCCACATCCAGGTAGTAGCGGTGCAGCAGGGTGGTCGTGGGGGGGCGGGCGCTGGCCTGCCGGGATTCGATGTTGCCCCGGCGGGCGGCGGCCAGCGTTGCCACTGTGAATACCACAACGGCCAGTCCTCCGCCGACCATTCCGAGAAGGAATGCGTTCATGGACACCCCAGCGGGCACTCCGGCGAAGTCACCGGACGCGCCGCTGAGCCGGAAGAAAATTACGCCCAGCAGCTTGACCACTCCCAAGGCCACGAAGGGGCCGGCGATAACTGCAGGAACAGCCAGCAGCAACCCCTCGCCCAGCCCCAGAACGCCAAGCTGCCAGGCGGTAGCGCCCCGGCTGTTGAGCAGGGCGAATTCACTCGAACGGGACCGCACTATCAGGCCCGCCACCAGCGCCAGATAGTAAATCAGAATGCCGGTCACCAGGAAGAGCATGAGCAACAGCGGCAGTCGGGCCAGAAGTAGCTGCTCCTCGAAGCTACGGAGCAGCGCGTCCAGCCTTATGGAGTAGCTGGAATTTTTCAGACCGGTGGAGACCGCGCGCTCGATCCGGGCGAGGAGGGCCTGCACTTCCTCCACGTCGTCGGCGCGCATATTTTCCCCGTCGGGAAAGAAGTGCCAGGTAGTATCGGTATACAGTTGGGGGTAAACGCCCAATACCCGGTCAATCAGCGCAGTCTCGCCGGTGAAGAGAGGTATCAGGGTCCAGCGGTCGTCCTTTCTGCTGGAAGCCGACGAGAGCCCGTACCAGAACTCCTCCGAAGGGTTCATCACCTCGAAAATGGCGGCGATGCGCACTTCCATCGGCGGGGAATCTTCGGCGGAAGTTGCCGGGATGACCTCCATGCCCCCCCCAATGCCGAGCCTTAGCAACTCCGCTCCCAGCCGGTCAACCGCCACGTCAACCGGCTCTCCCGGCGTCCCCGTGCCTTCCGGCCAACGTCCCTCCAGCACTTGTATGCGCTCCCGGAGGCCGGTGAGGTGTACGATAGGCCCCCGGGGCCTGGTATCTCTGTCCACCTCCAGGTGAGGCCGTCCCTGGAAAAAGAAGGTGGCCGTTTCGAGGTACCGCGAATGCTCCTTCAGGTAGGGGCGGAAAGGTTCCGCCACCTGCTGTTCGACGAAGTCCTTCCTGTCCTGAAAGGCCCGGCGGCGGCCCTCGATATCCGGGGGGTCGTCCCGGCTGCTGTAGGAGCGCACCAGGAAGTTGGTATCCTCCGGCTCCGCTCTCGCCAGCGCCTCGCGCAGCGCGGCGTTGGCCAGCAGGTCGGAGAAAATAACGCCGCTGGACATCAGGGCGACGGCCAGCAATATGCCTCCGAACAGCACGGCCTCCAACCTCCAGCCGGTGACGGCGCGGCGGACGGCCATAACGTAGGCGAATCTGAACAGCGAAACCATGCGGCTAGACCCCTTCCCGGAGCACGTCGACGGGGCTGAGGCGCAGGGCCAGCAACGCTCCCACCACCACCGATGCTGTCACCGCTGCCGCCAGCCCGGCCAGCACCGAGGCCAGCAGGACGACGTGAATCTGCGGAATCATGGGAGGCACCGATTCCGCGCCCGTTTGCGTCAGGTCCAGCAATTGCACCAGTTCCAGCCCAGGCCAGTAGCCGATGGCCGCGCCTGCGGCAATCGCCACTCCTGCCATCAGCCATCGTTCCGCCGCCAGCGAGAGCAGGAGTTGGCGCGAGGACATTCCCAACGCCCGCGCCACTGCGGTATCCACACGCCCGGCCCGCACCGAGGACGCGCTGTGGAGCAACAGGACGGTCACCACGGCCAGTCCGATTCCGGCCATGCTCAGGCCGGTCAGTCCATCCCAGCCCCCTCCGGCCAGGGGATTTATGGAGGCGCGATCCGCCGCCGCGCGGCGGCTGGTGACGTAGGCGAAGGAAGGCAGCTTGGCTGCCAGTTCGTCTATCACAGCCTCAGTATCGTATCCCGGGTCGAGGGACAGCCAGATTTCCTGTGGAGAAGTATTCAGGCTTCCGGGCGGAAGGAGCCGAAGATATGAGAGATAAGCGTCGATGTCCAGCAACAGGAAGGGCCGCCGGAAATTTGTTACCGTGGGAAACAGGTCGGTCACTCCCACCACCTCGACAGGAATGGAAGAGCGTCCCTGTCCGATGCGCAGGAATTGCCCGGGATACAGACCCGCTCCTCCGATGGCCGGCAGCGGCAGCGGCACCGGCGAGAGGTGAATGCCCCGCTGTTCGCCGCTGAAAGGTTCCGTCCACCAGAAAGTCAGGCCCGCCTCCCCGGAACGGGCCGCGCCCGGCGCCGTTTCCAGGCTGTCGGGGACGCCCGTGCTGGTTCCCAGGGGCGTCCACTGGCCAGGGGTGTCGAAATCTTCCGCAACCACGCCATCCTCAGGGAGCATAGCTCCGAATACTGTAAAATCGTCGAAATGGACGCGGCCCGCAGTCACTTTTACAAAGGAACTGGTGGTGAAGAAAATCGCCGCCAAAGACCACTGCTGTTCAGATTCGGCAATCCTTGCGGGCAGGGCGCCGCCGAAGAATCGCCAGTCGCCGTCGGCATCGTCATCCGGTCCGCCGAACCCACCCAGTGACACGTTCAGGTAGCGCCCGCCGGAGTCTGCCATCCTCGCCCAGACGTTGATACTGGCTTGCAGGTCGCGGTTTAGCAGGTCTCCCGTTTCCAACCATATCCCGATGCTTTCCGCGCCCTGCGGCAGTGGAATGCCGAAACCCTCGCTCGCCGGGTCGGCGCGTGGCGTAGCTATCAGGGCAGACAACTCCGCCAGTGTAATGTCCGCGAAGTCCTCACGGAACCAGGCGGCCTGAGCCAGTGCCTGCGGGTCGGCGGCTATCAGCGAAGTGGATACGCTGGTATGCCCCTCGATGAGGCTGACCGAGTCGCGCAACACGAGCGTTGCAGACCCTACGCCCGGTGTCTGAGCCAACTCATCGACAAAGATGGCTCTGACCCCCGGTCCGGAAATGGCGACTTCGCCGCCCACCCGGTAAAGGGCCTGGTCGCTCTGGCTCCGGGACAGGCTGGACTGGAAAGTGGCGCCGAACACCCCCAGGGCGGCGGCCAGCATCAGCAGTACGGCCAGCGACGACGGCAGGACCGGGTCTCGGGCCAACCGCGCCAGCGTGACCGAAGACCACCCAGGCCCGGCCCGCATACACAGCCATACAGCCAGGCGAACCAGCAGGGGGAGCGCCCGCATCAGCAGGAGCGCCGCCGCCAGCAGCCCCAGAACCGGCCCCAGGATCAGAGCGGGGTCCAGGTCCAGTCCCCGCGACTCGAAGGAACGCGATACGAACCCGTCCCGCTCCCGGAACTGCCACCAGACCAGCCCAACGGCGAGTACAGCCAGAATGTCGAGGTAGTAGCGATGGAAAAAGGAGACGGACGGAGGCCGGGAGCGGCTGGCCATGGCGTCGGCCACCCCCGTCCGTGCCCGGCCTGCGGCGGACGCGGACAATACCAACAGGGACAGGACCGCCCCCACTGTCCCAATCCGGTAGGCATCGCCGGATAGCACGATTTCGATAGGGCCGCCTCCCACATCTCCGAAAGTGGGCAGAAGCAGGAAACGGACGATCAGCCAGGCCAGCGGCGGGCCGATGGCCAAGGCAGCCAGGGCCAGGACTCCCTCGGCCAGCAATAGTACCCCGCAGACCTGGAACACGCTGGCCCCCCGGCCTCGGAGCAGACTCAACTCGTCGGCCTGGCTGCGGCCTACGATGCCGGTAAGCAGCGCCAGAAAAAACAGTACCACAACCACAACCAGGGATACGAACACGTAGACCGGCACCTTTGCCAGCGTCAGGTCCCGCTCGAATTCGTCAAGGGTGAGGCCCAGCCGGCTGAGAACAAAGGTGCGGGGATATATTTTGTTCAGGTCGGTTTCGAGGCCATCCAGCGCCTCCTGGGTCGCGTCCACAGCGCCCGCCGTAATCATCGATGGGTCAACGAATACGTTGAAGCCGAAGTCTCCGACGGCTATGGGGAAGCGGCGGCCCAGCACTTGCAGGAATTCATCCTCGGTAACATAGGCCGGAATGACCAGAATCTCCCCCACGGTTTGGGGGCTGAACTGGTGGGGCAGACCCAACCAGTACTCGTCACGCGGATCGATGGGGGCGGCCACCCCGACAATGTTGATGACTATGCGCTCCTCCGGCGCAGTTCGGAAGGGGGTGATGAACACCCGGGTGCCTACCTCGTACCCCATATCGTTGGCGACCCGGTCACCGATGACGGCCTCCAGCTCAACCCCGTCCTGCCCCACTGTCCCGCTTCCTTGCGGCCAGTTGCCTTCCAGAAGGCGGGAGTGCTCGGCAAAGCCGGTCATAAAGAAGAGCCTCCCCGACGGCGATCCCAAGGGAGGAGGCTGCTGCGAGGGGTTGATGGTGAGCGGCATACCGGCCTGAGTCCGGCCGAACCGCTCCTGCCCTACCTTCAGGCTCCCGATTCTACGCTGAATCGCTTCCTCGGCAACACCGCGAAGCTCATCGTAATCTTCCGGCCCAAGGGGGCGGTTCTGGGCCAGGGCTTGAACGTGCAGCGCCGTCGGCGACTGGGTGAAAAGGGCATGACGTACCCCGGCCTCCGCCAGCGCCTGCGAATAAAGCGCGGTGGCGCTCAACAGCGTTACTGCGGCCAGGATGCCCATGGCAGTTACGGCAGTCAGTCCCCACGCTCTGCGCAAGCGCCGCCGCATTACCCACAGCGATAGACGGAATAGCTGGATCATGGGAGAGATTATAAAGGCACGGACACTATATCGCTCCCACTTTGCCGAATTTCCGGCGTGAGGCATCGGGCGATGGTGGCAGCGGTGGCGGCTATCCCTCTCAGCGCCAGCAGGATTGCCAGCGCGGGAAGGCGCCAGAGACGCCGGTTGAGCCCCAGGCCCTGCCGCCGGTGCTCCACAGGAAAGTTTTCAACCTGACCCCTCTGGGGAGATGGCGCCCGACCTCATGCCGCGCGTCACATCGCCCCTAACAATCCACTGGTGGCTGCTGGACCAGCTTCCAGTTTTCCCAAGGTGGGCCATAGAACTCCCGGGGATTGGCGAAAATTTCCTTGCCCTCACCCCAAGCGTCAATTCTTTCCTGGGTCGTGCTTCCCTCATCCAGCCTGTCGAAGAAGGTTCCTCGCTCCATCGTTTGCAGCCTGGCGGTTATCCCGATGTTCCGGAGCTGGCCGATGACGCGCTCGACAAGTCTGAAGTAGTTGCCGTCTCTTATCTGTTGCACAGGAAGCAGGACCACCATGGGCCCACAACCGGGGCAGGTTTTCTGACCACGACTTGCAGGGTTAATGGACGGCCAGAGGCCAGAACTGGAACTGCCACAGGAAATCTCAAAATCCGGTTAATTCTGACCCGAACAATGACTCTGTTACCCTCTTGCGACCGGCGGGAGATACCCTGCGCGGCGGTTCGTGGTAGGATACTTCCGGTTCCTACATACTTCGCCGCGCGGCAGGCGGACACCCTTGGGAGGCGGCATCATGGAGAGCAGGTTTGTTCAGGCAGGCCCGGTAAAGCTGCAATACTTTGAGGAGGGCGACGGCCCAGAAGCCATCGTGCTGGTGCATGGCTACGCATCATCCGCCGCTCTGTGGCGTTACACCATCGAGCGCCTGAGCCGGGAGCGGCAGGACGGTAATCCGCGCTTCCGCATCATTGCCTTCAACAACCGGGGGGCCGGCGACTCCGGCCGTGCCGATACGGAAGACGGGTACACGGTGCAGTCTTTCGCCGAAGACCTGTACAACGCGGTCTCGGCATTGGGGCTTAGCGACTTCATGCTGGTAGGCCATTCCATGGGCGGGGCGACCGTAACCCAGTTCTCGATGGCGCATAAGGATATGCTGCGGGCCCTGGTGCTGCTGAACTCTGCGCCGTTGAACGGGCGAGCGCTGGCTAACAACTGGGAGGAGCAATTGCAGGCGTCCTTCGCGGAAGGCGGCCTGACCCAGGGAGACATGGGCTTCCAGGCGCCACATGTCACGCCCGACTTTGTGGATGAAGTCAAAAACACCATACTGCGCAACCCCATTGAGCGCGCCATCGGCGGACGCCGCTCCATGGGTGCGCTGCGCCTGCGGGAGCGCCTGGGAGAAATTACCGTTCCCACCATGGTCGTGGGTGGAGACCGCGACACCACCGTCGGCGTGGACAACATTGTCGCCGAATACCTGGCCCTGCCCCATGAAAACAGGCATTTGCACGTCTTTCACGGCATCGGGCACTCCCCCAACGTGGAAGTCCCGGGACGGCTGGCCGGTCTCCTGACCCGCTTCGCCGCTGAGGTAAGCCAGCGCAGGGCAGAGGCAGTAGTCTAGGGGCGCAACCCCGCTTCTGCCAACTCGCGGACAAAGACGCCAATTTCGTCCATACCCTGCCGCCCCGGGCGCGACTGCGCTTAATTCTCGATGTCGCGTCCGCAGTGGGGGCAAATTCTGCTGGATGGCTCGCGGGGTCGAGACACTTGCTCCATGAAGCCGGACCCCAGGATGCCGGCGGGAAGGGCGAATATCCCGATGCCCAGCAGTGCAATCACACCGGCCAGCATCTGACCAAGGGGAGTGATCGGCGCGACGTCACCGTATCCCACGGTGGTGACCGTGATGATGCTCCACCACATCGCCGCCGGAATGCTGGAAAACTTGTCCGGCTGCGCCGCCTGCTCTATGTAGAACATCAGCGACGAGGCCAAAACCAGAAGAACGGCCACCACCGACACCACGGCCAGCAGTTCGTTTCTCCGGGAGGAGATGGCGAGGGTGAGGGCTTGTATACCGAGCGAGTATCGGGCCAGCCGCCCCATCCGGCTAACCAGACGCAGGGCCCGGAGAACACCCAGGTTCAGGCCGGCGTCCGGCGGCAGAACCACTATGAGGAAAAAGGAAAAAACCGCCACGGCGTCGGCCACCATCAACAGCTGTAGCATATAACGCAGTCGCCCTGTAATGGGATGTGCGAAGCGGGGTTCTGCGGTGCAGGCCCATAGCCTGAGAAAATACTCCGCCGCGAATATGCCGAAGGACACCCCCTCGAACCAGAGGAAGAATCCGGGCGCGGCGTCATGGATGCGCTGGTCGGTGCTGATTACCAGTGCGGTGACGTTGCTGACTATCAGCACCAGTAACAACGTGTCCAGGGTACGGCTCAACCTGTCTTCGTTGTGCCCGACTTCCAGGAGTTCGTGAATCCTCAGTTTTATCTTTGTCTGCCGCACTTGAGACGCCTTCCCTTGCTTCGGCGCAAATTTGATGACAGTTGCCCGCTTTCTTGCCGCGATTGCCATGCTATCATCAAATTGCGGGCGTTACGAAAAAAAGCGCTGGCGAACATACCTTGAAAAATTGGCGCGAATAAATGCACGACCATTCCTCTTCCTCAAATCACGCCATCGAAACTCACGGCCTGGTGCGACAATTTGGCTCTGTTCGAGCCGTGGACGGCGTTGACCTCGCAGTGCGCAAGGGTGAAATCTACGGATTCCTGGGACCCAACGGCGCGGGCAAGACCACCGTCATCCGAATGTTGGTGACTCTGATGGCCCCTACCGGCGGGCGGGCAAGGGTTGCCGGGTACGACGTGATGACCCAGGCCGACCAGGTACGCAGCCGCATCGGCGTCGCCCTGCAAGAGGCAGCGCTGGACAACAAGCAGACCGGACGGGAGTTGCTAAGGCTTCAAGGCCGCCTCTACGGGCTCGGTCGCCGCGAGATTGACCGGCGCATAGAGGAACTGTCCAGCCTCGTCGACATCGGCGATGCCATGGGACGGCTAATCGGCACTTACTCCGGCGGGATGAAGCGGCGCCTGGACTTGGCCGCAGCCCTGATTCACAACCCTGATGTCCTCTTCTTGGACGAGCCTACCACCGGCCTCGACCCCCTGAGCCGCTCCCGCATCTGGGAGGAAGTGCGCGAAATCAACGCCATACTGGGCGTGACCATCTTCCTGACCACTCAATACCTGGAAGAAGCCGACGCCCTGGCCGAGCGGGTAGGGATAATAGACCAGGGCCGGTTGGCCATCCAGGGGGCGCCCGGGGAGTTGAAGCGGGCCAGGGGCGCCGACCTCATCGTGGCCCGGCTGGAGGGCGATGCTGCCGAAGCTACCGAAGCGCTGGCGGGCATTCCGTCGGTTTTGGGCATCGAGACCCACGGCAACGAAATTACCATCAGTGTCAGCAATGGCGCGTCTCTCATCAGCGCCGTGGCCCTGCGCTTGAACGAAGTGGGCCTTGCCGTTCAGGAATTGACCCTTCGCACCCCGACGCTCGATGACGTTTACCTGCAAGTTACCGGCGCCCGCTTCCAGAGCGACGTCGCAGCCCCGGAACCGCCGGAAGCGGAAACGCCGCAGGCCATTGGCGCGTAAGACTCCGCTCGCGTCCACATAAGGGACGGCACCCCAGAATCGTCAGGAGAACTTCATGGCTGCGGTTACCGCCGGTCAAATGCTTCGGGCACGGAAAGCGGGATTTATTCGGGACCTCATATCAGTTTCGGGACGGGCAGTGCGTTCAGTCGCCCGTGACCCGGAAACGACCATTCCGGCCCTGGTCATACCGGTCTTCATGTACGTTATGACGGTGGGAGCGCTGGAGGACTTCGCGGAGAGCATCCCGGGACTGGACTATCGAGCCTTCCAGTTGCCGGTGGCGGTGCTGTTTGCCGTGACCGGCATATCGCGGGCTACCACCGTGGTGGCCGACATACAGAGCGGCTATTTCGACCGGCTGGTGATGACCCCGGTTAACCGCCTTGCCCTGTTGCTGGGGTTGATGGTGGCCGACTTCGCTCTGGTTGTGGCGCTGACTATCCCGGTGATTATCATGGGCTTCATTGCGGGTGTGTGGTTCGAGACCGGAGTGGCGGGCATACTGATTTTCATGCTGGTATCCGGAATTTGGGGCCTGATGTTCTCCGGCTTCCCCTACGCCATCGCCTTTAAGACCGGGAGCGCTGCGGCGGTGAACATCAGCTTCCTGCTTTTCTTCCCGTTCCTGTTTATGACCTCGCTGTTCGTGCCGCAGGAAGCCATGACCGGCTGGCTCTCCACCGCCGCCGACTACAACCCGGTAACCTACGTGCTGGCCGCCCTACGCTCCCTGATTTACGGAGGCTGGGATGTCCAGGCGATCCTCAATGGTATAATCGCCATAGCGGCCGTGGGAGTAGTCAGTATAGGCATGGCTCTCGCCGCCCTGAAGGGCCGGGCAACCCGGAAGTAGGGCGGCGGCCAACAATCGCAGGTAGGTGTCCAACTTGTACACCTCGTTCAGCATAGAAAACTTCCGCTGCTTCGAGCAATTGACCTTTGAGCCGTTGGCGCGCGTCACCCTTGAGCCGTTGGCGCGCGTCACCCTCATCTGCGGCGCCGAGGTTCGCTAGTGGTCAGTCGTCTGCCGTACCAATTTGACGAAGCGCAAAGCCATTCGCTTCTGTTGGTTGAAGGAATTGACGGTGCCAGGTTCATGGATGCTTTTCTAAAATCAATTAACAAATCCGGCATCCAAATTGCCAGGGTGGGCGGAACGGCTAACTTTGGGCCATTTCTGTCCGGCGCCCTTGTCAATGCCCGCCACCTTTCCCGGCTAAACAATCTGGCGATTATTAGAGACGCAGACAACGACCCGAAGGCAGCGTTTCGGAGCCTTTGCGCCCTTTTGACTCGAGCAAATCTCCCCGCCCCCTTCGCAACCGTGGGTAGCACAACCCGGCAGGCTTTCAGTATCGGTAGCCATCTTGCCTGATGAGAATTATACGGGAAACTTGGAGGACTTATTCCTTCGATCACTGGAAGGAAGTCGCGAAGTCGTGAAGGCGTTGCAATGTGTAGACAGGTACTTGTTTTGTAGAAACCCTGCCATTGTTCCCAAAAGTGAACGCAGCAAGGCAAGACTGCACTCTTATCTCGCGGTCGCCGATGAGCCGGGCCGACGGTTGGGGGAAGCGGCCAACGCCAGCGTATGGGATTGGAACTCCCCCGCCCTCCGGCCGCTGGCAGACTTCCTGCTCCAACTCTGACCGCCGGCTTCGCCTACGCTCCTACGCCCCCAGGAGCGCCTCGGCCTCCGCCTGCGCGTCCTGCATCGCTTGGGCCAGGTCTGGCAGCCTTTCCTCTCTGTTGGACTTGAGGTAGAGGAACACCACTTCCTTGACCGGCTTGCCGGTGAGTTCTCCGATGGCGTGGGCGTAGGCGCCCCCTTGCAGCCGGTAGCGCTGGACTGCCTTGGGCGCTTCGGCGTCGGTTACGGAGTCGGTCTTGTAGTCCACCACCACCAACCCGTCGGCCTCCTCGAACAGCAGGTCTATGAAGCCGTGGAGCGAGCCGCCACCGGTGGGCACGGCGACGGGAACCTCGCGCCAGAACCGGAGCGACGCCACGGCGCGCTTCACGATGGCGCTTTCAACCGCGACGCGCGACAGCCCGGCGACCTCGGCTTCGTGGCTGGGAACCCCCTCGGCCACGGCTTGCGCCCGGGCGCGGTCGGCGATGCCTTCGCCGGTTTCCAGTTCTATCGCCTGTAACACTGCGTGAACCGCCCGCCCCACCGCCGTTCCGGCGCGCCCGCGACGCCAGGGCTGTTCCGGCTCCTGGTCCGGTTCTTCCTTGTCGTCCTGCTCATTTCGTTCTCTGCGGCCCAGGGATGTGGCCGCGGCGGACGCGGGGCGGCCAAGTTCGAGGTATAGAGCTTCTCTCTCTGCCGCCCACTGGTCGAGGGCCTGGACGGAATGTTCGATGGGCGAGGTGGCATCCTGAGCTACTTCAATGTCTTCGGGTTCGACTTGCGAGGCCTCGGGTAGCGCTGCCAATTCAACCGGTTTCCAGAGTTCGGGGGATTCGGCGAGGTATTCAGAGATCCTGCCCGCCGCCGAATTTGAGCCGCTCGAGTCTGACTTCCGGCGCAGGCTTAGCACCAGGTGATCGCGGGCGCGAGTGGCCGCCACGTACATCAGCCGGATGCGTTCCGACTCTGACATCCGTTGTTCCCGCTTGACCAAATCTTCAAAGCCCGGTGTGCCGAAGCGATTGTCGCTTGGGCCGAACCCAACTTCGACGAGCCCTTCATTCCGGTCGAACAGTGTATTGTTTCTCTGCCTGTTGGAGTCCGAATTGATGCCGGTTAGAATTACTACCGGGAACTCCAGCCCCTTGGCCGCGTGAACGGTCATCACCCGCACGGCTTCTTCGTCGGATTCAGGCACCGGGGCCTCGGTTACACGGGCCCGCTCGCTGATCTGGTCCTCTACCCACTCCACGAAGGCACGCAGCGAGTTGCCGTCGGCGGCGGCGAACTGCCACGCCTGCTCCACCATGAAGCGGTAGCGCCGCCACTGCTCCCGCATTCGCGGATGTCCTGCCGCCGCCTCCATCAACCCGCGCTGGCGAACAAAATTATCTATGAGGGCGGCAGTGGACCTCCAGTCCCGCTCCTCGTGAAAGTTCCTCAGAGATGCCAGGGCCTCGCTCACCGGCCCTTCCCGGCGGCCTTCAGGTTCGGCCAGGTAGTCGAAGCGCCCGCCGGCTTCGTGATGTCGCAGCAGGTCAACATCGCTGCAACCGAAGGCGGGAGAACGCAGCGCGGCCACCGTGGCAACCTGGTCTGCCGGGTCGTCAATGGCCCTCAGGCAGTTGAGAAGGTCGCGGATTTCCTGGGTCTCGAAGATGAGCGACGCACTCTCCAGCCGGTACGGGATATCCCGGCTCTCCAATCCGCGCTCCAGTGTGCGAATGCCGGTGCGGGTGGGCATCAGTATGCAGATGTCCGAATGGCTGACGGGGCGATAAATCTCCCGGCCCTGGGCTTCCGTGGCCTCCCGGTCCAAGGTCTGCCATCCCTGCGCTACCATCTGCTCCAGCAGGGAGGCTAGGTCATCGGCTTCCTGGCTCCGGATAACTTCAATCCCGTCGCCGGACTCCACATCGGCCAGCGCCCAAACTTGTGGATGGAGTGGGCCGGCTTCGTCGCAATACCGGCTGGCGGACATTTCTTCGTAGTCGGCCTGTATGTAGCCCTGACCGCCGTTCTCGTTGCGGTTGTCCTCCATCCACTGCCCGAAGAGGCGGTTGACCCAGGCGATTATGGGTTCCCGGGAGCGGAAGTTCTGCACCAGGCTGACCGTGCGCCCGCCGGACTGCTCCATGCGCTGCTGGAGGGCCTTCATTTGCGCCACGTCGGCGCGGCGGAAGCGGTAGATGGACTGCTTGGGGTCGCCGACCACGAACAGCTTGCCTGGCTCAGGAGTAATCTGCTCCCATGCAGCGGGCCGCAGGTCGGGTGAAGTCCCTTCCGGTACCGCTTCGGCCAGGAACATGGCGATTTCGGCCTGAATTGGATCGGTGTCCTGGGCTTCGTCAATTAGCAGATGTGAAAAGCGGCGCCGGAAGTGGTCCCGCACTTCCAGGTCGTCGCGCAACAGCTCGCGGGCCCATACCAGCAGGTCGTGAAACTCGGCCCGTCCCTCGTTTCTGCGCTGCCGGGCGTAGTCCAGGGCGAACCCACGCAGCCCCTCCAGTATCGGCAGCAGGGCGGCCAGCCGAGCCTGCGCAATTTCCTCGGTTACCGCGTCGTCCATTTCCCTGAGCGTTCTTTTCAGCGCGGTACAGGCGTTCTCCCCGGTGTATGGGTCGATGTCCCAATCGCCTTGTTTTCCCCGGGTGGACTTGAGAGGCAGAACGCGACGCAGGAGTCGGTAGGCGCCTGACGAGCCGGGTTCCGCTTCCGCCAGTCGCCGGAGCGTCCCGGCCTTTGTATGTATGTGTCTATACAGGGGGTCTTCGCCGCCGAGCTTGGAAAATTGGCAAAGATGTTCAGCCTCCGGCCACTCATCCGCCAGCATTCCGGCAGCGGACGCGATCGGAGCGGACGCCCCGTCGAAGCTGACCTCGGTGAGGTCGGTGTAATTCTTGTGGAATTCCAGGGCGGTGTCCTTGAGCTGAGAGAGGGTCATGCCCAGAGTGATGGCTATTGCCAGGTGCGGGGCCAGTGGTGAATCCTCCTCCAGGGCCTTGTCCAGCCAGGCGTTCCACACTTCGTTGAACTTGATTCCGGCGGCGATTTCGTCGGTGGTCTCGAAGGCCGGAGGCAATCCCGCCTCCAGGGGACGCTCGTGGAGCAGAAGCGCGGCAAAGGCGTGCAGCGTGCGGATGGCCGCCTGGTCCAGGTCGGCGATTCCCTGTTGGCAGCGCTTCCGCTCTTCTTCGCTGCGGGCGGAATCTTCGGAGGCCCTTTCCAGTTCCTGGCGGGCGCGGTCTCGCAGTTCGGCGGCGGCGGCTTCGGTGAAGGTGATGGCCGCGATGCGATCAAGCGTGGCCTTGCCCGTAGCAACCAGGTTCACCACTCGCCGGACGAGGCTGGAGGTCTTGCCCGTGCCGGCGCTGGCCTCGACAAAGAGCGTTTCCTCCAGGTGCTCACCGATGATGCTGCGGGCATCGGAGTCTATGGGCGTGAATCCGCTGCTGGGCGGCGAAGCAGGCTTTATCTGTGCAGTCAAGGCTATTGCTCCCCTCACTCGCCGGACAGCGCCCGGTACTCGGACAAGAGGCTGTCGGACTTTTTGCGCCCCCAGACGTCGATCCGCCGGGCCGGACATAACGAATCGAAATCGCAGAATCCGCAGTTCTTCGGGCCTGATCTGGACTGCCCGAAATTCACCCAGGGACCGGGGTTCGCGGGGAACAGGCCGGCGTGAATCCCGCCCACTATGGTAGAGACACCCTCGCGGAACCGCTCCCCCACCTCGTTGTCATTGATGTCGAAATGGGCGGGAGGGGCGAATCGCAGCCCGGCGTCCGTTTTTGTGAACCAATAGGCCGCCCGGACTTCTGTTGCGTTGGGAGCAAGCTGTCGGGCCGCCAGAGAATAGACGCCCAGTTGCAGCCGCTTGCCGTGGTCTATGGGGTCATTCTTCAGTTCCTGGTATGGCGACGCGCTGCCGGTCTTGTAATCAATAACGAGGGCCGATGAGCCGTCGGCGTTGAGGTCAACCCGGTCAATGTAGCCGCGAAAACGCATTTGCGTTTCGGCGTCCTCCACTACGGGCGAGTCGCCGCCGAAGCCGAATGAGGCTTCCACCTGGAGCCGCACGGTGCCGTGGACTGCCCGCAGGTTCGTGTCGTCCTCCATGAAAGTCTCGAGGTCGTCGCGTATTTCCTGCTTCGCCAGCTCCCAGAGCAGACCCTTTCCGGTGACGCCCCGCGACTTGGCGTTGGTGAATTCCTCCCCGGCAATCCGCGTCAGACGGTGGTGGCTACGGTTGCTCCATGCCTCTCCGGGCTTGGGCACCTCGCTGGCCGCCGTGGATTCCTTGATGAACCGCTCCAGAATGTCGTGTACCAGCGATCCCCGGTCCATGGCGCTGATGGTGGTGATTTCCTCCGGCGTTTCCAGCGCGCTGAGGCGCAGTACGTGACCGAGGAAGTAACGGAATGGGCAGGTGGCCCAGCTTTCGAGGCTGGTGGCCGAGACCGGCGACTGCCTCAATTGAGGGCCGAATCCGGCAGTCGCCGCCATCGCGGTCAGATTGCCGTCGAACTCCGTCAGGCGCCGCAGGTTCCGGCTCCGCGCCATCCGGGCCGCATTGGCCAGTGGCCCCTGCTGGGCCAGCGGGTGGCTGTCCAGAATCCTGCCTTCGCGCCGCCATTGCAGCAGGCGGTGCAGGTGGTAGTCGTGGCGGTCGGCCAAGGCAGTGTCCGTAAGATCCGCCAGGGCCTGCGCCCCGGAATCGTTAACCGTCAGCCACGGACGGCCCCGCAGCCTAGGCAGGTCGCTGGTGTGAACCCGCTCGCCCTCCAGGGCCGTGGCCTGCTCCAGGAACCACCGCGAGGGGTAGGCCTCCCGTTGAGAGGAGGCGTCGGCCACGGGATAGGACAGAGCCCGCCGGGGGGCCGAGGCCACGGCCGACAGGTAGTCGTAACGCTCCGCAGCCACCCGCTCCTTCTGGCGCGATTTTCCGCCCGCCGCCTGCCAGCCGGATTCCGGGAGCAGCGGGTCGGGACGGACTGCGGGGGGCGCTTGGCCCTCGATCATGCCTACCAGCCACACGGTATCGAAGCTCATGCCGGTTACAGCGGAGAAGGGGGATACGAACACGCCCTGGCCTGTCACTCCCAAGTGACCCATGGGCGCCCGCAGCGCTTCCTCGATGGTCTGACGGAATGCGGCCATCGTCGCTGCCGGGTTGATGCTGTCCGCCGCCCTCAACCCTTCCAAGATGCGGCGAACCTGCTCCCGGGCTACGCCCTCAGTTTCCGGTAGGTCGTGGGACAGGTAGATGGTCAACAGGTTTTCGGCCCATCGGCAGAACTCTTCCCACGGTCTGCCTTCAGCGGGCGGTCGGAAATCCTCCGCCAGCTTTTCTATGAAGGACAGCGCATTGCGGGCAGCGGTTGCCTCGGCCCTCATTCGTGCGGCGCGGGCTTCCGTAATCTCTTCAGCTTTGAGCCGCTCTGCCGCGCTATTGGTCAACTGCCTGGCATAGCTATCGAGGCGGCTGCGCCATTGGTCCAGTCCGCCAACGATGCCCGCCTTCCGGGTCAGGGAGTCCCAGCGGCTGGGGTTGAAGCCCGGAGTCCTGCCGGCGGGCGGGCGGATCGGGGAGCCGGTAAGCCAGGCCATCACGTCGGCCCGCTGGAACTCGCCGTCCGACAGCCGCAGCAGGCCAGCCAGCGCGCGTCCCATGGCGGTGTCGGCCAGGGACTCCCGGCTCGGCCCGGCCATGGGAATGCCTGCCAGACGCAACTCGTCCCGTATCAGTGAGCCATAGGGGTTGTCGGCGCGGTAAAGAATCGCCATCCGGTGGAAGGGGGTTTTTCTTTCCCCCGCTTCCTGGACAACTTGGCGAATGACCCACCGGAGTTCCTCGTGAGCGTTGGGAGCGATGTGCAGGGTAGCTTCGCCGGGAATTTGAGAAGGCTCGGCGGATTCGTCGCTGGTCTTCAGGGCCTCTCCCAGAAGAGGTTGCAGCCTTTGTGAGAGATTTTCCGTCGGCTCGTCCGCCTCCGAATCTCCGGTTGTCCCCAGCAGTACGGCACAACGCCGCTGCTGCGCCAGAGCCTCTATGAGACTGGTCTCCGCGGGGCTCACGTTGCGAGGCAGATAGAAGATGATCAGCCCCAGATCGTCGAGGCCGGGGGGGGCGCTCCGGCGCACCGCCTCGGCGGCCGCTTCCGCCAGGTCTTCCACGTCGTGCCAGCCGTCGGCAAGGTTCCCCCGGAAGGCGCGAAATAGCCGCACAACCTCGCCGCGCACACCGCCCTGTCTTTCCAGACCGGCCAGCATATCCTCGTTAGCGGTGCGCAGCTCCCTGAAGGAAGCCCGCACGCTGGCATGGGTTGACGGATGCTCGTGCACCGGAGCCAGCGGCCCCGTCGCCCGGGGCAGCACCGCTCTTAGCGACACGCTTTCCATCACCGCCGTCAGCGGCTTGCGGCCCTGCCTGGCCAGCGCGGCCCCACCCAGCATCTCAGACAACATCGGCATTACGATGAACCGGACGTTGACGAAGCCGGCGCGCCCCAACTCATGGCGCAGGCTGAGGTTGGCGTAGGACGTAGGACCCACCACGGTCGCCGGGGCCAGAACGTCGGCGCTCTTCGCCTCCTGAACCAGCCGCCACAGCGCCGCGGTGAGCGCGGGAGCCTGGCGGCCAACGATCAGGCGTCCTATTTCGGTCTTGTCGTCATTCATGCTCATTAAAATACCACACGCCGGGCTGGTTTTACGCGCCAAAGCAAGAGGCCGACGGTTGAAAGTCCGTCGGCCTCTGACCCAAGCACAATGTTCGATCGGGCTGCGGAAGTCAGCCGCTCCTGACCCACTCGGCGCAGCGCTCGCCGATCATGATGGTGGTGCAGTTGGTGTTGGCGCGGATGACGTTGGGCATCACCGATGCGTCCGCGACCTTGATATTCTCCAGCCCGTGGATGCTGAGGCGCTGGTCTACCACGGCCATCGGGTCGCTGGCAGGCCCCATCTTGCAGGTGCCGGAGGCGTGGGTGGTGTTGAACACCGTTTGGCGCATCCAGGCGTCCAGAGCCTCGTCAGATGCCAAGACCTCTTCCGAAGGCTGGATCACCCTTTCGACTATGGGGCCGAACGCATCGTGCTCCAGCAGCATGAGGCTGATGTGGACAGCCTCCCGCAGGCGCTCAACGTCGCGTTTTTCCTCAAGGTAGTGATAGTTCAGCGAGGGCTGGACGTGGGGGTCATTGGCGGAGAGCCGCACCTCGCCCTTGCCGTCGGCCAACTCCAGGATGCACTGGATGCGCACACCCCCCGGCTCGAAGGGGTCGGCCCCGCCGATGGGCGTGGAGAAGGACGACGCCGTTATCTGCATATCGTTGCGGTCGGGCGAGCCGGTGGCGGTATAACGCAGGCCGGTCTGGGTGCGCGGGGCCAGTGGATCCTGCTCGTGGTCGTCACGCACTTCGCAGATTAAGGCGACGATGGGGTGGTCGCGCAGGTTCTGACCGACGCCCGGAAGCTCGTGGATAACCGGGATGCCCATCTCACGCAGGTGGTCAGCCGGGCCGACGCCCGACAGCATCAGAATCTGAGGAGAGGCCATGGCGCCCGCGCTGAGGACAATCTGGTCGGCCTCCACTTGATAGACCTCTCCGCCGCTTTCCACCTCGACTCCAACGGCCTTTGGCTTTTGTCCCGGCTCCGCCGGAGGGTCGAACAGGATGCGGCGCACGACCACGCCGGAGCGCACGGTGAGATTCAACCTGTGGCGCACGGCATTGAGGAAGGTGAGGGCGGTGCTCATGCGGACGCCCTCGGGGTTGTTCATGGGGATGGGGCCGGCGCCGCCAGAATCCGGGGCGTTCATGTCGTAGTCTTCGGGGTAGCCAGCATCAATAGATGCCTGCACGAACGCCTGCTGGAAGGGCAGCCAATCCTCTTTCTTGAAGCGTCGGACGGGGATGGGGCCCTCGTTGCCGTGGAAGTCGTCTGTGATGTCCATGTCCGTTTCCATCTTGCGGAGGAACGGAAGGCAGTCTATGTACTTCCACTCGTCGTTGCCCTCGGCTGCCCAGCCGTCGTAGTCCTCGGGGACGCCGCGCAGCAGCACCTGGCCGTTGATGGCGCTGGTGCCGCCTACGACCTTGCCCCGGGGCGCGGGGAGCATTTCGGACTGCTGGGCCGATCCCTGCGCCCACCAGGTCCAGTTGTGGGGCGCGCCCTGGGCTGAGGCGTCCGGCTTGTAGCCGTACTTAAGGTCGTCGGGGTAGTGCTGATAGTCCGGATAGTCCGGCCCGGCCTCCAGCAGCAGCACCGAGCGGTCGGCGTCCTCGGCCAGGCGGGAGGCGACTACGCATCCGCCGGAACCGGCCCCGATAACGATAACGTCGTACTTCATTCTACTTGCCCTCCTTGATGAAGTCGGAGATTCTCTCGGCAATCATGATGGTGCTGACGTTGGTGTTGGCCCTGGGAGTGTCGGGCATGACGGAGGCATCGGCCACGTTCAGCCCCTCGAGGCCGTGAACGCGCCCGTACTGGTCAACCACCGCCGTGGGGTCCGACGCCGGGCCCATCTTGCATGTCCCAACCAGGTGCTGGGAAGTTCGCACCATCTTGTGCAGCCAGGCGTTCAGCGCCTCGTCGGAAGCCAGGTCTTCATCGGTGGGGTCGAGGCGTTCCTTGAGAATTTCCTTGTAGGCTTCGCCTTCCGTCAGCCGCACTATCAGGCGCACGCCATCCCGCAGCCGCTCGGTATCCCGCTCGTCTTCGAGGAAGTGGTACTCCAGCAGAGGCTGGTCGTGTGGATCGGCGGAAGTCAAAGTGACCTGGCCGTGGCCCTTGGCCAGGTTCAGGATGGCCGACATTCGGAAGTCCTCACCCGGCCCGGTCAGGTCTCCCATGGGGGTTGAGAAGGTCGTCGGGAAAATCACCATATCGTTGCGCAGGTCCGAACCCGTCGCGGTGTAGCGCAGTCCCAACTGGGTCCTGGGGGCGTCGAAGTTCAGTGGAAAGTCCTCCTGGGCGCTAAAGGCGATCCCCACCTGGGGATGGTCGCGATAGTTCTGGCCCACGCCGGGCAGGTCGTGGACGACCGGGACGCCGACGCTTTCCAGGTGCGCCCGCGGCCCTACGCCGGAGTGCATCAGTATGTGCGGCGAAGCGATGGAGCCGGCAGACAGGACGATGCGTTCTCCCTCGACGGTGAAGGTCTCGCCGCCGCTCTCCACCTCTACCGCCACCGCCTTGTTGCCCTCGAACAGCACGCGGGTGGTCAGGGCGTTGGGGCGGATGGTGAGGTTGAGCCGGTGCCGGATGGGGTTGATGTACGAGAGCGCCGTGCTGAGCCGGACGCCGTCCACATTGTTCATCGGCAGCGCGGACACGCCGGAGGAGTCGGGGTTGTTCATGTCCTGCCCGGCGGCGAATCCCTCGGTGATGCAGGCCGCTTGGAAGGCGTGCATCAATGGCTCCCAGGCCTCCTCCTTGTGTCGCCGCACCCGCATCGGCCCGTCGTCGCCGTGGAAGTCGTCGCGGATGTCCAGGTCCGTTTCCATACGGCGGAAGGTGGGCAGCAGCTTGATGTATTCCCACTCGTCGTTGCCCGCGGCGGCCCAGCCGTCATAGTCCTCGGGCACACCGCGCAGGAACACCTGGCCGTTGATGGCGCTGGTGCCGCCCACCACCTTGCCCCGGGGCGCATACATATCATTGGGGCGGTCCGGGGTGGGCTGGCCGACGAAGGACCAGTTGTGCTCCGAGCCGTGCAGCGAGGCCAGCTCCGAATGATAGCCGTTCTTGAGGGCTTCGGGATACGTCTCGATGTCGGGATAATCGGGCCCGGCCTCCAGCAGCAGCACCGACCGCTCCGCGTCTTCTGACATCCGCGCCGCCATGGCGCATCCGGCCGATCCAGCCCCCACAACAATCACGTCATACTTCATACTCGCACCTGCAACGTAAGAATGGGCAACAAACATGGATAACGCTGCTAGGATACGGCAACGGCGGGGGGTGTTCAACCGGGGATAGGGCTAAACGGCAGGTCTTGCGCAAAGCGATTGTCTGAATCAGGATAGGAATTACGCAGTTGGCTATGAAATCCCCTCCCCTTGAGGGGGAGGGGATTTTGCAACCGTCGCTTTCAACTGCATAAGTCCTACAAAGCGAAGAACCTGGGCGACACAGGCGAGATTCTGCGCTTCGCTCAGAATGACAGGCAGCTAACGCGATTCTGCAATTGACTTGCTAACCGGGAAGGATAAGGGCATCCGAAAGACTCTGCGGTTGGATATTGGGGAAATAACGGGAGCGCCCCACCTCAACCCGTTCATCTTTTGACAAGCTCAGGGTGAACGGGCCGGGGTGGGAATGGCGCACGAGAGCCTTTTGCAGCGCCCCAGAGATTTGTTACGATTGCTGCGGCGCTACTCCGGGAAGACGCCGTTGAGGCCGCCCCAGCAGACCAGTTTCCCGTCGGTTCGCACCCCGCAGGTGTAATTGGCGCCGCCGTTCAGGGCGGTGAAGCGGTCGCCCTCCGGAGGCGTCGCCTGACCGGTGTAGTTGGAGCCCCAGCAGACCGCCGAGCCATCGTCCTTAAGCCCGCAGACGTGGTACCCGCCGTAGACCACGGCCTTGAATCCGGCAGGCAGGGAACCGGGCGCCGGCGTATTGGCCGCCCTGGCTGCGTCCGTCGCCCCAGGCGTATTGGTGGGCGCTGGCGTATTGGTTGCCCTGGGTGTATTGGTCGGCGCTGGCGTATTGGTCGGCATTGGCGTATTGGTCGGCATTGGCCGGTCGCCCTCGATTTGCGGGCCGAACTCCTGCCAGGTCGCCGTCCCGTCGCCGTCCATATCCGCTTTCAGGGCCGGGTACTGGCTGCTGCTGCCAAAATCCCAAGTCCGGGTGCTCCAACTGGCGTAGATGCCGGTGCGGCCAGTGGGCGCCTGCAACTGGGCCGTGGTGTGGCCCGCGCCACTCGAGGTTTTTCTTTGCCCGGAGGTTTGAGTATCCCAGTAGCTGCTGCTGACTGGGCCGAAGGGATAATTTTGCCCGACCAGGCCGCCGACGGTGCTGGAGCCCGCGACGGCGCCGGTGGCGTAGCTGCTGCTGACCGTGCCTCTTTCATTTCGCCCGACCAGTCCGCCGATGTGGTTGGAGGATCCCGTGACGGGGCCGGTGGCGTAGCTGCTGCTGACCGTGCCGCTATTTGACCCGACCAGGCCGCCGACGTAGCTGGAGCCCGCGACGGCGCCGGTGGCGTAGCTGCTGCTGACTGTGCCGCTGGAATGATTTGACCCGACCAGTCCGCCGACGTAGCTGGAGCCCGCGACGGCGCCGGTGGCGTAGCTGCCGCTGACTGTGCCGCTATTCCACCCGACCAGTCCGCCGACGAATGTGGATCCCGCGACGGAGCCGGTGGCGTAGCTGCTGCTGACTGTGCCGGTATTTGACCCGACCAGTCCGCCGACGGAGTTTACCCCGGTTACCTCAACGTTAAGCAGTCCGATTCTTCGGATGACGGCAGCGCTGGTAATGCTGCCGAAAAGGCCGATACTGCTGCCCGAGGTGCGGTCCATGTAGAGGTTGGAGACCGTGTTTCCGTTGCCGTCGAAGGTGGCATTGTAGCTGTTAATGGGGAGCCAGCCCGAGCCGCCGGTCCACGCGGCGTTAATCCGGTTGGCGTAGCTTGCGGCGGAACTGAAGTCCAGCGAGCGGGTCAGTTCGTAGCCGTTGCAGCCTTGTTCGCAGACTGTTTGGCTTCCGGTGACGGGAAAGGCGGCGGCGTATTTGCTGGCGTTGGCGTCGTCATCCGGCTGTCCGTCGCCGTCGGCGTCGTAGCGGATGGCGTCCAACTGCTCCAGGTTGTCAATTTCGATGAGCTTGTCGCCGTCGGTGTCGTGGACCCCGTTGGCCGACTGGGCTTGGGTGAGGTTGATGGTGACGACCGCAACGGCCGCGACCATCAGTATTGCCGCAATCAATAATAATGAATATCTAATTATCGGGGGGTGGGGTAAATGCGCCAGGGATTTCAGCATCTCTGTTTCCTCCTTCCTTTTGGTCAAGGGTTGCGGTTACCGGTTGGCAACGAGCCTATCATAACAGAATCTCCGCCATTGGCAGACTTGAGCTGATTCCAGGCACAGGGCAATCGCATCATAAATTCTGAAAGCCCCATAACCGTCATTCCTGCGAAAGCGGGAATCCACGGCGTCCTGCTTTCAGCAGATTTGCTTGCGCCGACGGCCTCTAGGTTCCCGCTTTCACGGGAACGACGGGGATTCTGGCTTGATTTGCGTGTTGAAAATTAAGATGCGATTGCCCTGGATTCCAAGCACAGGGCTTGTGCAAAGTAATTGTCTGAATCAGGATTTTCAGGATTTGGGAATTTTCAGGATATTTCTAGTCCTGAGCATCCTTATAGTTCTGACAATCCTGATTCAGACAATTTTCATCAGGCATCGAGAGACTCTGGGCAGCCCAGACCACCTTGCGCTAAATCCCCAGTAGCCGCTCCAGATTGCCATGGAGTATTGCTTCCTTTTCTTCCACGGTCAGGCTTTCCATACTCAATATCCACGACACGGGCCAGTCAGCGGCCATGTCGAAGGGCCAATCGGTGCCGAAGACCACACGGTCGATCCCCACGCTGTCGATGAGATAGCGCAGAGCCTCCTCGCTGTGGGTCAGGCAGTCGTAGTAAAACTTGTCCAGGTACTTGCTGGGTGGTTGGGTGATATGCGCCCGTGCCTCGCGGCGCACCTGCCAGCCCCGGTCCATGCGGCCGATGCCGTAGCAGGTATAGCCGCCGCCGTGGCACAGGCACACGCGCAGATCGGGGCAGGCGTCCATCACCCCGCCGAGATGCGGCAGTTCTTCCGGATCATAGTGGAGCAGGCCGACCGGATGCGGAAGTCTGATCAACGACCTGATGGACGTGGCCCGCATCGAAACCGGCACCTTGCCTGTGGCTCCGGCAGCACTGGAGGTCGCCGATCTCGTGGATGAGGCCAGGAGCATCTTCCAGAACGGCGGCGCCCGCAACAGCAACAGCAACAGCAAGAGCTTCGATCTTCCTCCCAGGTTGCCCCGGGTCCTGGCGGACAGATTGCGGATCGTGCAGGTGCTGGGCAACCTTCTCGGCAACGCCTCGCGATACTCCCCGGAAGGCTCGGTCATCGAGGTGAGCGCGGTACCGCAGGACTTTCACGTTGCGGTTTCCGTGACGGATCAGGGCCGGGGGAGTGCCTGCGGAACGACTTACTCATTTATTCCGGAGGTTTTCCAAGGGCGATGGAGATGAGTGGCCCCCCGGCACCGGAGACACGGGTCTGGGCCTGGCGATCTGCAAGGGGATAGTTGAGGCCCACGGGGGCCGAATCTGGGCGGAGAGCGGCGGGCCGGGGATGGGGTCAAGGTTCATCTTCACGCTTCCGGTGGCAGACGAGGCTGCTGCCGGGTTGGGCACTCCTCCCAGCCTCTCCAGATCCTCTCGAGTTGCAGACCAGGCGCCCTCCCGCGTGCTGACGGTGGACGACGATCCTCAGACGCTCAGGAACGTCCGGGACATCCTGACCAAGGCGGGTTACGAGCCGGTTGCGACCAGCGACCCATCGGAGGTGCATCCGCTCATGGAATCCGAGCGGCCCGACCTGGTTATCCTCGACCTGATGCTGCCGGGTATCAGCGGGATCGATCTGATGGATGGCATCCTGAAGAGGTACGGGGTACAGGTAATCTTCTTGTCGGCCTACGGGCAGGAGGAAGTAGTGGCCAAGTCCTTCGATATGGGGGCAGCAGACTACATAGTCAAACCTTTTTAGCCTACAGAGCTGTCGGCGCGGATAAGGGCGGCCCCCCCGGCGACAGGCAAGACTTGAACCAGCGGAGCCGTATGTTTTGGGAGGCCTGGTAGTTGATTATGCCGGGCGCAGTGCGACTCTCGCCGGTTGCCCATTGGGACTGCCCCCCACCGAGTACCGGCTGCTGGCGGAACTGTCGTTGAACAGCGGGAAGGTATTGACCCAAGCGCAGTTGCTGAAACGGGTCTGGGGATCGGATCCGGGCAGTGAAGTGAGGCACCTGCGGACGGCCGTGAAGAACCTGCGCCATAAACTGGGCGATCACGCCGGCAGTCCGAGGTACATTTTCACCGAGCCCCGCGTCGGCTACCGTATGCCGGCGGGCGGGTCGCTGTGACGGGAACGGATTGCGCCCTGACCCCGAAATTCCCTAACCACCACCACGCGCGGTCTGCTCCCGGTGGTTCAAACTACACGATGCCCCTTGGGCCTATGAATTGCGTGCCGGTAAACAGGCTCAAAGTTCCACCTGCCTCCAGCCCTTCAGCCTTTCGTTGCTATTGTGTCTTGCCCACGAGTTGCAGGGTCGCTCAAGACGACCGCCCAAGAGTAGCGCAGTTTTTTCTGTTGATTGGAAGACGGAGAACTCCGTCTCGAACCAAGCCAGGGTTGGAAAGTCGATCAGGTCGAGGCCGGTCTGCACCAGGCGGGGGTGGCAGATGAGCACGTCGATGCCCTGCTTGACCCGATCGGCGACCCACGCCTCCCGCCGGTCCGGGGCCACGGCGTCGGCCTTGAGCACCGCCACCCGGAAGCCGTGCTGGGTCAGGAACTGCTCCATCCGCTCGGTGATGTCCCGCGTTCCGGTGTGGGTGGCGTAGACCAGCATCTTCCGGCTCGCCAGCCTTTCCGCCGCCACCAGATCCACCAGCGACTGCTCCTTGGGGTACAGCTTGTCCTCGGACAGGGGCGGCATCTGCACGATGAGGTTGCCGGTCTGGGGGCCGAAGACCGTCTCCCCCTTGGTGCACCCGTCGGGGTAGGCCAGCAGGGTTTGCAGGTAGGTCGCCAGCAGCCGCTTGGAACCCTTGGCCAACGCCTCGGCCAGGGCCTGGCGCAGGGTGTCGAACACCGTGTCGTAGGCCTTGCGCTGGGAGAAGCCGGTGAAGTCCGTTTCCCGGTCCATGCCTGAGAGCAGGACCTGCTCCTCGTAGGGGGGGCAGCCCAGAGGCCACGTCGGAGAGGCGCAGGAAGACGCTGTTGCCGATCAGGTGGAAGAGGGCCGAAGGCACCAGGCCGGGCCGCTCCCGCACCGCCTTGCGGGACTTGCGGCGGCGGCTGTTGCGCCCGTCCTCCACCGCGTCGTCGTCGGGCCTTCCGATGGTGTGATCCTCGAAGCCGTAGCGTTCGACACAGCGGTGCTCGTCGGAGCGTCCGAACTCGGCGCGTAGCTCCGGGGAGAAGCGGTAGAGCAGGTGGAACAGCGTCGAGGAGTAGCCGCCCATCAGGGTCCCGGACAGGCTGAGGGACTTGCCACAGGAGTCGGCCAGCACCCCGGCGGCGATGCCCTGGGCCGACCCGCGACTCTTGTACTCATGGACCTCGTCACTGATCAGGAGGTCGAAGAAGCCCTTCATCCGGTGCTTCACGTAGTCGGCCAGCGGGTAGCGCCTGGGGCCGGAGCCGTCGGCTTGCCACAGGGCCTGGCCGCAGAGGTCGCAGTCGCGGCGCTTGCGGGAAAGCTCCTCGTTGGTCAGGGGTACGCCGTCCCGGTCCACCACCTGGGCGTGGCAGGTGGGGCAGCAGGGCACCCGGAAGGGTTCCCCGGTCTGCTCGTCCCGCACCGAACCGGCCCCCGGCGGCGGCCCACCGCTGGATCACGGCGGGCTGCCAGCGGTAGGACAGCTTGGCCCGCTCCCGGGACATGATGGCGAAGAGGGGAGCGGGACCCACGGAGAGCCGGAGGCGTTCCAGGTCGGTGATGGAGGCGACGATGGCGGCCCGTGCGCCCGGCACCGTGTCCTCCACCTCCCGCTTCCACTTTCGGGTCAAATGGGGCGGGCAGAGTGGGGCGGCAGAGGATCAAGCAGCGCCGGAAGCCGGCAGCGTGGGCGGCGGCGGCGCCGATGACTAGGTCTTGCCCTCTCCCTCCAGGCCCACCACGGTGGTGCCACGGTGGGCCTGGAGGGAGAGGGCCGTGCCCTTGATGGCGTCCTCCTGCCGCCCATCGGGGTGCGCAGCAGCCGGGGCAGCTTGACGGGGGTTTCCGAGGGCCGGTACAGGGGCGGGTAGGACTCCACCACCCGCCTGGCGATGGCGTCCTTGAAGGTGTCGATGAATCCTGACAGGTTCATGGGTATTCTCCTGGTTGTGTGGGTGTTGCGTGGGGTGTTGGGAAAAAGAGCGAGGCCCCGCCGGTATTACTCACTGGCGGGGCCTTCGTGTGCGGCTGGCGTTCCAGCCGTCAGGGTAGTCGTCGTTGGATAGCTAGAAATCTGGCCGGAAAGTGGCGGTGGCCGGGTAAGCGGTTATACTTGGGGTCAACAAGGGCAGCGAGGGCTGAGAATGCTGGGAGAGCGTTCGGACCAGAGGGGTCTGTGGGAAGCGGACCGGTTGTACCTGAACCACGTGGGCAAGGACACCTTCTACGGTCTGCTGGCCTCGCTGCGGGGCCGGCTGTTCCGGGACGCCGATTTCGCGAAGTTTTACTGCGCCGACAACGGACGGGACAGCGTGCCGCCCAGCCTGCTGGCCACTGCCCTGCTGTTGCAGACCCACGACAAGGTGAGCGACGCCGAGGCCAAGTCCCGGGCTGGCTTCGACATCCGGTGGAAAGTAGCATTCGGGATTGAGGTGGAGGACCGGCCCTTCGCCAAGAGCACATTGCAGATGTTCCGCGCCCAGCTGATACTGCACGACAAGGTGCGGGAGGTGTTCGAGTCCAGCCTGCGCCTCGCCCGGGAGTCGGGCTACCTGAAAAGGCGCAGCGTGAAGGTGGCGCCGGACACGACCAACATCCTGGGCCGGGGCGCGGTGAGGGACACTTACAATCTGCTGGCCGACGGGATCGTCAGGCTGCTGCGGGCGCTGTCAGCCGTGGAGAAGATCACCGTCAAAGAATGGGCCAAGGCCCGGGGATACGGGCGGTACCTGGCCCCCAGCATCAAGGGAGAGGCCGCCATCGACTGGTCGGACAAGCGGGCGCGCACGGCCCTGCTGTCCGGTATTGTGGCCGACGCGGGCCGGCTGCTGGAATTGTCGCGGCAGGCGCAGGGGGAGTTGCCCGAGGACGGTGAGGAGCGGCAGCAGATCGTGGCGGCGGCGGAGTTGCTGGGGCGGATGCTGCTCCAGGACATTGAGCGCAAGAGCGGCGATGGCGACGGCGATGACGGCGTGAGCCTCAGGGACGGGGTGAGCCGGGACCGGATGATGCCGGCGCATGACCCGGAGATGCGCCACGGTCACAAGAGCAGCAGCAAACGGTTTGACGGGCACAAGGCGGCGATTGTCGTGGACACCGATTCCCAGCTGATCACCGCCGTGGAGGTGTTGCCGGGAAACGCTCCGGACAATCCGGGGGCGCTGGAACTGGTGGAGGAGAGCGAGGCCAACACCGGTGTGCCGGTGCAGGAGGCCATGGGCGACGCGGCCTATGGAGGCGGAGCTGCCAGGCAGACCTTCGCCGACGCGGGCCGCACGCTGGTAGCCCGGGTGCCGGGCCGGCCCGACCGGAAGCGCTTTCCCAAGGATGACTTTGTCATCGACCTGGCGGCGGGCAGTTGCGCCTGTCCGGCGGGGCAGGTCACCCATACCATCGTGCCAGCGGGGAAGCGGACGGATGGCACGGGGCGGGTCCACCGCTTGCGGGCCTTCCGGTTCGACGGGGCCGAATGTATGACCTGTCCCCTGCGGTCCCAGTGCATCTCGGCCAAGGGCAGGAAGGGACGGCGGGTGCTGATCCATCCCCAGGAGGCCCGGGCGTTGCAGCGGAGCGCCGGGTATGACGAATATCGAGCGCGACGCGTGGTGGTCGAGCGCCGATTGGCGCGGCTGGTCCAACTGGTAATCCGCCAGTCCCGCTACTTCGGCCGGGTCAAGACGCGATTCCAGCTGTATCTGGCGGCTGCAGTGGCCAACCTGACCTTGGTGGCGGGCAAAATCGGGCGGTCGGACAGTGCCGGCGGTGGCGCGGAAGCCCACCGCGCCGTCCTCAGTGATGTCCAGGCTGTTTCCCACGGTGTCGCCGCCAATGCTGCGGCCATTTTCGGCGCTGTCCGCCTCGGACTGCTGTGGACTGTGATTCCGCTCAAGTCGGCTTTACTGCCGAAATCCCTCTCCCCAACCAGGGCTTTTCGGCCCGGTTTCTAGGACATCAAGTACCGCATGGGGTGGGAGGTGTAACGACTTGGAACTGACTCTGCCCACGGCGTCATTGCCAGGACAAGACCCTAGTATCCTGTGGTCTGTGCAATTGCAGTTGCTGAGGCTTTCTGAGGATACTCTTGGCCCACGGGACGCTTCCAAAACTATATGCCAGCCAGTTTTTACCGACTATGGCCCAAACATTCGCAACACACCGAATTTTGATGGGGCGTTCGCCGAATTGAGTCGAAACGCTGAAACATACTGGCCTACAGATATCGGTGAATTAGCGCATGAAACGGTGCATTTGCTGAACCCCAAGTCAGGAATTGGAAACTGGCTATCGGAAGGAATCGCCGTCGCTTTTTCGAACTACGCCCAACAGTGCTATGGAATGAAACTCCAGAATGTCGGGATGGCGTCATACCAGCGTTCCCTGCGGCTTGTTTCAGAATTGCCTCCCGCCCCCCCTGAATGCGGGCTGAAGTATCAGAGATGTTTGCGGGTCTCTCAACAATGCAACTGTATCCATCCTCGAATTTCTATTCCCAAACGTAGGCTCCGGAACCTTGGCCCAACTTTGCAAGCAATTCGAAAGAGACTGGTCTGCCCCAGCCAGTTCCTAAACCAGGCAACAATCTGCCAAAAACGCTGCACATACGGACGACGGCACTGCGGGCAGCAGGGTGGAGCTAGCCAGGCCGGAGTTGGCGGCGGGGCAGGCGGTGAACGTGTTATGGGTTCAACCGGATGTGACACGAAGTACGAGATGGGTGGGCGATGTAGACTTGCAGGGCTGAACATCGGAGGAGACAGGAATGAAATCACTGGACAGGATTACCTTCGATCCCGCCGTGATGGGGGGCAAGGTGTGCGTCCGCGGCATGCGCGTAACGGCCGGTACGGTGGTGGGACTGTTGGCGGCCGGCCGCTCCCGTGCGGAGATACTTCAAGCCTACCCATATCTTGAGGAGGAAGACATCGACCAGTGCCTGGCCTACGCGGCCTGGAGGCTGGAGGAACGCGAAGTTCCTCTCTACGCGCCATGAGGCTGAAATTCCTCGTTGAAATGAACCTGTCACCCCAATGGGTGCCCGTCCTGCGGAATCACGGTTGGCAGGCAGTGCATTGGTCCGCCCTTGGAGATCCAGGGGCCAGCGACAAAGACATCATGGATTGGGCGAGGAATCACCAATACGTCGTGTTCACCCACGATCTGGACTTCGGCACCATGCTGGCGCTCTCGCACGAAGCGGGGCCGAGTGTGCTACAGGTTCGCACGGAAGACACTCTGCCGGACTATCTGGAAGAGCCGGTCATTGCCGCTCTCAATCAGCATGAAGCCGACTTTTCCACTGGGGCCCTGGTCGTGGTTGACGAGAGCCGAAGCCGGGTTCGACTGTTGCCGATATGAGACCGCGTACCGCGCGTTTCCGTCCAAGGAGGGCGCCAGCGACGCAAAGGCGCTGCACAAACGTACGGCGGCACAACCGGCGCCAGAGAGTAAGTAATGGGACTGTATCAGTTGGACTATGTTCTGCACGACCCCTGCGAAGACCAGGGCTAGTTCTACCTAGCCGACATACCAGCGCCACCCGGTTGCCGGGCTTGGGCGAAGACCGCCTCCGAGACCCTGACCTGGCTGTCGGCGGTGGTCGAGCAGTTCATCCTATCCTACAAAGACCGGGGCAAACCCCTGCCCGTTGAGATAACTTCCTCCCCGGACAGAAAGGGCAGAATCTCCGTAGCGGTATGACCTACCGGGAACTGACAAAAAAGCTCCACTGTCAATGGCGCCGAGAATATGGGCCGCTGGGGCCGAGTAACCGTGTATCACCGGCCTGATTGCTGTCTACAGTGAATCGGTCAGGGTGGCGACGTTACAGGAGCAGGAAAGGGCAGCATTGACGCTGCGTGATGCGTCTTCCGGCTTATCTGGATCTTGCGAGGCGACATTCTCGTGGCTTCGCATCAGTCGGATGCTTTCACCGTTCATTTTCAGGATATGGACGTGGTGGGTGAGACGGTCCATCCGCCCAAAGGCAAGTTAGTGGGCACCATTATGGAGCCCCGCTCGTAGCACTGGAATAACACTTCGAAGAGCAGTACCGCGCGGGTGCGGGATAGTGCGACGAAGCCCAACTCGTCGATGATCAGCAGGTTCAGGCGGCCCCTTTCGTCCCTAGCTTCCATCAGTTCGTGTACCAGGGCGGCGGCGGGGGTCAAACCAAGCGACACATCTCTTGTTCAGCGACAATAGGTCTTGCGGCCCGGTTATCCTTCTCCGAAGGCTGTCGGCGCTATCTCTTCGAGATTCCAGGTGCAGATCCGGCGGACGCTGCTGGAGGGCAACCCGGTTATCGTGGCGATGCGGCCCCACGAGAGGCCGTCGCGCTGGCGCATGTTCTGTATCTCCTCAGCCCGCTTACGGCTGACCCCCTTTCGCCGCCCGAGATGCTTGCCAGTGGCCTTGACACGCTCCAGCCCTGCTAGCGTCCGCTCTCGGGCTAGGTCGCGCTCCATCTCCGCGAACACTATGGCCAGGTGCAGCATCGCCCGCCCCATTGCGCTGTCCTGGTCGATGGACTCTCGGAGGCTGATGACCTCGACCTGTTTCTCCCTTAGCCAGCCCAGTAGCTCCAGCACTTCAGTCAGTGACCTGCCCAAGCGGTCCAAAGCTGTCACCTTCAGGCAGTCGCCCGGCTGGAGGGCGGCCTTCAGGCGATTCAGCCCCGGCCGGTTCCAAGAGGCCCCGCTCCCCACGTCCTCGAAGACCCGCTCGCAGTCAGCCAACATCCGGCGCTGGTTCTCCAGGTTGTTGGCGCCGGCGTCGCTGGCCACCGACACGCGGACATACCCGAACAGTCTTCCGCTCATCTTTCGCTGGCCCCCGGTTTTGGCATGGCGGCGTGATACTGCGGTAGGCACAGTTCTGGCTATGCTCAAATTAGTCCCTTTATGACAGGGATGGCTGGGCGGACGGCTCGGAGCAGACGGCGGTGCAGACCATATCGTGTAGTCGGTCTACCTTTCCCGCCGTAGCATTTCCAGTGAAACAACAGCAACGGCAGCATTAATCGTCGTTGATCAACAGACCCAGAATTTTCGAAATGCGATAGCCCAGCCACATCCAACCACCGCAACGAGTTAGGCAGAGCCTGCGAAAACAGCACCAGCTTGACCCCACACATGGGACCAAATAACATCGAATCAAACAGACCAACCGGAGCAAAGACATGACCACCAGAATGGAGAAGGTTGCTGAGGACGTAGCACTGACAGCCCTAGGCAAGGCTGGCTACGAAACACGGACGGCTCTCCACCTCGAGGCATCCAAAGGCGCATTCCAAGCACTATGGCCAATTCCAGACAGCTCACGTCCGATGAACGACGCCATAAACACCGCCGCCCAAGCGGCCAGCAACTGCACCGGCCAAGATGCGGAGACCTGGCAAAGCCACGTCGGCCAGGTCTGGCAACCAGCCGTGGAGGAGGTCGTAGAGGTATACCTCAAAACAGCCCGACACAGCTTCGAGCGAGGAGACATTCGGCAGGGAGCCGAAACTCTCACCGACGCCGTAAGAGCCACCCTGGGCAGCATCGCCGCGTCCCGCAATTGGCCCCACAGCAGTGACGACAACCTGTTCAGGGCCGCCGCCGCGCTGGGAAGCGAGACCGGGTGGCCCCAGACGACAGAGGAATTCGACCAATCCCTCGCCAGCCTCTCCAAAGAGGGCCACCACCTGAACTCCGCCCTTGGCGCCAGCATGGGACTGCCAAGCAGCATCGCCTTCGGGACATACTCGGAGGATCCGAAGACTGCAGAAGAGAGCGGCCTGTCCTTCGCTAGGACCATCATGGATCTTGCCAAACGCCTTGCAGGGCAGGAGCCCGCCACAGCATGAACCAGAACGAGCACACCCAAGAAGCCCGGGAACTCATGAGACGGGCACATGAAGAGCTAACGAACGGCGGCAACAACAGGATTGCCGCCGAATTCTTATGGGGAGCTTTCGCCCATTGCCTTATCACCATCGCTCTGAACGAAGGTCTGTCTCACGACAGCCACGGAGCCTTCCAGAGAATTGCCCACCACATGGATGCCGCCCGAGGCAGCAACGATTGGCGTTCCCGCTTCGGCTCAGCGGAAAGGCTTCACCAGCACTTCTATCATGGAGACCTGACAACCGACCTTCTGCGAAGCCACAGACGGATTACCGAGTACGGCGCCCTGGAACTACTGAGGACGCTGTGAGCCGACACGTCGGGGATCTTCTCTATCAGCAACGTCACCAATTGGGAGATTTAGCTTTGAGAAATGCCGAATCGCTACGTTCTTCGGTCCTTCATCCCCTCAACACTGAACAGTTGCGTCCGTTGGTGTCCTGGTGGAGGTTTGGTCGCCACCGGCGGAGTGGGCTGTTCAACATTCGCGCTCGCGTCTGTAGCTCTCTAGGGAGTGTCGTCAATTTAAGAATATCGGTCTCCAAGCGTCTGTTTCCGTCATAGCGCGTGTTTCCGTCATTCCCGCTTTCGCGGGAATGACGGTGAATATGAAGACACTCCCTAGAAATCTGGCCGGAAAGCCCTGTTCCGGGAGATGTATTCCGGTAGTGAAGCCGCCGTAAGCAAGGCCAGGATCAAGATTTGAGCGAGCCGCGCAGGGACGATCTCAAGGGCGGAACGGATGGTCCCGGCACGGAGGGCGCGGCCGACGCTGGAACCGCCGCCGGGACCTGCCGGCAGGCCGGCCTTGGCGGCCACCAGGGTCAGGTTGGCCACCGTGGCCGCCAGGTACAGCTGGAATTTGGTCTTGGCGCGCCCGAAGCAGCGGGACTGGCGGATTCCCAGTTGGACCAGCCGCGCCAACCGGCGCTCCACCACCACCCGGCGCTGCCGGTACTCGCCAAAGGCCTCGCTCTGCTACAGGGACCGGGCCTGCTGCAATAAAGCCTCCTGCGGGTGCAGTTGCACCGTCCGTCCTGTGTCCGGCGCCGCGGCCACGCACTGGGTCCGCCGCGGGCACACCCCGCAGACCGCTCCATCGAACTGGAAGGCCTTCAGTTGGTGCGTCCGGCCTGTTGCTGCGGTGCGAGTACCCAAGGGCCGGATTCTCCGGGTAACGTTCCCCGCCGGACAGGTGCAGGAACCCGCCGCCAGGTCGATATGGAAGTCCTCTTTCGGAAAGTGTTTCCGGTCGGGGCGGCCCGGCGCCCTGGCAATCAGGGTGCGGCCTGCGTCGGCGAAGGTCTGCCTGGTATCGCCGTCGCCGTAGGCGGCATCGCCCATGGCCTCCTCCACCGGCACACCGGTGTTGGTCTCGCTCTGCTCCACCAGTTCCAGCGCCCCCGAATTGTCCGGAGCATTGCCGGGCAGTACCTCCACGGCGGTGATCAGCTGGGTATCGGTGTCCACCACAATCGCCGCCTTGTGTCCGTCGAACCGTTTACTGCTGCTCTTGCGGCCATGGCGCATCTCCGGGTCATGCGCCGACATCATGCGGTCCCGGCTCACCCCGTCCCTGAGGCTCACGCCGTCATCGCCGTCGCCACTCTTGCGCTCAATGTCCTGGAGCAGCAACTGCCCCAGCAACTCCGCCGCCGCCACTATCTGCTGACGCTCCTCACCGTTCTCGGGCAACTCCCCCTGCGCCTGCCGCGACAACTCCAGCAGCCGGTCGGCGTCGGCCACAATCCCGGCCAGCAGCGCTGTCCGCGCCCGCTTGTTGCTCCAGTCTATGGCGGCCTCTCCCTTGATGCTGGAGGCAAGGTAGCGCCCGTATTCCCGGGCCTTGGCCCATTTCCCGACGCTGATTCCCTCAACTTGCGCCAGCGCCCGCAACGGCTTGACGATCCCGTCGGCCAGCAGATTGCAGGTGTCCCTAACCGCGCCCCGGCCCAGGATGTTGGTCGTGTCCAGGCCACCTTCATGCTGCGCCTTTTCAGGTACCCCGACTCCCGAGCCAGCTGCAGGCTGGACTCGAACACCTCCCGCACCCTGTCGTGCAGTATCAGCTGGGCGCGGAACACCTGCAGTGTGCTCTTGGCGAAGGGCCTGTCCTCCACCTCAATCCCCAAGGCCACCTTCCAGCGGATGTCGAAGCCGGCCCGGGCCTTGGCCTCGGCGTCGCTGACCTTGTCGTGGGACTGGAGCAGGAGAGCCGCCGCCAGCAGGCTGGGCGGCACGCTGTCCCGTCCGTTGTCGGCGCAGTAGAACGCCGCGAAATCAGAGTCCCGGAACAGCCGGCCCCGCAGCGAGGCCAGCAGACCGTAGAAGGTGTCCTTTCCCACGTGGTCAAGGTACACCGGTCTGCTTCCCACAGACCCCTCTGGTCCGAACGCTCTCCCAGCATTCTCAGCCCTCGCTACGCTTGTTGCGCCTGTTGACCCCAATTATACCCAACACCGGGCCGGCCCCACTTTCCGGCCAGATTTCTAGTATTACAACGACGAATTCAAGGAGGGGTGTCCGAGGATGCCCGGAGGGCAGCTCGGCGTTTCGCGTGAGAGCGGCTGGCCCGCTCGTTGCGCAACTGCTCCGCCTCCAGCAATCGCAACAGTTCCTCCGGCCCGAACTGCTCCCGGGGTAGCATCTCACGCACCACCCGGTACACCTGCGGACGGGTGATCCGCGGCATCTTTTTCCCCCCAAGCCTGTTGCAGGCTCAACAGGAACGCCCCCGCCAGCAGGCACAGGGCGATATGATGATGCCACCCCGCCCAGGTGCGGGTCTCGTACTCGTCCAGCCCCACGTCGCTCTTCTCCGTCTCGAATTCGGTCTCAATGCGCCACCTGGAACCGCCCACATAAGCCAAGGTCTCCAAGGGAGTGTCCTCCGGGGCGTTGGACAGGTAGTAGCGGGGTTCGCTGCCGTCCAGGTTCCGGCGCCAGATTGCCCAGTGGATTTCGCCGGGCCTCCGCTTCGCGGTCGGACGCACCCTTTGAGCGCTGAACTGGTAGCTGCGGGGGCCCTGGCTCCCCTGGGCCACCGTTATCTCCCGCCAAGCCTCATCCGGCAACTCATCACTGCGCTGCTCCATGGTCCGGCGCTGCCCATCCCGCAGCCTGGGTTTGCGGGGGCGCCCGTTCCCCTGATATTCTGGACTGGTCCAAGCCGGCTCCAAGGGCCAGACCGTGGCGCCGCCCGGAACATCCAGGACGTAGCGCATCCCCAGAGCCGCCAAACCGTCCCGGAAGGACGGCGACATGCCGAAGGCATCATCCGCAGCGACCCATCCGGCCTTCAGGTGGCCCAGCTCCAAGGCCTGCTTCAGCATCTCCAGGGCCAGTTCCGTCTTCGACCGGTAGTCTCTTCTCTCCTCCGGCACCCCCGCCGCCCGGCGCCGGGCAGTTGGCCACCTTGCCCAGCCTCCCACAGTACTGCCGGGCCACTCCCGCGGACTTCCGGCCCTGCTTGGGGAAGTCGCTGCCGTCCAACACCCACACGGCCTCGGGGCGCCCCAGCCTGGGACCCAGATACTCCTGAAGACGTCCCATCACCGCGCCGTCATCCCAGGGGGCGGCGGTGAGGAAGCGCTGCATGGCCCGGGCCGGGACCCCCACCGACTCGGAGAGATTCTCGGCGTTGCGCCGGTCCTGGGACTGCACCAGGAGGGCCCGGAGATAGTTCCGGCTGTGGTCCCGCGACTCGCTGCGCCCGAACAGCGGAGCGAAGAAGGAATGGAACTCCCCAAAGGCCTCGTACACCTGCTCGAAAGCCGCTGCATCCACTTCCCTGCCTCACCTGCCCAAGCTTTCCTCAACTGAACGGTAACCTTACCACACCAACTGTCGTTGTAATACTAGCCGAGTTCAACCTTTTCGACGTGCTCAAAATCGAGCGACGCGAACTCCAACATTCAGCCTTACTCGCTTGGCTGCTCGACCCCACAGCATCTCACGGACTGCAGGATTACTTCCTCCGTCGATTCCTCACTGCCGCCGCCCAGAAAACACAAGACGAAGGGATCACCAGCATAACGCCTTTAGCCGTCGACGCGTGGGGCCTAGCCAACATTGAAGTTGCAACGGAGCACCCCAACATCGACGTCCTGCTGATCAGCCAAGAAGACGAATTCGTCTGCATCATCGAAAATAAAATAGGCGCGGCGGAGCACTCAAATCAGCTCAACCGGTATGTGGCGACCGTTGAACACGAATACCAAGGTCTCACTCGATTCCCGATTTTCCTCACACCAGATGGGATGGAAACGGAGTCGGACACTAGCGAGCCGTACGTGCCACTGGGATATGAAGTTATCGCAGATCTCATCGAGCGGACGGTTCCGTTCACTTATGATGTATGGCCTGATGGCTGCATACGAACGCGAATCTATGCCCGTAGCTAAACCCCACGAGGCTGTCCGACTATGAAGACCCTTGTCCTGATATCACTGTTACTGCTTGGGACCGTGGCGGCAAGCATGGCTCGTACGCCTGTGACTGATGAGACGGTCGTATCCAAGGGTGTTGGGATGGTCCAAGTCTCGGAAGATGCAGGAAAAGCAGGCGGCGCCTCTGACCGACCTCGGCCGACCCCGTTCAACACGCTTGCGCCGGTGGAAATACCGGAAGGAGTTTCACCGGCTTTGGCGATGGATGCCCAATATTACGCCAAAGATTATGGCGTTGAATTGTCGGAGGCAATCAGGCGGCTAACACTGCAAGAACCAATCGGGAAGTTGGGGGCAACCCTCGAATCCAATGAGGCTGGTGCCCTCGGAGGTTTCTGGATTCAGCACGAACGAGAGTACCGCGTCGTAGCAGCGTTCACGAAGGATGGGGAAAAGACAATGGCCACGTATGTCCAGGATGGGCCACTGTTGGACATTATCGAGGTCAGGGCATCGAGGTCAGGGCCGTCGATGCGACCCTCCGGGAATTGAAACTAGCCCAACAAGAAGCTGGCTCGATAGTCAGCGGACTTGGGTTTCGAGCGGCATCCGGCATCAACGTATTCGAGAACCGAGCCGAGATCTACGTGGGGGTGATCGTTCACGGCTCGAAGAGGCCCTGCAAGAGAGTGGGCAAACGCTTCCAGCGCACGTCCACATTGTTGGGCAGTGGCTCCCGGAATTTCTGGAAGGTGAATAGGTCTTGTTACAGAGCGTTGCGGGTATGCTACGAGAGGCCATACACCATAAACAAACGGAACCAGAGATATTAGAATGTGAAGTCATTATAGTATTGTAAATGTTAAATGACTTACTCAAGGACTCGGATTAGGGTGCTTGACAGTCGTGCAATCGGAGAACGGTTTTCCTGTCGTACCCAACCGTTGCGGGGCGGCTCGATATACGGGGAGTCCGCCCAACGAGTCCGATAGAGACCAGCCTATTTGCTCCAGGACAATTGCAGAGGCATTCAGGTGACCCTTTCAGGTGACCAAGAGGCAGTCCTGTCATTGGTACTGAGCTTATCTGCGATGTTAAGAGAGGCTTACCGATGGACAGGTTGCGATGATCCATTCTTCTTTCGAGGGGCTCGCCGTAAACGGGCTGGAAAGGACTTTGCGGTCGTCCCACAATTCCCCCCTTTCAGTCCAATGAATCGAACCTAACAGAATCGTCACAGCGTTTTCACCGATTTCTCGGCCAATACTGCCAATACCCAGGAATAATTCTCTATAATCCCGCCGAGATGCTCTACGATTACAACTGGCCATTTCAAAACGGAGTAACACTGAATTGATTGCTGAGGCGCTGTTTTTTCTAAGCCTGCCGACGGGCCTCCTGTCGGCGTCGGATGATGATGCCCACGCCCTCATCCTTAAGGCCCTGCTTTCCATCGGTATGCTCATAGTTGTGTCCAAGTTGGTCGAGGGCGTTTTGAGCCGCGTGGGCATGAGTTCAATTGTGGCCTACACTGTGGCCGGAATTGTGCTGGGGCCAGCAACGGGCCTGGTCGAAATAACTGAGCAAATCGAAATTTTCCTGAACATCGGCGTCTTCATCTTTTTCTTCCTCATTGGCCTCGACGAGATAGACATCCCCGGTTTCATGTCCACAATCCGCGGCCGGTATTTTTTGGCTGCCACATTGTCGGTGATTATTTCAATTTTAGTTGCTCTGGTGGTCACAGCAGACCTGCTCAGTTGGGGCATTGAGCTGGGTTGGGACCAGGATTCCGAACAATTTGTCAAGCTGGAATTCACCGAGGCGCTTGCTCTCGCAGGCATTTTGTCGTTGTCCAGCCTCGGCTTAGTGGCCAAGGTGCTGTCCGACAAGGGCCTGCTCAAAGAATTGATAGGCTTGCGAATTTTTACCGTCGTCATAATTGCCGAGGTGATTGCGCTACTGGTGGTCGGGCTCAACATTGGGGATACATCGGAGGCAGTCAGCGTACTGGGCATATTGGTGCTGCTGGGCCAGATTGCCGGCTTCACGATGGCAATCTGGATTATTTCGGCCAAACTCCTCCCTCGTGTTATGGCGATTCTGCGGCGCTTCCTGAACGTGCCGGAGCTTTCCTACGGCCTGTTGATTGGGGGCCTGTTCCTGGTAGTGTGGTGCGCCGAAAAGATTGGGCTGCACGGTTCCTTGGGGGCGCTGCTGTTCGGGGCCGCCTTGTCCGGCCTGCCCCACCGGATGCGCGAAGACATAATGCCGGGTATGCGGAGCACTGCTGAAGGTCTGTTCGTTCCCCTTTTCTTTGCCTCAGCCGGATTGCACCTGGACTTTTCATTCATAGAGCTCCCGGTTTTAACCATAGTCGCACTGTTATTCATCCCAATGATAGGAAAGATATTAGCCTCCCTGATTGGCGCCTATCTCGCCAGGCTGGATACGCCGATTGTTCTCTCCACTGGGCTGATGGGCAAGGGCGTGGCCGAGATCGCTCTGCTATTGGTGCTGTTCGAAACGAACGTGATAAGCCAGGGCGTTTTCTCGTTGTTGGCGATCACTATGTTCGGGTACATCCTGCTGATGCCACCGATCATATCCTTGGCGATAAGCAGGGCCAAAGCGCCGGAGAAAAAGTCACAACCACAAACCATCGTGCCTGCCTTTGCCCGCCATGCCCTTGCCGGAGTCATGGTCGGTTCCGTCATGGACCGGACGCGCAGCTATCCCGACCCGGATTTGCCGGTGAGCAGTTTTCTTGAGGACTGGCTTGTCCCGAATCAAACCGATTATTTGATTATGGAACGGGGAGTGCCGGTGGGCACCGTGTCGCTAACCAGAGTGAATTTCCGGCGCAGGGTGTTCTTCTGGCGCAGAAGTTCCTTTAGCTCCACCTCCCTGCGGTCCCTGATGCGCCGTGGACCTCCCCATGCCAATCCCGATGAGCCAATCCAGGATGCGCTGGAACGCATGGCCAGCAGTTCGCTTACGATAATCCCGGTCATGGACCGAAGCACCGGCCAGTTTCTGGGCATGGTGTCCAGCAACGAAATCCTGGAGCTGGTGGCTCTGATGGACGAAATTCGGGAAGAAGCGCAAAGGATGGCGGCTGAGTTGGCGGATTAAGGCTCCACCGCTGACTTGTCTGCCAAAAGATAGGCCCCCTGCCCATGAAGCAGGGGGCCCCTTTCTGCCCGGTAGCGTATTTCGTCTTACCGTATGCGGCAGAATATCTGCGGTTTAGAAGGCTCCATAACCCTCGGCCTTGAGGCAGGAAGCCCAGTGGTCCGGGCTTGTTTCGCGCAACTCCGGCGCCACCCGGCTGCAGGTGTCGTCGGCGATGGGGCAGCGGGGATGGAACACGCAACCGGAGGGCGGGTTGAGCGGGCTGGGCACCTCGCCGCTCAATAGCACCCGCTCCCGCTGCGCATCCAGCACCGGGTCGGGAATTGGCACCGCCGACAGCAGCGCCCGGGTGTAGGGATGCGCCGGGTTGCGGTAAATCTCGTTCCGTTCGGCGATTTCCACCATGTGGCCCAGGTACATCACACCGACGCGGTCGCTTATGTGGCGCACCACCGAGAGGTCGTGGGCGATGAAGAGATAGGTGAGGTTGAACTGCTCCTGCAATTCTTCCAGGAGGTTGATTATCTGAGCTTGAATCGAAACATCCAGCGCCGAAACGGGCTCGTCGGCGACGATGAACTTGGGACTGACCGACAGCGCCCGGGCCACGCCGATGCGCTGGCGCTGGCCGCCGCTGAACTCGTGGGGGAAACGGTCGGCCATGTATGGGTTCAGCCCCACATTCTGCAACAGGTCGGCCACCCGTTCCCGGTATTCGGCCTTGCCGTTTACCAGGCCGTGAACTATCAGCGGCTCGCCGATGATGTTGCCGGCGGTCATGCGCGGGTTGAGGGAGCTGTAGGGGTCCTGAAAAATTACCTGCATCTCGCGGCGCATGGCCCGCATCTGCTTTGTACCCAGCTTGGTAAGGTTCTGCCCTTCAAAGATGACCTCGCCGTCGGTGGGCTTGTATAGCTGGAGTATGCAGCGGCCCGTGGTGGTCTTGCCGCAGCCGCTTTCTCCCACCAATCCCAGCGTCTCACCCCGCCGGACGGCGAAGCTCACGTCATCAACGGCCTTAACGTAGGCCACCGTCCTCTGGAAGAGCATCCCGGAAGTCACCGGGAAATACATCTTGAGATTGTTGACTTCCAGCAGGATGTCGTCGGCCTGCACTGGCGCCGCCGCCCGAGGCGCGGTATCCGGCATTGTCGTCATCTTGGCTACTCTCCGTCCTTCGACAGGCTCAGGATGCGTTTTGGGGTTCCGCGTACTCGGATCCGCCCAAGAGGTTCACTGCTGTGGGTCCCAGGTCCTCGGAGCGCCAGCATGCCGACCAGTGGTCGAGGCTGGTTTCCTCGAGAACCGGCGTATCGGTGGCGCACTTGTCTATGGCCCAACGGCAGCGGGCCCGGAAGGAGCATCCCTTAGGCAGGCGAACCAGGTCGGGCGGCTGCCCCTCGATGGGGTCCAGCTTGGCCCGCCGCGGCAGATCGAGGCGCGGCACGGAGCGAAGCAGGCCCACGGTGTACGGGTGGCGGGGGTTGGAGTAAATCTCCCGCGCCGTGCCTCTTTCGATGATGCGCCCTGCGTACATGATGTTGACCCTGTCGGCATAGCGGGCCACAACGCCAAGATTGTGGGTGATGACAATGAGCGCCACGCCGAACTCAGTGGTCAGCGACTTCATCAGCTCAAGAATCTGGGCCTGAATGGTCACGTCCAGCGCGGTGGTCGGCTCATCGGCAATGATCAGGCGGGGGTTGCAACTGAGCGCCATGGCAATCATCACGCGCTGTCGCATTCCGCCGCTGAACTGGTGGGGATACTGCTTGATGCGCTGTTCCGGGTCGGGGATGCCAACGCGCGACAGCAGGTTCACCCCCTCCCGGCGGGATTCGGACCTGTTCATTCCCTTGTGCAACTGGAGCGTCTCCGTCAGTTGCCGCTCGACGGTTAGCACCGGGTTGAGGGACGTCATCGGCTCCTGAAAAACCATGGACATTTTTGCGCCGCGGACGTTGCGCATTTCGTCCATGCCAATCTTAAGGATGTCCTCGCCGTCCAGGAATACCTGACCGTCGACGATCTTCCCCGGCGGGTCCGGGATCAGCCTCATCAACGACAGTGCGCTGACGCTTTTGCCGCATCCGCTCTCGCCCACCAAGCCCAGCGTTTCGCCTTCTTCCAGATCATAGGACACGCCGTCCACGGCCTTAACCACGCCGTCCATTGTGAAGAAATGGGTTTGCAGGTCCTTGACTTCAAGAAGAGTGGCCAAATGACCTCCTTTGAGCCGACTCGACGGCACACTGAAATCGTGTACTTACTGTGTACTTACCCGGTGCGCGCCGCTTGATGTCCTTGATGCGGCGAGCCGGGGATGCCACGGTCCGAGCAATATAGACACATCTTAAAAGTTAGTGAATTATGGAGTAAGCAACCACCAATTGCAAACCTGGAGGTTCATCTTCGGGGCGCTTCAAGGCTCCCCTTCCCTCGGGGACAGGGAGCGCCGAAACGCCCTGGGCAACCGTCGGCCGTGTCGTTGACGTGTCGCTGCGGGCAGTGGTAAGCTGTTTCGAGAATTGAGCGACGCAAGTGTGTTCTGGCGGGAGCTTGGGGAAGCCAGGCTGAGAGGGCGGCCACTATCGCCGCCGACCGTCTGTACCTGACCCGGGCAACACCGGCGCAGGGACAAGACGACTGGCTTGGTTATGCCCAACGGCCGCCCGGAATTCTCCCGGCGGCTGTTTGTTTACGGGCCGTCGACGCTTTAGGAGCAGGTTCGAGATGTCGGACGAACTGGTAATCGCGGGCAAGACATTCAAGTCGCGGCTGATTGTCGGCACCGGCCGCTACCGCACCATGGAAGAAATGGTCGCCGCCGTCGAAGCCTCCGGCACCGAGATGATAACGGTGGCCATCCGGCGGCTGGACCTCGACGACCCCACCAGCAAGACGCTGCTGGACTATATCGACTGGGGCCGCTATCAGATGCTCCCCAACACCGCCGGTTGCGCCACGGTCGAAGAGGCCCTTTTTGTGGCCAGGCTGGGCCGCGAGGTGGGACAGACGAACTTCGTCAAGCTGGAAGTAATACCCGACGCCAAGTATCTGTTCCCCGATGGAGCCGCCACCCTGGAAGCAGCCCGCCGTCTGGTCGAAGAGGGCTTCGTCGTTCTCCCATACATCCACGCCGACCCTGTTCTGGCCAAGAACCTGGAAGACGTTGGCTGCGCCACTGTGATGCCCCTCGGTTCGGCCATCGGCTCCGGCCAGGGGATCCACACACGCGAGGAAGTCCGCATCATAATCGAGCAGGCCAGGGTGCCGGTGGTTGTGGATGCCGGGCTGGCCGTGCCGTCCGACGCCTCGCAGGCCCTGGAGATGGGCGCGGACGCCGTGCTGGTCAACACTGCCATCGCCCAGGCCGCCGACCCCGCGCTCATGGCCGAGGCCTTCAAGTCCGGCGTGGAGGCGGGCCGAAAAGCGTACTTGGCCGGCCGCATCGCGGTGCGCCAATATGCCGCCGCCAGCAGCCCAACCACCGACGTTCCCCAGCCTGCGGCAGCCGGGGCCTAGCCGGAGCCAGGCAAGAGGGATGCCGGATACCGCGCCTGACATGGCGGCTGTGCTGCAACTCCCCTGCCTGTGCCTGGTCGCCGACTGCTCGGTTGTCGGGCCCGACGATTTGGCGCCACGAGTTGCCCGGGCAGTGGACGGGGGCGTTACTCTCGTACAGCTTCGCGCCAAGGAACTTTCGGGCGGGCGAATGCTGACGCTGGCGACAGAACTGAAGAGGGCGATAGAAGGCCGTGCGACTTTGCTGGTGAACGATCGCGTCGACGTGGCCTCAGCCGCCGGAGCCGCCGGAGTTCAGCTCGGCGAGGAAGCGCTGCCCGTATCGGCGGCAAGACAAATGCTCCCTGCCGGGTCGCTCATCGGGCGGTCAGTGCATTCGGCCAGCGGAGCGGACCGCGCGGCTGCCGACGGCGCTGATTTTCTGCTCCTCGGCACCATGTTCGCCACCGGCTCGCACCCAGGAGCGACGCCGGCAGGGCCGGGTCTGATGCGTGAATCGGCGGGCCGCTGCGATCGTCCCCTCATCGGAATTGGCGGCATCACGTCTGCAAACGTGGCCGAAGTGATGGCTTCGGGAGCCTCTGGCGTAGCGGTCATCCGCAGTATCCTGGCCGCCGTTGATCCCCGGCAGGCCGCCCTTGAGCTTTCCTCGGCGTTGCGCATCTCCTGGCGTGAGGCCCAAACCAGGCTCGATACCTCTGTTCGATCAACAGCCGGCCGCCCATTTTGACCGGAGGCCGATTTCGGCATGATTAACCTGATGGTAAACGGCAAGCCGCGCCCCATTGACGACAGCCAGGACCTGGAGTCCTATCTCAATTCCTTCGGGTTGGATCTCAAGCATGTGGCCGTGGGGTACAACGGTGAAGTGCTCAAGCGCGAGCAGTACCCGGAAGTGACTCTGCAAGAAGGCGACATTCTGGAAATTGTGCGCCCCGTTGGCGGCGGCTGACAAAGTTGCCGTGATCGGCCCGGCCACTGGCGTCGCTGTTTGCGCGTGTTCAAAGATGGCGGCGAGGTAAACTATGTCTCAACAGCCGCCCCTCAGCCTCGAGGAACTGGACCCTGTGCTACGGCAATTGCTGGGCGATCACCGGGACAAGACACTGGCGTGGATGCACCGGGAGCCCGGCGCGTGGGGCTACCTGGCGGGTCAGGGCGTCGCCGCCACCCGTAGACACTTGGGCCGACAGTTGACCGATCCCGAGCGTCGCATGGTGTGGAGCCGTTTGTGGTGGTGGCTGGAGCAGTTGAAGCTGCGCCTTCAGGAACCTCGCTGCTAACCTTGCTTTCCCAGCTTTCCCACCCTCAATTCCCAGACAGCTTACTTCTTTAGACACGTATCGTCGGCGACGTTGAACTTACGAATTCCTGTTACGCAGTTGCCGAATTGCGGTTATACTGGGGACAGGCGCTTTGGGTGGGTAATCTCCTATGAGTCCAGCCCGACTACGTTTTTCGTATGCGCATGGAAGACTGGAAGTGTTAAATAAATCGGAGCCATCATGCACGATCCAATTGTCCGGGCAGTAGGGATCCACAAGACCTACGACACTGGCAAAGTCCAGGTGAACGCGCTTCGCGGCGTGGACCTGTCGGTAGGCCGGGGGGAAATGGTTGCCATCATGGGTCCCAGCGGCTGCGGCAAAACCACCATGCTCAACTGCCTGTCCGGGCTGGACGACGTGGACTCGGGGCAGGTGACCATAGACGGCGTGGTGCTGCACGATCTTCCCGATGACGAGCGCACCGACTACCGGGCGAGGAGCATGGGCTTCGTGTTTCAACTCTACAACCTGCTGCCGGTTCTCTCTTCAGTGGAAAACGTGGAGATGCCATTGTTGCTTTCCGGGGTCAGCGCCACCGATGCCAGGCGTCGCTCCATGGATATGCTGCAACAGGTCGGATTGGCCGACCGCGCCAATCACTTGCCGAGCGAACTTTCCGGCGGTCAGCGGCAGCGAGTTACCATCGCCAGGGCCCTGGTCAATCAGCCGGCGATCATCTGGGCCGACGAACCCACTGGCGACCTGGACAGCGAAACCGCCGATGAAATCATGGGCCTCATCACAGAACTCAATCGCGCCAACGGGCAGAGCTTCATCCTGGTCACTCACTCCGACGAAGTGGGCCGAATGGCTCATCGCATCGTCCGTATGCGCGACGGCGCCATCGTGGATGATGGTCTCGTTCGCGGAGCCTGACCGTCCAATGGCGTACGCGGCTCGGCCCCATGCCTTAAGAGTTCGTTAGCAACTTTCTGGATAAGCCCTGTTGCGTCAATAATTCAAGACAATCCGCCATGTCCGAAACAATCTAGCCACCGGCCCCGCCCAAGCCGTCGCTGTCGCTTCCTGAAAGCGGACAGGACGGCCAATTTTTACGCAGAACCTGCCACTAGGGAGAGCCAATGCGCTTCATCACCGCCGCCGCCCTCAAAAGACGGACCGTCACCCTCCTTGCCGTGGTAATTCTATTGGCCGGTGGCGTCTTCGCCTACAACTCCCTGCAAGTGGAGTTGTTCCCGGAGATAGAATTTCCTCTGGTGACCGTGAACACCTCCTACCCCGGAGCCGACCCGCAGGGAGTTGTGCAGGACGTCACCTTTCCCATTGAGCGCGCCATCTCTGGCGCCGAGGGGTTGGAAACCGTCCAATCGAGCAGCTTTGAGGGCAATTCCATTGTCCTCGCCACGTTCAAATTCGGCACTGATATGTCCAGCGCCGAGAGCTATATAGAATCCGCCGTGAGCGGGTTGGCCCTTCCCGCAGGCGCGGAAAGTCCCGACGTGGGCCGGTTCAACCCAGACCAGTTCCCAGTATTGCAGTTCAGCGTTATCTCGGATGCGGGAGTCGAGGACATCACGGAAGTGGTGCGGTCCATGATTCTCCCTGAGCTTACCGGGGTGGAAGGAATCCTCCAGACGATCGTGTCCGGCGACGTAGAGCGCCAGGTGAGGGTGTCCGTGGACCCGGACAGGATGCAGGCCACCGGTATCGGCCTGCCCCAGATTGCGGCCGCTTTGAGCGACAATAACGTCATCCTGCCGGCCGGCCTAATAACAGGCGGCGGCGCCTCGGTACCTGTCAAGACCATTCACACGCTGGGTTCGGTGGATGAAATCAGGACTCTGGTGGTCGGGGCTACCCCTTCCGGTCCGGTCATGCTGGAAGACGTGGCCACAGTCGTCCTGACTGACGCCGTGCCATCCAGCATCTCCCGCACCAACGGCAAACCGGCCGTGAGCGTATCGGTCGTGAAGGAGGCCGAAACCAACACCATCGAGGTGACCGAAGACGTGCGCGCGGCGCTGGACGGCCTTGCGCTGCCTCCTGGCGTCGACATCGTCATCGTTTCCGACCAGGGGCCGGAAATCCAGGAACAGATTGACACCCTGCTCCAGGAGGCGTTGTTTGGCTTCCTGTTCGCTGTCGCCGTTGTGTTTATTTTCATGCTGACCATCCGGCCCACGGTGATTCGGGGAATCTTTTCGTCGCTGCGCCCCACGGCAGTCATCGCGCTTTCCATTCCGTTGAGCGTCCTGACGGGCGTGCTGCTGATGACCTGGCAGGACATGACCCTGAACTTCATGACCCTGGGCGGGCTTGCCATATCGGTTGGCCGGGTGGTCGACGACGCCATCGTGGTGCTGGAAAACGTGTACCGCCACATACAGGCTGGGCGCGAGCGGTGGCGGGCCGCGCTGGACGCCACCACCGAGGTCGGCCCGGCCATTCTCGCCTCCACGCTGACCACGATAGTGGTGTTCATTCCGCTGGGTTTCATTCAAGGGCTGGTTGGGGCTTTCTTCCTGCCCTTCGCACTGACGGTGATGTTCGCTTTGGCGGCGTCGCTGGCCGTGGCGCTGACGGCGGTGCCGGTGCTGGGGGCATACCTGCTGCGTCCCGGCGACCTGCCCGAGGGGGCCGGCGAGGACGACATCGCCTTCGTCAACGAGACGTGGATGCAGAGGACCTACACCCCGGCGCTCCGTTGGGCGCTGGGCCACAAGGCAGTCACCATACTGGGAGCGGTCGTGCTTACCGTGGCCAGCCTGGCCCTGCTGAGCCTCATTCCGGTAACGCTGTTCCCCAGCGGCGGCCAGCAGTACATCGAGGTGAACCTGACGTTGCCGCCCGGAACACCCCCCGACCGCACGCTGGCCGAGGTCTTGCTGGTTGAGGAAAGAGTCCGGGACATTGCGGAAATATACACCGCAACCGTGGGCGCCACCAACCTGGGCAGCGGGGGCATACCCGGCTCCTTCAACCAGGCGAGTATGCTGATCGCCCTGACCCCGGACGCCCCCGAAAACAGCGCCAGCACGTTGAGGCAGGATTTGTCCGGCACCGGAAACTTGGTGCAAGTGACCGAAATAAGCGACGGCCCTCCCACATCCGGGGTCGAAATCAGCATTTCCGGGCCGGACTACGACGACATCACCAGAATATCGCAAGAGTTGGTCGCATCCCTGGCTGAGGTGGATGGCGTAGTCAACCTGAGAAGCGACGTCGCCCAGGCCCGGCAGGAGTTAGCGGTCGAAGTGGACCCCGCTGCTGCGGCAGGAATAGGCCTGACCGCCCGCCAGGTCGGGTTCCAGCTAAGCCAGTTCCTGGTGGGCCGAGCCGTTACCACAATCAACATCGACGGCAGGGCCACCGAGGTTGTGCTGTCGGGCAACCGCGACGCCGTCAGCAGCCTCGAAAAGGTGGGGAATCTGGTCATCGCGGGGCCGGCGGGGGCCGTTACTTTAAGTGAACTGGCAGACCTGACCACGAGGGAGGGGCCGGTCACCATCAGCCGCACCGACCAGCAGAGATCCGCCAGCATCACCGGCGACATCACCGCTGATGACGCTCAGTCCGTGGGCACGGAGATCGACCGCGTCATATCTGAATTGGACCTGCCGTCTGGCCTGACAATAACCAGCGGAGGCATTTTCGCCGACATTGCCGAGGGCTTTCAGGCTATATTCCTCTCGATGGCGGTGGGAATTATCCTGATGTACCTGGTGATGGTGGCGAGCCTGGGCTCCCTGCGAAACCCCATCGTCATCGTTACCAGCCTGCCGCTGGCTCTCATAGGCGTGCTGGTGGCCCTGGCGATAACCGGGCGCTCACTGGGGCTTCCGGCCATGATGGGCCTGCTTCTGCTAATCGGGATCGTGGTAACCAACGCCATCGTCCTGATTGCTTTCGTGGAACAGTTGAGGGAACGGGGAATGTCGGTGATGGATGCTCTGATAACGGGAGGCCGGGTGCGGTTGCGCCCGATCCTGATGACGGCGCTCACCACCAGCTTTGCCCTGCTGCCCCTGGCGGCCTTCTCCGGCGGTGAGGGCGGTATCATAAGTTCGGAACTCGCTACGGTGGTAATCGGCGGACTGATCAGCTCCACTGCTCTAACGCTCATCGTCGTGCCGGTCGTTTACTACCTGTTCAACGTCAGTATTCCGGGGCTTCTGGGCAGGCTGCGGCCCGCAGTCGCCGCCGTTTCCAGCGGATAAGCCGAGGGGTATCGGCCAGTTTCGCCTATTAGCGGCCTCCCCGGCTCGTCAAGCGTCCGGGAGCGTCGTGGCCCGGTAGTATCCTTGCGGATTTTCGGAGTAGCAGATGGAAGACCTGTTCGGCGTCAAGATGGACCACATCATGTTTGTCCTCTTGGCGGTCTTCTTGCCCTCTCTTGCTGTCATCGGCTTCATGGCCCTGCGCAACCGGGTAATGCTGAAGATGGCCCTGCGGAACATTCCCCGGCGCAAGGCGCAGTCCGCCCTGATTGTCGCTGGCATCATGATTTCCACGCTGATAATGGCGGCGTCTTTCGGCACCGGCGACACCCTGACCTTTTCCATCCAGAAGGCCGTCATCGACGGGCTGGGGACCATTGATGAATTCGTGCTGTCGGCCCGGGCCGGTGAGAACGACCAGTTCGGCGGGGCAGCATACGTTCCGGTGGAGCGATTCACGGAGCTACAGCGCCAGTTGGACGAATTCGACGAAATCGACGGCCTTGCCGCGGGCCTGGCTGAAATCGCGCCCACGGTCAACGAGCGCACCTCACTCAGCGAAGGACGAATGCAGATCGCTGGCGTGGACCCCGATACGCTGGACGGGTTCGGAGGTTTCCGACTCGATGACGGCGGCGACGTCAGGATGGATGATTTGGGCCAGAGGGAGGTCTTCATCAATTCGGGCGCGGCGAATGACCTTGAGGCGATGCCCGGCGACACCTTGACCGTGTACGTCTACGGCGAGCCGGTTACCTTGACGGTGAAGGGCGTGGTTTCCGGCGGAGGGCCGGTGGGTTCCGAGCCTACGCTGCTGCTGCACCTGGACAAAGCCCAGGAACTGTTCGGACGAGAAGGGTTTATCAACTCCATCGTCGTATCCAATAAGGGAGACGAATACGACGGCGCCGAATTCAGCGAGGAAGTGACGAAGACCCTGCGTGTCCTCTTCACCGACCGGGAGACCGCCGGACAACTGAAGGAAGCCCTGGCCCGTCCCGAAGTCCTGGAGCAGTTGCAGGAGCGGGAGCAGTCGCCTCTCATCTCCGACACCTTGAGAGAAAACCTTGTCCTACTCCGGGCAGAACTGTCAAAGCCGGACCTGAGCGACGAACTGATTCCCCTGTTCTCCGACGATGAAGTCCGGTCCCAATTTCTGGAGGCGGTGGCGGCCACCGGCGACCAGGAATTGATCCGCGAAGTCAACACGCTGGTGGTTTCCCTGGCCGAGTTCCTGGTGATTGATATCAAGCGGAGCCTGCTGGACACGGCGGAGCAGGTCGGCAGCCTGGTGACCAGCTTCTTCATCCTGTTCGGCTTGTTCTCCATCATAGTGGGCATTCTGCTGATATTCCTGATATTCGTGATGCTGGCGGCGGCTCGGCGTTCCGAACTGGGCATGGCGCGGGCGGTGGGAGCCAAGCGCTGGCATCTCATCCAGATGTTCGTGTTCGAGGGCACCGCCTACTCTCTGGTATCTGGCATCGTCGGCGTTGGTCTGGGGCTGCTGGCCAGCGCGTTGATCGTGGGCATCATCAACCAGATATTCTCCGGTGGGGGATCTGGCGCCGGCGACTTTCAGCTCACCCGCCATTTCGAGCTGCGCAGCGCCGTCGTCGCCTACTGCCTGGGCATGGTAATCACGTTCATCACCGTGGCGGTTTCGGCCTACCAGGTCAGCCAGATGAACATTGTGGCCGCGGTGCGCGACCTTCCCGCGCCCCAGGAAACCAACACCGCCACCGCCCTGCAACAGTTGACGCGGCTGATTATATCCGGGTTGTTTCTCCTACCCTTCCAAGTGCTGTATTCCAGCTTCCGGGCTTTCAGGTCAGGCCGAATCGTCAGAGGGATTGTCCTGCTGGTCCTGGCGCCGTTGTCCGAACTGGTAGCGCCGCTTGTTTTTGTCTACACCCTGTTCCAATTGCTGCTCAGCCCCTACCGGCAGGGCTGGATGGTCGTAATCCGGGTCATCCTGTCCATCATCGTAGTGAGCGCCGGACTGCTGCTTTCCTGGTTGGGCGCACTGACCGACTCTGCCATGTGGGTCAGGCTTGGGGTGAGCTTCGCGATAGTGGGACTAGGTCTGCTGCTGCGGTCGCTTATGAACGTGAACCAGGTCCGCCCCGAGGTCTCCGACCGCGTCGCATCCACATTTATCGGTGTGCTGGTTCTGGTCTATTGGTTCATCCCCTCCAGTGCCCTCCAGTCCGTTTTCGGCGAGCTGAACGGCGGGATCGAGATGTTCTTCATCTCGGGCATAACCATGGTGGCCGCCGCGGTTTGGACGGTTATGTACAACGCCGAACTCCTTCTCAAGATACTGACGACACTGACGGCGAGAATCGGGAGTCTTCGCCCGGTGCTGGTGACCGCCGTCGCCTACCCCATGAGCGCCAAGTTCCGCACTGGCCTGACCCTGGCGATGTTTGCCCTGGTAATTTTCACCATGATCGTGATGTCCATTCTCACTGAAGCCTTCGGCAGCGCCTCGACGGACGACGCCTCGGTGGTTGGCGGCTGGGACCTTTCCGCAAGGGTCAATCCCGCCACTCCAATAGACGATTTCCGCCAGGCAATCGAGGACAGCCCGGAATTAGACCCCGCCGACTTCTCAGCCATTGGGAGCTATACCTACATTCCGGTGCAGGCGCGGCAACAGGGGGCCGAGGAGCAAGCCTGGAAGTCCTATGGGGTGCGCGCCGCCGATGACGGATACCTTCTGGGTTCTGAAACCGAATTTCACCTGATTGCGGAGGGCTATGGCACGACGTCCGAAGAGGTCTGGAAGGCGCTGCGCAATGACTCGACGCTGGTGGTAGTGGATTCGCTGGCGGTGCCCACTCGCTCCGGGTTCCGGGGTGGCGAAAACCTGCCCGAGTTCCAGGTGGAGGGACTGTTCTACGAAGATGAGTCAATGGGGACCATCCCCATTGAAGTGCGGGAGCCATTCAGCGGCGCAACCATAACGCTAACGGTTATCGGCGTCCTTGACGAAACGGCAGACGCCTTCGGAGCTTTGGGCGGAGGCATGATTGCCGCCCGCAAACAATTGGACGAGGTCGCGCCGTATCCGATTCCGGTCACCAATTACCGCATCAAGGTGACCGAAGGGGCTGACGCCTCCCAATTGTCGAGAGACTTGGAGATCGCTTTCCAACGCAATGGACTGGAAAGCAGCGTACTCGCCGAACTGGTGGAAGAGTCTTTCTCAGCCAACCGGTCCTTCAACTACCTGCTGACTGGCTTTATGGGGCTGGGCCTGATGGTGGGGGTGGCGTCCCTGGGCGTCGTCAGCCTGCGGGCCGTCGTAGAGCGCAGACAGCAGATCGGCGTCCTGAGGGCCATCGGCTACCGCCGGGGCATGGTGCAGCTTTCCTTCCTGCTTGAGTCCTCTTTCGTGGTTTTGCTGGGCGTCGCCATCGGCGTGGGACTTGGTACGGCAATCTCCTATCTCATTGTGCGGGAGATACGCGAGGATGTTGAGACCATCCGGTTCACCATCCCTTGGATTCAGATAATAATCATCATTGCCGTCGCCTACCTCTTCTCCCTGGCAACCACCTTCCTGCCCGCCCGACAGGCCAGCCGCATTTACCCGGCGGAGGCGTTGCGGTACGAATAAACATCCGTGCGGTAAAATGCAGAGTGAAATACGATTGGGACGAAGCTATCGTGCGGGCAATCGGCTACTTGGGCGAAAAGCTCCATGTAGTGCAAGAACAAGGAAAGGGGAGAGTATGCCCAGGCTGAAGCCGGGTGACAAACCTCTAACGCCGGAAGAGGACGCCGCCGTAGAGTCCGCTATCCAAGCCGACCCGGATACAATTGAGCTTGATTCCGAGTGGTTCGCCGGCGCCCGGCCAGCATCTCAGGCGCTCCACCATATTGTGGAAGAATATCTTAAGGAACGTGGGGGCCTGACAAGGAAATCAGAAGGCAAGCGCGCTGGCCGCATGGTCTTGCCAGCCCAGCAACTTCGGGCTAGAGTAACCGCAATCGCAAATACAGGAGGCCTCTCAATGGCTAACGATCCTATCAATCTCTACGACTACGAGGCCAGGGCGAAGCTGGTCCTGCCTCACAACAACTGGGAGTTTATCGAGGCCGGCTCGATGGACGAGTTCACCACCCAGCGCAACCGCTCTGCCTTCGAGGACCTCAAGCTCCGGCCCCGTTTCCTGAGAGACGTTAAGGAGCGCAAGATATCCACCACCGTGCTGGGCCAGGAAATCAGTATGCCAGTAATGGTGGCCCCGGCGGGCAGCCACATGATTGCCCACCCCGACGGTGAGGTCGGCACGGCCCGGGGCGCCGGGATGTCCAACGCCCTGATGATGCTCAGCACATCTTCCAATTACAGCATGGAAGAGGTGTCCGAAGCCGCTTCCAGCCCGCTGTGGTTCCAGCTCTACCACCGGGGCTACAACTTCACCGAGATGCTGGTGCACCGGGCCGAGGAAGCCGGGTTCAAGGCCATCGTCTTGACCGTCGACACCCCCGTAGCCAGCCCCAAGGAGCGAGACCTGCGCAACCGCTACAAGCGCGAGCATGACCTGGGCAACTTCCGGGGCGTCGACGCCAGCCGCAGCGAAATCAGCGGCACCGACGAGACCGAAGGCTGGGACGTGTCCTACTCGCCGCCCATCACCTGGCGGGAACTGGAATGGCTGAAGGGCCTGACTTCCCTACCCCTCGTGCTGAAGGGTGTGCGCACTGCCGAGGATGCCCACGAGGCTGTTGAGAGTGGTGTGGACGGCATCCTGGTTTCGACCCACGGAGGACGGCAACTCGACATGACCATGGGCGCCATCGAAATGGTCCCGGAGATCGTCGAAGCCTCCAGGGGCCACGCCGAGGTATACGTCGACTCCGGCGTCCGCCGCGGCAGCGACGTCATAAAGGCTCTGGCTCTCGGAGCGAAGGCCGTGGCCATTGGCCGCCCGCTATTCTGGGGCCTGGCTCTGGACGGGGCGGACGGGGTCCACGGCGTCCTGGAACTGCTGCGCGAAGAGGTAGACCGCACTATGGCCTTCTGCGGCCAGTCTGATGTGGAATCCCTGGAGCCGGGCATCATACAGATACCCGCCGGGTGGGGAGCGTTCGGCGGCGTCACCGCGCCATAACGTACCTTCGGGATTCGATGAGGGGCACGGGATTTCGTGCCCTTCCTGTCATTTGGACAACCCCACTATCTAGTCGCCCCTCTTCCTGCCCGTCTTCTCCTCGTAGAGTTGCCAGGTGCGGTCGTTGAATGGGTAGTACTTGCCGGGGCTGCATTGCTCCACTTCCAGTTGCGCCTTGATTACCGCCTCCACTTCCTCCCGCTCGTGGGCTATGCGGATTACCTCGTCCACGGCCGCGGCGGAGATCACCACTGCGCCGTCGTCGTCGCCGACGATGGCGTCGCCGGGGCGGACCAGGACTCCGCCGCACTGTATGGCGTCGTTTACCTGCCAGGGCCAGAATTCGGCGGGGCCCTGCTTGGCGGTGGTGTTGGCGGCGTAGACCGGGAAGCCGTATTCCCTGAGCGCGTTGCTGTCGCGGACTGCGCCATCGGTGACCAGCCCGCCAACTTGACGCTGCATCAGGCGCATGAATTTTATGTCGCCTCCGATGGAGCTGTACTCCCAGCCCATCGCGTCTATTACCAGCACGTTCTCCGGGCCGCACAGCTCGAATGCCACGTACTCGGCCGAGTCGGCGCCCTTGGGCTTGTCGGCGGCCACGTCGGGGCGGTGCGGCACGAAACGGAGGGTGACGGCCCGGCCGGCCATGCGCTGCCCTGGCTGGAGCGGCTTGGCTCCGTGGATGAAGCTCATCGGCCAGCCCATCACCCACAGACCGTCTATCAACGTCTGGGTGGGGATTTCGCGCAGCGTTTCCAGCGTTTCGGCGGTGATGGCCGGCGTTGTGGTCATAGGTTGCCTCCGTTTCTTTTCGTTGTCTCTGGGTTGAAGCAAGGGGACGCCCTCACCCTGACCCTCTCCCTCTGGGAGAGGGGATTTTCCTTGATTGGAATTTATTGACCAGGGGCGCAGGCGCGTATTACCGCCATTGCTCGCTCCCTGGCGTTGGGGCCGGATGCTCTGGGAGAGATGATGGGCAGCCTGATGCCTGCATCCCTGTATTTTTGCAGGCGCTCGCGGCACTCCTCGGGGGACCCGGCGAGAGCCACCGTGTCCACCAACCCGGCGGGGGCCAGGGCCAGAGCCTCCTCAATTCGCCCCTTCCTCCACGCCTCGGCCACCGCCCTCACTTCATCGGCGAAACCGGCCTCCTCCACCAGCCGCCGGTAGCGGGGGAAGCGCCAGACGTAGGAGGCGACGTAGCGGCGAAGCTCGTCGCGGGCCACGTCGCGGTCCTCGGAAACAGCGCAGGCTATCAGCGTTGTCACATCAACGTCGTCCGGGTTTCTGCCTGCCCGCTTTGCTCCCTCGGCTATGTGGTGGACGGCGGTGGCGGCGTGGTCGAGGGTACACCACGTCAGGATTACCCCGTCGGAAATCTCGCCGCAGATTTCCAGCATCCGGGGGCGCACGGCGGCGAAGTAGATGGGCATCTGACGGCGCACCGGCTCGAACCACAGGTCGAAGCGCTCAATCTTGTTCACCTCACCGTGATACTTGATGTCGCTGTCGCGCAGGATGCCCCGGACTATGTCGGTGCATTCCCGCATCCGCTCGATCGGGCGATTGAATTCCAGGCCGTGCTCCGGCTCCACCTGCACCTTGTGGCTACTGCCGAGGCCCAGAATGAAGCGTCCATTGGAAAAGTGGTCCACGGTGGCTGCGGCCATCGCAATCGTTGGCGCCGTGCGCACGAAAACGCTGGTGATGCTGGTGCCCAACTTGATCCGGCTTGTGGCCACGGCGCAGGCGGTGAGGATGGCAAACTGGTCGCCACCGTGTCCCTCGGCGACCCACGCCGACTCGTAGCCCAATTCCTCGGCCAGTCTTACGCACTCAACTATGTCCGGCGGAGTCATCCCGCCGGAGAAGCCCACTCCAATTCTCTCCATAATGCCTCCGCCCTGAAACTCCCTCATTGGAAGAGGGAGTTGCGCTTATTCCCCGGTAATCCCCATTGGCGAGAATGCTCATTAAGGGACTATGATATGCCAAACGCGCAACCCAAATCCAATGCCGGGATAGTACAGCGCTGTTTGTGGGCGACCTATCGGCAACGCTAAGGGACTGAAATGACCAGATACCCCGCCTATCGCTGGGGGTTGATATGCCTGTACCTGATGTGCAATGTCTCGGCGCAGATGGTGATAAACACGCTGGGAATCCTGCTGCCGTCCATTGCCGCCGGACTGGGCCTGTCGCCATCCCAGCAGGGACTCCTCGGCTCGGCGCCCTTCTGGAGCACCATCGCCCTGGCCATACCCATTGCGTGGGCCGGTTCCCGCGTGTCGCCCAAGTGGCTAACGGCGGGCACCCTGGTGGGCTGCTCCCTGTGCCTGTTCCTGCAAAGCTGGGCTCCGGTGTTCGCCGCCCTGCTGCTGGGGAGGCTTCTGTTCGGCATATTCACCATTGCCCAGCAACCGGCCCGGGCCATGCTCACGCGCCAGTGGTTTCCGCTCCGCGAAGTGGTGCTGGTGAACGGTCTCTCCAACGTCTTTTTCGGCTTGGTAGTTGGCGGCGGCCTCGCTCTCTCGCCGGTAATACTCAGCCTTCTGGGTGACGACTGGAGAGGCACCCTTCGCATATTCGCCTTTTACTACGTTGCGCTGGCAATCCTTTGGCTGGTTTTTGGACGCGATCGGGTCACCGACGAGTTTTCCGGCGCCGAACCCCAGCCGTTGCTGCCGTTGTTGCGCAGCGCGCTGAGCCACCGGGAACTGTGGCTATGCGGGAGCGGATTCGCGGGGGCCACCATGGCCTTTTCGGCCTTCGTATCCTTCTATCCCACTCTGATGCTGGAAGAATACGACGTCTCATTGAGGGTCAGCGGGCTGGCGTTGGCGCTGGACGTGGTGCTGGGCGGCATAGGCGGAATGGCTGTCGGCTACTACGCCGCCACCTGGCGCAAGGAAGGCCTGTTTCTGCAAGTCCTGGGGATACTTATGGTGGGTTCCTTCCTGGGTATGATCCTGTCCGGCTCGGTGGTGATGATATACGCGATGTCCATCATAAACGGCGTGGCCTGGACCTTCTTCCCTATCCTGATTACCGTGCCGTTCAACCTGCGGGGCATCCAGCCGAGGCAACTGGCGGTGGCCTTTTCCTTCACGATGATGCTTATCTCGATAGGGCAGGCCATGGGGCCGCTGTTCATAGGGTTTCTCGAAGAAGCCACCGGCGACCTTAAGCTGGCGATGTTCATGGCCAGCTTCACCCCGGTTTCGCTGGCAATTGCCGGAACGACGCTGCGCTTCGGACGCCAGCCCACCCCCGCGCCGGCGGCAGGGGACTGAGCCGACCCGCCCCCGTACCCTGGCGCTGATATGAGCGCCTTTCACAATCAGCCCCGAAATTTCCAACAACAAGCGGAGGTGTGAAATGACCATACGAAGGCCAACTTCCCAGGATTTGCGGCGTCTGGCGGAAGACAACAACTTCGACATCACCGACGCAGAGATGGCGGCGTTCGAGGCAATGATTCCGGGACTCTTCGAATCTTACGACATCCTGGCGCAGCTGCCGGAGCAGCGCGAGTCCCTGCGCTATCCCAGCCGCGACGCCGGAAACCGCCCCAGCCCAGAGGAGGACCCCTACAACGCCATCCTGCGGCGCTGCACCCTGCGGGGCGCCACCGGCGGCAAGCTGGCCGGGAAGCGCATTGGCCTGAAGAACAATATCAGCGTGGCCGGGTTTCCCATGACCTGCGCGTCGCTCATACTGGAGCACTACATCCCCGACAGCGACGCCACAATAGTAAACCGGATGCTGGACGAAGGGGCGGAGATCAACTCAATTCTCAATTTGGACAACTTCGCCTTCTCTGGCGCGGGCGACACCAGCGCCTTCGGCCCCACTCTCAATCCGCACAATACCGGCCACCTTGCAGGTGGGTCCTCCGGCGGTTCCGCCGCCGCGCTGTACTATGACGACATAGACATGACCATTGGCGGCGATCAGGGCGGCTCAATTCGCATCCCGGCCTCCTTTTGCGGCGTGGTGGGCCACAAGCCGACTCACGGCCTGGTGCCTTACACCGGCATCGTCGGCATTGACAACACCTTCGACCACGCCGGCCCCATGACCCGCACGGTTTACGACGCCGCCCTTCTGCTGGAGGTCATAGCCGGCAAGGACCCGCTGGATCCGCGGCAGGGGGAAGTCCCGGTGCAGGATTACACCGGAGCGCTGAACGCCGGGGCAGGCGGGCTAAGAATAGGGGTTCTCACCGAGGGGTTCGGACTGCCGGAATCCAACCCGGAGGTCGACCATAAGGTGCGGCAGGCCGCCAACCGGCTGGCGGAGTTAGGCGCGCTGGTGGATGACGTGTCCGTTCCCTGGCACACCAAGGCAAACGCCGTCGTCTGGGGTCTGATAGCGGAGGGCGCGACGGGGCTACTCCAGTCCAGCGGAACGGGGCGCCACTTCGAGGCGCAGTACAACCCTGGGCTGGCTAGGGCCTTGGGCCAGGGGCTCCGTGCCCAGGCAAATGACCTGCCTCCCACGGTCAAGCTGGTGTTGCTGGTTGGCTCCTACATGACCGAGCAATACAGCAGCGTGATGTACGCCAAGGCGCAGAATATGCGCCGGGAATTGCGGGCTGCTTACGATGACGCGCTGTCCCGCTACGACCTGCTGCTCATGCCGACCACTCCGATGCCAGCCCACCGCAACGACGCCGGCGGCGACCCCCGCGCTGTGATAGGCCACGGCTGGGATATGCTGGCCAACACCGCCCCCTTCGACATGAGCGGTCACCCGGCCATCAGCGTCCCCTGCGGGAAGACGCCGGACGGCCTCCCCGTAGGTCTGATGCTGGTGGGCCGCCGCTTCGATGACGCCACCGTCCTCCGCGCCGCCCACGCCTTCGAGCAGTCGGCGGACTGGGAGACGCTGTAGAGGTCCACCGAGCCGCAGCCGATACGAAGATGCGGCTATCCGCAAAAGCAAAACACCCTGCCAGCACAGGCAGGGTGTTTCGGTCAGCAATTAAAACGTCCGCCAGTAGGTTAGTCCGCCGGGGCGCCTACCGTCTGCTCGGCCAGTACGCCGGCTAAAAACGCCGACAGGTGCGCGTTGAACTCGTCGGCCTTCTCGTAGTGGGCGGAGTGGGCCGCGCCGGCGACCACCTCCATGCGCGAGCCGGGGATGGTCTTCTGAACCTCGGAGATGACTGCGGGCGGGAAGATGGCATCCTGGTCTCCAACGATCAACAGCGTCGGCGTCTGCCAGCCTACGAAGTCGGGCTCCTGACGCCCATCCTCGCGTCGGAAGCCCGAAATCACGCCGTCTTCGCCCCGCTCCGGGTTCAGACCCTGAATCTGCTGGTAGAGGAAGGTCAGCGTGGGCTGCCCGGCGATGAATCCCGCCGCCAGCGAGCGGGCCACGCCGTCAGGCGGATTGGTCTTGGCCAGTTCTGCCAGCACTCCAGGCGAGACCACGCCTCCGGTGGTGTCGCCCAGCACGAGGCCGAGCGTCTGACCGGGCCGGGCAAGAGCGAATTCCATGCAACTGAAGCCGCCCATGGACTGCGCGACAAGAAACGTCTCCTCGATTCCGAGGTAATCAACGAGGGCGATTATGTCCGCGGCGAAATTCTCTCGCAGCGGCGACCCGTATTCGGCGACGGACTGTCCCCAGCCCCGATGGTCGAAGGTTATGCAGCGAAAGTCGCCGGAGAAGCGGGCCACCTGCTGCCACCAGCTCATGTGGTTACCGCCGCGCCCGTGAGCGAACACAATGGCCGGCCCGCTGCCATGGGACTCGTAATACAGTTCGATGCCGTTGATTGGCGCTTTGGGCATGGTGGGTCTCCTGTTTTTTTGGTTTATGTATTTTAGGAGTTCCTGGAGACGCCCTCACCCCAACCCTCTCTCAGGGGGAGAGGGGATTTTCCCAGCGGGAGAGGGCTTTCGGCGGCAATTTCGTTGTCAGACCGGCCACTGCTCGCGGCGGTGGGCGGCGTCCCAGAACATATACTCGTAACGGCTGCTGGTGATGAACGCTTGCCGCATGGCCTGTAGTTCCTCCGGCCCGGCGTGTTCCGCCTGGCGGTCGACGAAGCTGCGCCAGGCGGCGACGCTGTCTTCGAGCAGGCCGGAAACGTAGAAACTGGTCCACTGGCCGTACAGTGGATGCTCCGACTGGCCCAACTCCTCACGCAGCAAATGGTACGTCCACGGGCAGGGCAGCATGGCAGCCGCGGTCGGCCCCAGCCCCTCGCGATTGGCGACCGACAACATGTGGTTCACGTAGCCCGCGTTTGTGGGCGATGGGACTGTGGACTTGGCGTCATCCAGCGTGAGGCCAGCGGCATCCAGCAACTTGTGGTGCAGCGGCCGTTCTATGGGGGTCATCACCCGCTTCGCCATTTCCTCAAGGACTTCGGCGCTGGGCGCCTTGGCCAGCGCGATGGCGACGCAACGGGCGAAGCCTTCCAGGTAGAGGTAGTCCTGCCCCAGGTAGTGCTGGAACGTCTCCAGGGGCAGGGTGCCATTCTTGATTTCCCGCAGGAACGGATGGGCGAAAATCTGCCGCCAGATGGGTTCCGCCTCGTTGCGAAGCTGCTCGCTGAAACTGTCCATGGGTGGTAACTCCTTCCTTCGACAAGCTCAGGATGAGGACAAGCTCAGGATGACCTGGCCCGTTCCAGCTCCAACTCGCGGAGCTCTACGCGACGAATTTTGCCGCTGACAGTCTTGGGAAGTTCAGTAACGAACTCGACGGAGCGGGGGTACTTGTAGGGCGCGGTGGCGCTTCGCACGTGGTCCTGGATGCTCAATACCAACTCGTCGGACGCCACGTAGTCTGGGGCGAGAATGACAAAGGCCTTGACGATTTCGCCGCGCACCGGGTCGGGGCTGGCCACGACGGCAGACTCCGCCACCGCCGGGTGTTCGATGAGCGCACTCTCCACCTCAAAAGGCCCGATGCGGTATCCGGCGGAGATGATCACGTCGTCGGCTCGGCCCACGAACCAGTGGTAGCCGTCCTCGTCCTTATACGCCTTGTCTCCGGTCAGGTACCAGTCGCCCACAAAGGAGCGCTCCATCCCATCGTCGTCGCGCCAGTACTCCTGGAACAGGCCCAGCGGACGCTCGGGCTTGACCTTGACGGCAATCTGACCCTCCTCTCCGACCGGCACCTCGTTGCCGTCATCGTCCACGACCCCGATAGTGAAGCCGGGGATGGGCTTGCCCATAGACCCGGGGCGCACCGGCAGGCAGCGGTAGTTGCCCACCAGCAACACAGTTTCCGTCTGGCCGTACCCGTCGTAGATGGTCAGGCCGGTCCCGTCTTCCCACTGCTTCATCACCTCGGGGTTGAGCGGCTCTCCGGCCCCGGTGCAGTGGCGCAGGCCGCTGAGGTCGAACTGCGTCAGATCCTCCAGCACCATCATGCGATAGGCGGTCGGCGGGGCGCAGAAGGTCGTCACGCCGTACCGCTCCAGCATCCGCAGCGTCATGGGGGCGTCGAACCGGCCGCGGGCGTTATGCTGCATCACCGTCGCGCCCAGCGTCCACTGGCCGAAGAGCTTGCCGTAGGCGGCTTTGGCCCACCCGGTGTCCGACAGCGTCCAATGCAGATCGGTGCTCTTGAGGTCGTGCCAGTATTTAGCGGTGAGAACGTGGCCGATGGCGCAGGACGCCTGGGTGTGCAACACCATCTTGGGGTAGCCGACAGTGCCGGAGGTGAAGTAGATGAGCAGCGGGTCGTCGCTGCGCGTCGGCTCGGCCCCTTCAAGGTGCGGCGGGGCGGCGGCCACCATGCGGTCGTAGGACAGCCAGCCACGCCGGTCCTCTCCGGTGGCCAGCAGGCGCTTCAACGTGTCGCACCCACCCGCTGCCTGCTCCACCTTGGCGGCGTTTTCGCCGTCGGTGATGGCCATGACCGCATCGGCGCGGTTGATGCGGTACTCAATGTCGCCGGGAGTCAGCAGGGTCGTGGCAGGCATCGGCAGCGCGCCCAGCTTGAACAGCCCCACCATCGCCACGTACCACTCCGAGATGCGGGGCAGCATGATGAACACGCGGTCGCCCTTCTTTATACCCAGCTCCCGCAAGGCGTTGGCGAAGCGGTTGGTGAGGGTTTTCAGGTCCCAGAAGGTGTGGTGCGTGGCGTGTTCGCCGCTGGGGTCCACCGACAGCAGGGCCAGCTTGGTGCGGTCTTCGGCCCATTTGTCCACCACGTCGAATCCGAAATTGAATAACTCCGGCGCTTCGACCCGGTCGTTACGGTATGCGTATTCGTAATCGGTCATGTTTGGGGAAGGATTCGGCATCGCTTCACCTCGAAGGCAGGTCCCGTCAGAATAGCGAGGGTTGTCTGTTCCGACATTTTACCACCAACCTCGTTTGCGATGAGAATGGCAGTGGCGCGGTGTGGCCAGGGCCTTTTAATTGTAGAAAAGGCTGCGGGGAGTGTTGGATAATTGGGATTAGAGTATTGGGAGTGGGGAGGACGGTTGTGTGGGAAGAGAGTGTTGGGGATTGGGGACCCGGACTGCCGGATGCCCTGAATGAGGTAGAGGATCCAATGAGATAGAGGATCCCAGGAAGCCCAAAGGGGTACGCCATCCCTTGCCGGCGATTCTGGCCTTGGCGGTGTGCGCCATGCTCAGTGGCTCCAGGAGCCTTTACGCCATCGCCCAATGGGGCCGGGAACACCCCGAGTTTGCCCGGACGCTGGGGGGCAGCCGGCAGCGGACTCCATGCGCAGCCACCTTGCGTCACGTATTCCGGCGCATGGACGCGGAAGCCTTCGAGCCGGACTTGGGCCGCTGGGCCCGGGAGCGCCTGGGAGAGGGGGAGGCCACCATTGCCATAGACGGCAAAGCCCTGCGGGGTATCCACGGCGGTGAATTGCCCGGGGTGAGGCTGGTGGCGGCTTATGCGGGAGAGAGCGGCCTGGTACTGGGGCAAAAGGGGGGGCAGGGGGGATCGCAAGGAGAGCGAACCGGGGATGGCCTCGGGCTTGCTGTACCAACTGGAGTTGAAAGGGAAGGTGGTCACTGGGGATGCTCTGTACGCCCAGCGGGAGTTGAGCCGCAGCATCCTGAAGCGGGGCGGGGACTACTTATGGGGGCTGAAGGACAACCAGCCCGGGGTGAAGGAGACGGTGAGCTTGCTCTTTGAGCAGCCGCCTTGGGGTGAAAGATTTGCCTATGCGCGCCAGGAGGGCCGGCACGGAGACCGGTGGGAAAGGAGGCGGTTGTGGGCGTCGAGGTCTCTGAACGATTACCTGGATTGGCCTGGCCTGGAGCAGGTCTGTTGCGTGGAACGGACCCGGTGGCGCAAGGGCAGGGAGACGGTGGAGTGGGCCTGCGCCATCACCAGCCTGCCGCCGGAGCGCGCGGATGCTGCCCGGCTGCTGGAGATATGGCGGGGACACCGGGGAATTGAAAACCGGCTGCACTGGGTGCGGGACATGGTCTTTGGCGAGGAGCAAAGCCAGGTGCGGCCAGGTGCGAACGGAGCCGGCGCCGCAACTGCCGGCGGCGCTGCGGAACCTGGTGATCGGGATGTTGCGGCTGGGAGGGGTGAAAAACATAGCGGCGGCGCGGCGCCACTACGGCTGGAAACCCTGGTGGAAACCCTGGGATACGCTGACTCTCATCGGCCTCTCCAACCACAATTAAAAGGTCCTGGTTTGGGATTTGCGTTGCCGTCGGGTACGGCCTGTGGTAAATTACCGTCAACAACATCCACACCCGGCAGGGAGTTTTGCATGGCATACGTTACCCCCCGCGAGGGCGAAGGCCCCGAGAGCCTGGTCAACCGATTCCGGGCGTCGGTTCAGCACTCCGGCATCCTGCGGGAACTGAAGGATCGTCGCTTCTTCCGCTCGAAGGCTCAGAAGGAACGGCTGGCCGCCCAGCGCGCCGCGCGCCGCCGCCGCCGCCAGAGTCGCCGCAACCGCTAGGCCGGACCTGCAAAGGCAGAGCCGGAACATCGGCGCATGGATGAGGCCATGTGCCTTTTTAACATAGCCGCATCAGCCAGTCCGTATCAGCTAGGCAACCGGCGGAACTCGCATAATCGCCCTTGCCGCAGTTGGGAGCTTTTGTTACCATTGGAGGCAGTTGGAGGGATCGCATAGAGGCCTAGTGCGGGCGCCTGCTAAGCGCTTGACCCGTTAAAAGCGGGTTCATGGGTTCGAATCCCATTCCCTCCGCCACCACAATGTTTCAGTTCGTCCCAAACAGTATCATTTATACTTAAATCCTATTTAATTCACTGATACACTGGTCTTGAGTTTTCCCGTAGACCGCCTGATATGCCACTACATCCCGCTCATCGTGTGGGGGTAAAGTGTGGGAAAAGGGGGGATATGGGGAAGCTCAACGCTCTTTCAGTCAAGGCCCTCTGCGAACCCGGCAGACATGGCGGCGGCGACGGCCTCTACCTTCACGTCGCTCCCTCAGACACCAAGTCCTGGGTCCAGAGAATCGTAATCAACGAAAAGCGCCGGGATATCGGCTTGGGGTACTACCCCGCCGTGAGTCTGGCCCAAGCTCGTTTTCTGTCATCCGCCAACCGCTCCGCAGTCTCCGAAGGCCGGGATTCTTTGGCCGAGAAGCAGCAGGCCAAGGGCCTCGCTCGCATCCCCACGCCTTCCGTTCCCACACTTGCCGAGGCAACCGCACACGTAATCGAGTTGCGCCGTCCCATCTGGAGCAACCCGAAACACGCCGCCCAGTGGCAATCAACCCTGGAAACTTACGCCTTCCCGGTGATTGGGGAGAAGACAGTTGATGAGATTACGCCATCAGATGTACTGGCGGTGCTTGATCCCATCTGGACAGTTAAGAACGAGACCGTAACAAGGGTCAAGCAGCGCACAGAGACCGTGATGGACTGGGCGGTTCAACATGGTTATCGTCTCTACAACCCGGCAGGCAAAGCCCTACTGACGGCCCTGCCGGCGTTTAGAAAGGAAGAGGAACACCACCTGGCTCTGCCATATGAACAGGTGAGTTGGGCAATCAAAAAGGTACGGGATTCTACAGCCAACCAGTTAACCAAGTTAGCCTTCGAGTTCCTGGTGCTGACCGCGGCCCGGTCAGGGGAAGTGCGAAACGCCAACTGGGGCGAGACTCTGTGGGATAGGCGCACCTGGGAAATTTCCGCCATTAAGATGAAGGCTCGCCGACCTCACAGGGTGTCGCTGTCCGGGAGGGCTATGGATATCCTGCGCGAAGCCTGGTGCATAACCGGACCAGTGCTCATGCTCCCTCCACGCCTGGAGGGAGCATGAGCTCCGACATGACCTACAACGTGATGCTGAGACGCCTTGCCATTCCAGCAGTCCCGCACGGGTTCCGCGTTCCTTCACCGACTGGGCAGAAGAGCAGGTAAGCGACTTCTCAGGACCGGCAGACACCGCTCTGGCTCACCAGGAGAAAAACAAGACCAGACGGGCCTACAAGAGAACACATTTCTTCCAGCAGCGGATAGGATTGATGCAGAAATGGGCCGAATATGTGGCGGTTGCAGACAGAGACCCTGATCCCGAAGTGTGGCCCGAAATTGGAGTTAGTGTTCAAGATGAAGGGGAGCCATCAAGAGTATGATGACCATATGTGAGCGACGATCACTATAGCCGTGGCAAGTAGTCGCAAAGGATCCGCAACCCCTCCGGATTTGGGGCAGCATTAACGCCACTGTTGGTAAGGCTGTCGAGGTTTGTGAGACTACCAGAACGGGCGAGGGAGGGAACCGGTAACTGATGCCAGCAGTCCTGATAAGACCGAGGTCGATGGTTCGAGTCCATCCAGGCCCACCATGCGTTACTGTAGACAGAACCGGGGTGCTCAGGGCGATTTCCTGAGCACCCCTTCCCCTTATCGGACTGTCCTCCGGCATGGGAATCGAGTACCGGATGACGGCCTTGCCGGGGGCCACGCCAGGGCTACCGCATTCTGATTGGAGAGGATGGACAGCAGGCAGTCGTTGTCCCAGCCTGCCAATTTGCGTTTGGCTTTGATGGAGGTTTTGGAGGTTCGGTCTTGGCGCAGCAGGTTGAGGGCCATGTGCCGGACTGTCGCGAGGTTTTCCGGGGCGTTTCCGGTTCTTACCCGGCTTTCGTCTTCCCGGAAGGACACGTCCAGTATCCAGCGCACCCGGTTCTCGATACCCCAATGGCTTCGAGTTGCCCGCAAGAATCGATGGGCATCCGACTCAGGACTGGAGATGTAGTAGCGGGTTTCCTCCGGCACCTGTTCCCCTTGACATCGTCTTGACATCGTCGCGCCGCGACCATCCCGATGCTCCGCAACCCAGGCCAATCGCCTCGGGTATCCAGGTAGGATAACTGCTCCGGATCGTCAATGGTCCAACAGCGCCGGGTTTCAGCGCGTCCGCGCCCGCTGCTCACGGTCTGGCAGAAATCGTGCTGTATATCAGCAAACCCGGTCCTCTGTCCGCAGGAAAACAGGTCGGCCACATCCTCCGGCAACTTTCCCTGATTTTCCTTCACTGCCAGAATATAATCGGCTTCCTGGCTCACAATCTGCTGGGCTATCTTCTTCTGGCAGCCCATGGCGTCAATTGTCGGCGTCAATTGTCACGATGCAGCCCGACACATCCAACAGATTGAGCAACTCCGGTATGGCCGTGATCTCATTGGTTTTCTCATCCACTTTGACCTGACCCGACACCAGGGAGTTCTCCGATGCCCGGGCGCTGACCATGTGAATGACCGCCTTTCCCGAAGGGCGGTCGTGGGACCGCCGTAAGGTCTTGCCGTCCAGGGCAATCACCTGGCCCTGAGTCAGCTGGCTGACGCTGTTTACCCAGTCCATGATGCAGTTTCGGAACTGTTCCGGGTCAATGCCGCTGAACACCCGCGCAAAGGTGTCAGAGCAGGGAACCCCGTGGGGCAGATCCAGAAATCTCAGGACACCATTCGTACTTGCATTGGACGAACAACTCCACATCGTCCCAACCCTCAGCGCCCCCAACGACCGCGCAGATGGTCATCGCAATAATGTCCAAGAGTTGATGCCGTTTCCCCTGATCCCTTCTGGAATCCTCCAAATGGCAAAAATGCTCCATCAAGCTGCCGCACCCACTACTACCCATGCTTCACCCCACCCTGTGCTTTCCTGTCTCCTGCTTTAATCGTACCACTCTACTCCTTTATCCAGAGAATGCGTTTGCCCTGCGTCCCCACCGACCAAGCCTGCTTCGACCGTCACCCGCTGGCCTCCACCCTCAGGCAGAACCTGGCCAACGCACACACCGACCAAGACCGCCTCAACGCCTACTTCGCAGTAACCACCACCGGCACCCTCGTCTGGGCCGAATGTGAGACCCCCGAGGCCATCGACCTCCACCTCCGCGGACTGACCAACTCCACAGCAGCCACCTGCACACTCGCCGCCGCGGGCAGCCCCGAGGCCTTCCTCACCGCCGCCCTCCACAACGACGAAGCCGCCATCACCAAAATCTGGAGCGACACAGAAATATACCTGACCAAACCCCAGACTCCCAGGTAGACCAGCCACAACCCGATGCCGCCCTCTTCCAGCTCACCCAGCAACAGCTGCGGCGCACCACCACCGACCAGATGGCCTGCTACCACGTCGACATGGTCATCGACAGCGACACCCGCCCAGGCCGGGGCTGGACGCCAGGCGACCCAATACCCATAGTAGCCCGCTGCCCTGACTGCGGCCTCGTGAACGATCTCGAAAATCCCTACACCCTACATCTGACACAGACTAAAAAGGAGCGAAGACCATGCCCGCCACCATGGCCGAACTCGCCCGACGCGCCGGCGAAACACCCACAGACCACCCGGCCTCCGCCTGCATAGCCATCGCCCGCTTCCTCAACGAGGCCGAGTCCCAAGTACCGCACCACCAACCCGTTCACCTGCACTCCGTCATCCCCGCCGTCACCGGGAGCCGCCTCCCCCTGGCCATAACCGCCCGGGAGGAATACCCCGTATCCCAAGCCCTGCTCAAGTGGACTCCCGAAGCCCTCCGCGCCGCCGGCCGCATCGCCTTCGCCGAAATCCTCGACGCCGAACCCAACCTCACCAAGGCCCCGCAACTCCTGCGGCAGTTCACCCAGACCTTGGACCGCGAACTCCCAACCCGTCCCACCAACCGCAAAGAGCGCATCGAGCTCCACGCACTGAAGACGCTCCGGGCCGCCGCCTGCGCCCTGGTCCAGCTCGACCACCACGACTGGACCCGACGCCAGAACGCCGTCCCCTACGCCGCAAACGCCGCCGTACAGTGGTCACTAGCCACCGGCACCGACCTCCAGGCCGAGCTCATAGCCACCGTATCCCAGATTCTCAAGATCACAGCCCCACCCGAGCTCCCGCACACCTACCTCACCGACTGATCGGCCGAGAGCGGCCACTTCGTGGTCACCTGACCCGCCTTCCCAGGCCAGTTCGTGAACAGCTGCACCAGATCAGGTCGCCCCCGAACGGTGCGAGCCCGCCGGCTCTTCGACTTCCGGACGGGCAGAATAGCCGGATCCCCCGAACAGTCCAGATCGCGCCATTCCAGATCGAGGACCTCAGAGACCCTCAGGCCAGTGCGCCACATGATGAGCGCCGCGGTGCGGGCCTAATGCCGGTTATCGGACGCCAGCGCGTCCAGGAGGCGCTTGACTTGGTCGGCCATCCAGTGGTGAGGAACATTCATACTGGCAGACTACATCAAAACCAATTCTGCCAAAAACAGCAGCTGTCATCAATTTCGCCCCGCGTGGGCCCTGCCCTCAAGCACCAACATTGGCAGACTTTGGTCCAAAGTCTGCCACCGGCCGACAGCCCCCCGACCAACAGGACACTCGGTTTGCTCCGCGGCACAGCACCAGATGTACTGGCATCGAGGCGATTTCGCTACTCGTTGAAACGGTATCTGAAAACGACGGATTTCATATCCGAGTTTTAGATGTCTCAATGATCGGGCCTCGACTCAATTGATGACCGTGTTACGCGCGCGCTAACCGACGAACTCTTTATCGCCGACTCCACAACTTGACAAAACCAAGGCGAAGTATGCGGCGGCAGCACGATTTCCTCCAACAGCATTTCAAGATTTACAGGTATATATCGGCCCTGCTGTTCGTCAACATCCGGATCAAGAGGGATATACGGTGCTCTCAGATGAAACCCTTCCTTCGTTCCCGCGAAAGATGGCCCTGGCAAGACTGCACACACCTCGCCTTCTCCACCGAACTCCATACGCTTATGGAACAGCGGCGCGAAACCGAACCTTGGAGCTTCCTTCCGGCGGTAGTCAACATACTCGACTCTCCCGAATTTAACCGGCATTTCGGCAACCGAGAGAATTGACCCCTTCAAAACGTTGGAAGGTAGTACGGATCGCTACCCCTTCCGAACCGGCATAGACCTCCCACATCAGGCTGGACTCATGACCGGATTCCGTCCAACAACTTATCAAGGCGTTCCGCGCGAGCACACGCAACAATTCGTAAGCAAGGTGCTCCGCTTCCTGAACAGAATCTCCGAGCTCGCGGGGTGTTGGCGGGTATATGAACCCTTCGTACCTGCCCTCCATGTCTCCGACCAAGGAGAAGAACAATGCCTTTCGTTCCAGCAGGGAGCAAAGCTTCGCAATGCTCATGTAACGCCATCGCGTGGAATTATCTTCTGATACCGACGTTTCCCAAGAACCTTCTCCGTGGGAATCGGCGCCAGCTAAGGAGTGTCGTCAAAGTAATTTAGTACTGAGTCAAGGTTGAAGTGTGAGGATAGAGACGGCGGAGTTTGGCTCTGGCGTCCTTGGCGGTGAAACGCCAGTTGATGGTGGCTGCCGCCGCGTTGCGCTCCGCCTCGTAGACGCTGATGTTCCACTGCAGCGCCTCCTCGTGGGGGTTTCGCCCTTTGAGGCAGGCCCGGGCCAGCGCGCTGAACTCGATCTCCGCCATATTCAGCCAGCTGCCATGCTTGGGCGTGTGGTGAAACTCCAGACGCTTGGCTATGCGACGGGCCTCAGCCGCAGGAAATGTCTCGTAGAGAGACGCCATTCGATGCGTGTTCAGGTTGTCGAGTACCAGCCGGACCACCGGGACTTCGGGATAAGCCTCGTCCACCAGCCAGCGCATCTGGTGGGCAAAGTCCTGCATGGTGCGCCGCTGGGTTATCTCTACATGGCGCCAGCCCCGGCGGGGCTCGCAGGCGAGAAACAGGTTGCGGCTCCCATTCCTCAGGTATTCGCAGTCTTCCCGCTTGGGACGTCCCGGGGCTGGCGGAATGGATGGACGCACGTCGGCCAGCAACTGGGTGGAGGTCTCATCGAAACAGACCACCGGTCTCTGAGGGTCATAGGGCTCGGCGTAAAGCTCCAGCACATCCTCCATGTGGGCCACGAAGTCGGCGCTCACCTTCGGGATGCGCCACTGCTTCCTGCGCCACGGCTTGAGAGCCTTTTTTCAGACGCAGCCGCACCGTCTCGTGGGACAAAGACTCCACCAGACCCAGTTCAACCGTCTTGCCCGCCAGGGCCGCGCAAAGTCCAGCGGTCGTGGCCCTCGGGAGCCGGGGTGCAGGCCAAGGCTATCAGGCGCGCCTCGGCCCGGTCATCCAGCTTCCGGTAACGGTTGACCTGGTTGCGGCGCCGCAGCGCCTCGTCCAATCCCTCCCCGGCGTACCGCCGCTTGGCGCGGAACACCGTGCGCTCCGGGACGTCCAGAGCGGCGTCTGCCTGGGCAGCATTCCATCCCTCGTCTGTCTTGAGCAGAATGCGGGCCCGGAATGCGGGCCCGGGTGATCGCCTGGGCCGAACTCCTGCCCGACCGGATCATCCTCCGTAACTGCCCCTTCTCCTGCGAGGATAGCTGAACCTCATACTTTTCCTGAACCATGAACACCACGAACACCACACCTCACCCAACACAGTTTCCCTTCCAACGATAGCATCACCTTTTAACAAAATACCTGTCTGACATTACCAGTTTGACCCGGTACTAGGCGGAAAACCAGAGCGGGCACCTCTCTGAAGCCGTGGATGGCATCGTGGGGCGCCGTCGCCGCGTTGGCCGCTATTGACGGCCTGGTGTTCGGGGTGTACGTCTACTGGGACGGCTCGAGGACAAAGCTGGAAATAGAATTGAGTGTCGCAAATAGCTTCCCGGAATTGGAGTTCATTTCCGGAGGAACCAAGGCAGGGAGTGGAACCGCGGTAACAGACGACTTTATGGCGATAGGGGTTATCAACCACAGCAAGTTCCCCACGATCATAAATACCGTACACATCATGTACGCAGACGGAACGGCAGTGGAAGTGAACGAAAATACTGGAGCGCTTTTCGTAAAGCCCGATACCGGTATGCCTGCAAGAATCGAGCCGAGGGCAGAAGTGCTTGTAGCAGTCCCAGTCGATGTGCTCCTTGTGGGGGCCATCCGGGTAGTGGTCAGAACCGAAGATGGCCACACTGAGAAGCTTGATATCCCTAAGAGCCTGTCTACGATCTCTGGGATATGTTAAATTGAGATTATTATCAAGGCAGGGTAATCATGTCTCATTCCTATCCCAGCGACATCACCCGGGAGCAATTCGCCCGGATTCTTCCCATGCTGGAATCGGCCCGCCGGCGGACCAAGCCCCGCACCGTGGATCTGTACGACGTCTTCTGCGGCGTGCTCTACCTCCTCAAGAGCGGCTGCCAGTGGCGGATGCTCCCGGCGGACTTCCCGGACTGGCGCACCTGCTACAAGTATTTCCGGCAATGGAGTGAGCGCCCCGGCCCGGAGGAAGAGTCCATTCTGGAGCGGCTCTTAAAAAATCGGTTGGCGCGGCCCGGCAGAGCAATGGGCGGAGCGAGCAGACCAGCTTCTGCATCGTGGCCTCCCAGAGCGTAAAGAACACCGACAGCGCGGAGAACAAGGGCTATGACGCGGGCAAGAAGGTGTCCGGGATCAAGCGCCACGTCGCGGTGGACAGCCAGAGGTTGCCTCATGCGATTCATGTGACCACCTCCGACGTTACCGGCCGGGCCGACCTGAGCCGGGCGCAGAATGTGATGGTCGACGGGGGCTACACCGGAAAGCCCTTTGCTGCGACGGTGCAGAACCTGTTGGGAGCCTCGGTGGAGGTGGTGAAACGCAACGAACTGCACACCTTCGTGGCGCTGCCGAAACGCTGGGTGGTGGAGCGGTCCTTCGCCTGGCTGGAGAAGCGCCGCCGGCTATGGAAGAACTGCGAGGGAAAGCTCGATACCAGCCTGCAAATGGTGGTTATCGCCTTCGCGGCGCTAATCCTGAAGAGATTGTAAACAGGCTCTTAGTATTACAACGACAGTTGGTGTGGTAAGGTTACCGGCCAGTTGAGGAAAGCTTGGGCAGGTGAGGCAGGGAAGTGGATGCAGCGGCTTTCGAGCAGGTGTACGAGGCCTTTGGGGAGTTCCATTCCTTCTTCGCTCCGCTGTTCGGGCGCAGCGAGTCGCGGGGCCACAGCCGGAACTATCTCCGGGCCCTCCTGGTGCAGTCCCAGGACCGGCGCAACGCCGAGAATCTCTCCGAGTCGGTGGGGGTCCCGGCCCGGGCCATGCAGCGCTTCCTCACCGCCGCACCCTGGGATGACGACGCGGCGATGGGACGTCTTCAGGAGTATCTGGGTCCCAGGCTGGGGCGCCCCGAGGCCGTGTGGGTGTTGGACGGCAGCGACTTCCCCAAGCAGGGCCGGAAGTCCGCGGGAGTGGCCCAGCAGTACTGCGGCAGGCTGGGCAAGGTGGCCAACTGCCAGGCCGGGATGTTCCTGGCCTACGTCAGCCCGCTGGGCCGGGCGTTGGTAGACAAGCGGCTGTATCTGTCCAAGAGTTGGACCTCCGACCAGGACCGGTGTGCTGCGGCGGGTGTGCCGGAGGACCGGCGGAACTACCGGTCAAAGACGGAGTTGGCCCTGGAGATGCTGGAGCGGGTCTTGGAGCTGGGCTACATCAGGGCCGAGCGGGTTGCCGGAGACGACGCCTTCGGGATGTCGCCGTCCTTCCGGGACGGTTTGGCGGCTCTGGGGATGCGCTACGTCCTGGACGTTCCGGGCGGCGCCACGGTCTGGCCCTTGGAGCCGGCTTGGACCACTCCGGAATATCAGGGGAACGGGCGCCCCCGCAAACCCAGGCTGCGGGCTGGGCAGCGCCGGACCATGGAGCAACGCAGTGATGAGTTGCCGGATGAGGCTTGGCGGGAGATAACGGTGGCCCAGGGAAGCCAGGGGCCGCGCAGCTACCGGTTCAGCGCTCAAAGGGTGCGTCCGGCCGCGAAGCGGAGGCCCGGCGAAATCCACTGGGCAATCTGGCGCCGGAACCTGGACGGCAGCGAGCCCCGCCACTACCTGTCCAACGCCCCGGAGGATACTCCCCTGGAGACCTTGGCTTATGTGGGCGGTTCCAGGTGGCGCATTGAGACCGAATTCGAGACGGAGAAGAGCGACGTGGGACTGGACGAGTACGAGACCCGCACCTGGGCAGGGTGGCATCATCATATCGCCCTGTGCCTGCTGGCGGGGGCGTTCCTGCTGAGCCTGCAACAGGCCTGGGGGGAAAAAGATGCCGCAGATCACCCGTCCGCAGGTGTACCGGGTGGTGCGTGAGATGTTGCCACGGGAGCGGTTCGGGCCGGAGGAAGTGTTGCGATTGCTGGAGGCGGAGCAGTTGCGCAACGAGCGGGCCAGCCGCTCTCACGCGAAACGCCGAGCTGCCCTCCAGGCATCCTCGGACACCCCTCCTTGAACTGTCGTTGTAATACTAGGAAGGAGAATCCAAAGGCGGTCAGGGTGAGATAGGAGAAACCTGTGTGGTGGTAGATGATGGGAAAGAGCGAGTCCCTGCCAACGATCTGCGAAATACCGGATGATCTGTGGCAGCGAATTGAACCGGTGATTTTGGAGTTGGACCCCCCCAAGGCGAAGGGGCGCAAACGGGTGAACCAGCGGAAGATGCTGGAGGGCGTCATCTTCCGTATGCGTAGCTCCTGCCAATGGAACCGCTTGCCCAAGGAGTTGGGGGATGACAGCGCCATCCACCGGACCTTCCAGCGTTGGGTCGAGCGTGGGGTGATTGAGGGTATCTGGGCCGCCCTGATCGAAGAATGCCGGAAGTTGGACGGCGTAGACGGGAGTTGGACGGCGTAGATTGGGAATGGCAGTCCGCCGATTGCTCCATGGGAAAGGCGCGTTTTGGGGGGCGCCATTGGACGCAATCCCACGGACCGGGGCAAGGCTGGGAGCAAGAAAAGCATCCTGGTCGACGGGGCCGGCGGGCCACTGAGCGTGGTGGTGGCCGGAGCTAATGTCCACGACACGAAACTGCTCAGGCCGACGCTGGAGAGCATAGTGGTGGAGCGGCCGGAAGGCGTCCAGAACCTGTGCCTGGACAAGGGGTATGACAACCCCACAGGCCACCGAACCGTCGCCGACGCCGGATACCAACCGCACATCCGGCGTATCGGAGAGGAGAAATTGGACCAATCGGGCGCGAAGACCCACCCAGCGCGGCGTTGGGTGGTGGAACGCACCCTGGGCTGGCTGTCCAAGCGCCGGACGATACTGGTGCGCTACGACAAGAAGCCATCCAATTACCTGGGTCTGCTCCAACTGGCATGTTCCCTTATCTGGTACCGCCGTCAATGGAGCCTCACTAATTTGAGATAGGCACTTAGTCATCATCCTCGCCTCGTCGTCGGGTTCCCATATCGACCCGCCGTCCAACTGGTCCAGCCAGTAGTCAGCGGCCAATGTGCCTTCGTCCACGATGGCGACAAAGACGTGATACTCCGAGGTCACAATCTGACCAGCGGCGTACAGCGTAGGGGCCGTGTACGCAAAGTTGGCTACCGGCCCGTTACCCAAGTCCGCCACGCCGATGTTGACCTCGAACCCGTCGGAGTCCTCCGGCTGGTGCACGGTAGCCGAGAAGAACGCCGGATCGTAGATGTCGAAAAAATATAAATGGTCGGGCCTTCGTTCCACGGCCGGCATTTTCTGCAACTCTCTAGTACTACAACGACGCCTTGCAAGAAAGGGGCTTTGAACCCCTATTCATGGCGACTTGCCCACACGCTTGACAGCTTTATTGTCGTACCTTCCTCGAAGCGAATTCAGGTCAAACCCCCACGAATTTGAGAAAACGTCGTTGTCATATTAAAAAGACGAGCCATATCGGTCTCATCAAGCATAAGCGTTCAGTTGTGCGGCGCTCTTTCTTTCATATCACCTAGATTGCTGAGCGGTCCCAACGCTCACGTTAGGGCCGCTCAGTTTAATGGAGCAGATTTTCCTACTTTCCATTGCCGTTGCTGCGGGTGGCGACATACTCCTCGGCCAGGCGGCGGCCGGTCTCGCGCATCAGCCTCACGTCCTCCTCTGGCGTAGCGGCGGAGGGGGTATAGACCACGGTGTCGTTGCAGTAGGTGGGGACGTGGCCGGTGTCGTCGGGAGCCTGGGCCTGCGTGGGGGCCTCCCCTGCCTGCACCGACCGGATGCCCCGGCGTATCTGGCGGCGGAACATGGTGATGCCCCGGTCGGTGGCGCCGAGATGTTCCATGCCGTGGACGGCGATGGGGCGCTGCGAAATCTGGGCCTCGTAATCCCCGGGCTGAAGTTGCTGCTCACGCAGGTCGTCTGAAATCGGCAACTGGGCCGGCAACATCTGGTCACGGTCGATCCACCAGGCCGGCTCCTTCTCCTCGGCCTCGCTGATGTGCCGGAACTCAAGCAGCATGGTACTGTTGTTGTCCCGCGGCACGATCCAGCGAGTCATCATCGGGCCATCGAAGTCGTGGGCTTCCTTGCCGTCCTCCCAGATGGGCGCAACCTGCTGCATATTGGGCAGCACGTTCTCCACCATGCGGGTCCAGATGTTGTCGCCGACGCGGCGGGTTGCGATGTAGATGATTCCGATGGGCGTCTCCATAAAGTCCAGTTCCGGCACCACGCCGAACTCGTCGGTGAACTGCGAGCCGCTGACAATGGTGTGCAGGAAGGACGTATGAACCGGGTCCATGGCGTTTTCCAGGATTTGCAGGTAGTTGCAGGGGTAGTCGTAGCGCTTGCCGGGAATCAGCTTGTAGCCCTCCCGTTCCCAACTGTCGGCTATGGGAAATTCCGGCATCGTGTCCGGCGGTCCCATGTAGGCAAAGATAGTGCCGCAGTATTCATGCACCGGGTAGGCGCCGTGGCACAGCCGGTCCTTGAAGGTGGAGCCGGCCGGCTCGCCCGGCGTCTCCAGGATGGTGCCGTCCACATCAAAGAGCCAGCCGTGGTAGCAGCAGCGGATGCCCCGCTCCGACACCAGGCCGAACTCCAGCGACGTTCCACGGTGGGGGCAGTGGGCCTCGACCACGCCGACCCGGCCGCTGAAATCGCGGAAGGCCACCAGATCTTCGCCCAGGATTTTGACGGCGACCGGGGTGTCGCCCAACTCATCTGCGTAGCACACCGGCTGCCAGAAGCGGCGCAGGTACTCACCGGCGGGAGTGCCAGGGCCCACGTGGGCCAGTTCTTCGTCTTCCTTGACCACCTGCGAATGATAGTAGCCGCCGTACTTGGTGGAAAGAAACGGAGCGCGGGTAGTTGCCATGATTCTCCTCCTGTCCCTATTCGCCTGCGGGCAGGCCAACCGGATGCAATCCTTTATGCCTGAACGGGATTATATGTATCACGGCAGGGACGGTCAACCAACGCGAAATCTTGGACCTCACCATGGTGCAGGGATTGACTAAGCCTAAGCCATGCGGTAACGTATACGTTACCGCATATAGAGGTAACAGCATGATTGATTCAGGGAGATTCGTAAATGATACTGGTGGAGGATTATGTCACGGATACGGGTAGCAGCCCGGTAGCAGCCTGTTTGCTAGATGGTTTGACAGCTTAGGCCCCCAAGCAGCAGCAAAGGTCTCAATAGGTTTAGAACGTATGACAAGGGGCAATTCCCCCAATGAGAAACGACTTAGCGGCAGTATATCGGAATAATTTCGGACCGGGGTACCGGATATACTACGGCAGGGAAGGTAATACCGTTATCTTTTGCTGGAAGGCGATGTCGAGACAGGCAAAGCGGTTATGCGAAACTACATCAATGCTACGATTGGCTTCGATGAACTATCCTTACAGACCGGCAAGCCGTCCAAGAGCCTGATGAGAATGTTCGGGCCAAATGGCAATCCACAAGCACATAACCTGTTCGAGGTTATCAGCCATATTCAGCAGATCGAAGGAATCCGCTTGCAAGTTACTGCGTGTTTCGCCCAAGAGGGTGAATCGGATTCACCCTCCCCGGTTGCGGTGGCAACCGGAGAGTAACACCAAATCCAGATACCCTTGGCTTTGGCCCGGATACATAGAGACATTACTCTCCCAGCAACCATCGCACTTACAGGGCCGCCTGCTTCGCCTCCTCGATGCGCTGCATCATGTCTATGACCATCGGCATGGCCGGGCCGTAGCGGTCGGCGTCGTCGATGGCGTAACCCTTGTGGTACGCAGAGCGGAACGATGACAGGGGACTACCCGCCCCGGTGAGCGCCGCCTTGCCTTCCTCCTCTTTCTCGTCCCAGTGGCCGCCGTGGATCAGTGTGGGCATGGTTTCGGTGTCGCGGAACACATTCATCGGGTCGCCGCCGTCCTCGACGATGCGCATCTGCTCCTCGAACTGACGGCGCATGAACACGATGGGCAGGTCGGTGCGGCCCAGGTGTTCCTGCGTTCGGTCGGTTATCGGCCCCTGCGAAATCCAGGCGTGGGCGTCCTGGGCCAGCACGAAATCCAGGATGGGCTTGCCGTCGTCGTCGAACAGCGGCACGTCATAGTAGGGGATTCTCTCGTGCGCCGGCGCGGGAACTTCCTCGGGCGCCATGTAGCAGCCGTAGTTGATGTGGTAGGTGTTGGTGTCGTCCACCGGCACCCGAATCTGGAACTCCTGACGCACCATTCCCGGTCCGCCGGTCTGCGTGTAGAAGGGGAATATCACCGTGGCGTGGCGGGAAGTATGGTCGCGATCGGACCCCAGGGCCTTGGAGTACTTGATCCCTTTCTCCATGCCGTACCGGGTCGGGTTGACGTACAGGGACTCGATGCCCCGGCCCATGTCCATGCGGGAGAACAGGGTGTGTATCTGCCCGTCGGCAGCCCGCTCCTCCAGCTTGCCCTGCTTGCGCAGCACGTACTCGAACAGGTTGCCGTGCAGGTAAACGCTGTGAACGGGGTCGCCTGTGTTCTCGTGGCACTGGAGCCAGTTGCAGTTCAGGTTCATGATGCCTATCTGCCGCAGGGAGTTGGGCATCACGAACAGGTCCCACGGCGGCAGCAGCGGAGCGGGTTCCGGCCCCATGTAGGCCCAGACCAGCCCGCCCATCTCCTGCACCGGGTAGCCCTTGATTCGGATACGGTCCTTGAACGGATCGTTCTCCGCCTCCAACGGCGTCTCAATGCACTGGCCCGCAGGATTGAACATCCAGCCATGGTAGCAGCAGCGCAGGCCACCCACGTCGGGGATGCCGTATCTCAACTCGGTCATCCGGTGAGGACAGCGGTCGCCCACCAGCCCCATCTGCCCGTCGGCAGAGCGGAACAGCACCAGGTCTTCGCCCAGCACACGGACGGCCATGACCTCCTCTTCCATAAGCTGCGCCGTGGGGCGCACGGGCAGCCAGTAGCGGCGCATCAGCTCGCCCATAGGAGTACCCGGCCCCACGCGGGTCAGGCGTTCATTGGCTTCGGCGGTCAGCATTTTACGCAGTCCTCCAGTTGGAATGTCTCTCGCATCATCGGCGAGGAGTCCTTCTCGCCGGCACGTTTTCGATACACCGGGGGCTGGCACTCAAGCCTAACCCCGACGGCGCAGCTCGTCCTCCAGCCCTCGCAGGCGACGCTGGGCTTCCAGGCGGGCCGTGCGCTCCTCTTCCAGTTCGGCCTGCGTTCCCCGCAGTTCGGCCTGCGTCCCCCGCAGTTCGGCCTGCGTCCCCCGCAGTTCGGCCTGTGCTTCTTTCAGACCGGGCAGCCACTCGCCTTCCACCGGATCGAAATAGTGCAACCGTATGTCTCCCCAGTAGATATCCAGGTTGAGCAGCGGGCTGTGGGCCCAGGCCACCCCTTCGGCTGAAGTATGTACCTCGAAACGCCGGTACCGGCCGTCTTGCAGATACTCACCCACCAGCGGCTCTCCATAGTACCGGCCGCCTGATGCGTCTAAGCGCCAGTACTCCCCGACGCCTATGCTGGCGTAGATTTCCCTCTTTATTCCCAAATCCACCCTTGCGGTGGAAGGTGAAGCAATTTCCAGCACCCAGTCCGGCGGCTTGCCAGCCTCCCAGACCTTGTAGCCGTTTTCCTGCCAGATGGCATCGCGGTCAACGCCAAAGGCGATGAAGCCATCGGGGGAGCGATGCACTCTGGGATTGCCCTGCTCGTAGTAGATTGCGTTGTCTCCGCTCACCAGGACATCTGGTCGGTACTCGTACCGCCACAACAGAATGTCCATGGTGTGGGTCAGCTTGGGGAATTGATACATGGCGTCTGGAAACTCGTCCGGCTTCTCCGGATAAAATATCCCTGAATTATCAGGACGGTAAGGGAGATATGTCTTCTGCGTTTTGGCCGTCATAGGTCATCTCGGCGGGGGTGTGTCGCATGGACAGTATACCGCACCTAGCAGCCGTCATTGGACTATACTGGCGGGAAAAACCGCGCCCTTATTCAAACCTTTTCCCAAAGGGAGAGGCGAAATAGCGAAATCCCCAGGGAGAGAGGGAATGGAATACATTGGAGATGGCAAGCTATGACCACCAACAGGCTGCCGCTGAACGATACGCTGGGCGCCTTCTGCACCGACACTGACGCCTACATGGAAGGAGCATCCGAGGGAACGCTGTCGGGGCTGACCTTCGCCGCCAAGGACATTTTCGACGTGGCGGGCCACGTGACCGGGGGCGGCAACCCGGACTGGAAGGCCACACATCCCCCGGCAGAGCACACCGCGTGGATTATCCGGACCCTGGTGGACGCCGGGGCCGCGATGGTGGGCAAGACGCACACCGACGAGCTGACCCGGGGTATCCTGGGCGAGAACGCCCACTACGGCACCCCGGTCAACCCACGCGCTCCGGGCCGGGTGCCCGGCGGCTCGTCCAGCGGGTCGGCGGCGGCAGTGGCCGGCGGGCTTGTGGACTTTGCCCTCGGCTCCGACACCGGCGGCTCGGTGCGCATCCCGGCCAGCTTCTGTGGCCTCTACGGGCTGCGGCCCACCCACGGGCGCATCCCGCTGAACGGCATTCTGCTCCAGGCCCCCAGCTACGACACCATCGGATGGTTCGCCCGAGACGCCGCCACCTTCGCCCGGGTGGCGCAGGCGGTCTTCGGTTCGCCCATCGCGCTGGGGACGCCGGAGCGCATTGTCATCGCCGAAGACCTGTTCGACGAATGCGATCCCGCCGTGGCCGCCGCGCTGCGACCCGTTGCCGAAAGAGTGGCCGGAATCGCGCCTGCATCGGAGAAGGTACGCTTGGCCGCAGATGGAGTGGGCGACTGGGCCGCGCAGCAGAACACGCTCCAGTCCATTGAAGCGTGGGAGTCGGTGAAGGACTGGATTGATGCCGTGAACCCCCGGTTCAGTTTCATGGTTAGCGAGCGGTACACGCTCGGCACATCCTTCACCCAAGCCCAGATCGACGAATCGCGGGCGACCCGCGACGCGGTGCGGCGCCGCCTGGACGAAGTTCTGCCCGCCGACAGCTTCCTCTGCTTCCCCACGTCGCCGGTGGTCGCGCCGCTTCGGGATCAGCCTTTGTCGGGCAAGCGGGCCTCGCAGGGCCGCATTATCCGCCTGACCTGCATGGGCGGCGCTACAGGCAGGCCCCAACTGACCCTTCCGCTGGGAGAGGTCGAAGGCCTGCCTGTCGGTCTGTCGCTGATGGGCAACCGGGGCGACGATGAGGCCCTTATCGGCTTCGCGCTGGAAATCGAGCGGGCGCTCCTCGCCGGGTAGCCCCGGCGGTGCATCAAGGCGGTAGACAAAGCGGGTAGCTCAATTTACTATGCCAAAGGCATTGCGCAATTGAGACTGCCGACTTGAAATGACGGGGGAAGCGCCATGGCCCATCAGGTTCAGGGTGTAGTAGCGGAATCCAGGGGAGCGCCGGTCAAGCTCACGACCATCAACGTGCCGGACCCCGGCCCCGGCGAGGCGCTGGTGCGGGTGCAGGCCTGCGGTGTCTGCCACACCGACTTGCACTACCGCGAGGGAGCAATCAACGACGACTTCCCCTTCCTGCTGGGGCATGAGGCCGCCGGGGTTGTCGAAAGCGTCGGCCCGGATGTGGACAACGTGGCGCCAGGCGATTTTGTAATCATCGCCTGGCGCGCACCCTGCGGCACCTGCCGCTCCTGCGTCCGGGGCCGACCTTGGTACTGCTTTGACAGCCGAAATGCTGCCCAACCCATGACGCTGGCAAACGGCAGGCCCCTTTCGCCCGCTCTGGGCATCGGGGCCTTCACCGAGCTGACGCTGGTGGCCGCCGGGCAGGCGGTCAAGGTGCCCGCCGCCGCCAGTCCCGCCGCCGCCGGGCTCATTGGCTGCGGCATCATGGCCGGGTTGGGCGCGGCGGTGAACACCGGGGGGGTATCCCGCGGCGACTCGGTGGCCGTGTTTGGCTGCGGCGGGGTGGGCGACGCCGCCATCGCCGGATCGAAGCTGGCCGGGGCGCACACCATCATCGCCATAGATATTGACGACCGCAAGCTGGAATGGGCCCGGGAGTTCGGGGCCACCCACACCATCAACGCCCGCAACACCGACCCGGTGGAGGCGGTGCGGAACCTGACCGGCGGCAACGGCGTGAACGTCGCCATCGAGGCCGTAGGCAACCCCGTCACCTTCGAGCAGGCATTCTACGCCCGCGACCATGCCGGGACGGTGGTGCTGGTCGGTGTTCCCAACCCCAACATGAAGATTGAACTGCCCCTGATCGAGGTCTTCGGACGCGGCGGCGCGGTCAAGCCGTCGTGGTACGGCGACTGCCTGCCCACCCGCGACTTCCCCATGTTCATCGAACTTTACATACAGGGCCGCCTTGACCTGGACCGCTTCGTATCTGAGACGATCGGCATCGGGGATGTGGAGGAAGCCTTCCATAAGATGGAGCAGGGCGAAGTGCTGCGCTCTGTGGTGGTGTTCTAGTGGCCTACGACGATGACCTCGCTGACCGCGTCCGGGCGCTGTTCGCCGGAAGGCCGGGCGTGCGCGAACAGAAGATGTTTGGCGGGCTGGCGTTCTTGCCGGACGGCAACATGGCCTGCGGCATCCTCGGCAGCGAACTCGTGATCCGCGTGGGCAAAGAGAACCTGGACGAAGCGCTGTCGCTGCCCCAATCCCGCCCCTTTGATATGACGGGCCGGCCCATGCGCAGCTTCGTATACGTAGCCGCCGAGGGCATCGCCTATGCGGGGTCCCTTCCACCCAAGTAGAGGCAAACAGGGTGTCAGACCCCCAACCTTATAATCAAAAGGGATGCCAACATAAGCAAAAGGGATGCCAACAGGAGAAGAAAATGGATCTTGGCGCAATGATGTTCGTAACCGACTATTCCGTCCGCCCAGATGAGCTGGCGCGGATGCTGGAGGAGCGGGGCTTCGAGTCCATGTGGGTGCCGGAGCATACCCACATCCCGGCCAGCCGCGTCTCGCCCTGGCCCGGCGGCCCGGACCTTCCGCAGATGTACTGGCACACCTACGACCCCTTCGTGGCCCTCACTGCGGCGGCTGCGGTGACCACGAACCTAAAGCTAGGCACCGGCATCTGCCTGATGATCGAGCGCGACCCCATCACCACCGCCAAGGAGGTCGCCAGCCTCGACCTCATCTCCAACGGCCGCTTCATCTTCGGCATCGGCGGCGGCTGGAACGCCGAGGAAATGGCAGACCACGGCACAAGCTACCAGCGGCGCTGGCGCATCCTGCGGGAGAAAATCCTGGCCATGAAGGCCATCTGGACGGAGGACGAGCCGGAGTTTCACGGGCGCTACGTGAACTTCGACAAGATGTGGGCCTGGCCCAAGCCCGCCCAGAAGCCTCATCCACCCATACTCATGGGCGGCGACGGCCCCACCACCTTCGACCGCGTGCTGGAGTACTGCGACGGCTGGATGCCCATCAGCGGCAGGACCGCGGAAGGCCCCAGCCTGCCCGAGAAGATACAGATACTGAAGAACCGGGCCGAGGACATCGGCCGCGACCCCGACTCCATCAACATCACCATCTTCGGCGCCCGGCCCGACCCTGAGACCCTGGCCCGGATGGAAGAGTACGGCGTGGACCGGGTTCTATTCAGCCTGCCCTCAGAGGGCGCCGATACCGTAACTCCCATCCTCGACGAGTGCGCCAGGCTGCTTTAGGCGCGGGAAAGGTTCCCAGGTCGACAGGGGCGCACGGTTGTGCGCCCTTACTCGTTTTCCTCTCGCGCCAAGCGGGTTTCCATGCGCGCGAGGATGTCGCGGATTTCCACGAGTACAGCGTCGGAGGAGGATTCGCCAGCGGCCGCGACAGGTGTCGGCCCACGACCGGATTCAGCCTCGATAACCCGCTGTCGCTGGGCGAGGACGGCGTTGCGGAACCCCTCAGCGTCGATCACTCCAATGAGGTTGCCCTCGGAGCTGGCGGACTGGCCTCCGGATCCGGCTGTCTCGACTTTGAGACCTCGCAGCCCATAGTGCCGCATCACCGGGCCGTCGTGCAGTTTCAGGTCGGTGATCCGGTTCAGGGGAATGGTGGATTCCTTCCGGAAGAACACGCCCATTCTTATTTCCAGCGTATTGGTCGTCAGCCTGGCTGAGACCCGGCGCATATATTCCGGCCCGTACCAGAAACTGAACACCCACCAGAACGGTATGAGCAGTATGCCCACGCCCGTAATGAAGAAGATGCCGGCTATGCTTAACCGTGCCCAGGCCATTATTTTCCCGTCGAACTCCGCCTCGGATATGACTTCCCCGGTTACTACTGCCACTTGAATGACTCCTTTCTCTTGGCGTCCGATCCCCGTTCGCAGCTGCGTTTCCTCCTTACCCCGCCGGCCTTCGGGTCAGGGGCAGCAGGGCAAAGAGCACAGCGGCCAATGCGAACAACGCCGCTATGTAAATCATTGTTTCCCTGAATCCCATTGTTTGATAGATGGCCCCTGCAACCAGGGCCGAGGCCGCCGACATCAGGAAGGCGACACAGGCCACCACGCCCAGTCCAGTGGAGGCCACTTCGCGCCCCACTACATCAAACACCGCCGCAGTCAGGATGGGCTGGTCGGGGTAGAGGAAAAGACCCAACAGCGCAATCGTGACCGTCAACGCTATGCCGTCGTTGAAGGGAATCAACGCCAGGGTCACCAGGCAGGACCATATCAGTCCGGGCGCCAGCACCTGCTTACGGCCCCAACGGTCGGAAAGGGTCCCGGCCAGGGGCTTGGCCAGCAGCCCAATCACAATGAGCAATGCGATGTGAATTCCGCGCAGCCCCGGGTTCATCTCAAGCTCGTTGCCCAAGTACAACGGCAGCACCGTTACCAGGGCAATCAGGCACATACCCCGCAGTCCCCGAACGAAGGTCAGCCCCCATAGTACCGGGCTGCGCAGAAGGTGGCGAGTCAACTCTACGCGGCGGGCCATGGTCGGGGTATCGGCAGGCGTGCCCGATTCGGTGTTCACCCTGCCGATGTGCCGGAAAGACCACGCCACCATGAATGCCAGGAAAAACGGCGCGATGGCATAGATGCTGAGCAGGTCCCGCCATTCCAGAAACGCCAACAACCCTCCGGTTGCCAGCGGCCCCACCACGTCGCCAATGCTGCCGCCGACGCCGTGGAAGGACAGAGCCATCCCCCTGCGTTCCGCGAAATGATGGGACAAGGAAGCCGAGGCCGGTAGGTGCCAGACGGAATGGGAGATAGCCACCACCCCTATTCCAATCAGCAGCAAGGGGTATACCGGCGACACCCCCATAATCAGCGACCCGAGGGCGGCTATTCCCAGGCACATGGCCAGGAGGAACCCCCAATAGCGCCGCACAATGTCCACCACCACGCCGCCCGGCAGCGCAATCAGCCCCGACGCAAGGTCTCTGGCCGACATTATCCCGGCAGCCCCAACGCTGTTAAGGCCGAAGGCGGCCTGAATTTCAGGGAGCGCCACGGCGAAACTCTGGATAATCCAGTGGAACGTGACGTGACCGACGGCCAGGCCGGAGAGCATATATCGCGCTCCAGGAATTGACCATTGATCTTTTCCGCTGGCCGTCTCGGTCTTCCCCATGACTAACCTGCCAACCGGGGCAAGGCGCAACAATGAGACTGCATCAGGTTCCGATACGCACCGGGTCGGCAACGTCGCGCACCGAGCGTATGATGGACAGCGCGGTAAGCCTGCCGGTCTTGGGGTTCTCGGACGGTATGTTCTCAATGTGGACTTTCAGCAGGCCGAATTCGCCCTCAACGATGATGTCGTGGCAGTTTCGGCTGAGTTCCGGGTCGGCGATGATGCGCACCATGGTGCGGTCGGGGCCGATGCCCGCCAGGCTTACCGCCGCCGATACGTTGAGGTTGGAAGGAAAGCCCCGGCAGGCTTCGCGGGCCGGGCCAAAGAACACTTCCTGCTCACGCGTCAGCCTGGCAACGGGGATTTCATTCTCAACCAGATACGGGGCGCCCTCCAGCGCGGCGACGGGCTTGCGGGACACCATCTCCACCCGGTCTACCCGGCCCTGGCAGGCAGACTTGATACCGTCCAGCCCGGCTATGGCCCCCGAGGGGGCGTAGAGGCGGCAGCCCGTTTCTCGGGCCCGCTCGATGACCCCCGGGTGTTCCAGCAACGCGCCGATACTGATGACCATCAGGTCCTTGCCAGCGCCGAAGGCCGCCTCGGCCAGGGACGGCACAACGTGTCCGCCAGCGGTTTCGATGAGCAACGACGACCGGTCCACCAACTCCGCCAGCTCCAGGTACGGGGGCGGCGATTCCAGCGTGTCCAGGAACTCACGCGCCGACCCGGCGGAGCGGCTGGTCACGCCCGCCGCGGCCACGCCCAAATCGCCAGCATCGCCCGCCCGCAAGAGGGCGCGGCCAATGGCGCCGCAACCAACGATTCCTATAGCGTGAGTCATCTGGCCACCTCCGGCGCTACTCTACCACAAAAAAACAGGGCCGCTCCCATCTGAGGAGCGGCCCTCGCCTGTTAGCCTTGGGGGTCGGCTACCGCCGGATAGAGCTAAAGCAGTCGCTGCAATACACAGGCCGGTCGCCACGAGGGACGAAGGGAACCATGGTGTCCACGCCACACTGGTCGCAGACCACCGGGTGCATCTCGCGGGTTCCGCCGCCGCCCATGCCGCCGCCGCCGCCGCCAACACGCTGCTGGCTCTTGCGGGCGCTGCGGCACGGGGAGCACCGCTTGGGGTCGTTGGTGTAGCCACGGGACGAGAAGAACTCCTGTTCTCCGACGGTGAAGATGAAAGGCCCCCCACACTCCACACAGGTCAATTCTTTGTCTGCCAATGCCATTCGGATAACCTCCAGATTTATCGGGTAACGCCGGGCTCAGTCCAGGTCATCCGAGGCAGCGGTAACGGAATCTGTAACCAACAGCAGGACACCCTAACTTGCGCCAACTTCATTATACCATCAACTGACGACTGCAATGCGAATAGCGAAACGCAAATTCCAGATTGGTTTCGGCGCCGGCGCTATTCCTCCGGCGGAAGGTACGCATTGGGAACGATGGCGCTGCCGCTGCCCACGCCCGTGGTATCGCCGCGCTGGTTTTGCGCTTCGATCTTGACGTTGACCTTTAGCCCGTTGGCCTCCCGGGAGGTTTCGGTCACTTCCCCGGTGAAAGTTATGGTGTCGCCGGGTCGCACCGGACGGATGAAACGAAGGTCAACCGTGCCGGAGTGGTTGAAGACATCGCTGCCGAAGTGCCGACGCAGCAATTCCAGGGCAAAGCTGATGGACATCCGTCCGGAGGCCACCGTCCCGCTGGTGCCCAAGGTCTCACGGGCGGCCTCCTCATCGGTGAATTGCGACGGTTCGGAGTGCCCGGCGCTGCCCTCGAAGAGATTGATGGCTTCCTGGGAGATTTCTTTGACCAGCGGCCCTACCGGGTCACCTTCGGTGTAGCCACGCTCTAGCCGCCCCATTTCTTCCCCACCTCCGACGGCTGTTTCAGCTCGTGCGTGATAACGCGATCAATGAGCCGCCCGTCCTCGTCCACCGACACTGCCTCGGTGACGATGTAGTTCTTACCCCGGCGCAGATACTTGTCGGCAACCCAGGCGGCGACTGTCAGCTTCTTTCCAGGGACAGGAGAGTTGTAGCAGTGGAAGGCGCACCGAGCGTTGACCGAGCCATTATCGGAGTATTTGGCGTTGAACTGCCGCACGTCCACCTTGTGGGAGATGGTGGGGAAGGCGGCCGCCGGGTCCATCACACCCCGGCGGTATTCGTCAATCATTTCCTGCGTCAGGGTGTATTCGTACTTCTCAAAAGTCTCGCCCACTTCCAGGGCATCCCAATCGAGGGGAACACGAGTGTCGGCTTCAACCATGCGCCAGACCTCCATATTTGTGCAAGGTCCCCTCTCCCTCCGGGAAGGGGTCAAAGTGAAGGCGTTTAATTTCGTCATATTAGTATAGACTTACGTTAACGGCCCTTCCACTCCGGTGGGCGCTTTTCAGCGAAGGCGCGCGGCCCCTCCGCAAAGTCCTCGGTGCGTGTCAGGGTGGAAAATAGTATGTTCTCGAACCGCAGGGCGTCCTCCAGTACGCGCCCAAGGCTCCTTATCATGGACTCCTTCGCCGAGCGGACTCCCAGCGGACCGTTGGCGCAGATGGCGTCGGCGTATCGCTCTGCGACGGGCATCAGCCGCTCCGGCGGCACGACCTCGCTGACCAGTCCGATGCGAAGGGCCTCTTCAGCGCCGATATGCTCGCCGGTAAGCTGCATCCGCAGGGCGTTGCCCAAGCCGACGATGAGAGGCAGGCGCACCGTGCCGCCGTCGCAGTGGTGGAATCCCCGCTTCACCTCGGAGCAGCCGAACACGGCGTTGTCCGACGCGATTCGAATGTCGCAGGCCAGGGCCAGCTCCAGCCCCCCGGCCAAGGCGTAGCCGTTCACCGCGGCGATGATGGGTTTCCAGATGTTCAGCCCCCGCGTGATGCCGCCGAAGCCGGGACGGTCGGCGTCCTGCCGCAGGTCGTAGATGTCACGCTCTCCGAGGGCGGGGGTGTAGGTCTTGAGGTCGGCTCCGGCGCAGAAGGCGCGGTCGCCCTCGCCGGTGACAATCGCCACCCAAGCCTCCGGGTCGTCGCGAAAAGCCTCCCAGACCTCTATGATTTCAGCCTGCTGCTCTGGCCCCAGGGCGTTCATCGCCTGCGGACGCCGGATAGTTACGTAGGCGGTGTGATTTCTCAGTTCGTAACTTATGTCGGGCATATTCTCTCTTCCGCCGCCATTTGCTCGTGAATCTGGGGACGGCCTCAACCTCCAGTTTAATGCCTTCGCGCCGGTACATTTTTCTGATGACCTCGAAAAGGTCTTGCACTTCCGGGTTGCTGTTACGGCTGAACATAGCCTTCAAAGACTCGGACGGTAGGCCGGTCAGCTCGGACAATCCCTTGTAACCAATTCTCGCGTCGATGTAATCCCTCAACGCGGCTTTGCCCACCTCCACGTCGCCATCCAGAAAGAATCGGACAGATGAGACCAGCAACCTCTTACGTACATTAGGGTCGCGGCGGGCGATGTCCGGTAGAGTTTTCTCGCCATAACGCCGCAGTCCCAAGGATTTGGGGACATTATCCAAAGGTGACGTCATATCTGTTTCTCCTGTGGCGCTATCGTGTCCTCTGCAAGTAGTCCCGCCAACGAGCCCTCGCGTCGGAAATGTCCGCCGACTGGCGCTGTTTGGTTCCTCCACCAAGCAAAATGATAATCCTGTCGCCTTCCCTGCCGAAATATATCCGGTAGCCTGGACCAAACCTGGACCAAAATTGATGCGGAACTCGAATACCCCGGCACCCAAGCCCTTCGCATTGGACAGGTTTCCTTTCGCCATACGTCCACGGGCCGTTTCCACTCTGTGTCGCGCCTCTGTATTGAGGCTGTGAAGCCATTCCCCAAACACACTGCGCCCATCGGGACTGATGTATTCCCGTATCTCAATCATACTCTGGTGACGCCACCATAACTTACCCCTCAATCCGCTCCCGCACAAGGCCACTGACCGCTTGCCCATCGCCGCTGCAACGTGCGGCGCTACCCCACGATACGCCACTGAAATGGGAGGTTTGGCGATGAAACTTGCGCCTTTCGACGACTTCCGCTTGGGTGTAATTAAGGGAGACCGGATTGCCGAGCTGAACTCGGAGATGTCCAAGATCACTACACTTGAGCCGGGCGACGTCATTGCAACGGGCGTCATTCACCAGCATATCGGCGCGGTCCAGAACGGCTACGTGCTGCGAGCGGAGATCGAAGGCCCCGGCCCGCCCCTGATTATCAGCGTCTCCGACCCGTCAGTATGCGAGTGGCCGCGCGGCGTAGACTCGGAGTTCGCCGCGGTGATCATCGCCAGCGGTCGGCGGGGGCAGCAGCGATTCTCCCGGCCAAGCCTTGTGACCGCGCAGGGGCGGGTTCCGTACCCGCCCCTTGCTTTGGAATCGTCAATCTTCTCAACCCGATCTCAGGTCTTCGTCGTCTATTTCGCGCCAATATACGGTGCCGGAGTCTATCTGCCAATTTATCGAGTCATGGCTCCTGACGCTCGCAATAGCAGCCCTGGCGGGCAGGCCGGTGAACTCCGTAAGGAAGCGGGCGTTGCGCAACGCCCGGTGAGTGTCCCACACCCCCCCGACGAACGAGACTTCGACCGCGATATACTGAATTGCAGCAATTCTTCGCCGAGTATCTGGGCCTTGACAGCGACTTTCCACTCAGGGTTTCCCGAAAGGGATCTAAGGAATTCTTCCTGGCTGTTAATGGTGGTCATGGCTTTCCCTCATCACAAGGCAACACTCATATTCCACACAACCCCGGCGGGTATGTATATTTACGACTGTCATAATGTTTACGGCAATTCCTCATACGCCCTCTTCAGTGGCGATGCGCGGCGGCCGAGTTTGGGATAGGCAATTGCGGTCACATTCCGGCGGGCGTATTATGCGGGCTTACGGCCTCGGCAGATTCGGGGTTGGAGGCGAGCTATGACGCAGGCTAACGCGCTCAACGATACGCTGGAGTTCGGGCTGTTCGACTGGATCGAGTGGGACAAGTCGGCTCCGCACGAAATCTTCGAAAACCGCCTCAAGATGCTGGAGTACGCCGACCGCAGCGGCTTCCACAGCTACCATCTGGCCGAGCACCACATCACGCCGCTGAGCGTCTCACCCTCCCCGTCGGTGTTCCTGGCTGCGGCGGCGCAGCGGACTTCAAAATTGCGGCTGGGGGCCTTGGTCTACCTGCTGCCCTTCTACAACCCCATCCGCCTGTACCACGAGATATGTATGCTGGACAATCTCAGCAACGGTCGCCTGGACCTGGGCGTGGGCCGGGGGGTCTCGCCGATTGAGGCGGAGAAGTTCGCCGTTGACCTGGACACCAGCTGGGAAGTGTTCAATGAGCAGATGGGTATGTTCACCAGCAGCTTCACAACCGGCATACTCAACCACAAGGGCCAGCACTACAACTACGAGAACATAGAACTCTGGATAAAGCCTTACCAGAAACCCTACCCCCCACTCTGGTACGCCAGCAACAATATCGAAACTGTGCCCTGGATGGCCCAGCACGGCTTCAACACCTGCCACGTGTTTGCCGACAACGCTGTCACCAAGGCGCACTACGACCTCTACAAGCAGGTCTGGAACGCCGAGCGAATGTCCGACGGACTGAACAGCCATGTGGCCGTTCCCAAGCTGGGGCTTGTCCGTCACATTTACGTCTCTTCCAGCGACGAACAGGCCAGGATCGAGGCCAAGCCGGCCTTCCAGACCTGGTTCCACAATATCAACTACCTGTGGGACAAGGCCGGGTACGACTTCCTGAACTTCATCCGAGATTTCGACGACCTGGAATCCCGGGAAATCGTCATCGCCGGCTCGCCGTCAACCGTGCGCGAACAGGTGCAGCGGGCCATTGATGAGACGGGCATCAACTACTTCTGCCCGATCTTTGCGTGGGGCGACCTGACCCCGGACCAGGTCATCGGCTCCATGGGCCTGTTCGTGGACGAGGTGATGCCAACCCTGCGGCCCTGCTCGTCATAGATGTGGGAATACGCCCCCACCCCGACCCTCTCTCCCGGGGGAGACGGAATTATGCAGTCCCCTCCGGCATGGGAAAGGCGCTAAACAAGAGGAGACTCAACAATGTCAACCGGCAACCCCATTGCTGCGGCATCCTCCGTAGCAATCCAAAGGACCATCGAGGGCCTGGCTTCCCGCAATGTGGAGGCGTTCCTGGTAGAGAGCCGGGAGGCGGCCCTGGCCAAGCTGCTGGAGCTGGTGCCGGAGGGTTCCGAAGTTTTTGTGAATACCTCGGAGACGCTGGCAACCATCGGCTACACGGAATATATGCACGGCAACGACCGCTATGTAAACCTGCACGACCAGATGATGGCCCAACCCGACCCGGCGGCGCAACGGGAGTTCCGGCGCAAGACCACTACCGCCGACTACTTCGTGGGCAGCGTACAGGCCATCGCCGAGACCGGCGAAATCGTCGTCGCCAGCAGTTCCGGGAGCCAGATAGGGGCTTACTCCTACGGTGCGCGCCGCCTCGTCCTGGTGGCCGGCGCCCAGAAGATCTGCCCCACGCTGGCCGAGGCGGAGGCCCGCACCCGCGGCTGGACGCTGGAGCGCCACGACCGCTGGCTGGAAGACCGGGGCGTCGCCCCCACACCAATAGGCAAATACATGGTGATGGAGCACGAGCCGGTGGTGGGGCGCATCTCGATGCTCCTGGTCCCGGAGAGCCTGGGGTGGTAGGCATCTGCCAGTAGTCAGTGGCCTGTTGTGAGTAAAGGGATTGGCGCCGCTGGGACATTGCGGCACCATTGCTTCAGCCCCGCGTGTGCGGGGAAAACGAAAAGTCGACGCTGAACGGGGAGCCGATCTTAGGTCTACCCCCCCGCGGGTGCGGGGAGTACAGGAGTGAGTTCATGTCGAATGGAAAGGTTTGTCGAGTGGTTCGATAGGTTCGCCGTTGAGGGTTGACTTGTCCTCAAAGGGCGTGGGGTTGGCGACGGCGGCGCGCACCCAGCAGCCGTTGCGGGCGTTGCGCAGCACTGCCGCCACACGCCCGCGGTCGTCGGGAGACTCTATCTCGTAGTTGGTCTCCACCTTCGGGGCGCTGGCTTGGATAGTGCCGGCCAGCACCGAGCCTTCCAGCCCAAAATGCACCGCAACGTGAGCCTTAACGCTGCTGATTTCGACCTTCATCAATTGAGAGTACCTCTCAATCTGGGTCATCTCTCAAAACAGGATGGAGGCCGCGAAGTAGTGGAGCGGCGCGGGCGCCGTGCTGTTGCCGCCGATTGTAGGTGGCTCGTCGCAGTAGATGGTGAACTTCCCGTGGGTATTGACGAAGGCACGGCGGAGCATGTTTCCCATGTCTTCTACGTCAAGTTCGATCACCGTTGATCTCCTGGACTGGCCGGGGGGAAAGGGGTCATAGTTGGGCTGCGGGCTGGTTGCTTCCTCTGGCATACGTCCTCCAGGGTTTTTAGCTGAGCGGAACGGTATCACAGCCGTTCTATCCAGGCAACGGCTTGCCGCAATATCAGCAGGGCGAACGATAGGCAACGGGACGTGCGTTCGTGGGGTCTTCAAGCGATTTCGTAATCTCTCGCAGAAAGGTGGTGGCGTAAGAGCCGTTGGGCAGGGTAAAGGCCACAGTGTAGCCGTCGGCTTCGGGGTGTATCTCCACCGCCTCGGGGCGGACGCGGCTGATGCGCCAGTCGCCGCGGGAGTGCGGGCGGAAGTCGCTGCGCCGCAGGCCGAACCGTTCCAGAATTTCAGTCTCAAACGCGGCCGCCTCTTCCAGCCCCCCGGACACCTTGCGTCCGTAGAGCGGCAACACCGGGCTTATCTCCAGCCGCCTTGACCGCTCGGATTCAGCATCGGCGTCGCCAACGATGAACATTCCGCCGGTGTCGTGCCTGCGGGCACGGTCTCCGGTCAGCGTCCGGTCGTATACGCCCGCTTCGATGCGCCCCTTTAGATTCCAGTTGAACAGGTGGGACTGGAGGGCGGAAATGAAGAAGCCGTTGAGCCTGCGCCCTCCGGGCACCTTCTCGCCCCTGAGCAGCCGCACTGCGTCAATGGCATTGCTGTTGAAACGCCCGAATCGCTGCGGGCCAAAGTAGTTGGGCAGCCCTGCCGACTCAGCCCGGTGCACAATGGCATGGGCGCGCTCCTCCCACTCGGGATCCGGGTGTCTGACACGCACCTCGAACCGATTGCCCCTCAGGTGGCCTCTCCGCAGCCTGCTGCCGTGACGCGAGATTTCCAGCACACGCACACCCTCCAGTCCATCCAGAGCCTCCAGACTGTCGGCGTGGCTCACAGGGACGCTGAGCCACTGGCGGGTCACTGCACGCTTGTCCTTGAGTCCCGCCACGCCGACCGCGTCGTAGGGGACGCCCCGCTCCCGCAGCCCAGCCACCAGGTCGTGGGTGTTCAGGCCGCGCTTTTCGATGTAAGCATAGGCGTAATCGCCCTCGCCTTCGGGAGGGATGCGGGGGATTTCGGAGACCACGAAATCTTCTAGGCAGACCCTGGTCAGCCCCCCTGTACCGGGAAATCCCTCGCTGATGGCGGGCAACGAATCCCAGTCGAAGCGGAATTCGTCCAATTCTACGGACGACGCAATCACCCGTGAGTCACGTTGGCAGGTCATGCTTATAACTGTGCAGGGGCGGCCCCACAGCCCGCCCCCACCTCACCGGCTCCGGCAACTCGTTTGGAAGTCAGCCCAGCCCCCTGGCGCGGAAGATTTCGTTGGCGGCGTCTATGGCGGCGCGGGTGAACGGGATGCCGCCGTAGAATGTGGCCTGGATGAAGACCTCGACGATCTCCTCCGGGGTCAGCCCGATGTGGAGGGCGCCATTGATGTGGCTGCGCAGCGGCCCCTCGCGGCCCAGCACGGACAGGCAGGCCAGGGTGCAGATGGAGCGGTCGGCCAGTTCCAGACCGGGGCGGTTCCAGACCGAACCCCAGTAGTATTCGGTGCTGAGGCGGTTGAAGTCGCGCTCGGCCTGGGTCACCGGGCCGGGGCGGCCTTCCGCAGGCTGGCCCATCAGCTCCTCGCGGCGGGCCGTGCCGCGCTGGTACAGGTCGTCGGGAGTCTCCTCAGGGTCGAAGACCAGTTGCGGCTGGAAATCTATCCCGAGGCCGTCGAACACTTCCTTGGCCACGCCCATGGCGTTGAAGGCGGTGGGAACCCCGCCGTACCATGAAGCGTGAATCATCACCTCGATGACCTGCTGCGGGGTCAGGCCGAGGTTCAGGGCGTTGCCTACGTGGCGGGTCAACTGATTTTCCCGTTGCAGCACGGTCAGGGCCGAGAGGGTAATCATCTCCCGCCGTTGGATGGCCAGTCCGGGGCGCTGCCAGATGGCGCCGAAGAGCGCCTCTCCGGCAATGCGGTGCAGGTCCGGGGCCACCTCCTGGGAGGCTGGAACCGAGCCGGAGCCGATAGGCCCGCCGCCGACAAACTTGGAGCGGGTCTCCAGACCTTTCTGGAATCGTTCGTTCAGGGTTGTCATTTCAATTCCTTCTTTCTCCCTCACTCCGCAGGAAAAAGTCGGGGCGAGGGGGAACCGTAAAGCGTCAAGGTATTCACCCTCTCCCTCTCCCTGGGGGAGAGGGGATAATGGAGCCTCCCAGAGGGAGAGTAGACCTAGAGCGGCTAGTTTAGGTGGGTCACCTTGGGAGCCACCTGCTCCATCAGGAGCCTCTGCGAACGTTGTACGAGGGAATGGTCGTCCGGGTCCTGGGTGATGCCCAGCAGGGTCCCGAATCCGCCGGTCTCCTCGTAGGTTTGCTCGATTTTTTCGACTACCTCCGCAGGATCGCCGACAATCCAGATATTCTCCATCATGTAGTCAACGGTGACATCTTCGTCGGCCATGCCCGGGTCGTTCTTGAGGTGGCCCAAGATGCCGCCAGCCTTGCGGTTCTTCCACTGGTGATCCTCGAAGGGCTTGCCCAAGACGATACGGGCCTCTTCACGGGCCGATTCCGGGGTCTCACCAACGTAGATGTCGCGGCCCAAGCGGAGTTCGCTGCGGTTGGCAACCCGGCCAGCACTCTCGGCTCCCTGCTCGCAGGTGTGCCACAGGTCGGGGACGTAGCGGTTGGGCAGGTTGGTCATGGGAATCCAGCCGCGCTGCCCGGCCATGCGGATGGTCTCGGTGTTGGGCGAGGAGGCGGCCACGCCGATGGGAGGATGCGGGACCTGGTAGGGCTTGAAGTAGAGCCGGCGGCCCAACTCGGCCATTTCCTCCGGTGCGTGTACCTGGAAGTGCTTGCCCTCATAACCGAACTTGCCGCTGTCGGCGGCCTCCCACAAGCCCAGGATAATCTCCAGCGCCTCACGGCCACGCTCGCGCACGTCATCCATGGAATCGTATTCCACGCCGTACAGTTGCAGGTCGGTGGGCAGGGAGCGCAGGCCGATGCCCCAGTAGAGGCGACCGCGCGCCATGTGGTCCAGCATGGCGATGCGGTGGGCAGTATCCACAGGATGATGCAGGGGCAGCATGGTAACGCCGGTGCCGAGGATGATGTTCTTGGTGAGCGCGAGGGCCTGGGCGATAATCAGCTCCGGCACCGGGGCGTTCTCCCACGTCTCGGTGATGTGCTCACCAACCCACGCCTCCCGTACGCCCAGCCTGTCGGCTTGGACGATCAGCTCAATGTCGCGGTCATAGGAATCAGAGGGCGAGCGCCGCGGCGGGTGCAGCGGCATCATAAACAGTCCGAATTCCATTGGGGTTCCTCCAGTATCTCCTTTAGTGTGTTCCGTCCCTCAAGTGTTGATGCGTTCCCCTCGCCCGATTATGGCTTGGGAGTGGGGACCGGGATGCCTGGGACATTGATTTGCACTGACCAGAGCTTGTCCCAACTGGTGAAGAACAGCGTTTTCCAGTCGCCGCCGCCGAAGCACATATTGGTGTGCAGCGGCGCGCCGGTCTCGATAGCGCCCAGGTGCTTACCCGACGGGTCTATGATCCAGATTCCGCCCGAGCCGCCGACATAGACGTTGCCTTCGGTGTCCACCTTCATACCGTCGGGGATACCGGGGCGGTCGCCCAGGTTGAAGCTGAAGACGCGGCTGGTGGCAAGCGCCAGCGTTCCGTTGGGCTGCACGTCGAAGGCCCGCAGGTGGCCGCGCCGGGAGTCTATGACGTACAGCACGCTCTCATCGGGCGAGAAGGCCAGCCCGTTTGGGCCGACGTAATCGCGCACCAACAGCGTAATCGTCCCCAGGTCGGGGGAGACGCGGTAGACACCGGGGAAGTTTAGGTCGAATTGCGTCTGCACCGGCATCCCCGCGTTGGGGTCGGTGAAGTAGATTGCGCCGTCGGACTTGACCACCACGTCGTTGGGGCGGTTCAGCGGACGGCCCTGGAAGCTGTTGGCAACGACGGTGATGGAGCCGTCGGGCTCCTGACGCGAGACGCGGCGGCCGTCGTGCTCCGCGGCAACGAGGCGGCCCCGGGGGTCGCGGGTCAGGCCGTTGGCGCGGTTGGTGGGCTCGCTGAACAACGATACCCCTTCGCCCTCGGCCCACTTCATCCGCCGGTTGTTGTGAATATCGCTGAAGAGCAGGTAATTGCCCTCCTGCCACCATACCGGGCCTTCCGCTGGCCCCTGTTCGCCGCCGAATCCGCCACCCAGTTCGTTGATGGGCTGCGATGTCGAGATAATCCGCTCCAGCGCGGGGTCGTGCGCCACGATAGGCATAATTACCTCCGGCTCCTTTCCTGCCTTGGACCAGCTCACCGTATCCTACTCCCAAAGTGCAGGGGACTCTCCCGCTAATCGGACAGCGGAACCGTGGCCGTTACCCTGGGCCGCTCGCCCACGGCGCGGGTGGTGTGACCGTGGCCGGTGAGGTCTTCGGCCAGCATGGCGTGGCCGGGGCCGAAGCGGTGCAAAGTCCCGTCGCCGAGGCCGATTTCCACCTCGCCCTCCAGCGTGATTACGAACTGGCGGTGCGGTGCAGTGTGCCAGTCGCTGAAGTAGCCTGGCTCAAAGGTGCGGAAGATTATCCCGGTGGTGGATTGCAGGGCTACCAGCTCCGGGTGTGATTCCGGGCTAATTTCTTCGATGTGGGATTGTCCGTCGTCGCCGGTGTAAAGTCGGGCAATGCTCATTTTCCCTCCAGCTTAATTTCGTGTAATTTTTGCCAGTGTAGCCGCGCCGGGGCCGTGCGTCAAAGCGGCGACCCCGGAATCATTCTTGTGCCTCATCCAGAGGCTGACTTTCGCCAATTGCCCTGCGGGACAGTTGCGCCGCGAAAAAAGCAGGCGGCCACTGTCCCCGCTAAAACCGTGGCCGCCTTGCCTTGAGGGCCGATGGATTACTGTGAGGCCAGGAGCACTTCCTCGACGGTGCCGTGCATCCGTTCGTCGCCGCCGAAGGCAGCGCCGCTCGTGCCGTTCTGGAACTTGGCCAAGGCCAGGTCGTAGATGGTGTCCGGGAAGGGGATGTATCCCGTCTCGCTGACCAACTGCCGATTGCCCTTGTCCAGGTAGAACTCAACAAACGCCCTGATGTGTTCCTCGTTCAACGCATCGGCAGACACGTAGATGAAGAGCGGGCGCGACAGCGGCGAATAGGCGCCGTTGTTGATAGTCTCCTCGGTGGGGGTTATGCAGCCGGAGCCGCCGTCAACGGACAACAGCCTCAGGCGGTCGGCGTTCTCGGCGTAGTAGGCGTATCCGAAGTAGCCGAGCGCCCCTTGGTCGCCGCCAATCCCGGTAACCAGAACGTTGTCGTCCTCGCTGGGCAGGAAGTCGCCGCGCGAAGCCCCGCCTGCCCCATTGACTACCTCGGTAAAGTAGTCAAAGGTGCCGGAGTCGGTGCCAGGGGCGTACAGACGAAGATCTTCGTCTGGCCAGCCATCTCTCACCTGGCTCCACTTCGTCACCTGCCCTTCTGCATCGGGACCCCAGACCGTATGCAATTCGTCGATGGTCATGCACTCGACGAAGTCGTTCTTCGGATTGACCATGACGCTGACTCCGTCGATAGCGACGGGCAGCTCGATGTACTCGATATCGTTCTCAGCGCAGAGGTCCACCTCAGACTGCTTGATTGGCCGCGAAGCGTCAGTGATGATGGTCTCCCCGGCGCAGAACTTTTTGAAGCCGCCTCCGGTGCCGGACACGCCCACGGTGATCCTGACGTTGCCGCCGGTGGCGTTGCCGAATTCCTCGGCCATTGCTTCGGTAATGGGGAATACCGTGCTGGAGCCGTCAATGCTGATGTCTCCGGTCAATTGGGCCACCCGATCGGGGGCCGTGGCGGGCGCAGGCGTATTGGTGGGTTCGGCGCTCGAAGGTTGCGACGAACCCGTCGACGACGAGGCGGCTGTGGGGACTTCCGTAGCATCGCCGCCGCCGCACCCGACGACGGCCAGCAACAGTACGCCGGCCAGCAACAGGATGGAGAGAGCCACAAAGTTTGCGGGAACCTTGTTCAGGTTGAGGTGCATCTATCCTCCATCCTCCGATAAAACTTTTTAGTGCCGCCGGCCCTTACTCAGAGAGGCAATTGAGCAATTATCCGACGCCGAAGAACACAGCGCCAATGGCGCAATAATCCGACGGTATCCTATGCAATGACGACTTCGGTCCATTATTTGGGTGTTTTAGGTGTATTTGTATATTACATGATTGTAATCCGTCGTTATCGGATCAGGCTCCAACAGGCTTGGAAAGTCTACGGAGCGGAATTTTCGGACAACCCAGGCCACCATCGTGGGCAACAAAGAAGCCCCGAAAAATCGGGGCCTGAAGGGAACATTGAGAGGGTAGAAATTGGGTCGCCCCATTCGGGATAAAAAGAAAGCCTCTAAACGGTAGAGGCTTTTTCTGATGGCTGGAAGCAACGTTGTCAACTCCCTAGTATAGGTGGCAACTGACCAAATGTCCGCCGCCTACATCTTGTTGGACCGGCACATCCACAGAGCAGCGGTCCATGGCAAACGGGCATCTGGGATGGAATCTGCATCCCGCCGGCGGATTGATGGGCGACGGCACTTCGCCCTGCAGCACAATTTCCTCCCGCACGTCGTCTGGATGGGAGGGTAGCGCGGCGGAAAAGAGCGCCTTCGTGTATGGGTGCAGAGGGTTCTGGTACAATTCTTCAGTGGGACTGTATTCGACAATCTGGCCCAAATACATCACTGCCGTCTGCTGCGCCATATAGCGCACGGTGGCGAGATTGTGGGCCACCAGCAAGTAGGCCACGCCGGTCTCCTGCTGGAGGTCGACCAGCAGGTTCATGACTTGGGCGCGAATGGACACGTCGAGAGCCGACACCGGCTCGTCCAGAATAATCAGCTTTGGGTAGGACGCCAAGGCGCTGGCCACGGCCACGCGCTGCCGCTGACCGCCGCTGAACTCGTGGGGATAGAGGTCGGCTTGAGCCTTGCGCAGGCCCACCTGATTCATCACCTCTTCCACCCGGTCGTCGCGCTCCTTGTTGGTTACATCCCGGTTCACCACCAAGGCTTCGGAAACTATGTCGCGCACTCGCATCCGGGGGCTGAGGGAAGACCACGGGTCCTGGAAAACCGCCTGCACCTGGGTCCGGTAATCCTTGAGTTCCGGGCCGCGAAAATCCTTGATGTCCTTTCCGCTGAGGTAGATGCTGCCGCCGGTGGGTTCTTCCAGGCGCAACACCAGCTTGGACGTGGTGGTCTTGCCGCATCCGGATTCGCCCACCAGCCCCAGCGTCTCACCTTCGTTGATGCTGAAACTGATGCCGTCCACCGCCTGCACATAGCCGACGGTCTTCATCATTATCAGCCCCTTGGTAACGGGGAAATACTTGGTGAGATTATCCGCCCGCAGCAATTCCGTGGGCATCTGGTTACTCCCTCTGTCCGGCAAGGGCAGTTTCCGACCATGACGGATCCAACATCCAGCAGTTGGCGGTATGCCCTACCTCTACTTGGGTGGTTTCGGGGTACTCCCTGTGGCAAATATCCTGAGCGTGCTGGCAGCGCTCTGCGAAACGGCATCCCTCCGGCAGGTCATACAGCGCAGGCGGCTGGCCGTCAATGGCGAAGAGACGGTCTGTTTTCTCCATCTGGGGAACTGATGCCATCAGTGTCTGAGTATACGGGTGCTGGGGTCGATTAAACAAGTCCCTGACACCGGCGTCTTCCACCACACGCCCGGCATACATCACCGCCACCCGGTCGCACATCCGGGCCACGATGCCGAAATCGTGGGTGATGAAGATTATGGCCAGTCCCGTCTCGGCCTGGATATCCTTCAACAGGCGCAGATACTGGAGCTGGATGGTGACGTCCAATGCGGTGGTGGGCTCGTCGGCAATGATGACCTTGGGGGCGCAGGATATGGCGATGGCGCCGATAACCCGCTGCTTCATCCCGCCGCTCATCTGGTGGGGAAAGTCGTCCATCCGGCGCTCCGGGGCCGCCACGCGCACGCCGCGCAACGCATCCACGGCACGCCCCAGCAGTTCCTTTCGGCCACCCGACTGGTGGATTCCCAGCGCCTCCAGCAACTGGTTGCCGATGGTGAACACCGGGTTCAAGGAAGTCTGCGGGTCCTGCAATATCATGGAGATCTTGCGGCCCCGTACCTGGCGCATTTCCCTTTCGGTCTTGTCGACCAGGTTCTCGCCGTCCAGGATAATCTCACCGGACACTATCTGCGCCGCAGGCCTGGGGATGAGGCGGAGCAGCGAAAGGGCGGTCATTGTCTTGCCGCAGCCCGACTCCCCAACGATGCCCAAGGTCTCTCCCTCGCGCAAGGAGAAACTGACCCCGTCTACCGCCTTGGTGGTGCCCCAGCGGTTGAAGAAATACGTGTGGAGGTCTTTTACCTCCAGAACCGTATCGCCAAAGTTTGAAGCGATGACCACACCTCTTGCCTTGTCGCGTCTTGGTTCCCAGCGGTATGCCTTGTATTACACACCGTCTGGGCCCTTCCATCAACGATTGTAAAGTAGTTAACACAAGGAGGGAATCTATGTCAAGCGTCTGGCGGAGGTCGAGTCGATTTCAAAATTAAGCGCCCGCCAAGCTACCCGAGTGCCGGAAAACCCGCACACCCCCGAGGAGCAGGCAAAGATGCGGCAGACTACTCTCAAGTACAAAGCATTCACCTCCAAGTCCTAATACTACTTCCAGATAGATTTGTAAGAATATGAGGAGGCAGTCATACTTGGGTATGATCTTTCTGTGGGGAAGTATCCAGACATGGCTGCCATCAAGTATAAAGTCAAGCTGGCTGAATCCGAACGCTCCCGTCTCAATGAGGTTTCCCACCGGGGCAAGCCGTCCCGGGGCAAGCCGTCAGTCCGCACCGTCAAGCGGGCGCTGGCGCTGCTCAAAGCAGATGAAGGACTACGGGACGGTGAGATAGCCGGTGCGCTTTTGATCAACGCCGCTACCGTTGCCAGAGTGCGGAAGCGGTTCGTCGGGGAAGGACTTGAGGCCGCCATCAATGACAAGCCACGGCCGGGCCGGGAGCGCAAGTTGGACGGCAGGCAGGAAGCGCACCTGGTTGCCATCGCGTGCAGCAGTCCACCCGAAGGACATGTGAACTGGACGCTCCATCTGCTGGCGGACAAGGTGGTGGAGATGGAGTTTGCCGGGAGCATTTCCCTGGAGACGGTGCGCCGGATACTCAAAAAAACGAACTCAAGCCGTGGCGGAAAAAGGAATGGTGCATCCCCAAGCTGAGCGGGGAGTTCGTCGCCCGGATGGAAGACGTGCTGGACCTTTATCACGAAGAGTACGGCCCAGAGCGTCCGGTGGTGTGTTTTGACGAGACCTCCAAGCAGTTGCCCGGGGATGTGCGGCCTCCCATTGAGGCCGCTCCTGGACGGGTGGAGCGCTATGACACCGGGTACCAGCGAAACGGAACCCGGAATCTGTTCATGTTCTGTGAACCGAAGGGTGGGTGGAGGCACGCCGAGGTGACTGGGCGCCGGACTGCTGTGGACTTCGCTCAACAGATGAAGTGGCTGGTGGACGAGGCATATCCTGACGCCCCAGCGATCCGGCTGGTCCTGGACAATCTCAACACCCGCAAGCCCGGCTCGCTCTACGAAGCGTTTGCGCCGTCCGAGGCGCGCCGCATAGCCAAACGCCTGGAACTTCACCACACACCCAATCACGGAAGCTGGCTGAACATGGCTGAAATCGAATTGAGCGTCTTCAGCAGACAGTGTCTGAACCGCCGGCCCGGCGATGAAGCGTTGCTGAGACGGGAGGCAGCGGCCCTCGAACGCGAGCGCAACGCAGCAAAATCAGTCATAGACTGGCGGTTTTCCACCCAGGACGCTCGCAGTAAGCTCAAACATATATATCCAATAGATTTAAATTGAAACGGTACTAGGCTCGATCCACCAAGTCTCGCAACAGCGAAACCGCCCGCTCGGACTCGCCAGTGCTGGGGCAGCAGGGAGACGCCGGTGGCGATGCCCTCCACCGCCTCGCGGACGATGGCCTCCCGCTGGCGACGCTGCACCATCCCGTCAGCCTCCAGCCGCGCCTTAAGCGCCTCGGACTGCTACAGGCCCAGGGCCACCGACTCCAGCACCGGCCGGCCGGCGCGGCCCACCAGGATGCGCACCTTGTCCAGGCGCGCCAGGCTGTCAGCCACAGCCTCGAACCCGGACATGAAGAAGTAGCCCACGGCGATGTCGGCGCGGGCCGAGCTGTCCAGCATTTCCCGCAGCCGGGTCAGTAGGTCCGGGTCGGTGCTGGCGTGGAGGATGTTCGAGGTGGGCATTGTGGCTAAAACTCCTCTTCCTCGATGACTACAGGCCCGTTTGGTCGGCAACTGACGGTGAGAATGCTCTCTAGCATAAGGGCCATACCAAGCAGCGGCTCGCTGCCCATTTCTAGGATCACGGCCTCCCGGTGCCGACCATGCCACCACACCACGCCCTCGTAAGCTCTGACTGACCGCTGATGTTGGTCGGCCAGGAAAACCGGAATGTCGTCAATGTAGTGGAGACCGAGGGACTGAACCAGGTCTGACGGAAGGGCCAACTCTCCACTGAACCCGGTATCCACGACAACTTCCACTAGTTGGAGACACCCTCCGCGTCCCTAATTTCGATGTTGACCAGCGCGTCCAGTTCCGCAGATACTCGCCCGCTAATCATCGCTGCTATGATGCCTGATGCTCACCAGCCTGTACGACTCCGGGACGCCGATTCTCCTCTCATAGAACTCTGGTGCAGGCTGGCGGGTCATAAGTCGTTGCCTAGCCGCGGCGGGACTGGGATCGACCTCGTAGTCGCCGCTGCGAGCGTCAATGACCACGAAACTGCCGCTGTCCTCGGCTTCCAGCCTCATCCGGAGCTTTTCGTATACTCCGCGGCCTGTGGTCACTGCGTCCTTTCCCATATAACTTTTGTTGGTATCCATTGGAAAATTCCTCTGTCGTATGTTCGGTTATTTGGAACGAGTTTAACCTACAGGAGCCTCCAGCGGGCCGAGGTGTCCAGCATCCTCCGCAGGCGAGTCAGCAGGATTGCGTTTGTGATGTTTTGGACGACGAACGTGTCGCCAAGTCTTCTTCTTGTCGGAGACGCTCCAGCAGTGCGTCGAGGTCTCGCCTTTTTCTAGGGAGTGTCGTCAAAGTGGGAGTGTGATGATAAGCTGGCATTGCAACCAATGCAGCAGGATTGGGCTGCAGCAGGATTGGGCTATGTCAGCAGCAACCGCAGTGCCGGCGCACCGGCGCCATGATATTTCCGGCCAGGTATGGGAAATCCTGGAACCCCTTCTCCCCGGGGGCAAGGGCAAGACGGGCAGGCCGGCCCGGGATAACCGCCTGTTCATCAACGCCGTGTTCTGGATTCTGCGCACCGGCGCTCCCTGGCGGGACCTGCCCCCGGACTACGGCGACTGGAAGAACACCCACCGCCGCTTCTGCCGCTGGCGGGACCGGGGCGTATGGGCCAGGCTGCTGGACGCCATGATTGACGATCCTGATTTCGAGTGGCTGATGATTGACGCCAGCTACATCAAGACCCATCCCCACAGCGCCGGAGCCCGGGGCGGCAATCAAGCCATTGCCCGCACAAAAGGGGGCTGAACAGCAAGCTGCACCTGGCGGTGGACTCTCACGGGATGCCGGTCAGGCTGGCAGTGACCGATGGTACGGTTGCCGACTGTTCCCAGGCTTTGCCTCTGATTGAGGGTATCGAAGCGGAGTGCCTGCTGGCGGACAGGGCCTATGACACCAATGAAATCATAGACACAGTCCGGGGGGGGGAGTTGACCCGGTGATACCACCCAAGAGCAACCGTAGGGAAAAGCGGGACTATGACCGGGCGCTGTACAAGCTGCGGCACCTAGCAGCCTGTCCGAGAAACAGGGTTGGTGAGCCGTTGAGGGTATGATGGGGCGGAGCATCAGACGAGCGGAGCGGTCAATGAGCAAGACCTACCTTCCCTACGATCCGGACCAGCAGTTGCTGCTGCCGGCGGCCCTGCAGGAATGGCTGCCGCCGGACCACCTGGCCTATTTCATCTCCGACGTTGCGGACCAGTTGGACCTCTCGGCCATCACCGCCCGCTACGAGCAGGAAAGGCGGGGCGGTCCGCCCTACCATCCCAGGATGATGGTGAAGGTGCTGCTCTATGGCTACTGCACCGGCGTGGCATCGTCCCGCCGCATCGCCCGGCGTCTGCATGAGGACATCGCCTTCCGGGTGCTGGCGGCCAACAACACGCCTGACTTCCGCACCGTCTCCGACTTCCGCAAGGACCATCTGGAGGCGCTGGCGGAGTTGTTCCTGCAGGTGCTGGCGCTGTGCCAGCAGGCCGGACTGGTGAAGCTGGGGCACGTGGCACTGGACGGCACCAAGGTGAGGGCCAATGCCTCCAGGCACAAGGCGATGAGCTACGGGCGGATGAAGGAGAAGGAGGAGCGGTTGCAGGCCGAGGTGAGCGAGTTGCTCCGCAAGGCGCAGGAGGTGGACGATGACGAGGACCGCCGCTACGGGAAGGACAAGCGTGGGGACGAGTTGCCGGAGGAACTGGCCTTCCGGGAGGGACGGTTGCGGAAGATAAGGGAGGCCAAGGCGGCGCTGGAGGCCGAGGCACGGGCGGATGCGGAGCAGGCCGAGTCCGAAGGCCGGAATCACCCTGGGGTGCCTGATGACAAGGCGCAGCGGAACTTCACCGACCCGGACTCCCGTATCATGCCCGGCCCGGGTGGGCGGGACTTCCAGCAGTCCTACAACTGTCAGGCGGTGGTGGACAGCGAGCATCAGGTGATCGTGGCAGCCCGTGCCACCGATCAGCCCTCGGACAAGGGACAGGCCGTGAGCATGATTGAGGAGACCATCGGCAATGTGGGCGCGGTGCCGAAAGAGGTATCCGCCGACGCCGGGTACTACTCGGCCAAGGAGGTGGAGGAACTCTACGCCCTGGGAGTTGACCCGTTCGTCGCACCGGAGAAAACCCGCCACGGCTGGGTGCCGCCACCGGCGCCCCGCGGCCGCATACCCAAGGGACTGTCAGCCAGGGACCGGATGCGCCGCAAGCTGCGGACGAAACGGGGCAGGGAACGCTACGCGCTTCGGATGGAGACTGTGGAACCGGTATTCGGGCAGATCAAGCAGGGCCGGGGCTTCCGGCAGTTCCTGCTGCGGGGTCTGGCGAAGGTGAACCGGGAGTGGCTGCTCATCTGCGCCGGCCACAACCTGCTGAAGCTGTTCCGCTTCGGGGCCGGGATGCCCGGCAGGGTGAGGGGCAAAGGCGCCACTGGAAACAACAGGGCCACGTGCCGGGCCATGGGCCGTGGGATTTTCAAGCAACAGCCCGGATGTGCCTATACGCACCAGGCAAGAACTGTTGCCGCAGGGTAATCCCGGCTGACCAACATGGCCAGTCGGTCAATCCTCAGACGGGCTGCTAGTGGAGAACGGATTCCTGGACTTCAAGCAGTGGCGCGGTGTGGACAGGGCCTTTTAATTGTAGAAAAGGCTGCGGGGAGTGTTGGATAAGGAGTGTTGGATAATTGGGATTAGAGTATTGGGAGTGGGGAGGACGGTTGTGTGGGAAGAGAGTGTTGGGGATTGGGGACCCGGACTGCCGGATGCCCTGAATGAGGTAGAGGATCCAATGAGGTAGAGGATCCCAGGAAGCCCAAAGGGGTACGCCATCCCTTGCCGGCGATTCTGGCCTTGGCGGTGTGCGCCATGCTCAGTGGCTCCAGGAGCCTTTACGCCATCGCCCAATGGGGCCGGGAACACCCCGAGTTTGCCCAGACGCTGGGGTTCAGCCGGCAGCGGACTCCATGCGCAGCCACCTTGCATCACGTATTCCGGCGCATGGACGCGGAAGCCTTCGAGCCGGACTTGGGCCGCTGGGCCCGGGAGCGCCTGGGAGAGGGGGAGGCCACCATTGCCATAGACGGCAAAGCCCTGCGGGGTATCCACGGCGGTGAATTGCCCGGGGTGAGGCTGGTGGCGGCTTATGCGGGAGAGAGCGGCCTGGTACTGGGGCAAAAGGGGGGTCAGGGGGGATCGCAAGGAGAGCGAACCGGGGATGGCCTCGGGCTTGCTGTACCAACTGGAGTTGAAAGGGAAGGTGGTCACTGGGGATGCTCTGTACGCCCAGCGGGAGTTGAGCCGCAGCATCCTGAAGCGGGGCGGGGGCTACTTATGGGGACTGAAGGACAACCAGCCCGGGGTGAAGGAGGCGGTGAGCTTGCTCTTTGAGCAGCCGCCTTGGGGTGAAAGATTTGCCTATGCGCGCCAGGAGGGCCGGCACGGAGACCGGTGGGAAAGGAGGCGGTTGTGGCCGTCGACGGCTCTGAACGGTTACCTGGATTGGCCTGGCCTGGAGCAGGTCTGTTGCGTGGAACGGACCCGGGTGGCACAAGGGCAGGGAGACGGTGGAGTGGGCCTGCGCCATCACCAGCCTGCCGCCGGAGCGCGCGGATGCTGCCCGGCTGCTGGAGATATGGCGGGGACACCGGGGAATTGAAAACCGGCTGCACTGGGTGCGGGACATGGTCTTTGGCGAGGAGCAAAGCCAGGTGCGGCCAGGTGCGAACGGAGCCGGCGCCGCAACTGCCGGCGGCGCTGCGACACTACGGCTGGAAACCCTGGGAGACGCTGACTCTCATCGGCCTCTCCAACCACAATTAAAAGGGAATTATATCTTTGTGTACATTTCCGTTTGACTCACCGCCCCATCGGGTGTACAATACGGCCATAAATCAGATAGGAAAGCGAGCGAAATGGCCGCAAAAAACGCCCCCGGCAAGCACTACCGCAAGGGCATCAGCCTCCTTGACGCCCTAGAGCAATTCGGCGACGACGAGAAGGCCAATGATTGGTTCGTGGCCCGCCGCTGGCCGGACGGCATCCAATGCCTTGAGTGCGGTAGCAACGGGGTGGTGCGCCGCAAGTCCACTCGCACAACCCCAATGTACCACTGCAACGCCTGCAAGTACGACTTTACGGTCAAAGTCGGCGCCATCATGGAGGATTCCAAGATTCCTCTGCGGAAATGGGCGCTGGCGTTCTACCTGATGTCCACCAACCTGAAGGGCGTCAGCTCCATGAAGCTGCACCGGGACCTGGGTATTACCCAAAAGTCGGCCTGGTTCCTGGAGCACCGCATCCGTGAGACCTGGAACGATGAAACCACTGAGAAATTCGCCGGACCAGTGGAGGCCGACGAGACCTACATCGGCGGGTTGGAGAAGAATAAACACGAATACAAGAAGCTCAAGGTTGGGCGCGGCACCGTGGGCAAGACGCCAGTGGCAGGGGTCAAGGACCGCAAGACCAACCAAGTTCACACCGAGGTCGTGGAATCCACCAACAAGGCCACGCTCCAAGGATTCGTGTTGAAGCACACAACCGAGGATGCAGTGGTTTACACTGACGAGGCATCGGCGTATACGGGCATTCCCCGGTATCATGAGGCCGTCGCGCACGGGGCGGGGGAGTACGTCAAGGGGATGGCCCACACCAACGGGATGGAGAGCCATTGGGCTACGTTCAAGCGGGGGATCGACGGGGTTTACCACCATATCTCGGTCAAGCACCTAGTATTACAACGACGGATCACAAAAAAGGGGCCTTGAGCACCTCTTCACGTCGTCCGTCCACGCGCTTGACAGCTTTGTTGACTTGCTTTCCGCGAAGCGGTCGCCGGCCAAAAACTGACCAAATTGAGGAAGCGTCGTTGTAATACTAGGGCGGTACGCCAATGAGTTCGAGGGGCGGCACAACGTTAGGCCGATGGACACGGCGGACCAAATGGCGGCGATGGTTAGGGGTGCAGAAGGGAAGCGGTTGAGGTATATAGCTCTAGTGGGTGACAGCCACAGCTAAACACAGAAAGAGCTTTTTGGGGAGCCCTGATTGCCGTTTGATGTTATCCAGTGTGCCTTTTGGTACATCTTCACCAAGCTGACTGTATGACAGTATTACTACCCGAATTTCTCCGTTGTAGGTGCCCTCGTAAACCTTATGAGACCCTTTACCGTTTCGTTTGAATATGATGTTATTTTCCTTTAGTTTATCTACTACTTCTCGGAACTTCACGCAACGGGATTCCAAACAATCACAGGTTGGAAGGAATGGAGATTGGTGAGTCTAATCTGTAGAAGGTTCAACAGACGGGAAATTGCGTAAAGGCACTCCAATCCTAGACGCAAAGCTAGGGGAGCCTTTCGATTCATAAGTCTGGTTCGTTCCGGTTCGGGTACTTCAGATACGTAACAGACGTATGTTTCGATAGCATCCTGAATTTCGCTTTTGACCTCCTCGAAGCTCTTTCCGTAAGCCACGAGATCAAAGTCAACGCAGAGGGCTGCCCATTCGCCCCTCTTCATCCAAGCAAAACAGGTAGCCGTTCCTTTCATTGTCTTACTTTCCCCGCCTTTCGTTCTTCCTCAAACCGCCAGACCTTCTTCGGCTTGACCTTCAGCACCACCTCGGCGATATCCTCCGGGCTGGCGTCAATCCGCTCCGGTCTAGAGTACTTGAACCGGACGGCCCCGCTGTTTCTTGACTTTCGGCATAACTGCGTCCTGTAGCCTTCCTTCCCATCTAGTGTCAATGGGTAGGTTGCCCGCTTGTCAACCTACCCATTGAGAGTTAGACTCCCCTCTGAGAGTTAGACTCCCCTCGCTGAAGCCTCCTGATTTAGGTTACTCCCTTTCCGGTCATTTGGGTCCATGCTAGGCGGGGCAACTTGCCCCCTTGCAGCCCAATGACCGGGGTCAGGCGGCTTCAGCAATCGCTCAGCCTCGACAGCCGCAAGGGGGGTCCCCATGAGCCGCATTTCGGCTGGGTACTTGGAGCCGTTTCCCTGTTCCTTCTGTTTGCCGTGATTGCCTGTGATGTCCTTGATAGAAAGCCTAACACATCCGTGCCCAACGCCGACAATCTGAACGACCTCCTGTACGCCTGCCAAGAGCGCCGAGAAAAGATAGACGATTGGGTAGAGGGTGAGGAGCGCAAGTTAGAAGACAAGGTCGTGGACGGTGGTACAACTGTGCTCGGCGTGATGGTGAAACTTGACCGGATTGAACAGGACGCCAAGGAGATGAAGGGGGAACTGAGCGACAACTGTCAGGCCAAGATCAGGGAGCTTGACCTACATGATTCTGACTCCAAGGATTCCGAGAGTGGAGAGCCATTCCCTACGGTAACGCCCTTGAGGTAGCTGGCTGGCGGCTAATAGTCAATGTACACAGGTATATAATTCCCAATTAAAAGGCCCTGCGCCCCTGAGCGCTTTCTCGTCGTCCTCTCCTGCATACTGCTATAATGCGCCGTCCGTTAGCGGACTCGACAATGGCCTGCGGAGCGGCGTTTGATATCTTATCTGGCGGCAATCAGAGACCGTTTTCTTCTAGGGCTGAAATATGCCGATTACCGGACGATGTGGATTGCCACCACCTGTTCGGGAGCGGCGGCCTGGGCGCTGATTGTCGCTCGCGGCTGGCTGGCCTGGGAGATAACCGGAGAGTCCACCTGGGTGGGCATCATCACCTTTGCCGCGATGGTTCCGAGGGTGTTCTCCACGCCCATCGTCGGATACTTGGCCGACCTCTTCGACCGCCAGACCCTTTTGAAATTGATATTTGCGCTCAATCTGGCCCACAACATCGTCCTGGCCCTGCTGGTGATGAACGGACTGGCAGGCCCCTGGATGCTGATGTTCCTGGCCCTGTTCAACGGGACGCTCCGGGCCTCCCAGATGACGGTGGCGACCGCGCTGATCCCCAACCTGGTGCCACGCGAGCACCTGCTCAACGCCCTGGCCCTGAACCAGGCGACACAGCAGGGGTCGCGAATGGTGGGCGCCCTGGCAATCCTTCCGTTGCTAGGCTATCTCAACATTGAGGCTGCCTTCTGGCTTTGCAGCGCCTTCTATCTCATCGGCTTGGTCGAGGTGTCGAGAATCGGCACCCGGTCCACGGGACAAATGGACTCTTCACAGAGCTTCTGGCGTAATATGCTGGCCGGCTTCGAGTACGTCTACAAGCGGCCCTCGATCCTGGCTATGGTGATTCTGGTGCTGGCCCACTGCGCCTTTACCATGTCCTACGAGGCGATCCTGCCGGCCATTTCCGAAGACAAGCTGGGAGCTGGCTCGGTGGGGGTGAGTTATCTCCTCGGCGGAGTGGGCGGCGGGGCGCTCCTGTCGTCGATCTTCCTGGCGGGGATCCGCAACACGGCGGTCAGGGGGAAAATGTTCCTCATTTTTGCCCTTCTGAGCAGTATGGCCCCGATAATGCTGGCCCTGTCCACGGTGCGCGAGGTTTCGATACTTGCCACGGTGTTTATGGGTGTCGCCCAAGCCGGGTTCATGACAATCAGCCACACCATCATTCAGACCCTTGTCGATGATGAAGTTAGAGGGCGGGTTGCCGGGGTTTACTCCGTTCACATCGGCGGCAGCATGGCCGTGACAAACATGATTAACGCAACCATCGCCGATGTGTTCACCGCCCCTGTTGTTATCGTAGCGGGAGGGCTGCTGTTCCTCGCCGCCGTAATCTTGAGTTTCGGCAGCGGCGCGCTCAGGCGCATTTACTTCCCCGGCCCTCCCATTTCCGCTGCGGCTTAGCCGGAATCCCACATCTGTAACATGGCCGGAGGTACACCGATGAGCACCGAACTGGAGCGCTACCAGGAGCTCACCCCCAAGTCACGGGCGGCGTGGGAAGAGGCAAAGCAGTACCTGCCCGGAGGGGACAGCAGGAACTCAATCTTCTGGCCGCCATACCCCATCTTCGTTGAGCAGGCCAGCGGGGCCCATGTGATGGATGCCGACGGCACGGACCGTCTGGACTTCATCGGCACTATGACGACGCTGATTCTGGGCCACGCGCCGGAGCCGGTTACCGAGGCGGTTCGCGCGCAGTTGGAGCTGGGGGTGGTGTACAACGCGCCCAACCGGCAGCAGGTGCGGCTGGCCCGACTGCTGTGCGAGCGCGTCCCCAGCTTCGATCTGGTGCGGTTCACCAACTCCGGCACCGAGGCGACCCTCAACACCATCCGGGCCGCCCGCGCCTTCACCGGACGCAGCCTCATTGCCAAGGCCGAGGGCGGATACCACGGCAGCCACGACGTGGTAAGCGTCAGCGTGCGCGTCGATCCCAGCAAGGCAGGCGAGCGCCAGCACCCCCACGCCCTGCCCGCCACCGAGGGCCTGGCCGACGGTGTGCTGGACTCGGTAGTGGTGATCCCCTTCAACGAAACGGGCCCAGCCCGGGAGATACTGGAGCAGCACAAAGATCAACTGGCCGCGGTCATAGTCGAACCGATGCTGGGGTCGGTGGGAATGCTGCCCGCCACCCACGAGTTCCTTGCCATGCTCCGCGAATTCGCCACCGAGAACGGCGTAATCCTGATTTTTGACGAAGTAATCAGCTTTCGCATTGCACCCGGCGGCGCGCAGGAATACTACGAAATCACCCCCGACATGACCTCGCTGGGCAAGATCATCGGGGGCGGGTTCGCCGTCGGCGCCTTTGGGGGGCGCCACGAGATTATGGGCCTGTACGACCCCACGTCAGGCCCCCGGGTGGCCCACGCCGGCACCTTCAACGCCAACCCGGTCACCATGCTGGCCGGGGCCGCAACCCTGGAGCAGCTAACACCGGGGGTCTATCGCCGCCTGGCTGAGGTGAGCGAGTATCTGCGTCACGGGCTGCGAGAAGTCGGCCGGGAACTGGAAGTTCCGGTGCAGGTCACCGGGCTTGGCTCGCTATTCGGCGTCCATTTTTCGGACGAGACGCTGGTCGGCTACCGCGACATCGCGAAGGCCGACTCCGCCTTCCGGCACGATGTGTTCCTGGGGCTCATGAACGAAGGCATCCTGATGGCCCCAAACCTCGTGGGAGCCGTTTCCACAGCCATAGCCGAACCGGAGGTGGACGCCTTCGTGGCGGCCCTCCGCAAGGTGTTGCAGCGACTGGCTTAAGCGCAAAAAGCCCTCTCGGAGATGAGAGGGTTAAAGCAACAGAACCCACGCGCAGCCGTCCAACGTCCGGTTTGCCAAGGATGGCCGGCTGCGAATAAGGGGAATCAGGCTAAGCGAAGTCCTCGCGGCGGAAGAGCGTCGTGGTCTCGATGCGCTGCAGGTCGCCGTCGAACCAGTCGGCTACGGTCTCCCGCCACTGGGTGAAGTGAGGCATCCCTCGGTGGGCGGTCTCCCAGGCATCGCGGTTTTCGTAGACCTCATAGAGATAGAAGGTGTTGGGGTCGTTGTTGTCTGCCAGCACGTCGAACCGCAGACATCCGGGTTCGGCGGTGTTGGACCCTTCGGCATCGCCCTTGGTGGCTGCAATGAACTCGTCGCGATGTCCTTCCTTGATTTTTACGGTCACAAACAGGGTGAACATTGTTCCTCCATGCCCGGCGGCGGCCTGGCGGCCTGCGGTTACTCCGGGCGGCAGAATTGATGGCTCGTCGAACCGCTGCAAACGGGCCTACGGCTGTCCCATTATATTCCCGGACTGGCTGCCCGACAACGCGGTTGGCGTCCGGGGCGCATCGTTGTAGAATTGGCCTGCGACAGCGGCCGAATACAGGGCCGTATCCATCCGCGTCCATACATGTCCATCCAAGGAGGCCCCGATGGCCGATATTCCGATTGTCTACACCCTCACTGTCTGCCCAGCCTGCGATGCTCTGCGGGCGGCATGGAAGCGGGAAGGCATAGAGTACGAAGAAAGGCGGGTTGACCAGAGCCAGGACACCCTGGACGAGGCCCTCGACTACGCCGATACCGTGCCCATCATCATCTACCCCGACGGGAAGGTGGCGGTTGGCTTCAAGGGCATGACCGGTTGAGAAATCGGCTGACGGGCCGTGTGCCCAATCCATCAACACTGCGAACACGATAGACCAGAAACTAGGGGGGCGATATGGCCAGAGAGACCAGCGTAGTAACGCCGGAACGCTATTCCCAGGGCTTCGACTACATGGCCTACATGAACGAGATCAAGGTCAACAAGGCCCGCTTCGAGGGCTTTTACGAGAGCAGCATTCTCTCCGAAGACGACGTCCGGGCCTTAAGGGATCTGGCATCCCGCGACAACGGTCCGAAGAAGATGCTGGTCCTGGGCGAGGACTGGTGTGGTGACGTAGTCCGCGGATTACCCGTTCTGGCCCGAATCTGCGAGGCCGCAGAAATGGAGATGCGCATCTTCCCTCGCGACTCCCATCACGACATCATGAACGAGTTTCTGAAAGAGGGGCAGTGGATGTCCATCCCCGTCGCCGTCTTCTACACCGGCGACCACGACTACATTTGCCACTGGATCGAGCGTCCTGAGGTCGCCGAGAGGGAGATGCACCAGATAGAGCGCGACATCCGCGCGGAGAACCCCGACATCGACGATCAGGCCTTCGGGCGGGAGCGCCGCTCCCGCACCGCCGCCAAGTCCGACGAATGGATCGCGGCCACCGTCGTCGAGATCAGGGAACTGCTGGGGAAGAGCGTTTCCTAGCCCACGGTTTGCGTCTGCGATTCGCTGTCTAAGGGTAACCAACCGTTTGTCCTGAGTTAGTCGAAGGACGGACGGTTGGCTTTTTTGCTAGTCCGCCTGGCTGGCCTGAGACACGGCCGCGGCGCGTCTGCGTCGAGTATCTGCGGCGGCTTCCGGGCTGCCCAGAAACAGAAACAATGCGGACCCGAAGAGGCAGACTATGGCCACCACCGCCATGGGGATGGCATAGCTCTGGGTGGCATCGAACATTATGCCCGCAAATAGCGGCGCGGCCAACAGCATCATGTTCATAGGGATCATGGACATTCCCGTAATGCTGGCAAAGGCCTTGCGCCCGAAGTAAACGCCACGGATGGCAGTGGTCAGCGGGTTGCGGCCACCAAATCCGATGCCCATCAGCACCGCGAAAAGGAACACCATAGGAGCCGTATCGGCCAGCAGCAACACCAGCACCGCGCCGGACTGCACTGCCGAGAAACCGAACAGCGCAAGACGTATCGGCAACCTGTCTCCCACATATCCGCCAAGCAGCGTGAATATCGCGGCCACTCCGGTATAAGCCCCCACGACCCACCCAACGGTTTGCAGCGAAAATCCCCGGTCGTCCAGCATCGGCCCCAAGTGAACCGTTATGGTTACGATGACGATGGACGAACAGGCATGTCCCATCGTTATCAGCCAGAAGCTCCTGGTTCTGACTGCTTCCTGCCAGGTGTAGTCCTGCTCGTCGTCGGCCGCCCCGGGTGTTGTTGCAGCAGCGGCTCGACGGGGGCGGGACGACGCTTCGCCATCGGGATACTGCCCGTAGGGTTCAGGAGCGTTGCGGACAAAACGGGAGACAGGGAAGGCCACCACCACCAGGAACAGTCCGATGACCAGCGCGGTGTTGCGCCACCCGGGGCGGCCGACAGCGTCGGGGTCGATGGCGAAGGCCAGCAGCGGCACCAGAACCATTCCGCCCACCAGGAACCCTTCCATCGCCAGGGCCATTGCCGTGGAGCGGTTGCGTACAAACCAGTTGTTCAGCACCGTCATCATCGGCATCCATGTGCCGAGACCGACCCCCATGCTCATCACGACGAACGCTGCGTAGAAGTGCCAGATGTTTTCCATCCGGCTCATAATCACGAATCCGCCCCCAGCAATCACCAGCCCGATAAGCACCATCCGCCGCGAGCCAAGTTTGTCTATCAGGTAGCCGCTGATGGGGCCCATTATCGAGCCTTCGACCCGGCTGAGGGAGAAGGCGATGGAAAGCTGGGTGCGAGACCAGGAGAATTCCCGCTCCAGCACGACGAACCAAGCGGTCATGCCCTGGAACAGTGGCACGGTTCCGATGACCATGATGAAGGCAGACACCCCGACCAGTGTCCAGCCGTAGAAAAAGCCCCGTGGAAGGCTGGGGCCGGCGATGCTCATAAACGGTCCATGGGCGCGAGCAGTATTAACCCAAGGTTGAATTGGGAAATTTTGTGGAGGAGGGTTAAGCGCATTCTTATGAGTCGCCTGCGGTGGCGGGCGCCATGGTTGCGGTCGCGGGAAGTCGGGGCCTCCGGGCAATCAGGAACAGCACAGCGCCAATGGCGTTCAATCCGGCCAGGGAAAGGAAGGCCAGGTCGTAGTCGCCCAGCCGGTCCCGCATTAACCCGGCCATCGGGCCGGCTATCAGCAGCATCGCGTTCATCGGCAGCGTGGAAACTCCCAGTATCTTTCCAAAGGACGCGCGTCCGAAATAGTCTCCCCTGATGGCCGTAGTCAGCGGAGTTCGTCCGCCGAACCCCGCGCCGAACAAGACGGCGAAGACGTAAATCATCCCCAATGAGGGCGCAAGGACCAAGATGACCACTGCCCCGGCCTGCAATCCTGTGAAGGCAAACAGAGCTACGTTCTTGGGAACACGGTCCCCCATGAATCCGCCGGCCAACTGAAACACGATGGATACCGCGGTGTAGACCATTACCACCCAGGCGGTGGTCTGAACGCCATAGCCCAGGTCCCTCATCAGGAGTCCAAGCTGGGACATGATGGCAAGAATAATCATCGATCCCAGGCCGTGTCCGAAGGAAATGCACCAGAAGGCTTGAGTCCGCAGCGCCTGGCTTACGGTGAATCCCTCCTCTTCGCTGGCTGCCGACACTGCGGCCTGTCCACCCGCAGCGCGGGCCGCTGTCGAAGAGTCGCCATCCGGGCTCAATCCCCGGTCTTCCGGTCTGCTGTAGATAAACCGGGGCAGAATCAAAGCGCAGACGAAGACGATGGCGGCGACCAGCAGGCCGGTGTTGCGCCAGCCCAGCCTTCCTTCCGGCATCACCACATCCCACGGGAAGGAGGCAAGCCAGCTCAAGCGCCCCGCCTCTGGGTCGATGGCCCAGGCGATGGCCGGCACGATGGTCATTGCGCCAATGCCCATGCCGACCATCACGAGACCCATGGCCATGCCGCGGCGGCGGACGAACCAGTGGTTCATCAGCGTCATTAGAGGCACCCAACCGCCCAGACCCTGGCCCATGGACAGCAGGATAAACGCCGCCAGAAACCACCAGAAGTTCTGAGTGAAGGCAAAGAAGACAAAAGCGGCCGCGAGGGCCATCAACCCGACCATCACCATGCGCCGGGCCCCGAAGCGGTCAGCCAGGTAGCCTTCCAGCACTCCAAAGAGCCCGCCTTCGACACGGGTCATGGTCAGCGCGAGGCTTAGCTGGAACCTGGACCACTCAGGGAAGGTGGACGAGATGGCCACCACCCACACCGCATTGGCATGGAATACCGGGACCGACGTCAGCGCCATAACCACACCGGCAATGGCGGTCAGCCACCAGCCGTAGAAGACACCGCGCGGCCTCACCTCGGCCTCTCTTCAGGAGCCGGTTCTGTCTTCGTCACGAAATACAGCGCACTGCCTCCAAGAACGCCGGAGCAACGCTATCCGCGCCGCTACCAGTAATAATTTCCATACTATTTCAGTTTAGTTATCATAATCAATAATAACCTTCCGCGCAAGAGTCGCTTTCGCCATTCCTCGCTGGTTTCGACGCTGGTTTCGACATTTCCCAACCTGCGGCTAACGTGGTAAATTAGGCTTCGCCGACGGTCGGGGGATGCTCCGGCCTGATTCGCTGTTACAAAATGGCGCCACAGGAAAACCAGGCAAAGCGGAGGACCAAATGAAATACGGAATGTTTATGATGCCATCGCATCCACCGGAGCGCGAGTTGTACGCCGCCCACCAGTGGGACCTGGACTGTTTGCAAATGGCCGATGAGATTGGGTTCTCCGAGGCTTGGATCGGCGAACACTTCACCTCCCCGTGGGAGCCTATTCCCGCCCCCGACCTGATGATTGCCCAGGCGCTGATGCGCACCAAGAACATCAAGCTGTGTACCGGCGTCCATCTGCTTCCCTACCATCACCCTGCGGAGTTGGCCTGCCGGGTGGCCTACCTCGACCACATAGCCCAAGGCCGGTTCATGTTTGGCATCGGCTCCAGCGGGCTGCCCACCGACTACCGGCTATTCGACGTGGACGGCATGAACGGCCAGCACCGACGCATGACCCGCGAGTCGATAGACATCATATTGAAGCTGTGGGAGAGCGAGGAAGCCTTCGAGTACAAGGGAGACTTCTGGGACGTGAACTACCCGGAACCGATGCTGGACACGCTTCGCTTCTTCATCAAACCCTACCAGAAGCCCCACCCGCCGATCGGCGTCGCCTCGGTGAGCATAGGTTCAGAGACGCTGAAGATTGCCGGAGAGCGGGGATTCATCCCCATGAGCCTGGCGTTCAACCACGACTATGTTATCAGCCACTGGGACGCCATCGTGGAGGGCGCCGCCCGCAGCGGACGGACGCCCCTGCGCTCTGAATGGCGCATCACCCGCGACGTGTGGGTGGCGGACTCCGACGACGAGGCCATGGACGGCGCGATAAACGGAATGCTGGGCCGCGTCTGGGGCGACTATCTGTTGCCGCTGTTCTCGGCCTTCGGCCTGACCCACGTCATCAAGCACGATTCCAGTGTGCCAGACGAGGCGGTCACCCCAGAGTACATGGCCGAACACGTCTGGCTGGTCGGCTCTCCCGACACCGTGGAAAAGCGCCTGCTGAGCCTTTACGAGATGTGCGGCGGCTTCGGCACGCTGCTGACTCTCGTGTACGATAACATTGAGAATCAGAAGAACTGGGAAAAGTCCATGAACTTGTTTTCGAAAGAGGTCATGCCCCGCTTCGCAGAGCTGAATCCCGACTAAACCAAATCCAAGGTGAAATGCGCATTTATGCCAGGTAGCGTTTCATTGCAGGTGGACTCGCCGGCGCACGGGCGGTCCGGCGGTCCACTGGTAGGGGCGGGTTTCAAACCCGCCCCTACGGTCGAGGCGCGAACCCTGACTGCGAATGGCTGTCCGCAAAATGTACATCCCACATTGGCTTTGGTTTAGGACGCCAGTCGCGCTTATCTTCAATCAAATGGGCCGTCCGTCAACCGGACGGCCTCTCTCCTTGACCTCAAAGGCGGTCTTTCGTTAGGGAGTGTCATCATCACATTCCCACTTTGACGACACTCCCTAGACAACGACGGATTTTCTGGTATCGTATGCAAACTATATGGTGGCGATGAACGGTTTGAGTGATGAGCCGGGCGAACTTCGAGCGGGGTTGCGACGGCCTTCCGGGATTCCATGCCTTCTTCGCCTCGGCCTTTGGCTGCATACAGCGGCGGGAGCGCAGCCGCAACTATCTTCATCTTCTGCTTTCGCAGGAACGACAGGGGAACTGGGAATGCCGGGCGGAGACTAGCAAGGTGTTGCGCGTCTGGGCGTACCGGGGGCGTCCCGATGACGGAGGCTATTAACGGGGGCCGACGCCGGTCGCGCGCACAGAGTTGGAGCTGGCGAACGGTCGCCGCGTTCCTGCTGCTCACGACGTTGGCGCTGATGGCGACGCTGACGCCGGCGCAAGCGCAGACGGCGCCGGCGGCGCAAGAGGTTCCCCTCCGCTGGGGCCTGACTCCGTCCGGCCTCGGCCCGGGCGACGAGTTCCGGCTGCTGTTCATCAGCTCCACCTCGAGGCTTGCCACATCGGCCAACATCGCGGACTACAACACCTTCGTCCAGAACCGCGCCGCCGCCGGGCATAAGGACATTCAGGGATACAGCAGCGGGTTCCGGGTCGTTGGCAGCACAGAGACGGTGGCCGCCCGCGACAACACGGACACCACCTACACACAGGCTGACAAGGGCGTCCCTATCTACTGGCTCGACGGAAACAAGGTCGCCGACAACTATGAGGATTTCTACGACGGCAGTTGGGACGACAAGGTCAATCTCAAGAACGAGTGGGGGGGCGCCAGTAGCGCGACTTCCGTGTTCACAGGCAGCAGTCAAAACGGAACCCAAAACCAACCCCCTGGGTATTCGCTTTTTCTCGGCACAAGTGAACACTATATTGGGACTGGAAGACTGAATAAAGAAGGTGGCTATAGCCCGGTCGGCGACCCTAGATCCTCTGGGCATAGGGAAGCTGCTCTTCCTTTCTACGGGCTCTCGCAGGTCTTTCGCGTTGCTCCGGTGCAAGATGTTCCCAGCAACTGGGGACTGATCCCGTCCGGCCTTACCGGGGGCGACGAGTTCCGGCTGCTGTTCACGACCTCCCTCACGAGGGACGCCGAATCGTCCGGGATCGATGACTACAATACCTTCGTCAAAGATCGCGCCGCCGCCGGGCACACCGCCATTCAGCCGTACAGCAACGGGGTCCAGCCGTACAGCAACGGGGTTCAGGTCGTTGGCAGCACCGGGACGGTGGCCGCCCGCGACAATACGGACACCACCTACACGGAGACCGACAAGGACAAGGGCGTCCCTATCTACTGGCTCGGCGGAAGCAAGGTCGCCGACGACTATGAGGACTTCTACGACGGCGCTTGGGACGACGAGGTCAACCTCAAGAACGAGTTTGGGAAGCCCAGTAGCGCGACTTCCGTGTTCACCGGCAGCAATGACAACGGAACCACATTTAGTGACAGCTCTCTCGGCGCATCCGATGTTGGTATTGGAACCTTGAATCACGGCGCCAATGGCCCGCTCGCCGGCTCCACTGACCTTAGCAGCGCTCGTCATGCTTTCTACGGGCTCTCGGAAGTCTTTCGCGTTGCTCTGGTGCAAGAGGTTCCCAGCAACTGGGCCCTGAAACCGTCCGGCCTCAACCCGGGCGAAGAGTTCCGGCTGTTGTTCATCACCTCCACCGAGAGAGGCGCCACATCGTCCGACATCGCGTACTACAACACCTTCGTCCAGGACCGCGCCCGCAACGGGCACACCGCCATTCAGCCGTACAGCAACGGGGTTCAGGTCGTTGGCAGCACCGGGACGGTGGCCGCCCGCGACAATACGGACACCACCGGCAGGGGCTTCCCTATCTACTGGCTCGGCGGAAGCAAGGTCGCCGAAGACTATGAGGACTTCTACGACGGCGCTTGGTTCAACGAGACAGCCCCCAAGAACGAGTCCGGGAGCCACACTGAAGCGGCTATCGTGTTCACCGGCAGCAATGACGACGGAACCACATTTAGTGACAGCTCTCTCGGCGCATCCGATGTTGGTGTTGGAACCTTGAATCACGGCGCCAATGGCCCGCTCGCCGGCTCCACTGACCTTAGCAGCGCTCGTCATGCTTTCTACGGGCTCTCGGAGGTCTTTCGCGTCGAAAGGGAGCTAGACGCCCCGATATTCGCCGATGCCTGGGCAGAGCGCAGCGTGGCGGAGAACACCGCGGCGAAAGTCTCCGTGGGGGCGGTCATCCCTGCGGCGACGGACCCTAACGGCGATACCCTGATCTACACCCTGGAAGGCGCGGACGCGGCATCGTTCGCGTTCAACGCGATGACGCGGCAGATCAGCACTCTGGCGGCGCTCAACTTCGAGACCAAACCGACGTACTTGATGACAGTCAAGGCTTCACACGAGGACGGCGTCCTCTCCGACACCATCAAAGTGGCCATCACCCTGACGGACGTGGCCGAGCAATCGGCGAAGCCGGATCGGCCGACGGGTTGGGCGGGTTCGACCACCAGCCTGGACGTGAGCTGGGTCAAGCCGGGGCTGAACGGCGGCCCCGAGATCACCGGCTACGAGGTGGAGTACTTTAGATGGATAACGGTGAATCGTGGCGAGTACTGGGGGGCGTGGCCGCACAGCGGCAACGGCCGGACCACGACGATCACGGGCCTGGCGGCGGAGAAGTCGTATGCGATCCGGGTGCGGGCGCTCAACGGCGAGACACCCAGCGAATGGTCGTCTGACAGCACTGTCTCCACTTTCCACCTTCCGCCGCCGCTGCCGGAGTTGGCGGAGGTGCCCAGCGACTGGGCCCTGATCCCGTCTGGCCTTACCGAGGGTGATGAGTTCCGGCTGCTGTTCATCAGCTCCACGTTTAGGGACGCCGAATCGTCCGAGATCGAGGACTACAACACCTTCGTCAAAGATCGCGCCGCCGCCGGGCACGCCGACATTCAGCCGTACAGCAGCGGGTTCCGGGCCGTTGGCAGCACAACGAAGGTGCCCGCCCGCGACAACACGGACACCACCTACACGGACACCGACAAGGGCGTCCCTATCTACTGGCTCGGCGGCGGCGAAAACAAGGTCGCTGACGACTATAAGGACTTCTACGACGGCAACTGGGACGACGAGAGCAATCGCAAGACCGAGTCCGGGAGCGCCAGTGACCGGACTTCCGTTTTCACAGGCAGCAACCACAACGGAACCCCCCAGAACGGAAGGGCTCTCGGTGGCACAACTGTTGCTCTTGGGCGCCCCAACCGTAACCCCGCGGGCCCGCTCAGCGGCGCTCACACTACCAATCAAACTACCAGTTTGCCCTTCTACGGCCTCTCACAGGTCTTTCGCGTTGTTGCGACGAAAGAGTTTCCCAGCACCTCGGGCCTGATCCCGGACGGCCTCGGCCAAGGAGACGAGTTCCGGCTGCTGTTCATCACCTCCAACAGGAGGGACGCCACATCGTCCGACATCGCGGACTACAACACCTTTGTGCAGGACCGCGCCGCCGCCGGGCATGCCGACATTCAGCCGTACAGCAACGGGTTCCGGGTCGTTGGCAGCACAGCGTCGGTGTCCGCCCGCGTCAACACCCGCACCATCTACAAGGCGTCCAACAAGGGCGTCCCTATCTACTGGCTCAACGGAAGCAAGGTCGCCGACAACTATGAGGATTTCTACGACGCCAGTTGGGACGACGAGACCGGCCCCAAGAATGAGTCCGGGACCGCCAGTAGCGCGATTATCGTGTTCACAGGCAGCAATGACAACGGAACCCCAGGCGATTCTAGTTCTTTCGGCGCATCCAATGTTCGTGTTGGAACCTTGAATCACACCCTCAATGACCCGCTCGCCGGCTCCTCTGAATCTAGCAGCGCTTCTCATGCTTTCTACGGGCTCTCGGAGGTCTTTAGCGTCGGATGGCCGGCATTCGCCGAGGAAACGGCGGCGCGCAGCGTGCCGGAGAACACCGCGGCGAACGTCCCCGTGGGGGCGGTCATCCCTGCGGCGACGGACCCTGACGGCGATACCCTGACCTACACCTTGGAAGGCGCGGACGCGGCATCGTTCGCGTTCGACCCGATGACGCGGCAGATCAGCACTCTGGCGGCGCTCAACTTCGAGACCAAAGCGAAGTACTCGGTGACGGTCAAGGCTTCGGACGCGATCCCCCTCTCCGACACCCTCAAAGTGACCATCAGGGTGACCGACGTGGCCGAGAAAACGGCGACACCGGCGGCGCCGACGGTGTCGGCGTCGGTTGGTTCGACCAACAGCCTGGACGTGAGCTGGGTCAAGCCGGGGCTGAACGGCGGCCCCGACATCATCAGGTACGAGGTGCAGTTCCGGGTGGAGAACACCGTGCCGTGGATCCCAGGGCCGATCGTCACCCGCGGCGTGTCCGCGTCGCTCACGGGCCTGGTGGCGGGCACGTCGTATGAGGTACGGGTGCGGGCGCTCAACGGCGAGATAAACAGCGACTGGTCGCCGACGACCGCGTTCGCACTGCCCGCGCCGGAGCCAGCGCCGGGGTCAACGCCGGGGCCAACACCAGCGCCAACGCCAACACCAGCGCCAACGCCAACACCAGCGCCAACACCAGCGCCAACGGGAGGAGGCGGCGGCGGCAGCAGCGGGGGCGGCGGCGGCAGCAGCAGCGGCGGCGGCAGCAGCAGCGGGGGCGGCGGCGGGGGCGGCGGCGGGGGCGGCGGCGGCAGCAGCAGCGGGGCGCAGCTGAACCAGAGGGCCACGTTCTCGGATGGTTCCACGACCAACCGCTCCATAGCCGAGAACGCGCCCGCCGGCGCGAACATCGGGGGCCCCGTCGCCGCCACCGACCGCGAGGGCGACAGGTTGACCTACTCCCTGCTCGGGGCAGACGCCGAGTCCTTCGACATCGACCCCGCCACGGGGCAGCTGCTCACCAAAGCCCCACTGGACTATGAGGTCACGTCCGCCTACTCCGTCATCGTGTCGGTCTCCGACGGCAAGAGCTCATCCGGCACAGAGAGCGACAGCCCGGACGACTCCGTTACGGTGACCATCGACGTCGAGAAGGTGGACGAGCCGGGCGCGGTCGCCCTGTCGTCCCACCAGCCCCAGGTCGCCGTCGCGCTGACGGCCACGCTCACGGACCTCGATGGCGGCCTCGCCGGCGTCGTCTGGCTGTGGGAGCGCTCTACCGGCCAGGACGACTGGACCGAGATCGACGGGGCGCGGACGGAGAGCTACACCCCGGTTATCGGCGACCTGAGCAGCTATCTGCGGGTCACGGCGTCCTACGCCGATGGCCACGGGCGGGGCAAGAGCGCGGGGGCCGTTACCGGCGACCCCGTGCTGACCAACACCGTCCCCCGGTTCCCCGGCCTGGACGCCGATGGGGGGATAACCATCGAGGTGGAGGAGGGCTCGGGCGACGCGGAGTCCGGCGGCGCCGGGGAGCCGGTTGCGGCCGCGGACCCCGACGGCGACACGCTCACCTACTCCGTGGGCGGGGACGACGCCGGGTCCTTCGGGATCGACGAGGCCACGGGGCAGCTGTGGAGCAAGGCCCCCCTCGACTACGAGACCCAGGCCGTTCACACGGTTGTCGTTTCAGTGCGCGACGGCAGGGACATCAACGGGAACCCGGATACGGCGGTGGACGCCGAAGTCACAGTGACCATCGCCGTCACCAACGTGGACCTCCCGGGCAAGGGCGGCGAATACGACACGGACAACAATGAGACAATCCATAGGGACGAGGCCCTGGCGGCCCTGGCCGATTATTACAGCGGAGCCATCAGCAAGGATGATGTGCTAACGATAATCCAACTCTACTTCGCCTGATGATTCGATGGGCCGGAGGAGCGAAAACGGTAGTCAGAAGGAGCGAGCTTTGAATTGGAAAGCGTTGTCAGTGTTGGCGGTCGCCGTGGCGGCTGTTGGAGTCGTCGGGTTGCTACACCCCGCTCCCATAATTGAGGCGACGAACCACAGCGCCGTCCGGTTCCTCTCCGCGCCGTGGACGCTTCCGGGCGGCGCGCTGGAGGTCACGATCACCGCCGCCGGATACGGCGGCTTCGGACAGGTCGTGGAGACGCTTCCCGACGGGTTCAGCTACGAAGGCTCCGACCTGTCCGAAACCGCGGTGTCGGTCGAAGGGCAGACCGTCGCCTTCACGCTGCTGGGGGACGAGCGTTTCACGTATACGGTCGCCGCCCCTGGCGCAAAGGGTTCTTACTCCTTCTCGGGAGTCGTGATGGACGCGGACAAAGCCGAGCAAGCAATTGGCGGCGATTCCAGCATCAGGGTCGGCCCTGCCCCCACCCCAACGCCGGAGCCTGCCCCCGCCACACCGATAGCGACGCCGACCGCCACGCCCATGCCGACCCCGACCGCTACGCCGACCGCCACGCCGATGCCGACCCCGACCGCCACCGCCCCGCCGATGCCGATGCCGACGCCGACCGCCACCGCCACCGCCCCGCCGATGCCGATGCCGACGCCGACGCCGACCGCCATTCCCACAGTCGCGCCTTCACCCGCCCCCACGTCGATTCGTGTGCCACCGCTTCCGGTCCCGGAATCAGAAGAAGGCCTGCCACTAGGGTTGATTGCTCTGATAGGCGCGTCGGGGGCCGTCTTGGCGGTAGTCGTCGTCATTGTGTACATCCGCAGACGTCGGTGGTAGGCCCTAAGTCCGCGTCGATAACGCCTTCCCCGCCATCATCTCACCCCAAAAGTTCAAGAGGAAGGTGTTCATCAGGTCGTTCGCCAAGGAAGGTGATGCTGAGGCCCGGCAAGGCAGTCATCCACGACGCTATCCCCACCCCGATGGACAACGGCATCGGCAGCGCGGACATCGCAGAGATCGCCCTCAGCTGCCAGGTTATGCAATCAGTGCACCATATTGCAGCAGGCCCGGGCCCTGCAGCAGGGCGAGGCCTTTGGCGAGTACCGGCAGCGGCGCGTGGTGGTGGAGCGTCGGCTGGCGCGGCTGGTCCAACCGGGGATCCTCCGCCAGTCCCGCTGCTTCCAGTCCCGCTGCTTCGGGCGCGCCAAGACGAAATTCCAACTGTACCTGGCGGCCACGGTGGCCAACCTGACCCTGGTGGACGCCAAGGCCGGCCTGCCGGCCAACACCGGCGGCGGTTCCAGCGTCGGCCGCGCCCTCCGTGCCGGGACCATCCGTTCCGCCCTTGAGATCGTCCCTGCGCGGCTCGGTCAAATCCTGCCCCTGGCCTTGCTTGCGTCGGCCTCACTGCCGGAATACATCTCACCAAACAGGGCTTTCCAGCCAGATTTCCAGGGATGCTTTCCCCACCGTGTTCAATGACGCCACCGGCGAGCGGCAACGGGCCGTGACCCCGCCCTGGCGCTTCTCCGGGACCCCGGCCCGCATAGACGAGTGGACTCCGACCCTGGGACAGCACAACCTGGACATGTTTCCCGGCTTCCTGGGCCTCCTGCCCGATGAAGTGCGGGAACTGGAGCAGGCGCAAGTCATCTGGTAAGGCCCCATAGGATGATGCAAATTCCCGGCGGCGCAGTTATCATTGCCAGAGCGATTTCACAAAGTATTTATTCGAGCGACGACTTCGGAGGTAACTATGGCGAAGAAAGGCGCCGGTCTGATGATTGTTTGGGCCGACATTCCTGCTGAAATGGAAGACGATTTCAACCGCTGGTATAACGAGGAGCACCTTGCCGAGCTGCTATCGGTGCCCGGTGTGCTCAGCGCGGCCCGCTACGAAGCCACCAGCAGCGGCCCCAAGCACATGGCGGTCTATGAACTGGAGAGCCCGGCTGTGGTGGAGAGCGATGCTTTCAAGAGCCGCCCGCGGACGGAGTGGGGCCAGCGGGTCAGCCCCAGCATCATCGGCGCCAACTTCATGAACAACGTCTACGAGATGATTCACCCGGCGGGCCTTTCGGACGACATCGCCAACGGCGACATGGCCCCCGCGCTCCAGATTGGACGGATGGACGTTCCCGCCGCCAACGACTCCGAATGGAATGATTGGTATTCGGGCGTCTACGTGCCCAACTACGAGAAGGCTCCCGGCTGCATCCGGGGCAGGCGCTGGAAGGCCGTGCGTGGGGCGCCCTCCTATGCCACGGTTTACGAGTTCGAGAACGAAAAGGTATCGCAGACCGAGGAGTGGCTGCGTCAGCGGGACATCCACCCCGACAACCAGCGGATGCGGGACATCATGACCCACGCCGCCGGTTCGCCCGGCATCTGGAAGAAGACTTTCCAGTTGTAGGCAGCCGTCTTGTAGACAGCCGTCCGTAACTGGAAGGCATCACAAACCCCGGCTGCGAAATTCCCTGCGGAGACCTCGTATGGCGACTGGCGTGCAGCGACAGGGCGACGACAACCATCAAGGGGACAGCGCCGCTGGCCGTAACAGCATGATTCTCGCGCTGGCGCTGATAGTCGGCATCATGGTCGCAGAGATCATCGGCGGCGCGCTGTCCCGCAGCTTGGCGCTACTTGCTGATGCCGGGCTTATGTTGGCCACCGGCTCCGCGATAGCCATCGCGCTGTTTACGGCTTGGGCCGAAAGCCGCCCCGCATCCATCGAACGCACCTTTGGCTACCACCGGGCGGAGGTGATGGGCGCTATGCTGGGGGCGTTGGCCCTGTGGCTGGTTGCCGCCTGGGTGCTGTTTGAGTCCATCATCCGGCTTCGAGGCCATTCCGATCTGGACATTGACAGCGGATTGATGCTGATCATGGGCATCGTGGGGCTGGTCGTCAATTTCCTGGCCTCGCTGGTTCTGCGGCTGGGGTCCCGGCGCAACCGGAGAGCGGACGACGCCTTCCGGCATTTGATTTCGGATTTCCTGGGGTCTGTGGGAGTGGTTGCCGCGGCGGCGCTGGCGCGGTTTAACGACTGGACGATTGCCGACCCGCTGGTTTCCATAGGCATCGCGGCGCTCATTGCCGCCAGTTCCTGGCGCCTGATCCTGAAAGTGTTCCATGCCATTATGGAGGGAACGCCGGGGAGCTTGGACCTGTACCAGCTTTGCGCCGACATCGAGGATGTGCTAGGCGTGACCCTGATCCACGACGTTCACGCCTGGAGCATTTCGGAGGACTATCACGCTTTTACTGCCCACGTGGTTCTCGAAACGGGCTTCACAGCAAACACCGATGAGTTACTCACCGAAATGCGCCGGATTGTCTACGCCAAACACCAGGTAAGCCATTTGACTGTGCAATTCGAGGAATCTGCATCCGATTGCCTTGAAGCCCATCACCTCGGCCACCTGGAGGCCAGGTCACGGTTTGACGGCTGAACTGCATAATTCGCCGCCAAGTAGATTCTCTCCTGTAAATCGCCCAATATGACTCTGCTGAAAATCGGCACGAAGGCCACGATCACGGCGCCCACAAATCACCACGCCGGGCGCTTGGAGGCTGGGGCTCGTTCCGCAAGATAAAGAGAGAGGGCGGGCGGGCGCTGAGCCGGTCAAGAGTTCTGAAACGCGCCGTGCGCAGACTGCCGCGGCGCGTTATACTGGAAGTATGGTTCTCCGCACTCAACACCTTTACATCTGCGCCGGAACACAGGGCCTGCCATGATTCCCTCATCCGCGATCTCCCGAACTTCGACTCGCCGCGTCGCTTTGTTGTCATCCCTCGCCGCCCTGCTGGTCCTTGTCGCCACGTCCCTGCTGGCGCCGGCGGCCTTTGGGCAGGAGGATAACAAGGAAGAAGTGCATCACGTCGGGGCGCATGACATCCGGGTGGCGCCGGTGAATCTGAACCTGGGCGCAGGTTCTGCCCAATTCGCTATTTTCGTTACCCACCCTGAGACCGGCGCGCCGGTGCCGGACGCCCGCGTGGTGATGCTCGCATCCCACGAAAAAGAGGGCAATCCGGGGTGGGCCTTCGCCACCAACTCGCCCGCCGCCCGAGAACGCTACGACGTGCATCTGAAGTTGGACTCCACTGGCGACTGGGCCATCAGCGTAGACGTTTCCTCTCTCCTCGGCGCAGAAATCATAGGTGTCACTACTCTGTCAGTGCCGTCGGTAAGTCGGCTAACCCAAGGCTCCTGGGTGTTCTTCGGTATGTTCGGGATAATCATGCTGGGCATCGCCTACGTCTGGTGGAGTGCGCGTCGCGATTACCGCCGCAAGCAGGCGGCCCAGGCTGATCCCAGGTGAAGACCGCAGCCTTATTCACGGCAATGGGCCGTCGCTGGCTGATTTTGCCGCCGGCCGCGGCAGCAGCGTTTGTGGTGGCGATGTGGGCGGCCCCCGTGGCCCTCGCTCACGGGGGCATCGACTCCGGGCAGGAGCCGTGGACGGCCTGGAACCTGAATCCGCTTCCTACGGTTCTGGTGCTGATGGCCGCCTATGTCTACCTCAACGGCCTCAGCAATTGGGAACGGCCCAGTCATCCGGTGAACAACTGGCAGAAGGCATCCTTCCTGTTCGGACTGTTCCTGGTCTTCTTCGCTCTTCAGTCGCCTCTCGACCCGCTTTCCGACCATCTGCTTTCCTTCCACCAGGTGCAGCACTTCATCCTGCGGATGGTGGCGCCGATGTTCATCCTGCTTGGAGCGCCGCTGACGCCAATGCTGCGGGGCCTGCCTCCCTGGGCGCGGCAGGGCATCATCCGGCCCCTGGCCCGCAACTATTACGTGCGGCAGGTCTACGGACTGCTGACCAATCCGATTTTCACCGTGGGCTTCTTCCTCGGCAGCCTGTACCTATGGCAATTCCCCGGCGCCTTCAACCTGGCCCTGCGCAACGGAGAGGTCCATGCGCTGATGCACCTGACCATGAGCGTGTCGGGGTTCCTGTTCTGGTGGGTTATCATCGACCCGCCACCCCACCGCTCACGGCTTCACTACGGGCTGCGGGTGCTGTACCTGGGGCTGATTGTGCTGCCCAACACCCTGCTGGGCGCGGCCATCACCTTCTCCCGCAGTCCGATTTACAGCGCATACGCCGAGGTGACCCAGCCATACGGCCTGGACCTGATGACCGACCAGCAGTTGGGCGGACTGATGCTGTGGGTTCCCGGCGATATGATGAGCATTGTGGCCGCCGGCATCGTCATGGTAATGTGGTACCAGCGTGAAGAGGGCCAGCACCAAGCCGAGGCCCAGGCGCGGTAGGCGGCGAAATGTTACGCCCCCACCCTAACCCTCTCCCGGTGGGAGAGGGTAGTATATTTCTAACTCCCTCTCACAGGGAGAGGGAATTCTCTCTCTGACAGGACGGATCAACCATGCTCAACGGCGCGGACGAAGTACGCTTCAGCTGGTTCATCCCCATCGACGGAGACGGCAGCCGGGCCGGGACGATGCGGGCGGAACGTCCGCCCGACTTCGGGTACCTGCGCCGGGTGGTTGAGACGGCGGAGGAGTGTGGCTACTACTCTCTGCTCATACCCACTCGCTTCGCCAACGGGCTGTTTGCCGAGGACGCGCCGCTCGCCGAGACCTGGACCACCGCCACGGCCCTCGCGGCAGTCACCAGCCGCATCCGGTTCCTCATCGCGGTGCGCCCCGGATTCATCGCCCTGGGCCTGTTCGCGCAGATGGCCGCCGCCCTGCACCAGATTTCCAACGGGCGCGTTGACATCAACATCGTGCCTGGCGGAATCCAGAACGACTTCGAGCGGGTGGGCGAGGAAAGCACCCACGAGACCCGCTACGAACGCGCCGAGGAGTTCATCGCCGCCTGCCGCAAGCTGTGGACGCAACCCGGCCCGGTGGACTTCGCCGGCGACTATTACCGCCTGCGCGACGCCTACTGCGCCCCTCAGCCCGGCCCTTCGACAAGCTCAGGAGGCGGGCCGCGTTTCTACCTGGGCGGCGCATCGCCCCGGGCGTTGCGGCTGTCGGGGCGGCAGGCCGACGTGCATCTGTCCTGGATTGAGCCGCTGGAGGCCACCGCCCAACGCAACAACGAAGTGCTGGCGGAGTTCCAGAAGACCGGGCGGACGCCGGAGCTGGGCCTGCGGACTCACCTGGTGGTGCGCGACACCGAAGCCGAGGCGTGGGGCGCCGCCAACGAACTCATCGCCCACGCTGACCCGGCGGTAAAGGCCCAGCGGCAGGCGGCCATCGTCGGCACACAGATGGTGGGGCAGCAGGCGCAGGCCCGCGAGGCCCCGGATCATCGCGTCGGCCCTCACCTGTGGAACGGCCTGTCGGAAGTGCGCGTCAACTGCGGCACCGCCATTGTCGGCACCCCGCAGCAGGCCGCCGACACGCTCTTCGACTACGCGCGGCTCGGCTTCCGCGAGTTCATTCTCTCCGGCTTCCCGCACGTAGAGGAGTGCAGGCGGGTTTCCGAGGAAGTACTGCCCCGCCTGCGGGAGAAGCTGGCAGGGAACTGATCGATCACAGGGGACGCAAAGAGCGCCGCGAAGGCAAAGAGAGCGCCAAGGTTGATGGAAAATCTTACCCCGGCGCTCTTGCCGTACTCCGCGTTTGATCTATTCAAACCCCGGCGGGCGCTTGTCGGCCCAGGGCCGGGCGTTCTCGAAAGCCGCAGACGCCTGCAACACTCTTGCCTCGGCGCGGCGCGGGCCGATGATGTGCAGGCCGATGGGCAGTCCATCGGACGAGAAGCCGCAGGGCACGCTGGAGGCGGTCTGCCCGGTCATGTTGATGGGGTAGGTGAAGGGGATGAAGCCCCACTGAGGATCGACTTCTTTGCCTCCAATGATCGCGGGCCGCTTGCCTATCTCGAAGGCTGGGGTCGGCATGGTGGGGGAGAGCAGCAGGTCGTAGCTGTCGAAGAAGTCCTCCATCTGCCGCCCCAGCCGGTCCACTTGCAGGATGGCGCGGGAGAGCCGGGCCCCGTCAACGCCGGAGCCGTGTTCGATGGAGTACAGGCCCGGTTGCGAGAACTCATCCCGGCGCTCATCCAGCAGGTGGCCGTAGGACGTGTATGCGGCTGTTGCGAACACGTCGAAGAATGCTTCGAACGGATCCTCCAGCTTCAGCGGCGCATCCTCAACGATCGCGCCCAGCTCCTCGAAGACGCGGGCGGCGCGGGCGGTTATCTCGGCTACCTCCGGGTCTACGCCCGCGTAGCCGTAATCGGGACTCCAGGCAATCCGCATTCCCGCAACGCCCCGGCCCAGCCCGGCGCTGAAGTCGGGCGGCGTCTCCTTGAGGGAGTTGGGATCGCGGCTGTCGGGGCCAGCCAGGACTTGCAGCAGCAGGGCGGTGTCGCCCACGGTGCGGCTCATCGGGCCGGATTGGGAGAAGTGATTGGCGGCGGGCCGTCCGTATCCGCCGTAGCGAGGCACCCGGTGCTGGGTGGGCTTGATGCCGGTGACACCGCTGAAACTGGCGGGTATGCGGATGGAGCCTCCGCCGTCGCTGCCGGTGGCGATGGTGCAAAGCCCGGCGGACAGGGCGGCCCCCGCGCCGCCGCTGGAGCCGCCGGGGGTTCGGTCGGTGTTCCACGGATTTCGGCAGGGTTCACCCAGCTCGTTCTCGGTGGTGCCCGACTGCCCGAACTCGGGCGTGTTGGTCTTGCCCAGCACAACGGCCCCGGCGGCCTTGACTCGCTCCACGACAATCGAGTCAATTTCCGGGGTGCGGTCGCGGAACAAGGCCGAGCCAAGGGTTGTGGGAATCCCCTTGCTCATCTCCAGGTCTTTGATGGAGATTGGTATACCGTGCAGCGGCCCCAGCGCCCAGCCGCGGGCCACGGCGTCATCGGCAGCGCGGGCGTCGGCCATCGCCTGCTCCGGGCAGAGGGCCAGATAGGCATTCAACCGCGGGTCCAGCCTCTCGATGCGTTGGTAGAACAACTCGGTAACTTCCACCGACGACACCTGCCGCGACCTGATGGCCCGGCTGAGTTCAACGGCGGACATATAGGCAAGCTCACTGCTCATAACGGCTCCGAAAACGGGTTGGCTTTCCGAGTGGGGGAATCTGCGGTTGATAATCGCACTTGCGGGGCAATCACGCAACCGCCCGTCTTGGATGTCACGTAGCAGAAAGGTCAGCAGTCGCCAGTAGAACTATGTCGTTAGGATGGCGAAATTCGGTGCACCGGGCGGCCAGTTCCAAGTCTGCCTGCTGTCTCAAGTGTTCCATACGAACATTTCTTTCAGCCGAATTACCTGTCTGCGGCGGTGACTGACTCTGCGGGGCATTAACTAGCAAACTGGCGAAAAAGGCGGGGTTAGCAATCGGCGGCCCTCCGCCTTCCGGCAAAAACACCGGCAACAGTTCATCGCCTTGCGGCTCACCTTGGTCATTCTGCCAGCGGAGCCGGTACAGGCCAAGTATTCCTGATTCGGGGCCGACCAAGGTTGCGTACTCTCCCTTGAATCGTGGAGACTGGGCAAAATCAATCAAATCGTTAAAGAACTCGCTGGCGAAATCCATTGGGCAAGCAGGCGGATCGCTTTTGACGCTTCTCGCCAGTTGCCGGTCAACAGTAACTCGCACCACGGTTCTCATGCCGAATTCAGCGAACCTGTTGCGCATCTCGGCGGGCAGTTCCAGTTCCAGCACTTTCCCTGCGTACAATTGACTCCTGATTTTCACGTTACGGAACGTCAGAATTCCCTTCAGGAATACCAGTGCTTCGTCGGTGCCTAAGGCTTCTACCGCAGCAGCTCTTTGCGGGTCATAGCCCTCGATATGAGCGAACAAGCTCTCCTGCTGGGAATGAGATTCTCTGGCCCGTTGCACTGCCACTTCGACGTCTTCTTCGGAGCGGCTCAATTGCAAAGTACGGTTAGAGGCCATTATCGCTGCAATATCAACTCTCTCCAAAAGTTCGCCAAGGATTTCCGTTTCTAGGCCATCTCTGTATTCTTGTCCCACTGCCGCCATATCCTCTGCGATGCTGGCAACACGAGCCAGCATCAGAGTAAGCACCTTATTATCGAACCCGTCATCCAACTTCAGATTGAAGACGATGACTCGCTCTTTCTGTCCATAGCGATACAGACGTCCGGCTCTTTGCACCAGGCGACTTGGATTCCAGGGTAGGTCATAGTTCACCATAATATGGCAATTTTCATGGAGGTTTATGCCTTCTCCGCCGGCTTCGGTGGAAACCATAAACTGGGCCGAGCTGTTGAAGTTATCAATGCTCTGCAATTTTTGCCCTATACTCATGCTACCGTTAATTTGAGTAACGCCGCAATGAGGATAGCGGTCTTGCAGTGCCTTTACCAGATATTCCTGAGTGCCGCGATATTCGGTGAATATCAGCAGCTTTTCGTCGGATTTCTGAAGAGGTTCCACGATTTGGTTCAGAAATTCATTCAGTTTCCGGTCGTCTTCCTTGACCTGATGAGCTGTAGCCAGCAACTGCTGGATATACTTTTGCTCCTCATAGAAGAATGGCCGTGCAGCTATATCAGCCAAATCAGCGATGTCATCCCGCCCGTCGGTGCCATCAGCAAAGGCATCTTCCACTTCCGCGTTAAAATGCAACACTACATGGCCACTACTAGGATCCTGCAATCTAGAGCTCCGACGCCGCAGTGACTGCTCGATAGCCGCGATGCTGGACGATGCCAGCTTGCGGTAAGTCGTCATAACGAATCCAATAGCTCGCCCTGTGGCTCCACCACTTTCCGCCGCAGCATAGCCACGCTTAACATAGCTTTGCAGTTGCTCATCAAACTCCCGGGCTACCTTTGCCAGAGGCACTTCAACCAAGCGAGTATCCTGCCCGCGGAACAGGAAATTTCCGTGGGCGTCGGTAGCCTGGCTCTTGCGGTTACGCAAAATTACTTCGGCGATTATGGACTGATTGGTGAATATATTGCCGAACTGTTCCCGCAAATCCGGGCGCAACAGTAACAGCAGATTAACAAACTGCTCGTGATTTCCTTGATGTGGAGTGCCGGTAAGGAAGAGAAAATCGTCGGTCTGTTTCCGTAGCTCCGCGGCCAACTGGTAACGTTGAGTAGTAGCTTGATTCGGCAGTTTGCTCAGGTGGTGAGCTTCGTCGAAAATTACGATGTCCCAATAACCTGACTGGTTGAACAGTTCCTTGTGGTCATCGGCTTTGGCGCGGTCAATGGAAACGATTACTTTTTTTCGACCTTCCCAAATGGACGGAGTAGGATTGTTAAAATCTGCACCGTATATTTCAAATTCCTCATTAAATTTGTGCTTCATTTCGTCTTTCCACTGCCTGGTCAAGCCCGCCGGGCAAACAACCAATACACGGGAGGCTTGCCGTCGGCGCTTCATAGCAGCTAACAATAGGCCGACCTCAATGGTTTTGCCCAAACCAACGTCGTCGGCAATTAGCCAATTTCCCTGCCCCGAAGTAAGGATACGATGCACCAAGTCAATTTGATGCGGTAGTGGGTCAACATCCATCCGATCCAACGCGCCGGTAATTTGGTTCCACGAATCGAGGGCATAAGCCAGTGCCTTCAGACGGAACCGTTCCGCGCCTTCGCCATCCGTTCTTTGCGCAGCCCTGTAGCTGGAATTTGCATCGCGCACCCTCACCAGATTTTCGTAGGGAATCCATCGGCTTTCGCCGGTGTCATGGAATTGCACTAAAACTTGATGCCGATATGCCATAGTTCTGGTTTCCAGCACTATTCCAGCACCCATAGTCTTGCGGGTATTAGAGTGAGGACTGTCCTGAACAGTATCGCCTCTCTGAAAGCCGCATGAAAGTTCCCGAAGGGAATGCCATTTAGTTGTCCTGCTCTGAGGCCAGTGCACTTCAACCCGAGTTGAACCGCCCTCGGTTGCGCTTTGCACGACCCGGCCGATGCCAAAGTCTTTGTGCTTTACCAAACAACCCGGCACTGGGAGCAACATGGTAGTCATGTCTAACACTCCAAATTTTCTTTAATGGTATTCAGAAATAGAAGCCATTTTTTCCTGTCTGGATATTCAGCGCGGGAAAGCGCGTATCTCGCAAACGAGAGGAAATATCCATGTTTCCAAAGACGCTGGCTTTCTTCCCACTCTTCAAACCAAGTTTCTTCAATAACATTCGCCGGGTTGCAGTGAGGGCGCAACTGAACCAGAAGATATGTGTCCTCCAAGGTTAAGTTGTAGCGACTCCAAACGGGATACCACACTTCCAGTAGTGGGTTCCAATAGACTGACTCCCACCATTTTTCCTTTCCGTCCCAGATTTTTCTAAATTTAAGAAACAGAATCAGGCTGTGACCGCTCCAAGATTTCCGTCGCAATCGAGGGAGCCAGTAACGCAACTGTCCCGATTCAAGACTCGCCAGCATCTCGGAGATTTGTCTACGTCCAGCTTCGGTAGCCTCCACTGCACTGGCAACTAGCTCATCTACCCGAAGCTCTATAGTCATGGTGTCGGAATCGCCCGGAGCATCATGCAACGGCTGATGCAAATCAGGGTTGAAATCCGAAATTAGCCCATCTTCCAACCAGAAAGCATCCTCGTCAAAAGAATCCGCCAAAGATTGGTCATCCGATAACTCAGCCAGAAGCAGGTCATCGAAATCATAATCCATGTCATCATTCGTCGGCTGCATTTCATAGCTGGACATGGGCGGCATTCTAATAACCTTAAGGAGGTTTGGCAAGGATATAAGCAATCACGCAACCGCGCGGGCCATTGAAAAAGGCGGCGGCGTCATTGACAATGGGCAATCGTGGCGCGGGGTAGTATCTTGGGGCAGGATTTCACCCCCGCCCCAACCCTCTCCCTCAAGGGAGAGGGGATAATTGGGACGGCAGGAGGCAGCGTTTGGCCTTAGTAGGGATTATCGCCAACCCGGCGGCGAGCAAGGACATCCGGCGGCTTGTAGCCCAGGGGCGGGTGGTGCCCGACTGGGAGAAAGTGAACATCGTCCGGCGCGCGATGCTGGGCTTGCAGTCGGTAGGCGTCGAGAAAGTGCTGGCCATGCCCGACAGCTCCCATCTGGTGCAGCGGGCCGCCGACGACCCTCACCTGTCGATGGAAGTGGAGTTGCTGCGGATGTCGGCCCTGTACAACGAGGGCGACACCGTCCGCGCCGCCGCCGCCATGGCGGAGCAGGGCGTGAAGTGTGTTATAACCCTGGGGGGCGACGGCACCAACCGGGCGGTGGCCAGGGGATCCTGCGACCTGCCCATGGTCGCCATCTCCACCGGCACCAACAACGTCTTCCCCGTCATGGTCGAAGGCACGACGGCGGGCATGGCCGCCGGGCTGGTGGCCTCCGGCGCCGTTCCGCTGGAGGAGGCGTCTGTCCAGAGCAAGACCATCACCGTCATCGTGGACGGCGAGGACCGCGACATTGCCCTGGTTGACGTTGCCCTGTCGAAAGAGCGATTCGTCGCCACCCGCGCCATCTGGGACATGAACACGATTTACGAAGTGTTCCTGACTCGCGCCGAACCATCCTCCATCGGCCTCTCGTCCATCGGGGCGCGACTACAGGCGGTATCGCTTACCGACGGCGGCGGGCTGCACTACCGCATCGCCGACGGGGGCATACAGGAGGATGGCGCATCGCCGGAAAGAAGCGGCGGGCAGCTCTACGTGCGCGCTCCCATAGCGCCCGGCTCGGTGCCGGTGGTGGGCATCGAGTCTTGGCAGCGCATCGCCGACGGCCAACGCATCGCCATCGAGCGGCGTCACTCCACGGTGGCGCTGGACGGCGAGCGGGCCTTTTCGGTGAACCCCGGCAACTCCCTGGAAATCGAGGTGCGCCGCGACGGCCCTCCGGTAATCAGCGTTGATGCCGCCCTGCGCCATGCCGCAGCGGCGGGCGTGTTCCATGTCTAGCACGGCAGATATGACTGAATCCCGCTTCGCCGCGCTGCTCCGGCATCCTGCCTGCCTGTGCTGACCGGGGTAGAGCTGGCGGTAGCCATCGTCATGGTCACCCTGGGGAGCGTGGTGCTGGGGACAGTCAGCTTCGGGTTGGGGATGGTGGCTTCTCCGGCGTTGCTGTTGCTGTTGGGGGCCAAGCCGACCATCGTACTAATCAACTCGATGATTACCATTAACCTGAGCCTGGTGCTGCTACGGACCTGGCGGCACCTGGACTTCAAGGTCAGCCGGGGACTGATTGTGGGCGGGCTGGCGGCGGCGCCCCTGGGCGTACTGGTGCTGAACGTGGCCGATCCGGGCCTGTTGCGAATCATCATCGGCGTGGTCATCGTAACGCTGGGCCTGCTAAACCTGCGCGAGGCCCAACTGCCCATCGCCACGTTTCCGGGGTCGGGGCTGTTCTACGGCTTCGCAACTGCCCTGTCGGTAACCGCCATCAGCATTGGCGGGCCAATGGGCGCGGTCTACGCCATCGCCCAGCGGTGGCCAACGCAGACGGTTCGGGCGGCTCTCGCGGCGATGTTCACCGTTTCCAGCGGCATGGCGGTAGTTCTCTACGCTGTAACCGGCCTGTACACCCGCGACACGCTGATCAACCTGGGGATGCTGACGCCGGGCCTGCTGCTGGGCGTGGGCATAGCCAGCCTGCTGGTGGGCCACCTGAACGAGCGGGCCTTCCGTTACGTGGTCATCGTTCTGGTGGTCGCAGGCGGCGGGATGCTGCTGGCGCGGGAGCTGCTGGTGTAGGGGCGCCTAAAACGCCCTCACTCCAACTCTCTCCCTCTGGGAGAGGGAGAAGCAAATTGGGGCGCGTCCAAGACACGCCCCAATTTGCAATGCCAACAGACGGAGCCAGATTACCCTTGCAGATCGTGGTAGGCGGCGAGGGCGGCGGTGATGCCGTCGCCGACAGCGGCCCCAAGCTGCCGGGTGGAGTCGGCCCGGGCGTCGCCGCAGGCGTAGATGCCGGGGACGCCGGTCCTCATGTGGATGTCGGTGTAGACGTGGCCCAGGGCGTCCATCTCCAGCAGGTCCTTCAGATACTCGGTGTTGGGGTGGAAGCCGACGTAGATGAAGGCCGCGGCGGTGCCGAAGTCGTAGATTTCTTCAGTCTTGAGGTTCTTCACCCGCGCCGCCTCCAGGGTCTCGTTGCCGGTGAACTCCTCGACTACGTGGCTCCACAGGAACTTTACCTTCTCGTTGTTGAAGGCGCGCTCTTGGAGCACCTTCGTGGCCCGCAGTTCATCGCGCCGGTGAATGTAGGTTACGGAGTTGACGATGCCGGTCAGGTAGTGCCCCTCGTCCATCGCCGCGTCGCCGCCGCCGACCACCACTACGTCCTGGCCCCGGAAGAAGTTGCCGTCGCAGACCGCGCAGTAGGATACGCCGCGCCCGGAGAACTCGTCCTCGCCCAGCACGCCCAGCTTATTGTGAGAGCCGCCGGTGGCGATGATCAGGCTCTTGGCGGTGTAGCTGGCGTCGTCAGTGTGGACAGTCTTGACCGGCTCGTCGGCCCCCTCGATGCCCTGCACTTCGGAGTAATCCATCTCCGCGCCGAAGCGGGTGGTCTGCTGTTCCATCATCACGGCCAGTTCCTGGCCCTTGACGCCTTCGGGGAAGCCGGGATAGTTTTCGATTTCGTCGGTAATCAGCAGTTGTCCGCCGGGGCCGAGTTGTTCGATTATCAGGGTTTTGAGCATGGCCCTGGTGGTGTATAGACCGGCGGCAAGGCCAGCGGCCCCGGCTCCCAGGATAATCGTGTCGTAGTCGGTAGCGGGTGTCGCCATATTAGTCGCCTTCCTCCCGTAATAGTTTTTATCGTAATTGGGGTCCCGCGTCGCTTTCGCCCGTCGGCTGCGGCCCGCGCCCTCCCCGTCTGAGCAGCGCCTAGCGGACAGCCTCCGCCGTCATGGCGTTTCGCAAATGCTCCACGGTGCGGGTCAGGCCGTCAGTGAGGCTGGTCCGGGGTGTCCAGCGCAGTTCCTCCGCCGCCCGCGAGCAGTCGAGGCTGATGCGGTATACATCGCCGGCCCGAGCCGGCCCGTGTTCGCCATTCCACCGGAAGCCGGTTATCTCTTTGAGTATCTCAAAGAGCCGGTTAACGCTGGTCAACTCCCCGGTCGCAATGTTCATCGCCTTGCGGTGGCCCCGGTGAATGGCGGCCATGTTGGCCTCGACGACGTCGTCCACCGAAATGAAGTCGCGGGTCTGGTTGCCGTCGCCGAATATGCGGGGGCGCTTGCCTCTGAGCATGGCGGAGATGAATATGGCGACGACGCCCGCCTCGCCGTAGGGGTCCTGGCGCGGGCCGTAGACGTTGCCATAGCGCAGCGTGGTGAAATTCTGCCTGTACTGGCGGGAATAAAAGTCGAGGTACTGTTCCGCCATGTACTTGGACATACCGTAGGGCGAGATGGGAACGACCGGCGCGTTGTCGGAGCAGGGCACCACTTCGGGGTCGCCGTAAAGCGCGCCGCCGGTCGACGAATAGATGATCTTCTCCACTCCGGTCCGGCGCGACGCCTCCAGCAGCCGGAGCGTTCCCAGCACGTTGATCTCGTTGTCGAGGATGGGATCCTTCACGGACCGGGAAACACTGGACTGGGCCGCCAGGTGGAAGACCAGATCGGGCTGTTCCCGGTCGAGCACGCTGTCTAGGGAGGGCTGACTGATGCTTATATGATGGAAGGTGGCCTGATGGTTCAGGTTTTTCAGCTTGCCCGTGGTGAGGTCATCAACGACAACCACCCGGTAATTTTCTTCCACCAGCCGGTCAACCAAGTGGGAGCCGATGAAACCGGCCCCCCCGGTGACCAGCGCCGACTTCTGGTATGCCATTCGACCCGCTCCTGGTTTCGCCGGGCGTCAGCGTTCTGCCACTCAAAATCCCCGGCCCAGCGCCGGGAACCCTGCTTTTATCATAACGCCGCAGGCCATTCAGCACAACGGCGCCCTTTCCAACCATCACCAAAACTCGTTATGTTTAGCCCGGCTTTGAGCACGTCAGTTTTGAGCACGTCAACTGTGTCACGCGATTTGCCCCGAAGTGTCAAAAACAGGCGGCTCTTTCCCGTAACCGAACTGGTTGACAGGCGTTTTTCTGTATGCGTGAGGCGGTTTCGTTTGCTTTCACGGGATGACCCTGATAGTACGCCCCGCCCGTATCCCCGCCATTGAGCGGACGCGAAGGTATTGGGGACAGCCCTATGCCCCCTGTCGCGCTCAATGTGGAACGGGCGACCTAGCAAGCTGCCTACATCCTACGCAGCGGGGGGGGGCCATTGCTTTCCAAAATACCGTTTGCCATTCTGCTCCTGACCCTGACCCTAGAGCCTAAGCCTCGGTATCGCCTGCGCCAACACCCCGCCCACGGCCACCCCTCAACCACCCCCCTCCCCGACTCTGATTCCTACCGCCTTCCCCCCGATTCCCTCGCCTACACCGGACATTCCCGCAACGATAGCGGCAGGTGTAGCGGCTGGCATAGCGGCCCTACCCACGGATACCCCGGTTCCGACGCCGACGCCTCAACCAACTGCTACACCCACACCAACTTCGACAGTTGAACCGACCCCGACTCCGACAGCAGTCCCAACGTCCATACCGACACCTGCCTCTGGGCAGGGAGCGCGACGGCAACGCCGCCAAGACCGTGTTCCGCAAGGCGCTGGAGGTGGCGGACAAACCGCCCGACTCCGTTTTAACCGACAAGCTCCGGTCATACCTGCCGGTCATGCGGTAGGTACTGCCCAACGCCCGGCGCTTCCAGTCTGAGGGACTGGCCGCCAACATCAACAACAACCTGTCGGAACGGTTGCAGGGCGCCTACCGGGACCGCATCCAGACCCTTCGGGTACTGGATAGCCCGGTTCCGCCGTCCGCCCTTGCCGCCCTGCCGAGGGCGTTGCGCCCCAACCGCCGAAAGCCGGGCGGAAGGCTAGGGCGCACTTTGCCGGCTAACTAGAGGCCACACCCCACAAGCAGACGCCGCCGCTTATGCCGTTGGCGCCAACGCAGTTCAACAGCAGGTCAAGTCGATCATCCCAGAGCCGGTTGACAACTCCGGTCAGCAGCAACAGTCCAGGTCTCCGGAATCGTCGATACCCAAGCCTACGCCGAAGCCTACACCGGAGCCGAATCGGAGCCGGCGCCAACGGTGCAACCCACGCCGACGCCGACGGCTACGCCTACCCCCGCGCCGGCAGCGACCGAAGCTACGCCGCCGCCGCAAATGGCGCTGTTGCCCGACATATACTACGGATCGTCGTCCCTGTCGTCCTTCAGCCAGGCATCGCCTGCCCCTCTACCAAATCCGCCGCCAAATAGAAGCCCTCAAGCGCAAATACGCCCACGTCATCGCCGCCGCCGTCCTAAAACCCGTAGCTGACAAAATCGCCAGCGTGTGGGACATCGCCACCGCCAAAAAGCAGCCCAAACCCGATTCCCTTCTCTGCGTCCCAAAGATCGTCAAGGCCGGCTTCCGCCTCCACACCCTCAAGGCCCTCCACAAATACCTCGATGACTGCCGGCGCTACGGCCGCTTTCCCGGCGCCAACGAAATCGTCAACAAACTCCTGCCCCCCAAACAGCCCGTCGAACTGTCCGCCGTACTCCCCGGCCGCTTCCCCGTCAGGTAGCCGGGCCGCAGGGCGGGCGTTGGAGAGGGGGGCGATGTGTGATACATTCACTTGGCGCTGCCAAGCGGCTTCGGCCTCAGAGGGAGTGGCGTCAAAAGAAAATCAGGAGGCCGGAAGATGGCCGAAAAAATCGGTTTCGTCGGATTGGGCATCATGGGGAAGCCCATGGCCCGCAACCTGCTCAAGGCCGGGTACGAAGTGACCGTCTACGATATCGTGGGCGAGGCGGTGGAAGAAGTCGTCGGCGACGGGGCCACCCCCGCGTCGTCCAGCCGGGAGGTGGCGGCGGCCACGGACAAGATTATCACCATGCTCCCCGACTCGGCGGACTCGGAGAAGGTCATCCTCGGCCCCGACGGGGTGCTTGAGGGCGCATCGGCAGGCAAGACCATCATCGACATGAGCTCCATCGCCCCGCTGGTTTCCCAGCGCATCGCCGCCCAATGCGCCGGGAAGGGCGTGGAGATGCTGGACGCCCCGGTGAGCGGCGGAGAGCCTGGGGCCATCAACGCCACCCTGGCCATCATGGTCGGCGGCAAGCAGGAGACTTTCGACGAGAATTTCGACCTGCTGAAGATCATGGGCGGCAATGTGGTGCTGACCGGGGACATCGGCGCGGGCGGAGTCACCAAGCTGGCCAACCAGATTATCGTCGCCGCCAACATCGAGGGGCTGGCCGAGGCATTGGTGCTGTCCACCAAGGCCGGCGTGGACCCGGAGAGGGTCTTCAACGCCATCCGCGGCGGCCTGGCCGGAAGCAACGTCATGGAAGCCAAGGCCCCGATGATGCTCTCCCGCAACTTCAGGGCAGGGTTCCGCGTCCGCCTGCACCAGAAGGACCTGCGCAACGTGCTGCAAACGGCCCAGGAGCTGAACGTGCCCCTGCCCGTCACCGCCCTGGTGCAACAGATGCTTGGTGCGCTGGTCAACGACGGCGAGCAGGAATCCGACCACTCGGCCCTGCTGAAGTTCGTGGAAGACCTGGCCGGGATCGAGGTCAAGGCCGGGGGGTAAGATGATTAAAGTCAAACCCAAGGGGAACCTGTTCAGCCGAAAGTCTGTCAAGGAAATAATTGGAAGAGGCGATACCGTGGGCGCAACCTACATTACGGTAGCCATAAGGAACCCGTCCGAGCCGGAGCGGGTCTGGGAAGGGGAGTTCCTGATTGACACCGGGGCCGTGGACTCCCTGGCGCCACGACAGCACTTGGAGTCCATTGGCGTCATCCCCAAGGCGCAACGCATATATGGGCTGGCCGACGGTCAAGATCTCATTATGGACATCGCCGGAGCAGATATAGAGTTCTTGGGGGAAAGCACTTACGGGACCGTGATATTCGGGTCGGAAAACGTGGAGCCGCTGCTGGGCGTCACCGCCCTGGAATCGGTGGGCGTCGAGATCGACCCACACAACGCCACGCTCAACAAGCTCCCGGCAACCAGGCTGCGAGGGTTCCGTCCGAGGCTCTGACACGAATCAAGGCGCGTCCCGGCGCTAATCCAGTTCCTTGAAGCGGGCGTCTCTCCAGTTGAGGGCCGCCCGCAAGCCTTTTTCGGCGGCGACGGCGTTGAACTCGTCCTGCTCCGGGCTGGCGCTGGTGTCGAAAATTGTCATCAACTCCAGGTTCTGGGAGACGGCGTTAAGAAAGCCCATGTTCTCCAGGGCGCGGTTCACCGCCACCTTGGTCAGCTTGATGCCAACCTGCGAGATGAGGCACATCTTGCGGGCGACGCGCTCGCACTCGGCCATCAGGTCGTCGTGAGGCACCACGCGGTTGACCAAGCCGAGGCGGGCGGCTTCGTGGGCATCCACGGTGTCGCCGGTGAGCAGCAACTCCTTGGCGGCAGCCAGGTTGACGCTGTACGGAGTGATGAGCAGCGGCGGGCCGAACCCGACGCGGATTTCCGGCTCTCCCATCACGGCGCGCTCGGACGCGATCTTGACATCACACACCTGAACCAGTTCGCAGGCGCCGCCCAGGGCATAACCATTGACCGCCGCAATGACCGGCTTGGGAAGGTTCCAGACCTTCATGAAGGTGTCTATGAGGTCCTGCAAGTGGCCGCGCCAGACTTCGGGAGTTCCGTTGTGAGGACCGGGGGAGGCTGGGTCGGGATTGATGTCGAACCCGGCGGAAAAGGCCCGTCCCGCCCCGGTGATGATGGCCACGCGAACGTCTGGGTCGGCCTCGACCACGTCCAGCGCTTCCTGCAAGTCCGAAACCAGCCCGGAGTTCAGGGCGTTCAGCTTGTCGGGCCGGTTGAGGGTGAGGTAGGCGATGGCGTCCCGCCGTTCGTAGATAATGTTCTGGAAAGCCACTTAATGCACTCCTGACTGGCGCTCCTGAGGTGCCGTTTTCCTGCTACTGCCGGGGCGACTGGATGATGTCGATGCGCTCGATGACGACGCGCTGGAGCGGGGCGTTCCCCCGTGGGTTGTTGGCGACGCGGGAAATGGCGTCCACCACGGACTGGCCTTCGGTCATCGCGCCGAAAATAGTATGGTTGCCGTTCAGGTGTGGAGTCGGCACAGTCGTAATGAAGAACTGGCTGCCGTTGGTGCCTGGCCCGGCGTTGGCCATTGCCAGCTTGCCCGGGGCGTCGAACACCAGCCCGGGCACTATTTCGTCCTGGAAGACATACCCGGGGCCGCCTGCGCCGTTGCCGGAAGGATCCCCGCCCTGGATCATGAAGTTCTCAATGACCCGGTGGAAGGTCAGTCCGTCGTAGAAGCCCTGCTGGGCCAGAAACACGAAGTTGTTGACCGTCACTGGCGCTTGCGCTGCCAGCAGTTCCACTCGGAAGTTGCCGTAGCTCGTGCGAAAGTCGGCGACATAGTCCGAGGAAGAATCCAGAGCCATCACCGGCGGGCTGGAATAGACGGTTCTCTCGCCGGAAGAGGAAGCCGAGGCGGTGGGAGTCGACACCCGGGTCACGGTCGGGGCATCGGGCGTATTGGCAGAAGAGCTGGTAGCCACGGGCGTGGCTTGAGCCGGTTCGGTTCCTGAGGGCGCGTCTGCGCCCGGCATCTGCAACACGCATCCCATGAGCGCAATCAGGGCCAGGATAAGGACAATCATAATCGGAATTCTCATAGCACTACGTTTCTGCCAAAAGTTGCGTTCCGGGCCATTCCGCCACCGGGCGGTAATGTTCCATGTTGGTGGGCGCACCACTCAGCTCACCGGCCCATACCGGCTCCACAGCCACGCCCACGGTGTAGCGGTGGTGGATGGATACGGTTCCCGCCACCTGCCGCAAATCTTGCGTCTGTCCAATTTTATCCAGCATTCATTCTATACCAACCTAACTCAACGATGGTATCTCAGAAGACAGCGAATCGTGCTCCGGCGGACTCGCCGGGAGAATCTCCAGTTCTCCGCCGGGAGCTCAGGGCAGGCCCGACAGGAACCTGCTTTGCAGTTCGGGGGCCGTCCTGAAGCCGCCGCTGAAGGCAGTGGCCTCGATTTCCGACTGGCGGGATTCCAGCCCGCGAGCCATCCGGCACAGATACGTGCCCTTCAGTCGAACCGCCACGCCCTCCGACTTCCCGGCGAGGGCGTGGCAGACCTGCTCGGTCAAACGTTGCGGAGTCTGCAACCGGCGGGCCAGCACGTCCACCAGCCCCCGGATGCCACCCAGACCGTCCTTCGTTCCTTCTCCCGGCAGGCAAGCCACGTCCACCTCGCCGAAGAAGGGCAGCAGATGGTGTTCGCAGGTGCTGATAAACGGAATGCCGGCAACAACCAGCATAGCGCCGTCTCGGGACGGCGCCGATGCTCGGCCATCAACGGCGTTCTCCAGTAGTTTCGCCACGTCTCCATTGCCGTAGCGGTAGCCGGAAAACAGGTCGTCCCAGCACTGCACCACCTGCCGTGGGGTATCCTCCAACTCCGGGCGGGTGGGGTCTTCGCCTATCTGCTGGAGCATCCTGGTGACGGTGTTCTCCGCGTCCTCGGCCAGTTCGGCGCCCTCCCACGGGAATACAATCCAGTCCGAGTTTTCCTTTACCAGCAGGGGCTCCAGATCCAGGTTGTATTTCTCTCTCACCATTTGCGCGGTACGCCCGCTGTCTATCAGGTCGTCCACCGCGATGGTGGCCTCGGACGAGTCGGCAGTGATAGTCACATCGTGCTTGACGCGCAACATTGCGGCCACCACGCTGCCACCACGAGGAACGCCCCAGCAGCGGCTTCCGGGAGGAAGCCTGGCGGCCAGTCCGTCAACCAGCCGGTCTATTTCCCCCCAAGTCAACGTCCTGACGCGCAAACAACCTCCCTGAAAAACGCCGGCGGCAAGCATCGTAGGGGCTGACTGCGCGGGAAGGGGTATATCCCGCCCCGATTATGGCTACCCGTTCACACATACGGCCTCTAAGCCGCGACACGGCCAATCTTCCGCATCCGGCGGATTTCACGGCCAAGAATATACCAGAAAGCTACGCCAACACAAAACCGGGTATGCCGGCCCCAGGGTATTTGGGCTGTTCTCTGTCCCCCAGGGAGGGACAGCAGGGCACCCCCGCCAGCAGGCGCTTATTGGTTCAGCCGAGGACTTCACCCTTACCCCAGCCCTCTCCCTCAAGAGAGAGAATCAAAATACCTTACGGCTGGTTCGGCTCGTCCCAATCCTGCCAGTAGTCGTGGGCCGGTTCGTTCTTCCGGCGCAGGCGGTTGTAGACGAAGCGGACGGCTACCGCTCCGGCGGCCAGCAAAGCCACTCCGGCCAGCACCCAGGAGTCGATGAACACGAAGGGCGATGGTTCTTCCCGTCGCGGCTCCGGCATGGCGGCGGTGGCAGGCGAGGAGCGGGCAGCGGGCGGTTCTGCTTCCTGCTGCCGGTCTGCATTCGAGTTCGTGGCGGTGGGTGGCCCGGAACTCCGCTCGTCCGGCGCCTCAGCCGGTTCCGGGCGGTGCAACGGCCTGGGGTTTTGCGCGGGCGCGGGAATGGGCAACCCGCTCCAATTGGCGTCCAGCCCGTGCTCATCGAACCCGTAGACGTTTACCAGCGCCGCTTCAATTGTCCGGCCCCCTCCAAGCTCGCCCAGCAATCGGCGGAACCTGTCCTCTCCGTATTCCTCAATCAGATGGGCGACGACACTGACCGACTTCCGATAGAAAAGGGGAATGCTTTCGGGAGTGCCGGAGAGGTTCTTCATAGCGCTGATGTGCGGCGTCCTGCGGTACAGGTCCCTGCTGTCCTGCACCCGGACGTTGGGCTCCGTGTAGGTGGCGAATCCCTCGTTCAGCCAGGCGGGCACTTCAAGGGCGCGGTTTCCCAGGGCGTCGCGCAGCATCATGTGGGCCGACTCGTGGACGATGATGCGCCTGTCCAGCCCCTGCCCCACGAATACTCCCTGCTCCGGGAAGGCATAGCCGGCAAAGGTGCCGTGGTCGGTGGTGGTCTGGCTCTGCACCGGAAAGGCGGCGTTGGCATCGGCGTAGCTGTTGTATATCACGCCCTTGAAGCTGTCGGGCTGCTCCAGTTGCAACAGTTCCCCAACGCGGCGCAGGTCTTCGCGCAGCGCATTGGCTGCGTTGCCGATGCGGGAATCATCAATGTCGTGAAATACCAGTTCGAGCGGGCCAATTTTCACCCGCCGCCAGTCAAACCGCTGGTCCAGGTATTCCACCGTCGCAAGGTCGGTCCTGATGACGTTGCCCTGAACGTCCCGGACTTCGTAGAAATACTCCACGTCTGCACCGGGGGCTATGTAAGTGGAGTCTCGAACCGGAATTGACTGCGTGGCAACTATCCTCGTCCCCGGCTCAAACTCGGCGTAGGCGTAACCCCATCGCCGGGAACCGGCGGGGCGGTAAAAGACCCGCACCTCGGCAATTTCCGCGTCCGCCTCGACAGTCACGCTCAGGCCGACACCCGATGGATAGTTGACCTCCTGCCGGGTGTCAATCACGGTGATGGTCCCGCCGGCGCCCTGTGCCGGGGCCGGGGCCGGGAACCACGCCACTACCGACAAGAGGACGGCGAGCGTGAGAGCCAGCCACAAGGCGGCGAGAGACCTGGCGGCAACCACAACCATCAGGGCCAACCCTCCGGGGCATTGTTGATGCCGATTATACGCCGTGGGAAGGTATTCGGACTTACAGGCTACGGGCGGGAATCGGTTCCGTCGGCCTCTGTGGCGGACTGGCTGCGCTCCATGGACAACAGGGCCTCCTTCCGGTGCAGACCCCAGCGGTAGCCTGCAAGCCCGCCGTCCTTTCGCAGCGCTCGGTGGCAGGGGACGATGGGCGCCACGGGGTTGGTGGCGCAGGCGCGTCCCACGGCTCGGCTGGCCTTGGGATGTTCCAGCTCCTCGGCCAACTGCTGATAGGTTCGGGTTTCGCCCACGGGTATCGCCTGCAACTGCCGCCACACCCGCCACTGGAACATGGTGGCCCGGACATCCAGCGGCAGATCTATGTCCATGCTGCGTCCGTCCAGGTACGCCAGGGCCGCGTTGGTCCAGCTCCGCAACCCGGCTGTCTCCGGGGAACCGCCGTCCAGTTCGGCGCGCTGAAGCGTGGCCGCCGGGAATTCCTGCTCCAGCTCGACCACGAGCGCACCGGCGCCGTCGCCCAGCTTGACCGCGCAGACGCCGCGGCTGGTGCCGGCCAAAAGCAGACCGCCCAAGGCCGATTCGGTAACGATGTATCGGACCAGCGCGCCCGCGCCGCCCTTCCGGTAGCTGGCTGGTGTCATGCCCAGTTGCTCCTTCGCATTTTCGTAGAGTCGGCTGGAAGAGCCGTAACCGGCCTCGTAAATGGCTTCGGACACGTTGGCCCCTTCCCGCAGCAGACCCTTGAGGCGCTCCACCCGCCTGCCGCGGGCGTACTGCGACGGGGTGAGGCCGGTTTGCCGCCTGAATTCCCGCTGCAAGTGCGAGGGCAAAACTCCCACTGACTCGCTGATTTCGGGCAAACGGGGCGGTGTATCGTTGGCGTCTACATACTCGTTAATGTATTCGCAGGCGAGGCGCACCAACTCGGCATCCGTCCTTTTCCGGTCGGGCAGACATCGGCGGCAGGCGCGGAAGCCCGCGTTCTTCGCTTCTTCAGGGGCAAGGAAGTAGTGGACCTGCTCCTGCCGGGGGCGGCGGCTCGGGCAGGTGGGGCGACAGTAAACGCCGGTGGACCTGACGGCGTAAACAAAGCGGCCATCAAAGCTGCGGTCCCGCGACATAACCGCAGTCCACAGCCTTTCAGGGTCCGGGTGAGCCGTTTCCGGTTGCGCAATCGTCATGTCGGCGTCCTCCTGGCTGGAAATGGACACGGGGGGAGGGTCCAATTGCCAAATAGACACGCTTCCTCACGCTGCCAGGGGCCGGACGAAGTGGGTGGAGTTTACCAGCGCCAACAACCGCCCGTTGCCGTCGGTGACCCAGGTGGAGGCGGCTACCAAGGTACGCCCCGGGTGGGGAATAGTCGCCTCGGCCACCAGCAACCCCTCGCGTATGTTGGCGACAATCTGGCTGGAAATGGACACCGCCACCGGCAACTGTTCCGGCTCAAGCTCGCCGCGATAGGCGGCCATGGAGGCCAGCGTGGCGGCGGTGTCGGCCAGGGAAATCATCACCCCGGCATGGATGTATTGGTGCGGCGTGTACAGGCCGTGGTGCACGGGCAGTTCCACCACGGCGCGTTCCGCTCCCACCTCCACCACCCGCATTTTGAGTCGGTTCATCAGCGTTTCTTCGCCATATTGCCGGTTGAGCCACTCTGCCAGTTCCTGCGGCGACAGGTCTTTGGGCCATTTCTCCACAAAAATTCCTCGATCGGTTATTTCCTTCGACGTATCCAGATTAGCCGATGCCCGCATCCAATTCTATCCGGTTTTCGCACTCGAATTCAGGATTGCCGCGGGAAATACATGACAGACGGCCCTTATGATGCCGTACATTTGTTCTGTATAATCCAGCCTGTCAACCCATCTGACGCGAGCCGCCAAAGCAGCCATGCCTGAACCGCTTCCTGAACTGTCCGTAGCCTGCGTTCTGATTGCCCACCTGCCGGTGAAGGCCGAGATGCGGCGATACCCCGCCCTGCGCGGCAGGCCACTGGTGGTCGTCGAAAAGATCGGCCCCCGAGAACTGGTTCTGGACTATAGCGCCGAAGCCGCAGGCGTAACCGAGGGGATGCCCTTGACCGATGCCATCACACTCTGTCCGCAGGCGGTATTGATGCAGGCTGACGCCAAGTATTACAGCGACACCCACAACCGGCTGGCCGATGCTCTGGCGATGCGGATGCCCCGAAGTGGAAACAGGCGGGATGGGATGCTTCTTCGCCAGCCTGGAGGGACTGAGCGAGATTCGCGGCGGGGAGGCCCGGCTGGCCGCGTCGCTGCTTCAATCAGTGCCGCTGCCTTACAACCCGCGCCTGGGCATGGCCTGCGCCAAGTTCCCTGCCTACGTGGCTGCCGCCACCGCCCCGCATGGCCGGGCCGCCAGGGTCCCCCTCGACACAGCGGCATTCCTGGCCTGCTGCTCCGTAAACCACCTGCCTCTGTCTCCGGAAGGCAGGGAGCGGCTGGCCCGACACGGCATCCTCACCCTGGGGCGGCTTGCAGCCATGCCGGTCGCCGAGGCTCTTGCGATTCTGGGCGCGGAAGGCCAACGAGCTTGGGAACTGGTTCGCGGAATTGACCGGGAGCCCCTGCCGAATATCCACAGGGCTGCGGCCTGATGCGAGGGAGCCTGAAGCACGGGCTGGATGTTAAAATGGGCCTCTCGCATTGAAGCGAATGGAAGCAAATGTATTCCCAGCGTATGCAGGAGGCAGGCATGGAAAACCTTCTCGTCATCTCGTCCGATTCCCACGTGTTTGAACCTCCTGGCCTTTGGACGGAGCGCATCGACGCCGAGTTCCGCGAGCGCGCCCCCCGGATGCAGCGCGTGGGCGATGTGGACCACTTGGTGGTGGAAAAGGACCAGATGATTGCCGGCATCGGCCTCATCTCCAACGCGGGCGCCCGCTTCGAGAACCCGGAGCAGATTTCCGCCCACGGCCGCTTCGAGGACGTTCATGTCGGAGGATATGACCCCGCCCAGCACATCCGCGACATGAAAATAGACGGAGTCTCCGGCGAACTGCTGTACCCGTCGCAGGGCCTGTTCTATTTCAAGGTCGCCGACTCGCGCCTGATGTCGGCCATTTTCCGCGCATACAACGACTGGCTGGCCGAGTTCTGCGCCGCTGATCCGCACCGGCTCAAGGGCGTGGCAATGGTCAACCTCGACGACGTATCCGAAGGCGTCGCCGAACTGGAGCGCTGCGCCAAGCTGGGCATGGCGGCAGCGATGATCACCGAGTACCCGCAGGAGCACAGGCGCTACGACAGCCCGGAATACGAACCCTTCTGGGCCGCCGCGCAGGACTTCGATATGCCCGTCAGCCTGCACACCGCCACCCGACGCGAGGGCCGCAGCCGGGGCGCGGGCGCAACATCGGTGCGCGACGCCAGCGGCCGCGCCACCAAGGTCTTCTACCCCGCCACCTCTTTATGCGACATCATCTTCTCGGGCGTGTTCGAGCGCTATCCAAAGTTCAAGCTGGCCATTGTGGAGTTCGAGCTTTCCTGGGCGCCCCACCTGCTGGACTCCATGGACTATACCTACATCGAGCGGCAGGAGGAGGCTTTCTACCGCTTCAAGGGCGACGTCCGCCCCAGCGACTTCTTCCGCAGCAACGTCTACCTCAGCTTCCAGGAAGACGCCGTCGGAATCCGCCTGCGGGACATGATTGGCGTTGACCGGCTGATGTGGGGCAGCGACTACCCGCACTCCGAGTCCACCTTCCCCCGCTCCCGCGAGGTGCTGAGCGAGATTCTGGAAGGCGTCCCCATCGAAGAGCAGGCCAGCATCGTGGGCGGCGCAGCGGCCGAGCTCTACGGGTTCGAGGTCGCCAGGGTGGCCGTGCCCATCGGGTGAAGGCTTCTGCTTAACCGAGGCTCGAAGGTATGGCTCGAAGGTACGGAAGGAAGGGCGACATTGGCCGAAGAAATACGTTGGCAATACCGCTTCCACAATTTTTCCGAGCCTATTCTCTACTGCGGGCCGCCTTTGACCGGGAAGTTGACGAGTTGAATGATCTGGAGAAGGAAGGAGTAATCCAAAGGGAATTATATCGAATCCTACACATCTCCCTCCCCATCGTCATTCTTGCCCATACTGTCATTCCCGCGAAAGCGGGAATCCAGAGCGCCCCTGCCAATAGCAGCCTTGCCGTTGCCGAACCCTCTGGATTCCCGCTTTCGCGGGAATGACGGGGTGAGGGCGTTTAGGATTCGATATAATTCCCAATCCATAAGATTCGAATACACTTTCGAGCTGAGTTGGAACACGCTGAAAGACCGCTTGGAGCATGACGGTGTAATTATGCAGTCGGTAACGCCACGAAATGTCATTCGCACCGCTGCCGCCACAGGACTGGTTGCCGACGGCCAGACGTGGATTGATATGCTCGAAGACCGGCGGAACATCTCGCACCGCTACGACATCGAGATGATCGAGAACGTGCTCGGCAACATCCGGGACAATTACCTGGCACATCGCGCAGAAGTGCGATGTGCCAGCCTACGAAAGCATCAGCTACGGACCGCTGAGGCGCCTCATCGACGAAAGGGGCATCACCATATACGAAAACGTCAAAGGATAGGCGGCGACATGAAGCGAGCATACAAAGCAATCCTCCACGGCGATAAGGTGGAGTGGCTCGACGGCGCACCCGATGCCGACGGGCCGGTGCCGGTGGAGATTACAGTCGAGGCTGGATCCTCCAGCGAGCCCACCGACGAAGAGTCGGAACCAGTCTCCGAGTTGTTTCAGGAGCTGGCGGACATGGGCGCTTTTGCCGATATAGAAGACCCTGTGGCTTGGCAGCAAGAGATTCGCAAGGATCGCCCTTTGCCTTTCCGAGACTAATATGTTACTTGACAGTAACATTATCATTTACGCCTCTAAACCGGAGAACGCCGAATTGCGATTTTTCCTTGACCGAATCCGACGGTCAGTATCAGTCATAAGCTATATTGAATCTCTCGGATATCAACGTTTGAGCGAACAAGAACGTGAACGGTTGCTTCGGATTTTCCGGAGGACTCGTATCCTTCCATTGACGGACACAATCGCTCGGCAGGCCGTAAGCCTGCGCCAGCAACGCCGCGTGGGGCTGGGGGACTCTATAATCGCCGCGACGGCCATGGTCCATAACCTGACGCTAGTAACCCACAACGTCGAAGACTTCCGATGGATTGGAGGACTTGAACTTCTGGACCCACTCTCAAACTAACAGAAAGGAGCCGGAAAGATGCTGGATATGCTGATCAAGGGCGGACAGGTCGTTACGCCTTCGGGCGTCGGTAACTGGGACGTGGGGGTGGAGGGCGAGCGTATTGTCGCCGTGGCCCTGCCCGGCGTGCTGACGGAGGAGGGGGCCACGGTGATTGACGCATCGGGCAAAATCGTCGTGCCGGGGGGTGTGGAGGCCCACGCCCACGCTGCCGCCAACGTGCAGCCCGGCGCCCGCGAGACCGTGCCGGGCACCCCCAACGCCGGCCCGGCGGTGCATTCTCTGGGCGCAATATGGGGCGGCACCACCACCGTCGTGGACTTCGCGCCGGTGCCCAACGAAGGCGACCTCGCCGCTGGCATCCACGAATATATGAACGTCTGGCAGGGCGCTGCCTACACCGACTACACCACTCACTGCATCTACCGTAACGCCAACACTCCCGACTCCATCGCCCGGTTCCACGAACTGGTCGAGGCAGGGTTCCCCAGCGTCAAGATTTTCACCACCAACATCCGCCCGCCAGATGCCGAGGGCACCAGCCTCACCCCTCTCGGCAGGATCGACACCGGAAGGCTGAGCGACCTGATGGAGCAGGTCGGGCGTCATGGCGGCGTGCTGGCCGTCCACGGAGAGGACGACGAACTGGTGATGTACAACTACCTGCTGGCCCAGCAGCGCGGCCTGTGGGACTGGTACAACGTCCACCTGATTCACTCCAAGACCGTCGAGGATCTGGCCTTCCGCCACGTGGTTCGGCTGGCCCAGCGCACCGGCGTCGGAATGTACTTCGTCCACGTCACCGCTTCGGACGGACTGGAAGTAATTTCCGAGGCCCGCGCCTCCGGTATGCCGGTCTATGGCGAAGTGCTGACCCTGGCCCTGTCCTTCGAGGCGGAGCAGTACAAGGAATCCGACGGCATGAAGTACCACACCTACCCGTCGCTGAAGTTCGACGAGGACCGCACCGCTCTGTGGGACGGCATCATGAAGGGCGATCTTTCCTTCACCGCCACCGACAGCAGCTTCACCACCTACCTGGACAAGATTGCCGGCACCAATGTGCGCGACATTCGCGGCGGCAACGTGGGTATCGAAATCCGCATGGGCGTGAACTACTCGGAGGCGGTGGTTAAGCGCGGTATGCCGCTGGAGCGATACGTTGATGTCACATCGGCCAATGCGGCCAAACTGCTGGGCCTCTACCCCCGCAAGGGCTGCATCGCCGCGGGCAGCGACGCCGACTTCTGCTTGATTGACCCTTCGGTCAAAAAGCCTCTGGCCATCTCCGACCTGCACGTCCGCGACTACAGCCCGTGGGAGGGCTGGGAAGTGGAGGGCTGGCCCACTACGGTCATCCTGCGCGGCAAGGTGATGGTGGATGGCGGCCAACTGCTGGGCGGCCCCGATGACGGCCGGCTCATACTGCGCAAGATTGACCAGTCTGCCCTGAACCGGCCCGCATTCTAGCGGTCAATTCCACTGCCTATGCCATCCCGCCTCCGGTCAGATCGGGAAACCCGGAAAATCCGGGTTTCCTTCAAATTTCCTTAAAAGTTGGGCGCTAAATTTATAGTCACAGCAGGGCGGACGGGCCCGGCGAGTTTGGAGCAACAGGGAGCAAAGGCATGGGGAAGAAGTGGATACTAATCGGGTTGGCCGTCGGGCTGCTGGCCACGTCCATCACCGGCGGCGTGGCCCTGGCCTGGGGCGGCGCGGGCCACGGATGGGGCTGGGGCCGCGGCGACCACGAGGAGCGGAGGACCGCCGTGGCCGAGAAGGTCGCGGAAATCCTGGCCACCGATGCACAGGAAACCGCAGACGCCATCGCGCAGGCCGAGAAGGAAGTGCGCGAGGAAGCGCGGGATGCTGCGCTTCAGGACTTCGCTGGCCGCGTGGCCACAACGTTGGGCGCCGACGCGGACGCCACCGCCGACGCTCTCAAGCAGGTGGCGGAGGAAATGCGCAGCGAGGCGCTGGAAAGCAAGCTGCAAGAGGCCATAGATAGCGGCAGCATGACCGAGGAGGAGGCCCAGGCAATCCGCGATAGAGTCGATTCCGATGGTTGGTACGGTAAGAGCTTCGGCTTCAAGGGCGAAGACACCTCCGAAGACTTCGCCAACCGGGTCGCCGCGATCCTCGAAGTCGAAGGCGACGATGTAGCCGACGCCATGAAACAGGCCATGAGCGACATCCGCAGCGAGGCAATGGAGTCCGCGCTGCAAGAGGCCATGGACAGCGGCAAAATCACCGAGGAAGAAGCGGCAGAAATCCGCGGAAAGATCGAGTCGGGCGACTGGCGGCACGGCTTCGACAAGCGGGGCCGGGGACAACACGGCGGCAAGGGCCGCTGGGGGCGCGGCCGCGGGCATCACGGCGGACACGGCTCCGAACGCGATTCATCCGCCACGCCCACTCCGGCGACCGACGGAGACTCCGCCTAACCAGGCCCTGGAACCGCCGTTTGGTTTTCCATGACAAAGGGCGCAGGATGGGCTATCAGCCCGCCCGCGCCCTGCAACATTTGCCGCCGGTCATTCCGGCAGGAACCGCAATGAACACCGACTTCAGGGAATCTGAACAAACCGTGCTGGTTGTTGACGACGACGCTAACGTGGTGCAACTGACCCGTCTGTACCTGGAGCGCGAGGGCTACCGGGTGCTTTCGGCCAACGACGGCGCCGAAGGGTTGTCTCTGGCGCGAGAGGAACTGCCCAGCCTGGTAGTCCTTGATGTCATGCTGCCCCGACTCAACGGGCTGGACGTCTGCCGGGCGCTGAGGAAAGAGTCGGAGGTTCCCATAATAATGCTGACGGCAAGGGTGGAGGAGGATGACCGGCTGGCCGGTCTGGACCTCGGGGCCGACGACTACGTCACCAAACCTTTCAGCCCGCGCGAACTGGCCGCAAGAGTGCGGGCCGTGCTGCGCCGAGCCGCTCGCGAGAGAGCCGCCGGAGAGCCGGCAGTGTTGGCCGCAGGAGCTATCGAGCTGGACAGGCGCGCCCGCCGGGCAACGGTGGACGGAAGGGAATTGAGGCTAACGCCGACGGAGTTCCGGCTGCTGGCCCTGCTGATGGGGCGGCCGGCCCGGACGTACACCCGCGACGAAATCATTAACCGCGTTTTCGGCGACGATTTCGACGGCTTCGATCGCACGGTGGACGCCCACGTTTCCAGCCTGCGCCGCAAGCTGGACGCCGGGACCGCAGGCGGCGCCAAGTTAATCGAGACGGTGTACGGTATCGGCTACCGCCTGAGTCATTTCCCGGAAGTCTCTTCTCCCGATGAGAAAGGGCCGGGGTAAGCGCGATGCCTGATTTTCGCTCCGGACTGTTTTCCGGCCTGCAATTCCGGTTGGTGCTGGGATTCACCCTCGCGCTGGCCGTTGCCCTGGTACTGGTCGGGGCATCCATCGGTCTCGCCGCCGACCGGCAGACCGAGCGGTTCGAGAACGACCGCAGGGCAGCGCAGGCGGCGCGGGTCAGGCAGTTCGTTATGGAATACTATGCCAGGCGGCAGGGCTGGGCCGCCGAAAAGGCTGACCTGCAACAAACCCTGGAGCAGGCCGGCCCCGTCTCCGGCAGCCGCATCATTGTCTATAACGCCCAGGGAACGGTAGTTGCCGACTCTCACTCCTCCCTGGCCAGTGTCTTCCTGGGGCGGGATGGCAAGGGAAGGAAAGGCCCAAGGAAAGAAACTGAGAAATTTCCCTTGCACTATGAAAAGGAACATGTGGGAACCTTCACCTTAGCGGCCCTAACGGGTCTGGGGCCGGGGCCGGGGCCGCCGGATATAGTCGATCCCACAGCGGCTCAAATTTCATCGGTGGTCAACCGCTCGCTCCTCTGGGCCGGCATCGGCGCCGCGGCGCTGGGCACGGTGCTGGTGTGGCTGCTGTCGCGGCGCACCCTGGCGCCACTTCAGAGCCTCGGAGCGGCGGCCCGCCGTCTTGGACGCGGCGATCTCTCACAACGCGCCGAGACCGAAGGCCCCAGCGAGATACGCGCGTTGGCCCACAGCTTCAACGTCATGGCCGAGGGGCTGGAAGAAGCGGAACGCCACCGCCGCAACCTCACCGCAGACATCGCCCATGAACTGCGCACCCCTCTTTCCAACATTCAAGGCTACCTGGAGGCCATCAAGGACGGCCTGGTCCAGCCCACCCCTGAGACCATCGACACTATCCACGGCCAGGCCCTCCACCTGTCGCGGCTGGTGGAGGACCTGCGATTGCTGGCACAGGTCGAAGCCGGAGCGCTGACGCTGCAACTGTCTCCGGTCAGAATGGAAGAACTGCTGCAATCTTCAGTTGAGGCGGTGCGCCCCCGCGCCGAAGCCAAGGGCGTCAATGTGACTGTCGAATTGGAGCCGTCCTTACCCGAAATGGAACTGGACGCGACACGAGTCGCCCAAGTGATCGGCAATCTTCTGGAGAACGCCATCACCCACACTCCTGAGGGTGGCAGGGTGGCGGTTACGGTCCGCGCCGACGACGGAGGCGTAGAAATTGCGGTAGCCGACACCGGGCCGGGCATCCCACCCGAGGAACTGCCCCGCCTGTTCGACCGCTTCTACCGCGCCGACCCTTCCCGCGCCCGCGCCACCGGAGGCTCCGGGCTGGGGCTGACCATCGCTCGCAGGCTCATCGAGGCTCACGGCGGAACTATCGAGGCCCACAGTGTGCTGGGCCAGGGCAGCCGCTTCACCATCCACCTGCCGGCGCCGAGTTCCCCTTTACCTTGAGGGGGGCCAGGGTGAGGGTGAGCCGATGCTGGCCGACCTTACCCTGGCCGGAAATCATCCGCAGAACAGAGGAGTTCCCCAGAAACGGGCTTGCTTTGGAGAGGAGAAACGGGATAGCATTTTAGTATGGTGCGAAAGAGAAGCCCAGGTCTCATCAAGACCGCTTCGCCGGTGACGTCCCTGGAACCGGCGACTCCCCTCTTTTCCGCCAGCAATTCTCTGTCAACTGTAATTTGTGGAGGCTTTACCCGCCGTGGCTGAGCCGCCTACTTTCGGCCCTTCCGGTACGGTTTCACGCCGGATTGGTCGTTTGCTTTCGTGGAACAACCGCCCCTGGCCCGGCCTGCTTCGGCGCTGCGCCGCCGAGGTCATCGGGACATGGTTGATGGTGTTCGCCGGAACATCCGTGGTGGCCGCGGCGGTGCTGGCGGGCGCGCAGGCCGGACTGTGGCAGGTTGCGGTGGCCTGGGCCGTTGGAGTGTCCATGGCCATATATCTGACCGGCGCCGTATCGGGGGCGCATCTCAACCCGGCGGTCAGCCTGGCCTTCGCCATCTTTCGCCCGCGAGACTTCCCGTGGCGTTTCCTGCTCCCCTACTGGGCCTCGCAGTTGCTGGGGGCCGCGCTGGCCGGGTTGACCGTGCTGTTGCTGTACGGCTCCCTCATTCGGCGCTTCGAGGAGCAGCATGGTCTGGAGCGGGGCGAGCCGGGCAGCCAGCTTTCCGCCATGATGTTCGGCGAGTATTTCCCCAATCCCGGCATGATGGGAGCAGACGAAGCGGCCCTAACCCTGGTGTCGCCGCTGGGTGCCGCCGCGGTGGAAGGCGTCGGGACCGGGATCCTGGTGCTGATTATTTTCGCCCTCGTCGACCGCCGCAACAGCAGCCTGCCCGCCAAGTACCTGGCGCCGGTGTTTATCGGCCTCACCGTTGCGTTGATAATCAGTATGCTGGCCCCGCTAACCCAGGGAGGATGGAACCCGGCCCGTGACTTCGGCCCCCGGCTGGTGGCCTTCTTCGCCGGGTGGGGCGAGATGGCCATTCCCGGTCCGTCGGGCGGCTTCTGGGCCTACATCGCCGGTCCGCTGGTCGGCGGGCCGCTGGGCGCTGCCGTTTACGAGTTTCTGCTTCGGCCCGCCTTCCCGCCAGAGCAAGAACCGGACTAGACGCCCCAACGGCCGCCCATTCCCCGAAAGAGCGTTATGTAAGCAGCTCTGCCGGTTGCGCCAGTTTGCCTCAACTTATACAATAGCTTATCCGTCCGCGCTTGACGCCTCGATGCGTTGACGCGGTTTGCGCCTGTGTGCGGCCCTGTATTCACCTGACTCAACGCCGAACCGGGCGCATAGACTCTGCAAAAGGGAGCAACGCCCTATATGGATGCGAATAGCATAAGAAACGTGGCCCTGCTTTCACATTCCGGCGCCGGAAAGACATCGCTCTGCGAAGCGGTGCTCTTCAGCACCAAGGCGGTGACCCGTCAGGGCCGAATCGAGGACGGTAACACCGTCTCCGACTACGAACCCGAAGAAATCAAGCGGGCCGGCAGCATTCAGACCACCCTCATCGCCGCCGCCGCCGCCGACGGCTGCAAGATCAACTTCCTGGACACCCCCGGCTACGATGACTTCCAGGGCGAAGTGGTCAGCGCTCTCCGAGTGGTCGAGGGCGCCGCAATACTGGTGGCAGCGCCGTCCGGCGTTGACGTTGGAACCGAGCGCGCCTGGAATCTGTGTGAGTCGGGCAAACTGCCGCGACTCATCGTCGTCAACAAGATGGACCGCGAGAACGCCGACTTCGACCGCAACGTGGCGGATATCCAGGCCACCTTCGGGCGGCAGTGCGTCCCATTCCAGATTCCCATCGGGCAGGCCGACAGCTTCAAGGGCGTGGTCAATGTGGCCGGCCCCAGCGCCGGCGTCCCGGCGGATGTGGCCGACGAAGCGGAAGCAGCCCGCGAGCGGCTCATCGAAGCCGCCGCCGAGAGCGACGACGAACTGGCCGACCGCTACCTCAGCGGCGAGGATCTGACCGACGAAGAGATCGAGACCGCGCTGCGCGGCGCTGTGCTGCGCGGCGAGTTGGTTCCCATTCTGGCGACCTCGGCCACCGAAAACATGGGCGTGGCCGAGTTCCTGGCAATGACCCGCTCCTACCTGCCGTCGCCGGTGGACGGCGTCAGGCCCCGGCTGAACAAGGCCGACTCCGGCGAAGAGGCATCTTACAAGGCCGATTCAGACGCTTCTCTGGCCGCCCTCGTCTTCAAGACCACGGCAGACCCCTTCGTCGGCAAGCTGTCTCTCTTCCGCGTCTACCAGGGGACCATCAAGAGCAACTCCGAGGTGTGGGACAGTAACCAGGGCCAGTCCGAGCGCGTGGGCCAGCTTTACCTGCCCAGGGGAAAGAGCCAGGAGAATCTGGCTGAAATCACCGCAGGCGACATCGGCGCGGTCGGCAAGCTGTCGTCCACCATAACCGGAGACACCCTCTGCGCCCGCGACAACCAGGTGACCTTCGATCCCATTCAGATGCCCGTGGGCTACTACCGCGTGGCAGTATCTCCGGCATCCAAAGCCGATTTGGACAAGATGTCCATGGCCCTCAGCCGCATCGTGGAAGAAGACCCCAGCCTCCAGATGTCGCGCAACGCCAGCACCAGTGAGACCCTGATAACCGGGCTGGGCGACGCACAAATCGACGTGGCGATGGACAAAATCAGGCGGAAGTTCGGGGCCGACCTGCGGGTCAAGCTGCCTCGCGTCCCCTACCGCGAGACCATCACCCGCACCACGCAAAGCGAATACACCCACAAGAAGCAGTCGGGTGGGCATGGCCAATACGGTTGCGTGTTTCTCCGGCTGGAGCCCAGGGACCGCGACCAGGGCTTCGAGTTCGGCAACGAGGTTGTGGGCGGACGGGTTCCCAAGGAATACATTCCCTCGGTGGAAAAGGGAGTGGTCAAAGCTCTCGACGAAGGGGCACTGGCCGGCTTCCCCCTCGTGGACCTCAAGGCCGTGCTGTACGACGGCAAATTCCACGATGTTGACTCATCGGGTATGTCCTTTGAGATTGCCAGCATCCAGGCGCTGAAAAAAGGCGTGAGCGACGCCAACCCGATCCTGCTGGAGCCGGTGATGCGCCTGTCGGTAACAGTGCCCGAGGCCTACACGGGCGAGGTGATGAGCGACCTCAACGGCAAGCGCGGGCGCATTCTGGGCATGAACCCGGAGAACCGCGTTACTGTGATCGACGCCGAAGTGCCCCAGTCGGAGTTGCTGCGCTACGCCCAGGACCTGCGCTCACTGACCCAGGGCCGCGGCTCCTACTCCATGGAGTACGACCACTACGAGCCGGTACCCACCAACATGGAGCCGCGGGTCATTGAAGAAGCGAAGCGTATGCGGGAAGAGGACGACTAGGGCCAAGGCGGCTATATTCAGGCTCATCTAACGCAGGGGCGGGCTTCAGGCCCGCCCCTTGATTTGCGGCTATCATCAAGGAGTTCAGCATCATGGATGAAGCCCGGTGGGACCTGCGCCCGGAGGGACGCGCGTGGGGACCCGAGGGCCTGTCCCGCTGCTGTATGGCCCCGGAGAAGATTGAGATGATTGACGGCAAGTTGTTCTGGAGTGAAGAAGAGCGGTTGACTATGCTGGTTCTTCTGCTGGAAAACGTCGGCGTCAACCAAGCTGTTCGCATAGGAACTCCAAGCGTTTGGCGGGCCGCCGTAGCAAACCTGCCCGCTTCCTGATCGCCTCTGCGGCCCGGCCTTTCCTTGCGATTCCGTGTCGAGCAAACATCGGACGCGGAGCAGCCGGCCCGGCTAGAACGCCCAGGTCGGCTGGTATTCGCCGAACACCTCGCGGAACACGTCCATCATCTCGCCCAGGGTGGCGTAGGACTTAGCGGCGTCTATCAGCGGCGGCATCAGGTTGTCGTTGCCGCGGGCGGCGGCTTCCAGGGCGCGCAGCTTTTCCGCCACCTCGCGGTTGTCGCGGGTGCGCCGGACTTCGTTGATGCCTTCGACTTGCAGGCGCTCGCCTTCCCGGTCTACGCGGAGCAGCGGGATGTCTACTTCCTCGCCGGTGTTGTATTCGTTGACGCCGACGGTGATGCGCTCCTTGCGGTCTTCTTCCATCTGGTAGATGTAGGCAGCTTCGGCGATTTCCCGTTGCAGGAATCCAGTCTCCAAGGCGGGAATCACACCGCCCACGTCCTCGATGCGCCGGAAGTAATCGTAGCTGCCTGCCTGAAGCTGGTCGGTCATCACTTCCAGGAAGTAGCTGCCGCCCAGCGGGTCAACCGTGTCGGTTACGCCGGTCTCGTGGGCGATGATCTGCTGAGTGCGGAGAGCCTGCAATGCCGCTTCTTCCGAGGGCAGCGCCCAAGCCTCGTCCTTGCTGTTGGTGTGAAGCGACTGGCACCCGCCCAGGACGGCGGCGAGGGCCTGGAGCGAAACGCGGGCGACGTTGTTCTCGGGCTGCTGGGCGGTCAGCGACTGGCCGGATGTCTGGGCGTGGAAGCGCAGCTTGTGGGAGCGGCTGTCGGTGGCGCCGAAGGTGTCGCGCATCTCCTGGGCCCAGATGCGACGGGCGGCCCGGAACTTGCCGATTTCCTCGAAGAAGTTGTTGTGCACGTTGAAGAAGAAGCTGAGGCGCGGGGCGAACTCGTCCACGTTCAGCCCTCGCTCCTGGGCGTGGCGGACGTACTCAAAGCCATCGGCGAGGGTAAAGGCCAGCTCCTGCACAGCGTTGGAGCCAGCCTCGCGGATGTGGTAGCCGCTGATGCTGATGGGATTCCAGCGGGGAACGTGCCGGGCGCCGAACTCCACGGTGTCGGTCACCAGCCGCATCGAGGGGCCGGGCGGGAACATGTACTCGTTCTGAGCGATGTATTCCTTCAGGATGTCGTTCTGAATGGTGCCGCCGATGTTGTCCAGCGACGCGCCCTGCTTCTCGGCCAAGGCCAGGTACATGGCCCAGATGATGGCGGCGGGGGCGTTGATGGTCATGGAAGTGGTCACCTGGTCCAGCCGGATGCCCTCGAACAGCGTCTCCATGTCGGCCAGCGACGATACGGCGACTCCACAGGTGCCGAACTCGCCGTAGGCCCGGGGGTCGTCGGTATCGTAGCCGTAGAGGGTGGGCATATCGAAGGCTACGCTGAGGCCGGTCTGTCCCTGCTCCAGCAGGAACTTGAACCGCTCGTTGGTCTCCTGGGGCCGTCCAAACCCGGCGAACATACGGAGAGTCCACAAGCGTCCCCGGTAACCGGAATCGTGGATGCCGCGAAGGTAAGGGAACTCGCCGGGCAGGTCAACCGCGTCGGCGCCATTCTCCCGGACTACGTCAGCGGCGGTGTAGAGCTGCTCCACGGGCAACTGCGAAGGGGTGCGGAAGTCGGGGCGACGCTGGTCAGACGGGTCCTGCCTCTCGCGCCACCTGGCGATGCGCTCGTTTTGCTGCTTTTCCTGATCTGAAGTCAAGGGACTACCTCCGCAGAACCCCAAACGGGTCATTAGCAAAGTTCCCTCTCCATTTGGGAGAGGGTTAGGGTGAGGGTATACCAGCAAGTCTAGCCAGCCGTAGCGTAGAGTGTCAACGCAGGGTGCGGCGATCAACCTGCCGCTCGTTGAAGTATAATAACGGCAATGGAACAATGGACAGTCCTCGAATACCTTCAAGCCGGAGCATATATCGCCATAATGCTCGCCGTCCTGGGAGTGCCACAAATGCTATCCAGCTATTTTGACCTTAGAGCGCGCCGACAGCAGGAAGAACGCCGGCAGGAAGAACACCGGCAGGACGAGGAACGCCACCGGCAGAACGAGGAACGCCACCGGCAGGACGAGGAACGGCGTCGGCAAGACGAGGAACGACGGCACCGGGAATTGATGGCATTGCTAATCGCATCCCTCAACAACGGTGGAAACCAGGGCAGAGGTCAGAGCCAGAGCGAGCTTATCCAGTCCCTACAGCGGACCATCGAAACCCTTGAAGCCGAGAACGCCAAATTGCGCCAGGAGAACGGCAACGGCGGCCAACCCTCTACAGAGGACAAGGCAAACTAGCGGGACTACGGCGCGGTAATGCGGACGAAGCGGCGGCGGCCGGCCCGAAGCACGTCTCCGGCGGCAGGGGCAACATCGGCGCGATCATCGTCCAGCCGTCTGGGTTCACCCGAAGCCGGCAAAAGCTCGACCGCTCCCTGGGATAGCAGGCGGCGGGCCTCGGCGTTGCTGCCAGCGAGGCCGGCGGCCACCAGCAGGCGGTCGGCGCGGATACCGCCATCCGGGGTTTCGACCTTTTCTCTAAGGTCGGACAGAGATACTTCCGCCATATCATCCGGCAGGTTCCGGCCCTGCACCACGCGCTCGAAGTGGGCCTGAGCGGCATCGGCGGAGGCAGCGTCGTGGAACTGGTTGGTGATGTCCCACGCCAGCCGCTTCTTGTGTTCCATGGGGTTGACCGAATCCTGGGCTATGTCGCGCTCCAAGTCGGACAGGGCGGCGGACGGCAGGTCGGTCAACAATTCGTAGTAGGGGACTATCTGGCCGTCGGCTATGGACATTACCTTGCCGTACATATCCGCCGGGGCCTCGTCAACGGCGATGTAGTTGTCGAGGCTCTTGCTCATCTTCTGTACGCCGTCGGTGCCGGGCAGGATGGGCATCAGGAAGCACTGCTGCGGCGTCTGGCCCATCGACCTTTGCATCTCTCGCCCTATTCCGAGGTTAAACAACTGGTCGGTGCCGCCAAACTCGACGTCGGCCTCGATTACAACCGAATCGTAGGCTTGCAATAGCGGATACAGCAGTTCTGTCAAGGCGATGGGCTGTTCCTCTGCGATTCGTTTGGCGTAATCGGCCCTTTGCAGGAATTGGGCTACGGTGAAGCGTCCGGTCAAGTCAATAATATCGGCTAAGGTGAACTTGCCGAACCACTCGCTTTGCTCAACCACCCTGGTTCGGTCTCTATCCACGACCTTGAAGAACTGGCGAAGATAGGACTGGGCGTTTTCCATTACTTCTGCGTGGGTGAGCACCGGGCGGGTGGCCGACCGCCCACTGGGGTCGCCAATCTGCGCCGTCCAGTCGCCGACGATGAGAATTACCTGGTGGCCCAGGTCCTGCAACTGGCGCAGCTTGCGCAGGCCGACCACATGGCCGAGATGGATGTCGGGACGGCTGGGGTCGAAGCCCATCTTGAGGCGCAGGGGGCGCCCCGATTGCAACAGGCGAAGGAACTCTTCACGGGAGATGATGCGGTCAACACCGCGATTTACAATCGTGTCCAGCGTTTCGGGGCTTAGCATCACCTACCCCTCTCATCCGTCCCGGGCCAGCACGTCGCGGGAGTCGGCCACGTCCTGCTCTATGCGAGCTATCAGGACGTCTATGTCGGCGAAGGTCTCCTGGTTCCGCACCTTCTCCACGAACTCAACGGTCATCTGCTGTCCGTACAGGTCGCCGCTGAAGTCCATAACGTAGACTTCCACCAGCCGCTGCGTCAGCCCGAAGGTGGGGCGGACGCCGATGGAGGTGGCCGACAGGTGGCGTTTCCCGCCGAAATGGGCCCAGGTGGCGTAGATGCCATCGCTTGGCCAGAGCAGGCCGGGGTAGACGTCGATGTTGGCGGTGGGGAATCCCAGGGTGCGGCCCCGCTGGTCGCCCACCACAACCCTACCGATGAGGGTGTGGTTGCGGCCCAGCAGCCGGGCGCCGCCCGACACGTCGCCTGCTACGACAGCCTCGCGCACCACGCGACTCTTCACGGGCTGGCCGTTAATCTCCAGCGGCGGAACCGAGCGCACCCAGAAGCCGAGTCGCTCGCCCTCGGCCTGCATATAGGCCATGTCGCCCTCGCGCCCCCGCCCCAACGCCGAGTCCGGGCCGAGCACCAGTCCCTTCATGCGAAGGTTCCCGCTGAGCAGTTCGGCGAACTGGCGGGCCGGCACTTCGGAAAGTTCCTGTGTGAATTCCAAGGTCACAACCAGCCCGATACCGGCATCCCGGAGCAGGTCTACCTTATGGTCCGGTGTGGTAAGGTAGCTTGGAAAGGTGCCGGGCCGGAAAACGGTCACGGGGCGGTTGGAGAATGTGACTACCGCAGGGATACAGACAGAGCCAGCCCAATCAATCAGGTGGTCGAGCAGGTGCCGGTGGCCCAGGTGCACACCATCGAACACGCCGACCGTCAGCACAGTGTCCCTGTCCGGGGTATAGCCGGCCAAAAGCTGGCTGAAGCTCATCGGTATTGAGTCCCCTATCCGTCCCGGAATTCTGCGTTTGCCTGGAGTTTTCGGCGGCGGAAAGGCCTCCGGTGCGCCGGTTCAGGCCGCCGAAATAAGGCAAAACGCCAACGCTGTGGCGAAGGCGGGCTATGCGCCGGATGTTAGCACAGCCCACCCGGAGCGTCAACTTGAAACCAGCAAGGAGACGAAGCGTTTTCGTCGGGCGGGCCTCCCGCCGCAGCCTCTGGAGCCTCTGGGGGGACTGGCGGATGCACCTTGTATTTGGGTCACTTTCTTAAATTTGTCAAAATTGGCGTCCTTATTTGTAGGCTGGGGACATAACAGCTTGTATAATTCCACCATGTCCGAACCATGCGCGTAGGGGGCGGGGAATCCCGGGGCAGGCGGCTCAAAGGGGCCGCCACTCAGGGAGTGCGCCCCACCACCGAGCGGGTGAGAGCGGCTGTCTTTAACATTCTGGCGGACGGTCAATACCGGGGACGGCGCGTTCTCGACCTGTTCGCGGGCACCGGCAGCCTGGGCATAGAGGCCCTCAGCCGGGGCGCCGGGTGGGCCGACTTCGTGGAGCGCGACCGCAGGCAGTGCGCCGTCATCCGAGATAATCTGATGGCGACCGGCTACGGCGGCAATGCCGAAGTCCGGCAATCCGACGCCACGCGGGCCTTGCCGCGGTTGCGCGGGGGATACAGCCTGGCGCTGCTGGACCCGCCGTACCGGATGGGAGCCTTCCATCAGGTTATGGAGGCAATCTCCGGTCAAGAGGGACTGCTCACCCCGGATGGCATGGTGGTGGCAGGACATTCCCGGCAGACGGAACTCCGCGCCGCCTATGGCACACTGCGGCGCGTCAATTTCCGCCAGTATGGTGACAACGCGGTGGACTTCTACCGGCACGAGCCGGATGGCATACCCGACAACGGCAGTGAATAATCCGTAAGGGCGGCGGCAGAAGCATGGTGACTGCGCTATATCCCGGCAGCTTCGACCCGGTTACTGTGGGACACCTGGACATCACGGCACGGGCCGCAAAGCTGTTCAAACAGGTGGTCGTAGCCGTCTACGATACGCCTTCCAAGAGCCTGCTGTTCCCCACCGACGAGCGGGTGGCGCTTTTCGAGCAGGCTTGCTCACACCTCACCAACGTGGAGGTGGTCAAGTACACAGGGCTGACTGTCCGCTTCGCTCGCGACATCGGAGCGGGGGTGATAGTCCGGGGCCTGCGCAGCGGCTACGACTTCGAGTACGAATTCGAGATGGCTTTCATGAACAACAAACTGGAGCCGGAAGTGGATTTGGTTTGCTTTATGACCTCACAGGACTACGTGTTCGTGAGCGCCAGTCTATTGAAGGAGGTTGCGAAGCTAGGTGGAGACGTCAGGGAGATGGTCCCTCCCAACGTGGCGGAAGCGCTGTACCAGAAATTCGGAAATCCGGTCCTGGAAGGGTAGTGACCGGGAGAGGGGTTATCATAGATATTATAAATGTCATCGACAAACTGGAAACACTCATCGACACCAGCAAGACGGCTCGCGCCGGTGGCCACATCCTGGTTGACCGGGCGAAGGCGGTGGAGCTGATGGACCAACTGCGCCTGACGGTACCCAAGGAAATACGCGCCGCCGAGGAAGTGCTGGCCCAGAAAGACCACATCATGAATCTGGCCCAGACCGACGCGCGCCGCACCAAGTCCCAGGCTGAGGACGACTACCGTGTGCGTCTGGACAAACACGAACTGCTTCTCCAGGCGGAACAGCGGGCGGCCACCGTTCTGCGCGACGCCGAAGAACGCGCCCGCCGGATGGTGGAGCAGGCGGAGGTCCACTCCAACTCCAGCCGCACCGACGCCGACGCCTACGCTCTGCGCAGCCTGCGAACCCTGGAGCAGGAACTGAGCAACATCACCTCGGTTGTGCGCCGGGGAATCGATATGCTCGCGGGGCCGGCTACGGCCACCCTGTCCTCGCAGTACTTCGACGAGCGGGAAGCGGTGCACTAGGCAAACTGGCAATCAGGCAACAGCGCGCGACGGGGCCTCCGTCCCTTCGCCAGGCAACAGCCAATTTCGACAGTTTCCGCATCGACGCATCCGCCGGGACGATCCCAGGATATACGCAGGGGCAACACACGCAGTTGCCCCTGCGACTTGTCCCAGCCGGGGGACTCCCCCCTGAACACCGGACTTGGCCCCTTATGGGTCTTCCAGTCGTTCCCTCCGCCTCAGCGGGAGTGTCAGGTTCATGGCGTCCCGTCAATGAGTCAACATTGCTTCATACCAAGGCGTCAAACTAGGATTGCACCCTAAATTCAGCTCTCTCCTCCCTGGGAAAGGCGGGAAAGGGCCACATCGGCGCTTCGGGGCCGGGTTGACATGTAAATTAGGACAGGCATACAATTTTCGACTACCAAGGACTTATGCTCGGAGGCACGGTTTATGAAACAGATGACTGTTGACAGCATCCGGGTGAGTCCCATGAACTATCAGAGGGTGGTCATTCTCCGCGAGAACGATTCCGACCGCTATCTGCCCATCTGGATCGGGCCGGCTGAGGCCGACGCCATCGCAGTGAAGCTACAGGATCTCAGTGTGCCCCGCCCCCTGACCCACGACCTGCTCCGCGAGGTCATTGACAAGCTGGGCGGCTCCATCCGCCACATCCTGGTCAACGACCTCCAGAACGACACCTTTTACGCCACCATCACCATCGACGTCAACGGCGGGCAGGAAGACATAGACTGCCGGCCCAGCGACGCCGTGGCCTTGGCGGTGCGGGCCAAGGTGCCCATCTTCGCGGAGGAGTCCGTTCTCGACAAGGCGGGAATCCAGTTGGACAAGGAAGGCAAGCCCGCTGGACAGGCCTTGGGCGACTCTGCCCCCGCCGAGCCGCGCTCCGAGGTGAAAGAGGAAGAACTGGAAGGTATGTCGGCCTTCACCGACTTCATCGACTCCCTCGACCTTGAAGACTTCGGCAACAGGTAGTCGCCCCGCCACAGTGTGCGGCGAAAACCGAAATGACGCCGGCCCCGATGGATTCCCATCGGGGCCGCTGAAGTCACGGCGGATGGCGGATAACAGTCGCCGGTCTGGCACTATATCAGTAACGGGGCCGCACGGTTTTGGGGCTGCTAACTCCCCCTCGACAGCGAGGGATGCAGTGAGTTTGAATGGCCCGCTCTGGAAGAAAATCGTGCGGAACGGGGACGCCCCAACTCCAACATTTCTCCTGGGGGAGAGGGTACAATAGGACGCCCTGACCTGCGCCGAAAGTGGTTTGACTTTCGGCCTGCCTGGTGATAACATCCTGCCGTTTGAGCGGTGGTATGGATCGACGGCTCCTTGCACTGCGACTCTTGGGACTGGGCTGGTACGTTGCTGCCTGCATCATCGTCGGCACGGTCGGCGGTCGCCTACTGGATACGGTATCGGGATTGTCCCCGCTTTTCATCCTGCTGGGAGTGCTAATAGGTACAGTGGCGGCATTCTACGGACTTTTCAAGATGGTTCGCCCTCTGCTTAACAACAACGTTTCATCCGGCAAGCCTCGCTCCAATGGAGATAGCTCCCAGTGAACAAAGGTTTCCTAGTAACCGGCCTGCTGGTTATTGCAGCGCTTTTCATCGCCGGGCTCATCACCGGAGCCATCGGCGCAGGGCTGGTGCAGTCAGAAGAGGAAAAGGCGACAGGCAAGACCGCCGAAGGCCCGTTTGTCCACAAGCCTGCGGTTCACCTGCCCGCGCAGGTTGTTGGCCCCGTCGGCGCCCGTGAGCATTACGTTGACTTCCTCCACGCCGAGCACGAAGAACGCGAATACGGTGAAGAGCATCTGGACGAGCACGGCCTCGAGGTGCTGGAGGAAGGCCCGTACAAGGGCAATAACTTCATCATCACCAACACCCTGCTCTCCTCCTGGATTGCCAGCATTGTCCTGGTTCTGGTATTCGTGCTGGGAGCGCGGCGGGCCAGCCTGGTGCCGGGGCGCCTGCAAAACTTCTGCGAGATAGTCATTGAGGGACTGTTGCGTTTCGTTGAGGGCACAGTCGGCCCCGGTCGCTCGCGGATGCTGTTCCCGGTCATTGCCAGCATTTTCCTCTTCGTCGTAATCAATGCCTGGATTGGCCTGTTGCCAATCTATCCCTCGCTGGGCTTTATGAACGATGAGGGGGCGGTGGAAATCCACCTGCTGCGGCCGGCGGGCACCGACATAAATATGCCCTTGGCCCTGGCTCTGGTTTCCTTCGTATTCGTTGAGTTTCTTGGGTTGAAGATGCTGGGCATCGGCTACTTCGGCAAGTTCATACGGGTGCGCAGCCTTGCCTCCGGCATGAGCGCCCTCTTCCAGTTCAGGATACTGGACGCCTTCCAAGGTCTGCTGGACTTCTTCTTCGTAGGGCCGCTGGAGGCTTTCAGCGAATTCGTGCGGCTCATCAGCTTCACCTTCCGTCTCTTCGGCAACATGACGGCGGGCGAAATCCTGGTCTTGATGTCGGCCTTCCTGGTGCCTTTCGTGGCCACCGTGGGGGTCTACGGGCTGGAACTGCTGGTGGGCTTCATCCAGGGGCTGATCTTCGCCGGTCTTACCCTGGTGTTCGCGGCCATCGCCATGACAGCCCACGAGCACGAGGGACACGAGGAACATCACTAGAGAGCGGGAAGAACGCCCTCACCCCAACCCTTTCCCAGAGGGAGAGGGGAGTTATTGAGAGGGACAAGATGGAAGTCTTGGTATTCGGAATGGTGCTTGCGACATTGGGAATCGCCGCCGCCGCCCTGGGCGGGATATTCGCCATATACGCATCACGACAGGACTAGAGTGTCATACCCGGAATATACTTAAGGAACGACCCAAGGAGGCAAAATGGAAATCCTTTCGGCACTGTTGAGTCTACCGCTGGCCCAGATTGAGGCAGACGCCGCGAAGCTGCTGGGCGCCGGCATCGCCATCGGACTGGGGCTGATTGGCCCCGGCATCGGCATCGGCATCCTGGGGGCCGCCGCGATGAGCGCCATCGGCCGCAACCCGGAGGCCACGGGCAACATCCAGACCAACATGATTCTGGGCATCGCCTTCGCCGAAGCGCTGGGCATTTACGCCTTGGTGGCCACGATCATGATTGGCTTCATTTTCTAGCACGGCAGAAGAGGACGAAATGCTGGAGACATTGGGAATCCACTTCCCAAGCCTGCTAATCTACCTCATCAACTTCCTGCTGGTGCTGGTCCTGTTGCGCCTGTTCGCGTACAAGCCCATCTTGAGGCTGATGGACCAGCGGGCCGACCGGATTCGGGAAAGCCTGGAGGCCTCGGAGAGCGCGCGCGAAGAGGCCGCCAGTTCCCAGCAAGCCGTCGAGGGCCAAATGGTCGAGGCTCGCCGCGAGGGTCAGCGCATCATGGACCAGGCCCGTGAGGCAGCCGAACGCTTCCGCGCCGAGGAAATGGAACGGGCACGCGGCGAGGCGGAGAATTTCGTCTCCCGGGCCCAGTCCGAAATCCAGCGGGAGCGCGACGCGGCCATCGAAGAAGTCCGCGCCAGCTTCGGCGATCTGGCCATGACCGCCGCCGAGAGGGTTGTCCGCCGGTCCCTGGACCGGCAGGCCCACGAAGAGCTGATCGCCCAAGTTCTGGAAGAAGGCGAAAGCCTGCGAAGAGGTTAGCCCACAATGCCAGGCAAGGTTTCAGGCAAGCGGTACGGGCAAGCGATTTTCGAACTGGCGCAGGAGCAGGGCGAGACCGCTCCCTGGGGTGAGGGCATGGCCTTGGTGGCCGAAGCCTTCGAGGACGCCGATTTCATCGCCCTGCTCAAGCACGCCGGCGTTTCGGCGGAAGACAAGCTAAGCGCGGTCGACACGGTGCTGGGCGGCGCGTCCCCGATGGTGCGGAACATGGTCAGCCTGCTGGTGGCCAGGGGTCTGGCGGACGCCATTCCCGACGCCTGCCGGGAATACACCGAACTGCTGGACCGGCAGCAAGGCCGGCAGAGGGTCGAAGTGACCACCGCCGTGCCGCTGGAACCCGCCGAAGTAGAGCGAATCACTGACTTCGTGGCCGGACTCATCGGACGGGAAGTCGTGGTGACGCCGCACGTAGACGAGTCCATCCTGGGCGGGTTGGTAATCCAGATAGGCGACCGCCTGCTGGACGGCAGCGCCAGAGCCAGGCTGAACGGCCTGCGGGAAAGACTGTCGGCCGGCTTCCGTTAGGGTTCGTTACGGGGGCGGCGGAATGAGGACATCAGGGGCCAAGGCTCCTGTACAGTATTGCTTTCTTTTCTTTTTCTGACTTAGAGCTATTTCACCGGGCAAGGAGAGCCTGCCATGGCCACCAGAGGACAGGACATAGTTTCGCTGATAAAGCGCCAAATCGAGGAGTTCGGCGGAGATCTGGCCTTGGTGGACGTTGGCACCGTGGTTCAAGTGGGGGACGGCATCGCCAGCATCCAGGGCCTCCAGGGGGTGCGCTCCAACGAGTTGCTGGACTTCGGCAACGATGTTCTCGGTATGGCTTTGAACCTGGAAGCCGACCTGGTGGGCGCCGCCATTCTGGGCGACCCCAACGCCGTCAAGGAAGGCGACCGGGTGCGCTCCACAGGCCGTATCATCGAAGTGCCCGTGGGCGACGCGCTCATCGGCCGCGTGGTGGACCCTCTGGGCCGCCCGCTGGACGGCAAGGGCGCCGTCAGCACCAGTAGCAGCCGCTCCGCCGAGGCCGTGGCCCCCAACGTGGTGGTGCGCCAGTCGGTGAACACCCCGGTGCAAACGGGCATCAAGGCCATCGACTCCATGATTCCCATAGGCCGAGGCCAGCGGGAGCTGATAATCGGCGACCGCTCCACCGGCAAGACCGCCATCGCCGTGGACTCCATCATCAACCAGAAGGGCGGCGATCTCATCTGTATCTATGTCGCCATCGGCCAGAAGCAGGGCAAGGTGGCCCAGGTAGTGGGTTCCCTGGAAGAGGCCGACGCCATGGGCCACACCATCGTGGTCACCGCCGGCGCTTCCGACTCGGCCCCGCTACAGTACCTGGCCCCCTACGCTGGCTGCGCCATGGCCGAACAGTTTATGGACGAAGGCAAGGACGTGCTGATTGTCTACGACGACCTGACCAAGCACGCCTGGGCCTACCGGCAGATGTCGCTGCTGCTGCGCCGCCCCGCAGGACGCGAAGCCTACCCCGGCGACGTTTTCTACCTGCACAGCCGCCTGCTGGAGCGTTCCGCAAGGCTGGACGCGGAACACGGCGGCGGCTCCATAACCGCGCTTCCCATCATCGAGACGCAGGCTGGCGACGTATCGGCCTACATCCCGACCAACGTGATTTCCATTACCGACGGGCAGATTTACCTGGAGTCGGAGTTGTTCAACGCCGGCATCCGCCCCGCGGTCAACGTGGGCCTGTCGGTGTCGCGGGTGGGTGGAGCGGCCCAGACGCGCGCCATCCGCAAGGTGGCGGGCCGCCTGCGGCTGGACCTGGCCCAATACCGGGAACTGGCGACCTTCGCCCAGTTCGGCACTGCCGACCTGGACGCCGCCACTCGCGCACAACTTGCCCGGGGCCAATTGGCCACCGAAGTGCTGAAGCAGGCGCAGTACGCGCCGCTGTCGCTGGAACAGGAAGTGGTCATCCTCTTCGCGGTCAACTCCGGCGCTATGGAGAATGTGCCGCTGGAACGCACCGCCGAGTTCGAGGACGGCCTGCTCCGACATGTCTCCGGCAGCCACCCCGACATCCTGGAAAGTATCCGGGAAACCCGGGACATCACCGACGAAACCGAAGCCAAGATGAACCAGGTCATAGCGGACTACAAGTCCACCTTCGGGGTGCAATAGAACTCCCTCACCCTGCCCCCCTTCCAGAGGGGGAGAGTAAACTAGAAGGGCGCCCCTCCCGGCGCAGCCTGGACAAGGGGAAAAACTGAGAAAATGCCCAGCGTAAGAGACATCCGGCGCCGTATCCGCAGCGTGGAGAACACTGGCAAGGTGACCAACGCCATGTCGCTGATTGCCGCGTCCAAAATGCGCCGCGCCCAGAACGCGGTGCTCCAGGGGCGTCCCTACGCCGAGAAAATCCAGGACGTCATCGCCCACCTAGCTGCGCAGCCTGCCGATGACGTTTCCGCCTCCCAGCCATTGCTCCAAGTTCGGCCGGTGGAGCGCATCACCGTGCTGGTAATCAGCCCGGACCGGGGCCTGTGCGGGGGAATGCACGCCAACCTGAACCGGCGAGTGGGCCAGTTCATCCTGGACCAGCAGGTCCCGGTGCAGGCCATCGCCGTGGGCCGCAAGGGGCGCGACTTCATGGTGCGCTCGGGCAGCGACCTCCGGGCCGTCTTCACCGACCTGGGGGAGACTCCTGATCTGCTGGACACCATCGCCATCTCCAACCTGCTGATAGACGCCTACGCGGAACAGCAGGCCGATGAAGCCTACATCGCCTACACCCGCTTCAACTCCACGCTGTCGCAGACGCCGGTGGTGGAACGGCTGCTGCCCATCACCCCCTCGGAACTGACGGGGGCAGAGCGCGTCGGCTACATCTACGAACCCGACAACCTGGCAGTGCTTCGCAGCCTACTGCCGCGTTTCGTGGAGATGGAGGTTTATCACGCCCTGCTGGAGTCCATCGCCAGCGAGCAGTCGGCCCGCATGGTGGCCATGCGCAACGCCACCGACAACGCCAAGCAGCTAGGCGAAGACCTCACCCTTGTGATGAACAAGCTGCGCCAGGAAAGCATCACAAACGAATTGCTCGACCTGATGGGCGGCATGGCCCTGCGGGAAGGGTAGTAATGGGCATCATTGTTAAGGAATACAATGTAATCGGAACTCGCAGAAGCGACATTGTCCGTGTCCTATATGACACTGGCGCGGGAGCCTCCTTCGTGCGACGTGACATCGCCGAGCCACTGGGAGATTTTGCTGTCACCCCCATGCCCCTGCAGTTCATGTTGGCTGACGCGCAGGTAGGGTTCACAGTTGACCAAACTATTCCCTTGATTATTGATATAGACGGGAGCCAGCTGATGTACCACTTTTACGTCGCAGATGACCTAGCCGAGGAGCTAATTATTGGCGCGGACATGATGCAGAAGTGGAAGATTAGTCTTGACCTCGACAATGAGGACGTTGCCATAGACCCCCGCGCTCTATATCTGAACCTGAGAGCATAGCTCCCGGTTTCGGCGCCTATCCCGGTATCAGGAGAATGATATGGCTACCGGCAGAATCGTACAGATAATCGGAACCGTTGTTGATATCGAGTTTCCCGCCGATGAGTTGCCCAACCTCTTCGACGCCGTGGAAGTGGACAACAACGGCGAGCGGCTGGTGTTGGAAGTGCAGCAGCACATCGGCAACAACTGGGTGCGTTGCCTGGCCCTGGGCGCCACCGACGGGCTGGCGCGCGGAATCGAAGCCGTCGACTTGGAACAGCAGGTCACTGTGCCAGTGGGGCCGGAAACTCTGGGGCGGCTGTTCGACGTTACCGGCACTCCCCTGGACAACCTGGGGCCTGTCGAATCCCCCTTGCGCTGGCCCATCCATCGCGACCCGCCGGCCTTTGATGACCAAAATTCCACCATCGAGATTCTGGAAACCGGCATCAAAGTTTTCGACCTGATAACGCCCTTTATGAAGGGCGGGAAAATCGGGGCCTACGGCGGCGCAGGTGTCGGCAAGACTGTCATTATCCAGGAACTCATCCGCAACATCGGCGCAGTTCACCAGGGCGTGTCGGTGTTCGCCGGCGTGGGCGAGCGCTCCCGCGAGGGCAACGACCTGTGGCACGAAATGCAGGACTCCGGCGTTCTCGCCAGCACCGTGCTGGTCTTCGGACAGATGAACGAATCTCCCGGCGTCCGCGCTCGCATTGGCCTCACCGGCCTGACCATGAGCGAGTATTTCCGCGATGAGCAGAACCAGGACGTGCTGCTCTTCGTGGACAATATCTACCGCTACATCCTGGCAGGCATGGAAGTGTCGGCGCTGCTGGGCCGGATGCCGTCGGCGGTGGGCTATCAGCCCACGCTGGGCACCGAGATGGGCGCATTGCAGGAGCGCATCACCTCCACCCGCAGCGGCTCCATCACCTCCTTCCAGGCCATCTACGTGCCTGCCGACGATTACACCGACCCCGGCATCGTAACCACCTTCGGCCATCTGGACGGCGTGGTGTCGCTGGAGCGGTCGCTGGCGGCGCAGGCGTTGTATCCGGCGGTGGACCCGCTGTCCAGCTACTCCCGCATCCTGGAGCCGCGCATCGTGGGGGAGGAACACTACCGGCTGGCTCGCGGTGTGCAGCAGGTGCTCCAGCGCTACCGGGAGTTGCAGGACATCATCGCAATTCTCGGCATCGAAGAGCTTTCCGAAGAGGATAAGCTGACGGTGTTCCGGGCGCGCAAGATCCAGCGTTTCCTGACTCAGCCCTTCTTCGTGGCCGAAACCTTCACCAGCCAGCCGGGCAAGTACGTCCCGGTGCGGGAAACAGTCCGGGGCTTCTCAGAAATCCTGGAGGGCAAGCACGACGACCTGCCGGAGCAGGCTTTCTACATGGTGGGAACGATAGACGAGGCCATCGAAAAGGCCGAGGGAATACGGGCGCAGGGGTAATCCGCCATGCCGATGATGCTGGAAATCACCACCGCCGAGCGGCAGGTGTACGGGGAAGAGGTGGATATGCTCATCGCCCCGGGCATCGACGGGCAGTTGGGCATCCTGCCCCGGCACGCCCCGCTGATGACCATGCTGCAACCCGGCGAGCTGACCATCCGCAGGAATGGGGCGGATACCTACTTCGCCGTCACCGGCGGGTTCATGGAGGTGCTCGGCGACCGGGTAATCATACTGGCCGACGCCTGCGAGCACTCGGACGAAATCAACGAGGAGCGGGCGCAGGAAGCGATGCGCCGGGCCCAGGAACGCATCGCCAGCCGTCCAACTGATATGCAGATGCAGCGGGCGCTGACCTCGTTGCGCCGTGCGCAGGCCCGCATGGACACCGTCAGGCGTCGTCGCGCCCGGTCCGGGTCGGGCCAGTTGCCGCCGTCCGTTAGTTCATCAGGATAGTAGTCTTCTGGCGGAATATCACCCTAACCGTCCCCCTCAAGAGGGAAGGATGTTTTGGGGAATTACATCGAATTTTACCGAACATGGGAACGACGGGTTATAGAGCGTCCAGTTTAAGACGCGCGATTGCCCAGCGCCAGCGCATCGCTTTGATTCTTTACGGGCAAAATTCCAGAGAATCCCCCTTTTTGCGGGGGTTGCCCCTGTACTCAGCAGCCGTTGGCGCCATTGATGTAGTAGGTCATTGACTGGAGAGAGAGCACGGGGTCGATGTTGCGAATCCTGACGCCTTCCCGGACGTGGGGGATGATGGGAGCGTAGTTGAGGATGGCGCGAATGCCGCAGGCCACCAGTTGGTCAACCACCTCTTGGGTGTGCGAAACCGGGACAGCCACGATGGCGATGCTTATTTTCCGCTCGGCAACCACGCGGCGCAGGTCGTCCAGCGAGTGAACTGAGAGGCCACCCACGTCCTGCCCAATGACCTCATTGTTAACGTCGAAGGCTGCCACGAGGTGAAAACCGTCGGGCGTGAAGCCGGGGTAGTTGACGATAGCCCTGCCCAGCCTTCCCACTCCGACCACGGCCACGTTCCAGAAGGAATTGACGCCAAGAATCTGGCGCAACCGGTCCAGCAGGTCGTGAACACTGTAACCCCGGCCCTGCTTGCCGAACCGCCCGAAGTAACTGAGGTCCTTGCGAATCTGGGCCGACGTAACCTGGAGTTTTTCGCCCAACTGCTGCGAACTGACCACCGTGATGCCGTCTTCCATCAGGCGATTGAGGATGCGTAGGTACTGGGGCAGCCGGCTGACGACGACCTCAGGCACCCCGGTGCGGGCAATATCGGTGTCAAAAGGATCGCCGACCATACGGTATCTAGTCTCCTCGCTGGGGCGCCTTTATAGGGAAACCTGCGGGAGTCAGTTTCGATTATAATCTATATGCCTGCCTCAACCCCGTCAACAACAGGCGAAATCGGCGTGATTACCGCCTCATACAGCCACAGACGGGGGGTTCTGCACCAGATTGGGCAAGCTTTTTGATTTTCCCCGTCTCCTGGTGGTTAGGGTGGAATGCAGGGGATGGACGATTCCCGCTCACAATCAGCTATGCCCCCACCCTAACCCTTTCCCGGGGGCGAGGGAGCAACATGAAACCTGCAAAATGGGAGTCCAAATGCACGTCGGAGTTTGCAAGCTGACTCTGCACCTCCCCGAGGTATCCAGCCTCAAGGAGAAACGGCAGGTTGCGCGGTCGCTGGCCGACCGCATCCGCAACAGGTTCAACGTGGCTGTCGCCGAGGTGGAGAATGCCGACCTGCGGCAGCGGCTGACCCTGGGCATCGCCTGCGTCAGCAACGACCGGGGCCACACCGACGCGATGCTGTCCGGCGTGCTCAACTTCATCGAGGACTCGCGGCTCGATGCGGAGTTGCTGGACGTTCAGTCCGAGATTATCAGTGGGGTGTAGCCTCGGGCCACATCACCGGCAAGCAACCCGTCGCGGAACTCCACCAAGGCACGGGCCATCATGTCGCCGGCGACATAATTCACGTTGTTGTGGCTCGCGCCATAGAGGTTGACGAACCTCTTGGGCCGGTTGGCGGCCTGATACAGCTTCATGCCCTGGGAGTGGGGCACAATCTCGTCCAACTCTCCGTGCAGCACCAGCAGCGGCGTATGCACCTTGGGGATGCGCTGCATTGAGTTGTAATGTCCCCGCACCAGCCAGCCGGCCAGCGGAATGGGCAGGGCCAGCTTCGCCATGTCCCGGATGGAAGCGAAAGGGCCGATCAGGGCCATGCCCAGGGGCGAATGGGACACGGCCAACTCAATGGCAACCGCCGCGCCGAGGGAGTGGCCGAAATAAACGATCCGGTCCGGGTGGATTCCGGGGCGCTGCTTGAGGTGGCTGAGGGCGGCCCGGGCATCCTGATAAGTGCCTCGCTCCGTGGGCCGCCCCTCGCTCCGCCCGTAACCGCGGTAGTCGAATATGAACTGGTGGACGCCCAGCAGGTGATGCGCCCGCTCCAATTGACCTACACGGGTGCCAATGTTGCCGCCATTGCCGTGAAACCACAGCCAGGTCTGGGCTCTATGCGCGGCAATTCCGGGGGGAGCAGGTATGAACCAGCCATTCAGGGTGAGTCCGTCGGATGACGTGAAGTAGACGTCTTCATACCGCAGGCCCGCCTGGTCCGGCGTACTGGCTATTTCAGGCTCCGGGAAAAAAACGAAGCGTTTTTCGGCCCACGCCCATAGCATAAAAGCGTACTGCGCCCCTACGGAGATATGACGGCGCGGCCCCTGGTTCCCATCAATTCCAAAAGGCGTTGGGAGAAATCGCGCTTGGTCAGCACGGCGTCGCACCCCAACGATCGCGCCTTCCGCAGCGTTTCCGCGTCGCCGTGGGGGCCGTAGGCGATGACCGGCGAGAAGCCGACAGCATCATCCTGCGATGACACAGCGCCGGGTTCAGGTTTCAGGGCAGCGGACAGCAGGGACAGCCCTTCCATCCAATCCGACTCGTCTGCCTCCAGATCCACGAGGGCCAAGGCAATATCGCGCCCGGCGGTGGACTTCAGCAGCCCGGCGGCGGAATTGCCGTAGACAGCCTCCAGTCCGGAGCGCATGGCCGCCGACTCGATTCGGGGAATGAAGAACAGGTTGCCGGTCAGGACCAGCGCCACGGGGGGACGGGCATCGCCCGGGTCAGCGCCGGACTCGTTAGTTTGAGTGGTCATATCAGTGCACCGGCGGCTTACCAAAAGGCACCGCCATATCGGACTGGGGATACGAAGCCTGTTCCTGCTGAATAGTTTGGAGGCGGTCCACGATGTCGCGCCGCTCCGGGCGCTCGGCATCGCAACCGGGGCACCAGACCAGCGCCTTCGACGAAAGCATCATGTTGTCTTTCTTGACCGTCATGGTCTCGATTTCCGTGGCGCAGACGCTGCACCTGCGCACGATTATTACCTGGTCGATGGACGGCATCGTTTCCATCCTCCTTTTCCCCGCACCGGATCACTACTTCCCCGTTCGTTAGTCCGTCGCTTATTCCTTCTTCCCGCCAGGTAAGTCGGGGTGCATGGCGTGGTTCGCAGGGTATGGCTAGGATTCCAAACTCTCGGAGAGCAACTCCAGGATGTCCTTGGACTCCTTCTCGCCTTCCATTCCCTTGGCCTGTATGCCCTCGGCCATCATCTGTAGGCAGAAGGGGCAGGAAACGCCGACGGTCTGTGCCTGGGTCTCCAGAAAGTGATCGGTCCGGACATGATTGACCCGCTCGCCCTGGCTTTCCTCGATCCACATGTGACCACCGCCGGCGCCGCAGCAGAAACCCTGCTGACGACAGCGGCCTTCCATTTCCACCAGCTTCAGGCCGGGGATGGCGCGGGCCACGTTCCTAGGTTCATCATACACCCCGTTGTGCCGCCCCAGGAAGCAGGAGTCATGGTAGGCGACGGTGACGTCCATCATCTTCACCGGCTTGATTCTGCCTTCCTTTATCAGGCCGTCAACAAACTGGCTGTAGTGCAGAACCTCGAAATTGCCGCCCAACTGCGGATACTCGTTCTTGATGGTGTTGAAACAGTGGGGGCAGATGGTTACCACCTTCTTTACATTGTATCTTTTCAGGGTTTCGATGTTCTGCGTCGCCATTATCTGGAACAGGTACTCGTTGCCCATGCGCCGGGCCGGGTCGCCAGTGCAGGTCTCCTCATCGCCCAGGATAGCGAAATCCACCTGGGCTGATTTCAACACCTTGACCATCGAGCGGGCCACGGCCTGGCTGCGCTGCTCCAGGGCGGGAGTGCAGCCCACCCAGAAGAGAATCTCGGCGTCGGGCTTCTCCGCCAGTGTCGGCACGTCCAGTCCCTCGGCCCAGTCGGTGCGGGCGAACTGGGTGCCGCGCCACGGGTGGCCTCGCTGCTCCAGACTGATGAGGGCGTTCATGGCCGTCTCAGGAGCTTTTGACTCCTCAAGAACCATGTAGCGCCGCATATCCATGATGGTCGGAACGTGTTCCACCGTGACCGGGCATTCCTCCATGCAGGCGCCGCAGTTGAGGCAGTCCCAGATGGCGCTTTCCGGGATGGCGTTGTTCAGGATGGGCGTCGGCTCGACGTGCTCCGGGTCGCGCGGCCCCTGGTGCCCGATTTCAACCATGTGGTCTTTCAGGTTTTCGACAATGTGCATAGGCGACAGCAGCTTGCCGGTCATGTTGGCCGGGCAAACGTCGGAGCAGCGCCCGCAAACGGCGCAGGCATAACCGTCGAGAAGCTGCTTCCAGGTGAAGTCCTGAACGCGAGACGCCCCGAACCGCTCGGCGTTCTCCAGGTCCATCGCCGGCAGCGCACCGCGAGAATCCAGCGTGCGGAAGAAGGCATTGAAGGGCGTGGCCACCATGTGCATGTGCTTGGAGAATGGAATATACACAGTGAAGAACAGGATGATAGCGAAGTGTGTCCACCAGAACACGCCCTGCAGGACGCTGGCGGCAGACTCGCTGATGCCCCAGTCTACGAAGAGGCGTCCCAAAGCGCCTCCGATGATTACGTCAGCCTCCGGCCCTGTCCCGCCTTGGGCGACGTAGAAGCTGTGGGTCAGCAGGGTGGAAGCCATCAGCCCGGCAATCATGCCGACGATGATGATGGCATCGGGGTTGCGGGTGAGGTCGAAGCTGAGACGCCGGGGCCGCACCACCCAGCGGCGGACGGCGGCCCAGATGAGCACCACCAGCAGCACGGCAGCCAGGATGTCGAGGTAGCTGCTGTAGACCATCGCGCCGGTTTCAGTCAGCAGCCACTCCGGGAAGGGCTTCCACGCAGCCGCAGCGAAAATGAAGATGGCATAGGACAGCATGAAGGTCAGGAAGCCCCAGAAAATAACGGCGTGCCCCAGACCGGCCCAGTCGCCGAAGGGTACCCGTTGCAGCACCTTCTTCTGACCCAGCACGATGGCCATCGCGCCAGTGAGCCGCTCCAGCGGGCGGTCGAAGCGGGCTTCCGACCGTCCCTGTAGGACCAGGCGGAACACTCTTTGATAGATAGCATATCCACCGGCTGCGGCGGCCAGCAGGAAGAGAACGTAAACGCCCACCCAGATGGGGATGGGGCCAATGTCTCCGGGAGGAACCAATGGTGAAGCTCCTAATGCGTTAATTACCCGCGCCAGTTGCGGATGTAATCTCGTTGCTGCCCAGTTGAGGGAGACCCCTTCCAGTTAGACTTGGGACAGTGGCCCCAGAGTTCAGCCAAACGCGCGAGGGATTCGTCTCCGACATATCCCTTCCGAGCCAGCCAGCATCCCACGATAGTTCCGGTTCTGCCCACTCCGCCCCAGCAGTGGAGATATACCTTTCCCCCACTCTCCAAATGCGCATCTATGGCATTCAGTATGCTGGTGGTCTCTGAATCAGCTCGCGGCACGCTGACGTCCCGGATGGGGAAGCGCAAGTGCTCTGCCGACCTCAATTCGCCACAGTAGGGAAGCAATTCCCCTAGTTCGGTCAAATCGAGGAACAGCGAGATTCCGGCAGCCTCCAGCGCTCTCAACTTGGCGAACTTCTCAGGGCCATCCAAATGCCTGGGATATTCACCCGCCAAGAACTTTCCCTCTTCGACCCAGTAGCTGTTATGAATGGGCGTTTGTGATGAATTTCCGGTCAAGTCAGGCACGTCTGGATCCGCCTCCATCTACAGGTCTTTGACCTGCGGGATGACCTCTCTCCCCAGCAGTTCAATCTGTTTCAGAACCTGCTCCTGCGGCATACCGGGCCACTGCATTCGGAAGATCATCATATTGACCCCCAGCTCTTCCGAGTAGCGCCTCAGTTCCGTCACCACGTCGCCGGGCGAACCCAGCAGGAAGCGGTCTTTCGCCAGGTCCTGGTAGGGAACGGAGAACGATTCCTCGCCGGGCAGGGCCTTGTCTTGACCCCAAGCGGCATAGGCGGCGTACTTGCCTTCGAGATAGGGCTGGCTCTCGATGTAGGCCGTCTCGCGGTCGGCGGCCACGTACATCTCTCGCATCATGGGCAGTTCGGCGGGAATCGGGTTGCCGTAAGACTCCAGCGCCGCGGTGTAGCGCGACCACTGGTCGGCGACCATCGGCACGGTGGCGTGGGGGTTGATGAGCCAGGGGTAGCCCCACCGGGCGGCGCGGCGGATGGCCACGTCGTTGTTGGCGGCCACCCAAACGGGCGGATGGGGCTTTTGCGCCGGGCGGGTTATGAGCTGCGTTTTGGGGATGGTGTAATACTTGCCCTCGTACTCCAGCTCGTCCTCGGTCCAGAGCCGCTTGATGATATCCAGCGACTCGTTCATCCGCCCGACCCGCTCTTCGCGCTTCACCCCGAAAGCGGTGTACTCCTCGTCGCGGTAGCCCAGGCCGATACCGAAGACGAAACGGCCGCCGGTAATGCAGTCGAGGGTGGCGATGCTCTCGGCGAGCTCAACGGGGTTGTGCAGCGGCAGCAACAGCACGGTGGCGGCCACCTGCATATCACCGGACTCGGCGGCCAGGCGGGACAACAGCGGGAAAACGGCGCTCATCTGATACGGAGCTGCCAAGTAGTGCTGCCCGGTGGCGATCAGGCTGAACCCGGCGTCGCGGGCTGCTGCCACCTGCTCAACGCTGTCCTGGATCTTCTGCGGCATGGACTCGCCGGGCAGGTACTGGTTGGTGACGAAGAATCCCAGCTTCACGATTGCTCCTTGTCATGGCGGCCCAGGGGAGGGCCTTGCATCGGGCCATATTGTATAACAGATTGGGGCGGGGTTGCAGGCTACCGCAGTCCTGCGCTTGCATCCTCCTGCGTTTACCGAAGGCAACCACCGGGATATACTGGCTTAACTGCTAGTGTCCTGGCAAGACTGGAGCTAGGCCATGGAACATACAGACGATTGGAAAAGCAGTATCAGGTCTGAGTATCAGGTCTGCTTGTACCCTACGGTTCCGTTTGCTGGTTCGGTTCCGTTTGCTTGTAGCGTATATCCTCCATAAATACATTCGCCCGCCTCAACCATGCGCTATAAGCATACGGAACCCATCGCACCCTTAGCTATGACCGGGGCTTTGGCGCCGTTCCTGGTATCGAGCGGCTGGAGTGACCGCTGACAAATTTGTTGAGAGGAAATAGAATGAAAATCGCAAGGTTCCAGTACAACGGACACACGGCCCACGGCGTGGTCGAGGGCGACGAAGTCGTCGAGGTTGAGGGCGACATCTTTTCCGAGTTCACCGCCAGCGGCGAGCGGCGGAAACTGGCCGACGTAAAACTGCTGGCGCCAACCGACCCGAAGGAAATCTGGGCGCCGGGCCTGAATTTCGCCAATCACCTGGAGTTCGCCGCCGGAGTGCTGGGCGACGAGGACCCCCACATACCGGAGCACCCGGAGCCTTGGATAAAGGCCCGAAACTCCCTCGCAGCCACCGGCGAAGACGTCGTTCTTCCCCACGACACAGCAGGCGAGGTCCACTACGAAGGCGAGGCGGTGGCCGTCATTGGCAAGCCCTGCCGCCGCGTCAGCCCCCAGGAGGCCGGCAGCTACATCTTCGGCTATACCTGCGGCAATGACGTGTCTGAACGCGCATGGCAGAAGGACGACTGGACCTTCTGGAGGGCCAAGGGGTCGGACACCTTCGCCCCGGTTGGCCCGTGGATCGAGACCGACATCAACCCGCAAGCTCTGGAAATGATAGTGCGGCTGAACGGCGAGGAGGTGCAACACGGGCGCACCGAAGAAATGCTGTTTACCTTCGCCGAAATCGTCAGCTACATCAGCCAGCAGATAACGCTGCAACCCGGCGACCTCATCTTCTCCGGCTCTACCGGCGTAACCACCGCACTCAAAGACGGCGACCTGGTGGAGGTTGATATACCGGGCATTGGTGTGCTGTCCAACCCGGTGGTGCGGGAAAAGGCGTAGCCACGGTTACAGGCTGACAACGGCGCAGGCGCGGGCCACGGGTTCGCCGCGGTCGTTTTCCACGGCGACGGCGCACTCGACCAACCGCAACCCTCCCGCCGTCCGCTTCTCCACCACCCGGCCGGACAGGCTGATGGTGTCGTTGGCGCGGACAGGCTGGAGGTGTTCCACGTCCAGCCTGCTTCCTTCGGCGTCCAATCGTTCCGGTGGGAAACCCTTACCCAGCAGTTCTACAATGTAATTGGTCAGGGTCTGTTCGGGCAGGCTATCTGGAACGGCCTCATCGCCGTCGTCGGCTTCATCACCGTCGCCATGCAGCGCGGCATAACGGCTGATGGTATCCTCCGTCTCCCACTTGATGAGGACGGGCAGTGTGTCCCCTGCAACTACGGAGTCAAAATCGACGGTCATCGACCATAGTCTGGCCATACGTCCTCTCCTGAGCGGGTCGGCCTTTCGCACAAAAGGCTATCATCGCACCTTTCCAGCAGCAACTGCGGCTGGAACCGCACTGCCCTTTGGAGTAACCTGTTTCGCAGCCCACGAGGCTAAAACTAAACCAAATTAGGGACGAGTTGATGGCGGATACGGAAAGAGAAGAACCGTACAGCCGGGCGATGGTCATTATGGCCCACCCGGACGACGCGGAATGGACCTGCGCGGCGACGATGGCGAAATTGTGCGCCGACGGCTGGGAGGTGGTGCTGGTGCTCTGCACCGACGGCTCCAAGGGCAGTGACGACCCCAAGATGACCCCTGAGCGTCTGGCGCAAATCCGGGCAGCGGAGCAGCAGGAATCAGCGAGAATTCTGGGACTGAAAGACGTGGTGTTCCTAGGCTATCCCGACTCCTACCTGGAGCCGACGCTGAAACTGCGGAAGGATCTGGCCCGCGAGATCCGCCGCTACCGCCCCCACGTCGTCATCACCGAGCCGCCGACGCGCGACATAGACAGCCGCTACTACGGGAGCCACCCGGACCATCTGGCCACCGGCGAGGCCGCGCTGGCCGCCGTCTTCCCCACGGCCCGCGACCGCCTGACCTTCCCGGAGATGGTGGAAGAGGGCCTGGATCCCCACAAGGTGCGGGAGGTGTGGATCGTCGGCGGAATGAAAGGTTCGGATTACTTCGTGGACGTGGACGGCTACATGGACACTGCCATCGCCGCCCTCAAAGCCCACAAGTCGCAGGTTGACCCCGAGGACGCCGAGAAATACTTCCCCATGGGCCGCGCCGCCACCGCCGAAAAGGTGGGGCTACAGTACGCGGAGGCGTTCAAGACCGTCAAGTATTACTGATGATTGCGCGACGCGGCCACAATTGCCGGTACGAACTCAGGCTCAGGGTTCTTAAGTTCCCTCTCCCTCCGGGGGAGAGTTAGGGTTGAGGCGTCCCCTCGCAGGACACCAAAATGCTGACACTTGGCATTTCACCCCCCCCCACCCCAGCCCTCCCCCTCAAGGGAGATGGGGGCTAAAAGGCCCTTGGTTACGAGCTACACAGGTTTCCGCGCCGTTACTTTGAAGCTGGCGGTGTTGGTGTAGGTGGCCTTTTCCGAGTCGTCCCAGAATTCTACGCCCTCTCCGTTGATCTCGATGCCCTCGAACCCGGCGCGGCGCAGGCGGCCGACGTAAATCTCGTGGAACTCCGCTCCGGCAGCGCAGGCTACCCACGCGGCGGCGTCGTTGACCGCCGGTCCTTCGGAGCTCAGCGCCAGCACGTCGGACAGGTGGATGCGCCCGCCGGGCGCCAGCACCCGGAAGCTCTCGCTGAACACCGCGTCCTTGTCCGGGGATAGGCAGACCACGCAGTTGGAGATGATTACGTCGAAGGAGTTGCTGGGGAGGGGCATGGCCTCGATTTCCCCCTGTACGAACTCAACATTGGTCACGCCGAGGTTGGCCTGGTTCTTGCGGGCCAGTTCCAGCATGGCCGGGGTCATGTCGAGGCCCGTAATACGCCCGGTCTCGCCCACCTGTTGAGCTGCCAGGAAGCAGTCGATGCCGCCGCCGGAACCGAGGTCCAGCACCCGCTCGCCGGGGCGGAGGCCGGCCAGGGCCGTGGGGTTGCCGCAGCCGGCGGAAGCGGCCACCGATTCGGCGGGCAGCCCGGCCAACTGGCCCTCGCTATACAGCCGCATGGCGTGTTCCAGATCCACCGGCCCGCAGCAGGAGGAGGCGACGTTGCAGCCGCAGCCGTCCGTATGCTCATCGGCGCCATGTTCCACGACGGGGCTGAGTTCGATGACCCGCTGGGCGCGCGCGCCATAGCGCTCCCTGACCAGTTCCTTTATTTCGCTGTTATTGGCGGTCATTTGTCTTCCTGCCTCCTTGAATGAATCAATGGGATGCCTGGTATATTGCGGGCCGGTACTTGGGGGCCGGAATGGGTTTTCCTTGGGCGCGCGCCACTTCAAGCCAAGCGTCTTGGGCGAGCCGGAGTTCCATTAAGGCTTCTTCGGGAGTGTCGCCGAAAGCAGAGCAAGTCTCAAGGTCAGGTATATCCGCAATGTAGCCCTCGTCTTCCTCGCTGAAGAAGATATTTATGTGATAGTCTTTCACCCTTCATCCTCCAGACTGAGGCCGTATCGCTCAACAGTCCTGAGAAACTGCCGAATCTGGTACGGCTTGGCTTCCCCCCTGACCGACTGGAGATTCACCGCGTTGGTTACTCCGGGATGATCGAAAATGTGATGGCTTCCATTTACCCGGACGAGCTTGAATCCGAAACCTTCGACCATGTTAACCATGTCACGAAAGGCAACGTTGCTTAATGCGCCACGGGACAGACGGGCAAGGAGTCTTCGGCGATTCATGCAGTATAATTGTCCCACTGATGCGAGGCGCAAGCAAGAACCCCCGCAACAGTGAGTTATGCGGTAAAATCTGGGCGGGACCCAAGAATCGGATAGCCTCATCCAGGACGGTGAGCCATGAAAATTGCCGGTTACCAGACCCGCCTCCTTCACACTCCCGCCGATGACCCGCTGGCCAACAGCCTGCCCGACACGGGGCGGCAGAGGGCCTTCGTTACATTGGAAATGACCACCGATGAGGGCATCGACGGCGTGGGGTTGACCTTCGTGCCCGCGCTCACGGCCAGCCCGGTAGCCGCGGCCCTGCGGATGTCGGTGGACGCGCTGGCCGATATGGCCATCGGAGAAGACCCGATGGAAATCGAGGGCATCGTGGAGCGGCTCAAGGAGGCCACCTCCGGCGCCGGGCCGGGCGGATTGCTGACCATGGCCCTGTCTGCCGTGGATATGGCGCTGTGGGACATCAAGGGCAAGGCGCTGGGACAGTCGGTAGCGACGCTCCTGGGCGGCTACCGCCGGAGCGTTCCCACCTACGCCAGCGGCGCGCTTATGCGCCCGGTCAATGTAGAGCGTCTGGCCGAGATCGGCCCGATGCTGGTGGAGAAGGGTTTCCGCCAGATGAAGACGCAGATGGGAGCCGAGGCGTCGGCCAACCGCGAGGTGGACCGCATCCGCACCCTGCGCGACGCCGTGGGCGACGACATTGAACTGATGTGCGACATCAACCAGTTGTGGAGCGTGAACCGCGCCATCGACGTAGGCCGCCGCGTCGAGGACTACCACCTGTTCTGGCTGGAGGATGTGGTGGCCCACGACGACTATCAGGGCATGGCCAAGGTGGCCGACGCGCTCTACACCCCCATCTGCTCGGGCGAGTACGTCTACGGAGTCAACCCTTTCCGGCAGTTGATCGAAAATGGCTCGGTGGACATTGTGATGATCGACCTGCTGCGGGTGGGCGGCATCACGCCGTGGCGCAAGGTGGCGGCGATGGCCGAAGCCTTCAACCTGCCGGTGGTCAGTCACCTGGTGCCGGAGGTGCACATCCAACTGATGGCGGCCATTCCCAACGGCCTGACCGTGGAGTATATGCCCTGGTCGCTGAGGCTGTGGGAGGAGACGCCTCCCCTCGTGGACGGCTGCCTCGAAGTCCCCGACAAACCCGGCCTGGGCCTGGCCTTCGACCAGGACGCCCTGCGCCAGTACGCGGTGGCGTAGCCCATTTCCCTCTCCCTCCGGGTGAGGGTTAGGGTGGCGGCGTCAAACGATTCAGAACCCCAAACTTCAATCAACAGGAGAGGTTGAAAATGGTTGCTCAACTACGAACTTACACTGTCAACCGGGGCATGATGGATTCCTGGCTCAAGGTGTTTGACGAGGAAATCCGCCCGATTCACGAAAAGATTGGGATGCCCATTTCGGCCACCTACGTGAACGCCGACCGCAACGAGTTCATCTGGATTCGCAACTTCAACAGCGCGGAGGAAATCCCGGAGAAGGAAGCCGCCTACTTCGCCTCTGACGAGCGCAAGGCCCTCGGCGACAAGCCCACCAGCCACCTCGCCAAGATCGAGGTCAAGGTAATCGAGGGCGTGCTACAGCCCGCGGGCGTGGCCTAGTACTACAGTCACGTTGAGAGGGCGTGAGGAAGGGTCGTATCACTCCGCAAACGTAGCTGGGGGCATTGGACTTCCCACACCCTCATAAGGCGAAAACCAACCGGGAATTGCCCCAAGCAGCGGAGGATTGCGCCAATGGGAACCTTCAACGTAACTATCCGCATCGGAGACCTGGGCGGAACGCGCTTTCAGGAAGTCGAGGCTATGGCTGATACCGGCGCGACTACAACAGTCATACCCCGTACCATACTGGACGGCCTGGGCATTAAGCCCAGCCGCCAAGAGACCTTCGAGTATGCTAATGGCCAGCAGACGAGGCTCGATATGGCGCAGGCAACAGCACAGGCAGAGGACCGGGAAACCATCACTTGGGTCATTTTTGGCGAAGACGGAATGTCTCCGCTGCTGGGCGCCTACACGCTGGAAGGGCTGTTCCTGGCTGTGGACCCATACAACCAGCGGCTGGCGCCAGTGAACGGCCTGCTGAAATAACCGTGCAGCCGGATTGCATTAGGGCGTGTCGTCATATTCACCGTCATTCCCGCTAAGGCGGGAATGTGGATTCACATTTCAAGTGCAATGCTTGGTTGAAGAAGATTTCTGCCGGATGCCGCCGTCGCGTAGGTTAGCGCGGTACGCCCGTATCAAGAACGCATCGAAGGACCGGAGTGCGGGCCATGCCAATAGTGAGGAACATCGTTGACCCAGAGGGGTTAAATTACGAACTTGCTCTCCCGTACCAGTTAAGGATCGACGATTTCCGGCTGGCGTTAACCGACGTCTATGATTTCTTCTACGATGTGAATGAGCACCTGACCGGCAGAGGACTACGGCGGTTGGACGATATGTTACGCCCGGCAATCATGTCGGGCGTATTGTCCGATATGCTCACGTCCAGCCTGGCGCGGCACTCTCGGACGCTGGTGGAAAACCAGTATTTCAACGGGCATCCCGACCTGGTCGTGCAAGGAGTACATCCCGGAAATTCGGTTCAAGCAGGAGAGCAAGGTATCGAAGTTAAGACGACGCGCAACCGGGGCGGGGCAGTGGACACTCACGGGGCCAGAAACCAGTGGATGTGCGTGTTCGTCTACCAAGTTGACACGGAAACCGAGCCTGCCATTGACCGGCGTCCGATGACGTTTACTGAGGTCTACTTGGGGCAGGTAACGCTGGAGGACTTTCGGAGGAATGCGCGCGGAGAACTCGGGACCAGGACCGCCACGTTGCACCGGGACGGAATCAGGAAACTTCGGGAGAGTTGGGTGTACCGGTCTCAGCCGCCCCGCTAACGGCGTAGGCGGTCAGCTTTGGAATTGCCCCTTTCCCCAGCAAAAAGTAATCGCGGTCTTTTTCGACGCCTATGCTGTCATAGCCGACGGCGTTGGCGGAGGCAAGGGTGGAACCCGAACCGGCGAATGGGTCAAGAATCATGCCCTCGCCCAGCGGCAGCGCCGCCCGCACCAACTGCCGCAGGAAAGCCTGCGGTTTGAGGCTGGGATGGGGCGCAAGTTCCCTTTCCGATGCTCTGGTTGGCGCAGAGGGTATTACATCGCCAAAGGGCTTGTCCGGCTGAGGCCGACGAAATCCCCCGGTGCCCCATTTTCTCAAGTTATCCTGAACCCTCCCCTCCAGTGGCTTGCGAAAGACCAGCCACGGCTCCCACATTGACCGGGGCATCACGCTTACTTCGCTGAATTCCTCATGTGCGCCTTTGGGCCGGTCGCCGCCGCGCATAGTCATGGTCAGGCGGATAATTTCGCCTCGACGCTCCAGCCCCGATTGCGCCAGAGCCGTCGAAACTATGTGGGACAACAGCGGGTTGGAAGCCACTATGACGTTTGCGCCGGGCGTCAGCGTTGCCAGCAGCGCATTGGCCCAAGCAGAAAAGAATTCTCCGATTTCGGCGAGTTGACGTTTGTCCAGTGTGGTGAATCTGGGTAGCGGAGACCGTTCATTGCCATCAAACGAGGGTGGGATTCGCCAGACTCCTCCTTTGCCGGCCCGCAGTTTCATTTGCTGCTCTTCCGTGTATTCGTACAAGCCATACGGCGGATCGGTGACTACGGCGTGGATGGAGCATTCCGGTTGCCGCTGGAGCCAGGCAAAGCATTCGTCGTGATGTAAAACCGACTTCTGGAAGGCGAAGGGCGTTTCCGGTTGGCGCGTTTCGGCGCTGATTCTTTCCTGCATTACGCCCCCTTGCGCATCTCCACATGGAGGATGCCCGCCTCCATGAACGGCTCGCCATGTTCCTCGTAGCCGTGGGCGGCGTAGAAGGACTTGACGTATTCCTGGGCGTGAAGGACGAACTCGAATGCGCCTTGGGCCTTTGCCTCCTCCTCGAGGAAGCGCAGTATCAGGCCGCCGACGCCGCGACGGCGGTACTGCATATCCACAGCCATTCGGCCGATGCGGGCTGCACCATCTTCCAGGAACATTCGCCCGGCGCCGATGGCGTCTCCGCCATCCAGCGCAATGGCGTGGGTAGCAACGGCGTCGTACTCGTCCAGTTCTTCTTCCAGAGATATGGACTGCTCGTCAACGAAGACACGGAAGCGGACGCCGACCGCTCCTTCCATGTCCTCTTCAGTTTCTACCAACTTGACTGTGATGTTGGTCATATTGTCATTCACGTGGCAACAACAATCCCAAGGGTATTTGCGGGCAACGTCTCACCCCCACCCTAACCCTCCCCCTCAAGGGGGAGGGGATTTAGCGAAGGCATTCCCCTAGAGGGGAAGGGAAAATTTGCGCCATCCCTGCTAGAAAACGATTACGCCGCGCCCGATTTCGCCCTTGTCCATGTCGTCGTATGCCTCGTTAATCTGGTCGAGGGTGTAGTGGCGCACCACCAGGTCGTCGAGGTTGAGCTTACCGGCGTGGTAGAGGTCGGCGAACTTGGGCATATCCACGCGGGCGTGTGTGGAGCCGTAGTAAGTGCCGCGCACGGTCTTTTCCATCCGCACCATATCCACGGCGTTCAGGGGAGCCTCTGCGCCGAAGGGGGCGATGCCCACCAGCGTCACCACGCTGGACTTGCCGGCCATCTCGTAGGCGTTGCGGATGGTCTCCGTGGCGCCCACCACCTCGAAGGTGAAGTCAGCGCCCTTCCCGCCGGTCAGCTCTTTCACCCGCGCCACCGGGTCGCCGTCGGAGGCATTGACCGTGTGGGTTGCGCCGAACTTCATGGCGAATTCCAACTGGCTCTCGCGCAGGTCTACGGCGATTATCTTGGTGGCGTTCATCAGCGCAGCGCCCATGATGACGTTGATGCCGACGCCGCCGCAGCCGACCACGGCCACGGTGCTGCCCGGCGTGACCTTGGCGCTGTTGATCACCGCGCCGACGCCGGTGGGGACGCAGCAGCCGATGAGCGCGGCCTGGGGCATGGGCGTGGGCATATCTATGGGCACACAGCCCATTTCAGGGACAACGGCATACTCCGCGAAGCAGGCAACTTTGCCCATGTGGTGGATGCGCTGGTCGCCCTTGTGCAGGCGCTGGGTGCCGTCCATCATGTTCGGGCCGGTGGCCATGTGGTTGTCGCAGACCTGGGAATTGCCGGACAGGCAGGAGTTGCAACGCCCGCAGGCGGGGACGAAGGACAGGATCACCTGCTGGCCGGGGCGTACCGACGTGACGCCGGGGCCTATGGCCTCGACGGTTCCGGCGCCCTCGTGGCCCAGCACCACGGGCAGGGCGATAGGGGCGTCGCCGTGCATGAAGTGGCGGTCGCTTCGGCAGATGCCGGCGGCGCCAATTTTCACCAGAACTTCCCCCTCCTTGGGATCGTCCAGCTCCACATCTTCGATTACCAGGGGCGTCTTAGGTTCGTAAAGAACGGCGGCCTTCAATGCAGGACTCCTATATGTCAGTATCGTTTACGGGGCTATGAGATTGGCGTCTATATTCCACCCCGGCGCGGGCCGGTGTCAATCGCGGGCCGTCAGACGCCCACGATCATCAGTTGTTCCCTCCCCCGGAGGGAGAGGGTCAGGGTGCGGGCGTTGGGGACGTCGCCTTTGACGGGTGATCACTGTGTCTTCCAGGATCTCACCCCAGCTCTCTGACTCAAGGGAGAGGCAGGATTAAAAGACTCCAGCGCTCTCCCTCTGGGAGAAGGGACTTGTCCCTGACTACCAACAGACTTTGGTCAGCCGCCCACGAAGGCTTCGATGAATTCGTTGACCAGCTTCCCGTCGCCTTCCACCGTAACCTTGCCGCTCTCCATGGCCGCGCCCAGCTTCCACCTGCCGAAAATTATCATGGCGTAGGTCGCCGAGGCGCAGCGGAAGACCACGTCCGGCCCCGGCAAGGCGTCAATCTCGAAGCTGGCTCCCTCGGGGGCCAGTACAACATCCACCGGCGAAGACGCCGGCCCGCTGAGGGCGAAGCGGTAGCGCACCGCCCGCGTCCGCGCCGGGTCGGGGCGGAAGGCGCGGCGAACCGCCCGCCCCGAGGCGTTGACCAGTCCCGGCAGGCTGTCCTCGGCCAAGTCGGCCTCAGGGTCGAAAGCCCAATGGATGTCCCACTCGTGCATCGCGAGCTCGGCGATGCGTATGTCCGTCTTGGAACGCACCGTTTCGGGGCGGAGCCGGTGATAGCAGAGCTTGTCCCAGTCGTCCGGTTGCACCAGGGATAGTACGCGGTCAAACTCGCGGCTGATACTGGCGAACTCATCCCGCAGACGGTCGCCCAACTCCTTGCGGAACTCCACGGCCCTGCGGTCCAGGTCGAGACGGAACTGGTCTTCGTTCAGCGGCGGGTCGTCCAGAGCATCGGGAGGGGCAGAAATATCGCCGGAGAGACCGCGCTCTATCTGGCCGGGAATGGGCGCGCCGCGCTCTACCAGGTGGCCCACCACGTCGCCCACCGTCCAGCCCTCGCAGGCGCTCTGCCTGTCGAAATCGTCTGGCCCCAACGTACGCAGAAAACCCTCCACTCGTTGGCTGGCCCTGGTTATCTCTTCCCTTCGCGCTTGGTCGTCGTTCATGGGTTATCCGCCTCATAGGTAGCAACGCTGATTCCGTGAGATTGTCTGGTGCGAGCGTAGCCCTGTCAACCGCGTGGGAGATAACGTGGGAGATAAGGGGGAGATAAATTGGATTGGCGTCCCGCTGTTTATCCCCAGCCGGTTTTGGTGGATAATGGCGCTTGGAGTTTGGGAATATCGGAGAGGTAGCGAGCATGAGCCAGCTAAGCGAACTGGCAGCGTCGGTGGGGGCGCTGCTGAAAGAGACCGGGCAGAGCATCAGCGTGGCGGAGTCGTCCTGCGGCGGGCTGCTTTCGGCGGCTCTGGTGGCCATACCGGGCGCGTCGGCCTACTACGTCGGAGGCAGCATCATCTATACACGGGTGGCGCAAAAGGGCCTGCTGCACGTCCCCGACGAGGCGATGGAGGGGCTGCGGGCCAGTTCGGAACCCTACGCGCTGCTGAACGCCCGCACCTCCCGTGAGGCGATGGACACGGTGTGGTCACTGGCCGAGACCGGCGCCAGCGGGCCAACGGGCAACCGCTACGGCGACTCCTTCGGTCATGCCTGCATAGCTGTCACCGGGCCAGTGGAGAAGGTGATTACCGTGGAGACCGGGAACCCGGACCGCGAGGGCAATATGTGGGTGTTCGCCGAGCGCGCCTTCCAGCTTCTGGAGGAGTGCATCCGCGAGTCGCAACAGTAGGCGATACAGCTATGGCAAAAGTAGAAGCGAAGCTGGCCGAACTTGGATACCAACTGCCGCCCGCACCCGACCCGGTGGGGAACTACCTGCCCATCACCCGCAGCGGCAACATAATGTGGCTGGCCGGGGTGGGATCGCGACGGGCCGACGGCGGTAGAATCTCCGGGAAACTGGGCGTCGACCTGACGGTCGGCGAGGGCTACGAGGGAGCAAGGTGGGCGGCCCTGAATCTGCTGGCCCGCATGAAAGCCGAGCTGGGCGACCTGGACCGGGTGACCCGCATCTTAAAGGTGGTCGGCATGGTCAATAGCGACCCATCCTTCACCGAGCAGGCCGCGGTGGTGGACGGCGCATCGGACCTGTTCGTGGCCCTCTACGGCGAGCGGGGCCGCCACGCCCGCTCCGCTCCGGGCATGGCCGCGCTGCCCGGCAACACCGCCGTCATCTGCGACTGCGTCATTGAAGTGGACGGCGGGTAGCTGCGGTGGCCCAAAATCTACTGCTTTATGACAAGTTGGCCTACCTCTGGTCGGTCATCAGCCCGCCGGAGGACTACGCTGAAGAGGCGGTGCATTGGCGGGAAGCGCTGCGCCGGCGCCTCGGCCCCGGACGCCACCGGCTGCTGGAGCTGGGCGTGGGAGGTGGGCATAACCTGTCGCACCTGACCGCCGAGTTCGACGCGGTTGCGGTGGACATTTCGCCGCGAATGCTGGAACTCTCCATCCGCCTGAATTCCACCGTTGAGCATCACTTGGGGGATATGAGGACGGTCAGGCTGCCGGGGCAGGTCTTCGACGCCGTGCTGATTCACGACGCAATCTGCTATATGCAGACTGAGGACGACCTGCTGGCCGCCTTCGCCACTGCCCGCGCCCACCTGCGTCCGGGAGGGCTGCTGCTGGTGGCCCCGGACCTGGTGCGCGACACCTTCCGCCCCGGCATGAAGCTCACCTGGTCAACCCAGAAGGACGGCGTGGAAGTAGTCACGGAGGAAATCATCCATGACGCCGACCCTTGCGACACCGTGGTTGAATCCCACTTCACCTACACCATCATCGAGAGGGGAAGGCGACGGGTTGAACGCGACATCCACGTTACCGGCCTGTTCTCCATAGCAATCTGGTTCTCCATGATGGAGGAAGCCGGGTTCGCTACGGAGCGCACACCACTGCCCGGGGATGGCGACGGGTGCGGGGAGAATCTTTTCTGCGGAGTGTTGGCGCGGTAGCAAAGGGACGGCTGCTCGAATCCCCCCTTTCACATCTATCCGGTGGAAGATGTTTGACGCAACCTCCCGTCATTCCCGCTATCGCGGAAATGACGGGTAATAGCCGGGAGTTACTGGTAAAAGTAGGATTGACCAATCACGGCTAGCGCATCAGGTTCTCGGCCATTTTCTCCAATTGGTCGCCCATTTCCTGCTCGGTATCGCAATGCGTGGGCCAGACCGATACCCGGACGGCACCGGCGTTCAGGAAGTCCTCCACCTGTTGTCGCGTGGTTTCGGGGGGCTGACCGAATACCGAAATGGTGAGAGACTCCGGGTCGCGCCCGCGCTCATCGGCCAAGGCGTCCAGCACCTTGCGTCCGTCCTCAATCTGGTCGGGAGTGGCCCGCGTCGGCAGCCAACCGTCACCCCAGCGCGCCACGCGCTGCAACACGTTGCGGGCGTTGCCGCCCAGCAGGATGGGCGGGTGCGGCTTCTGCACCGGCTTGGGGTACATATAGACCGGGGGGAAGTCGTAGTAGTGGCCGTGGTACTCGGCTTCGTCCTTCGTCCACAGCTCCTTCAAGGCAGCAACGGCCTCCCGGGTCTGGGTCCAGCGGTGGTCGAAGTCCCCTCCCATCATGGTGGTCTCTTCCCGATTCCAGCCCGCGCCGACGCCGAAGACGAACCGGCCGTTGCTGTGCCGGTCGAGTACGGAAATTTCCTTCGCCAGGATCAGTGGGTTGCGCTCGGGCACCAGGGTGATGCCGGTACAGAGCTTTATCTTGCTAGTGACGGCGGCAGCCATCGCCAGCGAGATATACGGCTCTGAGAAGTGTCCGTAAGTCCAGGGAATCGCTCCGCCGGTGGCCGGGAAGGCACTCTCGCTGTTCACCGGCAGGATGGGGTGTTCGTGATACCAGAGGGACTCGAAGCCCAGGGCCTCCACCTTCTTGGCGATGAACGCCGGGTCCAGGGTGTAGGCCGGCAGTGGTACAACTACGCCAACGGACATTTTCATTCCTCCACGCAAATATCGCCCCCATAAGGGGAAGGGGTTATGCCTAAATTCCCTCCCCATCCGGGAGAGGCTTGGCAAGAGTCCCTTCTCCCTTTGGGAGAGGGTCAGGTGAGGGCGTAACCCTCACATTGTTGCTCCCAAGATTACCATGATAACCCCGGCCACGCTCAACACCGTGCCCGCCGCCAGCAGCCAGTCCACCGACTCAAGCTGGCGCAGGAACACGGACGCCAGGGCCAGGGCGATGATCGGCTGGCTGGCGTAGATGGGGGTGACGATGGTGACCGGGGCTCGGCTGAAGGCATGGAACAGCGACGCCACGGCCATCCCCTGCAACAGCCCGGCCAGGCAGCAGATGGCGACGTAGCGCGTCGGCTGGTTGCGAATACTGTTGATCACGCCGCGGTGTATAAACGCGAAGAGAATGGCGCCCCCGATGACCAGCGCGAACCCTGATACCACGAAGGGCGGCGCCAAGGCCAGACCTCCCAGGACGTGACGGCTGATGGCGTCCCGAGTCACAAAGGCCAATGAACCGCCGAAGGCCAGCAGGTAGCCGAGCTTGCGGATTTCGACAGCCCCTTCTACTCGCTTTCGCGGTATCATCACCATCATAAGACCACCGACGATAACCGGGGTGCCGGCGGTTATCAGCAGATTGGGACGCTCGTCCAGGATCAGGAAGCCGATGGCGAAGGCCATCAGCGGCTGTAGGGAGATCATCGGCACGGTACGGGCGGCGCCGACCATGCGCAGGGCCGTATTGTGCAGCACACGGGCCACGCAGTAGGCCAGGATCCCCATGACGGTGATCCAGCCGTAGGCCTCCAGCGGCAGGATTTTTATTTCGTCGAAGTTGATGGCAAAAGCAATACCGGTCACCAGCACCGCGCCCACCAGCACCGTGAAGAACGTGGCCACCGGCGGCGCGACGTGCTGTGTGCCAACCCGCATCAAAACGCTGCCTGTGGCGAAGCCGCAAGCAGCCAGAAAGGCGAGAGTTATTGGAATTGCCACTCAGGACGGCCAGGCTCAGGACAGCCAGTCGGCCACCCTTTCGCCAATCATTATGGCCGTGGCGTTGGTGTTGGCGCGGGGGACAATGGGTATTACCGACGAATCGGCCACCCACACACCCTCAATGCCCTTGACCTTGCAGCGCTGGTCCACCACCGACATGAGGTCGTCGTCCGGGCCAATCCTACAGGTGCCTGAGACGTGGCGGGCCGAGCCGACGGTGCGCCTCATCCACAGATCCAGGCTGTCGTCGTCGTTCAACACGTCGTCGGTGGGGGCGATGCGCCCCTCACAGATGCCCTGGTAGGCCTCCGTTTCCAGAATAGAAGCCGCCAGGCGCACGCCGTCGCGCATACGGCGGGTGTCCTCGGGGTGCTCGAAGTATCGGTAGTTGAAGTACGGCTGCTCCGTGGGGTCGGGGGAGGCCAGCCGCACCCAGCCTGACCCTTCCGGCAACTCCAGCACGCACGTCACCCGCGCCGTACCATCGTCAATTGTCTCGCCGGTTAGGGCGTTGAACACCGAGCTGGTGGTCATCATCATGTCGCTGACGTGGGGCGAACCCTCGGCTGTGTAGCGCAGGGCGATGCGGGTTCCGAGGTTATCGGCGGCCAGGACAACGCCATCTTTCACCTTGTAGGAAACGGTGGTGATGGCGTGGTTCCAGAGATTCTGGCCAACGCCCGGAGCCTCATGCACCATTGGGATGCCGAATTCGTCCAACTGATCTCGCGGCCCGATGCCGGACAGCATCAGGATATGAGGCGACTTGAGTGCGCCCGCCGACACGATTATCTTGTCCGCCTCGACGATGAACGTCTCGCCGCCGCTTTCCGCATCCACGCCGACGGCCCGGTTGCCGTCAAATACGATGCGGCGGACGAAGACGTTGCCGCGAATCGTCAGGTTCAGGCGGCGCCGGGCCGGGCTGAGGTGGGTCAGGGCAGTGCTCATGCGCACACCGTTCATGTTGTTCATGGGAACCAGGGCCACCCCCAGGTGCTCGGGGCCGTTCATGTCCTCGGCCGTTGCGTGGCCGGATTCCAGGCAGGCCCTGTGGAACACTGTCTGAATCGCAGGCCAGTTGCCGCCGTTATTGCGCCGGGTTATGGGCAGGGGGCCGTCTGAGCCGTGGAAGTCGTCCTGTATGTCCAGGTCGGTCTCCATCTTGCGGTAGTGGGGCAGCACGTCCAAGTACGTCCACTCCCGCGCTCCCCGTTCAACCCACAGGTCGAAGTCCTCGGGCAGTCCGCGCAGGAATACCTGGCCGTTGATGGATCCGCCGCCGCCGATAACTTTGCCTTGGGCCACGTGGGTTGGGCCTTGCTCCTCCGACAGTGTGCCCCGCAGGGCCCAGTTGTGCTTCGACTCGGGGGCTTCGGCAGTGCGGGTGTGGCCCAGCCGGATGTCGTCGGGCAGGTTCTCCGGGTCGGGATAGTCCGGCCCGGCCTCCAGCAGCAGCACTGAAGTTTGCGGGTTCTCCGACAACCGCGCCGCCACCACCGAGCCGGCCGACCCGCCGCCGATTACGATAACGTCGTACTTCATGTGGCCTCCTGTCTGATAAAGGGACTGGTTTCAACGATTCAATTGGTTTTCAGATTCATCCTATCGCCGCCAGGAACTCGTCGGCGCTGATTACCGTGCCCTGGCGGGGGTAGACCTTCTCGGTCAGCACGCGGTGGACCTCGGGGTCGGCGTCGGAACAGGCATCAGAAACTACAATGAAGCTGTAATTGACGTCGACGGCCCACCGGACAGCAGAGAGGACGCAGCCGCTGGTGGCCACGCCCATGACGATGAGCGTGTCCTTGCCCATCTCCCTCAGATTCACGTCAAGGGCCGTGGTGGAGAAGGGGCCGGGCTTGGTCTTGGTGATGACGCGCTCACCCTCGGCGGGGGCAACACCCTCGTGCAGCTCCACATCGGGGGCGTACCCGGCAAAGGGACCACCCCGGTGAACGACGTAGATTACCGGAATGCCTGCGGCGCGGGCCCCCTCCAGTGCGCGGGCGGCGTTGCGCACCACGGCCTCCGGTTCCGACGCCACGTTGTTCACGATGCGCTGCTGGAAGTCCATAATCAGGACGGCTGATTTGGCTGCGTCGATATTCAGGGCTGTCTGGGTCATTGGGAAAGCCTCCGATTCGTCTTAATGCAGGATCAGGGGTAACGCCCTCACCCTGACACTCTCCCGGTGGGAGAGGGAACTCACTTGGCGAAAAGGCGCCTGAACTGACTACCCCACCTCGCCCATTGCCCAGGTTCTTATAAGGTGGTGGGCTATGGCGGTGGGGCCAGGAATGGCCAGGATTTCGCTCCTTTCTTCCAGCGCCAGCCGGACCTCATCGCGGGAGAACCACTGCACGTCCGCCATCTCCTCCGGCTCAAAGTGGATGTCGGTGGTTGCGGCGGCGGCGTGGCAGCCGATCATCAGCGACGACGGAAAGGGCCACGGCTGGGACGAGTGGTAACGGACGGCCCCGACCTGGATGCCGGCCTCTTCCATGACCTCGCGGGCCACGGCCTCCTCAATGCACTCGCCCTGGTCCATGAAGCCGGCCAGGGCGGAGTAGCGGCGCATCGCCACCAGCCGCCCGCGCGACTGCCCCAGCAGGCAGCGTTCGCCGTCGTGCACCACGGTGATGACCACCGGGTCGGTGCGCGGGTAATGTTCGGCGCCGCAGCCCCCGTCCTCTTTCGGACGACAGCGGCGCACCTGTCCGCCGCGGGCGATGCTGGTGGGCTGGCCGCAAACGGCGCAGAACCCGTGCCGACCGTGCCAACTGAGCTGCGCCCGCGCCTGGGCCACGATGCCGGTCTCGGGGCGGCTCAGGTATTCGGCGGTGGTGCGGGCGTCCTCGAAGGTCAGTCCATCTCTCTCAATGGTGCCGCGCTCCACGGCGGAAACGTCCACCACGAAGTGGGATCGCCCGTCCAGGCGGCCGAGGAAGACGGGCGCTGCGTCCACCTTGAGCCGTCGAAGGTCATCCACGTTCAGCCAGATCAAGGTCTGGTCGGACGATACCGGGACGTTGAGTTGCCACATGGGGAGCATCAGGCTGGCCGAATCGTTGGCCTGGATCGTCAGCCATTCCTCGTCCCTTCGCTCCACCTCGCCCCGGTCGAGGGGGTTTCCGGCGAAAACGTGGGTAACTCGCTCGCGTCTTTCGTTCATAGCCACTTCCGGTCGATAATCACAGGCTGGTTTGCCGCAGCAACCCCTCGGATATACCCTGACGGCCGTTGCATTGCCGTCCGGGAACGCGCCGAGATCAGGGTTGTTGACTGCACTGGCGACCAGACTGTTTGCAAGCAGGATACCGGATAGACAAGGCATGGTCAAAGGATGGCCCGGCAGCAGGTTGGGCCGCAATCCTGTTTGACACTCATAGGGGCCGATGCTAGAATTTTGGCAATTCCGTTGCCGCTCTACGGCGGTATTGCGTTGCCTTTTAGACCATCCTCTGCCTCCGCCGACTGCTGGCGGGAGCGTGTCGGTTTGGTTCCGAACCGGCGCAAACAAGTAAGGAGAATAGGCCATGCCCGAAATCGTGAAGGGACTCAAGGATGTCTACCTGGACACCACTGAGGCCAGCTTTATTGACGGCCAGGTAGGCAAGCTGCTTTATCGCGGCTACGACATCCACGACCTTGCCGAGAAGTCCACCTTCGAGGAAGTAGTTTACCTGCTGCTATACGGCAGCCTGCCCAGCAAGCAGCAGTTGGCGGACTTTGACGCCGAGCTTCGCGCCAATCGGCGCATCCCCGACGGCGTCGTTACGGTGCTGGAGGTGATGAAGGATGCCCACCCCATGGACGCCCTGCGCACCGGCATTTCGGCGTTGGCCGGTTTTGACGTGGCCGAGGTTGCCGACAATTCCGTTGAAGCCACCATCCGCAAGGGCGTCCGCCTCACGGCGCAGGGGCCGACCATCGTGGCGGCGCATCACCGTTTGCGGCAGGGGCTGGAGCCAATCGCTCCCAACCCCGACCTCAGCCACGCCGGCAACTTTCTGTATATGATGTTCGGCGAGATGCCCGATGAGGAAACCACCGGCCTGCTGGATGTGGACTTCATCCTCCACGCCGAGCATGGGGCCAACGCCTCGGCCTTCGCCGCCCGGGTCACCGCCTCCACCATCTCCGACCTGCACTCGGCGGTGGTCACCGGCGTGGGGACGCTGAAGGGCCCGGCCCACGGCGGAGCCGCCGAGGAAGTGATGAAGATGTCGCTGGACATCGGCAACCCGGAGAACGCCGAGGAATACGCCCGGAAGCATCTGGAAGCTGGCGGCCGCATCATGGGCTTCGGCCACCGGGTCTACCGGGCGGAAGACCCAAGGGCCCGCCACCTGCGCGACCGGGCCCAAGCCTTGGGCGAGAAGAAGGGCGAACCTCGCTGGTTCCAGATTCTCTCCCACCTGGAACAGAAGACCATGCTGCCCTACCGCGACCGAGGCATCTGCGTCAACGTGGACTTCTTTGCCGGCGCTATCTACTACCTGCTGGACATTCCCGACGACCTGTTCATCTCCATTTTCGCCCTGGGCCGCATCCCCGGCTGGACGCTACAGTGCGTCGAGCAGTACCAGGACAACATCCTGATACGCCCCCTGCTGGAGTACATAGGTCCGATGGACCTGGAGTACGTGCCGATAGAGCAGCGTGGGTAGCGCACAGGCGGTTTTAACGCAATGACGCAAAGGGGCGGGTTTGGACACCCGCCCCTTGTTTTTACCTGACTTGTCGCCTTTGACATCATCGCTCCTTGCTGGTATATATGCGTTGCTACAGCAATCCTCGGAACTTTTTGTGCATGAACCGGGTCCGGTTTCGGACGGGGGAATATTTGTCCTCTTGAAGGTTCATGCAGGGCCAGGATTGCTGTGGCGGTGGTCCCGTCCCAATGCCGGCAAGGGGGTTCCCTGTGTACCGCTTCTCCTTTCCTCTCTTCCGTCACTTCTTCTCTGCTTTTGCCGCCCGGTTCCCGATGTAGGACTTCCCGATTGAGCAAGCTGGTTTCTTAACGTCACATCTTGCTGAAAAAGGTTAGGTTCAATGGCGAGATTCAAGCGGATACTGAAATGGATTGGCATCGCCGTAGGTAGTCTGGTGGGACTGTTTATCTTGCTGGTTGTTCTAATCGGTGTTTTTGGCGGCGACAGCAATGGCGGCCAAGCCAATACTCCCAGTGCAAGGGCGACACCCGTGCCACAAGCAGCAGGAACGACGGTTACGCCCGGCCCTACTGCCATGCCACGGCCGACGGCTACTCCCATCATGGTGACTGCCAATGCGCTCGAAAGACAACACGAGGCCAACGAAGTCTCTTGGGAAAGCAAGTATGTTGACAAATACATTCTGATTACAGGCTCCATAAGCTCTATCACCGAAGCAGGCAGTCAGTACGACGTTAAACTGAATACTGACAACATTTGGGTGAACATAGTTTGCAAAATAGGCTCGGCCAATAGGCCGTCGGTTCTTGAGCTTGCGGCAGGAGAAATTGTAACTGTCTACGGTCAAATTACCAATGACGGAATAGTCGACATCGTTGTGAAGAATTGCACCGTTCGGGCACCGCAGTCTACGCAAGGAGAAGAGCAAGGGCAGTTGCCCGCTGTTGAGCCGACGACGTCTGCATCTCGTCCAACGGCCACGCCTGACATTTTTACCCAGTATCAAGGAATGGCAAAGAAAGTGGCTATGATAACAGTATACATTGGAACGCCGACAGGATCGGGTTCCGGCTTCCTGTATCACGTCAGCGGTTCAGAAGAATTCGTGATTCTGACCAATCGTCACGTTGTCAAGGATCATTCAAGCGTCGAAGTATGCTGGGCTTTGGCTCAGAATTGCGTTTATGAGCAGGTGAAAAGCAGAGGTTCAGAAAGTTTCGACGTGGCAGTGCTTGAGTTTACTCAATTCTCCGGGCACGGCATCGATGCGAAAACACTGCAATGGTTTGCAAGTTGGTATGAAAGCAACATCGTCGAGATTGAAGAAACTAGAGGCTATAGATGGGCCAAAGGCGATGTCGTATACGCATCCGGCTATCCAGGCGGGCATAAGGAGGAAGGAAGCAGTACCATTTCCGACCCGTTAGTAACTGAAGGCATAATTGTGATAGACGGACTGGCTTCTTACCGAAATGCCCACTTCATCGAACACGGCGCCAACATTGAATCGGGCAGTTCCGGCGGCCCGCTAATGAATAACGCCGCAAACATCGTAGGAATCAATACAGGCACAAATCTGATAGCGGAACAACTGGAACTAGCCGTACCCATGACCAGCGTGATCGAGTGGCTGACGACTGGCGAAGAACCCAACCTGACGCTTACGCCCCGGCTGTTGCCCACCACTACCCCTGATGCGTCCCTCGCGCCGGAGCCTACCCATATCCCAACTCCAACGGCTACGCCGCACCCAACTCCAGCCCCAAAGGTCGGGACTAGGGAAAATCCCATACCGCTCGGTTCTTCAGTTAGCTATCCTGATTGGGACGTTTCTGTGAAAGGTTTCGGGCCAAATGCCAACAATTTGATAGCATCTGCGTCTCAATATAATGACCCGCCGGATCCGGGATACGTATATGTCATGGTTGAGGTGCAAGGCACATATACCGGCACAAGTGTCGGTGTAATGCGGCGCGGCCTGAATTATTATATGGTAGGAAGTTCCAACATTTTATACGAAATACAAAGTGGCATTTCTTATGATGGCTTGTACAAACACCCTGATGTCTTACAGGACGGAACAGCGACTGGCAACTTGGCTTTCGTTGTCCTATCGGACGAAGTCAGTTCTTTATTATTGATAATTTCTGACTCTCCGCTGTCGTATCGACGAACTGATGCCACTGTCGGTTATTTCTCGTTGGACGCGTCAGGCGCTTCTAGTCCACTTAACCCATAAACACAAGACAAGACTTGCGGCTTCAGAAAAACCGAATCGTCAATTGAGGGCAGCAAATTCCGAAGGAAGTCTAACTAATTCGAGGATGTTACCCATGCCATTTTGTCCCGCCTGTGGTAGTCAGAACAGTGACACTAGCCGCTTCTGTATCTCCTGTGGACAGCCGATGTCCGCAACCGTTCCGCCCATACCACCACCTCAGACCACGCGGGGAAATTCGGGTTTGCGAACGGCAACGATGGTCATTTGCTTGATAGCCGCCTTCGTGTTGTTTTTTGGTGGAATCGCCGGTTGCACTACCGGTGCGTTCTTCGAGGGAGTAGAGGAAGTCTTCGAGAAGGAAGTTGAAGACTCGAATCAGGGTTCCACAACCGAGGAAGTTTTCACCGCTGGGGCTTGGGCGATAGTGGTGTCCATTGTCCTGTTTCTCGGTGGAGGATTGGCGCGTGTGGCTACCAAGACGTCACTGTTGCTGTTAGTCGCGGCAATGCCGATGTTGATAGGAGTGGTAGCCCTCGATACATGGTCGGCATTCGCCGTTGCCTACTACTTGTCTACGTTTATGACGGGAGTGGGAGTAATCCTGATGGCTTTAGCTTACTGGCGAGGCCGTCAGCGGCATACACCTTGAAGTCGCGCCTACCGCCCCATCGGATCAGCGGGCAATTCTATACGAGCACCCTGAGTTCACCCGCCCTGCTTGCCAACCCGCTCCCGCAGCCTCCGCAGTTCGGCCTCGGCTTGGGCGGTGGCTGCGGGAGGCATGGCGGGAGGTATCCGCCTCCGTCGCCCTAACGTCCCTCCCACTGGTAAGCCACCACCATGTCCAGCTTCTCCGCGAGGCGGTCTTCCGCCACATCCAGGTCATACTGAATTTGTAGCCCCATCCATAACTCCGCGGAGGTGCTGAAGAAGCGTGATAATAGCAAGGCAATCTCACCAGATATAGGCTCTTGACCGTTGAGTATATCTTGAATCAAGCCCTCGCTAACTCCGATGGCTTTTGCAAGATGGTATGGAGTGAGGTTCATCGGAATCAGAAATTCTTCATTGAGGATTTCCCCCGGATGCACTGGAGGCATCACTTTGGGGCCGTATTCCTCTTCCATACTCATTTCAGTCATGTGGCTACTCCTTGTTCTGAAACTGGCGGTTAGTGATAGTCCACTATTTCCACGTCCCGAGCGTACGCCCCGTCCCAAATGAAGCATATCTGCCACTGGTTGTTGATGCGGATGCTGTGCTGACCGCGCCTGTCTCCTGAAAGAGCTTCCAACCGGTTCCCCGGAGGCGCTTTTAGGTCATCAAGGTATCTTGCGCGGTTCAGGAGACTTAGCTTAATCCGGGCCCGGCGCTGTATGGATTCAGGAAACTTACTGACCCGCCGAAGTTGGGCCACTGCCTCTGTATCTCTGTCTCGGTAACTCCTAATCACTTCCGGGTTATATCACCCGACCCGGCGGTACCGGCGTAACGTGGTTTGACTGAAACCCGGCCATCTGCCATACAATGCTGCCCATGACTGCCGAATCCGAAATACGCCGCCGCATTGCCGCGCGCGGCCCCATCACCTTCGCCGAGTTCATGGAACTTGCGCTGTATCATCCCGGCGGCGGGTATTACACCGCCGGGGAGCGGGTCGGGGCGGCGGGCGACTTCTACACCAGCCCGTCGGTGCATCCGGCTTTCGGGGCGCTGCTGGCGGCGCAGATGTTCCAGATGTGGGACTTGCTGGGGCGGCCCGCGCCGTTCATGGTTGTGGAGCCGGGCGCGGGCAACGGCCTGCTGTGCCGCGACATCGTCGCGGCTGCAACCGGACTGCACGAAGGGTTCGCCCGCAGCCTGCGCTACGTGTGCCTCGACCGCCGCCGCAACACGGGCTGCGAGCGCGGACTGCCGGGCGTCAACCGGCTGGCCGCAAAGGGACTGCCATTGCGCCGCATGGTGGGCTGCGTTCTTTCCAACGAACTGCTGGACGCGATGCCGGTGCATCAGGTAACGGTCGAGCGGGGACGGCTGCGAGAAATCTACGTGGCGCTGGACGGCTCAGATTTGGTAATGCAAACCGGCGAGCCCTCCAATCCGCTGCTGGCCCGCCGGCTGGACGGTCTGGGCGTGGAGTTGGCCGAAGGGCAGACCACCGAGGTAAACCTTGCCGTGGATGGCTGGGCCCGGGAAGCGGCGGAATCGCTGGAGCGCGGTTTTTTGCTCACCATAGACTACGGACGGCCTGCCGAAGAGCTGTATTCGTCTACCGACCGTTTTCGGGGAACGCTGACCACTTTCTACCGCCACCTCCAGACTGACCGCCCCCTGGAGCGAATCGGGCAACAGGATATGTCCGCTCAGGTGGATTTCACGGCGTTGGCAAGGGCCGGGCAGGATGCCGGTCTGGACTTCCTGGGATTTGCCAGCCAGGGGGCCTTTCTGCATAACCTGGGGCTGGGAAGGTTGCAGCAGCGCCGTCCCGTCGGGCCTCCAGGTCAGGCGCAGTCCGGGCAGGTGGGTATGCGGGAACTGGCCAAGCCCGGCGGCCTGGGCGGCTTCAAGGTCATGGCCCAAGGGAAGAACGCGGGAAAACCTGAGCTTTGGGGCTTCCACCCTTCCGAACAGGTGGCGGAAATGGCCGGGCGAATGCCCCTGCCGTTGCCCACTCCCGAGCACCTGGGCCTGCTGAAGGGCCGCTACCCGGCGGCGGCGGTCGAGTTCGAGATGGAGTGGGATGCGTTGTGGCCCGACCCGCCGCAGTAGCCGGCTGATATGAGACTCCCTCACCCTTCAACCCATAATAGAAAGGGATCTCTGTTATCCCGACGGTTCGGCCAGGCCGATTCGCAACGAAACCGGCTTCATGCTCTCGACTACAAAGGCGATATGCTCGTCCAGGTCCACGCCCAGCTCGTCGGCGCCTTTCAGGATGTCGTCGCGGTTCACGTCCTTGGCGAAAGCCTTGTCCCTCATCTTGCGGCGCACGGAGCGGGGAGTGACTTCTTCCAGGCTCTTGGTGGGGCGCACCAGGGCCACGGCGCGGACGAAGCCCGACAGCTCGTCCACTGCGAACAAGGTATGCTCCATTGGAGACTCGCGGGGGATGCCGGTATGCTCGCCATGAGTCAGCACGGCGCGGATTATGTCTTCCGGATAACCTGCTTCCCGGAGAATCTCCGCTCCGTAGGTGGGATGGCTCTCCGGCGTCGGGCAGATCTCCCAGTCGAAATCGTGGAGCAGCCCGGCGATGGCCCAGCGCTCCTCGTCATCAGCGAACTTGCGGGCATAGCCCCGCATGGACGCCTCCACGGTCAGCAGGTGCTTCATCAGCACATCGGTCTGTACGTGGCGGCTCAGGAACTCCAGCGTAGTGTCTCTATTCATCATGTCCATCGGGCTGTTCCTCCGGGCTGTTTTCCGGGTTGTCGTCAGCACTGCCAGCGTCCGCGGGAGGCCGCTGCCCCGGCCGCGGCACACAACGGACTGCGGTGGTGAGGAAGCCGCTGTGGGCCACCATCCGGTGGTCGGGTCGAACGCTGCGCTCGGTAACGTGCCAGGTCCGCAGCAACGTTTCCATGGACTCGATGAGCTGATAGCGGCCGTCTTTCTCCAGCGCCCCCACCAGGCGGTGTACCTGTAGGATGGTGGGCAGGAAGCTGAGCATCACCCCACCCATCACCAGGGAGTCGGCGATTCCGTTGACCGCCTGCCACGGTTCGGGCACGTCCAGCACCACGCGGTCAACGTCGCGCTCCTCGATGCCGTCATATATGCTGCCTATCTTGACTTCCAGGTTGTCGGGTTCCGGGATGATGCGGCGGATGTTTCGCATAGCCTTGGGCAACACCGATTCATCAATTTCGTAGGTGATAACCCGGCCCTCGCCGCCTACGGCCCGGAGCAAAGCAGCGGTGAGAGCCCCCGAACCCAGCCCACCCTCGATGACCGTCGCGCCGGGGAATATGTCTGCGAAGCTGACGATATTGCCCAAGTCTTTGGGATAGATAATCTGGGGGCCGCGAGGCATCTGCCGCACATAGTCGCCCAGCGTGGGGCGCACGGCCAGCAGCGTATGCCCCCGGTCGGTGCGAAACCAGCCGCCGACACTGCCACCGATGACCAGGTCGTGGCGCAGCCGCCCCAGGTGGCTGTGAAAGGTCTCCGATTCGTCCAGCGTTACCATGTAACGACGGGACTTACGGTCCAGCAACAGGGCCAGCTCGCCGGGCCGGAAAAGATTGGGGTCGTATTCGCCTGTTTTTACTGTTCCCTCTCCCGGTGGGAGAGCGTCAGGGTGCGGGTGTACTTCGGGTGGCGCTTTTGATTCGTCCAAGACACTTGCCTAGTCGCCGGATGTGGCCGGCTGTTTGCTTTCGTCATAAGCTGAGGGGCGGTTGCCTTCCAGGTAGGTGGTGTTGTGGGCAGCGTAGGGGTCCATGTCGGGGAAGACCACCAGCAGGTCGGCGTTCTCTTCCCCCACTACGGTGAAAGCGTGCTCCACGCCCGGCGGGATTACCAGCGTGTGGTCCTTCTCAACCCGGTGCGTTTCTCCGTCTATGCGGACTTCCAGCGTGCCGGACATTATGACGATAAGCTCGTCTATGGCGTGGGTGTGCAGCGGAGCTCCGGTTCCGGGCTCGGCATAATTGAGGCTGAGGGAGGTGGAAACGCCATGTTCGTGGGTGGTGATGTCCCATTTGCGGTAACCGGGCCGCCAGGGAACTTCCGGGGCCTGGCGATGGTCTATGATGGGCATATCGCTTCCTCGCCGCCGGAGATGTGTGGCCGCAGGCGGCCCCGGGCGGTCTGCCTATTGTACGCCATTTCACCAACCCACAGCATGATGATTGCGCCCGCCGCCCCGGTTGGGCTACAGTTTGTATGAATAACCACATCAGGAATGTAGGTCTATGCAGCGACGCCGGTTCACCCTCCAACAAGCAAATTACCTGATTCCCTGGCTGGAGCGCACCTTTCAGCGCCTGAATTCGTCAATGGAACGCCTGGAGGAGTTGCGGGAACGGCTGACCGGAATTCAGCGGGAGCAACAGAGGCTAAACGGCACCTTCGAGAGGTACAACGAAATCAACAGTGTGCAGGCTGAACTGGACGCGATGGACAAGGAACTCCAGGAAATCGTGGACGTTATAACGGCCGAGGGAATCCTGATCCGCGACATCCCCAAGGGCCTGGTGGACTTCCCCCACCTGCGCGACGGGCGGGAAGTCTACCTCTGCTGGACCAGCGGCGAGGATAGCATCGAATTCTGGCACGAGACCGACCGGGGCTTCGCCCACCGCCAGCCGCTCTAGCCCGGCGATTTCGGGCAGCACTCCAAGCAACAGCGCCGGGGGGCGAGGTTTTTCAGTTGTTCCCTCTCCCCTCCTGAATTTCCTCTCCCTCTGGGAGGGGGAGAATTACTGATGCGTGAATGAATATCCAAGGGCCTATCCAGATACGAAATTGCCTTCAACTGCGTAAGTCCTATTAGAATGCATTTGCCCTGAGCGCGGGGCCAGGTTTTTGTATTCCCTCTTTGTATTCCCTCTTTGTATTCCCTCTTTGTATTCCCTCGTCGTTTGGCCGCTCGTCCCTCTCACTCCCAAACTCTCGTCAAACGTGGTGCGCGCCAGCGCATCACGGGGCCGCTGTCGCGTTCCTGTGTGCCCACCGGGGCGGCTAAAAATCAGTTTTCCCTCTCATTTCCGCCCATTTTTGCTCATTTTTGCTCATTGGGCCGGGTGTACGGCAGACCTTTGCGCCTGTTCTTCCTCAAGTATTTCAACGGGCAGTATTTCAACGGGCCCTGTTGGACAGCTCGGGGCCAGGTCAGAACAGGGTCAGGAGCAGCGTAGTTCGTGAGTCCTTGCAGATGCTAGGATAGGGAGGCGTTACCAGAGTAGGCAAGCAGCGAATGTCAGCAAATGGGGCATTTAACTTAGAGCTTATCCTAAAAACGGGTAACACCCGCACGGAAAAAGGGTTATAAAGAAAAGGCCCCGGCCGGATGCCGAGGGCTCATACGCGAAAGGGGCCACGCTTACGAGCCGCCTTCTCCGGTGTCCCCGACCGGGCCGGCTCCGTCACCGAACCCGCGTTATTCGAAGTACGAAGTTTTCGACATCAGGCGCGATAGTGTGCGCTGCGTCTACGACGGTGGCGAGTACCCACCCCGCAGCGGTGGCCGACCACTCCGGCATCCTGACCGACAGGCCAATTTCCGAAGGCTCGAAGGCGACCGATTGTATGATGGAACTGCCGGGCACTCTAACTCGGTGCTCGTCCGGTAAGTCCGGCGCTAGGTCGAACTCGAACGGCTCGTTACCCCTGCGCCCAACTCTGGACCTAAGCTCTGAGGTCGGGTGGTCGCCAAGAAATCCACGGTCGAAGGCGACCAGCGCATCCACAGCTATCGCATCCGGCGCGGGGACATGGAACCAGCCAATCCCGGAGACCAGATGCTCCCGGCTCCGTTGGCTGGGCTGGAGGTTGGCGTGGTGGCAGGTTAGCTGGTAACCAGAGACGTCGGTGGCACCTATGCGGCGCACGGCATCGTCCAGGCATTGCACGAACGGGGGGAGAGCTACGGGGAGGGCTACCGTGAACTCGCCGTAGCCCGGTGGCATCCAGGTTGCGGCCCAGCCCGCGCCGGTTCCTGGCCGAGGCACCAGTGGTTGCCTGCTCAGGTCTATCGGGTTTACCACTCCGACGTACGCCCAACCAATCAGGGACGGGTCATCCTCGCCGTCGAAAAGGCCCGCCTCAAACACATTCCAGAGCGGTTGCGGGAGGGTGGCGTCACGAGGGCTGGCCACCCCCCAACCCATAACATTGGCGCGCGCCTCGAAGGCGCGGAGGAGGGTGCCTACCTCCTCCACGCCCGTGGATGAGTCCATCCATTCGCGCCGCTCCCGTTCCCTCTCGGACTCAATCAAGTCCGTGGAGGGGAGATGCCCGAATGCCTTAAGGATGAGTATTGGCGTCATGTCGGATGTGCCCTCCGTTGGATGCTCCGCAGATTCCCTGCTAGTCGTCGATGGGTCGGCAATCGACATTGGCGACGACCTCATAAACGTCGGGCCAGTCCGACACGCCAACGAGGTCAACATCGACCACGTTCAGATACATGGTCGTCGTGTTGGTGTCACACAATTCCCTCGCGTTCGCCCTTCCACCTCCCTTGTTCTTGGCCTTGATGGGCAATATAGTCATCTGGGCGATCCAGGTAATTCTCTATGAGCGAAATACCTGTGAAGAATCTTCCAAACCGTCCCGGTGGCCACAAATGCTATGGGAGGAACATAAAGCAGCCAGACCGCTCCAAACACTGTCGGAGCCGCCGCGAGCACAAGGATGAGATTAGCTCCGACCAGCACACGAATTCGGCTTGAATAGATAAGAGTAATTGTCCCTCCGAGCACCCCCAGACCCAGCGTGAACGCATTAAGCAGATTTATGGAAGCCGCCGGTCGGTATACCAGCCAAACGAGGAGAGTGATGCTTACTGAAATGGCTAGTGTGCCGCCTAGCAGGACTAGCCATTCTCCAATTTCTTCCTTGTCCATGGTTAGTCGATGACATCGCCGTAGCAGAATCCTTCCCATAATGGAGGTAGATCTCCCTCAATCAAAGATCACCGGTACGAGTATCCGTTCGACGTGCCATACCACTGCGCATACTGAGTGTATTCGATGGACAAAGAGTGACTGAACTCACCCGTGACTTCAATCCAGACGTAATCCGGTCCGTGCGGATAGTAGCTTGAGAAACAGTCCTCTATCGTCCGTCCAGAAAGGAAACGAAGAAGTCCAGCATCGAGTGTGAGGATCATGACCGCCTCCTACGGTGTCTCCATAGTCCTCATACCCCATCTCTGCGTATACCTGTGTAGCGGGAAGATCAAACTGTTCGCCGATGAAGTATTTCACCCATCCCGTTTTGGTTTCTACAGAACCCGCTGCATTGGCATCACGCGAACTCTGGTCAGGGGTAGTAGTGCCCGAGGGCGTGGGAGATTAGGACTGTCCACCTTCAGCCGGTCCGGCTTCACCTTCTTGTACCGGCCGAATTTCTTGTACGACGGCCCGACACTCATCATCGAAAGCCCAAATGATGACTGACCCAGCGCTTCCGTTTGGAACTCGCGCACCTACCGTGATCGGTGAATCGACAACACACTTCGAGTCTCGAAGTGTCGCCTGTCCAAGGACGGATCCTTCGGAAATAGCAGTTTCCTCTCCGTCAGTCTTGCCAAAGACCTCGCCTCCGTCGTCCGGAGGCCCTTCGGCGAATGTTACTCCAGAGAACAGGAGCAGGACCGACATGACCATAATCACCAGAAATGTGAGTTTCGTTTTCTATTGAGGCGCCTCCTTCCGTTTGGGTTAAATCCAGTATCGCAAAATGAAATAGTTAGTGTCAATATTGTGAATATAATCACACCATTGTTCCTGCTAATCCAGGCGCGTCCTCCAACGAATCGGCGCAATTTGCGCCGGCGTCGTTTCATAAGGGCGGGAGGCGCTATGCTTTACGAGTATCTGATACCCTCTGGCCGGCCAGCCGCCCGATTGCCGCTCGCCCTGTTTTTGCGAATCTGCGATGGATTTCGGACACGTTATTTCGTATACTGCTGCAAAAGGGCGCACTCCCCCCTAAGTACAAGAAAAATCAGTTGCGGGAGGCATTGCTATGGGAAAGGATTACAGCATCTGCGTGGGAGCCGTCGGCTTTGGCGGCGGCGTCTGGCACAGCCCCGACGGCGGGGATAACTGGAACCGCATCCGGGACCCCTTCCCGCTGGGGAGCCAGGTGAGGGGGATGGCGGTCTACCCCGATGACCCCAACCGCATCCTGGCCGGCTCCGACCACGGCATCTATCGCAGCGAAGACCGGGGGGCCACTTGGGAGAAGCTGTGGTCGCCCATGGAGGGAATGCCCATCTGGTCGATCGCCATAGACCCGGAGGACACCCAGACCATCTTTGTCGGAATCAAGCCCGCGGCCCTTTTCCGCTCGCGGGACGGCGGCCAGAGCTGGAGCAAGCTGTCGGTACAGATGGCCCAGGAATGTCACATCGGCCCTCCCATGGTGACCATGCTGATGGTTGACCCTCATGATCACCGCACCGTCTGGGCCGGGGTGGAGGTTGACGGCGTTTACCGCAGCCTGGACGGCGGCGACACCTGGACCCACGTCCAGGGCGGCGTGAATCCCGACATACACGGCATGGCCATCAGCCCAGGGGAATCGAACAAGGTGCTGGCCGGCACTCCCCGGGAAATCTACGAGACGACCGACATGGGCGAAAGCTGGCAGTCCGTGGTCACCACCGACAAGTTCGCCCTGCCCTACAGCCGGGGCATCGCCTTCAAGCCCGACGACCCCAACGTGCTCTTCGCCGCCGCGGGCGACACGGCCATCGGCAGCATCGGGGCCATCCAACGCTCCACGGACGGCGGGAAGACGTGGGAGACTCGTCCTCTGCCGGTGGAGCCGAATTCCAACATCTGGTCCATCGCCACCCACCCCGCCGACCCTGACTTTGTGCTCGCCTCCAGCCTGTTGGGCGAGGTCTACTCCAGCAGCGACGCCGGAGACTCGTGGCAGAAGCTGAAGCGGGAGTTCAGCGAAGTCGGAGCCATGGTGTGGGTTCCCAACTAGAGCGTTCTTGGCCGCCCCGGCCGTAGCGCCGGGACCAAAGACAAGCAACAAGGCCCGCCGACGAACCAGCGGGCCTTTCACTTACCTCAATTGCCTGAATGTCCACACGTCCTAGCAGCCGGAAGTGCAGGCGTCCCAGTAGGCAGATGAATCCAGTTAGTAGTAGATGAATCCTATCTTCGAGAAGTTGAAGCGCTGGGAGCCTCCATAGAATATGGCGCCAATCAGCTCCACATTGTCGCCGTCTCGGATGAATACCGGGGCGCCGCTGTCTCCAGGGTTCGGGCCGTCATACCCGGCCAAGGGTTCGGCTTGCCCGGAGCAGAGGATTATCGTCCCGGGATTGCGAAAGAGGGGGGTCCTCAGCTACGACTGCCGCGCAGGTGCTGGTAATCTCCGCCTTCTCCCATCCCGAGGTCCTGCCGATGAACTCGACCTTATCGCCTACCGAGAAGCCCGCCTGCTCGGCGACTATCCCCAGGGTCTCGTAGGCGGGGTCCACGTCATTCTCGTTGTAGCCCTCCGGCTCGGCTATCCTGCCCAGGTCCAGGTCCTCACCGGAGTCCAGTTCAGCGTAGGCCGCATCGCTGTACCGGCAGTGGTAGTTATCCAGGCAGAGGAAGTTGTCTATCTCGTAAGTCTGGGGGTCGATGGTCTCTTCGCTGATGACATTCGAGCCTATCCATGGGTAGTTCGGCTGGTGAATGGTTGCATTGTCGAGATCTCCAATATCTTCCTGCTCGTTGGTGCAGTGAGAGGCCAGGATGAATCCCTCCTCGTCATTGCGCTCCGTACCGAACCCGATGGTGCACTTCAGTCCGTCGAATACCTGCTGGCGCTGTATCCCACCGACCACCGGGCGCCACTCCTCATCCAAGGCCTCGCCATCAAGGAGCCTGCCATCGCCCCTCCGGGTGAGCTCCACCGCGCCCGTCGGGATTTCCAAGTCCTCCATGATGCGCCGCGCCGTATCTCGGTGCGAGGCTTCGGCGAGACCTATCGTGATAATGTTCCCGCTGTGGTCAATTGAGGCACTTCTGAAACTGATGCCCTCCGCGTTCAGGCCTTCGATAATCTGATAGAACCAGTTGGACAGGTCGTCCAGGGAGTAGGAGCCTGCAACCACGACCGTGTTCGCAGGGGCATGTCGCCCTGAGTACGCAGCCTCGAACGCGCTCCGGGCCGCTGCGGTCTTGGTGGTATCCTTCATGAAGACGTAGACGGTGTCCTTGTCGTCGGAGAAGTACCATCCCCCGAACCCGCCTTCGTGACTGCTCGCCACCGAGGCCATCTGGCGGTTGGGGTCAATCACCTTGCCCTTGCTGTTCAGCACGGACTTGACCGAATCCTCCCTCACTTGGTCTTCATTAGTTCTCCCCGGAGGGCCGCCGGTAGCCAGCACTGCGCTCGCGAAAACCAACACCACCACCAAGAGTAAGACCACCGGAATCAACTTACTCCTCAGAATTTCGTACATCCTGTTGATTGAATGCGACAGTACTCCAGTCGGGAATATCCACTGTCAACTTAGTGCGCACAATCACAAGATTGTACTCACTATTCTACTGGATATCTGGCTCGGGTGAGTGCGGACCCTGGGATAGCCCCAAAGCCCTCTGCCTGCAAATGGTCAACCGCTCTGCGCGGCGGAGTTTCGCATAGGTCTCTATGATTGGACAGCCGAGCAGGACGCTCACTTCAAGAGCCGCGGGCGTCCGGCCCTGGGCCGAACACATCCTCCTGCGCCTGCCAGTAGCCAACCGGCCAGGCGTGGGCCGCCCACAGACCGTAGCGCCACGCCGTCGAGGGGCAGCCCCGGCCCAACTTGGCGGCCACGTCAAGGACCAGGCCGCAGCCAACGTCTACGCCGCCGAACCGCTTGGGAACACCGATGCGGTAAAGCCCCGAAGCCAGCAGGCCGCTGACCGACTCGTCCGGCACGCGCCGCAATTCCTCTGTGCGGGCCGCTCGTTCCTTGAGAACGGGCACGAGCGCCGAGGCCCTTTGCAACAGTTCCGGGGCGGAAAGCATCTCCGCCCCGGAACTGTTCGAGTAGCCACTGGCTTACACCCGGCCGGTTCCGGCTAATCGTCGGCTGCGGCGACCGGCTCTTCCAGTTGGCGGGGGAACTGGTTGCCGAAGAGGCCCTTCTCCGGGTGGCGTTCCCACTGCTCCTTGGGCAACTCGAAGTAGACCTCGATCTCGTTGTCGTCGGGGTCCAACAGGTAGACACCCATCGAGACGCCGTGGTCGCCCATCCGCGCGATGCGGACATCGTTCTCCTTGAGCCGGTCGTACAGCTCCTGAAGGTCCTCGAAGGTTTCCATCTGCCAGGCCATGTGGGCCTGCCCGACGACGGAGTGGTCCGGCCCCCCGGCGTCCATGCCGATGGCGCGGATGGCCAGCTCGTGGGACTTCTCGGTGTTGGCCGACATGAACACGGTGCCGCTGGCGGTCTTCTCCATGATGGTCAGGCCCATGATGCGCGTGTAGAAGTCCACGGAGCGGTCCAAGTCCCGAACCCGCATAACCAGGTGGCCAAGGCTCTTCGGTGTGTATGACATATCTCTGCCTCCGTCCTTTAACTCTGTCTGAATTTGCCCCGAGCAGTTCCCTCCACCTCTGGGAGAGGGTTAGGGTGAGCGGGTTAAGCTACGGCCAATCTTCATTTTCAAGGAACTGGCGCACCTTTGCCTTGAAGGGTTCCTTGTTATAGTTCTGGAACAGGGTGATGGAATTTCGCACCGGGTTGCCGCCGAACATTCGCTCGTAGAGCACCTGACGTCCACTGAAGGCGCTGCACGATGCGTCCCAAGCCAGATGGAACAGCTTGGCCCGGCTGCGGGCGTCGGTGGAGTCGGTGGCGAAGTACTGTTCGATTTCCGGTGCGATGCCGGAGTTAAAGTCGGCTTCCGCGGGCAGGGCCATCAGACCGCCGGTGCCGAGAAGCTGGATAATCTCCACCATCCGGGGGAACATGGAGCGGCCGAACAGGGTGCGCCCGGCGCGGATGGCGTTGACGTCCGGGCACATCATGCCCCACTGGTTCATCGTGGCGTCGGCCTCCGCGGCCCGCACGCACGCCCGCAGCACGTCGCGGTTGGTGATCAACTCCGCCACCTGCTCCTGGACGTGTGGAATGCTCCCCGACCCCAGGGTGTCCACGATGAGGTCGGCCAAGCCCAGGATGAACTCCGTCTTTACAAGGCAGCGGTTGAGGATCTGGTGGCCCGTGTGGGCGTCCGACTGGGTGCCCGCTGCGTAGCCGTTGCCCAACTCCACATTGCCCAGCAGAAAGACCCTCTCCCAAGGCGCCAGCACGTCGTCGAAGAACACCACCGAGTCCATTTCCTCGAAGCGGGAACCCAGCGGGTGATTGAAGTGGGAGCGGCCCAGGTCGAAGCTCTCCCGGCAGAGGAACTTTACGCCGGGGGTGTCGCAGGGGATGGAGAAGGAGAAAGTTTGCTTCTGGGCGTTCCCGTCCAGACGGTGGCTGGCCACGGGATAGATGGCAATCTCGTCTGAAATGGGGCCGAGGGTGGCCAGCGTCCGGCTGCCCCTGACCACGATGCCGGCGTCGGTCTCTTTGACCACCGTCAGCGCCACCTCCCCACTCAGGGTGTCGGTGGGCCCGGCGTTGCGGCGGCGTTGCAGATTTACCAAGGCGTGGGTGAGGGTGACGTCGTTCTCGCGGATGAACTCGTGGTAATTCAGCATATTCTGCTTGAATTCGGGCCGGTCCTGGGCGAAGTAGCCCGCCGATCCTGCCCAAGCGGAAAATATGGAGTTCATAAAATCGGGGGAGCGGCCCATCATGCCGCAACTGGCCCAGGCCCAGCGGGACATCATCTCCCGGCGCCGCACCAGGTCCTCGATGCTCCGGGGTATCAGGAAGGACAGCCCCACCGGGTCGCCGGTGGAGGGCGAGGCGAAGGTCATCTCTTCCCGCAGCGACGGGTCGTGCTGCATATCGTAGAGGGCGGCCACCGACCGCACACCGTTGCGCAGCGCCGGGTGCTCGGTTACATCCCTGACCCGCTTACCGTCGAGCCACACCTCCCTGGGACGTTCCTTAAGGCCGGCGATGTATTCCTGTCCGGTACGGGCTGGCATTTTTCGTCCCCCCCGCAAGGCGAGTCGGTCAATGGTGCAAATTTAGAGCCAATATCTACCGGAAAGCCCGTCATGTCAACATTGGCAGACGGATTTTCACCACCGGCTGAGCCGTTGACACCTTGCGGGCGGTTGCCTACCATCGGCGCAACCACCCTGATTCTCCGGGAGGCGCCATGACCGAGTTCAAGACCGGTTCCGTACAGGCAAACGGCCTCAACTTTCACTATCTGGAAATGGGCGGGGGGCCGCTGGCGCTGTGCCTGCATGGGTTCCCCGACCATGCGTGGTCCTTCCGCCACCTGCTGCCCGACCTGGCCGAGGCGGGGTTCCGGGCCGTCGCGCCCTTCATGCGCGGCTACGCCCCCACCGAGGCGCCGCGAGACGGGAACTACCGGGCCGTTTCGCTTGCCCGCGATGCGGTCGCCCTGGTTGACGCCCTGGGCGGCGGGCAGGCATATCTCATAGGCAACGACTGGGGCGCGGGGGCTGTCATCGGCGCGACGGTTCTGGCTCCCGAGAAAGTGAACAAGCTGGTGGTCATCGCCTCGGGCCGGGTCGACGAGGAGCTGGCGCTGGACTACTGGTACCTGAGGGGCACCTGGCATTTCTACTTCTTCCAGATGCCCTTCGCCGATAGGGCGGTGGCCCACAATGACTACGCCTATGTGGAGCAGTGGTGGCGGGACGCTTCGCCTGAGTGGGACATACCGGCCTACGCTCTGGAAAGCATCCGCGAGACCTTCCGCAAGCCGGGCGTGGTGGAAGCCGCATTGGGCTACTATCGGGCAAGGTTCGGCCAGACGCCGCAGGGCCCGGCATTGCAGGAGGATGAGAAACTGATCAATGCCGGTCCGGTGACCATTCCCACCTTGGCATTTCACGGTACCCGCGACCGCCCAAGGCGGCTGGAGTCCTTTGAGAGCAAGGCGATGGACGCCTATTTCTCCGGGGGATTGGAGAAGGTCATCATACCCGGCGCCGGCCACTTCATGCACCAGGAGAAGCCGGAGGAAATCAACCCGCGAATAGTGGAGTTCCTGACCCGCTGAACCCGCCGGGCCATGAGGATCCGCCGCCGGCCCCTACGACTGCCGGCGGCAGAAGGTCAGCTCGGAGACCCCGATGCGCCGGCTGGCCTCGGCCACGGCGCTGCCCGCAGCGATGATCACCTCCGCCTCCCTCAGCTTGTTGATGATCTCCTCCGGTGTGTGTTTCCTGTGTGTTTCCTTTTCGCCATTTCTTCCCCCTTCTTGGCCCAGGATCCTAACATCCATCCTGGGCCTGGTTTCGGGGGCAGGCCACGAAAGGATGCAACTCTGCGGTTTCGTCGAAGGGCGGCGGCTGCGGCCCTCATTAGAATACCTTATAGTTGAAAGCGGAATAGGCTGGACGTCTGGAGGCGCTATGAAGTACGACACTATCGTGATTGGAGCGGGGTCGGGAGGCGGCGTGATGGCTACACGGCTCAGCGAGGACCCGCAACGCTCGGTGCTGCTACTGGAGGCGGGGCCGGACTACCCTGATTTCGAGCAACTGCCGGAGGAAATCAAGTTCGGATTCGCCTCCGGCATTGATACCGTAACGACCCACCACAACTGGGAGTTCTATGGCCGGGGCACCGACAGCAGCGGCCCCCTGCATATCCCGCGCGGCAAGGTGACGGGCGGCAGCAGCGCCATCAATGGTCAGGTGTTCCTGCGCGGCGTGCCGGAGGACTACGATTCCTGGGCCGCCGAGGGCAACGACCAGTGGAGCTATCAGAACCTGTTGCACTATTTCCGCAAGATGGAGACCGACACGGAGTTCGGCGGTAGCGACTTCCACAACTCCGACGGCCCCATAGTCTGCCGGCGCTTCAGCCGTGCGGAGTGGCGTCCCGACCAGAACGCCTTTTACACTGCCTGCCGCAGCATCGGAATGGCGGACGTGCCCGACTTCAACCATCCCGACGCCACCGGCGTAGGCCCGGTGCCGCTCAACAACCCCAACGGCATCCGGCTCAGCACCGCGCTGGGATACCTGAACCTGGCGCGTCATCGCCTGAACCTGACCATCCGCCCCAACTGCACGGTGCATCGCCTGCTCTTCGACGGCAATCGCGCCACGGGTGTCCAGGTGGAGTCGGGCGACGAGACCTTCGTGGTGGAGGCCGATGAGATTGTCCTCAGCAGCGGGACCATCGGCTCGCCCCACATCCTGCTGCTGTCGGGCGTGGGCCCGGCGGAGCAACTCGCCGCCGCGGGCATCCGGCAAATTCACGAGCTGCCGGGTGTAGGGCAAAGCCTCCGCGACCATCCCATCGTATACGTCCCGTTCCGTACCAAGCCCGGCCACGCGCTGGACGCTCACGCGCCGCGAATGCAGGTGGCCGCGCGTTGGACGGCCACCGGGTCGCCGCACCGCAACGACCTGCAAATCCTGATGAGCTCGCTGATCAATCCACGAGCGTATATTGATCCTGATGGAAACCCGGTCGAGGGTCTGGGAATGTATACCTTCATCAACCTGGAAGAGGGGTCCGGCGAATTGCAGATCACTTCCCCTGATCCGTACTCCCCGCCGACAATCAACTTCCAGTTCTTCGAGAACGAATTCGACCTACAACGCTGCCGCGAGGTCGTGCGGATTGCCGCCGAGTTGGGGAAACACCCAGCCTTCAGCGACATCATCGAGGAACGCCTCCGCCCGTCCGATGATGAGTTGGACTCGGATGAGGCCCTTGACGCCTTCATCCGCCGCACCGTGGTCAGCGGGCAGCACCTGACCAGCACCTGCAAGATGGGCCCGGCCTCCGACGGCATGGCGGTGGTGGACCAGCAGGGCCGCGTCCACGGACTGGAAGGACTGCGGGTCGCCGACGCCTCCATCATGCCGAACTGTGTGCGGGCCAACACCAACTGCACTACAATGATGATTGGTGAGCGCATCGCCGACTTTATCCGGCAGGGCAGATAAAACGGGGCGGGGCCGTTATCGCAAAAGGGGAACTCAATATGGGAATGGTGAGGGTTGAAGGAGGAATTGGTCCTGACAAAGACCGGACATCCCCCCTCGATTTCTTGGTGGACACCGGCTCCCTGTACACGGTAGTCAGCCACGAAATTGCGGCTGATTGGGTTTGCAATTCACGGTTCCGAACATTTTAATAATGGCCGACGTACCCCCCGTGACTGCTCCCTCGGGATGAGCCTACCTTCGGATTGGAGACCGCGAAGGCGGAACGCCGGTTGCGGAAATGGAGTCTATCGAGCCTCTGCCCGGCGCCTTCGCCATGCAGTGCCTGGGGTTGACGGTCACCATGAAAGACGAAGTCCTTGAATTTGGACGGACGTTATCCGCCCCCGGTCTGATCAGGAAAGACTCGTCTCCGAAGCGGCATAGGCATGAGGCAGGCTAACTCGGAGAGCGCCTGCCGAAAAGAATGGAGCAATGACAATCAAACAACTTGCCGACATATCGGACATCGTACGCAATCTGGCAATACTCGCGGGGCGGGCCATGCTTGGGTTGGGGCTTGGCATCGTGCTGAGCATGGTGGGTCTGGCCATCGCCTGGGGCTTGTTCATATTTTCCGGCGCCAGCGAGAGGTCCACGTTCATGATAATGTCGATGGCCGGCGGCGGGATAGCGGCTGGAATCGGGGCAAACATCGCCTGGATCAGGCTTGACCGCCAGCAGAGGTTGACCTTCATTGTGACCTTTCTGCTGTGCGTGGCCGGGGGCGTCACCGGCGGCCTGATAGGTTACCAGGTCGGGGCAAACAGGGAGATCGAATGCTGCGCCGAGCCTGGTACGACTCCTTTCACCTACACCGCCTTCGGGGCAACCATCGGGGCCAACGTGGCAATGTACCTGGCAACCGCCGCCATCGCCGCCGCTCGCATAGCCCGGGCCAGGGTGGGCGCCGTTCCGGTGCGGCCATGATGCGACACCCACGAGTATCGTCGGCACGAGAAAGGGGCGAGTGTAACTTCCGCCCCTTTCTCTTTCGGCTTGATGCGAATCTCTTTCGGCTTGATGCGAACCGGCGCGTTTAGTTGATCTTGACCACCGTGCCGTCGGCTTCGATTCGCAGGCCGACTATCGGGCCGACCTTCTGGTTGAAGCTGTCGGCGATGATGGGATGGCCGGTGTCTCCAACCCGGTTCACCCAGGCCGGCACCACGTGTTCCATCACAGATGTATTCAGGCTGCGGAAAGTCATCTCTTCGGAGAAGGGGACGAACTCCATTGCGTCTATTCCCGCCCCGCGGGAGTCGTCCGAGGTGTTCTTGAGCAGCCCCATCTCGTTCTGGATGGCTGCGATTCTCAGTGCCTCCAACTCCGATTTGGCGGCCTCTTCGACGATTATTTGTTGCAGGTCTTCAGCGATGGAAGCCCACTTATCGCCGTTGATCACGTTGTTGTTGGACGAGAAGCTGAGCAGCGGGCCGATGATGTAGTCGGTCACTTCGTACCAGCGCTGACCGAATCCTGCGTCGGCCCCGGTTACTCCGCAGTCCAGAATGCCGCGTTCAATGGCGGTGTAGACTTCGGCAAAGGCGGGGAACTGGGGCTCGGCCCCCATTCCGTTGATCCAATCGGACAGCGCGGCGCTGTGGCTGCGGGTCTTTTGGTTGATGTCGCCGAGGTAGATTGCGCCGGGGCCGCCGGCTTTATCAGCGGCGTATTGTTCCAGCGCCGACATCGCCGCCGGGGCTTCGGTGGGCGTTGGAGCGGTGGTGGCTGTTGGCTGGGGCGCGGCGGTCGGCGGCACGGCTGTTGGCTCGGCTGCCCCTCCGCAAGCAGCCAGCAGGCTCAGTATCAGAATCAGGGCCAGTCCGAGGAATAGCGGGCTACGCAGATCGGGAATCCTCCTCTTCGTCTCTTGAGTTTTGGCAAGTCCCTAAGCGGCCAAACAAGACGCTGTACGTAACCGGGTTCCGGATTCCAACGGGGCAATCTGTGCCCGAACTGACGAGTATGGCGAAAGAGTGTCGTTTATCCTCCTGTCCGGCCGCCGATTCGACCTGCTGAAATGCTGTCCGCCAACCGCAACGGGCCGCGCCCTGGCCGGCCTTGAACGGAAATTTTCCGTCCCGTAGCGGAAATTTCCGCCCGGCCCCGAGAGCACGGCTGAATATAGCATACTGTTGGATATAATGTAAATTATTAGAGGCTATAATACAGAGAACTGATATGTATTACAGTAGATAATCATCAATTTAGTTACGTAATACGTTATCAGATGAATGAGCGTAGAGATCATTTGCCCTATTCCTTGGGGGAGGGCCGGAGCGGCCCGGGCGGTTGGCAAACGGTCCATTCCCGGCGGTCCATTCCCGGCGATCTATTCCCGGCGATCTATTCCCGGCAAGGGGTTGAAATTGCGCGCCTCCATTTGGTTCAGTCGCCACCAGGTGGATGAAGACCGGGATGCCCGCTATGTCATAATGACGTTGCGCCAGGAATCCGATGTTCCACCTGCTTCAGTACACTTTCCGGGAGGTCTCAGTGTTATGCCATACCTAGCTCTGCCAGGGGTTGACTTGTGGTATGAGGACACAGGAGGAACGGGCACGCCCGTGGTTTTCCTGCACGCCGCTTCCGGCGCCTGCGAAAGCTGGGTGCATCAGTTGCCTGCCTTCACGACCGCCGGCTACCGGTGCATCACCTACGACCGGCGCACCTGGGGCCGGTCCGTTCCCACCAACCCCGAACACCAGCCGGGCTTTCCCGGCGACGACCTGCACGCCATGCTGGAGAGTCTGTCCCTGGAGCGCGTCCACCTGGTGGCTACGGCGGCCGGCGGGATTACGGCGCTGGACTACGCTCTGACCCACCCGCAGCGGGTGCGCAGCCTGGTGGCCGCCAACACTATCGGCGGAGTGCAGGATGAAGCCTACCTGGAAGTGCAGCGGCGGCTCCGTCCGCCGGAGATCCAGAATCTGCCGGTGGAGTTGCGGGAGCTCGGCCCGTCCTACCGGGGCACGGACCCGGACGGCGCGAGTCGCTGGCTGGAGATAGAACTGGCCAGCAGGCCCGGAGGCGCGGTTCCCGCCCAGGCGCTCCGCGAACCCATCGCCTACGCCCGGTTGCAGACCATGCAGGTCCCGGCGCTGATTCTCTCAGGAGAGGCTGACCTGCTGTCGCCCCCGGCGCTGATGCGGATGCTGGCGGCGCATATCCCGACTTCCCGGTTCGTCTCCCTTCACGACGCAGGCCACGCGGGGTTCTGGGAACGGCCCCAGGTCTGGAACGGCCTGGTCCTGGAGTTCATCGCCCGGCACTAAGCATCGCGTCCGGGTTAATTGGCGGGGCAGCGTGGCGCCGTGCCAGGAAGACGCTCCAAGCTGCCTCGGATGAACAGGGGCCGGAACTCTTTCAAGACGACCCGTCAGCCTTTGCCGAAATAGCAACCAATTGTTATAATATCAACGACAGTATACATACAAATAACAAGGCGGCTGGTTTTATTGTCCATAGGCTTCATATTGACCGCAACGCGAGAGAAATCATGGCAAACACCGATGCCTGTGGGAGGGTAGCGCTTAAACCCAAATCCACCGATGGACACGGATGTACGGCGTGAGGCCACCGGAAGGGGGTGAGGGAGTTACAGGCGCGATGATCCGGGCTCGAATTCGGGTAGACGGGAGGGCTCCGTTTGCTTGTAGGGTATAAGGCGCCTTACGATGAAATACTGAAGCTGAAATGGGAGTCCTCAAACAGCCATACCCTACAAGCAAACGGAACCTCTCCGCCGCTTACAATGGCCCGCGCCGGACTAAAACAGTCCCGCCAGGGGCGAAAGGCAAGTGTCTGAATGCCGGCTGGCAACTCCCGGGCTGCGATTCTCACAACCCTCTCCGCCCGGAAAACACAATTCAGGCCAAACCAAGCCTTGTTCAGAGTATCCCTAAACCCTCTCGCCGCCTGCCGTCTACTGCTCACTTCCCCCCAAGTCTGAGTCGATTTCAAAATCAACCCGCCACTGACAGAAGCCCGTCGACAGCACTCAAACAGATCCCCCAAGCTGGAGCGACCATGCAGCAGACCACTCTCCAGTACCGCGCCCATACCGACAGAAGCGGCTACCGCCGCATCGACCACGCCCTACTCGACATGGGCTCGCTGTACAACGCCTTCCTGCTGCACCGCAAGGCCGCCACCGGCTCCCACAAGGACAGGAAGGACAGGTTCTCCCTCTCCCTCCAGAGCCGCGCCATCACCGGCCTCCGCGCCCAAGTACCCGCAGTGGGCAACTTACGACCGCCGACCAATGGCACAGACGGCCAAACAGGCAACCCTCGCCTGGCAGGCATCCCGTAAAGCTGCAAAACGTGCCATCAGGACCAAGAAGCCGCACCATCACAGCGCCCGCACCCCGCGCCGACTGCTGCTGAGCCTCGTATTCAACCGGCCCGCAGGTCCGCCAATCCCCGCTCCCCGCCACTCCGCCGGCATCGACCCGGGCGTTAACTACCTGCCCGGCGCCGGGGCCTCGCCCTGGTCAGGGCAGGCGACCCCCTGAGCGCGCCGCCGGAGGCCCATCGGGGCAACAAGCGCGATACCCGCTGCCGGTCCCAACTGGCAGGAAGCGCTGCACGCAGGAACTCAGACCGGGTCGCAAACGCGAACCGCATTGGGAAATCGTCTTGAACTGCTACTATTAAACGGTCGTTACTTCTAAACGGTCGTTACTTCTAATATAATTCAGGGCAATACAGGTGGAGTGAAATGAGAAAGCTCGTTGCCCTGCTGGCCATAGTTGCCCTTGTATCAAGCGTGACGGCGGTCCTGGCCGGATGCGGATCGGCTGCGCCAGCGGCCCAGCCCGCCGCAGCGCCCACGGAGACCGCATCGCCACTGCTCAAGGCCACTGCCGCGGCCCAGCCCCCTGCGGCGCCCACGGAGACCGCATCGACGCTCCCGAGGGCCACCGCAACCGAATCTGCTCCCCCGGTGGGTGACTCCGTGTCAACACCGACCCCTCCGTCGCCGACAGACGGCGACGGGATTGAAGTCGTGTCCTCCGACTATTCCGTAACGTCCGGGAAACAGGAACCAATCACGGTTACCGATTCGGATTCTCCCCAGAAGGGCGGCCCCGGCGCTACCGGCCCCGGCGAGGGCGACCCCTACGCCTGGCAGGACGGCGACAGGACCATGACAGTCAAGCTTCAGACAGACCTGGTAGTCGAGAAAGACTCCGGCGGACTGCCTGGTGACGTCGTTTCGGTCAGCGAGGATGGAACCAACGTTGTCAGGAGCGCCGATGGACAATCGAGGGGTAATACCCTGCCCGTCTTTCGCTCGGAATCCGGCGCGCTGATGACCCTCCCCGGCGGCGTCCTGCTGGCGCTCAGCCCCGAATGGAGCCAGGCGGAAACCAACGCCTTTTTCTCCAACAACGGGATCGAGAAGGACCGCGTATCGGAGTTGGACTACATCGCCAACGGCTTCTTCGTTGAAACTGAGCCAGGGTTCCCCTCGCTGGACCTCGCCAACGCCCTGGCGGCGCAGGACGGTGTGGAAATCTCCAGCCCCAACTGGGGGAAAGAAGCCACCGCGAAGTGATTGGCGTGAGTGAATGCCATGGGCCGGTGTGCCCCGCAGTTCCCGTGAAAGCCTGCGTCTCTTCGGAGGCCTCTATATCATGACCAGGATGCTCAGTCCGGCCAGACTGCTGTCGGCGGCGGGATTCGCGTTGCTCTGTCTGGCGCTGGCCCTGGGCTACGCCGGCGCACAGTCTTCTCCCGCCGCGCCTGCCGTCGATTCTGTATCCTCCGGCGACACCACACTCACCGTGGCCTGGACCGCCCCCGCCGGCGAAACCGGCATCACCGCCTACGACGTGCGTCACATCGAGACCAGCGCGGATGAGACGGGTGACGCCAACTGGACCGTGGTGGACAACGCCTGGACATCCGGCGCGCTGGAATACACCGTCACCGGCCTGACCAACGGCACGGAGTACGACGTGCAGGCGCGGGCGGTAAACTCCAACGGCGACGGGACCTGGTCCGCAACTGAGGTCGGGACGCCAGCTTTGCCCTTGCCCTTGCCCTTGCCCTTGCCCTTGCCCTTGCCCGCTCCCGCCGTCGATTCCGTGCGGGCCGACGACCGCGCCGTGCTGGTTTCCTGGAGCGCGCCCACCGGCATCACCACCGGCGTTGCGGCTTACGACGTGCGCTACATCGAGACCAGCGAAGACGAGACGGATGACGCCAACTGGACTGTGGTAGACGACGCCTGGGAAGACGGCGGCGGCAGCCTGGCCTACGCCGTCACCGGCCTGACCAACGGCACGGAGTACGACGTGCAGGCGCGGGCGGTGGACGTGGACGACGTCGACGGCGACTGGTCAACAACGACCAGCGCGACACCCGCTGACCATGGCAACACCCGCATGGATGCCACGAGCGTGACCGCGGGCGCCAGGGTGTGGGGAGTCCTCGATCCCACCGACGATGAAGACTACTTCAGCCTAAGCGTGTCAACGACAGCCGATTACTGGATTTACACCCTTGGAGATCTTGATACAATGGGCGAATTGCTGGACAGCAACGGCGCGTCCATAAAAAACAACGACCGTGGCGGTGTGCTGCCCAACCCGGACAACTTCTTCATGTGGCACCGTCCCCAGCCAGGGACGTACTATATCAAGGTAACCGGCTACGGATCTACTGAAGGACCGTATACCCTCAGGATCAGGGAATTCACGGACACCACGTCCACGACCGATGCTGCAACTCTCAATCTCAACAGTTCTGCCAGCGGCACGATTGACCCGACGACCGACCAAGACTATTTTAAGTTAGAACTATCCCAAGATACAGAGGTAGCCATTCGCGCCTCCGGATACCCTGACACTATTGGTGAGCTGCTAACGAGCGACGGCGCGAGCATAGCAGAAAACGATGACGGTTATCTCCCTAGTGGCCGGAGGAACTTCCTCATCCGGCGGAGCCTCAGCGCCGGGGTGTACTACGTCAAGGTGAGTTCGTACGGCATAACCAGCGGGCCGTATTCAGTGTTTGCCGTGGCCATAACCGAGCCTGGCAGCGCCATTTCCGATGCCCAGCCACTGATCCTCGGCGGTACGGCGGGCGGCAACATAGACCCGGCCGGAGACGAGGACTACTTCAGCTTAACCCTTGACGAGACAAATTATGTGATCATTGAGGGCGTGAGCGACGACATCAGGATCAGGGCCGCTCTGACCGATGGCAACAACCTCAATGCCCCTATGGATTCGTATAACGCTATGGGTCTGGCTGGCAAACCCAACTATTTCTCCTCCCGGGGCCGGTTGGACGCGGGCACATACCACCTAAAGATTACGGGCTGGGACGCGACAGACACGGGTCAATACACCCTGAGGGCTATCGTGGATGGCGGCTACACCTATTTCTTCAACCGCTGCTCCAACATTCCCCGGAATCCAGGCATAAACGACCCGCTCTACGGCTGCCAGTGGCATCTGAACAACGACGACCAGTTTCGCAACAGCGCCGGCCAGGATATCAGAGTCGCGGAGGTGTGGCCCACGTACACGGGCGAAGGCATCAACGTGGCTGTCGTGGACGATGGAATGCAAATACTGCACGAGGACCTGAGGGACAACGTCCTCACCTCATTCAATCACAACTATCACCCCCGCCAGACCGGCATATACCATCCACGGTATAGCCACGGCACCGCCGTGGCCGGTCTGATAGCGGCGAAGGACAACAGCCTCGGGATGCGCGGCGTAGCCCCCGAGGCCAGGATATACGGTTACAACTTACTGCTTGAAGGAGTAGCCGATGTCAGTGAAGCGAACGCCATGTCTCGCAACGCGGCAATCACCGCAATATCCAACAACAGCTGGGGGCCTGGCGACTTCGGCCTGCCGGAGTCTGCTAATAAACTATGGGAAGCGGCAGTCAAGAATGGCGTCACCACCGGATACGGGGGAAAGGCGTTTTCTACGCTTGGGCTGGCGGGAACGGAGCTAACCTCGACTACTCCACACTGGACGAGTACGCGAACTTCTATGCCGTGACTGCCGTCTGTGCTATCGGGCACGACGACGAACGAAGCGCCTATTCAGAAAAAGGCGCAAACCTGTGGGTGTGCGCGCCATCCAACAGCGGGAGAGATGACCAGCCCGGAATAGCCACCACCGACAACCTGAACCGGTATAGAGACAATTTTGGCGGCACCAGCGCCGCCACTCCCATAGTCTCCGGCGTTGTTGCCCTGGTGCGCGAGGCCAACAACGCGCTGACGTGGCGGGACGTCAAGCTCATCCTGGCGGCCTCCGCCCGGAAGAACGACACGGACAACAGCGGCTGGGAAGAAGGAACTTTCAAGTACGGCTCTACCACGGATCGCTACAACTTCAACCACGAGTACGGCTTCGGCACCGTGGACGCCAAGGCGGCCACGGACCTGGCTTCGGGCTGGACCAACGTCGGCGATTTGCGGGAAATCACCTCCGAATCCGGCGTCATCAACCTGTCCATCCCCGACCCTCCATCGTCCGGTACGCCCACCACGGTCACTGCCAGTCTGACCGTAGACCCCTATGTGGACTTTGTTGAGTTCGTCGAGATTAACGCCCACTTCGACCACACCTCCTTCCGGGACTTGACCATTGAGCTGGTCTCGCCCTCAGACGCCGTCTCTACGCTGTCCCCTGCCGTCTCTACGCTGTCCCCTGCCGTCTCTAGGCTGTCCCCTGCCGTCTCTAGGCTGTCCCCTTCTGTACGGATAGGGGGGGGGAGGGTTGCACACGGAGTTCCGTTTCGGCTCGGCCCGCCATCTGGGCGAGGACGCGGCCGGCGAGTGGACGCTGCGCATTAAAGACCTTCACAGTCAAGATACAGGGATGCTCAAGTCGTGGGGTCTCACCATCTACGGCCATGGCTCCGTTCCGGGCGCACCTGAAATAAACACTGCCACTCCGGGAAGCGGCACACTCGAAATCGACTGGCACACGCCGACCGATACTGGGGCGACGGCCATCACCTCCTACGACCTGCGATACATTCGCGAAGATGTCGCGGACAAAAGCGGCGACACCTGGTCTGTAGTAACGGGCGTGGGGACGCCGAGCGACCGGAGTTACACCATCACCGGCCTTGAGGGCGGGGTAAAGTACGAATTCCAGCTGCGGGCCCACAACGATTCCGGACCCGGCCCCTGGTCCCCAGGGGAAGCCGCCGCCGCGGCGGCGCCGGAGGTGAGCTACGCGGCGTCGGCGCACACGGTGGTCGAGGGCGCCAGCGCGATGGTGACGGTGAGCCTGAGCGCCGACCCGGAGCGGAGCGTGAGCATCCCGATCACCGCGGTCAACGAGAACGGCGCGACCAGCGCCGACTACTCCGGCGTCCCGCCTAACGTGACCTTCGCCAGCGGCGACATCTCGCAGACCTTCTCCTTCGCCGCCACCCAGGACACGGAAAACGACGACGGGGAGTCGGTGAAGCTGGGCTTCGGCACACTGCCGGCGGGGGTGAGCGCGGGCTCGGTCACCGAGACCACCGTCAGCATCACCGACGACGACGACCCGGCGGTTACAGTGAGCTACGCGGAGTCGGCGTACACGGCGGACGAGGGCGACAGCGCGACGGTGACGGTGAACCTGAGCGCCGACCCGGAGCGGAGCGTGAGCATCCCGATCACCGCGGTCTACGAGGGCGGCGCGTCCGCCGCCGACTATTCCGGCGTCCCGTCCGACGTGACCTTCGCCAGCGGCGAGACGACGAAGACCTTCTCCTTCGCCGCCACCCAGGACACGGAAAACGACGACGGGGAGTCGGTGAAGCTGGGCTTCGACGCGCTGCCGGCGGGGGTGAGCGCGGGCTCGGTCGCCGAGACCACCGTCAGCATCACCGACGACGACCCGGCGGTTACAGTGAACTACGCGGAGTCGGCGTACACGGCGGACGAGGGCGACAGCGCGACGGTGACGGTGAACCTGAGCGCCGACCCGAAGCGGAGCGTGAGCATCCCGATCACCGCGGTCAACGAGAACGGCGCGACCAGCGCCGACTACTCCGGCGTCCCGCCTAACGTGACCTTCGCCAGCGGCGACATCTCGCAGACCTTCTCCTTCGCCGCCACCCAGGACACGGAAAACGACGACGGGGAGTCGGTGAAGCTGGGCTTCGGCACACTGCCGGCGGGGGTGAGCGCGGGCTCGGTCACCGAGACCACCGTCAGCATCACCGACGACGACCCGACCCCAACACCAACACCGACACCCACCACGGCAGCGGCGGGCGGCGGCGGCAGCGGCGGCGGCGGCAGCAGCGGCGGCGGCAGCAGCAGCGGCGGCGGCGGTGGCGGCAGCAGCGGCGGCGGCGGCAGCAGCAGCGGCGGCGGCAGCAGCAGCGGCGGCGGCGGCGGCGGCGGCGGCGGCAGCAGCAGCGGCGGCGGCGGCAGCAGCAGCGGCGGCGGCAGCAGCAGCGGCGGCGGCGGCGGCGGCGGCGGCAGCGGCGGCGGCGGTGGTGGCGGCGGCGGCGGTGGCGGCGGCGGTGGTGGCGGCGGCGGCGGCGGTGGCGGCGGTGGTGGCGGCAGCAGCGGTGTTGGCGGCGGTGGCGGCGGTGGCGGCGGCAGCAGCAGCGGTGTTGGCGGCGGTGGCGGCGGTGGCGGCAGCAGCAGCAGCAGCAGCAGCGGTGTTGGCGGCGGTGGCGGTGGCGGCTTTGCCCTACCAGCCGCCGCCGCACCGCGACCCGCGAGCAGCTTCCAGGTAGTTGGGCAGGTGTTCCAGCCGCTGACCAGCAACGCCAATCTTGGAAGGGTCTGGCGGCTCATCGAGACGTCGCAGCGGTGGCTGTTCTACGACCCGAGCCCGCAACTTGCGCCGTTCAACACGCTGCAGACGCTCAACCTTGTGTCGGACCCGCCCGCCGTCGTGGCCTTGCGCGTGACCCGCAGCCAGCAGTTCCGCGGCGTTCAGCTGTACGCCGGCTGGAACTTCGTGGCGGTTACGTCCAGGCCGCCGGCGGCCCGGACGGGGAGCGGGACGCAGTCGATGGCGCGGCTGTTCCGCCCGCTGGCCGACAACGGGGCGCTACAGCGGGTCTGGTGGCTGGACAGCCGGACGCAGGAGTGGAAGTTGTACGATCCCAGTCCGAGCTTCGCGGCGTTCAACGACCTGACGGCGATCGACCTCGCCGCCAACCCGCCGGTGGTGCTGGCGGTCGGCGTGAACAAACAGACGGAATTCCGTGGCCGGACCCTGTACCGTGGTTGGAACTACGTCGTGATGAGGTAGCCGACTCGCTGGAATGCCGCCGTTCGAGGCCGGTCGGTGTGCTGGAACCTGCGGGGTTTATGGATTCCCGCTTTCCAGCGATTACGGGGCGAATCAAAAGGGCAGGGCAATCCCACGGACTCTGAGCCGGTCCGGGGCAGAAAATCTCAGATGCCGGACACGTCGCCGATGGCGGCTCCGGCGCGGCCCCGATCGTCGGCGGCGATAGCGATCATGGCGTAACCCGCAGACCACTCCAGTAGGTGCAGGTTCTGGATGTTTACTTCCGCGGCGACGCTCGGCCGTGCGGCCACGGCGCGCATACAACTGGCCAACTGATATTGAAAATATGGTGCGCCAGTTTCTCTCAGAACTGTTTGGCGTCAGCCTGTGCCGCAGTTGTTGCCTGGGTTCCGTATGCTTATAGCGTATGGTTGAGGCGGGCGAATGTATTTCTGGAGCATATACGCTACAAGCAAACGGATCCCTTCGGTGGATTCGGGCATAAGTGCGCCGTGTGGCGTGATGCAGCGATTAGAATGCGGTCTGGGGTTATCGCGCGGGGCGCCTCCCAGCCTCCCTTCTCAAGGGATGAGAACATTGAGGGGCGTTGCGCAACATCTGCGTTGCCCTTCAGCTAATAATTGGGGCTGACAAACGCCAATGGATTTCTACTAAAAGCATTTGCCTCCATGCGAAGGGGTTTCACGGCTATCAATAGGCGCTATCCAACCATAACTTGACAAGTATGTGTCAGTGATATTGTATTGCTTGCTGCCACCCGGTCAATGTTATGTGAAAGTGGACAAATCAGTACTGTATCGGTATTATAAATTGTCGCCTAAAGGATTGGTATGGCGGCTAATATAGGAGTAAGAACAATTTGGAGGATCTGGGTTGCCGGTAAGCATCGCGCCGTTGCTCTGGCGCCTTTCAGCAGATCAGGCCGGGCCACTGGAGATCAGGCCGGGCCACTGGCTCCGTTGACAATGGATCGCCACCAAGACGAGTCGCAGGGTCGCTATCCAGGCAGACGGTTCAGTGGGCGTTTGAGCCTCTTAATGCGGGCAACGAAACTTTGTTGAATTACCGGTTCACGTTCGATGGTTGCTTGTGTGTTTTTTTGTTTAATTCCGAAGCCAAAGTGCCTCGTTATTCAATAATAGCCGCATCCCTTACAATTATTAAATGCGTAACAGTACGATTACTCGAAATGTATGCGAAGCTATTGATTGATGGGCGAATATGCGGAGGATTGAGTTTTCACAATGTTTTCTTCATTGCACCCAAGTCTTCAACAGGACTGAGCTTAAATCAAGCGGCCTGTTGCGCCTTTAGAGAAAGCGCACTACCGGCAAGTAACCGTATTGGCATTACGTGACCTGATTGCCTAATGGCAATATAGTCTATACATTAGAGCGGCTTGATAATGCACTTAGTTCAGATTACTATTACCAAATATAATTCTGGGTGAGAGTTCATGCAGAACGATTACAAGTCAGAACTAGCTGACCAGTTTGTAGAACTGGCGGAATACCTGAATCGCCAAATGCACACCGGTCGTCTTGATGAGTGGGAGGGGCTGGACATGACCATCCCTCAAATTAAGACTCTAGTCCTGTTGAATCGCATGGGCCCCCTGCGAATGGGCAACATTTCCATTTTCCTGGGCAGAGCCCTTTCCGCCACGACCACCGTAGTGGACCGACTGGTCGAAAAAGAGTTGGTGGACCGGATATCGGACACCAACGACCGCAGGGTTGTCATCTGCGAACTGACGGAGATGGGACGGCAGGCCGTGGAACAATTCTGGCGGATAGGGCGGGAACGGCTCCAGATGGTCTCGGACCTGCTGGAAGTGGAGCAGTTGGAAACCGTGGTGAACGGCCTGCAACTGCTCCGCTCCGCAAACGAGGAACTCCAGAAAAACCTGGATCCGGCGCAATCTGCCGAATAACCAGGCTACTGGGCACTGGTTGCGCAGTTTGCAGAATCTTAGTTTGCGCCGTCTGGCCTGAAACGCATACCAACCGCTGCCTTTGCCTGCCTCGCAAGGGGCGCAGCCAATCGTCCTGCGAAGCCCGTTCACCCTTCGACTGGCCCCGGAGGAACGATTGCGCACTGCCAGGCGTTCCGGGCGTAGCGAGCGAGCCGGTTTCGTTTGCTTGTAGGGTGGTTCCGTTTGCTTGTAGGGTATAAGGCGCCTTACTATGAAATACTGAAGCTGAAATGGGAGTCCTCAAACAGCCATACCCTACAAGCAAACGGAACCCGCCGATGGACTCAAAATTTTCTTCCATCGCGTCCTCGACCTGATCTTCGCAGGCTTGTTTCGTCGCCTGTTCTGGTTCGACACAAGCCATTAGCAACAGCAAAATGGCGACTGTGATGGGCCTCAAGAGTACCGTGGGTCGATAAAGATTTAGAACAATGTAGACACCGTAAGGATAAGGCACTAGAAAAGCTGTTTTTCAACATCACCTCCAGCCGGTAGCCCGTTTGGAAACTTAATTTCCCAAGTCGGAAACGGTTGGAGATTAGATACCCCCATGAAAGCCCAACTGCGTTTGAGATAAAAGGCTGGAACTCCATAGCCACAGACAACATCCGCCACCCTCATCCCCTCCTCATCACCCCCCTTGAACCAAATGGCAGGCTGGTACGAAAACTTACCATCTGCACCATCTGCACCCATAGAATGCTGTTAAACTTGCACTCCATTCTCCCTGAGCGCTTCGACTATCCTCAAGAATGTGAAGGGCCAATCCCACACTCTGACTTCCGCGTTGCCCGGTCCTTTATGTTCCTGTCCATACCCATTGCCCTCTTGCGAAGTTAAATCAATAACTCCCTTATATTACAGAACCCGGCACATTGTCTACGTATTATCGCTGCTAACAAGGCGAATCACTGCGATATTCCGGTTGTCAACAGTGGTTTGCGTCCTACCCTGTTGAGCTGCCACGTAGCAAAGATTTTACAAAAGCGACATCTGGGCGCAACAAATCCCGGTTAAGTTGATGTAAAGGCAACGTTGCCACAGTTCTGCCGTTGGCAGGCCGGGTGGTGAGTCTCTACCGGAGGGCCAGCCGGTGTGCTTGTTGCTGTCCTCCCGCAGAATTGCGGGGCATGGCCTGTCGGTTGGACATAGCTTTTTGTCTTGGCCGTCATTATTGACCAACCCGAAGCCCTCAATTTGATGGTCAGGGAACAGGGTCCAGCGGCGACGGTTTCAGTTTTTTTAAGAGTTTGTACAATGCTTGGTCCACTATCGGCCCGCTTGGGTGGGGCCTCCGTTTTCATCAAGGTAATCCTGGGAGCGCTGCTGCTGACCGCTGTCATCGCTTGCAGTTCAACGCCCACATCAACCACCGCCCCGGCAGAGACCACGGCTGCGAGGCAGAAACCGGCCCCCGCTGCCGAATCCGGCGAGACCATCAAGGTTGGCGTATTCCATTCCTTGTCGGGAACCATGTCAATCAGCGAAACGGCGGTTAAGGATGCCTCACTGCTGGCCATTGACGAGATCAACGCCAACGGCGGCGTCATGGGGATGCGGCTTGAAGTCGTTATTGAGGACGGGGCATCGACTGGCCCACCTTTGCGGAAAAAGCCCGCAAGCTGCTGCAAAGCGATAGCGTAGCGGTGGTTTTCGGCGGTTGGAGCAGCGCCAGCCGAAAGGCCATGCTGCCGGTGTTTGAGTCCAACAACGGGCTGCTGTTTTACCCGGTAGCGGTAGGTCGTGCCCGGCGCTAGGAGCCTGTCTGAGGATTGACCAATTGGCGGTGTCGGTCAGCCGGGACTACCCTGCGGCAGCAGTTTTGGCGTGGTGCGGACGTGCACATGCGGATTGTCGCTTGAAAATCCCACTGCCCATGGCCCGGCACGTCTCCCTGTTGTTTCCAGTGGCGGTTGTTCCCGGTGGCGCCTTTGCCCCTCACCCTGCCGGACATCCCGGCCCCGAAGCGGAACAGCTTCAGCAGGTTGTGGCCGGCGCAGATCAGCTGCCATTCCCGGTTCACCTTCGCCAGACCCCGCAGCAGGAACTGCCGGAAGCCCCGGCCCTGCTTGATCTGGCCGAATACCGGTTCCACCGTCTCCATTCGAAGGGCGTAGCGTTCCCTGCCCCGTTTCGTCCGCAGCTTGCGCCGCATCCGGTCCCTGGCTGACAGTCCCTTGGGTATGCGCCGCGGGGCGCCGGTGGCGGCACCCAGCCGTGGCGGGTTTTCTCCGGCGCGACGAACGGGTCCACTCCCAGGGTGTAGAGTTCCTCCACCTCCTTGGCCGAGTAGTACCCGGCGTCGGCGGATACCTCTTTCGGCGCCGCGCCCACGTTCAGGATGGTCTCCTCAATCATGCTCACGGCCTGACCCTTGTCCGAGGGCTGATCGGTGGCACGGGCCGCCACGATCACCTGATGCTCGCTGTCCGCCACCGCCTGACAGTTGCAGGACTGCTGGAAGTCCCTCCCTCCCGGGCCAGGCATGATCCGGGAGGGAGGGTCGGTGAAGTTCCGCTGCGCCTTGCGGAGCAACTCGTCCACCTCGGCCTGCAACTGCGCTTCCTTCTCCTTCATCCTCCTTCATCCGCCCGTAGCTCATCGCCTTGTGCCTGGAGGCATTGGCCCGCGCCTTGGTCCCGTCCAGCGCCACGTGCCCCAGCTTCACCAGTCCTGCCTGCCGGCAAAGCTCCAGCACCTGCAGGAACAGGTCCGCCAACGCCTCCAGCCAACGCCTCCAAGTGGTCCTTTCGGAAGTCGGAGACGGTGCGGAAGTCGGGGGTGTTGTTGGCCGCCAGCACCCGGAAGGCGATGTCCTCGTGGAGCCGCTGCGCGATGCGTCGTGAGGATGCCACGCCGTTGCAGTAGCCGTAGAGCAGTACCTTCACCACCATCCTGGGATGGTAGGGCGGGCCGCCCCGCCTTTCCCCTTCGTAGCGGGCGGTGATGGCCGAGAGGTCCAACTGGTCCACGACGTCAGAGATGAAGTAGGCCAGATGGCCCGGCGGCAGCCATTCCTGTAGGGCCGCAGGCAGCAGCAACTGCTGGCCCGGATCGTAGGGAAGGCAGGTCTTGCTCATTGGCCGCTCCGCTCGTCTGATGCTCACCCCATCAGACCCTCAATGGCTCACCAACCCTGTTTCTCGGACAGACTCCTAGTATTACAACGACGAGTTATTTGGTAGGATGGCTGGGCAGATGATGTTGGGTGGTTTGGGTGATGGATGCGGCGAGCTTCGAGCGGGTCTACGACAGCCTTCAGGAATTCCACGCCTTCTTTGCGGCCTCCTTCGGCCGCAAGCAGTGGCGGGATCACAGCAGGAATTACCTTCAGGCGCTGCTGGCGCAGGACCAGGAGCGGCGCAACGCCGAGAATCTCTCCGAGTCGGTGGGTGTCCCGGCCCGGGCGATGCAGCGCTTTCTCACCGAGGCCCGGTGGTCCGATGAGACAGTCATAGGGCGGTTGCAGGAATACTTGGCGCCCAGGCTGGGACACCCGGAGGCGGTGTGGGTGTTCGATGGCAGCGACTTCCCCAAGCAGGGCAGGAAATCGGCGGGAGTGGCCCGGCAGTACTGCGGCAGGCTGGGCAAGGTGGCCAACTGCCAGGGTGGGATGTTCCTACCCAACGTCCGCAGACGATCACAAGGCCTCCCTGCGGCGAGTGAAGACGACACCGGCCCTTCTACCCGAAATCGTGCCCGGACCATTCACTCCCCTTGCCTCTAATCGCCCATCCCCCTGCTGTAACCTCATCCCTTCGGTGGATTCGGGCTTAGCGGATCAATTGACAGCGGGACATTGCCACCAAGCGAGCTTTTGCAGTATCGTTGCAATTGCCACAGTCCCTTCAATTACTCAAAACTACCTGCCCCTATAGGGCCGCGGCAATTAGCTGCATTGCGAACTTGCCAAGAACGCGGTTTCTCCCGCCCCCTTATCGGGTTTGCATATGGATTGAGGTGACTGTGGCAGGTAGCCGCGGTTCCTAGCCGCAGGGGGTTCACGAAGTGTTTCGCTTTCTTTCGCGCCCTGCGCTGTTTATCGCCATTCTGGTAGCTTTGTCCACCATGTTCTTGGCCTGCCAAACCGCCACAGAGGAAGCTACTGAAGCAACGCCGACGCCTGCCTCTGAATCGCATCCCACTGAAGCTCCTACCCCAACTTTCGACGAGCTAAAGGTCGCGTCAATTCAGTTATCTTACGATGATATCTTCAGGAACAATGAAGAACATATCGGGAAATCAATTTGGTACACGGGGGAAGTAATTCAGATAATAGAAGGCGACGGAGACGAGTATCAGTTAAGGGTCAACGTTACCGAAGGGGACGATTTTCTGGGATGACACGGTGTTCCTCCGATACTCCGGCCCCCGATTGCTGGAGGATGACATCATCGAGTTTATTGGGAGAATCAATGGACTGATAACTTACGAAGCAGTAATGGGGAACAATGTCACCATCCCTGCACTTACGGTCATTGCGCACCGAAGGATGGAGGGAGCAGAAGGTCTGACACCTACCGGCTCTCTTTCTCTTCGCCCAACGGCTACCCCTGTGTCTCCAGAGTCAGAAACTGTCTCACCAAGTCCAACATTACCCCTGATATCCACTCCGTCGCGTACGAATGCGCCTAGACCAACGGCTACCCCGCAGCCTACTGCAACGCCAGAGCCTACGCCTACCCCGTCTGTTGGAACAAGGACCAATCCGGTTCCCGTGGTAGAAGTCGCTGTGTATCCCAATTGGGATGTTTCCGTAGTTTTTTTCAACCGGGACGCCACAAGCGTAATAGCTGCGGAGAACCCCTATGATGATCCACCAGATCCCGGGCATGTATACACTATGGTCAGGGTTCAAGGTACTTTCACCGGCACGGGTTTCGGCTCAATATCGGATGATCTACGCTTTCACTTGGTTGCAGATGCCAGCCTCGTTTACGACGAAGTAGAATCATGGATAGCGGAACCACCAGATAAATTGGGCTATCAACCCAATGTTCTTCCAGGAGGAACGATTTCAGGAAACATTGTGTTCCAAGTTCCGGCGAATGATGCAGATTCGTTCCTGCTGATGGTACTCGATGATACCCAGAGCCGCGGAGACACAATTGGCTATTTCTCGATGCCGGAGGATGGGACAACAATTGATCTATCGTCTAGGTCTGCACCTAGACCAACGGCTACTCCGCCGCCAGCGTCCGAGTCTAGTCCGACTGACACTCCGGCCTTCGGAACAAGGGGGAATCCGGTTCCTACAAGCGAGGTTGGCGTTTACCCTGGCTGGGATGTTTCCGTGGTTTCCTTCAACGAGAATGCCACAAGTTTGATGGCCGCCGCGGGCAGGAATAATGACCCACCGGATCCTGGGCACGTGTACGTCCTGGTTCGAGTGGAAGGCACATACACTGGTACAGGTCTCAGCTCGATAGCAAGTGACCTAAGCTTTTACTTGGTTGGCTATGTCAACATTCTTTACAGAAGGGATGGGATGACCGGCTCCGGCTTCTACCAGCCCTGGGTAATACCAGACAGTTTGCGGAAACAGCCAGATGCTCTTTCAGGCGGTACGGTGTCCGGCAACATCGCATTCATTGTGCCGGCGAATGAGGTGGATTCGTTGCTGCTGGTAGTAACCGACGGTGGCCTGCGCCGCGCTGACACAATCGGGTACTTCTCGCTGAAGTAATCAGGCTATGATTCAGGGCAATCGCGTCTTAAGTGAGAAGCGCCTTCAGCAGGTAGTCCTCTCGCCATCCTGCTTGCAGCCGTTTGCCCTGGATGCCCACTTTCAGGCTGGTTTCCCGCTTCAACTGGTTGTGGGATATCTGCCTCAGCGTGGCCATGTTCCGGGGGCCATGGTCTTTGCGCACCCGGCTCTGGTCCTCCCGGAATGTTGCGTCCAGGCTCCAGTGCAGCGAATTCTCTATGCTCCAGTGGGCCCGTACCGCCTCCGGCAGCCGCTCCGCTGAGACATCGAGACTGCTTATGTAGTATCTCGGTTGCACCGTGATGCCCGTGTCCGTGTCCCGGCGGCCCACCACTTTCACCACCGAACACAGTCCGGGCCAGTCGCCACCGGCGCTCAGGTATCCCAGGCAGGACGGGTCGCTGATGGCCCGGCATTCCCGCCGTTCAATCCGCCCGTGTCCCTTGTTCACCGTGGTGGCGCAGTCGTAAGGCACACCATACCAGCCCGGTTCCTCCGCCCCGTCAAACAGGTCCCGGACATCCCGGTACAGCCGCCCCTGGTTCTCCTTGACCGCCAGCAGGCAGTCCGCGCCCCGGTCCAGTATTCCTTGGGCAATCTCCTTCTGACAGCCCATGGCGTCGATGGTAACGATGCACCCATTCAACTCAAGCAGTTCCAGCAAGCGGGGTATGGCGGTGAATTCATTGGATTTCTGACCGTCTTCACCTGCCCCAGGGTCAGGGTGTTGGCCGCGGCCCAGGCGCTGACCAGATGGATGGCCTGCTTGCCCGCCCTTTTGTCGTGGGAGCGGCGCACTGTCTTGCCGTCGATGGCCACCACCTCTCCGGGCAACAGATCCGCCACCGCTTGGCTCCATTCCATGAAGCACTCCTGGAAACGGTCCGGGTCCAGCCTGGAGAACACGTCGCCGAAGGTGTCGTGGGACGGAATGCCGTTGGGCAGGTCCAGGAAGCTGCGGAACCATTCCTCCTTGCTCTTGCCGAACATCTCCACGTAGACCCAGGAGTCAGCGCCGCAGATGACGGCACAAATGGCGATGGTAAGTATGTCCAGTAATCCGTGCCGCTTGCTGCGCTCTATCCGGGGGTCCTCCAAATCCTGAAAGTGATCCATCACCGACGCGCCACGCCCCTTCTCCATCACTCCTCCTCCATCACTCCTCCTCCATCACTCCTCACCACATCCCACTCATTCCCCAATCTCGGATGCCCCGCTCTGATGCCCCGCCAAGTCTGGCATTAAGACGCGATTGCCCAGGGCTATGATTGACAATGCATTTTTTTGTCCGTATATTCGTCTACAATATCAGGATTACGTCATTATTTAATGATATGGAGGGTAGGCCGATGAACAGCAGACGGCTAAGTGTCCCCAAGTGGTTCCTGCTAGGGTTGCTGGTTGCGGCCTTCGCGGTCGTCGCTGCGGCTTGCGGGGGCGAGGAATCTACCGCGCCGCCGACAACCGCCGCCCCTGCGCCGGTCCCGACGCCTACTCCGGTGGACGTAGCAGCCATCTCGTCGGAACTGCGCCAGTCCATAACCGACGCAGTGGCCGGTATAGAAATCCCGGAAGGGATGTCCGAGGCCGACGTTGAGCAGATAGTGGAGAGCGCGGTGGCCGCAGCGACGGCTGACTCGTCGGGGCAGATGTCGGGTTCGGTGATACAAAGCCTGGTGGCCGACGCCGTAGCCCAGGCGATCGCCGATTCGCCCGAGCCGCTTTCGGAAGAACAGATCGCCCAGATCGTGAGGGGCGCCATACCGACTCCGGTGCCGACTCCCACGGCCATCAGCGCCGAGGCGATTCGCGAGGAGGCGCTGGTCAACCCCGGCACGGTGACCATCATGAACGGCCTCTGGGGCACTGGGCCTCGGGTCCCGAGGGATTCGGTAGGCGAGGACCACAACTACAACCGGGCCATTCACTCCACCTGGATTACCGGCAACGCCAATGTCCAGATGCTCCCGGGCGCGGCCGAGAGCTGGGAGGTTTCCCCGGATGGCAAGACCTGGACCCTTACTTTGAGGGAAGGGATCAAGTTCCACAACGGGGTGGAGGCAACCGTTGACGACCTCCTCTTCAGTGCTGAGCATACCTGGGGTGAAGACGCCTTAGCAAATGCCTTGGCCCCGGACGTATCCGGCCAGGCCTCGCTTACTGAGAACATAGAACAGAATGGGCCAATGTCAGTGGCAGTAACCCACGAGGAAGCCCTGTCCTTCTTCCCTTTCCGTTACTTGTCGGACATGAGCGGGAGTTTCTCCGGTGTGCTGATGAACAAGGCCTATTATGAAGGGGGAGATCCAGAAGGAGACGTAGGGGCACGCCGGCAAGCCTTTTCCGATGCCCCCATGGGCGCCGGGCCCTTTAGGGTGCTCAAGATCAGGCCCAACGAGCAGATATTGCTCGAGCGTTTTGATGAATACTACTACCATCCGGATAACGGGTTGGACGAGAATCGGCGGGTCAGGTTCCAGACCCTGGACCTGAGGCTGGTGCCGGAGCCGGCCACCCGGGTGGCCGCCCTCCGGGCCGGTGGGGCCGATATCGCCGAGGTCAACCTGGCGGTGCAAAAGCAGGTGGAGGACTCGGGCGGCAGGATTGCTTACACCAGGGAGGGCGTCTACATATTCAACATCGCGATGGGTTGCTGGAAGCCAGAACATCCCTGCCACCACAAGGCAGTGCGTCATGCGTTCGACTACGCCATAGACAAGGAAACCATCATGAACGGCCTCTACGGAGGGCCGCCGACAGCAACCGTCGCTGGATACGCCCGTGTGGGAGTCAGCTCCCTGGGTTATGAGCCCGGCCTGGACCCCTTCCCCTTTGACCCCGAGAAGGCGCGGGAGCTGCTGGCGGAGGCGGGATACCCGAACGGTGAAGGCTTCCCGCCATTCAAGCTCTGGACCTACCCGGCCGGGGAGGCGCCCTTCATGCCGGAACTGGCCCAACTGATGTCTGACATGTGGAGGGAACACCTGAACGTCGAGTCGACGGTGGAGGTAAGCGATGGCGCCCGCACCAGGGAACTGTGGTGGGGACGCGAGATTGACGGCGACTGGCACGTTCGGCCAAACGAGATCGAATGGGACGGCGGTGGCGGAGCCTCAGCTCTCTACGGCCAACTGGAAAACCAGGTCCGCCTTTCGGAGGATCCGGAACTGAGGGCCGCGGTAAATGAAGCGCTGGCGGTAGTGGACCCGGCCCTGCGGCATGATGCCTATAACAAGATGTGGACGAGAATCCGGGAAGAACACTACATGTCGTCCCTGGGGATCCTTAACCTTCCCTGGGGGGTGGGTCCCAGGATCGCCAGCTGGGATCCCTGGCCCATGACACCCTATAACAGCGCCTTCCATACCATTACCCTGAAATAGGGCCCTGAAGTAAGGCGACTGTGCAGAGGGTTTCCTGCCCGCCTGCCGAGGGTGATGTACCAACCCTTGGGCCGCGGGCAGGAAGCCAAAGACACCATTTTGGGCAATCTCCCGAGGTCCACGACACAATCAAAAGGGGGCCCATCTACCTTCCCTGTGGGTGGGCCCGCGCGTAGAAAATCAGATTCCGTGCCCATAGGGCCTCTCGACTGCATCTCAGTATCTTAGCCCCGAAGTAAGGCGGCTATGCAGCGTTTTATTCTCGCCCGTTTCGCCCAATCGTTCTTCACCCTTTGGGCACTCAGCTTCGTCGTATTCATAAGCGCGCACCTGACCGGAGACCCGGCCCTGGCGTTGTTGCCCATGGAACACGCCGACGAAGAGGGTATCCAGAGGTTGAAGGAAAAATTCGGCCTGGACAAGTCCAAGACCGAACAATACCTGATTTTCATGAGGAACGCTGCCCAATTGGACTTCGGCCAGTCTGTCAGGGAGTTCCGCCCGGCTATGGAAGTCCTGGCAGAGCGGATACCCGCCACTCTCCAGCTTACCGCGGCCGGGATGGCGCTGGCCGTAGTCGTGGGTGTTCCGCTGGGCATCCTGGCGGCGGTGCGGCCCAACTCGGTATTCGACTATCTTTCCAAGCTTTTTGCCGTGATCGGTATGGCCACACCCCAGTTCTGGGTGGGCATTATGGCGGTCCTGTTTTTTGGGGCCTATCTCAAGGTGCTGCCCACCTTCGGGCGGGGAGGCCCGGACCACTATGTCCTTCCGGCTTTCGTGCTGTCGTGGCCCATAATGGCAGGAATGATGCGCTTGACCCGGTCCAGTATGCTGGAAATCCTGGATAGCGAATTCATCAAATTCGCCAGGGTGAAAGGATTACGGGAAAACCTGGTCCTGTGGAAGCACGCCCTCCGAAACGCCACGATACCCCTGCTGACCTTCAGCGGGATCAGCCTGGCGGGACTGCTGAACGGCTCCGTGGTCGTTGAGGTGGTCTTCGCTTGGCCCGGCGTAGGGCGCCTGCTACTGGAAGCGGTGGTCAATCGGGACTTCCCGGTAATCCAGGCGACGGTGCTCGCGTCAGCGTTGTTCTACCTTTTGACGGCCCTGCTAGTGGACATATTTTACGCCTACGCGGACCCCAGAATCAGGTTTAATTAGCCACCGGTTTGGCGGGAGGCTGCTACGGCCGCTACAGAAAACATACTCGTGCCCCCTGGGAACCGATGGCGGCTGCGGTTGCGGCAGCTACGGGAGTACCGGCTGCCTTGGTTGCCGATAATAGTCTTTGCCGTGGTGCTGGTGTGCGCCGCATTTGCGCCCCTTCTTGCCCCTCATGACACGGACACCCTTAACATACTGGGAAGTAAAATCCCTCCGGGACAAACATCCGAACACCTCCTCGGCACCGATATCCTGGGGCGGGACCTGCTGAGCAGGCTCATCTACGGCGCTCGTACTACGGTGCTCATCAGCTTGGTGGCCCTGGGAACCGGGGGAGTGGTCGGCACCATGCTGGGCTTAGTCTCCGGCTACGCGGGAGGATGGACCGATACCATAATCATGCGGATAACCGATGCGGCCCTAGGCTTTCCCACCATCTTGGTGGCGCTGGTTATCGTGGTCATTCTGGGCACGGGGATAGGAGTCATCATACTGGCGGTTGCACTAACCGTGTGGGCTAGGTTTGCCCGGATGGTGCGGGGAGACGTGCTGGCAGTCAAGACCCAGGATTTCGTTACCCTGGCTCGGATAGATGGTGTAAGCCCCCCGATTCTGATATTGAGGCACATTTTCCCCAATGTAATCAACACCCTGATGGTCATAACCAGCCTCCTGGTAGGACAGGTGATTCTGCTGGAAGCTGCCCTCAGCTACCTCGGCTTGGGGCTGCCTCCCGGAGCATCCTCCTGGGGCATCATGGTGGCCGAAGGCAAGGAGGTCATTATTGACGTATGGTGGCTCTCACTCTTCCCTGGTCTGGCCATCACCATAGTGGTTCTCGCTTTTAACTTCATAGGCGACTGGCTGCGGGACACCATGGACCCCAAACTGCGGCAGTCCCGATAGGCTGGGGGAAAAGGACAATTGTCTGTGCAGGATGAACCGGTCCTCAAGGTTGAAGATTTACAGACCTACTTCTTTACTCGATCCGGCATAGTAAAGGCAGTAGATGGGATTAGCTTCGAGCTGAAAAAGGGTGAGACGCTGGGGATTGTTGGCGAGTCTGGCTCAGGCAAGAGCATGACCGCCTGGTCCATTCTGGGGCTGGTACCCAAGCCAGCCGGACGCATCGTGGGAGGGCGCATACTGTACCTGGGTCAAAACCTGCTGGAAAAGAGCGAAAGCGAGATGCAGCAAATTCGGGGCAGTGGCATCTGTATGGTCATGCAGGACCCTCTCACCTCCCTTAACCCTGTGTTCAACATCGGCAATCAGATTCTGGAATGTTTGAGGATGAACCCGGACCGTTCCGCCATAAGCCTGCGTGATCAGGCAGTCAACCTACTTTCCAGGGTACGAATTCCAGCTCCCGAAGCTCGGATCTCTTCCTTTCCCCATCAGATGAGCGGTGGCATGCGCCAACGGGTGGTGGGCGCCATCGCCATCTCGCGCTCACCCAATTTGCTTATCGCTGATGAGCCTACGACTTCGCTGGATGCCACCATCCAGCTTCAATACCTGAGGATGCTCAAGGAGATTCAGGCCCAGACCGGGGCAGCCATTATTTTCATCACCCATGACTTCGGTATTGTGGCCAGGATGTGCGACCGGGTTGCGGTGATGTACGCAGGGAAAATTGTAGAGCAAGCCGATGTGCTACAACTATTTGACACTCCGGCCCACCCTTACACTGAGGCCCTGCTCCAGTCGGTGCCCGACCTGGACACAAACGTAGACCTGCTGCCGTCCATTGAAGGCCAGCCGCCTTCCCTGGGCGACTTGCCCGAGGGATGCGCTTTCGCTCCCCGCTGTCCCTATGCCTTTGACAAATGCAGCGAATATCCACCTGAGTTTTCGACCGGACCGGGCCAGGTAGCCCGTTGCTGGAGGTACCATGACACTAACTGAGCATGGTGACAGAACAGGGGAATTACTGCGCCTTGATGGGGTAAAAAAACACTACCCGGTAACCAGCGGACTGATCTTACAGAGGACCGTCGGGCTGGTAAAAGCGGTGGACGGCATCTCCCTGACTATCCCGGAAGGGCAGACCTATAGCCTGGTGGGGGAATCGGGTTGCGGAAAAACCACCACCTCCCGCATTGTATTGATGGTTGAACCCCCCACCGAAGGCGATGCCTACTTCCAGGGAAAATCAATGGGGCATCTCTCCAGGGCAGAAACACGGGAGTTCCGGGCTTCTGCCAAGGCAGTTTTCCAGGACCCGTGGAGCTCTCTGAACCCACGGATGCGGGTCGGTTCTGTGATCTCTGAGCCGCTGATTACTCACCAGCGGTTGGACCGGCGGGAGGTCAAATCGCAGGTCAGTGAACTATTGGAAGTAGTGGGGTTGCACCCGCTCCACGATCAAAGATATCCGCACGAGTTCAGTGGGGGCCAACGCCAGCGCATCGCCATCGCCAGGGCCTTGTCCACCCGGCCCAAACTTCTGGTACTGGACGAACCTGTGTCGGCCCTGGACGTATCCATTCGGGCGCAGATACTGAACCTGCTCAAACAGTTGCAACAGACCTACAACCTGAGCTATCTGCTCATCGCTCACAATCTGGCTACAGTTCGTTATATGAGCCACCAGATTGGGGTCATGTATTTGGGTAAGATTGTGGAGGAAGCCCCGCCGGAAGAGCTTTTTACCAACCCTTTACACCCCTACACCAAGGCGCTGATTTCAGCGTCGTTACCGGCCCATCCTCGCAAGCAACGGGAAGAGATCGAGCTGATCGGGGAGGTACCTTCACCCCTGAACCCTCCCTCGGGCTGCGCCTTCCATCCTCGTTGTCCTTTCGCAATGGCTCATTGTTCGGAACAGGTCCCCGTGTACCAGAGCGTTGACACCGGGCACAAGGTTGCTTGTCATCTGTACAACAACTAATAGTGTTTAAGCCCAAATCCACCGAAGGGATGACTATGCAGCAGCGGAAGGGGCAAGGGTGGGCGATGGTCCGGGCACGATTTCGGGTAGAGGAGCCGGTGTCTGTCTTCACTCACCGCAGGGAGACCTTGTGACGGTCTGCGGACGTTGGCTAGGGCGAGGGGGTAGAGGACGCAGCAAGGGGCCCTCGCGGACCGGGCGGGCGCGAGTTGGCGAAGATGTTCGGTTGGCCGCTGGGTTGGTTGGTTGCAGGCCGGCCGTCAGGCCGGGAGTGGAATGGCTCGCAGCCGGGCCAAGACGTGACTGAACTGGGTTTCCCAAAGCCAGCGCTGTGGCAGATGCAGGGTGAGGCCGTCCCGCCAGACCGAAGAAGCGTCGTCTGAGGGTCTTGGTGGTCACGATCTGCTCACCCAGGCCGATCCGCACCGTCCAGCGGGCCAGGTTGTGTGCCATCACCTGTACCGCCAGCCAGGCCCCGTTGGCGGCGAAACGGCCCGACGGCATGTGGTTCAGCCCTACGCCGTACTTGAGGTCGCGCATCGCATTCTCGATCTCAGCGTGGCGGCGATGATCGGCCTCCAGTTCCAGTGTCTCTCCGTCCCGGTCGGTGATGAAGCCATGATGGCCGTAGGAGGCGAAGAGGGCCATCTGGGAACCGGGTGTGGGCTTCACCCGCCGGACGATGAGCCGCACCGGTGCGGCGTCAGCCTCACTCTGGAAGGGAGTGCAGGTGGTCTCGGCCACATCGGCGGCGCCGTCCATCCAATAGGGAATGGGAGTCCAGGCATCCTCGGGTATCGCCTCGATGAGATTGCGCAGGCTCCTGTGCTGGCGGATGGTGATGGAGAAGCGGACATCCATCTAGCGGCAGATGGATACCACGCCATGAGTGTAGAACCCGCTGTCGGCCCGTAGCGTGAGTCGTCCGCTGGCCCCGGCATAGCGCACCCGTCCCACCATCTCCCGCAGGAAGTGGGTGGCGCCGCGGGCGGTGTTGGCCCGGCCCTCGCGCAGCTAGGACATCAGCACGTCTCCGGTGCCTGGCGGCAATGGCCAGCAGCGGGTGATACCCCCGCGCGCCGGTATAGCCGTGCGAATCTTCGTAGCACCACGCCATGCAGGAAGCGATACCCCCGCGCGCCGGTATAGCCGTGGTGGCGGGCGCCCTCCTTGTCCAGTCCGTAGGTCTCGCAAATGGTGGAATCGAGGTCGATTGTCAAGGGCGCGTCGCCGGGTCCGGCCCCAGCGGCCCAAGCCCGTGCCAGCAACTCCCGGCTCACCCGGTCCAGCTGGCGGACGTGGCCCCAGCGGAAGCTGCGCAGGAAGGTGCCCAGGGTGGATGGCGCCTTGACCGTGCCGCCCAGGGTGCAGGCCGTCCCCCCGGTGCGCAACACATCGGCGTCGTCGATGCAGTCGCCGCCGGCCATGGCTTCGCCACCAGGGTCATCAGCTTGTCGCCGGTGTTGGCCCGCCCCGGCGCGCTGCCGAGATCAAGGTGATGGTCTACGAGTTCCCACAGGTCCAGATGCCGGGCTAGGGTGGCCGGCAGGAGCAGACCGGCATTGGCCACCAGGCGGTGATCGTCAAAGGCGATGCGAATACGGTCGGGGTGGTTGCGTGGTAGCATCTGTTGGGTGCTCCTTTTCTGGGACTGTTTTGCTGTTACAAAACCATTATCCCAGATTCAGAGGAGCACCCTTTTGCTTCTTCAGCAGGCCTCCCAAACGCCGTCGTTCGGTGGATTAGGGCTAAGCCCGCCGTAGAGGAAGATGAACCCGTGGCGGTCGGGTACAGCGTCACCGACGGGATGATTATCACGGCTAAGCTCCGCGAATAGTCCTTTCCGAGAGCTTTGTGCGCTGGTAATTACCAACCTCAGGCAGTCTAGCGATGTTCAGCCGCCAACGTACTGGCTGCCTGAGAAACGCCAACCGTCAGCGCGCCGGCAGCGTCCTCGATGAACATATCCACCACCCTACAGGACTCGCCGCCCTGAAACTCGCTTCCGACCACGGGAACTTCCCTATTCTCCCTGAAGCTCAATACAACCGTATCCAAGGATCACCAGCAGGGTCAATGACCAGATGTCAGCACCCCTCATAATTGCTGACACTTGGCCGTTGATGAGGAGCGGAACGCCCCGATAGACTGGAGGCAGACGTCACTGAAAATAACCACGACGGGAGTCGGATAATGGCCCAGCTCCGCGCCAACGGTCCTTATATCTGGGTCACCTGGCTGCCCAGGCTCCTCTCCGGGCTGAACTCCTGCGAGTGGGCCAGTTGGTTCAAGGCCCAGCATTACAGCGACTCCTGGGCCCGTATGCCCTCGGACTTCGACCTGTCCAAGTGGCTCACGGACCACACCGAGTTGCTGAACCAGTCCCGAGTAGCCTGGGAGAGGAAGGGCTACTCCGTCCTGACGGAGGGACAGAACCACTTCAACCTCAGGGGGAATTCTGCGGTACTGGCCGGCAAGCCCGACCTGGTAGCCGACAAGGGTGATGGGGTCAAAATCATCGACGCCAAAACCGGCCGGCCGAGCCCAGCCGACGCCCTGTAGGTGATGATCTATATGTACGCCCTGCCCAGGGCGCTACAGCGGTACCGTGGCCTCAAGCTCACCGGTCGGGTGGCTTACTCCGACCACGTGGTCAACATCCCGGCCGAGGCGGTGGGCGAGGCCTTCGTGAGGAACATGGGACAACTGATAACCCGGTTAGCATTAGAGATGCCGACGAGGCGTGTCCCCAGCCCGGGTGAGTGCGGGTTCTGCGAGATCACGCCAGCAGACTGCCCTGAGCGAGCAGAGGAAAGTCCTCCGGATGGAGGCACGACCGACGACTTCTAGAGAACAGCAGGCCAAGAGGAGTTGATATCAATGGACCCGTTGACCCTGACCCTGCACAAGACCAAGGAGACCAAGGTCACGGCAGCGTTATAGTTACACAGTCATCCTCAAACCGGCCCCAGATGTGTGGCCTCCGCCTGGACTAAGAAGCCCCCGTTCCAAGGACCCGGCAGTCCGGAAACAAAAAAGGGGGTGTGACTATCAGGAACGTCGGCAGCGAGCCATAAAGAGTGGGACTTACGTCCAATACCATAAAAGGCCGGCAAGAGAGAACAGAACAACCTGCCAGGGGGGTGCCGATAGCACGGGAGCATCCAGAAAGCTCAAACAGGACCCGAAGAAGACCCGGAAGCAACAGGCCAATACTGAGGGCGAGCAAGACAGGAAGTCCCCCGCTGAACTAAAGGCAGGCATCCAGAAGCAACGGTCTCTCAGGTACCAGGAACGGAAGGTCGCAGGGATCTGCCGGGACTGCGACGAGCCAGCGGTTAACGACACAATCATGTGCAAAACGCACCTGGCGAGAATGCGTCAGTACCGCAAGAAATACGAGGACAAGAAGAGGGCTGAGGCCAAAGAGGCCAAAGCCGGGTAACAGGTTAAACCCGAAGCCAAGGGGCCCGGCATACGCCGGGCCTCTTTCACGTCACGGAACGGCGGCTCGGAATTCCGGGCGTCATGCACCACACGCAGTCTGTAAAGGCTCTGGACGCCTCCGACTCGCCCGGCAACAGCCCCAGGCTTTCCTCCAGGACCTCAAACCCGGTGGGGTCCAGCAGGCGGCCCATTTCCTCAAAGAAATCCCTGTCCAACGTCAACGGGGCCTGAACCGTATTCAGCCACCCTGGCAGCCGGCCCATCGTCTCCCAGTCCGCCCCCAGAAGGAGGGCGTGCAACGCCAGCAGTTCCGGGGCAAGCCGGGTCTCGATCTCACGGCGGAGCGCTACCCCCAGGATATTCCTCTCCATTGGGCCACAGGCCCACTCGTCAAGAACAGCCTCTATAAACTGGTCCACCACCCCCCGGTGTGCCGACCCAAGAACCCCGTTCTCGTCCACAACAAGACCCCCTGCAGAAAGTCCGGTCACAGTAGACCCAGGAACCTGTCGGGTCAACGGGAAAATGCCATCAAAGGGCAGGCAGAAGGTGACCCGGTTCCGTTTGCTTGTAGGGTATGGCCCAAAGTAGCCTTACAGAGAATCTGCCAGTGGAAGGGGAGATGCTGAACAAAATCGCATCCGCGTTACCGGTTATGCTTGCACATCTCTTCATCTGGGTTCTCATTCTGGGAACTGTGGCACTTACCGCCGGCATTGCGGCGTATGTTTTGTATTGGAGATTCTTCATATCGACCTGAGATATATGGGAAGGCTAAACCCTAAAAGCAAACGGAACCGGTGACCCGAACTGGTGACGAGAAGCGTAATAACAGTAGGCAGAATACCAAAAGGGCCCGGAGGCAACCTCCCAGCCAGCAACCTCCTCACAGAAGTATCACCTTGCCAGCCTGGATACGCCCAGGGCTGCCCGGGGAACTCGCTTGGACTAAGTGCCTATCCTAATAACCCGGCGGCTCTGAGGGCGATAAGGGCGCAGGCGAAATGCAGAAAGGCGATGCAGTTGTCAGGGGACTTGTCCCAGCGCACCAGGATGCGCCGGAAACGGTTCAGCCAGCCGTGGGTTCGTTCCACCACCCAGCGCCGCGCCTTGAACCCAGCCTCCTTTGGGGTCGCCTTCGCCTCCTCGCCCCGGCTGCGGATGTGGGCGGTGAAGCCGAACTCCTCCAACGTGCAGCGCACCTCGTCAAAGTCATAGCCTTTGTCCAGGCACATACCCTGGGGTTGGTCCGGAGTGGGCGCCGGTCGGGGCGCCGGCAGGCTGTCCACCGTGGCCCGCACCAGCTTCATGTCATGACGGTTGGCGCCGTCCACCGCCAGACCCACCGGAATGCCCTCAGCTTCGGTCAACAGGCTGCGCTTGACGCCGCCTTTACCCCGGTCAGTGGGATTGGGGCCGGTTTTTTCCCCCGCCCAGGGGCGATTTGGTCATGGCCCCGTCCATACTCAGCCAACTCCAGTCCAGTCCCTTCAGTTCGTCATAGCGTTCCAGTCCCCCCCGCCACAATTCCAGGAACACCCCGGCGGCAACCCATTGCTGAAAGCGCAGGTGGGCGGTGGAGCCGGAGCAGATGCCGGTGGCGTCCAACGCCTTCCACTGACAGCCGGTGCGCAGCACGTAGAAGACGCCATTGGCGCAGGCGCGGTCTGGAACCCGGGGCCGGCCGCCGCCGAACCGATGGGTGTTCATATACTTGGGGATCAGCGGCTCCAGCACTTCCCAGAGCTCGCCGGAGATCTGAAAGGAACCAGTGGTGGGGTTGGTCTTGGTGGCAGGGCCAGCACGCTTCGGACGCGGCGGCTTGGGGTCTTTCGATTTCCTCATTGCCCCAGTCCAGATGCAACCCCAGCTTGCCTTCCTGCAACTCCCCCCTGCAAGTTTCCACCAGTTTTTAGGATAGACTCTTAGCCGGGACCGAGAAAAGTGTCCCTTGACGGCGCAGTCGACTGGGAGTCCGCGTGGTCTGCAAACTCAAGAACTTCTCGTGGTCCCTCGACGAGACCGTGCTCTGCCGAGCCAGGCTGAAGGCCAACGGAGTAACCCTACTCTCAACCGCGGAAATATCCATGTAGAGCAGCAGCCATCACCACCGGCGGCCGCGAACCCAAAACCGCCCGACTCCTCCAAGGAGGCACACCGTCCATGGAAAAGAAACTGGGACTGGGCTTTGCACATAGACAGGCCGTCGTCAAAACCCGGGGACCCACATAGCTTGTATACTCCTCCAAGTCTCAGGGAACCAGAGTCTCAGGGAACCAGAGGCCTGAGAAAGGTGGCTGAAGAAACCAGAATGACCGACGGCAACTCCGGACTCACCAAGAGAGGGAAATATCCCCGGCGGGCCGCCCCAACCATCCTGGCTCTGACGGTCATAGTCGCCATCGTTTTCACGGTGGGATGGTTCTGGTTCGGATGGCAGGACATCGCCCAAAACCGCCTCATCCTCCGCTCACTTCCGGTCCGGCGGGCACCGAACGCACAAACGTAAGCTCCTCTGGGTACTCCAAGGACGACAGCTTCATAACCCCACCCGGAAGCTGGGGGACCCTGGCGGAATATGACTTCGACGACTACGACCAGGAATACCTGGCTGAATTCTATATCTCACGGCTGTCCGACGAATGGCAGCACTGCATGAGGGACCTAGCCCCGGGAGTGTGGTTCGTGAGAGAAAACGTCCTAGTTGGAGTGGACACCGCAAACGCACCCTCCGTTAAGGGACCCGGCTCGTTCGAAATCCACATCGCCCAGCACTACGTCCGCAACCCCTGCGACAGGTGAGATAGCCGAGAGCGCGCCGTTACACCCGAACGGGGAAACCTGAACCAGTGCAGCGCAGATACCCACCGCTACTCCATGGACCACGGCCAGCAAAATCGTAGGAACCGAAACCAGGACTGAACCACTCCCAAGGGAAGCTGGCAGGAATTCTGCCAGATGATGACCGTCGCCACCGGCCGCAGGCCCCCGTTCGACAACATCGTGGTCTCAAACATCAGGAGCCGGTGACGCCCGCGGCTGTAGCCGACGGCGAACCCGCAGGCAACACCGACAGCGACCCCAGGTCCCGGTGCCGCGACCACTCCGTTACCAGCCAACACCCCGGCACCGGAGGCCACATCCGAGACGACGCAGACTCCGGCGACACTCACCCCGGCCCCGACAATTGCACCGGAGCCCCCGACACCGGCGCCAACGTCTCCCCAGACTCCCACGGCGGCGATCCCAGTACCGACTAAGAGCGCCCCGAAGCCAGCGCCCACGTCGGCTCCCACGAAGCAAAGGGAAACACCAACGCTGATGCCGCCGACCAGCACACCAACCCAGGAGCCCATCCCGACGCCGGTCCCCACGGCTGAGCCTGGACCATACTACACGCAGTCGGTCGACGTGGACGACATTTCCGTCAAGGCGTTGCAGACAGTCGCCCCAAAGGCCCTGGAGGCCGGATCGGATACCGTCCGCGTGATGCTGGCCCACCGGCCGGACATGGCCCGGAGGATGGCGGAAGCGGGCGCCGCCCTGGCCATCGTCCCGAAGGACAGGTACATCACCGAGATTCCGGAACTGGGTTACCTGAAGGGAAGGTTGGACCTGAACGGCAACCCCTAAGACTCGTTCACCGTGCGGGGATCCGGTGGCATACCCCAGCAACCCACCACGGTCACGTCGGAGGAAAACCTCCTGGGTCTCGTTGAAGACCCGACCAGGTTCTGGGCGGAGGACATCACCGTCCACGAGTGGGCGCATGCCATCGAGAACCTGGGATTCGATGACGAGACCCGCACCAAGCGGGACCTCTTTGACCGCGCCCGCGCCGCCGGTCTCTGGTCGGGCACATTCGCCATGGCGGTGGACGGAGGGAGGGAGTTCTTTGCGGAGTTGTCGCAGTCATTCTTCGGAGTGAACAACGAGATTGGAGGGCTGGAGGCCCTGGACAGCGAAGGTCAAGACCGGCATACGGGCCGAGATATCAGGCGCCCTGGAAGATATCTACGGGCCGCCTGAGGAAAGATAGCACCCCCCAGAGACGGACCGCCGGACACGGAGTAGAATCACGGTCACCCCTGCAAAGGAGCGTGAGTAAAACACGAATGCCGGTTAGCAAGAACAAACGAAAGAGCAAGAGGGCACAGAGCCGAAAGGTGAACCGGGTTAAGGCAGGGGGCAACTTCGGAGGGGACGGAGCCCCACCCGAGTTCGACCATCCACCTCCGCTGTCCCCGCAAGGCGCAATCCCAGATCTCATGCCGGACGAAAACCGCCGGTACCAGGTGAACTCACCCGACGACCAAGCACTATCTGAAATGGAGCAGACTGACGCGATCACCCTGCGGTCGGTGACCTTCGAGATGACCGAAGCCCACCACGACAACATCGGACTCAGGGAAATGGATCTGGACAGCGAAATTTCCGGCGGCGACGTCCTGGGGCCGATGGAGGCCAGCATAGAAGTGGACCCCTTGTCAACAATCGAGGGACACCCCAGGTGGCAGACTGGACAGGAACTGATCGACTTCCTTGACTCCGACCCCAACGTGTCCAGGGAAGAACTCTTCGGCAACCGGTGGCAGGGTCTGGGAGTTCCGTGGGTGGAATGTCTGCCCGAGGTCGGGGACTGCCCTTACCGGCAGGAAGAAGCCCATTCAGACAGGCAGCCCAGATGCTCCCAGTGCGAGAGCGGGATGCGAGTGGAGGAAGTCCACTTCCATATCCTTGAGGCTGATGGTTTCGTTACGCTGTGCAAGGAATGCTGGTCACAGGGATCCCTACCCTAAGAGGACCGGACATTGAAGTTTAAGTTTCAGTTTCACGGAGAATGAGGGCAGCGCGGAACCAAGAGAACCGGGCCGGCCCATAGCAGGCGGAGGAAGTTGCCAATGGCGCCGGGATATTGGGACACTGGGGCGGCGTGATCGCGTACCACTCACCTGATGACTGACGGCAGTGAGGCGGGGGCGGGCGGGCGATCCACCTTGTACCAGCCAGAGACGCACGATGACCATACGTGGACGACGGGTTAGTTGAACTCCAACTGTGCTACTTATCGTTCATAAGGGTTGTCCCGAGTCCCGCTAACGCGGTGATCCCTATTGGAAGCAAGCCGACGAGGGCGCCAGCCACGAAATCAGATACGTCATCAGACGTAATCGCCCACCACGCCAGGTAGATTATTGCACCATTAAGAGCCGCTATCAGGATAACGATCACTAATAAATTTACGCGCACCGGCGTTGCCCAGGAACGTCTCCCTCCTTCTGGACGTTCTGCATCCTCTTGTCCTTGCTGCGCCATCGGTCTCCTCCACGGATCTATGCCTGCTGGTTGTGAAGTGTTCTGGTCTGGGTAGGATGGTTGTCACAAACGGGCGTCTAACGACACCCCGCCAGGACCTCCTCACCACCGCCGAAAAGCTGGCTCCGGGGTGCCGTATGGTATCAAACGGCTCCGTAATGTAAAACGGGGTCTAACGACACCCCTAGGGCTTTTGATGTCCCTTCTCCCGGTGGGAGAGGGAACATCCCCGACAATTAAGAGACCCTCGCATAGGCCGCCGGCGGCTCTACACCATGGACAGCATCCAAAATACGCAGGGCCGGCGATCGTCTGGCCGGGCCGGCGGCAATTCGCACGGCCAAGCGATTTCCACTGGAGAAGGGCGGGATGCACGATGGAGTCTGCCACTGTCGCGCCCGCGGTGAACGCGGAACTGGTCAGACCGGTAACAAGACTCCGTCCGATACCCGCTCCGTTCTTGTGCCTATGCAGCAGAGCGCCGTCCAGCCTATATTAAGCCCGAAAAGTTTTCGTTACGCACTCATACAGCCCTCAAGACAAGAGAATTCATCAGATGCTGAGAGCCGGTTACAGGGAGTCCATTTCCCAGGCAGTTTCCGGGATTAGAGACATTCCATCACTGGCGGGGCGGAGCAAGGCGGCCATCGCGCAGGCCGTTGTGCTCAGGCTGCTGGTCGCCGCCGGGTGGGACGTCTTCGACCTCTCGCAGGTGATGCCGGGATACATCACTGGTAACAGCAACGTCGACTTCGCCCTGATGCCGCCGCCAGGCCAGCCCAAAGGAGCAGTCCCGCCCAGCGTGTTCATTGACGTGAGAACGTCGACCGATAACATCGAGAGTCCCCGGATGGAGCGGCAACTGCTGGCCCACTGCGCCCGTGAGGAGGTATCCCTGGCGGTGCTGACCAGCGGGTTGCGCTGGCTGCTCTTCCTGTGGTAGCCCAGCGGCGGCCGGATGGAAAGTCGCTTCTGTGAATTCGACCTCAGGGAGGACCCGGAGGCCGCGGCGGCGGACATCAACCGGTACCTGACCAGGGACAGGGTGTCCAACGGGCAGGCCGCCAGGTCGGCGGAAAGGGATCTGCGGGACAGTAACCAGAATGCGGTGGACCGGCGGGCCGTAATCCAAGGCTGGCGCCAGGTTGTCGTCGGTCTTGACGAGGGTCTGATCGAGCTGGTCGCCACCGCTGCAGAACAGAAGGCCGGCCACCGTCCCGACAACCGGCTGGTCCGCAGGGTACTTGCGGAGAACCGCGCCGCGCTGCTGATACCGGGGACCGAGGACGCCGCAGGATCCGGCCCCGGCGGGGGCCTCCGCTCAACATCGGCCTCCTTCACCCTGGATTCTGAAACAAGGGATGTCACGTCCTGGTCCGGCCTGCTGGTGGGGGTCTGCCTGATGATGCGCGACAGCCACCCCGGGGACTTCGAGAGAATTCTGGAAATACGGGGCAGGAAGCTGTCCTACTTCTCCAAGGCGGCCGCGGAACTGAACTTGCCCCGGCCCATCGGGGACACGGGCATTTTCGCCTCCTGCCAAGGGACAGGAGCCCTGATCGCCGGGCGCGCCCGCCGGGTGGTGGAACACTTCGGACACCCTGCCGGGTCCCTGGTCATCCAGTTGAGGTGACCTCTGAATTCAGCTGTCAACTGATGATGCGGCGATGAACCGGCGTCGCAGGCACACCGCGGCATCGGATTACCGAACGCCCGCACATGCTGGCCCGGGGCTGACCGCAACCCTCAACTCTGACGACTCGATCACCCTCACTTGGTCCGCGCCCGATGACGGCTCAGTGATCAGCTACCATATCCTGTTGCGCAGGCCCAAGGAGGGCGAGGAAACTCGCATCGTTTACGTCTCCGACATGGGCAACACCGGGACCGACCTAGATGCCAGGTACGGGTACCACGTCAAGGCCAAGAACGCTCACGGCCTGAGTAATGTGTCCAACTTCGCCCGGATCGACACTTGACTCCTCTCCGGGAACACTGCCAGCGCCACGTCCACGGTCCACACCGGTCGACACACCAGCACCCTGAAAAACGCTGCGCATCACCATGGCGGGTGCACGATGCACAGGCGCTACTCACGCTTTACGGTGCGCCTGACTGTCGCAGGCGATACGCCGAAGGACCTGGCAACGCGCCGCTGGCTGACTCCGCTGGCTACCATCTCGATGATCGTGGCCTCCTGCTCTTCTGACAACCGGCGGGGAGCCCCCAGTTTCTTCCCGGCCGCCCTCGCCTTCTCCAAACCCGCCTTGGTACGGCGGCGGATGGACATCAGCTCCTGGTCTGACACCCAGGCGGCGAAGCCGGCCAGAGTGTAGCCCCAAGAACGACTCCGGCGAATCGGGGGCGGCATCCAGGTACTGGGCCCAGGACTGTTCGTTATCGGCCAGGCTGCGAATTCTGACTCCGCGCCGTTGCAGATCGTGGATGTTCCCAATGGTGTCCAGCTAGCGCCGCCCGATGCGGTCGATGGACACCACAACCAAGGTGTCGCCCTGGGCCAGCCGGGAGTCAAGAGAGTGCCAGCCCCACCGAATGTGGTACCGGAGGTTCCGTAGACGCCGACGTCCTGATAGATGCGAGAAAGCGCCACGCCGGCGGCCAGCAACTGCTGGCGTTGGGTTTCCGGGTCGCTACCCGACAGTCCGGAGACTCTGGGGCGGCTGGTGCGGATTGCACTATGCCTTTGTGACCCACACTTGAACAAGCTGATGGCAGTGAATTGTGGCCCAGTGTCACAAACGCGCGTTTGTGAACCACCCAGCCAAGGCGACTCATCCACATGGACCGCTCCGGAGCTGACCACAAGCTGGCCCGAAGACCGCCCTGCTCAGGTGTCACCCCTGGGGCAGGCTGGCAGGATTCAACCGCCAAATATCAGAGATCTTCCGCCAACACGGTCCACTTTAGCGCCGCCTACAGGGCTGGCCTACGGGCTGCAGGTGATCGAGGGCCTGCACCACGCCAGAGTGGAGTTCCGGTCCCTGGCGGAGGACTTCGACACGGCCACGTGCACCGGCCAAGCTCCAGCTCTCGATAGTGCTCGCTTTCAGCGAGTGGTGGCGGAACTCGATCGTAGAGCGATCGGTCGTATGCCAGGCGAAGGCTGCGGACCGAGGGGCTTTCCCCCGGCCGACGGCCCAGCCTGACCGAGCAGCAACGGGAGTACTTCCGGGTGGAGCGGTCGAAGGGAGTGAACCAGCGGGAACTGGCCAAGCGCTTGGAGGTCGGTCGCTGGACCATCCAACAAGTGGACGGGTAGAGAGTCGGGTGGGAATTGCAGCCTCTGCAGTGAGCATGGTCGATTGGCAGCCTGACACAGTACCGGCGAGGGCAGCGCCGCGGCAAAGGTCGTCCACTTTTTCCGATGCTGGCCAACGGGGGCCTATCTGGTGGACTCGGCCAGCGAACGAATCAAGCTTGGGCAGAAGCGAGCCAGGGCCGGCGAGAAGAACATCGAACGGTCACCGGCGCTGACCGTAGAGCATGTGGAGCAGTGCCGGAGGGCAGCCGAAGAGGGTGCTGAGCTGCGCCACACGGCCCGGGTGATGACCGGCTGGAATTTCGAGAACGGGCATCCTAACCCATTAGATAGTGTCATTTTCAGCCTACAGTTGCTGTACAATATTGCTTGATATAGTACTTTGTACAAGCAATGTTGCTGATAATTTTAGCAACGGTGCTTGTCCAATAGCTCATTTAGGGATAGCGTTGTTGTAACACCAACAGCAGGAGGGATTATGGCCGCTAGCGCACAGGTCGGCAGGTATCTAGCCCTGCTTAGGGAAAGGGCTGGATACAAACAGAATGAACTGGCTCAAAAGGTAACTTGGAGTCCAGCAGTTCTTTCCCGAGTTGAATCCGGGGAAAGGGGAGTCTCTCAGGACGAGCTGCTTTCCATTCTAAAAGCCATTGGCACGGAGGAAGCGGTGAGATTCGCCGAGACCAGCGACAGGGAGTGGACCCATCTGAGAGAGCCGGTTCTGGGACACCCCGATGAACAGAGCCTTTGGGATGCAGAACAGGCGCTGGAGAGTATCGTGGAGCTATCGGAGGCTTCGGACATCAAGAACGTTTTTGTCAAGCGTCTTGACGAATATTCCACCGCGCTTCGCAGCGCTGCAGACTTGGTCTCGGGGACTGAGTACACCGCAGCGTTCATCGGCGACATAGGAGTGGGCAAGTCAACCGCCATCTGCCGGGCTGCCGACCTCGAGGTTGAGGAGGACCAAAAATTGGACCCCGTGCTGGAATCAGGTGGGGGTGGAGTGACCATTTGCGAGGTCCATCTGGTGCAAGGACCGCACTATGGCATTTTGGTGGAGCCGGTCAGCGAGAGTGAACTGCGGCGTGAAGTCGGGGAATTCGCTCAATATCTGATGCGACCCTCGCATTCCGGCGAGGAAATCGTTCCGGGAGACCAAGAAACTCACGGGACCTCCAAGGAGATAGAACGGGCCATCCGGAATATGAGCGGCCTTCTCAGCGTGAGAGTAAGGCGGGAAGGTGGCAGCCGGCAGACCGTGGACCACGCAAGAGACCTGGCTCAGGAGTTCAAAGGCCAGAGTTGGGACGCCAACGCCCTGACTATCGAAATCTTGTCCAGGATCAAACTGCACCAGCGTACAAGGCGGGAACTATGGTATTCCGAGATGTCCGGGAAAACGCGGTTGCGTTGGCTGAGGGATATTTTCCTGGAAGTCAACAACGGCAGGAACGCCGAGTTTTCCTTGCCTAAACGCATCGAGGTTATCGTTCCACACCCAATCCTGGAAGAAGAATCGCTGTCAATCCGGTTTGTGGACACCAAAGGCATTGACGGGACTGCCGAACGCGAGGACTTGGAGTTTCACCTTAACGAAGCCAACTCTATTGCAGTGCTTTGCTCCCGATTCAACGACGCACCCTCAAGTTCGGTCCAGCAACTCTTGGACAGGGCCATCCAAGGGCAATTTCCGGACCTGGAAACCAAGGCGGCGGTTTTGATATTGCCTCGACCCGAAGAAGCCCTGGCGGTGAAGACAGACCAAGGGGAATCAGCCGAGGACGCGGAGGAAGGGTACGACCTGAAAGGCGAACAAGCCAGGATGATTCTTGAGTCCCGGAACTTACCCAACGCAGGCGTGGAATTCTTCAACGTCCGGGAGGACGATGTTCAAAGGCTCGACACCTTCTTGTTGACATTGGTTCGAAACCTCAGAGTACTCCATCTCCAACGCCTGAATGATGTAATTGCGGAAGCCAACGCTCTGGTGGAAAACTTTGAGAGGGAACAGAAATCGGAAACGCTGAAGGCGGCAGCGCATAGACTTATTGTTTGGATGGGCGGAAACCAAGAACTGACGCCATCGACCATATCACTGGAGGGCAGTCTGCTTAACGCCATCGGCAATGGCTACGCCAGTTCGGTCCGGGCCAGCGTAAGGCGTCAAGGCGAATGGCCTAACTTGGACTATCCCCACCACCTGGGTTCCGGCTCCCGAGTGAAGGCCTTTAGGACTGTGCAGGGAAAGCAACAGGATTTCAAAGCCAACGTCAAAACCATCTTGGACGATCATGAGATGGAAGAGGCCCACGGTTTGGCCCAACAAGCCCAACGCCTTTTTGATACGGGAATAGAGTTGCTGCGGCGAAATAGTTACCAGATGGGGGTGACCATCTATACCAACGATATGCAACCCGATTCGAACTTTTGGAGCAGCTGCGAAGACCGGTGGGGGCAAGGCCCTGGATATCGCAACGACGTTCTGGACATCCACAGGGAATGGTTTGAAGCTAACAGGGCAATGGTGGATGCCAAAGTCCAAGGTGTCGTCGAGAGGGGATGGGAGCAGCTCCTAAAGCGGTTGTCAGACATCCTTGTATTTGAGTAGACCCCTCTGCCTGGAGACCGCCCCCGAAATACACAGCGGCGCCACGTCGGTAGTGATGCGGCAGAGGAATTGCCTCGCTCCTGTCCATGGACGGCGGTTGTGGGGGAACCCGGCGAGGTCCGCTGGACAGACCTTTGGATGGGAGCCATACGGGGCTATGTTCCTGTGGCTGTACAGGGATTTGCCTGACGCGCAGATAATTCGGGGCGACGCCTTCGGGAACAGCGCAGTGGGCTAACATTGCCAATACGGAGTTTAATGTTGACGTTTGCACGACAAGAGGCTGACAACTGGCGCCGGGAGGTTCCGGGCGTGCGTTGGTTCAAGGCCGACCTGCATATACATACGATTGATGACCTTCCGGGAGGCCGGGTGAAGATGCCATCGGGCATCAGTGTGGATCCACAGTCGCCCGAAACCATTTTGGCGTACGCCCGACGGTTCTTGCAGAGCGCAGTGGAACGGGGAGTGCAAGTGCTTGGAGCCACGCCCCACTCACCCCGTGTAGGAACCGCTGGAGAGACCAGTGCCGTCTGGCGGATAGTGGAGGAATGGAACAACGGCGACGACGACGATGGGGTCCCGTTCCGAGAAAAGATCTACGCTGTGTTCCCTGGGTTCGAGCCGTCGCTCTACGACGGCAAGAGTGGGCTGCATCTGCTGTTCTTGTTCGACCCGGATATAGGTCTCGAAAACTACCTGAAGGCGTTCGATCAGGTGATGGGCGGCGTATCGCCATGGCCTGACAAGCCGGACAACCAGCTTAGAATGTCCAGCAGGAGTGCGGAAGAGGCGTTCGATCACCTTCGTGAGTTTCACAAACGAGAATGTCCTAAGGCCGAAGATGGCAGCTTCCAATGGAACTACATCGTGCTCGCGCCTCACATAGATGACGATAAGGGCATACTCGGAGCTCAGAAGGCGCAAGTCCTACAACTGTTTCAGCACGACGCCGTGGCAGGATTAGAACTCAGTGACAACAAACTGCCCGAGGAAACTCTCGAGAACCGGACTTGGCTGCGGGAGAGAATGGCTGAACGCAATCAATCGTTTTTCCACAGCACCGACGCGTACTCGGTGAACGACATTGGGAACCGCCACACTTGGCTGAAAATTGCCAGTCAGAGGATAGAGGCGCTGCGTCAAGCATTTATCGCCAGCGACTCGCGGATACGCATCGGATACGAACGTGGTGTAGACGGCGGGCTGGTTGAGATTCCCAATCCTCCAGACGTAACTATGAACGACCGCCCATGGCTCAAGTCAGTCACGGTTTCTGGCAGGGCCTCGTTCTTTGGTGGCAGCGGTGAAGGCGAGCTAGGTACCCGGTTCGACCTCAGCCCTGATCTTACCTGCATCATAGGCGGCAGCATGACGGGTAAGAGTACCTTCCTAGATGGCTTGAGGGTATTCGTCAATGCTCCACTACCGCAGGACGACGATGTGAAGAGGCAGATCGAAGCACGCGGCAAGCACCGCTTTCTCGGTGGTTCCGCAGGGGTGGTTTTCGACTGCCCTGGACAAGACCCGACCGCTGCACCCTACGAGCAGTGGCCTGCCGTGTTTTATACGCAATCTGAGCTCCAAGGACTAGCAGAGAACCCCGAGGCCGTCGAGGACGCCCTCGCCAGGCTACTGGCGCCAGAGACGCAGGATATCAAGGCCCGAGAACTGGCCTTGGACGAGTTTGATAAAGGCTTAACCACAGCTGCCGAGCAAGTTTTGGACCTCCATGACAAGCTCGCAGAGGCCGAGCAGGCGTTTGACCGAAGCCAAAGCGCAGCAGCGGAACTCACTGTTTTTTCTGATGTGGGCGTCGACGACCTGATCCTGGCATCGACCGATCTTAATCAATGGCAAGAGTCCGCAAAAGCTACCAAGGAACTAGAGGAGAAACTGGATAGTTTGATGGATGCCGTATCAGCGGTTGATCTGCCAGAGGTCAAGAGCTCCGTGGCAGCGGTCGTGAGCGAGACAGAGAGGGAATTACGTGCGAATTGGGATCGTGTTAGCGAATTTCTGGGTTCTGCAAAGAACGAGTTCAATGCCGTAAACAATGCCACCAAGGTTATAACGGATGCCCTAGAAATTCACGAGCGCGATGTTCGTGTACTAGTCGATCGGAGGCTTGCAGAACGCGGATACGATGGAGCGAGAATAAACCAACTTCAAGCGTTGAACGATCAGGCGTCGCTATTGGCGGGTCTCCAAATAAATCTCGGCCAGTTACGCGGCGCACTGGACGATGCCAACCGTTCATTTGAAACGTCGCGCGCAGAACGGCGGAACCTTGTTGCTCAACAGCGCGAAGCGTTTGACCGTGTTATTGAAGCGGTTCGATTTCAATTCAACGAGGAGATAGCGGCTCGCAGGATCAGCGACGGCAATAAAGATACCCTAGAAAATTTTCTCAAAGGCTTGGCCCAAAGGGGAATTACGCGATGGTGGAATGATTTGGCGGGTGAGAACCGGCCTACACCAGATAAACTGCTCGAAACCCTGGATGCAGGAGATTTGGGAGAGCTCGGGATGAGTACCGCAGTACAGGAAACGCTTTTCGCACAAATCACCCCTTCGAAGCGGCTTGAGTTAGCAACTCTTCGCTGCCGCGACCAGTATGTGCTGGAATTAGAGATGGACGACGGAAGCCACCGTCCGTTGGAGGAACTCTCCGGCGGGCAGAGGGTGAACCTTTTGCTCTCCCTGCTGTTAGAGACCAATGACGAACGACCATTGGTGATCGATCAACCAGAGGATGAACTCGACAACAGGTTCCTGTTCGAGACAATGCTTCCGGCACTGAAGCGCCTCAAGGGAAGCAGGCAAATCATCGTAGCGACTCACAATGCGAACATCGTCGTCAACGGAGACGCTGACCAGGTCATCTACCTAGAAGCTACAGCCAACCGAGGACGAGTCGCAAGCTCAGGGGCCATTGAAGACCCAACCATTCGGGATGCTATTGTACGGACGGTTGATGGGGGTGACGAAGCGTTTCGCATACGCTGGCGGAAGTACGGGTACTAGGGAGTCGGTCCCGTCGTCTCTGCCGTGGGATACGCGAGCATAGCCACAGGCCGCCATAGCAGTCTGCCTCCGTGGGTTGAAAGAGTGTCGCAAACGGGCGTCTAACGACACCCCGCCAAACCTGCTCCTCTCCACCGCCGCAAGGCCGGCTCAAGGGTGCCGTATAGTATCAAACAGCGCCGTAATATAAACGAGGTCTAGCGACACCTCATCGGCGTATATACCGTGACTTCGCGCATGGGGCTCTCGCCATCCAGTGTGGGGCCACTCAACACCGGCGATTCCCCGGCAGCGCAGGGTACTCTACAGCGGGGGGAACCGGCAACTTCCACGCGAGGCGGACAAGAAGGAGTTTGATACGAATGGAAACCCTGACCCTGACCCTGCACAAGTCCAAGGAGACCAAGAACAAGGTGGTGTACGGCACCGGAGACGGCAGCGTCATCCAGAGTGTCTACATCGACAAGGACGCGCTGGGCGACGCACCGCCAGCAACCATTCAAGTAGTCATATCCGCCCAGTAGGTTCCCCGCAAGCGCCTGGAAAGACCTTAACCTCCGGCCGTCACGCAGGCAGCAACATCATCGACTAATGGTCCCAGCAACCGGACATGAGACCCTCAGAAGGCGCTGCCTGCTGGTTTTGCGACAAAACTCTCAAGGAGTGGGACCAGCATTGATCTGCACGCCTGCCAGCGGCATGCATTTCCATTGTTCCAGAAGAAGAAACGCACAAGATGCGATGACCGTGATAAAAACGACGTGATTAGGGCGCGCCCAGAATGCAATTCCCTTAAACTGTAAGCCGGTCAACCGCCGCGTCCTAGGAACGCGACCATGACAACCGCGCCCACGGAACCCACATGACATCACGCCAGAGCCGACAGACCGCCGGGCAATCACTGCCGGACTCACTGCGCAACTGCCTCTCGCTCGACATCGAGGTATCGAGACAAGGCGGGGAGATAGTTGCGGCAGCCGCGTACAACCCGCAAACCGGCCGGACATGGCGCGCCAGGGGACCCCTGACCGAGCAGCAACTGATCGAGCTCGACCGAATGGCGGCCGAGGCGGACCACCTCGTGGGCCACAACATACTCGCGTTCGACCTCCCGCGGCTTAGAGCGCTGCACGCAGGACTGGGGCTGCTGGATATGCCGGCCCTCGACACCCTGCATCTGAACCCCCTGGCGTTTCCGGCGCACCCGTATCACCGGCTTGTGAAGCACTACCGGGACGGGGGCCTCATCCGCACCACCCACAACGACCCGCTGCTGGACAGCCAGCTAACCCTGCAGGTACTGGAGGCCCAGCTGACCCAGCTGCGGGAGAACGGATCGCCCGAACTGCTGTCGGCCTGGCACTGGCTGACCGCCCACGAGGCGGGCCCCGCCTTCGACACATTCTTTGCCGAGGTGAGACAGCGTCCCCTACCGGCGCCCGAACAGGGCAGGGAGGCGCTGCGGCGCTTCTTGGCCGGGAAGTCCTGCCGCACCGCGGCCCGGGAGCTGACGGCCACCGCCGAAGACTCGGCTTGGCCGGCGGCCTACGTGACCGCCTGGATGTCGACGGCCGGGACCAACTCGGCCATACCGCCCTGGGTGCTACAGCAACACCCCGATACCGCCGCCCTGGCGAGAAGGCTCAGAGAGGAACTCTGCACCGACCCCGCCTGCACCTGGTGCCCCGAGATGAACGACGTGGTGAAGGAGCTGACCCGGTGGTTCGGCTTCGACTCCTACCGGCCCACGCCGGCCGACCAGGAGGGACGGTCGCTGCAGGAGAGGATCACCGAGGCGGCCCTGCGGGGCCGGAGCGCCCTCGGGGTGCTGCCCACCGGCACCGGCAAGTCGCTCTGCTACCAGGTCCCCGCCCTGTCGGCCTACGACAAGACCAGCGCCCTCACGGTCGTGATCTCCCCGCTGGTGGCCCTGATGGCTGACCAGCTGGCCGGCCTTGAGCGCAACGGCATAACCAGCGCGGTCAGCATCAACAGCCTGCTCTCCATGCCGGAGCGCAGGGACGCCCTCGACCGGATCATGCGCGGCCAGGCGTCGCTGGTGATCATCTCGCCGGAGCAGCTGCGGTCCCCATCGGTAAAACAGGCCCTGCAGCAGCGGCTCATCGCCCGCTGGGTGCTGGACGAGGCGCACTGCCTCTCCAAGTGGGGGCACGACTTCCGCCCCGATTACCGCTACATCGCCCGGTTCATCAGGGAGAACCTGGGGGGCCAGAGGCCGCCGGTGCTCTGCCTGACCGCCACCGCCAAGCCGGACGTCAAAGACGAGATACGAGAGTACTTCCGGAACGAGCTCGACATGGATGTCGAGTTGCTGGACGGCGGCGCCAGCCGCGAGAACCTGGACTTCGACGTGCTGCCCACCAAGCCGCAGCTGAAGATGGCCCAGATCACGGAGCTGCTGGAGCAGCACCTAAGCGGCAACGGCGGCGGCGCCATAATCTACCGGGCCAGCAGGCGGCGGGCCGAGGAGACCGCAGAGCACCTGAACGTGAACGGGGTGGCGGCGGGCCACTTCCACTCGAGGATGAGCCCAGAGCGAAAGCTGGAGACCCAGCGGCAGTTCCTCGACGGCAGCATCAGGGTGATCTGCGCCACCAACGCTTTCGGCATGGGAATCGACAAGCCCGACATCCGGCTGGTCATCCACGCCGACATACCTGGCTCGCTGGAGAACTACCTGCAGGAGGCCGGCAGGGCCGGACGGGACGCCGGCAGCGCCCATTGCGTGCTCCTCTACGACTCCGACGACACCGAGTGGCAGCACGGGCTACAGGCATCGAACCGACTGAGCAAGCGGGACATCGAGGCCATGCTGAAGGCGCTGAAGCGACTGGATGGCCAGAACAACCGCCACGTCCAGGAGGGAGAGCGCAGGCCGGTCATTGCCACCACCGGCGAGATACTGGCCCACGACGAGGACGAGGAGTTCGAGTCGGAGCTGGAGAACCGGGACACCAAGGGCCGGACCGCCATCGCCTGGCTGGAGGAGGCGACGCTGGTCGCCCGCGGCGACAACCAGGTGACGATATTCCCGTCATCCCTCAGGATCAGGGGCATCAGCGAGGCCCGCGACATAGTGGATCGGGCGTCGCAGAGAGACCGACGGTACGCCGACCAGCTGATCCAGATCGTCCGGAGGGTGATGAACGCCGCCGCCGACACCGGCATCAGCACCGACGAGCTGACCTCGGTGACCGGCCTCGAGACCAGCCAGCTCAGGAAGGCGCTGAGCGACCTGTCCAACCTGGGAATACTGGATGACGACAGCCGGCTGACCGCCTACATGCACGTCGCCACCGGGCGGGGCTCCAGCTCCGCGGACCGCTATGAGCGCACCGCCGCCATGGAGGAGGCGCTGGTCGACCACATGCGTCAACAGGCGCCCGACCAGACGGGCGGAGGCGAGGAACCGCTCTACATCCGCGAGGTCAACCAGTGGCTCCTGGCCCAGGGACACGAATCGGCCCTGCCGGTCAGGGTGACGCGGCTGCTCAGGTCGCTGGCCCAGACCGGCACCGAGCTCCAGCCCGGCAACCCCAACCTGAGACTCAGGCTGGTCGCCCAGGAAAGGATGCACGTGACCCTCAACACCACCTGGACGCAGCTCGCCGAAAGCGCCGCCCGCAGGAGAAAGGCCGCCCGGACAGTGCTCAGAACCCTCAGGGACAGCCTGGGAACGGACGCGCGCGGCGCCGACCTGCTGGCCAGCACCACCACCGGAGAGCTAACCGAAGCGCTGAGGCTCGATGGCCAGATCACTGCAGCGGTGGACGTGAGCAGGCTGCTGCAACAGGCGCTGCTGTGGCTGCACGACCAGGAGGTCATACGACTCAACCAGGGCATGACCATCATGCGGCCGGCAATGTCCATTGAGATCAGGGACCGCCGTCGGCAGTTCACCAACGCCGACTACGAGCCTCTGGACCTGCACTACACCGAGCAGACGGTCCAGGTCCACATAATGGCCCAGTACGCCCAGACGGGCCTGGAGTCGGCCGCCGACGCCCTGGCCCTGGCCCTGGACTACTTCACCATGCCGAGGGAGCAGTTCACCGCCCGCTGGATGGCGGGCCGCAGCCAGGACCTGCGGCGCAGGACCACCCCGGAGTCATATCAGCGCATCGTGACATCACTCAACAACCGCGCCCAGCAGGAGATAGTGACGCAGGAGCGCGACGGCCGCAACACGCTGCTGCTGGCCGGGCCGGGCTCCGGCAAGACCAGGGTGCTGGTGCACCGCATCGCCTACCTGGTGAGAGTCAGGCGCGAGAACCCCCACTCCATACTGGCGCTGGCCTACAACCGCCATGCCGCGGTGCAGATCCGCCAGAGGCTGCGGGAACTGATCGGTGACGAGAGCAGTGGCGTGGCGGTGCTGACCTGCCACTCGCTGGCCATGCGGCTGGTGGGCCGCACCTTCGAGAGCAACCAGGCCCGCACAGATGAGGAGGCCAGCGAGATCTTCGACCAGATACTCCAAGAGGCCACCAGGCGGCTGGCCGGCCGGGGCCCCGGTGAGGAAGAGGAACGCGACGAGCTCAGGGACCGGCTGCTGGGCGGGTTCCGCTGGGTGCTGGTCGACGAGTACCAGGACATCAAGAAGGCCGAGTACGAGCTGATTTCGGCCCTCACGGGGCAGGACCGCGGGGAGGAGGACCAGCTCAATATCTTCGCCGTGGGGGACGACGACCAGAACATATACGCATTCAGCGGCTCCTCCACCGAGTACATCCGGCGCTTCCAGGAGGACTACAGAGCCCACGAGTCCTACATGACGAAGAACTACCGCTCCACCCGCAACATCATAGACGCCGCCAACGCGGTCATCGGGAAAGCAGCGGACAGGCTGAAGCGCGAGCACCCCATAACTGTCGACACGGTCCGAACCCTCGAGCGCGCCGGCGGCGCGTGGGAGGCAATAGACCCGATCGCAGGGGGACGGGTACAGATACTGCCGGCCGGCGACGACAGTATAACCCAGGCGGTGGCCGCTGTGGAGGAACTGAAGAGACTGGCGGAGTGCGATGCCCAGTGGGACTGGAGCCGGTGCGCCGTCATCGCACGCCAGTGGGACCTGCTGGAGCCGGTCAGGGCAGTCTGCGACAGCCAGGGAATTCGCTCGCAGAGCGCCCGCGAGGACTTCACCGCCACCTGGCAGCTGAGAGAGACGCAGGACCTCCTCGAGTGGACAGCCAGGCAGGAGAGCGGGATCGACCCCCGCGAGGCCCTCGACTGGCTGCGCGGCCAGACCCCCAACACCTGGAACACGCTGTTGCAGGAGGCGGTGGAGCAGGCCATATCGGAGTTGCCCGAGGGCCGGATGCCCAACCGGGAGTTCACCGAATGGCTGGCCGAGTGGGCCCGGGACAACCGGCGCCAGCAGCACGGGCTGCTGCTGACCAGCGCGCACCGCGCCAAGGGGCTGGAGTTCGACCACGTCGTCATACTGGACCACCAGTGGCAACCGCCCGCCCGCAGGGCCGCAGACATTGACGAGCTGAGACGCCTCTACTACGTCGCCATGACCAGGGCCCGGCTGACCCTGACCCTCTGCCGCAGCGGCAACACCAACCCGTTCCTGCCGGCCCTGCAGGGCTGCGAGGCGGTGGTGGCGCGAGAGGCGCCCAGGTGGCGGCCGGAGCCGCCCACCGAGGCCCGCAGCAGGACCGTCAGGCTGAGTCTGAGCGATATGTTTCTGTCGTACGCCGGACGGAGCCGGGACCGGCGCACCCACGAGGCGCTGGCCGCCCTGCAGCCCGGAGACCCGCTCCGGATCAACACCAAGGGCGAGCGCTGGGAGATCCTTACGACCCAAGGCATCACCGTCGGCCGGCTCTCCGCAAAGGGGCAACAGCAGGTGCCCACAGACCTGGGCGGTATTCAGGCGGATGCCAGGGTGCTGGCAATCACCAAGTGGAGCAGCGACAAGTCGGACGCCGAGTACCGGCGCGGACTATCGAGGGAAAACTGGGAGGTGGTCATCCCGGAGATCCGCATAACCCCGACGTGACTCAGATCTGCAAGGAGTATCAGCACTACAGCGGGCAGACACCGGGACCGGAGAGGCACGGATCTCGGCCGGACCAAGAGGATACCTGCGCATGGCCTCGCCCAAATCGTTACGCTACGAAAGTGGTTGCCCCAGCTGATATGTTACCGAAAATTCGATCGGCATCAGCGTGTTGTCCGGCACTCTGCCCAACAAACGATGGAGTCGGACGCCGCTAGTGCGGCGGAAGGAGGCACAGCTAAAGAGAGTCAGGCTGTCAAAAGGGTCAACACTACAACAAGCAACTGGGAGTGGTTGCTTGCATGGGACTATTGGCGGTCCACACGGAACCTGAGCAGACACTATCGGTAAATTGAGAGCGGATGCCAACAAATGCTCCGGTAGCCATTCCGCGATAAAATTGGATCAACTTGGTTAATCACAATGTCCAGGACATACGGCGAAGGTAGGACGCCCGGCGGCAGTCCTCTTGGTCCAAGAGGGAGCTACAAGCTATGCAAAAGACTCTGCACCTAAAAACGACGGTACTGCCAGGGGGAAGGATAGAAATCGTTGACCAGGACCTGTCCGAAGGGGAGACGGTCGATGTCGTTGTGACGCCCTCGGCGGCGGCGGCGCGGCGGTCGGCAGTGGACATTCTCGCAGAAGGACCGGGACAGAGACTCTTCAAGACCGCTGAAGATGTGGACTCCTATATCCAGGCCGAGCGCGAATCGTGGGAGCGCTGACGCTGCCTGACAGCGGGCCGATATATCTGGACTCCTGCGGATTCATTTACAGCGTGGAGCGGGTCGAACCCTACCGCACCCTGCTTGAACCCATGTGGCAACAGGCTGCGGCAGGCCAGTTCGTCATTGCAACCAGTGAGTTGACTGTATTAGAAACGCTGGTCAAGCCTCTCAGGGAGGGCGATGCGTTCCTCGAAAGACTCTTCAGGGAACTATTTAATGCGGTCGAGGTACGGATGATCCCGGCCACCCGCCCGCTGTGGGCAAGAGACCGCACGCCTTCGAGCCACGACGAATTTGAGGACGCCGGACGCGGTCCACGCGGCGGCGGCGCTGCGGGAAGGGTGTACGTTGTTCGTCACCAATGACCCAGCCTTTCGGAGAGTACCAGGGCTGCCTACAGCAGACTTGAATGAGTTAGTCTAACTCCAGCTATGGGAACAGGAGCCTATGTCGGGCGATAACTTCAACGAGTACTGCGAGGCTTTACTCGTAAGGTACAACCGCAGAAACACGCAGGCTGTCACGAGGCATCTGGAAAGCTTGTGCAACATCCTGAGGCAGGAGGGCAACCATGTGCTCCAGACCATGTTCGGCGGTTCCGTCCGCAGGCGCACATACGTCAATGGTCTCAGTGACGTGGATGTCCTGCTGGTAGTGAACCAATCCTCGCTTCTGAACCAACCCCCGGCAAGGGTTATCGAGTACGTTCGCGAGACCATCCAAGGCCGGCTGCCTCAGAATCCCGTGAGAGCGGGCAACCTGGCGGTAACCGTCGACTATCCCGGCGGCATAGAAATCCAGATACTGCCCGCCATACGGACCAACACCGGAGGCGTCCGGATTGCTGAACCAGGGAGCACCAGATGGAGCAACGTGGTGCAACCCGAAAACTTTGCCAGAGAGCTCGCACAGGTCAACCAGGCGAAGAATGGCAGAGTAGTACCAGTAATCAAGCTCGCCAAGGCCATGGCGGACTGCTTGATTACCCGCCAGGCTTGGAAAATCCGCGGCTATCACATGGAGTCTCTGGCGATCGACGCATTCAGGAACTATCAAGGTCCCCAGGACCCTAAGTCCATGTTCGTTCACTTCCTCACCAACTCGATGACAGCGGTGATGAGACCAATCACAAATTCCACACGGCAAACAAGATACGTAGACGAGTATCTGGGGCCGGCAGACTCCAGAGCACGCAGACGGGCCTCAACCTACTTTGGACAGATGCGAGCCAAGATCAACTCCTGCAGGACCCGGGCTCAATTCGACAACCTGTTCTGTGAAGGGAACTGAGTTAGGCGATCACTGATGGACGGCAAATTCATTATGATATCCGGCAGCGCAGGCCCTTCGTGTCCTGAGGACAAGTTGCTCGTGGCTTCCCAGTTCGTCCAGAGCTTCGCCAGAGAGATGTTGAGACAGGGAGGAGGCCTGGTAGTTCTTGCAGGGAACGAGGAGTCCACCAAGGACGAACACGGCGTGCCCCATGTGTTCGACTGGCTGGCCCTGCGCGAGGTCGAGAACTTCGCGGAAAGCACTACCGAAGCCCCTCGCCCATACGTCAGGATCATCATGTCCGACGAAGCGTCGGAGTCGAAGATAGAGCCCGCGAATCTGCGCCTGCTTAGGAATCTGGAGCAGAGAAACGTCGTCGAACTTTGTCCTATTCGGCGAGAGGTGTTCACCGGCGGCGAGTATAGAAAGGCGATGATTGAACGGGCCGACGCCATGATCGCCATCGGCGGAGGCAAGGGCACCTATTCTGCCGGAGCAGAGATGATTGCCCAGGGCAAACCCGTGTTGCCACTCGACCTACAGCTTGGCTCCATTGTCCAGGATGGCGACGGAGCCGTTACTCTGCACAGGGAGATGGTGTCGACCCCCGGCCGTTTCTTCCCGAACACGTACGTGGACTCGAGAAACAGACTTGGCCTAGTCTCCTTGGACAGAGGAATCAACGATGCAGAAACCGTGGCGCGAGTGTCAGTCGAGATGCTCTCCAAGGAACTCAACGCCCTTGCGCCGTCAGATCAGCCAATCAAAGTCACGCGGCGTTTGGCAGCCGTGTGGCAGGCCACAAAGGCCCTTCCCGTTATCGCATCTGCGATCAGAATTTTAGAATGGGCAAAGGGTCTACTCTCTTTGACCTAAATCTGTAAGCGGCGGAGTTAAAGTGGGCCGCGTGGGCGGAGGATTGCTGAGTATCGGCGACCAAATACTGTACCGCCCGCCATCATTTATAGGGTTGTAGCCGACCCATGTATGGCGCGACGGATGTACAAGGTGGACGTATATTTGCGGGTTCGCTGGGCGGTGATGGTGGCTGGGATGAGCATGCGGGAAGCAGCCCGGGTGTTCGGTCTGCACCGGGCGGGAGTGGAGTTCCGGTCCCTGATGGAGGACTTCGACACTTCAACGTCCACCAGCAAGCTCCAGCTCTCGATGGTGCTCGCCTTCAGCGAGTGGTGGTGGAACTCGATCAGGGACCGCTCCGTCGCGGGGCAGGCGAAGGCGCAGGCCGTTTCCCCAGCCGACGGCCGAGCCTGAGCGACCAGCAACGGGAGTACATCCGGGTGGAGCGGTCCAAGGGAGTGAGCCAGCAGGAACTGGCCAAGCTCCTGGAGGTCAGCCGTTGGACCATCCAACAGGTGGACAGGTAGGGGTTGGACGGGTAATGCAGCCTCGGCACGGAACGTGGCTGGCTGGCAGCCCGGTCAGTTACGCTGGCAGAACCCCGCCGGCGACGGCTCGCAGAGGCATAATGATCCCAGACCGGTCAGGTCCATCGCGCGATTTTGAACGGAGCCGGCGTCTTGCGCCAACCTGACGGGCGGCCCCATTGGCGAAATGTCTCAAAACGCCCGTTTGATGGGCAGGAGGACGGATGCCAATACGCAAAGAGATGCGGCAGAGATACCCGAAGGACTGGGCGCTCCGCTCGAGGTTCGTGCGGTTCCACCGGGCTGGGAACCGTTGCGAATGGTGCGGGGTCCACAATTACACCCTGCGCGAGGACACCGGAGCGGTCGTGGTTCTGACCGCCGCCCACGTGTACGACAAGCGGCCGGAGGCCTGCGGTCTGCTCAACCTGGCGGCGCTCTGCCAGCGGTGCCACCTCCGACACGACGCCAAGGACCGCGCCCAGGGCAGGCGGGAAAGGGCCCGCGGCCCGCAGTTGGCGCTGGCGATCTGAAACGCCCGTTTGGTGAACGGCCTGCTGGTCCAATGGCGTGTCGCGACACGCTACCGGGACACGCGGGCGTACCCATATACCGTCATTGTGTGCTCCCGGGGGTGTCGGGGCGTCGCAAATGGGCGTCTAACAGCACCCCGTTAGACCTCCTCCTCACCGCCGCGCAAAGCTGGCTCAAGCGGTGTCTTATGGTATCAAGCAGCGCCGAAACGCAAAACGGCGTCTAGCGACACACCAAGTCCTTTTGACGTCCTTTCGCCTACCCAAGTGGAGACAGATCATCCAGCGCCCGGATGCATATGGAGAAATCGGGGGCACCCCCACGCGAGTGGGGACAGCGCTATGTTGACAGGCTCGGCGATCACTCTCTGCGGTTAACTGCCGCCGCGCAGGACGCGGCGGTGATGGTCATGCACACTGTCGTAGTGAGGGGCCCTGTTGTCTGCGTTGGAATCCTTTTCCATAGCCCCCCAAATTTGGAGTGAATGCCCACGTAAAATAAACCTAGCCGGGTCTCAGCTATCGAATCCTTCCAAAACGATCAGGCTTACCAAGAAAGCTTGGACCAACCCGGAAACATTGGACGGGATGGCAAAGCAATAAGGTCGGAGGGACTCAACCGGCTCAAGCCCCGTTGACGCAGTTTGCCGTTCTCAGTAAGGATGTCGAACTCTCCTACAGAAGCTAAGGTAGACAATGCCTTATCGAGATCGAAGAACCGAGCAGCAGTACGGTTGGCGACAGCAGCACGGAAGCGTTCGACCGACAGAGGGGTCGAGAAGTCATACAACGCCAGTTCTTCAGGAATCGCGTCCAGCAGTTGCTGATGCAACAAATCAGCGTCGTACTGGTCAAAACCAAAGAGCGGCAACAAGCCACTCTTCAAAGGATCCCAGCCCATCATGTCGAGACCGCCGGAGCCATAGTGTTCGAAGGTGTTGAAGTTGTTCCAGTGACATTGGACCATGACGTCTCTGGCGGTAGGATGCCTGGACAGGTGGACGAACCACAGAGCTCTCCGCGACTGCCCCGGCCTGATGAAGAAGGGCGTGTCATAAGTCGCACCAGTTCTATGCCTGAGATGATTCCTGAGTGTCCTCTGGGCAACCGCTCTGCCACCGGCTCCTTGCTTCAGGTCCAAGAGATCCCGCACATCAGTCTCACTTAGCTCAATCGGCCTAACGGCGGTATACAGCTCCGGCCGCTCAGCCAAGTGGTTGAGTAGCGTCTCAGCAGCGAAGGTCAATATCACCTCAGCGTTAGCCAGTTCTGTGAAAATCCTTCGAACCAGATCGACTTCCACTTGGGAAAATCCCTTCTGGTCCAGAAGGAAAAGGGCGCGACCGGCCCGAGGCTGCCTTCGCTTGATGTCGGAAATGATTGGGCCGACCGCCTGACCAAACGCCTGGCTGTACAACTTGATGTCGTGCTCTGCGTTTAAGAAGTCTCGCTCGGAGAGAACACGACGCAGATACTGAATGTGGTCCGAAACAATATCTACGAAGTGAAATACGAAGTGAAATTTCAGGTCAAATCTGAGGGGTTTAACACGCGTGGCGTTGAGCCGGGTAAAAGCAGACTGAGCCTCTTCAAGCATTATGAGCGGGGTGCCCGCGACCTCGACTCCGCCATCAAGAAATAACCCGCCTCCAGAAAAGCCGTCGACCAAGTCCAGCTTGAATACATCTCTCCGAGAACCCCGGCACAGGCGATCTATGTAAGCGGAAACGTAACTCCGCAGTACAGCCAGTTTCGCCAAGCTATTATCTTCTATAGGCGGAGGAGGACTACCAGGGATCCAGACAAAAGACAAGTCAGGACCTCCCGGCAGTTACGGGCATACCATTGTATTCCGACCCTTCCAGCATTCGTCCACCGGCCTTTGGCCTCACTCCGCCCCACTGCTTGAAAAAGAAAGGTATCTCATTGTCTTCACACAGGTCCCTGAGCTCACACACCCATTCCTCCTCCATGGGGCGGGCACCAGGGCCGCTCTCACCGCCAACTATTATCCAAGAGATGCCGGATACATCGAAGGAGCCCACGCGATCCAAAAGTGGTTCTATGGAAAGAAAACGTATGGAAGCAGGGGCCTCCTGAAGATGCCGTACCCTGACAAGGGCAGACGGATCCTCGACGGAGACGCCACACCAGATATGGCACGGAGCTGGCGAGTCTCCGTACCTGCGTTTCAGGTAGTCGCGCATGAGAGTGCTGCGTTTGGTGAGAACCTGATACACATGCCGGTCAGCTTGTTCCATCACGTCGAATACACGGTCAACGTAACTCCAAGGTACAGCCTTGTGGAACAGGTCGCTCATGGAGTTAACGAATATCTGACGGGGGCGGCGCCAACGAAGAGGCTGTACCAGACGCTCCTCTCGCAGCGTAAGGTCAAATCCCATTTCAAAGGGATGACCAGCAACCCCACGGAAACGCTCGGCAAACCGCTCCGCATAGCAGTTGTCGCATCCGCGGGAGACCTTGGTGCACCCAGTAACGGGATTCCAAGTAGAGTCGGTCCATTCGATGGCAGAAGTTTCGGCCATGAGGACTCACCAGGCAGAATTCAATTCTGAAGCTATTCGTATCCCCCATATGGGAAACTGTCCTTGTTTGCCCGGAAAAAAGAGATGTCAACTTCATTGAAGACCATACACGACTGAAACCGTCTGACGCTAGGCGCGAATGTCATAAGAATATCTCGGGATCGCTTCGCACCTTCAACCTCCTGGTGAGCAAGAAGTAGCCAGCCTTCGAACTCGACGTAGCTGAACTCGACAGAGCTCGGAAACTCGGTGGGCCGACAAATGTTCAGGCTCAATTGACGTCGGTGTATCATAAAGTGGCCATGCCCGCATTGCCGAACATAGAACGTTACTACGCATCCCTAGCCGAGCTCATCGAGGTTGGCGGTTCCGACAACGAGCTGAACATCCGCCCGGCCTTCCAGAACTGCCTGGCGGCCTACTGCGCCGCCCACAGGGACAGGCTAGCGCTGGTGCCCGAGCTCCGGGCTCCGAGTGGCATCATCCCTGACGGCACAGTGCTTGATTCATTGCGCATGACCCGGGGCCTTTGGGAGGCCAAGGACAGCCACGACAACCTGGACGCCGAAATCCAGAGCAAGTTCGAGCGCGGGTATCCCCGCAGCAACATCATATTCGAAGACTCCCGCGTCGCCGTTCTGTTCCAGAACGGCGGAGAGGCGATGCGGGTCGACATGACCGACCCCGCCAGTCTGCACCGGCTCATCGGCCGCTTCCTCGACTACGAGCTCCCCGAGATCGGCGAGTTCCGGCAGGCACGGCAGCAGTTCGCCGCGGACCTGCCATCGGTGCTGGAAAACCTGCGGCAGGCGGTGGCGGATGCCGAGGTCGGGAATGCTGCCTACCATGACGGGGTCGCGAAATTCCTCGAATTGTGTCACCGCAGCATCGGCCCAGCGGTCTCCGAGGCCGACGTGCGGGAGATGCTGCTTCAGCATATCCTGACCCAGGACACCTTTCAGCGGGTCTTCGCCGAGGTCCAGTACCATAGCGAGAACAACATCGCCCGGCAGCTATCCGCGCTGGAGCAGACGTTCTTCACCGGTGACGTGCGCCGGCAGGCCATCGACCGGCTGCGGGCATACTACGGGGCCATGGGCCGAGCCGCCGACGAGATCGCCGAATACGCCGAGAAGCAGAGGTTCCTCAAGGCCGTCTACGAGGATTTCTACAAGGCGTACAATCCCGCTGCAGCCGACCGCCTTGGTGTGGTCTACACCCCCAACGAGGTGGTGGATTTCATCATCCGGGGCGCGGACCACCTGCTGCAGAAGCACTTCGGGCGCAGCCTGGCCGACGACAACGTGCAGATCCTAGACCCGGCCACCGGCACCGGCACCTTCGTCACCAGCCTGATCGACTACCTGCCCGCCGACCGGCTGGAATACTAGTACCTGCACGAGATCCACGCCAACGAAGTGGCCATCCTGCCCTACTACATCGCCAACCTGAACATTGAGTACAGTTACCGGGAGCGGACGGGCAAATACCTCGAGTTCCCCAACCTCTGCTTCGTGGACACGCTGGACAACATGGACTGGGAGCAAGCGGGGTCGACAGGCGGGGCGGTGACGCGACAGGGGGCATTATTCAACCTAGCCGGGATGTCAGAGGAAAACTGGCTCCGCGTCCAGGAGCAGAACGAGAAAACCATCAGCGTCATCATCGGCAACCCGCCCTACAACGCCAACCAGCAGAACGAGAACGACAACAACAAGAACCGAGAGTACCCGGCCATCGACCGCCGCATCCGCGACACGTACGTCGCCGCCAGCACGGCGCAGAAGACCAAGCAGGCAGTACGACATGTACAAGCGGTTCATTTGCTGGGCGTCGGACCGGTTGGCCGACGACGGCATTGTCGCTTTCATCACCAACAGCGCATTTTTGGATTCTCGTCAGGATGATGGCTTTCGCAAGGTTGTTGCTGAGGAGTTCAACGAGCTATGGGTACTGGACCTGAAAGGCAACGCCCGCACCAGCGGGGAACGCCGCCGTCAAGAGGGCGGAAACGTCTTCGACGATAAAATTAGGGTTGGGGTCGCTATCTATTTCCTCGTTAGGCGCGTGGGACACGAAGGGTTCAAGATTTATTATGACGCTGTGGCCGATTACGCCCGATCCTTCCAAAAGGTTGAATACGTCAACAACAAGAATCTCACCAATTCTGATTTCGTTGAGCTTTCGCCTGACGACAAAAACAACTGGCTCAATCAGTCTGACAGCGACTTTGACAGTCTGTTGCCACTTGCAGATAGGCAAACCAAACTGGCAAAAGCTGTCTCTGATCAACAATCGGTGTTTGGGTTGTATTCGCTAGGTGTCGTTACGAATAGGGATGAATGGGTTTACGATTTCAACGCAACTTTCCTTGGAAGCAAGGTTCGCGCCTTCATTAATTCGTATGAAGAAAGTAGAGCCATGTACGGCGGGACGGAAGTTGACGATAGCGCAATAGGCACTGCCATCAAGTGGACTCGCGATCTCAAGCGGCAATTGCGGTTGGATGTACCGAATATATTCGATAGAAATAGCATTCAACATACTATTTACCGCCCCTTTGTTGACAAGCCTCTCTATTTCCATCAAGGCCTGAACGAGATGCAATACCAGGTTCCGCAAATATTTCCACAAGGAATACCTGGTCAGAACAGAATCATCTGCATCTCTGGAACATCTTCGACCAAAGGCTTTCAGACCCTCGCTACAGACCGGGTCCACTCATTGGACACGCTAGAGAAGACCCAGTGCCTCCCCCTCTACCGCTACACGGACACGGGTGAGAGGGTCAGCAACATCACGGAGTGGGGACTGCGCCAGTTCCGGGAGCACTACGGCGACGAGTCCATCACCGCCGAGGACATCTTTGCCTACACTTACGCGGCGCTGCACAGCCCGGCGTATCGGGAGACGTACACCGTCGACCTGCTGCGCGACTTCCCGCGGCTGCCCTTCCACGAGGACTTCGCGGCTTGGGGGCGGCTTGGCCAGGAGTTGCTGGACCTGCACATCGGCTTCGAGGACGCAGAGCCCTTCGCACTGGAGCGAGTGGACAAAGACAGTGAACCGGGTAAGGCAGCTCTGAAGGCCGACAAGGCCCGCAGCACCATCGTCCTAGTATTACAACGACAGTTGGTGTGGTAAGGTAACCGGCCAGTTGAGGAAAGCTTGGGCAGGTGAGGCAGGGAAGTGGATGCAGCGGCTTTCGAGCAGGTGTACGAGGCCTTTTGGGGAGTTCCATTCCTTCTTCGCTCCGCTGTTCGGGCGCAGCGAGTCGCGGGACCACAGCCGGAACTATCTCCGGGCCCTCCTGGTGCAGTCCCAGGACCGGCGCAACGCCGAGAATCTCTCCGAGTCGGTGGGGGTCCCGGCCCGGGCCATGCAGCGCTTCCTCACCGCCGCCCCCTGGGATGACGACGCGGCGATGGGACGTCTTCAGGAGTATCTGGGTCCCAGGCTGGGGCGCCCCGAGGCCGTGTGGGTGCTGGACGGCAGCGACTTCCCCAAGCAGGGCCGGAAGTCCGCGGGAGTGGCCCGGCAGTACTGTGGGAGGCTGGGCAAGGTGGCCAACTGCCCGGCCGGGATGTTCCTGGCCTATGTCAGCCCGCTGGGGCGCGCCCTGGTGGACAAGCGGCTGTACCTGCCGGAGAGCTGGACTTCTGACGATGCCCGGCGCCGGGCGGCGGGGGTGCCGGAGGAGAGAGGAGACCACCGGTCGAAGACGGAACTGGCCCTGGAGATGCTGGAGCAGGCCTTGGAGTTGGGCCACCTGAAGGCCGGATGGGTCGCTGCGGATGATGCCTTCGGCATGTCGCCGTCCTTCCGGGACGGTTTGGCGGCTCTGGGGATGCGCTACGTCCTGGACGTTCCGGGCGGCGCCACGGTCTGGCCCTTGGAGCCGGCTTGGACCAGTCCGGAATATCAGGGGAACGGGCGCCCCCGCAAACCCAGGCTGCGGGATGGGCAGCGCCGGACCATGGAGCAGCGCAGTGATGAGTTGCCGGATGAGGCTTGGCGGGAGATAACGGTGGCCCAGGGGAGCCAGGGCCCCCGCAGCTACCGGTTCAGCGCTCAAAGGGTGCGTCCGGCCGCGAAGCGGAGGCCCGGCGAAATCCACTGGGCAATCTGGCGCCGGAACCTGGACGGCAGCGAGCCCCGCTACTACCTGTCCAACGCCCCGGAGGACACTCCCCTGGAGACCTTGGCTTATGTGGGCGGTTCCAGGTGGCGCATTGAGACCGAATTCGAGACGGAGAAGAGCGACGTGGGACTGGACGAGTACGAGACCCGCACCTGGGCGGGGTGGCATCATCATATCGCCCTGAGCCTGCTGGCGGGGGCGTTCCTGCTGAGCCTGCAACAGGCCTGGGGGGGGGAAAGATGCCGCGGATCACCCGTCCGCAGGTGTACCGGGTGGTGCGTGAGATGTTGCCCCGGGAGCGGTTCGGGCCGGAGGAACTGTTGCGATTGCTGGAGGCGGAGCAGTTGCGCAACGAGCGGGCCAGCCGCTCTCACGCGAAACGCCGAGCTGCCCTCCAGGCATCCTCGGACACCCCTCCTTGAACTCGTCGTTGTAATACTAGTGTCGTGTAACTGAAGTTCATAGTAATAGTATTCACGATGAGGTATCCTCCGGGTTAGCAGCCCAGAGGAGGAGACCATGGCAATCGGACGACCAATGCCGCCGCTAATCTTGGATGACGTGGAGCGTGAAACCCTGGTACGGTGGGTTCGTCGTCCGAAAACGTCGCAAGCTTTAGCGCTGCGGGCCAGAATGATTTTGGGCTGTGCCGAAGGCCGCAGCAATACCGCAATGGGCACCCGCCTGGGAGTGTCCGATGAGACGGTGGGGAAGTGGCGTTCTCGTTTCTTGGAACGGAGGCTGGACGGACTGTCGGACGAACCGCGCAGCGGACGACCTCGAGCGGTTACCGATGACGATGTGGAGCATGTGATTACGCTGACTCTGGAGACTGCGCCCCGGGATGCGACCCATTGGAGCACCCGGTCCATGGCCCAGCGTAGCGGACTGAGCCACAACACGGTCAGCCGCATCTGGCGGGCCTTCGGTTTGCAGCCCCACCGTACGGAGACCTTCAAGTTGTCGTCGGACCCCTTCTTCATCGAGAAGGTCAGGGACGTTGTGGGGCTATATCTGAATCCACCGGATCGGGCGTTGGTCCTGTGCGTGGACGAGAAGTCCCAGATTCAGGCCCTGGACCGCACCAGGCCGCTGTTGCCCCTGCGCCCAGGCCAGGTGGAGCGGCGCACCCATGATTACCTGCGTAACGGCACCACGTCGCTGTTCGCCGCCTTGGACGCCAGGACCGGCCAGGTGATTGGCCAGTGCCACCGCCGCCACCGGGCCGTGGAGTTCCGCAAATTCCTCGATACCATCGAGGCCGAGGTGCCCGCCGACCTTGACGTCCACCTGATCGCGGACAACTACGCCACCCACAAGACGGCGCTGATCCGGAACTGGTTTGCCAAGCGGCCCCGCTTCCAAATGCACTTCACACCCACCAGAGCCTCTTGGCTGAACCTGGTGGAGCGCTGGTTCGGTCTGCTCACCGAAAAGCAGTTGCGCCGTGGCGTGCATCAGAGCAGCGCCGAACTGGAGGCAGCCATCTACCACTACTTGGAGGTCACCAACGAGGACCCCAAGCCCTTTGTCTGGACCAAGACCGCTGAGCAAATCCTGGCCAGCGTGGCCCGCTTTTGCCGATGCACTTTAGATACAGGACACTAGACAACAAGACCATGCTGACCGACGTGCCGGTAGATGCCTGGGATTACTGCCTCGGCAGCCGCTCCGCCCTCGAGTGGGTGCTGGACCAGTACAAGGAGCGCACGCCCCGCGACCCGACCATCCGGGAGCGCTTCAACACCTACCGCTTCGCCGACCACAAGGAAAAGGTCATCGACATCCTGTAGCGCGTCTGCACCGTCAGCGTCGAGACCGTGAGGGTCGTCAATCAACTGAACTTGCTAACGAACATCGAACCGGAGAACAATTAGGGTAGGGTGAACAGATACGTGCAGAGTAAGCCAGGGAGTTGGCCCGAAGAATGCGATGTATCTGACGGAGGATGAACCCACTGGAAGACCAGACAACCATCGGAGTTGACCATGACCAGCGCCAAAGCCAAAGTGACTCCCAAACACCCTGATCCAGAAGTGGTACGGAAGGCCGAAGCCGTCTTTGCCAAGATGGGAATGACCCCCGAGGAAGCCATCGCAATCTTCTACCAGCAGACATCCCTCCGTAGTTCGTTCCCCATCACCGAGCTAATCCCGAACGAGGAGACGCAGGAAGTCATCCGCAGGGCCAAAGCAGGTGAAGACCTTATCAGCGTCGGAAGCGTTGACGAACTGATGGCGGAGTTCCGGGATGCGCGAACTGATCCTGACGACGAGGTTTAGAAGAGACCTCCGCAGGGCTGCCCGGCGCGGCAAGAACGAAGAGAGACTACGGGAAGTCATCGAAATACTCGTCGCCGGCAAACCCCTGAAAGCCCGCCACCGTGCCCACCAGCTCATGGGAAGCATGGCTCCGCTGTGGGAATGCCACATCGAAAACGACTGGCTGCTGGTATGGGACGAAGACGACACCACCGTAACGCTTATGCAGACCGGAACCCACAGCGACATTTTCGGGTAGTGCGTTGCACCCACACACTCCCAACCCCCTTCGGACAAACGGCAGGCGGTGCCCAAGGAGCTTTACTCCGACGCCGGATACTACTCGGCCAGGGCGGTGGAGGAACTCTGCGCCTTGGGAGTTGACCCGTTCATCGCGCCGGAGATGACCTGCCAAGGCACGAGGTCGGCGCCGGCGCCTCGTGGCCGGATTCCCAAGGGACTGTCCCGACGGGACCGGATACGGCGCAAGCTGCGGACGAAACGTGGGCGGGAACGTTACGCCCTGCGGATGGAGACGGTTGAGCCGGTGTTCGGCCGGATCAAGCAGGGCCGGGGGTTCCGGCAGTTCTTGCTGCGGGGCCTGGAGAAGGTGAACCGGGAATGGCTGCTGATCTGCGCCGGCCACAACCTGCTGAAGCAGTTCCGCTTCGGGGCCAGACGTTCCGGCAAGGTGCGGGACAACCACGCCACAAGGAACAGAAAGCCGCCGCCCGGGATTGCGATCCGTGGGATATTCCAGCTACCGCAGGCGAACACCTGTCTGCGCCCTGTCGGCATGGTCGCAGGCGGCGAGGCCCAGCTCAATTCCCACCAGTCAGCAATTCCTCGGACGGGCTGCTAGCCGCACCCTACGTGGCTCAGAGTCATATCATCGAGCAGGCGTTAGGCACGTTCCCAATCGGCTCATCCGACAGGGAACGGCGATTCTCTTGCCTTTGGAATGTACCGACACCCTGCGGCTGCGGGGCATCGTAGCACCCCTGGGATGGTATCTCTCCGACCTGGGCCATGCACCGAGGCTGCGTCTAACTGGAGGCGCGGGCTCTGCCCGGTTGGGAGGAGAGCCTGGGATGATCGTGACAACGAAGGCCGACAAGGATCTCGACATCCCGTTGAAGATCCTTGACCGTAAAGGAGGCGGGGCCGCCATATGAGTTGGGCGGCGCTTAAACACGACCCACTAACGCATGAGCGCCACGGCCACGGAGGAGTGATCGTCCATCCAGTTGTCGAGCGCCTTGCCAGGGCATATGGACTCAGAGAGCGATCGTCAATGGGGCCATAGCCTTCCGGCTATGGAAACGCACGAAGAGCAGTGCGGCCTAATAGGATACCCCTATCCTTCAATGGGGCCGTAGCCAATGGGGCCACAGCGGAAATGCGAAAACGACGTTAGAGGTTGACATCATACTACGGCGGGGTTGACATATGCGAAAGGTGTGGTGTAGATTTTAATTCCGTTAATAGGAGTATTATATTAGCTATCTATACCTGCACACATAGGAGTCGAAGAATGAAACCGCATTTCGCCCGCACCCTCACAGACGGTGACATCGACGGCCTGTTGCTGAAAGCCGCTGCCTCTGGACGCATCTCCCAAAGGGATCTGGACGCCCTCATCGCCTATGTCATATCCCTGAGAACGGGCGGAGTCCGTCCGGATTGATAATACGGGCCCACACCAACTAACGATGCCGGCTGAAAGTTTTGGACAACGGAGCAGCAATCAATTCTGTTGAATGGAGGATTTACGCCATGGATACCTTCAGCCTGGACCACATCAGGGACGCCCTCGCCGGAAACGCTGCGGCCTTTTGCAGCGTCACCGACTACCAGCCGGCCGGCGGCCCAGGAGACAAGGTGTTCCCACCCACATACGAGGGCGGCAGTTATGCCACGGAGCCGCGATACATTGACGGGGAGGAGGTGCCCTGCGTACTTCTGGACTCGGTGCAGTCCCAAGCCAATCGCATGGAAGCAACGTTGCTTGAGGAGTGGGCGGCGGGAAGGGCGCCCCTGCCGGTCATCACCGTGGACTTCCGCGGCGACGACCTGCCCAGACCCTTCCGGGTTACCAGCCTGGAAGCCCCCCACCGCATCGCCGACGCCCTCCTGCGCGACAGTGAACTGGACGGGGTGATGTTCCGCCAATCGGGTCCGGGCAAGCAGCTGGATACGGTGGATGTCCGCAACGCCGCCGCTCTGTTTGAGCTATGCCCCACCGCCTTGATCTTCGGCATGTGGGACTCCACCGGTCCACGGGGCGGCCTTGGCGTCAAGTTTCAACGCGCCCTGGTGTCGGAGATTGTGGGGCTTCACGCCAAACAGGGCAAACGGACCAGCAGCCGCCTTGACCCAGCCCAGATCTCCTCGAATGCTGGACCTTTATACATGGCGCAGGATAATAGCTGGACCTTGGACCCTGATGAGGCAGTCAAAGAAAGAGGAAACCCGGTTAGATATAATCGGGGCGGAACCTCAGGAACGCCGGGAAATCCATCAAAGGCAAATCATAGCAACGTTACCCCCACTATTGAACCCGGCGGGTTCACCATCAGCAAGGCGGTACAGACCACCGTGCTTTCCCTGCCGGCGCTGCGGCGGCTGCGCTTTCCCCTCAACGGAACCGGCCCGGATATACAGGTGGACCTGGCGGCCCGCACCGCGCTGGCAGCCCAGGCGCTCTTCGCCGCCACCCTGGTGCGGGAGCAGGGGGCCGATCTCCGCTCCCGGTGCCTGCTGCATGCCACCGCCCCAGTGGTTTGGAAGTTGCTGGACCGTCCCGGCGATGAACCCCGGCAGTTCGACCTTTCCAGCGAGCAGGCGCGGGAGGTCTATCAGCAGGCGGTCCAGGAGGCCAGGGATGCCGGGCTTCCCTGGCTGGAGCAGGAGATGGTATTGAAGCCGTCCCGCCAGCTGCTGGCCCTGGTCCGGCAAAGCCAGTTGCTGGCCGCCGAAACCGGAGCCGATGCAACGGAGGTGGAGTCGTGATTGCCATCGCCATACGCTACCTTGCCGGTTGGTCAATGGCCACCGACTCCGCCGACCGGAGCCGCCCCGAGTGGCCACCCCATCCGGACCGCATCTTCATGGCACTGGCCGACGCCCATTTCGAGACCGGCGGCGACGATGCGGAAATGGAAGCTCTGCTCTGGCTGGAACGGGAGGGCGCTCCGAGTATCCACGCCAGCGAAGCCACGCAACGAGAGGCGGTGACCACCTACGTTCCGGTCAATGACTCCGCTCCCCTCAGCCGCAGAGCGGGCAGGACGCCTTCGGTGAAGCAGGTTCGCGCCGGGCTGCAACTTCTCCCGGAAAACCGCTCCCGGCAGGCCCGGCAGTTTCCGGTGGCCATTCCCCGAGACCCCACGGTGTACCTGGCCTGGGCGGACGACCCCTCGCCAGAGGTGCGGAGGGGCATGGAATCCCTGTGCAGCAAGGTCATTCGGGTGGGCCACTCGGCCTCCTTGGTGCAGGTCTGGGTGGAGGACGCCCCACCCCCGCCCAACCTGATTCCGGCTGAGGGGGTTGCTCAGCGCCCGCTGCGGGTATCCGGCCCTGGCCGGTTGGAGCACCTGACGGCCCAATACCAAAACAACCGCCGACCCGAGCGATCACGATGGGTCGCCTACGCCCAGGTGCATCCGGAGATCCCGTCGGCGGCGCCCCACGGCGTCTTTCACGACCGCCTGCTGGCGCTGCGCCGGATGGAGGGCAGCAGGTTGGGGCTGGAGAGCACGTTGATGCTCGCCGAGAAATTGCGAAGCGCGGTGGTCAAGCACTGTCCCGAACCGGTTCCGGAGTGGGTCAGCGGCCACACCCCCGATGGGCGGCCTTCCCAGAATCCCCATCTCGCCTTTCTGCCCCTGCCCTTCGTCGGCAGTCAACACGCCGACGGCCACCTGCTGGGCTTCGCCCTCGCTGTACCGAGGCATATTGAGCAGGCCGAAGTGGGCCGGTGTCTCAACCCGGTCCTGGGCTTCGAGCAGGACGGCTCCCAGCGCCAGGTACATGTCTACGATGGAGCCAACTTCGACTGGCGTCTGGAAATGGAAGAAGGGCGCTCGCCACCGGCCGCCCTGCAGTCGCGGACATGGACCAGCCCCGCCCGTAGATGGGCCACGGTTACTCCCATCGTCTTCGACCGCCATCCCAAGGGCCGTGACCGGGAGGGCCAGGCAGTCCGGATGGTGGAGGAAGCCTGCGAGAGGATTGGCCTGCCCCGACCTCTGGACGTGATGCTCAGCCAGGTAAGCCTGCATCTGGGCGTTCCCCACAGCCGATCATTCCCCGGCATACGCCGCAAGCCGGACAACGGACGGTTGCAGCATCTGCATGCGGTGGTGACCTTCGCCGAACCCGTGGCCGGTCCGGTCATCCTGGGGGCCGGCCGTTACCGGGGCTATGGGATGTGTCGGCCATTCCGGTGGGAAGGAGGCGACGAGGAATGAGCGGGGTGACTCCAGAGCAGTTCGGCGAATTCTTCCAGGCCCTCTACGGCTACGGCCCATTCCCCTGGCAGGACCGGCTGGCCCGACGGGCAGCGGAGGCCCAGGGGGACGACGCTCCCTGGCCGGAGGCGCTGGCGCTGCCGACGGCAGCCGGCAAGACCGCCTGCATCGACATGGCGATCTTCGCCCTGGCCTGCCAGGCTGACCGTTCTCCAGCAGAACGGACCGCTCCCCGCCGCATATTCTTCGTGGTGGACCGCCGCGTGATAGTCGATGAGACCTTCGAGCGAGCCAAAGGGCTGGCGCGTCAATTGCAACAGGCCCAGGACGGCATACTACAGGAGGTGGCTGGCCGGCTGCGATTGCTGTCGGGGGGCGACGGCGAGGACGAACCGCCCCTGGCCTGCTTTCAACTTCGCGGCGGGATGTACCGCGACGACGCCTGGGCGAGGTCGCCCCTCCAGCCCACCGTGATTGTCACCACGGTCGACCAGTTCGCCTCCCGGCTGCTGTTCCGCGGCTACGGGTCCAGCGCAGGCATGCGGCCCGTTCACGCCGGGCTTGCCGCCAACGACGCACTGGTGTTCCTGGACGAAGCCCACTGTGCCAATCCCTTCCGCCAAACGGTGTCCGCGGTGCAGCGGTATCGCAGTTGGGCTGCGCATCCGGGCAGCGCCGGCTCCGTTCCCTTCCACCTGACACTGGTGTCGGCCACCCCTCCTCCGGGCATCAGGGATACCTTCACCGCCGGGACCGAAGACCACAGCCACCCGGTCCTGGGCCGGCGCATCAGGGCAGCCAAGCCAGCCAGGCTGGTGGTTGCCGTAGACGCAAGGGGAGGTGACGCCCTGGAAAGGCTGGCCGGGCGGATCGCGGAGGAAGCTCTAAAGCTGGTGGATGATAAGCGCCGGGCCATCGGGATAATGGTCAACCGGGTTGCCACGGCGCGCCTGATCCATAAGTGCTTGGCCGATGGCGGACGGGACGCCATCCTGCTCACCGGACGGATGAGGTCACTCGACCGTGACGATACCGTCGGGCGCCTCAAATCCCTGAAGACAGGCGCCCGGCAGATGGAGACGTCGTCCTCCGCTGAGGGCCAGACTACAGAGCCGGGGCATGGACAGCCACGCTTCGTTGTCGCCACCCAGTGCCTGGAGGTGGGGGCGGACCTGGACTTCGACGGCTTGGTTACCGAGTGCGCCAGCCTCGACGCCCTGCGACAACGCTTCGGACGCCTGAACCGGGGTGGGCGGGACGACATCGAAGCACGGGCAACAATCGTCGTTCGGGCCGACCAGACCGATCCCAAGAGCAGAACGGGCGACGATCCAATTTACGGCACGGCCTTGGCGGAGACCTGGCAGTGGCTCAACGAGAGAACCCATAACGACGAGGTGGACTTCGGCTATGGGGCCATGGACAAGCTCCTTCCCGAAGACCCGGGGGAGCTGGACAGGTTGCGGCAGCGGGCGGCGGACGCGCCGGTGATGCTCCCGGCCCATGTGGACGCCTGGGTGCAGACCTCGCCGTCGCCCACGCCCGATCCGGAAGTATCCCTGTTTCTGCACGGTCCCCACCGCGGCGCGCCGGAGGCGCAGGTGTGCTGGCGGGCCGACCTGCAGGCGGATATGAACGAAGGCCGGCAGGTGGAGATCGTGAGCCTCTGCCCGCCCGTCTCTTCGGAGTGCATCTCGACGCCCATTCATATCCTTCGACGCTGGATGGAAGAAGCCGGAACCAGTGACAGCCCCGACGACAGCGACCTGGAAGGGAACCCGACCCCCGCCCAAGGAGTTCCTAGGGACGACCGTCAAATGCGGCACAGGGTCCTGTGCTGGCGCGGCCCGGAGGAAAGCTTTCTGATTGCCGGTCAGGCGGAACTCCGGGACCTGCACCCCGGCGATACCGTGGTAATTCCTGCGGAGCAGGGGGGCTGGGAGGTCTTCGGGCACATACCACCCGGCCCCGATGACGGTGATCCGATCATCGACCTGGGAGACCGGGCCCATCTTCAAGCCAAGGCCAGACCACTCCTGCGTATCCACTCCCGAACGGTGGCAAAATGGCCGGAAGTCCCGGCGCGAGCATTCTTCGAAAAAGCTGCCGGGAGCCGGGTGTCCTCCGAGGATTGGGAGGAACTGGAATCGGAAATACCGGCCGCTCTCGAAAGGCTGGCTTCGGAAATTGACGCCGCGCCCCAATGGAAGTGGCTGAAGGACGCATCCCACGCCCTGGCCGGGGAATACGAGAGACGCCGCCGTCCCAGGGTAACGCCTTATCCCGGTGACGAAGCTGATGGCAGCGGCGGCGTGGGCTTCGTGCTGCAGGGATCCCGCCGGGTAAGAGAGTACCTGGCCTCTGCCTCAACCCCCACCAGCGAGGACGATTCCTACTCAGCCACGGTGCGGGTGCCCTTGGAAGATCACCTGCATGGCGTGGAAGAGTGGGCCAGGCGCTTCGGAACGGGTGTCGGCCTGCCGGATTCTCTGACCGCGGATTTGGCCTTGGCGGCCCGTTTGCACGACGTGGGCAAATCAGACCCCAGGTTCCAGGCCCTGCTGCATGGCGGCAACCCGTGGGCGGCCCAGGCTGCCGGCATGCTTCTCGCAAAATCGGGCGCCCTCCCCACCGGCCGAGGGGAGGGACGGCGCGCCCGCCGGGAGAGCGGCTATCCTGTGGCCGGCCGCCACGAGCTCCTGTCGGTGCGGCTGATTGAGAGCGCGCCCGGTCTGCTGGAGTCGGCCCATGACCCGGAACTGGTGCTTCATCTGGTGGCCAGCCACCACGGGTTCTGCCGGCCCTTTGCCCCGGTGGTGCGGGACGATGAACCGGTACCAGTGGAACACGCGACTCTTGGCCATCGTATGTCAGCAGGCAGCGCCACCGGGCTGGAACGGGTGGACAGCGGTGTTACGGAACGCTTCTGGCGGCTGGTCCGCCGGTACGGATGGTGGGGCCTCGCTTGGCTGGAAGCGCTGATGCGCCTGGCCGACCACCGCTGCAGCGAGGACGAGCAGAAAGCCCGCGAGGAGCAGTGGAGGGAGGGAGAATGACCGGACATGAACAATTTAACGACGGCCTGCTTATGGCAGGACTGGACGGCGCCAACCCGCTGGCCTTCCTGTCGGCCCTGGGGACGCTGCGAGGTCTCACGCTGGCGTGGCCGGAACGCCGGGTCTGCCTCTCCTGGACGCTGCGGGATACCTGGCGTCCGCGGCTGGACACCGGCGGCAGCCCACCCAGTGAAGAAGAGACGCTGGACGGGCTGGAGCGCTTTATGGAGCTGCGGCCAGGGCATGACGCACTGGAAATAGGAGACAACCTCCCACTCCCCGCGGAGGCGTTTCGCGGCCACGCCCTGAGTGCAGCGGAAGCTGCGTCCGCTGCCCCTGATTCACGGGCTGAGGCGGACTTCATCGCAGCCTTCGGCTGCGACGCCGTTCAGTCCGCCGGCCGGAAGGGGCAGATTCAGGAAACGGCCTTGCGAACTCTCGGAGCCGGGCAGACGCAGTTCCTCAAGCCCATGCGCGAACTTGCGGAGAAAACCACCCGGGAGCACCTCCGGCGATGTCTGTTCGCTCCGTGGAACCGGGAGGATTCCCGGCTGTCGTTGCGCTGGGACCCGGAAGACGACCGCCGCTATGCCCACAGGTGGCGCGACCCGACGGCGTCGGGAGAGGAACCCAAAACCGAGTGGGGGGCCAACCGCCTGGCCTTTGAGGCCCTTCCCCTCTTCCCGGTAATGCCAGTGGGCAACACGGCCATCACCACCGGGTTCTCCGGAAATCGCAGCCGCGATACCTTCTGGACCTGGCCCGTCTGGGAACCCGGCGCAGATCTGGATACAGTCCGCTCCCTGCTGGCGCTGAGGGGCTTGCAGGAAGCCGCCCCCGACCGGCGTCAACTGGCCGCCATGGGTGTACGGGAAGTGTTCAGGTCCCAGCGCATAAACAACGGCCGGTATCGCAACTTCACCCCCTCCACCCCGGTATAACCCAGGTAAATCGGTTCACAATCCAAAACAGCCGGGTCAGGCAGAGCGAGGCGTGTAATGGCGACTGAAGGGATCGAGACAGCGCAAGGGCCCGCCAACCAGGAAAGAGACCAATTCACCGGCATAGCACCGGAACTGGTTCCCGCCCGGATGCTCAACGAGTACGCCTACTGCCCCCGCCTGGCCTACCTGGAATGGGTGCAGGGCGAATTCGCCGACAGTGTCGACACCGTCGAGGGCAGATTCCAGCACCGGAGGGTGGACCGCCCTTCAGGCAAGCTGCCCTCGCGGTCCGGCAGCGACGGGGCGGATATGGGTGAGGAGGACGGCGATTCCCCGGAGACCATACACGCCCGCTCCGTGCTGCTCTCCGACGATGCCCTGGGCGCCATCGCCCGTATCGACCTCATCGAGGGTCAGGGCAACGTGGTTACCCCCGTGGACTACAAGCACGGCACGGCTCCCGACGTCCCGGAAGGGGCCTGGGAGCCGGAACGGGTCCAGGTCTGCATCCAGGGCCTGCTGCTCCGCGCCAACGGCTACGCCTGCACCCAGGGAATGCTCTACTTCGTGGAGTCCCGCCAGCGGGTGGCGGTCCCCTTCGACGATGCCCTCGTATCGCGCACGCTGGACCTGCTGTCCGGCATTCGCGCCATGGCCGCCTCCGGGCGGATTCCCGAACCCCTGGTGGACAGCCCCAAGTGCCCCAGGTGTTCCCTGGCGGGCATCTGCCTCCCCGACGAGGTGAACTTCCTCTCACCGGACGGCCCGTCCATAAGGCCGGAGGACGTTCGCCGGATGTCCCCTGCCAGGGATGACTCCGTCCCAGTCTATGTCCAGACCCAGGGCGCGGTCGTCGGCAAGTCCGGCGGGCAGTTGGAGGTGAAGCAGAAGGGGGAAGTGCTACAGAAGGTCCGCCTGATGGAAATCTCCCACCTGGCCCTCTTCGGCAACGTTCAGGTCACCGCCCAGGCCGTGCAGGAGCTGTGCGACCGGGACATCCCCATCTGCTATTTCAGCTACGGGGGATGGTTCCGGGGCATCACCAACGGCATGGGCCACAAGAACGTGGAACTGCGCTGCCGGCAGTACCTGGGAGCGATGACCCCGGATACTGCCCTGTCCATCTCCCGCCGGATGGTGTTCGGCAAGATAAAGAACTCCCGCACCATGCTGCGCCGCAATCACCGGAAACTGCCGCCGTCCATTCTGCCGGAACTCAACCGCCTGGCGGACCGGGCCCTCACGGCCCCGTCCCTGGAGACTCTGCTGGGCATCGAGGGAGCTGCCGCCCGCACCTATTTCTCGGAGTTTCGCGGCATGATCAAGAACGAATCCCTGGACTTCGACTTCCGGGGCAGAAACCGGCGTCCCCCCAGGGACCCGGTGAACGCCGTCCTCTCCTTCCTCTACGCCATGCTGACCAAACAGGCGACCATCACGGCGCTCACGGTGGGCTTCGACCCGTACCTGGGCTTCTATCACCAGCCCAGGTACGGCAGGCCGGCCCTGGCCCTGGACCTGGTTGAAGAGTTCCGTCCCCTGATTGCCGATTCCGTCTGCCTGACTCTCATCAACAACGGGGAACTGGGACCGGAGCACTTCATCACCCGGGGAGGCGCAACGGCTCTCACCCAGAACGGCCGCCGCAGGGTTATCGAGGCCTATGAGCGCCGGATGGACACCCTAGTCACTCACCCCCTGTTCGGCTATCAGGTCAGCTATCGCCGCGTGCTGGAAATGCAGGCTCGCCTGCTGTCCCGACACCTGCTCGGCGAACTGCCGGCCTACCCGGCATTCAGGACGAGGTAACCATGCGCAACCGCTTTCTCGTGTGCTACGACGTCTCGGATTCCAAGCGGCTGGCCCGCACATACAGGAAGATGAACGGATTTGGCGACCCAGCCCAATACTCCGTGTTCATCTGCGACCTCTCTCCCAAGGAAAGGGTGCTGCTGGAAGAGGCCCTCACGGAAGTTCTCAATCTGAAGGAGGACCGGGCCCTGATTGTCGACCTGGGTCCCTCGGAGGGCAGGGGCACCAAGAGCCTTACCACCCTGGGAAAGGCGCGGGATTTGCCCCGCCGGGCGGCGGTGATAGTATGATGAGGCGCAGGCACACGCCGCTCTGCGAGAGGTGGGATGGTGAAGCGGCCAAGCTGGACCGCTCGCAGCTTCCCAGCTATAACACTGAGGAACGGAGTCGAGCCACCTTGGGCAGCCATCTGGATTACTAATCGTTTCTTGTGCAAATCCGCACTTTTACATTAAGATACGACGGAAGAGATTCGCAAATAGCTATCTCCATCGCCGAAAGGCGGTGGCCCCATTGAAGCGGATAAGTACCCACCCAGTCGGTGGGGCAAGAGGGCGGATCTCCATCGCCGAAAGGCGGTGGCCCCATTGAAGCGAGGCATTCCCCTCGGGCACCGATAGCATCACCACAGATCTCCATCGCCGAAAGGCGGTGGCCCCATTGAAGCGAGGTTCACCATAAGCAGCCGTTGCACAGGGGCGGCAGCATCTCCATCGCCGAAAGGCGGTGGCCCCATTGAAGCGCATCGGAAACTACTCCACTACAGCAGAGTCCACCACGATCTCCATCGCCGAAAGGCGGTGGCCCCATTGAAGCATGACTATCTGAATCAATGCGAACTCTATCTGGGTGATCTCCATCGCCGAAAGGCGGTGGCCCCATTGAAGCGCGAGGGCCGCGCCAACACCGCTCGGGGTGCCGCCCAATCTCCATCGCCGAAAGGCGGTGGCCCCATTGAAGCGATGTTCCAGTAGAACCTACCAGGGTATACGCCCCAGATCTCCATCGCCGAAAGGCGGTGGCCCCATTGAAGCTGGGCGACCGAGAAGCACCTCGTGTCGTGGATTGGCTATCTCCATCGCCGAAAGGCGGTGGCCCCATTGAAGCTGCGAAGGTGGTCATACATTCTCCTGACTGAATAATATCTCCATCGCCGAAAGGCGGTGGCCCCATTGAAGCGGCAGCTACCTAGGGTGGACGCTCTACGGGCGCAACATCTCCATCGCCGAAAGGCAGTGGCTCCATTTCATCTTTCGCTGGCCCCCGGTCCTGGCATGGTGGCGTGATGCTGCGTCGGCCACAGTTCTGGCTATGCTCAGATTCGTCCCTTTATGACAGAGTTGCCCGGGCGAAAGGCCCGGATCTGAGGGCGGTGTAGAGCACAGTGCGCAGCCGGTCCACGATTTCGTCCGTAGCTTTTCCGGTGAGGCAACGTGAACGGCAAGACTAATTGTCGTCAAATTACTCCTCTTCTGTAGTTTGTCGATTTTTCTCGACCACCTTCGCAATTTTCTCGTTTACAAGTTCTCCATTATCGGGTTCGCGTGGAACATTCACTCCCCCGCCGCTTGGTACCGCAGCCGCACTGTCCGCCCCACATAGCCAATATGTTCATCCTCCCGACGTTGGGACGTTTGATAGGCGCAACGTTCAAACGTCTACACCGCGCATTCTGCGAGTGATCTAGTCACTGGTTCATAGCGTCCAAATTTCCCGCCACCTCGAACCAGCAATATCTCAGGTCGTAGGCTACGTCGGGGCACCAAGACGTTTTAACGTCATAATGTAGAGACGTTAAAACGTCCCTACGTTATGACGTTCGAGTCTAGGAATCCGTCAGTCGCTCAACCTGGAGCCCCTGGGCTAGAAGATAATCTATAACCGCCGCATCAATGATGGTCGAGGTGGTTTGCCCAATTTGCACAGAAATGGCTGTCTCCAGATCACGCGACCGGTTGCCGGTGGACCCGGCCTCCGGCGGTGCCTACGCTACTCCTCTGCTGTGCGGGCCATTACCGTAACTGTGATGTCCCCTCATGGCGGCTCTGGATCAGGTACCGCGTCCCCTGATGAGCGCCTGCACTGCTACTGCGCGGCGTTCGTCCTCTTCGACACTCATAAAGTCTGTTATCGCCTCTTCGGCCCGGTAGATCCAGGACTGAGTCTCCGTCAAGGTGAACTGACGGCTGGCGTCATAGTCCGCAGTGTGCCGGGCGTTCTGCAACGCAGCGAACGTCGTTATGAATTCCTGCACGGGTGGCGAGAATCGGTGCCGGTCCTGCTCGAGGCTTCTTCTGGCCGGCGTGTGGTCAAGGCCGCGCCGAGCCCGCTGCCATGTGTATTCCAGGAGCGGGCTTGTCGGTACTCCGATCAGACAGTGGGCGTTGCTGTTTGCCAGGGCGTGGAATACGGCGTAGTACGCTGTGCTCACCGCCCTTCTGAGGGCATCCGGCAGCGGCGCGGTGTTTGGGTCCGGTGTGCTCGTGAGCAGGCGGCTGGTCGCGATCAGGTCCTCCCACCGCATCACCCCTGCCCCCCGGGTGAAGATGCCTGCGCCGTCCGTGACCAACCGCTGTCCTCGGTCTTCTCCCGGTATGAGATGGTGGGGATCTTTTCGATGCCGATGGCACGCAGGTCTTTCTCGATGATCCCATACAGGGAGTTCAGCAGGCGTGGGTTCAAGTCGCTGGGCCTGCCGTCGTAGATGACCTGCACGTCCAAGTATTCCTCATCGTCGTCGCCGGTTCTGGGGGTGATCCGGATCTCGATAAACCGGACCTTGCCTTGGAACTGGGCTTCCAGGCCGCGCTCGATGATGTTCTTTGCCTTCTCGTGGGCGTCTTGCGATGTGACCATCTTGATGGCTCCGCTGCTCGAATGTGCTCGATGCTACTTACTCATCGGGTGCCCGTCAATCGGGTTCCCGGATTACTGTGTTTCGGTCGAACCATCACCCAAGCCCAGGCCGGTTCGAATCTCGCTGAGAATGTCATCGTGGAACCGGCAGCGCCCAGTCTCGCGTTGAGAAGCGGCCCATCGAAACCTTGGCCTCATCCCCTGCCTGCACCATAACGACGCAAAGCATGGAGATAATGGGAGAGTTTTAACCACGTAGCTAAAACTGTGCAAAATGACTGAGGTGTGCCTCGAGGTCGGTTGCGCAGTTTTGCACAAAGTCGCTGTCTTCAGATGGGATGACCGGTTGCCGGTGGATGCGATATACCCCCGCGATCATTCGTAGGGTCATAGCCGACCCCATGGATGGTGCGATGGATGCACAAGGTGAGCCGGTCTCAAAAGTCCCTTTCCGGCAGGGTTGGACGGGCGGACGGCCCGGAGTTGCAGGGCGGTGTAGAGCACAGTGCGCAGTGGGTCCACGATTTCGTCCGTAGCTTTCCCAGCGAAGCAACAGGGACGGCAAGACTAATTGTCGTCAATTTACTCTTCTTCTACAGCTTGCCGATTTTTCTCGATCACCTTCGCAATTGTCTCGTTTACAAGTTCTCCATTATTGGATGCGCTTGGTGGATGCGCTTGGAACATTCGCTCCCCCGCTTGGTACCGCAGCCGCACTGTCCGTCATCATAGTCAGTATGTTCAAACGCCCCTACATCGGAACGTTCAAACGTTTGTAAGTAACAACGTTAGAACGTTTCTTACCGTGCATCCTGTAGATGATCCAGTCCCTGATTCATACCATCCAATTTTCCCGGGACCTCGAACTAGCATTATCTCAGGTCGTAGGATACGTCTGGGCACCAAGACGTATTAACGTCTATATGCTGGGACGTTAATACGTCCCTACGTTTTGACGCTCGAGTCTAGGAATCCGTCAGTCCCTCAACCTGGAGCCCCTGAGCTTGAAGGTAATCTATAACCGCCGCATCAATGATGTCGGACATGTGCATGTTCAATTCCAAGCGAGCTAAATCCAAAGCGTACCGCACCTGCGGTGAGAAATAGCAGGTCGTTCGGACCTTATTATCTCCCTGCACCTCCGGTCGAACCCGGCGGGGCTGCCGCTGTCGGCTTAGCACCATACCGTGGGCTTCTGCCAACCGACGGGCCTCTGCCAGTGTGTCATCCGCGCTACTCACGTTGGACATACGCGAGTCAGCCTCGACTCTCTCTTCCAGCTTGGGCGTGGTACGCCGGTTCTCCCTGGACTGTAGCGGACGCTTGGCAGAGTTGGCCATTATTCGTTACCTTCCTTTCTCACATCAAGATTCATTCGCCCGGCCACCCACACCCAAAGGGAATCGATCTCCTTGGCCGCAATGGATTTAGGGAAAGCCTCATTGACCCCCAACCCCAGACGTGTCGCGTCCAAGTGGGCCACCCGGTGCTGTATTGCCACTGGGCAGACGTCATCGGAAAACTTGGCGAGTTCCTGTAGCATTTCCTCATTGCGCGCCCGTCCCGCGGATTATGTTGTTCGGAACAAAGACCACCGGCAGATCTATCCGTTCCACCATGCTGGTGAAATTGGCCGCAACCATGATTTCGACAGCGCTGTCCCCCACTGGCGACAGAATCAGGTCCATCTCCATCAACAGCCTACCGAGAGCCATACTGTCCGAACCAGGAAGATCACAGACAAACAGGTCATATTCTCCTCCGGATTTCATCGAGGCAAGACTCTTGGCACCGGCCACGTTGACCCTGCTGGCAAACACCGGCCAAGCAGACTCCTGGTCAGCGCGCAGGTCTAGCAAGCCTATGGCGCCCTCTTGAGGGTCAAAGTCAATTACCGCCACCCTCAGACCTGAAGCATGGGCCCGCTCAGCAAGGTTTACTGCCAGCGTGGTCTTGCCTGTGCCACCTTTCATTGAGCAGAGCGCGATGGTTGACAAGTCTCCTCCAGATAACAGGATGCAGAAACCTACCAACGTCCGAACGTTTGCACGTCTGGACACACTAACATAGGGACATCCGGTCACATAAGCTATACGAGGGGCAGGTTTGGAGATAAATCGCTCGCACCGAGATCCGTCCTTGGTGTGGCAAGCTCGGGCCAGCATGAACATCGTCCTGTAGAATTTGCGTATGCTGATCCTCTGGCTTGACACTGGATGAGACCAGAATGAGCTGGCGCAAGTGCCGGACCACGACCAGAGAATTGGTTGAGATGGAGAAGTACCTTGAGTCTTGGAGTTACTGCTGACTACTACCAGGTGGACAAACCGCTCTTGCCGAGCAGTTGAGGTTTTAAAACATCCATTAATGCTTAGAGGAACACATCTTCACCGACGGGCTGACCGACAGCTTAATGTCCCGCCCCACGTGCACCGAGTTGATTCCCCCTAGTATTACAACGACAGTTCAAGGAGGGGTGTCCGAGGATGCCCGGAGGGCAGCTCGGCGTTTCGCGTGAGAGCGGCTGGCCCGCTCGTTGCGCAACTGCTCCGCCTCCAGCAATCGCAACAGTTCCTCCGGCCCGAACTGCTCCCGGGGTAGCATCTCACGCACCACCCGGTACACCTGCGGACGGGTGATCCGCGGCATCTTTTTCCCCCCAAGCCTGTTGCAGGCTCAACAGGAACGCCCCCGCCAGCAGGCACAGGGCGATATGATGATGCCACCCCGCCCAGGTGCGGGTCTCGTACTCGTCCAGCCCCACGTCGCTCTTCTCCGTCTCGAATTCGGTCTCAATGCGCCACCTGGAACCGCCCACATAAGCCAAGGTCTCCAGGGGAGTGTCCTCCGGGGCGTTGGACAGGTAGTAGCGGGGTTCGCTGCCGTCCAGGTTCCGGCGCCAGATTGCCCAGTGGATTTCGCCGGGCCTCCGCTTCGCGGCCGGACGCACCCTTTGAGCGCTGAACTGGTAGCTGCGGGGGCCCTGGCTCCCCTGGGCCACCGTTATCTCCCGCCAAGCCTCATCCGGCAACTCATCACTGCGTTGCTCCATGGTCCGGCGCTGCCCAGCCCGCAGCCTGGGTTTGCGGGGGCGCCCGTTCCCCTGATATTCCGGACTGGTCCAAGCCGGCTCCAAGGGCCAGACCGTGGCGCCGCCCGGAACATCCAGGACGTAGCGCATCCCCAGAGCCGCCAAACCGTCCCGGAAGGACGGCGACATGCCGAAGGCATCATCCGCAGCGACCCATCCGGCCTTCAGGTGGCCCAACTCCAAGGCCTGCTTCAGCATCTCCAGGGCCAGTTCCGTCTTCGACCGGTGGTCTCCTCTCTCCTCCGGCACCCCCGCCGCCCGGCGCCGGGCAGTTGGCCACCTTGCCCAGCCTCCCACAGTACTGCCGGGCCACTCCCGCGGACTTCCGGCCCTGCTTGGGGAAGTCGCTGCCGTCCAACACCCACACGGCCTCGGGGCGCCCCAGCCTGGGACCCAGATACTCCTGAAGACGTCCCATCACCGCGCCGTCATCCCAGGGGGCGGCGGTGAGGAAGCGCTGCATGGCCCGGGCCGGGACCCCCACCGACTCGGAGAGATTCTCGGCGTTGCGCCGGTCCTGGGACTGCACCAGGAGGGCCCGGAGATAGTTCCGGCTGTGGTCCCGCGACTCGCTGCGCCCGAACAGCGGAGCGAAGAAGGAATGGAACTCCCCAAAGGCCTCGTACACCTGCTCGAAAGCCGCTGCATCCACTTCCCTGCCTCACCTGCCCAAGCTTTCCTCAACTGGCCGGTCACCTTACCACACCAACTGTCGTTGTAATACTAGTACTCAGTCATGCCAGAAATGGCAGGATAAATATCACGGGTGACAGGCAGTCCAACATTCGGCTCACAAAAACTTGCTTCTCAGCAACTGTCATTTCTGGCGTGACTGAGTACTAAACTAAAGCCAAGGTGGGATGTACATTCGAGGCGCGCTGAAGATTGGCTTGGTTGCGCCAGTGAAGCCCTTTCATCCGTACTCGGTGGATGATCTGGCGCCGCTGCTTGACCTCCACTATCTGCGCATCCCACCTTGGCTTTGGTTTAGGATGCAGATTGGGTGAGGAACAAGAGCAGTTCACTCAAGGACAACGACTGTCCATCGCAGGCCAACTGGAGGATATGAACCCGTGCTATTGGCCTGGTGTGTGGGAAATCGTAAAGTGGGAAATGGATGGGAATGAAACGGAGACTGAAATACGATCCTCTCTATGGTTATCTGGCCCGGCAGGAACCCGGCATTAATTGCTTGCGCCTTACGCTCGAGCAAATCGAGGGAATCCTCAAGGAACCTTTGCCGCCTTCGGCCTATGAACATTCAACTTGGTGGGGCAACAGGCCCCATGCCAATTATGTCCCTCCCCATGCGGATGCTTGGCATAAAGCGGGCTGGCGGGTGGGGAATGTGAAATTGGCAAGCCGCGAGGTCGAGTTCGAACATGAGTGATAGGTGAAATCCGATATAATTGGGAACCGGATCACTCATTCCCAGTCCCACTCCGCCGGTGTCCTGAGTTCGCCCACACCCTCCAGGCCCACGGTGATGAGGCTCGTCAATCTAATGGCGGCTATTTCCTCGGCGCAGGCGGTCAGACTGGGCAACAGCGACTCACACTCGGACAGAAGGGCGTCTCCGTAGACCAGCCGCCAGTGCCATGAATTCCCCACCTTGCTGACAATGACCTTCAGAGGCTTCTGACTCACCTGACTCTCTTCATGTGCGCGGTGCTGTTTGCGTATGCCATCATACTCCCCTACACAACCCCGTTCGGGATTGTCCAAAGGCGTTGTCCTAACGGGTCGTTCTGGCGGTTTCCGTGCTTGGTATGTTTTCCTGTCAAACAGCGGCCCCGCTGGGCACCCCCCGCTGTCTCGTTGTCAGACCGTGTTTCCTGCCAAGACCTGGCCGTCATACACATGGACACCATCAGGTGGTGGTCCAGCGAGGGGTCTCCGATCATCGTGGATTACTACGGCCTTGAACTGGTGAACCATCAACCAGGACTTGTCTTCCGCCAAGGAATTGCCATCTTCGATAGCGGACGGCACCGGGGGGAGTATCTGAGTGGCCGGCAGATAGACTGTACCGACCACCCCGATTACGCGACGAGGATGTGGCGAGAGCGAATTCTTGTCAGCACTGCGAAGATTGGCGAAGTCTGCATATCCGTATCCAGCCAGCCGATGCCCTTGTCCTGAGCAACACTGCTCACTATGGTTCCGTTTGATTTTGCATGATGCCCCTGGCAAGGGAGCCAAAAGGATGGCCCGGCGAATTCGCCGGGCCATCCTTTTGGCTAGATCGGGACGCCCAACTTTCTCGCCGCCGCCTTCGCCTGGCTTGCTCGCCCACGACCGGGCAGGTTGCCGGTTGACTTGTAGGCGCGTCTTGCCTGCCGTATGCGGTCAGGTAGATTTTTCGGTCGATATGATCGTCTCTTGCTCGCCATGGTCAAGACTCACGTGTGAACTCGCCGGAGCAGCGAACTGCGACCTCGGTTCCGTTTGCTTGTAGGGTATAAGGCGCCTTACGATGAAATACTGAAGCTGAAATGGGAGTCCTCAAACAGCCATACCCTACAAGCAAACGGAACCCGCGACCTCAGCTTGACCATCGCGGGAGCCGCGTGACGAAATGTCGGCGGTCTCGTGTGCCGCGGGGTCTCCGCTCCGGCGGCGATTCCCAAAAGCAACGGCCCGGAAGGAACAGCAATTCCCGCCGGGCCGTCGACATTCGGCTCTATAATGGATTAACCTTTCGTTGTAAGGCGTCTGGTTAATCCATCCGGCGGTAGGCTCCCGAATTTAGGGGGGGGTCGAACTGCTTCTACTAGGTGGCGATACTCGACATAACCACGAGTGTCAACCACCGCGATTCACGCCACAAAACTCCCTTGGCGAACCCAAAGGCGGCCCGGCTAGAATGGTTCTAGCCGGGCCGCCTTTTTGATACTGCCGACTTGCCCACCGGGTCCTATCCGGGTACTGACAAGAGTTTTGCAATTTTCTCCCCCCCAGTCGCCAAGGAGGCTGTGCGGGATGGCAAAAAGACCATCCCGCACAGCGAGCGGCGGGTGCAAACCAAGCTGGCAGGAAGTGTATGAACGACTATGCCCCGGCAATAATCCACTGGCAGGAACCCACTCGCAGGATTGTAGACTTGGAAGAATCGGGGCGGTTAAACATACGCTCCATGGCCGGTAAGCTGCTTGTAGGACATTCCCCGGTAGTACATCTCAACGGCCGCGCCCACCTGTTCGGCGGGAGCGTGGTGACCGTTGGTCGCGCCCGTGTCGCGGAACTGCTTTCGAGAGCCCTTGCAGAGATATATCTGCTTGCCGCTTCGAGTGCCGTTCTTGACCACGCCATCAGACTGGCAATAGAGGCAGTGAACCGAAGCGGTGTAGGTGACCATCGCTCAAACCTGGAACGGCGGATGTCGGCCTGCCGACATCCGCCGTTTCCTTCCAGTCATCCATGCGGGCCATCATGCAAAAGCAAACGGAACTGGCGCGGGAGATGGCGGTGGCCCGCTATATGTGCCACCGCGCCCCAGGTAAATGCGCATCCCACCTTGGCTGTTTTTAGGTCGTGAAGTAATCCCGCTTGCATCTGCGTCCCCAGCGTATCGGTTTCCGTCACGTTGGGCTATAATGCAGGGACACGCTTGATTGGCGCGCCAAGGTTTGACACAAGAACGGACTGGCCCCTCTTCTGCTTCTCTTCTTGTTCGCCCCCCGCTGATTCACCTGTGTGACCACTCTAAATAAGGGAGTCCGTTCTCGTATGGCTCTTGCATATCCGACCGCCCGCGCGCGCCCGTCCAACCGCACCTCGCACCAGACCGTTTGCGATGACTGCAATATGTCAGCCACCCTTCCCTTCCGGCCAACCCAGGGCAAGCCGGTGTATTGCCGCCAATGCTTCAAGGCCCGCCGCCTGGCGGCTTCCCCAGCGGCCAGCGCCGACTCCATCCAGGAAATCCAGTCCACCCGGTCCCGTCCTGAAAGTAAGCCAGCCGTTGACGGCGCCCCGGTCGGCGATACCACATTTTCCGGGATGTCCTTGGACGCCGTCACCAAGGCGGCGATTTCCCGGATGAACATATCCAGGCTCACACCCATCCAGGAGAAGGCCATTCCTCACCTCATGGCGGGACGCGACCTGATCGGCCAGGCGCGTACCGGCTCCGGTAAGACGCTGGCGTTCGCCGTGCCTCTGGCGGAGAAGTGCGATCCGTCGGTGAGACAGGTGCAGGCCGTTGTGCTGGTTCCCACCCGCGAGCTGGCCATGCAGGTGGCCGGAGTTATCGAAGCCCTGGTTTCACCGCAGAAAATCCGCGTGACGCTGCTGTATGGCGGGCGGTCCCTGAAGCCGGAATATGTAGCTTTGAGGAACGGCGCCCAAGTGGTCGTCGGCACTCCGGGCCGGACGCTGGACCATCTGCGCCAGAGGACGCTCGACCTGAGCGCCGTGCGATTGCTGGTGCTGGACGAAGCAGACGAAATGCTGGACAGGGGATTCGCCCACGATGTGGAAGCCATCATAGCCCGCACACCCAAAGAACGGCAGACGGCGCTCCTGTCCGCAACGATGCCTGATTGGGTGTCCCAGACCGCCTCGAAGCACCTGCGCAATCCTGTAACGGTGGAGGTTGACGCGGGCCTGCAGGCGCCGCCCAGCGTGGAGCACCTGGTCTACACCATTGAGAAAAGCGACAAGCTGGAAGCCCTGCGGACTCTGCTTGACAGTCGGGAAGATGCCCCGGTCATCGTCTTTGGCAAGACCAAGCGCGGCGTCAAACAGTTGGCCCGGGAGCTGGATGCCTTGGGTTACCCGGTGGGAGCGCTCCAGGGAAATCTAAGCCAGAAAGCGCGCGAACTGGTGATGAAGGGTTTCCGTTCCGGTGACGCGCCTATTCTGGTGGCAACCAACGTGGCCGCCAGAGGTTTGGACTTCGAAGGTATCGGCCAGGTCATCAACTATGATCTGCCAGACTCGGAGCAACTCTTCACCCACCGCGTCGGGCGAACTGGCCGAATGGGTCGTTCCGGCGAGGCCGTGACGTTTATCACGGTGGATGAAGAACGCAAATGGCGCGAGATAGAGCGCGGCCTGGGCCGACGGTTTGTCCGCAAGCCCTGGCGTCCGTTCCGCAAGGCCATGCAACTTCAATAACGGCTCCGGTTGCGTCCTGTTTCACCTGGGGCGTGATAAATTCACCTGAACTACTCGGATAAAAGCCCTGACCGGTAGCGCCGCACCGGTTAAGGGCATTTATTTTTTTGCATTACCCTGCACTGGTCTTTGTGACTGGTCTTTGTATCCTCAACCTCTCATTTCCGCCGACCCGCCATCCCCGCGAAATCGGGAATCCAGGCTACGGGAGCAGGGACAAGACCACCAAAACCAGTCCCTTGTCGTAGGCCCTTTAAGACATTTGGAGAGGATCGTACGAGGATGTGTCCAAAAGATCGAGAGTCGCACGCCCCAGATTGCGGTTTATTTGGGTCAGCCGATCTCCAATTTACTCCAGGGCGGAGCCTCGTCCCCCTATGTGGTGGTAGATAACCAGACTCTGATTCCTTTGCAGATAGGGTAGATGGTTTTGGGGCAAATTTATTCGGATGAATTTGGGCGGCAGCCAAAGTAATCTGAATAGCCGCGAGCCGGCAGAACTAATTTGCGCTTCGGCTGTGGAGTAGCGACGGTCCTGTAGGCCGAAAGTATGTTTCCATGCAATCGACCGAGAGGTCCAACCTCACCGCCTTCGAAACCCAGCGGCGGCGCAAGGGCGTGACTTGCCGGAACCCCCACCTCCGGGCGGCCCCGGCTATCGCCGGTTGGATTAGTATTTGCGGGAGGGCGGCAGCGGCGACCCGATGAGCAGACGTCGAGATGCCGAGGCAAGGAGGGTCAGCGCCGACTTGACCGCCTGGGTCCCGGGGCCGATTACCTTGATGCCCACCCCGCAATCACCGGGCAAGCAAGTTGCGCCGATGCTTAGATCCAGGCTCATTCCTTCGATGCCATCCACGGAGGGATTTATGACCTTTCGCAGTTCTGCCGCCAGTTCAGGGGCCGGGATGGTGGCGGTTATGATCAGCAATGACCCCAGGGTGGGAGCGTCATACTTTCCGAGAACGGCGGATGTCCGCAGATGGTTAGCCTGGGGTTCCAGACGGTAAGCCTCATGGTAGATAGGTTCGCCGTAAACGGGGCCACCACAAAGCGGTGCGCAACTGGGTCTGGAAACGGTTAAACGAGTGTCCAGCCAATCATATTCCAACACCTCGCCGCGGGCGACCCGTCCGGGAGCGGTGATCTCGGCATAGAGGAGCGAGCCGGCCTCTGACACCGTGATACGAGTCTCCTGCCTGAACCTGGAACCCCGGAAAGGAATCAGTGGCTCCGGCAGGTATTCAAGGTAGCTGTTGTCCGCCACCGACAGGTTGGTGTACTGATACGCGGCGGAATCCGGCATGGCGTGGATTTTCGTGGCCGACTGATTGGAGACGTGGGTGATAGCACCCGGTTGGACCTCAACCGTGATGCGTTGGTGGTCTCCCTGAAAGATTCCTGCCGTTGGGTTGGCCACAAAGACGAAGGCCATATCAGGCAGAAGGTTGTCCAGGTACATGGCCCGCTGTACCGCCAGCGGCGGATGGACCCGGCTCTTTACCAGCCGCGTCCGACCGTGTCTGACCGCGAAGGTCAGGTCGGCTAACCCATTGCATAAATTGAGGGACAGGTCCTGGGAGGGGTCTGCGGACTCGCCCTGAACGAAACTGCGTTCAAAACTGGATTGGGGTAACTTTGTCGCCAAGGCCGGCGCCCTCCAACATGTACTCCAGCACCCGGCCCAGCCCGTCTCCGGTGCGGCAGTTGGTAAACTCGAAGGGCTTGTCGCCCCGCACGAGGCTGGCGTCCCGGCTCATCACTTCGAGACTGGCGCCTACATAGGGAGCCAGATCGGTCTTGTTAATCACCAGCAGGTCGGTTTGGGTGATACCCTGACCACGTTTGCGTGGAATCTTGTCGCCGGCGGCAACGTCTATGACGTATAGCTGGTAATCGGCCAGCGCAGGGCTGAAAGTGAGGGTGAGGTTGTCGCCGCCGCTTTCGATCAGTATCAAGTCTGCGTCGGGAAACTCGTGCGTGAGTTCCTCCACGGCCAAAAGGTTAAGGGACGGATCTTCCCGGACCGCCGAATGGGGGCAAGCCCCGGTTTCCACCCCCCCTGATGCGTTGGGGAGCAAGGATACCCGTCAGGGCGCGGCGAGCGTGTTCAGCGTCTTCCCTGGTGAAAATGACGTTGGTAATTACCAACGGATGGTATCCCAGCTCAATCAACCGCGGGACCAGTCGTTCTATGAGAGCGGTCTTGCCCGACCCGACGGGGCCGCCCACTCCTATCCGGGGAACTTTCCTGCTCATTGGCTTTCCTCCGCTGGTTTCGACGGTTCATTCCGTTTCGGGGATTCAGCTGGCGAACATCCGCAAATTGTCGGTCTCGTGGGCAATTGAATAAATATCCAGCGCTGGGGTGAAGGATGTCATATTGTCCCACGATGCGCCCCGTATTTGGTTGATCATCCCCGGCAGTTTCCCGTGCAGCCTCCCCAGGATGTCCTGAGCGTCGGTGTGGGACAGGGGAAGCAGACGCATGGCGGCCCCCAATGCGGATACTGCATGACTGTGGCACAAGATCAACAGCGCGTTTTCCGCCGGAATCCCCCTGGCCTGCGCCACCACGCCCAGGGCCACCGCTCCGTTGCCGGGGGTCTGGTTGTGCTGCGTTCTCTCCGCATAGGCCGCGTGTACGTGGTGGTGTCCCAGGGCGGAGGCGGTCTCGGACATGAGACGCCGGCCCAACTGCCCGGAAGCGGCTCTCAACTCGGCCGGCAGCTTCAAGGCCCACAGCAGCCGGTCTATGTCCACAATCAAGCCCAGATCCCGGGAGGCGGAAGCAGCATGAGCGTTCAACAGGGCCACGCCGTCCCCGGGCACAACCGACCAGGCGAATTGGTCAGCCAGGAACGAGGCCACGTCGTCAACGGTCGCAACCAACCCCCGGTTCACCATAGGCTCCAACCCGTGGGAATGGGCGTACATTCCGGTGGGGAAGAAGGAGTCGGCCAACTGAAGGGCGCTCAGGAAAACCTTGCCGTCAAGCATCACGCACCCGGCAGCCATGTCTGTTTATGTTTCCCTCTCCCCATGGAAAGGGGTGGGGGGATGGGGAATCCCAGGGGCTGCACTGGCCATTACACCAGAAAATACAGCTGAGCCAGGCTCAACCGCTCCGCGGGCGGGACCGCCGCCAGCTCACCGTCCACCCGCACCTGATAAGTTTCCGGGTCAACCTCGATTTGGGGCGTCCGGTCGTTGCGGACCATCTGCCGCTTGGTAATCGTCCGGCAGTTTCTGACGGGTTCAATGATGCGGGTCAGGCCCAGGGCCTCATGCACTCCCCGGTCGTGGGCTTCGCGGGAAATAAACGTAGCGCAGGTGCTCGCCACGGAGCGGGCATGGGCCCCGAACATGGGCCGGTAGAAGGTTGGCTCGACAGTTGGGATGGAGCCGTTGGGGTCTCCCATCAACGCCCAGTTGACCATTCCGCCCTTGATGACCATTTTGGGCTTGGCCCCGAAGCTGGCAATCGGCCACAAAACGATGTCGGCCAGCTTGCCGGGAGAAATGGATCCGACAATGTGAGAAATGCCGTGGGCGATGGCCGGGTTGATGGTCAACTTGGCCAGATACCGCAGCACCCGGAAGTTGTCGTGTTCCGCCGCATCCTCCGGCAGCTTGCCCTTCATCTTGAGCATCTTGTCCGCGGTCTGGAACAGGCGGGTATAGTTCTCGCCGACGCGGCCCATAGCCTGGGAATCGGAGGAGTAAATGCTCAACACTCCAAGGTCGTGCAGTACATCCTCGGCAGCCATGGTCTCGGGTCGGATGCGGCTTTCAGCGAATGCAACATCCTCGGGGATGTTGGGGTTGAGGTGATGGCAGACCATCAACATATCCATGTGTTCAGCCAGCGTGTTCACGGTATATGGACGGGTGGCATTGGTGGATGACGGAAGCACGTTCAGTTCGCCGGCCATGCGAATGATGTCTGGTGAATGACCACCGCCAGCGCCTTCGGTGTGATAGGTGTGGATCGTCCGCCCGGCAATGGCGGCTATGGTGTCTTCGACGAAACCCGCCTCGTTTAGCGTGTCGGTGTGAATGGCCACCGGCACATCGTAGGCGTCGGCCACGCCAAGGCAGCAGTCAATGGCCGAGGGAGTGGTTCCCCAGTCCTCGTGCAGCTTCAGACCACTGGCTCCGGCGGCAATCTGCTCCGCCAACGGCTCCGGCGCGCTGGCGTTGCCCTTGCCCAACAGTCCCCAGTTGACTGGCAGACCCTCGGCCGCTTCCAGCATCCGGTGTATGTTCCAGGGGCCGGGGGTGCAGGTGGTGGCGTTGGCGCCGTCGGTGGGGCCGGTGCCGCCGCCCAGCATAGTGGTGATGCCGTTGGAAAGCGCGTGTTCAACCTGTTGGGGCGAAATCATGTGGATATGGGCGTCAATCCCGCCGGGCGTTGCGATGAGATGCTCGCCGGCGATGATTTCGGTGCCCGGCCCGACAATCAGGTGCGGGTCAACCCCGTTCATTATCCCGGGGTTCCCCGACTTGCCAACCCCGGTGATACGCCCGTCCTTGATACCGATGTCGGCCTTGATAATGCCCAGCAGAGGATCCATGACGATGGCGTTGGTGATAACGAGGTCCAGGGCGCCGTTGCGGTTGGTGATCCCGGAAGCCTGGCCCATGCCGTCGCGGGCGGTCTTGCCCCCGCCGAAAACCAGTTCGTCTCCCGGAGATTGCAGGTCCCGTTCCACCTGGCAGATCAGGTCGGTGTCCGCCAACCGGAACCGGTCGCCGGAGGTGGGGCCGTAGAGTTCGACATACTGACGACGGCTAATCTCGGTCATGGGGAAACCTCCCCGCCGGGCTGAGTGGGCAGGTTGCGAAAACCCTGCTGGGCCAGCTTAAACGCTGCCTGGGTCCGGGTGTCCGTTCCATCCACGCTGCCGTTGGTCAACCCGTTAAGCCCGGTAACGCGCCGGGCGCCGCCGATGGCCACCAACGCAACGTCCTTCAGGTCGCCCGGCTCGAACCGGACTGCGGTCCCGGCCGGAATGTCGAGCCTCTTGCCAAAAGCCGCGGCGCGGTCAAATTCCAGCGCCTTGTTGACTTCAAAGAAGTGGAAATGAGAGCCGACCTGAATGGCTCGATCCGCAGTGTTGGCGACGCTGAGTCGAATGGAAGGCTTGCCCCGGTTAATCTCGACGGGTTGGGACGATAGCAAATACTCCCCCGGTTCCCCAAACATCAAACACCCCTTCCCAAACTTGGAGATCTCCTGCGGCCTGCCGTTATGCGCTTTACAGAGCGGGCAGATATCGCTTGATTTCGTAGTCTGTGATGATGGAGCGGTACTCTTCCCATTCGATTTCCTTGTTGCGGATTAAGCTGGTGAACAAGTGGTGCTCCCAGCACCTCCTGCAACAGCTCGCTCCGCTCGGCCAGGGCAATGGCTTCTCCCAGACTGGAGGGCAGGGACTGGATGCTCAATGCCCTCCGGCGCTGGGCCGACATCTCGAACACGTTGCCTACCACCGGAGGCGGCGGAGAGTATTCTTCCTGGATTCCCTTCATCCCCGCCGCCAGCATGACGCTCAGGGCAAGGTACGGATTGCAGGCTGGGTCGGGGGCTCGGTATTCGACCCGCACCGAAGAATCGAAGCCGGGCTTGTAGGACGGCACCCGGATCAAGTCCGAGCGGTTAACGTGGGACCAGGATACAAATACCGGGGCTTCGTATCCCGGCACCAGCCGCTTGTAGGAGTTGACCCACTGGTTGGTGACCAGGGTAATCTCGGGCGCGTGCTGGACTAAACCGGCAATGAACCGGCAATGAACCGGCGTCCGGTGATTGAAAGGTAATGCTCGTCGTCCGGGTCAAAGAAGGCGTTCTGGCCGCCCCGGAACAACGACTGGTGAATGTGCATTCCGGATCCATTGGAAGATGACAACGGCTTGGGCATGAAGGATGCGTACACGCCCCGAAGTTGGGCCAGTTCTTTAATCAGCAGCCGCGCAGTCATCACGTTGTCGGCCATGCTCAGACCGTTGGTGTACTCCAGGTCAATCTCGTGCTGGCTTTCCGCTGCTTCGTGGTGGGAATACTTGACGGCGATGCCCATCTCCTCCAGGTTCAGCACCGTGTCCCGCCGCAGGTCGCTGGCGGGGTGGCTGGAAAGCTGGTCAAAATAGCCGTCGCTGTCCAAAGTTTCCGGGGTTTCGGAGTTCTTCATGTAGAAGAACTCCAGCTCCACGCCGGCGTTGTAGGTGTATCCAAGGTCGGCCAGCTTGTTCAGGTTTAGCTTCAGGACATGACGCGGGTCGCCCCGGAAAGGTTCCCCTCCCGGGCGGCGGATATCGCAGAACATCTTGGCAACCGCATTTTCCCGGGGCCGCCAGGGCAGGATCGAAAAAGTGGCGGGATCGGGGAAGGCCCGCATATCATTCTCAAACGACCGGGCGAATCCCTCGATGGCCGATTCGTCGAACCCCACGCCGTGCTCCATTGCATCGGCCAAATCCGCGGCTTTGATGGCAAAACCCTTCAGACGGCCCAGAATGTCGGAGAACCAGAGACGGATGAACTTCACATCCTTCTTCCTGGCTTCCTCAAGCACAGACTCACGGATGGGAACTTTCTAGTCTACCATCAAAGTCCTCCATACGCCAGGCGGCCATTAGGACGCCCAGCTACCTCTGGCAATCGAGACGGGCTGGCCGGACATGGGATTGATGCGGCCGGCGCCAGAATCGCAGGTATCTATACGATGGGGTCGTGGCAGGATACGAGCTTGGTGCCGTCCGGGAAAGTCGCCTCCACCTGCACCACCGTCACCAACTCGGGCACACCGTCCATGACATCCTCGCGGCGGAGCACCTGCCGACCCAAATCCATCATCTCCGCCACTGACTTGCCGTCGCGGGCGCCTTCCAGAATCGCCTCGGTAATCAACGCCACCGACTCGGGAATGTTCAGCTTCAGGCCGCGGGCCTGCCGCTTGCGGGCCAAAACTGCTGCCACGTAAACCAGCAGTTTTTCGGATTCCCGGGGAGTGAGCATCATAAATCCGCCTCACTGAACATCAATCGGGATCGAGAGCCGGGAACAACGAGCTGAATCAAAGCGCAACTTCTTTTCCAAGAAAGACGACGCCCTGTTCGAGCGAACCTGTTGGCCGACACGCGCTCCGCCAAACACGGCCGGTTCTCCAATGGTATCGGCGCTCTCATACCGCCAGATAGTCCCGCATCAGGTTATGGTCCAGCGTGTTGGTGTGGCCCTCCAATACTATCTCCCCTTTTTCCATCAAAAAGCAATGGTCGGGTCGGCCACCGCCAGGGCGAAATCCAATGACTGCTCCACCAGCAGAATAGAAGTGTCGCTCTGCTCTCTCAGGCTGAGGATCAGCTCTTCAATCTCCTGGACGATGGACGGTTGAAGGCCCTCGGTCGGCTCATCCAGCAGGAGCAGCTTGGGATGGCAGATCATGGCGCGGGCGAAGGCCAGTTGCTGCTGCTGCCCACCGCTCAGGGTTCCGGCGTTCTTGGACGGGTTCAGCTTCAACGCGGGGAACAATTCGTACATCTCGTCAACGTTCCCGGGGGCAGAGCCGTTGCCCACTTTGGCTTCGAGACCCATCAGCAGGTTCTCATGAACGCTGAGGAAGGGGAAAATCAACCGTCCCTGCGGAACGTATCCAATCCCGGACCGGGCCCGCTTGTGGGCGAGGCCAGTGCGTCAAATCATGCTCTTGGAAGCTCACCCTTCCGCTTCGGGGCCGCAACAGGCCCATGATGGACTTGAGCAAGGTGGTCTTTCCCACGCCATTCCTGCCCATGAGACAGACCACCTGCCCGGGTTGAACGTCGAGATTGACGTCGAACAGAACGCGGCTCTGCCCGTAAGCCACCGAAAGAGATTCAACCAAGAGCATCAGTTATCTCGCATCATCTTGCCCCAAAGCTCGCCAATGACTTCCGTGCTGGACTGCTGGACTGCTGGACTGCTGGACTAAGGTGATTCCACTCCCGTTGCGGCGGCCATGCCCACTTTGCTTCTTCCCAGGTAGGCGCGGACCACCTGGGGGTCCTGCTGTACGGCGTCAATGGAGCCTTCGCTCAGCACCTTGCCCTGGTGCAGCACGGTTACGGTCCGCGCAAACTGCCGTACAAACTCCATGTCATGCTCAACCACCAGTACGCTGCGGTCCTCGCCAATGGACTGGAGCAACAAGCCGGTTTGCTCCCTTTCCCGGCGTGTCATGCCGGCCACAGGTTCATCCAGCAGCAGCAACTTGAGGTTCCTGGGCAAGCAACATCCCGATCTCCAGCCGTTGCTTTTCCCCGTGGGACAACGTTCCCGCCACAGCGCCAGTCCGGTTGGCGAGCCCCACCTTTTCCAGCGTGGCGTGAATCCACTGGGCGTCGCTGTTGGGCAGCGGGCGCAACAGGGAGGTTAACCGACGGCGGAACCCCACCGCAACTTCCATGTTTTCGTACACGGTGAGGCTGCCAAACACGCTGGGAGTCTGAAACTTGCGGCCAATCCCCAGCTTGACCAGATCGTGTTCCAGCATCTTGGTCAGATCGGTCCCGCCATCATAGACGATCTTGCCCCCGGTGGGACGGGTCTTGCCCGTAATCAGGTCCAGCAGCGTCGTCTTGCCCGCCCCGTTGGGGCCGATCAAAAAGCGCAACTCGCCCCGCGCAAGGTTGAAGTCCAGTTTGTCCAGCGCTATGAAGCCACTGAAACTGACGGTCAGGGCTTCCACGGAAAGTATGTCGTTGTCCAACTGCGTACCACGTCTCCTATTGCTTTACCCGGATGCGCCGCCGATTGGCACAAGGCCCTGGCCCGGGCCGCGGCCTGTCTCAGTGACATTCGCCCTGAGTTGCCGCGAATGAAACCCATAATTCCGGACGGGAACAGAAGCACGGTACCGATGAACAAGGCGCCCAGCCCAAAGAAGACCCCATGTCCCAGGCTCAACATCCCGGCGTAACCCCAGATGAGGTTCAGCGCCAAGGACAGGATGGCAAATGTAAGGAACTTGCCCAGCAGTCCAAGTCGGAAGTCGGACATTAACAGGGGCGCTACGAGAAACAGGGCCAGCACCGTTAGCAAAGGCCCCCAGACTCTCGCGGATGTTGCCACCCGTCCGGCAAACCGGGCCAGCATCAGTTACCGAACCTGTTGTTGAACGCGCCCCGGTTCAGGTCGCCGGATTGGACCCGGCCGCAACTTGTGCGCCTGCGTAACATCGTGGTCGTTGGCCGCCGTCGCGCTCATGCTGTGGACTATGCCCGTATCGGCGTCCACCCCGATGTGCGCCTCCATCCCGAAATGCCACCCAAAATGCCACTGGTTCCCCTTCTTGGTCTGGTGCATCTCCGGGTCACGCTCCCCGGCACGGTTCTTGGTGGAGGACGGCGCCTCGATGATGGTGGCGCCCACGATGGTTCCCTCCCGCAGTTTTAGCCCCTGGGATTCCAGGTGGGCGTTGATTTCCTTCAGCAGGCCCTGCCCCAGGTTGTGCTTTTCCAGGGGGTGACGGAAGTTGAGGATCGTGGTCTCGTCGGGCAGGGAGCCCGAGAGCTTCAGCCTCCGCGCACCGCCGCACCGCCTCGGATTCGTAGAGCAGATCCTCCATGCCTGGGTCGCTCAGGTAGTGGAAGAGCTGGACGCAGTGGATTCTCAGCATGGTGGACAGCGGGTAGGACTGGGCCCTAGGGTAGAAGGGCCGGATGCGATCCTCCAGCAACTGCCAGGTAATCAGGCAATCCATGCGTTCCTGGAACAGCTCCCGGCGGGTCTTGCGCTTCTTGCCCCGGTATTCCAGGTCGGCAAAGGTGGGCTGCTCCATCTTCCTTCACTCCCTCAACAGGCACCGACTGGTCCAGCCTGACTATGCCACATCCCATCCGACTTGATCAGAGAATTCTTAGTTATTGAATTATAATTGCGCGATACCATTGACAGAGCGAATTGGCGGGCATAGCATTGCCTCGAAACAAGGCATATTTGCATATTTATTTCTGAGGAGCGGCGACCATGCAGCCTTCTTACTGGCGAATACCCATTATGATTCTGGCATTGGCTGCGCTTTCAATGCTAACACTGATAGCGTGCGGCAGTTCGGACGCGCCCACCCAGGCCCCTACCGAGGTGGCGGCTCCAACGGCAGCTCCAGTGGCGACGTCAGCGCCCACCGGGTCTGGCGCGCCCTCTGCTACGGCGACGAATGTCCCTGAGCCAACGGAAGCGGTCACTTCTGCTATGACTGAGCCCGTGGGCACCCTGAACATCGCTTTCAAGGAGCTGTTCGCCTTTGGCAACGCCCCGCGGCTGACCGAGAGCGCCGTGCTGGTGTTTGTCGGCAGCGCATCGGGCGAGTCGTTAATCAAGCTCAACATTGACCGCGAGCTGGTGCCGCAGTTGGCGACTGAGTGGAGCGTTGACGACAGCGGCTCTGTTTGGACTATCAAGCTGCACGAGGATGTGGAGTTCCACAATGACTGGGGGCCGTTCACAGCCGAAGACGTGGTTTACACTATGGCAGAGTACACCTCCGACGACAGCATCACGTCATGGCTTGGTACCCTGCAACGGCTGTTCGCCGCCGAGGGCGGTGGCCCCGCCGTAGTGGACGACCACACCCTGACGGTGGACACCGTCACTCCGCAGTTTGATTTCCTGTATGCCTTGGTGCTGCCGGAAGTCATCCAGTCTATCAGCAAGAAGAACTACGAGTCCGAAGGCCAGGATGTCGCAACGTTGCAGGGCATAGGCACCGGGCCTTGGGAATTCGTCGAGTCCAGCACCCGTGAGTTCTGGAAGTTCAACGCCGTAGAGGACCACTATCGCAAAACCCCGGAGTTCGCCGAGCTGGTGCTGTGGGATATTCCCGAAGAGGCCACTAGGGTCGCCAATTTCGAGTCCGGCAAGCTGGACAGCTTCCTGATGGCCTTCGACTCCAAGCCACGCCTGGACCAAATTGAAGGAATTCGGTATATGTCTGTGCCCAACGGCTCAACAGCCCACATAGGGTTGCATCCTAATCACTACGTGGGCATGGGGACCGACCCGGACTACGCCACCAAGCGGCCCGGAGCGGCCTCCTGTCTGGCTAACGATAAGTGTCCATGGGTTTCCCCCAATCCGGACGTCACCTCCCCTGAGTGGGAGCGGGCCAGGAAAGTGCGCGAGGCCCTGCTGATTTCCATAGACAGGCAGGAAATCGTGGATACCCTGCTGGGTGGCGAAGGCGCCCCCCAATCCCTCTGGGCTTGGGAGAACCGGCAGCCGGAGTTGGATCCCGACCTGCGCGAGTGGGAGTTCAACCCCGAGCGGGCCAAGCAGCTTCTCGAAGAGGCAGGCTACCCCAACGGTTTCGACATTAAGGTCACCGCTAGCATACGGGGCGTGGCCGCCGAAGCCGAGTCTTGTGAGGCCGTAGCCGACTACTGGGCAGATCTGGACATCAGGACTAGCATCGACCGTGTGCCATATCTCAGCATCGGCCCCCGCATCCAGGCCAGGGAGTATGTCGGCCTGAGCTGCCACGGCACAGGCGGACGCATCGACCCGGCCACCATCTACAGCGTCATCTATTCCAGCGAATCCGGCTTCTCGGCCGGTTTCGACCACCCAATAATGGACGATCTGCTTGACCAGATGTTTGGGATCGGAGACGATGAGGGCCACTGGCAAATCATGAACGAAATGGGCCGCTTCATCTACGAAAACGCCTTGGACGGCGGCTTCTACAGTGTCAACGTGCTGTGGCCCATCAGCTCTCGGGTCGAGTCGTGGCGCGACGACCTGCAACAGGGCGACACCCGCTCTCTCGGCTCCTACGAGTTCACTAGGCACCGCGAGCAGTAGTCTCCGCTGCTCTTGCAGACTCACAAGGGCGCTGCGGCCACAAAAGCCGCAACGCCCTTTGTATTCTCGGCGCTCGATTTCCTGGCTTATCCCCGTTCATCATGGTGATGATGTTGCTGTTGGCGGGGATATAGCCGGGCATCACGGAGGCCCCTTCAGCTCTTATACCCGCCCATGTTGGTCTACTACGCTCATAGGGTCAGAAGCTCGGGAGCATCTTTCAGTTGCCGGATATATGGTGCCCAGCGGTCCAGTTTGGACACCCGATGGCGCTGTTTAGACATATGAGGACGTCCAGTCCTTCGTCGGTCGCCAGTCCTTCGCCTTTGGGACTCATCCGCTCTAGTAGACGACCATCTTTGAAATGAGTGCTGACCAAGTGTATTGTGCCAAACATGGTCGGTTCTTGGCCTGAAATAGCTTTGGGAAATGCAAGGTCACAAAGCTGTCAAGTGCGTGGGCAGGACGCTTTGGAGATGTGCCCAATGTCCTTCTCTGTCAAACGTCGTTGTAATACTAGTGGAAGGTCGAGGATTCACTGGGCCGGTGCTGGTGAAGGTCTGGCTGGACGGTCAGGGGTATCCCTGCGCTCCAGCGGAAATCGAGGCGCTGGCAGGGCGATACAGGGCGAGGGTGTAGCGGACAAGCCGAGGGCCGACTACTCCATCTGCCGTAGCTTGGGGTCGAGGCGGTCGCGGAGCCAGTCGCCGAATAGGTTCAGCGACATTACGGTTATCAAGATGGCAATGCCGGGCATGGTGGCGACCCACCAGGCGTCCACAAGCCGGTCGCGCCCGTCGGCCACCATCGAACCCCATGCAGGATCCGGCGGAGGCACCCCCGCTCCAAGAAAGCTCAAAGTCGCCTCCACCAGTATCACGATCCCCACTTGCAGGGTGGCCACCACGATGAGGGTGTTGATAGTGCCAGGGAACAAGTGCGTGAACAGAATTCGCGGCGTAGATGCTCCGGCCACCTGCGCCAGAGCCACGTAGTCCAGGTTCTTCAGTTGCAGCACCTCGCCGCGCACCATTCGGGCGAAGCGAGGCCAGATCCACAGAGCAAGCACCGCAATAATCATCTCGAATGACTGGCCTACCGCCACCACCAGCACCAGCGCCACCAGGATCAACGGCAAAGACAGGATGATGTCGACCAGCCGCATCAATATTTCGTCAGCGTATCCGCCATACCAGCCAGAAACCAGCCCCACGAGTACACCGATACCGCCACCGACACAAAGGGTGACCACCGCGACAATCAGCGAAATGCGGGCACCGAAGATGATGCGGCTGAGAATGTCCCGGCCCAATTGGTCGGTGCCTAAGACATACTTAAAGCTGCCCCCCTCCCGGGTAACGACCTCTACGCTCTCCCCAATAGCGGCATCGGGATGCGTCTCGCGGGCATCGTCCAGGGAAATCTGGTAGAGGAGCTCACCGCTTTCCGGGACCTCCACGACCAGCTTTTCGGCGGTGCGTGGCACCCCCCAAGCGGGGGGCAAGTTGCGCGCCCGCAGCGAGCCGTCGATGGGGTCGTGGGGAGCGATCCAGTTGGCGAAGACGCCCACCACTACCACCAGCCCCAGCAGCGACATGGGAATCAGCGGGTAGCGGTTGATGGCCCGCAACCTCCGCACCATCTGCCTTGCCCGGGTTTGTTCCAGTACCGCTATCGCCAATGCGTTTCCTCGCCTATCCTGCTGCTCCTCGGGGGGCTGCTGAGCCAGTACAGGAATTCTAAAGAGCCTCTAGGCATACCGGATGCGCGGATCAATGTAGGCGTAGGCAATGTCAACTAGGAAGGCGGCCGCCACGTACATCACGGTGAAGATAATCACCACGCCCTGGAGCACGGGATAATCGGAGACCAGGGTTGACTGGATCGCAAGTAGCCCCAAGCCGGGCCAGGCGAAGACCAACTCAGTGGTGATGGAACCGGCCACCAAGTTGCCTAGCGTCACCCCAGCGAAGGTCAGGGGCGGAATCAGGGCGTTCCGCAAGGCGTGTTTCCAGATGAGGCTGGGCGACGACACGCCCTTGGCGCGGGCCAGCTTGACGTATTCGGAATCGAGCACATCCAGCATCGCAGAGCGCACCAGTCGCATATTGGCCGCCACAAAGAACCAGCCCAGGGTTATTGCGGGGAGGAAGATGCTGTTCCAGTCATGCCGTCCAGAGGGCGGGACCCAGTCGAAGCGGACGGCAAAAAGGAAGATGAGCATGATGCCCAGCCAGAAGGAGGGCGCGGACTGCCCTATCAGGGCCACTAGCTTGCCTACCTGGTCGAAAAAGCTACCCCTTCGCACTGCCGACAGTACGCCAAGGGGTACGCCGACAAGGAGAGAGAACAGGAAGGCCGCGCCGCCCAGTTCCAGCGTGGCCGTTATGCGGTTGCCAATGACGTCGCGTGCAGGTTTGCGCTCTTTTACTGAGTCTCCGAAGTCGCCTCGGCCCAAGTCTTTAAGGAAGAGCCAATATTGCTCGAAATAGGACTTGTCCAAGCCCAGTTCGTGCCCTACGCGGTCGTACTGCTCCTGAGTGGCGAAGTCTCCCAGCATCATGGTGCGGGGGTCGCCGGATATACGAGCCATCATGAATATGAGGATGGAAACGGAGAACAGGGTGAAGACGGTTATGATCAGCCTGCGAACAAGAAACCGTTGCATATGGAGGTGCTGCCTATGATTATCGTTGCGACAAGTGCCTTGATCAGGCAACGAAGATAAAATTAAGGGTAAATTGCGTCGGTTCGCAAAGCCTATTCCCCATGGGTAGAGTTGTCAACCGCAGGAAATGAGAACGCCCTGGAAGTCAGTCCGGAGCCGGTCGAAGAACAGGCAATCAGAATCCGTTAATGATTCGAAAGGCCCACTAGTATTACAACGACAGTTGGTGTGGTAAGGTAACCGGCCAGTTGAGGAAAGCTTGGGCAGGTGAGGCAGGGAAGTGGATGCGGCGGCTTTCGAGCAGGTGTGCGAGGCCTTTGGGGAGTTCCATTCCTTCTTCGCTCCGCTGTTCGGGCGCAGCGAGTCGCGGGGCTACAGCCGGAACTATCTCCGGGCCCTCCTGGTGCAGTCCCAGTACCGGCGCAACGCCGAGAATCTCTCCGAGTCGGTGGGGGTCCCGGCCCGGGCCATGCAGCGCTTCCTCACCGCCGCCCCCTGGGATGACGACGCGGTGATGGGACGTCTTCAGGAGTATCTGGCCTCCAGGCTGCGGGATGGGCAGCGCCGGACCATGGAGCAACGCAGTGATGAGTTGCCGGATGAGACTTGGCGGGAGATAACGGTGGCCCAGGGGAGCCAGGGGCCGCGCAGCTACCGGTTCAGCGCTCAAAGGGTGCGTCCGGCCGCGAAGCGGAGGCCCGGCGAAATCCACTGGGCAATCTGGCGCCGGAACCTGGACGGCAGCGAGCCCCGCTACTACCTGTCCAACGCCCCGGAGGATACTCCCCTGGAGACCTTGGCTTATGTGGGCGGTTCCAGGTGGCGCATTGAGACCGAATTCGAGACGGAGAAGAGCGACGTGGGGCTGGACGAGTACGAGACCCGCACCTGGGCGGGGTGGCATCATCATATCGCCCTGTGCCTGCTGGCGGGGGCGTTCCTGCTGAGCCTGCAACAGGCCTGGGGGGAAAAGGATGCCGCAGATCACCCGTCCGCAGGTGTACCGGGTGGTGCGTGAGATGTTGCCCCGGGAGCAGTTCGGGCCGGAGGAACTGTTGCGATTGCTGGAGGCGGAGCAGTTGCGCAACGAGCGGGCCAGCCGCTCTCACGCGAAACGCCGAGCTGCCCTCCAGGCATCCTCGGACACCCCTCCTTGAACTGTCGTTGTAATACTAGGAAGGAGAATCCAAAGGCGGTCAGGGTGAGAGGGGATGACAGCGCCATCCACCGGACCTTCCAGCGTTGGGTCGAGCGTGGGGTGATTGAGGGTATCTGGGCCGCCCTGATCGAAGAATGCCGGAAGTTGGACGGCGTAGACGGGAGTTGGACGGCGTAGATTGGGAATGGCAGTCCGCCGATTGCTCCATGGGAAAGGCGCGTTTTGGGGGGCGCCATTGGACGCAATCCCACGGACCGGGGCAAGGCTGGGAGCAAGAAAAGCATCCTGGTCGACGGGGCCGGCGGGCCACTGAGCGTGGTGGTGGCCGGAGCTAATGTCCACGACACGAAACTGCTCAGGCCGACGCTGGAGAGCATAGTGGTGGAGCGGCCGGAAGGCGTCCAGAACCTGTGCCTGGACAAGGGGTATGACAACCCCACAGGCCACCGAACCGTCGCCGACGCCGGATACCAACCGCACATCCGGCGTATCGGAGAGGAGAAATTGGACCAATCGGGCGCGAAGACCCACCCAGCGCGGCGTTGGGTGGTGGAACGCACCCTGGGCTGGCTGTCCAAGCGCCGGACGATACTGGTGCGCTACGACAAGAAGCCATCCAATTACCTGGGTCTGCTCCAACTGGCATGTTCCCTTATCTGGTACCGCCGTCAATGGAGCCTCACTAATTTGAGATAGTTACTTAGTACCGCCAACAGCCCCCGGCAGTTGACCGGGGCTAAATACCAGAAATGGCCCGGTGCTTCGACACCGAGCCAGTATCCCGACCCCTAGCTTGCCCGTGTCAGCCGGACCGCCAAACTGCGGGCACCGTGGTTCCTGGCGCGGGCCACTTCGACCACAATAGCAATCGCCCAGGCCGCCGCACTCGCGGTCCACTGCGGTAGCGCTACGGGGATGCACAGCCCGTCCAGATTAGGGGAGACGGGAATGAACGGAGTCTCGGCTGGTGCCGCAATGGGACTTCCGTCTGGTGCTTGTATCGCAGTGCCATACCGGAAGGTTCCCCCCCATAGGGAGAGTTCGGCGGCAAGGTCTGCTGTGTTGCCGGCGCCGAGCAACTCCTGGCCGCAAGTAACCAGCGCCTGCGCCCGCAGGTCTCGCCGGATGTTGAACCAGTTAAGCTCCGTAATCCCGAACTGTGTGTAAGGCTCCAGGTTGCCCGCCGTTACCTGGAGCCCGGTCAGTTCCACGGTTCCGAACCTACGGAGAGCATCATCGAAGCACTGGAGTAGCGGCACGAGGACCCCGATGATGTTGAACACCGTCCGGATCTGCACGTAGCCAATTCTGCCGCTGGGATCTTCTATTAGCCTGCCGCTGGAATCTTCTGTTAACTCTGCCTCATTCATCCCCCAAAGCAGGGGACACTCCGGACGAGGGACTGCTGTGGTGGACAGTCCCATCATCTCGGCTCGGCTATTGAAAACGCTGTAAAGGTCCTCTTCCTTGGCGTCGATTTCTCCGTTGGGTGGCAGTTTCCCGAAGGCTTCCACGAATATCGTAGACAACGCTCTCTCCTATGACGACCAGTTAGCGGGACGGCATGGGAGATCTCCGGGAGCGGAGTACGCCTTATTCGACGGGTCTCTCCCTGGTAGGTCAACGTCCACCACGCCTCTGAATCCGGTCTGCTCAATGGTTTCGCACACTACCCTGGCGGTTACTCTCTTGCCGCTGCCTCCGCCGGGTCTGATGTTGCCCTCGTTCTTGTTCGCCTGCTCCCACCAGCAGGCTCCGACCCAGAAATCGCACCACACGCCCTGAAGCACAGTCGTTACTTGGGCGCGGCTGGGACACGTCGAATTCCCGACGACCTCCCACCAACCATGAACAGACACCTCGTCGCCGGAGGGATGAGGGTTGACAACCCTCATATCGTAAATGCAGTCCCCCGCCGTGGCCCTGCTTCTACCAAATTGAACGCTCAGGCTTTGGCTCAAGCTCTCTGCCTGGCTCTGGTCCTCGTCAGGGGGCTCCTGCATCTTGCTCGGGACGTAAGGCCCCCAACCGTACCTCGGTTGCGCGGGGTCAATCCCTGGGGGCGGCCCGTCTGCGGATGCTGTCCCAACGAACAGGAACATCGCCAGTAGGATGAAGGAAACCAAGGGAAAAATCTTGAGTCTTGACATGATGCACCTCCAACATTTAGCCCTTATGGGCTATGGAAGTAGCATTGCAGATTAAGTGACCACGTTCAACATAGTGCTTACAAGCATATGAATGTAATCGCATAATTATTTTCTCAATTTCCAGGTCCGGAGTGGACTCCGGCGAAAAGGCGACGTCTCTGCGTCGCCGTTGAACTGGGTTCCTGCACTTCCTGCCTGTTACAGGATACGCTTCGCGTTGTTCAAGAGTATCGCGTCTCGAATGGTTTCCAAAGTCCTTTCCGTGCCGCTACTCCCTGAGCGACCCAAGTCGCCTGGACTACTGATGTGGTTCCTTGAGCCGGCCACATCTAATGTGATGGGCGCGGAGGTGCTATATGGAGTATAGACAACGAGTTCCTCGGCGTCGAGAATTTGGTTGATGGTGGCCTCCGAGAACATTCGGGAATACAAGAAGCCTGTGCGGACTATGGCCGATGTACTTGTAAAAGGATGGACTAATGTCCACGTCTGTGTCGGCTGTGGCAATTCATAGGGAAGTGGTTGAAATGCGGAGGCAGGAGTTTGGACTTCGGGCTGCGTGAGAGCTTGGATGCGGGGCGATTCGTTGTGCAGAAATTTTTTTCCGTGTTAATTCCTATTCATTGTGCCAAGCCCGTCTCCGTGCCCAATAATGAACCTTTCAATTAATTGCTATATCATTTATTGGCCGGACTAAACAAACCTATCCCGGCTTTGGCGAGATCAGATCCCCATCCACATCTCAAAGATGGTACTGCCTACCGTCAAGTCAAGTCCACCAAACTGGATAAAATCAAGAACTTTTCACATCAGATTCTCGGTGGCGGTGTAATTGGCCGTTCACCCGTCCATCTGATTGACTAGCCAAGCCCCCGCTGACACAGCGGGGGTTTTCCTTTAGTCCGAATCCACCGAAGGGATGTGGCAGAGCCGGCCAGACAGGGGATAAGAGGTGGTGTCAATGGGAAACTGATTCGTGAGTGCAGAGCGGGTGGAAATCAGGCTGCGGATCATCAGCGATTCCGCAGCTCTTGGTCTTACACTCCCGGCTGGCCGTTTGCCCGTTGGGTTTTTGCAATCGTATCTCAAACGTCGCTGGAGAGTTGCCAGGGCTGGAAGAAATGAAAACCTATGTCACCGGTATCGGTCATTGCCCGTAGGTTCTCATCTTCTTCAGGCCTCCCTTTCGCCTTCGATTATCAGGTGGAGAAGGTTACCAGCCCGAAGATTAGGAATAACAGGAACAGGAACGTACGCAGGAACAGGAATATGGCCATCCCTAGTATTACAACGACGCTTGACAAGAAAAGGACATTGAGCACCTCTCCAAAGCGTCCTGCCCACGCACTTGACAGCTTAGTGGCCTTGCATTTCCCAAACCTATTTCAGGCCAAGAACCGACTAAATTGAGGAAGCGTCGTTGTAATACTAAACCAAGGCCAAGGTGGGATGTGCATTTGCCTGAGGCGAGGAATCGTACTGGGAGTGCTTCGGCCCGTGACTACAGGACCGTTCGGCAGCGGCGCCTCACCTCGTCTCTCCGGCTGGCCAGCCCGGCCAGGAAGTTGCCGACTCTTTCCTGCACCGCCGCCCTGCTGCCCAGGCAGAGATTGCCCGTCGCCTCCTCTCTCGCCCAGCCCCAGACCGCCTCATCGGCGTTGAAGTCCGGGCTGTACCCCGGCAGGTTCACCAACCGCAGGTCAAGTCCGGGCGTCCGCAGATATTCCCGCACCGCCTCGCCGCGATGGGCCGGCGCGTTGTCCCAGATGACCTGTAGCGGCCCTGAATGCTTTCCCCTCAGTTGTTCCAGGAAGGCAACCGAGGTCCCGCTGTTGCTGTTGCCCTCCAGTTTCATCCATTCCACCTCGCCCGTCTCCAGACACACCGCCGAATAGTAGCTGGCCTTCTCCCCATACCGCGGACTGGTCGAGTCCACCAAAGCAGGCTGGCCCTTCAGTACCCACTTGCCCCGCAGCTCCGCATCCGCCCGGAAGTGGGCCTCACCGGCAAAGAATATCCTGGCTTCAGTCCGTTGGGCCACCTCTCTCAGGATGGCGTACTCCGCCACGAAAGCCTCCCGCCTGGCCTCATCAGCCTTGAGCAGACGCTTCTTGGGCCGCCTGAAGACAAACCCCAGCCGGTGCAGCCAGTTCAGACAACTGCTTCGGCTCAACCCAATGCTGAACCGGTCCCCGGCAAACTGCCGCACTGCCTTCCAATACCAGTTGGCCCGGTCGGTGCCCGAGGCGCCGGGCGGTTCCTGCACCGCTGCCTTCAACTCCTCCTGCTGCGCTTGGTCAAGGGCGGGGGGGAACCACCGGTCTGCTGGAATATCAGGGCTGCAGGCCCTCCCTCGCCGAAGGCCGACGCCCAACGGCCAATAGTGTGGGGATCCCTTTCCAACGCCTCCGCCGTAGCAGCTGCCGTCCAGCCCTGAGCCAGCAGCATGGCGTACCACCGCTCCCGCTCCCGGGGCGTGGGCGCCAGAATCATCCGCCGCCGCAAGTCCCTGACTTCCATCCGCCACTTTTCCAGACACCGGCCTAGCTCCCTCACGCCCATCATCAACCCCTCCCAACTCCCAACACCAGCTAACCAGGTTCCTTCACAAATTTACCCCATCCCACTGCGAATTTCACCTTGGCTTTGGTTTAGTACTACAACGACAGTTTTAGGAAAAGGCCAGTTGATGCTTCCTGTCTGACTCCTAGCCACCTACCATGGGATGCTTGCGGCACTACGCCGCCAGGTTCAATTTCACCTCAAGAATCCCGTCGTCAGATAATCCGTCGTTGTAGTGCTAGCAGGTCAGATTGAAATATGCTTGCTCCCGGATGACAAGCGGGGGGATGGGCCATATAATGTCGGTAAAGCAGGCGCCCTCCTTGAGTTTAACGAGGAGCCGCTCCGAGTAGGTCAAAGGGCCACAATTGAGGAGGCCGAGCATGGCTACCGAAACCAAATTCGAGCGAGTGACCCAGCCGCTGGTAAAGATTACCGAGATGGACCACATCGTCCTGCGAACCAAGGATGTGGAAGAATCGCTGCGCTTCTATACCGAGGTGCTGGGATTGCAGGCGGAGCGGGTGGAGCAGTGGCGGGCCGGCGAGGTGCGCTTCCCCTCGGCGCGGTTGAACGCCGACACCATCATCGACTTCTTCGCCTCCGAAAACATCCCGGAGAACAGGGACGACGCCCGGAACCAGGACCACTTCTGCATGGTCATCGACTACACTGACATGGAAGAGTTGAAGGTCCACTTCGAGGCCATCGGCATCGAGATCCAGGCCGGGCCGGGCAAGCGTTGGGGTTCCCACGGCGACGGCATCTCCCTCTACATCTATGATCCCGACAACAACGTCGTCGAGTTGCGGCACTATTAGACCGCCGGCGCCGGGTTCGTCCTTCAGAATGGCTCAGGACGGATGGTTACGCAGGAAACGTAGGGGGCGGGTTTGAAACCCGCCCCCACGTTTTTCTGGACACCCTCAGACTAACCCTCTCCCTTTGGGAGAGGGAATTGAGCCGGAAAAGGTATCGGCTGTTACCCCGTCTGCTGAATGATCCAGTCGGCCACCCGCTCGCCGATCATGATGGTGGTGAGGTTGGTGTTGGCCCGGATGACATCGGGCATTACCGATGCGTCCGCCACCCTCAGACCATCAATGCCATGCACCCGGCCATACTGGTCGACGACGGCCATTGAATCGCTGGCGGGGCCCATCTTGCAGGTGCCCGAGAGGTGCTGGCCGATGTCCACGGTCTCCAGCATCCAGGCGTCCAGCGCATCGTCCGACTCGATTTCCTCGCGGGTGGGAGATATGGCTTCTTCCACGATGTCGCCGAAAGACTCGTGCTCCATAAACTGGAAGGACATCCGAATCGCCTCGCGCATCCGCTCCCGGTCGAATTCCTCTTCCAGGTGGCGGCAGTTGATGTCGGGATTATCGCCGGGAGTGGTGGAGCGCAGCCTGATCTCCCCGGAGCTCTTGGCCAGCTCCAGGATGCAGGTGAAGCGGATACCCTCTTCGGCGAATGGATCGCCGCCCAGGGGCGTGGAGAAAGACGACGGCAGAATCTGCATATCGTTGCGCAGGCCGGAACCCGTGGCGGTGTAGCGCAGCACTGTCTGGATGCGCGGCGCCTCGGGGTCCAGCGGGAACCCGGGCTTGGTCTTGACCCGGACGGCGCACAGGGGATGGTCGCGGAGGTTCTGGCCCACGCCGGGCAGGTCCTTGACCACCGGCACGCCCATATCCTGCAAGTGGGTTGCCGGGCCCACCCCGGAGAGCATCAGTATCTGGGGCGACGCCACGGCCCCGCCACACAGGACAACCTGCTCGCTTTCGACGGTGAACACCTCTCCGCCGCTTTCCACCTCGACGCCAACCGCTCGTGGCGAGCCGGTCGAACCGGCCTCGAACAGGATGCGGCGCACCAGCACATTGGCCCGGATGGTGAAGTTGAGCCGGTGGCGGTTGTTGGTGATGTAGGTCAGGGCGGTGCTCATCCGCACCCCGTTGGGGTTGTTCATCGGCAACGGGCCGACGCCGGTGGAATCTGGGTTGTTGTGGTCGTATACCTCGGCATAGCCAGAGGAGATGGACGAAACGTGGAAGGCCTCCTGCAACGGCAGCCACGCCTCCCGCTTGTGTCGGCGAACTGGCACCGGGCCGTCGAAGCCATGAAAGTCGTCAGCGATGTCGGTGTCGGTTTCCAGCTTGCGGAAGAAGGGCAGGCACTTCACGAAGGACCATTCGTCGTTGCCCCACTCGGCCCAACTGTCGTAGTCCTCGGGAACCCCGCGCAGGAACACCTGCCCGTTGATGGCGCTGGTGCCACCAACAACTTTGCCGCGAGGCACCACCACGTCCTCGGAGCGGGTCGCGCTGCCCTTTCCGGTGAAGGACCAGTTGTGGGGCGCACCCATTTCCGACGCCCTGGGGGCGTACCCGAACTTCAGGTCGTCGGGCGTCTGCTCCAGGTCGGTGTAGTCCGGGCCAGCCTCCAGCAACAGCACCGAGCGGTTGGGGTCTTCGGCCAGCCGGGTGGCGAGCGCGCCCCCGCCTGAGCCGGCGCCGATAACAATTACGTCGTATTTCATCGCGTCCTCCGGTTGTCTTTGGCTTCCCTGATTTGAGATAGGGTACGCCCTCACCCTGGACCTCTCGCTCTGGGAGAGGGAATTATCCGGTGATTTGCGGCGTGAACTAATCGGCTGCTGGCTGGGCTTCTACGAGGCTGCCGGCCATTGTCGTGTAGTGTTCTGACGCCTGCGTGACCAGCGGCTCCACGTCCTCCTCCAGCAGGTAGCCGCCCGCGACCAACTGGCGGGCGGCGTCTTTAATCTGCTCTATGAAGCTCTGCATGGAGGGGTAGCGCTCCTCGATGGATAGGCGCGGGTCTCCCGACGCCTCCCGCTCGCTCCGCGTGGCGGCGAAGGGGATGGAGGAGCCGCGCAGGGTGCCGCCCGAAGCTCCGCCGGTGGAGAGCGTCTGCCCCTCGCCGCCAATGTCGGCGTGGCGGCGGTTCCAGCCCAGGTGGGTCGCCAGCGGCACGGACACCAGCGGCAGCCGGATACCCGCAACCTCGTTGCCGTCGGAGCCCACCTGCGAGACCAGGCACGGGTAGTCGCGGCCCACGGAGGCCGGGACGATGATGGGAACCCCGGGGTCCGGCCCGAAGTCCAGCCGGGTGAACCTGCGCAACGGCCGGGGCAGCTTGACGCCCGGAACAGCCTCAAGGCCCTGCGCGGCTCCGGCAATAGGGACGGCGGTGGCGTCGGAGATGCGCGGGTATTGGCTGGGCGGCGGCGCATCACCCTCGGACACCCAACGGTCAAGATTGACCAGCGCCGCGCGAATCAGGGCGCGGTAGTCCAGGCAGTTGAAGGTGTGCGCGCCCCGGTAGCCGTCCGCCGCGTCGGTGTCGGTCAGGGGCAGGCTGCCCAGCGCGTGTTGCGTCCCGGCAAAGGCGTAGACGCGCACCGCATCCGGCGGCTCCACGTCCTGCTGGCCCTCGAGGTCAGTGTGTACCAGGGAGCCGTGGCCAGCCCAGTATTCCGATGACGTGTAGGTGTACATCACCTTGGGCAAATCGCCCCCGTCTCTAGTACAGATATGGGCCAGCCGAGACAGCAGGCCGTCGGTCAGGCCGGTGTCGGGGTCGGTCTGCGGAGAGTCAGCGAAGGGGAACAGACTGTTGACGCTGCGGGTGGCTTGGCTGGACGGCTGGGCGAATCGCTGGTTGAACTCGCCGCGCTTTCCTCCCGCAACGTGGGGCATGAATCCGTCGAACACCGCCCGTCCCGCCTCGTCATAGTTCAGGCCATGATACAGGAAGGAGCGCAGGAACCGCCCGCTCTGCGAAACCCCGAAAGCATAGGCGTGTTCGATGGGGTTACGCCCCCACCCTGGCCCTCCCCCGGAGGGAGAGGGAACAGAGTCGGACGCGCCCTCGAACCGCAGGTGCGATGCAATGTCGCGCGTGGCCGCCAGGCCCAGGCCCACAACCGGGCCGCCGGTGGTGGTGTAGACGACCTGGTATACCTTGCCCGGCTGGAAACCGCCGTCCAGGTGGACGTAGCACGGATCGGGGATTCGGCGGCCCTCCTCCACCCGCGCGAACCACCACTGAACGCGGGGAATGACCTGCTCCGGGGCGTCCTCGTCGTCCTGCACGGTCATCACCGATCCCCAATCCTCCAGGTGGTCGGAGGGATAGGCGCGGTGCATCCGGTCGGACAAATACTGCGATTCAACTACGGCGTTGGGCTGGAAGGTTACGACAATCCTGCCGGACACTGGCTCGCCGTCTTCCAGCGCTTCCGGTACGTTGATTCGCAGTAGCCCCGGCGTTTCGGGAACGTCGTGCTGCCAGCCGCACCAGGCTAAGGTGTAGCCTTCGCGCATCAGGAAGCCGTTTCCGGGATGCAGGGGAGCGTCGGGGGAGATGTCGGGCGCGCTGTTGATGTTGCGCAAGGCCAGCGCCTTGCCCCGATTGAGCACGTCCAACAGCAACCGCCGGTTGCCTTTCGCGGGGTCGTCGGGACGGAGAATGCGGAAGTCCGCCGAGAACTCCACCTGCCCCTGCGCATTGCGTGGGGCGAGCGTGATGTCGGCGACGGTCTCGTTGGCCGGATGCAGCGGGTCAACGGCGAAATGGGCCGTCCCGTCTATCTGGGTGTACGAGCCAACCTCGCCGAATGACTGCCCGTCGGCGAAGGGGCGCTGTGAAGTGATTTCAAGCCTGGTTACCGGCATGGTTCACTCCCTTTCCAACCTGATTCAATTTCAACACATCTCCGGCAGAGAACACAGAGATTTTTGTTATTTTTCTCTGTGGCCTCCGTGTTCCCTATGGTGTTTAATCGGCTTACCGGAACTGGCGGAAGAACTGGCGGACTTCGTTGGCCAGCAGCGCCGGCTCCTCGAAGGCGGCAAAGTGGCCGCCGCTGGGCATTTCCTGCCAGCGGCCCACGTTATAGGAGCGCTCGGCCCATTCGCGGGGCGGGCGGGCGATTTCCTGAGGGAAGAGAGCCATCCCCGCGGGGGCAGGCACTTTCTCCCCCTTTTCCAACTCCCAGACGTGGGTCTGGTTCTCCCTGTACATCCGCACCGAGGAGCCGATGGTCTGAGTGACCCAGTAGATGGTGACGGTGGTGAGCAGTTCATCCTTGGTATAGGCGCTCTCCACGTCTCCGTTGCAGTCGCTCCAGGTGCGCCACTTCTCGACGATCCAGGCGCACACACCGGCGGGTGAGTCGTTGAGGCCGTATGACAGCGTCTGCGGCTTGGTGCCCTGGAGGTGGTTGTAGCCGCCCTCGTCCTGGAACCAGCGCTCCCGCTGAGAGCTGTGGGCTTCCTCGGCGGCGGTCAAGGGGCGGGAGTCCGGCCCCAGGTAGGGAGTAGGGCGGGTCACCGAAGTGAGGTGAATTCCGTGCAGCTTGTCGGCGTGGGAGTAACCCAGCCGGGATGTCACACCGGAACCGATGTCGCCGCCTACGGCTGCGAACTTGGGATAGCCGAGGTTCTCGGTCATCAGCTTGGCCCACAGGTCGGCCACACTGCCGATTTCCATCCCGCGCTCACGGGAAGCCTGCGAGAAGCCGAAGCCGGGCAGCGACGGCGCCACCACGTCGAAGGCATCAACCGGGTCGCCGCCATGGGCCGCCGGGTCGGCCAGCAGGGGGATGATCTTAGTCATCTCGAAGAAGGTGCTGGGCCAGCCGTGGGTGATGACCAGCGGGATGGGATTCGGTCCCTTACCCTTTTCGTGGATGAAATGGATGTCCAGCCCGTCAACTTCGGATTTGCAGTTGTTGAAGGCGTTGAGCTTCTTTTCCTGCGCGCGCCAGTCGAAATCGGTGCGCCAGTATTCGCATATCTCCTTGATGTAGTCCAGGTTGCTGCCGTAGTCCCATCCTGTTCCGGGAATCTCGTCGGGCCAGCGGGTGTCGGCCAGGCGTTGGCGCAGGTCGTCCAGCGTGGCGTCGTCTACTGCTATCTCGAAGGGCCTGACTTCTGCCATATTTATTGCTCCTTGTCGTAGCTTGGTTGCGGGGAGTTCGCCCCCACCCTAACCCTCCCCTCTCAGAGGGGAGGGGATTTGGCGAGAGGCTGCTGAATTTCCTGTACGGTCAGTCCAGCCGGTAGACGCGGGCGGCGGTGTCGTGGAACAGGTCGGCCCGCTCGGACGGCGAGTAGCCCACCGAGACACGCTTGAAGGCGTTGAACAGCACATGATAGGAAAAGGACACCTTGTCCACCGGGAAGTTGCTCTCGAACATACAGCGGGCCGGGCTGAACTGCTCGATCAAGTAGTGCATGATGGGTGCGATTGAACTGGCGATTTCCTCGGAGCCGACAGGCGGCGTCTCGCGCTCGTGCCAGTCGAAGCCGATGCGGGGCATACCGATGCCGCCCAGCTTCATCACGATGTTGGGGCAGGCGGCCACGGCGGCGATGCCCCGCCGCCACTCGGCCATCACTTCCTCGTCTTTGCCGGCGTATGGGCCGATGCGGCAGAATCCGCCCAGATGGTTCAGGACGATGGTGACCTCCGGGACGGCGTTGGCGAATGATGCCAGGTCGTCGAGCTGCGGGAAGTAGAGGGAATTCTCCAGCACGTGACCCATGTCGGCCAGCACACGGGCCCCGGTCTGGTAGTCGTCACGAAGCAGGCAAGCCTCGACCTCGCGGTTGTCCAGCTCCGGGCTGGGATCCCAGCCGACGGAATGCCGGATGCCGCGGAAGCGGTTGGGGCTGACCTCCTGCAAGGCTTCCAGCACCGGGCGCACGGCATCGCCCAGCTTCAGGTCGGCGCGGCCGATGATGCCGTGGGCGGGCTTGCCGGGGCCGTACTGCCCGGTGGCGCCAGCGTCGGCGATGGCCTGCACGAACTCCACTTCGCCCACCGAGCGCATCTCCTCGGGGCCGTCGGTACGGTAGTTGGAGCGGGCCTCGACGAACACGGTGGAGCGCACGTTATGTCCGCTGTTGATGTCGGCTGCCAGGTCTTCTAGGAGGTACTGCTGGTAGTCCACCGGCTCGGGCCTCTGCACCCAGAAGTGATGATGCGGGTCGCAGATGGGTATGCCGGGTTCCAGCGTATCCTCGGTGGTCAGGGCGAGCCATTCGTTGCCACTCGGAGCCATAATTCAATACTCCTGCGGTGTTTCCGCGAATGATAGCACAAGCAATCGCCCATTACCGTCATTCACCAAGCGGCAGCAACTGCCGCGATTTCCGGGAATGACTCAGGCCATCCCGTAGGGTAGAATCAGGGAAACTCGTGGAACTAATTTGGCCCTCATTGGTGACTGCCCTGGACTTCAAGCTGAGCATCCTCGACCAGAGTCCGGTCCACGAATCGGAAAGCTCGACCGAGGCCTTGCGCCATACCATCCAATTGGCGCAGAAGGCCGAGGAGTGGGGCTATCATCGCTTCTGGGTAGCCGAGCATCACGGCTCCGGCCGGGTCATGGGGTCGTCGCCGGAGATTCTGGTCTCGCATCTGCTGGCCCACACATCGCGCATTCGCGTCGGGTCCGGCGGGGTGATGCTCCAGCATTACAGCCCCTACAAGGTTGCCGAGAACTTCAACGTGCTGTCATCGCTGGCGCCGGGCCGGGTGGACCTGGGCATCGGGCGCGGGCCGGGCGGCCTGCCCCGCTCGACGGCTGCCCTGCGGCGCGGCGACGGCGAACCGGCGATGACGCTGACCGAGAAACTGGCTGAACTTCGGCGGTTTCTCAACGACGAACTGGAACCGGAGCATCCGCTGTTCGGCCTTCAGGCCAGCCCGCTGCCGCCGCAACCTCCAGAGCTGTTCCTGCTGGGAACCACCCGAACCAGCGGCGACATGGCGGCGGAACTGGCAATGCCCTACGTCTTCGCGCTATTCCTGAACAACGAAGAGGCGGAGATGGCCGAGGCGGTGCGGCGCTACCAATCCGGCTTTGACCACGGCAACGGAATCCAGCCGCGCACGATGCTGGCATTGCCTATCATCGTAGCGGACACAGAGGAAGAGGCCGCCGAACACGCCGCGAAAATCCAGGTCGTCCGCATTACGCTGGACAGCGGGCGCACCTTGACCGTCGGCAGCGTCGAGGCCGGCGAGGAATTCGGGCGGCAGTCGGGAGAGGGATACAAGATTACCGTGCGGCAGGCTGGGGTAATCCACGGCGCCCCGGAATCGGTGAGGCGGCAACTGCTGGAAGTGAGGCGAAAGTACGACGCCGAGGAAATTATCGCGGTGACCGCCATGGACAGTTTCGAGAAGCGGCTGCGCTCCTTCGAGTTGCTGGGCGAGTTGCTGGGCGGGTTGACAGACGGTTGATAGACGAGCGGTTGATAGACGAGCGGTTGATAGACGAGCGGTTGATAGACGAGGGAACACCTTGGCCCTTCCCCTGAGTGAGAGGGGATTATGCAAGGGTTTCCCAGAGGAAGAAAGGCGGAACAGAGTTATGGCTGAACGGCGTATGATGCGCATCGGGACATTTCTGGCCGGCACCGGCTCCAACATGGCGTCGTGGCGGCATCCGACCGCTGTGCCGGACGCAGCCATCAACCTGGACTACTACCGGCGGCTCACTCGCAAGGCCGAAGAGGCCAAGCTGGACTTCGCCTTCTTCGGCGACGGCCTGTACATCAGCGAGAAGTCGCACCCCAACTTTCTGAACCGATTCGAGCCGCTGACGCTGCTGGCCGCGCTGGCCATGGATACCAGCCACATCGGGCTGGCGGCCACTCTATCCACCACCTACAGCGATCCCTACACCGTGGCGCGGCAGTTCTCGTCCATCGACCACATCTCCAACGGGCGGGCCGGGTGGAACGTGGTTACTTCGCCCCTGGAAGGCTCGGCGCTGAACTATAACAAGCCGGAGCATCCAGCCCACGACCTGCGTTACCGCATGGCCGCCGAGTACATTGAGATAGCCAGGGGACTGTGGGACTCGTGGGAGGACGATGCCTTCATCCGCGACCAGGCCGGCGGTGAGTTCATAGACCCGGACAAGATGCACCGGCTCAATCACGTCGGCGAGTTCTTCTCGGTGCAGGGGCCGCTGAACATATCCCGGTCGCGCCAGGGACGGCCGGTGCTGATCCAGGCCGGTTCCTCGGAGGCCGGGCGGGGCTTCGCGGCTACCATCGCCGACGCGGTGTTCACCGGCCAGGCCAACAGGGCCAGCGCCGAGGAGTTCAGCAGCGATGTCAAGGCTCGCGCCGCCGCCGCCGGACGCAACCCCGCGGAAGTCCTGATTATGCCCGGCTGCTCGCCCATCGTGGGCCGCACTCCCCAGGAAGCCGAGGAGAAGTATCTTGAGATTGCTGGCCTCGTCGAAATCAACCAGGCCCTGAACTACTTGGGCCGTTACTTCAACGACCTGGACTTTACGCAATACGAGCTGGACGCGCCATTCCCGGAGCTGGGCGATTTCGGGCGCAACGGCTGGGAAAGCTCCACCGACAGCATCAAGAAAACCGCCCGCGAGAAGGAGCTGTCCCTAAGGGAGATGGCGTTGCAGGCAACCACGCCGCGCCACGAATTCATCGGCACGGCGGAGCAGGTGGCCGACACGATGCAGGACTGGTTCGAGTCGGGAGCCGCCGACGGCTTCATGCTCAGCGGCGCAGTGCTGCCCCAGGGCTTTGACGACTTCATAGACCACGTGCTGCCCATCCTGAAAGACCGCGGCCTCTTCCGCACCGAATACGAGGCCGACACCCTCCGCGGCAACCTCGGCCTCCCTATACCGGAGAACCGCTACACCGCGGCGAGAAAAGCGGGCGTGGCCCATTAAACTCCCTTCTCCCTTCGGAGAGGGCCGGGATGAGAAGGCCGCCACGCTGAGTTCCCCACTCCCCCCGGGTGAGGGTTAGGGTGAGGGCGTCCCTTTACCAAATCAGCATCGAGGTTGACCGAAATTCCCGCAACCCTGCTCGCCATCCACGGAACCGTGACCCGGCCCGGACGGCTGCACCAGGCGATACAGGCGGTCTTGCCGTAACTGGATTCGCCCGTTGCGGACCTACTGTATGTGGGCGACTATCATCGGATTGGTTGAATTGAGAAGTATTCGCCGTTGTCCCCGCGTTTGCGGGGGAACGATAGGAGCGCAACTGCGCCCCGTGCTGGCCTGTGGTCTATCCCCGGTCTATCTCCGTAGCTACGGAGCAAAAACTATGGCGCACACCACTTTCAGCACGGCCAACTGGCCGACCCGCAGGCAGTCGCCGCCCTGCAATCGCTGGCCCACTCAGTCGTAGCCCTGCACCGGGCCGCCGCGGGTGGCAGCCTTTCCGGCACTTCGCCCCTCGCTGGTTTTCCCTTCGCTCCAGCTCAGCGCCGGGAACCTGCACTGCCCCCGGAGACTCCCAATTCCTTCAGGCGCATGAGCAGGGGCCAACCGTCATCCTGTAAATTGCGGCCAACCGCCGCTCCAGCGACCACCGCTCCGGCAGCCACGGCAATCCAGTAACCGGCTGCCGTGACCCTGGAGGAATATGCCGCAAAGTTCGCCGGCGGCCCGGGCGCGATCTACAAGGGCCAGTTCGACCGCCTCCCGCCCGGCTTCCAGCAGGTCCTCTTGGCAGGTCCTCTTGGAAGAAGGAGCAAAGTTCGAACTGGAGATTCTCAGGGTTGCGCCCATTCTCGGCGAAATCGGCATTCCAAAGACCGTGGAGACCGGCCTGGAATGCAGCGAGTTCTCGCCGGAGCTATGGGATTACATCTTCAACGAAGTGGTCATAAACAGGATCGTTCCAAAATGGGTGGACCGGACCGGCGGGCCTGATTCCGACGCAGTTGCCCTGTTCAACGAAGAAGCCTCGCCCATAATTGGCGTCAGGATCAACCCCGACGGCAGCGCCTCCGTGATTGACGGCAACGCCTCCGTGACTGAATAGGAACTGAATAGGACAGGGATTGAATAGGCCGGGACCGCGCGGCAAGGATTGCGCCTCCAGGTTATCTGCCCGGATTCGCCCCTTTGTTTACCCGCTCGTCCGGATCGAGGCGAGCGGGTTTTTCGTTACCGTAGCTCTCCAGCGGGCATTGCGGCGCAAAATAAGGCATCACATTACGATGTACATTGCTAATTGTACGAATACCACCTATTTATATGTATTTTTGTAATAATTTGGCAGTGATTCAGGGTTGCATATCGAAAATGCCTTTGTTATATTGCCGCGCAATCGGCGGGGCCGTAAAAATTTGCCGCCGGTTGGGGAAAAACTACCGAGGAGTGTCTGTATGCTGAGAAAGCTGGCGATTACCGGGGTGTTGGCCCTCTTGATGGTGGTGATTTTGGCCTGCGGAGGAGCAGCGGAGCCTACGGAAGCCCCGGCCCCAACGGCGGTACCCACGGCCACATCCGCACCGGCGGCTACCGAAGCGCCCACCGAAGCGCCCCAGATGATGGAAGGCGAAGCCGACCTCATGGCCGCGGCCGCCCGTTTGGCCGGCGGGCCCGGCGCATTCTACGTCGGCGACCTGAACCAGTTGGTCGGCCCGGTGCCCGAACCCATCGAGGACGACATAGGAGACTACGACGGGGTACCGTATGAGGGCTTGGAAGACTATATGTACGTCTTCGACTCCGATTACTACCGGACCCTGGTTGAGCGCGCCAACTATCTCAATCCTACGGAGCCCACCACTACCGGGCAGCAACTCTCGTACCAGTTGGCCTGCATCAACCGCGCCCTGACCCACTGCAAAATATCGGAGTGGTTCTCCGACCGGGTGTTTGAGCGCACCAACGGCCAGTTGAGGATTGAAATCATCGGCTACCCGGAGTTGGGCATCGCCGGAGATGATGTACTGAATCTGCTGGAAAACGGCACACTGTCCTTCGCCGAACTGCCTTCGGCCTACACCGCCGGCGACCTGCCTGCAATGGACATGAAGTATCTGTGGGGAATCTACAAAGACAACGAGACTTTCTACAAAGCAACAGTGGCCGCCGTTCCCGACCTGGACAAGCTGATTGCAGACCGCACCGGGGGCGGCGTGACCATCTACCAGATGTGGCGGGTGCCGGAGAATGAGATTTTCTTCTTCAGCAAGGAACCCATTGAAGAACTGGAAGACTTCCAAGGGCTGAAAGTCCGCAGTTTCGGCGGCGCGCTGTCGGACCTGATTGACGGAATGGGTTCGGAGGCCCAATGGGTGGCCTTCACCGAGGTCTATACTGCGTTGGAAAGGGGCATTCTGGACGGCGGGGTTACCGGCGCAAACGCCGGCTACGGCCAGCGGTGGTATGAAGTGGCCGACTACATGGCCGGTCCGATTCCTCTCTTCACAGTGGAAAACGCCACCTTCAACCCTGCTGTCTGGGAGGGGATTCCAGAAGATTTCCGGCAGATTCTTATCGAGGAGGGAGCGAGATACGAGCTGGAGTTCTTCCGTGTCACCCCGGTCCTGTCGGCTCTGGGCATTCCCAAACTCCTGGACGAAGGAGTGACCTACATCCCCTTCAACCAGGAAATACGCGACTTCATGTTTGAAGAAGTGGCGTTGAAGTACGTGGTCCCTCAGTGGGTTAAGCGCGTTGGAGGCGCTGACTCGGAGGCCGTTAGACTGTTCAACAAGAACGTCGGCCCCGTGGCCGGCATCAAAATCAACGCCGACGGCACCGCAACCCTGATCGAAAACTAGATCGAAAACCAGCCGTCCAGCGACCCAAGGGGATTCGCGCAGGGCCCCGGTGCGTACCGGGGCCCATCCTTTTAGGGTCGCTGGTGAGGTCTCAATAATGTGTTGACTATATCCATAGTATATTTTCGTTAATATCGCCATATATCGCTGTTGGCTTATTGCATTACGTCAGTTACGCGACCAGAAGTAAATTCATCTGCCGTAAATGCCTTGCGCACCAATATCCGATTTGGTATAGTCCGCTGAATCGTGCGCAGAGCCGCTTAAGGGAATTGGTCCTGCCTGGCAAGTTCCGGCGCCGGGTTAAATTCACTTACGCGGCGCCGGGTTCAATTCACTTACGCATTGAGCGCGTGAGAAGGGGAATTTATCCAGGAGAGTGCTAACCATGGTCAAACCCTTACTGATGGGAGCAGCGCTGATTTTACTGATGGCCTTCGTCGTGGCCTGCGGTGGCGCCGCAGAACCAACGGCCGCTCCGCCGACAGCGACCACGGCGCCGCCAACCGAACCTCCCGCTCCGACCGACGCCATGATGGAAGAAGAGGAAGAAGGCGAGGGCGACTCGATGATGATGGACGTCGACCCGGCCCTCAAGGCCGTGGCCGATGAACTGGCCGGCGGCCCTGGCTCCATCTACGTCGGCGACCTCTCGCAGCTGGTCGGCCCTCCCCCGGGGTTATCCGAAGATGTCGATAAGGACACCGGAGAACCCCGTCTCGTTGACCCCTTGGGCGACGGCGCCGGCAACGTGCCCCTTGAGTACCTGAAAAAGAACATCCACATCTTCGAGACCGACTACTACCGGTCGCTACTGGACAAGGCCAGGCTGACGGATCCGACGCCCCTGACCTCCATCGGAGAGGAAGTCAATGTCCAGTACGCCTGCATCAACCGGTCTTTGCTGCCCTGCAAGCTCCAGACCGTCTACTTCGCCGAGAACGTCCGGGAGCGGACTAACGGCCAGGTGAATTTTGAGGTTTCGAGCTATCCGGAGTTGGGACTGGCCGGTTCCGATATGCTGGAACTGGTGGCGGCGGGGACCATTGAGTTCGCCCAAATCCAGCCGGCCTATGTAGGCGGCACCTGGCCCCTGATCGACATCATCTACGTATGGGGCATTTGGAAGGACTTCAAGTCGGAGCACGAGGCCAACACCGGTCTGCTGCCGGCTCTGGATGCCGGGGTTCAAGAGGAAACCAACGGCGGCAAGCTGATCTACCACATCTGGTACGGCGGCAACGACCAGTATTTCTTCTCCAACCGCGGAGCGGAGTTGGATGACTTCGATGGCTTGAAGACCCGAAGCCACGGCACGACTATGACCGACGCCATCAATGGCCTGGGAGGCGAAGGCCAGTTCATGGCTTTCGCCGAGGTGTACACCGCCCTTGAGCGCGGCATCCTGGACGCGGGCGTAACCGGCGCCCACGCCGGCCACGGCCAGCGCTGGTACGAGGTGACCGATAACATCGTCGGTCCATTCATCTCGATGCCCATGGGCTTCGAGACCATGAACAAGGACACCTGGGACCGTATCCCAGCCGACCTGCAAGCCATTATCATCGAAGAAGGCGCCAAGATGGAGCTGGAAAATCTCCGCTTGGCCGCTGTCTGGAATGAGACTGGCGTCGAAGTAAACGTCAATGAGGGAATGGTATTCCTCCCCTGGTCCGACGAGATGAAGCAATTCGTGTACGAAAACGTCGCTCTGGGCCGCGTGCTGCCCAACTGGATCGTGCGCGTCGGGCCGGAGGAAATCGCCCTCTGGAACGAAGTCGTCAAGCCTTGGACCAATGTCCAGATTGAGGACGACGGGACCATTACCATTCTGGAGTAGTCGCACATCTGCTGGCGATTGGGGCTGACCGCCAGTCAGCTCTCCGTTCCAGCGCAAGCGAATACAACCCGGTTACCATTGTCCCTACTCGACAGGCCCCGCCTGCGTTAGCGAATTAGACGCAGTGCCGGGGCCTACTTCGTTTGCAGCGACCTACTCCGTTTGCAGCGACCTACTCCGTTTGCAGCGAAAGGAGGCTTCGATATATTTAGGCTATGGCAACGCATTAAAGCAACACGTTTAGTTTAACTTCAGACGTCCTTCCGCTATTTTGCGACGCTTTACGGAATCTTGATGACAAGTGCCGTGTTGCGCCTGTGAATGCAATTTGCTATATTGCCGCCTGTTAGCCGGAGTGCTGAAGCAGCCCGAATCCGATGGCGATGCGGTGCGGCCCGGTAGGCAAGGCGCAATGGCCGGAAATTCCACAAGCGGTTCAGGAGAATTTTTTTAATGACTAAGGCATTCCTGTTAGCTGGTTCCCTGATTCTGTTGATGGCCCTCGTCTTGGCCTGCGGAGGAGCCGCAGAACCCACGGCGGTTCCGACCGAGGCTCCCATGGCCACCACGGCTCCAACGGAGGCGCCGACCGAGGCTCCCACGCAAGCGATGATGGAGGAACAACCCACCAAAGCCGCGGCAATGACCGACTCGGACGTTGACCCGGCCCTGATGGCAGCGGCCGAAGCCCGCGCCGGCGGCCCCGGCGCCTTCTATCTGGGCGACGGCGACTTCAGCCTCCTGGTCGGCCCTGCCCCTGCCGAGGGCCTGGGCGACGCCGAAGACATGGTAAATCTCGCCGGCCTGGAGCGGGAGAGCTACCTCTTCGACTCCCAGTATTACCAGAACCTGGTGGAGAAGGCCAACTTCACCAACCCTACGGAGATGACCTACAATGGCGACCCCATCGAAATCCAGTTCGCCTGCATCAACCGGACCGTTGCGCCGTGTGAGCTGTGGGACAACTTTTTCAAGAAGCAGATAGAGGCACGAACCAACGGCAAGGTGCTTGTGCCCATCACCTCATTCCCCGAATTGGGCATAGCAGGCCCCGATTCCCTGGAGCAGGTGACCAACGGCACTCTGTCCTGGGCCGAAATCACCAGCGGCTATGTCTCCGGCCACATGCCCGAGGCAGAGTTGGCGCTCATGTACGGCGTCTACCCCGACCACGAGGTCGAGTTCAAGGTAACCCAGGCCATCGGGCCGGAGCTGGACCGACTGTTTGAAGAAAACACCGACGGAGGCATAGTGCTCTCCCATATGTGGGTCTCCGGCGGGGACCAGTTCTTCTTCTGCAAGGAGGGCATAACTGAACTGGACCACTTCGAGGGAAGGAAAGTACGCAGCCACGGTTCGGCGCTCTCCGACTGGATCAACGGGTTCGGGGCCGACGCGCAGTTCGTGGCCTTCGCCGAGGTCTACACCGCCCTGGAGCGCGGCATCCTGGACTGCGGGGTTACCGTGGCCTTCGCCGCTCACGCCCAGCGCTGGTACGAGGTGACCGAATACATGGTCGGCCCGCTGTCCAGCCAGTTGCTCAACACCGTAATCGTCAATCGGACTGTCTGGGACGGCCTGCCCGAGGACATCCGGCAGATCCTGATTGAGGAAGGCGCCCGGCACGAGCTGGAGGCCATGCGCGTGACCCCCGCGTGGAACGAGGTCTGGATCCAGCGCAACATTGACGAAGGGCTGAAGTACCAGGAATTCTCGCCCGAGTTGATGGACTTTATGAGAAACGTGGTCGCAACTGACCACGTGGTGCCTGGCTTCATCTCTCGCCAGGACGAAGACAACAGGGACAACATTATCGCCCTGTTCAACGAGAAAATTGCGCCCATAGTGGGGCTCAAGGTTCTGCCTGACGGCTCTACTGAGAGGGTTCCTATAACCCAGTAGCGCGGGCAACCGCCCACTTTATCCGGTTTCAACTAAAAGCCCCGGCGGTCAATCCTGCCGGGGCCTTTCCCTTTTGCAGCGTATGGCAGGTCAGTCGTCCCCGGCGGCCGGTGCGGGGCCGCCCAGCGGCTCCGGCCTTTCGCCTCCGATGGACCACACCAGCAGAACTGCCGAGGTTGCCGGCGCCAGGAACATTGCGTCGAAGGAGCCTGCCCCGCTGACGATTCCAAGAGTCAGTCCACGCCTGACCACGAACCACTGGCTGACTATCTTGGTCAGGATGGGGCCGGTTCCCAGCGTGACGCCGATGCTTCATAAATGCGAAGATTATGTAGAGTTTCAGCAGGTTGTCCACGGCGGGGATCAGCAAAAGATGCAACCCATAATCAGAGCGCCCGCCAACGCCACCCACTTGGGGCTGTAGCGGTCGGCCAGATAGCCTGCCGCCGGACGCAACAGGCCGGAAATCATGAAAGTCACGCCGAAGGCCAGCGACAACGTGGCCCGGCTCCAGCCGAATTCCTCGGTCATCGGCTTCAGAAAAACGCCAAACGAAAACTGACCGCCAGCAACGCCAAATACGACGAAAGCGCAACCTAATGTCACTAACCAACCGTAGAAAATTTGCTTTCCCAGCAGCCTCATAAAGGCCTCCGCTGTTTCCCGATTGGTGATAGGCGAATACTAATCCCGCTGGCGGGCTTTGTCCGCGATGCCCTCGGGCCGCCACACGGTCTTTCGGTCTTCAACAAGAATCCCCTCCTCCTTGAGGCGGGAGAATTGAACCACTCTGGCGGCAACCCAGGGCCTTTTCATACTCCCCCTCCCTTGATGGCGAGGGCTGGGGTGAGAGTGAAATCCTGCGCATCAACGACGGCTTCCCGTAGGGATACGCCCTCACCCTAACCCTCTCCCAGAGGGAGAGGGAACTTTGGAGAGGGAACTTTGTCTGAGCATGAACAGGCCCTCGCAGCAAGGCCGGCCAGCGATGCGCCAATGTCGCCCGCGGTGTAGAATTGAGCCAGTACTGCTGGAGGTTGCGCAGATGTTCGAGGATGTTCGCCGCCGGGTCAGGGAAGAGTTGCAGCGTCTGGAAATTGACGCCTGTCTGGTCACCACGCCCGCCAACATTTTCTACACCACGGGTTTCTTCAGCCCGGTGGTCAACCTTTCCTTTCGGCTGATGGGGACCGACATGGCCCTGATACCCGCCGACCCGTCTCTGCCACCCGCGCTGATGACCAGCGATTTCGCGGCTCCGGCGGCACGGGCCGCCACATCCATAGAAGACATACGCCCCTACCGGATGTGGGTGGAGAACCGCGACCTCGACGTTATCAGCGGACCAACCGGCGGGAACGCCCGCATTTCTCGCCCGCCTCAATGGAATCCGGACGAGTTGGACGAAACCCTGACCAAGATGCTGGAGGATCGCGGACTGTCCGTTGCGACCATCGGCATTGACCTGCGTTATGTCTATGCAGACTCCCTGTTCCGGCTGCAACAGAACAACCCGGAATGCCAATTCGTCGATGTCACAGGTATGCTCTACGGCCTGCGCGCCATCAAGCACCCGCAGGAAATCGAGATGCACCGCAACGCGGCCCGGCTGTTCGAGGCCGGACTGCACCGGGCCATCGGTGAAGCCAGGGAGGGCCAGAGCGCCCAGGACATCAAGTACCGCTACCAGGCCGGGGCGCTGGAGGCCGCAATGGCCGACCCGTCGCTGGGCGAATTCCAATCGGCGTATGGGTTCATCAGCGCCGGCGCCGGCAGCAGCTTCGGCGGCAGGACCGGGTTGCATTCCGGGGACCTGATCAAGTTCGACTGCGGCGTTGCCGTCGGCGGGTTCTACAGCGACTGCGGCAGGACCTTCGCCTTCGGACGGGCCTCCACCGAACAGCGGCGAGTCCACGACGCGCTGGCCGAGGCCCACGCTGCCGCCCGGGAGGTGATGCGCCCCGGAACGCCCATCTCGGCGGTCTACCGGGCAGCCGACGAGCGGATGCAGGCCCTCGGATTCCCCGGGTACAGCCGGGGCCACTACGGGCATTCCATCGGCCTCGACACTTTCGTGGAAGAGCCGCCCTTCATCAGCGCCAACGAGCATAGCGAGTTGCAGCCGGGGATGCTGCTATGCCTCGAAGCGCCCTACTATTCCGCCAGCCTCGGCTCCTACCAGATCGAGGATATGATCCTCATAACCGAAAACGGGCACGAAAACTTCAACACCTTGTCTTACGAACTGGTTGAACTGTAGCCCGCCCTGGCCGCGAAGGAAGAAGGGCCACAATGCCGACCGTAGAAAAAATTGCCATAGCGGGTTTCAAGAGCATAAACAGAGTTGAAGTGAACCTGCGCCCGATCAACGTGCTGATCGGAGCCAACGGATCGGGCAAGTCTAACTTCATCGGAGCTTTTGCCTTCCTCCAAGCCATCCGTGCCGGACAACTCCAAGATTACGTTGGCCGCGCCGGCGGGGCTAGTCGGATCCTGCATTTCGGGGCGCGGGTTTCCGAGCAGATGCGCATTCATATTTACTTTCAAAACGTTTACTTTCAAAACGAAGTTAATCAGTACAGAATTTCCCTGATACCAACTGACGACGACCGACTTTATCCGTCTTCAGAGACAGCATATTATTGGAACAAGGCTGAATTCAGTCAGCCTTTGGGGCGGCCGCTCAGGCGACTTGAGGAGGAAGCAGGAATTAGCGGTTCTGGCGGAGGTGGAATTGGGACCTATGCAAGGCGCCACCTTGACCGCTGGCGGATATATCACTTTCACGATACCAGTAGCAGTTCACCCTTCAAGAAAACTGGCGACCTTCACGACAATCACTTTCTGCGGCCCGACGGCTCCAACCTCGCGGCGTTCCTGTATCTTCTGCGCGAGAAACATACAACTCAGTATGACCTGATACGTCATACTATCCAACGCGCCGCACCTTTTTTCGACGACTTTCAGCTTGAACCCCTGGCGTTGAACCCGACCAAAATCCGCTTGGAGTGGCGGCATAGAGGTTCCGACAATTACTTTGACGCTTCAGCGTTTTCTGACGGCGCTTTGAGGTTCATAGCATTGGCGGCCCTGTTCCTACAACCTGAATCCCTCCGGCCTTCGGTAATCTTGCTGGACGAACCGGAGCTAGGGCTACATCCCCTTGCCATCACCCTGCTGGAGTCCTTGGTGGGCTCAGCGGCAGTTGATACCCAAGTTATTTTGGCCACCCAGTCGCCCACTTTACTGGATCACTTCGGAGCCGAAGACGTGCTGGTAGCCGACCTGGTTGAAGGAGCCACTCAGTTCACTCGTCTCGACCCGGATCAGCTTGAGGTATGGCTCAAGCGTTACAGCTTAGGGGAGTTGTGGGAAAAGAACGAACTGGGCGGCAGACCGGCTGGCAGTTATCACGAGCGCCGCTCCGATGGTTAGACTACAATTTGAGGTAGAAGGCCCGACTGAAGAATCTTTCGTGAACGATATTCTGGCTTGGCATCTTTCCAGCCTTGGTTATACCGAGATCAGCGCCCGACTGATGGGCAAGGCTCGCCAACGCTCCCGGCGTGGTGGAGTCCGGCGTTGGCCGGAAGTGCGCTCCGAGATTCTGAACCGACTTAAGAACGACCCAGACGTCATTGTCGGTGTCATGGTTGATTACTATGGGATGCCGCAACACGGTGAGGGAGCTTGGCCGGGCCGGGCGGGGGCACGGGCGGAACTCCATTTTCCCAACGGGATTGAGGAATCACTGGTTGCCGATGTCTACAATTGCATGGGCGATAACTTCAATCTGCGGCGATTTATCCCCTACGTATTTATCCCCTACGTTATGATGCACGAGTTTGAGTCCATGTTATTCAGCGATTGCGCTGTGTTCGCCGACTCCATTGGCGCCCACAGCATACATTCGAGCTTCCAGGCAATTCGAGACCAATTCCAAACTCCCGAAGAAATAAACGATTCCCCGGATACCGCGCCATCCAAGCGAATCGAAATACTGGTCCCCCGATACAGGAAGCCCCTTCACGGTGTGCGGGCGGCAAGCGTCATCGGCTTAGACACCATCCGCGCCCAGTGTCGCCACTTCCGCGGGTGGCTGGAACATCTGGAGAGTCTCGCCGTTTAGGAGAATGAGATGAAGGCATCCTACCTGGGCGCCATGGGCTATGCGCTGCGGCGGGACTTTCCGCCGACCTGGCCCACGCCTCCGGCCTACAATGACCCGGCGCTGTCGGTGCAGAGCTACCAGGACGGCATCGAAGAGTGCGAGTTCGCAGAGGAGATGGGCTTCGAGTGGATCAGCTTCTCGGAGCATCACTATTCGGGGCGCATATCCACCGGTACGCCGTCGGTGATGGCCGCTGCCGTAGCCGAGCGATGCAAGAAGGCCCGCATCGCCCTGCTGGGACACCTGCTGCCGCTGAACAACCCCGTGCAGATTGCCGAGGAACTGGCCCTGCTGGACAACCTGACCAACGGCCGGGTGGTGATGGGCTTCCTGCGCGGCACCCCCAACGAGGACCAGACCTATAACGTCAACCCCGCCGAGGGGCGCGGGCGGATGCTGGAAAGCATGGACCTCATCCTGCGCGCGCTCACCGAGCCGCAGCCCTTCGCCTGGGAGGGACGCTACTACCAGTTCCGCACGGTGTCCGTATGGCCCCGCCCGGTGCAGCAGCCATTCCCGGCGGCCATCGTTGCCACCCGCAGCGACGACGCGGTCCACTTCGCCGCCACCCACCGGCTGGGACTGGGCGTGTCGTTCCTGCCGGTGGAAGATGTGGCAACCATCACCGGCAAGTACTTCAAATGGTGCGCGGAGGCCGGCTGGACTCCCAAACGCGACGAGGTTGTCTTCCGGGGCAGCATCTACCTGGCTGAGACCGACGAAAAGGCGTGGGAATGGTTCCACCGTCAAGAGGACCAGGGCCGCGCCCGTGGGATGGCGATGCGGTCATCGGTCGCCCAGGTAATACAGGCCCAGCGCACCGGACAGGACATCGATTACAGCCATGTGTTTGCCGGGAGCGCCTCGGGCGACATCGTGGGTGGCTCCCCCGCACTGACCTTCGTCGGCGGGCCGGACTCCATCACCGAGCAGATACGAGCCTACCACGACCGTTGCGGCGCAGGCGTCATAGACCTGTTCTTCCAGCAACCCAGCCTAGACCACCGCGACGTCATGGCCGAAATCGAGCTGTTCGGGAGGGAAGTCCTGCCCCGAATCAAAGAGTTTTAAGAATATGGTTTCAGCGGATAGCAGACTGGTCTATAACGAGTCGGGCAGCGGTGCCCCGGTGATACTGCTGGACTGGACGCCGTGGAACGCAACGCCCCTGGCCGGCGCGCTGGCCACCCGGTACCGCGTCTTCAACGTACAACCGCCAAATTCGGCCGGTTCAGCGCGGGATGCGGCAGAGGCCATCGCCGAAATTGCCAAAGCCACCGGGCTGGAAACGTATACGCTGGCAGGTGTATCGCTGGGGGCCGACGTCGCCTTTCGGTTGGCGTTGCTGCGGCCCGAAGCAGTTTCCGCGCTGGCCCTGGCGTCGCCTACCTGCATCGCCCCCGTGGAGCCGCTGCGCTCATACACCGCGGAAGCGATGTTGGCTCACCCGGAAGACGCCGCACTGTCGGCGCCGGATGCCGGGCGGACGGCGGCGTTGACCGCGCTTGCAGCACAATGGGCCACTACGTATGGCGACGCCGCCAAGCTGCTACCGGACCTGTCCTGCGCCACCCTCGTGATATTAGGTCAGGAGGACCGGCTGGTTTCCCGTGCCGCCGGCGGGGTGTGGAAGGAGCGGGCGCCCAACTGCAATGTCTGCTACGTGTACGACGCGGGCCACGCTATCGCCGTTGAGCGGCCCGAGTCCCTGATCAGCGTGGTGATGGACTTCATGGAGCGGCGCGAGACATTCATTGTCGAGAACCGCAGCAGCCTCATCAATCCGTAAGAACGTCCGAATGGCGGGGCCACAATTGTATTCAACGTGGCCCTGTGGTAGTTTCGGTTCAATCTCATGCCAAACTAAATTGCGGAGTGTATTTATGGCAACCAAAAGGGATGGCGAGAAGTATCTGGGACATGAACTCCATGTTCCGCTGTCGCAGGACGGGCAGGTCTCTGCCTACGTCTGGCCGGTGCGGGCGCTCAACGTGCGCGGCTCGTGGTGCGGCGGCCCGACCATCGGCGTCGACGTGGGCAACGAGGAGATCGTCCGCTTCGACTGCCACGACCGGCCCGGCCACTGGCACGGCGGCGGCTACGACCGCTCCGGCTCCCCCGGCGCATCCCACCGCGACTTCCCCAAGGACATCATCGCCGTGGCCGACCAGGTGGACTGGTCGCTGGCCCAACTGAGCGAGCGCACCGCCGAACTGCTCACCGAGGCCGACCAAGTCGAGGCAGCCGAGTCCCTGGACGCCGGGATGCTGCAAGCAGCCCTCGGCCTGATCCGCAGCCACCTGGAGCAGCAGGGTGACCTGCGCGGCCAGGCCATCAGCGCGGGCATCATCGAGGCCTAGCCGGGCGTTGGGTATTCTCGGGGTGTGCTGTATTACCATTGACCGGAGCAAGTCAACGCAGCCTGAGAATACCCGCATTGTTACAACGGAGGCGATCTATCGGTGGGTACTTTCTTCGTCGAAATAGAAATCGGAGATCCTGATGGTGAGCGTTGGGTAACGGTTGAAGCGCTAGTTGATACCGGGGCCTCGGTGTGTTCTCTTCCTTCGTCCGTCTTGCAAGACTTGAGCGTAGTCCCCAAGCGACAGAAGAGATACAGGTTTGCGCAGGGAGAGTCGCGCAGTATGGGAGTGGGCCAGACCTACATAAGAATTATGGACGAGGAGTTCATCACAGACTTCATTTTCAACGAAGAAGGAACAATCCCTTTGCTGGGGGCGCTGGCGCTTGAAAGCGCACAATTAGCCGTTGACCCTCACGGAAAGAGACTAATTCCCGAAGAGGGCATATTGCTGTAGCCAAGCGCCCGAGCATCCGAGAGGTTAAGTGAATGGGCGTATTCAGCGTCGAATTCTCCGTTGGCGCTGCGGAGCGCAGACAGCAGCGGCAACTTTCAGCGGTAGTTGCCGCCTCGCAGTCCATATCCTTCGTACAGGGTTTGGTGCTGAGTGAATTGGAATCTTGCCTGATATGATTCGATCCTTCCAGCAACCCGATGGCGCGGAAAGAACGATATACCTCGGCTACGCCTGGCTCAGGTTGAATGACCGGGGAAGCCATGTCGCATTTCGCGTTTAGCGATGACCACACCTGTCCAGTGCCGGGTCGGATAGTTGTCGATTTCCTGCTGCTACAAATCGATCCAGCCAATGAACGGCTGGTACAGATGACCAGTTTCCCCTTGTAAACTACTCCCCACTCCTCCTCCTCTGCTCCTCCTGCAAATCGTCGATGCTCTCCCGGGAACGGCCGTAGATGTGCGGCACGTCCCAGCCCTCCAGTCCCGCGTAGGTGTCTAACTGGCTGCGGTGATGCACCTCGTGCTCGAACAGCATCATTATTATGCGCCAGCCGCTCAGCATCCCGTCGGTGTCGATCATCTTGACGCGGCGTTGCAGCCACTCCGGGGGGCTGTCGTCCAGCCGCCGGTGGAACTCCTCGAATGACGCCTCGATGGCCGGAATCCAGCCCGACTGCCGCTCGGCGCTCGGAACGGGCCAGTCGTACAGCCAGCCCCGGTTGCAGTAGGCGCTGGCAAAATACAGGCGCGACTCCGCGATGTGATGCACGATTTCTGCAATGCTCCACGCCTTCTCTCCCTCACCCCGGGGAGGGCGCCAGAACTCAGCGGCGGGCGGCAACGCCTCGACATCCCGCACGGTGCGCTGGTGGAATCGGTCGAAGTAGCTTAGCAGCGTCGGCAGGTCTGTAATCATCTCTCTTCCTAAAGGGGCCTGTTCCCCAACCTCAATCGGTCCGGTTGAGTCGGTCCAGTTGTCGGGAATCATAGTTTCCCGAACCGGCAGCGTCAACGGCATTCAATACCGGCGCGTTCGACCATTTGGCCCCGGACTGCGGCAGGGTGTAGAATCGCCGCGATATTGATGGTCACTGAGGAATTGCCATGAAGTACGACGTGATTGTAGTCGGCGCGGGCTCCGCCGGTTCGGTGGTAGCCAGCAGGCTCGCGGAGGACCCGAATCGTTCGGTGCTGCTGCTGGAGGCTGGGCAGGACTACCCGGACCCTGAGCATCTGCCGGAGGCGGTGCGCAACGGAAATTCGTCCGAAGGCGAGGCCATCGGCTCGCCGGTGTCGTGGTCTTTGCGCGGCATCATAAATGACCAGCAGGGCGAGATAAACATCGCCCAGGGCAAGGTCATAGGCGGCTCCGGCTCCATCAACGGCCAGGTTTTTCTGCGCGGCCTGCCCGAAGACTTCGAGCGGTGGGAGTCTTTCGGCAACGACGAGTGGGGCTACCTCAAGGTGCTGCCTTACTACCGCAAGGCAGAGACCGACCTGGACATCCAGGACGACTTCCACGGCGCCGACGGCCCCCTCCCGATAGTACGGAGGGAGAACGAAGAATGGCCAGTAGTGCAGAAGGCGTTCTACGACGCCTGCATGGAGCGCGGCTATCCGCCCAACCACGACCTGAACGGCCCCAACTCCGGCAGCATCGGCGCCATCCCGATGAACAACCGCAGCGGCGTGCGAATGAGCACCGCCATCACTCACCTGAACCCGGTGCGCCACCACCTGAACCTCACCGTGCGAGGCAACGTATTCGTCCGTCGCGTGGTCATCGAGGAAGGGAATGTTGCCGGTGTCGAGGCGGAGAGCGGCGGAGAGGTGTTCATCTTGGAATGCGACCGGGTCGTGTTGTGCGCTGGCGCCCTCAAATCTCCCCACATCCTGATGCTTTCGGGCATCGGCCCGCGCGAGCAGCTTGATGAGCACGGCGTCCCGGTGCTGGTGGAGTCGCCCGGCGTGGGACAAAACCTGTTCAACCATCCCATGGGGTCGGTGTCATTCCGTGTAAAGGACGACGTGCGGCTGACCGCCAACGCCGAGGCCCTGCGTTTCGGCCTGCGGGTCACTTCGGCCCCCCCGTCCCATCCCAACGACGTGATGCTGCATACTCTGTCCATCTGGAACGTGATGACCGGCGAGATGGCGCCGTCGGGAACGGCCCGCATCGCCTGCGCCCTGGAACTGCCCGACGGTTCCGGCTGGGTGCGCTTGCAGTCCTCCGATCCCACGGTTCAGCCCTCGATCAATTACCGCTACCTGCACAACGAAAACGATATGCGCCGGATGCGCGACGCCGTGCGGCTGGCCTGTAGCCTGCTGGACTCCGAAGCCTACAAAGGCATATCCGAGGGCCGCATCGCCCCCACCAACGAGGTGCTGGCCAGCGACGATGAGCTCGATAGCTGGATCCGCCAGACCCTCGGCAGCTCGCGCCATGTCTCCGGCACCTGCCGCATCGGGCCGGACGGCGACGGGATGGCGGTCACCGATCAGCAGTGCCGCGTCCGGGGCGTTGCCGGCCTGTGGGTGGCCGACTCCTCCATCATGCCCCAGGTAACCCGCGCCAACACCAACGCCACCGCCATCATGATCGGCGAGCGGGTGGCCGACTGGGTGGCCAGAAGTTAGCCGAGCTTACGGCGTTGGCAGGAAAGGGAGCACAATCTCAGGTATGAGGATTGGTAGATGGGTGTTTTCACTACCGGGGTTTCCATTGGTAACATTGAGCAACAAGACTGGGTTGGGCTGTCAGCGACAGTGGACACCGGCGCGTTCCTGATGTCCATGCCCGGCTCCCTGTTGCGGTCCATAGGTGTAGCGCCCAGCTTCACACAAAGCGTACGCATGGCCGACGGCAGTACGAGAGACATGGACGTCGGTCATGCCTGGCTCAGGCTGAACGGGCGCGAGGTAATAACATATTTTGCGTTCAACGAAGAGTACACCACCCCTCTGCTGGGGTCCTTGGCCCTCGAGACCCTGAGGATGTGCGTTGACCCGGTAGAGCAGCGCTTGATCCCTATGGACAGCATACCCTTGTAGCCTGAGTGAGGGCGTCAGTCCGGGTGATTTCTCAACCGCAGACGTAGCTCACGAACCGGCTACTACCACATCAACAGGACTGAACAGATAATGAAATTCGGCCTTTTTCATTCGGTACAGTTGCCCAACCCCCTGGAGCAGGAGCGCTATTACCGCGAGGCTCTCGAGCAGGCGCTACACGCCGAGCGATTGGGTTACAACTCGGTCTGGTTCACCGAGCATCACTTCACCCGGCACGGCATCGTTTCGGCGACGCTGACTTTGCTGGCCTACCTCGCTGGGGTCACCGACACCATCCGGCTGGGGACGGCGGTGACCGTGCTGCCTTTCCACAACCCGGTGCAGCTTGCCGAGCAGACGGCCACCGTGGACGTGCTTAGCGGAGGGAGGCTGGATCTGGGCGTGGGCCGCGGCTACCAGTGGGGCGAGTTCAACCGGATGAACATACCGATGGACGAGGCCAGCCGCCGGTTCGAGGAATCCATGGACGTGCTGACCCGCGCCTGGACTTCCGTTGAACCCTTCGATCACCGGGGCGAGTTCTGGAGCTTCAACGACATGACGGTGCTGCCCCGCCCGGTGCAGCAGCCACACCCGCCGGTATACGTGGCGGCCTCCGGCGCCGACAGCGTGGCCCGCGTCGTGCGCAACGACTGGAACCTGCTCATCGGACAAGGGGAGACTCACGGGCAGGTGGCGGGGCAGATAGAGTTCTATCAGGAGGCGCTGGCCGAGGCCGAAGCGGATTACACTCCGCAGCGGGTGGTGGTGGCGCGGGCCATGTACGCCGCGCCATCCACGGAACAGGCGCGGCGGGATGCCGAGATCCCCTTCATGTGGTTCAAGGAGACCGGCCAGGAAGTCAGCGCGCCGCCGGATCAGCGGCTCGACCTGCTGCCCGAAGAATACGCGGCATACCGCCGACGCTATTCGCCCGATGCCCGGTTCGACTACAACGCAATGTGCGACAGCGTAATGCTCTTCGGAAGCCCCGACCACATCGCCGAGCGAGTCGGCCGGCTTCGGGATTCCGGCGCCGAGAACCTGATATTTTTTGTCAATTTCGGCGGCATAGAGCATCAGAAAGCGCTGGACTCGCTGGAACTCTTCGCCGCCGAGGTCATGCCGCAGTTCGCGGATTAGGGCCTGCCGACCTTTCCTTGGCGATTCACCCCAACCCTCTCCCTCTAGGGAGAGGGAATTCTTTCGTTTTGATTGGAGAGGAAACGCCCGGGCGCTCTAGTGGGCAGGCTGCACCAGTTCAATCAGCACGTCGTCGGGGCCTTCGATGTAGGCCAGGCGCGAGCCGGCGGGTGTGCTGGTGAGGGGCAGCACCACGCGAATGCCTTCTGCTTCGAGGCGGTTCAGCTCCGATTCCAGGTCTTCCACGTCAAATCCGAAGTGCTCCAGTCCCAGCCGGTTCAGCTCGGCTACGCTTCGCTCGTCGGACGTGCCAGCGGGCTTGGATGAAATGTTGAGCCGCACCGGCCCGCCAACCTCCATGCTGACTGTAACGGTGACGGGCATGATTTCGCGGGCCCACAGCTTCTTGGCGTTGAAGTATTTCTCGTACCACGCCGCCGAAGAGTGAGGATCCTGCGCCCTGACGTGAACGTGGTTGATGTGATACTGCATTGTTCTGCCCTCCTGTCTGGTGTCCGATCACTTTACAGCATAACCCGGAAACCCGTAACTCATGGAGTAAAACGTCTAGTAAAACGTCGGACGGTGTCGCTTTGGTAACGACTTAAGGCGTATGCGATATTCGTGTTGACAACCAAGCTCCAAAGACTATCATAAAGGTCGTCTCTAAGTAACTACCAGAACATTCAGCGAGGATAAATGATGGCTTCCTTTAACCCCTCAAAACGGCGCCGATGGTTGCTGCCCTTCGCGGCCATACTGGCGCTGGCGTTGCTGGTGGCCTGCGGTTCATCGGCCACCGAAGCGCCGGAACCCACCTCGGCGCCGGCACCGATGGAGGCTTCTGCCGTCGCGCCAGGCCAGGCTACCACCCCCGCCGGGGCCACGGCTGTACCTACGGCGGTTCCTGCTACCACCCAGGCCCCTGCCCCTTCTACTTCAGTTACACCGGAAGGAGAACTGGTAATCATGTCTCCCGACTTGGGATTCGAGGTGCCTGTGGGCTGGAATGAGACCGTGGCGGGCGGCAAAGCAGTCATGCGCTTCATCTACGACGCCCTGGTCGGTCTCGACGATGAGAATAACCTGTCCGCTGATTGGGGACTGGCCTCTAGCTGGGAGATGACCCCGGACGGCAGACAGTGGACCTTCAATTTGAAAGAAGGAATCCCATACCACAACGGCGACGAGTTTGTCGCCGACGACATGACGTTTACCGTCAACAAGTGGATGGAACCCGAGTCCGTCGGCTCCTACAAGGAGCGGCTCACCGCCTTCGTGGAGACCATGGAAGCCCCAGACCCCTACACTTGGGTAGTAAACACCGGGTCCCCCGACATCTGGCTGCACTGGGACTTGACCGATGCCCAGGGCGCCTTGGGGATGCCGGTTCCCGCCGCCCACTATCAGAGCGTGGGTGGTGAGGAGTTTGCCAAGAATCCCATCGGGACCGGGCCGTTCAGCTTCGCCGAGCAGCGTATCGGCGATTTCCTGGCCCTGTCGGCAGTGGAAGACCACTGGCGGGAAGGCACACCCACTGTTGCGACAGTTCGCTTCCGGAAGGTGCCAGAGGAAAGCACCAGAATCGCCGCTCTCAGGACCGGAGAGGCAGACATCATTACGGTCAGCCGGGAAAACGTCCCTCAAATCCGGGATGCCGACCTCCAGGTCTTCCTGAGGGAAGGACAGGCCATCGTAGGATTCTATTTCCACCAGCAATGGGACGACGTGCCGATCGCCGACATCAAGGTGCGTGAGGCACTGAACTTGGCCGTAAATAGGGAAGAACTGGCCGAGTTCGTCTTCGGAGGCCTGGCGTCACCGGCAGCCGTTTACCCGGTGCCGGCCAGCGCTCCCGTCGTTGACCTGACTCTGCAACCCTATACCTACGACCCGGAGCGGGCCAAGGAATTACTGGCCGAAGCGGGGTACGAGGACGGGTTCGAGATCACAGTACACTCGTACCCCAGGTCCGACGTGCCAGAAGGCCCCCGCATGATTGAGGCTCTCGCCGGCTATTTCGACGAAATCGACGTTAAGGCCAACATTCTGCCCTCGGAGTACAGCGAGTACCGCACCGGGCGCCGCGCTCAGACCATCCCGGGACAAATGGGCTACCTGGGCGCCCCCAATCGCCCGTTCCCCGGATTTGTTGGTCTGATGCGGGCCCTACAGCACTCCGAGAGTCCCTTCACCAGCACCAAAGACCCGGAGTTTGACCGGCTGATAGTGGCCATGGAAGAAACGCTAGACCCCAAAGAAGCCGAGGAGCATTTCCTGGGCATCTACCGGCGGTACCACGAGCAGTTCACGCACCTTACCCTGCTGGACATCGACATACCCTACGCTGCCAACGACAAGGTGCCTGCCGACTGGAATCTGGCCGGGCGTTCATGGGAGCCCAACTTCAACGACGTCGTACGCCCCCGGTAAAAATCCAAACAGAAGCGGCATCACTCCAACCCCCTCTCCCTCTCTATCGGGAGAGGGGATTCTCAAAGCCAATTACGGGCTGAGTCTCACAACCGGCGGGCCCGGTCTGACCGAGAGGGTAACTTCCGAGCTTGCCGGACAGGGTGCGAAGGATGCGCCGATATATTATCGTCCGCGCTCTCCAGGCAGTACTGTCCCTGTTCCTGTTGTCCATCATCATCTTCGTGGTGGTGAGGTTGACGGGCGACCCGCTTACACTGCTGCTCTCGGATGAGGCCTCAGAGGAAGACCGCATCGCGCTGGAAGCTGCTCTTGGCCTGGACAAGCCCATGCCGGTGCAGTATTTGATCTTCGCCCGCAATTTTCTTCAAGCGGACTTCGGCAACTCCATCCGCGGCGGCACTCCGGTAGAAGACCTGATAATGTCGAGGGTATGGCCCTCGGTTAAGCTGGCAGCGGCCGCTCTTCTGATAGTGGTGGTGGTGGCCGTGCCCCTGGGGGTGGTGGCGGCGGTCAATAAGGGAAAGCTGGCGGATACCATTGCCCGGTTCATCGCCGTAGCCGGACAATCGGTGCCCGCCTTCTGGATGGGCATCATCCTGATCCAGATATTTGCGGTGCGGCTGAATTTGCTCCCAACCTCAGGTATGGGGGGACTCCAGCACTACATACTGCCGGCGATTACCCTGTCATTGTTCGTAATTGCCGGGGTTATGCGATTGCTTCGCTCCAGTATGCTCGAAACGCTGGATACCGAGTACATCAAGCTGGCGCGCATCAAGGGAATCTCCGAAGGAATGGTAATCTGGAAACACGCGCTGCGGAACGCGCTGGTGCCCGTGGTGACCTTCGGCGGCACCTACGTCGCAACCCTGATAACATTCGGGATTCTGGCCGAAGTGGTGTTTGCCTGGCCGGGACTGGGCCGTTTGCTCTTCGATGGAATAGTGGTACGCGACTTTCCGGTGGTCCAGGCGGTGGTAATCCTGGCCGGGACGCTGGTAATCGCTGCTAACCTCATGGTAGACATCGCTTACGCATACATAGATCCACGCATCAGGTACGGGTAGGGGAAATGGCCTCTGTATCATCAGTCAGAGTAACGCTGGGAACAGGGTTAAGCCGTATCAGGGCGCCTTTAGTCGGACTGCGGAAAGGGCCGCTCATCCCGCTGGGCATCATTCTGTTCTTCGTTCTGGTCGCCATCTTTGCCCCACTGGTGACGCCTTATTCGCCAACCAAGATCAGCCTGCCGGAAAAGAATATTCCGCCCTTCTGGCAGGAAGGCGGCAGCATATCTCATCCCCTGGGGACGGACCCGCTGGGCCGGGATATCTGGACCCGGCTGGCTTATGGGGCGCGCGTTTCCATTCTGGTGGCCGTCAGTACCCTCGCCCTGGGGGGTATACTCGGGACAGCCCTGGGGTTGATTTCGGGCTATTACCGGAAACTGGACCCGTTTGTCATGCGGGCCTCTGATATCACCATCGCCTTCCCGATAATCCTGTTCGCCATCCTGCTGGTGGTGATTATCGGTGCAGGCTTGATCAACCTGATAATCGCAGTTGGCCTGGTCATCTGGGCGCGCTATGCCAGGGTTATCCGCGGCGAAGTGCTCACCATAATGACCCAGGACTATATCTCCCGCGCCCGGGTGTCCGGGGCGTCGGACTTCCGGATCATCACCCGGCACATTTTCCCGAACGTATTCAACACGCTGCTCGTGCTGCTCACGCTGCAAGTGGGCTTCCTCATTATCGTGGAGTCCTCGCTGAGCTTTCTTGGCGCAGGCGTCCCGCCTCCGACTCCTGCCTGGGGATCAATGGTGGCATCAGGACGCGACTACATCGTTAGCGCATGGTGGGTGTCGGCGATTCCGGGCGTCGCCATAATGCTGCTGGTGATCGCCTTCAATATGCTCGGCGACTGGTTGCGCGACCGCCTGGACCCCAAGCTTAGGCAGATCTAATCGGCGGCAGCAGCACCGCCAATGGGCTTTTGACAAAGAGGGGTCCGGCGTCTGAGTGCCGGCCCCCTTTATCTTTGCCTCGCCCGATTCTGACCTTCGCCGTCATCCGTTAAAGGTCTTGGAAGGTCTTGGGTATCGGTTACAGCGCGGCGTTCACTTTCTTGAGGAAGTCCTCGGCGCCGATGCGGAGCAGGCCCCAGCCGGAGACGGTTACGAAGTTGGCTCCCTGCCTGACGAACTCCGCGACTCCGGCGGTGTCGGCGGGGTTGTTGCCGCCCACCCCGCAGGACTTGCCTCCCGCCCGGACCCGGGGGATGACCTCGCTCATCACACGGCGCACCTCGGCGGCGCCGGGATTGCCCATGCTCTGCCCCAGATCGGAAGCGGCCACGTGGAGAACGTCGGCCCCCGAGACCTGGAGAATGTCGTCCAGGTTGCCGACGGCTTCGACATCCTCGACCATTGGAATTACCAGAACCTGCGAGTTGACCCAGGCCACCGCCTCGTCCCTGGTGACACCGATGCCGTAGTCCTGGGCGCGCCCGCCGCCCATCCCCCGGTAGCCGTCGGGGTAGTAGCGAGCCGCCCGCGCCACCGCCGCCGCCTGCTCCCCCGTGTTGACGTGCGGCACGATTATCCCCTGTAGGCCGCGATCGAGATAACGCAGGATGGTCTGCTCATGTTGATCGGGAACGCGGGCGATGGGCGTGATGCCGAAGGACTCGGCGGCCCGTACCATGTGCTCGACCTGATCCAGGCTGGAGGGCCCGTGTTCGCAGTCAATCATGACGAAGTCGTAGCCGAGAGCGCCGAAAATCTCCACCATGTCGGGTGCGTAACGGGTGATGATGGCGCCGAAAACGACCTCGCCCTCGTTGAGCTTGGCCTTGGTGGTGTTGGTGCGCATGGTTGTTCCTCTCTTCGGTAGTCGCCCGGGAATGGTCGATTCAGGCCGGCCGGATGGCCAAACTGCTGATATACCTTACAGCGAGCCGTCTATCACCATGTCCAGCAGGGCCGGTTTGCCGGAGGCCACCGCCCGGTCAACGGCGGGCTTGATCTGGGCCGGGTCGGTGATGCGCTCTCCGTGAACACCCATGCTGTTGGCGATGGCGGCCATGTCGAAGGGCGTGGCAAAGTCGGAGTACAGGAGCCTGCCGCCGGAGGTCTCGGGCAACTCCAGGATTTCCTCCTGGTAGACGTTGAAGTTGACCTTCAGCACACGGTAACTGCCATTGTTGCAGATGACGAAAATGCACGGGATGTTGTCGTTGGCCGCAGTCCAGAGTCCCTGGACGGTCATCATGGCGCTGCCATCGCCGATAATGCCGAAAACGGGCCGGTCTGGGTTGGCGCACTGGGTGCCCATGGTCGTGCCCATGCCGCCTCCGATTGACTGCCCGCGGTAGCCCCGCAGGTCGCCGCGTTTCTGCGCCTGAAAGTAGTGGCGCATCGTACCCCGGTTGCTGATGGAGTCGTCGACCACGATGGCGTTGTCCGGCATGGCGGCGGCCAGTTCGGCCATCATGCGGGCCGGAGTCATGGGCTTGTGGTCCCACTTCTCGGCTACCGACTCCTCGAAGGCCTCCCGCCTGCGCCGGGCCTCGTTCACGGCAGCCTGCTTTCGCTCTTCGATTTCCGGCATATCGCCCGGAGACAGACGTTCCTTCAGGGCCGCCGTCAGGTCGGCAAGCGCCAGACCGCAGTGGCCCACGATGCCGACGTCGGTAGGCTCGGAACGACCGATGCGACTCGCGTCGGGGTCAATGTGTATCAGCTTGGCTTCCGGCGGCAGGATTACGTCGCCCCAATAGAAAAGCTCCTCGAAGGGGTCGGAACCCACGGCCAGGACGAGATCAAAGGTTTGCAGCCCGGCGCGCTGAGCGGCAACCCGCAGGGAGAGGCTGCCCTGGAACTGGCCATGCGTGGTGGGGAAGGCCACCTCTGCGCCCCGGGCCTGGTAGACGGGCAAGCCCATCAGCTCTGCCAGCTCCATTGCCTCATCCACGGCGCCGTCATCGGAGAGCCGGTCGCCTACCAGCAGCATGGGCCGGCTGGAGTCCATCAGCAACGACGCGGCCTGGGCGATGCCCTCCGCGCTGGGCCGGACGGCGTTGTAGACCGGCCTGGACGGGACGATGTTCATCTCGGCCATTCCCTCCAGGGCGTTGGAGGTGAAACCGACGTATACCGGCCCCTTGGGGTGGCTGTTGGCCTCGTTGAAGGCCCGCCGGATGACGCTGGGAATCTGGTCGGGATGAGTCAGCTCGACTGCCCACTTGGTCACCGGACGCACCAGTTGGGCCAGGTCGGTGATGGTCTCGTTGGTTTTCCGAATGTCGTAGTTAGCGGAGGTCACCACCATGGGCGTGCCGGTGTTGAAGGCGTCCAGCAGCAGGGCGATGCCGTTGGCCAGTCCGCTGTCCACGTGAAGACTGACAAAGGATGCCCTTCCGGTGGCGCGGGCGTAGGACTCGCCCATTCCCACCGCGACGCTCTCCTGAAGTGTCAGGATGTATCGGAACTCCGGGTAATCTCCCAGGAGATCAATGATTGGCCCCTCGCTGGTGCCGGGATTGCCGAAAATGTGATCAACCCCTTCGGCCTTGAGCATTTCAAGAAGGGCCTGCTTGCCTGTCATCAATTGGGGCATGAATGCCTCCGGAGATGGCTGCCCGGTTCGATGAATGCCAGGCAGCCGGAATGCTGGCATTTTACAGCAATCGGCAGGCCGGGCAATGCCAGGTAAATTTGCGCTGGGGCGGTGCGTCTGGCAGAATACTGTAGAATACTAATGATTAGTGCATAGACGCCCCCATCAGGCGAAAGGAGTGTTGGCCGATGGCTGACGACCTGCTCGATTTGCAGTCAACCCCGGACGCCCGCTACATCATCGCCGGTTGGCGGCGTCAGTGGTCCGATGGCGGTGAAATTTCCAGCGGCCTGCCCCGTTACCTGATCGACAAACTCCAGGCCAGACGCATAGGCTCCATGGGAAGCGATGTGGCCAAGCTGTGCTACCCCTTCCAGGTGCCCGGCACCCACGACACTTACCGTCCGCGAGTGGCCTACCGGGATGGCCTGCCCGACACGGATATGCGCCGGGAGAACAACTTTTTCGACGCGGGGAACGGGGTGGTCATCTTCTTGGGCGAAGAGCCGTGGTTCCGGCTGGACGTTTACGCTGACGCCTTCTTCCAGGCAGTGAAACAGTTGGAAGTGTCGCAGACGGTGGCGGTCGAGGGCTACAACGGCGCGGCGCCGCCCGACATGGAGCGCAGCGTCAGTTGCATATACAGCCAAGCCAGCATGAAGTCCGAGATGGACAAGCTGGGAGTCAGGTATTCCAACTATGGCTCACAAGGCCGCAACGGGCCGACCATCGGCATGGCCCTGATCACCGTGGCCCACTTTCAGCATCCTGAATTGGAGATGTTCCGTCTTGGAGCAATGGCCCCCATGTACCCCTTCCTCACCTCCAACAACGACCCCGTGGGCATCAGCCGCGACCATCGCTCCTTCTATGACATCATGCGGCGCATCAACTCCATCTTCAAGCTGGACTTCGACCTGTCTGAACTCTTCAACCTGGGCGAGGCGGAGTCACAGGAGTTACAGGACACCCTCGAAAAAATTGCCAGCACCAACCCAACCGCCAAGGAACTCATCGATCGCGCCCGCACCGATTTCAACTACACCCCCTTCGATCCCGCGGTGGAACTGGACCCGGCGCTGGACGATATGCTAGAAGACATCCTGCGCAACGCACCGGGAGGCGACAGCGGGGGCTAGAGAGTGTTACAAGTCCCTTCCCCCCAAAGGGAGAGGGTCATCAGGGTGAGGGTGAGGACGTCCCGCTGGTTTAGCCGGAACAGCTTAAGCAAACCCACCTTGCCTTAATCCGGCCGGGATATGTCTGCCACACTCCCTCTTAGACCAGGCCCTCTGCCACTGCCGCCGCCTCGATAAGCTCCCAACCGTCCTGTATGCCGGGCACGAAGCTGTTGCAGGCTTCACCCTTCAGAACTGCCCGCTCCACCTCGTCCTCCCCGGTAACCGACAGGAAGGCCGCCTCGATATCCCGGGCTAACGACGGCTCCAGACCCGTCCGCGCCGTGAAGCAGCAATGACTGTACCCGGGGCTGGAATAGAAGATGCGCACCTGCTCGCGGGGCAGGCTGCCATCCTCCGCCATGGTCTCCATCGTCCTCTGGCTGACCGAACCGGCGTCGAACTCACCCGACGCCACGCGCTCCACCACGTCGCGCTCGTCGGAGCGAGTCGCCGACTGCCGCTGCTCGTAGAAACTGGCGGCTGCCAGATCCTTGCCGGGATTGATGCCCGCCTGCTTCAGGAGATAGTGAGGCACCAGCCCGGCCTGTTCCGAGCCGCGCCTTCCGAAGGCAAAGCGCTGGCCCTTCAGGTCCTCCACCGTTTCGATGCCTGACCCGGGGTGGGTGATGAAGTGCGTTCTGAAGCCGATGTCCACGTCGCGCATGGCGATTACCTGGCAAGGCTCATCCAGCAGCCGCCTGATCTTGACATACCCCAGCGGCCCGTTCCAAGCTAAATCAATGTAGCCCGACACGAATGCCTCCGCCATGGCATCGTAGTCGGAAAAAAGCACCCAATCCATCTCGATGCCCCGCCGCCGGAACAGCGTCTCCAACCCCTGGAACACTTCGAGGTGAGCAATCGTTGCCGTGCCGCCCAATCTGACCATGTGAGGCCTCCCAGCAATAACCTCTTTGCGCCAATAATAGCAGGATTCAGTCCCGTTTGAGGGCATGTATGTTCCACAAGTTGCCAAGTCAATCCTTCAGTTTCATTATCAACTACTTTCCTGCTAATATGAGATTGGACTAAGCCCATTTCGGAAGGAGTAGGGAGCTATGGGCTACAAGCCTAGAGAGCTAGGGCACATCAACATCTACGTCCGCAACGCGGAACGGGCGCGCGACTGGTACGAGGACCTGCTGGGGCTGCACACCTACGGGTTCCGGCCCGGACGCGCCGCCTTCATGACCGCCGACCCCGGCAACTCCCACGAGATCGCGCTGGTGGAAGTGGGAGAAGACGCCCCCGGCCCGCAGAAGGGGCAGGTGGGCCTGAACCACATGGCCTGGTACATGGAGAGCCTCGACGACCTGAAGGAACTCTACTACCGCATCAAGGAAAGGAACATCGAAATTGAAAGCGTCTCCGACCACGGCCACGCCGTCGGCATTTACATCCGCGACCCGGACGGCAACGGCATAGAGGTCTCCTACGAGATGCCCGCCAGCGAGTGGGGCCACGAAGAAGGCCAATACATGATCGGCGGCACGGAGAAGGGCCGCCTCCCCGGCCCCTGGGACGAGGAACCGGCCAGGGTTCGCTAAAACCAAGGTTCACTAAAAGGGAAACAAGCGGCCCTTTCCCTGGGACAGGGAAAGGGCCTGAAGTATAAAGCCAAGGCCAGAACCGCACCTTCCAGTTCGGAGACTATCTATGACAACGGCCAAGCAGGGCTTGCTAACCGCCGAAGACCTGCTGCGATTGGACAGCCAGGGCGTAAAGGGCGAGTTGATTCGCGGGGCGCTTCACGAAAGGATGCCAGCAGGTGGACGACACGGCGAAATTGCAGTGGCTTTAGCCACCGAGTTCAGGGCTTTTGTGAGGCCACGACGTTTGGGGCGAGTGGGCGGAACGGATACCGGGGTACTCTTGGGACGCGACCCGGACACCGTGCGGGAACCCGACGTGTTTTTCATTTCGGCAGAGAGACTGCCGCTGAACGTAGAAGTCACCGGATACTACCAGTTAGTCCCCGACTTGGTGGCCGAAATAAGGTACCCCAGCGACTCGCTGGCGGAATTCGATGGGAAGATAGCCATGTGGCTGCGGGAGGGCGCACGGCTGGTTCTAGCGATTTTCCCGGACACCAAAACCGCTAGAATTCACCGGCCGGCCGGTTCGACCACCGACCTCTCCTACGACGACACCCTCGACGGCGAGGACGTGCTGCCGGGGTTCGCCTGTCCGCTGCAAGACATCTTCGATCTCTAGCTGCCAACCCCGCCCATCGCAGCGTCCAGTATCTCCGCCGCTTCGTCCATCTGCGCCTCGGTGGTGGTGAAGGGCGGGACGAAGCGAAAGACTGAGCCGTTGCGCCGGACGCTCATTATCAGCCCATTCTCCAGGCACCGGCGGCCAATCTCGCGGCCCTGCGCGTAGGCCGGCTCCCGGGTGGCTCGGTCGGTCACCAGTTCGATGCCCTGCAACAGGCCCCTTCCCCGAATGTCCCCGATGATTTCGTGCCTCGACTCCAGCCTCTCTAGGTGCTCCCGCCAGTAGGCGCCGATGCGCTGGGCTACGTCGGTCAGCATTTCCTCCAGGATGATGTCTATGCTGGCGATGGCGGCGTGGCAGGGCATGGGGTCGTTGGAGTGGGAATGGCCGACCACCAGTCCTGACTCCGACGCCTTTTCCTCGATTTCGTCAGTAGTGATAGCGGCGCTGATGGCCACGCCGCCGCCGAAGTGCTTGGAGATGGTGAAGATGTCAGGCACGACGCCCTCCTGTTCGAAGGCCCACATCGTCCCCAGCTTGGCCAGCCCGGTCTGCGCCTCGTCCACTATGAGCAACGCGCCCCGGGCCTCGCAGCGGCGCTTCAGCTCCGCCAGCCAGCCTGGGGGCAGGTCAATGACGCCGCCGGCGCTGAACAACGGCTCGGTGATTACTCCGGCCAGAGGGCCGTCGGCTTGGGCGTCCAGCAGCTCGAAGCTGGTGTCGAGGCAGGAGTAGTCGCAGGCCGGCCGGTCCTGGCAGAACCGGCAACGGTAGCGGTAAGGCGCGATGATGGGATAGTGGCCCGGCGCGTAGGGGCCGTAGCCCTCGTGCCAGCCGGAAAAAGTGACAGCGCGGGTGGAGTCGTTCATGCCGTGGAAGCTGACCGCAGGGCTGGCAATCTCGTAGCCGCCGGTATAGCGCTTGGCGATGGCCATCGCCGCCTCGTTTGAATCGCTGCCGGAGGTCAGGAGCATCGAGCGGTTCATGCCCTCCGGGGAAATCTCGGCCAGCCGCGCCGCCAGAATGATCTCCTGGTCGTTGAACATACTCATGTGGCTGTGGATGAGCGTCTCGCCGCTCTCGTGCAGCGCCTGAACGATGCGCGGGTGGTTGTGACCGAGGGCGGCGCACATCTGCCCGGAGTTGAAGTCGAGGTACTCCTTGCCGTTTACGTCGCGCACCACCGAACCTCGCCCCCAGACCATGATGGGGCCGGTGACGATGTTCTTGTCTATGCGGCTGCGAAAGCTGAACTTGCGGGCCAGCTCCAGCAACTCGGCCTCGGTCAACTGTTGGGTCATCGCTCAGCCTCCTGGGATAAATTCCGGTACGCACAAGCAAAAGCGACCAGCCATCATTCCCGCACAAAGCGGGAATCCAGAAACTCAATCAGCCAGTCGCGTCCGCTTTCCTTGACGCCCATTTGGATTCCCGCTTTCGCCGGGGATGACGGGAATCGATTGTGCGCTTCGTGTTGAAAATTATGCTTGGGCCTTGAACTTGGGCATCACATCCTTTCCAAAGGCTTCCAGTTGCTCGAGGATGACGTTCTGCGGTGTACCAATGACAGAGCCGACGTTTATCTGGTCCAGGCCGGGATACATATCCTGGATAGCCTCCAGCTTCTCGGTGACCAGTTCGGGCGGCCCGCAGAGCCAGGAGCCGGCCTTAACGCCGTCCTCCAGGGAGGGCAGGCCGGCCTCGCGGGCGCGGCGCGGGTCTTCCATTGCCCGTATCTGGTCGTCTGACAGCCCGCGGACGAAGCCCAGCGGCGCGAACATCTTCATGTTCTCCTCGAAGAAGCCGCGGGCCTCCCGGATGGCCTTCTCCTCGGTCTCGGCGATGTGGATGGAGTAGCCTATTGCCAGGTCTTCGCCCAACTCGGTCTCGCGGCCGTGGGCGGCCAGTGTGTCGCGCCACTGGCGCATCACGCCCTCGGTTGCGCCGCCGGCTGCCGCGCCGCCGCCGATGATGCCCTTGATGTGGTGTTTGGCCATGAAGTCCATCGCCCGCTGGCTGGCGCTGACCACCGGCTGCCACGTCTCAACGGGCAGGGTGCGCGGGCGCGGAACCAGCGTGATTTCCTTCAGCGTGTAACCGCGATAAGGAACTTCCGGCGGAATCTTGTAGAACCTGCCCTCATAGGAGAAGGACTCCTCGTTGAAGGCTTTCATTATGATTTCGACCTGTTCTTCGAACATCTCGCGGTTGGCTTCGTTGTCGCTCAAAGTGCTGGGGACGCCAAAGGTGTCCACCTCCCGCGAGTGATAGCCGCGCCCGACGCCGAAGATGACCCGCCCCTTGGTTAGAATGTCGGCGGTGGCGTAATCCTCTGCCAGCCGCAGCGGGTGCCACATGGGGTTGATGTTGAAGCCGCAACCGAACTTGAGGTTCTTGGTCAGGTGGGCCAGGTGCACGTAGAGCAGCAGCAGGTTGGGCAGGCACTCATACCCCTCCCGCTGGAAGTGGTGCTCGGCTGACCAGAAGGTATCGTAGCCCATTTCTTCCATCTTGAGCACAATGGCCTCGGTCTTGTCGAACACGCCCGCGAGCTGGTCGTCCGGTAGCCAACGCTCGTTGACTGGCGTACCATCCAGTCCGATGTTGTCCAGATCAACGTGACCGGCGAAAAGACTGCCGAATTTGGTTATCATAGCTCCCCTCCATACTGGGACGTTTGGCTTATGTTCCGTTTTAGGTTTTCAGAAACTTTCGGTTTCGTAAATTGCCGCGCCGGAAATGCGCACACAGATACCCGGATTGAACTCAACCCGGCGGTATTGGGAGCGACCTGGCACAATATCGTTGCAGGGCCAATGGCCCATTGTAATGGGGCAGTCAACCTTGTCAACTGTTACAGCAGGGTCTGTTACGGTCTTTAGATTGTTCCCTTTCCCTCCTCAGGCAGGCATTTCGCGGGGTTTGATAAAATGAGCCGGCCACACGCTGGCGGAGGGGTGCCTGGATGACGATTAATCGCGCCGCCCAGAAGATAATGATTGTGGACGATGAAGCCGAATCGTCCATCCTCCGCACGGTGCGCCGGCGTCTGGAGGAAGAGGGCTGGTTGACGGTGGCAGTGCAGCCTGCTCCGGGAAGGTCTGTCGGAGAGGAGTTCGAGGCGGCGGCGCTCTGGGACATCGAGGAACAGCGCCCCGACGCAGTGGTGCTGGACGTGCGCTTCGGCGACCACCGAGACGACCGATTCAAGGGACTGGAAATCCTGGGCGAGATTGTCAACCGCTGGCCCCGGCTGCCCGTGCTGATGTTCACACAGTACAATCAGGGGCCGGACCGGGAAACGGCAGTGCGCGGCTCACTCAAGTGGGACGCGCCTGTGGACTTCATCGACAAGCTGGCCGGCACCGACGAGGTAGTGCTGCGGTTGCGGCGCCTCATGGGAGCGTCGGCGGAGCGTATTTCCGTCGGAGGCGGCATTGTGCTGGACCTGACTTCGCAGATGGTATACGTGGAGCGGGAATCAGGCAGCCGTCCGGTCAACGACATTCAAGGGATGAAGTTCGAGATACTCCGGGAATTGGCGGCGGCCTGGCATAGAAGCCCCGGCGAGCTTGTCCCCTTCTCGCACCTGGAACGCTTCTCGGAGGGGGAAGACCCGCGGGCGTCGCTGCGGGTGCGGATCAGGGAGATAAAGGACTCGCTGGGCAGGGCGCTGGGAGTCCGTTTCGGATCCGGCGAGTTGATTCTCAACGTGCGGGACAAGGGTTATCGCCTGACCCCGCCACAAGCCTGAGCGTCGCCAGGAAGGTAGCTCTTATGGCTCGGATTCTCATAAATCGTCCACGTCCAATGGTCCTCAGGATGCCCCCGCCCCTGCTGGCGGCGATGGCCTTGGGCGGGCTTGTTGTTGCCTCGGGTCTGGTGTGCCTGATTCTGGCTCCAGTCGTCGGCCCTGCCGCTTTCGACAATCTATGGGGCGTGGAGCCGCTCAACTATATAGGAGCGGTGCTGCTCATCGCAGGTCTGGCCATTGCGGCGATGGGGTTGGCCGCAGCCACGATGACCTCAGAAGAGCGCAACGGCAAAGAGCCAACGGGCGAAGAGCAAAGCGACCACTGGCGGGAAACCACGTTGAGCTTCTTCAACGAATTCGACCACGACCTCGGCCGCCCGTTGCGCCGCATCACGGGCAGGCAGCGGGAGTTGCGCGCCGCGTTGCGAGCCTCCGGAAAAGTCGCCGACTCCGACGTGATGGAACTTCTGGATGAAATTGAGCGCCAGGCCGTCAATTACCGGCTGATGCTGTCCAACATCCAGGTGCTGGTGCAGTCGGAAGCTCCCGGAGAACCGCTGCCGATGACTCCCGTGGAACCGGCAGAGGTGGTGCGCCGCATTGTCGACCGCTATACCCCGGTGGCCCTTGAGGTGAACAAGAACATAAGCTGGTGGGCCGAGCCGCCGGATTTCGGCATGGTTTCGTCAAATTCCCACGCCATTGAGCATATAGTGGCCAATCTCATCGACAATGCTGTCACTCACGCTTCCGGCCACGTCGAGGTCACCTTGAGCCGGGACGACACGCTGTTCTATGTCAAGGTGTGGGACGACGGGCCGGGGATCGCCGCCCACTACCTCGAGTATCTGTTTGACCGGGGCTGGACTCCCGAAGTCGGGCGCAGGGAGGAGAAGAGCAGCTCGGGGCTCGGCCTGTTCATCGCACGCACGCTGGCCCGCCGCTGCGGAGGCGACCTGGCGGTTGAGTCGATCGCCGAGCCTCAGCAGGAACAACACACCTCGTTCCAGTTGGCCCTGCCCATGAAGGGCCGGTGAAAGAAGGGCCGGTGAAAGAAGGGCCGGTGAAAGAAGGGCCGGTGAAAGAAGGGCCGGTGAAAGAAGGGCCGGTGAGGCTCTCTCCGGCGCTGTCCAGGATCAAAGACTTGAGGGCGCGTCCGGCATCCGCGTTGGCGGCGGCGCTGGTCCTTGCAGCGTTTCTGATACCCTCCCTTGCGGGCTGCTACACGCCGCTGCCCCGGCCGGGACAGACGACAACCCCGCCTGAAGTGACGGCCGCGCCGGTTACTCCCACGGCGTTACCCACCACGACCGGCGAGCCGGCACCCACCCGTCCGCCGGCTCCCACGGCCACGCCACCGCCGACCGTTACTCCGACGTTGACGCCCGACCCGACCCGCCCTACGACCATCCCCACTGCGCCTCCTCCCACCGTGGGCTCCACCGAGGGCCTGATGCTGCAAGTGTACACGCCGGAAGACGGGGCCACCGTTCCGGGCAGTTCAGTTGCGGTATACGGTCAGACGGCGCCGGGAGCGAGAGTCTTGATTTCGGGCGTAGTGACGGAGGTGGACGCCCAGGGCGGGTTCAGAACCGACGCGCCGCTGAAGCCCAATGAAAATGTGATAGTAGTGGTCGCCACCAATGAGGACGGCGAACTAAATCGAATCTCCCGGCGGGTGACCTCGTTGGCCCTGCCCTTCCTGTTGCTGATCACCGAGCCGAAAAACGAAAGCATCGTTTCCAGTCCTATTTTGCCCCTGTCCGGGCGGACAGGCCCCAACGCCATTGTCAGCATCAACAGCAGGTCTGTGCCTGTTGACCGCTTCGGCTACTTTTCGTCCACTGTCCGTCTGGACGAAGGCCCCAGCGTGATCGACGTGGTGGCCACCAACGACGACGGCCAAACCCTGAGCACCGTGCTGGCCGTGATTTACCGCCAGCCCAACCAGTGACGGCGAAAAGGCAATGGAGAACGTTCAGAGTCTATTCATACTCCTTCTCCATTCTCCATTGAGGGAGAGGACTGAGGTGAGGGTGAAATTCCGGGATGACTCAATCTTTCGTCACCAACGACGACGCCTCACCCTAACCCTCCCCCATCGGGAGAGGGGAAAATAAAAAGTCTTGGAAGAGCGTGTAACACAATGGTAACGCGGGGACGGGTATGGTACTGGCAAACATTCACGCGACTGTCCCGTCGCATGAGGCTGGTCATTGATGGCCTGGAATAGCGGCAAGCCCGGAGGGGTTGGGAAGGCCCGGCGGCTGGCCGTGATGCTGGCTGGCCTGGCCGCGCTGGTCTTTGGCGTTTTCGGCTTTGGCGTGGCCTCCGCTCAGCCATTGCCGGAGTGGAGCGTCACCCTCGGCGGCGACGGCGACGAGTTCGCCCACGCCGTGGCGCTGGCGGAGGACGGCGGCTATGTCATCGCCGGTGAGACGCGCTCCTACGGCGCTGGATCGCAGGATGCCTGGCTTGTCAAGCTGAACGCCGACGGCGAACAGATCTGGTCGCACGCCTACGGCGGGACGGAAAGCGACATTGTTTACGCTGTCCAGCCAACTTCCGACGGCGGATACATCCTTGCCGGGGAAACCCATTCCTTCGGAGGCGCCACCGCATCCCGCAGCAACTTCTGGCTCATTAAGACCGACTCCGGCGGAAACCAGGAGTGGCAGCGCAGTTACGATTCCTCAACAAGAGTTTTTTCCGCCGGGGCCGCAACCTCCGACGCCGCTCTTGCCGTCCGACAAACGCACGATGGCGGGTACATCCTTGCCGGAAGCTCCAATGGCGCATCCAGTTCGTCCGTCAGACTATTGCGGGTCAACGCGGAAGGGGTGTCCGTCTGGAGCCGCAGCCTGGGAGAATTGCCGGGAGCGCTGGCTTACGACGTTGCCGAAATGCCCGGCGGCGGCTTCGTGATAGCAGGCAATTCCAGCTCCGCAGACAGCGGCAGCGACGCCTTCCTGATTAAGACGAGCGCGGAAGGCGCAACGGAGTGGACCAAATCCTTCGGCGGCAGCCACAACGACGAAGCGCGCTCGCTGGCGCTGACGGGAGACGGCGGCTATGCCCTGGGCGGCTTCACCTGGTCGCAGGGCGCGGGCCTTTCCGACTTCTGGTTGGTCAAGGCCGATTCCTCGGGAGAGGAGGAATGGCAGCGTTCCTTCGGCGGCGTACCCCGAGACGCGGGCCACGCCCTGATTCAGACTGCCGACGGCGGCTTTGCGCTGGCCGGCTGGTCGGAGTCCTTCAGTGGCGGCGACCGTTTCTGGGTAATAAAGACCAGTTCCTCAGGCGCCCTGCAATGGAGCACCGCCCATCCGGTTGGCGCCGACTCCAATGCTTCTTTACCGGTGTCGGCGGGAGCAAGAGCCATCCGCCAAACGCCGGACGGGGGCTTCATTGTAGCCGGGTGGAGCGGAGCTATTCGGGGGGCCCGCGACATACTTGCGGTCAAAATGGAGCCGGTCAGAGCAGACTCGCCCGCGCCAACCGGCAACACGGTCGTGTTGCAGAACACCGGGTCAGCCGGCATTACCTCCGCAGCCATTGGTTTCAACACCGTCAATTTCGGGCAACCATTGCGCTTTTGGCACAATGGGCGTCTCATAGACCGCGACAATCCTCTTCCCAGCGGCGAGTCGGCCTGTACGCAGCCCGCGCCCCGTCTCATCAACGGCTCGCAACTGACAACAGACCAGATCGGCTCTTTCGAGTCCGTCTATCTCAACACCCTGGCCGACGATGAAGAAACGGCGGCGGTCAGCGTCGATGACGGCTCATACAGCTTCGGTTTCAGCGGCGGCATCGGCGGGAGCTTCAGCGTGGCCTCGCAGTCACCCTGCCAGGCAAGTACGCGCCTGCTGGCGGAGGGGCCTCGCGCTCCCTCCGGCCTGAGCGCAGAGGCGTCGCAATCGTACCCCGGTTCCATCACCCTGGACTGGAGGGCCAACTCCGAGTCCGACATTTTCGGCTATGCGGTCTACATGAGCCGGAACAGTTCCGGGCCGTTTGTCCGTCGCGCCTGGCTCCTCTCCGATTCCGAATATGCCGACACTGGAAGGACGGACGGTTCCAGCTATTACTATGTGGCGACAGCCATCAACTCATGGGGGCTGGAATCCCCTAAGTCCGCCGTGGTGAGGGTCCCGTCCCAGGACTTCACTCCGCCCGCCCCCCCCGCCGACCTGCGGGTCGCATCCTTTGACCACAGCGCCGGAACAGCCCAACTGGCGTGGACCGCCAACACCGAGGCCGACCTCAGCGGATACCGGGTGTACCGGCAGGATGGCGACGGGCCGCGCACGCCCGTGACCGACCTGCTTTTCGGTTCCGAATTTGAAGACCACACGTTGCCCGAAGCAGGGGAGTTTGTCTACTCCGCCACCGCAATAGACCTGGCAGGCAACGAATCAGAGGGTTCCAATATCGCGCCACCCGCTCTGGACTTTTTTGGCAAGGTGTTGGAAGTCCGGCGCAACTTCACCGGAGCCGGAAGCCTGTCGGTGAACACCGGCCGCGGGCGCGTGGACGTGGAGGTCGTTGCCGAGACGGAGATTCGCGTTCCCAACCGGGCCAACGCAGACCTGGGCGACCTGACATTGGGCGACCTGACATTGGGCGACCAGGTTGCCGTGTCTCTCCAGCAGGACGCCGACGGCGCTGTGGCCCGGCAGGTCCACTTGGTGCTCACCAAGACCAGGAACCGCCATCTGGCAGGACGGGTAAGCGCCCTCAGTGAAACCGAAATCGTCATCCAGCCGCCGGGCGAGGGCACTGAGCCGGTAACCTTCCAGCTCTCGGACTCGGTGCAAATCAACTTGTACCAAGGGGTGAGCAGGCTCGCAGAGGGTTCGTTTGTCATAGTTTCATTCATAGCCTCCAGCAGCCAGACCCCGGCGGCTCTGAGCGAAATCAACGTGATTCCGGGACGGGAGCCAGGGGAATCACCGGAACCGCAGGAAGAATCCGCCAACGTGGCAGTGGTGCGAGGGGTCTTCCAGGGCATCAACACGGAGAACGCCAACATAATCCTGTCTTCAACCGAAGTGGCCCTGGATGTGAACACTGTGATGACCGCCGGTTTGTCGGTGGGCGATGCGGTGGTGGTGGAAGCCCTGCTGCTCCCCGACGGCTCCCTTCTGGCCCGGCGGGTGGAGCACGATGAGGGCGTGGGACAGGTCGCCGCCCGTACCGTGCTGCGGGGCGTTTTCCAGGGCCGCAACGCCGCATCCGGCCATTGGACGGTCAGCGGGGCCCAGATATTGGTCGACGGGCGCACCTACGCCGACTCGCTGCCGAGCGCGGGACAGCGGGTTAAAGTAACCGCCATCGTGCTTGAAGACGGCTCCCTGTACGCCCGCGAAATAGAGAACCTCCCCGAAACTGTCGATCCTGAGGGCGCGCACACCGTTGGGATGGAGGGAATCTTCCGCGAAATCACGGCTCAGGGTTCCTGGGATGTTGGCGGGCTGCCCATCCGGGTGGACGCCAATACCGCGCTGTCCGGGCGACCTTCCGTGGGCCGTCGAGTGGCCGTAAGCGCCACAGCTGAGGAAGGAACCCTGCTGGCCACCGAAGTCTCCGCTGCGCCTTCCGAGCAGAACGGGCCGGTGCGCAGCGTCAGCATACGCGGCGCCGTGGACCGGGCCGAGGAAGGCCAATGGCTGGTGGTGGACGGGGTGCGTGTCGTCCTCAGCGACCTGACCACGACCATCGGCGACATCGGCGTCGGCTCCAACGTCCGCGTCAACGCCGAACTTCAGCCGGACGGCGAGTTGCTGGCCCGCCAGGTGGCGGAGTCCACTGCTTACGACGAGACCGGCGAAACGCGGGCCAATCCGGTCAACATCGAAGGGCGCATCGAGCGGATCGGAACGGACGGCAACTTGGTGGTCAACGGCATCCCGGTATCGGTGAGCGCACTTACGGCCATTGACGCAGCCTTGCAGGTCGGCGCCCCGGTGCAGGTGCGCGGATTGTTGCAGCACGACGGTTCGGTGCTGGCCCGCGAAATTCTGGGTTACGGACCGGGTATCACCGGAGGCACCGAGGCGAGTGTCGCAGGCGTAGTGGAGCGGGTGACCACCGATGACGACGGAATGGTAGCCGGGTTTGTGATTGACGAAATTTCCATCACCACGGACCAACTGACTCGTATGGAAGTCGAGCTTGCAGCAGGCTTGGCCGTCGTGGCGCAGGCCATTGTAATCGACGGCGAAATCCTGGCGGTCACCGTCGAACCTCGACCCACCGGCAGCATCGGCGGGTTACCCCTGGTCCAGATGCAGGGCACCGTCGAGCGTGCCTTCACCGGGCCTTCCACCCTGCCTCTGAACATTACGGTCAACGGGATAACCGTTCGCATATCCGCCGACACTGAAATCACGGGTACGGTATCCGCAGGGGCTGTGATTAAAGTCACCGGCTCGATTTCCGGCAGCATTTTCCTGGCCAGGGAGATCGAGAGCGTCCGCACGTATCCAGCTCAGCCCGGAGGGACGCCGGCACGATTCAACCTCAATGGAATTATCGAAGAAATAACCCTGGACAGCGAAGGACAACCCGAGACGCTCCTGCTGAGCGGCAATCTGATTGCAATCGTTCCGCTGACCGTGTTCCAGGACGAAGTTTCGGCAGGCGACCCGGTAATTGCCCAGGGCATAGTCCGGGACGGGGCCCTGCTGGCCGCGCTGGTTAAGCTGGATGACAGCCCGGAGAGCGCAGAAGTCACGGCGGTCAATGAGGAACAGTAGCTCGACAATGTAGAATGTGTCGTGCGGAAACAGGCAACGCCATGTTGACCCACACTTGGATATCCCACCGGCCAAACTCAGAACCCAATTTAAGAACCCCAAATTCAAAACTGGCGGTGCAGATGCTGGAACCGGAGATTTTGCAACAGGGCGACGACTCGGGCAACCGGATGATCATCAAGTACATTGCCCCGGACTCGGAGGCGCCGGTGTGGGCGCTGGGCATTCCCCAAGCCTGGGAGACGCCCCTTGGCCCGACGTGGTGCTACGTGGTCGAAGGGGAGCAGCTTACGGTCATAGATCCCGGCTGCCACGGTTCCGAGCATTACCTGGCGGAGGGCCTGGAGTTTCTCGGCTATTCCCTCAACGCGGTGCAGCGCATGGTGGTCACCCACGGCCACATGGACCACGACGGCGGGTGCCTGGACTTGGTTCGAGCCGGCGGCGCAGAGCTCTGGGCGCACGAAGTTTACGCCAGCCTGCTCCTGCCCGACCGCTGGGAACGGGAAATGCAATGGCGGCAACAGGTCACCGGGTTCGACGCCTTCGAGAACTCCGATACGGTCGAGCGAGTGAAGGAACACCACCGGCGGGCAATGGAACTGAACCTCGACCACCCCGTCACCGACGGCCTTCGCTCCGACGGGATGACCTATCTTTACACGCCCGGCCATTCGCCCGACGAGCTCTGCATCCTGTTTGACCGGGTGATGTTCACCGGCGACCACGTTCTGCCTCAGATCACCCCGCACCCGTCGGTCAGCCGCAGCCATTCCAGTTTTCGCTCCATTCTCCCGGAACCATACCGCAGCGACAACCAGATATACGGCCTCAAAGTTCTGCTGCGTTCTCTGTTGCGGGTGGCGGCTCTCCGCCACGCTCAGGGCGGCGACATTGCCGTGCTGCCGGCCCACCGCGCATATCACCGGGGCAAGTTCAACATGGTGGGGCTGGAGCGGGCCGGGGAAATCGTGGAGCATCACGTCCTGCGCTGCCAAGACCTGGTGGACGTTCTGAAACTGGGCCCGCGCGACCTGGTCTCGCTGACCCGGGACCACTTTTCGCACCGGGAGTTGGACGACAACAACTTCTTCCTGGCCCTGACGGAGGTAATGAGCCACGTCGAGCTGCTGATAGAGACGGGCGACGTGTCCATTGACGGCGGCATGGGCGCGGGCGAGTCCGGCGGCCTGGTGCAGTGGAACGGAACGGAATCCTTCCCGGAGTTCATTCAGGAACTTGGCGCCGGTTTCGCATCGCCGCCCGATCAGGGTCTTCCAAATCCTCCCTCTCCCGTGAGGGGATAGGTCGGGGTGAGGGCGAATTTCCGGGATGCCACAATGCTCCCCCGTCAGCGGAGAATCCCGACCCCAGCCCACCCAGGAGGGGGTGGAAACAATCGAACTGACCTTGCCAGCCCATCAAGGCCGATTGACAGCCGGGGTCGCCCGGATATAATGATTCGACCGCCTGAGAGATTCCCGGACCAGGTACCCCGAGACGTTGTACACGTCTGATTCCACCACGGAGGACTCAATTCATGCCCAAGAAGGAAATCATATCAACAGAAAAGATCACCGCCGGCAATGCGCCCCTGTCGCAGGGGGTGCGCTACGGCAACCTTGTCTTCGTGCAGGGATGCACCGGTCGCCACCCCACCGACAACAGCGTGGGCGCAGACATCAAGGAGCAAACCCGCTACGCCCTACAGCGCATCTCCGCCATTCTGGAGGCGGCCGGTTCTTCCTTGGACCAGGTTATGACCAACACCTGCTACGTCACCAACCGGGAAGACTTGGCGGGATTCAATGAAGTGTACGCCGAATTCTTCCCATCCGACCGGCCGGCCCGCACCACGGTCATCGTGAATTTTGGCGCACCCGACAACCTGGTGGAAATCACCAGTACCGCCGCCATCCCCGACTAGCAACGTCCTTGCTGGCAGTCAAAGGGCAGAAGCCGGGAGCATTCAGATGGCCGCAAGAGCATATATCCTGATAGAAACCAGCGTGGGTCAAGCCAGGGAAGTATTGGCATCCCTCCGCGCTATGGAAAACGTGACCGAAGCCGACATCATCACGGGGATTTACGACCTGATAGCGCTGGCCGAGGCCGAAGACATGGTGGCGCTGGTGGATCTGGTAACTGCGCGGGTGCAGAACATCTACGGCGTGGAGCGCACAATAACCTGCGTCGCCGCCTAGAGAGGGAAGCGCCCTCTTCCTCTCCCTCGAGTGCAGGGAATCAACTAATTCAATCAAGGAGGCAGATATGATTTACCAACTGCGAACCTACACGGTCAATCGCGGCATGATGGATGCCTGGGTGGAGCTCTTCAACGACCAACTGGTGGGGATCCAGGATAAATACGGCATCACCGTCGACGGAATGTGGGTGAACGAGGACGCCAACCAGTTCATCTGGATACGCTCCTTCCCCAGCGCCGAAGAGGTTGCCTCCAGAGAAGCGGCCTTTTACGCCTCCCCGGAGTGGAACGCGATAATGGACAAAGCCCGAAGCCACCTGGCCCGCATAGAGGTGCAGGCAATGACCTCGGTGATGAAGGTGCCAGCAGCCGCGTAATGCGCCAACGGCCCCGCCGATTTGACGGCGGGGCCGTTGGCGTTTAGAATAGTAACATCAGCGACCGGTTGTGCGCCGCTCCTTCAGCGGCTCCTTCGCTTCGGCGGACCGGCCGCTCTTTTTTGTCCTGCGCACAAGGGCGGGTTCCAAACCCGCCCCTACACCATCCGTCCGGGCGGTTAGTAGGTAAGCGCTGTAACCGTTCCCTCCGGCAACTCCACTTCCAGAGCCTGGAGGCAGTGGGCCAGGGTGTGGTAGTAGCCGCTGACTATCAGCACGTCCACAGCCCCGTCGTTTCCCACCAACCCGCGCATTGCCTCAAAGGTGGCGTCGGACACGCGGTGCTGGCGCAGCAGCTCCAGCACGAACTGCACCACCGTGGCGTCGTCGGCGTCGAAGCCTGCCGGAGCGCGATACTCGAGTATGGCGGCGATGATTTCGCCGGACAACCCGGCCTGTTTCGCTGCCGTCTGGTTGACGGTCCAAACGTAGTGTCCGCAAGCCTCGCGGGCGGCGGTCAGTACGGCCAGGGCCTTGATTCTGGGCGGCAGAGGCGTCTCAAAGCGGGCGTAGCCGCCGAGTTCAGCCAGCGCTCCGGCGGCCTGCGGGTTGTTCAGCAGCGCGGCGTAGTTGCGGGCCACGCCGCCGCGGCTGGTCTCGATTTCGTCCCACACGGCCTGTCCGGCGGCATCCATACCTTCACGGGTGGCGAATGGCACTCTGGTCATTTCGCTTCTCCTTTAGCAAGCTGATTCCCAATAATAGCGTAGGGGCGCACGGCTGTGCGCCCCTACAAAGATCTCACCTGATTGCCGGGACCCCGGAAATCTAGTCGGCGGCCTGCGCCAGCGCCGCTGGTTCGCCATCTTTGGCCCAGAGGCTTTCCAGTATGGCGTCGGGCGACATGGGCAGCTTGTTCATCCGCACACCGACGGCGTGGTAGATGGCGTTGGCGATGGCTGCCATGGGAGGCACTATCGGCACCTCGCCCACGCCGCGGACACCGTAGGGATGACCGGGGTTGGCGATTTCAACGATGACCGTCCCGATCATCGGCAGGTCAAGGCTGGTGGGCATCCGGTAATCTAGGAAGGAGGAGTTCTCCATCCGTCCGTCAGTGCTGAAGCGGTACTCCTCGTTGAGCGCCCAGCCAATGCCCTGCACTACGCCGCCTTGAATCTGGCCCTCGACGTAGCTGGGGTGTATGGCCTTGCCGGCATCCTGAATCGCGGTGTAGTCCAAGATGGTAACCTTGCCGGTGTCGGGGTCCACTTCCACATCAACAATGTGGGTGGCGAAGGCGCCGCCCGCGCCCCGGGGGTCAACGCTGACCTGGGCGGAGATGGGGCCGCCGGTGCGGTTCAACTGCCCGGCCAGTTCCTTGAAGCTCAGCTTGAGTTCCTGGTCGGAGGTGTGCTGGAACACGCCGTCAACGAGGTCGACGACGTCGACGTCGACGTCCCAGATACTGGCGGCGCGCTCGATCATCTTCTGCTTGATTTCCTGGGCGCACTCGTAGGCGGCCCACCCGGTGGCGAAGGTGGTGCGGCTGCCGCCGGTCAGGAAAGTGTAGCCCACCGAGTCGGTGTCGCCCACGCTGGGGTCCACGTCTTCGGCGGGAATGCCCAGAGCTTCGGCGGCCTGCATGGCGATGGAAGCGCGGGAGCCACCGATGTCAGTGGAGCCTTCGACCAACGAGATGGTGCCATCGGCCTGGACGCTGATGGAGGCGCTGGACTGGAGGCCAATGTTGAACCAGAAGCCGGAGGCCACGCCGCGCCCGCGGTTGGGGCCTTCCAGCGGGCGCTGGTATTGCTCGGTCTCGCGGGCGGCTTCCAACTGCTCGACGTTGCCAACCTTGGGGTAGACTGGGCCGTCAACGCGGCGGGTGCCTTCCTTCGAGGCGTTGCGGATACGGAATTCGATGGGGTCGATGCCCAGCTTCTCGGCCAGTCCGTCGACGACGGTCTCGGCGGCGAAGGCGGCGATGGGCGCGCCGGGAGCGCGGTAGGCGGCCACCGGCGGCTTGTTGGCGACCACATCGTATCCGTCGACGCGGGCGTTTTCGATATCGTAGCAGGCGAACATACACTGCGCACCGGCGGTCACCGGCGATCCGGGGAAGGCGCCGGCGTCAAAGGCGAGCATTGCCTCGGCAGCCACTATCTTGCCGTCGTTGGTGGCCCCCATTTTTACGTGCATATAGGAGCCGGAAGTGGGGCCGGTGGCCTCAAAGACCTCGGCGCGGCTCATTGCGCCCTTTACCGGCACGCCAGCCTTCTTCGACAGCAACGCGGTAAGGGGCTCGAGGTAAATGGGAATCTTGCCACCGAAGCCGCCTCCGATTTCCATGGGGACGACCCTGACCTTGGAAACGGGCAGGTCCAGCACTCCGGCCAGGGCGTCGCGGGTGGTGAATGCGCCCTGCGTGCTGACCCAGATGGTAAGCTCGCCGTTGGTGTTCCAGAAGGCGGCGCCGTTCTGCGGCTCGATGTAGCCCTGGTGAACGGTGGAAGTGGAGTATTCTTTCTCCACGACCACGTCGGCGGCGGCGAAGCCCTGGTCCAGGTCACCCTGCTCGTAGCGGAAATGAGTGGCGATGTTGCTGTGCTTGTCAGTTGCCTCGCCCATCTCCATAGTGGTCTGGTCGTCGTGAAGCAACTCGGCGTCCTCGGCCATAGCCTGGCGCACCTCAGTCGCTGCCTTTAGCACTTCGTATTCGACCTCGATGAGGGCCAGAGCCTGCTCGGCCTCGTGGGCGCTGACGGCGGCAACTGCGGCGACCGGATGGCCCTTGTAGAGGGCCTTGTCCTTGGCCATAACCTTGCGGGCAGCGGCGCTGTCGGTAGGAATATCCGCTCCAGTGATAACGGCGCGGACTCCCGGGGCAGCCTCGGCCTTGCTGGTGTCGATGGACTTGATGCGGGCGTGAGCGTGGGGGCTGCGCAGCACCTTGGCGAAGAGCAGGCCGGCGGCGCCAAAGTCGGCTCCGTACTTGGCGCGGCCAGTTACCTTGTCGGTGCCGTCGTGCCGCACCGGCCGGGTTCCGACGACCTTGTAGTCGGTGTTGGACAGTACGATGTTGGATGCCATTAGAATCCACCTCGCGCGGAGTTTGGATAGCATGGTTTTGAAGCCGGGCGCAAGCCTGCAACCAAGGTCCCGGCAATTGCAGGGGATTGTACCACAAGCGCATCGGCGGGATGATAGAATAGCCCCACCAGATTCTAGGCGGAGAGCGTCATGGATTTCAGCGAACTTAGAGACATTGAATTAAGGGAAGCCTGGCCCAGCGAGGCCAACGACTTCACCCCATGGCTGTCCGACAACCTGCAAAGATTGTCGCGAGTCATAGGCGTCGCCATCGAGCCGGACGGCAACGAGGTCGCGGTTGACGGTTCCAGAGCCGATATACTGGCCACCCTACCGGCCAACGGAAGCCGCGTCGTAATCGAAAACCAGTTGGACAACACGGATAACGACCATCTGGGCCAGATAATGAGCCACCTGGCGAGATTGGAAGCTCAGACTGCCGTCTGGGTCGCCCGGGAGTTTCAGCCGTCCCACCTCGCCGCAATCCGCTGGCTCAACATCAACACCGCGGAGGACTACGCCTTCTTCGCCGTCCGGGTGCGGGCTGTGCGCGTCGGCGAATTCCCCGCTCCCATCGCCCCTGTGTTCGAGGTGCTGGAAAAGCCTCACGACTGGGACCGGCGGGTGCTCGCGCTGAACCAGACCGCCCAGAACGGTGGCGGCAGGAACGACCGGCTTAACCGCCTGCGAAGGAAGCGCAACGATTTCTGGCACTCCTACACGGAGCGCCACCCGGCGGACATCCAGTTGAACCCCGACCACAAAGACAGCAATGTCTATCATAAGATTGGAGGTGTGTTCGTCTCCCAGTATTTGGCGCAGGGACGGGTCGGCATTTACTTGGCCCAAAACAGCCGCAGCTACGACGACGAAGCCAGAAGGCTGGTCGCCATCTACCGCGAGGGGCTGCAACTCAATCTCGGCGAGTCCTCGGAGTCCCTGACTATCGACACCAACGACCGCGACAACTGGCCGGACATGATTGACTGGCTGCACGAAAAGTTGGGCGAGTACCGCCGCGTCATCGAGCGTTACTCCTCGGGTTCCGTTGAAGAAGTGCCCGATTACGAACCGCCCGATTACGAACCGGCGGAGATGGAGTAGCGAGAAGACCGAAGGCATTCTGTCTTACCCAAATAGCGATGGAATAATGCGGGAGCCTATTCTGGCAGGAGCCGCCAATTTTTGAAGATGGCTGCTCCTGCTTCCAACAACTAAGGCCGCAAGGAGAGATTCAAAATGGCGTTAGTAGACATTGACCGTGAACTAGAAGCAGACCGATATGAGCCGGATGTGGTAGATGACGACGACGGGGAAGAAGATTCATATAGAATTGACGAGTATGAATTGGTGTCGTCGCCCAACGATTTCAATACCAAAACGCTCGTTGACTTCATAGATTCGGGGGTGGTCATTATTCCTAGTTTCCAGCGAAACTACGTTTGGGACATTAGACGGGCGTCGAAGTTAATAGAATCTATCATAGTCGGTTTACCAATACCGCAAGTATTTCTTTATGAGCAAGCTCGTAATAAATTCTTGGTCATTGATGGTCAACAGAGACTAATGTCCATATATTACTTTGTGAAAGAGAGGTTTCCGAGAAAGGACAAGCTGGCTGAGTTGCGGTTGCTTTCGGATGGGAAGAGCAACATTTCTGCCGAGATTCTCTCGAATGACGAGTACTTTGGTGATTTTCAACTCGTACTGCCGGAAAATTCACCCGGACATCCAAACCGCTTCCATCGGCGTCGGTATGCTAGTTTGGATGAAGATTATCAAACTTCGTTCGATCTTCGCACTATTAGACATATAATTATACAGCAGATACGCCCTCATGGCGATGACGCTATGTATGAAATTTTCAACCGACTGAATTCAGGCGGGGTGAACCTGACACCGCAGGAAATTCGACGCTGTACGTTCGACTCGGACTTTTACGATATGCTTTACCGGACTAACACGCAAGAAGAATGGCGTAAATTGGTAGGAACACAAGTACCCGACATTCACATGAAAGATGTAGAAATTCTTCTTCGTGGATTCGCAATGCTGATCAAAGGCGACTCTTACCGGCCCTCCATGGTCAAATTCCTAAATCAATTTTCCCAGGACGCTAAATCCTTTGACAGCAGTTATCTCCAAGATCTGCAAGAGCTACTCCATTCGTTTCTTGACAGTTGCCAAGACTTGCCCAATGATGCATTTCATAGTACCCAGGGGCGATTCAGCCCGATGATATTTGAATCAGTTTTTGTCGCCGTGTGTTCCAAACCTTATAGCGAACATCAAACCATTGAGGGCAAAATCACTGCCGAATCGTTGAAGGCGCTTAAGGAGGATGTGGAATTCAGAGGAGCTACTCAGAGCAAAACAGCTGAGAGAGCAAACGTACAGACTCGTTTATCAAGGGCTCACGAAATACTGGGGTTGGACAATTCAATTGACTGATTCAGATTCGGACAGCATAATTGATGAGATGATGAGAGAACACCGTCAACTTATGAATTACCTCCAGCCTACAGGAGATATCTCGCTTCAAAGCAGAGTGAATAGCAATTTTGCAAAAACCTTGTTACTATCTGCCGCAAGTTATTTTGAGAACAAAATAACTTCCAGCGTCATCCAGGTATTTCAAGAAGCCACTAGCGATTCTAGCGCCTTGGTTTCTTTCGTAAGGAGCAAGGCGATCTCTCGACGTTACCATGAGTGGTTTGCTTGGGATGCTCGAAACGCAAATCGCTTTTTCAGTGCTTTTGGTGAAGACTTTTTGGAATTTATGAAGATTAAACTAGGGGCTGACTCGGATATTAGCGATTCTATCCTGGCTTTTATGGAATTAGGTCGCCGGAGAAACGAGCTAGTTCACGAGAATTATGCGATATTCCCACTAACCAAGACTGTAGAAGAAGTCTATGAGCTTTACGCAAAAGCCAATAGATTCGTTGATTTATTTCCTAATCATATCCGCGAGCATATTGGTATTCCTTTGATTCTCGGTCAACACGCGAATAATTAGGCATAAGTCTCAGGAAAGTTATTAGTAGATGGCATCGTAACGAGACTACTGGAGGCCACCATGCAGCCACTGGCCGGCATTCGCGTCCTCAGCGTTACCGTTTACCTGGCAGGGCCATTCGCTGCGATGAACCTGGCCCGTCTTGGGGCCGAGGTCATCAAGGTTGAGATCCCCGGGCGCGGCGACCCCGTGCGGGGCAACGGGCCCTTCGCCGGGCCCGAAGGCACCCACGCCCGGCGAAATTCCGACGATGACATATCCACCCGCTTCCTCAAGCGCACCCAGGGAGTGAAGAGCATTACCCTTGACCTGAAAACCGAGCCGGGCAGGGAGCTGTTCCTGGAACTGGCCAAGCAGAGCGACGTGGTGCTGGAAAACCTTGCCCCCGGCTCGCTGCGCCGCGCCGGGCTGGGCTACGAAGAGGTGGCCGCCGTCAATCCCGGCATCGTCTACGCATCCATTTCCGGCTACGGTCAGACCGGGCCGTATAAGGACAAGCCGGCCCACGACCCGCAGATTCAGGGCATGAGCGGCTTGATGGACATCAACGGCGACGCCGGTGGCCCGCCCATCAAGGTCGGTTTCTACATCGGCGACCTGGTCACGCCAATGTTCGCCTGCTACTCCATCCTCGCGGCGCTGCGGGAGAAGGACCGCACCGGCAAGGGGCAGTATCTGGACGTTTCCATGATGGACACGCTGGTCTCGCTCATGTTTATGGAAAACCTGGAGGAGAGCATCGACGCCGGCCTTCCCCTGCGCACCGGCAACATCAGCCGCAGCGGCCCCACCGGGCTGTACAGCGCCATCGGCGGCGATTTGTCCATCACCGTCACCAGCGACGACCAGTGGCGCCGTATGACCGAGGCCTTGGAATCTCCGGAACTGCTGGTAGACCCTCGCTTCGACACCTACGTCAGCCGCACCGACAACGTGGAGGAAGCCCGGCAGGAAATCCAGCATCGCATCGGCATTATGACCCTCGACGAGGCCATGGAACGGCTGGAAGCGCACGATGTGCCTTGCGCCCCGGTACGCACCGCCGAGCAGGTGATGAACGATGCCCACTTCTGGGAGCGGGGCAGCCTGCTCCCCATGCAGCACGGCGCCATGTCGGAGCCGGTGGCCGGAGCGATCGCCGCAGGCTTCCCGGTGCGCTTCTCCGGCGGCGAGCTACCCCCGCTGCCCGGCGCCCCGACGCTGGGGATGCACAACAAGGAAATCCTTGCCGGCATTCTGGGATTGAGCGATTCCCAGCTGGAAGATCTGAAAAACCAGGGTGTGGTGTAGCAAGTTCCATATTCCTCAATAGACATCCCCCTATCCAATTACGGGTTGAGGGGTGAAACCGGACACATCACAACGCCCCTCGAGAAGGGAGGAACACTGGTGAAATTCAAGGCCAAACCCATCCGGACCGAGATGTTCGTTCCGGGGAACAAGGAAGACTGGATGCGCAGGGCGCCTCGTTTCAACGCCGACGCGCTTATCCTGGACCTGGAAGACTCGGTGCCCCCGGACCAGAAGCCGGCCGCCCGCGAGTCGGTGGGCCGCATGGTGCAGGAGCTGGGCGAGGCCGGCCAGACCATCGTGGTGCGGGTGAATCGCTTGGAAACGGGGCTGACCGGCGGCGACCTGGAGGCCGTCGCCGGCCCTCATCTCTACTGCATCCTGCTGCCCAAGGTGGAGGGGCCGGCAGACGTGGTGGAAGTGGACACACTGCTGCGTCACTTCGAGCGGGAGAAGGGACTGGATATTGGCAAAATCTTCATTGACCCGTCGCTGGAGACCGCCTCCGGCATCCGGCAGTCGTGGGAGATCGCCAACGCCTCACCCCGCGTGGCCCACATGGGCGCCAGCGGCGGCAAGGGCGGCGACACCGCCCGCTCCATCGGCTTCCAGTGGACGCCCGAGGGCATGGAAACCCTGTTCCTGCGCTCCAAGGTGCTGGTGGATGTCCGCGCCGCCGGGATCCCCTACCCCATGAGCGGCGGCTGGATGGACATTCACGACCTTGAGGGACTGCGAAGGTCGGCTCAACAGGCCAAGCAGTTGGGCTACACCGGGATGCACCTGATTCACCCGTCCCACGTTCCGGTGGTCAACGAGGTCTTCACCCCCTCGGAGGAAGAGGTCGCCCATTACAAGGGCTTGATTGAGGCGATGGAGGCAGCGCGCGCCGAGGGCGGCGCTGCGGTGACTTTCGGGGGCGACATGGTGGACATCGCCCACGAGGAGACGGCGCGGGCCATGCTGCAAATCGCCCGCGAGATGGGAGTTCCCGGAGCATGAGCAACGAGCCGTTTATTCGCTCAGGCCACGAGGGGCGGCCGCGGTGGCTGCCCATGCAGGGCTGCGTCAACTTTCGAGACCTGGGCGGCTACCGCAACTCAGAGGGGCAAATTGTCCGCTGGCGTCGTCTTTTTCGCAGCGACGCCTTGCAGGAACTTACCCCCGCCGATGCCCACTACGTCTTGGAGGATTTGGGCGTCCGTCTGGTGGTTGACCTCCGCAACTCCGATGAAGCAGAGCGCGACGGGAAGGGGCCGCTCCCCGGAATGGGCGCGGAATACCGGCGCATCGCGCTCCTCGAAGAGCGCGGCACCCCGCCCTTCACCGGCGGAGACGTTGTTGAGCGATTATCGTCTACCTACCAGTGGCTGGCCCACAATTCCGGCGCCAGTGTGGCCGAGGCGGTGACGGCCGTAATCCACGGCTTGGACGGCGGCGGCGTGGTCTTCCATTGCAGCGCGGGTAAAGACCGCACCGGAATGCTGGCTTCGCTGATACTGGAAGTCCTCGGCGTGGATGCCGAGACCATCACCAACGACTACCTGCTGACCAACGAGGTGATAGACGGTATAGTTCGCCGCATAAAGGCAATGGAGCGTAACGCCTCGCCCACCGCTCAGACGCTGGCAGCCCAACCCATGGCGTTCCAGAGCTTTCAGGAAACTCTGCACCAGGAATACGGCGGCGCGGAAGCCTACCTGCGGCAGCACGGCGTGAGCGCGGAAGCCCTGGAGCGGCTGCGGGGCAATCTGCTGGAGTAAAACGCTACCGGAGTAAGACGCTACCGGAAGTAAGACGAGGGAACGCCCTAACCCTCAACCCTCTTCCCAAGGGAGGGGGATATTCGCAAGGAACGGCGATATGGCTAACTACGTCCTGGTTCACGGCTCGGCCCACGGTTCCTGGTGCTGGGAGCGGGTTGTCCCGTTGCTGCGGGGTCTGGGACACACAGTAACGGCGGTGGACCTCCCCGGCAATGGGCATGACGATACTTCGCTTGCGGAAGTTACCCTGGAGACCTATGCCGAATTTCTATGCGGCGTGCTGGACGCGCAGCGTGGGCCGTCGGTGCTGGTAGGCCACAGTCTCGGCGGCATATCCATCAGCCGGACAGCGGAGCTAAGTCCCGGCAGAGTGGCCGTACTGGTGTACCTTACTGCGGCCCTGCTGGCGGACGGCGTAACCTTTTTAGCGGCAGCTTCCGATAAATCGGCAGCTGCCGCTGGGCCGTACGACGAGCAGCACGCGCTGGAAGCCCGTCCGAGTTGGAACCTGTCCGAGGACCGCAGCTACGTGGTCTACAAGCCGGAACTGGCGCAGCATCGCTTCTACAACGACTGCACGGAGAAAGACGTGGCGTGGGCGAAGTCCATGCTGGCGCCGCAGCCTGTCGGCCCCCTGCTGTCGCCGATGCAAATCACCGGCGCAAATTTCGGGCGCGTGCCTCGCGTCTACATCGAGTGCGCGCTGGACAATGCCGTGACGCCGGAGTGGGCCCGCGAGATGTATACCGCGCTGCCCTGCGCCGAAGTCATAACCATGCCGACCGGCCATTCGCCCTTCCTGTCTGCGCCGGAGGAACTGGCGCGGCATCTTGACGGGCTGGCAGGGTACGTTGCCGCAGGCGAGAGGGCATGACCTACGGCCTCTTGAACGGCCTGCGGGTACTGGAGCTGGGCGAGTTCATATCCGCGCCCTACTGCGGCAAGCTGCTGGCCGACATGGGCGCCGACGTGGTGAAGATAGAACGCACCGGCGTCGGCGACTGGGCCCGCGACTACGGCCCCTATCCCAACGACCTGCCCCACCGGGAGCGCAGCGGCCTGTTCCTCTACCTGAACGCCAACAAGCGGGGCGAGACCCTCAATCTCGAACCCCCCACCGGGCGCGAAATCCTCGCCGGTCTCGCTTCTCGATTCGACGTTCTGGTCCACAACCGGCACCCGACGGAGATGGACCGGGTTGGGCTGGACTACGAGACCATACAGGCGCACAACGGGGGGTTGGTCGTGGCATCCATCAACCCCTTCGGGCTGACCGGGCCATACCGCAACTGGAAAGCCTACGACATCAATCAAGCCGCGAGGGGCGGCATCTCGGAGAGGGCTGGGCAGCCCCAAGCGCGAGCCGCTGACATTTGGCGCACAGGAGCCACGCTTCCGCAACCGCACGGTGATGAACAACGAATACGCCGACGAAGCGGACGGCTACGTCGAGGAGTAGCTGCTGCAACACACCAAGGCCGAACTTCTGGAAATGGCCCTGGAGCATCGTGTGCCCCTGGCCCCGGTGCGCGGCTTCAACGAAGTGCGCCACGACCCCAGCTTGGCGTCACTGTTCGCAGAAGGCGACCGCCCCGACACCGGCCCGGTCGCCTTCCCTGGCCCGCCCTACTCCCTGTCCGGCTCCGACGCTCATCCTGACCTTGTCGAAGGGCACCCCCGGCCCGCGCCGACGTTGAGCCAGCACAACAGCGAAATCTACTGCGGCGAGCTTGGTTTTGCACCGGACGAAGTGGCCCAGCTCTACCGGACAGCTATCATTTGACAGTTGTCCGCGAAAGCCGCAGGGTATACTGAACGTCCACAGTGGTCAGCGCGGTTGACTCCCGTTGGGGCGGCGGTCTTTCATAGACAGTGAGGTTTCCAGATGGCGGCATATAGCGACTACCCGGTGGAGCTGGTTGGTGAGTACCATGAACGAGTCAACCGGCTATTGTGGCTGATCAAGTGGCTTCTGGTTATTCCCCATGCTGTTGTCCTGTTGTTCCTCTCGATTCCCACCATTCTTACCGTACCCGTGGCATGGGTCGCTATTGTCATAATGGGACGCTACCCGTCGTTCTTGTGGGGCTACCATACCGGCTTGCTGCGCTGGACTTGGCGCGTCAACTTCTACTCCTATGGAGCTGGCGCAACCGACCAGTACCCACCCTTTTCCTTCCAGTCCCGGGATGACTACCCGGCAGACCTCCATATCGAATACCCTGAGACTTTGTCACGCCTGTCAACTCTGTTCCGCTGGCTGCTCGTCATACCTCATTGGATAATCGTTTACTTCCTGGAAACAATAACCAACTTGCTGGTGTTCTTCGCGCTGGTGATCGTGCTTTTCTCAGGCCGCTATCCCGAGTCGTTGTTCGACATTGTCATGGGAATGAACCGTTGGGCGTATCGCGTCAATGCCTATAGCTGGCTCCTGGTGGACGACTACCCTCCCTTCAGCTTTGACTAGCCCGGCGGGTATCCCGAATGTCTCAACAATCACACGAGAACCCAGGGCCAGGCGACGGTTATGCTCTCGTCCCGCGACCCCCGCCTGCCCTGGTTCACCGACGGTCACGCCCTGAACCTTCGAGATGCGCCGCGCAGCGAGCAGATGCCGCCTATCCTGCCCGAGTAGCGCCGAATACCTTTGAGCGCCCATGCTCGACCGAAGCGAGACTTACTATCCAATACTTTCGCGCAACAGATATGCTGGCGATTGATCAGGCAGCGCCCAGCTTGGGCAGAACCGGAGGGAAATCGGCGACGGTAACGTGGCCGGACTCAACCCGGAAACAGGAGAAATCGAAAACCTGGAAATCCACTCCTTCAAGGCCAGCATGGAAAGGGACGGCGAGATTGTCCTGCCCATCCACGCGACGCTGCGGTCCGTAAAACCGGCGTTATCGGCCAACTAACCCGGAGTCAGTCTTCATGGGACGCACAACAATAGATGCCATCATCAACGGTCCGTCAGATTCCAGAAGATATTCCTTCTTGGTCAATACTGGCTCGGCCATGATGGGACTGCCACAGGAAGAGATTGACGCCTTGGGGCTGGAGCTGATCCCGGAGGGACAAACTCGGTTCCTGACGGCCACCGGCGTAGTCGAACTGGAAACGTATTTGATTTGATCAGGGGGAGAGTTTTGGCCGGACGCCGGAGGGGAAAGGGATTTGCCGCCCTGGTCTCCCCCGCTCCCATACCCCTGATTGGGTACGAGTTGCTCCAATCCATGCGGATGAGCGTCAACTTGGTGACGGAACAGCTTGAAGATGTACCCGACGACGTGGTTAATCATCCCCCGTATATGCTGTGATGCTAACGCAGGCTGGGAGAACAACCGTATGACGGAGTCTGCCCCGCAATCCCCCACCGCACTCGCCGGCCTCCGGGTGCTGGAGCTGGGCGCCATGGTGGCGGCGCCCTTCTGCGGCAAGCTGCTGGCGTCGCTGGGCGCCGACGTGATCAAAATCGAGCCGCCCAAGATGAGCGACCCGTCGCGGCGTCGCGGACCTTGTTCCCGGCGACAATCCCCACCCGGAACGCAGCGGGATGTTCCTGTACCTGAACACCGGCAAGCGCGGCGTCACGCTGGCCGTTGACGACCCGCAGGGCCGCGTAATGCTGCGGGAACTGGCCGCCGGTATAGACGTTATCATCCACGACTCGCCGACCGCTCTGGCCGCAGCACGAGGACTTGAGCGGTAATCGCTGGCCGAGATCAGTCCCGGCGTGATTGTCGTGGCGGTTACACCCTTCGGCTCCACGGGCCCCAACTCAGGATACGCAGCCCGCGACGTGAACGTATTCCACGCCGGCGGCGAGGGTAACCTGCTGCCCAACGGCCTGGCCCTGGATTCATTCCCCGACCGGGCGCCAATTACGGCGGGAGACATGATGGCGTCCTACCAGGGCGGATTGACCGCCGCCGTAGGGGTGCTGGCGGCAGTGGTGGCTCAATGGGCCGATGGTACAGGCCAGGACGTGGAAAGCTCTCTACCGGAAGCGCAACTCGCCATCGGTTACCTGCCCATACAGCGGTTGGAGGCCGAGGGGTTCGTTGAAACTCGCTTCTCGCGGTTTTTCAGGATGGGCGGCGTTATGCCGGCATCCGACGGTTATGTCGAATTGCTGACCCTGGAGCCGCGCCAGTGGGAAGGGCTGGCCCGTCTGCTGGGCGAACCGGAATGGGCCAGCCCCGACAAGTTCCGCGACCCCTCGACCCACGGCGCGGCCTTCAACGCGAACCTGCGCCAGTGGACCGCGGCGCATACCCGCGAATGGCTTTACCGGGAGGGACAAGCCCACGGTGTTCCCATAGCTCCCTACTTGACCCCCGGAGAGGTCTTCGAGAGTCCTCAGCAACGGGAGCGGGATTTCTTTGTGGAAGTTCCGCATCCCGAAGCCGGCGACTACGACTACGCCGGGCTGCCCTTCCGCATGGAGGAGACGCCGCCCGACCTGCGGCGCGCACCGTTGCTGGGCGAGCATAACGGCGAGGTCTACCACGGCTTGGGATATTCGCCCGAGGAGTTGACCGCTCTGGCGCGGGCAGAGGTCATTTGACGTGAGACTAAGCGCCGGGGATGGTGCGTGACGTCGAGCCTCTACCTGCTGATCGGGTTCATCGGAGTGATTCTTGTCGTGGAAGCGCTCAATGGCCTGGCCGACCACTCTCTGAACGCATACGGACTGGTGCCTCGCACAACCGGCGGGCTGCTTGGAATTCCGCTGAGTCCCTTCCTGCACGGCAGTTTTCTGCACGTCCAGTCCAACGCGGTGGGACTCCTGGCGCTGGGGTGCCTGGCGGTAATACGCAGCAGAGAACGCTTTCCTTCGGTCTGCCTGATTGTCATCCTGATCGGGGGCTTGGGCGTGTGGCTGATCGGCAGATCCGCCTCTCACGTTGGGGCCGGTGGGCTGGTGTTCGGGCTATTCGGTTACCTGTTGTTCAAGGGATTGCTTGACAGAAGCATCCTGTCGGTTCTCGTGGCCGCCGTGGTCGCCGGTGTATTCGGCTGGGCTGTACTGTTGGGAATTCTGCCCACCAACACCTATGTATCCTGGGAGGCCCCCCGGCAGCCGGGCGGCCTCTCTCCTTGACCTCAAAGACGCTCTTTCGTTAGGGAATTACATCTAATTTTACCCAGGACCCTATCCCCTGAATCTCTGCCTGATGTCATGGATACCTATAAGGCAGAGTACCAGGATCAGGAGAACGGAGGGCAGAAACACCAACCCGAAGCCAGAGAACACGACTCCGAAGATCATAGCCCCTATGATGGTAGTAGTCGCACACCAAGCTAAACCAAGGTAGATTAGGGCCAGAGCTATCCACATCATTCTTTTTTTCATTTGAGACTCTTTGCATGAGAGGCTTGTCTATGGGAAATGTCTTGAATCGAAGATACCGGCGGAGTTCTCAAGGGACGTCCGCCGGTCGAGATGTTGCCTCTGATTAGTTTCGCAGGTCTTCAGACCTCTACGTGGCATTGTGGCGGGAAATTGCTACTGGATTCCCAGAAACTCGTGGTCTTGTTCGCAGACCAGATGGGCAGGGAAAAACGGGAGACTATGGCCGTAGCACACAGTTTCGAACCTATCGTCGCCGATCTCATATCCTATGCCTTTGGATCTGGCGTATGTGTAGTGGCCGAAAGATTCGATATTGTCGTTGGAGTAGACTCCCAAGGCAGAAGCCCAGACCGAGGTGGTGCTGTTAAGGGATTTTGATTTGGAGCACTGGTCCAAATTGTAGCCCCACTGTTCGCTGGCGTCGCAGTCACTGTCTCCGTCTGCATCGGATAGAGGACTTGGCTCCGAGAACGAAACAGTGTTGAACTCCACCCACGATGTTGTGAGAGTGAGAGTTTCAAAGATCAGCCCTCTGAGCCTAGCATTGGATTCTACCCGCCACCTGTACTTAACGGCGCTTTGTTGCGGGCCGTTTACCGGCGCGGACTGATTATCAGTCTGGGTATTTTCTACGACGTCTACGATGTAGACTTCGCAAGTGTCGGGGTTGATTGCCACGCTGATGCTTTTTACGTCTCCCAGCATCCCCATGTCAATTCTGGGGGACTGGCACTCCCCATCGACTCTTGATGCCGGACCTGCGATTTGGCCATCGGTCACCCCGATCTGTTTCTGCTGCCCTTCTATTTGGACCCAACACTGGTTCCACCAGAACCCGACGCTGAGACCTCCTGGGAAGCGAGCAGAAACCCAGCCGCCGCAATGGTTATGATCGCCCAGAAAATGTATGCCAGAGAAATTTTCCTTGCCATGTTCTACCTCCTTATGCCAACCACTGGCTGGACTTGAAATTATCTTAAAACATAATGAAAAGTATTGTCAATATTGTGGTATTTTTCACAAAATTGTTTTGCACAATTACCCCGAGAGGCCCGTACAAGAAACAGCCCCGGTTGAGTAACCGGGGCCTTTTCGTTAACCCCCCCGTAACATTTGCGCTATAGAATCATTGAAGAATGCAATGCCCAAGACTATTGGGAAGGATTGGTGTCTTGGTAACCAGCACTCTTTCCAAGCCTGTCAAGTTCTATAGCGAGTGGCAAGACCCGGACGGTCAGGTTAGGCCCCATTACGCCAGACTGGCAGAGGCTGCCGAGTCCCTGGGTTCAGACGCGCTGGCGCAACGGTGGAGCAGCGCACGCCGGCGGGTGGACCTGGATGCCGTCACTTTCTATCTCGACCCTGGCAGCTACCGGCCCATGCCCACCGACTTCATGCCCCGGGTGATTCCGCTGGAGCACTGGGAGACCATTGCCGTCGGCGTCTCGCAACGTATTCGCGCCATCAACCGCTTCCTGGCTGACCTGTACAACGGCGGGCAGGACGTGGTGCCCGATGAAGTGATTTACACCTCCCAGTATTTCTACCCCGAAGCCCAGGGATTCCGCCCTCCCAAGGATGTTTTCGTTCACATCTATGGCATCGACCTGGTGCATCTGGGAGATGGCCGCTATGTGATCCTGGAAGACAACCTGCGCATCCCGTCCGGCATTTCCTATCAACTGAAATCCGTGGCGATGGCGGCTGAGTTGTTCCCTGAGTTTCCCCAGGGATACGACATACTGCCCTACGACATCCGCGACGCCTACATGGGTATGTTTCATTCCCTGACCGGCAACCCCGACCCGGTGTGCGTACTGCTTACCGACGGCAAGTATGGCTCTGCATTCTTCGAGCATCGCTACCTGTCCGACCTGCTGGGGATTCCACTGGTGGAGGGGCCGGACCTGTACGTCGGCCAGGACGGCCGGGTGTATGCCAGGACGCTGGACCAGGACATTGCGGTGGACGTGATCTACCGCCGGGTGGAAGATTTGGACCTGTTCGTCCCCGGTCTGCGCAATGCCTATCTGGAGGGCAAGGTTGCTCTGGTAAACGGCATCGGCACTGGCGCAGCCGACGACAAGCTGGTGTTCCTATGGGTGCCACAGATGATAGAGCGGTACTTGAGCGAGAAGCCGGTGTTGGAGCAGGCCCGCAGCTACAACCTGGCCGAAGCCGAAAGTCGGCGCTACGTGCTGGAGAACCTGGATGACCTCGTCATCAAGACCCGTCAGGGATACGGCGGCCTGGGGGTTTTCGTCATGCCAGATCTGGGCGAGTCCTACAAGGCCCGGGTCGCCAACAACATACTGCAAAATCCTCTCATGTTCATAGCGCAAGAGACTTTGGACTTTTCCAAGCACTTGGTCTTTAATGATGAGAATGGCAGAATGGACTCCCACCACATTGACCTCCGGGTGTTCGCCGTCCAGAGCGGCGACGGCAGCGTTTCGGCATTCCCCGGCGGTCTGACCAGGGTGGCCCAGTTCGGCAGCAGAATCACGAACAACTCTTCCGGTGGTCTATGCAAACCAACGTGGGTAGTCCGATAGAAACCGTGACCGCGTCCTACATATACGCGGTAAAATACGGTTACTCTGATACGGTGCTCCACAACGACAATCAGCTCAGAATCATCCCCAGGGACGGTGAGGGGCAGTTCCAGGAGGAAACGCAGGTGTGGTCGGTCCCAGCGGGCCGCGGCGTGGACTACCAGGACCGCTTCGGTAACCGGGTGCGGCGCCTCAGGGTGGTTGAGCCCCATTCCACATTCATAGTCGCCGCCGCAGGAAGGGTGAGCCTTTCCGCCAAATCCCCTAATGAAGCCGACATCCTCATAGCGGACCTCCGGGAACTGCCGGAGAGCTTCGAGTACACGGCTTTGTCACCCCTTGTAAACCCCGACACCGTCTCCGCCATGGCATCCGACATTGCGGGGGGTGAAGGCCACCTGTTGGTTGCAGTGAACAAAGTCGTGCAGTGGGTGTACGAAAACATCCTCTACAGGCGCGGAACGACCTCAGTCGGCACCACCGCCGATCAGGTCCTGACGGCAGGCGAGGGAGTCTGCCAGGACAAGACCCACCTGGCGCTGGGGATGCTGCGGGCCCTGAAGATTCCATGCCGCTACGCCAGCGGTCTCATAACCGGCCAAACCGGCGAGACTCACTCCTGGGTGGAGTTCTACCATCCCAACGGCGGCTGGCTGGGGGCCGATCCCACCAGAGGACGATTCTTGCCTTCGGCCTGGGATTATGTGAAGTTGTGCGTAGGCCGGGATTACACCGATGTTTCGCCCGTCACAGGCTCCTTCCTGTCCAAGGGAGGGGCCAAAGACATTGCGGCCATTTGCCACGTCACACTGGGAGGCGCTCAACCGACCCTGGGGGACGCGCTGGAACTGCTGGAAAAGGCTTACGTAGTGCAGAACGAAGCTGGCTCCACCGCCATACCCACTGAGAGACCTGAGAGGGACAGATGACCGAGAGCACGGATTCAAGGACGATTGCATCGGGCGGAAACCGCTGGATTACAGACTCCCGCGTTTACAACCTGGTATGGCTGGGCCGCTGGATCGAGCGGGCCCAGACCATCGCCAGGGTGGTGCGTTGGGCATCGCAACAGGACGTTACCGGCGGTCAGCCTGACCTGGAAACCGTCCTCGGAATGGCGGCCAGCATCCGGGGGGTCGTGGTAGGCCCGGACGACACCGCCCTCGAAATGATGCTCACCCGCGACAGCGGAGCATCGCTCAGGGGCTGCCTGGTGGCCGCCCGGTTTAACGCAACTCACGTAGCTCCCGTGGAGGTCATACAGGTCATCGGCGCGGCCATCGAACTCATGGACTCAGTCGCCGAGCCAATCACAACATCCGAGGAGGTGGTGGAACTGATGGATGAGGTGCTGCCCGCCCTTGAGCACCTGCATTCCGCCATTGAAGAGGCCTGGTTCCACACCGCGCCGCTGTCCGAGGAAGAGGTCTACCGGCGCTTCGTACAGCAGCAGCAGTAGCCACCTCAGAAGCCATTCGCGATGCCGGAGCCCACCACCGTCTCCGGTTGTACTCTGCCCTCGGCTATACTTTGGCGGGCTTCCGGCGCAACGGAGCGCTGACTTCGTGCATATATCCCAGGATTTCCCGCTGGGACTGCCAGAATCCCGTCTCGTGGTATGGGATTCCCCTTTCGAGGCAAAAAGCCTTGACCACCTCGCGGGCGTCTTTCAGGCGGTTGCGGGGCATATTGGGGAACAGATGGTGTTCAATCTGGAAGTTCAGCCCGCCGTAGGCGTAGTCAATGACCGGGTTGGGCAGAACATCGCGGGAGGTTATTATCTGCTGCCGCATATAGTCCAGATGGGTGCCCGGTTCCAGCACCGGCATACCCTTGTGGTTGGGAGCGAAAACCGAGCCCATGTGCAGCCCGGCCAGGGCGCGATGCACCACGATGAACAGCGCAGCCTGCCAAGCGGGCAGGAATACGAACAGTATTGCCAGGTACAGCGCGATTCCTGTCAGAATGACCGTTGCCTCGGCCACGTGATAGCGCACTTGCCCCCGGCGCGCCAGGTAAGCCAGACCGCCTCCCACCAGACTTAACGACGTCAGCAACAGCATGGGATAGAAGAGGAACGCTTGGTATTTGACCAAGAGTCGCCCCAATCCCCGGGCCTCGAGCGCCTGCCCTTCGGTGAAGGCAAACACCGCGACCTCGATGTCGCCGTCCAAGTCCAGCTGATTGGGGTTGCGGTGGTGGGCGCTGTGCTTGTCCTGCCACCAACTGGGGCTCATGCCAGTGACCAGCCCGGCCAGCAACATAAGCAGGTCGTTGTTGCGGGCTGACCGGAAAACCTGGCGGTGTCCGGAGTCGTGGCCTATGAAACCGAATTGGGCAAAGAGCGTCGCCAGGAACACGGCGTTGAGCATCTGCACCCATAGCTGGTCAAAGGCGACAATGACCGCAATTCCTGCGGCCAGCATGGCGAGCGCCAAGAAAATATTGACGGTGTAGTAGAAATACTGACGATCCAGCAGCCCTCTTTCGGCCACCAGGCGCCTGAGTTGCAGATACTCCTTGCTACCTTCGTTGCGGGCCGACTCTTCCACCGCCGCGTCGAGATACTCACGATTGGAGGGTACGTTCAAAACTCTTGGGATGACTCTCTGAGTAGCTATGACAAAATCTCCGCTTCTACGCTCGGCCTTACGACTGCGTCCCGCGCCGCAGTCTGTGTTTTGCGGAATTAAGCCGCCGCAACCTTGTCGGCTTCCTCGCGGATGAGCGCCGCCGACTCCCGCAGCGAGTTCAGCACGATGGTCGGCGGGGCCGGAGCGACCGAGGTATAGTTGACGCCCATGCTCAACAACTCCTGCGGCGTGAGACGCAGCGACGAGTGGTTGACCGGAATGTAGACCTTGGCCTTGCCCACGGAGTTTATCCGCGCCGCCAAGTCAACGAAGGTCTGGCGCAGCCGCGGGTCGTTGGGGTCGGTCATTCCCAGGGCGGTCGAAATGTCCGTGGGGCCCAGCGAAATGATGTCCACGCCGTCCACCGCGGCGATTTCTTCGAGTTCGTCCAGGCCCCTCTTGTCTTCAGTCATTATGATGAGGAGTATCTCTGCGTTGGAGGTCCTCATGTGCTCCGTCCAGGGAGTGGAGCCGTAGCCCGCGGCGCGGGTGCTGCCGGCGCCGCCCCGCTCACCTTCCGGCGGGTAGCGCACAGCGGCCACGGCCCTCCTCGCCCCTTCTGCGCCTTCAATATGCGGCACCTGGATTCCCTGCGCCCCCGCGTCCAGCAGCCGCAGGATGGTCTTGGGGTTGTTTTCGGGCACCCGCACGATGGGGGTGATACCGCACAGGTCGGCCACGCGAATCATCTCGCCCACCATCTGCATATCAAAGACGGAGTGCTCCATGTCGATGAAGGCCCCGTCGAATCCGGCCGCGGCGATGATTTCCACCACCGCCGGGTCGGCGAACCCGACGTGGCTGACGATGGCCAACCCGCCCTCCCGCATCACGCGCTTGACCCGATTCTCTTTCATGGCATCAGACCTCAATTGGTGTCAGGATGTCCGGGGCTGCCTGAGCAGTGTAGATAGGGCGGCGCAACCCTGTCAAACCTACCACAGTTCAGGAGCGCTACCGACGCTGGGGCGGAACGCTGACCTCCACTTCATCGCCAACGGCAACCACGCCCGGCGCCTCCACCACGCCGTACACGCCGAAGTAGGGGGCGCGGACAGCGGGGGCGGTAGGTCAGCAGGAGCCGGGGAGTGTCGAAGTCGCGCTGGCCGGTGTCGGGGTCTACGGTGGTGATGGCGCAGCGGGGGTCAGGCGCCACCAGACGAAGCCGCAACTCCGGGCCGATGGCAAGAACGCCGCCCAGCCAGAAATCTTCTTCGTGGGCAGAGCATCCTTCGAGAAGAAAGTTGGGGCGGAAGCGCCGGGCCTCGAACTCTTTGGCCCCGTTGGTTCGCTGTTCCAGGAGTTCAATCGAGGCTTGGGAAAGCAGCGATATGGGGTATTCGTCGAAGGATAGTCCGGCCTCGTCGGTCTTGACCAATCGCACCGGGCCGCCGCAAAGGCGGGATAGCGCGTCGTTCCATCCTCCGTTGACCACCCTGCCGGGAACCGGGCGGCCCCAGATTGTAGTCCGCATCGGCTCGCCGGGTTCGACATTCCCAGAAATTTCGTCGCCCTCGGGAAAAATCAACGTCAGTTGCTCGGATTCCACGTTATAGGCGGAGAAAACCCGTGCCAACTGCGGGCGCTGGCGCTGTGTCAGAAGGCGCCCGCCGCCGTCGACGAGGTGAAAGCGGCGGTCTTCCTCGATTCCTGACGGCCCCACCGTAACCGAGGTTCTGGTCTGCAACCCCAGTGACTTGACCGCAACCGTGTAGATGGCGCTAATGCTGGGCAATTTACCAGTCCTGTCTCAGGCTGCGCTATTCCGGGAGACCCGGCCTCCGGCCCAGGGTCACCTCGATTTCTGCCGTCTGCCCGTCCCGGAGCACCGCAAAGATTGCTGCGTCGCCTGGACTGTAATTGTAGGTCAAATGGGCAATGAGCTCGTTGGACCCGGCGACATAATAGCCACCGATGGCGACTATTATGTCGCCGCCCGAAGGGTAGTCTACACCATTTATTTCGACCGTGGACTCCGAGGCTCGCAACCCGGCCTTGTCTGCGGGGCTGCCGTCAACGGTGAACACAACCAGCGCGCCCCTGGCGCCTTCGGGCAGGTCCATTTCATCGGAGTAGGCAGTGCTCACCGTAGTGACGCTGACCCCCAGCCAGGGGTAGTTGAACTCGCCATTATCAATCAGGGACGGCACCACCCGGCGGGCGATGTTGATTGGCACGGCCATGCCGACGCCGGAGAAGTTCCCCGTGTCGCTAATAATCTGCGTGTTGATTCCGATGACCCGTCCCAGCCGGTCCAGCAGGGGGCCGCCGGAGTTGCCGGGGTTGATTGCCGAGTCGGTCTGAATAACTTCGGGAATGGTGAACTGGCCTTGACCCCGGATGTTGCGTCCAACGGCGCTGACTATGCCGGACGTCATGGTGAACTCCTGTCCGAAAGGCGCCCCAATCGCCACCGACAGTTGGCCCACTCGAACTTGGCTGCTGTCGCCCAGCGGCGCAGGCTGTAGATCCCAGTCGCCATCCGCCAGCTTGATCACCGCCAGATCGGAATGGGGGTCGCTGCCGACCACGGTGGCCTTTCCTTCCCTGGAGTCGGCAAAAATAACCGTCACTTCGTCCGTTACGCCTGCTGCCGTATCGACGACGTGATGGTTGGTCACTATGTGGCCTTCGCTGTCCCATACGAATCCTGAGCCCGACCCCCAAAGGATGCTATCGGGAATTCCGGGGATAGTCCTCAATGATTCGCTCACCGGGTTGGCGACGCGGATGTATACCACGGAGGGAAGGGCCCTTTCGTATATGCCAAAAAGGACATCCTCGAAAGCTGCCACCATTTGCTCAGAACTGATGACCAAGCCGTCAGGAAGAGCATTCTCAGGCGCTGCCGTCGCCGATGAGGCCGCGGGACTAGCAGGTTGCGGGACGGTATTTTCAGGCGCAGGAGTCTCTAAATTTGACACGGCGATAGACGCCGCGGATGGAAGCGGCGTTGCCCCCCCTGCGCCACCTTCCCCGTTCAGACGCGGCGTACTGGTGGGAGCCGGGTTCAGCAAGGGAGATGACTCTGCGCCTGGACGCGCCTGGGTGGGATCCGAGCCGCTGCAAGCCGTCAGGATTAGCGCCAATAGTCCAAGGGTCAGCAATACAACCACCCAAGGAATAGAAAGGACAACCCGCTTCCTCATTGCCAACAACTCCCGCAAAAAGCTTGTAGACTTTCTTACGTTCAAGGGGCACAACCGGATTCTAAACCTCCCGGGCAGGGAGTTCTTGAATAAATCTTGAAGGGCCACTGATATGAAGCGGACCCAGGTTTCCGCCAGAGGAATCGGAGGACAAGCTGCCAAGCGTATAATCGACATAGAAACTTCGGGCATCCCGTGGGTGCAGCCGGTTGGTTTGGTGAGTAAGCGAGTTCCGCGATGAAAAAAATCGTCCGTCTCCGGCGCTTCATTCTTGTGTGCTCCGCCCTCGCGGTATTGCTGGGGATGGCCGGGCCGCTGGTTGGTCAGGCTGCGGCACAGGAACCCGTTGGGCCGCACGTTTTGGTCATCACGGTCGACGGCGTGATAAATCCGGTCAAGGATCGCTACATCGCGCGGGCGCTGGCAGAAGCGCAGCAAACCGGCGCGGCGCTGCTGGTAATAAGGCTCGAAACCCCCGGCGGCCTTCTGACCTCAACGAGAGACATTGTGGAGCGGCTGCTGGGTTCGCCGCTGCCGACGGCTGTCTACGTTTACCCTCGCGGGGCGCGGGCCGGTTCCGCCGGCACTTTCATCACCGCAGCGGCCAACTTCGCGGTGATGTCCCCCGGCTCAAACATTGGGGCGGCCACCCCGATCTCATCCACAGGCCAGGACCTGGACGAAACACTGGCCAGCAAGGTGGAAAACGACGCCGCAGCCCTCATGCGCAGCATCGCCCAAGAACGGGGCCGCAACGCAGAACTGCTGGAGGCCACCGTCCGTGAAGCCACATCTTACAGCGCGCAAGAGGCCGTGGCGGGCAACGTGGTGGACTTCATCGCCGAAGACCTGGATGGCCTGCTGGCGCAACTGCACGGCCTTACAGCTCAGACTCCGCAGGGCCCCGTGACGCTGGAGACCGACGGCTTGCCCACACGCGAACTGGAAAAGAATCTGCTGGAAACGCTGCTGGAATTCCTTGCCGATCCCAATGTCTCGTTCCTGTTGCTGAGCATCGGGGGGCTGGGAATAGTAATCGAGTTGTTCAACCCCGGACTGCTGGCGCCGGCGATAGTTGGCGTCATCTGCCTGATTCTCGCCTTCGTTGCATTGGGGAATCTGCCGGCCAACTGGGCAGGGGTGGCCTTGATTCTGCTGGCCATCGCGCTGGCCGCCGCGGAGGTGGTCGTGGCCGGGTTCGGAGTCCTGGGCATCGCCTCGGCGGTCAGCATGGTCCTCGGCGGGCTGCTGCTGTTTGCACAATTCGGCGACACCTCTCCCACGTTGCCACAACTGTCGGTGAACCGCTGGCTCATCGCCTCCGTCGGCATAGCCACGGGGACCAGCGTGATATACTTGGCCAGAGAGGCAGTGAAGTCGCGCCGGGAACGGCGAGCCGACGCTGAGGACTCCATGGTTGGAGAGACAGGTTCGGTCACCGTAACCCTGGATCCCAGGGGCGCAGTCCATGTAGTCAACGAAACCTGGACCGCCGTGAGTGCCGACGGCAGCCGCATAGACGCTGGGGAGCGGGTAAGGGTGACAGGGATAGACGGCTTGGTGCTGACCGTCTCGCGCGGCGAGACGCCGGAAAGGAACGAACCATAAAGTCAATACCGCACGGACCTATACCGGAAGGAGGACATTATGTCGGCTGGACTTATAATGGTGCAGCAATACCAGCGGATGGTCGTGCAACGATTCGGGACGTTTGTCGGAAACAAGGGATCGGGCCTTCATTTCCTGATTCCCTTTGTCTACCACGGGACCAAGGTGGACCTGCGGGAGCGGGTGGCCCGGGTGCCCACCCAGAAGTACATCACGGCGGACAACGTGGTGGTGGACATGGACTTCGTCATCTACTACCGCGTTATGGAAACCCTGGCTGACCGCGCGGTGCTGGAGGTGCAGAACTTCGAACTGGCGGTAATCAACCTTGCTTTCGCGACTCTGAGGGCGGTGATCGGCTCGACCACCCTGGCCGACGCGCTGACCGAGCGGGAGCGCATCCGCGACTCCCTACAGGTGCGGATGGACGAGGTTACGGAGCGATGGGGCGTCAAGGTGTCGCAGGTGGAGATCAACGAAATTGACCCGCCCCCCGGGGTGAAGGCGGCGATGGAACGGGAGAAGTCGGCTGAGGCGATAAAGACTGCGGATATCACGGAGTCCGAGGGATCTCGCCAGGCTTCAATCAACCGCGCCGAAGGCGAAAAGCAGTCTGCAATTCTAATGGCCGAAGGTTCACGTCAGGCAGAGATCCTGAAAGCCGAGGGCGAACAGCAGGCCGCCGTCCTGCGCGCCGCCGGCTTCAGCGAAGCCTTGGACCGCATCAACCAGGTCGCCACCCAGGCTGATGGCCGCACGATGAGCCTGCAGTACTTCGACACCCTGAAGTCGCTGGGAGACTCGCCGTCTACGAAGTGGATCTTCCCCATGGAGTTTACCTCCATGCTAGGCAATTTTATGTCGATGGGCAGCAACACGGGCAGCGACGGCAACAGCGACCGGCAGAACGGGTCGGGATAACAGACGGCGGAGCCGCGATAACAAAGAAGGCCGGGATTGATACCCGGCCTTCTTTTCGCGAGCGGGAACGTCCTCGGCCGGAAATTCAACAGTTCAACAGACAGGAAGGGGCGCAGAAACTGCGCCCTGAAACTGCCCGCCGCTTGCTTTTTCTCTGCTACCGCTCCGTTGGCTGAATCAGGCCGTAGTTGGCGTCGGCGCGGCGGTAGAGGACGCTGAAGAGGTCGGTTTCGACGTCCAGGAACATATAGAAGCTGTGGTCTAGGTACTGCATCTGGAGAGCGGCTTCTTCAACCGTCATCGGCTCCATGTCGAAGCGCTTGATGCGCACCAAGTCTCCGGAGGGGACTTCGACCATCACCTCCTCGTCCGTGACGCCGTTCTCCGAGGGTAGAGGTTCACGGGCCACCATGTCGGCGTCCGGGGCGTTGCGGGAAAGGCGCTCGCTGCGGTAGGTCTGGGCTTTCCAGCGGTTGACCTGCCGGTCCAGGGCGTCCACAGTGGCGTTGACGGCCGCCCGCGCGTTGGCGGCACGGCGCTGGGCGCGCAGCAGGTCGCCGCCGACATTGAGCGACACCTGCACCACCACCCGGTCCTGCTGCGAGCGCGTCCGCTCCGAGGCCATTTCCACATCGGCCCGGGTGATCGCGGGCAGATGCCGGTCGAGGGAGGAAAGCTTGGCGGCCACGTGCTCCTTCATCGAGCGGGTAATCTCAATGTTCCGGCCCTGTATGTTCAAGTCCATCTTTGGCACCTCCCTGTCGCCTGATGAGGGTATGAATCCGGCCCCCAGGGGAACGGGCCGTTATATTACCACAAGCGACCTGATTACAGCATAGCACTTCCCATGCCCGTGAGGCATATCAATGCCGGTGAGGCATATCAATGCCGGTGAGGCATATCAGGTCAGAACCAAAGGCGGGGCCTTTTAAGCCTCTTTCGCTTGGGAAAGGGCAGGGGTGAAATACCGGGACTGCAAGATGTGCACCTGCGAACAGAGACGCCCCAAACATAACCCTCCCCCGAAGGGGTGGGAACAAGTAGAGACCCAGGCTACCGTGGCGGTGTGGCCAGAAAATTGGGGTTTAGGGAAGAGGAGCCGAGGAATTCCAGTGCGGCGGAGTACGGCTCGGCCTCCCTCGCGGCCACCTGCCCCAGCATTGACAGCAGCGCCGGGTCGGTCTGAACCATCCGGCGGAGGCGCCGAACCAGTTCTTCTTCTACCACTTCGAGGAATTCCTGGCTCCGGTGCTCGCCGCGCCGCCTCTCCAGGTTGCCGCTGCTTTGCAGGTAGGCGTGATGCTGTTCCAGGCTGCCCCAAAGCTCCTCGATGCCCCGGCCCGTGTGCGCGGCGGTCATTTTGACCGGCGGCACCCACTCCGGCGTGGTCAGCGACATCTGGAGCATGGCGGTCACCGAGGCGGCCATCTGGTCGGCGCCGTCGCGGTCGGCCTTGTTGACCACGTAGAGGTCGGCAATCTCCATCACACCGGCCTTGAGAGCCTGGATGGCGTCACCGGCCTCGGGAATCAAGGCGACGGCGACCGTGTCGGCCACGCCCATGATGCCCAGTTCGGTCTGGCCCACGCCTACGGTCTCGACGATTACCACGTCGTAACCCGCGGCGTCCAGCGACCGGGCGATGCCCTTGACGATGCGGGGCAGCCCTCCGGTCTGGCCGCGGGTGGCGATGCTGCGGATGAAAACGCCGGCGTCCAGGTAGTGTCGCTGCATCCTGATGCGGTCGCCAAGCAGGGCGCCGCCACTGAATGGGCTGGTGGGGTCAACGGCCACGATGCCCACCCGCTTGCCGAGTCCGCGCAGCAGGCGGGTCAACTGGTCAACGATGGTGCTCTTGCCAGCGCCGGGCGGGCCGGTAATGCCGACGGTATAGGCGCGGCCTGTGCCGGCGTCCACGGCGCGCATCACGTCTGCCGCAGCCGGGTCGCCGCGTTCCAGCATGGATATGACGCGGGAAAGGGCGCGTTGCTCTCCGGCCAGAAGCCTGTCGGCCAACTCAGGCAAAGTCGGCTAACTCCACAGGTCCCGGCGCGATATGGCTGAAAGAGGGAACAATGCGGGTCGAATCAGTGGTGGAATTGGCCGCCAAAGCCCCTGGCCCCGGCGGTGATCAGAAGGTCAGGACGGTTGCCCCAGCGTTTGAGGAAACGGCCGAAATTCTTGCGGGAGAGTTCGTCCCGCTGGTTGTCGTCCAGTTCCGTCCACTGGCGATGCTCGTGACGCAAGAGAGGCAGGGATGAGTCGGCCACCACCCGGTAACCCTTGTCCTTGAACTGGAAGCAGTAATCAATGTCGAGATTGCGGTAAAAGCGGAATACCTCGCGCATCAGTCCAACAGTGTTTACCGCCTCGCGGCGGAAGGACATACAGTAAGCCTGCATTGCGTCGGCCTCACCTGCGGCCACCTCCTCGTGGAAGTGCTGCATATCGTCGGTGGTCAGGCCGTAGGGGCCGAAAATGCCTACGCTGGGGTCGCTGAGTTGCTGTTCCACCTGCCCCAGTATGTCACCAACAATCTCTGCCGAGCCGTCCACGATGATGACGTACTTGCCCAGGCTCTGCTTGATGCCTATGTTTTTGCTGGCGGCGTCGCCGATTACGTGGTCGCAATGAATGACGCGCAGGTTTTCGTGTTCCCGCCGCATCTCCTCCAGCATCTCGCCGGTGCCGTCGGTAGAACCGCTGTCGATAACGATTACCTCGGCGGAGCGTCCCTCGGAGTGTCGCAGCATACCATTGACGCAGCGCCTGACATCTTCGGGATAGCCGTAGGCGTTCAGGATGAATGTGAACTCATACTGGGAAGGCTCGTGCAGGCGCGAAGACACTTCGCGGGAGGACGACACGGAATCCCATCTCTCCAGGCGGCGCTCCATGGTTGTTTTGGGACGGACGCGGGAGCCGTCCGGCGCGTCTTCCACCACGTAGCCGTCGGCAGACAGGCGGGCGCGCATGGCATCGGCGGTTTCCCAGGTTCGCCGAACCCGCAGCGATTCTCGCTCGCGCACTGTGGCGGCGACCTCCTCGCCGACCTCGGTTTCGACCGGCGCAGTATGCAGGTCCAAGCCAAACATTTCGTCGAATTCCAGAAGCAGCGCCAGCTTGTCGCGGGATGGCAACTCGGACCGGGCCATTTCCCAGGTGATGGCCAGCGCGCGGGGAAGGTCCAGGTCAGCGTCCACGGCATCCCAGAACCGGCGGCGGAATTCGCCGGCGCCCGCTCCCTCGGCGTGGCTCGATCCGTTAGCCGACTGCGCGCCCTCCCGGCTCCACAGCCAGACGCGACGGCGCAGGTTGGTCAGCGCCTTTTCCGCCGACCGCAGCGAGGTGAAGGTGAAGTTCATGCGGTGGCGATATAGGACGTTCATGCAAAGGTAGCGGAAGGAAAGCGGGTCGAATCCCCGCTCTATCAGCTCTTCAATCAGGAAGACATTACCCGACGACTTTGCCATCTTCGCGCCGTCGGCGAGCAGGTGCTGGGCATGGACCCAGTAGCGGACGTGCTGACTACCGAATGCAGCCTCGCTCTGCGCGATTTCATCCTCGTGGTGCGGGAAGATGTTGTCCACCCCGCCGGTGTGAATATCGAAGGACTCCCCAAGGTACTTGGAGGCCATGGCGGAACATTCGATATGCCAGCCTGGGAATCCATCCCCCCACAGGCTACCCCACTTCACGTCGCGGCCCGGCTCGGCGGCCTTCCACAGGGTGAAGTCCCGGGGGTCGCGCTTCAGGGGGTCAGCTTCGGCGCGGACACCTTCCAGAAGGTCGGCCCCGGTGTTGCGGGAGAGCTTGCCGTAGTCGGGGAAGCTGGGAACATCAAAGTAGACGTTGCCGCCCCGCTCGTAGGCGTAACCTTTGCCTACCAGCGACTCGACTATGGAGAGCATCTCAGGGATGTGATGGCTGGCCCAAGGAAAGACATGGGCCTCCATGATGTTCAGCCGTTCCTCGTCGCGGTGGAACCGTCCGGCGTACAATTCGGCGATTTCCTGTACCGTCCTGCCTTCGGCAAGGGCGGCCAGGATCATCTTGTCCCCGCCGGTTTCGACCAGCTCCTGCCTCATGTGACCGACGTCGGTGATGTTCTTGACGTGCTGAACTTCAAGGCCATGATGCGTCAAGGCGCGCCGAATCCAGTCGGCCATCATGTAGGTGCGCAGGTTACCGATGTGGGCGTCCCGGTACACCGTAGGCCCGCAGGTGTACATACGGATAATGCCCGGCTCCGCCGGCTCGATTTTTTCTACCCGCTTAGTGAGGGTACTGTATATGTTCAGCAAAGCAACCGCCCCTTGCCGCCGAATTTAGGCAGTTTACCACGGGGCGGCGGCGCTTGTCACCCGTCGCCGACGGGTTGGCTTGGCGGCAAGCGGCCTTGTAGACAGTTAGCTAATCAAGTTTTGGAATGCGAATAATTTAGTTTTATAATGGTATGTTTATACGAAAGAGGCTCCGGGAGGCCCGGTATGATAGCCAATCCCGCCGCTTGTCAGCCTAGACACCCTGAACGCCATCCCCCTTCGGCGCCTATGTTACGGGCCCGGAGCAAACCATCCGGTTCTGGAACCCCGGCGCCGAGCGTATTCTCGGGCACAAAGGGCGGGACGTAATCGGGCGTCCCTGTTGCCAGATCTTGCAGGCCGCCCCCAACGAGAGTTTGCCTCCGGTCTGCCTGCGGAGATGCCCCTTCACCCACCTGCCCGGACAGGGGCGCATCCCGCCTCCCTTCAGGGCGCAGGCAGGGCGCAGGCGCTTTGCGCTTCGGGCCAGCGAAAACAGGTGATGCTGACCCCGATGATTATCCCAAGGGGAAGATGGCCGGATGACGCTGTTCCACCTGTTTGACGAACTGCCCGATGCTGAACGACCCGGAGTATCCGGCGGCGTTGCAATGCCCTGCGGCAAGGCCGCATCCCTGACCGTCCGGGAACTGATGGTACTGCGGCTGATGTCGGACGGGCTGACCAATCGCGAGATTGCCGAAAGTTTCACCCTCAGCTATCACACCGTCCGCAATCACGTCTGCAACATCCGGGGCAATCTCCAAGCCAGGAGCCGGGAAGAAGCCGTGAAAATCGGCGGCAACCTCGGCTTGCTCTAGCCTTTCCTGCCCCTGCTCCGCAACACGGCCCCGAAAAATAGTACGGTCGTATCATTCTCCACCACCAAGCCCGCAGTACCATTATCGTGACCGGCGCAACCGCCGGCAGACACGATACGGGAGGTGAGGGAATGACCGCATTCAGAAACGGATACATCTGTTGGTCGGCATCTCGGTGGTGCTGGGCTTGGCTTTGGCGGCAGGGTCAGGCGTGATCTTCGCCAAGGGACATGAGGCCCCCCGGAACCAAAACATCACTTGTGAGTCCATCACACAGCAACCTCACAATTCAACCCACTACCCCGGCAGAATCAACGTCGTCTGCACAGTCGAGTGCGCCGGTATCGTGCAGGAGATGGAGATATGGGGCATACTCCAAAAGGAGGACTGTATCTGGCTCTTCTGCTCGTGAAATAACGTGGGACCGGCCGGGCATGACTCCAAAACTGGGGCGAGTCGAGTTCAAGAAAATTCATCAATCGCCTGCGTCCCTGGCCATTACAGGGGATACAGCGAAGAAAGAATCGTGTGGCCCAACGGTCAGGAGGAAACAGGCTACGGTTTCTCAGGCGAGAGGTCGCTTTCCTGTTGATGCCAAGGGGCGGCTTCTGACGGGCAGGCCCGGCGCATTCCCGCGCCAGGCCTTTTCTGATTCAGACGCCCAAGTCTCCGGACATCAATGGCCTGATGTCGTATTCAAGCTCATTGACCGGAGGGAGCGGGGCGCCTGTTTGCAGGAAACTTCCCGGAAGCCAGAGTGTGCCTTCGGTATCCCACGACCACATCATGGTGGTTCCGGCTTCCGACGTGAGGCGGACGAAGGGGGCGGCCAGGATTGATAGGAAAGTCAGGTGGATGCCGTCCCACCGGGTTGCGACGCTGGGCCAGTCCGGGGTCAGCGTACCTACTCCCGCAGGGCTGTTCCGGTGCTGATTCGGCCGGGGATGGTTCGCGCAGAGGGAATGCCAGTCATCGGGGCCTGTTATCTCAAGAACGCGGGCAGCCCCGTCCGTCTCAGCGCTGAATCTGTCCCGCCGGCCATGCGGCCAGTCCCCAACGCCGTATGCGATGATGGTGTCCAAGCATGAAAGTTCGCTGTACAGGGTGGAAGTGAAACGCCATTCCAGCGGACGTTCAGCATAGGACTCCCAAGCGGGGTTGGCTTCAAGCGGATGCGGTTCAGTGAACGGGTCGTCCGGTATTATCACCTGCTGGCCCGGGTTCATGGGTGATGCCCACCATTGGCTTCCGGGATGGGTTGCGGCTTCGCGGGCCAAGTCTGCCAAGCGGGGGGCCGAGGAAAGCAGCTCCGCAACATCGCGGTCGAATGTGCCGGACCATGGAGTGATGCGGCGCAGGACGGACGCCAACCGCGAAAAGGACTCAAAGGGCGTGACCGCAAGGTCGAGAGGGGCTTGGTCCCTTTCGATGGTCAGCAGGAAAGCGCACCCGACCGGGCAGGCCAACAGTTGGCCGGGATGTATCTCAGTCATGATTCTATGCCCGTTCCTGAATGGATGGGATCACCAAGCGTCCCAATGGCATCTTCTTCCGAGGCATTGCGACCCCTTCGCTTCCTTTATAGGGTATGGCCTCCCGGCAATACTGCCCTACGGGGCGGGTTGAGGGAGGCGTAGACAATATCGGGGCGGCGTTTTCGCACTTATTCGTAGCCCAGCCCTAGCCGGGCCAGGCTGCCCTTGCGGTTGTTCTCCTCCGCCACGTCGGCCCGATTAGCCATCTCATGGGCCTGCTTCAGTCCGTCGGGCATTTTCAAGTCCAGCTCCACCGGCCGCTTGCTCCGGTTCCAGGTGGAGAATGCTGGGTCGCTGTAGGCGGGGTCGCCGCCGGGGCCGCTCCACCTTGATGACGTCGCCCCCTGTTCCGCCAGCAACACACCCAGCAGCGGGCCGGGTATGTACTGCCCAAACTCTACTACGCGGACTCCCCGCAACGCGCCCTGGGTCTCTATACCCTGATTTTCTGGGCGGTGGCTGTGCTGGTCATGGTCGCCTTCCCCTTTTTATATGTTTCGCGGGTTAAGTTAGTGGCAATGCGGTTCTGCGGCAATCCTTACCACCCGCCCAGCCTTGGCCGACTCGATGGCCGCGGCGGTAATGCGAGCCGCCTGCAGTCCATCCTCGCCGGTGGCGGCGGGCGCTCGGTCGTGCTTCAGTGCGTCGCGGAAATCCTCAAGTTCGGCCACAAAGTTGGCGAGGTAGTCGTATTCGTAGCTCTCGGACACATTGACTGCCGCGCTGACCACCTCGGCGCGGCCCAAGCGGGCTTCCCAGATGGTTTCCTTGGTGGCGATGCGCCCGCCGGAGCCGTATAGCGCCAGGTCGTTCTGCGTGTCGGGAAGCATCCGGCCGCACATAACCTGTGCGATGGCGCCGCCGCTCATTCGCAGGGCAATGGTGGCAATGTGCTCCAGTGGCTGCCGCTCGGTCTGGCCGTCGGTCATGGCCACAACTTCTACGACCTCTTGAGCAAACAGGAAGCGCATGAGGTCGAAGACATGGACTCCGAGGCCGACCAGCACCGAGGCGTCGCCGACAAGTTCCGGGGTTTCCCACCATTCGCGCAGGCCGGAGCGGGCCAGATGCTCCGGCTCGCCGCGATTACCCCGGCCCCACTGCCCATGGGCCAGGCGGATGCGCCCTATAGCCCCGTCGTCAACCAGTTGGCGCGCCCAGATATGGGCGGGGTGAAACCGCAGCTCGAAGCCCATCCCCAGCGTGACGCCGTGGTCTCGGCAGGCGGCAACCATGGCGGCGGCATCCGATGCCGTAGTGGCCATCGGCTTTTCCGCCAGCACATGCTTGCCCGCAGCGGCAGCCCGGATGGTCTGCGGCGCGTGCAGATGGTTGGGCGAGGCCACAAACACGGCGTCAACCCGCGAGTCGGCCAGCATCGCGTCGAGGTTGCTGTGCGCGGAATCGGCGCCGTGGGATTCCGCGAAAGCGTCGGCCCGCGCCTGGTCGCGGCTGTACACCGCCACCAGCCGCGAGTCCCGCGCCAGCCTCATTGCGGGGGCGATTTTCAGGTCGGCGTGCGAGCCGATGCCTGCAATGGCCCAGCCTAGGGGCAAGGTGATGCTCCTTACTTAGAAAATTCTGGCGGTTCGGCCATTCCGGACCATATCCAAGGTGGCTGCGATGTCTTCCTAAATGCTAATCGTAGTATGTAGTAACCGGAGGTTTTCAAATGCTAAATCTCTGTTGAGACTATCAACGAGATTGGGAATGTCAGAGTCAAAAATCGCTAAAGCCCTAGGTGAAACCGTTCGAGAGCAACGGAGACGTCAAGGTCTCAGCCAAGAGAATTTTGGTGAACTTGCAGGTGTCCATCGTACATACGTCGGAATGATAGAGCGTGGCGAGAAGAATATCACGCTCTTAAACATTGTCAAGATGTCGAAAGCACTGGGTCTAACCTCATCTGAACTCCTTCGGTTAGCGGAGGAGCGTCTATGAACGTGGAGCAACTTAATCAACTCTTGGCTGAAACCGGAATACGGGTTGTCGGGTCGTAGGATATGAAGACTCCGTTGGATACGAACACGTCGTCACGGTCTTGGTAATAGCCCCACAGCGAACCTTTGATAATGTCTATGGGCCATTCCTGCCGCATACCTTCCTCAATCGGCCCCGGCTCTTCGTAGAAGATGTCTGGGAGCGTCCGGTTGACCCAGGCGTTGGTTATCGTCTTGGCTGTCGTCATCATCGGGCCTCCACAGGGGAATAACAGGGCGACGCGGGAATGATGGGACGGGAGGAGGAGGAAATCAGCCGCCGCCCCACGCTGCGAAGCGCTCCGGCGCGAAGTTTTCGATAGGCAGGCCGGTGCCGTCGGAGGCGATGAGGTCGGCGATGGACTTGCCTATGGCTGGGGCCAGCAGGATGCCTTTCTTGCCGGCGCCGGTGGCGAGCCAAGCGTTGCGGTAGCCGGAGACGCGGCCCAAGATGGGCAGCCAGTCGGGGGTTACGGGGCGCAGGCAGGCGGTGTGGGTGACCAGCGTTGCGTCTACGATGCTGGGCAGCAGCTTCTTTGCCCCTTCCAGTATACGCTCCCTGGTCTCGGTCAAAGGCTGGCGGTCGAAGCCGCGCCAGTCCTCGGTGGCGCCGCACCAGACTAGGCCGTCGGGCTTGGCGTAGATGCTGGCCCCTTCACCGACTACCTCATGCTCCAGGGGCGGGCCGGGAAGTCTCATGCGAAGAATCTCGCCCTTGAGCGGATCCACCGGGATATAAGTGTCCAGCCAGCGCTCGGCCTGCCGCGACCAAGGGCCCATAGCCAGCACCACCTCTCCGCAGTCCAGTTCGCCATCCTCCAGCAGCACCCGGCTGACCTGGTCGCCCCGGACTTCCAGCCCCCGCACCGTGCCGGGCCGCACCTTCGCGCCCGAATGCTGGGCGGCGGACGCCAGGGCCTTGGTGAAGCCGAGGCTGTCCAGCGAGTAGTTGCCGCGGGTGAAGACACAGCCGGCGAACTCGCTGTTCACCCTGGAATCCAGCTTTCGCACCCGCCAGTCCTCGGTCATCGAGGCGGCGAAGCCGTCGGTACGCAGCAGCCTGTCCGCCAATGCCTCAAAGGCCGGCACCTCGGACTCGTCGAAGGTCAGCCTTATTTCGGATACCGGGCGCAATTCGTAGTCTATCCCCGTCAACTCGCTCAGCATGGGAAATAGGCTGCGGTGCATCTTGAAGGATTCCCGCGCGAAAGCGGCCAGCGGCCCCGGAATGCCGTGGCCCAGCATCGGGTTTAGCCCCCCGGCAGCGTAGCCCGACGCCTGCGAGCCGACGCCTTCGCGTTCGATGATAGTGGCGGAAAGACCGGCCTCGGCCAAGTAGAAGGCGACGGCGCAGCCAGCCGCGCCTCCGCCGATGATTGCTACGTCGGTTGTTTCAGGCATACTCGCATCATCCGGCTCACCGTAGCGCAGCTCCGGCGGCGGGGTTAGAATGAGGGAAGCAAATCATTTATGCGGGAGTATATCTATGCCAATCTACGAATACTATTGCTCCAAGTGCGGACGCGATTTCGAGATAATCCGGCCGGTTTCGCAGTCCGGCGACCCCGCCCCCTGCGGCCAGTGCGATGAGCCTGCGCAACGGCAGCTATCCAACTTCGCTTTCCGTTCCAACACCTTCACCGCGCCCAAGTTCAAGGCGTCGCTGGAGAAGCCGATGCGCTCCCGGCCAGAGACTCCGGCCAACTAGCGGAATTCCTTAACCTCGACCTTCTCCCTGGGGGAGATGGAGCTATCTCCCCTCGGCGGCCGCCTCCGCTCGCGCCTCGTTGCAGACGATGCAGGTGCAACCGGCACGCAGCGCGCGGTAGGTGTAGATGCCGGTGTAGTGGGTGTCGTCCCACAGGAATTGCATCCCATAGTTGCCCACGGGTATATGGTCGATGGCCCGCACGTTGGGCGGCACGGAGTCTGGGTCCAGGATCGGCTTGCCGGTCATCTCCTCTACGCAGCTTGCGCAGGGACATCGCAGCCGCAGGTAGCGGTGAGGATACGGGCTGCGATGCCCGTCGTCCCACTGGATGACGATGGCGCTGCCTTCAAGGCTGATTTCGCTGGGGAAAACTGGTTTTTGCATTTGCTTCTTCAATGCCCGGCAAGCAGAGAGCGCAAGGGGCCAGAACAACTCCCGGTAACAACCCTCGGCGTGCCCGGCGTTTAATCCTAAAATTGAGGTTGCGCCTGCACATCGGCGAGACGGGCCGGGCGGGGAAGTTCGTCGGGGTCGATGGGAATTTCGATGATGCTGGGCTTCCCTGCTTTGAGGGCCTCCAGCAGGGCGTTGCCCACCTCCTCCGGCCGCTCCACGTAGAAGCCGGCCCCGCCGAACAGCTCGGCGAACTTGTCGTAACGAGGGTTCAGGGTGTCGGCCCCTACGTATCGCTCGTTGAAGGCGTAGCGCTGGTAGGCTTTCTCCGACCCCCAACTGCCGTTGTTCATTATCACAGTGACCACCGGCAGGTTGTATTCCACGGCGGTGGCAAACTCCTGGGCGTTGAACAGGAACCCGCCGTCGCCGTTGATGTTGACCACCGGGCGGCCCGGCGCGGCGAACTGCGCGCCGATGGCGGCAGGAAAGCTGAAGCCCAGCCCGCCGAGGTCCAGCGAAGTAATCAGGCTGCGGGGCTGGAAGAAGTCCAGCCGGTCCTGCCCGAAGTTGGGGGCCAGGCCCGCGTCCAGCGCCACGATGGCGTCGCGGGGCATGACCTTGCGCAGCTCGGCGTACACCCTCTGGGGTTTCATCGGCAAAGTGTCCAGCCGCCCCTCGCCTCGCAGGCGCTCGGCGCGGCGGGCTGCCCAGCTCCTGATTTCTTCGACCCACTGCGGATTGACCCGCGGCTCTCTCCGCCGCAGCTCTTCCAGCAGCCCCTCCGACACCGCCGCGGCGTCGCCCTCGATACCGACAGTGACGGGGTAGTTGCGTCCGATTTCCTCGGGGTCAATCTCGATCTGGATAATGCGGGCGTCGGCAGGTATGTAGCGGTTATCGTAGAACGTCGTGGACTGGCCCAGGCGGGTGCCGACGGCCAGGATGACGTCTGCCTCGCGCGTCGCCTCGATGCCTTCGGCTGCTCCCAGCCGCCCCAGGTGTCCCAGGAAATTGGGGTGGTCAGACGGAACGGCGTCCGCCCGCCCGTAGGACGTTACGATGGCCGCGCCGGTGAGTTCGGCCAAGCGGCAGACCACGTCGCCGGCGTTGCTCCACTGCACACCCCCGCCAGCCAGTATCACCGGACGCTGGGCGGCTGCCAGCACCTCGGCGGCCCGCTGAATCAGCCCCAGGTCGCCCCGGGAGCGGGTCTGGCCCGGCCGGTAGGCGTCAGGGGGCAGCAGGTCCAGCTCCACCTCGGCGCCGGGCAGCAGGTCTCGAGGAATGTCCAGCAGCACCGGTCCCATTTTGCCGGAGGTGGCCACCCGGAAGGCATGGCGCAGGGCGTCGGGCAGCCGGTCGATGCGGTTGATTGGAAAGGCCGCCTTGGTGATGGGCTTGAACAGCGCCACTTGGTCGAACTCCTGGGTGGAGTTGCGGTACTGATCGCGCCGCGATGCCGACGGGGCCAGCACCACCACCGGCGAGTGGGCCACGAAGGCCGAGCCGATGCCGTAGGTCAGGTTCAGCACGCCAGGCCCGTTGGTGGCCAGGCACACGCTGGGCGCGCCGGAGATGCGGCTGAACCCGTCGGCCATCAGCGCTGCTCCCTGTTCGTGCCGCACGCCGACAAACTGCATATCGTCGCGGTCATACAGGGGGTCCAGAATGTCCAGGAAGGACGACCCAACAATCCCGAAGATGTGGGAAACGCCTTCCTGCCTCAGAAGCTCGATTACCGCCTCGCCGGCTTTGAGTCGCTGGGTCAACGCTACGCCTCCGGTATGCTGGATTGCCCCGCAGTTTACCATACCATCGCTCTGAACTTTCCGGCCTTTGCGCTCCCGGTGTTTAGTCAATACAATCGGGTATAAAATCCGGGCATAGAATCCGGGGGGGTATAAAATCCGGGCGCCACTATTGGCACGGAGGGAGTTTCTATGGACTATCAACACATTCTGGTGGAAGTGGTAGACCGCGTGAAGGTCATCACCATGAACCGGCCCGAAGTTCTGAACGCCATGAACCACCGGCTGGACGAAGAGCTGTACCACGCGGTAATGTCGGCCAACGAAGACGACGGCGTAGGCTGCATCGTGATTACCGGCGCGGGCGAGCGAGCCTTCTCCGCCGGCGGCGACATCCACGAGCAAAGGGTACACGCGGTGGAACTGACCGAGGAGCAGCGGGAGGCCAACTCCCTCCTGTACCAGCAATGGATGTACGACATTTCCGCTTCGCCCAAGCCGGTCATCGGGATGATGAACGGGCTGGCCTACGGCGGCGGCGCAGTGCTGGCCTCGTGCCTGGATATGCGGACAGGCTGCGAGAACACCCGCTTCCGCTTCTTGGCCGTGGCCTACGGGCGCATCAACAGCACTTGGAGCCTCACCAACCAGGTGGGTTGGCCCATCGCCAAGGAATACCTGTTCACCGGCCGTGTCGTGGGAGCCGAGGAAGCCTACCGCGTCGGCCTGCTCAATCACCTGACGCCATCATCGGAACTCCGCGACAAGACGATGGAGATCGCCACCACCATTGCCGGCCACCGCCCCGAGTCGGTCACCGGCATCAAGCAGATTCTGCTCCAGGACAGGGCCGCCGACCTGCGCCAGATGTGGGAGAACGAGCGCGACTACACCAACCAGGTCAAGGGCTACGGAGTGGAGCAGGCGTTCCCGGGGTTCATCGCGCGGCGCGGGCGGGCGCTTTAGGGGGCGCCGCCGATAGCAGCGGATAGATAACCGGCCCAAGTCACTGTCAATTGACAGGCGACAGGCGACACAATATCTTTCAGTAGTGATACAGTCGTTCCGGCATAGCGGCCTTGAGGACTTCTATCACGGTCGAGGGGCCAGGCGCGTATCCCCGGAACACGTCTCAAAGCTGAGGCGCATCCTAGTCTTTCTCAACCGGAGCAGCGGGCCGCAGGATATGAACCTGCCGGGATTCCGTTTGCACCAGTTGTCCGGCCAGTTTCGGGGATACTATGCAGTCTCAGTGTCGGGCAATTGGCGGGTGATCTTCCGGTTCGAGGACGGCCATGCCGCCGACGTGGATTACTTGGACTATCATTGATTGGGGAGCGGAGATTGGGGAGCGGAAAAATGCCGATGCAGAACCCGCCACATCCGGGCGAAATCGTGAAACGGGAGTGCCTTGATCCCTTGGGATTGTCCGTAACCAGGGCGGCGAAAGGGCTGGGCGTGACCCGTCAAGCACTGTCGGATTTGATAAACGGGAAGTCCGGCATATCCGTGGATATGGCTATCCGCTTGTCCAAAGCCTTTGGCTCCACTCCGGAAACTTGGCTGGGCGTTCAGATGGATTACGACCTCTGGCAGGCTCAGGCTCGCGCTGAGAGCATAGAGGTCGAGCAGTTCGTGGCGACGGCCTAGCCGCTCAGCGTCCCCTTGGCGCTGTGTGGGACCGGGTTCCAAGGCATTGAGGTCTAGCGATATTCCCGCAGTTCTCTAACGGTGCGCCGGGCGAAAACCAATAACATCAATGACTCCGCGAAATAGACAAGGGACACTATCGCATACCCAATCAGGAAAGTCCACGAAATGCCCACTACTCCTATGCTGAAGCAAAGGTAGGCGATAGCCAGCCAGTAGCTATGACGGGCATACCGTTCCGAGTCTCTGATCGTGGCTTGCGCGGCAAAATAGATAACCAGAACTCCCCAAAGGGTGACTGTGGCCCATAACATCAGAGACATTCCGATTACAAAACTTCTGAAGTCATTCAGTAGCAGGTAATTGAGTTCGAAGTCATTCAATAGCAGATCAACAATAATGTAAGCTCCCAGGCATATATGGGGAATCGTAAATCTCCCCGCATTCGCGTCCATCCAATGAGATTGCCTTGATGTGAACCGCGGAAAGGACTTGCCCATTCCACCACTCCTTTCCTACGGGAGCGCCGGTTATCAGCTGGCGCTCCCGTAGAGGTTGCGCATTGTCCGGGACAGCATCTGCCGGGTTCAAGCGCGAATTAGTCGGCAACCTCTATTGTTTCGCCGTGGCAACGGTGGCGCAGCGCCCAGTGAATGACGTAGACAGTGCAGTGCCAGCGCGGGTCTCCTGGGTAGGAGAAAAATGTGCCCCGGTGCTTCGTGCGACAATGTTCGCCACCAGGACAAAGATCGTTATGGAACTCTCCCTCAGTCCAAGTGGAGATTACATTCGGGCCAGTCGTGAATTCACCGGATGTACCGGAGTCTTTCACCCATCCAGACAACGTAAGCCAGTACCAATCGTGGAATCCGGAATGTCCACCCCATACTTCGGAGCCATCGTCGAAATATTGGATACCAGCCTCGACTGAGTTCACTTCGAGGCCAAGCAAGTCTGTTATCGACGAATCCACGTAGCCTATGAATTCCTCGGTTTCGTCAGAACTCCCACTGGCTCATGGATTGGGCGAGGGCTGAGGGGAAGAGCGGCTTTCCGAGCCACTGGTTACTTGGCGCCACTCCAAATTGGAAACAAGCAACATACAGTCTTCGGTGACTCTTGACGTGACCTTGCCGGAGTTCTCCTGTTCCGTGGGGTTGCCTGTGATTACCACTGGATTTGGAAAATCACAGTTCCCATCGCTGAGCAGTGTCCCTTGAGCTACTTCCGTTCCAATCGTGAGAACCTTGGTAACGCCGTCAACTTCGGCTTCGTAGGTCGGTCCCCCGTCCGCAACTGCGAAGCTGGCGATTCCGGCCATTACGGACAGGGCAAAAACCAGGGCACTGACTTTCAGAAAGACTCTGTGTCGGAATTTCATATCGCTCCTTCGCTGGGCAGGATATGAGCAAGTCCGTAACAAACCGAGTCTGCGGTGCAGGAATCTGTCTTAATGGCTACTTGTCTGGACAACAAAGGCGCAGTGTCCCCTCATCCTCCGGGGAGATTTTCAGATTTGCCTTTTTGATAGTCTTTATTATACAACCTGAGTGCTTGATGTCAATTATTTGCATGAACGGCCCTAACCGCTCAGCGTCCCCTTGGTGCTTGGCACTGCGTGGGGGGAGCGGGGGTCGGGTTCCAGAGCGTCGCGGAGGGCTCGGGCCGTGGCTTTGCAGAGGGCCTCAGCCTTGTGGTGGGGGTCTATGCCGGTGAGTATCTTGGCATGTAGGTTGATCTTGCCCTCCAGCGCGAAGGACTCGAAGAAGTGGCGCACCAGTGAGCCGGGCAGCGTCTCAACCATGGAATCGTCGATGGTCGTCTCGATGACCGCGTAGCCTCGGCCCGAGCAGTCCAGCGCCACCATCGCCAGAGTCTCGTCCAACGGCACGATGGCATGGCCCATGCGCCGAATGCCCCGCGCGTCGCCCAGCGCCTCGTGAAAGGCGCGGCCCAGCGTGATGCCAACATCCTCCACCAGGTGATGCCAGCCGGTGTGCAGGTCGCCATCCGCTTTCAGGTTTATGTCAATGAGACCGTGGCGGGAAATCTGGCTGACCATGTGGTCCAGGAAGCCGTTGCCTGTGTCCACTTCGTAGACGCCTGCTCCGTCCAGGTTGAGGGTCAGGCGGATGTCGGTTTCTCCGGTCACGCGGTGCAGGTTGGCAGTGCGGCCTTCCGGGATGGCGGGCAGGTTGGCGTCGTCAGCCATAAATCACCCTAACCCTCTCCATCAAGGGAGAGGGAATTTGTGAGTTCGGACAGGGCGGCCGCAACGGCATCGTTCTCCTCCGGCAACCCTACGGAGAAGCGCACACAGTCCTTCAGGCGGGCGCTGCTCCAGCGCCGCAGAAATATGCCACGATTGCACAGTCCCTCGAACACTCGCCGGCCACTGCCTTCGGGCAACTCGCATAGGATGAAGTTGGCCCTTGAGGGATATGCCTTAACCGTGGGGATTGCCGCCAGCAACCCAGCCATACGTTCCCGTTCAGCGACAATGGCATTGACCCGCTCCAGCAGGGCCGGCATATCTTCCAGCGACGCGATGAGCGCTACCTCTGCGGCCAGGTTGACGTTGTAAGGAGGCTTGACCGACATCATCGTCCGGGCCAGGTCGGGGCGCATCGCACCCAGGCCGATGCGCAAGCCGGCCAGCCCCGCCCACTTGCTGAAGGTTCGCAGCACAACCAGGTTGGGAAACTCGTCCAGCAGGTGCATCATGGTCTGGCCGCTGAACTCGTAGTAGGCTTCGTCCACAATCACCAGCAGTCCCGTCTCCAGCAGCGCCCTGACTTCGGCCTCAGTGGGCATATTGCCGGAGGGATTGTTGGGCGAGCAGACCACGATGGCCTTGGTACGTTCCGTGATGGCCAGCTTGATTCCTTCCAGGTCAATCTCGAAGTTGGCGTCGCGGGGCGCCGAAACCGCCTCGCCGCCGCAGATTTCCGCTCCCAGCGCGTACATCCCGAAGGTGGGCGTCAGGTTGATGATGTTGTCGCCGGGGCCGATGAACATCCGAAACAGCATATCGATTAGTTCGTCGCTGCCGTTGCCCGCGATGATGCGGTCGGGGTCAACGCCGACGTAGCCCGAAAGGGCCTGGCGCAACTGGCGCTGCGCCGGGTCGGGATAGTGGTTGAAGTTGGGGAAACCGGCCAGCGCAGCAGCTACCGCCGGGGACGGGCCGTAGGGGTTTTCGTTGCCGTTGAGCCGTATGATTTTGTCCAGCGGGATACCGGCGCGCTCGGCCATCACCTCCACCGGATCCACACCCTCGTAAACATCCAGCCTGCGGATGTGAGGCAGCATTGACTGTTGCAGTTGTTCAGTAAATTCGGCCATGCTCTCCAGACCTGACTTGCGTGATAGTGCATTGTCGGGCAGGGTTACCCTGCCGCGGCTTTGAGGGAGTCGAGCCTCACCTGTACTGCTCCGGCGTGGCCGGCCAGTCCTTCTGCGTTGGCTATCTGGACGGCGGCGGGGCCAAGATTCCGGAAGTCTTCAGGACTGAGGCCCACCACGGGCATCGTGCGCAGAAAGTGGTGAACGCTGAGCGCGGAGCCGAACCGCGCCGTCCCGCCGGTGGGCATGACGTGGCTGGGCCCGGCGATGTAGTCGCCCATCACTTCCGGCGAATACTCACCCAGGAACAGCCCGCCAGCGTGGTGGATGCGGTCAACCCAGCTCCACGGCTCCCGCAGCAGCAGACACAGGTGTTCCGGCGCGATGCGGTTGACCAGCTCCACGCCCTCGTCCAGCGAGTCCACCAGCACCACCCGGCCCTGGCGCTCCAAAGCCTCACGCGCCACGTCGCCCCGGGGGGCGACGGCAAGCTGGGACTCCAGTTGCGTGTTAACTCGGGCGATCAGTTCTTCGCTGTCAGTGACCAGGATGGCCGTCGCCAGCGGGTCGTGCTCGGCTTGCGCGATGAGGTCGGCGGCGCAGAAGTTGGCGTTGGCGCCATCATCGGCCAGGATTATGGTTTCCGTTGGGCCGAAAACACCGTCAATGTCCACCGCGCCCTGAACCAACTTTTTTGCGTAGGCCACGAAGATGTTGCCAGGGCCGCAAATCTTGTCAACGCGAGGGATCGACTCGGTCCCGTAGGCCAGGGCGCCGATGGCCGGGACGCCGCCGACCTGGTACATGGCGTCTACACCGGCAATTTTCGCGGCGGCAACCACTGCCGGATTCAGCGGCTGAGAGCCGGTTCGCGGCGTGGTGAGTATTACCTCTATGACACCGGCGACGCGGGCCGGTATCACCGTCATCAGCACCGTGGACGGATAGGCAGCGCTGCCGCCCGGGGCATAGATTCCCACCCGGGCCAGAGGGCGCAACAATTCGCCCAATCCTTGCGCCGGGTCCATCCATTCGACCGGCAGGGTTGACTGGTGAAAGGCCCGGATGCGGTCTGCCGCCAGTTCAAGGGATTGCCAAAGCTCCGGGCTGACCTGCTCACTGGCCGCGTCCAGTTCACTCTGGGGAATACGAAAGTCGTCCAGGTCGGCGTTGTCCAGCAGCTTGGCGTACCGGCGGACGGCGACATCTCCCTCTCGCTTGACGTCGGCCAGCATCCGCACCACCGACTCCGCGGGGGTGACGTCCTCCCCGAAGGCCCGATGGGTTCGCGCCACCACGGATTCAGGAAGCGATGAAAGGTCCAGCGGATCGATGCGGGTCAGGACGTTTTCAGCGTTTTCGATGCCGCGAATTATATTCAGCGTAGCGTTGGTTGGCACTTGGCGGCTCCGCATATCGAGTTCGACGGGGGAGTTTATCCGGGCAGGAACTCCCTAACCTGGGCGATGGTGGCAGCCACGGCTTCCCGGCGGTAGTTCTCCACCTTCGCTTCGGGAATTTTCTGGTAGACCTCTTCCAGGCTTGCCGGCATCCGGTCGAGGAAGCGGTCAACCGAATGTTGCACTTCGTCGTTGTCGCGGTACATCCGGTTGAGGGCGAACTTGAGCCGCGACCACTCGAATTCCCGACCGACAAATCCCGACACCCGCTCTTTCCATTGGGTGAGCAGACCATCCTCGAAGAACGCGACCGACACGTCCGTGTCGCCGCAGGAAACGGCGTGTCCGGCGTTGAGCGGGCCACTCACGTCGGGAAGGGAAATCCGGTCCATGTCCAACTGCACCGCCCTGTCCCAGATGTCAGCCTGAACCTGGTCTCCGGTGAGCCTCGTCCCTTCGCTCGCGGTGTCGAAGTTGGGACGGTATACGGAGGTTATCCAAACTTCATCGGCGGCCAGGTGGCAGACGTATCCCAGCAGGAACGTGCGGGTCGCCATGGACTGCTCGCTGCCATCCATCAGTTCCGGGTAGCTGCGGAACATGGTGCGAGCGCCGGTGCCAACCTCGCGCACGGACAGCGGCGCGAAGTGCGTCTGCTCGCGGGGCCACTTGGTCATGGCGCGGATATCGGGCGAGGTGGACCCCAGGTAGAAGCTGCCGATGTGGTCATAAACATAGCCCCGGTCAAGCTGCTCGGCGACCTGATGGGCCAGATAGATGTGCATGGGCAGGTTGGGCATTCTCGCAGTCCTTGTGCCTGTCCGCGGTGCGTATGATTCCCACCGTTTCGATTGCGCCGGCTCATAGCGTAATGCCAGCGCCGAACTTTCAGGACATTCCAGGGCGATGAGGTGGATGCAGTATTTTAGCCCCTCACGTTTGGGTTGTCGAACTCTCCGCGATCTGGGTTGTCGAACTCTCCGCAATCAACGTGCCGAACAGAGCCTCGAAGGAATGAGAGTAGCTGTCGAACAGGTAAGAGAGTTGTGATGCGGCCACATCTTCCGCCCCACAGCTTCGCAGGTGGTCTACTGCCTCCAGCAGGAGGTCTTTCTTTACCAGCAGGCTCACCGAGAACCAGTCCTGCTCTTCGATGTTATACACGCGGGCCACCGTCGGCCCCCGCAGCCCGGCCAGGGCGGGGCGGGCCAGTATCATGGCGCTCACAGCGTCGGCAGACGGCCCCTGCACGTTGGCCGACAGGCGATAGTAAGGCTCTGCCCTGAGATGGGCTTCCATCATTTCGGTCAGGGCCCGGGCCAGTTCGCGCGCGCCCGGCGACGCGGCCAGCAGTTCCGCGTTGGCCAGCAGGCAGGCTTGCGAGGCTAGGATGGTCCCTTCTTCCAGGGTTTTCAGCCGGTTTTCCCTCAAGGTCGCTCCAGTGGCGGTGAGGTCGGCGATGAGGTCCGCGTACCCGGCGACCGGCGCCGCCTCCAGCGTTCCTGAAGCAGGGGCAAGCGTGAAGTAGTTAATCCCCCGGTGGTACAGAAAGGAACTGAGAAGGCGCGGGTACTTGGTGGCGATACGCAGTTGCTTGCCTTCCTGCCGGAATTCCAGGGCCAGATCGGCCAGATCGGCCAGCGAAGTTACGTCCAGCCAGGCCTCCGGCACGGCCAGCACCAGATCGCACCGGCCATAGCCGAGATTGTTCACAATCACGGCGGCCCGACGCTCGTCTTCGCGATATTCCAGCAGCCGGTCCATACCAGTGATGCCCAATTCGGCGCTGCCTTCCTCCACCTTGGCCGTAATGTCGGCGGTGCGTTGGAACAGCACCTCAACCCCACGGAGGGCCGGAACGGAGGCGGTGTAGCGGCGGGCGTTGGGGCGGCGGACCGTAAGGCCACAGCCCCGCATGAAATCCAGAGTCGGCTGGTGCAGATCGCCGTCGCTGGGCAATAGCAGGCGCAGCGACGGCTGCCCGTTGGAGGTTTCGGAACCACTCATATTACGCCTTCAACCTGCCCTTTCGGCGCTTCGGATCGAGGGGACTTGATTCAGACATCGTAGGAAGTGACCAGACCGTCGGCCCCCACCACGATCACCCTGGCCAGACCTCGCCGCCCAGCGGAGGCCATGGCCTCGTCTCCATTCAACCCGGTAACTTCCATTTCTACGGTCTCGCCCCGTTGCCTGAGTTCCCTCGCCGCTTCCAAAGCCGCGGCGTTGGCGTCGTCGCCGGCCGCGACCACCAGAATGCCCGCGGCCTGTTGAACGGAACCGGAAGCATCATCCCCGGTCAGCTCGACCAACGCATCCAGGCTGTAGGCGAAACCGAGGGCAGGCAGGCGGTGGCTTCCGCCCAAGTCGCGGGCCAAGCCGTCGTAGCGCCCTCCGCCACCCAGCGGCCCAGGCCAGGACGAGTGGGCCACCTCGAAGATTATCCCGTTATAGTAAGCCAGTCCCCGCACCAGCCCAAAGTCCAGCACGATCCTCCCGGTTGCCGCGCGGCGCTCGGGAAGCATACCGATGGTTTGTTCCAGCCTTCCCATTGCTGAAGTGTCCGCTCCGGCATTTCGCAAAACGTCGAACGCTCCGGCGAGGACGTCTGACGGCTCCCCTTGCACTTGGGCCAGTTCCGACGCTGTTTCCAAAGCAAGCCGAAGCGAATCCTCGGCATCCGGGCGGCGAATCTTGCGCAGCAGCCGCTCGACCACTTCCTCCGGCCTGCGCTGTCCCAGTTGGTCAAGGGGATTGGAGCGCAACACGCCCAGCAGAACGTGTCTCGCCTCGTCGTCGTCGAGTCCCTGCACCGCCTGGCTCAGATAGTCGTCATCTGGAGCGCGCCCCACGATGTGCAGGCGCTGTGCGTCGTCAACGATTTGCGGTATGGGTGCAGGCCCATCCCGCAGAAGGGGCACGTTCTGCACGACGAATGCGCGGGCGCGTTCCGACAGGCCCAGCGGGTCGAGCAGGCTGTTCAGGATATTGAGGTCGGCCAGCCGCAGCGTCCAGTCCCGAAGGCCCGATACGTCCAGTGTCGCCAGCGCCAGGTCCAGCAGCTCCACGTCTGCCATGACACTGGACGCTCCCAGCAGTTCTCCCCCGATCTGGGTGAACTGGCTGCCGACGTTGGAGCTTTCCCGCAGAGCGGCGCCCTCGAACCGGAACACCGGGCCACAATACTGCCAGCGCGCAGGCAACTCAATTTCGCCGGAGTTTTCCAGGTAATGGCGCATGGCCGGGGCGGTGAACTCGGGGCGCAGGCTGACCGCGCGGGTGGCCGGATCGGTGAAACTGAAAAGCTGGGAGGCAAGCTCACCACCCGACTTGCGCAGAAACAGCTCGGTGGGTTCCAGAAGGGGGGTATCGAGGCTGCGGTAGCCATAGCTGCTGAGGAGGGAGGAGAGGCGGAGCTGCAACTCGTTGCGCTTGAGATAGGACTCGCCGGTCAAATCAGACATACCGCGCAACCGCGCAACAGGTCTGCTTGATTCTGCGACTTGTCGGTACATCGTTTGGGAGGTTGTCAGCAACGCCTATTGTACACCTAAAGATGCGGGAAGATGAAACAAAATTCGCCAGGTTGAGTGGCTTACACGCCTCTTCTGCCCTGATTTGTCCCACTCCCTACGGGTGGGCGTTCAGGCCCCCGTCCACGTACACCGGCTGGCCGGTGGAGTAGTCGCAGGACTCGGAGCACAGGTAGACCAGCAGGGGAGCGATGTCCTCCGGACGTCCCTTGCGTCGTAGGGGGGTATAGCGCACCAGAAGTTCCTCAAGCTGCTTCTCAATGGGCTGGCCTGTGGCGTCCATCCAGCCGGTGCCCAGGGCGTTGATGCGAATGTTGTGGCGGCCCCACTCCACGGCCAGGGAACGAGTAAGCGACAGAACGGCGGCCTGGCTGGCAGCAAAGACGGAGCCGTTGACCATCCCACGCTCTGCCAACTCCGACACAATGTTGACGACCCGGCCGTATTCCCGCCCGGCCATTCGCGGCAGGGCCTGTTGCGCCAGCAGGAAGGGCATCTTGACGTTTCTGGTCTGCACTTCCTCCCATTCCAGTTGCCTGACTTCCGTCAAGGGGGCGGCGTACATACTCCTGCAATCGTTGACCAGGATGTCCACCCGTCCGTGCTGCCGGTCAAGTTCCTCCGCAACACGGGCTGCGCTCACGTCAGAACCCGCGTTCATAACCGTGCCCGTACTGCCGGACGGCAGGGCATCCAGCACTGCTTCCAGCAGCTTCTGTGTGCGGGCCACCACGAAAACCGTCGCGCCGGCCTCTGCCAGCGCAGAGGCAAGAAACGGCGCCTCATTGCCGCCCGACGTGGCGAACAAAGCAACCTGGCCAGACAATCCATACTCCGGCAGAACCGGCATACCTAGTCTCCTCTGTGTGCAATCCTGCCCCCCCATTTCGTAGGACAGGTGGGATGAGCCGGGCGAGATGTTCGGGACTCTCATAAAGTGCACTGGCCCCCTGGCAGAGGGTTGGAGTGAGGGCGTCCCTTTGAGATTACTGATTGAAACTACTGATACTACGCTGAAACTACGGCTCCAACGCAATCAGCGGTGCGTGGCCCGTGGGGGTTATGCCGCCCGCAAGACCGCCGCCGTCGGCGATTATCATCTCGCCGGTCATGTAGTCGGATGCGCTGGAGGAGAGGAACACCGCCAGCGGGCCGAAGTCCTCCGGCTTCCCCAGCTTGCCGATGGGCAGAAAATCGCCGGAACGCGGCAGGCTCGCCGTTGTTGCTCCCATGTCTCCCGTTGGCACGAACCCGGGCACGATGCTGTTGGCAGTGATACCGTGCCGCGCCAGGTTGAAGGACAAAACACGGGTGAGTTGGATCATCCCACCCTTGCTGCAACAGTACATATAGATGTCGCGCCCACCCCGCATCCCGAAGCCCGATGCCACGTTGACTATCTTGCCGTGGCCCTGGTCCACCATCGGCTTGGAAACGGCGCGCGAGCAGAAGAAAGCCCCGCTCAGGTTCACGTCCATTATGCGGCGCCAGTCTTCATCGGTGATGTCCCAAATGGGCTTGCGGACGTTGTCCTGCACCGCCCCCGCGTTGTTGATGAGAACGTCGATCTTGCCAAAGCGGGCGATGGCGGCGTCCATCAGGGCTTCTACCTGGGTGGAGTCGGTCACGTCGGTGGCGACCGCAATGGCCTCGCTTCCGAGGGCCTCTGCCTCAGCGGCAGCCTCCTCAATGGGGCCGGAACGACGGCCCGCGATGACCAGGGTCGCTCCGGCGCGGGCCAGGGCGCGCACCATAGCCAGGCCCAGACCGGTGCCTCCTCCCGTAATCACCACCGTTCTGCCGTCAAGACTCAGTGATTCGAGCATGATTCCCCTTCAGCTTTGGTCTGCCCCGCCGAGAGTAACGTCGCCGGCGGTCAGGGTGATGAGCCGTCCGCCGTCCAGTCGGAGAAGCAGATTGCCCGCTTCGTCAACGCCCTCGGCCAGCCCGGCATAGGACTCGTTGCCGGAGGTCGCATTCACCCGGCGCCCAGTGGTATCCAGCAAGCCACGCCATTCGGGCAGGGTGAATCGCTCCGGCTCAATGCGATGTACAGGTCGTCCAGTTCCAGCAACAACTGCCGTAGCAGCGATGCCCGGCTTACGTCGTGTCCGGCTGCGGCGTTGACGCTGGTGGCGATGGCGGAGATCCCATCGGACTCGGCGACATCCAGCGAGACATTTACGCCGATGCCCAAAACAGCATAACACACCGAATCGCCCAAGATGGCGCTCTCGGCCAGGATGCCCGCCGCCTTCCGTCCGCCCAGCAGCAGGTCGTTGGGCCACTTGATTCGCGCGTGCAATCCGGCGGTCTTGCGGACTGCCCGCGCCGCCGCCACGCCGCCGATCATACTGATGAACGGCAGTTGCTCCATGGTTGGCCGAAACAATACCGAGAGCAAGAGATTGCCCGGTTCGGAAACCCAACTGCGTCCCTGGCGCCCCCGCCCGGCCGACTGCCTTTCGGCAATAACCACGGTGCCTTCCACGGTGCCCTCGTCCGCCAGCCGGGCCGCCTCGTCCATGGTGGACTTGAGTTCGGGGTAGTACAGGATGCGGCGGGCTACAACATGGGTGAACAGGCCCTCCCGGACAGCAGCGGCAATGAGGTTTGGCATTGTGCAAAGAGTCCTTGGGGACGTCCCCGCCCCAAACCTTCTCCGGCGGGAGAGGGTACCTTTCGGCTACCAGCCGTGTTCCAGCTTGTCGCGCAGGATGTCAACCAGGCGGGACAGCGGCGCCCGCGTCTGGTACATGGTGTCCCGGTCGCGGACGGTGACCTGATGGTCGTCGAGGGAATCGAAATCCACGGTTACGCAATATGGGGTGCCGATTTCGTCCTGCCGTCGATAGCGGCGACCGATGCTCTGGGCGTCGTCGTACTGGACCCCAAAGTGCGGGCGCAGCAGGTCGTGAACCCGGCGGGCCGTGGGAGTCAGCCGCTCGTTGCGGCTCAGGGGGAGCACCGCCACGGTCACCGGGGCCAGCCGGCGATGGATGCGGGAAACGACGCGCACGGTGTTTCCGTCGGGCTCCTCATCGTAGGCATCCAGCCAGAAGGCCAGCGTAGCGCGGTCAACGCCGCCCGAAGGCTCGATGACATAGGGGTAGTAGCGTTCCGCCGGAGTTACGCTATCGTCGAAATACGACAAGTCTTCGCCGCTGAACTCGGCGTGCTGCTTCAGGTCAAAATCGGTTCGGTCGGCGATGCCCTCCAACTCCGCCCAACCCCAAGGGAAGCGGTACTCGATGTCGTAGCAGTCCTTGGCGTAGTGGGCCAGTTCGTCCGGGCCATGCCTGCGCAGCCGCAGGTTTTCGGGGCGAATGCCCAGGTCAACGTACCACTGGAAGCGGTCCTTGACCCAGCGGTTCAGCCATTCGAGGTCGGATCCAGGGCGAACGAAGAACTCCACCTCCATCTGCTCGAACTCGCGGGTGCGGAAGGTGAAATTGCCGGGGGTGATTTCGTTGCGGAAGGACTTGCCTATCTGCCCGATCCCGAAGGGCAGCTTCTTGCGGGTGGAGTTCACCACGTTGGGGAAGTTGACAAAGATGCCTTGGGCCGTCTCGGGGCGCAGCCAGACCTCATGGGCGGTGTCCTCCACCGGCCCCATGAAGGTGCGGAACATCAGATTGAAGCGACGCGGGTCGGTCAGCTCGCCATTGCAGTCCGGGCAGCGCAGGCTCTTCGCGGCTGAGGCGGCCTGGGGATCAGCGGGGTCTATCCCGGCGTTTTCCATCAGGTGATCCTGCCGGAACCGCTGGTTGCAGCCGCGGCACTCAACCAGGGGATCGCTGAAATTCTCCACATGGCCGCTGGCTTCCCAGGTGCGGGGGTGCATCAGGATGGCGGCGTCCAGCCCCACCATGTCATCGCGCCCGGCGATTACCGAGCGCCACCAGGCCTCTTTGACGTTCCGCTTCAGCTCCACTCCCAAGGGGCCATAGTCCCAGGTGGAGCCGAGGCCGCCATAAATCTCGCTGCTCTGGAATATGAACCCCCGACGCTTGGACAGGGAGAGCATTTTGTCCATCTCGGCATAGGGCAAAGAGCGGGCCAAAGGGGGACCTCCTGAGTGGCAGATGCTTGAGTTGGTATTGTAGAGTACAGCCATTCTCAGCTTGGGGAAACCAACGGCTGGCTGCTTACGGTTTCGTGGCTATCGCTTCCCCGAATGCGATAGCGCCGGAAGCTGCGGGGTTGTCGCGCCACTCGCCCAGGAGCCGCCGCCACGACTCAATGCCCTCGTGGGTGGCCAGACCGAAGTTAGTCAACGCCGCTATTACTGCCGGGGAAAAGAACCAGTCAGAAATGAACCCATGGAGAAAGGCAACATCTCCCGTCGAGCTGAAAGCGTCAAAGGATGCGGTTGCCTTTATGTCGGCAAACCCGGCGTCAAGCAAGGCCGCCTTTAGTTCCCTGCCGAAGTTCGGATGGCCGCCGTTGCCTTGGACCAGCCTGGAGAATGTCCCCCAGGCTTCCGCAATTTCTTTGGGCTGTGGCTCCAGGTATGACGACGCCACAATGGCCTCCCGGCTGGCTATGATGCCGCCCGGCTTCAATACCCGCCTGACCTCGGCCAGCGCCGCCTGGGTATCCGGAATGTGCATCAGGACGGCGTGGCAGTGAGCCACGTCGAAGTAGTTGTCCTCGAAGGGAAGTGCGTTCACGCTGCCAACGTGCAAGACCATGTTTTCGTGGCCACCGGACGCAGCGGCCTGCCTGGCCAGTTCAATCTGCGATTCCTCCATGTCAATGCCGTGCAACTCGCCCGGCGCTATCCGCTCGGCCAGACCGACGGAAATCGTGCCCGGCCCGCAGCCGAAGTCCAGCACCCGCAGCCCCAGCTTCAGGCGCGGCAACAGGTGGGCAGCGTTGGTGGAGGCGCTGCGCCGGTTGAGGAGTTGGCGGAACTCATCGCTGTAACCCATAGTGTACGAGGCAGTGTTCTCGGTCTGTTCTACCATGTTTGTTCTACCTACTCTACCCAGATTGAAGTGTGAAACTGAACCGCTGTGCCGGCAAACAGGAAAGGCTTGAAACTGCCTGCGCCATTATACAACGCTGCGATGCCATCCGCTCCGCAACCAGCGGGCATTCGCAGGGCGGCACCGCCTGTCTTGCGAGACGGGTCATCCAGTTGTTCCCTCTCCCAGGGGGTAGGCTGGGGTGTTCCCGCTTGCGAGGGGACGTTTTGCCACCCGGATTTCATCCTGCACCCCCCAGCCCCTCTCCTCAAAGGAAAGGGGAGAGTCAAAAGAGACTGGTTATGTGAAACGTGTCCGGTGAAGGCCGGGTGAATCTGTGATATAGTTATTGACATTCGGCGTGAGCCTTGATAGATTTGTAGTCCCACTGAAAGGTGTGCGGAGAATAACCTATGCCTACAGTCAATCAACTTGTGCGAAAGGGCCGACAGCCGGTCCGCAAACGGACCAAGGCCCCGGCCATGCACTGGGTGCAGAACTCCCTGCGAAACCGCGTGAAGTGGGGCCCAGGTTGCCCGCAACGGCGCGGCGTCTGCATTCAGGTACGCACCATGACCCCCAAGAAGCCCAACTCGGCGTTGCGCAAAATTGCTCGCGTCAGGCTGACCAACGGGGTCGAGGTCACCGCCTACATCGGCGGCGAAGGGCACAACCTTCAGGAGCACTCCGTGGTGCTGATACGCGGCGGAAGGGTCAAGGACCTGCCGGGTGTCCGCTATCACGTGGTGCGCAGCGCCTTGGACTGCGAGGGTGTGAACGACCGTCGACAGGGGCGCAGCAAGTACGGAGCCAACCGTCCCCGCCGCTAGACGCGGCGGTTTTCGGCTTCCCCCGAATTCCGGCGGCAGGATACAGGCGCCGGAAATTGAACCAAAGGTGTAACCGATGTCCAGAAGGAGACGCGCCGAACGGCGCACCATCACGCCCGACCCGCGCTTCAACAACGCGGAGCTGGCCCGGTTTATCAACCGGCTGATGCTGCAAGGCAAGAAATCGATAGCGCAGAGGCTGACCTACAACGCTTTCACAATAATTCAAGGTGAATCGAGCCGCGAGCCGCTGGACGTCTTTCAGCAGGCCCTGCGCAATGCCACTCCCGCAGTGGAAGTGCGGCCCAAACGTGTGGGCGGCGCAACCATTCAGGTGCCCACCGAGCTGCGTGTTGAGCGCAGTGAGGCGCTGGCAATGCGCTGGCTTATCCGGGGAGCAAGGTCGCGCAAGGGTATTCCCATGCGCCGGGGCTTGGCCCTCGAGTTGATGGACGCCGCCCGCGGCGAGGGATCCGCGGTTCGCCGCAGGGAGGAGTTGCACCGAATGGCAGAGGCCAATCGCGCCTTTGTTCACTACCGCCGGTAATTCCGGCACCCGGTAGCGCAAAGACAGGTTCCCGCTTCTTCACCAAGTGCCCAACGCTATGCAAGACACTTTCCCAATAGACAAAATCCGAAATATCGGATTTATCGCCCATATTGACGCTGGCAAGACCACCGTAACCGAGCAAGTGCTATACGCCACCGGCCGCATTCACCGGGTGGGCGGCGTGGACGACGGGACTACGGCAATGGACTGGATGCCCCAGGAACGGGAACGGGGCATCACGATCACCGCCGCAGCAACCACGGCCCAGTGGCAGGACTGCCGCATCAATATCATCGACACCCCCGGCCACGTCGATTTCACAGCCGAGGTCGAACGTTCCCTGCGCGTCTTGGATGGCGGCGTTGTCGTCCTTGATGCCGTGGCGGGTGTCCAGTCGCAATCGGAAACTGTCTGGCGTCAGGCCGACACCTACTCCGTACCCCGCATCTGCTTCGTGAACAAGATGGACCGGGTTGGCGCCAGCTATGAGCGCACTCTCGACTCCATCCGGCGGCGTCTCAACGCCAACCCGGTCACTATCCAGTTGCCCATGGGGGAGGAAGACCAGTTCTGCGGCACCATAGACCTAATCGGTGGACGCGCCACTGTATATCCCGTGGGCCGGGGCCGTCGCAGCAGCGCCGAGGACTACGAAATTCTTTCCGTTCCTGCCGAGTACGAGGACGAATATTACCGCTACCGGCAGGAGATGATAGAGAAGATAGTTGAAACGGATGAGCAACTGCTCATCCGTTATCTTGAGGGTGAAGAACTCTCGCCCGAAGACCTCCGGGAAGCCCTGCGCCGGGCCACCGTCTCACAGACACTGGTTCCGGTGCTGTGCGGCAGCGCGATTTCCGGCAAAGGGGTTCATCCTCTGCTGGACGCCGTGCTATGTTACCTTCCATCTCCCGCTGACGTGCCGCCGGTGGAGGGAGTCAGCCCCCAGACCGAAGAGACCGAACTGCGCTACCCCGACGATGATGGCCCGCTGGCGGCCTTGGCGTTTAAGGTGGCGACCGACCCGTACGTGGGCAGGCTCGTCTTCCTGAGGGTCTACTCCGGGCGGGTGAAATCCGGCGCGACGGTACAGAACGTGTCTCGCCACAACCGCGAGCGGATGGGCCGGCTCCTGCTGATGCACGCCAACCACCGCGAGGAATTGGAAGACGTGACGGCGGGCAACATCTGCGCCGCCGTCGGCCTGAAGAACACCTTCACCGGAGACACCGTCTGCGGCGACTTGAACCAGGTCATCCTGGAGCCGCCCAAGTTCCCCAGCCCCGTCGTTTCGGTGGCCATCGAGCCGATGACCCGCGCCGACCAGGACCGGCTCAGCGACGCCATGCGCAAGCTGTCCGACGAAGATCCCACTTTCATTGTGCGCTTCAACGAGGAAACCGGCCAAACGGTCATGTCCGGCATGGGCGAGCTGCACCTGGAAGTACTGGTCGACCGGATGCGCCGTGAGTTCAACGTGGAAGCCCAGGTTGGGCGCCCCCGCGTGTCTTACCGCGAAACGCTGACCCGCCCCTACCGCTCCGATGCCAGGTTTGTCCGGCAGACCGGCGGCCACGGGCAGTACGGCCATGTGGTGCTGGTACTCCAGCCCCTTGACCGCGGGGAAGGCATACAGTTCGTCAATGACATCGGCGGAGGCGTAATTCCCCGCGAATACATCCCCGCAGTGGAGAAAGGCGTCCGGGAAGCACTGGACAACGGGCCGCTGGGCGGTTATCCTCTTGTAGATTTGAAAGTCACTTTGGTCGACGGCAGTTACCATACCGTCGATTCATCCGAGATGTCTTTCCGAAGCGCCGGGATGATGGCCATCCGGGAAGGAGTCAGAAAGGCTGGCCCGGTCCTATTGGAGCCCATCGCCGAGCTTGAAGTGGTGACGCCAGGGGACTTCCTTGGCGACGTGATCGGCGACTTGGGAACGAGGCGCGCTCACATTCGCACCATTGAGGGTCAGGAAAGCCTTCAGACAGTACGGGCGACGGTGCCGCTGGGAGAGACGTTCTCCTACACCACGGCCCTGCGGTCCATAACTCAGGGGCGGGCCTCCTACACCATGGAGTTCCGCTACTACGAACCAGTCCCCGAAGGGTTGCTCCGAACCCTGCTTTAACCGGTGAGGCTGTAAGCTCCGGGCCCATTCGGCGCAATTCTTCGAGTTCTATCTTTAATGACGCAGTTGCAGACCGGGAAGCAGATCCCGGCAAACTGAAGTAGGCGTATGCAGACAAGGCAGAAAGTCAGGATCATCCTGAAGGCGTTTGACCATAAGATGCTGGATCTGTCGACCGGCCAGATAGTCGAAACTGCCGAGCGCACCGGGGCTAGGGTCGCCGGGCCAGTGCCTTTGCCCACCCACATACGCCGCTTCTGCGTCATCCGGGGGCCCCACGTCGACAAGGACTCACGGGAGCACTTTGAGATTCGCACCCACAAGCGCCTGATCGACATACTGGAGCCAACCTCCAAGACCATTGACTCATTGACCCGGCTGAATCTGCCTGCCGGGGTCGACATCTCCATTAAACTCTAGGCCTGACTTTATCAGGCCAAGGCCGGCTTATTATGCTACGGGGATTTCTGGGCAAAAAAATAGGTATGACTCAAGTCTTCCGGGAAAACGGCAATGTTGTCCCGGTTACCCTGATCGAGGCAGGCCCCTGCGTTGTGACCCAGGTCAAAACGAAGGATGCCGACGGTTATGAGGCCGTGCAGTTGGGCTTTGGGGACGCCAAGCGGCCCAACAAGCCGATGCAGGGCCACTTCCGGCCCAGCAGCCGGTCCAGCCGTTACCTCCGAGAGGTGAAAGCCGACAACCCGGCGGAATACTCGATAGGCCAGACCGTGGGCGTCGACATCTTCACCGAGGGCGAGAAAGTCGACATCATCGGGCGCTCCAAGGGCCGGGGTTTTGCCGGCACAATGAAGCGCCACGGCTTCGGCGGCGGCCCGCGCACTCACGGGCAGTCCGACCGCGCCCGGGCCCCAGGCTCCATCGGCGGCGGCACCACGCCCGGCAAGGTGTTCAAAGGCATGAAAATGGCCGGGCACATGGGCAACCGTCGCATCACGGTCAAGGGTCTGGAAATCATCGGTGTGGATACCGACCGCAACATTCTGATAGTCAAAGGGGGCATCCCCGGCGCACCCAATACCTTGGTGCAAATCCGGCGGGTCGCCTGATCCCATAGGCAGCAGCAATATGCAAGTCGAAGTCAGAAATCAGTCCGGCGATACCGTTGAGAACATTGAACTCAGCGATGCCGTGTTCAATGTGCCGATGAATCCTTCCTTGGTGCATCAGGCAATGGTGATTTACCAGTCCAACCGGCGGCAGGGCACCCATGACACCAAGACCCGCGCAGAGGTGTCGGGCGGGGGCCGCAAGCCGTGGATCCAGAAGCACACCGGCCGCGCCCGGCAGGGCAGCATCCGCTCCCCTCAGTGGCGGCACGGAGGTGTGGTCTTTGGTCCACATCCGCGCAGCTACCGAAGGGCGCTACCGCGACGGATGCGCCGCCTTGCTCTGCGCTGCGTCCTTTCGGACAAAGCCCGCAGCGACCGCTTGGTGTGCCTCGACTCTATGGACCTCATTGACGGCAAGACCCGCTCAATGGTGGGACTGCTGGGGCGACTCAACGTGTCCGGTTCGGCGCTGATAGTAACCTTGGACGGCAACCAGGATGTGGTGCAGGCGGCCGGCAACCTGAAGAAAATCTACACCCTCCCGGTTAATCAGTTGAACGCGGAGGCCCTTCTGTCCCGCGATATGCTGATACTGACCGTGGAGGCCGCTCGTTGGGCCGAGGAAACCTTGGCTGCGGAACCGCACGGCCGCAGGGGGCGCAAGTTTGCCTCCGAAGAAGGGGCCGGGGCCGAAGCCGAAGACCGTCCGGATACCGATGAGGAATCCGCTATATCGGTATCAGACGACTCGGTATCCGAGAGTGATGCCGACCCCGGATCTGGCGAGGACGGTGAGTAGATGGAAATTCATCGCGTTCTGCTCAAGCCGACCATTACGGAAAAGAGCACGATTCTGCAAGAGTCGGGCAAGTACACCTTTGAAATCGCTCCCAAGGCCAACAAGGTGGAGGTCAAGGAGGCGGTGGAAAAGAATTTCAATGTTTCAGTCTTGGACGTGAACATCTCCAAGCTGCGGGGCAAGCGCAAGCGCTACGGCCCCCGCTCGGTGAAGCAGCCCGACGTCAAGAAAGCGGTGGTCACCCTGAAACAGGGCGACCGCATCAACCTGATAGAAGGTCTCTAAGGGGCGCTTTATGCCGCTTAAAAAATTCCGACCAATAACGCCGGGAACCCGGAATGCAGTGCGCGCCTCCTTTGAGGAGCTGACCACCGACAAACCGGAAAAATCTCTCATTTCCCGCAAGAAGAACCATGCCGGGCGCAACAATCAGGGGCGTATCACCGTCCGGGCTCGGGGCGGCGGATCGCGCCGAATGTACCGAGAGGTTGATTTCAAGCGGAAGAAGGATGGCGTGCCAGCGCGAGTGCAGTCCATCGAATACGATCCCAACCGGACGACTCGTATCGCACTGGTTTTCTACGCCGACGGCGAGAAGAGCTACATTCTGGCGCCGCACGGGTTGCGTGTTGGCGACATCGTGCAATCCGGCCCCGACGCCGAGGTCAGCTTGGGCAACACCCTGCCGTTGACCAACATCCCCACAGGCACGGTGGTCCACAACCTTGAACTGACTCCCGGGCGCGGCGGTCAACTGGTGCGCGGCGCGGGAACAGGGGCGCAGGTGCTATCGCGCGAGGGCGAGTACGTGCTGATTCGTCTGCCGTCGGGCCAGATGCGCCGGATTCTTCTGCGCTGCCGCGCCAGCATCGGGCAGCTTTCCAATCCCGACCACAAAAACGAAAGCCTGGGCAAGGCTGGGGCTACGCGACACATGGGGCGCCGTCCCAAGGTGCGCGGCGTGGCCATGAATCCCGTGGACCATCCCCACGGCGGCGGCGAAGGCCGATCACCCATCGGTATGCCCGGCCCCAAGTCGCCCACGGGCAAACCCACCCTCGGACACAAGACACGCCGTCGCAAGAAGGCGTCGACCAAGTTCATCGTGCGCCGGGGCAGGAGACGCTAAAATGTCCCGTTCCATCAAGAAGGGGCCATACATTCATCCCAAACTGATGAAGAAAGTGGAGCAGGTGCAACGCTCCGGGACCAACACCGTCATTCGCACCTGGTCGCGAGCATCAATGATTATGCCCGAAATGATCGGGCTGACCATCGGTGTGCATGACGGCCGCCGCCACGTTCCCGTGTTCGTCACGGAGAACATGGTGGGGCACCGGCTGGGAGAATTCTCGCCGACGCGCACCTACCGGGGCCATGTGGCCCGCTCGGAACGCTCCAGCAGGGTGAGGTAATATCTTGCCGCCAGTTAGAGCCGTAGCAAAACAGCTTGGAGCCTCCCAAAAGAGGCTCAAGCCCATACTGGACCTGGTACGCGGCCAGCGGGTTGATGACGCGCTCAACACCCTTCGGTTGCTACAGTCCCCGTGGGCCAAGCCGGTTGCCAAAGTTGTACAGTCGGCCGCGGCCAACGCCGAAAACAATATGCTGATGGACCGCGACAACCTGCGCATCATACGAATAACCGCAGACAACGCGACTTCGCTGAAGCGGTTCCGTCCCAGAGCCAGGGGCCGCATCGGCAGGATAACCAAGCGCTCCAGCCACGTAACCGTGGTCGTTGACGAAGACGAGGAATAGGAGACTGAGGAATGGGCCACAAAACCCATCCATACGGCTTCCGGTTGGGAATCATCAAAGACTGGAAGGCCCACTGGTACGCCCCCAACAGCTCGGCCTATCGCAGCTTGGTCAAGGAAGACCTCGCACTGCGGGACAGTATACGGAACGAGTATCGTATGTTTTCCGACGCGGGGATCGCCCGGGTCGAAATTGACCGGGGCGCGCAGGACAGCGTTATCAACATCCACTCAGCCCGGCCCGGCATCCTGATTGGGCGCGACGGCGAGCGGGTCAAGAACCTGCGGGCCAAGCTGGAGGTCATCACCCGTAGCCGGGTTCAGCTCAACATCCTTGAGATCGAGCAACCGGAACTGAACGGCTACTTGGTGGCCCGCAACGTGGCCGACCAGATGGAACGTCGCGTCGCCTACCGACGGGCCATGCGCCAGGCGGCGCAGAGGGCCATGCAGGCCGGCGCCGAGGGCATCAAGATAATCGTCAAGGGCCGTATTTCCGGCTCGGAAATCGCCCGCACCGAAAAGCTGATGCTGGGACAGGTGCCGTTGCACACGCTGCGGGCCAATATCGACTACGCTTTGGCCGAAGCCCACACCATCATGGGCCGGGTTGGGGTAAAGGTTTGGGTTTACACCGGCCAGGTGATGCCGGTCCGGTCCGAGGAAGCGACGCAACTGGAGAACATCGAAGTCACCGTGCAGGCCGGCGAGCCGGACGAAGAGCTGGACCAGTTACTTGAGCAAGCACTGGATTAACTCCGCGGCCAGGGCAACAACACCGATCAAGTAGCAGGAGATACCAATGCTGCAGCCAAAGCGCACAAAATACAGGAAGCAGTTTCGCGGTCGAATGCGCGGCGCGGCCGCAACCGGGAGCAGCGTGAACGCGGGCGAGGTTGGCCTGAAGGCCATGGAACCTTGCTGGATCACCGCGCGGCAGATTGAGTCGGCCCGTATCGCCGTAACCCGCCACCTTAAGCGCGGGGGGCAGGTCTGGGTGCGGGTGTTTCCCGACAAGTCGGTGAGCAAGAAACCCGCCGAGACCCGGATGGGCGGCGGCAAGGCGGCGGTGGACTACTGGGTCGCCGTGGTCAAGCCGGGGCGCATCCTCTTCGAGGTGGCCGGCGTACCTCAGAATGAGGCCGTAGAAGCCCTGCGTCTTGCGTCCCAAAAGCTCCCAATCGCCACCAAGACCGTGTTCCGGGATCGCTTGGCCACCGCGGCCAGCAACTCGGTAGTATAGTGGAATTATGCGCATTCACGAAGTTAGAGAACTCAGCGACGAACAGCTTCAGGAAGAGATGGAAAAGGCCGGACGCGAGTTGATGAACCTCCGGTTCAGGGCCGCGACCAACCAGCTTCCCAACTCCAATGAGCCGAAATCCGTCAGAAAAACCATCGCCCGCCTGCGCACCGTAATTCGCGAGCGGCAGATGTCGGAGGGCCGCTAGTGGTCACCAGAGCTCGGCGCAAGGTGCGCACCGCATCCGTGGTGCGTGTCAAGCAGGACAAGACAGCTATCGTTGAAATGGTCTGGAAACAGCGCCATCGCCTCTACCGCAAGCAGATGCGGCGGGTAGCCCGTTTCTACGTGCATGACCCGGAGAACCAATGCCGCATCGGCGACTTGGTGCGCATCGAGGAAACGCGGCCTATATCCAAGACCAAGCACTGGCGGTTGCTGAATATACTGGAACGGCGCCAAGTGGCCAACGTACTGCCCATTGAACTGGAAGGCGACGCCGCCCCAGAGGAAGTAGCCGTGGTTGCGGCCGACGATGCGCCGCTGGAACTGGACGAGGACATTGACCAGGACCTCCTCGACCTCCTCGCCATGGACAACGGGAACTACGAGGATGACGAAGAAGACAACTAGCTAGAGGAAGGATCCGGGCGCACGGACGCCCCGAAGCGAACCAAGGGATACAGGTATGATTCAGACCTATACCAGGTTGACAGTGGCGGATAACAGCGGCGCCAAGGTTATCCGCTTGATAAATATACCCGGCAGCAGCCGCAGAAAGTACGCCAGCGTCGGCGACGTGGTGGTCTGCAATGTCCGCGAGGCAGCGCCCAACTCGCCGGTGCGAAAGGGCGATGTGGTCCGCGCCGTGGTCATACGGCAGGCTCAGGCCCACAAGCGCCCCGACGGGACATATATCAAGTTTGACGACAACGCGGCGGTGTTGATCGCGGAGAACCTTAACCCACGCGGAACCCGGATCTTCGGGCCGGTGGCGCGGGAGTTGCGGGAGCGCGGCTTTATGCGCATCGTGTCCTTGGCCCCGGAGGTGGTGTGATGCGTATTCGCACCGGAGACACTGTGCTGGTCATCGCCGGCCGGGACAAGGGCAAGACCGGGCGCGTCGAGCGCAGCTTGCCGCACGACAGCCGAGTAGTGGTCGACGGCGTCAACGTGGTGACCAAGCATATGAAGGCCCGCCCCGGTGTCCGGCAGTCGGGTCGCATCCAAATGGAGGCTCCCCTGCATGTCTCCAACGTCGCTTTAATTTGCAACAAGTGCAATCAGCCCGCCAAGCCCCGGATAACCTTTTTGGAAACCGGTGCCAGGGTGCGCTCTTGCACCAAGTGTCAGGAAGTAATCGACGATGCTCGATGACGAAACTCAACAGCAAGACACCCAGGAACAGGTTGCCGAAGGGCGCGGCAGAGGCCGTACCGGCCGAAGGCAGCGCGACGGCGATTCGGCGGCGGCAATCGCCGAGTCGGAGGCTGCTGGCCCTCCGGTTCCACGCCTGAAGAGCCAGTTCCGTAGCGAAATCATCCCGCAGATGATGCGGGAGTTCAGCTACTCCAATCCAATGGAGGTGCCGCGCCTCCAGAAGATTGTGCTGAATGTGGGCCTCGGTGAAGCGCTGGTCAACGGACGGGCAATGGAAGCCGCTGTTCAGGACCTGACGACCATCAGCGGCCAGAAACCTATCATCACCCGCGCCCGTCAGTCTATCGCCGGATTCAAAGTCCGGCAGGGCAATGCCATCGGCGCAACCGTGACCCTGCGGGGCGACCGGATGTACCATTTCCTGGATCGGCTGGTGAACACTGCTCTGCCCCGCATCCGGGACTTTCGCGGCGTCCCCAGACGGGGGATGGATGGACGCGGCAACTTCTCAATAGGTATCCGGGAGCAGATAATTTTCCCGGAAATCGATTACAATTCCATCGACAGGATACGCGGATTCCAGGTGACCATCGCCACCACGGCGCGAAACGACGCCGAGGCAATGCGCCTGCTGGAACTCTACGGTTTCCCGTTTATCCGCGAAGCGTAATGGAGGCACGGCGTGGCCAAAACATCCCTGATTCAAAAGTGGCTCAAGAAGCCCAAATACCCGGTGCGAGCCTACAACCGCTGCGGCCGTTGCGCTCGGCCCCGGGCCTATATCCGCCATGTCGGCCTGTGCCGAATTTGCTTCCGGGAACTGGCCCTGACCGGCGAGTTGCCCGGCGTCCGAAAGGCCAGCCTGTAGGGCGGCCTCAACTCAAATGGTGTCAGAATTATCCGCTTGAATTAGAGACGAGGAGCAGATGCCCGTAACCGACCCAATAGCCGATATGCTCACCCGTATCCGAAATTCCATCCAGGCGCGGCACGATTCGGTGATGATGCCCCATTCGAAGACGAAGCTGGCAATTGCCAGAATACTCAAAGAGGAAGGATTCATCCGTGATTTTGACACGCCCAGAGGACAGGCGCACCCGACCCTGCGCATACACTTGGCCTACCGGGAGGGCCGGAAGTCCGCAATTGCCGGTCTCAAGCGCATCAGCAAGCCGGGCCTGCGGGTCTACGTCGGCAAGGGAGAGATTCCCAGAGTCTACGGCGGCTTGGGCCTCGCCATCGTTTCCACCTCTCGTGGAGTGATGGCAGGACGGCAGGCTTGGCGCAACGGCATGGGTGGAGAGTTGCTCTGTTATGTCTGGTGAAGAAAACGGCAACGTCAAGACCCAGGGCCGTACGCTGTCGCGCATCGGGCGCAAGACCGTTCCCATCCCCGGCGGCGTCACCGTAGACGTAGGGTATGGAGAGGTGACGGTGTCCGGGCCGAGAGGAACGCTGACCCAGAATTACCACCCCGACGTGGTGGTCAAGGTGGAAGATGGCGAAATTGTGGTGGAGCGGCTCAGCGAGAGGAAGTTCCACCACGCCCTGCACGGCTTGACTCGCAGCCTGATCGCCAACGCGGTCACCGGCGTAACCGACGGCTATTCCCGGACTATGGAGTTGATGGGCGTCGGCTACAGGGTTCAGGTAGCAGGGGATGGCGTCATTCTGAACGTCGGCTACAGTCACCCGGTGGAGATTCATCCCCCGGACGGCGTCACCATGGAAGTGGAAGGCAATAGCAGGATCCATATTCGCGGCATCGACAAGCAGAAGGTCGGGCAGTTGGCGGCCCGGGTTCGCAAGGTTCGCCCTCCCAACGCCTACAAGGAAAAGGGTATCCGCTATCAGGGCGAAGTGTTGCGCTTTAAGCCCGGCAAGTCGGCGGCTCGCAAGGCATAACTAGCACAAGGGTTTATCAGACCAACGGAGGCAGCACCCGTTTCCAAGGGTGTTGGCAGAATCGAGGCACCTATGCCAAAAGACAAAAACGCAAAATATCTGCGCCGGGTTCGACAGACGCGGGTCCGCAAGAAGGTTTCCGGGACGCCGGAGCGTCCACGGCTATCGGTCTTTCGCAGCCTCAAGCACATCTACGCCCAAGTAATTGACGACACCACAGGCCGAACCATCGCCGCAGCGTCCAGTCAGGAAGCGCTGAAGGGAAACGATGAGGCGTCGTCGGGCCCCAAGACGGATGTGTCGGCCGCAGTCGGAAAGGCGCTGGCCGAGAGAGCCAAGGCTGTCGGCGTAACCCGCGTCGTTTTCGACCGGGGCGGCTGCAAGTATCACGGCAGGGTCAAGGCCTTGGCCGACGGATCCCGCGAGGGCGGGCTGGAATTCTAGCACCGGAATCGGATCGACCAAACGGCAAGAATCAGGGAGGCCCTAACCTCAGATGGTAACAGCTCCTCCAAGCAGACGCGGCGGACCAGGCAGGGCCGGCGGCCCGGGCCGGGGAGGTCCTCCGGGACAGAACAGGCAATTCCGCGATGGCGGCGGGGGACGCGGGCCCCGCGATGGACGCCCGCCCCGCGAGCGCGCCCCGCGCGAAGACGACACGGGTGGGTTCTCAGAGCGGGTAGTCTTCACACGGCGCATCGCAAAGGTGGTGAAGGGTGGCCGTCGCCTCCGCTTCAATGCCCTCGTGGTAGTCGGCGACGGGCAGGGAACCGTCGGGGCTGGCTTGGGTAAGGCCTTGGTCATCCCGGACGCGGTTCGCAAAGGCAATGCCGTAGCCCGCCGAGGGATGGTGACCGTGCCCCTGAGTGGCAGCACCATCCCGCAGCAGATAACGGTAAAGAAGGGCGCAACCATCGTCCTCATCAAGCCAGCGCGCGCGGGAACCGGGGTAATCGCCGCCGGGGCCATGCGGGCGATCCTGGAACTCGGCGGCGTAAAGGATGTTGTCGGGAAGTCGCTGGGCTCACGTAATCCCATTAACATCGTGTACGCCACAATGGAGGCGCTGCGGCAGTTGCGAGACCCCGCCGCAGAACTGGCCAAACGGGGTGTTCGTCCCGCTCCCGCTCCGGCAGGGGCCGCCGCTTCGAGCAGCGCGGAGCCAACTCCGCAGGGAAGCTAGTCCCGGCAGCCGCCCGTGGGTCGGCCGCCGGAAACAATGGGAACACTGTATGTCGGAATTAAAAATTACCTGGACACGGAGTTGCATCGGCCGGCCCAGGAACCAGCGGGAAATAATCCGGTCGCTGGGCCTGCACCATTTGCACGATTCGGTTGTCCGCCATGACTCGCCCACCATTCGGGGAATGGTCAATAAGGTCGGACATCTGTTGCAAGTTGAGGAGGTCAAAGACGCGGCATGATGCAGCATCAAGTGGCGCCGCCCAAAGGGGCGCGCCGTAATCGCAAACGAATAGGTCGTGGCGACGCCGCCGGTCAGGGAAGCACCGCAGGGCGTGGCATGAAGGGTCAGAAATCTCGCTCCGGACGCGGTCCCCGCGTGGGGTTCGAGGGTGGCCAGTTGCCGATAATCAAGGGCTTGCCCATGCGACGCGGCTTTACGAATATCTTCAAGACCTACTACTCGCTGGTCAAGCTCGATACTTTGGATCGGTTCGAGGCCGGCGAGGTGGTAACGCCCGAAGTTCTGGTAGAACGGGGCTATGTCCGCAATCTCAACCGGCCCGTCAAGATTGTCGGCGGCGGTGAACTAACCAAGCCACTGATTGTGGTGGCCGACAAGTTCACACGCTCAGCGCGGGAAGCGATCGAAGCGGCCAATGGAACGGCGCAGGAAGCAAACGCCTGATGATGGCCGCGGAGACACAGGGGGGGCGGTTCCCAAGGCTGCTGCAAGCAGCCATAGACGCTTTCAGCCTCCCGGACCTGCGGGCGAAGATACTCTTCACTCTCGCCGTCCTGGCACTCTACCGGTTCATCGCCCACATACCGTTGCCCGGCATCGACCAGTTGCAGCTCGACGAACTGTTTCGCAACAACGAGTTGCTGGGGTTCCTGGACCTGTTCAGCGGGGGCGCCCTCAGCCGGATGAGCATTGTCGCTTTGGGCGTCTTTCCCTATATCACTGCGTCCATCGTGATCCAGCTGCTCACTCCTGTCTTCCCGCAGCTCCAGGAAATTTCGCGGGAGGGAGAAGCCGGCCGAGCCAAGATGAACCGCATCATCCACTGGCTCACCGTGCCTATCGCTCTGGCTCAGGGCTACGGCCAGTTGGTGTTGCTCCAGCAGAGCAACGTCTTGGAAAATGTAGGCTTTACCGGGGATGCCCTGCTCCCCACGGTAGCCGCCCTATTGTCGATCACCGCTGGAACCATGTTCTTGGTGTGGCTGGGCGAGATGATAACCGAGCGGGGTATAGGCAACGGCATTTCGCTGATCATTTTCGCCGGTATCGTTGCCGGATTCCCCAGCCTTCTGACCCAGGGGTTCCTGGACCGGGGCAACGTGCTGGGCATCGGCTTCTTCGCCATCATTGGCGTGTTCATCATCGCCTTAATCGTGCTGTTCAACGAGGCGCACCGCCGTATTCCGGTGCAGTACGGGCGCAGCATCTTTCGCGGAGGGCGGATGTACCGCCAGAGCGGGGCGACCTACTTGCCGCTGCGCATCAACTCGGCGGGCATGATACCCCTTATATTTGCGTTCTCAATCGTTATCCTGCCCGGCACTATCGCCACTTACTTAGCGACCAACACTACTTGGATCGGCGACGTGGCCAATTTCTTTGCCGTGCTGCTGGTGCCGACTTCCCCGCTGTACTGGGTGATGGTGTTTGTGCTGGTGGTTCTGTTCACCTTCTTCTATACGCTGGTGATTTTCAACCAGCAGAACCTGGCGGAAAACCTGCAACGCAACGGCGGCTTTGTGCTGGGCATAAGACCGGGAAAGCCGACCCAAGACTACCTGAACCGGGTGATTGTCCGCATAACTATGGGCGGGGCGCTGTTCTTGGGTTTCATCGCCATTGTGCCGTACCTGGCTTCGCTGGTTACTAACGTGCAGGCAATTTCGCTAAGTAGCACCAGCCTGCTAATCATGGTGGGCGTCGGCCTCGACACGTTGCGCCAGTTGGAAGCGCAACTAACTATGCGAAACTACGAAGGATTCCTCAGATAACCGTGTCTGTAAGTCTGCGACTCGTACTGTTCGGGCCGCCGGGGGCTGGCAAGGGCACCCAGGCCCAGTTGCTGGTAGACCGCTATAAGCTGGCCCACGTCAGTTCCGGGGATATTTTCCGGCACAACCTCCGCCAGGGAACACCCTTGGGCCTGCGGGCAAAGGAATACATGAACCGGGGAGAGCTGGTGCCCGACGAAGTTGTAATAGACATTATGTTGGACAAGATTATGTCCATCCACGCCGATGAGGGGTTCATCCTCGACGGTTTCCCCCGCAGCACCCGGCAAGCCGAGGAGTTGGACGCGGCGCTGACTGTCCGCGCCCGCAACATAGACCGGGTACTGCACATCGACGTCCCCGAAGACGAACTGGCCCGGAGGCTGGGGGGGCGCTTCGTCTGCCGCGACTGTCAGGCCCCATACACCCATCTGGGCGCCAGCTCCGCCCCGGTCTGCGAGCGCTGCAACGGCGAACTGTATCAGCGCGACGACGACCGCCCGGAGGCCGTACAGAGGCGAATCGACGTTTACCGGGAAGAAACCATGCCGGTGCTGGACTTCTACCGGCAACGATGCCTGCTGGTGGACGTCCCGGGGCAAAACACCGTGAACGGCGTGTTCGAGAGCATAGTTGAGGCCCTTTGAGAGCAGCTGCAACAGCGTCAACTTTGCCAATAACCGTAATTTGAGAGTACAATAGCCTAGTGAACCGGAATCGCAAAAAGGAAACAGCTTCCACCTCGCCCTCGACTTACTCCGGCGGGATAACGATCAAGTCCCCCCGCGAAGTGGATTCGATGCGAAAGGCGGGAGAGATTGTCGGCCAGACGATCGACTTGCTCAAGGCGTCGGTCGAGCCGGGCATGACCACGCGCGACCTTGACCGCATCGCGTTCAAGGAGATCACGCGCCAGGGCGCAGCCCCGACTTTCAAGGGCTACCGGGGCTTTCCCGCCACCATATGCGCCTCCGTCAATGAGGAGATTGTCCACGGCATACCCGGCAGGCGAGTGCTGAAGGAAGGTGACCTCATCAAGGTGGACGTTGGCGCCACCATGGAGGGATTTATCGGCGACGCCGCTGTCACCATCCCGGTTGGAGAAGTGCCGGAGGAATTGATCGCCCTGATGGAGGCCACCCGTCTGGGGCTGGAAGCGGGAATCAGGGCTGCGGTCCCGGGAGGCCGTGTCGGTGATATTGGCGCGGTGGTCCAGGCCTATGGCGAGTCACGTGGCTACGGTGTGGTCCGTGAATTTGTGGGGCACGGCGTCGGGCGGTTTCTGCATGAGGACCCGCAGGTTCCCAATTACGGCGAAGCCGGACGGGGTGCCCTGCTCAGGCCCGGTATGTGCATCGCCATTGAACCTATGTTCAACATGGGCGACCGGCGCACTAGGATTCTGGATGATCAGTGGACGGTAGTAACCTCAGATGGTAAGCTGTCTTCCCACTTCGAGCACTCCATCGCGATAACCGAGCATGGTCCGGAGATCCTGACCATCCACAGTTAGAATAACGGGCCGGGCAATTCCCGCACAGCGTTGCGGAACCGGCGGCAAATCTATCAGAAAGGGGCATCAATGGCCAAGAAGCAAGCGATTGAAGTAGAAGCCAGCGTAAAAGAAGCGCTTCCCAACGGTATGTTCCGAGTCGAACTGCCCAATGACCATGAGGTTCTGGCCCATGTATCGGGCAAGATTCGCATGAACTTCATTCGTGTGCTTCCAGGGGATCGGGTGCTTGTGGAGCTATCCCCCTACGACCTGACCCGTGGCCGCATCACCTATCGCTTCAAGTAGCAGTCCAGAATTCTGAGAAATCCGCAGTCCGCGCTGGCGGGTGGGGCTTTCGACCGGAGTCAAGCCTGCTCCCTTGCCCGTTGGAAACGCGGGTGGACATCAGGGCATCAAGATGAAAGTTACAGCATCAGTCAAGCCGCGGTGCGACAAGTGCCGCGTGATTAAGCGCAAGGGCGTCATACGCATCATCTGCGTCAACGCCCGCCATTCCCAGCGCCAGGGCTGACCGGCGCGAGCCGTCCGTAGGCGCTCGCAGTTCAGGTCCTGGCAAAACGGAGGAGCAACGTGGTACGTATAGCCGGAGTGGACGTTCCAGACCGCAAGAGGGCTCATGTCGCCCTGCGGAGCATTTACGGCATCGGCCCGAAGCTGGCCGAGGAAATAATTATCAAGGCCAACCTGGACCCGACCATGCCCCCGCGCATGAACGAACTCAGTGAGGCCCAGGTGAACCGCATCCGCGAGTTGGTGGACCGGGAGTATCTCTCGGAAGGCGACCTGCGGCGCGAGATCAGCCAGAACATCCGGCGGCTGATGGATATCGGCTCTTACCGTGGGCTGCGCCATCGCCGCAACCTGCCCGTATCCGGGCAGCGCACCCGAACCAACGCCCGCACGCGCAAGGGCCCGCGCCGCACCGTGGCCGGCCGCGGCCGACGCACCGGCGGAAAGAAGTAGTCGGAGTAAGTAATGCCCAGACCCAGAACCAGACGCCGGGAAAGGCGTTCCGTGCCGCAAGGCAGGGCCTATATCTACTCTACGTTCAATAACACGTTGGTGAGCATCACCGACCCTCAGGGCAACGTGATATCCTCTGCCAGCGCCGGGGCCGTGGGATTCAAGGGATCCCGCAAGGGCACCGCATTCGCCGCCCAGCGCGCCGCTGAGCAAGCGGGGCGCCGCGCCGGTGAGTCCGGGATGCGCCACATCGACGTTTTCATCAAGGGGCCAGGCGCGGGACGGGAAGCCGCCATCCGCTCCCTTCAGGGAGCGGGACTGCTGGTCACCAGCATCCGCGATGTAACCCCCATTCCGCATAACGGGTGCCGTCCACCCAAGCGAAGGAGAGTGTAGGCCAACACTTATGGGCAGATATACAGGACCGTCCTGCCGCCTATGCAGGCGCGCTGGAGAAAAATTGTTTCTAAAGGGTGACCGTTGCTTCACCCCGCGTTGCTCCTTTGAGAAGCGCCGCAACCCGCCGGGCAACATCTCCCGCCGGCGGCGACGCCCGTCGGATTACGGCGTTCACCTGCTGGAAAAGCAGAAGGCGAAGTACATATACGGCGTGATGGAATCTCAGTTCCGCAAGTACATGGACGAGGCTTTCAATACGCCCGGCATGACTGGCATTAACCTGCTGCGGAGCTTGGAGCGCCGGTTCGACAATGTGGTCTTCCTTCTGGGCTTTTCCGATTCCAGGAAGCAGGCCCGCCAGTTGGTGCTGCACGGGCATTTCCGGGTCAATGGCCGCAAGACCGACGTGCCTTCCTACCAGGTCAAGGCCGGGGACGTCATCACTTGGCGAGAGGCAGACAAGACCACCGATTTCTACGCGGCGCGAACCGAGGGGTTGCCCAAGCGGCCTGTGCCTGCCTGGCTGGCCCTCGACGTGAGCGAGATGTCCGGGAGAATCGTCTCTATGCCTTCAGACGGAGATTTGCAAACAACACTGGATTCCCGGCTAATCGTAGAGTTTTACTCGAGGTAAATTGGTGTCAATGCTAGACACTTTCGTGGTTTCCACCCCTTCGCAGGTCGAAGGACCGGCGGTCCCGACGCCGGAAATTCTGGTAGAGATTTCCGATGAGACCTACGGCAAAGTCGCCGTCGGGCCGCTGGAACGCGGCTTTGCCCAGACCATCGGCAACCCGCTGCGGCGCATTTTGCTCAGCTCCACCCCCGGCAGCGCTATCACCTGGGTCAAGATCGGGGACGTGGTGCATGAGTACATGGCCATTCCCGGGGTTAAAGAGGAGGTCATGGAAATCCTCCTCAACATCAAGGGCATCCGCATCCGCTCCACCACTGGGCGGGACGGAAAGATGCGCCTTGAAGTCAGCGGGGGAGGTCCGGTCTGCGCCGGCGACATCATGACTTCCTCGGACTTTGAAATCGTCAACCCCGAACAGCACCTAGCCACCCTGGACAACGACGAAATCCAGTTGTCCATAGAGTTCAACGTCAGGCAGGGCACGGGTTACCAGGCTGCACAGCCGGGCGACGACGGGTCGAACATACCTGCCGGCGCCTTGCCGGTTGACGCGGTGTTCAGCCCGGTGCGCAAGGTCAATTTCACGGTCGAACGCACCAGGGTCGGCCAGGTTACCGACTACGAGCGCCTGCTGCTGGAAGTATGGACCGACGGAGCCATCCGTCCCATTGAGGCCGTACAGCAGGCTGCGGAAAAGCTGGTTCAGAATTTCTTCCTGTTCAGCAAACTGAATCGGGCGGCGGAACACGGTATTGACCGTGCGCCGCTGGTGGTGTCGCCGGAAGTGTATCAGACGCCTATCGAGAAGCTGGAACTGTCGCCCCGCACCCTCAACTGCCTCAAGCGCGCCCAGATCAACCGGGTGGGCGAGGTGCTGGAGTTGGCCGACGAAGATCTGCTGAAGATACGCAACTTCGGCGAGAAGTCGCTGGTCGAATTGCAGGAAAAGCTGGCCGAGCACGGAATCACCAACTCGGCCACATCCACAGTTGAGGTCGCCATACCCGGTATATCCGATGAAGACCTCAGCGACCTGATGGGGAGCGTTGTGGACGAAGATGCAGCCGCTTCCCTTCCAACAGGCATGACTTTTGAAGACGATAGCCTTTCCTCCTCCGGCCACGAGTTGGATGACGACGGGCTGGAACACGAGGAGTTGGACTGACATGGCTTCCCATCGCGTCTCAGGGCGCAGGCTAAGCCGCTACAAGGACCAGCGCAAGGCCCTCCTTCGCGGACTGGTCTCGGAACTCATCACCCACGAACGGATCACAACAACCCTGGCCAAGGCCAAAGAAACCCGTATCGTGGCCGAAAAGCTCATCACGCACGGCAAGAAAGGCAGCCTCCATCACCGCCGGCTGGCGCTGGCCAAAGTGCCTAGCAAGCGCGTCGTGGAGAAGGTGTTTGACGACATCGCGCCCCGTTACGCCGAGCGGCCCGGTGGCTACACCCGCATCGTCAAGCTGGGGCCGCGCCAAGGCGACGCCGCCCAGATGGCGGTTATCGAGCTGGTCTGATAGGAGCAGGTTAGATAGAAGAACAGTCAACCCAGCCTAACCAAGGCGAAACTGCCCCGCTGCCGAGACTTACCATCCAACGTGTGGCCCTTTGGGTCGAATATCAAGGCACCAGCTATCACGGCTTCCAATTGCAGCTTAACCAACCTACGATCCAGGGAACGCTGGAAGAAGCCCTTGCCCGCTTCACCGGCGAGAGTATCCGGTTACGGGGCGCCAGCCGCACCGATTCGGGTGCCCACGCTCAGGGGCAGGTTGTTGACTTTCTCACCGGTTCCAGGCACCCGGCGGACAGGTTCCCGGCGGCGTTGAACTATTATCTGCCCGAAGACATCCGTGTGCTTCGCGCATTGCCGGCGCCCGACCCGTTCCATTCCCGCCGGTCGGCTGTGGGACGGGTGTACCGATACCGCATACTGGCCCGGCCCGAACCCTCGGCCCTGCGGAGGCACACCCACCTGTGGGTTAAAGATCCATTGGACGTTCAAACAATGTCCGATGCGGCCCGGGACTTGGTGGGGACCCACGATTTCCGGGTAATAGCCTCGGGCCACCCCGAGGAGCGGAGCGCAGTTCGCACGGTAAGTCGCTGGGAGGTGTCCCGCGACGACGACACAGTTGTTATAGAGTGCGAGGCCAACGGCTTCTTGAAGCAGCAAATCAGGAAGGCCAACGCCATCCTGCTGGAAATAGGAAAGGGCAAACAGCCGGTCGGGCTGATGCGGCAAACACTGGAAGGAAGGGATGCAGTCCCTGAGACTCCGTTGCTGGCGGCTCGCGGGCTTTGTTTAATCGAAGTCAAATACCCGGAGGGAGCTTTTGACCCCCCTCCGGTATGTACCGGACAGGACTGATGAAGAGAACCAGCACGTATTTTCCCAAGCCCGGCGAGGTTGCCGAAAACTGGAAGGTCGTGGACGCCACGGGCAAGACCCTTGGGCGCCTGGCCCGAGACATCGCCGTGTCGCTGCAGGGCAAGGACAAACCATCGTTCACCCCGCACACCCTGACGGGCGATTTCGTGGTGGTGGTCAATGCCTCGCGTGTGCGCACCACCGGGCGCAAGACCACCCAGAAATACTACTACCGCCATTCCGGGTACGTAGGCAATCTCAAGTCAATTCGGCTTCGGGAAATGCTGGAAGCGCGCCCGGAACGGGTCATCGAACTGGCGGTGAAAGGGATGCTGCCGCGCAACCACATGGGGCGACAGATGTTCCGCCGCCTCAAGGTATACGCCGGCCCGACACATCCCCACGACGCCCAGGTCGGCCAAGTCAACTAATGCAACCGGCCGCTCAGTGGCCGGATACGGACGGAGGCAGGACTCACTTGGTGCAATCAGATGCAGCCCAGCATTACTATTACGGCACCGGCAAGCGCAAGACGGCCATCGCCCGTGTGCGAATCTATGCGGACGACGGCGGCCCCTTCATTGTCAACAGCAAGCCGATGGATGAGTATTTTGGCTGGTCAACCTGGCAGCGCGTCGCCACCGACGCCTTCCAGGTCACCAACACGATGAACCGTTTTCGCGTGGTGGCCAAGGTGGCCGGCGGCGGGGTAAACGCCCAGGCCGAGGCGATACGCCATGGCATAACTCGCGCCCTGATAGTCTTCGACCCTGACCTGAAGCCGGCGCTGCGCCGGGCCGGGTTCGTCACTCGCGACGCTCGCATCAAGGAGAGCAAGAAATACGGCCTCAAGCGCGCCCGCCGCGCCCCGCAATACACCAAGCGCTAACTGGCATTCCCCGAGTAGTAGGAAGCCCGTTGTCCTGAGCCGATCGAAGGATGAGCGGGCTTCGCTCGTTTCCGCGAAGCTGCCCTTCGCCTGGCCGCCCGACCGCCGATAATCTCGGGGCGGGCGGTTTCGCATTGCTCGTGGATGAGAGGTTGACAACAAACTGTCAACCCTCTATCAGGGTCCTTGAGTTGTTCACTCTCCCTCCGGGGAGGGTTAGGGTCGGGGCGTCCCCGTTGGTGTAGGGGATATTATGTCATCCCAGGATTTCACCCTCACTCCAGCCCTTTTACTCAACGAGGAGGGAAAATAAAAACTTTACCCTCCCTCTATGGGCCGTAGCTGAGGCGGGCTGAAATGCCGCCCCTACACCTTGCGCGGGCGCTTGGTCAGGAAGTCGTCGGCGATTTCGTTGAAGGTCAGGAACAGAACTCCGTCGTGGGAAGCTATGTAGTCGGTCAGGCGCTCCAGCATCAGGATTACCTGGGGCCGCCCGCTCACGTCGGGGTGGATGGTGATGGGGAACACCGCTTCGTCGTATTCCCGGTACACATAGTCGAACTGGTCCCGCCACATGGATTCGATGTCCCTGGGGTTCACGAATCCGTGGCTGTTGGGGGACTTCTTAATGAACATCATCGGCGGCAGGTCGTCCAGATACCAGTTGGCGGGAATTTCCACCAGGTCGGTCTCCTCGCCACGAACCAGGGCGTGCATCCAGTGGTCTGCGGGCTGCGAGAAGTCTATCTTGGTCCAGCGGTCGCCCACCCGCACGTAGTAGCACTCGAAGTCCTTGTGCATCAGGCTGTGGTCATATTTTATGCCGTGTTTCAGCAGCAATTCATTGGTCACGTGGCTGAACTCCCACCAAGGAGCCACATAGCCCGTCGGAGGCTTCCCTGCCAGCTTGGTGAGCAGTTCAATGCAACGCAACAGCACCGCCTCTTCCTGCTCCGGCGACATGGCGATTGGGTTCTCGTGGGAATAGCCATGCAGCCCGATTTCATTGCCCGCTTCGACAATCATCCGGCACTCTTCCGGGAAGGTCTCTGCCGAATGCCCTGGGATGAACCAGGTGGTCCTGATGCCCAGGCGGTCGAACAGCCTGACCAGCCTCGGCGTTCCCACCTCCCCGGCGAACATCCCACGCGAAATGTCGTCGGGGGAGTCCTCACCGCCATAGGAACCCAGCCAGCCGCCCACGGCGTCCAGGTCCACCCCGTAGGCGCACAGTATTCGCTTTCCCGCCATATCCCTCTCCTTTGCGTCCTTGCGTCCTTGCGTCCTTGCGTCTTTGCGTCTTTGCGTCAAAGGCGGCTAAACCCCCAGGTACTCCGCGGCAGCGTCCAGCAGACCGGTAACGCGCTCCGGCGAGCCGGCCTCAGCGTAGATGCGCAGCAGCGGCTCAGTGCCGGAGAAGCGCACGGCCAGCCAGCCGTCGTCGAACATCAGGCGGCGACCGTCGATGCTGTCCGAGGCAATCACCGGAAACCCACCGAGGCGGGCGAGGGCAGGATTGTTCACCTGCCGGGTGATGCGCTCCCTGTCTGCTGCGTCGAATTCAATATCGCGGCGGTGATAGAAGTGGGGGCCCACTTTCTCGAACAGATTTGCCAGGAGTTCCGACACGGACTTCCCGGTCTTTGCCATGTACTCCAATACATACAGGCCGCTCAGGATTCCGTCCCGTTCCGGCACATGGCCACGGAAGGCAAAGCCCCCGCTCTCCTCACCGGCCATCAGGGCGTTCAATTCCTCCATGCGCGGCCCCATGTGCTTGAACCCCACTTGCACTTCGTGAACGTCCACACCGTAGATGCCGCCCATCTTGTCGAGAGCCTGCGACGCCGTTACACCCTTGATGAGTGAGCCGCGCCAGCCCTTTGCCTCCAGCAGGTAGAGGGCCAGCAGGGAAAAAACGTCCAGCGTGGTGACGAACCTCCCGGTCTCGTCTAAGATGCCAACGCGGTCTGCGTCGCCGTCCAGGGCAATGCCCACCGACGCGCCGGACTCGGGGACGCGGGCCAGGAGCTCCGTCAGGTTTGGAGCAATGGGTTCAGGTTGAGCCATCCCGGGGAAGGCAGGGTTGCGGAATCCGTGCAACTCTTCGATCGTGGTCGCGCCGCCTTCCAGCAGGCGGGGGAGATACCCTGCCCCTGCCCCGTACATGGAGTCAACAACCACCCGGAAACCGGCGGAACGGATTGCGTCCAGATCAACCAGCCGGGCCACGTGGTCGAAGTACGGCCCGGCCGGCTCCAGACCTTCAACCAGCGAGGAGTTCCTCCCGGCGCTGATTTCAGCAGGGTCAATCGGCCCCACCTGGCGGATGGCGTCTTCCAGATCGTCGGTGATCTCCTGGGTGGCGCTGCCCGCGTATTCGGGTTTGAACTTGAAGCCGTTCCAGGCCGCCGGGTTGTGGCTGGCGGTGATGATGGCCGCTCCCGCCGCCCCGTGGTGCAGGACGCTGTAGCTCAGGACCGGGGTCGGCGCGGCCTCGACCGACAGCAGCGTCCGTATGCCCTGGCTGGCGGATACGCCGGCAACAGTGGAGGCGAACTCCGGTGAGAGAAAGCGCGTGTCGTAGCCAACTATCAGGCCGCGCCCGGCAGTGCCGCGCCGCTTCAGGTACTCGCACAGTCCCAGGGTGCAGCGGGCCACGTTGTCGTAGGTGTAGTCTCCGGCGATCAGGGCGCGCCAGCCGTCGGTGCCGAATCGAATGTCCGCCTGCTGCGTCATGAATCCCCCTGCGGGTGGCGATTATGTCGAAAAGCGGCGGACTCTGTGCCCGCCGCTTTTTGCTGGTCAGTCTGGTTTTCTCTACGAGGAATGCAACTATACTGCGGCCTGGCGCAGGGCGTCGACCTTGTCGGTCAACTCCCAGGTTAGCCCCAGCTTTTCCGCCGTTGGGCGGCCGAAATGGCCGTAGGCGGCGGTGGGCTGATAGATGGGACGGCGCAGGTCCAGATCTTCAATGATTGCCCCGGCGCGCAGGTCGAAGTGTTCGCCCACCAGCGCCTCGATGCGGTCGTTGGCAATCTGTCCGGTATCGAAGGTCTCCACCGAAACGGAGATGGGCTCGGCCACACCGATGGCGTAGGACACGATGACCTCAACGCGCTGCGCCAAGCCAGCCGCCACTAGGTTCTTGGCGACATGGCGGGCGGCATAGGCGCCGGAGCGGTCAACTTTCGTGGGATCCTTTCCTGAGAAGGCGCCGCCGCCGTGGCGGGCGATGCCGCCGTAGGTGTCCACCAGAATCTTACGTCCGGTCAAGCCCGTGTCGCCCTGGGGGCCTCCCACCGCAAACCAGCCGCTGGGGTTGACGAAGTAGCGGGTGTTGTCGTCCAACAATGCCGACGGGACGATGGGCCGGATGACATGCTCAATGATGTCGTGGCGAATCTTCTTGGTGAAGGACTCGCGGTCGTCGCTGTCCTGGTGCTGGGAACTGATGACCACGGCGTCCACCCGGCGCGGCTTGCCGTGGCTGTATTCCACGGTCACCTGGGACTTGCCGTCCGGTCCCAGGTAGTCCAGCAGGCCGTCCTTGCGGACGGCGGCCAACTGCTCGACGAGACGGTGCGACAGGTCCACGGTGATGGGCATCAGGCCGTCGGTCTCGTCGCAGGCGAAGCCGACCATCATGCCCTGGTCTCCGGCGCCGGTGGCGCGGCGGGCGTCGGACGCGCCGCTTCCCCGCTCTTCGAGGGCGGTGGAAACGCCGCTGCTGATGTCGGGAGACTGCTGGCTGACGTGGGCGATGACGCCGCAGGAATTGCCGTCAATGCCATAGCTGACATCAGTGTAGCCAATCTGACGCATCACGCCGCGGGCTATCTCGTCGAAGTTCAGGGCAGACTGAGTGGTAATTTCGCCGGTCACCATTATCAGGTTCTTGGTGGCGACCGTCTCGCAGGCGACGCGGCTCATCCGGTCGCCGCGCAGGGCGGCATCGAGAACCGCATCGGAAATCTGGTCGCACAGCTTGTCGGGGTGCCCCTCGGTCACCGACTCCGATGTGAGCAGGTACTTGGGGGAAGTCATAAATTGTATGGGCATCGGAATTGTCCTCCGGTTGATTGCTCCGGCCTTTGCCGGTAGAGATTGAGTTGAAAAAGGCCGGGGCTACGTGCCCTCTTCCCAGCTTTCCTGGTACTTCTTTTGCTCGGCGCTCAGGGTGTCGATGCCAACGCCCAGGGACTCCAGCTTCAGGCGGCCAACCTCCCGGTCGGTCTCAATAGGCACGCTATGGACGCCTGGAGCCAACTGCCCGCGATTCTTGACGATGTATTCCGCAGAAAGGGCCTGGTTGGCAAAGCTCATGTCCATCACCGCGGACGGGTGGCCCTCGGCGGCGGCCAGGTTGATCAAACGGCCTTCACCCAGAAGGTACAGCTTTCGCCCGTCGGGGAGGACGTATTCTTCTACGAAGGGCCGCACCTCGCGGTGCGACACGGCCATGCCTTCCAGGGCCGGGATGTCGATTTCCACGTTGAAGTGGCCGCTGTTGGACAGGATGGCGCCGCTGGGCATCACTTCCAGGTGTTCCCTGCCGATGGCATGGAAGCCGCCTGTGACCGTGATGAACACCTCGCCTACACGGGCGGCGTCAGTGCTCTTCATCACCGTGAACCCGTCCATCACCGCTTCGAGAGCTCGGATGGGATTGATCTCGGTGACGATGACGTGGCTGCCCATGCCCCGGGCGCGGGAGGCAACGCCGCGGCCACACCAGCCGTAGCCGACCACGACCACGCGGCGCCCGGCCCACAGGATGTTGGTGGCGCGGGTAATGCCGTCCAGCGTGCTCTGGCCGGTGCCGTAGCGATTGTCGAAGAAGTGCTTGGTCTCAGCGTCGTTGACCGCGATGATCGGGTAGCGCAGCTTGTCATCGCTGGCCATGGCGGTCAGGCGGATGACGCCGGTGGTGGTCTCCTCGGTTCCGCCAATGACGTCGGGCACCAGCTCAGAGCGCTGAGTGTGCAGGATGGTCACCAAGTCGGCGCCGTCGTCCATCGTCATGTGCGGCTTGTGATTCAGCACGGCGGTGAGGTGGCTGTAATAGGTCTGGTCATCCTCGCCCTTAATGGCGAAGGTTGGGATGCCGTATTCACTGACCAGCGCGGCAGCCACTTCGTCCTGCGTACTGAGGGGATTGCTGGCGCACAGGGTGACTTCGGCGCCTCCGTCGCGGAGGGCGATAGCCAGGTTGGCCGTCTCGGAGGTGACATGAAGGCAGGCCGCAAGCCGCAGCCCATCCAGCGGCTTTTCGTGGGCGAAACGCTCACGAATGAGGTTTACCACGGGCATTTCGCGCCCGGCCCATTCGATGCGGTTAACCCCATCCCGGGCCAGGGACAGGTTCTTTACGTCACCTTTTGCCTGATTTGTAGCCAAAAGTTTCTCCTTACTCGCAGTCTTGGGGCAGGCCAAATTTCAAGAGCTGCCCCTTTGCCGTTCCGTGATTTCCTGCTATGGGTTGTTGCCCCGGGACGTGGGATGCCCGCCGGCAATCCAGGACGGCGTGCCGTCCTCAACGTTGAAGAGTTTCTCGGTGTCGTATCCGAAAGAGGAAGCCAACTCGCAGGCCAGTCCGCTGCGGACTCCGGCGGCGCAGATGAAGAGCAGTCGCTTGTCCTTCGGCACTTCGCCGATGCGGTCGGCGAAGTCGTCTATGGGGATGTGAACGGCCCCGGTGACGTGACCGGTAACCCATTCGTCGTCTCTGCGGACGTCAATCACCACGGTGTTCTCCGGGTCACCGTCCAGAATCTGCCGGGCCTCGTTGGAATCGACGCGGAAGTATGGTTCGCCGGGGTCTTGCCTGGGCATGGTAATTCCTCCTGATACCGGGATTAGGGTGCCGGCGTAGTCAGCCGGTATATTTGCCGATTATGGGCGCCAGCTTTTCCTTCAGGTCGCCGGGGATGTTCTCCGGGGCCGTGATGATGGCGTCCCTGAGGGCGGAGCCGCAGGTGCAGTTTCGCGGGCCGGACAGAGCGGGCGCGAGCCGTGTCAGCAGTTCCTTGGAAGTCGCCACGTTCTTCAGCAGGTTCTGCACCACTGCTTCGACGCTCACTTCTTCCGTGTTGGCCCGCCAGACGTCGTAGTCGGTAATCCAGGCCAGGGTCGCGTAGCACATCTCCGCTTCCCGGGCCAGCTTGGCCTCTGGAAGCGCGGTCATGCCGATTATGTCGGCTCCCCAGGAGCGGTACATGAAGGACTCGGCCCGCGTCGAGAACGCAGGACCTTCCATCACGACCATCGTGCCGCCGGGATGCGCGTTGAGGTCCATGGACTGGGCGGCGCGGTGGATGGCCTGACTGGCGTCGGCGCAGAAGGGGTCGGCTATGCCAACGTGGACCACGATATGCTCATCGAAGAAGGTGCTTTCCCGCAGCCGCGTCCGGTCGATCAGCTGGCTGGGTATCACCAGGTCCAGCGGCGCGAACTCCTCCTTCAGGCTTCCCACGGCGCTGACGGATATGACTCGTTGAACACCCAGGGTCTTCAGGGCATAGATGTTGGCCCGCACTGGAATGTGGGTGGGATTGAAGCGGTGGCCTCGTCCGTGCCGGGGCAGGAAGGCCACTCGCACCCCTGCCAGATCTCCCAGCACGATGGAGTCGCTGGGACAGCCGAAGGGTGTTTCCACGTCCACGCGCTCTACGTCGGTCAGACCGTCTATATCGTACAGACCGCTGCCGCCGATAACCGCTATTTCCGCTTGTACGCTACTCACAATCCATTCTCTATGTGCTCTCTACTGAGCCCCGTTCACGGCCAACATCAGGCTCTCGGTGAACGGCGGCGAGGCTATGCCGCACTCGGTGACAATGGCGCTGACGTAACGGTGGGGGGTGACGTCGAAAGCAGGATTCAACGCCGCAACGCCGACGGGAGCCGTTGGCGCGCCGCCGAAGCGGGTCACCTCCTCCGGCGCCCGCTCCTCGATTTCGATGCCGTCGCCATCGGGAAGACTGAGATCAATGGTGCTGGTGGGAGCGGCAATGTAGAAAGGGATGCCATTCTCCTTGGCCAGAACCGCCAGCGCATAGGTGCCAATCTTGTTTGCGGTGTCGCCGTTGGCGGCAACGCGATCGGCCCCGGTTATGACGCAGCCGATCCGTCCCTGACGCATCAGCATACCCGCCGCGGAGTCCACCAGCAGCTTCGACGGGATGCCCAGCTTCTGGAACTCCCACGAAGTCAGCCGCGCTCCCTGTAGCCACGGGCGGGTCTCGGTGTTGAATACCTCGAACCGCTTGCCGGACTCCCAGCCGGCGCGAATGACGCCAAGGGCGGTGCCGAAGGCCGATGTGGCCAGGGCGCCGGTGTTGCAATGGGTCAGCACGGAACCGCCGTCAGGCATCAGTTCCTTGCCGAAATCGCCCATGCGGCGGTTGATGGCCTCGTCTTCCCGCTGTATTTCCTGGGCTTCCGCCAACAGCCGCCCGGCTATGTCAGAGACGAATTCTACAGACGAGGCCACGGCCATCATCCGGTCCACGGCCCATCCCAGGTTGACCGCCGTCGGGCGGGCCGTGCGAATAATGCCGGCGGCCTGCTCCAGTTGAGCTAAGAACCCCTCGCGGTCGCCGGCGTCCGTGTGCCGTGCCGCCATGGCCACGGCGTAGGCGGCGGTAACGCCGATGGCCGGCGCCCCACGCACGCGCATCTCACGGATGGCGGCTGCTGCGTCCTCGTATCTCGCCACCTCAACGGTGACTTCCTCTCCGGGAAGGCGGGTCTGGTCCAGCAAAAACAACTTGCCGTCCGCCCACTGGATGGGTCGAATCTCAGTCAAAAAACGATCTCCTGCGCATCTTTCGGGCTGCATACGGTGGTAAAAGGTTCGCAATTCAGAATGCGCATAACCCTTTCGGGCAATAAAAAGGCTTCTCAAGCGAGAAGCCCAAACCGAACCCTATCCCCCCGTATCCGGCTGTTCATCCGGCGCTTGGGACGTTTCCATACTACTAACGGGGCCGCGATGTGTCAAGGAAAGCCCAGCCGCCGGGTACGCCTCGCCGTCGGTTGACACCATTCCGGCCCAACAACATAATACGGCTGGACACTCGGGGAATCCGATGCCCCGGAAACAGAAATGGAAGGCGGGAACGCGGCCTTGTTCGCCTCATGAGCAGACCAAACCTGGCACATTCGGATGGACAGCTCGGGTTGTTTACCGACCTGTACGAGTTGACCATGGCCCAAGCCTACTATTGCCAGGGTATGCACCAGGCCGCCACTTTCGGCCTCACTGTCCGCAGCTATCCGCCCAATCGCGGCTACCTGGTGTCTGCCGGGCTGGACGATGTGCTGGACTACCTGTCCCGGTTGCAGTTCGACGACGAGGCCATCGCCTACCTCGGTTCGTTGGGGATGTTCCGGCCCGACTTTCTGGAGTACCTGCGCGGGGTACGGTTTACGGGCAGCGTCCGGGCCGTTCCTGAAGGCCGTCTGTTCTTTGCCGCCGAGCCGGTGCTGGAAATCACCGCGCCGATCATCGAGGCCCAACTGGCCGAGACCTATGTCATCAACCAGATGAACCTACAAACGGCGCTGGCCACCAAGGCGGCCCGCTGCGTCTGGGCCGCGCAGGGAAGGGGCATCGCCGACTTCGCTTCGCGCCGCACCCAGGGATCGGATGCCGCGATGAAAATGGCCCGCGCCAGCTACATGGCCGGTTTCGCGTCCACCAGCAACGTCCTTGCCGCCAGCCACTACGGCATCCCCCCCGCCGGAACCATGGCCCACTCCTTCATTTCCAGCTTTCCATCAGAGCTTGAGGCCTTCCGCGCCTACGCCCGCTACTTCCCGGACCGGACGGTGTTGCTGCTGGATACCTACGACACAGTGGCCGGAGCCTGGAACGCCATTACTGTCGCCAAGGAACTGGAGGCGGAAGGGAGCCGCCTGACCGCAGTCAGGCTGGACTCCGGCGACTACGCCGAGTTGGGCCGACAGGTGCGCCGGGTGTTGGACGGGGAAGGGCTGGATTATGTCTGGATCCTGGTCAGCGGCGGGTTGGACGAGTACGAACTGGAAACGCTGGTGCAGGCCGGAGCGCCCATAGACCTTTTCGGCGTGGGAACCAAGGCCGGGGTCTCTGCCGACGCACCCTGGTCGGACATGGTGTACAAGCTGGTCTGCTTCGATAATCGTCCCGTAATGAAGCTCAGCGCAGGGAAAATGTCTCTGCCGGGGGCCAAGCAGATTTTCCGGCGGCGAGAAGGGGACGGGACGTTGTCGGGGGACATCATCGGGTTGCAGGAAGAGTCCGGTCCGGTCGGCTCCGAGCCGCTCCTGAAGGAAGTAATGACCGCCGGCGTTCGCGCTGGCCCTCAGCCTCCGCTGGGTGAACTGCGCGACCGCTTCCGCGAAGAATTCGCTACGCTTCCGTCGCGATACAAGGAGTTGCGCCGTCCGCCGCAGTTTCCGGTGTCCATCAGCTCCCGTCTGCAACGGATGACCGCCCAGGTGCGGGAAGAGGCGGTGCTGACCAATGTTTCCGGCGAGACCCCCTAACGGCGTGGCCGGAGCGAGATCCCATCCTCCCCTCTCCCGGCGCGAATGGGGGTCTTTCGTCGCCCCACTCCCCACATAAGGAATATGGACGCCCATGAAAATCGCCGTCTGCATGAAATACGTTCCAATAATTGCCCGGATGCAGTTCGACTACGAAGCCAGAACTATCGTCCGGGACGGCGTCCCGTCCGAGGTAAACCCTTTTGATGTGCTGGGGGTGGTCCGCGCAGTGGAGTTGAAGGGCGAGCCGGACGACGAGGTGGTGGTGCTGACCATGGGGCCGCCCGGCGCCGCCGAGGGGTTGACAAGCTGCCTGGCCCTGGGCGCCGACCGGGGCGTACTGGTCACCGACCGGGCCTTCGCCGGCAGCGACACGCTGGCGACATCCCGCGCTCTCGCCCTGGCCCTCGGACGTGAGCAGCCCGACCTCATTATCTGCGGGCGCAACAGCACCGACGGCGAGACCGGGCAGGTCGGCCCCGAGGTGGCGGAACTGATGGGCCTGCCCCACGTCAGCAGCGCCCGCCGCCTCGAACTGAGCGAAGATCGGCGAACTGCCATTGTGGAACGAATTACGGACGAGGGCTTCCAAACCATCGAATGCGACCTACCAGTGGTTATCTGCGTGACCGAGGGTGTCGCGCCGGAGCTTTTCCCCAACCGGCAACAGATGGAAGAAGCCGCAGCCAAGCCGGTAGACGAGGTCAATAGCGCTCAACTATCCGACGATGCCTCGCAGTTCGGGGCGCAGGGATCGCCCACCTGGGTCAACGAAATCCGGCTGGTGGAACCCAACCGCCTCGGTGTCACCCTTCAGGAAGTAACGCCGGAGGACGCGGCCAGGCAGATAGCCGACTCGGTGCGTGAGCGGCTTGCCGAACTCAGCGCCGCGGAACCGGAGGTGTCCCGGGAAGCCCCGCCACGTTACCCCGGAGCGTCGGAACGCAGCATCTGGGTGGTTGCCGAGAACACGCGGGACAATCTGGCCCACGTCACCTACGAAATGCTGGGCAAGGCCCGCGACCTGACCGCCATAACTCGCAGCGAGGTTGTGGCGGTGGTCATTGCTCCCGGGGGCGACGTCCACGCGCCAGCCCTGGCTGCCGCCGGGGCCGACCGGGTGCTGGCGCTGGACAATGCCGCACTGGGGCCGGTATTCAGCCGTGCTGTGGGCAACACCCTGGCGGGAGCCGTGGAGCGTGAGACGCCCTACGCAATTCTGTTCGCCTCCACCGCCGACGGCCGCGACCTGGCGGCCCGGCTGGCGGCCCGGTTGAGCCTCGGCCTGACCGGAGACGCCATAGACCTGGAAATCGACGGCGAGGGCCAACTGGTGCAGTTGAAGCCCGCCCTCGGCGGCAATGTGGTCGCGCCTATCCTGTCCAGGACCCTGCCCAACCTGGTCACCATGCGGCCCGGATTGCTCACTCCGGCGGTTCCCGAGCCGGACGCAACGTCAACGGTGGAGCATCTGCCCGCCGAATCCTTTGCAGGCGCAGACGTCCGGCTGGTGAGAGAGGAGTTCCAAGAGGATACCGAAGGTCTCGATCTGGCCCGGGCCCGTATCGTGGTGGGGCTGGGCATGGGCGCCGGCGAGGAGAACGTGGCCGGACTGGTGGAAATGGCCCGCTCCATCGGTGCGTCTGTGGCTATCACCCGCGACGTGGTGCACGCCGGCTGGCTGCCCCAGCAGTTGCAGGTGGGCATCAGCGGACGCACCATCGCGCCCACGGTCTACATCGCCGTGGGCATACGCGGCGCTTTCAACCACACCGTCGGGTTGCAGCGGGCGGGCATCATCGTAGCCATCAATCAGAACCGGCGCGCCACCATCTTCCGTTCCGCCGATTTCGGCGTCGTAGGCGCCTGGCAGGAGTTCCTGCCGCCGCTCATCGAGCAGCTCCGTCCCGTGCTGGCCGGCCTGGGCTAAGGAATGATGGGGCAAAGCTCGAAAATGAAAAGGCTCCGAGCCGGCGGAGGGGTCTTTCTGTTAAAAATCCTGTCCATCCCTGTAAAGGTAAAGCCCCTGAATTTTTGCCAAGACGATGGCAAAGTTTGTGCCGATACTCGGCAATCGTCCTGGCAGGGTATGCCGGCGGGATGAAAACTCTGCCCTGATTCTCCCAAAAATCAGGGGCCTGTGGCGCTGAAGGTGCCGGACACGCTTCCCCGGCAGACAACTGCGCCGTCAACCCGCAGGCCGCAGGTGTGGTTCTGACCGCTGGTCATGGACACAAACCGGTCGTTCCTTGGGAACGATAATTGATTCTCAGCGTCGCTGCTCCAACAAGCCAGAGTGCCGTCGCCTCGCATGGCGCAGGTGTGATTAAGACCGCTGCTCATCTCTATGAACACTCTTGGGTTCGGCGTCGGCATGGCGGTGCGCGTCGGCGGTGGCATCGGCGTCGCGACGACTATGGGAAGTCCGCTGACCGTCAGTGTGAAGCGGCCTGTAACACCGTTATCGCGGGAAGTGGCTGCGATAAGGTAGACCCCGGGGTCAAGCGTTCTCACGATACTACCACCACGATTGCTGAGTGCGATATGATTACCTGTGAATTAACGAAGGTACAGCGACTTGGAAAATACGGTGGACATGGAGATGGTGATGGCCGTTCTTTTGGGGATGGCAAAGTAGTACCACTTGCCATATTTGGTTGAGTTTTCAAAGAGAAGGCAAGTCTTGACGAGAGAACCGGAGGCGGTGCGAGTGGCGCCGGAGCCGGGCAGGGCTTGCCCGCAACCGTTTGCGTTCAGGTTAAGTGTGGTGTCTCCACCAACTGCCAGGGTAACTCTACTCCAGTCAGTGTAGTTGCCCACCGTGAAGCCTATTACCTGGCTGGCGCTGGAAGCATCGACCGGCACGCTTAGCCGGTAATTGCCATCGGCGTCCACCGGGGCTTCCGCCACTTGCTCGACTGAAGTCCACGCCCTTACCACTGTCCCTTCATCTACGGTTTGACCAAGCAAGGAGGCCGAGCCTTGGACGATATGGGGCGGGAAAGACTGGCTGTTCACCGAGGCGAGCAGGGGAACGACGACGGCAATGAGCAGGCCCAAAGCCAAGGCAACGGACAGAGTTAGGAGCAAAACTCGGTGACAGGGGTATGCTGAACCGCTTCCTCATAACTGACACATCCTTGTTGGAGATTAGGGTACTATGTTGGAGATTAGGGTACTATTTAGATATAATACATCCTGCTGTCAAATGAACATCCTGGCGGCGGGGTCTTTCTGTCAAAAATCCTGTCCATCCATGTAAATAAACCACCCAAAAAGGAACGCTGCCGCCGCCAGGAGTTTCTTCCCTTGACACTGCCAACGCCGCACAAGACAATGACAGATGCGTCGGCCGGGTATTGCACCCGGCACAATACGAAGAGGCGGCAGCGCCCGCCATATCGGCCACTCATCCACACGGGCAATGAGGCGAGCATGGACTTTGGATATACCCCGGAGCAGGAAGCCCTGCGGAAAGACTTGCAAGACTTCATCGCCGAACACGTCACGCAAGGCGTGCTCGATGAATTGGAAAGCGGCGAAGAGGGTGGACGCGGCGAGCATTACCGAGAGCTGATTCGCAAGGTGGCCGAGCGCGATTGGATCGGCATAAGCTGGCCCAAAGAATACGGCGGGCAGGGCGGCAGCCGCATTGAGCAGTACATCGTCGAGGAAGAATTCGGACGGCTTGGCATCGCCGTCGGCGGGGCGGGCAGCGGCGCCCCGGCCATCCTTGCCGCCGGGACTGAAGAGCAAAAGCAGCACTTCATCCCCGGCCTGATTAACGGCGAGATTATCTTCGCTCTCGGCTTCACTGAGCCGCAGGCAGGCGCCGACTTGGCCGGGCTGCAATGCCGCGCCGTGCGCGACGGCGACGAGTACGTCATCAACGGCCAGAAGATGTACACCTCGGCGGCACACTACGCCACTCACGTCTACCTGATGGCCCGCACCGACCCTGACGCGCCGCGGCATCGCGGCATATCCATCTTCTTGGTGCCGATGGACACGCCCGGAATCACGGTGCGGCCCCTGTGGACGATTCAGAGCGACCCGCCCGCTCCACTTGGCACCACCTACGGCATGGCCCGCACCAACGAGACGTTTTTCGAAGACGTGCGCGTTCCCGCCTCCATGATGTTGGGCGAGGAAAACACGGGCTGGTACGTGGGCGCCATGGGACTCAACCTGGACCGCGTGGGCGCCAGCCGCTACCTCATCTCCGTGCGGCGCGACGAAGACATTGTGAACTGGGTCAAGGAAAACGACTTCGGAGGCCACTCGCCCGCCGACGATCCGGCCGTTCGGGACAAGCTTGCCGAATTGTGGACTGAAGCCCAAGTCTGCCGGCTGATGACCATGCGCAGTATGTCGCTGGTGGAGCGGGGCGGCAATTTCACCTACGAAGGCTCCGCGGAAAAGGTCTGGGCGCCGGAGCATGGAGTCCACACCACCGAGGCCATTACGCAGATACTCGGCCCCTACGCCACCCTGCTCAGCAGCTCGGAAGAGGCTATCGAGGACGGCGTCTTCGCCCACAACGTGATGGGAGCCTTCCAATCGGGCATCAACCACGGCAGTGTGCAGGTGATGCGCGACCAGATGGCCCGGCGCGGCCTGGGAATGCCACGCGGCTAGGGTTTAGTACAGAACGCAAAGGACGCCCTCACCCTGACCCTCTCCCTATGGGATATGGGAGAGGTAATGACAGGCGATTGTAAGGAAGACAAGGAAAACATGGATATACTGCCCTCCGAAGAAGAACAACTGCTCAAGAACGCCGCCCGCGAGTTCCTGGAAGCCGAGGTTTCGACGGCCTTGGTGCGGGAAATGGAGCTGGACGAAAACGGATATCCGCCCGCCCTGTGGCGGCAGATGGCCGACCTGGGCTGGCTGGGTCTGGCTATCTCCGAAGAATACGGCGGCCAGGATCTCCCACTGACCTACTTGGGCTTGGTCATGGAAGAGCTGGGCCGCGTACTCGCCCCGGTGCCGCTGCACAGCACGATGGTAGCGGCCCTGACCGTAGCCGAGGCCGGAACCGAGGAGCAGAAGCGCGAGTTGCTGCCAGGCGTTTGCAGCGGCGACATGGTGATGACCTGGGCGGTCATCGAGCGCGACCCGCGCCTCATACCCTCTGCAATTGCGGATCAGGCCCAACCCGACGGCGACGGGTGGATACTCAACGGCTCCAAGATGTTCGTTGACAACTTCAACGTCGCCCGCCGCTGCCTGGTGGCGGCGCGGACAGCGCCGGCGTCGGACGACAACGAAGGCATCTCATTGTTCCTGATCGACCCCAACGGGGCCGGTGTATCGCAAACGCCGCTGGTTACCATCGCCAAGGACAAGCAGAGCCGGGTTACCTTCGACAGCGTGAAGGTAACCGACGCCGCCCTGGTGGGCGAACTGCATCACGGCTGGCCTATCGTCGAGCGGATGCTGGAGCGCGCCACTGCCCTTCTCTGCTGCCAGATGATAGGCGCAACCCGCAAGGACGCCGAAATGGCGATAGATTACGCCAAGAACCGGGTGGCCTTCGGTCGTCCCATAGGCTCCTTCCAGTCCATTCAACACATGTGCGCCGATATGCTGCTGTTCACCGACGGCGCGCAGCTTCTGACTTACGAGGCTTTGTGGAAGATGGACCGGGGCTTGCCGGCCGGAGTGGAGGTGTCGCAGGCAAAAGCCTTCGCCAACGAGAAGTGCGAGGCGGTGGTGCGCCAGTCTCAGGTCATTCACGGCGGCATCGGCTTTATGATGGAGTTCGACCTTCACCTGTGGCTGCGCCGCGTGTCGGCCTATACCATGCGGCTGGGAACCACCTTCGACCACCGGGCCAAGATCGCCAGCGCCCTGCTGGACAAGCCCGGCAAGGTGCGACTCGGCCTTCCCCTGCCCGCCTGATTAAAACCCGGAAATACCCGGAAATACCCGGTTCAACTGGAGTGAGAAATGGCCAAAGACCCCGTTTGCGGCAAGGAAATCGACGAGGCGCAAGCACGGGCGCAGACATCCCAGACCCGGCACGGCGCATCCGAAGTGGACCCGACCCAGGGAACGCGCATCTTCCATGACGGCGCCTGGCTCTATTTCTGCAGCCTGGATTGCCGCACCAAGTTCCTGGCCAGCCCCGCAACATACGCGACCGGGTAGGCTCGCCTTTACTGTAAAACCTACGCTTCTGAGAGCGGGAATCTTCAAGTCGTACTACCGGAGTTTTAGATATGCCTGATGAGCTGAAGCTCGACCCCAAGACCACCGCCGTAATACTCATTGATATGATCAACGCCGTGGCCAAGGGAAATGGGCCGCCTTACAATGTTCCCCCCAACCGCCAGGCGGTCATCGACAACTTTGTCCGGTTGGTGGCCCACTGCCGGGAAGTCGGCACACCCCTTATCTACATCACCACCTACCGGCGGGCCGATAACTCCGACGCGCCGAAGACGGTCGCCGACGTTGGCGGCGGCGGCGGCGCGGCCATGCTGGCAGGCACTCCCGCAGTCGAGGTCATCGACGAACTGGCCCCGCAACCCGGCGACTACGTGGTGGTCAAGCCCCGGTTCAGCGCCTACTACGGCACCAACATGGACGGCATCCTCAAGTCCTTGGGGACCGAAACCATCCTGGTCGGCGGCATCTCCACTCAGCGCAGCGTTGAGGGCACCGCCCGCGACGCCAAGAACCGCGACACGCAGTGCGTGGTGGTCAGCGACTGCTGCACCGCCGGCGAGGAAGACGTCCACGAAATGACTATCCAACACGTCTTGCCCCTGCTGGTGCGGGTTCGCAACACCGACGAGACGATAGCCGCGCTGTCCTGAAGTGAATGCGACGCCTCACCCCAACCCTCTCCCTTTGGGAGAGGGGTTGCATGGCCTGCCCCCCTCCCAAGGTCAACTAAACGGACGGAGGTGACGTTATGAGCGACGTTAAGACAATCCTGGTAGGCACCATCGGACAGGGAATCATGCGCAGCGCCGACGGAGGCGAGTCTTGGCGGAGGGTCGGCATCGACGCCGGGATGCACTCCGACGCTCTGGTGCGGACCCTGGGCAACCATCCAGACCGCCCCGGCGTGGTCTTCGCCGGTACCGACAAAGGACTGTACCGCAGCGAAGACGGCGGACAGAAGTGGAACCTGCAAGACACGGCGATGAGCGGCACCTGCGTATGGGCATTGGCCGTCGATTCCTCTGACTCAAAGCTGATGTTTGCCGGCACCGGCACCCCCGACCCTGCCGGCATCTTCCGCTCGACTGACGGCGGGAAGACCTGGGAGAAGCGGCCTGCGGAAATTGCCGCCGAGTGTCCCAACGTGGGAGTGCCCCGGGTCACCGGCATCGCCATCGACCCGCAGAATCACAGCGATGTGTGGGTCGGGCTGGAGGTGGACGGCCTGCGCCACAGTTCCGATGCGGGCGATACCTGGGAGTCCATCAACGGCGCGATTCCCAACCCCGACGTTCACAACGTCGCCGTCGCAGCCGGACCGCCCCATACTGTAGTGGTCGTGGTGAACAACGACGTGTACACCAGCGGCGACAACGGCGGCAACTGGGACAGGCTGGGTATTCGCGAGGTTTTTCCGCTGACCTATCCGCGAGGCATCATGGTCAAGCCGGATAATCCCAACGTGATATTCGTTACCATCGGCGACACCACGCCCGGACAGACAGGCACGATTATGCGCTCCAAGGACACCGGCAAAACGTGGGAGAACCTGCCGCTGCCCGTGGAACCCAACACGGCGATGTGGACGGTCAACATCCAGAACGCCGATCCGTCGGTGGTGTTCGCGGGCAGCCGCTACGGATACCTGTACCGCAGCGACGACGGCGGCGACTCCTGGAACAAGTTGCGCCGCGAATTCAGCGAAATCTCCAGCGTGATGTGGCTGCCTGAGTAGGGAGAGAGCCAGCCCGGTAAACACCAAGGCCGCAGGGACCTGAATCGGAGTTTCTGCGGCCTTTCCATCAGAGCGAAGTACCTAATGCGGTCAGGCAGGCGCTCCTTCAGAATCGTATTTGGCTACTGCTTCGCGTAGGACACCACCGAAGTCGTAACCTGTAGTCGGCGGAGGCAAGGGCCCGCCGTCCTCGTGGTTGATATCAATTAACTCTTCCACGATTTGGCAAAGTTCGGCAAACACTGCTTCTTCGCCATCCCCATGACAACACCCACCAAAGGACAGTCCTGGGGCGTAGCCGATATAGCACTGGTCTTCGTCTGACCACGCCACTATTTTGGCATATCGGGCGCTATCCTTCATCTTTTGGACTCCTCAATCGCTCTCCGCACCATTCTAATTTGATACCTGTCCGCATCTGCGCCAAGGCTTCCTGATAAAGTTATCTTGTCGCGGACGTTTGGATGGACATAGTTCCGATGGCTTCCTCGTCCGCCCCGGTTGTAGAATCCTGCCCGCTCAAGGCCGGAAATTAGTTCTCGAATTTTTGGCGGTATGTTGACGATATATGGGACATCGCTTGCTTCATGGAACAATATCGTATCACGACCGTCAGCGGTAGTGGCGGGCTAACTCAGAGGCGTAGCGGCGGCCCAGGGTGTCGCGGTGGTCTCGCATCCAGTCGCTCAGGCGCGTGGCGCCGGTGGGCGGGTCTGCGGAGACCAGGTGGCCGGCCATCAGGCCGTCGATTTCGTCGCGGGTCAGCACTACGTCGCGCAGGGCGAAGCCCATCAGGCTTCCCGCGGCGAAGACCAGCGGAGGCGGCAGGTGGAGCAACCGGGCGCGACCTCCAGTGGTTTGGCGAATCATTACAACCAATTCCTCGAAGGAGAGCGTCTCAGGACCAACTGCATCCAAAGCAACATTGTCCCCTTCGGATGCCGACTCGACCGCCAGCCGGGCCACGTCATCCACGAACACCGGCTGCACCCGGTAATCGCCTCGTCCGGCTATGGGAAACACCGGGAACCTACGCAGGAACCAGGCGATGTTGTTGATCAGGATGTCCTCCCGCCCGAAGATCACCGTGGGCCGGATGATTGAGTACGCAAGGCCCGATTCGCGGATATGGTTCTCGACCAGCCCCTTCCCCCGGAAGTAGGGTAGCTGTGACTCCCCCGACGCGCTGGTTATGCTGATGTGGACGATGCGCCGCACACCGGCGGTCACCGCCGCGTCAATCAGATTACAGGAATAGCGGACGGCCAAATCGTGGTTGACAGCGCCGCGAGCGAATCGAATCCAGAAGGTGTTGTAGAGCGTGCCGGCGCCCCGCAGACCCTCGGTCAACTGCTCGACGCTGTTGAAGTTCAGCGGACGTCGCTCCACGCTGTCCCCGAACGGACTGGCCGACTCAGGATTGCGAGTAAGGGTTCGTACACGTTGGCCGGAATCCAGCAGCCGTTGCGCGATGTACCTGCCAGTGTAGCCAAATGCCCCGGTAACCACGGACAACTCCGCATCGCACATAGGACCGCCTCCACCAAAAACGTGAGACCAAAAAACTGCCCCGCTCTGTTCAGCGGGGCAGCATTGGAAATCCGAAAGGACAAGGGAATTACGGAGCTAGGCCGGCGGTGCCGGACCTGATGGTGTCCATGCGGGGCCGGTCGTCGTAGGGCTGCAACTGGACTTCGTGCAGCGCCGGGATAACCTCTTTGCCCAGTAGCTCAATGGAGCGCATGGTTTCCTTGTGGCCCATCGCCCCTTCGTTGCCGTAGATGTGGATGTAGCCGGGGCTGAGGCGCTCGATGACCTCGGTCAGCTTCTGGGTAACGGTGTCGGGGTTGCCAACGATGATGTTGTTGACGCCGCGAAGCTGATCGTAGGACAGACCCACGCCGAGACCGCCTGCGCCGGCCACGTTGCCGGTGGGGCGCTGGGCCTTAATCTCGACGGATGCCCTGGACTGGTAGCCGGGCGGGTCGTTGTGCTCCATCGGCCCGCGCTGGCGGTGCTCGATGGTCCACATGAACTCCTGGCCAAGCTCGATGGCCTTCTCGTCGGTGTCGGCCACGAAGCAGCGGAGCAGGTAACCGAAGTGCTCGGGGCCGGCCTTCCAGCCTTCCTCTTCGGCAGTGTCGATGTAGACCTGCTTGAGCCACTCGGTGGTGTCCACGAGGGCGCCGAGGTTCATGTAGGGATGCTTGTGCTTGGCGGCCCAGACCACGCTCTCGGGGCTGCCGGTGCCGGGGAACCAGATATCGGGGCGGGGCTTCTGCATGGGCACCACCCACGGGTTGACGGCGCGGTAGTGGTAGTACTGGCCCTCATAGCGAAAGGGGCCGGGCTCGGTCCAGCACTTGATAATCAGGTCATGGGCTTCCTCGAAGCGGGCCCGGTTCTCGGTGGGGTTCACGCCGCCCTGCAGCGTCTCCACCGCGGTGCCGCGCACGAAGCCGGAGATGATGCGTCCGCCGGAGTAGCAGTCCAGCATGGCGATTTCCTCGGCCATGCGGATGGGGTCGTTGATGGCGATGACATTGCCCAGGATGGCAATCTTGACCTTCTTGGTGAGCTTGGCGATGACGGCGGCGTCGAGGTTCACCGCCGGCTTCATGCACCAGTACGAGGCGTGATGCTCGTTGCTCATGATGCCGTCGAAACCTACCTCGTCGGCCAAGGCATATTGCTCGTGGTACTGGTTGTAGAGAATGCTGGCCTTTTCGGGGTCAAAATGGGTGTTGGGGAAGCCCAGGCGGCCGGAGTCGTACTTCTCCAGGTCCTGGTTGGTGACGTGTCCGTAGGGCTGCTCGGAGAACCAGTAGATGTCCGCCTTGTCTTTGGGTCGCGCTAGCTGATCGACCATTCTTTGCTCCTTTTCCGGCGTCCGCAGTACTGTCTTGGGTTGCGTACCGGCGGCGGCTGATGGAGAAACGCGGGAAGCCGAGTCCTGCGCTGGCGTTCCAGTTGCCCGTTAAGTCGCTATGGCGCGGCGCCTAGCGACGGATTCCTGCACTGGAACCGACGGACTTCCCGCTTTTGACTGGCGCAATTATAGTCAATGCCTAATTGATAGGCAACTGGGCTATTGCCCGTCGACCACGGGGCCAAGATGGTGCTGCGGGTTGTGGGAGCAGGCGGCAGGGGGTAACATTGAATCGCGGATTCGCCATCGCAGGCGGGTTCGCGGATAACGTCAAGAGAACGTCAGAAGGAGTGCGAAAATGGCTCTATCATTGGCGGACGCAAACCGGATTATTGAGGCATCAATCGCTGCGGCAGACGGAATGGGAATCAAGCTGAGCGTGGCAGTAGTGGATGGAGGCGGCCAATTGGTGGCCTTCCAGCGCATGGAGGGGGCCATCGCAGTGAGCGCGACGGCAGCACCGGGCAAGGCCGTGGGTTCGGTGTTCTTCGGACGGGACAGCAGGGAGATCAACCCGGAGTCGCCGGTGATGCAGGCGATCATCGGCAGCCAGGGTGGCCGCATCATCCCGGCCCAGGGCGCCATCCCCATCTACCAGGACGGCGCGCTGGTGGGGGCCATCGGCGGCAGCGGCGGCAGCGCCCAGCAGGACGAGGACTGCGTGCGCAAGGGGCTGGAAGCGCTGTAGGGGGAGTGGTCTCGGATCACGCAAAGACAATGGGAGCGCCCCGCAGGATTGCATCCTGGGGGCGCTCCCATTCTGCCTTGACTTTCTTGGTTAGTCTTTATCAACGGTTATAGTCTGTCATGTCTGCGACGGGGTCGTAGTCGATGCGGTTCAGCCAGTGGCGCCAGATGTTTCTACCTGATATGGATAAGCGCCTGTTGCTCTGCGGAGCGCGCCAAGCGGCTACGGCGACGTGCCGGACACCGACATACCGGCTGCGGACAAACTCCAACGCGGGCAACAAATCAGTGTCCGTGGACATGATGACCCCGACATCGTAGGCACCATCCACTGCCATAGCCACAAAGTCAATTGCAAGAGCCGTGTCTATTCCTTTCTCTTGCGCTATCTGGTTTGGCCAGTCCGGCGGGTGCCTGAGTTGACGGTGAATCGCATTTACGCCAGCCCTTTGCCATGCGACACATTGCTTCATGTGAGCAGCATAGGTCTTCGGCTCCCTCTCCGGGTCAGGGCGACCTGTGTATGCCCGGACTTCCGAGAGAAAGCGCTCCAATCCTGCTGGGCCGCCTCGTGACGCTATCAGCTTACCAAGTTTCGCAGGATCAAACTGTCCGTCGGCTGATGAAGCAGTGTTATTGAAGAAACTTCTACGCGCTCCCCGGTAAGTGTTCTGCACATCGATGAAGAGAGCAAGCCTTAAAGGAACAGCCCAGTCTGCCCTCGAAATTAGCAAAAATAGGCCCCGCCAATCAACCTGCCTCATGGGCTGGCGGACGACGGGGAAGATTCATATCTACAGTATTTGACAAGGGCGGGGACATAACCCGCCCTTCAAGTTACCTTCCGCGCTGGTGTCTACATGGAAGCCTAGTTGGGGGTTACGGCGAGGGAGCGGATTTCGCCGAACTCCTTCTTGAGCTTGCTCCAGGTATCGCCGCCGTCTTCGCTTACGTAGAGGTAGCCGAAGAGGCTGGCGGCGGCCACTACGTTGGGCATCTCGGGGTTGTTGGCGAGCCAGTAGACCACGGAGTTGGGCTCTACGGGGAGTTTGGCCTTCTCCCAGCTCTGGCCGCCGTCGTGGGTTACCTGGACCGCGCCGGTGACGCCGGGGATGAAGTCGCCGTTGCCGACGAACATGGTATCGGGGTCGTCGGCCTTGATCACCACGCCGCGGCAGTAGGAGCGGGCGTCGTTCTCACTGAACTTGGGGAAGTAGTGGTAGTCCCAGCTCTCGCCCTCGTCGCCGCTGGTGGCGATGCCGAAGGGGCTGGTGCAGAAAAAGGCGGGGTTGTCGCCGGCGCGCAGGGCCATGCCGTGTATGTCGCCGTGGAAGGGGTCGGGGCCGAGGTCGGGCAGATGAACCCAGCTGTCGCCGCCGTCGAGGCTCTTGTAGACACCGTCAACCTCGATGCCGGCCCAGACGGTGCGGCTGTCGCGGGGGTCGATGATAATGTTGGTGGTGCGCGGCGTACCGATGGGGCATTCCATGTTGACGCCCATGTCCAGCTTCTGCCAGGACTTGCCGCCGTCGCGGGAGCGGAAGCCCTCGGGGCGGGTGCCGGCGAAGATGGTGTCGGAGTGGCTTGGGTCGACGGCCACCGACCACACCTGCAAGTCGCCGAAGGGAGTCTCGACGGCATCCCAGCTTAGGCCGTTGTCCTCGGTGCGGAACAGGCCCAGCCCGTCGGAACCAGCGAGTAGGCGGTGCGGGTTGTCGGGGTAAGTGCGCAGGGCGCGGATGTTGCCCTCGGTGGGAATGGGGTTGCGTATCTTGGTCCAGGATTCGCCGCTGTCGGAGCTGATGTTGAGCCCCTGCCCAACGGTACCCACGAATATGGAGTAGTTACCCATTTTCATGCCTCCCAAAGCGCATTTCGGACTTTGTTTGGGTCTGCCGTTATGATAGCCCCACAACAGGGAAAATTCCAGCGGAACGCGACTAAGCCGGCGACGCCCCATTGCCAACGGCGGCAGTTGAGTTGCTCGTCAAGTTGACACTCTGCCGTGGCCCCTTCAAAATGAAGAAACACGAACCCTGTATGAACCTGTATGAACCTGTATGAATTGGAGGGGCACAATGACGACCACAGCGTACACGGTGGACGAATTCATCGACGACGTGCGCGGGGTTTTCGACGCGACGCAAGACCCCCTGGCGCAGGCCAAGGGAGTGGCTGAAAAGATGGAAGCGCTGCTACAGACTCCGGGCTGGCTGGAGGAGCGGCTGGAGCTCCCCGACGAGGGCGGGTACGGGCGCTATGACCTGCACCTGGACGAGGATTACGGGCATCCGGGCGGCGGATTCTGGCTGATGGCCTCGGTGCAGAAGCCGGATCAGGACAACCTGCCCCACGACCACGGTGCGGCGTGGGTGGTCTACGGCGTCTACGAGGGCTCGATCAAGCAGACCAAGTTCCGCTGGTTCTACCCGGGCGAGGGCGTGGACTCGGTGCAGATCAAGGAGATCGGCGACTTCGAGCAGAAGGACGGCAAGGTGGCCTTCTTCCTGCCGGGCGAAATCCACAACACCCTGAACGTCACCGGCGACCGCGCCTTGGTGGTGCGCCTCGAGTCGCAGAAGCTGGACCGCGTGGTGCGCTACCAGTACAACCCGGAGGAAGGCACCGTCAAGGTGATGGACCGGTAGGGTTCCGGTCCAGTCCGCAAGCGGACAGTTTCGTGAATGCAGAAACGCCCCTCAAACCGAGGGGCGTTTCGATATTGAATTTCTCTTTTTTAGTAGGACATTCCTCAAGGAACAAGTTGATACCGACCGCCTCGGTTAACAATGTTCCCCTTTTCTTCCAGGGACCGTAGAGCCGCTTCAATTTCCTTTCTCTTTGGGGCATTGTCCTGTCCCTGATTTAGGCGGGCGACTATGATTCCTATGTCAATATGAGACCCTTGCAATGTGGATCCGTCGCCAGTCTGATCGATCTCCTTTATGGCAGCACCAATTTTTGCTTCCAATTCTGATGTAGCCACCTCTATTTTGTCCTGTTACTCATTTGACAAGTCATGGCAAGCCTCAAACTCTCCGCGCCCATGCCACTGCATCAGCCACATCTGCCTCGGTTATTCCCATTTTGGCCAGTTTGTCTCGCACGGCATCGGCCGTTGTTCGAGGTACAGGCGTCAAAATGGGGCAGCCGTCCCTTACTTCTATTTCCATGTACTCCACGCCATGGAGGGCGAGGGCTACCTCGTCGGGCAGGGTAATCTGATTAGGGCCTGTCATTTTCGCTCGCATATTGGCGCCCCCTCGTTTTGCATATTTTGACGGCGCTTTAGTCTGCGGCCAATTCAGTGCGGAGGGATTGGGTGGCGGGGAGGTCCAGTTCGCCGTCGTCGCCCACGACCACCCCGTACTCCGCCCTCGCGTACTCGCGCGTCAGCTTCTCCTGATGCACGTCTTCGAGGACGGCCTGGGGGTCTCGGTTTAGGGGGTTGCCGTAGCCGCCGGCTCCGGCTTGGATTACTCGGTATAGGTCGCCTTTCTTGAGGGTCATCAGGTGCTTGCCGGGGAGTTCCTGCTCTTCGGGAGTGCCGGGGTTGAGGGTGTTCTGGGTGGGGGTGCCGTCCTTGCCGCCCTCTACTCCCCAAGGGCGGAAGATGGTGCGGTCGGAGCGGAGCTGGAAGGTGGCCTCGTCGGCAAGCAAACGGAACTCGCGGACGATGCCGAGTCCGCCGCGGTACTCGCCGGCGCCGCCGGTATCGGGGACCAGTGCGAAGCGCTCCACGAGCAGTGGCTGGTCGGCCTCGATGCTTTCGATGGGGGTGTTGGCCATGTTCAGCACCGGCGAGGCCAGGCCGTCGGCTCCGTCTATGCCGGGGCCGCCGCCGCGAGGGCCGTCGTTGTTGAATTCCAGGTAGACCCACGCCTTGCGGTTGGGATGGTAGCCGCCGAAGGAGAGGCCGATCTCACCGCCTCCCCAAGCGGCCGGGACCCGGCCGGGCAGGGCCTGGGCCATGGCCCCGAACATGGCTTGGCAGATGCGAAATCCGGCCAGGCCACGGGCGGCGACGGGCGCCGGGTGCTGCGGGTTGACGAAGCAGCCCTCGGGCGCGGTGATATTGAAGGGGCGGAAGAAGCCGCTGTTGGACTGGATCGCCGGGTCTATCAGGCACTTCATCGCAGCATAGACGTTGGACTTGGTGTAGGCGAAGTTGGGGTTGATGCTCCCCTTGGCCTGCGGTGAAGTGCCGTCGAAGTCCACGAACACCTCGTCGCCGTCAATTTTCACGTTGACGTGGATGTCGATGGGCTGAGGGTCGATGCCGTCGTTGTCTATGTGGTCTACGAACTGCCACTCGCCCTGTGGCAGCGACGAAATCTCGGCGCGGGTGAGGGCTTCGGTGGTGTCGAGAATGTCGGCCATGTAGGTCTTCATTTCTTCAAGCCCGTATTCGTCAATCAGCCGCAACAGGTCGCGCTCGCCGAATCGCACAGCCGCCAGCAGCGCCTGAACATCGCCCAGCACCTTCTCCGGGACGCGGACGTTCTTCTCCAGGATGCGCCAGACGGCCCGGTTCAGCGCCCCTTCTTCGTAGAGCTTGAGGGGCGGCAGAATCAGGCCCTCCTGGTAAATTTCGGTGTTGTCGCAGGCGTTGCCGCCGGCAACGCGCCCGCCGATGTCGGTCTGGTGTCCGATGCAGCAACTCCAGCCGATGAGGACCTCGTTCACGAAGATGGGCTTGAACAGGAATATGTCGGGCAGGTGGCTGGCGCCCTCGTAGGGGTCGTTGTTGGCGAAGATGTCGCCGGGGAGGACATCGTCACCGAAGGCGTTCATCACGCCCTCCAGCGCGGGGGCCATGCTGCCGAGGTGCGGCGGCAGGGTCAAGCCCTGGGCCACCTGCTGGCCCTCGGCGTTGAACAGGGCGGTGGAGAAGTCCATGCCGTGCTTGATGACCGCCGAGCGGGCGGTGCGCACCACGGTGAGCGCCATGGTGTCGGCGGCGCTCATCAGCGCGTTCTTGATGATCTCGCGGGTTACGGGATCGGTCGTTTGCAGCATCGGAGTCTCCTCATCTGCGGGGGTTCAGTCTGGAGCGGCTTTGGGCGCATAGTGCCATAGTTACGGATGCTGACGCAAGGGAAACTCCCTCACCCTAGCCCTCTCCCTTTGGGAGAGGGGATAAGACGCCCTCGCAATGATACAATCAGCGCGATAATCCCATCCCACAACGAGGGTTAAGAATGAGCATTGACGTAGCAACCGCTATCGCCCGCATCCTGAAGCGGGAAGGCATCGAGTGGGTCTCCACCTTCCCGGTGTGCCGGGTGAACAACGCGCTTGGCCGCGAGGGTGTTCCGATGATCATGATGCGCGACGACCGATACGCCGTGGCGCTGGCCGACGCCTATTCGCGGGTCACCGCCGGGGAGCGCATCGGCGTCTGCACCGTGCAGGGGGGCGTCAACGGCGCGGGTTTGCAGTACTCCTACCCCGGCTTGGCCCAGGCCTTCGAGGACAACTCGCCGATGCTGTGCATCACCGACGGCATACCGGCGGGCAGCTCGGAGAACACGCAGTTCGACGTTACGACCAGCTTGAAGACAGTATCCAAGTGGTTCGGCTACATCGACCGTCCGGAGCGGGTGCCTGAGTTCATGCGCCGGGCCTTCTCCATGCTGCGCAGCGGACGGCCGGGGCCGGTTGTGCTGGCAGTGCCCAACGCGACTGCCACCTTCGATGAGACCGCCGACCCCTACTTTCCACCGAAGGGGTACAAGGCCGGGCCTAATCCCGACGACGTGAATACGGCGGTTGACCTGTTGCTTGGCGCGAAGAATCCGCTCATCTACGCAGGCGAAGGCGTGATCTACGCCGGAGCGTCGGCGGAGTTGAAGGCGTTTGCGGAGGCCCTGAACGCTCCGGTCATCACGACGCTGAAGGCAAAGGGCGCGTTTCCGGAGAACCACCCGCTGTTTGTCGGGGTCCGCGGCGACCATCCTGCCGAGTTTCTCGAGAAGAGCGACGTGATCCTGGCCGTCGGATCCAGCCTGTCGCCGGGCCGGTTCACGCACGGCATTCCCCATGCCGCCGGCAAGACCATCATCCAGTGCAACCTGGACGAATTTCACATCAACCGCATCTACCCCACCCATCACGCCGTGCTGGGCGACGCCAAGTTCACGCTGCGGGCGCTGGCCGACGGTGTGGCAGAGCGCACCGGCGGGGACGCACAGAACGGCGACGAAGTGGCCGCCGCGGTCAAGGCATCCCGCGACGCCGGGCTGGCCAAGTACCGGGAGGTGATGGTCTCGGACGACACGCCGATAAATCCCTACCGCGTGTACGGCGACATGATGAAGGCGCTGGACCCGATGAACTCCTTCGTCACCCATGACTCCGGCAACACGAGGGACCAGCTGAGCACGGTCTACGACACTTTGATTCCGCGCGGCTTCCTTGGCTGGGGCAACATTTCGACGCTGGGCTTCGGGCTTGCCGGGGCCATGGCTGCCCGGCTGGCCTTCCCCGACCGCCACTGCGTGGCAGTGACCGGGGACGCCGGTGTGGGCTATATGCTGGGCAACCTGGAGGTGCCGGTGCGTCAGAAGATCGGCATCACGGTGGCGCACGTGAGCAACGGAGGCTTCGCCGGCTACGGCCCGGGATTCTGGGGCGAGGGCCACGACCCGTTCACTCACCAGGTGATGGGCCCGGACGATGTTGATATGTCCCGGGTAGCCGCGGAGCTGGGCCTGCACGCCGAGCGGGTGCACGACCCGGCGCATATCGTCGACGCCTTCAACCGGGCCAAGTCCGCCAACGACAAGGGACAGCCGGCCTACATCGAGTTCATTTGCTCTCAGTACCCAGTCTATGGTGGCTGGGCGCCCAGCTCCATCGCGCACTAAAGGAGGCTGACATGGCTGACCTGAACCCCGAACAATGGAGCCATCACACGGCGCGAATCAACGGGATCAACATCCACTACGTGCTGGAGGGCGAGGGCGACCCGGTGCTCTTCCTGCACGGGTGGCCGGAGTTCTGGTACTCGTGGCGGCACCAGATACCGGTATTCTCGAAGCAGTACCAGGTCATTGTGCCTGATATGCGGGGCTTCGGGCATTCGGATAAGCCGTTCTATGGGTATGACACCCGCACGGCTGCTTCGGATATGTACGAGCTGGTGCGGCAACTGGGACACGAGAGCGTGAACATCGTGTCGCACGACATCGGTGCCCGAGTCGGCTTCCGCTTCGCCCTGGACCACGAGGAAGCGGTTCGCAAGATTGCCTTCCTCGACGCCACGCCGCCCTACGAGCAGCTTGGCCCGCAGTCCCCGTCGGTGGTGCGCGAGCGGTGGCATTCCTACTTCCACCAGCAGTTCGACCTGCCGGAGAAGCTGCTGGAGGGCCGCGAGGAAATCTACCTGCGCCACATCCTGCGCGACTGGACCATCAACAAGTATCCGCTGACGCAGGAAGTGATCGACGAGTACGTCAAGGTCTATTCGGCGCCCGGCGGACTGCGTGGCGGCTTCAACTACTATCGCGCCGCCGCCTATTTGGACCCCGCCGACTGGCGCGCCGACGAGGGACGCACGCTGTCGGCGCCTGCGCTGTTCCTGTATGGCGCCCGCCGCGTCCGCACCGCCGAGGAGATGGGCGCAGGGCCGCTGGACGACGCCTGGCGCGGCGTAATTCCCGGCGTCCAGTCAAAGCACCTGGGCGACTACGGCCACTTCCTGCAATGGGAATGCCCCGACGACGTGAACCGCGAACTGCTGGCGTTCCTGGCAGGTTAACCATCTGTCTCTTCTTTTCTTCCCTATCCCTCTGGGAGAGGAAATAGCTGAAAACCGGAGGAACCTGAATGGGTACGCCCGAGGAACGCGCCTGGCTGGTCCGCACCGAGTCGGCGCGGCTGCTGGAGTACTTCAAGAGCCTGTCGCCGGAGGACTGGGCGACGCAGAGCGCCTGCGATGCCTGGAGCAACGCCGACGTGGCGACACACCTACTGATGGCCGTGGATAACTTTTCAGGCAACATCGAGCGGGGAGCGAGGGGCGACTCATCGACGCCTGAAGGGTTGCCCCCGCCCCATGAGACTGACATGGCCGCCCGTATGGTCGCCAACGCGACGCGGGCCGTGGCGATGAGGGAGAGCCTGGGAGACTCGCTGGTGGAGATATTCGCTCAGGAGTGCGACCGCCTGGACAAGCTCCTCGCCGGAATGGGCCCGGACGACTGGGAGAAACCGTGCTATCACGCCGCGGCCATACTCAGCGTGAGCAGGTATTTGAACTTGCGCCTTACCGAAATGGTGGTGCATGAATGGGACATCCGCTCGCGTCTGGAGCCGTCGGCCAGGATGCCCGACGCAGTTATGCCTGCGGTGTTGGAACTGCTGCCCGGCTTCGTGGTGGGCAGGCTGTTTCAGCCCGGCTCCGGCATCGCCCAGCCGTCACGCTTCCGCTTCAACCTGACGGACGGCGGGAGTTACGACATCCTGGCGGGTGGCGGCAAGTTGCAGATGGAAGACAGCACCGCAGATGCCGCCGACGTTACCTTCACCTGCAACGCATCGACCTTCGCGCTGTTGGCCTACGGGCGGTTCACGGTGGAGGAAGCGGTGGCAGCGGGTGACATGACCATCGAGGGCGACCGGCAGTTGGCGGCGCAGTTCTAGCCGGGGCGCTCTCATATAAACTCTCCCCCAATGGCATGGGAAAGGGATTTGAACAACAGGAGATGATTCGATGAAACTGCTGGTAATTTCCGGGGGCAGGCACCCCTACAACGAATCCACGCCAGTGCTGGAGGGCTTTCTCAAGGGCGCCGGACATGAAGTCACGATCACCGAAGACGCCTCTATCCTGGGTGACGCTGCGGGGATGAACGCCTACGACGCACTGGTGTTCAACACCCGCCGCGAGAATGTGCCAGATTTCGGCGACTGGGAAATTAGCGCCTCCGAGAAAGAGGGCCTCAAGAGCTACATCAAGTCCGGGAAGGGCTTCGTCTGCATCCACATCGCTTGCTGCGTACCGACCGGATGGTCTGAATTTGACGAAATCACCGGCGGGGGTTGGGTCACGGGCACCAGTTACCACCCTCCGTACGGCGAGATGAAGGTCAACATCAGCAACACCGCCCACGCCGGGGCTGCGGGTGTGTCGGAATTTATGACGACCGACGAGCTGTACATGAACACCACCTTCAGAGAGGGCAACGATGTCTTCCTGACCGGGGATGCCGAGGACGGCACGTGGCCGTGGGGGCCGGATCGGGCGCCGACGTTCATGCCCGGGGGCGCCTACCCGCTGGGTTGGACGCGCGGCTACGGGGACGGCAAGGTTTTCGTGCTGCTTCTTGGCCACGACGGGAAGAGCTTCGAGACGCCGGAGTTTCAGCAGATAGTGCTCAATGGCGTGGCGTGGGCCGGCGCGTCCGACTAAACCAAATCCAAGGTGAAATGCGCATTTATGCCAGGTATCGTTTCATTGCAGGTGGACTCGCCGGCGCACGGGCGGTCCACTGGTAGGGGCGGGTTTCAAACCCGCCCCTACGGTCGAGGCGCGAACCCTGACTGCGAATGGCTGTCCGCAAAATGTACATCCCACATTTGCTTTGGTTTAGCTTGGCTGGCGGGCCGAAACTCACTGTTGCCGAATACCAGCCGGGGCGGGTTTCAACACCCGCCCCGATAATTTTTTCAGAGTAGGCCGCCTCGAAATCAGCTCCGCTCCAGTATGATGTTGCTGGCTGCATCAACCGTTGCGTTCCAGCCGGGCGGAACTACCGTGGTGGAGTCATACTCTTCTATGACCAGCGGGCCGGGTTCCGAGCGGCCGGCGAGGCTGGGGCGGCTGACCACCGGTGTGTCGGCCCAGCCCCGGTTGGGGCCGAAGTAGACCGGGCGTGACGCCGGGCCGCGGTTCGCGGCGGCGGCCAACTCGAACCGCTCCGGCATTCTCGGGTGTTCCGGGAGGCCACGGGCGATGACCCGGATGTTCACCAGTTGGTAGCTGGCCCCGCTTTCTATTGGAGCTTGGCGGTAGCCGAAGGACTGTTCGTGTTCCAGGTCGAAATTCTCGGCGATTGCGGTGAGCGTGGCCGCGGTGATGGGGCCCGGCGGGACAGTCACGGTTAGGTCTGACACTTGACCTTCGTACTTCATATCGGCCTGGGTTTTAACCTCGTGGCGGGCGTCGTCGAAGCCCTCCAGCCGCAGTTGTCGGCGGCCTTCCTCCCACATACCTTCCACCAGTCCGGCCAAGATGGGCAGGTTCAATTCCTCAAAGGTCTTGAAGTGGGTCTGAACGAAGTGATGCTCCACGTCGGCCACGAGCAGGCCGAAGCTGCTGAATACGCCGGGGAAGGGCGGCGCCACCACCCGCGTTATGTCCAGCATCTCGGCCAGCCCGACCGCGTGAACCGGGCCGCCGCCGCCGAAGCACATCAGGTCGAAACGGCGCGGGTCGCGGCCCCGCTCGCTGGAGACGGCTCGCAAGGCCCGACCCATGTTGGAGTTGACCAGCAGGTGGATGCCGTGGGCCGCATCCACATCGGACAGGTTCAGCGGGCCAGCCACGTTGTCGGAGATGGCCCTCCGCGCCAGCTCGGCGTCGATGGGGAAATCCCCGGCCAGCAGGTGCTCGGGGTTCAGGTAGCCCAGCAGCACGTCGGCGTCGGTTACCGTGGCATCCTGTCCTCCCAGCCGGTAGCAGGCGGGGCCCGGGAAGGCCCCCGAGCTCTGCGGACCGACGCGGAGCGAGCCGCTGCGGTCAACGGTGGCGATGCTGCCCCCGCCCGCGCCCACCTCGGCCAAGTCTATGGCTGGCACCCGCAGGATGTGACCGCTGCCTCGCAGCAGGCGATGGCCCACGCTGATGCCGCCGCCGACTTCATACTCCGGCGCTTGCAGCATCTCGCCGTTCTCGATGATGGAGGCCTTGGCGGTGGTGCCTCCCATGTCCAGAGTCATCAGGTTGGGCATATCGAGCCTCCGCCCCAGGTGGAAGGCTCCGACGACGCCGGCAGCGGGGCCGGACTCGATGCAGTACACCGGGCGCTCCATGGCGATGCCGGAGGTGGCCAGTCCGCCGTTGGACTGCATCACGGCCAGAGGGACGGTGATGCCCATAGCCTCCAGCCCCTCGGTCAGCAGCGTCAGGTAGCGCTCGACCACCGGGCGGACGTAGCTGTTGATGACCGTGGTGCTGGTCCGCTCATACTCTTTCATCTCCGGCAGCAGGTCCGACGAAAGCGTCAGGATGACTCCCGGCGCCCGCTCCCGCAGGACTTGACCCACGTACTGCTCGTGGGCCGGGTTGGCGTAGGAATGCAGCAGGCATACCGCCACCGACTCGACTCCGCTGTCCACCACTGCCTGCGCCGCCCGGTCTACGTCGCCGATGTCCAGGGGTCTCAGCACTTCGCCACGGAAGTTGAGACGCTCGCCCACTTCCAGCCGGTGCTGCCGCTTCACCAACGCCGGGGGTTTTTCGTAGTACAGGTCATAGAGCCGGGGCGTGCGGTTGCGGCGAAATTCCAGAACGTCGCGGAAGCCCTCAGTGGTGATGAGGGCAGTATGCGCTCCCTTCTGTTCGATGATGGCGTTGGTGGCGACGGTGAAACCGTGTCCCACTTCGGAAACGGCTCCAGGTTCAATGCCCAGCTCTTCCATACCGGCGCGGATGCCGTTCAGCACGGCCCGGCTGTAATCGTCGGGGGTGCTGGCTACCTTGCGCGTCAGCACCTGTCCATCGCCGCCGAGAAACACGATGTCCGTGAAGGTGCCGCCGATGTCTACGCCGATGCGGAAGTCAGTCATAGGGTTCTCCTCCGTGGGGGGCGCCCCCACCCTAACCCCCTCCGGGGGGAGAGGTAATTATTCTACCCTCCGACGCAATTTCCCAGCCAGGCGCGGCCGTCGCGGGCCAGGAAGTCGGCGGCGGCAAAGGGACCTTCGCTGCCTTGATCGTAGATTTCCGGCAGGCGGGCGGCGGGATGGGACAGGCCCTCGATCAGCGGGTCCATGATGCTCCAGGACTGCTCGATCTCGTCGCTGCGTATAAACAGCGAGGCGTCGCCGTTCAGCGCGTCCAGCAACAGGCGCTCATAGGCATCGGGGATTTCCTGGCCGCCGAAGGAATCTTCGTAGTGAAACTCGAGGTTGACCGGACGCAACTCCAGGGCCGAGTCGGGCGTCTTGGCCTGGAACTCAAGGTGAACGCCCTCGTTGGGCTGTACGCAGATGGACAGTGTGTTGGCGCTGATGTCTCCGCTGCGGCCCTGCGGAAAGATGAGATGGGGCGGGCGCCGGAACTGGATGAGTACCTCGGTCTTCTTACTGTTCAGCGCCTTGCCGGAGCGCAGGTAGAAGGGGACACCCTGCCAGCGCCAGTTGTCCACGTCCAGGCGCAGGGCGGCGTAGGTTGCAGTGCGGGAGTCGGGCGGCACACCAGGCTCGTCCAGATAGCCGTCATACTGGCCTTGCACAGCGTAGATGGCCGCATCCTGCGGCGAGACGCGCCGCACGGCTTCCAGCACCTTTACCTTTTCATTGCGCAGGGTGTCGGCCTCGAAAGTGGAGGGCGGCTCCATGGCCACCACCGCCAGCAATTGCAGGATGTGGCTCTGGAACATATCCCGCAGCACACCTGCGTTGTCGTAATAGGCCGCCCGCTCCGCGATGGACACAGACTCGGCAACTGTAATCTGTATATTGTCTATGTAGTTGCGGGACCAGATAGGCTCAAAGATGGCGTTGGCGAAACGGAAGACCAGCAGGTTCTGCACTGTCTCTTTGCCCAGGTAGTGATCTATCCGGTAGACTTGTTGCTCGTCAAATACGGAGTGCGCTGAACGGTTCAGCTCCCTGGCGGTTTCCAGGTTTACGCCGAAGGGTTTTTCCACCACCACCCGACGCCAGCAGTCGTTTTCCGATTGGTAGCCGGCTTGGCCTAACGCGGCGACGGCGGGCGCGAACAGGAAGGGGGCGAGGGCCAGATAGTAGAGGCGGTTGGCCGGCCTGCCGGGGGATTCTATGCTGTTCAGGGTTCGTTCCAGGTCGTGCAGTCCGTTGGGAGCCATTACGTCGCCGTAGCATGAATGGACCCTGCTGGCAAAGTCCTCCCACACCTCCGGCGCAGGAGGGAAGTTGGCTTCCTGCCCAAACCCCTCGTAAAAAAAGGCCCGGAACTCATTGGCGGTCATGTCGCTGCGGGACACGCCGACTATCTGCACCTCCGGCCCCAGGCGTCCCTTGGCGTACAGGTCGGCCAGGGCGGGGGCCAGCTTATTCCGGGTCAGGTCGCCCGACGCCCCAAAAATCACGATGGTAGTCGTTTGATCCGCCATAGCTCACCTGACCTTCGGACGGCTCAATCGCCGACGCGCCTTACGGCGTGGCCGCCGAACTGCTGCCGCAACGCAGCCAGGAGCCTGGCCCCCAATGGCTCGTCCTGCCGGGAGCGGAATCGCTGCTGCAACGCTGCGGTAATGGCCGGTATCGGCACGGCAAGGTCCACCGACTCCTCGACGGTCCATCGACCCTCGCCGGAATCCTCGACGTAGGCTTGCAGGCTTTCCAGCCGGGGGTCCTCCTTCAGTGCGGCGGCGGCCAGGTCGAGAAGCCAGGAGCGGACGACGCTGCCGTAGCGCCAGGTGTCGGCAATCGCGGCCAGGTCCAGGTCCAATTCTTCCTTTGCCGCCAGCAGCTCGAACCCCTCGGCGTAGGCTTCCATCAGCGCGTATTCCACGCCGTTATGCACCATCTTGACGAAGTGGCCCGCTCCGGTGGGGCCGACGTGGCAGTAGCCGGTATCCTCACTGGGAGCAAGGGTGCGGAAGGCGGGCTCCATGCGGCCCACGGCATCATCCGACCCGCCGACCATAAGGCAGAAGCCGTTTGTCAGGCCCCAGGTTCCGCCGCTGGTACCAACGTCTATTAGTTCCAAGCCGCGGTCTGCCAGCTCCTTTCCGCGGCGCATCGTGTCCTTGTAGTTGGCATTGCCGCCGTCCAGGAGCGCATCGCCTGGGGTGAGCATAGGCCCCAGGGCGGCTATGGCGTCCTCGGTTGGCTGCCCGAAAGGCAGCATCAACCATACCGCACGAGGTGGGGAGAGGAGCGAAACCAGATCGGCCAGCGACGCCGCTCCTTCTGCGCCATATTGCAAGCTGACGGCTACAGCATTGGCGTCCAAGTCGTGGGTTACGACGCGGTGCCCGCCGAGAATCAGCCTCCGGGCCATGTTCGCGCCCATTCGTCCCAGGCCGACAAGTCCCAATTCCAACGATGTGACTCCTTACTATCCCGTAGCCAATTGTGCCCGCTATTTTCGCAAAGGGAGGGGCCGGCCTCCCTCGCATCCTGCCCCAGAGGGAGACGGAACTTGAGGACAGTTACAGCTCGTCGAGGAGGCGGCGCAGTCCAGCCACGGGGTCGTCTCCCAGATTGACGGTTATCACACGGCGCCCCAGGTTGGCCAGGGCCTGATAGTCGCCGATGGCCTGGGCCGCCGCGAGCACATCGAACCCGTAACGCTGTCCAGGGATGGGCAACTCCCGGTGGCTCCCCATCATCAGTTGGAGATGCAGGCCGACGCCGGCCCCGCCCTTGTGCAACTGTCCGGTGGAGTGCAGGTATCGGGGGCCGTAGCCGACGGTGGTGGCTATGCGGTATCGTTGCATCACTTTCGAGCGCATCCCGGTCAGCAGCGCGTCGGCCTCGGCGCTGAGTGGCATGAAAGGCGTTATGGCCAAATAGTCGCCGGGCCGGACCTGCTCCAGCAGTCCGGCCGTTGAGCCGGACGGGGCGCGTTCCGGCAGACTGCCGCTGCGCAGAAAGGCGTCCAGCAGACCGTCGGTATTGTCCTTCGCTCCCTGTACGTCGGGCTGGTCGAAGGGATGCACGTCCAGCATTGAACCGGCCACCGCGGTGGCGTATTCCCAGCGAAAGAATTCGGCGCCCAGATCATGGCAGTCGCCCAGTTCGAGCAGCGCCACCGGGTGGCCGGCATCCGCCAGGCTCCTGGCCCCTGCGTCCGTCACGGCGCTGCCGGGCGTCCGAAGATGCAAAAACAAGCGGTCGTCGCCGTAGACCTCGGGCGGGAGCAGCGGCTCACCGGCCACCGGGACTATTCCGCGTCCCTCTTTGCACAGGCTCTCCGCGATCATCTGCTCCACCCAGAGGCCAAAACACTCCACGGGAGGGGGCGTAATCAAGGTGACTTTGTCGCGGCCCGCCAGGGCCATGGCGCCCAGCAGCGCCCCCAGTTGCAGGCCGGGGTTGGAGGCGTCGTCGTTTGCCAGGCACCGGTCACGCATGGAAGCGCTGCTGTCCAGAAGGCGAGCCACGTCTATGCCCACCAGGGCGGCCGGCAGCATCCCGAACCAGGACAGCACGGAGTAACGTCCTCCGATGTCGGCAGGGTTCAGGAACACGCGCCGAAAATCCGCTTCCTGGCCCAGCCGTTCCAGCGGAGTTCCCGCGTCGGTGATGGCGACAAAATTGCGGCCTGCCTCTCCGTAGGGCAGAGCGGCTTCGGTCAATCCTCGAAAATAATGATAGAAAGAAAGGGTCTCGATGGTGCCGCCCGACTTGGAGGAAACTATGAAGAGGGTATGCGCGGGGTCAATGGCGGAAGCAACGGCGGCCACCTGTTCCGGCACTGTTGAGTCCAGCACGGTTAGATTGGGATAACCGGGGGCGGAACCGAAGGCACAGCGCAATACCTCCGGCCCCAGGCAACTGCCACCCATGCCCAAAAGAACAACGTCGCGGTAGCCCTCGTTGCGAATCCGATCGGCGAAGGCGCCCAGTTCCGCCAGGTGAGGGCGCAGGAACGCTCCTGCGTCCAGCCAGCCAAGCCGGTCGGAGATTTCCCGGGGGTCGGTACGCCACACGGTATGGTCGCGCTCGCGGATGCGCTGCGGGATACGCCGCCCCGCGAGGTCATCCAGCGCCAGCCGCGCCCTTTCCAACGCGGCGGGACTGCCGGATACCAATTCGCCGGGCGTCAAATCACTCACGACTGATGAACCTTTACCAGGCTGCGGGCCTCCTCGGCGACCCGCGCGGCGGTGAAACCGAACCGTTCCAGAGCCACGCCCCCCGGAGCAGAGGCCCCGAAGGTTGACATTCCGATGGATGCTCCGTCCAGCCCCACGTAGCGGGCCCATCCGTTGGTCGCGCCCGCCTCCACCGACAGCCGCGCCCGCTTGTCCGGTGGGAGAACCGCGTCCCGGTATTCCTTGGGCTGGGCTTCGAATAGCTCCCACGACGGCATTGAGACAACCCGGGCGTTTATGCCCTCGTCCTTCATAGTCTGCGCAGCCTCCAGCGCGATATGCACCTCAGAGCCGGTTGCGATGACTATGACCTGTGGGTCGCTTCCGTTCTCCCACAGTACGTAACCGCCCTTGGCCGCGCCTTCGGCAGGGGTCAGGCAAGCCGCGCTTCCATATCCTGTCGAATGGTCAAGCACCGGCAGGTTTTGGCGGCTCAGGGCGAGGGCCGTCGGGCCGTTACGCCGCTCCAGGGCTGCCCTCCAGGCCGCCGCCGTTTCGGTCGCGTCGGCGGGGCGGATAACGACCAGGCCGGGCATCTCGCGCAGGGACATCAGGTGTTCAATGGGCTGGTGTGTCGGCCCGTCCTCGCCCAGACCAACCGAGTCATGGGTGAACACGTAAATGACCTGCTGTTCCATCAACGCGCTCAGGCGGAGAGCGGGGCGAAGGTAGTCGGAGAAAATCAGGAACGTGGAAGCGTAAGGAATTGCCCCGCCATGGACGGCCATGCCGTTGCACACTGCGCCCATAGCGTGCTCGCGGACGCCGAAATGCAGGTTGCGGCCATCGAAATTACCCGGCCCGATGTGCCCCTCGCTGTTCAGGATGGTGAGGGTCGAGGGGGCCAGGTCGGCCGAACCGCCGATCAGGTTGGGGACGGCGGCGGCGATGGCGTTCATCACCCGGCCCGATGCCTCTCTGGTGGACACCGCCTTGCCGTCATCGAACAGCCCGGTCATGCCGTCGCTCCAGCCGGGGGACAGAGTGCCGCTGAGTACAGAATCCAGTTGGCTGGCTTCTTCGGCGTAAGACGACCGGTAGCGTTCCAAGGCGGACTGCCATTCCTCCTGTTGCTGCCTACCCCGCTCCTTGACCTCTCCCCAGTGTTCCCACGCTTCGGCGGGAACCGTAAAACTCTCGTAAGGCCACTCAAGCCGCTGCCTGGTCAATTCCACCTCGTCGTCGCCCAAGGGGGCCCCGTGGACGCCGGCGGTTCCGGCCTTGTTGGGACTGCCGTAGCCAATTACGGTGTGGCAGACAATAAGACTGGGCTTGTTGGGCTCGGCCTTGGCCTCGGCGATGGCGGCGGTGACGGCTTCCACGTCGTTGCCGTCCATTCCGCCCACCACCTGCCAGCCATAGGCCTCGAAGCGTCGAGGCACGTCTTCCAGGAAGGCGATGTCAGTATCTCCCTCTATGGAGATCTGGTTGTCGTCGTAAATCAGGATGAGCTTGCCCAGGCCCAAGGTTCCGGCAAGCGAGGCGGCCTCGGCGGCCACGCCTTCCTGCAAGTCGCCGTCGGATACGATGGAGTAGGTGTAATGGTTGAATATCTCATGGCCGGGGCGGTTGAACTTGGTTGCCAGCCAGCGCTCGGCCAAGGCCATTCCGGCGGAGTTGGCCAGTCCCTGCCCCAGCGGACCGGTGGTGACCTCGACGCCGGGGGTCAGGCCGTATTCGGGATGGCCGGGTGTCCTGCTGCCCCACTGGCGGAACTGCTGCAACTGTTCCATCGGCAGGTCATAGCCGGTCAGGTGCAACAGGGAGTAGAGCATGGCCGAGGCGTGTCCGGCGGACAGCACAAAGCGGTCGCGGTCGGGCCATTGGGGGTCTGCGGGATTGTGCTTTAGGAACCTGTCCCAAAGCACGTAGGCCATGGGAGCGGCGCCCATGGGCGCGCCGGGGTGTCCCGACCGCGCCTTCTGCACCGTGTCCACGGCCAGGAAACGAAGGGTGTTGATGCAAAGCTGGTCAAGAGCCGAATCGGTCAACGCATTCCCCTGCACGAGCGACCCGGGGCATACCCCCGGTTGCGCCCAATAATTCATCGCCCCGAAGGGGCTGCCGGCGCCATGCTCCGGTAGTTGCTATGGTATCCAAAGCCGTCGAATCTGTCATCTGCTGAAAGGCCGAAATATGCGGCAGTTCACCAGCCAATTGGCGACGATTTTCCTGACGCTTCCGTCAAAACCTCTGTCAAAACCTCTATTGTATCGGACGCTCGCCCAGGGTCGCCTCGGTCTCCAGCTCCGTAGGGCCGCGATAAATGCGAACAGAGACTTGCTCGCCCGGCAGGTTTTCCAGCAGGAATTTGGATAGGTCGCCGGTGTTGCGAATGGTCTCCCCGCCCATGGAGACGATGACATCTTCTCCCTGCAGCCCGGCAGCGTGAGCGCCGGAATTCTCCACCACGCGGGCGACTACTATCCCCTGGTAGACCGGCACGCCTATCTGCGTTGCTATGGCGGGGGTGAGGTTTACCGGCGAAATGCCGAGAAAGCCTCGCTCCACGTATCCCTTCTCGATGAGTTGCAGGGACACGGCCATGGCGTCGTCGATGTTGATGGCGAATCCAATGCCCTGGCCGCCTTGGATAGCGGCCGTGTTGACTCCAATAACTTGTCCGCGCCGGTTGACCAGAGGGCCTCCGCTGTTGCCCAGGTTTATGGACGCATCGGTCTGTATCAGGTCAACAAAAGTCTCCTGCAAGCCTGCGTCGATTGAGCGGCCCAAGGCGCTGATTACGCCCCTGCTGACTGTTGGGCCACCCGCCAGGGCCAGGGCATGGCCGATGGCGATGACCTCCTCGCCTACCTTGATGTCGGCGGCAGCGCCAGTGCGGGCAGGCTGCAAGTCCGATGCGTCTATCTTGACGATGGCGACGTCGGGATTCGTGTCTCCACCCACCCGGAGGCCGGGGTAGCTCTCCCCGCTGTGCAGCGTGATGGTTATCGAGTCTGCCCCATCTATGACGTGGTTGTTGGTCAGCACATATCCGTCGGAGCGCAGGATGATGCCGGTGCCAACCCCGACCCCAGTGCTGGGCGCCAGCTGGTTGAATTGGTTGACCTGGTCGAATGATCCGGACGCCGCCGATTCGGTGAACACGTGCACCACCGAGGGCGTCAGTTGCCGCACGATGTCAACGGTGGAAAGCTGGCCCTCCGGGTAAACGGACTCCAAGCCCGTATCGGGTTCAGGGTTGCCGATGCAGGCCGCCCCAATAAGAACAAGCGCGGCAGCCGCAATCAGCCATGCGGCTACCCTCCCCGCGCCCAGGCCGGCAAAGCGGCCGTGACCGGGGTTGCCGATCCGCCTTATGCCTCTATTCTTGGCTGACATTCGAGTAACCAGCCTGCAATATCCAGCCTGCAATATGGGGTGCAAGAGGTGCGATGGGAGACATGGCGCCTCCGTGGGTCTAGCTCCCGTTGCGCTCCAGGGCCGGGAAGATGTGGTCGCGGAAGGCCGCCAGTTCTCCGGTAGCGAACTCATAGGTGGCGCCGGTCATCAGATACAGGTGGGTAAGGCCCGCCTGCTCGGCCTTCCGGATGCGCTCGGCGCAGTATTCGGGCGTCCCGATCAACCCCATGTAGTCGCAGATGGCGGCGAGGGCGTCGTCGGGAAGGAAGGAGCACAGTTCTTGGGCCTTCTCCCAGTCCTCCGCGTGGGGAACGTCGGGGTACAGGTCCCACAGGCCCGCCGGCAGTTCGAGATCCCCGAGATCGATTCCTGCGGCCTTGAGCCAGCGCTGGTAGGTATCTTCCATCAGGCGCGACACTGCAAGGGGGCGGGCAATCTCCCGGGCTTCCTTCAGGTCGTCCTTGATGATGGTGGTGGCGGTGAAGATGGTTTCCACGTCGTCGGGGTTGCGCCCGGCGGCGCGGGCCCCGTCTGCTACGATCTCGCGGGCCTCGGCCACCGCGCCGGGGTGGATGCCGGTCATCAGCAGAGCGCCGTCGGCGACCTCACCGGAGACGCGCATGACGCGGGGCCCGGTGGCGGCGATGTAGACGGGCGGGGCGGGAGATTCGCCGCCATGACGCATTCGGCTATTGGCCTCTCCGAAAGACACCATGTCCCCGGACATCAGCTCTTTCATCATAACGACGGCGTTCCGCATCTGCCGCACCGTGGCTGGCGGGATGCCGATGGTAGCGGTGGAGCTGTAGCCGCGCCCAATCCATACCTGCACCCGCCCCGGAGCCAGTTCGGCCACTGTCTGCGCCGCCGAGGCTACCACCGACGGGTGCCGGGTGGCCGGGTTGGTGACCGCCGATGCCACGTTGATATGGTCGGTGGCCTGCACCGCAGCCGCCATGCTGACGAAGCAGTCTCGCTCCAATAGCTGGGAATCGAGGATGCCAACGCCATTGAATCCGGCGTCCTCGCACTGCTTAACGAAGTCTGCCACCATCGGTCCCGGCTTGCAGGGCGGCACCCGCAGGTCAATCTTGATGGACATTGTTCACTCCTAAACCTGAATAATAGTGATGGAAGACTCCCTCACCTTGACCATTTCTCTCTAGGGAGTGTCGTCAATTTAAGAATATCGGTCTCCAATCGTCTGTTTCCGTCATTCCCGCGAAAGCGGGAACCCAGAATCCGGTAGCTGTCAAATACGCATTTTCTGCCAATGGCCTTTGGGTTCCCGCTTTCGCGGGAATGACGGTGAATATGACGACACTCCCTGGGAGAGGGGACAGGTGTGTTGGCTATCGCGTAAGTTCCTCCCCCAGCCTGCGAATTACAACTTCAGTTTCTTCTTCCGTCAGGTTGAGCGGGTCTACGGCCAGCTCTTGAGGGCCGCCCAACTGGTGCAGGTGAATCTGCGGGCAGCCCTGCTCCATTGCGGCGGCGATGCTGTCCCGCGAGGGGCCGCGCCATTCGTCGGTGAATCGAATCACGGCATGGGGTATCAGGTAATTGGTGCCGTCTTGCTCCAGGGTCACGCGCAGTCCGGGAAGTTCCACCAGGGCGTCCACGGCTTTCTGGGCCATCGCGCGGTATGCCGCCATCTCCGCCGCCTCGTCCTCTTCGACGAAGGCGGCCAGCGATGCCACCAGTCCGATGACTTCCTCCTTCGCCACCTTCATCCCGCGTCCCAGGAATTGGGCGGGATTGGCCTGGGCTGCGGCGGCTTCGATGAGGTCGGCGCGGCCCACGAGGATACCGCTTCCCTGGGGGCCGCGAACTCCCTTGCCGCCGCTGTAAACCACCATATCAGCCCCGGCGCGGAGGTAACGGTACAGGTTTCCCCGGGGCGGCAGCATGGATGCGGCGTCCACGATGACCGGCACGTCGCGGGCGTGGGCAATTTCGCAGACCTGCTCCAGCGGCAGAACCCTGTTGCTGGAAAAGGGAGCGCAGAGGTAGGCGACGGCGGCAGTGCGCTCGTTGATTGCGCCCTCAAGCTGCCAGGGATGGGTAAACAGGTAATCGCCGAACTCCACCAACTTCGCGCCGGCGGCGCGGTAGGCCTGATCGTAGGGGAAGCGGTGCATGGTATGGATGGCGATTTCGTTCTTCATTCCCTCGGTGTCGGGCAGTTTCCGCATCTTCACCGGGTCGTTGCCCGCGATGCAGGCCGCCGCCTGCAACACCAGCCCTCCGGCGGCCCCGCTGCAAACGAAACCTGCTTCGGCCCCCGTGAGGCGGGCGAGTTCCTTGCCGGCCGCCCGGTTCAACTCATCTATGTTGACCATAATGCGCGCCGCCCGTGACATCAGGTCCAGGGTCTCCGGCCGGGTTCGGGTCCCGCCCAGGCGCGTGATGGAACCGGCGGCATTGATGATGGGAGCCACGCCCAGCCTCTGATATATGGCATCGGCATCCCAGGCGTTCGTGCTGTCGGCCACGGCATCCTCCTGCGCATCCTTGCCCGGCTGGCTCTGTTTGGCTGACGAATCAAGCACATTATATCAATATCAACTGCCCTGCGGACGTGTGGTAACATTTCAGGGATTTACGCGAATCCCAAAACCATCTCTCCCGGTTTTATCTATTTCGGAGAGCAGGGGCGGACCATGCCGGATGCCAACGGAACACTCGACGGACTTTCGCCGAAGGCCAGAATCGGCTTGGTAGTGGTCAGCGCATCAACGATCTCGGAGCTTCGATACCCCAAGGCTGTTCCCGAAGTGGGCTTTTTCGCCAGCCGCATGATGCTGGGCGGAGACCACGGGCTGGAAGCTTTGCTGGAGATGGAACGGAACTCGTCGAGGGCGGTGCAGGAGCTGGCCTCCGCGGGCGTGGACTCCATCGCCTACTGCTGCACTGTCAGCGGAGCGCAGCGCGGTCTGGTGAAAGACCGCGAGTTCTGCGCGGACATGGAGCGGCAGTGGGGCGCGCCCACCACCTCGACCATGCTGGCCGTGGCCGAGGCGTTGCGGCATCTCGGAATTCGCCGCGTGGCGCTGGCCAGCCCCTACCCTCACAGCTACCATGAGGCGGAGAGCCGCTACCTGGCCGAGGCGGGTATCGAGACCGTTGCTGAGTCGGGGATGGGTCTGCAATCCGCCGCCGAGTTTGCCGCCGTCCCGCCCGGCGAGATTTACCGTTTCGCGCTGGATGCCTGGCAGGCGAGCGGCGGGGAGGCCGACGGGCTGTTCATAAGCTGCATGAATTTCGACGCCATGGCCGCCGCGCAAGCGCTGGAGGACGCCATCGGCAAGCCGGTGGTAACTTCTCACTCGGCCACGTTGTGGCGGGCTCTGGCCTTGGCCGGAATTGCCGAGCCGGTGTACGGCTACGGGCGGCTGCTGGCTGAACCACGCGAGGCGACGCCCTCACCCTAAACTTCTCCCGGGGGGAGAGGGAACCATGACAATCTAGGAGGAGATAACAGGAATGACTACCGCCGACCGCTTGAACGCAATTCCCTTGGGCGAGGCTCTGTTCACTCAGCGGGCCATCCGCCGCTTCAAGCCCGACCCGATTCCCGGCGACGTGCTGGAAGACATCATGCAGGCGACCATCCGGGCGCCCAACGGCGGGAACACCCAGCAGTGGCGCTTCATAGTCGTCAAGGACGCTGAGAAGCGGCGCAAGCTGGGCGAGCTGTACCACGAGGCATGGTGGGCCAAGCGGGCCGACGCTGGCATCATGGGCCCGGAAGACCTTCCACCGGGGAGGAATTCCATGCAGTCGGCGAGGCGGCTGGCCAACGAAATCGGCAACACGCCAGTGATGGTGCTGATCTGCGCGACAGCCAAGGGGGCGCAGGCTGCCGCTTCGGTAATCCCGTCGGCGCAGAATATGCTGCTGGCGGCGCGGGCGTTTGGCGTCGGGGGCACGATCACTACGCTGCACCCGGTGGTCGAGGACCGCGTCCACGAGCTGTTCGGCATCCCCGGCGAGGCGCAGGTGGTCTACTGTATGCCTCTAGGCTACCCGCGCGGCGAGTTCGGCTCCGTCCAGCGCAGGCCCCTGACGGAAGTCTGCGGCGTTGACGGCTGGAGCAACAGCTACCCGGGGTAGAGGGGCTTTCATTCTTGACGCAAATTGTCTGAATCAAGATTCGCAGGATTTGAGGATTTTCAGAATTTCTAATTCTGCGAATCTTGTAATCCCGAAAATCCTGATTCAGATAAATGACTCAGGGGGCGCGCCGATGGCAGTTCGCACAGGGGAGCAGTTCCTGGCGAGTCTCCGCGACGGGCGGGAGGTGTGGCTGGAAGGCGAGCGTGGGACTTGATCGGCACACAGTTCGGCTCAAGGCAAACGCTGTACGAGCGATATTTCAACGGCGACGTGGTACAGCTACAGCAGTGCCGCTACACGCAGTACGACTACTCGCGGGCAGAGGAGTCGGTGCCGCGGTTTATAAAGAAGCTATGATGTCCGATCCAAGAACTTGCCGCAGCAGTCAGTGCCGTCGGCGCCTGGGCCATAGGTGCTTGAAGCTTCGCCCCTGTAGTGAGAGGGACGATATCCGGGGCTATGAGAAACGGTCAATTTCCGCACTCCAGCGCGTCCATACACAAAAGATTAAATTTCAGTCTGGTTTGGGTAAAGCTAGACCGTTTTCCTCCAGCGTTTTCGGTTAGCCCCGGAACAGGTCTCTAATCCGGTCGAGGAACCCGCCGCTGCTGGCGCCTCGTTCCATGAAACGGGCCCACTGTTGCTCGGCAGATTCGGAGCGGCGCAGGTCGCGGGCGCGCTCCTTCATCAGGTCCAAAACCCGATCTTCCTCGCCCTTGTCCAGCCAGTAGCCGTGGTTTTCGGGGCAGTGTTCGATGGGGAGGTCGTGGGCGCGGTAGTTGAAGATGTCCATCATCGCGCCGCAATGAGGACAGGGCAGGTCTCCGGCGCGGCGGGCGTAATCGCGCATCCCTTTCAGGATGTCGCCCCGGTTGGCGCTGTCTTCCAGCAAATCCATTTCATCGAAGTCCAGCCACAGCCCCCGGCATTGCGGGCAATGGTCAACTTCTAGGCCGCGGAATTTGCGCCCGGACAGCTCGATGTTGCAGTGTGGACAGTTCATAGTAAGCGCTCCGGATTATCTCTCTTCTATGCGCCCCGTGGAACCGTGTCAGACACCTCGGCTGAGGCCGGGATGGTGACCTCGATTTCGACCATAGCGAAGGTCGTTGACAGGGAGGAAGTATCGTCGTATTCCTCAAAGAATTCATCATCAGGGTCCACGACAATCTGGGCATGGAATACCATAGCTTCCTCGAGGGACATACGGGGTTCGGGAACCGGCTCTCCCTTTTCCAGCATAAATTCTATATGGAAGGTTAATGCCTCCCGAATCATCTCTTGCATTTTTTTCCAGGTCTTGCCCGTGCTTACGCAGCCGGGCACATCCGGCGCATAGGCGCAATAGTTGTTGGGCGTCTGCTCATAGGCCACTGCGTACCGTGGTTTCATCAGATTCTCCCCTGAAGTCCGGCCTGTCTCTTTATGTTCGACCAAGTACCCTTGTCCAAGTCTTCCCTCGGATGTTCGGCAATGGTCACTGAACCGGGTTTTTCCGGGTGTTCAGAAATGCGGTGGCTCCCGCGAGTGCGCACCCATCGCCAGCCATCCCGCTCCACTATCCTGATTGCCTCCCTGACCTTTGGCACAGGGTTAGCCAATAACCCGGCGGAAGAACTCCATGGCGTTGCCGCCGATGATCTTGCGGACGTCCTCGTCGGAGTAGCCCCGGCGAATGAGGCCGCGGACGATGTTGCCGCCGTCGGCAGGCGATTCCAGGCCGTTGAGGTAGGGCGCGGGATACTCGCCCAGCCCGTCTCGGCCCAGCATCAGCTTGTGGAAGGCGACATGATCGCCGATGGTGGTGTCGGTGCCGATGCCCACATGGTCTACACCCACCAAGTTGACCATGTAGTCATAGTGGTCGAGGACGCACTCGATGTCCTGCTCCGGGTCGTCGCTGAGGGAGTTGGGAACGGCGGTGATGCAGATGAGCCCGCCATTTTCGGCGCAGGCCACCAGTTCTTCATCGCGGCGGGTGCGGCGGTTGGGACGCAGCGCGTAGGCGGCGTTGTGGCTGAACACCACCGGCACTAGCGAGAATTCGATGGCGTCCAGCGCCGTGGGCATGGAGGCGTGGGACAGGTCTATTGCCATCCCCAGGTCGTTCATGCGCCGCACCACTTCGATGCCGAACTCGCTGAGACCGCCGGGGTTGCGCTCGTACAGCCCGTCGCCGATGTAGTTGCGGCGATTGTAGGTGATGCCAGACAGCCGAACGCCCATGCTGTGCAGTTGCTCCAGCCGTTCGATGCGGTTGCCTATGGGCAGATGCTCAAGCGTGGGCATGAAGCCGATGTTGCCCTGCTGCTTGGCGGCCTCGATGTCGCTGGCGTTGCCGATGAGGGTCACGCCATCTTGAGCTGCCATGTCGGCCACCATGCTGCCCACTTCCGCCGCAACGTCATCGTATTCGACGAAGGACATATCCGCCGTGCTTTTCAGCCCGGCGAACACGTTGGCGGTGGTGACTGCCGTCCAGCCACCGGCTCGCGCTGCCTCATAGCCCCACTCGTAGCGGCCAATGCGCACGAGGTCTATCAGCTGCTCCATTGCTTCCGGCAGGACGAAAGGATGTTGGTGAACGTCCACCGTCACCGCCTCTTCTACGATGTTCCGGTAACGCACTTCTTCGCCAGCGTCCAGAGGGACCACAGAGGAGGGGACTCGGCCCACTTGCCGGGCCAACGGAATTCCAGCAGCCATTTCAAGCTCCGCTAGGGTGGATGGTTTGGGCAGGGGGAACGCCCTCACCCGAATCGTTTCCTCCGGGGGAGGAGATTTTGTCAGTTGACGGAAATCGGCGCGCCTGTTCCTCCGGTCTGTTCGTTGACCAGAAAGGTGGCCTGGTCGCGTCCGTAGATCGTTTCCAATTCGGCGTCAAAGCGCAGCCCGCCGAGGCCGCCCATGATTTCGTAACGGCCCTCGGTGAACAGGCGTCCCTCAAAGTTCTCGTGCTTCACGTTCCGCTCAGACTCGCCGCCTAGATACATCTCGACAGCCTGAATCATTAGCTCGTTGAACTCGTCAGGCTTCAGAAAGTTGGCGGAGCGCAGGAACACGTAGCCCCAGCGGACGCCAAGGTGCTCCATCATCATGGCGGGGCCTCGCATCCTGCGCAGGAAGGCTTGTTCAATGGGGAATCAGACATCGCAGACCTGTGTTACTGGATAGATAGCTTGCCGAAACTGTATGCACAATCTAGCGGTTCGTCAAGGCTTCGAGGAAGCGCCGTATGGCTGTCGAATTTGGGGTTCCGGGCTGAACGCCGGGGATTTACGAGACCAGATTGGATTCCAAGATGGGGGATCCAATCCAGACGCGGCTACCCTTAATAGTGCCGCAAACGACGAGGGACGCCGACAGGAAGCGGTAACAGGAAGTTGGTTCTTGCGTCACCTCTTGGACTGTAAGTATCGAAGGAGTCGCTCAGACAAAAAGAAAGGCCTCTCAAATTGTGAAAGGCCCGGAATTCACCAGAAGTCGAATAGCATGGCCAAGGATCTACCCTTGCATCCCGCACAGGTGGCTTTGCAATTCTCAAGTGCGGAGTGGCCTCGGCGCGGTCTTTCTTGGTGGGAGGCCGCCGTCTAAATCGGGTGGTGGAGCTGGAGGGGCCGTACTGTGAACTTTTCGCTGGGAGGTCCATCTGTCGTGAGAATTAGGAAAGAGTACAGCTCTCCCAGCTACCATAGGTAAACCATGCCGTGCTAGGGTTGTAGCCTCTCAGACTTGGCTATGCGCAAGGAAAGCGTTTTAGCTACGCTAAGCCCAGGTCAACATCCAATCAGCCAACTCGCGAGTAAGGACAGGCGTTTCTTATGTATTGGTTGAGGAATTGTCCTTTGGATGACGCCTGCATGATCTGCTGATGGAGGAATTCTGGAACACCGTAGTACTGGTACACCCAGCCGCTCTGGAATTCAACCTCAAGAGTCTGTGTCGTGGTGTCATAACCTATTGCCCTTATGTTTAACGATGCCACTTGATGCCTGTTCATCAGGTCTCACCTCACCCGTCAGTAGAGTCGTCTTCCACAGGAGTCCGCGTCACCTTCAGGTCAGTGGCGACCGCAAGCGGACTCTGATCTCGCCACGATGCCACGACTCGTTCATATCCCTCGTCCCGTCTCGCCATGCTCCAATTATAACTTACAGCAGGGTCTTCGCTGCGCGGCCTATGCTCCTTGACAGGGAGAGTGACCCGGCAGCGCATCGGAAGTTTCGCTGCCTCACCAGTAACTATGGCTTCTCCGGTACGGAGTATAGGTAACACATAGAGAAGACCTACAAGCCCGTCAGGCAACGTCACTTGGACACGTGACCGGTCAGATGGGTTCGATAGACGAAGGGCGAAGAACGTGCCACACTGCGACAGCACGGTCTCGTTTACCTCCGAGGGCCTCTGGCTAACCACCATGGCCCCTGCACCATACTTCCTGCCCTCTTTTACGATTCTCTGAACCACCTCAGACGCGGTACCATCAAATCGATCCGACAGGTAGCGGTGGGCCTCCTCCATGACAACCAACAACGGGCGTTGGATACCTCCCTCTGTTTTTTCCCTGCTCCAGAACAGCGCTTCATACACTATTTTGAGAATCGAGCCAACCAGACGTTCAAGTACGTTGCTGGGTATCCCAGATAAGTCGAGGATGGTAATAGGCTTCTTGCCACCTCGCCAACCAGCCCAAAGCGCATCTATATCCTTTCCTGGCTTTCCGTCGAGGTCGGGATCCCAGGGTCCAGGGCGTAGCAAGAAGGTAAAGCGACGATCAAGCAATCGCGACCGAAGTAGGTTTAGGGGACGTTGTATTCCGAAAGCGCGCTGGTTCAGAAACGGTCCCGCAGCACCCATAGCATGAGGTTTATACGTTGGCGGGGTCAGCGTTTCCGGGTCACCAGCCTGCTGTCGGGTTGGTTGGTCGCGGTCTGGACCTTCAAATGTCGTGGTCTCGCAATCAATAAGGTCATACCAAAGTTTCTTGAGACTGAAAGGCAGAGGGGTATCGACAGTTATTGACTCGGAATCAATCCCCGGGAAATTCTGCGCATCGTGAGACGCTAACTTAAGCTGGAATATCTTGTCGGTGAATGCCGTCTCACTGTTGCCTTCCAACCCTCCAGTCAAGAAATCGAGCAAATCATCGCTGTCCAGAGCCCAATAGGGAATGAACAAGCGCTCCTCGCCGTATTGCGGCTCGACGCTAAAAACCTGTGCGACGTCGGACAGGGGCATCGCATACTCGCCATGTATATCAAGCAGCAAAACCCGCGCGTTCGGGTAATGTTCAGCTCCGGGAGTCGGGGTCGTTATGGCCTTTAATAGACTGGCTATAGTCGTAGATTTTCCAGATCCAGTTGACCCCAGCACTGCGGAATGCCTCGTTATCAATTCGTTGAGGGCGACCTTAGCTGGAATACTCTCGGCGCTGGCAAGCGTCCCGACCACGATGTGTCCTTGCCCACGTATGTCGTAGAGTTCGCGGAGATGCTCTTCAACTGCCAAGTGAACTGAATCCCCGATGTTCGGATATTGGCTGACCCCTCGTTCGAAAGTCCCGCCAATTACCTCGCCGACCAACTCGACCTTCATCCAGCGACCGGTATCGTCCACCGATTCCAGGCTTTCAGGGACAGCGTTTGCGCCGACTTCGGAAACAACTCCGAACAAATCTTGGTAACCCTGTGGCACCCTGACGAAACTGCCGACCTGACCAGCTTTGTAGGTTTGGCCTTTGATGATAGATAACCCTGAAGCTATTGACTTTGCGAGATGGACATTGAGTGCAGCCCCTGAGACTGCTGCGATCGTACCAAGATAGGTGGGGTCGCGACTAAGCATTGGAAGCCTCCGGAATAACTAATGGTACGTGGTCGCCATCACCGCCACTGCTCGTGTAGGAGGCTGGGGATTCCAGTCTATGCACTTGTGTCAACGCAAGGAATCTAGAAAGCTTGGCGAAATCGCCCGGCAGAAACTCTCCGTCCTTGGTCCCAGACCCAGGCTGCCAGAATGTGTGCCAGATTGCCTCCCACTCTTCATTCGGAGATTGACCAGGCGTCCAGCGGCCGGCAACCCCGTTGACGATTGCGCCGTCACGTGCATAGACGCTTAGATTGGGGCGGGAACTCGCCATAGAGGTGACTGCATGCTCTTCGGAAATCGTCTTGTACTGAAAGGCGAAAATCGCGGAATGAGAGTTTTCCGCCATTGCTTCATCGAGCACGGCACAGATGTGAGAATCGAGGAAGGAAAACCCGAGCACAACAGAAGCGTATCTGGGCTGGTCAGGAACGAGCGTAGCCGTTCGAATAGTGCCGAGTAGGGCCGCCTGGTTATCTGATCGTATTTCAGGTGATCCGGGTAGATAAGCTCCGTAGCTTCTCTGCTACCGGTTCTGACAACCGTATCGTTGGAGACTCTTCAACCGAGAGACCCATGAAGTTTCCACAGGCGTGTCCAGCGTGAAGGAAGCACATCGGTGGACACACTCGCGGCATCGAAAAATGGTCTAAAAGAAGGGAATTACCAAGATAACTTGACGTGATAGCTCTACCAGAAGCAAAATACGCTACAGCCTTAATAGATCCGCCGTGGCCGTCCAGCGGCTACCCAGGTGGAACGCTTGTAGATCGACCGTGGGATAGCCCCATTAACCGCAAAGTGTCTCCTACAGCGTGGGGCAGGCAAATCGCCGACTGCACGAAACCGGACGGGTTTTATTCCCTGCTACGGAGGGGCACTCCAGGTCCGCGACTCGATATGTTTGCGCGTCGGTCGATGGATTGCCGAATTCGAGCCGTGGGGAAATCAAGTTCCAGCCGTACCCAATCGCACACAGAGTAACCCTTTTTGACACTCGCTCTACACTAGCGCTATTTGGCCGGTGCGAGTCATTCCGCTGTCCGCTATCAGGTCCACGCAGCGGAGTCGCTTGCCGATGCAACCGCGTACCAGGCCGGCCATTTGGGTGAGCGTGTCCTTGGGGCGGTTGTTGTGGCGGCCCTCGAACTCAGCAACGTAGCGGTCCAGGCGCTTGCCGGACATCCAGTGGTATATCCCGTGGTATCCACGCTTGAGCAATGCCCGGAAGGATTCCATCCCGTTTGTGTGGGCCATGTCTTTGACGAATTCCCCGACGCTGTGCTTGACGGTCTCGTGGCGGCGGGGAATCCCGGCACAGGCGGAAGCATCGCCGGTGCAGACAATGGCATTGCGGTCAGTCCTGGCCCGGATGTTGCCTTGGCGCGCAGGCGCGCCGGTGGAATCGACCACCTGGGCGTCAACCTGGTTGGTCTCGCGGTCTTTCAATCCCGCGACGGCTGTCTTGCCGACAGTTCCACGTCCAGCCTTAAGCTTCTTGTATTCGCGCTTGTTGGATTCTTTCCCGCCGATGTACGTTTCATCGGCCTCCACGGGGCCACTAAACACCGGATCGTAACTGCTCATTCCCTCACGGATACGGTGACCGGGGAACCAAGCCGAAGTCTGCGATATGCCCAAATCCCGATGCAGTTTCATCGAGGACACGCCCTTGAGATTGGTCAGAATCTGGTAGAAAGCAATTGCCCACTTGCGGAGGGGGATCTTCGACGATTCCATCACCGAGCCGGCCTTGACGGAGAAGTAAGACCGGCAATCGGAGCGACAGTAAGGCATTGGCCTGCCATTGGGGACTTCCTTGGTGCGCCCGCTGCTACAACGGGCGCATATCCGGCCTTCGGGCCAGCGGATAGACTCAAACCACCCTTGGGCCGTCCCCTCGTCGGGGAATAATTCCAGCAATTCGATGATGCCGATACCAGCCCGAAAACTCTTGCCTGCCATACCGTCCACCCTCTCGGCTGATAGGTAAATGGCGCTCCAACGGAGGCAGTTTGTCAAGTTACCTTTGTAATTCCCTTTTGATACTGCCCTCGGTCCTATCCAGAGCAGTTTTGCAATTTTCTCGGGGGGATGCCAACTTGTCATCCCCCCGAACTTGCGTTGAAATGCTCGCCGCTAAGACGCTCACTCTGAATCCTCTGTGAGCATGAATTTTCACGTCGAGGGATTATCTTTATGCCTATCGTTGGTACCCGATCCATGTTCTTGGCTGCGCTACTGTTGGGGATAGCGTTAGTCGTTGTGTTCGCGGCCCCTATCTCCGCAACGGAGCGGATCAGCGACCTCGTTGCGACCCCGGAGTATGACCAAGCGGAGCTGAAGTGGAACATCGCTCTGTCCTGGACGGACCCCGACGGCTCCACGGACAGCACGGACATCCTGCGCAGGGTTCAGGGTCAGGACGATGCGGGGGAGTTCACGACCATCGCCACCGTTGCCGCGGGAGAGACCAGTTACTTGGATGACAGCGGCATACAGTCCAGGACCACCTACATCTACCGCACCGAGCGGAAAAGTGATTCGCGGAAGTCGAACGCGGCCTCGGCCAAACTACCAAAGGTGCCGAGCCTCCCCGCTGGTGTCAACTCGTCAGCGAGTCCCGATGGCATCACTGTCTCGTGGGATCCCCCGGACAGGGGCAACGTGGCTAACTTCGAGGTCCATCGCCAGAGTGCGTCACAGACAAGCTACGGCCTTGTGGAAACCGTTGAGGCAACTGGCACGTCGTTCTTCGACAACGACATCCAATTCGGGATGCCCTACAACTACCGGGTTACTGCAGTCAATGTCCACGGAAGCAGTGTCGGGACCGTTCCCGTATCGGCTGCGGTGCGACCACCTGCGCCGACCAACTTCCGTCTCGATACGGATGACTCGGTGACTTACGAGCAACTCCACAACAAACATTGGGTTTCGTCAACGTGAATTGGGACAGCATTCACGACGGTCTCACCTTCAGGGTTTATGCACGTAATACAAATGTCCATGCCGAAACCCATAGGCTACGACATGACAACCTCACGGCTCCAGGGAAATCGGGTTTTTCAAAATGCCGACGGATTTATCGGTCGTCGCCGTGGCCACACATACGATCATCGGTGAAAACGGTGAGGCCGTGGTACATGAGATGGAGAGCCAACCCTCTGAATGGGTGCGCTTTTCGCCGCCCCCCCGACCGACAACGGTGGAGTCCTTTTCCATCACCGGGGAAGAGTTGGAACTGAAATTTGAATGGAATCACCGCCGCGACTATCTCTACGGCCACGATGCGTACAGGATATACCGAAGGCTGCCGGTCCTGTCGACCCCGTATCAACTCCTCGCGGAGATCACCAGCGTCGATGGTCCCTACCATACGGGCACAATGCTGACTCATACTGTCCTGCTGGACACCACCGACAACGACCTGACGTACGAGTACGCAATTACTGCCGTGAACGGAGAAAACAAGTAGGGTCCTTATTCCACGATCACGGTCACCAGAACTTTACCGGTAACCCCGGTCAGGGGATTCAGGGTTTCGGTAGCCACGAATGACAGCGGGGATTGGACTGCGGACTGGGCTGCGGCGGAGTACTCTTGGGATGTAATTCCCTACGACGGATCCCACAGACCCAGCCGGTTCCACATTTTCCATTTTCCCATACCCAAGGACAGCACAACTCCTTTGGAAGTGGTAACCAAGAGACTTACCATGGACAGAACGTCCAACGCGCATTCGTGGTTCGACGTCTCCTTCTGGGGTGTTGTATTGGACACAGGCGCCAGGACTCACTTAGATCGAGGCGAAGTCCATCTTAACGACTGCGGAGATTGGCAGATACAAGACGTAGCCCTCTGCAAGGAGGATGACCGGTGGAAGCTGAAGTTCGGCCAGTTGCGCGACAATGAAATCACCAGTAGTCGCATCGCCTTCGTTATACCGCAATACTATACGAGGATACCCACGGCGGCGGAGCTGACGGAAACAGCGGTTGTCTTCGCTGTACCCAGGAAGTGGAAGGTCTCTACTGACTAGCAGGAATCAGCGCCAGCTTTAACACAGAAGAAAGCTCCCGCCAACGAGTGCGGGGGACTTCTTTATCCTCTTGAAAATACCTTCGAAATAATCATGGATCCCGGCTAATGTAGACAGGTATATAATTCCCTTAACGAGGCCTGCCGGGTATTCCGCCAAAGGGACATCAAGATCGACCATTTGACCTGCCGGGGCCGGGGGTTCTTCACTGGTCGCGAGCTGTACTTCTACGATCCCAGCGGCAACCGGCTGGAACTGGCTGGAACTGGCTGGAACTAAGGGGCCCGGTATGTACCGAAAGGAATGCCGGAGCCTCCGTCCGACGAGTTGGTCAACTCCTGATCCAGGTTCCGGCCCTCCACTTCGCCATCCTCATCGCCAGCGGTCCTGATTCTGAAATATCCTGAAATCGTTTGTGGGTTGAACACCCGCGAATTTGCGCTTCGTCTCTGAGGGGGTCTACCCATGCAGTCCGCCGAACTCAACCTTACTGCCGCCGTAACGGGACACCAGCGGTTCCTGTTCATCCAGATCCCGGCGGGCGGCGCCGACGCCGGTCTTGCCGAGGCAATAGAACACCTTGGCGATGGCATGGAGAACATACACTCCGCCGAGGGGCCTCCCTCGGCGGAGGCGTTCCGGCGAGGGCGGTTCCAGATTCTGAGGGCGGAGCCGGCCATGAGCCGGGAGCAGGACCTGTCCCACCCGGCAGTGATGGAGGCCGATGGCCTGATCCGGCTGGAGGCAGAGGATTCCGAGCCTCTGCTGAAGTACGAGGAAGGACTGCGGGCATTGTTGAAACCTGTAGGCGGCAGCGTGGAAACGCTGTCCGGCGTACAAAGGCCCCGCAGCTATACCAGCCATGCCATGACCCAATACGCCTATGCCCGCGCCCAACAGCCCGGCCCCGGAAGCGCTCATCCCATGGGGGTGGTGACGCCGATGAACAAGAATTCCGAATGGTGGGGCATGGACTGGATGCACCGGGAAAGCTTCTTTCTGCCCCGGTACGACGCGAAGGAAAACATGGTGGTAAAGGGCCACGCGCTGGCGGCGGACGCGGGCATCGCCTGCATCACCCGGCGACTGGTGCACGCTCCCGAAGGGTATGGCGGGGAAGCAAGCTATGACTTTGTGGGGTACTTCGAGTTTGCCGAAGCTGACGCCTCCACGTTCAGTGCGGTGATGGCGGCCTTGCGAGACACTGAGCAGAACCCGGAGTGGGCCTACATCAGCGAAGGCCCGGAGTGGTGGGGCAGAAGGGTCGGGGAACCCGCAGGGATCTGGAAGAAGCAATAAACCCATGCCCGTATCCATAATGACTGCGTCTCAGGGAAAAGGCGTATTGGGTCATGTGCCTTATGTCATCATGGGATGGCTTGGCATTGCCCACCTGTTCGAGCTTTCCCGGACGGAGGCGATTGCGGGGTTTCTCATCCCGGTGGCAATCTCCGGTGGCAATCTCCGCCGTGTTTTTCCTGGCACGGCCCGTTCAGCCCGGCATTCTGCCCGGAAGGCGGGTTACAGGCTACGTCATCAATCCTGAGCCGGCGAACCGCGCAACTATCGGCTGAATCGGTATTCTGGTGTTCGCAATCGCGGTTATCGTGTGGGGCCTCGGTCTCACCGGGATGCCGCGTGATTGGTTCTGCCGGTCCACGATATATGCTGTCGCAGGTGGAACGCACCTATGCCTTGCCTTTGCAATCCCGGCGGTATTCAGCCGGCCCACGGGCTACGACACAGGATGCCGCAATGCGCCACTTCAGGTGCAGGATTTCAGCCTCCGCCTAAGCGTAACTGCCTGCCGAACAGAACCGCCGCCAGGACACTTACGACTGTTGCTCCCAGGCAAAGGTACGCAATCCCCCCGTAGCCAGCGCTTGCCAGGAGGACGCCGGAAATCGCCGCGCCCAATACGCCTCCTAACTGGTTGCTCAGGCCCATCATGCCTACCCCGGTGGACTTTGATTCTCCCGAATGCTCGGTGCTGGCGGCAACCAGGGTAGGGAAATTAACGCTCAGCAAGCCTGTTCCCAGCGTTGCAACGGCCACAGCCACCCAGAGTTGCAGCTCGACGGCGAAGAACAGGAACCCGCAGGCGCCTCCAGCGGCGCAGGTGGCGGCAATGAAGGCAGCGCGGTGCCTGCTCCCCGCCATAACTCCGCCTGCGTAACTTCCCACCACCTGGCCTATCGCTATTATCGCCAGCGGCAGAGCCACGAACCGCAGGCTCACGCCATAGGTGTGGATCATATAGGCGACGAAGAAGCTGACCATTGCCCAGAATACGATGCGATGGGCGAGATTGACCGTCAGGGCCACCTGGAAGAAACCCAGGCCGATGAGGGACCAATATCGGGAGAAAATGACGAGGCCGCGAACCCGCTCCCCGCTGTCTTTTGGCAACCACAACCAGTTGGCAACCAAGCCCGTTACACTCAGCAAACCCGAGGCGATGAAAGCGAATTGCCATCCGTGCCAGTCAGCCAGCAGGGCAACGGCTGGCACACTGACCACTGATGCCAGCATACCAACAGCCAGAATTGAGCCGACCGCCTGAGCCCGCCTTTCCGGGGAAATGACATCGGAAATTGCGCCCACAAAAGTGGGAGGCAACGTTCCCGCGCCCAGGCCGCTCAAGACCCTGAGCACCAGCAGCGTCTCGAAATTGGGGGCGAACGCAGACCCGATCAGAGACCCTACGATCAGCAGCAACCCGGCAAGGGCGATGGGGCGGCGACCGAAGGAATCGGACAATGGGCCCACGGAAAAAACCGAGACACCCCAGGCCGCATAGGTAGCGGTAGCCAACTGCCCGGCGACCGCCACCGAGACATTCATGTCAGTCGATATCTCCACCAGGAGAGCAGTAACCATCAGGTTCGCGTTCATGGCGCCGAAGACAGCCACGAAAAGACCCGCAAGAAACAGCGTCTTGTTTACTTCCCTTCCGCCGGTCTGAATCGCCGGGATGTCCATTTTGCTTTTCCCCTTTCAACAAAGCGCCGGGTTGTGATGCCGGTCGCGAAGGCACGGGCGCGAAAGATTCGTCACCCAGGCCCTTTCATTCTCAGGCCAAGTTTCCTCTCCCTCCGGGAGAGGGTCAGGGTGAGGGTATATTCGTATAGGAAACCGTCTTTGATGCGCAGGATTCCCGCCCAGTTCAGAACTCTCCAGTGGGTTCAAAGATGTTGCTGGTTTTGTGGCTGGGGTGCAGGGACGGCAGAGACCGGCGCTTTGACCGGTGCGCGGCTGCTCACAGCAAGCGCGCCCGCCAGGATCAGCGCCAGGCCGATGAAGGCCTCGACCGGCAGCCGCTCACCCAGCGCCACGGCGCCCAGCGCCACCGCGACCACCGGAAAGAACAGCGGTATCAGCGAACTGCGCGTTGCGCCGATCCGGCGGACGACCACGAAATAGAGGCTCATGGCGATCGCCGTGCAGAAGACGCCGGTGACGAGTATGGCAGCGATCGCCCCCATGCTCGGATTCATAGTGAGCGGCGCCTCCACCGCGAACGCCAGCGGCGCCAGGATAGCCCCGCCAAAGATCATCTGCCCGGTGGCCATGGCAGGCGGCGGCAGGTTGGTCTGCCGGCGGGCATAGATTGCGCCCAGCGTGTGGCTCAATGGGGCAAGAAAGGTGATGACGATGCCCAGAACCTGGGTGCCCGCGTTGGCCACCACCGACGGGCCGATCAACAGAATGATGCCGGCGAGCCCAATCACGCCGCCGACCAGACGCCTGCGGGTGAACGTCTCCTCGGCGAGGAACAGCGGCGCCAGCACGACCGCCAGGATTGGCATGGCGCCAAACAGGATGCCGCCCATGCCGCTCTCAATGTGCTGCTGGCCCCAGGCAATTGTGCCGAAGGGAATCGCCCCCGTCAGCAGGCCAAGCCAGAAGAGCGCGATCCATCCCTGGCGGGTGCGTGGAAGCTGCACACCGAAAGCGCGCATCAGTCCCCAGCAGATGGGCAACGCGATCAGCGTCCGGAGCGCGGCGGCGGTGAGCGGCGGGATTTCCTTGACGGCAATGTTGAGGAACAGAAATGTACTGCCCAGTAGCAACGCCGCCGCCAGGAGCAGGCCCCAGTCGGACAGCGTAATCGCGCGGTTCATATTTTCAATCTCATCAAAGGCGACTTCACATTACTTGCTAATCGCAAGTAATTATACAGGAACACTTGCGATTTGCAAGCCATGCCGGAATATCGGTATACTGGGCGCATGATTTACGAGCCTAATCAATGTCCAATTCGGTTTGGGCTGGGTGTATTCGGGGATCGCTGGTCCCTATTGATCATCCGCGACATGATGTTTCGCGGCTCTACCCGGTTTCAGGACTTCCTGGATGCCGGCGAAGGCATTTCGACCAATGTGCTGTCTGACCGGTTGACCCGGCTTGAAGCGCAGCAGATCATCAGCCGGCAAAAAGATCCGGCCAACGGGCGCAAGATCTTGTACAACTTGACTGAAAAGGGAAGAGACCTGCTCCCGATCTTGCTGGCGGTAATCGGGTGGGCCGAAAAATATGACCCGGAAACCAGGATTTCCAGCGAGATCGGAGAACGAATACGGACTGACATATTTGGAGTCCGCGATGAATTGCTGGCCGCTATGGAGCATTCAAGCTCAAGTCAGGTTATGCCGCTTCTACGTGGGCAGACCGCCGATGCGCAAATAGAGTCTCCGGGTATATGAGAGCGCCAGAGGCGTTCTGTCCTTCGCCGGGCACGTTGTCGTCTCCCTGAACATCTTTGCCACGGCCTCCCGGTAGGCGGCGGCCGAACCCACCCGAAAGCGGTAATACCCCGTTGGTGGCCGTTTACTGGAGTGTGAAACGCCACATCGGCTTTGATCGGCCCGCCATGACGTTCCACACCCGTCGCGCACCCTCGTAGTCCCCGTCCGTAGTCCTCGTCGCCGGGGAGCACGACTCCCGTGCAGGCTGCCCCTGAATTTCTCGACTGCCCCTCGCTGATGCCGGCGCAGTCGCCGGAAAGTGTCGCGACATTCAGGGTCTGCCATACGTCAACAATCCTGCCTGCCTGTACCGTCATCCCCGCGAAAGTGGGAATCCAGCAGGAGACCAACGCAGTTTTCTTAAGCGTAATTGCTGGCCGGGAGCTCTGGATTCCCGCTTTCGCCGGAATGACGGGAACTGTGAACCTGATGCTGGAAAACCAAGAATCCGTGAGCTGCCGCCTCCGGCGTCAGCCCGGCAGACCCCGTGATATATTGCCCTATGCCGCCGCACCCGCCGGCGCAGATTCAAGGAGGTCACGAAGATGGTCAACAAGGAACAGGACTGGGAGTATGGCCTGCGCGCCGAGGGACACGGGGCCGAAGGTGGCAAGACCGGGCCGGTTGTGATTGGCGAGAACGGCTTCCGCTACCAGGTCTCGGGCGAGAACTGGGGCCAGCTTCCCGAAGGGTGCGTCTACCGGGAAGGAACGGCTGTCGCGGTGGACTCCGAAGATCAGGTCTACGTCTTCAACCGCGGGACAATGCCGATGATCGTGTTCGACACCAACGGCAACCTGCTGCGCACCTGGGGCGAGGGTGTGTTCGCCAACCCCCACGGCGTGACCATCGCGCCGGACGATACCGTCTTCTGCGTGGACAACGGCGACAGCACGGTCCGGCAGTTCACCCCCGAGGGCGAACTGCTGATGACCCTCGGCACGCCCCACGAGCCGAGCCCCAGGATGAGCGGCGAACCGTTCAGCGTTCCCGCCCACGTGGCCTTCGACAGGCGTACCGGAGAATTCTACGTGGCCGACGGCTATTCCAACGCCAGGGTGCACAAGTACTCACCCAACGGCAGGCTCCTGTTCTCGTGGGGCGAATCGGGCACCGGCGACGGTCAATTCAACATCGTCCACAACGTCGAGGTCGACAGCGACGGCTGGGTGTACATCGCCGACCGCGAGAACCATCGCATCCAGGTCTTCAACTCTCAGGGGAGATACGAGACCCAGTGGGGCAACCTCTCCCGCGCCGCCGCCATCTGCATAGGCAACCGGGAGGGCGAGGAACTCCTTTACATCGGCGAGTACTTCTGCGGGATCGCCACCAACGACATCGGCGCCGATCTCGGCCCCCGCGTGACGGTGATGAACACCAGGGGCAAGGTACTGGCCAGGGTCGGGCGCGACAGCTACGGCGACCAGTCGGGCCGGTTCTATTCCCCCCACGGAATAGCCGTGGACTCCAGGGGAGACCTCTACGTGGCGGAGGTTTCCTGGACCGACTACGGCCGGCACATGAACCCGCCCCGTGAGCTTCGCTCGATGCAGAAGCTGGTCAGGATCCTCGACTAGCCGGCGCCAGGTATCCGGGATTTTTTGATTCTCCCTCCCCCTTCAAGGAAGAGGGCGGGGGTGAGGGTGAGATCCGCGAATGACACAATGCTCCCTCGCCAACGAGTCGCCCCACCCTGATCCCGCCCCGGAGGCGGAGGGGGACAACTCACAAGGCGCTTACGGTTGCCCCGAACAGATTGCCATTGGGGACAACTCGCAGTTACAATGCACTATCAACCAACCTTGTGGAGGATACGGACGACCGACCTGAGCGGAGGGCTACCATGCCCCAAGCGCGTGCGGCGGGTTCAGAAGGCTCTATGAGACCTCGCATTTTGCGTAGAAAAACGCAGGGAAATCGCAGAGCACCCCGGTTTCCGGGCTGTAAAATTGCCTTAAACTAATAACCAATCGGGCTTCCATTCCTCCGCTGCCTTGCCGCATCTGCTCGTCGTTACCTCGTATTGAATTTCACGATATTCAGCGGGATTTGCCTTCATTGGCGCTATGAACAGTTTTCACATCTGGACCATCGGCTGTCAGATGAACACGGCGGACTCGGAACGCCTCGCCTCCGCTCTGGAGCAGTTGGGCTTGGAGTCTGCCAGCGACGCCAGCGACGCCGACGTGGTGGTGCTCAACTCCTGCGTGGTGCGGCAGTCGGCCGAAGACAAGGTCATCGGCAACCTGGGCGCGGTATCGCGGTTGAAGCGGCAGAACCCCGACCGGGTCATCGCCCTGATGGGCTGCATGGTGGGACCCAAGTCCGACCAACTGGCCCGCCGCTTCCCCTACGTCGACGTCTTCATGCGTCCGCAGCAGTTTGAGCCGCTCCTGGATCTGGTTGGCGAGCGTCAAGGTCTCGACTGGGAGGGTTGCGTCGGCACGCTGGCCCCCACGCGACCCGACGTTGCCTGCCACGTTCCCATCATCCACGGTTGCGACCTGATGTGCACCTTCTGCATCATCCCCTATCGCCGGGGCCGGCAGGTCAGCCGCCCGGTGGACGAGGTCGCCCGCGAGGTGGAGTTGCTCGTCTCCCGCGGGGTCAAGGAAGTCACCGTGCTGGGCCAGACGGTGGACGCCTATGGCCACGACCTGCCCGATGAGGACGGCGGACGGCCCGACCTCTCCACCCTGCTTACCCGGCTGAACGACGTTGACGGCCTCGGCCGCATCCGCTTCCTGACCTCGCATCCCAACTTCATGAGCCGGCGCATCATCGAGGCCGTGGCAGAACTGCCCAAGGTGTGCGAGCACATCAACCTGCCAGTGCAGGCCGGCGACGACGAGGTGCTGGCCCGTATGCGCCGCCACTACACCCGCGCCGACTACATCGCGCTGGTGGATGAAATCCGCGACACCGTGCCCGGCGCATCCCTTAGCACCGACATCATCGTCGGCTTCCCAGGCGAGACCGACGCCCAGTTCCGACGCACCCTGGACCTGTTGGAGCAACTGCGGATGGACAAGGTGCATTGCGCCGCCTACTCCACCCGCCCCGGCACCATCGCCGACCGCACCATGCAGGACGACGTTCCCCATGAGGAAAAGGTCAACCGCCGCAAACAGGTGGACGCCTTGCAGGAGAGCATCCTAACCGAGATAAACTCCGAACTGGTCGGCAGCGATTTCGAGGTGCTGGTTGAGGCCCGCAAGAAGGGCAAATGGCAGGGACGCACCCGGACCAACAAGCTGGTATTTTTTTCAATCGCTGACCACGGCGGAGACCGGGTGGGGGAGTTGGTTAACGTGCGGATAGAACGCGCCGCGCCGTGGTCGCTGCAAGGCCAACCGAACTAGACGCCAGGATCGCGGAGCGATGAAACCGCCAAGGGCATGGAACCCCGGCGCTCCGTATTCCGAATCCGCTTGAGAGGGTATGGAAGATGACCACCCGTCGCCGACCCATCGTACCCATCACCGAACTGGAACACTCGGCTTTCTGCAAGACCGAGGACGAACTGCCAGCCAAGCCCCTGGCCGAAGAACTGTCCGTCAACGTGCGCTGGCAGCAGATCCCCACCGAATACCTGCACTACACCGCCGACGAGTTGGACGAACGCATCCACGCCGTCCGGCAGAAGCTGGGCAGCACGGTAACGGTGTTGGGCCATCACTACCAGCGCGAAGAGGTCATCAAGTACGCCGACTTCCAGGGCGACTCCTTCCTCCTTTCCCAACAGGCGGCCAGCAAACCCGACGCCGACTACATCATTTTTTGCGGCGTCCACTTCATGGCGGAGACTGCCTGCATTCTGGCAGCCGATCACCAGCGGGTCATCCTTCCCAACATCACCGCCGGCTGCTCCATGGCCGACATGGCTCCCATGGACGACGTGGATGACGCCTGGGATGACCTGACCGAGGCGCTGGGGCCGGGCGAAATCATACCGGTGACCTACATGAACTCCATCGCAGGCATCAAGGCCCTGTGCGGACGCAACGGCGGCGCAGTCTGCACCTCGTCCAACGCCGGCGCCGTGCTGAAGTGGGCCTTCGAGCAGGGCAAGCGGGTGCTGTTCCTTCCCGACCAGCACCTTGGACGCAACACCGCGCTCAAAATGGGCGTACCGCTGGACGAAATGGTGGTCTGGAACCCCTTCCGGTCCATGGGCGGCAACACCCCGGAGCAATTGCGCCGCGCCAGAATGGTGCTGTGGCAGGGCCACTGTTCGGTGCACACCCGCTTCACCGTGAAGCAGATTGAGCTGGCCCGCCAGCGGTTCCCCGACGTCAACGTGCTGGTGCACCCAGAGTGCGTCATGGAAACAGTGCAGGCCGCCGATCTCGTGGGCTCCACCGAGTTCATCCGCAATCAGATAAACGACGCCCCGGCGGGCAGTGTCTGGGCCGTGGGCACCGAGATCAGCCTGGTCAACCGCCTGGCTATCAACAACCCCGACAAGACCGTCTTCTGCCTCGACCCGGTGACCTGCCCCTGCTCCACCATGTACCGCATCCACCCGGCCTACGTCCTGTGGGTGATGGAGTCACTGCTGGAGGGCCGAGTGGTCAACGAGATCACCGTCCCCGAAAACATCCGCCGCGAGGCCCAGGTGGCCCTGGAGCAGATGCTGGCCCTGCGGTAGAGGAAGTGGGTATCGAGAATGCCCTTAAGGATTTCAAAAGATCGTGTAATCACCATTCCGCAGCAACTGTTGGACGAATGTGAACTGCGCCCCGAGGACGAAATAGAAATTACCGCAACCAGTGCCGGATTACTCATACGCAAACTGGCGGTAGAAAAAGACCCTATTGAAAGGGCATACGGTATTTGGGGTCTGGGAGTCAGCACGGACGAATACATGAAGGATATTCGCCGACGTTGATAACCGCCGCAGATACTAATGTTCTGGTGGATATCTTTCTTGCAGACCAACACCACGGACCGATTTCTCTGGAGCGGCTTCAAGACGCGCGTCAACGGGGGGCTGTCATAATATGCAACGTGGTTTACGCCGAACTGGTTCATGGATTCCAAGACCGTGCCTCTTTAGATTCCACCTTGGATGACATGGGAATTATCGTTGCTACCATCGGCAATGACGTTGCTTTTGAAGTGGGAGTCCGCTGGTCCAGATACCGGTTGGCCGGTGGTCCAAGAAATCGGATTCTCGCCGACTTCTTGATCGGAAGCCACGCTTTGCTCTCAGCGGATTCTTTCCTTACACGTGATGACGGCTTTTACCGGACCTGTTTCCCCGAGTTACACACGCCTACTGACGCTACATGGCTTAGGGAGTGTCGTCAATTTAAGAATATCGGTCTCCAAGCGTCTGTTTCCGTCATAGCGCGTGTTTCCGTCATTCCCGCGAAAGCGGGAACCCAGAATCCGGTATCTGGCAAATACGCATTTGCTGCCAATAGCCTTTGGATTCCCGCTTTCGCGGGAATGACGGTGAATATGACGACACTCCCTAACAAAGGCTAGGAGATTTACTCGTGCCCCAATTCCCGCCCGACGTCTACGCCCTGATTGACGCGGCCATCGCCGAGGACCAGACCTTCAACGACCCCACCACCGCCGCGCTGGTGCCGCCCGAGATTCGCGGCATGGGTATGTTGCGGGCCAAGTCCCACGGCGTCCTGGCCGGCGTCGAGGTGGGCATGGCCGTCTTCAGGCGCGTCGAGCCGGACCTGCAACTGGAGCCGCTGCTGGCCGACGGCGCCACGCTCTCCCCCGGCGACGACATCGCCCGCGTGGCCGGGTCTGCCGCTGGCATCCTGCGGGCCGAGCGCATCGCCCTCAACTTCATGCAGCGCATGAGCGGCATCGCCAGCCTTACCAACCGCTACGTCCGCGCCGTCGAGGGCACCCGTTCCCGCATCGTGGACACCCGCAAGACCGCACCCGGCCACCGCTACCTCGACAAGTACTCCGTGCGGGCCGGCGGCGGCTACAACCACCGCTACAACCTCGCCGACGGCATCCTGATTAAGGACAACCACATCCAGGCCAACCGCTTCCGCGAGATGGGATTGCGTCAGGTTATCGAGCTGGCTCTGGAGCGCGCTTCCCATACCATCCGCGTCGAGGTCGAAGTCGAATCGCTGGACGACGCCCGCGAGGCCCTGGACGCCGGCGCCCACATCATCATGCTGGACAATATGCCAGTGGACATGATGCGCGAGGCCATGGGCTTCATCGGCGACCGGGCCGTGGTGGAGGCATCGGGTGGCATCAACTTCAACACAGTCCGCGCCGTGGCCGAAACCGGAGTCCATCTCATATCCATCGGCGAGCTGACCCACTCCACCCCCGCCCTGGACATCAGCCTCGACCTGGAGTTTGAACAATAGTTCCCTCCCACCTTTAGGGGGAGGGTTAGGGTGGGGCGTCCCCTCCGCCATCATGATTGCAGGGGGACATGGCCAACACGACCGGCCCCCATTGCCCACTGCCTGGACCGCAACTGGAACCTGATTGAGTCTGCGCCGGAAGGCATGGGCGACGATCTGCTCACCCGCGCCGCTGCCGGAGCCGCGCACCTTCGCCGCCTGCTTCGGCCAGGCGATGTGGGACTCGCTGGCCCACGGTGGTCAGATTGCATACCTGCGCCGCCTCTTCTTGGGCGTGGGCTGGCGCCGCTGACGTTCAACGCCGGGGACGCTGCCGGTCGGCGCTGTCCAGCATGATAGTGACCGGCCCGTCGTTTTGCAGACGCACCTGCATATACTCCTGGAAACGTCCGGTTGCCACGGTCAACCCGGTCGCCCGGAAGAGCGACACGGTATGCTCGTACAGCCGCTCGGCCTGTTCGGGCGGCGCGGCGCGCGTGAAATCGGGGCGGCGGCCCCGGCGGGTGTCGGCGTAGAGGGTGAACTGGCTCACCACCAGCACCTCGGCCCCCACGTCCAGAGCTGAATGGTTGAAGCGGTTGGCGTCGTCGGCGAAGATGCGCAGGTTGGTGGCCTTGGATACCAGGTAATCGGCGTCGGCCTCCTCGTCGTCATCGGCTACTCCCAGCAGCGCCGCCAGGCCGCGCCCGATGCGGCCAACCTCCGCGCCGTCGATTTCCACCGATGCCTCCGTAACCCGCTGCAACAACGCACGCATAGTGAACGCCTTGCCAAGGGGATTTGTCGGGAAATAACAGACAGCCAGCGCACCCGGAGGCGCAACCGGCTGTCCCAATGTCGGCCTTTAGGTTCAGCCATGCGAATTAGCTGGCGGTGGCTCCGGCGGTGGCCGATGCCGATTCGCTGCTGCCGGAAGAGCTTCCCGAACTCTCGGAGCCGGAAGAAGTCTCTGCGGGCTTGCTGTCGGCGCTGGGCTTGGCCGTTTCGCTGTCGCTCTTGCCCGAGCCGTTCTCAACGGGCGGCTTGGGGCGGCCGTAGTCGGTGGTGTAGAAGCCACTGCCCTTGTAGATTACCGGCACGGCGTGGTATACGCGCTGCCCCTCGCCGGAACACTGCGGGCAGGTCCCCTTGCCGGCTTCGCTGAAGCTTTGGCGCAACTCGAAATTGTTTTCGCATTCAAGGCAGCGGTAGTCGTATCGAGGCACTGGTCATCTCCTGGCGTTCGACACCCGGCGTGTCCGGTTTACCAAATAAGGGCCGGGCGCGTCCGGCGGGAATATGGAAGTTTGGCATTTGGGCAGGGGAAACTGCTAATTGACAACGAGATTAATGTATCAGTCGCGCCCATGACTGTCAACGCGCGGCGATGCTGCCTGAGCGCCTCCAATGGCTCCCCCTCCCTACCGGGAAAAGGAGGCTGCAACAGCATCGAAGCGCAGCGCAACGGGGGCGAATTTTGCGAAAAGCATGCGAAAAGCAATCGATGCGAAAAGCGTGACACATTGGCAGATTAGACCAATATATGGAGCGTAGAGGCAGGATTTATGCTAACATAAGGATTGAAAAGCACGATTCCGATGTTGACACTCCCCGAAGTCGGAAATATGATGTTTCGTTATGACGAGCCGCGCCTCAGGCTCGTTAACACCGACGCGGTGGGACACAGCGCCTCAGGCAAGTAAAGGGAGCGTATCACCATGGACGAACTGGACCGCAAGATTATCGCCCTGTTGCAGTTGGATGGAAGAGCGTCCAATGCCAAGATTGCTCGGGAGGTAGGAGTCAGCGAGGGCACGGTGCGCCGCCGCTTGCGGCGACTCATCAAGGAAGACGTGGTAAAGGTTATCGCGGTGCCCAACCTCGAAAAACTGGGCTATGCCACCACCGCCCTCATCGGCTTGCAAACCGGGCCCGGAAAGTCCGACTCCGTCGCCGAGGCCATCGCCTCCCTGGACGAAGCCCACTACGTCGCAATCACCACCGGCGCCTTCGACGTGTTCATCTGGGCCGGACTGGAATCGGCGGAGAACTTGGGCAACTTCCTGCGCACCAAGATCGGCGTCGTGGACGGCGTACAGCGCACCGAAACCTTCGTCAACCTATCCATCAAGAAGCGCACCTACGGACTGGTCCTGTAGTCCGACCGGCTGCCGTTCCAGGCAGAGCCGCAAAAGTAGCTGCTGTGCCAGACAATACCCTTTGCCTCTCTCGACACATGGGTGAGGTTTATAGGAATTCGCTGTCGTTACTGTTGCGGCAGAAAGCGCAGACGTGTTGTTTGGCGGCAGCGGCGGGAGCAATAGCGGAAGGGCTGGCTGGAGCGGGCGAAGGGATTCGAACCCTCGACGTCTTGCTTGGGAAGCAAGCACTCTACCACTGAGTTACACCCGCTCGCTCTGGTAGGGCTGCACAACTCCATATTATTACAGCAGGACCGGAATAGCAAAGTCCTTGCCGCGCCACGCCTGGCGCTTAAAATAGTTCCCTCCCCCCTCAACGGAAAGGAAGACACAGGAAGCCCTTGCAGCGCCACGCTTGGCGCTTCATAGTTCCCTCTCCCTCCGGGGGAGGGTTAGGGGTGGGCGCCAGGTAAGCACGTAAGTACCCAAGCTGGTCGAACCAACGGAACAACCCTCACCGTTTGGCAAGCCCACCATGGCCGGACTCGCCGGCCGGGACTGCAACCGAAATCGCCTGCGACAAAACAGGGGCTTGGCCTTAGCCTTCCGTTTCCAGTTCCGCCAAGCGGGTCTGCTGGACATTGTCCCAGTGTACCGCCCAATCCTCGCGGGTTCCCCGCTCGGTCTTTCCGGGAACGTAGGCCGGGGAGACCACCGGCAGAGCCCGGTCCACCTTCAGCAACACGTAGGCCCTCGCCGGCAATTGCACTTGGTGCACGTCCCGCGTGCCGGTCTCGAAGGCGTGGCATATCTCGTCGAACAGCCCTTCGCCTTTTTCGACAATACTCACCGTGCCCTTGAACCGGTAGCCCTTGCGGGCGTACACGTCCACCACGTTCAACTCCAGCGCCGGATTGTGGCGCAGGTTGGCCATCGTCGTTGGCGAGGCCAAATCGGCGAAGACCAGGTGGTCGTCGTCCCACACCGCCGTAGTCCCCTTGGGCGAGAGGTTCGGCGTCCCGTCGGGGCAGACGGTAGCGATAAACCCCATCCGCTGCTGCCGCACCACCCGCTTCATGTCGTCGTTTAGTATGCCCATGGTTGCTCCTTTTGCATTTGTAGGCCAAGTAGGGGGGAGACCGCACTGACTACAGGTGTCAGGCGGAAGACACTAGTTCCCGGTATGCCCGCCTGCCTGTTAGACCAGGAGACAAGCCGGGCCGCTTCCCGCCTGTCGTACACCATAACCCGCACCTCCGCAGCGCGAGATTCCGGGATTCTGGCGCCGCGACGCTCTGTTCGCCGCCTTGCCGCTCAATCCAGTATATCCCACTCCCCTCCTACCCAATCCACCCCGCTGCCCGCTCCGCAATCATGATGGCCGTGGCGTTGGTGTTGGCGCGGACCACGTTGGGCGCGACCGACAGGTCCACCACCCGCAGGCCCTCGATGCCCCGCACCCGGCAGTACTGGTCCACCACCGCCATCGGGTCTTCGTCCGGCCCCATCCGGCAGGAGCCGCAGGTGTGGAAGGTGGTGCCGATATTCTCGTGCAGCCAGGCGTCCAGCGCCTCATCCGACTCCAGATCGGCCTCGGTGGGCGCCGCCAGACCGCTTACCAGACCCCCAAACTGCTCGTGTTCCAGCAGGCTGGCGCAGAGGCGAATCGCCTCGCGCATCCGGCGCAGGTCGAACTCGCCCTCCAGGTAGCGGTAGTCTATGCGCGGCCCGTCCGCGGGGTCGGTGGAGGCCAGAGTCAGCTCCCCGGCGCTCTCGGCCAGCTCCAGGATGACGGTGAAGTGCAGCGTACGCCCGTTACGGCTGCGGCTCGCCCCGGCGATGGGGTCGCCACCGCCCGCCCCGGCGTAGGAGGTCAGCGTAATCTGCATATCATTGCGCAGCTCCGAACCCTCGGACGTGTAGCGCAGGCCGGTCTGGATGCGCGGCACATCCTCCGACAGCGCTACGCCCTCGCGGGGTTCCATCTCAACCAGCGCCATGGGATGGTCGCGCAGATTCTTGCCCACGCCGGGCGAGTCCAGCGCCACCGGAATGCCCATCTCCCGCAGGTGTTCCGCCGGACCGACGCCCGATAGCAGCAGCAGTTGCGGCGAGGCCAGGCCCCCGGCGCACAGGACTATCTCATCGCCCTCAACGGTAAACCTCTCGCCGCCGCTCGCCGCCTCGACCCCAACTGCTTGTGGTGAGCCTGTCGAACCGGCCTCGAACAGCACCCGCCGCGCCGCCACTCCGCCCCGCACCGTCAAGTTGAGACGGTGGCGCACCGGGTTCAGATAGGAAAGGGCCGCGCTCATGCGGATGTTGCCGGGGTTGTTCATCGGCACCGCCCCGGCGCCGGTCGTCTCCGGGTTGTTCATGTCGGGGTCGTAGGGGTACCCGGCGTCCAGCGTGGACTGGTGGAAGGCTTCGTAGACCGGCAGCCACTCCTGCCGGGGCACCCGCCGCACCGGGATCGGCCCCTCCGAGCCGTGGAAGTCGTCGCGCACGTCCATGTCGGTCTCCAGCTTGCGGAAGAAGGGCAGGACGTTAACGTAGCTCCACTCCGTATTGCCGGCCTCGGCCCACGAGTCATAGTCCTCGGGCAGCCCCCGCAGGAACACCTGCCCGTTGACCGACCCGGAGCCGCCGATGACCTTGCCCCGCGCTATGTTCATCGGCTGCGACTGCCGGGCGCTGCCGGTAGCCTGGTACGACCAGTTGAACGGCGATTCCACCTCCGACGCCCCGTTGTTGTACCCGAACTTGATCTCATCCGGCAACAACTCGAAGTCGGGATAGTCCGGCCCCGCCTCCAGCAACAGCACCGAGCGGTTGGGGTCCTCCGACAACCGCGCCGCCAGCGTGCAACCCGCCGACCCGCCGCCGACTATGATCACGTCGTATTTCATGGATCCCTCCGTTTGTTGGCGAATTGGGGGGAGCTTCCCGGGAGCTTCCCATTAAACGTTGCGCTCATAATATGAGCGAGGCGCAGGATTGGCAAACACCTGGCCCGGGAAGGATGCCCTGATTTTGCCGCCTGTCACGACGGAAATCCTTTGACCTAATAGGGTAAAATCCCGGAAAAGTATCTGAATGAGGTATAGAGGACGTCAGTGCAGCCGGAAGAATTTGTCGCCAAGTGGCGCAAGGTCGGATTTGGAGAAAAGCAGGCATCCCAGGAGATGTTTCTGGACATCTGCGCCCTTGTCAATCACCAGACCCCGGTCGCCTTTGGCAACCCGGAGGCTTTCACCTTCGAGAAGTGGGTGCCCGGCGGCTTCGCCGACGCCTATTTCGAGGAGCATTTCGGCTGGGAGTTCAAGGGCCGCGATTCTGACCTGGACGCCGGCCTGAACCAGTTGCTCCGCTACCAGGTCCACCTCAAGACGCCGCCGCTGCTCATCGTTTCCTCCTTCCGCACCATCAGAATCCGCACCAACTTTCCGGGTATGGAGACCGTGCTGCACGAAATTCCCGTGGCAGACTTGGACCAGCGGGAGCATCTGGACAAGCTGCGCCGTGTCTTCCATGCCCCGGACGACTTCCGGCCCAGCCGGGAGGTGGAAAAAGTCACCCGCGAAACCGCCGATTTGTTCCATGAAATCGTTACCGAGATGGAGTATCTTGACGCGGACCCGGAAAAACTGTCCCGCTACCTGAACCAGATAGTGTTCTGCCTCTACGCCGAGGGCGCCGGCCTGTTGCGCGACCAAATCTTCACTCAAACCGTGGCTCGCCATTACCGTGACCCGGCCAGGTTCGACGAGATCATTCGCAACCTGTTCAGCCAGATGTCCGGCGGCGGGATATTCGGATATTTCAACGTGGACTGGTTCAACGGCAACCTGTTCGAAGGGGCGGAAACGCTCGAATTGAACCGCATAGCGCTGCAACAGCTCGCCGAGGCCACTGACAAGAACTGGCGCAGCATAGAGCCGTCCATTTTTGGAACTCTGTTCGAGCGGGCGCTGGACGCCTCCAAGCGCTCCCAGCTCGGCGCCCATTACACCAGCGCAGCAGACATCGAACTGGTGGTTGAGCCGGTGATGATGGAGCCGTTGCGCCGGGAATGGGAAACCGCCCGCGAGGAGGCCGATAACCTGATAAGCGAAGAAAACCCGGACGGCGCGCGCATCCGTCTGGAGGAATTTCAGCAGCGGCTGTTCGGGGTGACCGTTCTGGACCCGGCCTGCGGCAGCGGCAATTTCCTCTATGTCGCCCTGCGCTCGCTGCTGGACCTGGAGAAGGAAGTCATCGACTTCGCCGCCATACGGGGCTGGCACGACTTGAAACCTCGCGTCAAGCCCGACCAGATGCACGGACTGGAGATCAACTCCTACGCCGCCGAACTGGCCCGCACCGCCCTGTGGATTGGCTATATCCAGTGGCACCAGTCCAACGGCTTTCCCTACACCCAGCAACCCATCCTGACCCCGCTGAACACCATCCGCCAAGCCGACGCCATCCTCGACCTGTCCGACCCCGATAACCCCGCAGAGACGGAATGGCCCGCCGCCGAGTTCATCATCGGCAACCCCCCGTTCCTGGGACATTTCCCCTTCCGCGAGCAGTTGGGCGATGAGTACGTCAACGCCGTTTACTCCCTATACGGCAACCGCATTCCCAACTCCAGCGACCTGTGCTGTTACTGGTTCGAGAAGGCCCGCGCCCAGATTGAGAGCGGTCATTCCCGCCGCGCCGGCCTCCTGGCGACCCAGGCCATCCGTTTCCAATCCAACCGCCCGGTGCTGGCCCGCATCAAGGAAACCGGCGACATCTTTGCTGCTATATCGGACCAGAACTGGGTGCTGGACGGCGCGGCGGTTCATACCTCCATCATCTGCTTTGACGACGGCAGCGAAGCGAACCGCACTCTCGACCATGTCCCCGTAAACAACATCCATGCTGACCTGACTTCCGGCGCCGACGTAACGCAGGCCCGCACGCTGTCTGAAAACGCCAACATCAGCTTTATGGGCGATATTAAAGTTGGCCCTTTCGAGGTGCCCCAGGAAACTGCCAAAGCAATGCTGGGCCAGCCCAACCCTCACAGCAAGCCCAACAGCGACGTTATCAAACGCTGGATGATAGGCCGGGACATTAACCAGCGCTCCCGCAATATGTGGATAATAGACTTTGGCACGAATATGCCGGAAGCCGATGCCGCGTTGTACGAAGCGCCATTCGAGTATGTCGTGGCAAATGTAAAGCCGGAGCGGGTTAAAAATAGAATGCGCCGCCGGGCGGAACGGTGGTGGCTTCACGGCTCCGCAGCTCCGAATATGAGGCAAGCGTTAGCCGGTTTGCCCCGCTACATTGGAACCAGCATGGTATCCCGGCACAGGATGTTTTCGTACCTAGACGGCGACGTGCTGCCGGACGCCACCATCATCGTGTTCGCCCGCGACGACGATTATTTCTTCGGCGTGATGCACTCGCGTATCCACGAGGTATGGGCGCGGGCAATGGGAACGCAATTGCGGGAGGCTGAGTCCGGCATACGCTACACCCCCACCACCTGCTTCGAGACCTTCCCCTTCCCGGAACCCGGCGACGCCCAACGCGCCGCCATCGCCCGGGCCGCCGCGCGGCTGAACGAGCTGCGGGAGGGCTGGCTGAATCCGCCGGGCGCCACCGATGCCGAACTCAAGAAGCGGACGCTGACCAACCTCTACAACCAGCGCCCGGACTGGCTGGCCAACGCCCACGCCGCGCTGGACGCCGCCGTAGCCGCCGCCTACGGCTGGCCCCACAACCTGGACGACACGGCTATCCTGGAGCGCCTGCTGGCCCTCAACCTGCAACGGAGCGGATAGACGATGCAACCGAAGACACAGAAAACGGAAGAATGGGAAGCGACTTTCAACCTGCTGGCGGATAAGTGGGAAAAAGAAACGGCTTTTTATTCCCTTATGGCGCAAATGGCTCAGCATCCCGCATATCAGCAAATCCTCGACATGGGAGAGGAAGCTATCCCGCTCATCCTGCGCCGAATAGAGCAGCAGGGCGGTCTCTGGTATCACGCCCTGGAAACCATCGCGGGTATCCCATCCCCGGCTGGTATAACCAGGCTGAAAACCGAGGGATGGCATACGGTCGATGTGAAGGAAGTGAACGCCGCCTGGCTGCAATGGGGCCGGGAACAAGGGTATAGCTGGTAAATGGGGAATAGAGAGATAGAAAACGCTTTCCCGAATCTTGGCGGTTCTGGGTACGAGATTACCAGCGAGCCTTCTCGAGAATACAACTGCACCGCTTGGGCTCTTGGAATTACCTCTCAACGATGGGACTGCGATCGTCCGGGAAGTTACTGGCCACCGTCGCTACCCAGAGACAACAGGGTAGAGACCCTGATGCGGTTGTTCGTCGGTGAGGGCTACTCGCTCTGCGATGACGACGCACTGGAGCCGAGCTACGAGAAAATCGCCATCTACGCCTTCGTCGGCCAGTTTACTCACGTAGCAAGGCAACTCGAGGATGGGCAGTGGACCAGCAAGCTGGGAAACCGGGAGGCCATAACCCACCCAACGCCGGCCAACCTGTCCGGGGGCATATACGGCAACGCGCATTGCATCATGCGCCGCCCGTCATCTAGCGCCTGACCCCGGACACGCCCTCACCCCAGACCCGCAACGGGCCGTGCTGGGGCGCCGACAGGCGCCCCAGCACGTATTTGGCCTGACAGCGCCGCCCTACCCCAGAGCCGCCGCCGCCTGTCCCAGCAGGCGCATGGTGCGGTCCACCGACGCTGCGGGGTCGGAGCCGGCGGAGATGGGCGAGGCCAGGACTTCCGTTGATCCCAGGTCGAAGAGGCGCTGTATGCCCTCGGCGCACTTCTCTTCGTCGCCCCAGATTACGGCCCCGTCGATCATGCCGTCGCTCCAGACGCCCTCGGTGGCCTCGGGGTAGCCGGCGGCCACCAGCATTCGCTGGTAGTAGGGCAGGCGGGGGTTCATCACCTGCTGCCTGACGGCGGCCCGCGCCTCTTCGGCGTTGTCGTGGACGCAGACGGGAGCATGGGCGATGAGCGGCGGCGTCTCCCTTCCGGCCCGCTGCGCCCCGGCCTCCATCGCGGGCAGGGCCACGTCGCGCAGGTACTGGCCGGGGCAGATCCAGCTTATCGCCCCGTCGGACTCCTCGCCGCACAGCTCGAAGGATCCCTTGCGCAGGGCCGACCCCATGATTTCGATGTCCACCGGCTCGGCGATGCCGTCGTGGGCGGTGTAATGCTCGCCGTCGTAGTCAACCCGGCCCTCTTGCAGTATGGCCTTGAGGATGCGCAGGTACTCCCGCAGGTGGGCCAGGGGCTTGTTGAACTCAATGCCCATCGCCTCGATGGTGGGCCGGTGACTGGGGCCGACGCCCAGCCGGAAGCGCCCGGGCGCAAGCTGCGCCACAATCTGCGCCTGCTGCGCCATGACCAGCGGGTGCCGCGGGTAAGTGGGGACGATGGACGTTCCCAGCTTGATGTTCCCGGTCAATCCGGCGGTGGCGGCAAAGGCCGTCATGCTGTCGGGCCGCGCCCCGCCCGTGGTCATCCAAGCCGCGTGAATTCCCAGCTCCTCAGCCCGCAGTATCATCGCCTGAATCTCGCGGATGCCCGCCCCGCCCACCGCTACTCCAACCAGCTTTTCCGCCATGACTGCCTCCTCAACGGTCGTTTTCAGATTGTTCGTTTCGCAGCCAAAGCAAAACACGCCGGATATGGCGTGTCAAGCAAGCGGTCGGGCAGGGACGCCAGGGCAATCGCGTCTTCAAGGCTGGAATTTCATCTTGCTGTCATTCGCCCCTTGCCGAGCCTGACGCCTCCTCTCTAGCCTAAGCTCTATGTTTATACGGATGGCATACACAACCCGCCTGACATCCCGGCGGGTTTGCCCTGAACCAACGGCCAGCCCGGAATGACGGGAAATGAGCGGTAAAACGAAAAATCAGCCCCTGCAAACCGGCAATTCCCGCCCCTCCGATCCAATCTGCTGAGCTGCTGAAATCAAGAAGCGATTGCCCTGGCGGGGACGCCCTCACCCTAACCCTCTCCCAGAGGGAGAGGGGACTACTCCTCGTCGCCGCCCACTGCGCCGAGGAAGACTTGGGTCAGGATGTCGCTCTCTCGAATGTCGTTGGGTGTGCCCTCAAAGACCACCCGGCCCTTGTCCAACACGTAGCCCCGGTTGACGATGCCCAACACCCCGTTGATGTTGTGCTCAACCACCATGATGGTAGTGCCCAGACGGTTGCTGATTTCCGAGACCTTCTGAAACACTTCCTTGACTATTATGGGCGCCAATCCCAGCGTCGGCTCGTCCAGCAGCAGCGCCTCCGGGTTGGCCATCAGCCCCCGGCCCAGGGCCAGCATTTGCTGCTGTCCGCCCGACATCTGGCTGGCCATATCCTTGCGCTTCCCGTACAGCGCCGGAAACAGCTCCATTACCGAGTCGAGCCGACGCTGCTTCTCCGTCCGGTCGTTCAGGTGCAGGCAGCCCATCTCCAGGTTCTCGGCGATGGTCAGGTGGGTGAATACCCGCCTGCCCTGCGGCACAAAGGCGATTCCTTCCTTCACGATTTCGTGGGTGGCCGCCGCCAGTGGCCTCTGCCGCCACCGGACCTCGCCCGCGACCACCGGAGCCAACCCCATGATGGCCTTGAGGACGGTGGACTTTCCGGCTCCGTTTGGCCCCATCACCGCCACCATCTCGCCGCTGCGGATTCCCAGCGACACCTCGTCCAGCGCGTTGACCACGCCGTAGCGGACGGATATGCCGGTCAGCTCCAGCAGGTTGTCTTCGGGCGTGTCCATTTCCTTCGTCCTGCGGTTTTGGCTGGCAGGGGACGCCCTGCCCCGGAGGAAGAGGGGGTCGTCAGGCGCCCAGGTACGCCTCGATCACTACTTCCCGGTTCAGCACTTCGTCTGCCTCGCCCTCGCCCAGCAGCCTGCCGCTGTCCAGAACGATCAGGTGGTCCGACATATCCCGCACGATGTCCATGTTATGGGAGACGAAGATGATGGTGCAGCCGCCGTCCCGCATCTGCCTCATTATGACCATAACCCGCTCCAGCATCCGCGGAAAGAGGCCGGCGAAGGGCTCGTCGAACAGATACGTCTGGACATCCATGGCCATGGCCCGGCCGATTTCCAGCAGCTTCCGCTGGCCGTAGGACAGATTCATGGCGAGGTCGCGCCGCTTCTCCCACAGGCCGACGGTTTCCAGGATGCTCTGCGTCTTCTGGCGTTGCGCCGGCCGCACCCGTTCCAGCAGCGAGGAGAAAAGACCGCGGGCGGTCAGCGCCACCATTATGTTGTCCCACACGCTTATCTGCTCGAAGAGCCGCACCTCCTGGAATGTGCGGGTAAGCCCGTGAGCCGGGTTCTTGTGGGCTTTCACCACCCGCAGCCCCACGCCGTCAATAATCACCATGCCGCCGTCCAGCGGCAGCACCCCGCTCAGCAGGTTCACCAGCGTGGACTTCCCCGACCCGTTGGGGCCGACGATGCTGGTCATCCCCTTCCGGGGAATGGCCAGGCTCAGCTCGTCCACCGCCCGCACCGCGCCGAAGAGCTTGGAAATGTCAATCGTCTCAATGGCCGTCCCATCAATTCCCTCTCCCTGTGGGGAAGGGTTCCTCACAATTCCCTCTCCCTCTCCCTCTGTGGGAGGGTTAGGGTGGGGGCCTTCGGCTTGAACGCTCACAGCTTGTACCTCCCCACCAGGCCTTGAGGACGGAACAGCATCAGCAGCACCAGCAGAACGCCCAACACCACCAGCCGCGCCTGCCCGATGAACTCGGTGGGCAGGAAGGGGATGAACCGCATCCCCTCCTCCAGCAGCACAAAGGCCATCGCCCCCAGCAGCGAACCCCAGATAGTCGCCAGCCCGCCCAGAATCACGATGGAAACCAGCAGCATGGACTCCAGCAGGACAAATGAGTTGGGGTCTACGAAGGTGGTCCAACTGCTGAATAGTCCCCCGGCCAGGCCGGCCATCATCGCCGATATGGTCCACACCGCCAACTTGTAGTGCGTGGCCCGGTAGCCGAACACCTCGATGGCCTGCTCGTCCTCCCGGATGGCGGTCAGCACCCGCCCGAAGGAAGAGGACACAATGAACCACGAAACCAGCAGGACGATGGCAAGGAACGCCAGCACCAGGACGAGGAACTCCAACTCCCCGGTCAGCGTCCGGCCCCAGATTTCGGGCCGGGCAATCTCGTGAATCCCGAAGGCGCCCCGCGTCACGCTGCGCCAGTTCAGAAACACGTTGAAGGAGATGATGGTGAATCCGAAGGAAACCAGGACGAAAATATCGTCGCGGAATCGGTTGAATACCACCCCCACAGCCAGCGCCACCACCCCGGCCAAGGCCGCGCCCACAGGCAAAGCCGCAAAGAAGGGCCAGCCAAAGGTCGGTATGGCCTCGGTCCGCAATTGCTCGTAGGGCGCATTGGAGGTGAGAATCGCCACGGCGTAGGCCCCGATACCGAAGAAGCCGATATGCCCAACCGAGAGCAGGCCCGTATATCCGACCACCAGGTTCAGGCTTATCGCCAGTATGGCCCAGATGCCGAAGACGGTGCCGATGGTGACGGCAAACCCGAACCCCTGCCACAGCATGAACCCAACGGCCCACCCGATAATCACCAGGTTGGCCCACAGCTCCAGGTTGCTCTTAGCCGACGCCAGGAGCTCCCGCGGGTTGCGGACTGCCTTCGCCGCCTCGATAAAGCCCCTCGGGTTGATTAGCATACCGTCTCTTCTTCGGAATGCGAGTGGCAAGTCCCCTCTCCCCCTGGTAGAGGGTTAGGGTGAGGGCCTTCCGCTGGTTTAGCAGGGTTTACGCACGCAACCCATTGGCGTAATGCTGCCGGAAGAAATTTGTCACACACTCTCTCAGTCCCTACTTCCTGGGAATCAGGCCCGTGGGCCAGAACGACAGGAACAGAATCAGGACGATGAAGGATATAACGTCCTTCCACTCTCCGGCCAGGTCCCAGATGCCGAACTGCTCGACAATTCCCAGGGCGAAGCCGCCAACTATCGCGCCATACAGGTTGCCCATGCCGCCCACTACCGACGCGATCCAGCCCTTCAACAGCAGCAGCAGGCCCATGCGCGGCTGAATCGCCGTGTCGTGGCCGCTGAGCAGCCCGGCCATGGCCGCGTATATGGCTCCGATGAAAAACACGGCGGCGATTATGACGGTCGTGTTTATCCCCACCACCTTCGAGACCTCTTCATCGTCGCCGATGGCCCGCACCGCCTTGCCGAAGGCGGTCATCTTGAGCAGGAGCAGCAACCCGGCGAACCCGGCCAGGGCAACGCCGATGGTGAACACGTTGAACCCCTTGATGTAGGCTCCCCCGATATTCCATGAGGAAACACCGAAGGCGTCGGGCAGGGGCTTCGGCGCGCTCTGGAAGACAATGGTCGTGGCGGCGGTGATGGCCAGCAGGATTCCCAGAGAGGCCACCAGCATGATGAGGGGCGACCGCGACCGCTGGCGCATATACACGTACAGGCCCCGGTACAGGGCCAGCGCCACCACCCCCGCCAGCAGGCACGACACCGCCCAGCTCAGGTAGAGCTTCGATCCCGGCTCCCCGGATACCAGGAAACCGCACAAGGCCCCCAGCCCCGCCGCAACAGCCCCGGCCACTGCTAGGACCGGCGCGGCATCGCCGTTGGCCGATAGGCTCCGGTAGCCCTGCCTCATCGCCATGAAGGCCGCCAGCGCCACCGCAATCCCCACGGCAGGGGCGAAAATAACGTGCAGTTGAGCGGGAAAGGAAAGCACGAACCCGATGTACGCGCCCGCGCCGCCCGCCAGGAGCCCGATGCCCGCCAGCGGCACGGTCGCCCCGAAACACGCCCGGAGCCGCGAGTACACGCCGGTGTGCAACACCCACGCCACCACCCCGGCGGTCACCACCGCGAAGCCAACGTTGACGGACACCTCGTTGACCTCGTACCCCCCGCCCAGGGCTTCCGATGACCGCAGGTAGAAAACGCCGTAGGCCCCAATCGCCGCCGCCGCGCCGTAATACAGGTCGAAGAACCACACAGTGCTGTAGACCAGGGTGAAGCCCATGGCTAAGAGCGCGTAGGTCGCGCCCACCGAAACCCCGTTGAAGGCGAACTGCAATGCCTGGTCGGGCGATTGGCTGACTTTCCACCCGAGATAGGCAACGGCCACCAGCGTCAGCACGATGGCCAGCCGCCGCGAGGCAGTAATACGGGTCAGTGAAGACATACGGCTTTCGCCAGCAGATTGGCCGAGCAAAACAATACTCGCATAAGAGGATATGTGCCAGGTCCCCTCTCCCTCCGGGAGAGGGTTAGGGTGAGGGCGTTCTGCTGCTTTTGCAGGAACAACGAAGACAAGACGGCCTTAACCCAATGCCGTCGGAAAAGGTTTGTCACACACCCTCTAATAGATTCAGGCAAGCATGAGTTCCCTGCAAAGCGCATTCTTTATGGAGCAAAGGGGCCGGTCTCTGCTATAAAGACCTGCCCCGTTATCAGCCGGTTGTGGGCGGCCTACGGAGTGGGCGCCGGGCCCAGCCTACGCTTGCCCCGGTTTTCCTCGGTTCGTTCGGCAGTGGGCAGGACCTCGACCACCGCGTTGAAGAGGCCGACCACGTCTCCGTTTTCATCGAAGCTATAGTTGTCCCCGATGGCCCCGCTCCATGTCAGGTTGTTCAGGCACTCCCGGAACCCCTCGGCGTCCTGGTCGTCCCCCGTCTGCCGCAGGCACTCGGCCGCGATGTAAACATCGTCGTAAGCAGAACCCTGGAACCACGGCAGCGGGGCAACGTTGCCGAACCGCTTCTCGAAATTGGACAGGAAGTCAACTCCTGCCGTCGTGGACAGGTCCTCGTCCGGCGCCACGGCCTTCAGCCCCGTGGCCGCGTCCCCTGCGATGAGAAGCGCTTCCGGCTGGGTGGGCACGACTTCGGAATATATCTGGCCGTTGTAGCCCAGTTCGCGGGCCTGCTTCACGATGGTGCCGCCGGAGAGCTCCCCCTGCGCGGTCAGGAGCAGCGCGTCGGGATTCTCGTTGACCAGCTTGGTAAGCTGGCTGCGGAAGTCTATGACGTCCGTAGAGTAAGCCTCTGCGGCCACTACCGTGCCGCCAAGCTCCTCAAACCGGGCAACGGAGGTCCGCCGCGCCCCCTCGGCGTAGTCGGTGGACTCGGTAATGGTGGCGATGGAACGCACACCGTCCACCCACATGGTGTTGCCGATGTCGATTCCCAGTTGCAGGTCGTTGATCGCTGTGCGGAAGATGTAGCCCCCCGCGTTGGCGATGTCCGGGCTGGTGGCCGACGCCGAGAGGAGGACGACGCCTTCCCGCTCCGCCAGGGGAGCCGCCCCCAGCATCGCGCCGCTGCAAGTTGTGCCCAGGATAACCTTCACGCCGTCCACGTCGGTCAGCTTGTTATACGCCGTGATTGCGTCCTGAGCGGCGCACTTGGAGTCCTCAAAGACAATCTCCAGCATCCGCCCGTTGATGCCCCCGGCGGCGTTGATCTCCTCCACCGCCAGCAGCTTGGCCTGTTGGATCGGATTGCCGTAGGACTCCGCCACGCCGGTCAGCGCGTCCATCGCGCCGATGACGAAGGGATTGTCAGGCGACGGCGGTACTGGTGTCGGCGCAGGCTCCGTGGTTGTCCCCGTGGTTGTCCCCGTGGTTGTCCCGTCGGATCCACAGGCCATTACAGCCAGCGCCAGGACCATCAACAGAATCGCAAATACAATCGGTTTCAAGGAAATAGCTCGCACTTTTAACCACCTCTCTGCTCTCTGGTTTTTAACATTATTCAATAAAACCATTATCAACCCTTGAGACAAATCTGCAACACACTAACGCGCCATTTATGTGAATATGTTAGTCATTCCATACAATTAGCGACAGAGCCGACAAGTGTCGGTAGGGTCTTTTCTTTTTAGTTGTTCCCTCTCCCTCCCGGGAGGGTCAGGGTGGGGGCGTCCCCGCTGGTGAGGGAACATTGTGTCATCCCCCGGATTTCACCCTCATCCCAGCCCTCTCCCTTAACGGAGAGGGAGAATCAAAAGACCCTCCGGGTGTCGGTAGGATACTGCGCAATCAAGTATACTTGGGCGGCGCACCAGCAGACAGGGAGACCAGCAGACAGGGAGAATGGAGCCGATGCCGGAGCAGGAACTCAGGCCCGTAACCCCAGATGAGTTTCTCCAGTGGCTGCGGGCCGAGTCGCGGGCCCACAGCAACCGCCTGGACAACGACCCGGAGGAATTGCGCCCTCATTTCGACCTATCCCGCTCCATAGCCGTCTTCGAGGGCAGCAACATCATCGGCGGCTGCCAGCATCACCGGCTGGAGATGTCCATCCCCGGCGGCACGTCGGTCGTCGCCGGTGTCGCCAACGTGGCCGTGCAGCCAACCCACACGCGCCAGGGCCTGATGACCCGGATGATGCGCCACCAGATAAGCGACATCCACGAACGAGGCGAACCCCTGGCCGCCCTGTTCGCCTCCGAAAGCGGCATCTACGGCCGCTTCGGCTACGGCATCGGCACGCAGCACGAATTCTGGCAGATTGACCGTCACCACAACGCCTATGCCAGCAGGAATGAAAGCCCCGGAAGAATTGTCTTCGTCGAACCCGGGGACATAGGCGACAAACTTCCCGACATATTCCGGCGCAGCACCGCCGGTCGCCCCGGCGTCTTCCCGAAGCTGCCGCACAGGTGGGACGAAGAATCCCGCGCCGCCGACGCCCGCGACCCGGAGCCGCGGCTCCGGGGACGCGGCCGCGGCGGCCTGTTCTACGCTGCCTACGAGGAAGACGGCAGGCTCGACGGCTACGTCGCCTACCGCTCCAACCGGCCCACCATCACCGTCAACGAACTGATGGCGGTGACCCGCGAGGCCGCCGCCGCCCTGTGGCGCTTCTGCTTCGACCTGGACCTGATGAGCGTAACAGAGGCCGTCAAGCGTCCCCTGGACGACCCGCTCCCCTGGATGCTGGCCGACCCGCGCCGGTTGCAGCGCACCATCCGCGACGGGGTATGGCTCCGCGTGGTTGACGCCGCCGCCGCCCTGCAACAACGTCGCTACGCCGAGTCAGGCCGCCTAACCCTGGAGGTCCGCGACGGGTTGTGCGCCTGGAATGAGGGACGGTTCGAGCTGGAAGGCGGGGCCGAAGGGGCAAAGTGCCGCCCCACGAACTCGTCGCCCGATCTGACCATCGAAATTTCCGCCCTGGCCTCAACCTACCTCGGAACCGTGCCCTTCACCGCGCTCCACGGCGCGGGCCTCGTGGACGAGCTTACCCCCGGTGCGCTGCATCGGGCCGACCGGATGTTCGCTGTCCCACACCAGCCATGGACGCCCTTCAACTTCTAGCGACGGATTCCAGCGACGGATTCCAGCGACGGAAAATCCTCTCCCCCGGGAGAAGGTTAGGGTGACGGCGTCTTCCCTGCGCAACGACATCCAGACACTCACGGGAAAAGTTCGGGAGGATTGGTCTGCCGGTAGGCGAATATCCGCCTCAACTCGGGAGCTACATACAGCCGGTTCACCCATGCGCCGCCGGGAACCCGGTAGGAAACATCGTCGGTGACCAGTGTCCCTTCGGCCGTCTCCTCAAAAACGTGGCTATGCACCCACAGACTGTAGGGGCCGCTGATCTGGGTGTCCTGGAACCGGAAGGGCGGATCCCAGTCCGTGATTTCGCTCACCCACCGCAGGGGGATGCCCCGAAGCCGTATCCTGTATTCGATGAGGGCGCCCAACTTCATCTCGATAGGCAGCGGGGTCAAGATGGAAAAATGGACCCACGGCGGAGTAATCAGGTTCAGAGTCTCGGCAGTGGAAAAGAACTCGAACACCTGCTGTAGCGGATAGCGCAGCAACACCGTTGAGTAAATGGAATAGGCAGACATCGAACTGGCCTTTCTTTTTGCTTTCACATTGCTTCATCCGCTTCGAGAGCTTGGCGTACCCTCTACGGAAGGTCAACGGCGTTCACTCCGGAAACTCCCACGGAGCGCACCCCACGGTGCGTTTCCAGAACACCAGAAAGTACGAGTGATTCTTCCTGGCGTGGACTTGGCGAACCGCGCTGCTTACTCCCGGTCGGTTCTGGCGAACAACTACGAAAAGGTCCTCGGCGACAAACCCGAATTCTTCGTATTCCTGGATTATCTCAACGTGGGTGAAGCGTTGGCGGTTTGAGCAAACTTCGTCCTGACACTTCACTATGACCACGCCGCGTTCCCGCAAAACGCGGGAGGCTTCCCGCCCAGCTTCTTTGTAGAGTTCCAGAACCACGTCATGATACTTCTTCTCCGTGTTGTTGCCCGAACCGTTGTTGCGGTAATGCTCCTCAAAAGCTGACTGACTGGTGTGCGCCGTTCCGCCCGGTGTGCGCATATAAGGCGGATCGAGGACAACGCAGTCAATGGATGCGTCCCCTCTCGACAATCAACCCCGTCTTTCAGGTCGGAGTGAAGCAGGATATATCGCTCTGAGGGAACATTTCTCCAAAACACGCCCTTCCCGAATGTCACATCGGCAACGGCGCTACCCGCTGGAACATAAAGATTCAGAATATGGGGAAAGACATCCGCGTTGTTGTCCACATAGGCGCTGAACACCAAATCGTTGGTAGGTTCACCATTCCGCACTTGCCGACGCCCCGCCATTTCTGACCGTCTCCTTTAGAATTGGAGAACGCTATCATGCCTATACACCACTTTCAAACGAAACGGTTGTCCCCTCTCCCGCAAGGGAGAAGGAAAATAAAAACTCTGAGCCGTTCCCCGCGTGGTTCAGATTGCCAGTGGTGAGGGCGTACCCTGGGGCATGGCTGCAACGCGCTCTGCGAGACCCCTTGGCCCCGATCTTGTCGAAGGGTGACCGGGTTTCAGCCCCCCGAAGGCTCCCACGCCACCACACAGGGCCGCGGCGGTTGCGCGCCTCTCACCTGCCATACGCCGTTCTCCTCGTACAGCGAGTCATCCAGCGCTCGCTCCAGCCGGGCCATTGCCTCGGTGCCGGGAGTTACATAGAGCCGGCGGGTGATCATTTCCCGCGCTTCCTCGAAGCTGTCGAACCCCCGGGGCGGTTGCTCCCCTGTTTCGGTCACCACCGGGCGAATGCCCAACTCCGCCAGCACGGGCAGAAACTCCGGCAGGCAGGGCAGCCGGTGGCGTGGCTCGCCGTGGACCTGCTCCCACAGCCCGTAGATTTGCGACTGCGGCGGGAACTGGAAGAGGACGCACAGCACCAGGCGCCGGGCGTGTTTCTCCAGCTTCCGCACGAAGGCCCCGATGTCCTCCACGACATACACAACGTGGCTGCACAGCACAACGTCGGCAGGCTCAATGGAGGCTTCCAGCCAGCCGGCTTCCGTCACCGAGACATTTTCGATACCGTACTCATCGGCGGTCTCCCGCAACACGGCGCACATACTCGGCGACGGCTCGACCGCCGTTGCCGAACGGCAGGACAGCGCCAGCGGCAGGGCCAACCGTCCACCGCCCGCACCCACGTCCAGCAGCATATCATCGGGCCTCAAGTGATCCCGCAGCGCCTCCACCAACGCATCGCCCTGGCGGTGAGGGTCTTCCTTGAACTGGTGCGCATACTGGGTCCAGTGGTCGCTGGGCCGCACCCCCCGCATCCGGTCCGACTGCTCATGCTCCACCCGCACCATTTCGCCCCACGTTTCAACTGCATTCATACAGGCCCCTTGCGTCAACACTGAAAAATTGCGCTTTGCCGTTCTTGATTGACCGTTTATCGGCGCTAACGAAAACGGTTGCCGGGGGTAGTCCAACGCAAACGCGCACCGACTTTCACGAACCCCGCCCGCTCATAGAACTCTATCTGACGCTGCCCGTTGCGGGGTGTGCCCAGCTCCACCACCTGGCAGCCGCTGGCTACGGCGTACTCCAGTGCGAAGTCAATAACAGCCCTGCCCACGCCCGAGTTGCGCGAGTGGGGTTCCACATACATTTCTTGGAGTATGCCGTACCGCCCCGCTGTCCGAATAGCCCATACAATAGACGCCGTACAGACCGCCTTGGCAACCCCGTCCTCCTCAGCGATGACAATGAATCCCGCGTCACCGTCAGACACCAACTCGTCGAACGCCCTGAAGAGCGCATCGGCCGGAGCCGGATTGCCGCCTAGCTCGGTCAACAGGCCGCGCACCAACCGCAGCGCTTCCGGCCGGTCAGACTGTGTGGCCAGTCTAACATTCAGCACAACAATAACTCCCAACCCACAGGCCCGCAGAGGCACGGCTGCATTATACCCCTCTTCAACAAAGGGATCTTATATAGTTCCCACCCCCTCCAGCAGGGTCTTCCAATAGTTCCCTGTCCCCCCGTCAGGGTCACTGACCGCACAGCCCAGAGTGTGTAGAATGATTGGGATGACCGGAATTGCGACAATACTGCTGGCGCTGCTCGCCGCCTTGATTGCGGGCTGCGGCCCCTCCGCGCAACCCACACCCACGCCTGCGCCCGCGTCAACACCCGCCGCACCGACGCTGGGAAACCTGCGGTTGGCGTACGTGTTGGAGGGAGAAGAAAGCCAGGAGATCATGGGCCTAACGTCGCCTACGAACCTCGTTCAGGCGGGCAGCGGGGAAGCGCTGGTCACCGACAGGGCAGGGCTGGTGCTGTCCTTCAACGAGACAGCGCTTCGGAGAGAAAACGAACACATCTTTTTTACCCAGTTCCTTGACATCCGCGACCGGGTTAGCAGTAGAGGCTCAGAGGAGGGACTGCTGGGGCTGGCGCTCGCGCCGTATAACGATGAACATCTCTACGTGTACTACTCAGCAGCCAACCCGCGCCGTTCGGTGGTATCGCGCTTCAACCACTACGGCCCCGGCGGATACGACGCCGGCCCCGGCGCCGAACTGGTGATACTGGAGGCGCCGCAGCCCTACGCCAACCACAACGGCGGGCAGATAGCCTTCGGCCCCGACGGTTTCCTATACATCGGCCTGGGCGACGGCGGAGCCGCCGGCGACCCCCAAGGCAACGGTCAGGACACCTCCACCCTCCTCGGATCAATCCTCCGCATCGACGTATCCCAATCCACACCGGAGCAACCCTACGCCATCCCGTCCGACAACCCCTTCGCCAACGGAGGCGGCCGCCCCGAAATCTGGGCCTACGGCCTGCGCAACCCCTGGCGCTTCACCTTCGACCGCGAAACCGGCGACCTCTGGGCCGGCGACGTAGGCCAGAACCAATGGGAAGAAATAGACATCATCCAGAAGGGCGGAAACTACGGCTGGAACACCCTCGAAGGCAACCACTGCTTCAACCCCAGCGAAAACTGCAACCGCGAGGACAAAATCCCGCCAGTACTGGAATACTCCCTGGACGGCCAGCCCTGCTCCGTAATCGGCGGCTACGTATACCGAGGCCAAACCATCCCCTGGCTAACCGGAGCCTACATCTACGGCGACTTCTGCTCCGGCAAAGTCTTCGGCCTACGCCACGCCGACGGAAGGGTGACCGAGCACAAGGAGTTGGCCGACACCAACCTCCGCATAATGTCCTTCGCCGAAGACAACAACGGCGAGCTGTACCTACTCTCCCAACAGTCCGGCATCCACCGCCTCGCCCCTGCACCGTAAACCCGCAACCCGCCGTTACATTAGGGCGAAGAGACACTGTCAATCGTAGTATCCCACAGCCCTACGCCCTTTCACCCCATGGAAGCGGTCTGAAGGATTGGAGCGCAATTGGGGTTGAGGGGCGGTCATATGAGCCAAGATAGGTAAACCCGGGGTAACGGTGAAGAGTGGTGTTGGGGGATTGCAGACAACATCCCGGGTCGCGCTGCGATGGCAACTGGTGTATTTGGAGCGCATACCAGGCGCGCAAGGTTGGAGACAAAGGACGCCTGCGACGCGAACCCTATCCGGCCCGCCCCTGTGAGGTGGAACTCAAGCTGGCCCCACTCTCCGAGCGCCGCGCCATTCTTGTTCGCTGGACGAAAAAGCGGCCAATTATCCGAGCCTAATCCAACTGGCATACGCCCTGCTCAGGTTCAGCCGTCAGCGCCGATTGATGTTTCGAAATAGTTTCCTAATACGAGCCGCAATTAGAGTCTTCAAGGATTTCTCGAGCCGAAGAACGTAGCTTCAGATAAGCATTAAATGCTGAGTTCCCGCATTTTGGGGTTAAGCTCGTCACCCAGTCTGTCAAGTTTCTCAACCTGTTCACGGTTTTCATCCTGCATCGCCGAGAACCATTCCTCCCCGATGTTAAGACTTTCAAGGACAGTTTCGAAAGCCTTTACGCGAGCATCGCGCCAAGCCTGTATCTCATCGGGTGGGTTCAGATCTGTTAATTTCTGAAATGCCTTTTCTATATCTTGCCTGTTATCTTTTATGAAACCCCGCACACCCTCGTAGTCTCGTGGGTTCGGGCGATCCAACGCCCTGGATTTCGTGGACGAATTCAGCGATTCCTGCAATTCGCCGCAGACCTGAGCGCACCCTCCGTTGCTCATTGGCTCACCGCCGACACAGGCAATGACCGTTGCCAAGGCCGTGACAGCCAGAATAACCAGGATTTTGGTCACAAATCCATCCTGTACTGAGAAACCCGAACTGCTACTGGGTACATCTTGTTCCGATTATTTGGAATTGGAAATTGCAGGTTGCAGGTGTTGGACTGTTGGTGGAGCCGCACACGCATTCCTTACGTCGGCATTGAGCGAGCCAGCAAACGGAAGCGGGACTCTGTCTCTTAACGCGATTGGCATTTTGATTGTACCGTTGCGGTTTGCGCCGTCATTTGCGTATTTTCGGAAATGGCGAGCGAGGCCCAGGGAATTTCCGAGATGGTCCCTTGAAAACAGGCATCTGGGAGATTCAGGGGCGCACACCCGTGCGCCCCACCCTCGAGTCAACAGTCAACCCGCCCCGCCGACACCCTACGACAAATACCTGCCGTAGAACCCCAGCACCCGGTGCCACATATCCTGCGCCGGCGCCGCACGGTAGCTGGGGCGGTAGTCCGCAAAGAAGGCATGGCCGGCGTTGTTGTACATCACCCACTCGTAGGTCTTGCCGTGCTTGTCCAGCTCCGCTTTCAGCCGCTCCGCCTGCTCTGCCGTCGGGTTCTGGTCTTCGATGCCGAACAGCGCCAGCAGAGGGCAGGACAGGTTGGCGATCATATCAATAGGATTGACCGGGCGCAGGTCGGTAATCTCCTGATCGGCTATATGCCCGCCCGCCGAGTCCACCGCGGCATCTATATTGCTGCTATGACAGGCCATCATCAGCGTGTATCGCCCGCCCGAGCAGAACCCGATGATGCCCACCTTGCCGTTGCTGTGGGCCTGCGACTTCAGGAACACCGCCGCCCCGTCCAGGTCGTCCATGGTCCGCGAGTCGGGGCAGGCGAACAGCGTCGCCAGCACATTCTCCGGCTCCGGCGTTCCCTCCCGCGTGTACAGGTCCGGCGCGATGGCCAGGTAACCCTGCCCCGCGAACCGCACCGCGATGTCCTTGTGGTGGTCCATCAGCCCCATACCCTCCATCGTCACGATGACGCCGGGGTAGTTGCCCGGCTCGGCGGGACGGCTGTAGAAAGCGTTCATCGTCATGCCGTCGCGGCTGGCGTACTGAATCGTCCCGGTTTCAAGCTGCTGACCTGCCAGTACCATAATTCCACCTCCACCTGTTTGTGTGTATCCCGAGGCGGATTGTATCACCCCGTCTGGCCCCGGCATCACTTTGTGTTGTCTGCCGGAGAGTCACTACCGGAGTACCCTCCCCATCAGAGGGAGGGTACTCTGTACCGAAAACGTCGCTTGAACCAAAAGCCGGCAACTTGAACCGCAAACCCCTCCGCAGGCTAGGGCTTAGGCTCTATCTCTCCCACCGACGCGCGGTCGAAGTCTGCCGACCACTGGGCTACCGAGCCGGCGCTCACGTCTACTTCCAGGTTGAAGGGTAGCCTGGCCGCGTAAGTCTTTGATCCCAATAGCGGCAGGTCCAACGACGCTTGAGTTGAAACTGTCGCGGAGACCTGGTAGATGTTTTCAGCAGTCTTCACAGGATCCGAGTAGTCCCACGACAGTAATTCGACTATCTGGTCGGCTATGAGCTCGCTGAAGAGCGATGTTCCAGTCACAGCGCTGGTCACCAAAGCCACGATTTCAGCGACTATCGTCTCTGTGTTTTCTTCGGACCAGCTTTGCGCCGCGTTCAACGCCAGTGTCTTTCTCTCCTCCTCGCTATCTCCGCAGCCGAGGATGCCAACGACCATTTATGCAGGCCAAGAGTATAACTATTCGCGATATGGGCATTTCTCTCCTATCCTCCTATCGATCAAGAGTTCTCTGGTTGAGCTGGGTTGAGTTGATAGTCAAGCGAACCACGAACGGACGGTGTGTCAGCAGCCCAACTTCGCAAAAGGGTCCCTGCTACCGGCCGCTCTCCACTCTCACCGTAACGATGTCCACGCCATGATACTTCTGGTGGCTCACCGACGATGCGTAGTGCAGCAGCAGCCGGAACGACACCTCGCGCTCATCGGGAACCGGCGGCAGCTTGCTAAGGTACGACAGGTGGTCCTCCACGTTCTCCCCCTCCAGCGACGTCACGAACTCCAGCTCGGCGGCATGGTCCTCAGGGCGCGCCGCGACCGACAGCCGCAGCGGCGTCTCCGATCCCTCATGCTCCTGCAACAGCACCGCCAGCGTCTCCTCCCCCGCCGAGGCCAGACGCTCCGTTGATGCCTCGTTCCAGCCCGCCTTCTGCGCGAACTGGCGCAGAAACCCGTCGATTTCGGACAGCGACTCATTCTCCAGTGGCACAGCCAGCCGCCTGTTCCTGGCGGTGGTCGCCTCCATGAACAGCATCATCAGCACCGCCACGATGGCACCCGCCGTCATCCCGTTGCCCAGCAGCACCGCGAAAAACCCGTCCCCCAGCCTGTCGGCGAAAATCCACCCGTTCTGAAAGCCTACGCCCACCCAGAACGTCACCCCCGCGATGGCGGCCTTCCGGTGGTCCATCCCGTCGGCGATGACTATCCGCATCCCCTGCACGAACAGGATCCCCAGGAAGACCGTGGCGTGCGCCGCCACCACCGGGCCGGGTATGGCGATGAGCAGCGCCGCCACCTTCGGAAAGAAGGCCAGCGCCATCATCGTAACGCCGATGACCACGCCCACCCGCCGGGCAGCAACCCCGGTGACCTCGGTGAGCGAGATGCTGCTGGAGTAGGTAGTGTTCGGCAGCGTTCCCGCGATGCCCGAGAGCAGGTTGCCCAGTCCGTCGGCATTCAGGCACCCCTGCACCACCCGGAAGTCCGTCGCCTGCGGCCTGCGCCGCGAGACCCGCTGTATGGCCACCCCGTCGCCCACGGTCTCAATCGCCCCCACGATGGTGACCGCGATGAACGCCGGCAGCAGCCCCCAGAACTCCACCCCCGGCGTCACGTCCAGCCCCGGCCACGAGGCAAACGGCACCCCGATCCAAGGCGCGTCAATGACAGTCTGCACGTCGTAGATGCCAAAGGCCGCCGACACCGCGCAACCCACGACCAGGGCGGCAGCCGGGGCCCACAACCGCACCGCCGGCCCCCCGCGCAGCACCAGGCCCGCAACGACAACCAGCGAGACCACGGCAACCACCGGAGCGGCGAACGATGGAGCGCCCTCGGGAACGTCGTCCACCATGTCGAACACAATGGGCATCACCGTGGCCGCAATCAGCATGATGACCGACCCGGCCACCACCGGAGTGAAGATGCGCCGCAGCAGCGACAGCTTGGCTGCCAGCAGGAACTGGACAAGCGACGACACGACGATGAGGCTCGACATCAGGGCCGGCCCGCCCTGGACTATCGCCGCGATGCACACCGCAAAGAACGCCCCGGACGTCCCCATGATGAGGATATGCCCGGAGCCGATGCGTCCGAAGCGGACGGCCTGGACCACGGTCGCGAGTCCGCTGATGAAAAGCGCTGCAAACGCCGCCCACGCCAGGTACCCGTCCGAGGTGTCCGCCGCCCGCATGACAATAAGGACGCCGATGACGATTGGCGCCAGAGTGACCACCGCCGCCTGAACGCCCAGCCCAACGGTTATCGCGCGAGGAGGGCTTTCCTCCGGCTCATACCGGACGTTGTTGTTTACCTGAGCCGCAGCCAATACACACCCCTGGAAAGCGCCGGAGTCCGGCCGCCCCAGCGGTCTCAGGAAAAACCCGCCGGGCAGATTCACGTCATATTCACGGCCAGCGGGCGGTATTGTATCCGGCAAATGCGGCCCATAGCTACACGATAGCGGAACAACTTGAAGAGAAGTGGACCAAGCACAAGCAGGGCCTTCCCATCTTCCCCTCTCCCTCTGGGGGCATCATCCCGGCAATGCGTAGGGGCGGGTTCGATACCCGCCCCTCAACCAGGTTCGATACCCGCCCCTCAACCAGGTTCGATACCCGCCCCTCAACCAGGTTCGATACCCGCCCCTCAACCAGGTTCGATACCCGCCCCCGGGAAGGTTCGATACCCGCCCCCGGGAAGGTTCGATACCCGCCCCCGGGAAGGTTCGATACCCGCCCCCGGGAAGGTTCGATACCCGCCCCCGGGAAGGTCTGAAACCCGCCCCCAACCGTCGTTAGCAGCCCCTGAGCATTCCCCTCGCCTGCCCATCATCCCCGCAAAGTATGTTCCTACGGAGGCGGGAAGCGGAGATCCAATACCCCCGCAGCTTGAGTTGCGCCCCGTCTGGCATATACTATTCCCCTACTCTCCCAGGCAGTACACACCCGCGCAGCGCCAGCAGGAGCCGCCATGCCCGACGTCAAGCCCGTCCCCGACGGGTACACCGCGATCACTCCCTGCCTTATAGTCGAAAACGCCGCCGGATTCATGGACTTCCTGACCAGCGCCTTCGGAGCCGTCGAGCGCGTCCGGATGCCCATGCCCCAGGGCGGCATAGGCCACGCCGAGGTCGAGATCGGCGGCGCCGTCCTCATGCTGCTCCGACGCCCTGCCGCCCGAGTACCCGCCCACCCGCAGCCTCATACACCTGTACGTGGAGGACTGCGACGCCGTCCACGCCCGGGCCATGGCCGCCGGCGCCACCTCCGTAGCCGAGCCCGCCGACCAGTTCTACGGCGACCGCCTGGCCAGAATCACCGCCCCCCACAACAACCAGTGGTCCATCTCCCCCCACATTGAAGACCTGACGGCCGACCAGATCGCCAACCGCCTCGCCGCCCTGGGTGAGTGCTAGGCCGGGAGCCTAATATCTGGCTGCACCTCTGTGGTTCCATCAGTTTCCGAGGTGCCCCAAGCGTTACTCGCCCCGACGTTTCGATCAAGATAAGGACGCCTTTCTTCCAATAGCTTCAGCTGCTCACTTGATCTTCGGATCCCGATGTTAGTGTATGCGGACCCGTAATTCGTAATAAAGGCCTCCAACATTGGCTTCCGATTGCTCTCACGAGCGCCGACATGATAAAAGTGCTCTTGAGTTGATACAGTGAATTCGCTCCAGAGCGCTTGCAGGAAGTGATTTTCCCTATGCTGATTGCTGTGCCAAGTAGAGAGCATAAATCGGGCACTGGTGTTCTTCAACTCACCGTGTAGTAGCAACTCAGAACATGCACCCCAATCTTGGTAGTAGTCAACGTGTCGTCCAACGTATGGAGGATCACAATAGATGAAATCACCAAAACCTGCCTTTTGGATCGTAGCTTGGTAGTCTTGGCACACAAATTGCCAGTCGAACAACTGAGATGCGTCGTAGAATCTTGTAACTTGATTGACAATTTTTGTAATGTATGCGGGTGCGAACCGCTGTGGCTTATGCCCAAACGGAACGTTAAATTTCCCTTTTTTATTGAATCGAATTACCCCATTAAAGCAAGAGCGGTTTAAGAACAGGAAATCCAGCGGGTTACCCGTTGCGTTGAATCGTTCTCTAATAAAGTAATAGTGTTCTTGTCCGTGTTTGGAGAGAAGTTTGCCTTCGTGTTCGAGGAACCTCCTAGTCGTTGGCCCATCTATTTCACCGTCTTTTACTGCCTGATAAAACCGGATTAAGTGAGGGTTGGTGTCCGCTAGGAGCGCCCGTTTGGGCCTGACATTCAGCGCCACAGACCCAGAACCTAGAAATGGTTCAACCCAGAGCCCGCCGGGATTGCGGTCGATACACCTCAAAATCATCGGGATCAGCTTGGTTTTGATTCCCTGACACTTAATGGGAGGGACTAGGACGCGCAAACTTGCCTCCTTATCCGGCGCCGAGGGGTCTTAAGTACGACATCACCTACCTCACCGCCACGATAGCGAACAAATTCGACTAGGTTTCGGATAGGGCGGGTCTGGCCATTTGAATCCTTTAGCACGATGTTCCCGTAGTTCATCCAATAGTCATCAAACCATTCCTCTCCAAGCTTCGAGAACATTCCGTTACCAGAAACAATGTCGTTGATATTGGCTATGCTTCCGATGTTCGCAGTATTACCACTACCGCTCTTGTCGCTGGCGATGGTCCACTTTTCCTGCACGAAAAATTGAAAATCCCGAATGACGGAAACTATTGACTTCAAATTATCTAGTTGGACAATTTTCGTTTCGTCAACATCGCTCTCTTGACTCCTAGAGTATATAATCCCTAGGCAATAGTGCCCTGCGTAGTCTTTGTAAGGAAATTGTATATTCTTGGCGCTACTGCGATTGGTGAAATACTCGCCATGCGAACCAAGAGTAAAGCCATTGCAGAAATCAGGATTGTCGTCGTGTCTGTATGTTGTCTTAAAGTCGACAGCAAACTTCAAATCTGGATCGGTTGTCTTGACAAATGAAATGTCGGGATAGTAGTTTTGATGATCAGCAAGGATCATTCCGAACCCATACTCTTCTGCGAACGCTAGAAGCTTCGGCAACAAATGGATTTCAAGTATCTTTGATACAATTTTCGTGTCCGATGAGATTGTATAAATGCTACGATAAACGTCAATAAAGCCCTTGACAGTCCACTGACCATCATCAGTTCTGATTTCGTTGCCCAAGTTTTCTATGAGCCCCTGGAGGGCTCCTAGGAAAGCTGCTTTCTCTCTTTCTTTATTCACAAGGATCGCTCTGGGGCAATTCCACCGCCCAGCAAATGCTGAATACCGTCTATCTAGCCTATGCGCGAATAAGCCTCGGCCTTTAGTGCAAAAATAGTAATAGAATGACTGGTACACAGAATGCAACCCAAATACTTACCGAAAGAAACTGTATAGGCGACTGGAGAGCAAGTCTACTAGCGCGATTCTCTGGTGCCCCGCCCGCCACCAAACCAGTGCCCACCCGATTATCAGCAAGCTGCTGCTCCACCACCCACCGGCCATCTGTCCCCTCCACCGTGCCCCAACACATCCACCCCGTCGCGCCAACCCGCCACCCCGCATCACCCCGTAACATACGTGTGCGTAATAACCTCCCACACGTGCCCGTTATCGCACTCGAAGTAGAACCCGCGGCCCCCGTGGTTGTGGTTGATCTCCCCGTCCGTCCGCGAGCGCGGCCCGCTGCCGAAGACCACTCCCTCGTCCCTGATCCGCTGCAGGATCGCGTCGAACTCCTCGTCGGAGGACAGGAAGGCGTAGTGGTTGGAGCGGGGGTTGTCCGAGTCGTCGAAGTCCAGCGTCAAAACGTCGTTGACCTTGACCGGCGCGAAGTGCCCCCAGGGGCCCTCGTACTTCAGCCCGAACAGGCGGGCGATGAACTCCGCGGACTTAACCTTGTCGTAGGCCGGCACGATCGTGTGGTCTAGCTGCAAAGGCATGGTGGTCCTCCTCAAAACGGCTTCGTTCATCGGGAAGTGTGGGGAAGGAAGTGGGCCCGGCTGGGATCGAACCAGCCACCAGTCGGTTATGAGCCGACTGCTCTACCACTGAGCTACGGGCCCTCACACCTAGCTTATGCCCCGCCTTTTCGCGGTGTCAAGGAATGGCGTCGCGGCGCCGATTGTCTTGGCCGATGCCGCGCGGACTGCGCGCGCTTACCGCAGTTTGACGGCGGTGCCGTAGGCCAGAATCTCCGACATTGCCTGGCTGATGACGCTGGTGGTGTAGCGCACGTTCAGTACGGCGTCGGCGTTCAGTTGCTCTGCGTCGCCAATCATCAGCCGCGTCGCTTTCGCGCGGGCCTCAGCCAGCATCTCCATGTAGACGCCCACCACGTTCCCGCCGCTCAAGACCAGCACTATGTTTCCGGTCACCAGACCCAGAATCTCAACGACCTCTCGCCCGGGTACGCTCTCGGTGGTGCTGACTATCATGGATCTACTCCCCTCGCCTTGGTACGCTCTCGGTGGTGCTGACTATCATGGATCTACTCCCCCAGCCCCAGCCGCTCGCGGTAGTCCGGATCCCACGCGGCGATGATGCCCCGCTTCAGCGCCTCCTGTTGCGGCGTAACCGGCGACGGCTCCCCGGCAGTCGGCACGGACGTGATGACCACGTCCTCCAACAGTTGCTGATACGCGGCCTCCGGCACGCCCAGCAGGTCCTTCAGCGCTGGCTCGTTGTGCTGTCCGAAGGCCGGCGACGGCCCCTGGATGTGCAGCGGACTCTTGGAGAACTTGTAGGGACGGCTCAGGAACAGCCGCTCCCCCAGCTTGCGCTCCGGGGGGTACTGTGCCCGCTCCAGGAAGTTGCGGCTCTTGAAGTGGGGGTCGTAGTGGATGTCCCGCCCCGTCAGCACCGGCCCCGACGGGATGCCCACCGCCTGCAGCGCGTGCATTGTGTCATACCGGTCGCGGGTGGAAGTCCAGGCGGCGATGATTTCGTCCAGCCCGTCGTGGTTCTCCCGCCGCCCGATGACCGAGGCGAACCGCTCATCGGAGGCCAGTTCCGGCTGTCCCATGACGTTGCAGAAGGCCCGCCACTGGGCATCGTCGCCCACCGACAGCGTGATCCACTGGTCCTGGCCCGCCGCCGGGTAGCAGCCCTGCGGCGCCCGCCACGGGTGGCGGTTGCCGATGCGCCCGCCCTCGCGCCCGTTGGCGATGGCGTCCAGCACGTACTCCGACAGGAACATCACCCCGGCCTGGTACATTCCCATGTCCACCCACTGGCCCAGTCCGGTCCGGCTGCGGTAGCGCAGCGCCGCCCCGATGGCGAACAGCGCCGTCCAAGTGGAGAGGAAGTCCACAAACGACGCCCCGGCCTTGGCCGGCCCCTCGCCGGGGTAGCCGGTGACCCAGCAGTGCCCGTGGGTGGCCTCTTGCGTCGTGGCTTGCGCCGGGTAGCCGGAGTAGGGCCCGTCGCCATGCCCATAGCCGGTGTTCGACACCAGGATTACGTCGGGCCGCAGCTTGCGCATATTGGGGTAGTCCAGCCCCCAGCTCCGCATCACCCGGGGCGTGAAGTTCTCCATCACAACGTCGGAGACCATCACCAGCTCGCGGAACAGCTCCCGCCCCCGCTCGTCGGTCATGTCCAGCGTGATGGACTGCTTGCCCCGGTGTATCAGGTTGTAGGTCGAGGGCCGGTTCCACCAGTCCTCGCCCGCGTCGTTCTCCGCGAAGACGCCGGAGTAGCCGCCCGTCCGCGTAACGTCGGGCCGCCCCGGCCCCTCGACCTTGATGACCTCGGCGCCCATGTCGGCCAGCAACCCGCCGGCATAGGGAAGCGCAAACACATACGTGGAGTCCAGTACCCGGATGCCCTCAAGTGGCAACTTTCTCGTTCCCTCCCCCCCAGGGGGAGGACTGAGGTGGGGGTGAGAATCTGGTGTGGTCATTCAGATAGCGTCCGTCTGCCGAAGCACGGTCAGTTCCTTCATAGTGTAGCCCAATCCATCGACGTATATCTCCCGGTTGTGCTGGCCCAAAGTTGGAGCGGGCATGGTGTACTGGTAAGGAGTCAGCGACAGGTTGAACAGCGCCGCCGGCGCCTTGATCTTCCCGATGACCGGGTGGTCAACCTCGCGGTAGAAGTCCCGCGACTCCAGTTGCGGGCAGTCGGCCAGCTCCGAGGGAGTCTGTACCAGCCCGAACAGCATCCGCGAGCGCGCCGCTTCGGTGAACAGCTCCCACTTGCCCCGCTCGCTGATGGACTCCAGCACGATGCGGTCCAACTCCTCGCCGTTGCGGTTGCGCTCGGCGGTGTCGGTGAAGCGCTGCTCGTGCAGCCTGGGGTCCCGGAAGAAGTTGGCGATGGTTTCCCAAGTGGCCCCGCCGCCGGTCTGCACGATAATCCAGCCATCCTCGCAGGCCATGGGGTGTCCGAAATTGCTGCCCGAAGCCCGGCGCCGCGGCTGCGTCGCCCCGATGAACGGATACATCGTCTGCGTCGCCATCATCGTCGAGGCCACGCACTCGGTGATGGACACGTCGATGTGCTGCCCCTCGCCGGTGTTGCCCTGCATGAACAGCGCCATGGCCGTGGCCGCCGCGCCGTTCAGCCCGCCCTCGTACTGCGCCTGGAACCCGCCATGCTTCAGAGGCTCGCGGTCCTGCAAGCCGCTGATGCTCATGATCAGCCCCATGGCGTAGTTGACGATCTCCTCGCCGGCATACTGGCTGTACGGCCCGGTCTGCCCAAAGGGCGTGATGGAGGTCAGCACCAACCCTGGGTTGATGGCCTCCAGCGCATCGTAACCCAAGCCCAGGCCGGTCAGGTACCCCGGCCGGTAGCTCTCGACAACAACATCAACGTGCGGGATCAGCTCCTTGAAGAGTTGACGGCCCGCGCCCGTTTCCAGGTTCAGGGTCGCGCCCTTCTTGTTGAGGTTCATGGCCAGGAAAAACAGGCTCTTCTCCGGGTGCGGGTCGTCGCCGAAAAAGGGAGGCATCCGGCGCAGCGCCGCTCCGGTTGGCGGCTCCAGTTTCAGCGTCTCGGCCCCATAGTCGGCCAGCAGGCGCGCGCAAAACGACCCGGCAATGTCCTCGCTGAGGTCCAGGACTTTCACGCCGTCCAGGGGCCCATGGCCCAGCGGCGGCGGAAATGTTGCTTCATCGGTCAAGGCAAAATACCCCGGCGGTTAGGGTGAGCGGTCGGCAGTTGCGCCGCCCCGCAGATTGTAGCGAAAGCAATGGAGCGCGGCAACGCTTGGCGGGCGCAGTACCGGGTCTTTTCGCTGTTCCCTCTCCCTCCGGGGGAGGGTTAGGGTGGGGGCGTCCCCGCTGGTAAGGGGACATTGTGTCATTCCGTGATTTCTCCCTCACCCCAACCCTCTCCCTCAAGGTAGAGGGAGAATTAAAAGACCCTGGAGCGCAGCGCGATGGGTTATCCAAAAGCAGTACCGGCAGATTCCCAACGATTCCCAACCTGGAAGGCAGCAGGGCAGGCCAAGTTTCTCAAACGCAAAGTTCCGTTGTAAATGCACTTGCTTCTGGCGCTCCTTGAATGGGCGAGCATCCGGCTGAATCTGTCAAATTCTATCAACCGGAGATTTGTTCTTCCTCAATATGTCTTTCACAGTTGAAATTGAGCCGAAACTTTCGCCCGGAGTGCTTGTCGCTAGTAGGGCATCACTCTCCGAAATGTCCCCGCAGCGTCCGCTCGTACTCTTCCTGCGAGTAGCTGTAAGTCTGCGTGCCGTTGACCTGCACAGCGTAGTAGCCGCAGACTGCGCCCATCTGCACTGCGCGTTTCGTGTCGGCGCCGGTGGCCAGACCCTTGATCAGGCCACCGCGGAAGGCGTCGCCGGCTCCGGTTGGATCAACCGCATCGGTGGGGACTACCGGGACCGACTCCAGCGAATCTCTGGAATTCAACTCGGCCCCCTGCTCGCCCCGGGTCACTACCAGGTGATCCACCATTCCCGCCAATGCGGGCCGGGAGAGGCCGGTGCTGCTGAAAATCAGCCCCAGCTCATAGTCGTTGCAGATGAGCAAATTGGATTGCTCAATGCACCGCCTCAGTTTCTGTGGCTCCCACATGGGGAGCGACTGCCCGGGGTCAAAGATGGTGTAGATGCCCATTTCGTGGTGCTTTGCGGTGAATTCCATCATGTCGTCAATGTTGCCGGGGGCGACGATGGCGACGGTGTCCGACGGGTCTGTGCCTTCGTAGCTGAAACCAGCCTGCTGCTTCATTGCGCCCGGGTTGAAGCCGGTAATCTGGTTCCCATCCAGGTCTGTGGTGATATAGGCCCCTGCAGTAAGTTCCTCGGCCACCACTCGCATATCGCCGGTGCCGATTCCGCACGACTCCAGCCACTCGAAATAGCGGTGGTAGTCGCTGCCCACAGTGGCCACGATGCGGGGTTTCTCGCCCAGCAGCGACAGCGAATAGGCGATGTTCCCAGCGGTGCCGCCGAAGTTTTCGCTCAAGCTGTTGACCAGGAAGCTGACGTTGATGTTGTGAAGTTGGTCGGGGAGAAAGTGGTCACTGAAGTGGCCCCCGAAATTCATAATGCGGTCGTAGGCCATGGAGCCGGATACCAGAATATCCATCGAAATTCCTGTCCTTTTCCCGTAGTGGAGCCTGGGGTCAGCAGCCGTACTGACCTGCAATTGCTCCTTGAAATTCCACCGCGTCGCCCTCAGACAGCCCGTTGCGCGCCGCCTCGCCGGCGTTCACTTCCAGGACGAAGCGGGCAGGTGAAGGAGATCTCGCCCTGGGTATTTCGTCGTTCCCTGCGTTGGGGGCAGGTGTCGGCACCTCGGCGGACACGCCAACCAGGCGGCACCGGGCGTCAATCCAGACGATGTCCAGGGGGAACCGCATTTCCTTCATCCAGAAGTGAAGCTGCTGCTCCTCCTCGAACACGAACAGCATCCCGGCGTCCGGGGCCATGTACTCGCGACCCGACAGACCCTGACGACGCTCTTCGGGCAGAACCGCCATGTCCACCGAGTAGGATGCGCCGCCGATACGCGCCACCGGCTGCACCGGCGCGGTGGTGGGTCCTGGCGGCGTCGCCAGCTGCTCCACCCCGGCGCAACTCAGCCCGGTCAAGATCCCGAACAAGAGAACCAGGATGAACATCATCGGACGCTGTTCCATATTCCCGGGGCGTACGTCAGATCCGTCAATCCGCCCTGCCAGAGATAGACTCGAACCCCGAACCATTGAGCGCGGCCTCTTCCACACACATCGGCGCCGTTCCGCTATGTTATCCCAATGGCGGCCACCGCTCAACTTGAAAACCGCCCGGTTCAAAACCGCCTGGGTCGCAGACTCCAAGTTCACTCCGCATTCGCACTTGCCAACATTGGGCGGTGCTGGCAAACTAGAATTATGCGAATAGGAGATTTTGAGTTCGACGAGCCGCTTCCGGAGCTGAAAGATCCCCACGTCATTGCCGTTCTGCGTCCATGGATTGACGTGGGCAGCGTGGGCAGCCTCAGCTTGCGCCGCATTGAGCGCCACTTGGGTGCGAAGGAAGTGGGGCGGCTGGTCCGTCCCGGGCGCTTTTACGACTTCACCCGATACCGCCCCAAGTCGGTGTTGCGACAGGGCAAGCGGGAGTACACCATCCCCTCCACCACCGTCAAGGTTGCCGTGCGGGAGAAAGGGCCGGACCTCATCACTCTGCATCTGCTGGAACCCCACGCCTACGGCGAGGACTTCACCGACTCGGTCATAGAGATGTTGGGTAAGTTGGGAGTGAAACGATACTCGATGATCGGCGCAATGTATGACATGGTGCCGCACACCCGCCCGTTGCTGGTATCGGGAGGCACGGTGGACGCTTCCAACGAGGAAGAGTACCGCGCGGTGGAGGTGCGACCCAGTGATTACGAGGGGCCGACCACCATAACCCAGTTGATTTTCCAGCACGCCGAGTCCATGAAGATGGAAACCCGCATATTCGTGGTGCATCTGCCCCAGTATTTCCAGGTCGAAGAGGATTTCACCGGAACAGCCCGGCTGACCAGCATACTGTGCCGCATCTACGGGCTCTCCAGCCGCCTGGAGGACCGGGAGCGCGGAATCCAGCAGTACAAATCGTTGCAGAACATTGTGTCCGACACGTCCGAGGTGTCCAGGCTGCTGTCGCGGCTGGAGGAACGGTACGACCGGGAGAACCGTGAGGCGTCCACGGGCCAGGCTCCCACTCCTCCGCTTTCGCCGCAGATAGAGGAGTTCCTGCAAGGCCTGGACTTCAGCGCCGACCCTGGTCCCCTGCAAGACCCTGACGACGACCTGGACGACGATCCCAACGACGAGTAGCGGCGGCTCGCCGGCCGCACGAGGACTTCAACCTGGGGGAATGCCATGATACCGGCGGCAAACTGTTGTCCAAAGCGCGTTGACGACGGCGCAGACGTATGGTAGATTGCTCTATGCTCATCGACCCAGATGGGGCATAGTTTTTTTGGAGGTAGGCCAGCATCGCCAGGCAGTATCGGGTAAACGAACGAATAACCTGCCCTCAGGTTCGGGTCATCGGTGGAGACGGTTCGCAGTTGGGGGTCATGGAAACCCGTCGAGCGCTCCAGATGGCGCGCGACTCTGAGGTGGACTTGGTAGAAGTCGCGCCCAATTCCGACCCTCCCGTATGTCGGCTGCTTGACTACGGCAAACTGCTGTACCTTTCTTCCAAGAAGGAAAAAGAGTCCAAGAGGGGCCAGAAAAGCACTGAGCAGAAGGAAGTGCGCTTCCGCCCCAACATCGGAATTCACGACCTAAACGCCAAGCTCCGCAAGGTGCGGGAATTCATCGACGACGGGTCTAAGGTCAAGCTCACCGTTCGCTTCCGCGGACGGGAGGCGGCTCACCAGCAGTTGGGGCTTTCGGTGCTCCGGCGGGTCGCCGACGAGTTGAAGGACGAGGTACGCTTGGAGCGCGCCCCGGCAATGGAGGGACGGTCGCTTTCAATGGTGCTCATCCCGTCGTTGCAGAAGGGCGAAGAGCGGGCAGCGCTGCGTGCGCCGTCCACCAGGAATCAGGACAACCAATCCGACGAAAACGCAGCCGGCGAAACCCAGCCGGAACAGGTAGAAGAACTGGCCGATGCCAAAACTTAAAACACACAAAGGCGCCAAAGCCCGCTTTCACGTAACCGGATCGGGTAAACTCCTCCGCCGCAAGCGAATGAGCAGCCACCTGCGGCGAAAGAAGCCCACCAAGGTGACCCGAAAGTATTCCGACAAGCTGGAAGTCGCAGCCGTTGACGTACCGCGACTGAAGCGGTTGATGCCCTATGGCTAGCCGGCCGGCGCCCCAGATGGAGACCATTCCGTGGCACGAATAAAACGCGGCGTTACCAAGCACCGTCGGCACAAGAAGATTCTAAAAGCGGCCAGGGGCTTTCACGGCGCTTCTCACCGCAACTACAAGTGGGCCAAAGAATCGCTGATGCATGCGTGGTCCCACGCCTACCGTCACCGCCGTGAGCGCAAGGGCGAGTTTCGAAGCCTATGGATCGTTCGTATCGGGGCCGCTTGCCGCGCTGCTAATATGCCCTATAGCCAGTTCATTCACGGCCTGAAACTGGCCGGCATCGAATTGGACCGCAAGATCCTGGCCGACTTGGCCGTCCGCGACGAGGCCGCCTTCGCCAAGCTGGTGGAAACGGCCCGCGAGCAACTGACCGCCGCCGTTGCCTGATGGAATACTCCAATCATGCAAGGGACCGGATGAGCCTTATAATATCGATGAGGCGGATCCGAAGGCCGACGTTGTCTATATCCAAATCGTGGATTCCCCTGCCGCGCAGGCGACGGCGAGTTGATCGGTTTGGACCTTCAGCGCTTCAGCCTGATGACGAAAGAACTCCAGTGGGCAACAAATTTACACGCTTAAGGGAATAGAAATTCGAAAGGAAGAGGGCGCGGAGTTGACCGCGCCCTCTTCCTTTGCGCCTGACTCCTGTCCTTACGCCTGGGCGAATCCGTAGTAGGTATCGGAATCCAGCATTCGGCTCAGGTGCGCCTCGTCAATCGAGATCGGCCTGAGAGCGTTGCTCCAACGGGCGGTCAGCTCATGGTATAGTCCGATCAGTGGAATGGGATCGTTGCCCTGCGCCAGCAGTGTGCGGAAGATTATTTCCTTTATCGGCATATCAAAGCGGATAAAGTCGTCCGTATCGGCGTTGAATTCTCGTATTTCCCGGATCAGGGCCACCGGGTCCAACTCCGAGTACGGTCTCCCATAGGAGGGGCAGACCTCGGTAAGGCGTCCCGCGATGAGATGGGCTGCCGAGCGGTTCAACTCCTCCAGCCGGGACAGGCTGATGTGATATCGTCCGCTGCCCGGTGTCTGTCCTTCAGGGCCCCCGGTAATTTCCGGCCCGGCAATGGTCATAGATCCACCTCTTCGTTCCAGTCCAGCATGATAATGCGCACCTGCTCGCCGGTCTGTTTGGCGGGTAGGTCTTCGGGGCAAATAGCCAGGCCGTTGGCCCGCGACATCGAGGTCAGGATATTGGAGCCCTGTGGGCCGGTGGGCGTGGCGTAGTAAACCCCGTCCCGGCGCTCAACCTCGACTCGAGCATAGACCCGGCGGCCGTCGTAGTTGCGGATTGGCCCGGTAAGCACACCGTCTACCGCAGGACGCGGGCGCACCGCCCGGCCCAACATAGCATGAATAGCGGGACGAGCAAACATCTCGAAGGCTACCATGGCGCTCACCGGGTTGCCCGGCAGTCCCAGCAGTGGCACGTTCTTGCCGCCGCTGCCCCGCAGATGCCCGAAGGCAAGGGGTTTGGCCGGGCGCATTCGCACCGACCAGAAGTTCATCGCCCCCCGTTGTTCCAACACGTCCTTCACGATGTCGTAGTCGCCCTTGGAGACGCCTGCCGATGTTATCACCAAGTCAGAGCCCTCGGTGGCGGCCAGCTTGGCGTGAAGGTCGTCCAGGTTGTCGCGGGCGATGCCCAGCAACCTCGGAACGCCGCCGCAGGCCACCACCGACGCGGCCACGCTGAAGCTGTTGCTGTCGTATATCCTGCCGCCGGACAGGGCGGAGCCGGCAGTTTCCAGTTCGTCGCCGGTGGCCAGCACAGAGACTACGGGCCGGCGGACAACCCTGACCCGGTCAAGACCCAGCGATGCGAGAACTCCCACCTCGGCGGCACGAACCACTGTGCCCGCTTCCAGCACCAGTTCCCCCTCGCGGATGTCCTCCCCTGCCGGGCGGACATTGGCCCCTGCGGGCATCTCGGTAAAAATCGCCACTTCGTCCAGCGGACGGCCCTCACGTTTGCGCTGCACCTCGTCGGTTTCCTCGAAGGGAACCACGGTGTCGGCTCCGTCGGGCACCGGCGCGCCGGTCATTATGCGCATTGCCGTGCCGGACTCGACGGCCCGCTCCGGCATCTGCCCGGCGGCGACGATACCCACAACCGGCAAGCGGCGCGGCGAATCTGCCGTCGCCCCGGCAATGTCGCCGCTGCGCAGGGCGTAGCCATCCATCCCCGAGTTGGCCAGCGGGGGCAGGGCCAGAGGCGAAGTGATGTCTTCGGCCAGCGTTTGACCCAGGCACTCCAGCAGCGGGGCCTCGACCGGCTCCAGCGGCGCAAAGCTGGCCATCACCCGCTCCAGCGCCTCCTCCACGCTCAACATATCCTCTCCGGCGTGGCTGTGGCCGTGGTGGTGCGCCGCTTCCTCTTGTTGGCCGTAGTGGTTCCCATGATGGGTCGCCATTATGCGCCTCCCGAAATTAGGGAAGAAGAACCAGGGATACGGGGTTCCGTTTTATATCGGTTGATGATGAGCGTAATGTTACCTGACGGAGTCCAGCCCTGTCAGCGGCGTCAGCAGTTCGAGCAGTTCTGCCATGCTCTCTATATGCTCGATAGCCCCGGTGTTCAGGTGTCTCTTGCGCTTGTAGCAGTTGATGTGCAAGTCGTTGGCGACACTGCCCAAGACGTGGATGCGGGGATTGCCAGCCATCTGCCGGGCCTGGTACAGCGCTTCGGAGAAATTCGCGTGATTGCTGTACTCCCAGCCTTGGGCCACTGCGACAGCCTTCGCCATGTGCGCCGCCGCGCCCCAGCCTTCTTCCGACGCCTGATGAAGATCGCCGGCGGCGAGGTAGTCCCGGCCTCTGGTCAGGAACTCGCGGGCTTGGGCTTCGTAGTCGGCTGCTTCGTCGAAATCGGGAGTTGTCATCGAGTTCTCCATAAATACTGCCGCGAGTCAACCCTGTCAAGCGGAACGCCCTCACCCCGACCGTCTTCCGGATGGAGCCGGATGGAGAAGGAATTGATCGGCACCCCTATTCTAACCCCTTAGCGTGGCCCCTGCTTCCCGCTCCAAGGTGCGCAGCAGGCCGTCCAGCGACCGGCTCACCTCATCATTGGTCAATGTGCGGTCTGCGGCCTGGAAGTGAACATGGAAGGCCAGCGACTTGGTTCCCGGCGCCAGGTTCTCGCCGGAGTATATGTCGAACAGCTCGGCCCGCTGCACCAGCCTGTGCCGCAGAATCAGCCCGGTCACGCGGCCCGCTGGAACGTCGGCAGGAACAACCAGGGCCAGGTCTCGGGTGGCTGCCGGGAAGCGGGGCAGGGACGCGAAATGCCGCTCCGACTCCGGCAGCGCATCAAGAAGGGACGACAGCCGCAGCTCGAATCCCGCCACTGCGCCGAAGTCCAGCCCGAAGCGATCCTTAATCGTGGGGTGGACTTCGCCTGCGAAGCCCAGTTCGGTCCCGTCGGCCTTGACGACGGCGCAACGGCCGGGCTGGTAGACGGGATGCTCGCCCGGCTCCCAGCAGGCTCGGATGCCCAGACTATCCAGCAGCCACTCCACCATGCCCTTGGCGTCATAGAAGTCCATGCCGCCGCTGCCATCAGGCGGGGCCAGCCATGATTCTTCGCCGCGCCGTCCGGCCATTATGGCCGCCACCACTTCCACCTCTTCCGGCAGGTTGCCGCTGCGGGGCAGGAAGACCCGCCCAGCCTCAAACAGGCGAAAGGGGCCGGGGCCCTGAGACTGGTTGACGGCCAGATTCGCCAGCAGCCCGGCCTGAAGCGTCGGCCGCAGAAATTCGTGGGTCGCACTCATCGGGTTGGCGAGGCGCATAGGTGGGGCCACGCCACCGGCGGACGGTATACGGTCCAACATCTCCTGCGACAGCAGTGTGTAGTTGATGGCCTCTTGCATTCCGCCCGCGGCCAGCAGGTCTTTTACTTCATCCCGCAGCTCAATCGCCGGTGAGGGGCTGTGGAAAGGTATGGGCGTGGACAGCATCACGGTCGGCACGGCGTCGTACCCGATGATGCGCACCACTTCCTCCACCAGGTCATCCTCTATGTTCACGTCGTTGCGCCACCAGGGGATCGTCACATGCAGCTCGTCCCCCTCACCCTCGCAGGTGAAACCCAGCGATTCGAGGGCCGCCCGCGCCGAGGGCAGGGGCAGGTCCATGCCCAGCGATTGCCGCAGCCTTTTGGCTGTCAACGTCACGCTCAATGGGGCATCCGGCGGTTCGGGATAAACGTCAATGATGCCGGGAGCTACCGTGCCGCCCGCTACCTGCTGAATCAGGGCCGTGGCCCGGCGCAGGCCCAGAGGCGCCAGTTCAGGCCGCAGGCCCTTCTCAAAGCGCAACGTGGCCTCGGTTCGCAGCCCCATGGACGTTGCCGTCTCGCGGTTGTTTGCGGCGTTGAAGTTGGCCGACTCCAGTAGCACTGTGCGGGTCTCGGGGCCAATCTCGCTGTTGGCCCCGCCGATGACGCCGCCGAGGCCGATGGCGTTTTGGGAATCGGCGATGACCAGATTCTCGGTGGTCAGCGCCCGGTCAACCCCGTCCAGCGTGGTCAGCTTCTCGCCGGGCCGTGCGCGGCGCACAATGACCGTGGCGTCCCTGACGGCGCCGAGGTCAAAGGCATGGAGGGGCTGGTTGTATTCCAGCATGACGAAATTGGTGACGTCCACCACGTTGCTGATAGGCCGCAGCCCGGCCCGGGTCAGCCGGTCCTGCAACCACTGGGGCGACGGACCGATGCGAACGCCGTCAATGACCGTCGCGGTGTAGCGGTGGCACAGGTCGGGGTCGGCGATGGAGATGCTGACACGCTCCCCTACGGGTGGGCCGCTTTCCTCGTACCGGATTTCCGGCTCGGCGACTTTGCCGCCGGTAAGGGCCGCCACCTCATGGGCTACGCCCAGCATCGAGAGGCAATCCAGCCGGTTTGGAGTCAGTTCAAGGTCCAGGATTGTATCGCCCAGGTAGTCGGACAGCGGTTCTCCCAGCGGCGCGTCCTCCGGCAGCACTATGATGCCGGTATGGTCGCCGCCCAAGCCCAACTCCAGCTCGGAGCAGATCATTCCCTGCGATTCGACGCCGCGAATGTGGGCTGCGGCCAGCGTTTCGTGCCGTTGACTGTGGGCATTGTAGAGGTATGCGCCGACGCGGGCGAAGCATATCTTCTGCCCGGCGGCCACGTTGGGCGCGCCGCACACCACCTCCATCTCATCGGAGCCAGTGGTGACAGTGCAGAGGCGGAGCCGGTCGGCGTTGGGGTGTTGCCGGACGGAAGTAACGCCGCCGACGTAAACCTCGCTCCAACCGCCGGTTTCCTGTACCTCGCCCACTTCCACGCCGGCCATCGTCAGCCGGTGGGCGAGGTCGGCGGCTGGGATGTCCACGTTGACGTATTGCCGGAGCCAGCTAAGGGGAACTTTCAAGCAGGGCCTCGGTTATTCGGGTATCGAGATTTGCCTGGGTGCAGAGAACAGATGAGATTCTAGTCATCGGCGGCAGGCAATTCGCGGAACACGGCGGCGCCGGATTCCGTATCGTGGGTATGACCGTTAAGTGCCGCCAGCAGTTGTGCATTGCCGCGCCGCATCTCCGCAAGGAGTTCCTCACGAGTGCGGCGCAATTCTTCCCGAGTTTCTTCGTTGACACGGCGCATTTCTTCGTTGGCGCGGCGCAATTCTTCCCGAGTTTCTGTATTGGCGCGGTCGGAACTGGACTCGACTCGGCGAATCTCCGACAGCAAATCCTGTTTCAGTTCGCGGTGAAGCCAGTAAACAAAACCCGCCAGCAAACCAGCAGCGGCTACCATCACAGCGCACAAGGCTGCGACCGCCTGTATTGTTGCCGCATCCATAAAAGCCTGTCCCTCTCTAAAACTTGCGCAGGAACCGCAGGTCGTTGGCGTAGAAGTGGCGTATGTCGTCTATGCCGTATTTCAGCATGGCGATGCGCTCCGGCCCCAGGCCGAAGGCGAAGCCGGTGTACTTGTCCGGGTCGTAGCCCACGCCGGCCAGTACCTTCGGATGAACCATGCCGGCCCCCATGATTTCGATCCAACCGCTGTCGCGGCAGATGCGGCAACCCCCTCCCTCTCCGTTGCAGGCGAAGCAGTCAATGGACATATCCACGCCCGGCTCGACGAAGGGGAAATAGTCGCAGCGGAAGCGCACCCTACGCTCTTCTCCAAACAATCGGCGGGCGAATTCGTAGAGCGTGCCTTTCAGATTGGCGAAGGTAATCCCCACGTCCACCGCCAGCCCTTCCACTTGGTAGAAGTGCCATTCGTGGGTGGCGTCGGTGGCCTCATAGCGGTAGCACTTGCCGGGAACGATGACCCGCACCGGCGGTTCGCGGCTCTCCATCACACGCGCCTGCATCGGCGAGGTGTGAGTGCGGAGCAGCATGGGCTGCTCCCCTGCTTCGTTGGTGTAGTCCACCCACAGGGTATTCCACATATCCCGCGCCGGGTGGCCCTTGGGGATGTTGAGCATCTCGAAGTTGTAGTGGTCCCACTCGACTTCGGGGCCTTCGACCACGCTGAAACCCATGCCGACGAAGGCGGCACAAATTTCGCGGACAATTTGCGTGGTGGGATGCAGCCGCCCTTCCGCCGGGGGCCTTCCGGGCAGGGTGACGTCGAGCCGGTCTTCCTGCGCCGCCCGCAGTAGCGCGGCTTCGTTAATCTGCTGCCTACGGACTTCCAGCCCGTTTTCCAGCGATTGCTTGGCCTGGTTGGCCAAGGCGCCGATACGGCGGCGTTCCTCTATATCCAGCCCGGACAGCGCCCTGAGCAGGGTCGTCAGGGCGCCGCGCCGCCCGAGATAGGCTATGCGCCACTGCTCCAGGGCATCCGGACTGTCCAGCGCCGATAGCTCAGCGAGGGCCGCGCTTGCCAATTCTTCGATATTCTGCTGTGTCGGCTGAACCAAGGGATGTTACATTCCTGTTGACTGTTGAATTCTTGACTTCCGATTATAGGAATCGCCCCCAATGCGGTCAAGAAGCCGGAGCGGCGGCGCTCTCCAAACTCAAGGTCTGTTTCTGGACAATGGCCGGGGGGCGGGCTAGACTTATGGTGGCTTTCCCAATACTGTCTTTAACCCAACCCTGCTACGCCCGAGGTCTCGTTATGCCCGTTTTTTCGCCTGAATACCTGCACAAGGCGGCCTACCATATCTACCGCGCCAAGGGCACGCCGGAGGCCGAGGCCGAGGTGGTGGCCGCGCATCTGGTCAAGGCCAACCTTACCGGCCACGACTCCCACGGCGTCATCCAGATTCCCACCTATGCCGAACGTATTGACGTTGGGCACATCGTCCCCGGCGCGCCCTTCGTGGTGGAGCGGGAGGCCCCCTGCACTGCCGTCATCAACGGCAACTGGGGTTTCGGCTTCGTGGTCACCGAGCGGGCCATGCGCATGGCCATTGACAAGGCCCGGACCCACGGCGTCGCCGCCATCACGGTTCACCATCAGAGCCACATCGGACGGCTGGGCGACTATCCCACCATGGCCGCCGCCGAGGGGATGATCGGCATGATCACCGCCGATTCGGGCGCTGCCCCCAAGCACGTCGCTCCCTTCGGCGGGCGGGCCCGCAAGCTGGGCACCAACCCCATCTGCATCGGTATGCCCAGCAATCTCGACGGCCCGGTGCTGATGGACATGGCTTCCAGCACCGTCGCGCTGGGCAAGATTGCCCTGGCCCGCAACCGCCGTGAGTCCATCCCTCTCGGCTGGATTGTCGACCGGGAGGGCAACCCTACCACCGATCCCAACGACTATTTCTCCGGCGGGGCCATACTGCCGGTGGGCGTGGACCAGGGACACAAGGGCTACGCGCTGTCGTTCATGGTCGAGGTGTTCTCCGGTCTCCTGACCGGCCTCGGCTTTGGCATAGACCCGGAGGGCCGCCACAACGATGGCTGCTTCATCGCCGCATTCAACCTGGAGCATTTCCGCCCGCTGAACGAGTTCAAGAAGGACATGGGCGAGTTCGTCGAGTTCGTTAAGGATTCGCCGCCAGCCGCCGGGTTCAGCGAGGTGCTTTACCCCGGCGAGATCGAGTACCGCACTGAGCAGGCCAGGCGACGAGACGGCATCTTCGTAGAGGACGATACCTGGGCCCAGATAAGCGGCCTGATGAAGTCGCTGGAAGTAGAAAACCTGATAGGCGAGCCATAGTTCCCTCTCTCACTGGGAGAGGGTTAGGGCGAAGGCCGGATTGGGGCGTTCCCAACCGCTATTGGTATGGAGGATCACGTGAGTTCCCGAAGTCCTTTCGGCGACAAAATCAGAGAAGCGTATCTGGAATCAGCCGAGTTCTTCGCCAAGCTGGTGGACGGCGTGGAAATTGACGCCTGGGAAGGCCACGCGCTGGGCCAGTGGACGCTGCGCGACCTGGCGGGCCATACCTACCGCTCCATCAGCACCGTCGTTGGCTACTCCGAGAAGCCCGCGCCGCAGGTTGATGTTGAGTCCACGACACAGTGGATTCTCAACGTGAGGCAGAACGCGAATCCCGACCGCGTGGCGGAGCTGGGCCGATCAGCCGGGCTGGAAATCATGGACAACCCGCAGATGATGGTCCGCGGCTTCCTGAACATGGCCCGCGACAGAGTCAACGACCTTGATGAAGACTTCATCCTCGCCACGCCCCAAGGCGGGATGAAGCTCATAGACTACCTGCAACTCCGCACCATGGAACTGGTAATCCACGGCAGCGACTTCGCCAGGGCATTGGGCGTCGAATCAACGCCCCCGGCCAGCGGAATGCAAGTGACTCTACAGGTCCTTACCGGGGTGGCCGTCGCCGAGGGTCGCGGCCCCGCCCTGGCCAATGCCCTGACCGGCCGGGGGGTATTGCCGGCCAACTACAACCTGCTTATTTGATGCCCGATCCGCTCACTCCCAAGTGTCGGCGTCTGCTCTGATGCCCGATTACCGCATCGCCGGGGTCTTCCTGCTCCTGACCGCACTGGCGACGGCAATATCCGTCCCGGCTCGCTTGATGGCTGGCGCGGACGATACGCCATTCACGGATACTCTGTCTCAAGGGATTAACCTGGAACAGGCGGAAATTGCCCGGCTTGCCGCATCCGAGAAACTGTCCGCCATCGGCGCTGCAAGCGTTGCCTACGGTACCGGTGGAGCGGCTCGGTTGGTGGGCGGGTTTACCTTGCTGGCCTCCAGCCTCCCCCTTTGGCGGGCAGTGGGAACCTATCACCCCACTGCCATGGGTATGGCGGTGGTCCTGCTCGCAGCATCGGGAATCGCCTCGGCGGTGTCCGGCGCGTCAGCCGTCGCGCTGGCTGTGCTGGCGCCCGAACCGCAGGCAACAGTTGTGCTGACCCATGGCGAATCGTTCGTAAGCGGAGCTGAGGAAGCCCTGTTAACCCTCCGGTGGGCCACCGGAGCACTGGGCTTCACGCTGGCCGGGCTGGGGCTGGTGGCGCTGGGGCCGGTGCAGTGGCGCATGGGCGGCTTCTTGCGCGTCGCCGCCGTCGTGGGCGCCGTGCTCGGAGCGGCGATGCTGTTCATCTGGGTTGACGGCGCCACCCTGGTTCACCGGATAACGGGCATCGGTTTCCTGATATGGCTGATACTTGCCGGGCTGTGGTTGGTCGCCGGACGGGTCAGGCAGCCCGCTGAATCGTTATCCCGCTGACCGTAAAAGTGCGCCCATTACCCCCCTCCCAGAAGGACAGGGAACTTCGGAAATAATCCTTACCAGGGTGTCACTCGTCTTCTATTTCTTCTGATTCGCTCCATTACTTCTACTTCAGAGTCGTCCCACGTTGTTGTCCACGTGAGCGCCAGTCCCGTGACCGTCAATAGGAATCCTCCGCCCAATACAACGCTCACGGTGTAAAGCCCAACGCTCCAGGTTATTCCCAACGCGGCAGAATCGCCGATATTCTCCCGGGTAATCACAAAACCCAAAAGCGCGGCAATGATGACTCCGAGCAAAATGGAGGCTATTCCGCTCACCAGGAGCGTGTTGGCCGCTTTCCACATCCCTCAAAAGCCTCCCTGAACTTCTTCGTCAGCCCGCCGGCTCCTGTAGTTTCTTCAACAACGGAATTTGCCGGATCTTGGCCGGGGTCAAATCGTCCCAGTAGATGCCAGTCGGGCGGGCATAGCGCCGCTGCACTGGATGAGTTCGTCGGATGTTACCACGTAATCGAGGAACACGTCGTGGCGGGTGTAGGGCAGGTCTTCGTTCAAGAGCTGCATAGGGTGAACGGTGCTGACCACCGGCGTATCCGGCGACACGATGCCCGCAGCGATGGACAGGCCGTACTCCAGGTCGGCAAAGCCGCCACCCTTGCCGACCCGCGTTCCCAGCCTGTTGACTGCCACCGAGCCTGAGATTACCAGGTCAACCGGGCGCATTTCCTCGACGTATACCGGACGCCCCCAGCGGAAGGCCCCGGCGATAGTGGATGCCTCGGCAGGCGACGCGCCCCCGGCCCCGATACAAATGCGGGCCGGGTCCAGCTCCACGAAGCACTGTTCCTGCCAGAGGCGCGGCACGGCCATGTAGAGCGTTTTGCCTTCCTCCAGCGCCTTCTGGCGCAGGGGACGCTGGGCCTTGTCGGGGTTGCCCTTGATGACGCGGGCGTCCCGCCAAGCCTCCAGCTCGCCAACGCGGTCGGCGGCGGCCTCGCAGCCCCGGAAGTGGGGAATCTTGTCGTGCAGCTCGCGCGTATGGGCGGCCCCGGCAGCTTCCATCGCCGACCATACCGCCTCGCGAACTTCGTCCTTGCTGCGCATAATCACTGTCGCTCCGGGTCCGAGGTGAATTCGGCTTCCCAATTATAAGGGTATCGAAAAGGCTGATTCTAAGCCTTGGCTTTAGGCGCTGTGCAGTTTAGTCCTCTTGCCCATGACCGAGAGGGTTGAGTGGAGTGGAAGGTGAGTTTAAAGCTCGACTATGGTTGCTAATGAACGGGGACGCCCCGCCCTAACCCTCCCTCAGAGGGAAAGGGGACAGCCAAAACACCCTACGCCGCGACGAATTCCGTTTGACACTCCAAGCTGTTTGTGATAAGTTTCTCGCGCAAAAAGCACCCCCTGGTTGCCCTACTCACAGGCTCCGAGAGAGTTAATGGAATCGCTAATTGTCGCTCTGGCCGCAGGTGCGCTTGCCCTGATTTTCGCCGCCTTTACCGCCATGCGGGTCCTTCGCGCCGACCCCGGCAACGAGTTGATGCGGAGCATTGGAGACGCCATCCGCGAAGGAGCGGGAGCGTTTCTGCGGCGCGAATATATGTCGCTGCTGCCCTTCGTTGTTGTCGTTGCCGTGGTACTGGGCGTTCTGGACTACACCATTTTCGACCACGACCTGCCTGTTCCGGCAACTGCCATATCATACCTGGTGGGCACCATCTGCTCCGGCACCGCCGGATTCATCGGCATGAGCGTGGCGGTGCGGGCCAACGTCCGGACCGCGGCCGCCGCCATGCACGGCCTGAATCCGGCCCTTCGGGTGGCCTTCTCCAGCGGCACTGTGATGGGCGTTACCGTGGTGGGCATCGGCCTGCTGGGCGTTTCCGTTCTCTACGTGGTTTTCCAGAACATCAGCGTCGTCGCCGGATTCGGGTTCGGGGCCAGTTCCATCGCCCTGTTCGCCCGCGTGGGCGGCGGCATCTTCACCAAGGCCGCAGACGTCGGTTCCGACCTGGTTGGCAAGGTGGAAGCGGGCATCCCCGAAGACGACCCCCGCAACCCCGGCGTGATTGCCGACAACGTGGGCGACAACGTGGGCGATGTTGCGGGCATGGGAGCCGACCTGTTCGAGTCCTACGTCAGCTCCATCATCTCTACCATAGCGCTGTCCGCCGCCGCCGTGGTATTCGCCACCGGCGCCTCCGATGAATTCGACTATACCGACTCGCAGTCGGTGTTCCCGATGCTCTTGGCCGGCGCCGGCATAGTCGCCGCTATACTGGGTACCTTCGTAGTCCGCAGCGGCGAGCAGGCCAACTTCGAGAAGTTGTTGTGGTCGCTGCGCTACGGCATTTTCGCGGCGGGCGGCCTGCTGTTAGTTTTCGCCGCGATACTGACCCTCACCCTTACCGGCAACTGGTGGTGGTTCGGCTGCGTCGTCGCCGGACTGGTGGCAGGAACGATTATCGGCTTGGGGACCGAATACTTCACTTCCTACAGCTACAAGCCGACGCAGAGGGTTTCCGCCGCCTCTGAAACCGGCGCGGCTACGGTGATCATCCAGGGCATCGCCAGCGGTATGTTGAGCACTCTCATACCTGTCATCTGCGTGTCCATCGCCATCCTGCTGGCCTACTGGTTCGCCGGATTCTACGGCGTGGCCCTGGCCGGCGTCGGCCTGCTGTCCACCCTGGGGATCACGCTGGCGACCGACGCCTACGGCCCGGTGGCCGACAACGCGGGCGGCATCGCCGAGCAGGCCAACCTCGACCCCGAAGTCCGCGAGCGCACCGACGCCCTGGACGCCCTCGGCAACACCACCGCCGCCACCGGCAAGGGCTTCGCCATCGGGTCGGCAGCGCTCACAGCGCTGGCTCTGCTGGCCGCCTACTCGGTGAGCGCCAAGCTAATCACCATCGGGGCCGACGGAAAGCTGGACATTGAGGCGATGTTGGGCCAAGCTATGGAGAACGGATCCAACGCGGGCATCAACCTCTTGCAGCCGGAAATACTGGTGGGGCTAGTGATAGGCGCGATGCTGCCTTTCATCTTCTCGGCCCTGACCATGCAGGCGGTGGGCCGCGCCGCCCAGGGCATCGTGGACGAAGTACGCCGACAGTTCCGGGAGATTCCCGGCCTGATGGAAGGCACCGGCAAGCCCGACTCCGCCCGCTGCGTGGACATCAGCACCCGCGCCGCGCTGCGCGAGATGATCCTCCCCGGCCTGATGGCGGTCATCGCTCCCATCGCCGCAGGCTTCATCCTTGGCCCCGCGGCGCTGGGCGGGCTGCTTATCGGCTCTGTGGCCTCCGGCTTCATGCTGGCTATCATGATGGCCTCGGCGGGCGGCACGTGGGACAACGCCAAGAAGTACGTGGAGTTGGGCAACTACGGCGGGAAAGGCTCCGACGCACACAAGGCGGCAGTCGAGGGCGATGTGGTGGGCGATCCTTTCAAGGACACGTCGGGCCCATCCCTCAACATCCTGCTCAAGCTGATGGCCGTGGTGTCGCTGATCTTTGCCCCGGTGTTCCTGGAAGTTACGCCACTGATCAGGCTGGCATAGCGCAACGCTTCCGGCAGGGGATATAGGTTCCTCTCCCTCCGGGGGGAGGGTTAGGGTTAGGGTGGGAGCGTCCCCTTTAGGTAGGGGGAGAGAGAATTAAAAGACCTGGCCTTCAACGAGGAGGTGGTGATGCTGGAAAGCGCCGCCGCCGAAGTCTACGCCGAAGCCTGACCCGTCTCGAGGTCGATAATCCGGGCGGTGGTCATACCGTCCTTGTTCTCCAGCAATCCGACGGTGCCCAGGGCGCCCCGACGGTGCCGCTTGCCCGGATAGGTGGGGCTGCCCGGGTTCACCATCAACACACCGTCCCAGCGGCAGACCAGTTCCTCGTGAGTGTCGCCGAACACGACCACGTCTACCTGCTCGCCGAACTTGGCGGCCAGCGTTTTCGCCGCTCGTCCCTCCGGCAGCACCAGGCCGGCGCCGTCGCCGGTGGTGGCAATCTTCGGCCCCGGCCACTGGATGTCGTGAATCATGCCGATGGCGAGGCCGCCGGTGTGTACCACCCGCACGGCGTCGGCCAGCCGCTCGCCCGGCTCTCTGGGGTCCTCGTAGCCCCGGACGGCCAACACCGGCGCGACGGTTTCGAGGTAGTCGAGAACGCCCAGGCATTCCAGGTCGCCGCAGTGCAGGATGAGGTCAGCGCCGCTGAGGGCTTCCAGCACCTTGCCGGGCAGGTCCCGGCCACTGCCTGCGGAATGCGTGTCGGATATCAGGGCTATTCGCATGGATTCACAGTTCTTCGGCGGCGGCCATCAGTTGAGGTTGTCCCAAAGGGTGAAATACTCTGGCGAATCTCCGCGAATGGCCTCTGCGAGTTCCTCCCGGCTGAGCCGCTGGGTGATCTCCGATTCGCGGGCCACCATGTCGGTCAGCTTGCCCTCCCAATCCAGCAACGATTCATGGCCGCCCCGATCCAGCAGGGAACGCAGGGCGTCCAGCACCATCTCCGAGTGGGCCGAAGCCGCGCCGCCGGCAATCACATAGACCACCACGCCCGGCAGGTCGTCGGGGGAGAGGTCGTTGCCTGGTTCGGTGGGCAACCGCACCCCGAGGCGTTCCAGGATAAACGACATCACCACCTCGCGGATGGTCTCCTCGAAGTGCATCGTCAGGTTCATCAGGTGGGAGAGGGGGAAGTCGCCGGTGTGGCGCAGAGCATGGGAAAACTCGGCTTCGACGGCGCTGAAGAAGTCGTCGCCCAGAATATCGTCGGTATGGAGCAACTGCACCTGCGCCTGGCCCGGCCTGGCATCGAAAACCAGGAACTCACGCAAATGGGGAAAGATGCAGAGCTGGATGTCGGGAAACCCGCCCTCAAAGGGGCCGGGGCTGAAGAGCTGTTCCATACAATCCACTTTACCCCGCCCGCCTCGAATAATCCAGTGCTTCAAACGCGCGGCCGGCTCTCTTGGTAGCTCTCCCTCACGGACGGACGGGGGCAGGGTGGGGGCGTCCACCTAAAGCAAGGCTGCAATATCCTGTAATTGCCGGGCCAGCCAGTCGTCGTTATCCTGGCGGCATACGGAGCGATAGAGCAGGTCGGCCCGCCGCTTGCGTTCCGTCGGAGGCATGGAGAGGGCCTGGTACAGGGACTGCGCAGTGCCTTCCACGTCGGCGGGGGCCACGCTGAGCGCGCCCTCCGCAAGCTGCGCATGGGCCCCGCTGCTCTGGGACAGCACCAGCACGCCGTCGCGGGTGTTGACCACCGGCCCCTCCTTGGCCACCAGGTTCATGCCCTCCACCAGGGTGTTGACCAGCAGCGCGTCGTACAGCTTCATCCCGGCGATGGCCTGGGCGTAGTTATTCTCCATGAACGTCACAATGGGCTGCCATCCGCCGGAGGCGTGGGCGCCGTTGACCTGCTGGATGACCTGCTTCACTTCGTCCGCATATCGCTGGTATTGCCGGAGGTGGGTGCGCGACGGCACCAGGAAGGCCAGGAATTTGACGCGGCCCTTCAGTTCGGGCTGATGGTTGAGGAGCAGGTCGTAGGCCCGGAAGCCCCGGATGATGTTCTTGTTGGGCTCTGCGCGGTCGATGCGCACGATGATTGTTGACTCGCCGGCCTCGGCCCTGAGCCGCGCTTCGAATTCCAGGGTGCGCGGCGCGGCGGCAATCTGCTGCACTTCCTCCACGTTGATGGAGCCGGGGTAGACCTTCGCAGCGCAGCGTTGACCGTACAGCTCAACCTCATCCAGCAGGCGGTCAACCCGCGCTTCCGGCACGAACTCCTCCACGGTGTCGAGGAAGCAACGGCGGTCCTGCGCCGTCTGGAAGCCCACGATGTCCGCCGCGCACAGCGACTCGCAGATGCGGTTGACTATGTAGCGCGGAATCAGGTTCCAGTACAGGGGCGTGGGCCAGGGGATGTGGACATAGTGCTGGATGATGGCTTCGGGCACGTCTCGCCGCACGAACTCGGGAAGCAGGTACAGGTGGTAGTCGTGGCCCATGACCACCGGGGGGGCATCCCCATTCCGGGCTTCGCTGACCACCGCCCTGGCGAAGGCTTCGTTGACCGGCACGTAGCCGTTCTCCCAGGCGTCGTGAACGCTGGCGTCCACCGTGGGATTGTAGGGCGGGTTCCACATATAGTGTTGCAGGAACCACAGAAGCGGATTGCAGATAACGTTGTAATACTTGTGATAAGCCCGCCGGGGCGTGGTTACATAGCGCAGGCCGATTTTGTGGCCGGGCAGGGGCGACTTGACCCGCGGCCCCGCGCCGTTGCCCGACACGGTCCGGTCGCCTTCGCTCATGGCGCTGGAGACCCAGGTGAAATCAAAGCTCTGGGCCAGTGGGCCGAAGGAGGTCACCACGCTGCCGCTGCCCCGTCGAGGCTCGGGCTGGCCCTCCGCCATCTGGTGCTCCACCGGGCCGCGATTGCTGACCAGGGCCAGTGGACGGCGCGAGAGGATACCGGCGCACAGCTCGTTAACTTCTGCTACGCTGTCTTCCTGTTCGAGTCCCTGCCTGTCGTTCACCAGCCGCATTGATTGCCAATTCCGCCCGAATGGATGGGTGCAGTTCAGGCTCTTTCAACGCAGAGGCTCCGAAAGGGCGCGGAGAACCCGGAACTTTCCAATATACCCTCTGCGTTCTCTACGCCCCCTCTGCGTTTTCTGCTTTGAGCTGTCCCCGCCCCCAGAGACGCTCGATTGCAGGCGCGACCGCGCCCAGCCCGTTCACGGTCTCGTCGGGCTCGGTGGCCGGGTCGGTGGGGTCATCCCGCTCGCTGAAGCCCGTAATCCAGACCGTCCTGATCCCGCATTTCTTTGCGCCTGCAACGTCATTGCGGATGCTGTCGCCGATATGCACTGTCTGTTCCGGCGCGGCGTCCAGGCAACGCAGGGTGAGCAGAAATATCTCCTTGCCCGGCTTCGACATTTTCACTTCGTCGGAGAAGGTCAGCGTATCGAAGTAGTCCAGCATTCCGGTGTTGGCGAGGTAGGTGCGGAAGGTCGTGCCGGGGGTCATGCCGGTGTTGGAAATCAGCCCGATGCGCAGCCCCATGTCACGCACGCTCTGCAACACGGCCACCGCGTCGCCGTGGGCCGGAGGCGGGTAGTCCAGGAACGAGTCGGCGTAAACGCGGGTAATCTCCGCCAGCGCGCCGGGGTCCAGGCGCTGCGAGAGGCCGGGGCTGATGTTTTCGACGAAGATGCCTATCTGCTCGGCGAAGCTGACGTCCAACGACCCCTCGCGGATTGCCGCGCACTGCCGGTAGCACTCCCAGTAAGCCTCGCTGATATGCTCTGCGTTGAATCCCTCGCCGCAGTCCGCGAGAATGCTGCCGACGCCAGCCAGCCGGGCGTTGGAGCGCGTCAGCCCCAGCTCGCGGCTGTCCACCAGCAGCGTCTGCCACAGGTCGAAGGTAACGGCGGTAATCTCAGGCAAGGCGGCCAACCACCTGTTAGTTTCAGCTTGAGGAGCGGGTATCAATGGGGGAATAAAGCTACCAGCGGAGATAAACGTCTCTGCGGTGGCCGATGCGGAGGACGGTTATCCGGCGGTTAGTCTGGTCAAGATCGTATATGGCGCGGTATGAGCCGACCCTGATTCTGAATTTATCCCGAAACTGCCCGGTCATCGGCTCATGGCGAATCGTTTCAGCATTTTCAGCCAGCCAGTCAATCTTGCCGCGCACTTGACGCGCTATCGCATTATCCAGCCGAGACAAACCTTCAGCAGCATCGTTCGCAAACTCAAGAGAGTACGGCATTAGTCAAGCCCCAGCCTCCGGTACACTTCCTCCGCCGGAATGGTCTGCTCTCCTGCCGCTACTGCGTCTATGGTCGCCTGCAGCTTGGCGGCGAACTCGGGGTTGATTTCCAAATCGCGGTGGAAGTCTTCGTAACTCTCGCCTATGCAGTCCAGCACGACCTCGCGGATCAGCTCCCGCAGTTGGGATACGGTCAGGTCGGATACCTTCTGTTCGGCGGCCTCGGCTTGCTCGGCGGCCTCGGCGGTTTTTGGCGTTGTCATGGCTCTCCTGGATGTTCCGAATATCCCTTGCTGCCTGACGCTATTGTAGCAGATGGCATCCCCTCGACTATCTCCACCGTCCGCGCGCTGACGGCGCAGACTCGTTGCAGCAGGTCTATCACCCGTTCCTTGTGGTCGGCGAAGCGGTAGGTGTTGAAGCGCTCGCGGATGGTGGGGTCGCGGGGCTTGCGTTCCTTGTACTGGTCCAGCACCCACTCTAGGGCCGAGCGGTTGCCCAGGCGGTAGCGCCAGGCCGATTCGGGGACGCCGGTCAGCGTGGTCTTGCTGTCCAAGACGATGGCGCCCCGCCCCTTGTCGGCCCGCAGCACCACCCTCGGACTCACTCTATCCTGTCTAGCCAGCCTATCCATGGGAGTTTCCACCCGCTCCAGCGGCCACGGCTCCACTGACTCGAAACCGATATGCAAGTCCAGCAATTCCCGGCCCATCCGCGCCAACGGAGCAAACTCCTCATAAAAGGGCAGCCGCGGAAACTCCCGCAACAGGTCAACTTGGTACATCTCGCGGTAAGCCGGGTCGTGCAGCACGGCGTAGGTGTAGGCGAAAATGTCCTCGGCGGTGATGCCGTCGTCGCCGTAATGCTCGCGGAACTGCCACAGCCCCCACTCGGTGATGTTGCTGACCCGCTCTCCCTCCGCCGTGTAGCGGTACAGGGGCAGGCATTGGGTGTCGCCGGTGAAGTGCAGGTCGGTTAGCTTGTTTGCTGCCAGAGCATAAAACGCCTTACCGTTCACACAGAAGTTGATAACTTTGTTCTCTCCGTCGACTTCATGTGGGAATATCTGCGGCATTTGATACCGGCGATGTGTGATGATTGGCGCATAGTAACAATGTTTTGAGACATATGGTCTATACAAACCGGAGACTATATTTCGTTCCGAAAACGAGAGATTGTCTCCATTGACCAAATGTTGCTCCAGCTCGGTAGTCCATTTGATGGATCTGTCTACCCAACTGCCGACTGAATCTGCATCAGGCGTCTCTAACTCAAACCGTTGCATTTCGCTCCGATAGGTTCTACAAAAGAAAAGGACCTTGTCGGATATTCCTTTCTCATCAAAATCGTAAACCCATTCATCCCGATTGGTGCTGATACCAACCGAATACAAACCAACCACTGCCTGCTCATCCGCAACCGTCTTGGCTAACTTGGTTTGGCGGTTGGCAAGGGGCATCAGACTAGCGAAGTCACTGTCGGACTGGTTTAGCCAGTTGTTCTTATCGTCGGGCGTAATTTCCTCAAAGGCTATCTCATCAAGCGCGGCCTCACGCAGATAAGCCAATTTGTTCACTGCAAGTTCGGCGTCTTCCCGGCGGGCGTAGTGGATGCCACACTTGCCGAGCTTGGATTTCTCCCGCACAAAGAATCCGATAGCCACGCCGGTTTGGATGCCGAAGACGTTGTGGGTTGTGCCGGAGATTTTGGGATTGCGTCGCACGTCCGAACCCAAGTCAAGCACATAGATTTCGGTAAATTCTCTGGCGGCGACCTGCCTAAAGCCGTCATCCTGCCTCGTATCTAGGTAGGCTCGGTTGGTGACGAACCCGATAATGCCATCATCCGCCAGCCGGTCAGAAGCCCACCGGATGAACCGCTTGTACATATCGTACTGATGAGTTCGTTGTGCCGTGCTGTCCGCGACGTATGTCTCACTGATGCGCCGATCAATCTCAGGGTATTTGCGGTTTGGATTAGATTCGTACCAGTTGCTTTGCTGGTCGTTATACGGCGGGTTGCCGATGATCACGCTGATGGGCTTTTCGTTCTGCTCCTGGACGCGGATCCAGTTCTCCTCGGACAGGCCGCCGAGGTTGAAGGCGCCCTGGCGGGTGACCGCGCCGCCGGTTGCGCCGGACTGCTGCCAGTCCATGTTGTCCAGCGTGTCCACGAAGCAGAGGTTGGGGAACTCGAGGTAGCGGCCCGTCCGCTCGGTGTAGCTGTACTCGATGTTCAGGTTGGCGATGTGGTAGGGAAGGATGGCGACTTCGTTGGCGTGGATTTCGTGGCGGTACTTGCGCTCCAGCCGGTCGAGGGGCAGGTAGTCGATGAGGCTGGTGACGAAGGTGCCGGTGCCGGTGGCCGGGTCAAGAATCTGCACGTTGTCGTCGGCCAGGCTGCGCCCGAAGTGCTTTTGCAGCAGGTGGTCGGCGCCCCGGATGATGAAGTCCACCACCTCGTTGGGGGTGTAGACCACGCCCAGCCGGTCGGCGGCGGCGGGGTTGTATGCCTTGTAGAAGTCCTCGTAGATGGCCTTGAGGAAACGCTGCTTTTCGGCCCGCTCCGCGATTTCGTCGGCGGCCCGTCCGATGGCGCCGTAATAGGATTGCAGATGCGTAAGGGCCTGAAGGTGCGCTTCGTCGGTGAAGAAAGTCGCCTCAAGGGAGTTCAGCCTGCGGGCGATATTGTTGGCGCTGTGCAGACGGAATTGCGACTCGTTGACCACCCGCTTGAAGATGTCCTGCGTGAGGATGTGCTGCAAGAGCATCTCGCGCACGTCGTCGCCGGTCACCGCCGGGCTGATGCTCCGCTGACAGACCGCGAGGAAGTCGGCGGCGGCGGCCCGGTAGCCGGGATTGCCCGCCTCGGCCGCGTCCACGGACTCCCGCAGGTTGCCGATAACGAACGGAAGATCAGACTTGAACTGCTGCTGCGCCTGGCGGAATTCCGCAATCTCCGGCGGCTCATAGCCGAGGAAGCGGACGATGAGGCGGTGCAGTTCCTCGGGGTGGGACATATCCACCCGCAGGGCCTCCTGGGGCGTCTGGCCCCTCTGCCCCTGGAAAAGGACGGCGGCGCTGGAATCCTCAAAGACGATATTTTCGAGGCGGTAGCCAACGTCGAATTTCTTCTGAATCTCGGCGTCCAGGTCGTCGTGGGTGTCCTTGGCCTCCCAGTAGCCGCGGGGCAGGCGCAGGGAATCGACCACGGTGCCGTCGGGCCTCGCGCCGCTCCGGGTGGGACGCTCCGCGATGAGCGAGAAATTCCTGCCGCCGTCCCGGCAGTAGGCATCGAGGCAGTTCTCGAAGGCGCGGCGGATATTCTGCTCGTTGTCCGAGCCGCCGTAGTCAATCAGCCGCTGCTTGTCTTCGTAGTAACGCTCTATGTGGGGGTAGGTTGGCATGGGGCAAATATATCACAGATAGGAGACCCCCCCGGCCTGAACGAGCAGTTATAATGACGGGGTTATGTCCTCGGGGCCAGGAGATGCGGAATGATTGTCAAGGTCACGTCCAAGCGGCAAATCACCCTGCCGGCGCAGGTGCTGGAGGCGCTGGGAGTGGAGCCGGGCGACCAGCTGGAGCTGAAGGAAAGCGACGATGGTTTTATTCTGCGACGCAAGCGGACCATAGATTACTCCAGCCTTGCGCCGTTGCGGGACAAGATACCGCCCGGTTATCCGCCCTTCGACGTCCATAAATTCAGGGAGGAAATCTGTGCCCCCAAGGTATGGGACTGACACCTCCGTTCTAGTGAGGCTGCTCACCGGGCAACCGGTGGCGGAGTTCGAGCGTTGCGTCCGGGAGTTGAGAGCGCTGGCGGAAAATGAAGACGCCCAGATTTTCGCCTCCAATCAGGCGATTGGCGAGGCCTACATCGCGGTGCAACACCACTACAGCGTAACTGAGGCCGAAGCCCGCTCCGGGTTGTTGCGCATCCTGACAGGCGGCGTGGTTTCCCCGCTGAGCGGCGGGTCGGTTTTGGACACATTGACGGCTGTCGGCGGGGCGGGCCTGATGGACCGCCTAATTGACGACGACTATCGTCGTTTCGGTCTGGAAGCGCTTACGTTGGACCGCAGGATGTCCAGGTTGCCGAATTCACGGCTCTTGTAGTGAAAGCTGACAGGGCTTGTCCGGCTTGTACCCGGATAGCCCCCTACACCGGCGGTCGCCGCAGATGCCACTCGGTGGCCTGCTCGTAGGCGTGGGCCGCCCGCAGCACCGTTTCCTCGTCGAAGGGCCGGCCTGCCAGTTGCAGGCCGATGGGCAGCCCACCGGACGAGAAGCCGCAGGGGATGGAGATGGCGGGGAAGCCGGTGATGTTGTAGGGGCGGGTGTACTGGGTCAGCGCCGCCACGGTGCCAATCTCCTGCTCGCCCGCCAGCACCTGCTGTTGCAAAAGCGGCGGCGCGGTCACCGGCTCGGTGGGGCCGGCCAGCAGGTCAACGTCCTCCAGCAGGCGGCGGGCGGCCCGGTCGAAGACGGCGCGGGCCTGCTGCGCTCGCAGGTAGTCCGCCGCGCTGATGAACAGCCCCGCCTCCAGCCGCAGGCGCACCGGCTCATAGAGCTTGTCGCCGTCGCTGGCCAGCACGTCGCGCAGGGCGGCCGACGCTTCGGACATCAGCATCGTGGTTGAGATGGCCGCCGCGTCGTTGAACTCCGGGAAGTCCACCTCCCGCACCTCGGCCCCCAGCGCTTCCAGTTGCTCCAGCGCGGCGTTGACGCTGCGGCGCACTTCGGGGTCAAGGGGCGCGTCGAAATACTGCCGGGGAGCGCCGATGCGCAGGCCGCGAATGTCTTTGGTGAGCGCGGCGGTGTAGTCGGGGACGGGCAGGCTGGACGACGCCACGTCGCGGGGGTCGTGGCCCGCGATGACGTTCATGGCGATGGCGGCGTCCTCCACCGTCCGCACCATCGGGCCTGGGTGGTCCATGGACCAGGCCAGCGGCGTCAGCCCGTGGCGGCTCACCCGCCCGTAGGTGGGCTTCAGGCCCACGATGCCGCAGAGCGCCGCCGGGATGCGTATGGAACCGCCGGTGTCGCTGCCGGTGGTGATGGTGCACTGGCCCGCCGCCGTAGCCGAGCCTGAGCCGCCGCTGGAACCGCCGCTGACCAGCTCCGGGTTCCACGGGTTGTGCATGTGGCCGTAATCAGGGTTCTCGCCGGTGGGGCCGTAGGCGAACTGGTGCATATTCAGTTTGCCCAGCAGGATGGCCCCGGCCTCGCGGAAACGCGCCGCCACGGTACAGTCCTCGGCGGGGACGAAGGTGTCGAAGATGCGCGAGCCGGAGGTGGTGCGAACTCCGCCGGTGTTGAACAGGTCTTTCAACGCCACGGGGATGCCGTGCAGCGGCCCCCGGCAGCGCCCGGCGCGGATGTCCCGCTCGGCCTGTCGCGCCGCCGCCAGCGCCGCGTCGGGCAGCAGAGTGATAAAGGAGTTGAGCGCCGGCTCGGTGGCCCGGATGCGGGAGAGATGGGCCTCGATGATTTCCACGGGCGAGATTTCGCCCTTCTGCACCAGACGGCCCAAGTCACCGGCGCTCATGTAGCAGATTTCCAGTTGGTCCACGATGCAGCCCCCGGAAGCTAGAAGTGTTGTAAGCGGGATTTATTCAGGCCCCGGAACGTGGGCCGGAGGGGTTGAAGGCCATGTCCGGCTCAGCGCCGGACACATCAAGTTTCAGCAGCGACTCCGTTCCAGAAAGTACGCCGCGCAGTTGGCCGTACAGCTCGTCCATGTGGGCGGCGCTGCCGGAAATGCCCAGCCGGGCCGCCGCTTCGTCAAATGCCTGCCTGGAAATGGGGGCGTCGTCGGGCATATCCTGCGGCCTCCTGAAAACGGTCTTCGGCCCTGCAATAAGGCCGAAACAAGATACCAGCCATTATGTCCCACACCTCTGGCCGTTGCAAATTCGCCCCCGCGCCTTCGCTTGCGCCTCCGCCCAATAGCCCGTATGTTGTATCGGCTGATTGCGGCGCTTATGACTAATCCAGAGTATCACTGTCCCATCTGTGGCCGGGTGTCCGGCGAAGGCGAGCTGTTCTGCACCGGCTGCGGGGCGCCACTGCCCGGCGCCGAAAGAGCCGGAGCGTCCGCCCCGCCGGACGCGGACACCTCGCCGGCGCCGTGGTCGTTGGGCCATATAACCGCTGGACTCTTCCTGTTTTTGGCCTTTCTTTTTACCGTAGCCCTTGCCGCCCCGGCCATTGGATCCCTCCTTCCGCAATACGGGCCGGAATACGAGGCCGCGCTGACAACCTGGGTGGCCGTTCATCTGCTGGCGGTCTGCGCTTTTTTCACCGTCTGGGCCATGGGCCTTCGGCGAGCCACATCACCCCTTCGCGCCATTGGGTTGACGCGGCCTGGAACGTCGCTTCCGGTGGCCGCGCTGCTGGCGGTTGGGGCCCTGGCGTTCAGCATCCTCTCAACCTTCTGCTATGGTCTTGTTGTAGACCGGCTCGGTATAGAAGTCCTGCAACCGCCGGAGATTGAGGCCGATGTCATCTTCCCCGGCGTCGGCATCCTGCTGACCATGCAGGCGCTGACGCTGGTCACGCCGCTCAGCGAGGAGATTATGTTTCGCGGCTTCGTGCTGCGGGGGCTGCTGCATCGCATCGGCCCCGGCCCGGCGGTTGTTGCCACCGCGCTGGTTTTCGGCGCCTTCCACCTCGATGCCGGAACAATTATCCCGATATTCTTCACTGGCTTGGCCCTCGGCTGGCTCTACGTCAGAACAGGCTCCCTGTGGCCCTGCATCGCCGCCCATGCCGGCCAGAATGCAATAGCCCTGCTGGCAGTGCGGTCCGGCCTGTGATTTGTCCGAAGGGTTTCACCCGGCCGCGGGAAATTCCCGGTCCAGGCAGCCTCGGAACGCGCTGGGGGCTGGACACTTTCGGGCAGTTGGGTTACATTTGGCGCACTTATCCGGCGATTGGCCGGGTCTTATCAACTTGCAACTTCAGACAGGTAATTCCTGCCAATGGGCAAAGAACGAATAGAGCGGATGTTTGCCAGCGTCCGGGAGCGGGAGCGCCCCGGACTTATTGTATTCCTCACCGCCGGATTTCCAGACATGGAGACGACGCTGGAGCTGGTGCCAGCCTTGGTGGCCGCCGGCGCCGACGCCGTGGAGTTGGGGGTGCCCTTCAGCGACCCTTTGGCCGAGGGGCCGACCATACAGCAGTCCAGCTTCCTCGCGCTCCAGAACGGCGTCACCACCGCCGATTGCCTCCGGGCCGCCGAAACGCTGCGCGACCGGATTGACGACGCTCCTTTGATCCTCATGGGCTACTACAACCCGATCCACTCCTATGGGATCGCCCGTTTCGCCGCCGAATGTCAGCGCGTCGGGGTGGACGGCCTCATCACCGTCGACCTCCCCGGCACCGAATCCGAACCGCTGGCTGCCGAGTGCGTCAGCCGCGACATCTCTCTGATTCCCCTGCTGGCCCCCACCAGCACCGGGGAGAGCATCGCCGAGTATTGCCGCACGGCCAGCGGATTCGTCTACTGCGTTAGCGTCACCGGCGTCACCGGAGCGAGAAGCGAGGTTTCCGGGCGCGGGCTGGAACTGCTCCAGCGGGTTCGCACCCATACCGCCCTGCCGCTGGCCTTGGGATTCGGCATCTCCGCCCCGGAGCACGTGGCCGAGGTCGGACGCACCGCCGACGCCGCCGTAGTGGGCAGCGCACTGGTGCGGGTGATGCTGGACTCGCCCCGCGACGAGGTGGTGGAGCGGGCCAGCGCCTTCGTTGCGTCCCTCGCCGGACGCCCCCCCGCCGGGCAGTCTGCCGATGGAGGCCGAAGATGACCGTCTGCCGGGGCCTTCGCGGCGCCACCATTGCCGAGGCCAATACCGGCGAGGCAATTCACGGGGCCACCACCGAGCTGCTGGAGGCGCTCATCGAGCGCAACAGCTTGGAGGAACAGGATGTGGCGTCGGTTATCTTCACCATGACGCCCGACCTGAACGCAGTGTTCCCGGCCGCCGCCGCGCGAGGCCTGGGCTGGAACAGCACGGCCCTGCTGGGCGCGGTGGAAGTGGATGTGCCCGGCAGCTTGAACCGCTGCATCAGGATACTTATACTGGTGAATACCGATAAAGAGCCCGGGGAGTTGGTAAACGTTTATTTGCGAGGAACCGAGACTCTCAGGTCGTAATTGGGGTTTCGGACTAAACCACAGTTCCTTGGAAGCGAGGAGCCGGGATCGTACGGCAGGCCGCAATGCCGGTTGCCGCCGTTCCGGCGCGTATTTATTTGTCGCGCCGTGACCGAGGTTAAAGGCGCCATACATGACTCCATAAGTTAAGAAACCGGATGGTGAAGCGAAAATGATTGTGGCAATGGCTGCCGGCAGTACCCAGGAAAATGTTGACGAAGTACAGAAACGCATCGAGGCTCGCGGTTTGACCGCCGCTATCTCCCATGGAGTAGACCGCGCCGTGATCGGTGTGCTCGGCTCCATTCCCCCGGACTTCAAGGACGAATTGGAACTTCTCCCCGGAGTGATGCAGGTGCTGGTAGTTTCCAAACCCTACAAGTTGGCAAGCCGCGAATTCCATCCCGCCCCGACAACGATACGAGTGGGCGAAGCCGTAATCGGCGGCGATACTCCGATCATCATGGCCGGCCCCTGCTCGGTAGAAGACGAAGAACAGATGGTTTCCACGGCCAAGTCGGTCAAGGCCGCCGGGGCCACCGTGCTGCGAGGCGGCGCCTTCAAGCCGCGCACCTCTCCCTACAGCTTCCGCGGCATGGGTCTTGATGGCCTCAAGCTGCTCGATCTCGCCAAGCAGGAGACGGGCCTGCCCATCATTACCGAAGTAATGTCTCCGACTGACGTGGACACCGTGGCCCAGTACGCCGACATCCTCCAAGTCGGCGCCCGCAATATGCAGAACTACAACCTGCTGGACGAGGTGGGGCAGACCCGCAAGCCGGTGATGGTCAAGCGGGGCCTGGCCGCATCCTACGAGGAGTGGCTGCTGGCCGCCGAGTACGTCATGTCTCACGGCAACGAGCAGGTGATGCTCTGCGAGCGGGGCATTCGCGGATTCGAGCAGTTCACCCGGTTCACGCTGGACGTGGCCGCCATCCCCGTGATCCAGCGGCTTTCGCACCTTCCCATCTTGGCCGACCCCAGCCACAGCACCGGCAAGTGGTATCTGGTTACGCCGGTGGCTCTTGCCGCCGTAGCCGCCGGGGCCCACGGGCTGCTCATCGAGGTCCACCCGAACCCCGACGTGGCGAAGTGCGACGGCCCCCAGTCGCTTACCTTCGAAAACTTCAACCTGCTGATGGACCAGGTCAAGGCTCTGAACTCCGTGCGGCAGGCCCCCATCCCGGCCTAGCGTCAGCCGGAACCGGCGGAGAAACTGAAAACGGTGGCGGGGATGTTCCCGCCACCGTTTTCGTTGTTGTGTCCTTTACAGCCCGGCCTTCACTGCCGATTCTCGCATGCTTTCCAGGTAAGCAACGCTGGACGTTTGGATCAGGCTGTTGACGTTGCCGTGGAAGTACTGGACGCCCAAGTCGAGGAACTTGGGCGCCAGGTTGTCCGGGCAGCTCACGCCGGCCACCTTTCCAGCCTTGACGATGACGTCCACGCCCCGCTCCATCTGCGCCTGCACTTCGGGATGGGTCTGCTGGCCGGGAACGCCCATGGATTGCGACAGGTCGCCGGAGCCGATGAAGAAAACATCCACCCCGTCCACCTGCACCATGGACTCCAGGTTTTCGATGGCCTCCACTTCCTCCAGCATCAAGCAGACCAGCGTATTGCGGTTGGCCTCGGCCACGTAGTCGCCGGTGGAGCCGCTGAAGCCGTAACCCGCAGGACGGCTGCGGCTGAAGATACCCCGGTGTCCCTCCGGGTAGTACTTCACCGCGTCCACCGCCGCCCTCGCTTCTTCAGCCGTGTTGACGTGAGGCACCTGAACGCCCCATGCCCCCCGGTCCAGGAAGGGGGCGATGATTTCCGGCTTGTTGGCTACCGGACGCACGATGGGCGCGATGCCGGAGAGTTCGGCGGCCCGCACCAGGTCTTCGGAGTTGTCCACGGTGATGGAGCCGTGTTCGTTGTCTATCAGCACCCAGTCGAACCCCAGGCAGCCCAGCATCTCCACCACTGGGGCCGAGGGGAAGGTAATCATCACTCCGAAAACGGCCTTCCCCTCTTGAAGGGTTGCCTTCAGTGTGTTTTCTCGCATACGACCTCTCTTGCTGCTGTCAGTGTTTGCGCGGCGACGCCCAATGCCTGCCGTTCACGAGAGTATACTACCCGCCGCCTCGCACCGGGACGTTACCCATGAAGTCGAGTATTAGCCGGGCAGGCCAAAGTAGTCGTATTCGTGCGCCATGACGCTTGCTATGCCATAGGACTTGATATAATATATGCAAACTTTTGCTGGAAGTAGGAACTGCGGGCGCCTCGGCCCCATCAGTGAATCAATAAGGGAGTGCAATATGTTTCCACAGGTTTCACTGGCAGCGCCCACACGCGAGGACGTGGGGCGATTGACCGAATGGCTGAAGGACGATGAGGTTAATAGTTCATGGTACGGAATGGGGGAGGACGGACAACCACTCCACGCCGGCTATGCGCCGTCTCATGTGCTGGAAGGCGACGAAAACGAATGGAACCGGATATTCAATGACGACAACCGCAAGGTATTTGCCGTCTACACCACCGAAGGCGAACACATCGGTGAGGCCCAACTGGTCATCGAATGGCCCCTGCTGGAAGCCCAGGCCTATATCCTGGTGGGCCGCAAGGACCTGTGGCATCACCACTACGGCACCATGGCCATGGTCGGCCTGCTTGATCATGCCTTCGACAGTCTGGGGCTGCATCGGATCTGGGTTGACGTTCCCGAATACAACAGGCCGGCCCTGACCATGGTCGAGCACATCGGGTTCGTGATGGAAGGGCACTTCCGCAAGGCCCACAGGCGCGGCGACCAGTGGTTCGACTCCTATGCGCTGGGCTTGCTGGCCGACGAGTACGCCCGCCGCCGCTCCCGCCTGATGGAAAGCGGACTGTAAGCCCAACGGCGGACCGGTTCGGGCACGGGCAACGCCCTTCATCAATCGAATAGGGAGGAAAGAGCGATGGCAATCATAACGATCAACGGCCCCCTGGGCGCCGGCGCGGTCTCCATCGGTCAGATGGTGGCCGAGCGGCTGGAGATGAATTTCTACGACCGCTTGGTCTTTACCGAGGCCGCCAAGATCATCGGCTCCCCGGTGGGAGCGGTAATCGCCAAGGAGCAGCGCGTCGACCGCTTCCGCGACCGCCTGGGGCGGTTCCTGCAAACGATGCTGGAGCGTTCCGCGATGTCGGGCGTCAGCGGAGAGCCTTATTTCGGGCGCGGCATAGAGAACCTTCCCCCGGAAACCTTCCTGGAGATGATGGGCGAGGGCAACTCCGCCAACAAGCAGATTAACGACAAGACCTTTCTGGATGCCACCGAAAAGGTGGTGAACGACATCTATGAATCCGGCAACGCCGTCATCATCGGCCGCGGCGCAAACGCCATCCTCGCCGACCGCCCCGGCGCTTTCCACGTGGGCCTGATGGCGCCGCTGGAAGTCCGCGTTGAAACGTTGATGCAACGCGAGCTGTACAGCCGCTCCGAGGCCGAATCATACACGCTGGAACTGGAGCGCGCCCGTGAGGAATACTTCCAACGCTTCTGGAAATTCAACCCCAACGATCCCACTCACTACCAGATGATGCTGAACATGGGGATGATGACGAACCAGACGGCGGCTGAGGTAATCGTCCACGCCACCAGCGACATCGTTTCGGCAGTCGGTACGCCATCTGCGCCGTGATTTCGGCGCTCTTAGTTCTGTCATTGCGGCGGGCGTCCCTGTCGGCAGAGGAATGAGGACTTGTTTCCTTTTGCCGACGCTGGCGCCCGCCGACGGTCTCCGCCTCCGGTCACCGTCGGACTGATTGGCCTCAACGTCCTCGTATTCCTTTATGAATTGCAGGTCGGAGGGTTGGGCGTCCTGACTGGAGGCGGCAGCTTCGACATCTCCGTTTTCTTCTTCAAGTGGGGCTTCATACCCTCGGAACTTGCCGAAGGCCGGGACTACCAGCTCCTGGCCGCCGGGACGGACATCGCCTCTCTTGTCCCCACATGGGCCACCGTATTCTCCTCGATGTTCCTTCACGGCGGCTTCCTGCACCTGGCCGGCAATATGCTCTTCCTCTGGGTGTTTGGAAGGAGCATGGAAGACAATCTTGGGCCGGTGCGTTTCCTGCTCCTGTACTTCGCCACCGGGGTCGCCGCCACCCTCGCTCACATGGCCATAGACCCGCAGTCCCAGGCCCCGCTTATCGGGGCCAGCGGGGCAGTGTCCGGCGTGTTGGGGGCATACCTGCTAACCTACCCCTACAACCGCATACGCGCACTCATTGTGATGTTCTTCATTACAGTAATCGAAGTGTCGGCGGTGTGGCTGCTGGGAGGCTGGTTCATCTGGCAGATATTCCAGGGGCTGACTTCTCTGGGGTTTTCCAGCACGGTCAGCATCGCCTTCTTCGCGCACGTCGGCGGGTTCGCCGCCGGGCTGCTGCTGGTCGCCATTGGCCGCGTGACCACCCGGCGGCCGATACTGCCACGGCGCCATCCTGTCTGGCAGCATTGGCGGGACGATGAAGACCTGTTCGATTAGGCTTGCCCGCCGGTGGCGGCATATTTCCCTATCACCTCGTGGAGCCTCATTTTGAACCAGGAACCGGAGACAGACCGGCGCGTAACCATCTGGAGTGTGCCGGAGGACTGGCAAAAGTGGTATCTTGCCCTATTCAACCTTCAGATACTATGCTTGCTGGGACTGGTATCATGGCATGAGGTGGCCACCGCAGCAGCAACTGACGGGCCGATAGACGTCCTCATAGCCGTCGGGTCCAGCATGGCAGGACTGGTTGTAGTTGTAGCGGCGGAAAGCATTTTTCTGACGGATGTGACCAAGATGCTTTTTACTATGATTTCCGAGAAATACCTTAACCGCCGGGAGGAGCGAGGCCGCACTGAAGGCCGCACTGAAGGCCGTGTTGAAGGCCGCACTGAGGAACGCCGGAAATGGGAGGAATGGAATGAGCGGCGGCTGGCGGCCGAAGCTGCCGGTGAGGAGTTTACGGAACCAGCTCCACCTCCCTCCAACTCCAATGGAAGTGGGTAAACTCAGCCTCCCGTTATTCCCAAATCAGGAACGTGCGAGGAGACAGCGATGTTCGGTTGGATCGCCAAAAAGCTCTTGAAACGCCGGAGCGGGCAGGGCCGCGCCAAGCATCAGTCCGGGCCTCCCAATGATGCAACCAAGGGAAAGCGCTGGTCGCGGTCGTCCGCTGGCGATGCAGGCACCGCCGCAGGGGCTGCAATGATAGTGCCGCCGGTATACCACGGCGGCTTTGACGGCGGCGGGCACGGGGGTGGCGGCGATGTTGGCGGCGGGTTCTAGCAAAGGTCTGAATAAGTCTCAATTCGCCGTGATTTCAGCTACGGGGAGTAGCGAGTTTCCCTGCTTATTCAGAGGTTCCCTAGCAAAAATGCAGAAGGGCGTCCCATCGAAGGACGCCCCTGTTTTGGCCCGCTGGCGTCAACTCGCTGTCAGGCTGTAATCAGGTTGCGGTACGGGCGAGTCATCAGGTTCCAGCTATCGGAGTTGCGGTCGTAGCGGGAGTTTACGAAGACCCGCCAGTTGGCGTCGTCCAGGTTGGGGAAGTCGGAGCGATAGTAGTAGCCCGGCCAGCGGGTTTCCTCCCGGTGGAGCAGGTGACGCAGGTGGGCCTCGCCAACCCAGGCGCGGTGCACCAGCTCCCAGCAACGCATCAGTTCGTGGGGGCTGCGGGCCGCCAGGTGGGGGAGGTCTTCCCGCAACATTTCGATGAGTTGGATGCCGCGCTCCAGCATCGGGCCATTGGTGGTGTACCAGGCCGAGGTCCCGGCGCCGTACTCGTCCATGATTTTCTGGAGCCGCACCAGTCCCTGTTTCGGCGTCAGGTAGTTGGGGTTGATTTCCTCGGCGGTGCTTGCGCCCTTGTGCCGGTCGAAGGTCGCCAGCGGGGCCAGGATCGTCTGTTGCAGTTCCTGTACCTGCTCGCCGGTCACCGCGGGACGAGCCGGGTTGTCGGTCAGGTAGTTGACCGCGGCCTTGGCGGCGATGCGGCCCTCGGTGAAGGAACCGGACGAGAACTTGTGCGGGGCCGCGCCCACGCCATCGCCGGCGGCGAACAGGCCACGAATGGTGGTCATTCGGTTGTAGCCCCAGAAGTAGTCGTCGCTGGCGATGTCTTCCGGGCCGCTGACCCAAGCCCCGGCCTCGCCGGAGTGGGAACCCATGATGTACGGCTCCGCCAGCACCACTTCCGAAGGCGTCTCTTCCGGCGCGATGTTCTGCGCGGCCCATGTGAGCGCCTGAGAAATGGTCATATCGAGGAAGTCTTCCCAGGCCTCGTTGCGAACCTGCTCCATCTTGGCCGGGTCCAACGTACCATCAGGACGGGCCGCCAGGGCCTGCATCGCCTGATCGGTGCGCATATACATCGGGCCCAAGCCGTCGCGGATATCCAGGAACATCTGGTGGTTTCGCAGTGGTGTGGGCGTCGGAATGGCCGAGCCGTAGGGTTCGTACTTCTTCAACTCGTCGGCGCGGGTAACTGTGTAGTCCTCGCCTAGGGCATTCAGCACCTTGGCGTGGAAGTACTGGAACCACATCCCGACCGGGCCGTAGCCGTCCTTGAAGCGGGTGGGGACGAAGCGATGCTCCATCTGAGTCATCTCGACCCCGGCGGGAATCATCAACCCGTAGGCGGAGCCGGTGGCGAATACGGAGTACCAAGTGCGTCCCAGCCCCTCGCCGACCGAGCGGGGGCGGAACACGTTGGACGCGCCGCCCGAGGTGATGATAACCACCGGAGATCGGAAGACGTAGAACTTGTTGTCCCGCACCGAGAAGCCCAAGGCCCCGGCAATCTTGCCCGGGTCGTCATCGTCGGTGAGCAGGTGGGTGATAGCGACGCGCTCGTAGATGTTCTCCTGCCCCAGGGCGGTTCGGGCAGGCTCGGCGGCGATTGGCTTGATGGACTCGCCGTGAATGGGAATCTGCCAGCGGCCAATGCGCTCGTATTGACCGTTTTCCTTCTTCCAGATGGGCAAGCCCCACTCTTCCAGCAAGTGGACCGAGTTGTCAACGTGGCGGCCCACGTCGTAGACCAGATCCTCGCGGGCCAGCCCCATCATATCGTTGACCACGTAGTTGACGAAGTCCTCGGGCGTGTTCCAGCCGTAGCGCTGGCCCATGTAGCAGTTGATGGCCGAGAGGCCCTCGCCGGTGGCGCCGCTGCGCTCGATTGCCGCCTTCTCCGCCAGCACGACGCGCTTGTCGCCGGCCCAGTATTTCGCCTCGAAGGCTGCGCCGCAGCCCGACATTCCTCCGCCAATAATCAGGATGTCGCAATCAACCGTTTCTGTGGTTTCAAAAGCCACGACTGGAACCTCCACGTTTCAGAATGCCGTCGCTCTTGCCGTCATTCCCGCAAAATCGGGAATCCATGCAGTTCTGCGATGGTAAAGGCGTTACAGGCGATGGCTAATGATTCCCGCTTTCACGGGAATGGCGGTCTAGGTGTGCAGGCAATGACGCCTTGACACTATCGGGACCCTGGGACAGGCAGCCGGTCCACGCCCAGCCAGTTCGAGTCTCCGGCCAGGTTCTGGCTGCGAAGGTCGGCGGTTCGGTCTTCGGTAAAGCCCTGATACGGCACAACCGAACCGGCGGGACGAGTGCGCGACGGGTAAGTGAACTCGAAGCGGCGTCCGTCGCGGAACACCACTTCCCATTGCAGTCCGTCATCCGTTCGGTGGGGCTGCACCAGCGCGCCCAGAGGCACGAAGTCGGCGTAGCCACGGACGTTTATGGCCTCCTGCGGGCAGAGCTTCACGCAGGCGTAGCACTCCGAGCACATATCGGGTTCCTGGTTGAAACCCTTGTTGGAATCCACGTCCAGGACCATCAGGTCATTGGGGCAGATGTAGACGCACAGGGGCCCCTGATGCTCCTCAGCGCAGGCGTTGCAGGTATTTGGGTCCACGAATGTCGGCACGGCTACCCCCCCGTTTTGAGTTCCTTACTGAATGTCCAGGGCCCAATAAAGGAAAACCCCCTCGCGTCTGAGAGAGGGGGCATACAAAGACAATAAATCAGCCGGATTGACACTCCGTACAGGTGCAAGAGGCCATCTCCGGCATGGAGATGACCGGCGTGCGCTGCTCCAGGTATTCCGGTGTTACGAACGGAGAACCCATACCGTATCTCTCGGCGCAGTCGCGCACTACCTCCAGCACTTGCGGACGCAGCGTGATGGCCTGCGGCCCCTCGCCGCCGTTGATTATGCTGCGAATCAGCGTTCCGGCCAAGTCCTGCTTGCGGTCGCGATGGGCGCAAATTCCTTCATAGGCCACGCTCTCGCAGACCGGACAGTACCACCATTCCAGGGTGAGAACCGACTTTATACCAAGTTCGGGAAGCGTGTCAAAGACCTCATGGGCGGCATAGCGTCCGTAGTGGCTGCCCACCCCGGCGTGGTCGCGCCCGAACATGTGGTGCGTGCAACCCAGGTTCTTACGGACGATGGAGTGGAAAACCGCCTCGCGCGGCCCGGCGTAGCGCATATCCCACATCAACGTCGAAGTCTCGTGAATATCGGGGAGGAAGAATCCTTCTTCGCGCAGCAGGGCGTGGGCCAGGACGATGGCTTCGTCAATGTAGTCACCCGGTTTCTTCTCGCCAATGACCGCGCTTACAAGGATGCCATCGGCACCCGAGGCGAGGAGCGCGCCCTTCATCATCATCTCGTGGCCGGCGTGGGGCACGTTGCGGGTCTGATGGGCCACGGCGCTCTCCCAGCCCAGCTCGGCCAGCCGTGTCCGCAGTTGCTCCGGCGTCTTCCAGAAACGGTCGAAGGGCGGGTTGACGCGGGGAGGGTTGACCAGCGTGACTTTGCCGCCGACCAGCATGTCATTCAACGCCATGGTGCGGGCCACTCCCGGATGCTCCGGGTCGGTGGCGCCATAGACGTTCTGCGCCATAAACAACCTGTCACAGGCGTACACCTCTGCCACATCCAGCGTGGCCAGCGGTTGCCCTTGATGGGTAAGGAGGACGCGCCCGCCGGGAACTGCGCCGGTTGCGGCCCATTCCGGAATAGAAACGTCCAGGATGATGGGAATGCTCCACACCAAGCCATTGGCCAGCCGCATCGTCCGCACCACCGAGTCGAGGTCGGCGCGGCCCATAAACCCATCCAACGGCGAAAATACGCCGTAGGCCAAGTTGATGGCCTCCCGCGCTATCTGGTCGCCGACGGACAATCTGGGCAGCCCGGCGATTGAGTGCGCCGCCTCTGCGGGGGGCGCTACCGAAACCTTCAGATCGCCGCCATGAGGGGATAGACTATTATCTACATCCATTGCTCGACCCGTGCGGGGAAGTCTGGTTGACCCTGCACAGTGACCCTTCCGTCCCATTCGGTTGGCTCAGGACAGGCGTAGGCCCGTGCCTGAACCCGTATCCAGCCCGGCATTATTCGGACGAGACGACTGCCCCGCCCTCCGACGGACTGCTCCCCTGGACTCTGCACCCGTGGCTGGCCACGGTTGAAAGGAGAATCAGCCCGACGGCAGCGAGTGCCACAATTGCCCGACCGACGCGCCTCCTCGTGAAAACAGGGACCAGTATACGCATCCTTGCTGTTCTCTCCCGATGAAAGTTGCCCGCGCGCCCCAGCCTGATGCCGCGGTGACCGGCGGGGCTGCTAACGGTTGCGATTTCCGCAGGCAGTATATCCTAACCCCCGATTCGCGGCTAGTGTTGGAATTCGCCATTCCTGCGAAAGCAGGATTCCATACCTCTTAATCCTCCCTCCCCCTTGGGGGGAGGGCTGGGGTGAGGGTGAAATCCTAGGATGACACAATGTATCCTCACTTTAAGGGGGGGGACGCCCCCCACCCCCCGCTTTCGCGGGGGCAGGCTTTAACCCTTCCCCAGTGGGGGAGGGAACTATTAAAAGGCCCTGCATGGAACCATGCTCAACTAATGCGCTGGGCCGTCATGTGATACTATATTCGCCGTAGCCTAGACCTCTTACACCTGCTATACCCAGGAGACGAATATGCTGGATTACAAGCCGAACATCGTCCTGTCCAATGAAGAATTTAACGTGGTCGGAACCCGTCCGATACGGCCGGACGGCGCCGATAAGGTCACCGGCAGGGCGAGATACGGGGCAGACCAGAGCTTGCCCGGCCTGCTCCACGGCAAGATACTGCGCAGCCCCCATTCTCATGCCATCATCAAGTCGGTGGACACCAGCGCCGCCGAGTCCCTGCCCGGCGTCCACGCCGTCGTGACCTCCGCCGACTGGCCCGAAACTTCGGGGCGGCTGGCCGACCTGGCCGAGGGCGCTATCCAGAACCTGGGCTTCCTCAGCATGAACGTGCTGGCCCGGGGCAAGGCGCTCTACAAGGGGCACGCCATCGCCGCCGTCGCCGCCGCCAGCCCCCACGTGGCCGAGAAGGCGCTGGAGCTGATCAAAGTTGACTACGAAGTTCTGACCCCGGTGCTCAGCGCCGACGACGCCATGAAGCCCGACGCGCCGGCGGTCCACGAGAAGCTGGCCAGCCTCTCCAACCCGGCGATGCGACCCGGCGGACTGCTGAACGAAGACGACGACACCAAGGGCAGCAACATCGCCAATCACTTCGAGTTCCGCCTGGGCGACGTGGAGCAGGGCTTCAAGGAAGCCGACGTGATTGTCGAGAAGGAAACCGAGACCGTCCCGGTGCATCAGGGCTACATCGAGCCCCATGCCGGAACCGCACAGTGGGGAGCCGACGGCAAGCTGACCATCTGGTCCAGCAGCCAAGGCCAGTTCACTGTCCGCGACCACACCGCCCGGTTCATGGGCATCCCGGTGGCCGACGTCAAGGCCATTCCGCTGGAAATCGGCGGCGGCTTCGGCGCCAAGACCGTGCTGTATGCCGAGCCGGTGGCGGCGCTGCTCTCCCGCAAGAGCGGCCATCCGGTGAAGGTGCAGATGTCGCGCAAGGAGGTCTTCGAGGCCACCGGCCCGACCTCCGGCACGAAGATAAAGGTCAAGCTGGGCGCGACCAAGGAGGGCAAGCTGGTGGCCGCCGAGTCCACGCTCATCTATGAGGCCGGCGCCTTCCCAGGTTCGCCCGTATCTCCCGGCGCCCAGTGCATGATGGGCCAGTACGACGTTCCCAACGCCCACCTGGTAGCCTACGACGTGGTCATCAACCGGCCCAAGTCCGCAGCCTACCGCGCCCCCGGCGCGCCGGCCTCGGCCTTCTGCATGGAGACTGCCCTCGACGAGTTGGCCGAAAAGCTGGGAATGGACCCCTTGGAAATCCGCTTGCTGAACAGCTCCAAGGAGGGTGTGCGCCGCGTCACCGGCCCGATGACCCCCAAGGTGGGCTACATTGAGACCCTCCAGGCCCTCAAGGACCACCCCCACTACAACACGCCTCTGGAGGGCAAGAGCAACGGTCACATAAAGCGGGGCCGGGGCGTCGCCAGCGGCTTCTGGGGCAACAATACCGGCCCGGCCAGCGCCCTCGCCGTGGTCAACTCCGACGGTTCCGTCAGCCTGACGGAGGGTTCGCCCGACATCGGCGGCAGCCGCGCCGCCGTCTCGCAGCACATCGCCGAGGTGCTGGGCATCCCGATGGAGGACATCAAGCCGCAGGTTGGCGACACCGACAGCATCGGCTTCACCTCCAACACCGGCGGAAGCAGCGCCACCTTCAAGTCCGGCTGGGCCGCCTACGAAGCGGGCCAGGACGTGAAGCGGCAGATGCGCGAGCGGGCCGCCCGCATCTGGGACATTCCCGTCGACGACGTTGAGTACGCCGACGGCGTGTTGCAGCACAAGTCCGACCCCGAATTGCGGCTGACCCTCAAGCAGTTGGCCGCCCGGCAGGTCGGCACCGGCGGGCCCATCGTGGGCCGGGCTGGCGTGAACCCGCCAGGAGCCGGCCCCTCCATCGCCGTTCACCTGGTGGACGTTGAAGTGGACACCGAAACAGGTAAGGTTGACGTGCTGCGCTACACCGCCGTCCAGGACGCCGGCAAGGCCATCCACCCCAGCTACGTCGAGGGTCAAATTCAGGGCGGCGTGGTCCAGGGCATCGGCTGGGCGCTCAACGAGGAGTACCGCTTCGACAACCAGGGCGGGATGCTCAACAGCAGCTTCCTGGACTACCGGATGCCCATCAGCCTGGACTTGCCCATGATTGACACGGTTATCGTCGAGATCGCCAACCCCGCCCACCCCTACGGGCTGCGCGGCGTCGGCGAGGTGCCTCTCGTGCCGCCGCTGGCCGCCGTCTCCAACGCCATATACGACGCCATCGGTGTGCGGCTGAACTCGCTGCCCATGTCGCCCGACAAGGTGCTGGAGGGTCTCTGGAGCCAGAACGGCCAGGGCTAGGCTGCAAGTCGCTCTGGCGCTGACCCGGTGAAAGGCAATTCGATTCGGGGGGCGGGCGCTGAATCCGCCCCCCAGTGGTTTCCGTTCCCTGTGGCCGTCCGTAGGCCAATCCAAGCAAGAGGCCAATTCAGGCAAGCTGACTTTGAGGGGTGCCGCAATGCCGGAAGTATGGCTCCCGCCGCGAATGCAGTCCATGACCGGCGGCCGCCAACAGGTGGTCGTACCAGGAGCGACAGTCCGCCAGGTAATCAACAACCTGGAGCGCGAATACCCAGGAACCCGCGAGCTGCTGATGGACATGGAGGAGGACGACCTGCTGCCCGGCCTCGCGGTCGTGGTAGACGGCGAAACCAGCCTCCTCGGCCTACTGGAGCGGGTGCAGGAAACCAGCGAGGTCCACTTTCTCCCCGCCATCGGCGGCGGGTGAGTTGCGAACTTTAAGTGGCCAACCTGTCCATTGGCACGGATTCTCACCCGGCTGCCTTTTCTTTTGCCTGTGATAGGGCTTTGGTAATGTATCTGCTTTATTTGGACGACGCCGGGACTCCTGACAATCCCAATGAAAGGCATTTCGCTTTGGCGGGAATTGCGGTATTTGAGCGGCAAACCTGCTGGCTACAGAATTCTCTGGAGCGGTTCGTTGCTACTCGTTGCTACTCTTGGCCACCCCACGCCTGAAACCCTCGAGATTCATGGCAGCGTGATACATAGCGGTAGCGGGTGGTGGCGGAAAATGCGGCGACGAGAAGACGCGCCGCGCCATCATTGCCGAAGGATTGAGGGCCGCTGAAGGATTGGCTAATTACCAATGGCGCCTTTTCCTGCCTCGACTGGACAGAGCGGCGTTGGCGCTTGGGTTGCGCGCTGGGCAGGGCCATCGTGGATTCCGTGGTAAATGCGGGCTGCATCCGGCGTGTGCCGGGGTTGCACGTGGTCGAACTGGCCGACGATGCTGGCGGGATCTCGAGGTTGGACGCTCTCGCCCCGTTGCGCTAGAATGCCCTGCAAGGCGCTTGCCGCTGAATTTCGCCCACAGTGCGAGATTGGGAGGAGCTAAATGGCACAGGAACTTACCCCCTCGCAACGCAAGTGGTACGACCTCGCGGCCAAGCACGCCGACGCCTTCGCCGAGCGCGCCGCCGGATACGACCTGGAAGGCAGATTCCCCTTCGAGAACTACGCGGATATGAAGGAGTCCGGCTATACCGCCATGCCCATTCCGGCGGATTGCAACGGCGGCGGCGCGGACCTACTGGACATCTGCATAGCCCAGAACCGGCTGGCCCAAGGCTGTGGCGCCACGGCTCTGGCCGTCAATATGCACTTCGGCCTGCCTTTCGTTATGACTGACCTGGTTGCCCTCGGCGAGGACGGGCCCAAGGAACTGCTGACGAAAATTGCCGACGAGAAGCTCATAGTATTCGGCGCCATCACCGACCCGCAGGTTGACAGCTACAAGGGCATCACCGGCATGGGCTACACCACCGTCAAGGCGGTGAAGGAAGGCGAAGGCTTTCGCATCAACGGGCGTAAGGGCTTCGGCACCAACAGCCCCATCGGCGACCTGTTCGGCTGCTCCGCCGTATACGACGATCCCGAACAGGGAGAGATCGGCCTGATATTCGTCCTGCCGTCGGATACCGAGGGACTGGTCTGCCTCAACGATTGGGATACGATGGGGATGCGGGCAAGCCAGAGCCACAGTTGGCGGCTGGAGAATGTCTTCGTCGAAGAAGACCACGTCTTCAAGCACAACCTGTGGGAGTGGGACAAGTACGCCCGCGGGCTGTGGTCCTGGCACGGTGGAAGCTTCGGCGCAGTGTACCTGGGAATTGCCAAGGCAGCCCGCGACTTCGCCATCAACCACACCCGGGACCGTACCCGCCTGCCCTTCAAGCACCCGGAAAGCTATTACCCGGGCCACCAGTTCCTGGCCGCCGAGATGGACATCGCGCTACACGCCGGTTGGACCTGGCAGCAGAAGATAGCCGAGCGACTGATAGACATTAACAACCGAGACGACGCCACCATTGTTGAGGCGGTGGCCATGCAGTATTTCTGCGTGAAGTCCGCCATAGAAGTGGTGGGCAAGGCGGTGGACATGGTGGGCGGCGCGGCGCTGGCCCGAAGGCTGCCCCTGGAGCGCTACTACCGCGACGTGCGCGCCGGCGCCATGCACCCCATCAGCGGCTTCGATGCCCTGGAGGTGATCGGCAAACACGCCTTCGGCCTCCACCGCGACGTGGAACCACGCTACATCTAGTCCGGCGGATAGTCTACGGAACACGGAGGGAGCGTAATATCTCCGCTCCCTCCGTGTTGATACACCGTGTTGAAAGACGGTCAAGAAATTGGCAAGAGACTTCTGCTGTTCCTGGCGCTCACGGCTACGATGCCCGTGGCGTTCAGGCCGCCGATGGCGACGAGGCCGAAGGCGTTTATGCCGCCGATGGCGACAATGCCTATCGCGTTCACCCCGCCTATCGCCACAAAGCCCATCGAGTTGATGGGGGCAATCGTAACCAGCCCCATTGCGTTCAGGAAGCTGAGCGCAACCAGCCCAATGGCGTTGAAGGCGCCCCCCGCTATGATGCCGATGGCGTTCCCCGGCCCAAAGGCGATTATGCCAATCGGGTTCTTTCCTCTGGTTACCGCATCCGACATTTCCATATCTGTCCCCTCAATTTCAGGATTCCGCTTTCGGAGGCTTAGTCCCGGGTCTTAGTCCCGGGTCTTAGTCCCGGAACAGCCTTGCGACCCGGTCCAGAATGCGGTTGCCGACCTCGTACTTGGTCAGCAGGGGCAGTTCCTCAACGTTCATATCCCTGTCGATGATGGTTACGCGGTTGGTGTCGGCGCCGAAGCCGCTGCCCTCGCTGGTGATGTCGTTGGCGGCGATGAGGTCGAGGGACTTGGAGGTCACTTTGGCGGCAGCATTGGCGACGAGGTTCTCGCTCTCGGCGGCGAAACCCACGCGCACAAAGTCGCCCCGGGCCGTGGCCAAAATGTCCACGGTCTTGGCCAAGGGGATGTTCAGGTCGTCTTCGGTCTTTTTGATCTTCTGGTCGGAGGCGGACAGCGGGCGGTAGTCGGCCACCGCTGCGGCCATGATGAGCGCGTCGGCCCCTTCCATCCGGGCAAGCACCGCGTCGCACATCTGCTGTGCCGTGGTGACCGGCGCCACATCCACCAGCGCCGGGTTGGGCAGCGAGCGGGCGGCGGACACCAGCACCACTCTCGCGCCCCGGTCGCGGGCCGCCTCGGCCACGGCGTAGCCCATCTTGCCGGAGGAGTGATTGGTGATGACCCGCACCGGGTCTATCGGCTCGGCGGTGCCCCCGGCGCTGACCACGATGGTGCGGCCCTTGAGGTCGCCGTCCCGGCCCAGGGTGTAGGAGATGTAGCCCAGCAGATCGGGCGTTTCCAGAAGCCGTCCCCAACCGGTCAGACCCGATGCCAGCCGTCCCTGCCCCGGCCCGGCGATGACCGCCCCGCGTTGCCGCAGCCGCTCCAGGTTCTCCTGCGTCGCCGGGTGCTCGAACATATCGGCGTCCATCGCCGGGGCCACCATCAGCGGCGCCTTGGATGCGACCACTGTGGTGGTCAGGGGGTCGTCGGCCATCCCAATAGCCAGCTTGGCGATGGTGTGGACGGTGGCGGGGGCGACGATGATTATGTCGGCCTGCCGCGCCAGCTCAACGTGCTCTACGGCGTATTGGGAGTCGACATCAAAGGCGTCGGTTACCACCGGCCGGTGGGTGAGGCTCCGGAAGGCCAGCGGGGTGACGAACTGGGCCGCCCCGTGGGTCATGATGGTGTCCACCAGCGCGCCCGCCTGCGTCAGCTTGCTGGCCAGGTCCAGGGCCTTGTAGCAGGCGATGCTGCCGGTAACGCCCAATACCACGCGCTTGCCGTTTAACACGCCGCTACCCCCATGAACATACATCTAGTCCGGGTTCTTGTTCAGGTCGAAAATTTGCCGCAGGCCGACGAGGGTCAGGTTGGGGTTGATGTGGTCGAAGATTCCGGTCTCGCGGGAGATGATGTCGGCCAGTCCCCCCGTGGCGACCACGGTGGCCGAGCCGCCAAGCTCGCCCCTGATTCGTCCCACCAGCCCCTTTACCAACTCGGCGTAGCCCAGCACCAGACCGGCCTGTAGAGCCGCCGTCGTGTTCTGCCCGATAGCCGAGGGAGGCGGCGTCAGCTCGATCCGCCGCAACTGCGAGGTGTTGAGGAACAGGGCCTCGGCGGCCACGCTGATGCCCGGAGCGATGGCGCCGCCAAGGTACACCCCCTCCGCCGATATGGCGTCGAACACCGTGGCGGTGCCGAAGTCCACGATTATTGTCGGAAAGCCGTACAGCTCCTTGGCCGCCACGGCGTCGGCGATGCGGTCGGCTCCCACGTCGCGGGGGTTGTCGTAAGCAATCTGCAACCCGGTGCGCACGGCCCCGGTAACCGTCAACGGCGATACCTCGAAATACCTGGAGGCCACTTCCTCGAATACCCCGGTCAGAGGCGGGACGACGCTGCACATGGAGACCTCGGTGATGTCTTCTCGCCGGATCCCGCGCAATTGAAGCAGGTTGGTCAGGAGCAGCCCATATTCATCAGGGGAGCGGCGTGAGTCCGTGGCGGCCCGCATGGTGCCAACCAGCCCGGAACCGTCAAATACGCCGATGGTCACCATGGTGTTACCAATATCAAGGGCCAGGAGCATAGCATCATCCGTACATGGAATCTGGAGCGGCAAAGGAAGGGAATCCGGCGCACGGCATTTCCAAACCTGCCGACAGGCGGGATTATATGCCACGGCGGGAAAGGGGGGCAACGCGGCGGCGGGTGTGCGGCATTGTCTTTGATAGTTCCCCCTCCCTCCGGAGGGTAGGATGGGGGCGTCCCCGTTTGTGAGGGAGCATTGCTGTACGCTTACCTGCGGGACGAGCTGAGCAAGGGCGTCCCCGTTTGCGAGGGAGCATTGTGCCATCCATGGATTTCACCCTCACCCCAGCCTCCTCCCTGAAGGTAGAGAGAACTGACGATAGACCCCAGCGAGATGCGGATGGCTTCTTGCAAACCCTTTGCGCTGTGCTATAATCACCACGTACCCAGCCTGCCCGCGTCGGGAAGGCGCGATTCCTATTTCATTGAGAGAGCCGACTGCAATGACCTACATCATCGCTGAGCCCTGCGTTGGCCTGAAAGATTCCGCCTGCGTCGATGTCTGCCCGGTGGACTGCATCTACACCCGCGACGAAGACGATCAGTTCTACATCAGCCCAGACGAGTGCATTGACTGCGCCGCCTGCGAGCCGGTGTGCCCGGTCACCGCCATCTTCGCCGAGGATGCGGTCCCCGCCGAGTGGCAGGACTACATCGCCAAGAATTACGACTACTTCAAGAACACCGACCCCGCCGAGATGAAGCGCAAGTAGGGCCGTTTCAACGAAGATTCAACGAGGAATAGTCCGGCAAGAGTCAGGGGCCTGTGTTTGCAGGCCCCCCTTTTCCGTGTGCATTTTCCGAGAGGACGCCCCCCCACCCTAACCCAGGTCGTCGAGGCAGGCTTCCACGGTCTTGCTGATGCAGGAAAATATCGGCGTGTCCAGCAGCGTGTAGGGGCGGGCCTTCGACTCGCGGAGATCCATCACCAGGTCCAGGAAGTTGGACGGGTCATCGGTCTCGAAGCCCAGCACGAACTCCTGGTCGTCCAGCCCGAATGAGTAGGCCGTGCTGATTTTCACGTCGGGGTACTTGTGGCCGATGACGAAATGCTCGTTCATCAGCTCCTGCCGCTCTTCCTTGGGGAGCTGATACCAGTCGTGGGTCTTGACGAAGGGGTAGACGAACAGGTATTTGCGGCCCACGATGCGCATGGTTGACGATGCCCCCTCCTGTCCCTCGTGGCGGTGATTGACCACGTAGGGCGAGCGGCGGGTCATCGCGAGGTAGGAGTAGGGCGTGGACAGGTAGGGAGCCAAAGCGGTGCGGTTAATCTGGGCCGACAGTTCGTTGATGGCCTCCAGCGTGGGGCTGACCATCCACAGCATCATATCGGCGTCGCCCCGCGTTCCCACCAGGCTGTAGCTGGAAACGTCCACCCGGTCGGCGAACTCGTCCAGCACCGCCGCGAATTCCCGCTTGCCCTGCCGTCGCTCGTTCTCGGCAATCCCCCGCCATTGGGAGTCCACCTTAAATAGCGAATACTTTACGAAGTCGCGCCGTGTCTGTTGTTCCTCGTGATGCGGCATATTTCCCTACCTGCGCCACCGCGCCCATTTTCATTTCCGGGATTTGCCGCCATATTAGCAACCGCGCTGCGGGCTGGCAATCGCCGCCGTCCCGCGCCCGAAAGTTCTCGTGCTAAAATCTTAGTTGGCCGAACAATTGATTGATGCCGGATGAGCAGACGGACCAGCGTCAAGCGCCTGGGGGACTGCCGCCGGTGAAAAGAGGTAGAACACTTGCTAGTCAGCGAGCGCAGCCGCATCAAGAACCATCCTGAACGGGCCATCCCCGAGGAAGCGGCGGAAATTCTCGGCAGTGGGCTGGTGGCCCACGTCGGATTCATTGAGGACGGCCTGCCTTATGTCATCCCCCTGTCGTACCACTACGACGCCCAGCAATCGGATAAGCTGTACCTGCACGGCTCCATCCGCAGCCGCGCGTTGGAGTTGCTGGCGACAGGAGCGCCGGTCTGCGTTACCGTGACGCTGACAGACGGCCTGGTTTATTCCCGCAAGGCAATGAATCACTCCATGAACTACCGCAGTGTCGTTCTGTTCGGCACCGCCCGCGAAGTCACCGACCACGACCAGAAGTTCGCGCTCTTCGACCAAATGGTGCAGCGTTACTTCCCTGACCGGCTGCTGGAGCGTGACTACAACCCGCCGCCCACCACCGACCTGGGCGTGACCGCCCTGGTGGAGGTGCAGATTGAGGACTGGAACGCCAAGGCCCGCCGCGGCGGGCCCACAGGGCCGGACGACGACAATCCCGAGGCGCCTGGTTCGGCCGGCTTTACGGAATTTCGAGAAGTCTAGCGTCACTGACCCGCTCCGGCGAGTGGCAAGTTTAACGGGCAAGCAAAGTCAACGCAAAATTCTGGAGGCCACGATATGGTCACATTGGGCGAAGGCGAATATCGCTACGAGGTCGCCGAGGGGTGGGGCAACCTGCCCGACGGCTGGTCATTCAAGGAGTGCGCGGCGGTGGGCGCCGATTCCAACGACAACGTTTACGTGTTCAACCGCGGCGAGCATCCGATGATCGTGTTCGACGCGGATGGCAACTTTCTGCGCTCGTGGGGCGAGGGGCTGTACCCACGGGCCCACGGCATCACCATGAGTCCCGACGACACCATCTTCTGCACCGACGACGGCGACCACACCGTCCGCAAGTGCAACCTGGACGGCTCGGCGCTGTTCACCCTGGGCATTCCGGGAACGCCTGCGCCCTTCATGAGCGGCGACCCGTTCAACCGCTGCACCCACGTCGCCATAGACCCCCAGACCGCCGAGTTCTACGTCTCGGACGGCTACGGCAACGCCCGCGTCCACAAGTACACGCCCGACGGCAAGCTGCTGTTCTCCTGGGGCGAGTCCGGCACCGGCGAAGGGCAGTTCAACATCGCCCACAACGTCTGCACCGACAAGGACGGCTGGGTCTACGTGGCCGACCGCGAGAACCAGCGCATCCAGGTCTTCGACAAGAACGGCAAGTTCGAGACCCAGTGGAAGAACATGGCCCGCCCCTGCGGCCTGTACATCGACCCGGCCGGCGACCAGAAAGTTTATGTCGGCGAGCTTGGCGTCGCCATCGGCCCCAACTCCCAGGCCTACGGACTCGGCCCGCGCATCGGCATCCACGACGTGAAGGGCAACGTGCTGGCGCGGCTGGGCGACGCGCCGGAAAGCGAGGAGCCGGGCCACTTCATCGCCCCTCACGGCGTTTGCATCAACTCCAAGGGCGACATCTTCGTGGGCGAAGTGTCTTGGACTCACACCGGCAGCCACCTCAACCCGCCCCGCGAAGTCCGCTCGCTGCAAAAACTGACGAAGCTGGGGTAACTGATTCACAGGGGAAATTAAAATGGCAAGCATGGATGAATTTTTCGACTCCGCAGCCACGGAGGATTACCGGCAGCAGGCCCGCGAATTCCTCGCATATAGCCGAGAGTTCCTGGCTGCGGGAAATCTGCATCAGGCATCGGAAAAGGGATGGGGAGCGGCGGCGTGGATGACGAAGGCCGCGGCTACGGCGCAGGGCTGGGAATACAACAAGTATGACCAGTTCAGCGTGGTGCTGAACAAAGCCCGTCAGTTAACCGGGGACGACCGGATCAGATCCCTGCGATCCATCGCCAACGAACTGCACGGCAATTACTACAAACGCAAATTCCTCTTGAGCGCCGACTCCATCGAGCTGGACCTGGACTCGATGGCGGAGCTGCTGGACATCCTGGAACCACTTACCGAAACTTCCCGCTAGGCGAAAAGCCTTCAGACTCTACCGAGGAAACGCATGGAAATACGCATGGGCAGCCTGGTGCGCGACGCCCGGGAAGCCACGGGGACGGCCATCATCATCGACGTGTTCCGGGCGTTCACGACGGCGGCAATCGCTTTCGACCGGGGCGCGACGCAGATAACGCTGGTGGCCGAGGCAGAGGACGCGCTGGAATTGCACCGCAGCGGCGTCGGCGACCTGCTGCTGGGCGAGGTGGACGGAAAGCGCCCCGATGGGTTCGACTTCGGCAACTCGCCCCACGAGATTTCGCAGGCCGACGTTGCCGGCAAGAGCCTGGTGCAGTCCACCCGTGCCGGAACCGTCGGCGTGGCCGCAGCGGAAAACGCGGAAACCATCTTCCTCGGCTCTTTCGTGGTGGCCCGGGCCACGGCCAACGCCGTCCGTGCCCAGCGCCCCGGCGTCGTATCCATCATCGCTATGGGTGACCAGGGCCGGGTGCGCTCCGACGAGGATGAGCACTGCGGAATCTACCTGCGCAACATCATCGAGGGCCGCAAGCCCGACTTCGCCGCCGTCAGATCACTGATTATGTCAGGCGGCGCAACCCAGAAGTTCTTTGACGATACGCAGCCACAGTACCACCCGGAGGACGTGGCCCTGGCGCTGGAGGCCGACCGCTACCCCTTCGCCATGCGCATCAGCCGCGAAGACGGCCTGCTGGTGGCGCGCAAGCACGAGTAGCAAGGAACCGCGCCCCAATTCCCGCTCAGACCTGGGCGAACCGTCCTGGCGCCAGGTGTTCCGCCCCGACCACGTCGGTCTCGCCCTGGGTTACCAAGTCGGCGGCCACCTGGCTCATGCCCACGCTCCAGAGGATGCCCTTGCGGCCCGCGCCCGTGACCAAGTAGAGATTATCCCATCCGGGCAGCCTCCCCACAACGGGGATGCCGTCGGGCGTCACCGGGCGGAGGCAGGCCGTGTGGTTCATCAACTGAGCCGACACAACGGAGGGGGCCATCAGGGCAAGACCGCCGAGAATGCTGTCGCGGCCCTTGGAGTTGGGCATATTGTCGAACCCCACATCCTCTTCGGTGGAGCCGGCCCAGATGAGTCCGTCCGGCTTTGAGTCCACGTAGTTGCCCCGGTAATTCAGAGCGACGTTGAAGGGCGAGCCGTCGTATCGCATCCTCAGGATCTGCCCCTTCAGCGGCTTGATGGGAGCCGAAGCGCCGCACCACTCGGTTAGCAGGCCCGACCACGGCCCCATGGCAACCACCACGGCGCCGGCTTCGATTCTTCCATCCTCCAGGGTCACGGCGATGGCGTGTCCGCCGCTGTACTCCATGCCTGTGGCCCGGTGCATGACCAGCTTTGTCCCGAACCGCTCGGCGGCGCGGATAGAGGCCAGGGTCAGTCGATAGGCATCAACGGAGGCCGCGCCCTTGTGGAAAAGCCCGCCGACGCACCTGGGGTTGACCTTGGGCTCCAGGCGACGAACCGCGTAACCATCCAGCCAATGGACGTCGAACATGGGGACGTCCTTCATCCAGGCCACTTCGGCGTCGTACTGCTGGACGTCTACGTCATCGAAAGCCAGGTACAGCCGGTCGCGAGTGCGGAACCGAGGGTCGATTCCCGTCACGCCATTCAATTCCCGGGCGATGGACCAGTGGCGGCCAAAGCAGAACAGGCTGAAGTCCAGCAGAGGATCCGGCACTCCTATCCCGTTCAGCGGGTCGAGTCCGCCGAAGGCCATACCGGAGGCGTGGCTCCCCAGATTATCGGCCTCCAGCATGGTCACGCTCAAACCCCGGCGGCACAGAAGGTAACTGGTCAAACTGCCGACGATGCCGGCGCCGATGACTACAACGTCCGTGGTGTGAGTGCTCAACGCATCACCCTCCCTATATTTCCAGGCGCCGGGGACTCCTTCTGCTCTTGCCGCAGGGAGAGAAGCCGCCCAGGGAACCTACACTCCCCGGAACCAAGACTCGAACCGGTCAAGCAGACCGGGGTCGCCGGAGATGGCGAATTCGTTGGCGGCGATAGCCTCTCTCCCGGTAATCCGCCCGTAGATGAACAGGAGGAAGGCCGGAGCTTCGCCGCACACCGTCCAGCGTTCCGGGACATCATCGGCCGATGGCAAATCGAAACTGTCGCCAGACACGCGGACGATGATGGTGGTCTCGTGGGGCGGCGCGAGGTCGAACTCGTACACCACCGGCGTATCCAGCTTTTCGCTGGGTCGGAAGCACATCCCCAGCCACTTCGGGGCCATGCCCAGCAGGGAGTCTATGCTGTCGGGATGCAGCGATGGCGCCGCTTCCAGCGCCTTGCGGACGTCCCAATCGTGGATGGCGAGTTCCTGAATCCGCAGTTCCACGTAGTCGGAGGCGGGCATTGCGCCCCGGCGCAGGTGCCAGCAAGGGGTAGCCCAATCGTTCGACCCAAAGCCGTCCAGCTCCTGGTGCAGTTGAGCGTAGCCCTCGTCGAAGGCGGTCAGCAGGCCGTCGCCCAGCCCCTCGCGGCGGCGGATGTCGCGCTGGGCGTTGGTGGCCGACATGGCGGAGCTTTCCAGGGGCCTGAAACCATCGGGCGGCCCCGCGTCGCCCGCCCTGCCCCGGCGCATACTGTCAATCTGCCGCTCGGCCCCGCCGATGAGGTGGCTCACCACGTCCTGCACCTGCCATTCGGAACAGGCGCTGGGCAGGGCCAACTGCTCCGGCGTGAACGACCCGGCGCGGGCGCTGATGCTGGATGTCAGGGTTTTCACCAGTTCTATTTGCGATTCAACGCTCGTCATTATTTCATCTTCCTGTTGTCAAGAGTTCTCTCTCCCAGGGGAGGGGTCATGGTGAGGGCGTCAGCGTTATGTGGCGGCGGGAAGCTCATTCGTTGTAGAATCAGCGAAAAGCCGCCTTACAGGACTGTTTTACCATGAAAATGTGCTTCTTCCACCTGATGCCCTACCAGGGACTGCCGGGCAACTTTGAACAAGATTACCACAGCGTATGGGTAGATGTGCCAAATTCTCTCTTCGACCCGCGCCAGGGGCACCGGCTCTACGGCGACTATCTCGACGAGCTGGAGTTCGCCGAGAAAATGGGCTTCGACGGAATCTGCGTCAACGAGCACCACGCCAATGCCTACGGCCTGATGCCCTCGCCCAACATCATGGCCTCGGCAATGGCCCGCGGCACCTCCCATGCCGCCATCGTCGTGCTGGGCAACAGCCTGGCCCTCTACAACCCGCCCATCCGCGTTGCCGAAGAGTTCGCCATGCTGGACGTCCTCAGCGGCGGGCGGCTCATCGCAGGCTTCCCCCTGGGTACTGCAATGGACACCATCTTCGGCTACGGGCAGGTGCCCATCACGCTGCGGGAGAAGTACCAGGAAGCCCATGACCTGGTGGTCAAGGCCTGGACCGAGCGCGAGCCCTTTTCCTTCAACGGCAAGTACAACCAACAGCGTTACGTCAACATCTGGCCCCGGCCCTACCAGCAGCCGCGCCCGCCCATCTGGGTGCCCGGCAGCGGCAGCCTGGAAACCTGGGACTGGACCATCCGCAACGACTACGTATACTGCTATCTCTCCTACGGCGGCTACAAGGTGGGCAAGACGGTCCTTGACGGGTTCTGGGATGAGATGGAGCGGCAGGGAAAGGAGTTCAACCCCTACCACGCCGGGTTCCTGCAACTGGTGGCAGTGTCGGAGACCGACAGCCAGGCCGAGGAATACAAGGAGTCCATCGAATACTTCTTCAAGAAGTGCCTGCACATCCACTCCGGCTTCGGCAACCCGCCGGGCTACCGCTCGGTGCGCAGCAACAACTCCCAGGCCGCCAACTCCACCACCCAGTCGCGGGAGGACCAGCTCAAGGAGTTCACCTGGACCGACTACCTGGAGGCTGGCAACGTCATCGTCGGCGGGCCGGAGACCGTGCGGCAGCACCTGGCCCACGCCATCAAGGAGCTGCGAGTGGGCAACCTGATGCTGCTGCTCCAGTTCGGCGATATGCCAAAGGAACTGGCGATGAAGAACACCGAACTCTTCGCCCGAGAGGTGATGCCATACGTCCGCGACATCTGGTCGGAGTACGAGACCCGTTGGTGGCCCGAAGGCGTCTCCAACCCCAACGCCATCGCGCCGGTGGCGGCTGGGTAATTCTCCTTCCTCGATAGGGCCCCGGAGCAGTGAACCCTATGACCATTCCCGTACCAATCATAGCCAGTCTCATTGCAGGCGCGGCGGCGATATTCATTTCTGTTGTTGGAGCATTGGTCAATATCAACAGCAGGCTGGGGAAGCTGGAGAAAGGCCAGGAAATGTTGGCTGCGGAAATTCGCGCCTCTCGCGAACGCTCTGATTTGCAGCAAGAAACGTTGGCAACCGAAATTCGCGCCTCTCGCGAACGCTTTGATCTGCTACTCGCGGCAGCAGAGGAGCGGGCGCTCGCCCGGCATAACGAACTGCTGGCCGAGATCCGACTATGGCGCACTCATGGCCACGATTCCGACGGAACGATATTCTTCCGAGTCCCTGAATAGGAAAGGGACAACACTCTGTTTCCCCTCTTCAGGGAAATGATGGTTGGAGTATTGGAGCGCATAATTTGACTACCAGCGATATTTCGGCCCACGACCCGCATCCCCGCCTGCGCGTCGACGCGGGGGGCTTAACGATGGCATACGTCGACACCGGCGGCGCGGGTTCTAACGGCGCGGTGGCGTTCCTGCACGGCAACCCCACGTCGTCGTACCTGTGGCGCAACATCATTCCCCACCTATCGCCGCTGGCCCAATGCCTGGCCCCCGACCTGGTGGGCATGGGGGAGTCGGACGGCACACCCGACGGGTCGTACCGCTTCACCGACCACAGCCGGTATCTTGACGCCTGGTTTGATTCGGTCCTGCCCGAGGGCCTGGTGACGCTGGTGGTGCACGACTGGGGTTCGGCCCTGGGCTTCCACTGGGCGCGGCGCCACCCGGAGCGTGTGCGCGGCCTGGTCTACATGGAGGCCATCGTGCGCCCGGTGTCGTGGGGCGAATGGCCGGAGGCGGCGCGGCAGGTGTTCCAGGGCTTCCGGTCGGACGCAGGCGAAAGCATGGTTCTGGAGCGCAACATCTTCGTCGAGCGCGTACTGCCCGGCAGCACCATCCGGGGCATCAGCGGCGAGGCGATGGAGGTCTACCGCCGACGCTACGCCGAACCAGGCGAGTCGCGCCGCCCCACGCTGTCCTGGCCCCGAGAAATCCCCATCGAAGGCGAGCCGCCCGACGTGGTGGCCATCGTCGCCGAATACGCCGAATGGCTGTCGCAGACCCCGACGCCCAAGCTGTTCATCAACGCCGAGCCGGGCGCCATCCTAACCGGCCCACAGCGAGAGTTCTGCCGCGCCTTCCCCAACCAGCACGAGGTGACCGTCCCCGGCGTACACTTCATACAGGAAGACTCGCCGCACGAAATCGGCGCGGCAATCGCGGAGTGGTACGCGGGGCTGTGATTGCTGACAGTTGCCGGTTGCGAGATGCGGAGCGGTAGTTTACGATTTTTCATAAAGTTGAAGCCGTACCTATCCTGTTTAAAGAAGGAACTTGATGTCTAAGGCTGAATTATTGAACAGGGGCCATGAACTCGGTGTCATTGCCGTTGACGAAGCAGAGGATACTGTCACATACCGATTGGCTAGAGATAAACGATATCGTTGGAGTGACCCGGAGGAAAAGGTCAGGGCAGAGATAGTGTTGTCCCTTATTTTCGATTACCAATACTCTCCAAGTCGGATAGACTTGGAAGTAACCATACCGAACCGTAGCCCCAACAATTGGGCCGATGTAGTCGTGTTCAAGGACGACCGTATGCGTTCTCCTTACATCACGGTTGAGACAGGATCGCCGGGCATTACTCAATCAGATCAGGCTCAAAAAACTGAACAAGTCTTTGGATACGCCAACGCGCTGGCATCAGAATTCGCTATCTATTACGATTCCAACATAAAGATAAACTGGAGGGTTCAAGGTTTTGGTGGATTAGAGCGTAGCCAGAATATTATTGCTGATGTTCCAGCGAACTACGGTGACACTCCTGAGTACTTATTCATCCGTGCTGGTGACAATGATTTAAGAGAAATCAGCATCTCTGCACTATACAATATATTTGAACAGTGCCACAACGAACTATGGTCAGGTGGGCGTCTTGACCCTACCGAGGCTTTTGACGAAATGAGCAAGCTCATGTTTGCCAAACTCTACGATGAGCGGCAAACACCAAACGGTGAGGCTTACGGACTTCAGTGGGGAGAGCGGGAAACGGAATTCATGGTAGCCCAGCGCGTGCTAACCCAATACCAAAAGGCTTGCGAAGATGACCCGGGGCTATTTGCGGACAACATTGTCTCAGAACCTCAAAAAATATCTGCCGTAGTCCGCTTGCTCCAGCACGTTTCCCTTGATCGTACCGATCCTGACGCGAAGGGAAGGGCATTTGAGCAGTTTTTGGGAGAGGTGTTCAGAGGTCGGCTGGGCCAATACTTCACCCGCCGAGAGATAGTAGATTTTATGGTGTCCATGACTAGGCCCACTCACAACGCTGTGTTGCTTGATCCGGCCTGTGGGAGCGGCGGATTTTTAGTTTATTCTATGAAACAGGTTTTCCACCAGATTGAGTCAGCCTATGCAGGCGACGATCGAACCATTTTTCGCCTGAAGGATGATTTTGCGAAACGCCACTTATACGGCATCGAAATCAACGAGAGAATCGCTCGCATCGCTATGATGGATATGGTCATCAACGAAGATGGGCATACCAACATCGAAATAGGCAGTGGACTGGACATAACTTTTGACAATCCCAGCATTGTCAACAACAGCTTTACGCATATCCTGACAAATCCACCCTTTGGAGATAGCATACGGAGCAACGAAACCGACAAATTAGGCCAAGCTCAACTAGCCGACTACCAGTTGGCCAGAGAAAAACAGTCGGCCAAATCGGAAGTTCTGTTCGTCGAAAGATGTACTCTCTTCCTGCGCCCCGGCGGCATACTCGGAATGGTGGTTCCTGACGGAATTCTCTCCAATCCATCGGACAGGCACGTACGTGAGTATATTCTGAGGAATTACAGGGTCTCCTCTATAATTTCTCTACCGCCTTACGCTTTTCGCAAAGCGGGGTCGGGTATGAAAACCAGCCTGTTAATTGCGAAAAAATGGGAACCAAGCGACAATCGTGCCGAAGATTATCAGATGTTTATGGCCTTGGCCAATCATATCGGATATGACGCCACTGGCCGACCGGACTCAACCGACCTGCCCATTCTGCTGGAGCATTTCGTCAACGGTACGGGTTCTTTGGACGATGGCGTTACTCGCGTTTCCGTAAAATCAGTGCAGGGCAGTGGACGGCTGGACCCACAGTACTACGTTCTTGGCCCCATAATTGAACGTGAGTTTGCCAACATACCACACCCCACGTCCGAATTAAATCAATTGGTCAGACAGACAATTCTGAGCGGCAAGTCCCCCAAAGGTGGGGCAAAATACAGTGTTGGAGATATTCCAATACTTCTTGTCGGAAACATCACCGCAGACGGGTTTGTCAGTCTGGAAGATTTGTCTTACGTTGATGAGGATTTTTTCAAGAGTAATCAGGATAAGGGTGAGGTTAATCCTCTGGATATTCTTATCGCCAAAGACGGGGCGACTACCGGCAAAGTTGGGCTTGTACCGGAGGGTTTTCAGCTTGAACGGTGCTTGATTAACGAGCACATATTCAAGCTCGCTGTGAAAGCGGCTTTTCCGGGGGATGAAGATTGTCCTCCTGAAGAAACAGAGTCACGAGTTCGTCTTAATACCTACTATCTCTTTTTCTTCCTCAAATCATGGTTAGGGCAACAACAAATCGTCCGCGAAATATCAGGAGGAGCGCAAGGCGGCATCACCAAAAAATTCGTCGAGAACATACGGATACCTATACCACCCATAGAGCAGCGGCGCCAGATCGTCCAAATGGCGCAACTCGAATATGACAGGTATCGTAACTTGGCAGAGCAGGCCAGAGAACAATATCAGCATTTCGAGACTTCGTTGTCCCAGCAGATAAAAGACCAGTAGCCCACAACGCAAATGGTGGAAATCTGATAACATTTACGGGATTCGCGGTAGCAACCCCCCTCGGAGCAACGATGCCTGAAACCATCAACCTGGAAATGCGCGGCGGTGACTTCCATGCCGAGGTCGTAACGGCTGGCGATGGCCCGCCGCTGATGTATCTGCACGGCGCGGTGGCGCAGAAGGGATGGGCGCCGTTCCTGGAGCGGCTCTCGCAGCGGTTCACCGTCTATGCCCCTACTCTACCCGGCTACGGCGCGGCCTCGGGGCTGGAGCACCTGGCCGATCTCACCGACCTGACGCTGTACCACCTGGAGTTGCTGCGCCTTCTCGGCGTCTCCCGCGCCCACGTGGTGGGCCACTTCCTGGGAGGGATGATTGCCGCCGAGATGGCCGCTTTCTCGACGTCGTCGGTAGACCGCCTCGCCTTGGTGTCCCCGGCGGGCGTCTGGCGGGACGAGGAGCCGGTGGCCGACTTGCTGTCCCTGAACGCCAACGAGCTTGCGGATCGCCTGGCGGCGACGCCGGAGGGCGCGGCATCCCTCGACGGCCTCGCCGATGCGCTGGCCCGCGACCGGATGCAGGACATCGCCGCCGCCGGTAAATTTCTCTGGCCCCTGCCCGACAAGGGGCTGCACCGCCGCGCCTACCGCATCAAAGCGTCCACGCTCATACTCTGGGGCGAGCAGGACCGCATCAACCCGCCGTCCTACGCCGCCGACTTCCAGGCTATGATTGCAGGGTCGCGGACTGGAACGGTTCCCAACGCTGGGCATCTGCTGATGCTGGAGCGGCCCGACGCCTTCGCCGACACGGTGGCGGCTTTCCTTAACGAGGGGGATTAACCGCAGAACGCACAGAAAATTAGTGGTTCCCATTGGTTTTCCCAGGAACCTCCACGCTTTCTGTGTTCACAGCAGTGATTTGTAGTATGGAAAAAAGTCTGGACATACGGCTCGACACGTTCCGGGGCATCATCCGCGAGATGGGGTCGGTGGTGACCGCTTTCTCCGGCGGAGTGGACAGCGCACTGGTAGCCGTGGCGGCTCACGAAACGCTGGGCGACAACGCGCTTGCCGTAACAGCCGCATCTCCGGCGCTGGCGGCCCGCGAGCTTGCGGAGGCCGAGGGACTGGCCCGGCAATTCGGCTTCGCCCACCGCGTCATACGCACCAACGAAATGGAGCGCGAGGGCTACACCGCCAACTCGCCCCGGCGCTGCTATTTCTGCAAGACCGAGCTGTACACCCACCTGACCGCGCTGGCCCGAGCTGAAAATTACGCCTGGGTTGCCAACGGGGCCAACACCGACGACCGCGGCGACTACCGCCCCGGCATGGAAGCCGCATCGGAACACCGCGCCCGCAGTCCCCTGCTCGAGGCCGGGCTGGACAAAGCCGCAGTCCGCGCCATCGCCCGACAGATGAACATTCCGGTGTGGGACAAACCCGCCCAGCCATGCCTGTCCTCACGGGTGCCTTATGGCACGCCAGTCACCGTGGAAACGCTGTCGCAAATCGAGCGGGCCGAGGACTTCCTGCGCGGCCTGGGCCTGCGGGAAGTCCGGGCACGCCACCACGACAAGCTCTGCCGCGTCGAGGCGTCTGAGCCGGATATGGAACTCGCCTTCCGCCAGCGCGAGGAAATCGTGGCCGGGCTGAAGAAAATCGGCTACCTGTGGGTCTCGCTGGACCTGGCCGGCCTACGCTCCGGCAGCCTCAACGAAGTATTGAAGAAGTAGAGACGGGGAGACGCCCTCAGCCCTTACCCTCTCCCAAGGGGGGAGGGAATTGGGTTAATCTTTTCCCAAAGGGAGAAGAGTGGGCCGGTATCCGAGCCGCTCATACCACATTCGATGAAGATTGCTTACATTCAGCCCATCGGCGGGGCCAGCGGTGATATGCTGCTGGGGGCGCTGGTTGATGCGGGCCTGCCGCTGGAACTGCTGCGAAGCGGTCTGGCCAAGTTGCCCGTAGGCGGCTACGGCATCAACGCGGTGGAGGAAACCCGCTGCGAAATTCGCGGCACCCACCTCAAGGTCCAGCTAGAGGACCGCACCCGGCACTCCCCCGCCGCGCTGCTCCGGGCCGTAGCAGACAGCGGCCTCGAACCGGCAGTCAAGGAACGCGCGGAGTCGGTGCTCCGGGCGCTGTGGCGGGCGGAGGCGCGGGTTCATGGCGAGCCCGAGGAGTCCCTGGAGTTGGAAGAACTGGGCAGCGTAGACACGCTGGTCGACGTTGTGGGGTTCTGCATCGGACTGCGAGAGCTGGGCGTCGGCGAAGTCTACGCCGCGCCGCTGGTGCTGGGCGAACCGTCGCCGCCGCGACGGGCCGGCGGGTATTCCAACCCCGCGCCGGCCACCCTGGAGCTGGTCGCCGCAACGGGGGCGCCGGTAGCCGCCGACAGCCCAGCCCACGCCGGGGCCGGCGAGCTCACCACCCCCACCGGCGCGGCGCTGATTACCTCGCTGGCCGAGTTTCGGCGTCCTGCGTTCTCTGTCCAGCGCGTGGGCGTCGGGCTGGGGACGAAAGATCCACGGGGTTTCCCCAACGCCTTGCGTTTGTGGCTGGGGGAAACGTCGGAACGACCGCACCCTGACCCTCTCCCAAGAGGGGAGGGAATTAGTGGCATCTTCCAGCCCGGCAGCGTGGTTCTGCTGGAGACCAACCTCGACGATGCGCCGGGGCTGGTGCTGGGCTACGCTCAGGAGAGGCTGTTCGCCCTAGGCGCGCTGGATGTGTGGCATACGCCGGTGCAGATGAAGAAGAACCGCCCCGGCGCGGTGCTGTCCGTGCTGGTTCCCCCGCACCTGGAACAGGTCGCCGTGGAGCTGATACTGCGGGAAACGCCGACGCTGGGCATCCGCTCCCGCCGGGTTGACCGCCACGTGGCGGACCGCCGCAGCGTCACCATCGAAACGGAGTTCGGGGCCGTCAGCGTCAAGGTCAAATCGCTCAATGGTTCAGACGTAAGCGCCGCCCCCGAACCCGACGACTGCCGCCGAATCGCCATCGAAACAGGCTTGCCCTTCCAGGAAGTCTACCGGCGGGCAGCCGAAGCCGCCAGCCAGCAGCTTTTGGGCTAGCGCATGGCAGACAGTCTCCCAACGAAAGGCGGCGACATTCAGCGGGTGCTGGAGCAAGTGCGTGAAGGACATCTGACCACCGAAGAAGCCCTGTCGCAACTCCGCGACCTGCCCTATCAGGACTTGGGCTATGCCCGCATCGACCACCACCGCCCGCTGCGCACCGGCTCGCCGGAGGTGGTGCTGGGCAAGGGCAAGACGCCGGAGCAGGTGGCGGGCATCGTGGCAGCGTTGCGTGGGCGCGGTCATCCGGTGCTGGTGACCAAGACCGGACGCGACGCCCATTGCGCCGTGCTGGAGGTCGCGCCCGACGCGGAGTTTCACGAACTAGCAGGGGCCGTGGTCATACCGTGGGCAACGGACGCCCCAAAACAGCCGGGGACGCTGATAGTGACCGCAGGCACCGCCGACTTGCCCGTGGCCGAGGAAGCGATGCTGACCGCCGGGCTGATGGGGCAGGACGCCGCCCTCATCGCCGACGTGGGCGTCGCCGGGCTGCACCGCCTGCTGGACCGGCTCCCGGAGATTCGAGCGGCGCGGGTTATCATCGTGGTTGCAGGGATGGACGCCGCCCTGCCCGCGGTCCTCGCGGGGCTGGTTTCGGCCCCGGTCATCGCAGTGCCCACCAGCGCGGGCTATGGGGCCAGCTTCGAGGGGTTGGCCGCTCTGCTCTCCATGCTCAACAGTTGCGCCCCCGGCGTGGCGGTGGTCAATATAGACAATGGCTTCGGCGCGGGCTACCTGGCCGCTCAAATCAACCGCCAAATCACGGCCCCGGAGCAATCGACGCCTTGATAGCGCTCATATTTCGCCTCCTCGAGCTTCCGTTCAAGCTCTTGGGGGCCCCATTCAAATTGATGAACCCGCGCATCGGCTGCCTCATCCTGGCCCTCGTGGTTGCGCTGCTGTTCGTGTCTTGCGGTATGCTTGGCCGCCTGACGCTGACATTTTAGCTTTGGGGGCATTGAGTAAGAGCGCCGGAGTAAGATTGGAGTACAAGCAGTAGGCGATGACCGCTCACTGAACGGGGACGCCCCCACCCTGACCCACCCCCGAAAGGAAAGAGAACGACCGGGTGACTCTGGCTACAACTCAACCGCGTGGAGTATGTGGCTGACGGACATGAGTATGCCCCGGCGGTCCAGGTTCAGGCAGACAAGGTCGATGCGCCAGGCAGTCTCGGAGTGATACTCCCCATCCAGCCGGGATTGCAGGAACTCCTCGGCTACGGAGGCCAGACGCTCAGCCCTGACGGGGGATATGGACTCCTCGGCGCGGCCGAAAGCGTCCCCCCGGCGAGTCTTGACTTCCACGAAGACCATCTCGTCGCCCTGCCGGGCCACGATGTCAATCTCGCCGGCGCGGCAGCGAAAGTTATTGGCGACGACGGCGTATCCCTTCGCTTCCAGGTGCAGCCGCGCCTGCCGCTCGCCCCACTGCCCCAGCCGCCGGTTGGCGTCGCTCACGGGGCGGTCTGCTCCGGGAAGCGCAGCCGGGCCTGGGCCACGGGAGCGAAGGAGCGGCGATGGATGTCGCAGGGGCCGATTTCCCGCAACCGCTCCAGGTGCAGCGCGGTGGCGTAGCCCTTGTGCCGGGCGAAACCGTAGCCGGGGAAAGCGGTGTCGTATTCGCCCATCATGCGGTCACGGGTGACCTTGGCGATGTTTGAGGCGGCAGCGATGCTATAGCTGCGGCTGTCGCCCTTGACCACGGTATCGTAGGGATAGGCGCATTGTCGCACCGGGATGTAGTCCAGCAACAGGTGCGCGGGTTTGACGCTCAAAGCGTCCACGGCCAGCATCATCGCCCGGAGCGCAGCGACGCCGATGCCGATGCGGTCAATTTCATCGTGGTCAACGAAGCCCACGGCCCAATCCAGGGCGTATTCCTGCACTGCCAGGCAGGCTCGCTCCCTTTGCGATTGGGTGAGGCGTTTGGAATCGTCCAGCAATCCCAGCCAGTGCTCATCGCCGGTCAGGTCCGGCGGCAGGATGACGGCGGCGGCCACCACCGGCCCGGCCAGCGGCCCGCGCCCGGCCTCATCGGCCCCGGCCACCGGCCTAGCCCCCCGGCACAGCAACTCACGTTCAAGGGAGAGATCAGGCACCTTCTATCCCGCACCGTTACTCTGCGAAGCGTCCCCGTATAGGTGGAGTTGAAGCAGATTTTTCGCACCCCTGAGCATAACGCCGGTCACAGTCCTGCCATCCTTATCGAAAAAGACATCGAAAAAGACGACGCAGCCCGGGAACAGGTCCATCCCGCCCGGAGCGGACCTGCCGTTTCCCATCCAAAGCGTATCGGCCCCTTCATCGTATTCAATTTCGCGGCAAAAGTGGCGGGGGCTATCAACTTCTTCTCGTGTCCGGTGCTGGACGGCATTCGCGCCCTCTTTGCGATTCGGTGAAATGGTCTCGGAATACGCCGACAAATCCCTATGCTCTTGACTCGGAGAGGGATTCAAGCTCTTGTCCGGTTGCGGTATAGGCATACGGCGGCTCAATGGCGCCGCCTCCCAGCAGGGTGTCGCCGTCGTAGAACACGGCCGCCTGACCGGGGGTTACGGCGCGCTGCGGCTCGCGGAAGCGCACCACCGCGCCGCCGGGCCGGGGATGCAGCGTCGCCGCCGTCTCGCAGGATTTGTATCGAATCTTGACCGAAACCAGCGTCCCCTCATCCGGCGCCTTCCCGCTCACGTAGTTGACACCCGTAATCCAAGTCTCCCCGGCGTACAGAGCGCTCTCCGGCCCGACCACCACGCGATTGCTGTCGGCCTCCAGGCGCACGACGTAACGCGGCTCACCCGGCGTGTGCGGCAACCCCAGGCCCCGGCGCTGGCCGACGGTGAAGTATTCGATGCCTTGATGTGCGCCGACCACCGAACCGTCCAACTCCACAATCTCGCCGGGAACGCCGGCGGCCCGCTGGCGCAGGAACTCGCGGTAGTCGCCCAGTGGGATGAAGCAGATGTCCTGGCTGTCGGGCTTGCCGGCGGTAATCAGCCCGGCGTCCAGCGCCAACTGACGGATTTCTTCCTTGCGGTATCCGCCCACAGGAAACAGTGTGCGGGCCAACTGGGCCTGCGTCATGCCGAAGAGCACATAAGACTGGTCCTTGCCGTGGTCAGCGCCCTTCCTGAGTATCGCGTCGCCGCTGGTATGCTCAACGCGGGCGTAGTGGCCGGTGGCGACGTATTCCGCGCCCAGGGCATCAGCGCGGGCCATAAGCTGGCTGAACTTTATCTTGTCGTTGCAGGCAATGCAGGGATGCGGAGTGCGGCCGCGCCGGTACTCGGACACGAAATAGTCCATCACCTGGTCGTGGAACTCCCGCTCCATGTTCAGGACGTAGTGGGGGATGCCCAGACGGCGACAGACGGCTCGCGCATCCTCCACGTCGTCCAGCGTGCAGCAGCCCTGGTGGTCGGCGGGCAATTCGGCCTCGTCCAGGCTGTACAGCTTCAGGGTGACGCCCACGACGTCCCATCCTGCGCGATGCAGCAACAGCGCGGCAACAGAGGAATCGACCCCCCCGCTCATGGCGACTACAACCCTACCCGGCGCGAAACGCTCATTCATAACGGCAATCCACCTCGAATTCAGCCTAGCACATTGCCGCCAAACGGCACAACCGGAGCGGAGCGGCCACCCGCGACGATTGCGAAGTCTCATTCGGCTGAATTCCGGCTGAATTTTTTCTGAATCAGGATTCGCAGGATTTTGAGACTTTCAGGATATTCCTCAATCCTGCTCATCCTTCCTGCTCATCCTTTAATCCTGTGAATCTTGATTCAGACAGAGACTTTGCAATCGTCCTGAGCGTCCACCGTAGACCACTGTTCTGAAATAAGTTTTCCTGCCTCACTTTTCGGAGCGCCGGAGAGGGATTCGCAGGCTATGCCGTCGCCGTTGCCGTCGAGACGATGTGGGTCTTCCTCCGGGCCGCCGGCGGCCAGGTAGAAATTCTGGGCATCCCACCATGATGAGAAGTGGCCGCAGTTCCGGTCGGGGCCGTGGGGGTCAAAAGGCAGGCCGGAGTATGCCGCCTCGGGGGTAGGCTTCGGGGTAGACTTCGGGATGGGCGTGGCAGACTGAGCAGGCGTTGGCGTCGAGGCTTCTTCAGGCGCTCCGGGGAGCGACTGGCAGGCCACGCCGTCGCCATCCCTGTCCAAGCTGTGCGAGTCGGCGTCGGGGCCTCCCCCGGACAGAAAGAAGTCCTGAGCCTCCTGCCAGTCGGAGAAGTCACCGCAGTCCCGGTCCATAAATGCGTCTTCCGGTGGCGACGTTGGTTCCGGCGTAGGAGTGGGGGCAGGCGTGGCAGTCGGGGTCGGTGCAGATGTTGGGGCAGGGGTTGCAGTAGGGGTCGGCACTGATGTTGGAGCGGGCGTGGCAAGCGCCGTCCGGGAGGCTTCCTCCTGCTGTGGGGTGGGTTCCGGTGTGGGCGCTGATGTGGGTGTTGCGGTCGGGACAGGGGTTGGCGTTGGCGTGATGGTCGGCGTGGGGGTTGGCGGCGGCTCGCAGTTCGGTTCGCCGGAAGCGCCGAGGGGACAGTCGGCGCCATTCTCATCCGAGGGACCGGCGCCGACGGCGGCATAGAGCGCTGTTGCGCTGTCCGGCGTTGGCGATGCCCGGGCCGACGGCCCGCCGGGCAGGGATTCGCAGGGCTCGCCGTCTCCGTTGACATCCAGGTTGTGCGGGTCATTGTCGGGGCCTCCGGCAGCCAGGAAGAAAGCCAGCGCCTCGTCGTAGGTTTCTAAATCCGCGCAGTTGCGGTCCGGGCCGAAGGGGTCGTAGCGCAACCCGGCCGGCGGGGTGGGCGGGATAGTTGCGGTGGGGACGGATGGAGCGGCCCCCTGGGTGGGTTGCAGCAACACCGGCATGGCGCAGATGGCCAGCATATTGGACAGCGCCGCATATTCGGCCTCGGTGACGCTCAGTCCCCAGTCGCGTTTGATCGTGGCCCAATCGGTGGCGTAGGAGCACCAGTAGCTTTCCAATGGCGGACGCCACTTCTCGGGGCCTTTTGACCCCTTGGAGCGGTTGGCCGAACTGGTGGTCGCGATCAGGTGGTTCTCGTAGCCCAGGTGGTTGGCGAATTCCCGCTTGCGCACCCGGTCCCAAGCCCATGCGCCGGAGCGATGCGCATTTGCCAGCGGCACCATGTGGTCAATGTCCAATTCGCCGGGGCTGCTGACGGCCTCGCCCGTGTAAGGCCCCACCCAGCTCCCGGCGTTCACCCGGCACTGTTCATCGGACTGAAAGGTCACTTCAATACTGGACTCGGCGATCAATGCTTCCTGCCTTGCGTTCCGGCAGTCGCCGTCCTCATCGGTCCAATGGCGCCACTCATCGCGGTCGTAATCCGGCAGGTCGGCCGGAACCGGAGCAACGGAAATCCGCAGCACGACTCCGGAGGCAGAGGGAGCGCTGGCAGTAATCGGGTAGGTCGGCGAAACCGCAATCTCGGTTGTCGCAGCGGGCGGCGCAATGGTGGGAGACGCGGCAGTGGGAGTCTCAGGGACAGGCGTAGATGTCCCGGGGAATTCGTCTGCAAAATCGCAGCCCGCCGCCGCCGCAAGCAAGATAAGGACCGAAAGTAGCGCGAGCAGTGAAGCCCAAAGCGATACCGGGACTCCCATTGAGCCTTGCGGCGCCACCCTCCTGCGAGGGGACAGCCCGCAAGCCCTGGCGTAAACTGTCGCAACTGTCGCTTTTGCCCTGTTGACCAGCAACCCTGAAACCTCGACGCCCGATAAAGGCCGGTTCAGCGGATACGCATTATATAGGCTAATTTTCTGATGTAAAGTTGCCGTCGGCGTTTCGGCCCGTTTCAGCCCCGGGTTGAGGCGGGCAGTTGGGCGGCGTATGCTGTTGTCCGGTAATTCTTGATGCAACAGGAACTTTCGAAGCAATGACCAGAGAATCGGGTTTCGGCGAGGGACAGTCATTTTGTGGAAACTGCGGGGCCGTCGTGGAACCGGGCAGCCGGGCCTGCGGCGTCTGCGGGCAGCCGGTGGCGGAGGCAGACGCGCCGACGGATCCGCCGCCACGGGACTACATCCCCTACTGCCGCAGCTGCGGCGTGGGCGTGGCGTGGGGAACCGGTCATACCTGCCAGCGATGCGGTGTGGCTCCCCTTTGCGCGTTGCATTTCCGGGCTGCCGACGGCCTGTGCCTGGACTGCGCCAACGCCCCCGCCTACACGGGAGGCGCGGCCGCCACGGGCGGGCTGGGCTGCGGGGCCTGTGGCGCGGCTGTCTCGCCCGACGCCGACTTCTGCCCCAACTGCGGACGGGCCGTGGCGCTCGCCCCATCCGCTCCCTCCGCTCCTTACGAAGGGGTGGAATACATGGGGTTCTGGATTCGCGCCGGGGCCTTCCTGATTGACTGGATTGCTGCCTACCTCGTCGCGGCCATTCTTGCTGCCGTCATCGGAATCTCACTGACATCCGGCGACGCTGACCCCGCTGCCATGGAAGACATTACCATTGCCCTTGAAAACATCAATTACAGCTTTCTGCTGATGTTCTGGGGGTTGTCGGTAGCGCACTCGGTGCTGCTCACGGGGCTTAGAGGGCAGACCCTGGGCAAAATGCTGCTGCGGATTCAGGTTGTGGACGCCAACGGCAACGTGCCGCCGTGGCAGCGAGTGGTGGTGCGTGAGATGGTCCGCGCGGTGGTATTGCTGGCGCTGTTTCCGCTGGGTTTCATCTACATCTGGGTGGGGTTCGACGCGCGAAAACGCGGCCCGCATGACCACCTTGGAAGCTGTTATGTAGTCCGCAAGCAGCGGGGCGCCCGCCCGCCGGGCGGCATATTCTAAACCAAAGCCAATGTGGGATGTACATTTTGCGGACAGCCATTCGCAGTCAGGGTTCGCGCCTCGACCGTAGGGGCGGGTTTCAAACCCGCCCCTACCAGTGGACCGCCCGTGCGCCGGCGAGTCCACCTGCAATGAAACGCTACCTGGCATAAATGCGCATTTCACCTTGGATTTGGTCTAGTTAGCAGACCCCGGGGCATCTGCTACACTGGCCGGAGAAACACCGAAATTTCACGGTGCTGAGTTCACGACGCCGGAGGGCATGATGCCAGTCACTTTCGGAACTTCCGTACCCACTCGCGGCGCGCTCGCCGGCCCGGATGAGATGCGCACACTGGCGCAGCGGGCCGACGACCTGGGCTATGACCATATCTGGGTCAGCGACCATGTCATCCTGCCGAGGGAGGTCAGTTCCTTCTATCCCTACGCCTCCGACGGCGTCGCGACCTTTGTTCCCGATCAGCCCTATTTCGAGCCGCTGGCGGCCCTGAACTTCCTGGCAGGCTGCACCCAGAACGTGCGGCTGGGAACCCACGTCCTGATCCTGCCCTACCGCAACCCGGTGCTCGCCGCCAAGATGCTGTCCACGCTGGACGTACTGTCCGGCGGGCGGCTGATTCTGGGCGCCGGAGTGGGCTGGATGGAGGAGGAGTTCGAGGCGCTGGGGCTGGACACCTACGCCCAACGCGGCGCGGTCACCGACGAGTTCATCGAACTGTACAAGGAGCTGTGGACGAAGGATAACCCGTCCTTTGACGGCGAGTTCTATCAGATCTCCGGCAGCGGGTTCTCGCCCAAACCGGTGCAGAAGCCGCATCCGCCCATCTGGATTGGCGGGCACACCGGCCCGGCCATCCGCCGCGCGGCACGGCATGGCGACGGCTGGATGCCCATCGGTCTGCGCCCCCCCGCCATCCTGGAGCCGGAGGAGCTGTCCGGCCTGGTAGCCCGCCTGCGCCGCCTGACGGTTCAAGCCGGGCGCGACGAGAACGCTGTTGACCTGACCTTCAGCACCGACGTGCGCTTCAACAACTCCGCCGACGGCTCCCGCCCGTGGATGAACGGCCGCCCGGAGCAGATTGCCGCCGACCTGCGGCAGTACATGGACATTGGCGTATCCAATTTCATCATCAGCTTCCCCGCCGGCGACAGCGTGGCTTCAATACAGGAGAACATGGAGCAGTTCTCGCGGGAAGTGGCGCCCCTCATCCCTCAGGACTAAGACCAGTTTTCGACGCAATAGCGCAGAGACGCAATGGCGCAAAGGTTAACAATAATTACTTTGCGCCTTTGCGCCTTTGCGCCATTGCGCCATTGCGTATAATCCCATCCTGGGAGGCAGTGAAGTGTCGCTGCGGAGCAATCTCAGAGTGAGAATTAGCGCCGGGGAGCAGATTGTCGCGCCAGGGGCATACGACCCCATTCCGGCGCGGCTGGTGCAGTCTCTGGGATCCTGCGCCTGCTATTGCGGCGGCTACATTCCCGGCGCACACCTGGCGGTAACCGAGCCGCTGATGACCCTGACCGAGCAGTTCCCGGTTGCAGAAAAGGTGGTGCGGGCGGCGCCGCTGCCGGTAATCTGCGACGCCGATGCTGGTTACGGTGAGCCGGTGCACACGATGCACACGGTGCGTTCCTTTGAGAGGGCGGGAGTGGCAGGCATCCACATCGAAGATCAGTTCTTCCCCAAGCGGGCCTCGTACCACGCCGGGCTGGAGCGCGTCATACCCATGGAGGACTTTCTCCAGAAGCTAGGCTGCGCTCTGCGGGCCGCACCGTCCCCGACTTCCTGATTGTGGGACGCACCGACGCCTTCACCGCGGTGGAGGGCGACATGAACGAGGCCATCCGCCGGGGCAACGCCCTCGAGGACCTGGGCGTGGACCTGGTAATGCCCCGGGGCGTCCGCAGCAGGGAGGACCTAGTCCACCTTCCGCCTGGGCGTGCCGGACGTGCCGCTGATGGTTATCGCCGGGGCCGACGACATCACGGTGGAGGAATACCGCGACCTGGGCTGCCAGTTCCTCATCTACGCCACGTCGTCCATCATCGCGGCGGTGGGCGGCATTCGCCGGCATCTGCGAGAGCCTGCGCGACACGGGCCACATCGGCATCAACGCGCCGCAGGTGGCCGGGATGCGCGCCGGGGTGGAGGCTCTGATCAGCCTGCCGGAGTACCAGCAGGTGGAGGCCGAGACCACCGAGCGCGAGTTCCAGGACCGCCCGCGGCATTAGGGAATTCTCTGAGCGCCGAGGGAACTCGCACCTTACTTGTCGAAAGGGTACAGGATGGATAGAAGCAACGCGCCATCAGGCGCTTCACGTCCAGAGCCGTGGCTGGGAAGATTGTTGATTATCTCCCTCTTGATAATGTTGAATCTGCCGGCAGTCTTAACAGGCGCTACCGGAATGGACCAGTACGGTTTCTTTACCCTTGAGCCGGTGGCGGCCCGGCCTTACCCGCTGGCGCTTTCTCTCGCCCTGAGCACATTCTCCGCCGGAGCGGGTTATCTGGCCTACCGGCTGTTGCAAAGGCGGGCTTGGTTCGCAGGCAACAGATATGAGGTTTACCATCGCAACGCAGTAATCTTTGGGGCGCCGGTCGCCATTGCTTTCCTCCCGGCGTTCTTTCTTACCGGCTATGGCAATAAACCCCTCGTGCTGGGTGTGGCCGGAATTATGGCGGCTTCGCTGTGCCTCATCGCTGCCCTCAACGACCGCAAAATGCGGCTTGACCCCGCAATGGCCCGCCTCTGGTTCGCCGTCTTCACCGCCCTCATCCTGGTATTGCTGACGCTGTCGGTGTCGGGAATGTTGGTAATGTATTTCGTTGAGCACTTGCCTTCCGGCGGCAACTTCTTCTGGACTTGGGAGTTCTCCTGGAGCGATCTCGGATACCCGGCGGAAGAGTTCAGCCAGCGTCATCGAAGCGGGCTGCTGGCTTATGGCATCGCAGGAACCTGCTATATGACCGTGGCCCTGGGCGGCTCTTTGTTGGGAGCAGTCCTGAGATGGGCCAAGCCCGGCGAAGAAGAGAAGGCCGGGCATACGGCGGAGGAAGAGGCAGCGCCGCTTCCCGCGGAGCGGCTCCAGGACTGGCTGGACAGCGGGCAAGCGACGCCCGAAGACCAGTCGGCCTTCCTGGCGGCGCTGAACGGAGAGGTAGTAGCTGACATAAGCCAAATCCAGTACGAGGAGTTACTCGCCAACAAAGAGTTCCTTCTCCCCGACGCCAGGCTGCTGGTGGATAAAGCGTCGGGAACCGCCTTCGCCAAGACCGGCGGCAAGTGGAAGAAGATTCCCTTCCGGGGAAGGCGCAAGGGGCCGTTCTTGTTGCTGTGCGTTTACGCCCGCTATCCGGGAAAGCGCTTTACCCCCAGGGAGCTGGAAGTCCTGCTGGAGGCCGGCCGGGAAGACCGGGAAGGGTTTAACGTCAGCGACATCTTCACTCAGTTGCGGAGGAAGGCGCCCCTGATTCCTGTGCAGCGGGACTCCGACGGCACATTCATCCCGGAAACGGTCAATGTCTGCTTCCTGGACCACCAGCAGCCCTCCCCTTGAACCACGAACGGAACCGGCCCTGCCGGGGAGTCACCCTCCGGCTACACAACCGGACCGGAAGAGCCTGATTCTCCGCCTTCTCAAAGCTGAATCCGCAATTCATAGCTATATCATAGCTATATCATAGCTATATCCTAACTATTTTAGGGTTTACATTCGGAGTCTGCGGCTACTATGCTGGAACAATTCACAGCATTCAGAGAGGTATCCAATGGCGTTTTCATTACTGCCCGGAGAGAATGTTCGCCTGGAGATAGACGCTGATGTCTCAGGCGGAAGGATTTTCTTTACGCCGAAACTTTCCTTGCGGGTGACAAATTTCCGGCTCGTTTCCACAGAGTCGCTCACCAGAGGCAGCGAGACTACAAAGTACCTGCCGCTTGAGCATATAATTTATATGCAGGAGGGGACGTACAGCAGCTCGCGTTTGCGCTTGGCCGCAATCGTTCTGATAGTGCTCGGATTTATTGCGACCGTTACCGTGGTCGGAGCAATTGTCGGAATACCAGCAATTATGGTGGGCGTAATTTGCGGAATCCTGTACTTTCTCAAGAGGACGCAAACCCTCATAGTCCAGACAGGGGCAGATCCCGTGATTCTGAGTATGAGAGGAAAGGGATCCGAAATCGAACGAATCATAACCGAAATAGAGTTGGCCCGGCTTGAGAGGACTGCCAGCGACTACGGTGCCGCTCCTCAGAACGCCTTGGGTGGGCCGAGTCGGCCCACCCAAGGCTTTACCGGAACGTTGCAGGAGCGCACGTAGAAAAACCGGACGCCTGAAACACCCGTGTTGCGAATGCAATCCGGTGAGCGAGTCCAACGACTCTGGCAACAAGACCCCGTCGAGCAAGAGCAGGGGGCGGCGGCCCAGATAACCGGGTTGCCGCCCCTGCTCTCTTCCGGTTCGCGGAGCAATGGGGATAGCTTTCCTCGGTCAGTCGTTGCCATCGTCTGCTCTGCTCACGGCTGGACGGCGTGAAGGCCAGGGGCGGAGACAGCAACACCTGCGCCAAGTCCTGCAACAACGCCCTTGAGCTGTTTATGACGACCTGATGGAGTCGGACTCCATCAGGTCGTCATAGAAGTTGATGTGCAGGTCCTTAGCTACCTGAAAGGCGGCAAACCAATCAGGGCGATTCCAGTCATCGGAAACTTGCTGGGCAATGTCAATGAGTCGCCGGTGGCCGCTGTGATTCCAGCCCCGCCGCAGATACTCAGCGGCGTTCCCGATGTATTCCCGGCTCAACTCCAAGAGGCAGTCGGATTCAGTGATGGGGGCTGCGGCTGGGAGATGTCGAATTATTAAGGAGCGCTTATGCTCGTTAAGTTCAAGAGGTGGGGATTGGCGCCTGCCATCGCGGCGATGCTGGCCCTCGTGTTAGCCGTCGGATGCGGCCCCTCCGACGGAAAGTGTCAAGATGCTGAGCGCACACTGATGACCACTGACATTGAAAGCAAGGGCTTGGAGGCATTGGCGTATCTCGAAGAGAACTGTACCGCAGATGAAGACGGCAATACAGTCGCAAAGTAATTTCATGCGGCGGAAAGCGGCGGGCGCCAGCATCGCAGAGGAAAACTCTACGCCCGCCGCCGGAAGAAGCTCCAGACCGGGGCGGTGAAGCCGGGCAGAACTTCGGCTCCGTCGAAGATGTCGAACTCGGACAGAACCTGCGGCGGTTCGCCGGGGCGGTAAACGGCGAGGGTAACGGGCCGCGGGTCGGCTACCAGTACCCTCCGCACACCGTGGGACAGCCACATCATCGCCCTTTCCGCCATGTGCCGCCGGGAGTCGCCGGGAGACTTCACCTCCACCACCAGGTCAGGCGCCAGCTCAGCGTAGCCCACCACCGGCGCCGCTAGACGGCCCGGCGCAACCCAGGTCACGTCTGGGCCGCGCACTGTGTCAGGGTCATGCTCCAGCACGAAGCCGGAATCTCCGGCCCTCACCTGCCCATAGTCATTGTCGTAGGAGTAACTGGTCAAAAGCCAAGCGATATGGGCTACAAGCGCCCCGTGTTCGTCTCCTGGCGGCATATCTTCCGTCAACACCCCGCGTATGAGTTCGCGCTGCATACCGTCGTCCGGCAATAGCAGCAGTTCCTCCGCGGTCATTAGCTTCGGCTTCGTAGTCATTTCGCGTCCTGCCGGTCAGCAGTCACTGGATGATGCCTATCCCATCTATAGCTCTTTGCGCGCATCGTCCCCTTACACGTTGGTGGGGACGGTGTCGCTGACGCCGTACTTGCGCTCCAGCTCGTAGATTTCACCGAGGCCGAGGAGGGAGGCGACGTCCCAGCGGGTGGCGAAGCGCTTGGGGTCCACGGCGCCGGTGGCCTTCAGCTCCTCGAAGGAGTCCTTGACCTGCTGGTAGATTAGCCAGATGGTGCTGCCGCAGATGGTAATCTTGTAGCCCAGGTCATTCAGGTCGTTGGTGTTCATCAGGTCGCCGTTGTACATCCGGGGCAGGTCGGCCATGTCGCGGGCGTAGTTGCGGATGTCCTCTTCGCTCTTGATGCCATCAACGAACACCACGTCGGCGCCCGCCTCCACGTAGGCCCTACAGCGGCGGATGGTGTCCTTCCAGCCGGTGACCGCATAGGCGTCGCAGCGGGAGATGATGACGAAGTCGGGGTCCTTGCGAGCGTCCAGCGCAGCCCGGATCTTCTGCACATGGTCCTCGACAGGGATGACCTGCTTGCCCTCGAAGAAGCCGCATTTTTTGGGGAACACCTGATCTTCGATGTGGATGCCCGCCACGCCGGCGGCCTCGTACTCCTGCACCGAGCGGATCACGTTGAGCGCGTTGCCGTAGCCGGAATCGGAGTCGCAGATGACGGGTATGTCCACCGCGTTGGCAATGTACCTGGCGTTGCCGACCATCTCGGTCATAGTGAGCAGGCCCACGTCGGGGAAGCCCCGCTCGGCGGCGGTGCCGGCGCCGGTCATGTAGACTGCCTGAAACCCGACGGACTCGGCAATTTTGGCGTGCAGCGCGTTAAGGACGAAGGGGGCGACGACCATGTCGCCGGAGTTGAGCATCTGCCGCAGCTTGGTGGTGGCTTTCATCGCGCGTTCTCTCCTGTATGGGTGGAAGTGGTGAGTGAATGATACCGCAGCCCTGCGCTGTGCGCTAACTGTCAGCGCGGCACCGATTGGAAATGGGGAGGCATCTAATATCGTGACGATTGACGTACTGCATACAATTACCCTACCCTCTCCAATATGATTATCGGGTACCGGGATCGAAGGACCGAGCGATTTGCCAGTGGCGAATTCGTAGCAGCGTTTCAAGGTTTTGAAGAGCAAGCAGCAATCAGACTCTCGATGTTGAACGCAGCCGTCTCCCTTAACTCGCTGCGGGCCTTCCGCGGCAACCGCCTCGAAACTCTCAGGGGAACCAAGGGCGGGCCAGTATTCCATCCGGATAAACCTACAGTGGCGAATATGCTTTTCCTGGCCGGGTGATCAGGAAGGGCCGTCTGAAGTTGAAATTGTTGACTATCATTAACCCAGGGGAAGATGTATGTTCAGGCAAGCCGTACATCCGGGAATAATTCTCAAAGATGAGTTGGAGCAATTCGGTGTCAACTCGTCCGCATTTGCCCGTCAGATCAACGTGCCGCCCAACCGGGTCAGTCAGATTATCGCAGGCAAACGATCCATAACCGGCGATACCGCCTTGCGTTTCGGGCACTGGTTTGGAGTGGAACCGCAATTCTGGATGAACCTCCAGACCCAGTTCGACCTTGCCAGTGCGGAGAAAATAGTCGGAGACGAAGTACGCAGCCTGCCAACCGCCGCCAACCTCTAGCGCGCAGAATCCTCACCCCCGTCCGAAGAAGCGCCCGAAGCCTCTGTGTTCACCGCCCCCTGCCGATTGCTGCCGGTTGATGAGATTCAGCGCATCCCGAACACCGAGTTTACTGGGCGTACAGCGGGTGGCTGTGTAGCTGCTGCCAGGACAGGTCGGCGGCCCAGCGGCCGTTGCTCCAGTCGTCACCCGCGGCGTCGGAGGAGTAGCGGGTCAGCAGCAGACGCCACGGCGGGGCCGTTTCCGCCACTTCCAGACCGGTCGCGACCCCTTGGGCGAACTCCACGGCGTCGGGGAGTATAGCCGGTGGGAATGACCCGTATTCCAGGAGCGCAATGCGGGGATTGAACAGAGGCCGCAAGTTCAGCGACTCATCATGGCTCCGCGCCGCCTCCATCACCCTTCGGCGCAATTCCAGCAGGGGCTGAGACACGTCGAAGGCCATCACCACGCCGTTCATTTCCACATCGGCCATTATCCCGGCTCGGCTCAGTAGAAACGGCTCCTGCGATACGGTGTCCCTAGCTATTTCCTCCACCTGCGACACCAGGATGGATAGTCTGCCATCAGGGCAGGGGAAGTAGGGTGTGAGGGGCATACGCAACATCTGCATCTCAGCGGCCCAGGATGAGTATTGGCCGCAGACTATCTGCCGCGTCTGGTAGATCTTCGCCGTGAAGGACGGCTGCAACACCAGATCTATGCCGTAGCGGATGGACATTCTTTCTCTCCGTGGTTGGCTGTGCCTTGGTTTTCGCCGTCACCCTAACCTTCTTCAAAAGTGGAGAGGGGATTGTCCGAAGAGTCCGTCACCCCAGGACTGCGGCCAGGTCCGGCAGGTTGGCGGTCTCCATATCGGGGAGTTCATCGGTGAAGGGGGCGTAGGGGATGCCGTGGCGGTCGACGTAGGCTCCCCGCATCCCGGCGGTTTTGGCGGCGCGGATGTCCCAGGCGTGGGCGGCGACGTGCAGAATACCGCCAGCCTCCAAGTCCAGCAGTTCGGCGGCCCGGCGATACACCCGGAGGTCGGGCTTGTAGCAACCCGCCTGCTCCACCGAGATGGTCCGGTGCACGGGTATGTTCAGCGATGACACAATGCGCTCCAACACCGACAGGTCGCCGTTGGACAGCACCGACAGGGTGAAGCGCTCCCGCATCGCGGTCAGGCTCTCCACCACGTCGGGAAACAGCGCCGGGGTGACGCGGGCGGTCAGCAGATCCTCGATATCGTCGCGGCCATGCTCGACGCCCATGCGGGCGAAGAGTTGCGACAGCGTGACCCGCCGCAACTGCTCGAAGGGTGTGCGGGGGCCGCCGAGGAAAGTGTTCACCATCCCCTCGTGCAGGTAGGCCCACTCCCACGTCCGCACTACTTCCGCTGCATCGGCTCCGGCCCCCCGATCCCGCAGAAATCCGTCGAAGGCAGGCGCAAAGGTCGCCTCCAAATCCAGCAGGGTGCCGTAAAGGTCGAAGGTGATGGCGCGGATGGCCGAGGGGTCAAAGGCGGGCATGGCGAAACTCCGTCAAAAGATGGCAGGAAAAGTGGTAGGGTCTTCTAATAGTTCCCGCCCCCAGAGGGAGTAGGGAGAACTAAAGGCCCTGGAGAAAAGGGCAACCACCGGGGAATTATAGTAAGGAATTTCAGTTGCCGCTATCCTTCTAATAGACCTAATAGACCCCCACCGGCGAAAAGCAGGTGTTGCCGGAGGCCAAAAGGATGCTATAATATAGCTGTACTGGCCCGGCCGAGGTGGTGGAATTGGTAGACACGCTGTCTTGAGGGGGCAGTGGGCGATTGCCTGTGTGGGTTCAAATCCCGCCCTCGGCACCACTCAGCGGCCAGGTATCTGACGGGCGCTCCTGCACCCGGACGTTCAGGGCGACGTAGCCAAGCGGTTAAGGCGGAGGTCTGCAAAACCTCTATGCGGCGGTTCGAATCCGCCCGTCGCCTCCAAAGCCCCCACCTGAAGTTCCCTCCCACTTCACCCATGCGATCCAATCGTCGTAGTTGCTTGGCTTTGCCACAGGCATTCGGAGGCAAGCCGACCAGCAACCTGGGTTCTGGGTGTCAAAACCTACCCGCAACCGGACTAACCGATTGCGGCGAATCCCCCTCGTCCGGCGCGGATATGCCGCCAGCGCACTCATAGCACTCAGAGGGTGCGTGACAAACCTCTTCCGTCCCCATTGAGCCGACGTGGGGCTGCCTTCGTTGTTCCGGCGAAGCTAACGGGACGCCCTCACCCTAACCCTCTCCCCAAGGGAGAGGGGGGTTGTCACATACCATCCCGGAGCGTACCAACTCAGAGCGGGTTTGCAAATTGGGGCAGGCCCTACGCCTCCGCCGCGCGCAGGGCTTCCACGTCCATGCCGTAATCATCCGGCTCGCTGCCCTGCATGGCGGCCAGCACACGCTCAGGGCTGAGGGGCAGGGTGCGAATGCGTACCCCCACGGCGTCGTAGATGGCGTTGGCGATGGCCGCCGGCGGGCCGAATCCCGGCGGCTCGGCCACAGCGCGGAGTCCGAAGGGGCCGTCCTCGCTGGGCACTTCCACCAGCACGGTCTCGATGTCCGGCATATCTATGGCCAAGGGCATCAGGTAGGTGGCCAGCGATGCGTTGCGGATCTGGCCGGTATCGGGGTCAATCTGGATTTCCTCGCTCAGCGCCCGGCCAATACCCTGCACCGCGCCGCCCTCGAGTTGCCCAACCACGCCCATCGGGTTCACCGCCAGCCCAACGTCCTGCGCCTGCACGAAACGGGTGACGCGCACTTGCCCGGTCTCGCGGTCCACCTCGACCTCCGCGCCCTGGGCGTTGAACACGGGGTTGTAGGGCATACTGGACAGCGAAGCCGTGCCGACGATGGGGCCGCCACGGGACGACAGGCTCATCCGCGCCAACTGCCCCATCCCCAAGGACTGCGGCGGGTTGTCCAGGACGTATACCGCGCCGCCGCCGCATTCGAGCGCGTCGGCCTGAACGCCCAGGCGGTCGGCGGCCAGCGCCAGCAGCTTGTCCTTCGTGTCCTCGGCGGCCATCTGCACCGCCCTGCCCTGGCTGTACACGATCCGGCTGCCGCCGCTGGGGCCGGTGAAGGGAGCGAGGTCGGTATCCCGCTTGGCGACAATCACCTGTTCCATCTCAAGGCCCAGCACCTCGGCGGCGATCTGCGCCAGCGAGGTGTCGCTGCCGGAGATGTCTACCGAGCCGGTCAGCATCCCCACCGTGCCGTCCTCGTTGACGCTGATGGACGCGGTGGACGGCCCGCTGCCGCTGCGCCATTCGCCAACTGCCACGCCAACGCCGCGGGCGATTTTCGCGTCCACCGGGGCTGATACCGAACCATTGCCGGCGCGAGGCTGGGCCATCTTCTCTTTCAGCGCGTCCATGACCTCGGCGAGACCGTGGCGGGGGATGCGCGCCCCGCTCACGCTGATGTCTCCCTCCTTGAGGGCATTCATCTCCCGGAACTCCAGCGGGTCGAGACCGAGCTTGTGGGCGATCACGTCCATGTGCGACTCAACGGCAAAGGTCATGTCGGCCACGCCGGACGCCCGGTAGGAGCCGACGTACACCTTGTTGGTGTACACGCCATAGGACCGCAGCCGGAAATTGGGGATGTTGTAGGCCCCCAGCCCATGTCCCACGCCGGAGTTGGGACCGGCCCCCAGGTAGGCGCCCACGTCGAACACGCTGCGGGCCTCGCGGGCGGTGATGCGCCCGTCGCTGGTCACGGCGGTCTTCAGGTAGATGTTGGTCTCCAGGCGCGGGCCGTTGAGGGTGAAGGTCTCCTCGCGGGTGTTGACCAGCTTGACCGGACGGTGCGTCTTCATCGCCAGCAGCGCCGGAAAGGCTTCCAGGGCCAGCCGCAACTTGGCGCCGAACCCGCCGCCCAGCTCCATCGCTATGATCTTGATGTTGCCGATGGGCATATCCAGCACCGAAGCGAGCTGCTGCCGCACCTGATACGGGCCCTGGGTGGAAGCCCAGATTGTGAGCCGCCCGTTGGCCTCCACGTTGGCGACGCAGGCCATCGGCTCCAGGAAGCCCTGGTTGATCGGCTGGGTGTGGTAGGTCTCCTCGATGACGTGATCGGCCTCCGCAAAGGCCGCATCCGCGTCGCCCCGGTCTGCGTCCAGCATGGTGCAGTTGTTGCCGCCGAGGGCGAAGCCGTAGCCCTCGAAGTTCTCCAGGTCCGGGTGAACCGTGGTCGTGCCGCCGGCGAGAGAAGCCATGGGATCAACGACCCGGTCCAGGTCTTCGTATTCGACCTTGATGAGCGAGAGACCTTCGATCGCCGTTATCTCGTCATCGGCGGCCACCGCCGCCACCGGCTCGCCGACGTAGAAGACCTCGTAGCGGGCCATGACCCGCCGGTCACGCAGGGCGCCGGAGCCGAAGAAAATGTCGGGAAAGTCCCTGCCGGTGATGACGCCCCGCACCCCGGGCAGCGCCTCGGCCTCGGACGTGTCGATGCTGACAATGCGGGCGTGGCTGCGAGGGCTGGTCAACACCTTGCACATCAGCATCTCGGGCAGGTAGACGTCGCCGGCGTAGGTGGCGTGCCCGGTCACCTTGTCCAGCGCGTCGACGCGAACATGGTTCTTGCCGAGAACATTGAACTCAGCCATCTCTGCTACTCCGTTTCCTCGTTTAATCAGGGCCGGGTTAATCAGGGCCGGGTTAATCAGGGCCGGGAGCTTTCGACGGCGGCCATCACCGCCTCGATAACCTTGGAATAGCCGGTGCACCGGCACAGGTTACCTCCGAGGCCGAATTTAACCTCTTCCTCTGTGGGGTCGGGAATGCTGTTGAGCAGCCCCACCGTGGCCATGATCAGCCCCGGCGTACAGTAGCCGCACTGCAGCCCGCCGTGTTCGGCGAAGCTGCGTTGCACCGGGTGAAGCTCGCCGCCTGACGCCAGCCCCTCGACGGTGGTGACCTCGGCGTCGTGGGCGCTGTGGGCCAGCACTAGGCACGAGGTCACCATCTGCCCGTTCAGCAGCACGGTGCAGGCCCCGCAGTCGCCCTCGTCGCATCCCTTCTTGGTGCCGGTCAGGTGCAACTCGTCCCGCAGCATATCCAGCAGCGAGCAGAAAGGCTCCACCAGCATGGTGCGTTCAATACCGTTGACGGTAATGCTCAGTGGTCTCTTCATAACAATCCCTTTGCGTCCTTGCGTCCTTGCGTCCTTGCGACGTTGCGACGTTGCGACGTTGCGTTAGAACACTGCCTGAATCGCCAACCGCCGGTGGTCTTCATAAGCGAGCGGACTGCCAGCGGCCGACTCGGTTGCCCGCTCCAGCGTCCGGCGAGTCAGAACGCCGGACATCTGGCGTCGGTATCCGGCCGTGCCCCGGATGTCGTCTATCGGGCTGGCCTGGGCCATCGCCTCGTCGGCTGCCGCCTGCAACAGCTCCGCGCTGAGTTCCCGGCCGCGGAGCAGATCTTCGGCGGCGTAGGCCCGCAGGGGAGTCGGGGCGACTGCGCCCAGGGCGATGCGGGCGTCGGCGCAAACACCGGAACGCCGGTCAACCGTGACCACCGAGGCCACGCCGACGGTGGCGATGTCCATGGCGCCTCGCGGGCTGTGCTTGATATACAGCGAGCCGGTGTTCGGCGGGGGCGGGGGCAGGCTGATTTCGGTCAGCACCTCGTCGTGGGCCAACACTGTCCGCCCCGGCCCCGTGAAAAGCTGGTCGAGGGGCGCCTGGCGATGCCCGTCCGGGCCGGACAGACGGCCCTCCGCGGCGTAGGCCAGCAGCGCAGGCAGCGTGTCGCCCGAGGGCGAAGCGTTGCAGATGTTGCCGCCCACTGTCGCCAGGTTCCGCACCTGCACCCCGGCAAAGGCAGCGGCCGCCGCCGCCAGCGCGGGATAATGCCGACGTATGGCCGGGTGCTGCTCCAGTGTCTGAATCGTTACCATCGCGCCGAGCCGCAGGCCGTTTCGTGCGCTGTAGGTCACCCGGCTTATGCCAGGAACGCGTTGTATGTTCACCACGTAGTCGGGATGCCAGAACCCGGCGCGCCACCGGACGAGAAAGTCGGTGCTGCCAGCCACAATCCGGGCCTGCTCTCCGTGCCGCTGCAACATTCCAATGGCTTGCCGGAGCGTCCGCGCCTCCAGATACTCAAAACGCCTCATGCCAACCTCGTGCTCTGGACTGAACTCGTGCTCTGGACTGAAAGCGAGTGTAGATAGGGCAGGCCACCCATGTCAACGCGGAGCATTTGACCTCGACGACCTTTGGGTTCTTTCCCTCTCTTGAGGTAGAGGGCTGCGGTGAGGCCGCTATCGAGACTCATTGATGAATTTCATCCTGTCCGGCTAATCGCAGGTTCATTCCGTCAGAGTGTATCATCCACGGGGGCGGTTTTTGCGTGTACATATACGGCATTAGAAATTGGGGCGCTTCCCTGAGATTCAGGGACTTCCGGACGCTCTGGGCCTCGACGGTACTCTATTCCCTGGGCACCGGGATGGAGCAGGTCTCCGTAGGGTGGCTCATCTTCGAGTTGACTGACTCGCCGTTCATGGTGGGCGTGGGAGCAGCGGCCCGGATGCTGCCCTTCTTCCTCCTGGGCGTGTTGTCCGGTGTAATCGCCGATAGGTGGGATCGCCGGATGCTGCTCAGGGCCGGGACACTGGGGGCCTCCGCCGCAGCGCTGGCGACGGCCCTCCTGCTGTTGGGCGGACTCGACAACGTCTGGCTCTTCATCGCCCTGGTGGCCGTCTTCGGCAGCCTGATGGCCTTTACCATTACCATACGGCAGACCTTAACCTACGACATCGTGGGGCAGCCACACGCCCTGAACGGGCTGGCCCTGGGCGCAATGGCCATGCAGGGGGGCGGCATCGCCGGGTCCCTCGCCTCCGGGGCGCTGATCGAGTTCGTAGGCCCAGGCTGGCAGTTCGTTGCCGCGGCTGTTTGCTATCTGGGATCCTCCCTCGTGATTCTGGCCATCGGCGACCCGGCCCATTCCGCGAGGTCGGCCGCCGAACCTGTGCTGAAGAATCTGGCGGGTTATGTCAGGCTGGTCCGCGAGAACCGCATCCTGCTCGTCCTCATGCTGCTGACTGCGGCCACGGAAGTGTTCGGGTTTACGCACATGACCCTGCTTCCCGTCTTCGCCAGGGAGGTCCTTCACGTTGGAGCGACGGGCCTGGGAATTATGACCGCCATGCGCCAGGTCGGGGGCCTGCTGGGACTCTGGGTCCTGGCCGGGCTGGCCGCCTTCCGCAGGAAGGGGCTGATGATGTTCCTGATTGCCATCGGTTTTGGTTGCGGCCAGATGGCGTTTTCCCTGTCCAGCAATCTCTACTACTTTCTGGGGGTGCTGCTGTTGGTCAACGCCTGCGCCATGGCCGTCGATACCATCTACAAGACCCTCATGCAGGAAAGCGTCGCCGACGAAGAGCGCGGTCGCGCCATGGGTTCGTGGGTACTGAGCATCGGCGTTGCGCCAGTGGGCCACTTGGGAATTGGGGCGCTGGCGGGTATGCTGGGAGCCCCGGGGGCACTGCTGATTAACGGCTCCGTCCTGGCGGCCGTCAGCATTGGCGCGGCGCTCGGGCTGCCTGGGATAAGGCGGCTGGAGTAGGAGCGGCTTACGGATACGCCATCCATACCTTGAGGTCTCCAATCAGGAGTCAGCATCCAAGACCGGCGGCCAGACGCAGACCCTGCCGATGTCAGGGCATAGTCTCTTGATTCTCCCTCTCCCTTGAAGGAGAGGGCTGGGGTGAGGGACAAATCCGGGGATGCCACAATGTTCCCTCACCAGCGGGGACGCCCTACGGTTATGACGTGGACGTTGCGCGGTCGTACAATGTTCCCTGCACCAGCGGGGACGCCCATTGTCAGGCAACGTTAGGCTTCCTGCCTTGACAATGTTCCCTGCACCAGCGGGGACGCCCCCACCTTGACCCTCCCCCGGAGGGAGATGGAACAACTGAAAAAAACCGCGAATCATGTTCGGCGCTTGTCGGGATAACATGGCAGGTGGTACAACCACCGGGTACAGGTCAATCGGGGTGGCTGACCTGGCGCCGGGCATAGGCCGTTTCTCGCAATTTCCAGCCGCATCATCCCCACCCACCGATTCCCGCCGCGCCAGTCGGCACGGCCACTACGACGAGGTGCCGGACATGACCCACCATCCGACTCCATCTTCTTCAGCCAATGAAACGCCGGAGCCTTCGGCCACGGGCGGCTCCCATCTCGAACCAACTCCTCCGAAGGCTGGGCAGAGGCCGCACAGCGTCACCCACCACGGCGTGGCGATCGAGGACCCATGGCACTGGCTGCGCGACCCCGGCTATCCGACTGTGGACGACGCCGAGGTGCTCGCCTATCTCACGGCCGAAAACGAATACTTTGAGGCTGTGATGTCGCCCCACAGAGAGCTGATCGACACCATCTTCGAGGAGATCAAGGGGCGTCAACAGCCGGACCTGTCCAGTGTGCCGTGGAAGCGCGGCAACTGGTACTACCAGTGGAGCTTCCAGGAGGGAAGCCAGTACCGAGTATGGCGTCGCTGGCCGTCCGGCAGCCCCGGCGCGCGGGAAACGCCGCCCGCCGATGCAGTGGCGATTCTGGATGAGCCGGCCCTGGCGGAAGACTATGAATACTTCCGGCTCGGCTCGATGTCGGTGAGCAACGGCGGCTCCCTGCTGGCCTACAGCACGGATACCGACGGCTCCGAGCGGTTCAGGATGGCGGTAAAGGACCTGGATACCGGGGAGATGCGGCAAGACGAAATCGAAGGAACCATGGGGGGAGCGGTGTGGGCAGCCGACGACGCCTCGTTCTTCTATACGGTGGTGGACGAGAACTGGCGCCCGTGGCAGGTTCGCCGGCATATCCTCGGCCAGCCTGCGGCACAGGACTCCGTGGTATACGAAGAGACGGACCCCGGCTTCTTCGTCGGGCTGTCGGCCACCACTTCTAGGGAGTACACCATCATCGCCGCCGGCGACCACGTCACTTCCGAGGTGCGCCTCGTGCCCGCGTCGGCCCCCGACGCCGCGCCGTTCCTGGTGGCGCCCCGCCGTACCGGCCACGAATACTCGGTGGACCACCAGGGCGACCGCTTCGTCATCCGCACCAACGACAGGCACAAGAACACGCGCCTGGCGACTGCGCCCGCAGCCCTGACTTCATCCCCGGGGCCCACCGAAGGGGCCTGGACGCCGCTGGTGGAGCCGTCGGATTCGCACTACATCCGGGCCTTCAAGACATTCCGGGACTTTGTCGCCGTGGAGGAACGCATAGACGGCCTGGACCATGTGCGCCTGATTGACGGCGCGGGCGAGTCCGTCTACGTGCCGTTCCCGGAGTCGGCGTACAGCGTTGGACTGGACACGAACCCGGAATTCCAGACCGGCGCGCTGCGCCTGGAGTACACGTCGATGGTTACGCCGGCGACCGTGTTCGACTATCACGTTGACGCCGGCCACCTCGAAGTTCGCAAGGTGCAGCAGATTCCCAGCGGGTACAATGCCTCCGAATACGTGACGGAGCGGGCGCTGGCCACCGCCCGCGACGGCGCGCAGGTTCCAGTGTCCCTTGTCCGCCGCAGGGAGACCCCCCTGGACGGCGCCGCGCCCCTGTATCTCTACGGCTACGGCGCCTATGGCCTTTCCTTTCCGCCGTCGTTCTCCACCACGAGGCTGTCGCTGCTGGACCGGGGGTTCATCTTCGCCATCGCCCACATTCGCGGCGGCGATGACCTGGGATACCACTGGTATGAGGCCGGCAAACTGGACCGGCGCACCAACACATTCAACGACTTCGTGGACGTCGCCCTTGACCTGGTGGAGCGGGGCTACGGCTCTAAGGGCCGCATCGCCATCGCCGGGGGCAGCGCCGGGGGACAGCTCATGGGCGCCGTGGTGAACCAGGCCCCGGAGCTGTGGGGCGCCGTCGCCGCCCACGTCCCCTTCGTGGACGCGCTGAACACCATGCTGGACGACACCCTGCCCCTCACGCCCATTGAGTGGCCGGAGTGGGGCAATCCCATTGAGGACAGGGTCGCCTTCGACTACATCCGGTCCTATTCTCCGTATGACCAACTGGAGCCGCGGGACTATCCTCCTATGTTAGTGACCGCGGGACTGAACGACCCCAGGGTAACCTACTGGGAACCCGCCAAGTACGTGGCAAAGCTGAGGGCGTTGAAGACCGACGACAACCGGCTACTGCTCAAGACCAACATGGGCGCGGGCCACGGCGGCAGGTCGGGCCGGTTCGACCGGCTTTACGAGGTGGCAGAGGAATACGCCTTCATGCTGGCGAGCATGGGGCTGGCGGAGTAGCCCCCTCTCCCTCCGGGGGGGAGGGTTGGGGCAGGGTTGGGGCGCACTTCGATACGCGAAATAACCTGCGGTCGCCCCCCTCTACCTCCGGGGGAAGGGTTGGGGTGGGGGCGTCCCCTTTTCGCCAGCGACATTGCCATAGCCCACGAATCCCGCTCTTGCCCCAGCCCAATCCCTCCAGGGAGAGGACCGAAAAATCGCGAGCAACCGAATCTCGGCCCTTGCCGGACAGACGTGGCCGGTGGTACAAACAGCGAGGCAACTCAAGAGAACCCGCGTGAAAGGAGATTTGACATGGTCCGCTTGGAAGGAAAGGTGGCCTTGATTACCGGGGCCACAGGTGGAATCGGCCGGGCCGCGACGAGATTGTTTGCCGACGAGGGGGCGCGTGTCGCATTGGTTGACCTTAACGAATCGGCGCTTCAGGAGGCCGTGCGGTCAATCGGCGAGGACAAGGCCAGCTACACCGTGGCCGACGTAACTCAGCCCGACCAGGCCCAGGGCTACGTCAACGCAGCCGTGGAACGCTGGGGAGGCATAGATGTCTACCTGGCCAACGCGGGAATCGAGGGGGCCATGTCCCCGATACCGGAATATCCCATAGACGTTTTTGACCGGGTGATGGCGGTCAACGTGCGCGGGGTATGGCTGGGAATCAAGTACGTGGTCCCAGTGATGAGCCAGCGAGGAGGCGGCAGCATCGTCATCACTTCCTCCACAGCGGGCATCGGCGGGACGCCGGATATGTCGGCTTACACCACCAGCAAGCACGCGGTCATCGGCCTGATGCGCACCGCCGCGTTGGAGGGGGCGCCTTTGGGCATCCGGGTCAACACCGTCAATCCGTCTCCCATCGAGACCCGCATGATGCGCTCAATCGAGGAGATGCGCGTGGCAACGCTGGACGACTCCAACGTAACCGTGGAGCAGGTGAAACAGGCGCAGGCCTTGCGCATACCGCTGGAACGGTACGGAAACCCCGAGGAAGTGGCCCGGTTGATGCTGTTTCTGGCCTGCGACGACAGCAGCTTCTGCACGGGCGGCGTCTACATGGTAGACGGCGGCAGGTCTGCGGGCAGCCGGTAGCCTGTTCAACCGCGTCCGGGCTGGCTGCTCCGCGCCCCTACCCTTCCCCGCTTTGGAGTTGGCCGGGGGGGCGCCCTGCCCCTTTCGGGGGCGCGCCGCTCCCAGTTTCCGCTGAGGTGAGCGGCGCAACCGAGGTTGTCTATTCCGGCGGGTCTATGACAATGTCCGGGTGGGTATCCACGCCGTAGCGGGCAAATACCTCGTCTATCTGCGCCATCTCCACCCCCGACAGGGCCCACTCCAGCCCGGCAACATTGTCTTCCACCTCCTGAACGGTGCGGGTGCCGACCAGCGCAACGCTCACGGCAGGGTTCGACAGCACCCACCGCAGGGCCAGATGCGGCATCTTCTTGCCGCGAACCCCGGCGATGGGTTTCAGTTCCTCCACGACTTGCAGGTTTCGCTGGAAGTGCTCTTCGGCGAACACGCCCACGTTCCACCCAGGCCGCCCGCCCGTGGAGCGCTAGTCGTTGCTCCCAAAGGTCGTGTCCGCCGTGAACGCGCCCGACAGCAGGCCGAAGGCCAGGGGGCCGTAGGTCATCACGCCGGTGCCCTGTTGCTCGCAATGAGGGAAGATTTCCTGCTCCATGCGCCGGTCGAACATATTGAGGCCGTACTGCACGATATCCACGCTTCGGACAGCTTCGCATTCCTTAATCTGGTCAAGGGTGAAATTGGAGACGCCAACGGCGCGAACCGTTCCCTGCCGCACCAGGCTGTCCAGCGCGTGCATGGCCTCGTCGAAGGGCGTGTTGACGTCCGGCCAGTGGATGAGCAGCACGTCCAGGTAGTCCGTCCCCATGTTCCGCAGGCTCTGCTCGACGGAGGCGAGGATGGACACCATGCGGCTGTCGCGGCCCTTGGGCCGGTCGGGGTAGCCCACGCCGCACTTGGTGACGACAATAACGTCCTTCCGCCTCTCGCCCAGGGCGCGGCCCAGCAGAATTTCGGACTCGCCGCCTCCGTATGCCGGGGCCGTGTCGAAGCAATTGATGCCAAGGTCGATGGCGCGGTTGACGGCGGCGGCGACCTCCCGCTCGGTAACGTCACCGTAGGTGCCTCCCATCTCCCAGCAGCCGAACCCGAGGGCCGAAACCGTCATGTCCGTTGGCCCGAATCTCCGATATTCCATCGCCGTACCGCTCCCGTTGGATCCAGGGGGTAAACTGAGGAGTCAGCGCATCAATTCCAATGTTACGATTTCGGCTCGCCCAACTCGCCAGTCCGTTGACAATAGCAATGCCCGTTGCTAGATTAGACCCAATATCGTTCCGAAACAACCCATCGCGTTGCGAAGAAGGGGGCCTACTTGCCAGTCCAGAGATTCAGGCCAATGACCAAGGATTTCCCCACTTTTGACTGCGACGCCCACATCGTGGAGCCAGCCAGGGTCTGGGAGCGGGCCGCAGACAGCCTCACCAGGGATGAACTGGAAGCCCTGAAGTCCACCATGTGGTACGACGCCGAGACGAACCAGTTGCTGGTCAACGGCAAGGCCGACGTGAACAGCTTCTCCCCGACTCCGAAGACCGGCCCGGGAATGATCGACATCGTGAGGCTGGCCGGCCCCGGCCTGAAGCACGACATCCAGCGCGCCCTGAACGTCCGCAACCTCAAGGGCGAGACTGCCCTCACCCAGGAGCAGTCGGACTACCTGGCCCACGCCGGAGCCGACGAGCCTGGCCCCCGGCTACGGGACATGAATGTGCAGGGCATCGACCAGGTGATGATCATACCCACCAGCATCGACACCTATCCATGGCTACAGCACGCCCTGGGCGCCCGGGCAATGTGCAAGGCCTACAACGACTGGGCCTTCGAGTACACGCAGGAAGACCCCGACCGGCTCTTCTTCGCCGCCCTCATCCCCATGCAGAGCCCCCAGTATGCCGCCGAAGAGGTCTACCGCGTGGCCGCCAGAGGCTGCCGGGTCGCCCTCATCCGGCCCATGGACGCCATGGGCAACTACCCGATCCAGCCCAAGTACGAAGTCGTCTGGAACGCGCTCGAAGACACCGGGCTGGTCTACGGTATGCACCCCTTCCCGGCCTCGGGAATTGCCAAGCCCCCCGGCTACTCCGACCAGTATTCCGGCGCGGAGCTGGTCAGAAAGACCATCTCCACCTCCGGCCTGCCCCATACCTTCCTGTCCAACGTGCAGAACTTCCAGGCCGAGGCCTCCCTGTGGGTGACCATGGTGCTGATGTCCGGGTTCTTCGAGCGCCACCCGAAAATTCGGGCCGCGGTGTTTGAGGCGTCCTCCACCTGGCTCAGCTTTCTGCTGGACGAATGCGACAAGACTTACCGGCTCTACCGCAACGACCGCAGTCTGCCCCCGCTCAAGCAGTTGCCCAGCGAGACCTTCTTCCAGCACTGCGTTACCGGGTTCGAGGGAGACGAGTCGCCGCCGTCGCGCCTGCCCGACTTCTACCGCGACATACTCGCCTGGGCTTCCGATGTGTACCACCACGACGGGGATGACGTCTGGCGGGCCATCGAGACCATGGAAGAGTGCGAGCTGCCCATCGAAGACCAGGCCAGGTTCCTGGGAGCCAACGCGCGCCGGCTCTACAATATCGAGCCGCCAAAGAAGATAATCAGCGACCGCGTTACCGAGATTCAGCGCCCCGACTGGTGGCCCGACGAAGACGAGATCAGAGAAGCCCTCAAGCCGGAGTCGTCGGTGACGCGCCGGTAACCTGAACGCCCTTGGAACACGCACGATGACGACCAGCAAAGACTTCGAGGTTTTCGACAGCGACTCCCACGTAGTGGAGCCCCGGGATGTGTGGGAGAAATACCTGGATCCCGAATACCGGGGCCTGGGCAAACACGCCCTCTGGCGGGAAGAGGGGCGTTTCGACTCGTACCTCAAGATAAACGGACAGGTGTTCCGGGACAACGGCAACCCCAACATCCCGCGCCATGCCATCTGGAAGCCCGGCATGACCTGGGACTCCGTCGGAGAGTTGGACCCGGACACCCGCCACCCGATGTGCGAGGGCGCCGGCGACCCGCAGGCCAGGCTCAACGATATGGACGACATGGGCATTGACCGGGCCTTCCTATATCCCACCTGGTTCGCCGAGGGGTTTCACTTGGTGGAAGACCCGGACGTTTCCTACGCGCTGGCCCGGGCCTACAACGACTGGATTGCGGACTTCTGCCAGGCCGCGCCCGACCGCCTTTTCGCCGCCGCGATGGTCCCGCTCGGGAATATGGACTTCGCATTGGCGGAGTTGCGCCGCGTCGCCGGCATACGCTGCTTCCGCGGGGCTTTCATCCGCCCCATGTTCCTGGAGGGGCATTACTTCACTCACCCTTACTACGACCCTCTCTGGGCCGAACTGGAGAGCCTGGGATTGGCGGCCGCCGTGCATCCCACCGCCGGCCTGTGGAACCCGGAGTGGACTTCCCACGGGCCATTCATCGAAAAAGTGAAGGGGCGGCTCACCCAGACCCCCGCGCTGGGCGGCGGAGGTGGCGGGGCCTTTTCCGGCGGCAGCACCGACGACCGCAACCGTGCTTCTCCGGCATCGGGAATGGCGCCGCTGGGCCACCCCCTGGCGCCGATACTGTCGCATTGGCTGGACAACCACCTCTTCGTCGCCTCCACGCTGATAGGCTATACCGTAATGCAGCGATTCCCGGAAATGAAGGTGGTTATGGCCCATGGGAAGGCCTCCTGGATGGATGAAGTTCTGGAAAAGATGGAGGCATCCACGCGGGTTATTCCACTCCAGCATTACTACCACGTCAGTACCGAACCTGAGGAGACGTGGGAGGAAGGCCGCGTCATGCTCGGGTTCGACGCTGAAGAGCGCCTGATCCAGGAGCTTCCACATTCCTTCGCGAACAAAATCGTGTGGGGCTCCCGCTACCCTCACCACGACACCACAAGCGCGTGGGAGGCCATAGAGATGCTGACTCAGGCGGACGTGGAGCGACCGGTCATCGCCCGGATGATGGGTGAAAACGCGAGGGAGCAATTCGGCTTGAGTTGAGCCCCCGCTCCCCGATAAGCGTCAATGCGCCCCGAAAGTCCTGCCCATCAACGCCGGGCAATCGGACAGGCCGGTCCTCCCATGATGGGACCGGCCATAATTATGTGTCCAATACAAGCCCCTGGGGCGGCTTGAGGAAAGAAACCGGAAGGACTGACCTGACCTAATAGGAGGACGATATGTCCAGCGAGTCCGTCAGCACGGAAAAACTGAGGTTTGACGATTGCACCGTGCCTGATACCAACGTCAGCGTCTACGAGGCTCTCTACCGCCGCCGCATGGCGTGGAACTTCAAAGACCAGCCGGTGCCCAGGGAGGCGCTGGCCCGTATGCTGGAGACCGCCGTCTGGGCGCCGAACCATCGCCTCACCGAACCCTGGCGGTTCTTCATCCTGGAGAAGGGCGGCGCGGCGCTGGAGCAGGTGGCCGGAATGGCCCACGACTTCGCCCTGCAGCGCAGCGGCAACGCACAGCGGGCCGAGGCCACCCGCGATTCCCTGCTCAAGACCCCGGTGGTCATCTATATGTACTCCACCCCCGGACGCGACGAAGAGGGCACCCGGGAGAACTATGCGTCGGTCTGTTGCGCCGCCCACAACATAGCCCTGGCCGGAGTAGCCGAGGGCCTGGCGGTCACTTGGGAAACCGGCGGCCCCACCCGGCACCCGGACCTGGCGAAGACCCTGGGCGCCGAAGACGATTGGGAGCTGGCTACCATGCTCTCCATCGGCTACCCCGCCGAAGATCCCCCATCCCGGCGCACCCCGGTATCCAATTTCGTCCGGTGGTTGTAACACCTTCCGCCGGAAAGAGGAAGGTCGTCAGTTGCGGGTACTGGTCATCGGAGCGAGCGGATTCATCGGGCGTCATCTTGTGCGGCGCCTGAACCAGACGCATGGACATGAGGTCTCTGGCACCTTCCTGTCCCATGCTCCCGGAGCTGACAGCAACTCCTGGCGCCGGGTCGATCTGACCGACACAGCGGGCATGGAGCGGGTATTCCGCCTGGCCCGGCCCGATGCGGTGGTTCACCTTGCTGCCATCGCGGACGTGGGCATGGCGGAGAGGGATCCGGCGAGGGCCACGGCGGTCAACGTGACCGCCACGTCGGAGATAGCCCGTCTGTGCGACCAACACGGGGCCAGGCTGGTTTTCGTTTCCACGGAGTATGTATTTGACGGTGGGCGCGGCTTTTACCGGGAGGATGACACCCCCAACCCAACGACTCACTATGGCCGGACCAAGTGGGAGGCTGAGCAGGAGGTGACCAGACTTGCCTCCCGATGGAGCATCCTCCGCACCAGCATCGTTTACGGCTGGCCGGCGCCGGGACGACGGAATTTTGTCCCCTGGCTGATTGAGCGTCTTCGGGGCGGTGATGCGTACCACGGCCCCACCGTGGTATATCGAACGCCGGTTTACGTTGAACACCTCGCGGCCGGCATCGCAAAACTTGTGGAGGAGGATTACGCGGGCATCCACCACGTTGCGGGCGGGGATTGGGTGAGTATGTATGACTTCGCCGAAGCAGTGGCAGAGGGGTTCGAACTGGACCGGGCGTTGGTGATCCCGGCGGATGACGCGGGTGAAACCCGGAGCGGCGATATGCTGGGGCTGGACTGCGCCAGGACGATTAGTTTGCTGGGACTGGCGCAACCGGGACTGGCCGAAGGAATCGCGGCGATGCGGGCAGGCGCGCCGGGCGCCTGACGGTAAATTCAACCGGCGCCTGCAAATTCAACCGCGCTTGCAAATTCAATTAAAGCAGACAGCAAATTGGACGCCGCTGAAGAGGAGGCGATATGCCCATCGAGCAGGTCTCACCGGAGTTGGAGCGCATTGTGTCGCCGGACCAGGAAGTGGAGGCGCTGGGCGCCGGCTACATAGTCGGCGAAGGGCCTTTGTGGTGGCAGGAAGACCAGAGCCTGTTGTTCAGCGAGGTACGGGGCAACCGGCGGTGGAAATGGTCTGCCAGTGAAGGGATGTCGCTGGTCCAGGAATCCACCAACAACGCCAACGGCCTAACCCGCGACCCGCAGGGCAGGCTGGTGATGTGCGAGGGCGGTGCGCGGCGGGTGACGCGGGTCGAGCACGACGGCAGCATCACCGTGATAGCCAGCAGCTACCACGGACGGCCCCTGAACCGGCCCAACGACGTGGTGGTGAAGTCCGACGGCAGCATCTACTTCACCGATCCCGGCGGCCCCTCCCCGGACACCGACCTGGATTTCGCCGGGGTGTATCGAGTTTCTCCAGACCTTGGCGCCATCAACCTGCTGGTGCGGGACTACGTGCTGCCCAACGGCCTGGCATTTTCGCCAGACGAGAGAATACTCTATATCAACGATTCCCTGGGACTGCTGGTGCGTGACGATATGTTCCGAAGCCTCGGATATATCGACGCCTTCGACGTGCGGCCCAACGGGATGCTGGCCAACCGGCGGCTGTTCTGCGAGTTGAGAGGAGAAAGGTCCGGCATTCCCGACGGCATGAAGGTGGACGTGGAGGGCAACGTCTATTGCACCGGCCCGGGCGGAGTCTGGGTGATGGACTCCAGCGGCAAACACCTGGGAACCATACTGACAGAGGTGGAGCACACCACCAACATGGCGTGGGGCGGCGACGACTGGAAGACCCTATTCATCACCACATTTGAAACGGTGGCGCGCATCCAGTTGAAGATACCCGGCCTGGCGGTTCCGGCTCAGGCGCAATAGAGGGGCAGGGGCTTTTGGTCCTCCCCCCCGGGGAGGATTTAGTTATTCCCTCTCCCACCGGGGGAGGGTTAGGGTGGGGGCGTCCCTGCTGGTGAGCCAACATTGTGTCATCCCAAGCATTCTCCCTCACCCCAACCCTCTCCCTTAAGGGAGAGGGAGAATAGAGAGACCCTGCGCCCTATGGCAGGTACTTGTCCTCCAGATCCCGGATGCGTTGCGCCCCCAGTATGCCGCCGTTGCTGGCCGCGCCCCACCTGCTCTGGGCAGCGGACGCCAGAAAGTCGTCGATGGCGCCGGTGCCGTGCTCCTGGAAGTCGTTGAGGAAGTCCCACGATGCCTGAAGTCCCGCCATCGTGGTCAGCGACGGATACCACGCCGCGGCCGCTCCGGCATCCTGCAACTCTGCCAGGGTGGGATGAGTCTCGCTGCCGTGGGTGAACAGGGGCAGCACCGGCCCGGGAATCCGGCGAATGGCCTCCTGGTTGTCCTCCCACGATGAAACGGCGGGACAGACCACGTCCGGGTTGGCCTGGCTCTTGTAGGCCAGGCAGCGCTCCATGACGCCCTCGAAGGTCGCCCCGGGGACACCGGCGAAATCACACCGGGCTACGATAACGAAGTCCGGGTCAAATTCCATCTTGGCGTCCATCGCCGCCCTCAGCTTGCCCACCATCTCCTCGATGGAGACGCAGCGGCGCCGGGGGCCGGTCTTGGGCGGGTAGGTCTGGTCTTCCAGGTGGGCTCCGGCTATGCCGGCCCGGATGTACTCCTTCACCGTCTCGTACACCGTTATGGCGTCGCCGTAGCCGGTGTCCATGTCGCAGAACACCGGAATCTCCACCGTATTCACGATGCGCCTGGCGTTGTCCACCATATCCCGCATACTGGTGCCGCCCTCAGTCCAGCCCATGAGCTGGGCCGAGGTATTGCCCCCGGACATATAGAACGCCTCGTACCCCAGCGCCTCGGCCATCCTGGCGCCCATGGCGTTCATTCCTCCGGCCAGCACAAAAATCTCCGGGCGCTCGAACAGCTCCTTGAGCCGCGTGGTCATGCGTATCTTATCCGGCATAGCCCTGCCTCCTTCTCGATATTCCTTGATGACCCTGTCTTGCCGGGAACACCCTGAACCGCTAGACGGGAAGCACAGGTTCGGTCCCGCCTGTGGGCAGGTCGATTTCGAACGAGTTGGCGTTGTAGGCCAGCAGCGTATAGTAGCCCATCATGGTCGAGAGCTCGGTGAGCCACCGGGGGCCGAACTGGTCAATGGCCCGCTGGTAAGTTTCCGGGCTAACCCGGTGGTTGTTGAACATCTCGGTGGCATAGGCCACGAGGGCCGCCTCGTCCGGCGGCATATCCGGCAGAGGCTTGCGGTCCCGCAGGGCGTCAACCAGCTCATCGCTCAGGCCCTGCTGCCGTCCGCGCACCGAATGAGCGAACCAGATGTACTGGCAGTCCATGTGCCGGGCCGTCAGCAGCATGGCCAGTTCCTGGAGCTTGTGGGGCAGGTCGGTTACCTCCCGGAAATAGCCGACCAGGTGGTTGGCCCGCCGACGCATCTCCGGGCTGTAGATCATCGCCGAGCCTGGGCCGGACTCCACGACTCCGCCGCTGGCGGCGGTTTCCTCGTCGAATGCCTCCAGGAACTGCTCCGGGGCATGGTCCCGGGTTAAAATTGGCAGCCGCGCCATATCGCACCCCTTTCTTCAGTTGAATGTTGATGAATGTTGAAAATGCCGTGAACAGCCTTCATTATAGCCCCGCGCAACAGCCATAGCCCCAACCCAACACCGTGAAGCGTTCCGGGGGCAGGGTCGGCTTCAGTTATACTTCTGCTAACGGCAGCAAGTAAGTCTCCCGCGGCGAAGCCGAGTCTTCCAGGGCGAGCGTTGGCGAAGTCGCTGAGGACCCTACGGCCCATTGCGCATATCAGTGAGGCAACCATTGGATTGGAGGGGCCCTGATGTCCGGCCTAGATCGAGCCTTCGAGGAAATAGACCGTTACCTGGAACGCCGGATCGAGGAAGTCAACATACCGGGATTGGCCGTCGCGGTCACCGACCGGGAGAAGACCCTCCGGGCGTCCACCTTCGGCTACGCCGAGGTCGCCTCGGGCACGCCGGTGCAGCCCGGCACTATGTTCGAGATTGGCTCCATCGGCAAGTCATTCACCAACATCGCCCTGATGCAGCTTCACGACGAAGGCCGCCTGGACCTGCAAGCGCCGGTGTCGCGTTACCTGCCGTGGTTCGAGGTGCAGTCCGATTACGCTCCCATCACCACGCATCACCTGATGACCCACACCGCCGGGCTGGTAAGCGGAACCGACATCGGCGCGCATGGCCTGTACGAAGCCTGGGCCCTGCGGGACAGCCGTGCCGTGGCGCCTCCCGGAGAGTATTTCCGCTATTCAAACGTCGGCTACAAGACTTTGGGTTTCCTGCTGGAGGAAGTGGACGGCAGGCCATACCCCGACGCCATACAAGCGCGGGTGCTGGACCCGTTGGGGATGAGCGATTCCCACCCCGTCATTGGATTCGAAACACGGAAACGGGCGGCGGTGGGCTACCGGAGCTTCTACGACGACCGGCCGGAACACAGAGACCACGGACTGGTCCCGGCGCTGTGGACCGAATACGGAGTGGGCGACGGCTGCCAGGCATCAACCGCCGGTGACATGGCTGTCTATTTGAAGATGCTTATGAACCGGGGCGCCGGGCCAGCGGGCCGGGTAATGTCCGAGGAAAGTTTCCGCCTTATGGCCCAGCGGGTTATAGCGACCCAACAGTGGGGAGGCGCCAACTACGGTTATGGGCTGACCCTGGCGGATGTTGACGGCCACACCTACCTGGGGCACGGCGGCAGCGCCACCGGCTTCGTGTCGGCGATGATTGCCGACCTGGACGATGGCATCGGGGTGGTGGTCCTGGTCAATGGCCTCGTGGCGTCCTACGGCGCCGTGGGGATGGCAATGCATCTGCTGAAACTGCTCCGGGCCGGATTGAGCCAGCAGGAGATGCCCCCACCGCCGACCGTTGCCGACCCGGCCCTGGTGAGCAATGCGGCCGATTACGCTGGCATCTATGACGGCGACGGAGAACGCCTGGCCCTCACCGCCAGGGGCAGCCGGCTGGTATTGGAATGGCGCGGCCAGGATGTTGTACTGCAACGGCGCGGCGAGGACAACTTCTACCTGCCTCACCCCGAACTTGAGCATTTCCTGCTGGAGTTCGGGCGCGACGGCGGCCGGATTGTGGAAGCGTTTCACGGCCCCGGCTGGTATGTCGGCGCATCATATTCCGGTCCGGGTAGCTTCGACCACCCCGTAGAGTGGGATGGCTTCCTCGGGCACTACCGGACTTACAATTTCGGTCTGACGAATTTCCGCATCGTGCTTCGGAAAGGCGCGCTGTTGCTGCTCTACCCCACGGGCAGTCACGAGCCGCTGATTCCCTTGGGCGACGGCCTGTTTCGCATCGGCGATGACCTGCGCTCGCCGGAAACCCTGGGCTTCGATTCGGTTGCGTCGGGCAGGGCATTGCGCGCCGTCTATTCCGGCTGCCCCTACTATCGCACCTACACCCCGTAGGCGGGAATGGCAGCGTCCCGTCAGCCGGTGTGAATGGCGTCATCCTTTTTCGTTGCTTAGTCCGCCTCCCGGTTATCTCCTCTCCTGTACAGCAGTTCCAAAACGTCCATCTTATAGAACAGGACGAAGGAGATGGCCGGACAGCCGACAGTGCAAACGTCGGCGCAAGCCAGGGAAGGCACGGGCTAGACTATGGCGACTGCGGTGACCTCGAACAGGAGTTCAGGGACCAGACGGTCGTGCGGGCCGGGCCGGCGGATGCGGTGCATCGAGACTCCGGTGGCCGAGGGGAAGCTGTCGCCGAAGAACTTGCGGCGCACCTCCCCGACCCGCCGATAGGCCGACAGTCCGTTGGGCGGTACCCACTCGATGGTGTTGACCACGTCGTCCATGGAGTAGCCGCCCTCGGCCAACACCCGCGCCAGGTTGCCGTAGGATTGCTCGGCCTGGGCCACTATGTCGAAGGGAGCCACGCCGGTGGCGGTCGTATGGTCAACGCCCGCTTGCGCCGAGAGTTGCAGCATCCGTCCCTTTTTTACTCCCGGAACGTAAGTCGCGCCGCCGTAGCTTGGCTCCCAGCCCGGCACCTGTATCTCCTCCCGGTTTCCGCCCAGCACCGCGACCGCTTCGACTTCCACGTGACCCTCGGGGCGGAGCAGCCGGTTTACCGTGATGCCGGTGTTGGCCGGGTATTCACCCTTGAAAAACTCGCGGCGCGAGTCGGCAGCCCCGCCGTCATACCGGAGCCACGCCTGTGGCGACACGTATTCCAGGGTCTTTACCACGTCAGAGGGAGCGGCGCCGGCTGCCTCAAGCACACTGCCCACGATTTCGTAGGTAAGCCCCATCTGGCGGCCCGTGTCCTGGGGAAAGGACGCCTGCCCCTCCGCCTCTTCGCTGCCGACGAAGCCGGAAGTCCAGAGCGTGTCGCCGGCGATCACGCCGGGCACGTAGGTAAGGGAACCGTACCGGTCGTAGCCGGGATTGACGGCGCGCTTTCCCCCGCGCACCGCCACCGCGCTGACCTCCAGCAGGGCATCGGGTCGGAGCAGCCGCTCCACGCAGATTCCGGTGGAGCCCACCGGAGCGCCGCCCAGGAATTCCCGGCGGATCGCGCCGGTCTCGCGATACTGAGGCAGGGCCGTCGGGTCGATGTAGTCCACCGTCTGCACCACGTTGTCGAAGGACATCCCGGCGGCTTCCAGCACTACGCCCAGCTTTTCGTAGATAACCCTGGTCTGGTCGAGCAAATCGCCCTTGCAAACGACGCCGCCCGCTGCTGGGTCATACTCGCTGGCCGTCTGCCCGGCGAGATACAGGATCCCGCCGCTTTCCGCACCCAGGCAGAAGGTGTAGCGGTTCAGGTCCAGCCACGGAAATTTCTCCGGATCGACCTCGACCATGTTTCTGGGCATAACAACTCCGCGCCGACAGGGGGATTGAAGCCGGGAATTCAGGCAATGGCGCCCGATGATGCCAACCGCTCGTATTCTTCGTTGGACAATTGCAGCAGCTCTTTCAGCACCCACTGATTGTGCTGGCCGAAGGTGGGCGCAGGCCGGAGGTCGTCCACTCTCTGCCCGTCGGCGGCCCAGGGAAGGGTGGTGACGGGCCGTGTTCCCGCCACCGGGTGCTCCAGCGGGGCCACGAAGCCCCGTTCCACCAGATGCGGGTCGTCGAGCGTCTCGGCGCTGTCGTACACCGGGGCCGCCGGAACGCCCACGGCCTGTAGGGTTGAGACCACCCTTGCAACTTCCAGACCGGCGGTCCATTGCTGCACCAGCGCTTCCAGGGCATCCTGGTTTGCCAAGCGGGCCGTCACGGTGGCAAACCGGGGGTCGCCGGTCCAGCCTGGATAGCCGGACGCCTCGGCCAGCGCCCGGAACTGCGCATCCGTCGCTACGGAAATCGCCACCCACTTCTCCTCTCCCAGGCAACGAAACACGTTGTGGGGCGCCTTACGACCGTCACGATTGCCCACTCTTGGCGGTTCCTTTCCGGTGAGCGAGTATTCCATAACCGCCTCGGGAATCATGCCGGTCAGCGCCTCGGTCATTGACACCTCGACTAACTGGCCCTCGCCGGTGCGCGAGCGGTGGTACAGCGCCTCCAGCACGGCCAGAACGCCATAGCAGCCAGCGAAGGCGTCGGGAATCAGGCCGCCCATGATCCTCGGGTGGGAGCCCGGGTTGCCGGTGACTGCCGCCAAGCCGCTGAAGAGATTGATGACGCTGTGAAATCCGGTCAGGCTCTTGAATGGGCCGCTGCGCCCGAAGGCCGCCAGGGACATATAAACGATGTCGGGCCGCAGCTTCCTCACCTCGTCGTAACCCAAGCCCAGATGTTCCATGACTCCGGTGGCGTAGTTTTCCACCAGTACGTCGCTGACTCTGATAATGCCCCTGGCCAGTTCCACCGCATCGGAATGGCGCAGGTCGAGAGAGCAACTCAACTTGTTGTTGTTGACCAGGTTGAAACCGCCGCTGCGATTTATGCCGGGCTCGCCGTCGGCGAAGGGCGGCCAGACGCGAGTGGTGAAGCGGGACTCGGTCTCGACCAGTATCACCTCCGCGCCCAGCCAGCCCAGCATCTGGGCCGTGACCGGGGCGGCGATAACCTGCCCGAAATCGGCCACGCGAATTCCCTGCAACGGCAATGGCGAAGGGTTCATCAGTCGCCCACCCCGGCTGCCCCCGCGCCAGCTTGCTCCTGGAACGCTTCGGACAACGCCAGCGCCTGGCTCTCCGGCCAGCCGAGCCAGTCGCGCAGCACCTCGGCGGTGTGCTGGCCCAGACGAGGCGCGGGCCGGAACGACCGCCAGGGCGTCGCGCTCATGCGGATGGGATGTCCGGGCAACTGAAAGCTACGCCCGCCGGGGCTGATGAAGTCCTGGAGAAAAGCCCGCTCGACTACGTGCGGCGACTCCATCATCTGGCCCACGGTGTAGGCCGGGAAGCAGGGAACCCCGCGCTCCTGGGCCAGGCGGGCTATTTCCTCGCCGGTGTGGGACATGGTCCATTCCAGCATGAAGGGTTCCAGCGCGTCCCAGTTTTGAGCCCGCCGCTGGGCGGTGGCGAACACCTCCGAATCGGCCCAGTCTGGACTTCCGGCGGCTTCCATCAGGCTGCGCCAGTGGCCATCCAGGACTGCCATGATTACCACGTAGCCGTCCTTGCAGGGCATATAGACATTTGGCATCAGTCCGAAGCCGGGCGGCTGACGCATCTTCGCTTCGTGGTAGGCGGCGTGAGCCAACTCGTAGGGCATGACCGCAGCCACCCCCTCCTGTAGCGAGAGGTCGAGTTCGCAGCCCTGGCCGCTGAACTGCCGGGCGAGCAACGCGGCCACGCAGGCCGCCGAGCCCAGCACCCCCGTCATCAGCTCGCCGAGCGGGGTGTTGGCGCGGAGCGGCGGTTCCTGCGCCGGGTCCATCACGCCGTCAGGAATCCCGGGCGTACTGAAAGACAGCCCGCCGGCGGCCACCCCCGTCATCTCGTCGCCAACGTAGCCGCTGTTTGGCCCCGACAGGCCGAAGGGCGTGATGGCGCAAACTATCAGGCCGGGATTGAGATGCCGCAAAGCCTCGCGGCGCAGGCCCCGCCCAACTATCTCGGCGCTCTGTCCGCCGACGACCAGAACGTCGGCCCTGGACAGCAGCTCGCTGAACGCCACCTCTCCTCCGCTTCGCTCCAGATGGCCCACTCCGCTGCGCTCCGTTGGGGCCTGAGCCGGGTACTGCAGGTCGAGGCCCGCGCCGCGCTTGTTGGCGTTCAGGTACAGGAACATCCCGCTCCAGTCGGGGTCGGGCTGGCCGTCGGGGAAGGGGCCGTGCCGCCGGTGCTGGTCGCCCCTGGATGGTTCCACCTTCACCACGTCGGCTCCCGCGTCGCCCAGCAGCCGGGCGCAGAAGGACGCCGACGCCATCTCCGTGTACTCCACGACCCTTACGCCGGCAAGAGCCGACGGCGGAGTGCCTGCCTGTTCAGCGGGCGAGGTCACCAGTACCGCTCTGAGCGGGGATGCAGCGGGAGCTGCACCACGGCGCTGGCCGGTTCGACCACCCGCTCGGCCCGCTGGTTCTCGATCCACAGGTCGCACTCCGCGAGTCCCGGCCCTTCGTTGTCATCGCCCTCCCGGAACAGCCCGGTGACCACTCCCCGGCAGACCAGCAAGTCGCCGGGGTAGGCCATGACCCGGTTGCGAAAGCGCAGCTTGCGCAGGAATGCGCCGGGGCCCGCCCAATCCCGGACGTGCTGGGACAGGAAAGCGCCCAGCATCTGACCGTCCACGAAGGGGCCGGGGAACCCCAGCTCCCGAACGTGGTCGGCGTCGTAATGGACGCGGATGAAGTCCCAGGTTGCGGCGCCGTAGGCCATCATGCGGGGCAGGTCTATTCGCTTGTAAAGCGGAGTCAATTCCTCGCCCACCGAGACGTCCTCGAAGAACCGGCCGGCGCTCCCGATGCAGCTCATTCCGGCGCCTCCTCCGTTCCCCCCCGGTAGAACAGGGTCTCGGTGTTGCGGGCCAGCAGTTCGCCGCGCTGGTTGTAAAACGTGGCCTCGATTACCTGGAATATAAGCGACCCGGAGCGTCCGCTGCGCTCGTACACATCCTTCACCAGCCAGCTCGCCGTAAGCACGTCGTCGGGGTGGATGGGCTGGAAGAACTCGTACTCGTTTCCGGCCCGGAGCCCGGCCAATTCCCCGAAAGAGTCTCGGCCCAGCAGGTCGCCGCGCTCGTCCATATCGCTGTCAACGTACTGCCAGGTATCGCATACCAGCGTCGGCGGAGCCATGACGTCCCGCAGTCCGTGGGCGGCGGCCTGCCCGCGGTCGGAGTATAGCGGGTTGAAATCGCCGACGGCCAGGGCGTACTGCCGGAAGGCCGACCGCCCGATCTCGTCCGGCGCTTGAAACACCAATTTCCGGCCGACCGTGGCCTTCAACTGCTGCAACAGGGAACCCGCCATACCAGTCCTCGTTACCGGCCCTTGAACTTTGGTTCCCGCCCTTCCAGGAAGGCGGCCAGGGCCTCCCGGTGGTCCTCGCTGGTCAGGGTCAGGACCTCGGCCTTGGCGGCTTCGGACAGATGCTCTTCCAGCGATTGACCCAGGCCCCGGTAGACCATTCCCTTGACCAGCCTGTTTGCTACCGGGGCTTTCCCGGCGATTTTGGCGGCCAGGGCCATCGTTGTCGCTTCCAGTTCTTCCGACGGCGCCAGATGGTTGAGGACACCCAGCCGCAGCGCGTCCTCCGCCTCCAGCCGGTCGCCGGTGTACAGCAGTTCCAGGGCGCGGCTGACCCCCAGGGCCCGCGGGTAAAGCCAGGTTCCGCCGGTGTTCGACACCAGCCCCATCTGCAGAAACGCATTGGAAAACCAGGAGCGCTCGCAGCCGATGCGGATGTCGCAGGCCAGCGCCCAGTCGAACCCGTCGCCGATGGCCAGGCCGTTGACCATCGCGATGGTGGGCACTTCCATCTTGTGGAGCTTGATGGTAACGCCCTGCGGCCCGCTGCGGATAAACTGGTGAATCTCGTAGGGTTCCATGTGTCCCAGCAGCCGGTCGCCGCCCTGCCTCTCGTCCTTGATGTCGGCGGAGGAGCAGAAGGCCCGACCTGCGCCGGTCAGCACCAGCGCCCGGACCTCCCGGTCGCTGGCCACGTCTTCCAGCGCCGAGTTCAACTCCATGAACATCTGCTCGTTCAGCGCGTTGAGGCGCTCCGGGCGGTTGAGAGTGAGCCGGGCCACGTGATCTTTCTTTTCGAGAATGATGGTCTCGTAGTCCAATGCTGTCCTTCCGGCTCCGCGCGTTTCTGGCGGGGCGTTGGAGAAAAGTGCGTGTGGATGGTGGGAAGATTCTGGTGGGCCAGCGGTGCAGTGTCAAGGCTTTGCCGGGCCACCGGCGCTGCCCGGCGGTGGGGCCTCGCCCTGCCGCCTCCTGCGCCAACCCAGCCAGCCTGTTCCGGCAGCCGGTCTATATTGGCCCTTGCTCGCTGTTTGGGAGGCGTTAATGTCATCACCGCCCGACCCTGTAAGTAAGGCGGTGTTGAATTATCAGGCGTGTCGCTCCAGGCCAAAGAGGCCGAACAGCTCTTCGCGGTTCAGCCGGGACGAAAGATCCAGCGAAACGTCATCGACGAGTTGGTCAAACAATTCCTGTTTCCTCGCAAGGATGGAGTCTATACGCTCTTCGATAGTCCCCGCGCATGAATACTTAATCACATTGACCTTGACCGTTTGGCCCATACGGTGGCTTCTGTCCTCGGCCTGCCGCTCCACCGCAGGGTTCCACCACCGGTCCAGATGAAAGACGTAGGATGCCTCCTGCAGGTTCAAGCCCAAGCCGCCCGCGCGTAGGGAAATAACCAGCGCTTTATGCCTGCTTTCGCTCTTGAAGCGGTCAATAATATGGGGCCTGTCCTGAAGAGGCACGTCTCCGGTGATGACCAGGGGGTTGAATTTTTTCAGCCGGCTTGCGGCGGCGGCCACGCCTGCGGTGTCGCTGGTGTATTGGGAGAAGACCAGCGCCTTGTGTCCCTGAGCTACCAGCAGGTCCAGCCTTTCCCTGATGTCGTCCAGCTTGCTGGACTCGCCGCTCTTGGGGTCGGCGTTGCAAATCTGCTTCAAGCGGGTGACCAGCTCCAGCACATGCTGAATGCTAATGTCTCTACCCAGTGATCTGAGGTATACGATTCCCTCGCTCTCAGCCTTTTCGTAACTTGCCCGCTGCCTGGGGTGCAGGTCGATTGGCAACAGGGTGACCTGCTTTTCCGGAAGGTCGTCGAGCACCTCGCCCTTTTTGCGCCTGAGCTGGAGTTGGCGGTGCCGGTTCAGGAGTTCCCGCCCTGGTTGGAACCGATTGGGCTCGCCCTCTATATCATAATCAACAAACTCCAGGATGGACGCCAATTCCTCCTCGTGGTTCTCTATCGGAGTTCCGGTCAGCGCCCAGGAACGAACACGCCTCAGTCCCTTGAGCGACCTGCTGGTATCGTTCCGGTTCTTGATCCGTTGGGCCTCGTCGGCAACCACGACGTCCCAGAGCTTTCTCCTCACAGGAGATTGGTTGTTGCCCTCGAAGTCGGACCTCAGCGTCTCATAGCTGACCAGGGTCACGTCGGTTTCAGCCTGCCACTGCCAACGCCGGTCAGACGCTGAACCCCTGATAATGATCGCCGATAGCTCGGGGGCCCACTTTCGAAGCTCCCCGCGCCACTGGTCCAGCAGGCTGGCGGGAGCAGCCACCAGCGTTGACCCGATTTCTCCGCGACGAGATAGGATTCGCAGGGCGGCAATGACCTGTAGCGTCTTGCCAAGGCCCATGTCGTCGGCCAACAGAAGGCGATCACTGGCGATGAGGGCTCTGACCCCGTCCTCCTGGAAGGGCATCAACTTCCCGGGCCACTCCAGGTCATCGTCTATCGGCGGGCTGGAAGGATCTGAATCCGCCGGAGACAATACCTTGAGAAGCCTACGGGCCAGGGAGAGTTCCCGGTCGGGGTTGGAGATGCCCGCCGAATTGTCAGAATGCCGGTGAAAGCCCGACGGTGCGCCCCTGTGCAGATACTCCAGTTCAACCACCGTCGCCGGTTCTGCGGACGCAGGTGCAGAGACCGGCAGAAATCTCACCGGCTCAATCGAGCGCCCAGCCCGGGGCGAGAAGTTGATGTCCCTCAGCAAGGCCGCCCCCCTATCATCTGTCGCTGTACGCTTCCGCGATTCCTGCGGCAACTCTGCGAAACGGTTCCAGGGGATCGGAGCGTTCCACTATCGTCTTCAGCAACCGCCGCGCCACCGAGTCTTCCTGGGGAGGGGAGGTGCTCCAGACCAAGAATAGCGATGCGCCGATCTGTTCGATTTCCTCGGACGCACCCCTCCGCGGCGCGGGATCAGTGGATACCCGGCATAACGGGACATCAATCCTGATGTTTTCGGAGAAAACCAACGGGGGAATCTCATCAGCCAGCCCCACAATGACGCTGGGAGTCCGTCCCGCCGAATGGAACAGTGTCTCGATCAACGATAACACGGTCGTCCTGCGAGCCTCCCCCATCCTCCACAGCCTGGAATCGTGGAAGTCTATGCGGGTAAAGCTGAACTCAAGCGGCACGTCCTGAGACGATGCCATGAATAGCGCCGCCCGGATTCCTGAACCGCTGTCCTCGTCCAGAAACCGCAGAAATCCAACCGTTCCAGTCGTAGCCTCGTCTTCTCTATTTTCGAGCAGTATGGGCATCCTGGCTCTTTTCGGAGAACGAACATGGGAACCTATCCGGCGGCGCCCTCTTCATTCTCTATCCCGTCTTCCTGGTCACCGATTTCAACGTACTGGTGTCTGAATTCCCGCTCTTCGGTCTCCGGGCTGGAATCCGGGTATAACCTGAGAAGGTCCCACTGATTTATTGCGGAGCGAATCTGGTAGCGCATCCTCTGCTGGAAGCTCGCCACATCGGTCCTGGCTTCAACCACCGGGGCATCCCACTCGTAGGCTCGGCTGTAAATCCGGCGCAACTGGCCGAGCGTGTTACTCAGGTCCAAGTCAGTCGGGGCTCTCAACGGGGTGCATTCAGACTCCAGCAGTCGCATCGCCATTTCGGCGCGCGCTGCCTGGGCGCCTTCATTGCGAGCGCGCAGCCGCTGCGCGGCATAGTCGCGGTCTTTCTTGCTGGTTGCCCCCGCCGACAGTACATTCAGGGCGAAATCCGCAGACACGGTTCCAACGACCACCAGTCCAGGACAGGTTTCACCGGCGGCCTGACCCAGCCAACGGCCCAGCTCTGCGTAAGAGCGGGCGCGCTGCAACAGGCTGTACTGGCCCACCAACTCAATTTCGTCCAGCAGGACCACCCATCCCCGGTAGCCCGCGCCCTTGATCAGTTCGGTAGCGAAGCGGAGACGCTGGGGGGGCAAATCAGCAGCTCTGGGCGCTTTGAAAGAGTAGCTCTGTAGCTGGCCTATCTGCTTCAGACCATCTTTCACTGTGCCGATCTTTATCCTGTCTCCCGCCCAGAAGGACTCGATAGTCCTGTTCAACTCCAAGTCATTCGACCTCTCGTGTACCAGCAGACTGGCCGGAAAGATGGGGTGAACGCCGCTGGAAGAGGAATTCCCCCAGCGGAAGAGGGCAGAGTACTCCTCGGTATTCTGGTTAAGGTCGAATCCGATTTCCTCGATAAGCGGGCCGGTGCGTCCTTGGACCCGCCCGTTGTCCATTGCCGACTTGAACACCTTGCCAAGGTCATAGAGTGGCGTTTCCTTGCTGATGGCCACCTTGCTGCATACGAAGCCCTCGGAGAGCGCCCGGTGTTCGAAATGGGAAAGCAGGTGAGACTTACCAGTGCCGAAATCTCCCGAAACCAGCATTCCCAGTGCGCCTTCGGGGGGTGCGCGCTCGGCAGACGCGCGCCCGAGCAGTCCTTCGAACTCGCTCTCCGGGCGAGGCTGATTGCAGCCAAGCAACTGCACCGCCTCGCGGTTGGGGACGCCGTTTCGCAGGGCCTCCAACGCCCGGCGGCAGGCCAGGGTGGAAAACCCGTCGCTGACTTCATTCATCTGGCGGATTCCTCGCTAGGATAGCCGGACCAGGGACGCCACCGGGTTGACCAGATTACGGTCCCGCACATCGTCAATCACCCTGGTCATCAAGGCTTGATAGATCCCGAACCCTCTGTTTCTCGACCCGGTTTCCTCATCGAGGAAATCGTTTGTCGTCACCACCACCAGCATGGTTCCGGTGAGGCGGTCGGTGCCGTCCACGAACTCCCGCAACATTTCGTAGTGCTCCAGGACCATGGCCCTCGTGTAGTATCGCAGCCCGTCCCTGGGGTTCCGGGCCAGCATAACGCGGGAATTGTCCAGCAGGATTAATGTGCCAGAATAGCCTACGTGATGCAACCAGAATAGAGCCGATTCGATGAAGTGGCGGGCCGTGGTGCGGTTTACGGGAGTGTAGATTGAAAAAGGCCGGACACTGCTGATTCTCGTGTTGCTGCCGGTCAGCCAGTCGATGATGGGCTGGCTACCGTAAGGTTCTCCTATCTTTGCGTCTTCCTCAAGACACAGGTGAGTCATCGCCACCCTGAAGTCCTTTGCCATCTGGGGTTCACCGTATACCCTGTCCTGAATCTGCCGTCGAAGAGGAGTGAGCACAAACTGGGGGTCCAACTCATTGAGATCAGCGATAGATTCGAAAATGTTACTTTCGCTCTGCGGATCAATCCCCTCGACGTTAAAGCTCCTGTCACTGGCCAGCTTCAGGATCATTCGTCTCGCCGCCGCGCGCCAGTCGACGCCGGACGCCAATCCATAGAACAGGTCCTGCGGCATGTGGGCGCGCCGGGAAACTGCATCGAGGGATACGAATACCAACCCCAACTTCCGGCAACGTTCCCGGACCGCCTCGAACAGCTTGGGCTTCACTTCGTCCGGGGTGGCGGCAAACTTGACCGATGCCCCACCGTCTCGGATGAAGGTGGTCAGGTACTCGGACTCCATGACCTCCAGCCAGTCTTGGAGCGGTATCGCGTTGGCCATCAGTCGACCTCGGAGAACTGTATGCCGTAATAGGTAACGACCTGTCCATCGGGCCCGACAAAGGAAAACACGCCCTGGCCGCTGCGGGTCCCGGATGACGCCGGGAAAGACACCTGCAAACCCCTGCTGGTCGTTTTCGGGCCGTTGCGGTCCAGCAGGTACAGATCACGGGTGAAGTCGGTACGGCCATATTCGCGGGCGCTGCCGGGCTGCGAAGTGAACAGCCGGTAGACCCGGTCCAACTCGATCACCCGGCCCTGCCGGCCCGCTGGCATTCGGGCTGAATCGTCATCCTTGGTGATCTCCGAGTAGACTTGGTACAAGGATTCAAGAAACCGGCCTGCGCTGAAGCGGGCAGGTTTTTTCTGGTTCTCTATCAGTATGTCCGCCAGGCGTGTTGGGCGAATTGCGGAAACCTGCTTGCGGTCTATTCGAACCGCCCTTGCGCCTGGCAGGACTCGAACAACGGAGGGATGAGCAATCATGCGCCCGTCCCGTTCGTAAATCTCAAGGCCCTTTTCGGCCGCGACAGCGCGCAACTCCTGTGCGTAGCCCTCGTTTAGGTACTGCTGTTCTTCATCCTCCCCAAAGGGCCAGGATTCAACAGAGTTGGCAACCTCCTGGCGCAGGGCGTTCAGTGCTGCGTCCATGCTGGCCTGCGCCCGCTTTGCGGCTGCAATGTTGCCGTCCTTTGCCGCCTTCTCCAGTGCTTTTGCAAGTTTAGCCAAGTCCGCGGCCGACTTCGCCGTCGAAGCGGCCGCTCTCTCCATATCGCCAAATGCCTGCTCGAAACTCCCCATAGCCCAACCTCTACTAATCCATCGCCGCAGGCATTATACCAACAACAGCCAAAGAGCAATGTGGAAGGAACCTGCCGGAAAAGTGTTCTTGGTTGGCTCCCCTAAATGAGACGGCAATGTTGTCTGGACGAAGGAAACCGCGATTTGCTGCCCAGAATTTTGAGTCCTACATTCCTCCACAGCCTTCCTGTTGGCGCAGGACCAGTTTCGCAGGGCGTCCAAGACATCCCCGCTGCGGAGAAAGGAGTGGCCGGATGGTTCGCCATTGTTGATCAGTCATGTCGCTGGTGTAGCCTGCTCCCCGCGCAACAATGATGGCCTCCTGCCTTGACGTGTGGGGTTGGGTGGGCGCCTTCCCATACTGACAGACAGGATTTTTCGGATGCGCATTAAGACGCAGTACCCTACCCGCCGTTAATTTCAAAGCTGTTCGACTACTGGCCTACGGTGGGGTATAACTTTATAATTGCCCGTGGATAATGGCCCGTGGCTCACACTTTCAGGTTCGTATCCCTGTGGTTCGCCCGTCAATAGAAATACCCGTGGCGCTGGCCGATTCGGGGGATTATCCGTTGCAGATTAACTCCTCAGGAGGACGACATGGTTGACCAACTAGCCCGCCCTAAAGACAAAGTGGAGGTTTACTGGTTTTCCGAGCAACCCCAGGGCTACGTCAACGAAGCCCAGTTGGAGCAATTCGACTCGGGACGGTTGGGGTTCCCCAATACGTACTTCGACCCGGACAAGGCCCACCTCCTTTACAACGAGTACCACGACCAGTATGCGCTGGCCGACGAATTGGGATTCGATGGGATCATGACCAACGAACACCACGCCGCGTACTGGTGCGGCAAGCCCGCAGTGAACCTGGACGCCGCCGTTATCGCCAAGATTACCAAGCGGGCCAAGATCGCCATCCTGGGCAACGTCATAGCCGTCAACGACCCCATTCGAATGGCCGAAGAGATTGCCATGCTGGACTGCTATTCCGGCGGCAGGATCATCTCCGGCTTCGTTCGCGGCGGCGCGGTGGAGACCCTTCAGGCCGGAATCGACCCCACTACAAACCGTGAACGGTTCGAAGAAGCCCACGACCTGATAGTGAAATGCTGGACCGAGCCGGGCCCCTTCCGGTACGAGGGAAAGTACTACCAATACCGGGCGGTCAATCCCTGGGTATTGCCCATGCAGAGACCCCGCCCCGACATCTGGTTCCCCGGCACCGGCAGCCCGGAAAGCGTGGTGTGGGCGGCGAAAAACGGCCATCCATACATGAACCTGGGCGCAGTCATGGAAACCACCGAATGGCTGAAAAACATCTACATTGACACCGCCCTGGAAGCGGGATACCAGCCCGGCCCGGAGCATTTCGGCTACTTGCTCAAGGTTCTGGTCGCCGACACCGACGAGAAGGCCGAGGAGATTGGCCGGAACTTTGTGTGGACCGAGGGACACCGCCAGCGCGGTCCCAGAGAGCACGTGGACCCGCCCGGCTACCAGTCCCGCGAGGCTCTTCAGATCAAGCGCAGCCGCCCCAGCGGGGTTTTCTCCGGGAACGCAGGAGATCCGCAGTCCTATGAGCTTCAACGGAACGCCCGGACCATCATCGTCGGCACACCGGAGACAGTGATCGAACAACTGACCTGGGTGGTGGAGAAACTCAACCCCGGCTACCTCTTGATTTACGGCAACGAGGGCCCCATGACCCACCAGGACTGTATGCGGTCCATCGAGCTCCTGGGCCAGGAAGTGATCCCCGCCCTCAAGGAGATACAGCTACAACCCTACGAGACCAACTAAACCAAAGCCAATGTGGGATGTACATTTTGCGGACAGCCATTCGCAGTCAGGGTTCGCGCCTCGACCGTAGGGGCGGGTTTCAAACCCGCCCCTACCAGTGGACCGCCCCTACCAGTGGACCGCCCGTGCGCCGGCGAGTCCACCTGCGATGAAACGCTACCTGGCATAAATGCGCATTTCACCTTGGATTTGGTTTAGTATAACAACGACGGTTCTCGGAACGACACAAAGGGTGGCCCAGCCGCAGGGTCTTTTAATTCTCCCTCTCCCGGAGGGAGAATTAAAAGACCCTGGAACCAACCGGCTCAGTCTTCAACGGAGGATCTTCGCCTCGCGTTTTCCCGTTGGAATTGGGGGTATGCCCGGCCTGAGCGAATCGGCGAAATAAACCGGGCAGGACGGCTGGCCACTCTTGCGGCGCTATGACGAAGGGGCGACCTGCACCGTAATAATATCTATGTCGTGGTATTTATGGTGCTGGACCGAGGATGCGTAATGACGCAAGAGGCGGAAGGAAATTTCGCGCTCGTCCTGTATCTCAGGGTGTTCGTTCAAATAGGCCAGCTTGTCCTCCAGATTCCCACTCTCAGTTGTCACTACAAACTCCATCTCAATGGCGGCGTCTGCGCGACGGGCAACAACAATGAGGCGCTTCCCGGCATCTTCTTCCGGCTCCTCATCCTGCGACAGCAAGCTTGACAGAGTTTCCTCCCCGGCTGACCTGAGCCGGTTTATTGATGCCTCATTCCAGCCGGCGCTTGTAGCGTATCCCTGGAGGAAGGAGTCAATTCTGGGCAACGACGAAAGGTTCATCGCCACATTCAAGCGCCTGCGACGCCCGGAAGTGAACTCCATCAACAGAGTTAGCAAAATTACGCAAACCGAGCCAGTTGTCATGCCGCTGCTGAGCAGGGCCCCAGAGTTCCAGTCAACAGATCGGGCAGAATCACCTGATACTGAAAACCTATGCCTATCCAGAGAGACACTCCTATCACCGCAGCTTTTCGCCCGTCTACGCCATCCCTGACAACGGTCCTCATACCCTCAACAAAGAGGAGCGACATCAGAAAGACCATGAAAGCCACCAACACAGGTAGTGGAGTGGCGACAACCAGCGCCACCAGCTTAGGAGAAAGCGCTACCGCTATCAGAACCAGGCCTGCGTAGATGCCCATGCCGCGCGCTGCGACACCGGTGAGCATCACCTGCGCGGAATTGGCTCCTGTCGTATTGGGAATTGTGCCCAGAGCGGCGGCCAGAAGATTGGTCAATGCCAGCAGGTGGTGCGCCCCTTGAACCACGCGGAAGTCAGTGGCCCGGGGCCTTCGCCATGCCACTTGCTGAATCACGATGGTGTCGCTGATGGGATTGATGGTGGTTGCCAAGTTTACAATTACGAATCCCGGTAACATCCCCCAGAAGATCGCACCAAAGCTCAGGTCAAATCCAAGCCAGGTATAACTGGGAAAACCAATCCAGGAGGCTTCCATAACGTGCTGCCAGTCGTATGCGCCGAACGGGACGGCTATAGCGCAACCAAACGACGATCGCGACGACTGGCGCCCATTGCTGCCACTTGAGCGACACGAACATCATTATCATCAGGATGAACAGAGTCGTTCCTGCCAGGATGGGCGCCCCCACTGCGGGAGCGCCTTCCGGCAAATCGGAAAGCCTGCTGAGTACGACGGTTATTATCGTCGATGCCAGCAACATGAGGACCGTTCCGGCGACCAGCGGACTGATGATACGCCGCAGCAAGGAGAGCCGAAAGATGAACACGAACTGTATCAACGATGACGCGACGATCAGGCTGGACAGCAACGCCGGGCCGCCGGCCAGCAGCGCTGAAATACAGATGGCGATGAAGGCGGATGCAGAAGCAACGCTTAGGGGATATCCCGACCCGAATCTCCAGAATCGAAAGGTCTGTAGGATGTTGCCTATCCCGCAAACCACGAGGGCCGAAAAGAATATCCAGGACAGATACCCCTGGGATTGCCCCCCGGCCACAGCGATGATAGACGTCGTGGCAGCCATGGCCGCCATACGGGCCATAACATTCTGGAATCCGTGAGCCAGAGATACCGGATGGCTTGGCCGCTCATCCGGTTGATAGACAATGTTCTCGTTTACCTGCGCCATTCGTAATACTGGTTTGCCGCTCTGTTAATTCTCACTATACTAAACCAAAGCCAGTGTGAAGCGTGTAGGGTAGCTAGATTGATTTGTGAAGGAATCGGGCAAGACCGGTGCAGAGCCTGTGAGGAGGTGGCGAAACGCAATTAGCTGCACACTTCCGTGGAACTGCCGAAACGATGGTTGGCAGAGCGGTTTCCTGCCCGGGCGGAGAAACGCCGCCTCTGGAAGAACCGCGAGAGAAAGCTCAATGGCAGTCTGCAAATGGTGGTTCGCGCCTTCGCGGCGCCAGTACTGAAGAGATTGCAAGCAGGCTCTAAAATACACCCGAAATACACCCAACGCTTCCCGGTATCGGAGGAACATGGCAAACCTGACCAACACGCAGCGAATCGGCGCCCTGGTGCCCGCCACCAACCCAGTGGTCGAACCTGATTTCTACCGCGTTGTCCCGCCGGAAATTACCGTGCATTTCGAGCGAATGTGGAACGGTAGTTGGGGCAGCCAGCCACAAGTCCCCGCCGAAACCGGCCACCGCCTAAGTATGTCCAGCAGCGAGGCCAACGAAACAGAGTGGGCGCTGTTCGGGTTCGACGTAAACAAGATGAATGACGACGTGGCCCGGGGGGCCAGTTCCCTGTCCAACATCGGCCCGGACGTGCTGGTCTACGCCTGCACCTCTGGAACATGGCACAAGGGCTACATGGCCTTTGACCAGAGGATGGCGGAAATCATGGAGGAATCCAGCGGCATTCCGTCCATCACCGCCGTGACGTCCTGCATCGCGGCCATGCGGCACATGGGCAGCACAAGATCAGCATCGCCGGCCCCTACCGCAACTACCACCTGCGGAACCGCCTGAAGCCGTTGATGGAGGAAGCGGGATTCGAGGCGCTGAGCGCCGACGGAGAACCCTGGATGCAGGACTCCATGAACCCCCGGGAAATAGACGCCGAGCCGCCCCGTACCATCATCGACTTCGTGCTGACTGTCGCCCAGGGGGAGGCCGACACCATCTTCCTGCCCGGCACGGCCTGGCGCGCCCTGGACGCCGCCGAAGAGCTGGAGCAGAGGCTGGGCAAGACCGTCATAACGGTGAACCAGGCAACCATCTGGATGGCCCTGCGCCGCCTGGGATGGACGAAACCCATTTCCGGCTTCGGCAGCCTGCTGCGTAACCTGGAGTAGCAGGGGGAAACGGTTATTCCGAGGAAAAAGTTGGTGCCGGGAGAGGGGGTCGAACCCACACACCTGCTAAGGTAGCGGATTTTAAGTCCGCCGCGTCTGCCTTTCCGCCATCCCGGCATAGATACCGACTTAGCTACGCCAGCGCCAGATTTAACCCTATTCCCCACCTTCCGGCTTCCCAACTGTTACATACCATCTATATGCCAACCCGTATGCCAACGGACTGCCGATGATTTGGAGGACGGTTGCCTGTATATCATCCCGCCCGCCCTTGTGCGCCATCATCTCCGATTGTGCCAGTCCACGCCGGAAAGATAAAGGGGCGGTTGCCCGCCAGTGCGCATCCATACTATGAAGCCGTAGGATGAAGTCGGAGGGGCGAATTCTCATTCGCCCCTCCTCTCATTTGGTCCGGTTTGCGGGCGCCGGGAACTCATTGCGCCTTCAGCCCATCCCTGCAAGGGCGTCGCCCACCGCCACGATGGTCCGGTCAATGTCTGCACCCGTATGCGCGATGGACACAAACCCGGCCTCAAACTGCGACGGCGCGATGTACACCCCGCGTTGTAGCAGAGCGTGGAAGTATCGCCCGTAGGCCGCTGTATCGGATTGCTCAACCTGCTCCAACCCGGTCACGGGCCCTGCGTTGAAGAACCCGGTGAACATCGACGCCACGCGGTTGATGCTGGACGGCACTTCCGCCCGGGCAAAGGCCGCGGTGATGCCATCGGCCAGCCGGGCCGCCGACGCCTCCAGCTGGGCATAAACGCCGGGCCGTTGCAGCTCGGTCAGCGTGGCCACACCGGCCACCACTGCCAACGGGTTCCCGGATAGAGTGCCTGCCTGGTACACAGGACCCAGCGGGGCCACCATCTCCATCACCTCACGGCGTCCGCCGTAGGCGCCCACAGGCAGCCCGCCGCCGATGATTTTACCCATAGTCGTTATGTCCGGCGTGATGCCGAACAGCGACTGCGCCCCCCCGTACAACACCCTGAACCCGGTGATGACCTCGTCGAAAATCAAGAGCGCGCCGTTGGCTTCCGTGATACCGCGCAACGAGTCCAGAAATCCGGCTTCCGGCGGCACAACGCCCATGTTGCCGGCTACCGGCTCCACGATCACAGCCGCGATTCCGTTCGGCCAGGCATCAAACAATCCTTCCACAGACTCGACATGGTTATATGTTGCCACCAGGGTCTCGGAGGCGTAGGTTTCCGGCACACCGGCGCTGGTCGGCACCCCGTGGGTCAAAGCCCCCGAACCGGCCGCGACCAACAGGCCGTCCGAGTGTCCATGGTAGTTCCCCGCGAACTTCACTATCTTGGATCTCCCGGTGTACGCTCGAGCCAATCGCAGCGCAGTCATGCACGCTTCCGTGCCGGAGTTCACCAGTCTCACAGAGTCCACCGACGGCAGGGCGGCGCAGATCATCTCCGCCAATTCCACCTCCTGCTCCACCGGCGCACCGAATGAAGTGCCGTCCGCCGCGGCCCGCTGCACCGCCTCAACCACGGCGGGGTGCGCGTGACCCAAGGCCAGCGGCCCCCAGGATCCCAGGTAATCAATGTACTCGTTTCCGTCCACGTCCCACACCCGGGAACCCTGACCTCTCGCCAGAAACGGCGGAGTCCCCCCCACTGCCCGGAACGACCGCACCGGGCTGTTGACGCCTCCGGGAATGACCCGCTGCGCCTGCTCATAAAGCTCTTGGGATCTGGACTGCTGCATCCTCTTGTTCACTCCTCGTTAGCTGGGCATCCGATGGACGAATCTGCCGTTCCATGTACCGGCGCTCACGCCAACATCAAGCCTTCGCCTTTTGGTTCCGGCACCGGGTCACCGAATTCCCATGCGGTATCAAATCTGTTGCGTGGCCCGGGTCTCCTGGGTATGCCCAAGCGCTTGGCTGAGCGCCGCCAGCGTTGGCCCCTTACGTATCAGCGCGTCCGGCCCTCGTGGATGCCTACCCGCATCGAGTCCCTACCTGGAGGTGTCAGGCTCGGCCACGGCGACTGCCCCCCTGGAAATTGCCTCCGAACATCCGCGACGCAACGGGGTATATCGTCTTACTTTCGTCGGCCCGCAGCTCCGCAGTGGGTTGGTGCAGCAGCTTCTTCACCAGGGCGTTGGTCATGGCATCCAACCGGACCGCCAGATCGCTCTCCACGTCCGCGCCAAGCAACCGCAAGGTGTGGGCCACTTCTTCACGCCGCAACGCTTCAGCTCTGCGCCACATCGACACCGCCAGCTCCATAGTGTCGGAAGAGCTCCACCACTGAACGAACCTGGCGACCTCCGCTTCCACAATACTGTTTGCCCTGCGGATCTCTCCCGACAAACCGTCAACATCAATCTCTGCGGCCTGTCCCAGCGCGTCGATGTCAAACAGCAGAACCTGATTAGCGCCGGCAACGGCGGGGTCAATATCCCTGGGCACCGCAATGTCGATCATCAGCAACGGCTCATCGTGGCGGTTGCTCAAGGCGTCGGAGACCATCTGCGCGTCCACCACGTAGCCCGGAGAACCCGTGCTGCTGATCACCAGGTCAGCTTCCGCCAACGCCGTAGCCAGGTCTTGAAAGGGCACAGAAATGCCCCCCAATTCCTTCGCCAATCCCTCAGCCCGCCATGGGGTCCGGTTCGTTACCGTGATGCGCCGCACTCCCGCGTCGGCCAGTGCGCGCGCCACCATCCGCCCGGCGTCTCCGGCGCCGATCACCAGCGCACGACATTCTTCCAGCCTGCCGAACATCCCGCTGGCCACCTGAACTGCGGCCCGGCTTACGGAGCGGGAATGTTGGCCGATGCTGGTCTCCCGGTGCACTCGACGGCCGGCCCGCAATGCCGAGTGGAAAACCCGAGTCAGGGGGCTCTTCATGAATCCGCCCTGGCTGGCCGCGCTGAACGCCGCCCGAACCTGCCCTAGAATCTGCCTCTCCCCAACAATCATAGACTCCAAACCGGCGGCCACCCGGAAGAGGTGAGAAACGCAATCGGTTTCCCACAACTGGTACACGTGCCGTTCCAGTTCCGGCCCGGGCACACCGGAATATCCGGCCATGAAGTCGCCGGCCCCTTCCACCAGTCCGATGTCGTCCCGGTCATAGACGTATACTTCAGTGCGATTGCAAGTGGAGAGAATCGCGGACTGCGGAATATACTCCGCGAGTTGCCGCAGCGCCTCGGGCAACTGATCGCGTTCCACACTCAGGCGCTCGCGCAAATCCAACGGAGCGGAGCGGTGATCCACTCCCAGGACCAATAGGCTCAATTCAACGCCTCCGACACCCGCAGCGCGGCGCGTTTCGCGCAACCGCCGACCTTGCACTGCTTCAAATCAATGTACATCAAAGGGGTAGTGTTGTCCCGGGGTTACGACAGAACATCATCCTCGCCGGCTTCAAGGTAGTCGGCGATTGCCCGGTAAGGCTCCGCCACCGGGTAATCGCCCTGGACGATGCTCAACAGTCGGCAGTCGATAATGTCCATGGATTCAGCGGTCATCAGCCTTTAACCGGCCTGCTCCCGTTTCAATCCTGTTGGTTCGTTTTCCTCGAGCGGGTCAGCGACAGGCGGGCAATAGGCGTCTACCAGCCCCAGCAACACACCGTCGGAAATTTCGATTACCTGCTTTAGCCGGTCCGGTTGCACCGATTCCACCACCGCCTGCCGGAAGAAGAGGAACGCCTGTACGCTGTCGGTAAGGGGAACTCCACGCACGACCATCTCCGAACCGTATTCGTGGCCCAGCATATGCGTCTCGGACAGGGTTTCCTCTTTTCGCCGGCTGCTTTCGTTCATCCTTTTCTGCATCAGGAGGGAAAGCAGCCTCCGTCCGAACAGCCGCATTCGGTCTCTCCCCTCTGCCTGGAAGCTCTCCATCCACATCGGCTGTGCCTGGTCTATCTGGCTCAACTTCCGCCGGATCCGGCGCAGTACCATGTCTTCAGGGTCGCTGTCCCATCCGCTTGGGGTCGCGCCACTCCCCGGCGCCTCTTTCATCAAGGCTTCGACATCTTCCCGCAGAAATCGCCGGTGCCCGCCGGGGGTCCGGTAGACCGGCAGCCTCCCACGATCCGCCCATTGCCGGACTGTGGCTTCGTTGATTCCCAAAGCCATGCTGACGGCGCCCAGCGACATCCAACCGGTTGAATTTCGAGTTTCCGTTGCCATGAAACCTATAGTTTTCTCTATAATCTTGCAATCAGGGCCAGATTTCTGGCAAAAACCCTAACACAGCATAAACGCAAAATCAATGGCGCGACGTTGCTCACCAAGGCTCCGTTTGCTTGTAGGGTATAAGGCGCCTTACGATGAAATACTGAAGCTGAAATGGGAGTTCTCAAACAGCCATACCCTACAAGCAAACGGAACCATGTGACGGCCAAGGATACGGGGGGGCGGAGCAACCCATAGAACGGGCGGACTCCACAAGGGCCTGCTCACGAAGGGATAGGACGCCCCCTGGTATGACAGCGACGCTTCCTCAACTAAACCAAATCCAAGGTGAAATGCGCATTTATGCCAGGTAGCGTTTCATTGCAGGTGGACTCGCCGGCGCACGGGCGGTCCAACGGGCGGTCCAACGGGCGGTCCACTGGTAGGGGCGGGTTTGAAACCCGCCCCTACGGTCGAGGCGCGAACCCTGACTGCGAATGGCTGTCCGCAAAATGTACATCCCACATTGGCTTTGGTTTAGGTCAATTTTTGGCCGGAAATCGCATCGCGGAGGGCAAGCTGTCAAGCGCATGGGCAGGTCGCCATGAAGAGGCGCTCAAGGTTCCTTTCTTACGAACCGTCGTTGTAATGTCAGGCCGGAGATTCCTGCAACGCCAGCGCGGCCAGCCACTGCAGGACCGCCGCCGAGGCTTCAGCCGTGCGGTTCACCAGGGAATGCTCCCCTTCTTCCACCATTATCGCGCCGGCGCTGGGGCTGTTTACGGCGGCCCGGGCCAGGTCCTGGGCCATCCCCTTCAGCCGGGTGTGGGTCTCCCGTGAGCCGTTGATTGCGAGGATGGGCACACGTATACGGTCCGCTAGGTTGATCAGGTTGTACTTCTCGAAGGGGCCGTGCTTGTCGAGGTAGGACGCCGCGCTGAAGATCTGGGGAATGGGGAAATTGACCCGGAAAACTCCGTCGGGATCCCCTTCGTCCATCAGGCGCTGCGCCGTTTCCAGGTTGGCCCGGAATTCTTCGGCGTCCTCGGACTCCAGGTAGTGCGAGTACGACAGCCTCACGGGTGAGACGGGCGCCACGGCGGCGACCCGCGGGTCATCCTGCGTGGCGGCGTAATAGGTCACGCGCACCGCCCCCATGCTGTGGCCCAGCAGGCCCACGGCGCGATACCCGCGCTGCTCCAGATGGCCAATACCGGCCCGCAGGTCGCTCATGGTGTTTTCCAGTATCTCGAAGGCGTTGCCCTTGTAGTCCTGGCCCGGCGGGTTGTACCAGATGGTGTCGTGGGCATTGGTGTTCAGGGTCAGGCAGGCAATCCCCTGGGCGCTCAGGTCTTCGGACATGGACTTGGTGGCGGGGTCGCAGAAATTGCCCCGCGACCCGTGAATCAGAAGCATCGAATCCACCGGGCCGGGATACCGGGAACCGGCGGCGGGAGCGTAAAACGCCCCGTCCAGCAACAGGCCATCCTGGTTCGCCACACTGATGAGATCGACCAGCATCTTGCACTCCCTCTTAGACGCCCGCAGGCAATCGGGAATAGCCCAATTCTAGGCGCAGCCTGCGTATGCCGCAAGGACAGAGGGACAGACCAGGGCAGCAGCATTTTGATCCTGTCAACTTTGCAATAGACTGTCATTCCCGCGAAGCTAAAGTGCTATGGCCCTGCCCAGGACTGCTTGTTGACCGCCCCGGAGAAGGACACTAGGGCCTGTTGACATTCAGCGCCTCGCTCTCGCAGTGACAGTATTGTGATTGCAGGCACAAACTTGACTGCGGTCAAACCCATCTGTTCCAATGTATACACCATGAACACGCAACACAACGACTGGAAATCCTACCTGCCCGATCCCGCGGAGTGGCCCCCCGCGCTGACCGAAATCGCACAGCACGGAGAGTTCGTCCGCTGGAGACAAAACGCCGACTGGCTCATCTTACTTTCGGCAAAGGAGGGGGATCTGGTGCCTGTCCAGGACGGCGGCGCAGTTCAAGCAAGGCTGGCGATCAACCGCACAACCGGCGAGATAGTCTACCCAACCCCCGGCGCTCGCATCAGGGAGTGGGAGGCGGAAGTCATGGGCGAGGGGGAGCAGTACAGGGAAGCGAGAGAGCGACTCAGGAACACGCCGGTCCGTCTCGAGGATTGGGGCCAGATAAGACATCTCAAGATGGGTAAGCCCAAGGAGGTGTGAACATGGTGCGCTTGAAGTTTGTCATGCTACCGCTGGCTATCTTCCTCCTGCTGATGGTGGCAGGGGCAGGAATAGCCCTGGCGGAGGGGGGAGACGAGGACCCGCCCATTGCCCAGGACCATGAAGCCTGCGGCATTCTGCCCAAGTTCAACTACCACTCGGGAAGCAACACTCTGGACTGGGGCACCCACCATCGTACTTTGCTCTCCCGGGGTCACCATTAGAATGTCGGGGGAGCTTCAGTACAAGGTTCCGTGGTCCGGGGCCTGGGTGATCGTGGACTGGCGCGAAAAGGGTTGCTTCGACGACACTTGCAGGGTGGAGGACACGGACAACAACCCGACTGGGGGAGATTACAGGATCAAGGGTTGCTACTCAGCAACGTCGCCGGGTTCGAATTGGGATTGGGAGTGTTGGGAATGGAACGACTCGATCCCGTAACAGCCGGCCGCCAGCCTTGCGCTTCCCTGCTCTCGAAGGGGATCCGGCAGTGCCGGGTCCCCTTTTAATAGGGAATTACATCGAATTTTACCCGTATAGAATCAAAGCGATGTGCTGGCGCCGGGCAATTGCGCCTCATAAACTGGACGCCCTATAACCCGTCATTCCCACAACCCGTCATTCCCACTTCGCTGACACTTGCCCCTTGTCAGGCCCGGCAACCTGTCGCTACCATTTTTGATAGAGACGGCTTCACCATTAAAAGAAGGCGGGCTTCGCGCCAGCTCCACAGACCCTCAAAAACCCGGTCCGGCCAACGGAATGGCGGAAAATGAGAGGAAATGAGAGGGAAATCAAAAATTAGGGGATTATACCGAATCCTGCACATCTTCCTCTCCATCGTCATTCTTGCCCATACCGTCATTCCCTCGAAATCCCCGATTTGTTTCCAACGTGCGGGTTGAAGAAACCAGCGATGGCGAACTCGCTGTCTCCGCAAACGTAATGGTCTACCGCTTCCGCAACGGCGAGGGAGCGCCCTACGTCGGCAGCATAGATTACATCCTGCGGCGGGACGGCGGGGACTTGAAAATTGCCTACCGCCGCGCCGTACTGGACCTAGAAGCCCTTTCCTGGCACGGCGCGGTCAGCATCATCTTCTGAACGCCGGGGCAATTCGATTCGTCGAAGACCCAATTGGCAGAGGCAACCGCTTGAAACTCGAAGGTAAAACGGCTCTGGTGACGGGCACAAGCCCAAACATCATGGGCGGCATCGCCGAGGAGCTGGCCCGGGAGGGCGCCAACTTGGTCTGCGTCGACGTCCGCGAGGAATACGCCGGGAAATGCGCCGCAGCCATCGTAGCCGAGGGGCATGACGCCATGGGCGTAGCCTGCGACGTAACCGACGAGGACCAGGCGCTCGCCGTCATCGCCAGGGCCACGGAACGGTTCGGGGGCGTGGACATCCTGGTGAACGGCGCGGCCCAGTTCAACTTCAAGGGCGTGTTGAATATGCCGCTGGACGAGTGGCGCCGCCAGACCGACATCATTCTCACCGGCGCGTTCCTGTTCACCAAGCACATTGCCCATTTGATGATCCAGCAGGAGCGAAAGGGCAACATCATCAACATCATTTCCACTGCGGGGCATCAGGGCGAGCCGGGCAATGTGGGCTATGGGACCGCCAAGGGCGGACTGCTCAACTTCACCCGGTCAGTGGCCATGGAACTGGCCCGGCACGGCATCCGGGTCAACAGCCTGACACCGACCGCCACCGGCCAGTCGGAAGCGCTGGAGCGGGCCGCCAGATGGGGTGTGGAAAACTGGCCCGGGCCCCGCCTGGGGCAGCGCGCGGCAGGACTGCTGCCGGACGCCAGCAGAGGCGCGCCCCTGCTCAAGCTCCCCAGCCCATCGCACTACGGCAAGGCTGCCGTCTTCCTGGCATCCGACGACGCCGAAATGATTACCGGATTCGACCTGCGCGTGGATGCCGGCGCCATTTCCAGGTACTGGATCTGGTCTCCGGGCGACGCTTAACTCTTTCAGTAACGGGAGGTCAAGATGGCTGAGATCTTAGGCGCGGGCGTAACCCACTACCCGCCGATGCTGGTATCCGATGAAGAGAGGGCGTTCCCGCTCAACATCACGCTGGCGAGGGACGAGCGGGTCCCGGAACACATGAAGAATCCGGCCAACTGGCCGGAACCCATGCGCGTTGAGTACGGGGAAGACGAGGGCGCCGCCTCGGCCGCCCTTCACCGGGATCGCCTGGTAAAAAGTTTCCGGGTAATCAACGACGAAATTCAGGCATTTGAGCCTGACTTCGTCCTGATATTTGGCGACGACCAGTACGAAAATTTCAGAGAGACTATCATCCCGCCCTTCTGTATCTTGGCCTATGAAGATTCGGAGTCCACCCCGTTCCAGAAAGGGTTTGCGGCCGGCAAGCGCAACGCATGGGACGAGCCCGCAGACAAGGTGTTCAAGTACCGGGGCCACCCCCAAGCGGCCCGGTGGCTTGCCACCCAATTGATCGAGCAGGGCGTGGACATGGCCTACGCCTACAAGCCGCTGCACGACCCGGGGTTGCCCCACTCGATCCTGAATACCCTACTGTACCTGGACTACGACCGGAAGGGGTTCGAAATACCCGTGGTGCCTTTTGCGGTCAACTGCTACGGGAGCAAGGTCATCAGCAACCGGGGCGGCATCCTGCCTCACAAGGAGAACGGCAAGTTCCTGGAGCCGGACCCGCCTGGACCTTCCCTCAAGCGATGTATGCAGGTGGGTGCGGCAACGGCCCGGGCACTGCAAGAGAGCCCCTGGCGCGTGGCGCTGGTGGCGTCGTCAAGCTGGTCTCACGCTTTTCTGACCGAGAAAAACCACTTCCTCTGGCCGGACATTGAATCCGACCGCGCCATGTTCGAGGCCCTCCAGTCCGGCGATTACGACGCCTGGGGCCGAGTCTCCACACCCCAGATCGAAGCTGCGGGCCAACAGGAGCTTCTCAACTGGGCCTGTCTGCTGGGCGCCATGGCCGAGTTGGACCGAAAACCGGAGGTCCTCGACTACGTTGAGACCCACGTATTCAACTCCAACAAGTGCATGGCCATTTTCCGGCCATAGTCGGTTAGGTACTGACGCCCCGCGCAGGCCCTCCTGCAACAACGCGAGCGCTTTCGGGTTACCCGGACCAGGCGCCGGACCCGTCATCAGCGTCCGCAAACCGGAACGGGGCGACGGCGAACAGCGTGGGGAGGCCATAGGGGGGTAGTTGCACGCCGTCCCACTCCATCTTGGCATGGGTTGATGCCTTGAACGCGACAGGGAAATGGCGGGACGCCCGGCAGTCCTTTTAGTTGTTCCCTAACCCTCCGGGAGAGGGCTAGGGTGGGGGCGTCCCCTCTGGTAAGGGGACAATGTGTCATCCCCGGATATCACCCTCACCCCAGCCCTCTGCGTGGAGGATGCACACATTGGAAAGGCAGAAAGAAACCATGAGTTTCTACGTCGAGGGACACCTCAGCGCCGTAGAGCGCTCCGTGTCGTCCCCGGAGCGTGACGGGAAACCTAGACGCGCGGTCACCCTTTCGCGCAGCTACGAGACGGCCGCGCAGCTACGAGACGGCGATCGAGGATCTGTGGGGCGCTGTGACCAGCAGAGAGCGCATCTCGCACTGGTTCGCACCGGTCAGCGGAGAGCTAGAACCAGGTGGACTCTTTCAGGTGGAAGGCAACGCAGGCGGGGTGATCACTGAGTGCGAACAGCTTTCCCACTTTGCGCTAACATGGGAGTTCGGCGGGGACATCAGTTGGGTGGAGGTGCCCGTTTCCGCCGAAGGAACCTGCCGCGCCCGTATTACACTCACGCATACCGCGCGCCTCTCGGAACACTGGGACACTTACGGGCCTGGGGCGGTTGGCGTCGGCTGGGATCTGGGTCTTATGGGACTTGCGCTCCATATCGCCCAACCGGACGAGTCAATGCCTGACGAAGCCGCCTTCGCCACCTGGCCGGACGGCAAGGCGATCATCACAGGCAGCAGCGAGAGATGGGGGCAAGCGGCGGTCTTGGCCGGAACGGACCCCAAGCTCGCTGATGCGGCGGCAAGGCGTACGACCGCGTTCTACACTGGTGAATCTGCGGAGCCTACCTGACCCGCTGTCAGCCTCGGGCCTTAGACTCTCTTGGAGGACACACCGGCGCGTATCACTGATACGTGAGTCATTTGCCAAACATCCGGAGCCGGACCCTCTGGCTTCCCGCCTTCGCGGGAACGACGGGATGGTTTGGTAACTCATTCACGCATGAGTAATTCCCCCCCGGAGGGAGGCGGACGGCTGCAAGACCCCGCATCAGTTGTGCGGCTGTGGTACTCAGCGGAATCTCGCGCTGTATGATTGTCCCTCGATTGACTGGAGCGCTTCCCGAAGGTAAGCGACGCTGGAAGACATTGTAATCTGGCAGATGGCGGTCATCCTCGCCGCCTCGGTCATCGGCTTCTCTCTCTCCGGCGTGGCCGGGTTCGGCGGCGGAGTGCTGGTGCTGCCGGTGTTGGTGTGGGTCTACGGGCCGGTGGTGGCCGTGCCGGTGGTGGCCGTCTTTCAGCTCATCGGGACCGCCACCCGTGTTTGGCTCAACCGGGAGTTTATGAACTGGAAGGTGGCTGCCTGGTTCGCAGCCGGTTCCACCCCCTTCGCGCTGTTGGGCAGCTTCCTGTTTATCAGCGCCGACACCGAACTGCTGACCCGCATCATGGGCGGGGGCATGGTCGCGCTGGTGGCGCTGACCCAACTGCCGTGGTCGAAGCGGGTGAGGATGACGCTGTGGGGCTTCCTGCCTCTGGGGGCCACCGCCGGGTTCCTGGCTTCGGTTATGGGAATTCCGGGGCCTTTCGCGCCAGTATTCTACATGGCTTACGGGATGAAGCCACGCGAGTATATGGCCACCTTTTCGCTGGGAATGTTCCTGATACAACTCCCCAAGCTGGCGGTGTACGGGGGCGCCGAACTGCTCACCCCGCTGGTGGCTGGCCTGGGGCTGGCCCTGGGCGTCATCGCCATGGGTGGCGCCTTCTTCGGGGCCAGGATGTTGCGGAGGATACCCGACAGGGTGTTTACCGTGGGCATCAACGTGATTGTGGCTGCCTTCGGCGTCCTGTTTCTGGCGACTGGAGGATAAAATGCCGGTACGATGCAATGACCATTCGTCAAGGCAGGCGTCAGATTCTGCCGGCAATCTCTCCTCTTTCCACCATCTCCTTGACGCGGGACAAGTGCGGCCCGGCAGTCATGGCGGGGAAGAGACCGGAAAGAAGCCCACCGAAGAGACGATCAAAAGCGGCCCGGAACGCTCGTATGGCGTAGACCGGGCCGATGAACGCGCTGGGCACCATGGCCTCAACCTCGGAGACCATGGTGACCATGGTTCCCTCTATCTCCTGGCGGAGGTCGAAAGACACTTTTTCGACGCTGTGAAGCAGGCCGTTGTAACTGTTTCTGGTCTCAAAGACCAAGCCAAAGTAAGGCTCACAGACCGCGATGGTCGTGATTTTTACGACTGTCACTTTGTTGTCCCCGCCCCATGTCGCCCCAAGCATCAGGTATCCCCCCATTTCGCCGGTGAGCTCCCGGCTGTAGACCGAGCCTAACCGGGGAGTCCCCTCGGGGCGGGCGGTGACATGAAACTCAACCTCCCCGTTCCACTCAACGTGGCGGGCCATGTCGGCCAGGTAATCAAAGACCTGCTGGGGCGGCGCGCCGATCACCACCCCATGACGGCCAACCACAAACGGCCCGGCCATGCGAGTTGCCTAGTCCTGGCCGACGTCGTCGCCGGTGTCCACCCGGAACCCGATGCCCAACTTGACCTGGTACCAGTTGGCCTTTTCGCCGTCGACGGTGCCGCGAATCTCGCGGACCTCGAACCAGTCCAGGTTCCGGATGGTCTGCGAGGCCCGTGTGATGGCCCCGTCAATGGCCTGCTGTATGCTCTCGCTGGACGAGCCAACCAGCTCCAACACCTTGTACGTGCTTCCGATAGCCATTTCCCTCTCCTATTATTCTACTTCAAGTCATCTGCTGCTCTCGTTCTCACGCAGCGAAGACTTATAATATGCGCCGCATCCACTCAGAGCAACAGTTAAGGCGGCGGCAGCCGGGCAAAGTAAGGCGGCGGCAGCCGGGCAAAGCCGCCATATTTCTCGCACTGGAGACACTATGTTTTCCGACATTCATCACGTCAGTTATCTGGTACCCGACCTGGATTCCGCCATTGAGTCCTACACCCAAAAGCTGGGGGCAGTGGTCACCGGACGGGGGCCGGTCGCCAATCTGGGCGAGGTCGCCTTCCTGCAGGTGGGCAGCGTGGAGGTGGAGTTCATCCGCCCCGACGACCCGGCTGCATTCGACGGCAGCGGCGGGGCCTGGGTGGTGCATCACATGGCCTACGCGGTGGAAGACCTGGACCGCGTGGTGGCGGAGCACCGGCAGAGGGGCTATCGCTTCCTGACCGATGAGCCCTTCACCAATTTCATGGGCTACCGCCTCATTTACTTCGACACGGCAGACACCGGGGGATGCCGCGTCCACCTGACTGATGCGGCCACATTGCCAAAGTTCCCCCTCGCTCCGGGGAAGGGCTAGCAGCCTGTCCGAGAAACAGGGTTGGTGAGCCGTTGAGGGTATGATGGGGCGGAGCATCAGACGAGCGGAGCGGTCAATGAGCAAGACCTACCTTCCCTACGATCCGGACCAGCAGTTGCTGCTGCCGGCGGCCCTGCAGGAATGGCTGCCGCCGGACCACCTGGCCTATTTCATCTCCGACGTTGCGGACCAGTTGGACCTCTCGGCCATCACCGCCCGCTACGAGCAGGAAAGGCGGGGCGGTCCGCCCTACCATCCCAGGATGATGGTGAAGGTGCTGCTCTATGGCTACTGCACCGGCGTGGCATCGTCCCGCCGCATCGCCCGGCGTCTGCATGAGGACATCGCCTTCCGGGTGCTGGCGGCCAACAACACGCCTGACTTCCGCACCGTCTCCGACTTCCGCAAGGACCATCTGGAGGCGCTGGCGGAGTTGTTCCTGCAGGTGCTGGCGCTGTGCCAGCAGGCCGGACTGGTGAAGCTGGGGCACGTGGCACTGGACGGCACCAAGGTGAGGGCCAATGCCTCCAGGCACAAGGCGATGAGCTACGGGCGGATGAAGGAGAAGGAGGAGCGGTTGCAGGCCGAGGTGAGCGAGTTGCTCCGCAAGGCGCAGGAGGTGGACGATGACGAGGACCGCCGCTACGGGAAGGACAAGCGTGGGGACGAGTTGCCGGAGGAACTGGCCTTCCGGGAGGGACGGTTGCGGAAGATAAGGGAGGCCAAGGCGGCGCTGGAGGCCGAGGCACGGGCGGATGCGGAGCAGGCCGAGTCCGAAGGCCGGAATCACCCTGGGGTGCCTGATGACAAGGCGCAGCGGAACTTCACCGACCCGGACTCCCGTATCATGCCCGGCCCGGGTGGGCGGGACTTCCAGCAGTCCTACAACTGTCAGGCGGTGGTGGACAGCGAGCATCAGGTGATCGTGGCAGCCCGTGCCACCGATCAGCCCTCGGACAAGGGACAGGCCGTGAGCATGATTGAGGAGACCATCGGCAATGTGGGCGCGGTGCCGAAAGAGGTATCCGCCGACGCCGGGTACTACTCGGCCAAGGAGGTGGAGGAACTCTACGCCCTGGGAGTTGACCCGTTCGTCGCGCCGGAGAAAACCCGCCACGGCTGGGTGCCGCCACCGGCGCCCCGCGGCCGCATACCCAAGGGACTGTCAGCCAGGGACCGGATGCGCCGCAAGCTGCGGACGAAACGGGGCAGGGAACGCTACGCGCTTCGGATGGAGACTGTGGAACCGGTATTCGGGCAGATCAAGCAGGGCCGGGGCTTCCGGCAGTTCCTGCTGCGGGGTCTGGCGAAGGTGAACCGGGAGTGGCTGCTCATCTGCGCCGGCCACAACCTGCTGAAGCTGTTCCGCTTCGGGGCCGGGATGCCCGGCAGGGTGAGGGGCAAAGGCGCCACTGGAAACAACAGGGCCACGTGCCGGGCCATGGGCCGTGGGATTTTCAAGCAACAGCCCGGATGTGCCTATACGCACCAGGCAAGAACTGTTGCCGCAGGGTAATCCCGGCTGACCAACATGGCCAGTCGGTCAATCCTCAGACGGGCTGCTAGGGTGGGCGCGCAATGTGGTAAGATTCCGGTAAGACTTCGCGGGTATCATATCCGGGCGAACGCGTTGCTGCGGGATTGAGGAGTTTGGCAGGAATGAAAGCGCTGGAAGGACTGAAAGTGCTCGACTTGACTCGGGCGTTGGCCGGCCCTTATTGCACACTGATGCTGGGAGACCACGGCGCCGACGTCATCAAGATCGAGATTCCGGGCAGCGGCGACGACACACGCCACTGGGGACCTCCCTTCCTGGAAGGCGAAAGCGCCTACTTCCTGTCCATCAACCGCAACAAGCGCAGCCTGACCCTCAACTTCAAGGAAGACGAGGCGAAGGAGATTTTCCTCAAGCTGTCCGCCGACGCCGACGTCATCGTCGAGAACTTCACCCCGGGAGTTATGGAGCGCTTCGGCCTGGGCTACGACGTAATCAGCTCGGTCAACCCCCGCATCATCTACACCTCCATATCCGGGTTCGGGCAGGACGGCCCCTATAGCCGCCTCCCGGCCTACGACCAGATAATGCAGGGCATCAGCGGCCTGATGAGCCTGACCGGAGAGCCGGACGGCGAGCCGCAGAAGGTGGGCATCGCCGTATCCGACATCGGCGCCGGGATGTGGGCCGCCTTCGCCATAATGTCCGCAGTGCATCACCGGGCCGAACACGGCGAGGGGCAGTACATCGACGTTTCCATGCTGGACGGCCAGGTGGCCTGGCTCACCTATCAGGCCGCCACGCTGTTCGCCAACGGCAAGCCTCCGGCGCGCCTGGGGGCGGCGCATCCCAACCTCTGCCCCTACCAGGCCTTCATGTGCCAGGACGGCAAGTACATCAACGTCGCCGTCGGCTCGGAGCGCATCTGGGAGCGTTTCTGCGAGGCCATGCAACTGGAAGAGCTGTCCAAGCCGGACTATGCCACCAACGGCGACCGGGTTAATCACCGCTCCGTCCTGGTGCCGTACCTGCAACAGGTCTTCCTCGCCCGGCCCGTGGCGGAGTGGGTAGAAGACTTGCAGAAGGTCAGCGTCCCCTGCGGCCCCATCAACGACCTGACCGACGTTTTCTCCGACCCGCAGATAGAGGCGCGCGATATGTTGCAGGAAATGGTCCACCCCACGGTGGGCAAAATCAAGCAGACCGGCATACCGGTCAAATTCTCGCGCACCCCTGGCGGGCTGGACCGCCCCCCGCCCCTGCTGGGCCAGCACAACCACGAGATTCTGGCCGGCATCGGCTACGACGATGCCGCCGTAAACTCCCTGGTGCAGCGGGAAGTGATCTAGCGGCAACGCCAGGCGCTGTGACGCAGGCTAAAGCGCTCCACGCACAACCCGAATTCAACAATTCAATCTTTGCAGCGGGTGCGAGTCATGGACCTGGGGCTGAGAGACCGAGTTGCCATTGTGGGGGGTTCCAGCCGGGGGATTGGCCGGGCCATAGCCTTGGCTTTCGCCAGCGAGGGGGCCAACGTCACCATCTGCGCCAGAACGGAATCAGACTTGCGGCGCGTCGAAATTGAACTGTCCCGCGCCAGTTCCCAGCAACACGTTCTGGCGATTCCTGCCGATATTACCAACCCCCGCGACATCCGCCGTGTGGCTCGGGACACTGTCAGCCGCTTCGGTCAGATAAATATACTGGTTACTCACATGGCCAACCGGATCCAGGAGCAGCCCGTAGAGCGCCCGTCGGAATTGAGCGACGAAATAATCATTTCGACCCACGAGGAGAGTTACCTCGGCGCTGTCAGGTTCGCCAAAGAGGTGGTCCCTTTTATGAAGCAGCAGCACTGGGGGCGCATTGTGAACCTGTTGCCTCACTTCTCGCTGCAAGCCATTCCTGTGGGCTCGGTTACGACAGCAGACGAAAGCGCCCTGAACATCTCCAACCGGATGGCGTTGTCCGGGTACGCCAAGAGCCTGGCCAACGAACTGGCTCCCTTCCATATCACCGTCAACAACCTGATTCACGGGCCGGTGGAGAGCGACGCGCTCAATGCGGCGCTGGAGGAACGCAGCAGGGCCGAAGGCAATAGGCCGGACCGCTTGAAGCAGGAAGCCGCCTCCCTGATCCCCATGGGCCGCCTGGGTCGCCCGGATGAGGTGGCCGACCTGGCCGTCTACCTCTGCTCCGAGCGGGCCTCCTACCTGACCGGCGCCAGCGTGGTGCTGGACGGCGGAATGCGACAGGACGTCCGCTGACCGGCAACCCGGTATGCAATATATCTCTGCGCCGCCGGCCTCCCTCTACCGGCCGGACACGGCGGATACGGGGTGATTTATGGAAAGCCCAGCAGCGCATTTTGAGCACGTTTACCGCGCCGCGCATGAATTTATGGCGCAGGACGATATACCGGGCTGGCTGGTATACGACTACCGGGAGTCGAATCCCATTTTCAGGCAGGTGATCCAGCCCTCGGGACACGTCACCCGGCCCTGCTACTTCTATCTTCCCGCCGGCGGTGCGCCCACGCTTCTGACACACCACGTTGACGCGGGCAAATTCGCCGAGTCCGGCGTGGACTGCATTGTTTACCGCAACCGCGAGACCCTGGTATCGGCCCTGCGGGGGCTGATTTCCGGCTCGGGCCGGCTGGCTATGGAATACTCGTCGATGAACGAACTGCCCCGCGTTTCCCGCGTGGACGCCGGCACGGTGGAACTGGTGCGCAGCATGGGCGTTGATGTCGTATCCTCCGCCGACCTGATGCAGGCCGCCACCCACCGCTGGACGCCGGAGCAATACGCCGACCACCACGCTACCGCTCTGAAGCTGGGCCGCATCGTCAACGAGGCCTTCGCCCATGCCGGGGAAAGGCTGGGGCAGGGCGTAACCGAGTTCGACGTGGCCGAATTCATACGCCATCGCTTCGCCGAGGAGGGCATCGCCTCGCCCGACGGCCCCATCGTGGCGGTCAACGCCAACGCCTCCGACCCGCATTACGAGCCGTCGGCCCGGCAGCACAGCTCCATACTCCCCGGCGATTGGCTGCTCATAGACCTGTGGGCCAAGGGCGTCGCCCCGGGCAGCGTCTACGCCGACATCACCTGGTGCGCCTACGCCGGCGACCGGGTTCCGGAACGGCAGCAGGAGATTTTCGACATCGTTATCGGCGCGAGAGACGCCGCCGTAGAATTCCTCCAGGAGTCCCACCGGAAGGGCGATGCGGTCCGTGGCTGGCAGGCCGACAGCATAGCGCGGGACTACATCGAGTCCCGCGGCTACGGACAATGGTTCACTCACCGCCTGGGCCACAGCATCGGCTTCGAGGTGCACAGCGAGGCGGTGAACCTGGACGGCTTCGAGACCCACGACACCCGCCGCATCATTCCCGGCGTCTGCTTCTCGGTGGAGCCTGGCATCTACCTGCCCGACTTCGGCGTCCGCTCCGAGATAGACGTTTTCATGTCCGAAGACGGCCCGTACCCCAGCTCCCCGGTACAGCGCGAGGTCGTCCTGTTGGGGTAAGGGCGGTCCGGTTCCCTTCTCCCAAGGGCCCCTTCCCCAGTGTCTTCCAATCGTTCCCCCTCCCTCCGGGGGAGGGTTGGGGTGGAGGCGTCCCCTTTGGCGCGGGAACTTTTTGTGTCATCCCCGGATTTCACACTCAACTCAGCCCTCTCACTCATGGGAGGGGAGAGTTAGAAATACCTGGCCCGGCCAGCCGCCCTTGACCGCCGCCGCCCGGTTCGGTTAAATTCCTGCTAACGACACTGTATCGGGAGGGACGCAATGCCACTGTACGAGTATCACTGCCCCACGTGCAGCCACAAGTTCGAGAAGCTCCAGCCCATGAGCGCCAGCGGAGCCGACTGCCCCAACTGCGAACAGCCGGCCAAGCGGGCCATCTCTATGTTCGCCCGGGCTGGCAACGCCGGTGAGGAGGCGTCCTTCAACCCCGGCCCGTTGCCGCCTATCGGCGGTGGCGGCTGCTGCGGAGGCGGCTGCGGCTGCGGTCACTAGGCCGGGCGCTTTCCCCAGCGGTTATTCATAAAAGAAACTATCAGGGGCGTGGAGTCTCGACTTCACGCCTATTTATTTCCAGAGGTCAGGGTTGTAGGTGTCCGGCGGCTCTACTTCGTGGAAAATGGAGTATCGGGAGACCGGAACGTCCTCCCCACCCACCTCGCCCCACAGCAGGATGGTTTAGGCGCCAGGGCCGTACCTGGAAAGCAGTTTGCTGACGTTGGCTGTAACGGAGAAGTCCGTGCGTCGGGCCGTCCACTTCAACGCGGTTATCCAGGGAACAGTGATGGTCTGATCCCTTCGAGCTTGGCTGGCCGCATACGCCTGCTCCCAAAATCCATGCGCCTCATCGGGCGAGCGCGGCGCCGGGGCCTCCGGGGATACGTCATACGGGTCCGGGCAGGGTGAATATCTTGTCGTGAACTCGTCCTCGTACCAGAAACCGTTCCCTGTCAGCGGATACAGGAACGAGGCCATCTGAAGCCCGGAACCATAGCAATAGGTCCGTGAAACCTGCACCCTTGTCAGCGAATGGGGCGGCGGGTCGTAGTAGAATTGCAGGCTCAACTCTTCCTTGCCAGAAAATTGCAGGCCATTTATGACGCGCCCGGAGAGCGACATCGTTCCGTTGGATATTTGCGGCAATCTGTCATACCTCACGTAGTCGCCCTCGAAGTGCTGGTAACCAACCATGTTGTATTTGTCCCAAGCCAGCCCGATGTTTACCTTCTTGTGCCACTTGCCCAGGGTGTTGCGGCGGTGTCCCGCACTCCGCATCCAACCATCCATCATGTCCCGAATATCAGCCTCGATGCTGTCCAGGGCGCGATAGCGATCGGAAGCCTTGATGCAGTAGTCCAGGCCACTGCCGTTTTCCCCGTTAACTTGGTATCCCCTGCCAGGGAATACCTCATATAGGGCTTGAATCCGTCAACTCCCCAATGACTGGAGAAGCAGTTGGCGAGGGAATTTTAGGTGTGCAGTTGCGCCGCCATGTTGTCGCCCAGCTCTACGGGTGGAACCCCTGCCATTGCCCGCTCCGCGTTAATGAGTTCCAGCATATAAGACTTGTATTCGTGGCGCCGCCGGTCAGGCGGCAGCGGCGTGGGTGTGGGCGGTGGTGTTGCCGTCACTGTAGGTGTGGGCGGTGGCGTGGACATGGCGGCAGGCGTTGATACGGGTTCCGGCGCGGGTGTTAGGGTGGAAACCGACGGCGGCTGTCCTTCTTCTCCAGCGCCGTTCCCTCCGAAGCGTTGGTTGACTTCTTGACCTGCGGCGCGAAGGATTTCAGCGTCGGGGAAGTCGGCGTTGCTGGAGATGGCAAAAAAGCTGGCGACGCCGACGGTGATGAGTATGACGAAGAGGCAACCGCAACCGAAGTTGCCTCTTCCCGCTTGCTCGATTGGTTGGCTGCCCCCGGTTTGCGCTCTCGGGCGCGCGATTCAGGTACACCAGATCAACGCCGGGCCACTCCTCCACCGCCACAGTATCTATGCCGGGGGAAGCGAAGACCCGGTTGCAATTTCGGCATCTCCAGTTCATGCGCTGGCGCCGACGTCTCCTTGCCCTGATGCGTGGGTTGCGGCAGTGAGGGCAAACGCCAACCCGCTCCCGGTAAACGCCGCCGTTCAGCATGAACGCTAATCTCCCGTATGGCCTGACTGTTTGCAGGTACGCCCATTGCGAATTACCCCCCGCCGCCATGCCAGGTAGCCGCCGCCTGCTGCGGCCAGCAGGACGCCGCCGGCCACGGCGCGCAGGGCGGCCCAAATCGTCGCGTCGAACCAGAAGCCCTGCGGGAACAGAAGCACCAGGTAGTCGGTGCGCGGATCCAGCCTCCAGAAATCGTTGGCGAAGCTGACCCGGTGGAACAGCAGGAACAGCGCATCGAAACCCACAGACGCCACCAGTCCGAAGGCCAGCAGCAAACCCACCGTCAATCCACTGCCCCACAGCGTCCGCCGGGCGAGCACGGGCAGGTAGTCCCGCCGCCTCCGCGCGAACCCGGCCGCCGCCAGTCCAGCCAGACACGCCGCCGACACTCCGAAGGCGCCATAAACTCCCCACACCAGCCGCTTCACGTCGGCCATGTGGTGGACTTCCTTCTCCTTGAACAGCTCTCGCTCCTGCCCGAATATGCGGGTCTCCACCCTCAGCGGCTCATCCCCGGAGTTGAAATAGGCACGAATCTCCACCGCCACCTGCCGCAGGTCGGTGGGGGTGATGCCGCTGACCCGGGCGATGTCATACTTCTCGAACCCGCCTTCGTAGAGGCCAATGTTGTTGAAGGCCCAGGCTATGCTGCCTGTGACCAGGAACACCGGAACGGCTATGACGAACAAAGCAGCGGGCAGCCAGCGTATGCGGCCCGCTATCCGGTTGAGCGGCTTGCCGGTGTGTAACAGCGTTTGAAACATGGGCGAGGCTGATTATAATTCGAGCCATGACTGATTACGAATTGAACGGCCAAATATCCGGGTTTCAGACACTGGTAGACATTGTGGCGCTGCTGCGGGCCCCCGGCGGCTGCCCCTGGGACCGCGAGCAGACCCACGAATCGCTGAAGCGCAACCTTCTTGAAGAGGCCCACGAGGTACTCGAGGCCATAGACAGCAGCGACCCCGGCGTGCTCACCGAGGAGTTGGGCGACCTGCTGGCGCAGATTGCCTTTCACGCCGACATCGCCAGGGAAGCGGGCCGGTTTGACTTCGGCGACGTGATAGAGCGCATCAACCGCAAGCTCATCCGCCGCCATCCCCATGTCTTTGGCGACGCATCGGTGGCCGACGCCCGTGAGGTTGAGCGCAATTGGGAGCGCATCAAGGCCGAGGAACGGGCCGCCGCCGGCACACGCAAGTCCCCTGTCGAAGGCATCCCCGCCAGTCTTCCGGCCCTGGCGGCCTCCCAACTGATGCAGGACCGGGTGGCCCGCGCCGGTTTCGAGTGGGACGACGTCTCCGGTGTGCTGGACAAGATCACCGAGGAGATTGAGGAGTTCCGGCAGGCGGAAACGCAGGCGGAAAAAGTACACGAGCTCGGCGATATATTCTTCGCCCTGGTCAACCTGTCACGCTGGGTTGACGCCCACGCCGAGGACGTCCTGCGCCAGGCCAACGCCCGCTTCGCCACCCGCTATCGCGGCATGGAGGATCTGGCCGCGGACCGGGGCCTGGACTTCAGGGCTTTGACGCTGGAGGAAAAGGAGGAGCTGTGGCAGGAAGTAAAACGGCGGAATGGGCAGTGATGAGAGGCGGGAGTACGCCCGGCGTGTAATGGCCAACCCCACCCGGCACTACATGGAGGAACCGCATAGAGATGTAAAGCCGGAATGGATCGAAAATACGATAGCTGAACCACAATATCAAAGATTTGATGGACGAGAAATATATTTCAGATGGATTGATGAAATGAAGCATTGGCTAAGGGTCGTAGTCGAAACTGACCAGCTTCACACCTCATACTTTGATGGGCGCTTGGACAAGGAATTTGGGAGGTTATCGTGAAAGGGGAAAGCTTAACCATCGGCTATTTTGAAGATACGGATACGCTCGTTTTCCGCATTGCGGAGTCGCCAGGGTGTGGAGAAACAGTCGCGCCAGATCTATGGGTAATGTATGGCCGGGACGGGGAGGTGAGCTCGGTTACGATTGACCACGCCGTCAAAGTGCTGGGCCCCTACCTGTTTCCCGCCGACGGGCAGAGTAGCAAGCGAAGTGGATTTGACCGGGACATGGCGATCAACTACGACCCGGAAACGGATACGCTTAGGCTACAGACGGGCGAGCCGCCCTACGCAGGCTGCACGGAAAAGACCGTCGCGCCGGGGCTCTGCGTGAACTTCGACGCAGAAGGCTGGGCGATGGGGGTTACGATTGAGCGCGCAGCCGAGTTGCTGCGGCCTTACCTGCTGGCCGAGAGCGCCGGTGTTGCCTAGCCTTCCCCTCCCGGCCAGCCCGCCAGATACGCCGGGTCCAGGTAGTATATTCCGCCGGTGAGCATCCGCTGCAAGCCATCCGCCAGGCCGTGCAGCGGCGTTGCCTGCGATGATGACCGACCCAGGAGTTTCTGAGACAGCGTTCGCCGGGGTTGCAGCACACGCGGGCGGGGCTTCGTCCCTCCGGCTCTGGCCGCCGCTTCCAGCGCGTCGGTATAGTCGCCGATGTGGTCGACCAATCCCTTTTCGATGCCCCGTTGTGCGGTCAATATCTCGCCGGTGGCCAACTCGCGCACTGTTTCCTCCGGCAATGACCGGCCCCTGGCGACCACCTGCACGAAGTTGTCGTAGATTTCGTCAATCAGGCTCTGCAATCTCTCAGATTCCTCGTCGGTGAGGCCGCGCCAGAATCCGGTCATGTCCTTGAATTTGCCGCCCTTGAAGACGGAGAACTCGACACCGGCGCGGCTCAGCAGTTGCTCCAGCACGGGGCGCAGGTAGATGACGCCGATGGAGCCGACCATGGCGGTGGGCAGCGCGAAGACCTGGCTGGCGGCGCAGCAGAGGTAGTAGCCGCCGGAGGCCCCGATGCCGCGCACGTAGGCCAGCACCGGCTTGCTCTCGGCCACCCGCTCCAGGCTGCGGTGCAGCGTCTCCGAGCCGGATGCCGACCCTCCGGGCGAGTCGATGTCCAGCAGCAGCGCCCGGTAGGACTTGTTCCTGGCCACACTCTCGAACAGCCGCGCGTAGGTGGCTGTACGAATCTGCGAGCCAATTACGCCGTGCACTTCCACAACCGCGACGCCCGAACTGCGACCGATACCTAACGGCATAGCTGTTCACCTGAATTCCGAATGCGCCCGTATATTGTAACCTACTCGCCTAACTCCCACCTGCCGGGGCTGAATCCTGCCGGAAGGAAGCCTGAGACACCGCTTTTTCCGCAATTCCGCCAGCTATAATTGTGATGTTACATCAGTGGGAATCAAGAAAATCTCCGTAACTTGCAAGACATGGGGGGTAGTGCGCAAGCGGGTCTGGCCCTTCTTGGTGTTCTCCGGGCACCGGCCGCCCCGTGCCAAGCAGTTGTGCCTGGATTTGTTCAACGAACCGGCAGGGTTCGGAAAGCGGGAACCCCGGAACGGAGCGCCGGGGCCGGGCCTTGCCGCCGACGCTCCCTCCGCCGAAGCAGCGCCCTGCGGTCAGGCCGCTTCCTGTACCGGTGCCCCATGTATGGTATGCCGGGCCACCCCGGCAATTAGAAAAGTTCTCTTGCCAGTGTGGTCATTCCCAGCAGAGTGAAGAATCTCGCGCAGAGCGTCTGGTATTCTCAACGCGTGTTGATATTGCCAATGCAGCTTTCGGGCGCTCCCCGTGGTTCTCGCAGATTCCCCGTCATTCCGGTGAAAGCGGGAATCCAACAGTCTTGCCGCCGAAACGCCGGTATATGCCGGAACATCCCGAATTCCCGCGAATGCCGCGAATGCCGCGAATGCCGCGAATGACAGGGAATGCCCGAAGGCTGCATTGGCAATATCAACACACGTTGAGAATACCTTCGGAGCGGCGTATCTCAGATTGGTTGGAAACCGCTCACGAGAATCGCTTAAACCGAAACACTGCCCACAAGAGAAAAAGGGGCGAACATTCCTCGAAGGATGCCCGTCCCGTATCCTTATCTATATCTATGAGCCTGGCGGTTCAACAGCCAATCTCAAGGGCGCAGGTGCGTATGGGGCCCAGTTCGCTTCGGTGCTGGATTTGGTCCATGGGGCTGTAAGCTATGTTCTCCGAATCGCCGCCCCACATGATGCCGTAGAGGTGAACATCGCCCTCCTCCGGGCTGTCTGCAATCCAGAAGATAGGAGCTCCGCTGTCGCCCTCACCTGTATGGGGAGCATTACCGAGGTCCTGGCACAGCATCATCACACCCTGATCTTGATTCAGGCTGTCGATGCACAGATATTCGAGGATTGGGGTATAAGTTCCTGTGCTGCGTCCCACCATGACGATTATCTCCCCCACCATGCCGCTGGAGCTCTCGTCCACTATCCGCCACCTGGGGTTCGAGGTATTGATGATGATGGAGTTGTTCCCGGTCGTCCTCGCAATGTGCCCCATGTCCCCGGTGATCCCGGAGTCGAACTTGATGAACGAGACATCGGCGCGTCGGCACACGTCTCCCTCCCAGGGCCAACCGCACTGGAAGGTGTTGCCGTTGACGGTCTCCGTGCCAAACTCGTTGCTGTCACTGTCTGTAGGCTGGTAGAAGTTGGTCGAGGTCATGGAGGTTAAAGAGTCGGTGCAATGAGAGTTGACGACGATACCCTTAACCCCGGAGCGGATGGCGTTGAACCCCTGAGTGCACAAGCCCTGATCCTCTCCCTGGGTCTGGACCCCGCCAATTATTGGCCGAATCTTATCCCGGATTGTCGTGTTGGGTTCCGGTTGCGTGTCCGACGCGGAGCCATTAAGCTGACGGAACGGCCCCATGACGACGACTCGCACTAGGCCTTGCGGAAGGCCTGCCTCCCCCGCCAGTTCTTCGACGCGAGGTATCAAGGCCTCGCTGCTGACTCCAACCGTCAGACGGTTGTTATGCTCCGACAGGTCGGTGAATGTCAAGCCGTTGAACATTAGCTCCGACTGGCCGAGCGCGTAGCGCAAGTCATCATACCAGAACTTGAGCTGGGCAATTCCGTAGTCTCCCTGGACGACGGCGATCCCTCCCGGTGGGATGGCGCCCGGGAACTCCTCTTCGATAGCGTGCGCCACCTCCGCCTGTTGCTCCCCGTCTTCGGTATCCAGCAGGAACACGTTCAGCACGTCGGGTTTGACTGGGTCTATGTACATTCCGCCGAAGCCGGGAATCGACTCCCCAATGCTCACCAGCCGGTCGTTCCGGTCGCGGAATTCCTCGGTTTCTTCCCCGTTCCCCTCTCCTTGCCCTGCCGGGCCTGCTATCTGCTGTTCCTGTTCGCCCGGGCCATTACCTTCTACGCCTGCTGAATCGGTGTTAACCTGCCAGCCGAGAACTCCCAACCCCCCCAACAAAAGGAAGGCGAACATAACTACCCAAGCCAATGAATTGTTCCTAAATAAACGTTTCGTTCGCAATCTCCTTCGCGCAACTTGTGGATACTTTGGTTATTCTGCGACGCCCTGTCAACTTGGAGAATCAAACGGTACTCTCAACGTGGGTTGGTATTGCCGGAGCGAGCTTCTGGTACTCCCCGTCCTTCCCGGCGGGCGCGGCGGTCAGGCGGCGTTGACGTCTATGGGACATTCCGGCGTCCCCTGGTCCGACTTGCGGAAGTGGGGGATGACGTGCTTGCCGAACATCTCGATGGATTCCATCACCTTCTTGTGGGGGACGGTCTCGGTGGCCATCAGGAATTGCAGTTGGTCAACGCCGGTGGCCTCGTGCAGCCGGGCCGCCTTGATGCACGACTCCGGGTCGCCGGCCACGATGATGCCCCGCTCGGCCATGGTGGCGGGGTCGAACTCCTCCCAAACCTTCTGGGCCAGGGCGCTGCCGCCGGACAGGTCGAGGGCCGCACCGCCGTTGCCGCCCTGCGCAGGCACATCGACGTAGCGCGAGAAGTTCTGGGCCAAGTGGTCGGGAACGCCGCCCCACTGCTCCAGCAACCGGGCGTAGATGTCCTTCTGGTCCTGGACGTAGGGACGGCCCGGCCCGAAGAAGGTCTTTAGCGACTGCGCCGACAGCTCCTTGATGGCGGCATCGTCTTCGCCGCACAGCCCGAAGCAGGACGACAGCCACTTGTTGTTGACGAAGGCCCCCACCGGGTTGGCCTCCTTGATGGCCGTCTTGTATTCCCGGATGGAAGGCTCCAGCACCGACGGCGCGTTGACGCCCAGGGCCATGGAGCCGATGCCCTTCTGTGCCGCAAGCTGGTAGGTTGCCGGTTGCAGCGCGGCGACCCAGATGGGCGGATGGGGCTTCTGGTAAGGCTTGGGCAGCACCTGGCGCGGCGGCACCTTCCAATACTTGCCCTCCCACTCGAAGTAGTCCGACTCCCAGATTTTGGGAATCATGGAAAGCGACTCCTCCCACATCTCCCGCGTTTCCCTGGGGTCTATGCCCATGCCGAGCTGTTCGTAGGGGGCCGAACGGCCGGTGCCGAACTCAACGCGCCCGTGGGAGAGATGGTCCACCATCGCCACCCGCTCCGCCACCCGCACCGGGTGGTGGTAGGGCAGGATGACAACGCCAAAGCCCAGCCGGATGCGCTTGGTCAGCCGGGCCAGGGCGCCGAAAATAACCTCCGGGCAGGGCGATCCGGAGAATGTGGTCAGAAAGTGGTGCTCGACGAACCACACGGCATCGAATCCCATCTCATCGGCCAGAATGCACTGTTCGATGGTCTCTTCGATAACGGCATGGTCGTCCAGCATCGGCCGCTGCATCTCATAAGCCAGCGAAAACTCCATCACAAACCTTCCAGACATAATTTAAGCGTCGCCAGCATTCTACTGGCAGCAGGGGCGAGGGGCAACCGTGCCGCAACCCCGCGAACCAAAACTCCCGGCTTCCTGAATTCCACAGTCGCAAATACCTCCGGCATCGCATTCATCCGGTTCATCCGGCAATCGGATTCACGAAAATCGTCTATAATTCTTTCTTTGGCTATTAGCTATAAAGATTACAGTTCGGCGGCGTAGGGTGGGCGTGCCGGATCGCCGTCCGGCGAAGGGCTTCAGGATGCTTGAGATTTGCTTTCCCGCATAAAGACCGGCCCGTCATACAAGTGGTGGGTCTTTACCGCCATAGCCATCGGCACCTTCGTCTCGGTGGTGGACAACGGGTCGGTGCTGGTTGCGCTGCCCGAAATTGAGAAACATTTCCAATCCGACCTGCCGACGGTGCAGTGGGTGGTGGTGGGCAACGCACTGGCCATCAGCGCCCTCATCCTGCCCATGGGACGGCTGGGCGACATCGTAGGCCGGAAGTGGGTCTACATCGGCGGACTGGCTATCTTCGTCGCCTGTTCGGCGCTGGCCGGGCTGTCAACCAACCTGACATGGCTGATTTCCGCCAAGGTGTTCCAGGGCATGGGATCTGCCATGATCCAGGGCAACGGCATGGCCACCGTTATCACTGCCTTCAGCGGGGCCGAGCGCGGCAAGGCGCTGGGCACTCACATGAGCGTGGTCGGCAGCGGCGCCATCGCCGGGCCGGCCGTCGGCGGTCTGCTGGTGGCCGCCTTCGGCTGGCAGTCCGTTTTCTTTGTCAACGTCCCCATCGGCATCCTGACCATCCTGATTGCGTCGTATGTTCTCCGCCCGGAGCGGGAAGCGCCGGCCGGTGAACGGGCCTCCGGCCGGTTCGACTGGCCCGGCGCTGCGCTGTCGGCCCTGGCGCTCCTGGTAATGCTGCTGGTGGTCGGCAACGGCCACCGGCTCGGCTGGAGTTCCCCGGCAGCGCTTCTGGGAGCGGCGGCAACAGTGGCGCTGCTGGCCGGCTTTGTCTGGTGGGAGTTGCGGACGGTCTCGCCGATGCTGGATCTGCGGCTCTTCAAGCGCAAGCTGGTGGCCATCGGCGCTGCGGCAGCCTGGCTTTCCTTCATGGGTATGTCGTCGTCCCGCTTCATGATGCCCTTCTACCTGCAACGGGTGCTCGAAATCAGCCCGCGCGACGTGGGGCTGTTGCTGATACCGCCCGCCATCTGCATGGTGGTGCTGGGGCCGGTGAGCGGGCGGCTGTCGGACCGTTTCGGCTGGCGCGTGCTGACGGTCTCGGGGTTGACCCTGTCCATGATCGCCAGCCTCCTCATTGCCATGAACCTCACCGAATCCTCGCCTGTCGTGTTCATTGTCCTTATGCTGATGCTCCAGAGCTGCGGCATGGCCCTGTTCAACTCTCCCAACCAGAGTTCCATATTGGGATCCGTAGAGCGCAACCAATACGGCGTGGTTGCAGGCTTGACGCAGCTCATCCGCAACTCGGCCAACGTCACCAGCGTAGCCGTCGCCACGACGGTGGTGGTGGTCACGATGGGCAACTACGGGGTGGAGCCGAGCCTGGACGCGGTCTCGCCCTCGGTGGCCGACGCCTTCATAGCCGGGTTGAGGTGGGCCTTCGTGCTGATGGCGGCAATGCTGCTGACGGGGGTGGTACTGGCCGTGATACGCGGCGAGCGCCAACGCCCGGAACCGGCAGCGCATACGCCCCCCGAGCCAGCGCATACGCCCGCCGATTAGGCGCCTCCAGCCTTCCGCCAAGTTGGACAATAACAAGGGCGATTGCTACACTGGGCGCGTATCCTGAGGACACAACGAACAGCGGAGGAGAAACTGTGGCAGACGTTAAAATAGAAGTCCGGGAAAATGGGCCCAACCGGGTGACCGGCCCGATCGACATAGTTGACATCAGCGGCGCCAACTACAGCATTCCCGAGGGGCGCTGGGTCAGCCTGTGCCGCTGCGGACATTCGGCGGAAAAGCCCTTCTGCGACGGCGCCCACCGCGACGCCAGCTTCCAGGCGGATTCGCAGGCCCGCTAACCCGTCTCGCACTTACGGCTGTATCGATGTGGGGGCGCTTCTCGAAGCGCCCTCGTATCTTTCCGAAAAGGAGCCTGAATTGGCCTCAGCAGCCCGGCCCGCGGTCGAATTCAGAGCGTTGAACCCAGAGAACGCCGGCGACTTGGGCACGGTCTTAAGGGGGAACTTCGGCGCCGGTTGCTGGTGTATGTTTCCCCGCCTGACCGAATCCCAACTGCGCGAACTCCCTGGGGCCGGGCCTCTCCAGTCCCCGTCGGCGGGAGGCGATGACCGCTCTTGCCAGCCGTGAGCGCGCACCGGGCCTGCTGGCCTACGAGGACGGAGAGCCGGTCGGCTGGATCGCGGTGGCTCCCCGGGGTGAGTTGACCCGAATCGCCCGCTCCCGGGCGACACCCCCGGTTGACGATGAGCCGGTCTGGGTAATCCCCTGCGTCCGTGCGCAAGTCGCATCGGGGGCGCGGCATCGCCATAGCTCTGATACGCGCCGCGGTGGTCTACGCGGGAGAACATGGCGCGCCGGCGGTGGAAGCCTACCCCCGGGCAGATGGTGAACGCACCGGCGACGACAACGCCTATTTCGGCACCGAGGAGATGTTTCGCCGCGCCGGATTCGAGGTGGTCCGGGGGGCTTTGCCGCATCGCCCCCGCAACTGGCTTCCGAGGGTCACCATGCGCATCGCCGCGCCGTTAAATTCCGGACGGGTGACGGCCTGACCTCTTCTCTGCGGCCCTGCGTCAGAGAGCCGTGGCGGTCAAAGGAGCCAGGAGCCCCACCAACTCCGCAATGCTATCGATGTCCTTGCCTATCGCTTCAGCGTCCAAGAACCTCTTGCGTTCATGGTAATTGCCGTGCAGGTCGTTGGCCCTAGCGCGCAAGTCCCGCAGTTGGTCGTTCCCGGTCAAGCGACTGGCTTCATTCATAACCCGGCTGAAATCCGGGTGTCTGTCGTACTGCCAGCCTTGGGCTACGGCTACAGCCTTGGCCATGTGAGCCGCCGCGCCCCATCCTTTCTCCGATGCCTGATGCAGGTCACCGCCAGCGAGATACTGGCGTCCTTTTTCCAGGAACTCGCGGGCCTGAGCCTCATAATCAGTCACTGCGTCAAAGTCCTGTCCGTTTTCCGGGTCGGTCATAGTACACTCCGTGTTGTGCCTGTAATTTAGCGCAGACGGAGCATCCCGCACACCGGAAAACTACCGGCAGCTGCTATGGATCGAGCGGATTCCGCGCACACTGGCCAAGCGCTCCTCGGCCAGGCAGTTGGCGGCGGCGGACGTGGGGATCTCCCCGGCCTGCGAGGTTCTGATGACGTTGCCCATGATTTCGTGGATGCGCTCGGTCTTCTCGCGGGCGCGCTCCGGGCTGTAGCCCGCGTCGCTCAGCTCGGCCTCGACGTTGATGATGCCGCCGGAGTTGACGATATAGTCCGGGGCGTATAGGATGCCGCGCCGGTGCAGTTCCTCGCCATCGGCCTCCGATAGGAGCTGGTTATTGGCCCCGCCGGCTACCACACGGCACCGAAGCTGCGGAATAGTCTGCGGGTTCAGTACGCCTCCCAAAGCGCAGGGAGCGAAAATATCGCAGTCTGCGTTAAGGATAGCGCCTGGAGTCGTAACCTCCAGCCCCAGGTCGCGGGCGCGGTCCAAAGCGCCGTCGAATACGTCGGCCACCAAGATGCGGGTGTCCTCTTCCATCAGGTGCTCGCAGAGGTGGCTGGCGACCTTGCCGAAGCCCTGTACCGCCACGGTCTTGCCGCGCAGGCCGCCGTTGCCCCAGACTTCTTCGGCGCAGGCTTTCATTCCCATGTACAGGCCCAGGCCGGTCATGATGGACGTGTCTCCGCTGCCGCCCAAGGTCAGCGGGAGGCCCGCCACATGGGCGGTTTCCTGTCTCATGTACTCAAGGTCCCGGCCGGTGGTGCCGACATCGGTGGTGGTAAGGTAGCGGCCGCCCAGGGTGTCCACGAAGCGCCCGTAGGCCCGCATCAGGGCCTCGGACTTCTGGGTGTGCGGGTCGCCGATGATGACGCCCTTGCCGCCGCCCAGGTGCAGCCCAGCCGCCGCCGACTTGTAGGTCATGGCCTGCGAGAGGCGCAGGGCATCGGTCAGGGCGTCCGCCTCGCTCTCGTAAGGCCACATCCGGGCGCCGCCGCAGGCCGGGCCGAGAGTGGTGTCGTGGATGGCGATAATTGCCTTGAGGCCCGATCCGGGGTCGGAGAACATCGCCACCTGCTCATGGCCTTCAGCGCCCATTCGATGGAGAATGTCCATTTCCGCCACCCCCCTTTACGTTTCCGGTACTTATATTATAACCCCCCGGAAAGCGTAATAGAGAGTATTTTCGTTTCCTTCCCGCAGTCTTTCTACCGTTCCTTGCCCCACATTGGATGGCGGAAGGTGGGGCGCGGCAGGATGCGGTCAATGGGGCGGCCCTCCGGCTCCGGCTCCGGATCGGGGTCCGGCTCCGGGGCCTTGGGGCGGTAGGCGCGGGTTGCGCCGCGTTCCGGGCCGATGTCGCTGAGGCGCTCCGCCAGGGACTGAAGGCTGCTCATGTTATGCGCCGGCAGAAAGTCATCGACGTAGGGCAGGGCGGCCTGCATCCCCTGCGTCAGCGGCTGGTATCCCGGCGAGCCCAGCAACGGGTTGAGCCACATCAGGCGGTGGCAGCTCCGTTGCAGGCGCGAGGTCTCGCGGGCCAGCAGTTCCGGGTCGCCCCGGTCCCAGCCGTCGGAGATTATCAGCACAATGGCCTGCCCCCGCAGCGTCCGCCGCAGCCATTGGTAGTTGAAGCTCTTCACCGCCTCCCCGATGCGGGTGCCGCCGGCCCAGTCCGGCACGGCGCGCGAGACCTCGCTGATGGACTGGTCGATGCTGCGGTAACGCAGTTGGCGGGTGATGCGCGTCAGCCGGGTGGCAAACAGGAACGCCTCGATGTTCTGCCCGGCGGCCATGCTGTGGATGAAATGAAGCAGCATCCGGGTATAGCGCTCCATCGAGCCGCTGACGTCGCAGATGAGGGACAGAGAGCGGGGACGGCTCTTGGGGCCTCGCGTCGCCAGGTCAAACATCTCGCCGCCGTATTGCAGGCTGCGGCGCAGCGTCCTGCGCACATCAATGCTTGCGCCTTCTCCCGGAACCTGGCGGCGGGTGCGTCTCAGTCCCAAATCCCAGTTGAGGCCCTCCATCATCCGGCGGGCTTCTGCGATTTCCTGACCGGTGAACTGGGAGAAATCCTTTTGCCGAAGCACCTCGCGGGCGCTGTAGGTACGGGTGAGGTCGATGTGCGACACCGAATCGTCGTCGGGGTCGCCTTCCAGGGCCAGCGCATCGTCCATCGGCTCGTCATGCCCGGCGGACACCTGCGGCTTGCGGAACCGGCGCTGCTCGCCCATGGAGCGCAGGTCCATGCCGCTGCGGGCGGTGTTGGGCTTGCGCCAGAAAACCTGGAATGCCTCATCGAAAATCGGCAGGTCCTGCCGACGGTGGACGAAAATGCTGCGGGCTGCCTGGTAGAACTCGCCGCGCCGCCCGATGTGGACGTGCTCGGTGGCCCGCACCATGTCCAACACGTTGGCCGGCCCGGCCTCCAAGCCCAGCCGACGCAGCACCTCGGCAAAGCGCAGCAGGTTGGGCAGGATGTGGCCGCCGGGATCAGCGCCGTCGCGGTTCAGGGCGTAGAGATTTGTGAGCATTAGTCCCTTGCATTATTCCAGTTTTCGTACATTGAGACTATATGATTGTAATATCAGCCATGATTAAGCGCACTGGAATAGGTATTCAATTTACGGGAGATGTTGAAATGGGTTACCCGATATCAGAGCCAACGGCAACCCCTGCTGTTAACCGTCCCAGGGGGGAGTGTGAAGCATTCTTTCGTTTCGTGGCTTCCTGCATCCGCCCGGATGTTAGTTTTTCCGTTCCGGCAAATCGGCAAGCCTATGCGCGTTGACTGCCGCACAGGCGATGTCTGGCTAGACCGCGGATAGGGAATCGTCCTTTAGCAGACTATATGCCTTCGCCTTTATTTGCATAGTTGTTCTGGCTTTGCTGTCCTTTGGATCAGCAATTGGCTTGCCGGTTTATTCCACTTCGCTTGACGAGACTGTTGATGTGGTTAACTCTTCCATAGAACAGTCATGGCGAGCATTTCACGTTCTTATCGGGGCATTAGCCGGAGTTCTAGCCGGCCCGCCGGTTGCCAGAAACAGTAGCTGACCGAGACCGCTCCCAACCCCTAGCGCCGTCCGCCCCTTCGTGTGCCGCGGTTGCGGGAACGTTCCAGCATCGCCCGCACCGGCTCTCCCCGCACCTGCTCGATGTCGTCCTGGTACTTCAGCATCAGACCCAGCGTGTCGTCGATTACCTCCGGATCCAGTTCCCGTTGGTTCAGGGCCAGCAGGGCCGAGGTCCAGTCCAGCGTTTCCGAGATGCCGGGAATCTTGTACAGCTCAGTATCCCGAAGCTCCTGCACGAACCCCGTGACCTGCTCGGCCAGCCGACGGGGGGCGTCGGGCAGGCGGGAGGAGATGATTTGCATCTCCTTCTGGAAGTCAGGGTAGTCAATCCAGTAGTACAGGCAGCGGCGCTTGAGGGCGTCATGCACCTCACGGGTGCGGTTGGAGGTGATTATGACCACCGGCGGATGAGCCGCCTTGAATGCGCCCAACTCCGGGATGGTTATTTGGAAATCGGACAGCATTTCCAGCAGAAAGCCCTCGAATTCCTCGTCGGCGCGGTCCAGCTCGTCTATCAACAGCACCGGCGCTCTCTCGTGAGCGGCGTCGATGGCCTGGAGCAGGGGCCGCTTGATGAGGAACCGCTCGCTGAACAGCCCGGCGGTGGCCGACTCGCGGTCAACATCGCCGCTGGCCTCCAGCAGGCGGATTTCCAGCAGTTGCCGGGCATGGTTCCACTCGTAGACAGCGTGGTTGATGTCCAAGCCCTCGTAGCATTGCAGGCGGATCAGCGGCGTGTCCAGCCCGGACGAGAGGGCGCGGGCGATTTCCGTCTTGCCCACGCCGGCCTCGCCCTCAAGGAACAGGGGCCGCTGCAACCGCAACGCCAGGAAGATAGGCACCGCCAGCGAGCGGTCGGCAACGTAGCCCTGCCCTCGCAACAGTTCCTGCACGCTTTCGATGGAATCAGGGGCGGTAGCAATCGAAGTCAAGAAATGGCTCTCCAAATGATGCGACTGGAAGCATTGTAGCCGAGAACGGAAATTAAGCACAGAGCGCACAGCAGGGTCATTCAATTGAATGACCCTGCTGTGCGCAGAAGTTCATTTGTGTCTTTGCCGGGATACTCTGCGCGCTCTGTGTTTAGAAAGTACCGGAGGTGACGAAAGCTGAAGTCAGGTAGCGGCGGACCATGCGGCCCAGGCGTCCCCAATGGTCGTCCATACTCTCCCGCTGCGCGGCGGAAAGCTGGCTGTAAGTCGCTCCAAATTGAGGGAACCGCCACACGCTGAACACCCAGAACTCGGGCAGGGGAGCATCGGGCGGCTCTTCGTCCAGATACCCGATGCCCCCGGAAAGTTCCCAGGATGCCAGCACCCGCCCCCGGTCGGCGATGGCCAGGGCCTCCACCCATGACGCCCGGCGGTCCTCGCCGTGGAAGGGGCGCATCAGCTCCAGCAGGCGGGCGAGGCGCTCGTCGTTGCCGGCGGCCGGGCCCGCGAATCGGCGGGTGTAGCGGCTCTCCCAACGCGGCCCCAACGCGGGAATGACCAGCCCGCCGTCGGACGCGATAGCCAGCATGGAAGCCGCCTCCGACCACTGCGCCGCCTTGTCGCGGGCAATAGCCTCGTGGGTGTCGCCTTTCTCCTCCGAGACGCCCCTGACCACAGCCTCCGCGGGCGTGACCGGCGCGAAGGGCAGGCCCCGGAGCAGACGGCGGAACTCTTCCTGCTTGTCGCGGTTGCCGGTGGCCAGCAGGATCGGGGTGGGCGGCATAAGAGACGATCCTATGCCGTCATTCCCGCGAAAACGGGAATCCAGAGCGCACTGGTCAGGCACTTTTCTCGCATCACGAAATTGCTGGATTCCCGCTTTCGCGGGAATGACGAAGGGGTGCTCACGCGATGCGGGCGACGGCCCGGGTGGCCGCGCCGTCGCCGCCCTTGAGCTTCAGCGGCAGCGCCCACAGCTCGAACTCCTCGCCCACCAGCTCGTGCAGGTTGATGAGGTTTTCGATGATGGGTATGCCCTGCCCCAGCAACAGGCGGTGTACCGGGAAATCGTGGATGGTGGACTGCGGCGTCTCCGGGTGCTTGTCTATGGGGAAGTCAACGGCCACGGCGTTGACGCCGTTGTCAGCCAGGTAAGCCGCAGTGTCAGCGCCGAGATAGGGGCCATGCCCGTAGAAGCGAGGGCCGCCGGACTCGTTCTCGGCCCATCCGGTGAAAAGCACGGCTATCTTGCCCGGCAGCGCCTCGGGAGTTCCTCCGGCTTCCTGAATCTGATCGGTCGTGAGAGGTTCCAGCCCGCGAGCCGCGGATCGCAGGTCCAGCAGCAGGGCCGGCCCCATATACTTCTCCAACGGCATCTCGTCCACCGTGGCCGCGCCGGGGACAAAATGATAGGGCGCGTCCACATGAGTGCCGATGTGTGTCGCCAGGCAGAGCCGCTGGTTGGAGCGGGCGTGGGTCTCATGGGTCTGCAAAGGCGTGGTTTCCACACCCATCAGGCCCGGAACCGGGCTTACGCGCTCGCTGCCGAGGGTCAGGGTAAGGTCAATCAGTCGCGCCATTGGGGTTACACCCCCACTCTAGCCCTCCCCCTGAGGGGAGGGGATTTTCGGGGCTTAATCGCCGGGAGTCGCCTCGGGCATCGCGCCCAAAGGCGCGGGCGCTGGTTCGGGCCTGGACTCGGGCCTGGATCTGGCTATGGCGTCGGTGCGGGCCTCCGGGGGCAGATCGTCCTCCCAGTTAGGAATAAGCACTCGTTTGGTGGACTCCAGCGTCAATATGACCACTACGCCCACGATGCTGAAGCCCATGGACAGAGCCAGCACTGGTTGGTAAAGACCAGTGAGGTAGATTACAAGGCCGCCAAGTCCGGTGGCTATCGCATGGCCCATCATTGCGCCCATAATCTCGAAGCCGTACAGAGTAGCCAATGGGCCGGGGCCGAAATACTGCCGGTTCACAACCAGGTAGGCCGACATTTCCCCACCGAACCCCAACCCGAACAGTGCCCCGAACAAGTAGAAGGTCCAAGGGTCGTGCGCAAAGAACAACACAATTACGGTGATGCCCTGCACGAAGAGAGACACCATCATCACCGGTTTGCCGCCCATTCGCTCGGCCAAGATCGGCACAACAAAACGCCCGACTATGCTGAAAACGGATATAAAGGTCAGGATGAAAGCCGCCTCGGTAAGTCCAAGCCCCAAGTCTATGGCCAGCGGCACCGAATAGATAAGTACGATGCCGTGGCCGGCGCAACCCAGGCCATGGATGGTCGGCAAGTTCCAGAAAGCGCGGGTGCGCCTCATGTGCTGCCCGAAAACCTTGAGGCGCGTCTTGAGCACTTCCTTGGGCAATAAAACTTCCGGCGGGTCGTCGCCACTCGTTCCGTATGCCCTGATTCCGGTGTCAGCCGGCCTGGAGCGGAAGAACAGACTGCATAGGATAATAAGTCCACCGCCGGCAAAGGCAATGAACCAGAAGGTGTTTTGCCAACCCACCCACCCCAGTAACGACGCCACTAACGGGGCCAACAGCGCCGCCCCGATGCCGCCTGCGGCCTGCAACACGCCGGTGGCCAGCCCCAGCCTCTGGCGAAACCAGCCGCCGATGGACGCTTGCAGCGGCACGAATGTGAACGCCTGAGTGATGGCCAGAAGCACGCCAAAAGCGATGAAGAAATGCCACACCTGGCTTACCATCCCGACCAGGAACATACTGACCAGGTAAAGTACGCCGCACGCGAACATGATTGGCCGGGCCCCAAAGCGGTCCCCCATCATCCCGGCAACCGGAGACATCAACGCCCCTACCAGGTAATAAAGCGCGATTGCCCCGCCGATGGTGGCCATGTTCCAGCCGAAGGCGCCCTCTTCGTCTTTGAGCAGAGGCACCATGATTCCGGCGGACATACTGATGGCCTGCCCGATAACCTGAACCACTATCAGAATGGCCAGGATGATCCATGCGCGATGGAAGCGTATGGATGCGGGAAGCGCTGCGGTTAGTTGTGCCATATCACCCTATTACCGGGACAGACGTGGAGAAAAAGCGCGGGTTCAATGCAGGGGACAGGCTCTGAGGAAACCCTGGCCCCACCAAGTATCGGCGGCGTCACCCCCGGACTCGCCGATAGGGGCAACGCCGAAGGCGGCGCGCGCCTGATCGCCGCCTTCGGAATTCGTGGTTTCGGAGTCTTCCAGGGACGTCCCGGGAAGACCAAAGGTCAACTCCCGGCCCTCGGCGTCAGACGCCACGGCCCAGGCTCCAAAGAATATGGCCAGCGTCACCGTCACGGCAATAACCGCCACGAAGACGAATGGCGCGGGCATATTGCGTATGAGAGTCAGCTCCCCACCTCCACATCGACGGGGAAGACCATGTTGTTACCGTAGCCACGGCCGTCCCACTTGTTGGGGAATTCCATGGGTTGGGTCTCGCCCAAGTTGTTGGTGGCGCGACACATGATGGTGTATTTGCCCTCGGCAGGCGGCTGCCAGCGGTGCTCCCAGCGGTTCCACGAGTAGCCGATGCGCGGGTGGAGCGTGTCCACCGGAACCCAGCTCTCGCCTCCGTCCTCGCTGAACTCGACCTTGGTGATCTCCTGCTCGCCGGACCAGGCGGCCCCGGCCAGTCGGTAGCCGCTCACCGGGATGATTTCACCCGGAACCGGGTTGGTGATGATCGATTTGACCTTCAACTTGGTGTAGTAGTTGTAGGGTATGGGTGAGCCGGGCTCGTTCTGGGTCATGTAGCGCTCGGTCATGTAGAAGCCCTTGAACTCGTGGTCTATCACGTGGATGCCGACCAGCCACTTGACCGAATTCATGCCGTACCAGCCCGACACCAAGAGACGGAGCGGCCTGCCGTGCATGAGAGGGAGAGGCTCGCCGTTCATCTCGTAGGCCAGCAGGGTGTCGGGGTGCAGGGCCTTGGCCATAGGCAGGCTGCGCTCGTAGGTCACTTCGGCCGGGTCGCCGACGACTTCGTCCGACCCATGGTCGGCGCCCTCGAACATCACCTCGACGGCGTTGTCCTTCACGCCCGCCAGTTCCAGCACGTCGCGAAGGGCAACACCGGCCCACTCTGCGTTGCCCATGATGCCGTGGCCCTTGATGCCCTCCATCACCGAGCTGATGCGGAGCGATTTCGTCCAGTACTCCGGCACCGGGCTGTTGCCGCAGCACTCGAAGGTCACCTGAAAGCGCTTTTGCGGCAGCTTTTTCAGGTCATCCAGCGACAGGGACAGTTCCTTCTCCACCTGACCGTCAACCTTGAGTCGATAGGCGTTGACGTCGATCTCAGGGCAGTCCTTCCAGTGGTTGCGGACATAGAACAAATCATTGGGAACGATGTTTTCCTGCAACGCCGAAGGCGGAGCGGCAAAAGTGCGCAGGCCGGCGTTGGTCGGAATAATCTGGGGTTCCACCCGGGTGCCTATCTGCGATGGGGCCATGCTGTCCTCCTGAATGTCTGCGTCTTGCGCCTCTGTTATTGGTGCGCGTCTTCTATTGGTGCGCGTCTTCAGTTTCTGATGCGGCGCCGGGGGGTGGCTCATTGAATTCTTCTCCGGCGGCGGCTTCCCGGCGCTTGTTCCAGTCTTCCCATTTCTGTTGCAATTCGGCAACCGCTTCGGCGCGACCCCTCGCCACACCGGCATCCTCCGCGGCCTTAATCTGCCGCAGGCGACGCTTTTCCAGTGTTTCTTGCAACCAGGTGCTCAGTACCATAATTCCATTCACTGTGTCGACTATTACGAGTGCGAGGGTTGCCGAAGAGACGGCGGCGGGAGCCATATATTGCCAGACGTAGAACAGGATGTCCGGGACGCCGTTTTGGCTCTCATCCGCAATGGCCGTTTTGACCAGCCAAATCGCGGCAATGATGACTTGGATCGAGAATAATGCGAAGTACCAGCGTTTGAGCCTAGCCGGTATGGTCCAGATTGACTCTCGGTCATCATCAACTTTGTTTCCCAGCTGATTTCCTTGCTCTTCCTCCCGCTGCTCCTTCCCTTCTTGTCCTTGCGGTCCCGGCGGCTGAGTGCCGACATCCTGAGCCAAGCCGGTTATTCCAGGTAGCTGGTTTGCGGCTCGCTGGTCGGATAGGTTATCAGCAGCACCGCTGGCGTCCACAGGTGGTTGATCAGCTTGTGGGGTGTGCCGGGCGGCGCCAGCAGCGTGGTGCCGGCCCGGACGGTGCGCACGTCATCGCCGATGATGGCCTGCACCGCGCCGGAGGTCACCTGTATGGATACGTCGGTGTTGTGGACGTGCATCCGTCCTTCCCACCCGGGGTCAAGCTGCACTTCCTTGATGGTCAGGGACTCGGCGCCCTGGCTGCCGGACACAAGATAACGCTCGCTCACCCGGTCAACGGGGGCGGGCATACGAATGGCGGAATGGTCAATAAATGGCATCTTAGCTCCCAAGCTCTACCGCATTTTACCACTGCGGCCTTACGAACGCATTTTTACGAAGGCGTCTTAATTCTCCCTTTCCCTTTGGGAGAGGGTTGGGGTGGGGGAGTAATCATTCGCATCAACGATGGCTGCCAAACGGAATAAGCCCCCACCCTGCCCCTGCTCCAGAGGGAGAGGGGATTTTTGCGCTACTCGACGGTTACCGGGTAGCCGACGATGGCGCTGAAATTCTTGCGCATATTGTTGTAGCGCGGCTCGCGGGACTGCACCCGGCCCACTTCGTCGGTGGCGCGGGACATTATAGTGTAGTCCCCGGGCTTGGCATCCCACTTGTGGGACCAGCGCACCCACATGAAGCGGTCGCGGGGCGCCTCGATATGGGCCGAGTTCCAGGTCTCGCCGTCGTCCACGCTGACCTCGACGTTGGTGATGGCCCCGGCGCCGCTCCAGGCGTAACCCCGTACCATGTGCTCGCCGGAGTTCAGCACCTTGGTGTTGTCGTTGGGGCTGGTCACGATGGACTTCACCCCGATGGTGGTTATCAGTTCCTTGTCGGGCGAATCGGCGGAGTCGGCGTAGTAGTAGAACTGGTAGTGATACCAGCAGTCGGGCATCGTGTCCGTGACTTCCAGACGGCGCAGCCACTTGACCGACCAGTTGCCCGACCAGCCCGGCGCCAGCAGCCGCACCGGGGCGCCGTGCAGATGCTCCAGCAGCGCGCCGTTCTGCGCCCAGGCCAGAATGGTGTCGGGATGCAGAGCCTTCTGCACCGGCAACCCCTTGTCGTAGTAGAAGGGTTCGGTTCCTTCCTCAGCGGTGGCCGGCACACCAATGTCCCAGCCCTCAGCGCGGATGTACAGCGACTTGTCGGTCAGCCCCGCCTCTTGCAGCACCGCGTAGAGCGGCACGCCGGTCCACTCGCTGGCGCTGAGAATCATGGCCTCGGATGTGCGGGAGGGACGGGGGCCTTCGCCCTTGAGGAACTCGAAGAAGGTGGCGTCGGAGCCGGAGCACTCCATCACCGTCCGCACCGAGCGCCCGTGGAAGCGGCGCAAGTCGTCGAAGGACAGCGTCAGCGGGTTCTTAACCTCGCCGTCAATCGTCAGCGACCAGTCCTGCGCGGGGATGATCGGCGGAACGTCAAAGTGCTGCACGGTGTAGTGCAGGGGAGTCGGCGTAATCAGCCCCTCCAGATCCATCACCGGAGTGCGGATGCGCACGGTGCGCCCCTCGTCATCCAACAGCGTCACGGGATTGACTTCCTTGGACGGCCAGCCGTACCAGTCGCCGGTCAGCCCGGCGTTGGCCGCATCCGAGCCAATCGCGTCGTCCATTCTGAGAAAATCGGGCACCGCCCCTTCTTCGCGGGTAGTCATCCGGTTTCCCTCCCTATCATTGGTCTGATTGCCTTTATCGCGTCGCCCGGTAGACGACGCTCTCACCCCAACCCCCTCTCAAAGGGAGAGGGAATTTATGGGCGCCCGCCTCTCTCTAAAGTTCAGGAGGCGTACTTCACGCCCAGTTCGGTTTCCCAGCGCAGGTAGTTCATCATCTCACCGTAGCTGCGGTCCACGCCCAGGTAATTGATGTCGGCGGGCGGGCGGACGATGCCGGTGAGTCCCTGCTCCACGGGCAGCCCGGCCTGCCGCCAGGCTCCCATCCCGCCTTCCAGCACCGAGACGTTGGTGTAGCCCAGCTCGCCGAGGGTCACGGCGGCCAGCGCCGAGCTGCGCCCGGCGCCGCAGGTGACTGCGATGGGCGTGTCTTTTTCTGGGGCGATGTCGCCGATTTCGATCTCCAGCCAACTGCGCGACAGCCACTTTGCGCCTGGCGTATGCCCGCCCGAGAAATCCTGGCTGGTGTCCACAAACAGCGTCACTGCCGGCGGGTTGTCGTGGAGTTCCTGCGCCGACACCAACGTTACGCTGCGGAATGCCGAGCCCAGCCCTGCGACCGGGGAGCGCTCTAAGCCGACGGACAGCTCGCGGCCCGACGCGGCCCAGGCGGGCGCGCCGCCGTCCAAGACGTAAACTTCCCTATGCCCCATCTGGCGGTAGAAGGACGCGGTGACGGTGGCGCGGGTGCGTCCGTCGCAACAGAAGACGATGGTGGAGTTCTTGACCACGGCAAGGTCGTCGGCCCGCTGCACCGCCTGCCCGCCCGGCCACCAGCGGAAGCCTGCGATATGGCCGTCGGTGTATTCCTTGTCGGTGCGCACGTCCACCAGGTATACGGTTTTGGACTCGCGCTTCGCCATCACGTCGGCCAGGGCGTCGGGGGACAGGTAGCGCACACCATCCTCCGCGGCAAGGCGGGCGGCGTATTCTTCGGCCGCGGCTTTGCCTTCTTCCGATACTTCGGGAAGTTCGACGCGGGCGGCGCCGTTTTCCAGTTCGTAACCGGCCAGCAGCCAGCCGGAGGTGCCGTTCTTCAGCCCCAGGGCTGAGATGCCCATGCGCTGCAAAACGCGGGTGCCGGTGATGCTGCGGGTACGGCCCGCGCAGTTGAGGATGACGGTGGTGTCTTCGTCAATCTCTTTCGTGATGTCGGTGATTCGCAGGGCCAGCTCTCCGCCGGGCATACTGCGCCCGCCGGGGATGCAGAAGCGCTGGTATTCCTCGGGAGTGCGGGTGTCGAGAATTACCAGCTTGTCGCCCCGCTCAATGCGCTCATGCAGGTCTTCGGCGGAGATTTCGGGCACATGATGCACCGCTTCGAGCTTCTCGCCGAAGTCCTTACTCGGCACGTTGACGCCCCATTCGGTGGGGTAGTCGCGGGCGGACCAGCGGTTGACGCCACCGTCGAGGACGGAAACGCTGGTGTAGCCCAGCCTCTCCAGGGTGGCGGCGGCCAGCGGAGCACGCCGTCCGTCATCATCGCAGACCACGACCCGGACGCCCCTGGCAGGCACCGATTCCTCGATAATGAACTCAATGCGGCGGCGGGGTATGAGGCTGGCCCCGGGAATGTGGGAACTGTTGTATTCGCCGGATTCGCGAACGTCTATCAAGGCGAAGGGCGCGTCACCATTGATAAGACTGTCCAGTTCGGCGTCGGAAATTAAGTCGGCCATATCGAAAGCTCACCTGTTTGCGGGATTGCCTTACGGGATTGGCGTCATTATGGGAACGCCCTCAAGGGAGTGTCAACCCGCCGCCCTGGGATAGGCAGGGTCTTTTAAAAGTTCCCTCTCCCTCCGGGGGAGGGTTGGGATAGGGCGTCCCCTCACAGGACACCAGTATGCCGACACTTGGCATTTCACCCCCACTCCAGCCCTCCCCCTCAAGAGAGAGGGAGAATTAAAAAACCCTGCTGGGGCAGGTCAGCGGCTGGCATTCGAAGTGTCGCCAAAAGACCACGCGGGAGCCGCTATTGGCCTCGCAAGAGGCGAAGTTTCACCCGCAATCGCTCAATTTCCGCCTCAGATTCTTGACGGGCGGCCCGCTCCGTGTCTCGCTCTGACGCAGCCCGAAGGCGGGCGGCCCGCTCCATGTCTCGCTCTGACGCAGCTTGAAGGCGGGCGGCCCGCTCCGCGTCCCTTTCCGCCGCCGTTTCCTGGTGCGCGGCTCGTTCCTCGCCTACGCCGCGCAGATAGCTCTGGGTCTTGCGGTCGTAGTAAAGCAACTGCCGGCCCCGGGCACACAGGCACAGGTCCAGGGCCGGGCTGTAGCCCCATAGCATCCCGTCCGGTTCCGCTGTCAGTTCGATGGGGCGATACTCGCCGTTTGACAGGATGTCGCCCGCCAGCGGGTAGCCGTACCACCGTCCGCCCGTGGGGTCGAAGCGCCAGTATTCGCCAATCTCTATCTCGGCGAACAGGACGCGCTTGTCCTGCGTATCCCGGCGGCGGGTAGTTCGGGAGGCTACTTCCAGGGCAAAGTCGGGAGGCTTGCCAGCCTCATGGATAACATATCCCTCCCTCTCAAGGATGGATTCAGTGTCTACGCCGAACACGATATAAACGTCAGGGCGAACCCGGCGGCGGGTGAGGTCGCTGGGGTCATAGAAAACGAAGCCGCCGCTGTCTACCAGAACACCGGCCCGCCCGGCAAAATGTGCTCTTAGCAAATGGTCAGAAGTTGATATAGGTTCAGCTTGCAACATATTTTCCCGCAAGTATTCCGGTGAAGGACAGACGAAACCGTCGGGAAGAATTTTTCGGTATGTCAGGTGGGGTGTAGTGGGCTTGGAAAGTTTAGAAGTCATTACGCCCCTCGCGGCGGGAGGTAGTTATCCCCGCCAAGGAATGCGGGAATGATAACAAAGAGGACGGCAGAACAGAAACTCACCGCGACACACTTCAACAAAAGGTTTTTCCCTTCCCCCCTCGCTTGACGTGGAGGGCCGGGGAACAATTGGGCGAGCCTGAGCTTCGCAGCGACGCTTATTCCCACCATTTTGCTTGTGCTATACTGAGAGGGTCATGGCAAGCGCGAACGACGAATTGGCTGAAATACCACTGTTTCCGCTGAATTTGGTGCTGTTTCCGGGTATGCCATTGCCACTGCACATCTTTGAAGAGCGCTACAAGGCGATGATCGGGGAATGTTTGCGGAACAACACCCCCTTCGGCGTGTCGCTCATCCGGTCAGGCCCGGAGGTGGGCGCGGCCGCCGAGCCGCAACGCATCGGCACCACCACCCGGGTACTGCGCTCGCAACTCCTAGAACAGGGGCGCATGAACATCATCACCAAGGGTGAGCGCCGCTTCGAGATTATCGAAATAACCCAGCAGGAACCCCACGTTGCCGCGCTGGTTAGGCTGCTGGACGAACCGTTGGGCGACGGGTTCACCGGCGTCTCCACAGAATTGACCGAGGAATTCACCAAGCTGATGCGCAGCCTGGTCACGCTGACCGGAGGCTACACGTCGCAAGTTGACGTCCCCGAGGACCCGGTGGAACTGTCCTACATGATAGCCGCCAACTTGGACGCCCCCATCCCGGTGCGCCAGGAACTGCTGGAAGTTCCCACCGCCGCCGACCGCCTCAACCGGCTGATTCCCTTCCTGAAGCGCCGCAACCACGCCCTCCAGGAAGAAATCGCCAAGCAGAACCCCTTCCGCGGCCCGCGACTCAATTAACCGCAGGGGGAAAGCTGTGAGCGAAGCCGATGTGAAGCGGACAATCGAGAACGTGGCAGACACAATCGACGCCAATAGGGATTTTTTCATAATTCCCATCGCCGTGCAGTCCATCCTCCGCAACCATCCACGGGGGAAGCCATGACCAGCAAACTGAGCCAGCAAACAGCAGTGGGAGCCGGAAGCGACGCCGGCGCTCTCGACAATTTCCCCCACTTTCCTCCCAGAGAAGATATGGAGAACTCCATTTATCTGGACGAACCGGCCTCCCAGGCAGCCCTTACGGAGCACTTGGGCAACTACGGCACCACCATCGTCCTGAGCGAAATCCCGGTGCGGTGGACCCCGAACCAGACCCAGGGCCACCGAATCCCCGACCTGCTGATAGCCTTCAACATTGACCGGGATCAGGCCATCGCGCAGAAGGGATACTCCATCCGCGACCAGGGCAAACCGCCCGATTTCGTGCTGGAGGTGGCGTCCGAAAGTACGAAAGGCAATGACATCGGAGACAAGCGGCGCGACTACGCCAATTTCGGAATACCGGAATACTGGCGGTTCGACTCCACCGGAGGGAGGCGCCACGACGCGCCCTTGGCCGGCGACCGGCTGACAGGCGGGGAGTACCGGCCCGTGGATGTAGTTGAGCTGGAACCGGGGCATCTCCACGGGCACAGCGACGTTCTCATCCTGGACCTGTGCTGGAATCACGGACAACTGCGCTGGTATGACCCCGTGGCGGAGCGCTACCTGATGACGTACTCGGAGGAGCAGGAAGCCCGCATGGCCGAGCGGGAAGCCCGCATGGCCGAGCAGGATGCCCGCATGGCCGAGCAGGATGCCCGCATGGCGGCAGAAGCCCGGGCCGATACAGCGGAGGCCAGAGTACAGGAACTTGAACAGGAACTGAGAAGACGCGAACAAAATTAGTATCACCACGACGGTCCGCACGAAAGGGACCCTGATCACCTCCTCATGGCGACCGGCCCACGCGCTTGACAGCTTTGTGACCTTGCCTTCCGCGAAGCGAATTCCGGCCAAAACCGACCATATTCCAGATTGAGGAAGCTGTCGTTGTAACATAAGGGTGGGTTAGCGGACGCTCTGCTAACCCACCCTTATTTCTGTTCCGCGTCCGTAGTGTGCAGATCACGCCCCGAACAGCCGTAGTGCGCCCGACTCCGGTATATACCCGCTGAACAGCTCCGGGTGAATCATCTCGGCCATGATTTCCAGGCCGGTTACCAAGCGGGGGCCGGAGCGGCTGGTGTAGGCGCTGGCGTCCACCACGTAGACCCGGTCATTGCGGACGGCAGGGAGGTCCTTCCAGCCACCAAGCTGCGCCAGAATCGGCACATCCTCCAGGCCGCGCTTCACGTCGAAGCCGCAGGGCATCATCACGATGACTTCAGGCTGGCGGGCGACGACCTCTTCCCATTCCAGCTTGAAGGTGCCGGTGTCCTTGTCTCCGAAGGTGTTGCTGCCCCCGGCCAGGTCCACCATCTCAGGCACCCAGTGGCCGCCGCACATCAGCGGGTCGGCCCACTCCACATGCAGCACACTGGGATGTGTGTCGGCGTCGGCGGCGCGGGCGGCCACCGCCTCGATGCGCGCCTGCATATCGGCGGCGATTTCGTCGGCCTTCTGCTCGGCGCCGGTGGCGCGGCCCAGCAGCCGGACATTCTCAATGATGTCGCCCAATAGCTGCGGGTCGAGGGAAATTACCTCGGGCTGCTTCGCCAGAATCATGCTCACCTCGGCAACCTGCCGAGAGGAGATGGCTCAAACCTCGCAGATGGCTTGAGTGATGAGCAGGTCGGGTTCGGCCGCGGTCAGCACTGCCTCATCTATCTCGTAGATGCCCAGACCCTGCTCCAGCCGCTCGGCGATGACGCGGCTGATTTCCCCGCTGGTGGGCTGCTGGCCGGTGAACACGCTGCGCACGACCCACGGCTTGTTGCGGGCATCTGGCGGGTAGTCGCACTCGTGGGTCACGCCCTTCAGACTGTCCGCCAGCCCCAACTGGTAGACCATCTCGGTGGCACTGGGCAAAAACGAGCAGATGTTCATTACAAACCTTCTTTATTAACCACAGAGAACACGGAGATTTTCACTTGATTTCTTAAACATCTCTCTGTGTTCTCTGTGCGCTCTGTGGTCAATACTAACTAGCGGCGGTTTTCGGTGTGGGAAGTCAGGCCGACGGTGGTATCAGCGGTCGCCACGGCGACCGAACCGTAGAGGGGTCAACGGCGCTTCCAGGTTTCCACCAGCTCGTTGGCCTGGTCGTCATCCACGCCCCACATCTCGAAGTGGATGCGCACCGCGTCATACAGCGTCAGCTCGCCGGGGGCCTTGTCCGGGTCGCGGTAGGACTCGATGCCTACTTCCATCCAGTTGAGGCGTATGTCCTCGGCGCTGGCGATGCGTTCAACCATGTTGACAGCGCAGGCGGTGATGCCGGAGAAGAACATCTCGCCGGCCCCGATTTCCTCGCCGCCGGCATCGTCGGCGACCCAGTGGTGGTTCCGGGCGTTGCAGATGGCGCGACCCAAGGTGCCGGTGCTATAGCTCTTGGCCTTGTAGGACAGGGTAAGGTTAGGCATAACAACCTCCGTTTGCTGACGTTTGCTGAGAAATTCCTGCTCTCCGGCGCTATTACTGTTCCCCCGTAATCTCCTTCCCTCGATCATCCCCGGCGCTATCGTCATTCCCGCGAAAGCGGGAACCCAATCCCCGCGCCGGGGACTCCCTCACGTAACTCTTCTCCCAGAGGGAGAGGGAATCGGGGGGATACGCCTAGTCGGCCACGCGGTAGGCGACGCATTCGACGATTTCGATAGCCAGCGGCTTCTGGGCCAGGCCGGTGGTGCCGATGACGGCGCGGCAGGGCGGGTTGGGGATGAATTCGCGGTAAGCCTTGTTGAATTCGTCCCAGAGATCCATGTTGGTCAGGAAAACGATCAGCTTGATAACCCGCCCGTAGCTGGTCTGGGCGGCGGTCAGGATGGTCTCGACGTGCCGCAGGCAGGCGCGGTACTGCTCCATGTAGGTCTCGCCGACAGTAATGCCCTCAAAGTTCGAAGGGGTGGCGCCGCGACAGTAGACCTTCACCGCCTTGACTTTCAGCATACGGGTCAGGTCTTCCTCGAAATAGTCGCTGTACATCCCCGTGCGGTAGGAGACCGAATCGGTAGCGTAGCGCCGCCCGTCGGCGATGATGAGATCCAGCAGCCGGTCACGCTCGGCGAAGGGCAACGCCTGCGCCTCTGCGATGCTCATGGCATCCAGGTCGGCGAGGGTGAGAGCGGCGCGTCCGGTCTGGGTCATGGCAGGTCTTCCTCATGCTTCAGGTGCGGGCTGGCCGATCTCCGGGTTCCGGCGCTGGGCGATGGCCTATATTAGCCTCCGCCTGTCCTACGGCGCAAGGGACGCGACTTCTTTGACATACGCCGAAACCGCCCCGTAAGATTGCTGTAAACAACGCGGCGCACGGAGGAGCGATGGCTACGATACCGGAGTTGAAGGCGCAGTACGAGGGGTTGGACCGGCAGCTACCGGCCATGGGTGAGGAGGCCATCGACCAGGACTGCCTGCTCACCTTTGAGTACGAATACCCGGAGCGGGACACCGAGGTGGTCATAGACACCGATGAATTCACCGCCGTCTGCCCGTGGACGGCCCTGCCCGATACCGGCGAACTGGTGATTTCCTACATCCCGTCCCGAAGCTGCATCGAGCTCAAGTCTCTGAAGTTCTACCTGCTGTCCTACCGCGACGTGGGCATCGTGCAGGAACACGCCGCCAACCGCATCCTCAACGACCTGGTGGCCTGCTGCCATCCCCGCCACATGAAAATCACGCTGGACTACAAGATCCGCGGCGGCCTGCACACAGTGGTATCGGTAGAACACCAGGGGGAGTAGACTGGAAATTTGGTTAACAGCCCCGCACTGTATGTAATGAAGTGAACTTAAAGCCTGCGCCCCATCGAGAGGTATCCGCTGAAGGCGGGCTCCAGTGACGGATGAGAGATCAAGCCTGTTTATTGGGCATGATAGCCAATTTTACACATCTTCCTCTCCACCGTCATTCTTGCCCATATAGTCATTCCCGCTTTCGCGGGAATCCAGAGCGCCCATGCCAATAGCGGCCTTGCCGTTGCCGGACATTAAGGATTCCCGCTTTCGCGGGAATGACGGAATGACGGAGTGGCGGGAATGACGGAATGGGGAGTATAGGATTCGATATAATTCCCTAAACAATGCCCCCAGGCACATATACCTGGCTCTGAGGTCAAAGGACTCGTCGAGGAAAATTCGCATTCGGGGTATGTCCGGGCACTGCCCGCTAGCAGCGCCGCAGCAGCGCCGTCAGCTCGCGGATGTCCGGCAGCTCCTCCAGCCGCGCCACGGTTTCCATCACCTCGCGGCATCGGGCCTTGCCCAGCGCCTCTTCGGTCAGGTAGGCAAACTTTCCCTGCAACTCTTCCGGCGGCGCGGGGTTGCGGTGGTCGCCGTGGTGGGCCACCACCGACTCGCTGAGCGTGCGCCCGTTGTGCAGCGACACGGTCACGCGGGCGGCGGGATAGTCGTAGCGCCGCAGGTCCATCTCCGGGTCTGCGGACACCGACACCCTCTGCGCCAGCGACAGAGTGGCCTCGTCGGTCAGCTTGTCCTGGTAGAACGCCGAGATGTCGGTTGCGCCCTGAGTTATCGCGGCGGCCACCGCGTAGGGCAGGGAGAATTTGGCCGCCAGCATATTGGGCGGCGCCGGGTCGGTCATTATGGTCGCCAGCGGCGGGGCCAGCACGTCAATGCGCTCAACGTCGGCGGCGGAAAAGGCCTCGCGGCGCAGGATGTTCTGCATCCCGTCCAGCGCGGGATGGTTGTACAGGCAACAGGCGTGCAACTTGAAGTAGTTCTGCTGGATGCGCAGCGGCCCCGGCTCTCCCAATCCCTCGGTCACTGCATCGGGATTGAACCCCCGGCCCAGCAGCGAACCGTAGATGTCGGCGGGGCCGTCCCTGATGCCCGTAAAGCCACAGAGGACCAGGTTGGCCGCCATGATGCCCTGCATCGCCGAGCGGCCCGGATACAGGTTGCGGACGGTGGCCCCCTCGATGCAGGGCGTCCAGGTGTTGGCCGGACTCATGGACGCGGCGATGTTGATGGCCTCCCGCATCTCCGCCCTGCTCAGGCCCAGCAGCCGGCCCGTGGCCGCCGCCGCTCCGATGGTCCCCCAGGTGCCGTGGGAATGGACCTCGGAGCGCACCACCGTTCCGGTGCCGATGCGCGAGGTCACTTCGTAGCCGGCGATGACGCTCTCCAGGAACTCGCGCCCGCTGGCCCCCGCTTCCTCGGCCACTGCCAGCGCGGGCGGAATGACGTGAATGGCGGCATGGCCTCCGCCCAGCCGGTTGCCCTCGTCCATCTCCAGCGCCACGCCGGAGGTGCCGTTGACCAGCGAGGCCAGGGTCGGCCCGGCCAGGTCGGGGTGGCCGATGATGGTGGACGCTCCGCTGCCGCTCATCCTGACCGCCATCTCGGCCAGCTTCCCGTTCTCCGGCAAACGGCTGCCCGCTGTCATGGCCCCGATAGTGTCCAGCGTTACAGTCCGGGCGGCAGCCACCGTATCGGCGCCGAGTTCGTCAAGCCGGAGGCCCCATACGAAGCCAGCCAGCTTTTCCAGGTATTCGGGATGATCAGCCATGGCGCCTCCTCTAAACACCGGACGGTTAGCCCACGCGCCAGCCGCTCCGTGCCGGTTTGCTTTGCAGTATGTGAGTCAGCATAATAGCCGACATCATGTGCGACAAGCGTCATCTGACATACGCCGTCTTTGACAATTTGCGCGTTCCCATGCCCCTGAGGCGCAAGCTGCGCCTGATCATGGGCAACAACTTCACCAAGATTCGCCGGCTGCGGGGCTGTTGCGGCAACTATGGACAGCCCGGCTGTTGACTGCGCGAGACCGAGCCGCCGGGCGGCGGCCACAATCACCCAGGCCACTGAGAGGGGAGCGAGTGGCGAATACCGGAATGCGAGTAGCGTTCCTGTTATCTCCGCAATGCCTCAATGCCCGACGCCCAAGCCCCGACGTAGGCATCCATCGCGTCGGCCAGCATCGGGAGAACGCCGGTGAATCCGTTCTGGATGATGGCGTAGACCGCCAGCGCGGCGAGAGTAGCAACGTGTAGGGCGAGAGCGTAGCGCAACGCCGTAGCCATGATGAGCCGGGACACTCTGAACACGCGGCTTTCTTGTCGTTGGCCGCGGCGAGCAGGCGGCGTCTTTGCCTTGGCGCTCTGAGACGAGGACGGGCTGGCTGGCGCAGCCGGTGGGGGGGATGATTCTGTCGGCGCCGCCGGAATGTCCACGTTGGCGGCGTGGCGCTGCGGGCTGAGGCCGACGGCGTTGATGGCCTTGACTTGGTAGGCGTAGAGGGCCTTCGGGACTACGGTGTGGTCCACGTAGGTCGTGTCCGTCGTGCCGGTGTCGTCCACAATGGGCGCGAAGTCCTGCCCCGGGCCGCGCACCCGGCGCAGGATTTGATAGCCGGTGATGGTGTTGTCGCCCGGGTCGGTCCAAGTCAGCGTCACCGACTCGTGGGTGTAGTCGCTGATGGTCAAGCCCCGAGGCCGGGCCGGCCGGGCCATTGCGGGCGTCTTTGCCGGAGCAGGTTTGCGAACCGCCTCCTCCGCTTCGCGGATAGCTGCTTCCCGCCGGGCGTCGGCTTCGGTCTTCCGCCGGACCTCTTCTTGACGCCGCCTCCCTTCGTTGCAGTCGTAACAGGTGCAAGCGGGCGGATGGTAGCCGGGGAGCCTGTCGTGTTCTCCTCCGCCGTAATTCGGAATTTTCATTGCCATAGCAGTCGCTAATCCCTTCGCACCGCTCCGGCACAGCTACCGAGCCTGCGGGATTGGTATGGCTGTAGCCGCGTCTAATCGTATCCGACAGGCCGTGGTATGCCGTGGAAGATAGAGTATTCTGAAATTACTTCGGCTTCTCCGTCCAATAGTCCCCAAAGCACCACCGTATAGACGCCTGGCCCGTGAGTGTCCAGTATATCGTTCAGGTCAGCCGCCACGGAGAATTTACCGCCGCTCACTTGCCATTTAGATACTGTTATCTCCGGCACAGAGATGGAGACAGAGAGCAGAAGCTGGCTGCGGGAATAGGCATCTTGCCAAAAATGGTGCGCTTCCTCGTGGGAAGACGGAGCAGACGCATCGGGGGATACGTCATAAGGGTCGGGACAGAACTCTCGCTCCGTAAGGGTCTTATCATCCGGGTAGTAACTGCCCGCTGGCGGCGGTTTTCGCAAGAATACGACCGGCCGGCCTGAACCGACGCAATACGTCCTTGACACCTGCCCGCGCGTAAGTTCGCGGGGCGGGGGATCGTAGTCAACTGCAACGGCAAAGAACCGTCCTTTACCAAATTTCGCTCCGTTCTTCACCTGGCCTTCCAGCGAGAGCTTGCCGCCCTCGATTTGAGGTATCGCCGTGTATTCTACATAGTCTCCCTCGAAATGCTGATAGGCCACAGTGTTGTATCTATCCCACGCCAAGCCGATGTTGACCTTCTTGTGCGTCGGGTTGAGAATGTTGGCCCGATGGCCTGGGCTGCGCATCAACCCGCGCATTGTCTGTCGAACCTCGCTGGATGTGCTGGAAATAGCGCGGTAGCCATCGGACGCCTTGATGCAGTAGTCTGACCCGCTCCCGTTTTCGGCATTCGATTGATAACCGCCAGCCAGACTGTACCGCATATAGGGTTTCAGGCCGTCAACTCCCCAGTGGCCGGAAAAGCAGTTTCCCAGCGAATTTTCGGCGTGGATTTGCGCCGCCCGATTGTTGCCCATCACCACCTCCGATAATCCCTCGTCAGTTCGGGCTTCGTTTATCAGTTCCAGCATCAACTCATACGGCGACGGGGTTGGAGTTGGCGTTGGCACAGGGGTTGCGGTCGGACTTGTAGTTGGCGTTGGCGCAGGGGTTGCGATGGGCGGTGGGGTGGATGTCGGAAGGAGTGTAGGCTGTATAGTCGGCAAGGGGGTTGGAGGTAATGCTTGCGCGGGCGGTTGGGCAGTGGCAGAGGCCAGTTGTATAGGCGCCGCGGTAGGCGGAGGAGTTGAGGGCGCGGCTAAAGCGGGGTTTGCCGGAGGCGGGCTTATCGGCGGCTGGGTCGGGATTGGCGTAGGGGGACTAACCGAACCACCCGCCGTTTGAGCGGAAGGCTGAGACACTGCGTCAGGCGGGGACACTACTGCCACGACAGTCACATAGCCCGGCCAAGCGAAAACCGCGGCCACCACAAGGAAAATGGCTATTTTGCCGGGAGTTCTCATAGAAATGGGCGCTGCGCCTCAGAATTTCCCGGAAATCTGGCCCCAATTATAGCGCGGAGCTGGACTACCCGGCGAGGCGGATGCCTTCCCACCAGTGCTTGCCGTGGCCGCGCCGCTTGCGCGTCAGGCCCAGGTTGGTCAGGCGCATCCCGAAGGCCCGTTGCGATACGGGGTCGTTGCCGGAGTCGTGGCACCACCCGAGGAACCCGGCATACAGCTCCCCCGCCAGGGTTCGCTGGCCCTCCCCCATTTCGCATCTTTCGCCGATGAAACGGTGGATGGTGTTGCCCATAGGGGCCCGCGCAAGCTGGGGCTGACCGGCGCTCAATGAGCTTCCTGTCCCATTCTGGTCGTAACCTGGCTCCCTCTGTTCTCCGGCGCCGTTGTCCCAACCGCTCGCTCCGTTGGCTGGCTGCGTGGCTGGCTGCGTGGATGGCGCCGGACGCGGCGCGGGCGAAACGAAGGGGGGGGCGTTCGGCGCCAGGCGGCGTGGAGGGGCCTCGCCGGGATAGCCGCGCGGCGGACTCGCCTGCCGCGCGTCGCCATCGCCGCCGTTCCCATCGCCGCCGTTCAGGGGAGCGGGGGCGCCAATGATCCCGCTGTACTCAGTGCGCGGTATCTGGGAATGCTTGGGAAGGGTTCGGGATTTGACCCCTGCTTGCACTGCCGCGTCGGCGCTGGCGGCGCAATATTCCAGCAGCGACAGGTAGCGCTCCAGTCCGCCGAAGTCGTCCCAACTGAGGTTCCGGCCCTCGAGCCCGGTGGCATTGAGGGAGAATCCCATCCGGCGGATGTGGAACGGCCTGCGGTATGGCGGTGGGCATTCCCATACAGGTTGGAGAATCGAACGCTGCACCGCCAGACCAATGAGGTACAGGGAGCAACGGGCGGCGCGCAGCTCGGGCCATTCCTCTTCGATGGGTTCGCCGGGGAAGGCGTCGGCCATGCTGCGCTGGCACTGCAAGGCCGAAAGGACAAAGGATCCCCGCATCAGATTGGCCGCGCCACGGGACAACTCGGCGGCGAGATCCGCCTCCGAGTGGCGAAGGCCGCCCGCCTGGTAGTTGAACTGGGGATGGTCCGGCGCAGGCCGAAGCAAAGGCCCCGGCGGGACCCTGCCCGCAGAGGCAGCCTTCCACAGCGTTACGGCAAACGCCAGGTTCTCTTTTACCAGCCTGATTTCTTCCCCCGGTTTCACACGCCACCACCCGGCACTGCTTTCGGGAACTAACTCACCGATGCTGCTCCTGAGCCGGGGATACCCCTATCGAAAACGATTTGCTGCGAGGGGAAGCCCTCACCCTCACCCTGCCCTTTCCACTGGTGTCAGGGCATCCGCTGGAATCCGGCTACCCACTCAGATCCATCACCACCTTGATGATGTTGTCCTGCCGCTGGTCGTACATATCGTACGCCCTCTGAACGTCGGAGAACCCCATCTGGTGAGTGACCAGCGGCGCGGGGTCGCACCATCCGCGCTGCCGCAGGGCCACAATTTCCTGAATGTGGCTGATCGGATCGCCGCTGCGAGCGCCTGTTGTCGGGATGATTCGCGGCTGTTTGTCCATCAGCCAGTTGTGTTCCAGGGGAATGAATTCCTCTTCCTGGATACCGAATATTATGCAGGTGCCTCTCGGGCGCACCAGCCGGAAGCACATATTGAATGTGTCTGCGTAGCCCGCGGCCTCCACAATCACGTCCGCGCCTTCGCCGCCGGTGATCTCGGCCACCGCCTCTTCCAGGTTGTCCTTCTCAGGATTCAGCTGGTGGGTGGAACCAAACGTCTTGGAGGCCTCCAGCCGGTAGTCGAGCAGATCGACTGCGATGACGTTGCGGGCCCCGATGCGGGAGGTGATCATGGTAAAGCTGAGCCCGATGCTTCCCTGTCCCATCACGACCACGTTCTTGCCGAGCAGGTTGGGCATCTGCTGGCATGAATACAGCACCGTGCCCGAAGGCTGGCACATGATCCAGTCGTCCAGCGACCCCTCGTCGGGCAGCAGAATCATGCGGCTGGGGTCGGACGCCATGTATTCAACCAACCCGGCGGAGCCGCGCGGCGGTATGACGATGACCCGCTGCCCTTCGTGGTAGGCGTCGGTGCGGCTATCCACGATGGTGCCGGCCAGCTCATGGCACGGATGCCCGATAGGCGCCGGATAGTACTCTTCCGGGTTTATGGCAAAGCCGTGGCGGATGTCGCTGCCGCAGACCGAAACGCGCTCCAGTTTGACCAGGCACTGGCCGTCCTGGGCCGTGGGCGTTTCCGCTTCCAAAAGTTCAAAGAGTTTGGGGCCGATAAGTCTGGCCGCTTTCATACCAATCAAATCTCCATGGGGAATATACTGCCGCCCCAATTTATCCCGGGCGGCCTGGGTCGTTGCGGGTATCTTAACGGCAAGGGGCGTTACAGGGCAATACGTTATGTCCGCTTATTCTGCGCCACCGCCGCCGCCGGCATAAGGCGCTGCTTGAATCGCAACATACTCCCTGCCTCTTTTTCTCAATGCCCAAAATTTTCCCTCACCCTTGAGGGCGAGGGCTGGGGTGAGAGCGGAATCACGGGATGACACAATCTTCCCTCACCGGCGGGACTGCCCTCAACCTGACCCTCCCCCAGAGGGCAAGGGGACAACCAAAAGGCCCTGGGGAAAGCCCCGCCTCACTTTCCTGCGCAGGGATAAGCGTTCCCGCACCGGTTGCGGATTCGCCCGGTTCGCCCCCCGATTCGACCTTCGAGAGAGCCTGGCGCATCAATTCACTTCGCCATAGCGGAAGCAGCCGGTGGTGTGGTCGTTGACCATGCCGGTGGCCTGCATGAAGGCGTAGCAGATGGTGGGGCCAACGAACCGGAAGCCGCGCCGCCGCAGTTCCTTGCTCATGGCCTCCGATTCGGAGGTCTTCGCGGGTATGTCGGCCAGGGACTGCCAGGCGTTCCTGACCGGACTCCCGCCCACGAGGCCCCAGATGTAGGCGTCGAAGCTGCCAAACTCCCGTTGCGCGTTCAGGAAGGCGCGGGCGTTGCCAATGGCCGCCGCCACCTTCAGCCGGTTGCGCACGATGCCCGGGTTGGCCAGCAGCTCCGCCACCTTGGCGTCGTCGTAGGCGGCAACCTTCACCGCATCAAACCCGTCGAAGGCGTCGCGGTAGGCGTCGCGTTTTTGCAGTATCAACTCCCACGAAAGCCCGGCCTGCGCCCCTTCCAGGATCAGAAACTCGAACAGCCGCCGGTCATCGTGCAGCGGCGCGCCCCACTCCGCGTCATGGTAGGCGATGCCGAGGGGCGTGGCAGCCCACGCGCAGCGTGTCGGCATGATCATGGCGTCCATACATTGAAGTTGGAGAAACTCGGCGCGCCGCTGTGATTCTGAAAGAAATCCGCCATCGCACTGACTCCGCCATAATTCAAGTTGTGAGACAGGTCGAGCCTGGCAATCAGTTGGTCGTTCAGGAAAAACAAGCCGACATCCTCAAGAGCGAGCAGCAGCAGATGGTTCCAGCTGCGGAGAGCCGCTCCCGACTGCCAAAGGAAACCACTGTCCATTTCAATATATTCGTCATCACTAACATCGCGGGCTTTATGGAACCACCAGCTTTCATCGGTCAAGCCGATGACTTCGAGCCGACCGACCTCCGGGTTGCGAATCACAAACCCATAGTCCCACTTGGAACCTTGGGGATTGCCGAATTCGGCTTCCGCCAACAAGTCTTGCGTCCATACACCGCTGTCGTGTTTCGCGATGAAGCCCGGCTCCTTTTGCAACCTGCCGCTGGCCGGGCCATAGCTTTTCAGAAGCCTTGCCACGGAAAAGTCCTCATACCGGGTCACGGCCCCGGCCACTTCGCCACCTGTGAACGCCCCCGTGACGATAGCTACGTCGCCGCGCCCGCTAACGTTTGACAAGTCCAACGAAGAGACGAATTCTCCGTTCACGAACAGCAAGCCGCGTTGTCCGAAGGCAGCAACCCATAGGTTATTTCTCCCTCCCGCGCCTGTGTCGAAAGCCTTGAGAGTCCCGCTGCTAACTTCGTTGTTCTCAGAAAATGCTCCCTCGCGCCACGCGACGCTCCAGCGCCCTCGGCTGGTTACTACAATTTGGATGAATCGAGCGGAAGACCCCGCACCGCTGTGTCGAATGATGAAACCATAGTCCCATAAGTTCGACGCTGCCGAGTAGGGATTGACGAAGGTAGCGCCCACTATCGTGCCCGAAAGCGAAACGCCGGCATACTCATCCTCGATGAAGCCGTCCGACGGGTCATGCCGCAGCTCTCCGTCTATGGGGCCGTAACCGTATCCCCCGCCGGCAGAAGGCGTCGGACGCGGCTGAACGGTCGGCGCGGGCGTGGGAGGGGGAGAACCTGCCTTGAGCGCAGGGATGCGCCCCCGTACCGTCGTCCCTGAAATGGCGAAGCCCAGTCCCTCCGTCGGCCGTCCAGTTTCGGATGCTTCATACCGGAAGGTGTTGATGCCCAGTATTTCGCCGGACAACGAAAGCATCGGCCCGCCGCTGTTGCCCGGATTGATGGCGGCGTCGGACTGGATAACATTGCTCAGATGGCGAGAGTCGTATCGGATGGCCGAGACGATACCCCGGGTTATGCTGGCCTGGCCCGACAACCCCAGCGCATAGCCGATGGCCACCACTTCGTCCCCGGGATCCAGACCGGTGGTGTCGCCGAAAGCGAGCGTCCGAAATGACCCGCAGCAAATGCTGACCACCGCCAAATCGAGGACCGGATCGGTGCCCATTACTGCGCCGCGATAGGTCTCCCAGTCATTCACGGTTACGTTGACTTCGGCGGAGCCTTCCACCACATGATGATTGGTAATGATGTAGGCTGTGCGGCCCTCCGTCTCGAATATGGCCCCGGAGCCGCTTGCGAATCTACTCTCAATCCTCACCACCGCTGGCCGTGCCAGCTTTACCATCTCGCTCAGCGCCGCCGCCGGCGACTGGGCGAGGATGGCCGTGGGCACAGGCGTCGCAGTCGGCACAGGCGTCGCAGTCGGCACAGGTGTCGGCGTTGGTGTCGGCGTCTCGGTCGGCACGGGCGTCTCAGTCGGCGTCGGCGTCGGCGTCGGCACTGGCGTTTGCGTGGGAACAGGCGTCGCCGTTGGCCCTGGGGTATTTGTGGGCGTCGGCATCGCGGCCACCGTTGCGGCCATGCGGGCCTGGACGGTCGCGTCAATGTCCGGCGTGGGTGGCGGTGGCGGTGGCGGTGTGGGCGCCGGCGCGGCGGCCTGCGTGGCCGCAACACCGGCGGCCACCGTGGCAATGATGTCCGGCGTCGGTGTGGGCGCCGGCGTGGGCAGCGCGGCAGACACTGCGGCCTGCACCGTCGCCTCCAGGTCGGAGGTTGGCGTTGGCGCGGAACTTCCCCCGGCGCAGGCCACGGTCAAGAATAACGCCAAACAAAGGGTTAGAGGCAAGAGGGCTTTCATAGCCCCTTTTAGACGCAATGACGCAGGGGCGCAATGAATGTTTTTGCTGAAATTGCGTCATTGCGCCATTGCGCCATTGCGCTTAACCCCACCCCATGAATGAAAACGAAATCAGCCGCGAAATTCTCCGTTGCGCCCTGGAGGTTCACCGAACTCTCGGCGGCCCCGGCCTGCTGGAAAGCGTGTACGAAGGGGCGCTGGCCCGGGAAATGCGACAAATGGGGCTGCCCGTGGCCCGCCAAGTCGAAATGCCCATGTAAGCGCAAGGGCAACAAGCTGGGCGCGCCGCTGCGGATGGACCTGCTTGTTGGCCTCAAAGTAATCGCCGAGTGCAAGGCTGTAGCCCATTACGATAGTATATCCGAAGTAGCATATCCGAAGTCCAAACCCTCACCTGCCTACGCCTTTCCGTCCTGAAGCTGGGCATGGTCATAAACTTCGGCGGGCGCATGGTGAAAAATGGCATCCACCGGGTAGTAAGCGGCCTATAACCCTTTGCGTCTTTGCGTCTTTGCGTCAATCCACCTCCCGCAATTCCCAACTCCCGCCATGTGGACTTATTATATCGTAGCAATCTGTGGCTCATTCAACGTTTGGCACGCAAAACAGGAGGACAACCATGCCCAAGGAATATGACGTTATCGTAGTCGGCGCGGGGAACGCGGCTCTTTCCGCCGCCATCGCCGCCAGGGAGACCAGCGAGTCGGTGCTGGTGGTCGAGAAGGCGCCTGAATACTTTCGCGGCGGCAACACCTACTTCACCGGCGGCATCATCCGCTTCGCCTTCGACGGGTTGGAGGACATCAAGACCGTCATCCCCGATATGTCGCCCACCGAAGAGGAATCGGTCGAGGTCGGCAGCTACAACGAGGACCAGTTCTATGACGACATGATGCGCGTTACCCAGGGACTCAGCGACCCGGAGCTGGCCCAGATTCTGGTCAGCCAGTCGCTGCCCACCATGCAATGGATGCGCACCAAGGGCGTCCGGTTCGTGCTCTCCTACGGGCGGCAGGCGTTCCGGGACGAGGACATCGGCAAGTTCCGCTTCTGGGGCGGGCTGCTGGTGGAGGCCGTGGGAGCCGGCAAGGGCCTGTCGGACCAGCAGTTCGACGTTTGCCGCGCCGAGGGCATCGACGTGCGCTACTCCACCCAGGGCAAGGAACTGCTCCTGGACCCGATGGGCCGGGTCAACGGCCTGCGGATGCTGGGGCCGGAAGGCCTCGAAGACGTCTACGCCAGCTCGGTGGTGCTCGCCGCCGGCGGCTTCGAGGCCAACGCCGAGATGCGCTGCCGCTACCTGGGCCCCGGCTGGGAGTTGGTCAAGGTGCGCGGCGTACCCTACAACACCGGCGACGGCATCCGCATGGCCCTCGATGCCGGGGCCATGCCCCACGGCCACTGGAGCAGTTGCCACGCCGTGGCCTGGGACCTCAACGCCCCCGCCTACGGCGACCGCACCATCACCGAGCTGTACCAGAAGCACTCCTACCCCTTCGGCCTCATCGTCAACCTCAACGGCGAGCGCTTCCTTGACGAAGGCTACGACTTCCGCAACTACACCTACGTCACCTACGGGCGGGCGCTGCTGACCCAGCCCCAGGGCGTCGCCTTCCAGATATTCGACGACAAGGTGAAACGCCTGCTGCGCGACGAGTACCACATCCCCCAAGTGACCATGGCCCAGGCCGACAGCATCGAGGAACTGGCCCGCCGGCTGGACATTGACCCCGACGGCCTCGCTGCGGAAATCAAGGAGTACAACGCGGCGGTGCAGACCGGCGTCCCCTACAACCCCACGGTCAAGGACGGGCGCGGCACCGTGGGCATCACGCCGCCCAAGACCAACTGGGCGCAGACCATCGACACGCCTCCCTATCTTGGCTACGCCGTAACCTGCGGCATCTCCTTCACCTTCGGGGGCGTACGCATCGACAACCGGGGACGGGTGCTCAACACCAGCCTGGAGCCGATTCCGGGCCTCTACGCGGCGGGCGAGATGGTGGGCGGCCTGTTCTACCACAACTACCCCGGCGGCTCCGGTCTCTCCGCCGGCATGGTCTTCGGCCGCCTGGCCGGCAACAGCGCCGCCCAGAACGCCGCCGCGCTGCGGGACTAGCGTGAGCGCTTCGGCAGGTACGGCATCCACCGGCTGCGTTGGGAGTCCAACGTGGCCGGAATTGCCCGTGGCCGGAATTGCCAATGCCATCGGTGGTCACAGGAGTTTGCGGAAGATGAAGACATACAAGTTTCTTGCGGAAATGGAACCGGACGAGGAAGGCTGGCTGGTTCGCTGCTCTACCATGCAACGTTATGGAGGCTTCGCGGGTGGTGATACCAAAGAGGAGGCTTGGATCCTCCTCCAGGAAATACTGCAAGCGAATATCGAAACCATGCTTGAACTAGGAATCCCCGTTCCCGAAGAACCGGAACATCCGGTTTCGCTCGACGAAAATCGGGCTTTCATAACCGTGCGTCCAGAGTCAGAGCGGTCACCGGACAAGGATTGTTCCGCAAAAGCCTACAGGTTTCGAGTGGTGATCGAACCTGATGAAGACCAGTGGTTCGCCTGCTGCCCTACCCTGGAGGGCCGGGGCGCTGCGACCTGTGGTTGCACATGGGAGGAGGCGTACATAAACGTCCATCAAGTCCTTCGGATGACCCTTGAGAGCATGATTGAACATGGGGAGCAAATTCCCGACGAGACATTGGAACCTTGCTCCAAGACCATTTCCGTTACCCTATGAGCCGGATCAATTTCTCACGGCTGCGCTCCCTGACCGCTCGGCAAATTATCAATGCCCTCCATCGCGACGGCTTCTTGGAGGAATCCGGCGGAGGAGGACACCAGCAGTTATTCCATATTGACAGCAGGAGAGTAACCGTTCCATATCACCGTCCCGGTCAAACTTTCCCGATTTCAACTCTGCGCTCGCTTTCCCGATTTCAACTCTGCGCTCGATAATCCTGCGTCAAGCCCGCTGGACCATGGACGACCTCCACAGGCTTGGCTTGGCGTAGCCCGGCCGCTCAGAACCAGTTGGCCTTGTCCACCACGTTGCGCAGGGGACGGCCCTCGTTGAACCGCTTGCAATTCTCCACGAACAACTCAGTGCGGCGGTCGTCGAGGTATGGGCCTACGCCCGCGACGTGGGGCGTTATCAGCACCCCCGGCGCCGTCCAGAGGGGATGGCCTGCGGGCAGCGGCTCCACCTGGAACACATCCAGCCCCGCTCCGGCTATCTCGCCCGCCATCAACGCCTCCGTCAAGTCCTCCAGCTCCACCGTTGCGCCACGCCCGATGTTGATGAAGAAGGCCGAGTCCTTCATTGCCCGGAACTGGGGCCGGGCGAACATCCCCTGCGTCTCCGGGGTTTCGGGAACGGTGACAATTACGAAGTCCGCCCTCGGCAGCACGTCCAGCAGGGCGTCGGGACGGTGCAGCTCGGCCAGACCCGGCGTTGGCTCCGTCAGGCGCGGGTCCACACCCAGCGCCGTCATCCCGAACTCGGAGCAGAGCCGGGCGGTCTCGCCGCCGATGCCGCCCACGCCCACCACCACCGCCGTGGCTTCGGGCAGGTAGGTGGTCGGGTAGCCCTGCCGCCAAACTCCCTCAACCTGCTGCGGGATGTAGACCTGCAACCCGCGGGCGAAGGCCAGCAGCAGCGACATAATATGGGCGCTGATATGGTCGTTGTAGATTTCGCGGGTATTGGTGACAACAACCTCGCTGTCGATAAGCTCCTGGGTGTAGTAACCGGCGCGGGGGCCGGCCTGGGGGCAGGCAATCCACCGCAGCTTCTCCGCTCGCTCCAGCAGCTCCGGCACGATGTCGCCGAAGGCCGCGTCGGCGTCGCCGATGACCTCCATCGCCTCTCCCACCGTGGGGCAGATATGCACGTCAATGTCGGGAATCTCCCGGCGCAGCGCCTCCGGCCAGTGTTCCTGGTAGTTGGGCGGGCAGATAACCAGCTTGAATCCCATGAGCCTCACCTTCCGACAGTTGCATTCTGGGGACAGTGTAGATACCGCAGGCTTGGCGGGTCAAACCGCAGGCTTGGCGGGTCAAATCGGGTGGCCCCCTTGCAACGGGGCCTCTCAGTTGTTCCCTCTCCCTCCGGTGGAGGATTAGGGTGGGGCCGTCCCCACTGGAGAGGCAACAATTGACGGAAAGGGAACAATTGGCGAACCCTGATTCGCCGCGACGCCTGTTCCCGTGGATGGTATTATTGAGTCCCGCTGCCCCAGTGTGCGCGGGATGCGAGACCGCGAAAGTATGGTGAACGGATATGAGCGCTTATAAACCGGCGCGGCGGCCGGTGTACTTTGGTTGGTACGTCGTGGCGGCGGCGGTGTTTGTCGGCTTTGCCGCCGTGGGGGCCCGCAACGGGTTCGGCGCCTTCGTTACCCCGATGAGCGACGAATTCGGCTGGAACCGGCTCACCATTTCCTTTGCCGCAGCTTTGGGCATATTGCTGAACGGCTTCATTCAGCCCTTTATGGGTCAGATTTTCGACCGTACCGGCGGACGAAAGCTCATCTTGGTGTCGGTGCTGGCGCTGGGCCTGATAACCATATCCTTGTACTGGACTTTCAACTTCCTGTTCTTCATATTCGTGTTCGGCGTCCTGGCGGCGGTGGCGCAGAGTGGGCTGTCTTTGACCAACACGTCCGCCCTGCTGTCCCGGTGGTTCGTCAGAATGCGCGGCACTGTCATCGGCATCAACTCCACCGCGCTGTCGATCGGCGGCCTGGTGATGGTGCCTTTCGCCGTCTACCTGATGGATGCCGCCGGCTGGCGTATCGCCTGGATCGGACTGGGCGGCGTAGTGCTGCTGTCCCTGCCCCTGACCTGGCTGTTCATCCGCGAGAATCCGGCGGAGATGAACCTGCGTCCCGACGGCGATGATGAGCTGTCGGAGGAAGCCAGCGCCCGTCGCACGGAGCGCACTCCGGGGCCGCTGGAGGCAGCGTCGTGGCGCGACTCCCTGCGGTCGTGGCCATTCTGGCAGATGTCCGGGGCCTATTTTGTTTGCGGCGCGACCACCTTCATACTGTCGATCCATTTCATCCCCTACGCCGAGGATCGTGGGGTTGATCGCGGCACCGCAGCGCTGATTTTCGCCGTGATGAGCGGTCTGAACATCGTGGGCGCCACGTCTGCGGGTTTTTTGTCCGACAAAGTCGGCGGCACCAAGAACTGGCTGACCCTCGTCTACTGTGTGCGTGGACTGGCCTATCTGCTGTTGCTGGTTACCCCCTTCATCCCCGGGATGAACATTGCCGGCCTGTGGATTTTCGCCTGCGTCGCCGGGTTCTCCTGGATCGCCACCCTGCCGCTCACCTCGTCGCTCACCGCCGAGGTATACGGGCTGAGGGCGATGGGCACCATCTCCGGCATCACCTTTATGTTCCACCAGATAGGCGGATTCGTCAGCGTAACGCTGGCCGGCTGGCTGTATGACGTGACCGGGTCCTACACCGTGCCCTTCGCCATCGTGGGATCCCTGCTCGCTCTGGCGGCCCTGTCGGCGTTCAGCATCCGCGAAAAGCGTTACTCGGCGCGATACCAGCAACCCCAGCCGCAAACGGTGTGGGTGACCGATGCCTGATCCGTTCCAGTTGTTCCGCTGGATTCTGCTGCACCAGGGGGATGCGGCAGACCCGGAACTGATCCACTGGCTCAAGGAGCGGATGGACGAAATTTTTGGCCTGGAACCGTGGGTGATGGTGGCAATTACGGCCAGTATCATCATAGCCGTTCCGGCAGCCATCTGCCTGTTCTACTTATACCAGCAGCGCCGCGGCGGAACGCCCTTGGCCTAGCCCTTCCTCCGCCGGGAAGTAAACGCCAAGCCGTCGCGCACTTGTCAGCAGGCGGCAGATTGGGTAGACTAACTTTCGCATTAACCGCTGTGCCGTACTGCCCCCGCCAGGACGCACAGCAACGGCGCAGGCGTTACCGGATCGTCTGCCAGGGTCAACACGGGCTTTCCGTCCAAAGGATTTGGCTTGAACTGACATTTCCAACCATAAGGAGGGGGTTCCAAACCGCCATGTTTGACAAAGATTCACTGGACGCCCTATTCGAAGAACTTCGAGACCAATACGAACTTGAACCCGACTGGGAAGAGATTCAGCGGGATGCCCACCTCGGTGTAGCCCGTCTGGACGGCGGGGTCGAGATCGGCGGCATAGACCCGCGAGTGTCCGAGCTTGTGACTCGCCACAACCCCGGCTAGTCTGTCAACTCCGGCGCGAATTGCGCCGCGGAACGAAAGAACGGCCCCGGATTTCGGGGCCGTTCTTATTTCGGAATTATATCGAATCCTACACCCCCTCACCTCGTCATTCCCGCGAAAGAGGAATCCAGAGCGCCTCTGCCAATAGCAGCCTTGCCGTTGCCGAACCTTATGGATTCCCGCTGTCGCAGGAATGACGGTATGCGCAAGAATGACTATGGAGAGGAAGATGTGCAGGGTTGAATATAATTCCCTTTCATTTCTCTCTTCCGGGCAATATCCACGGATTGACCCAGGGCCGGTGGCCTACTCGGTCTCCTCGAAGCTGTCCATGACATACTCCCGGTTCTGGTTGTACAGCATTTCCTGGTTCTCGCAGAAGCCGGCAGTAACGATGAACCCATAGTCCCTTTTAGGGTAGTACTTCGAACGGAAGACGTGATCCACCACGTGATACAGGCAGTCCCCGGGGCTGGGCTGCCATAGGTATTCCATGTGGATGTAATTTCTCCCATTGATTGTTTCACCCTTGGTCAGGCCCGGCTCGAACTGACTGTAATTCGGCGCCATGTCTATCAAATCCTGCCGGTGCCTCTCAAAGAAACCGCTCGTAGATTCGCCGGACTGGAAGTCCTTGACCTGGATGTCGAGGAAAGGACGCCCGCCGGCTGAAGCCCCGCTGGTCAACGTCCAGCTCTGTTCGTAACTCATCTTGAATTTGTGGGAGGTATCGTCATAGGTTAGCCACACCCAGGCGGGCGTTGGCGTTGGCGTGGGGGGTGGGGTGGCCGTAGGCGTCGGCGTCAGGGTCGGCGTGGGAACAGGCGTGGCCGTCGGCACCCGCGTAGGCGTGGCGGTGGGTTCCGGCGTCGCCGTCGGCACCGGCGTCGGCGTGGCTGTGGGAACGGGCGTTGGCGTGGGGACAACCGTAGCTGTTGGCTCCGGCGTCGCCGTCGGCTCCGGCGTCGGCGTGGGCGTGGGCGTCGCCGTGGCTGTAGGCGTAGGCGTAGGCGTAGGCGTGGGGACCGGCGTTTCCGTGGGCGTTGGTGTCACCATGAGCGGCGGCAGCGTGGCAGTAGCTTGCGGCGTTACGCATTCGCCCTGACATACAAGAAGGCCAGGAACGTCCCCCAGCGCCTCTTTCAAGTCGTTGACGGGGATGGCGAAGTTGATGCCGGTAATCACCTGCCCGTCTTCGGTGCCGCCTATTCCGGCAGTATTGACTCCCACCACGCAGCCATATTCGTTCAGCAGTGGGCCGCCGCTGTTCCCCGGATTCAGGGATGCGTCGGTTTGCAGGAAGTCCAGGTCCTGCCGCTTGGCCGAAATGATTCCCGTGGTCACTGTGGGATCGTTTCCCAATTCCGAACCTAGCGGGAAGCCGATAGCTACAACGGGATCCCCAACCCGGATTTCGTCTGAGTCGCCCAAGGCAAGCGGCTTGAATGTGTCATTGGAATCTATCTCGATATAGGCTAAGTCAAGTCTGGGGTGAACATTCAGCACGCTGCCCCGGTAATTGCCGCCGATTGCCAATCTGATGTCGACTCGGTCATTTCCCTCCACCACGTGCTTGTTGGTAATGACCAGCCCGTCCTCGTGGACTATGAACCCCGTTCCGGAGCCAGAGTCCGTACGGATTTCAGTAATGCCAGGCAAAGCATTTGCCACTATATCCGCTATATCCGCCACTGACTTCTCACAGCCGTTGGGTGGGGTAGACGTAGCAGTCAGCGTGGGTGTGCCTGGTGGCTGCTCTCCACCGTTTCCGTTCCCATTCCCGTTGCCGTCCGGCCAGAGCAAATATAAGATGAGTACAATCAGACCGATGGCAGCAAAGGACGCGCCGCTGATGCTCTGACGCCTGTGCGCCACCAGGTAGGCCCGGATTCCGCGCCACAGCCGGGCGGCCTGCTGCGCAACTTGTCCGACGAGGATCGATGGCATCGGCCCGAATTGGGGCGGCACAGGCGCAGTACCCGGCGGCCCGGGGGCGGGAGTGGGCGGAGGCACAGGAGCAACCGTTGCCGTCCCGCAGTAAACGCAAAACTTGTCCGTTGCCGGGATTGTTCGCTGGCAATTTCGGCATCGCATCCCGTCTGGCTCAGGTTAGCTGGACGCCGCACTCGGGGCAGTAATTCCCGTTGACCGGCGCCCGCTCGCCGCAATAGGCGCAGAACCGGCTGCCCGGGTAGAGCGGCGCGACGCACCCCTCCTCATCGCAATAGACAAGCTCGCGGGAATTGGGCAGATTGCACCGGGAGCACAGGATGATTGCGGAAACGGCCGCAGGTTGTGGCGGCGCAGCCGGCGGCGGCGCGGCGCTGACCATCTGGGTTGCGGGCGACGGGACGTTGGCCTGCCCCATCTGAATCAGCGTGCGGTACGCGGAACCGCCCCCTGGCGCCGGAGAGGAGGGAGCAGGCACCAGCGGGGACGGCGCGACGGCAGACGCGGCCGGAGCGCGGTTCAAGACGCTTTCCAGATCCGGGATTTGCTCCACGGGCATCGAGCAGCACTCTGCCAAATATCCGGCCAGATAGCGAACCGTGGCGTCCGTGCTGCCCTTCAGGGCCTGGAAGCATTCGGAATTGTCCGGGTCGGCATAATCGCTTTTCTTCAGAATCAAGTTGTCATCGTTATTGAAACGTCCCCACAGTCCGGGGTCGCCAGCCAAGGCCAGCAGGCTGAGATAGATTACGAAGGCCGGGAAATTGTCTATATGTTCGGCATAATCCGCATCCGTCCGCTGGGGATGCTGGAAATTCTGATGCCCGATTTCCGGGCTGGCCTGCCCTTGGTACTGGGGCAGAAATATGCCGTCGTAATCCACCAGCCGGATGGAGCTATCATTCTGAACCATAACGTTGCCGTGCTGTAGGTCGTTGTGGGCGATGTTGCGGGAAAGGAGGTCGCCGACTGCCCCCCTCCAGCGGCGGACAATCCGGTCCATTTCGGTGGACGAGCTCAGGTTTTCTCTAACATACTTGTTCAGCGGCTCGCCGTTGACCCATTCCATTTTGACGATGGGGAACCATTCGCCCCGCACCCGGATTCCGTGTTCATGGAACGCGAACTCCACCAGGGTCGGCGGCAGGGTGTAACGCAGATAGTCGCTCAGATGGCCGTAGCGAACCTGCTGGCCGTTCACCTGGCGAGTGAAGCAGCGCACGGCGTATTTGCGGCTCCCGCAGGTCACCGGGTACACCGTAGCGAAATTGCCCGAGTAGACCAGCGGCGTACCCCGGCGTGGATGCAGATTCACCAGCCCTCCGGCAAGCTCACTGTCCTCAAAACAAACCGACGGATTCTGGATTGCGCCAGTGAAGTCCGTAACAGACGGCCACGGCATTGCTTCTCCGCTCCTCTCTGGATTATTCCACCCGGACGGTAATCATGATGGTGTCGTCGTTGCGCATCGCCCGTTCACCCCGCTTGGCCTGCACCCAGTCGTTCCATTCTCTTTCCGAATCCAGAGACAGCAGCGTTTCCCACGGCCTGCCGCCGGATTCATGCTCCAGGAGTATCCAGCAGGCCAGGGCGTCGGAGGCGAGGATCATCAAGTCGCCGGGCTGGCATTCCCCTTGCAACTGATGAACCCGCGCCCAGAGTCCGCCGTTGTTGGACGGGTTGCTGCATATCAACGATGGCGTGCTGTTGAACTGGCCGGATTCTTCCAAAGGGAAAGACAGGGCCAGGGCGTCATCGCGGACTATGAACAGGCAACAGTCGCCAACCGCCACCGCTTGCCAATGCAGGGGCGCACAGCCGTCTTCCAAAACCGTTTCCCCCGCTGCGTGGGTCGCGGGGGGACGGGGCGAAGCGTCCGGCGCCCACTCGATGGTCATTCCCAGCAGCGTCGCCAATGCCCCTGCCCGCGCCTTCGCCTCGCCGTGCCAGGGAAGGCGGGCCCACGGCACCGCCCGGCTCCATTCCGATTCGCACGGTTCCAGCCACCCGGCCAGGGAAGCGCCGTCAAGACCGGTCAGGTCGAGAGGGCGGTTGACGAAGGCACCGGCCAGGATTTGCGCCCAACTTCGAGAGAAAGCGGACTCACTGGCCCCGTCGCAGAGGGCGATTCTCGCCGGCCCGTCGCCGGATGGCCACCATATCCGGCAGGCGTCCTCGCACTCATCGGGGCGGTTGCCGGACTTGGGGGTCTGAAAGTTGCGCGTGGTAAGCATTCCCATTGGAATTCTCGCTTCCTCGAGTCTCGGAGTCTCGCTATTGCAGGTTCGACGCGGCACGGGTGCCGATGTCCAGGAATTGAACCAGCGCCGTCATATCGGCGTTGAAAACGTACCCCCTGGAGTTTTCGCTGACCGTCAGGTCGAGGCTGGCCGCCTGGCTGCGGCTGGACTCCGGCAGCACGGACGATATTCGGAACATCGTCCGGGCGTAGTCGTCCTGCGGCAGAATTTCCTCCCCGTCGGGGTACGACACCGGCATGGCGGCCATCTCGGAAAGATGAACATTGAACAACAGAACGTTGCCGTCGTTGGTCTGAAGGCTCATTATGCTCTGGGCCCGCTCTTCCGGGTTGCCGTCGCTGGAAGCGCCGTCGCTGACGTTGATGACGATGGGCGGGAAGGAGTCGGGATGCTCGCCAACCCAGGTTGCCAGGGCGCGCGATGCGGCTTCCAGCGCCGTGAGCATCGGTGTGCCATATTCGGCGCGGGGGTGGAGCCAGATGGGGAACTGCCTGGTGACCTCAACCAGACCGCCGGCCCCGTCGCTCTCTCGCACTTGTCTCTCCTCCACCTCAGCATTGTCCACGACCTTGCTGATTAGCAGGAAGGGCTGTTCCACGTTGGTGCCCGGCAAGACGCTGGTGAGTATCGGATTGCCGTTCCGGTCGGTGTTGTATCCCATCACGCCTACGTGGAAATAGTCGCGTATGTCCATGCCCTGCGAGCAGCGCTGGGCCAGCGTGTCGAGAATCCGGTTTATCGCGTCCGCCGCCTGGTTCATCTTGTGTTGCCCCGGCTGTCCTGCCAGCGCCCCGGTCATGGACCCGGACTGGTCAACCAGGAACAGGAAACAGGCCGGATTAGTGCGGCTGATGTCGGCAGAATAGGGCATTTGGAACCTCCCGATTATTTATAACTATTACCTGCAAACCTCAATCTTTCACCATTTTATCACTCCACGCCGGCAGGGGCCTATTTGGTATTATAGGCACGACGATATGACTTCTTTTGACGTACCGACAGTTTCCGCCGCCGCCGCCCGCCGTCCGCTCCCGTCCCTGCGGCTGGCGGCGGCGGTATTTCTGCTGGCGGGGGCCATCGCGGTGGTGATGGCGTGGGGTGAGAGCTGGGCGGTTCACCCGGGCCTTGCCGCCGGTGTTCCCACCTTCCGCTACGTAAACAGCGGCTGGATTGCGCCCCGCGACGCGCGGGAAGCCGGAGCGTTCAGCGAGGAACTGCGGGCCTTCGTCATCCTGAGCCAGGAGGAACTGGACGCCTTTGAGGACGGCTTTGTCGGCAAGGTTACGCGAGGCAACGCCACGTCCCTGGGCCGCATAGACTTCGACCAGGGCCTGCTGCTGGGGGCGTATTACGTCTGGCGCCCCCTGCGAGGCGATCCGTTGGCAGTGGCCGGCGTCCGGCCCAGGGGCAGCAGGGCATTGGTAGACCTGGAACTCTCCTACGATCCCCAGGGGCGCGAGTACCCATATATGTACGCCCCGATGGTCATGGTGGCCGTGGATCGTTCCCTGTTCCCTGAAGGCGAGCCGGTGAATTTCGAGTTCCGGCTGAACGGCGAACCGGCGGCAACCCTGACCGCCACCCCGAATTAGGGGGCCTGCGGCAACACGCGCCACACAACAGCATCCCCGGATTCCGCTGAACGTCCGCCATCACCAGCCCGCAGCCCAGGACTTCTTGACACGTGGTTGGTAGGGTTCTAACATCCAAGTGTCTGTCAAGACTATCCCGTGGTGGTGTGGACACAGATGGTGTAGACCAATATGGGTGAGCATTTATCAAGCTGATTTTCACCTTCGGGCGCTCTATCGGGAGTTCCATTCGAGAGAATGTCAAGACGATAGGCGGCGTTTTCTGTGGTCTGTTCGTCGCCTCATTGATAATCTGCTCTGCAACTGCATTTTGGTACGGAGACGATTGGGACCCACGGAGGCCGGTTGGAACAGCATCCAACATTTCAGGAGCATCGTTTGCTATCTCTGTTGCTTTACTCAGTTTCGGGAGGGTAGCTACTGTGATACCCCGAATTTTCAGAGACAAGACCCGCCAAGAAGGGCGCGAGGAAGGGCGCGAGGAAGGGCGCCAGGAAGGACGCCAGGAAGGACGCCAGGAAGGACGCCAGGAAGGACGCGAGGAAGAACGCAGCCTGGCCATTCAAGCTGACAAGCAAAGGAGACCAGGGGAATCGCTCGCAGATGCTATGGAACGCCTGCGCAAACCACGGCGTTCCTAACCCCTACCACCCGCCACGCCACGAAGCCCCTGTCAACGGCAGGGGATCTCCTTAGCATCTGTCGCATGAAATCCCGTCCCTGTCCTGAAACGGTCGACAGACGGACTTTTGGCGCAAACAGCTCTTTTGACGCAAAGCCCGGGGGGGTACGGTGGGGGCGTACCCGTATTTCCGAATCAGAGCAGGTCTGTCGTGCTGCGGGTTCCGATGTCCAGGAACTGTACCAGGGACACTATGTCCGCGTTGAAGACGCAGCAGTGGGATTCCGCGCTGACCGGAATGTCCAGCCGGGCTGCATGGGCCAAAGCCCCCGGCGGCATGAATGAAGATATGCGGAACATCTGGCGCGCGTATCCGTTGTGCAGGCTGTTCTCGCTGTCTGGATACTGAATGGGCGCCGCGGATGTCTCCGAAAGGTGGCAGTTGAACATCAGGGCGTGGCCGTCGCTGGTGGCAAGGTCCATTATGCTCCGGGCCACGGGTTCCGGGTCGCCGTCGGTGGCCTCGCCGTCGCTGATATTGATGACCATGGGCGGGAAGGAATCTGGATGACGGGAAATCCACTGCGAAACTGAATTTGCGGCGTATTCCAGTGCCTGGCACATCGGCGTTTGCAGTCCGGAGTGAGGATGGAGCCAAACCGGAGTTGTCCGGGGCAACTCGACCACGCCGCCCTCGCCGTCGCTCTCTCTCACACGCCTGTCCTGCCAGTGGGCAACATCCACCACTTTCCCTACCGGCAGAAAGGGCCAATCCGGCTCAGTATCAGGAAAGACGCTTACGATCATCTCCCTGTAGAACGTCATGGCTTGCCCCTGGATGTCCCTCTTGTCCAGCCGGTGTGTTTCCTCGTTTTCGTCCAGTTGGTATACGTCCTCTTTCCCGTCATATTCAACTTCCTGGGCATACCCGTAGCCCAGGATTCCAATGTCGAAATAGTCTCGAATCTCCATGCCTCTGGAGCAGCGTTGGGCCAGATTGTCGATAACTCGGTTAACGGCATCGGCGGCCGCGTCCATCTTGCGCTGCTCCTGCTGGCCCGCCAGTTCCCTCACCATGGATTCCGACTGGTCAACCAGGAACAGGATGCAGCCCGGGTTTATCCGGTCTACGCTGGCAGTGTAAGGCATTACAACCCTCTGGGGCCTGCCGTGGTTCTGCCCTTGCCTCGTAAAACCATTGTCAAGCCTTGGCAACCAGGCTCCGGGCCGAAGCTCTAGCAGTTGCCCATCTCGACCAGTTGACCCTCCCGCCAGGCCATGCGCCCGGCGCGGACGGCGGCGAAGGTGTCGAGACGCATGGAGCCGCGTTGCAGATGCCCTACCGAGTCCATCCAAACGAAAGCGCCTTCCCGCTGGTCGAAGACCGCGGCATCGCCGCACATCCCCGGGGCCAGCGAGCCGATGCTGTCCTGCAATCCCAGCACCTTGGCCGGAGTGCTGGTGGAGGCGGCGATGGCGTCGGCCAGCGGCATCCCCATGGCGTGCATCTTGCTGACCAGGTCGTTCATCAGGTAGACGGTGCGTTCCGGCGGCGGCACATGGATGTCGGTGCTGATGGTGTGCGGCGCCAGCCCCTGCTCCAGCGCGGCCCGGGTGACCTCCACGTCGCAGTGAACACCCGCGTGGGCCAGGTCCATGATGACGCCCCGGTCAACGGCGGCCTTCACCTCGGGGCGAATCTTCAGGTTGCGGTCGAGCATATTCTCCGGGTGCCCGTTGAAGGCGTGGGTGGATATGTCGCCGGGGCCGAGGAACTCCAGCACGTCGGGCAGTGGGATGGGAGTGCCGCTGACGTGCACCATCAGGCGGGTCCCGACTTGTCGGCCACGGCCCGGGCCGCCCGCATGGCCTCGTGGGCGTTCCAGTAGGCCACGGCGTTGACGTGCATCCGCACCTTGACGCCGAAGCAAAAGCCCGGGTTCTGCTTGATATGCTCGGCGGTCTCGTCAACATCTATGACCCTCATATCTTGCAGCCCGCCGCCCAGTACCCGGTTGACCGCCAGCCCCACAGCGCCGACGTGCAGGAAGGCCAGCAGCCGGGTGCGGTGGGCCGGGAACACGTAGTCACGCATGGCCTGGTAGTTCAGGAAACCCGCGCTGCCCGCGTCAATGCCCGTGGTGGTTCCGGAAGACAGGCAGATTTCGTCGGGGTTGACCGACGTGGGATTGCCGCCGTGGTAGAAGTGGCCATGCAGGTCAATCAGCCCCGGCGTGATCAGCTTTCCCGAAACGTCCACAGACGCGGCGGCATCGGCGGCGTCGATGCGCTCGGCTATGGCGGCCACCAGGCCGTCCTTGAAGGCCACGTCGCGACGGCCGTTGATGCCTTGGGCCGGGTCCAGCAGCGTACCGCCGGTAAGCAACAGGTCATAGGCGGGTGCGTTAGTGGTCATCGGTCAACCCCCGTCGGTATGTCTGGCGTTAAAAGATTATCTCAATTCGTGGTGCGGCGCCCAACCCGAACTCCCGCTAACACGGCGCGGCGCTCAACCCATAGATTCCCGCGAAGGCGGGAACCTATGGGCTTTGGTCAGCGATACCGGTATATCAAGAGGGCCAGCTGATTTTGAGTAAGCTCCCAAAGGCTGGAACGCAACGGCTATCCGGCGCAGTTTCCGTCTATTCGGCGCCGGGGCCGCCGTCCCCGGCGCTTGGGGCGTCGCCGAGGCCCTGGATTTGGAGAATCTGCGGCTCCACGTATTCCATGCGGCGAACCCTGGGATATACCTGCACCTTGGGGTTTCCCATATCGTCGTCGGTAATCTCCGCCGACTCGTCCACCGGCAGAAAGCCGTAGGACTCCACGGCGCGGGAGACCAGGTTCTCCACCAGTTTCGGCGAGCGCCCCTCCAGCCGGCCCAACTGGAAGGCCAGCGTAACGGCGAGCTGCCCGCGGGAGATCTGCTCGAAGGCGTCCCGGCCTGTCAGGTCCTCCGGCATCCCGCCGCACTGCTCGAGAAAATCGTCCAGAACCTGCCCCATGATGTCCGAGAGGCCGCCCAGCTCGATTTCGTTCATGAAGCCGGTGAGCTTGTCGGTCAGGTCCACCACCCCGTCGGGCGGCAGAACGCCGTAATGCTCGTGCGGCTCGTGGACGTGCTCGTGCTGGCCGTGTTCCGGATCGGGATCACCATCTGGCTGCCGCGCTTCGGTCATCAAATGCCTCGCTAATCGTCGTCGTCGTCAGGGTCGTCTTCAGCAGGAGCAGCGGGACGGCGGGCGACATACAGCGACCCGGGCAGAATGGCGTTGGAGCGGCTGCGCCGGTCAGACCCGGGGCGCGGCATATTCAGCAACGATTCCTTCAGTCCCGTTATGGCTTCCTCTCCGGTCGAAAGGCCAATTACCAAGCCGGCGACGCCGGCGTTGCGCAGCGCTTCCAAAGCCTCGCCGTCGGGCGCGCCCGAAACCTCGGCCAGCAGGTACTTCCCCACTCGACCGCTGACCCGGGCCAGGGAGGCGAGATCCTGAAGCGTCCAACCGGACGGGTCGCCGGGAAGGGACACCAGAACCGCATCCACCGGCAGGGGATTGATGTCGCGCAATTCCTCGGGCGAGGCATCCGAGTCTACTGCCAGCACCCGGGCGGCGTCCTTTGACGTCAACGCGCCAAGCGCCGTGCCGGACAGGGAGAAGACCAGCACATCTGCCCCGGCCTCGCGCCAGGATGCAGCGTCGGCGGTGGTCAGTCCTTCGGCTCGGACGCCCCAGTTGGCGCCCGTCGCCTCGCCGATTTCGCCTGCCTGCGCCACCGCAGCGCCGGAGACAATCACCGCGTCGGGGGCCAGCCCCCCTGCGGACGCCGCTCCATCCTTGCCACCGTCGGCGGTGATAACCAGCGCCAGCCCCGGCAGCTTGGCGGGGCGGGTCGTTCCGAAGCCCAGAGGGGGCAGCGCGCCCTCCCGAATATCTTCCAGCCTGTCCAGAAACTTGCTACTCATTCCCGCAATATCCCATCAGTCCTAATCTGCGCGCCCTCCGGGGCAGCGCTGCCGGTGATTATACTCCATACCGGCCTGCCGGGGAGAGTGACCCCGGAACCCACGCCTGGGTTTTATCATTCTCAGGCAAAGTTCCATCTCCATCCTTCCCTCTCCCTCTGAGAGAGGGCTAGGGTGAGGGCGTCCCCGCTGGCAACCGAAGGCCCCATCAAACAAAAATCCTGTAAATCCATGTTAAAACCCGTTAAAACCCGTCTCAGGGGGTCCGTTCCGGCCTCGCCAGCCCCAGGTTATCGCGCAGCGTGCCTGGCGCGTACTCCCGGCGGAACAGCCCGCGCCGTTGCAACTCCGGCACAACCAGCCGCGCAAAGTCCTCGTAGGCCCCCGGCATGTGAGTGGCGGCCAGCACGAACCCGTCGCATGACCCGGTATCGAACCACCCTTGCATCTGGTCGGCCACCTGCGACGGTGTGCCGTTGAACGTCGGCAGCTCCCGCAGCGTTCCCCGGCCCGACCAGCGCACAAAGTCGTTCACCGAGGGGTTGGGATTGCCGCTCAGTTGCACCACCCGGTCGAGGAACCCCCGCAGCCCGGTCATGGATGCCATCACCTCGTCCGACAGTGGCTCCTCCGGCGGGTGCTGCGAGAAGTCGTAGTTGAACACTTCCGAGAGCAGCGCCAGCGAGTCCATCGGTCGCGCGAGGCCCTCTATGAAGGCCAGCTTTTCCGCCGCTTCCTGCTCGGTCTCGCCCACCACCACGTACACCGCCGGGGCCACCTTCACCGCGTCCGGCTCCCGGCCTGCGGCGGCGGCTCGGGCCCGCAGGTCGTCCCGGTAAGCCTTGCAGCCCTCGGACGTGGGAAAGATGACAAACAGCAGCTCTCCCCATCGCGCCGCGAACCGCCGTCCCCGCTCGCTCTGCCCGGCCTGGATGATCACCGGATACCCCTGCGGCGGCCGAGGCGTGGTCAACGGCCCCCGCGAGTTGAAATGCCGCCCGGCGTAGTCGGCCCGCCGCACCATCGAGGCGTCGGCGAACCGCCCCTGCTCCCGGTCGGCAACCACCGCGCCGTCGCCCCACGAGTCCCACAGGGCGCAGGCCGCCTCCATGAACTCGTCGGCCACGTCATAGCGGTCGTCGTGCTCCAAATGCTCCGACACCCCGAAGTTGTGCGCCTCCGAGTCATTCAGCGACGTCACCACGTTCCACGCCGCCCGCCCGGCGGTGAAGTGGTCCAGCGACGCAAACAGCCGCGCCACATGGAACGGCGGGTAGTACGTGGTCGAGTACGTCGCCCCCAATCCAAGATGCGACGTCGCCAGCCCCATCGCCGTTATCACCGGCACCAGGTCCAGCTTCACCACCCGCACCCCATGCTCCACCGCCTCGGCGTAGGAATCGCCATACCGGCTGGGCATCGCCAGCCGGTCGTCAATGAACGCCATGTGAAACCGCGCCGCCTCCAGCGTCCGCGCAATATCCTGATAATAGCCCAGGTCAAGAAAATCCGGCGACGTCTCCGGGTGCCGCCACGACCCGGTATAGTTGGAGCAGTTGGACGCCTGCATAAAGGCAATAAGCAGCATTTCCCGCTGGGCCGGTCGCGTCATGTCAATTCACCAGACAAAACCAAAATCCCCTCCCCCCCTGGGAAGGAGCCGCCAAAGCCCCTTCTCCCTCTGGGAGAGGGAACTTTGCATCGAAAGTGCAAGTTGCTCCAAGAGTCCGTCCATCGACCGTACCAAGGCAAAGACGGGGTTTCAAATAGCAGAAAGGGGAAAGCTAAACCCCTGCCTATTGATATGGCAGGGGTTTCCAGCGTAGCAGTCAAGTAGGCTTGCTAGGATTGAGTTGGCTTCCAGTCTTCCTCGTTCAACCGCTTGAAGATTTCTTCGACAGGCTTACCTGTCTCATCACTCAAGCGTTCCGCTTCTCGCCACATATCCGAGCCTTGACTCCGTAATTCTCGCTGACGCTTTATGAGGTCTTGCTCGAACTTTTTGTATATTTGCAATCCTAGCACCACGAGTACCACCCCCCCAGTTCCAGCGCCGCAACGGACGCGGTGTAGAATAGGATTCCAGCGGACGCAAATGTTGCAGCTACCTCAAATTCCGATTGAGAGTTCCACCAGCGCTCAACCCCCTTGCTTTGCGATAGCCAAAGGGTTAATAGCGGGGAGCCTATCGGAGTGGCGATTGCCTGAACACGGAGCCAATGCTTCCCCCACCACTCCCAAACGCGTTCTATCCACGGAACACTCGCCCCTTTTGAGAGACAGGAAACCTGCCGTTCTTGACCAATCAAGCCTGTACAAGGCTTCGTCAGGCTTGTTAAAACTGATTGTCGCTTAATGGCTCAATGATAAGGGGTTATCCGGTGGCTGTCAAAAGGAATGGAAGGTGGCTTTGTCGTAAGAGGCAGTTTGCTCCAAAAGTCCCGATTTCAGTTGACTCTTGATGCAAAGCCCGGGAGAGGGTTAGAGTGAGGGCAACCCCACCCGCGCCGGCCGCCGCGCGCTGAGCACCAGCAGGCTGCCGGCTGCGGCGGTGGCGGCGAAGATCAGGAAGATCAGGGTGTAGTCACCCCGTATGTCGAACAGCGCCCCCGCCAGCAGCGGGCCGATGGACTGCCCGACCAGCACCCCGATCTCGCCCATGCCCCGGATTTTACCCAAAGACGCCCGGCCAAAATAGTCGGCATACATGACCGACGGTGTGACATTGCTCCCCGCCGACACCAGTCCGATCAGCATGGACGCGGCGAAAGCCCCGGCAATGCTGCCCGACAGCGCCAGCAGCAACACCGCCCCAGCCAGCATCGCCAGCATCGCCGAATACATCAGGCGAGCGGGCGCCCGCTCCATCAGCCACCCCCATCCGATGCTGCTCACCGCAGACACCACCCAGCTTATCGTCACCACCGTTGCCGCGTTGGTGAGCGACAGCCCCTCGTCCCGCAGGAAGGCCGCGATGTGCACGTTCACCCCGGCGTGGACGAAGAATGTCGCAAACCCCATCAGCGTCAGAATCCAGAACGATGCCGTCCGGGTGGCTTCCCGCAGCGTCCAGGAATCGCTGTCCGCGGTGGCATGGGCTGCTGGTTGCGGCGTACCGGGAGCATTCGGAGCCTTGCTGATTGCATCGGTGTCCCCGTCCGGCCTCAGTCCCAGGAGTTCGGGACGCTCCACCACCAGCAGAAGGTTGGGTAGCAGGGCCACGGCCAGGCAGATTACGCCAATGGCAATCCAGGCGGCGCTGATTCCGAAATTGTCTATCATCAGCGCCGCCGACATGGTGAACACCACCCCGCCGATGGCTCCGCAGAGAAAGATTACTCCGATGGCCCTCCCCCGCATCCTCACGAACCAGCGGGCTGCCACAGCGCTGGCGCCGATGGGCCCCGCAGTATGAAACACCACCCGCCCGGCGGCATACGCGAGATAGAAGGTAAAGGGAATGGTGGCCCATGCCAGAGAGATCATGGACACGCCCACCGTCAGCACCCCCGCCACCAGCACCGGACGCGCCCCGTAGCGGTCAATGGCCCAGCCCACCGCCGGCGACAGCGCAATGGAGACCAGAGCTCCCACGCTCACAGACCCGGCGATCAGCGTCCGCGACCATCCCAGTTCCTGCGACATCGGGTATATGAATACCGTCAGTGTCGTAATGGCGGGCGCCATCCGGGCAAACACCGCCGTCCCGGAGGCCCCAACCACCACCCAGCCATAGTAGAAGGGCAGAAGGCGCTGGAAACGGGCGGCTAACAGCAAAACAAGTCCAAAAAAAGCCCCCTCCCTCCGGGAGAGGGTGAGAGTGAAGGTGAGGGCGTACCCCCATAGGCGAACAGTCCCTAGATTGAAAAGCAGGGGCGCAAAGCAATGCGCCCCTGCACCCAGGTACTACCCCAGGTTCTTGCCGAAGAAGGCCAGCGCCTTCGCCCAGCCGTCCACGGCGGCATCGACGCGGTAACTGGGCCGGTCAACGGCGAAAAAGCCGTGGCCCGCGTCGTCGTAGCGGTGGAACTCGTAGTCCTTGCCCTGCTTCTTCAGCGCCTCTTCCGTCTCGTCCACATCGGCGGGAGAGGGACGCGCGTCATCGTTGCCGAACAGCCCCAACAGCGGGCAGTTCAGCCCGGCGGTGAAGTCCACCGGCCAGGCGGGCATGGCGGGGCTCAACTGGTCGTTGCCCTGGGTAACGCCGCCGCCCCAGCAGTCCACCGCCGCGTCCACGCCCTCCAGGGTGCAGGCGCCCAGGTAGGTCTGGCGTCCGCCGGAGCAGAAGCCTATCAGCCCCACCTTGCCGTTCAGATACGGCAGCGTCCGCAGGTAGGCCATGGCAGCCGCCACGTCGCCCATGGTGCGCACGTCGGGCATTCCGCCCTTCTCGCGGATGCTGGCGCTGTTCTCTTGGGGAGTGGCTTTCCCCTCCCGGAAATGCAGGTTGGGAGAAATGGCGGCAAACCCGTTGTATGCCAGCTTGCGGACCATCTCCTTGGAAGCCTCGTCCCAGCCCGGCATATGGTGAATCAGCACCACGCCGCCATGCTGGCCGCCGCCCAGCGGGCGCGCCAGATAGGCGTCAATCTGGTCGCCCTCGTGACCCTTGATATTAACCGTTTCCGCCAACATCCCTTCATAGCTCATACCAGTAACGCCTCCGTCCTTCGTATAGCGTCCTCTCCAAGTGCAAGAGGGCCGAGGAGAAGTCCCCCCAAGTCCCTTCTCCCTACGGGGGAGGGTTAGAGCCTGCCCTCGCGAAAGCGGGGAGTCGGGGCGTCCCAATCAGCCCGTAGCCTACTATCGGCGCAATCTTACGTCAATCTGCCGCCCCCCCAAGTCCCTTCTGCCTACGGGGGAGGGCCAAGGGTGGGGGTGAAATCCCCGCAGCATACAACGCGCCACAGCCAAAGCGCCACGGCCAAAATTCCCTACCAATCGAGCCATATCCCCTCCCCCCAATCCCGGCTAAGATGGTGTTATGCTAAAATCACCGTCCACCGCGCTGGGCGTCACGAAACGGCGCGGACCGGATACCCCGCCAGAAAGGAGCAGCCACCATGCGTATCGGGCTATTTGTGGGCGCCCTGGAGCTTATGCGGGACGTGGCCGAGCGGCTGCACCGCATTTCCGACGCCGAGAGGGACGGGTTCGACAGCTACTGGATGCCCCAGCACTTCGGGGCCGATATGCTCACCGTCATCGCCATGGCCGGTATGCAGACCAGCCACATCGAACTGGGCACCGCAGTTGTCCCCACCTATCCGCGCCATCCGGTGTCTCTGGCGCAGCAGGCCCTCACCGCCCAGGTGGCCACCGGGGGGCGGCTGACTCTGGGCATCGGCGTTTCCCACCGCTCCACCATTGAGGACTGGCTGGGCCTCTCCTATGCTCACCCTGCCCGACACATGGAAGAATATCTGTCGGTGCTGCGCCCCTTGCTCAACGAGAGCAGCGTGGATTTCTCCGGGCGAGAGTTTCACGTGGCGGGCGAATTGCAGTTACCCGACGCCGATATGCTCACTTGCCCTGTGGTCATGGCGGCCCTCGGCCCGCGAATGCTCGAAATCGCCGGCCGGCTGGCCGACGGCGCCGTCACCTGGATGACCGGCCCGAACACCCTGCGCGAACACGTAGTACCGCGCCTGAACGAAGCGGCCGCAGCCGCAGGAAACCCGACGCCCCGCGTCTGCGTGGGCTTTCCGATTGCGGTGACCGACCATTCGGATAGAGCGCGCGACCGCGCCGACCGGCTCTTCCAGCACTACGCCGTCCTGCCCAGCTACCGCGCCATGCTGGAGCGGGAAGGCGCCGACAGCCCCGGGGGAATCGCCATCGTCGGCGACGAGTCGGCCGTGGAGGACCAACTGCGGAACTTGGCCGAAATCGGCGCCACCGACCTCCTCGCCACCATCTTCCCCGCCGATGGCTCGCAGACCTCTTTCACTCGAACCCGCTCCTTGCTGCAACGCCTCGTTGGGCGCATCTAGCCTTCCCAGCCCCCTGTAATCCCCGCCGTAACTTTGTGATTGTTTGCACATTGTTGACCGCCCTGCACATCGGCAATTACAATTCTAGTTATCAGATAACCGGATGCAGGATGCCCCGGTTTCAATCCGGTTTCAAAATCGTAGATTCAAGTCCTGGAGGCTTCCAAATGTACAAGAAAGTGCTTGTTCCGCTGGACCGATCGGTGGAATCCGAAGGAATCCTTGACGTCGTCCCGGAGTTGGTCAGCGACGGCGGGCAGGCTACATTGCTGACGGTTATACCGCCGGGCCGCACCAAGGCCCTCGGCGAACTGGTGGTGCTGGGAACCCAGCAGGAGGAGGAAGACCGCCTACGCGCTCTGGCCTATCTCAACCGAATCGTCCACCGCTTGCAGGAGGCCTCGATAGAAGCCTCCGCCGTCGTGGTTGTCAACGACTCGGTGCCTGCCGCCATCGTGGCCTATGCCAACCGCAACTCCGTCGACCTGATCTCGATGTTCACCCACGACCGCCGCGGCCTGGCCCGCCTGGTCAAGGGTAGCGTGGCGCGCGAGGTAGAGCGCCGCGCCGTAATGCCAGTGCGTGTTTTCCGGCCCGGAGACCTGTCCCCCGGACAGGAGAGCGAAGCAGCAGCAGCGCAGGAGTTCGACTACTCCTCCGTGGATATGTTCGCCCGGCTCTCCAGGGAGCAGATCTCCTCCGTAGTGGCCTTGGGCAGCACCGTTTACGTCAAGGAGGGCGAAACCCTCGGCTCTGGCGGCGACGAGGGCCAGAACCTCTTCGTCATCCAGTCCGGCGAAGCGCAGTTGACTGCCCAGTCGGAGATAGGACAGATTGCCGTCCGCGTGGCCGGCCCCGGCGAGTCCTTCCCTCAAGCGGTGCTGCTGGGAGAGGGAACGCTGATCACCGCCGGCTCCGCCCTGAGCGACATGACCCTGTTGCAGATTCCCCGCGCCCCCTTGCTAGACCTGTGCACCCAGGACGCCGCCATTGGGCGGGGCATCTACGCCGCCACTGCACAACAGTTCGCCACCCGGTACAGCCGTACCCTGACCCAGTTGGGCCTGAGCGCCAGCCGCGAAATCCGCGGCGAGAGCGAGATAGAGGAGTAACGTCCGCCAGCTCCCCTGATAGGTCCCTAACCCTCTCCCTCCGGGGGAGGGTTAGGGTGGGGGCGCACCCAGGTAACAACCAAAGCTGAAAGCTGATCAAAGCGAAGAAATCACCCTGACCCCAGCTCTATCCATCAAGGGAGAAGGTGAACCGAAAGGCCCGGCAGACCGGCAAAGCATCTCTTCACAAGAGTCTGGAGGTGTGCGATGGTTACGATTCTCAAACCCAGAGAGTCAGTCCCGGAGACAGTCCAGGTAGAATCCGCTCCGGCCCCCGAGACGTTGCAGCCCAGGCCGGAATCGCGGGAATGGTGCTACTCGATGCCCTTCGCTGGTGTCAGGTATTTCTCCTTCCGGCCCGCGCCGCGGCCAGCAGCCCCGGTTCCGGAACCGGAAACGATCCACCCGGTGTTGTCTGCCAAACTCATCGACGAAAGGGTCATGCCCCTATAGAACCCCAAACCGTGGGCCGGACAACGGCAAACTTGAAGAAGGCTTTTGAAATGTACGTACAACTGGCATGGGGCAGAGCGCGTCCCGGCGCCTGGGACAATCTGCGGAAATTCTACGTCGACAAGGTCATCCCCTTCACCATGGGGATGCCGGGGTTGCAGGAGCGCCAGCTCTGGCGCGGCACTGCGGACCCCGACGAGATGGGGTTCTGGAGCGTGTGGAGTACGCTCCAGGACCTCCGCAACTACGAGACCAGCGACGCCCGCCGCCAACTGGCCGGCGAGGCCGAGGAGTTCTTCTACCCCATGGCTTACGCCCAGGGCGACACCTGGATTAAGCAATTTGAAATCGTGTCATCCACCGGCCCCGCCGACTCCGGCGGCCCACTGGTGATGATGGCCTGGGGCAAGCTCCGCCTCGGTTCCTGGGACCAGTACGAGGAGTTTTACCGGGAACAGGTCGAACCGGCCTCTGGCTCCATCGAGGGTCTCAGCAGCCGCCTGCTCCTCCGCAGCATCGAAGACCCCGACGAGGGCCTGAACCTCAGCGTATGGGACAGCGAGGAAGCCCTGCTCCGCTACGAGCGCAGCGACCTGCGCCGCAGCACGGCCCAGGCGGTCGCAGACCTGTACCGGGGAGAGTTCTGGGTCAAGCACTTCCAGGTCACCGACAACAACCGCTGATCCTACCCCGGTCTCCGGTGCAACGCCACAGGGGCGGGATTTTATCCCGCCCCTGTTTCCGCGCTCAGATGAGTCCCAACTGCCGCGCGTCCTCCTCCGTCCATCTGGCGCTGCGAAGTACGTCAGCCAAAGTACCGCGACGCAGCGACTCACCAGACCGGTGATAGTGTACAAGCACCTTGTAGGTAGCCGCGGTGCGACATCTCCAGGGTGGATTGCCTTTCGCTCTAAACCGAACCAAGCCCGCCGGCAACCGCACAACAAACGAACACCGCACAACAAACGAACACAGCCTTGGCTCCCGGGGCACAGGAGTCGCTCTCGACAAAGGTATCTCGTCGCAGTCGGCATTGCATCCCAGAAAAGCGAAGCCCCGGCTCGATGTCCGGGGCTTCGACAGAGGGTCAGACCGGTTGCCGCGACCTGCGGCGGTTACTACCGTTGGCCGTAGATATAGTCCGGGAGCGCCAGCGCGAGTTCCGGTATGAACAGCACCAGCGCGGTGGTAATGGCCATGCAACCCATGAAGGGCATCACGCCTATCCAAACATCGGCGATGGTGCTTTGCTGCAATACCTCGTTGGCGAGTTCGGCCTGCTCCTTGTCCACGTCCAGTCTCACGCCGTGCAGCACGTAGAGGTTGATGCCCTCCGGCGGGCTGATGAGCGCCGCCTCCACCAGCAGCACCATAATAACGCCGAACCAGACCAGGTCAACGCCCGCGCCTTCCAGTGTCGGCAACAGGATGGGAACCGTGGTCACCATCATGGCGAAGCTTTCCATAAAGGTGCCCAGAACCAGGTAGAACACCACCAGAACCAGCACCAACTGGATCTCGTTCAGGCCCAGGCCGGAAATGGCCTCTGCGATCTGCTGCGAGATCCCCAGCCGCGCGAAGGCGAAGGACAGCGTGAACGCGGCCAGCACTATCAGGAAGATCATTCCAGTGGTGCGTACCGTGGAAATGCAAGCCTCCTGTACGATGTTGAAGTTTCGCAAGAGGAGTCGCCGACGCGCCGATTGGTCGGGGAACCGCGCGTTTCGAAGTTCCTCTTCCGACGAACCGACTAGGAACGGTACCCATCCGCTCCACGGGACGATCACAACTTCAACCAGGAATAACTTCTCGCCGACTATGCCGGCCAGGGGAATGGTGGGGTCGCCCAGGTCAAATCCCCTGAGAGCCCACCCTATTTGCAACAACAGGTGGCTCAGCAGGACCGCTACCAGCAGACCCAGCGTCCACTTGACCAAGGTCGATACTCTGATGAGGCCCAGCGAGCGCATCATCGTGCCGAAGAAGGGTAGCAGAATCTCTTCCGTGTTCAGAATAAACGCCAGGACGAACGCGCCATACACGCCGAAGGCCGCCGCCTCCGAAGGGGTGGCGATACCTCCGTATATGGAGCCGATCACCACAATAATCAGCGCGATTATCGGTATGAGAGAAATGGAGCCAATGAGTCGGCTCACCCACCCTTGAATGGTGATGAAGCTGTCGCCGTGCTCGCGCGGAGCCAAGCCCTTCCAAACTAACGCCAAGGCGAGAATCATGATCATGAAAGTCGCCGTGAGCACCATGCCGGGAACGAACCCGGCCATGTACAGGCGCCCGATGGATTCCTCCACAAGCACACCGTAAATGATCAGGCTGATGCTGGGGGGAATCAGAATGCCCAGGGTTCCACCGGCAGCCAGGGAGCCGATGACCATGCGCTCCGAGTAGCCACGCTGCCGGAAGCTGGGCAGCGACACCCGGCTGATGGTGGCGGAGGTTGCCACGCTGGAGCCGGAACAGGCGGCGAAGATGGCGCATGATACGATGTTGGTGTGAATCAGCCCGCCGGGGAGCCACCAGATCCAGCGGGTGATTCCGGCGTACATACGCTCGCCCATGCCGCTGCGGTTCATAAGCTCACCCATCAGGATGAACAACGGCACCGCCACCAGAATGAAGCTGGTATTCCCTTCCCAAGCCTTGTTGGCCATGATGTTCCACAGGGGAGCATCGGAAAAGAAAAACATGATTATCAGGGACAACGCGCCCAACGCGGCGGCCACGTACAACCCCGCCAGGAAGAAGGCCCCCATCAATCCGAATGCTACGCCAATTGCCACAGCTTAACCTCTCAGTCCCTTTTTCCATCCGCGCAGACCGGACCTGGCCCAAGCCCGGTCTGCCGGTGTGTCGCTCGCATGAGGGTTCCGGGGTGTTGTCCGAAGGCTAGTCGGCGGCGCCGGCCGCCTCGCCTCCGGTGATGGTAATCGTCGAGATGTCCTCGCCGCCCTGAGCGCGGTTCCAGCGCACCAGCGCCGCTTCGGAAACCATGGAATACATCATTTGCAGCGCAGTGAGACAAAGAAGAGTGAAACCCAAGGAGACCACGATTTTCGGAATGAACAGAGGCGTAAGAGGGTAGTCGTTGGTCACAACCCCGCGCTCGTAGTTGTTAACCACGTTTTCCCACATCTTCCACATGGTGACCCAGCCCAGGAACAGGACGGCGAATATGGCGACCCAGTCGGCAACAGCCCGTGTCCTGGTTCCCATGTAGGGCAGCAGCACGTCAATGCGGACATGAGCGCCGGAACGCAGCGAGTAGGAAAAGGCCCATGTCGCCGCCATTGCCAGCACGTAGCCGCTCATAACATCGGTGCCTGGGGCCTGAACCCAATCGAGCTTGCGGGCCACAACCTGGTAGGTGATGAAGAAGCCCAACAGCAGCAACTCGACGCCGCAGATGTAGCCCAGCCAGTAGTAGATCCTGTCCATTACCCCGGTTATTCTTCTGGTGCCAATCAGCGCAGTCCGCGGACCGAACACCAAGCCCGAGGCAAGAATCAGAAGGCCCCCGAACGCTATCACTATGGCCATGACGACCATTTCGTTAGTTAGTATTGCCACGACTCTCGCGTCCTCAAAGAAAAATGAACTTCCAGCCACAAACTCTTGGCCGCAGACAGTCATCCAGCATAGGGCCTGCCAGTGACTTGCGTCATTCTACACCAAATTTTCGCCAACGCAATCCCATTCGGCAGGAAATTACAGTCTTTGATTATGCCGGGTCTGCTCCTCAAGTTGCCGGATGCTTTCCCGGAAGCCGGCAACTTTGACATTATAGGAGACAAGCATACCGGGGTGAGGACACGGTGGCAGGCCGCTTCGCCGGCCACAAACGTGGTCGCGTCTTTGCGTAGGGCGCCCAGATGCCGCGCCGCGGTATTGGCCACGGCACGGAAGTCGAAGTGGGGGTATCCCTGCATATCGATCTTCCGGGCGGGTTGGGGGGCGCGGCGGCGCCCAGAGCGCCGGACGGGGTCCCGGGGCCTGTGGCCGGGCGCGGGTCATAACATCCCTCGCGGCAACAGGGAGATTAGGCGGTATTACAAGGCAGCAGAGAAGAAAGCAGAGCGGGGCTTGCGTCCGTATGCGTCCAGCTTTCAGACGAAGCCCCAGACCTTGAGAAACGCCAAGCGCCCACCCTTCGGCTGAAGGGTGGGCGCTTGGCGTTGCGAGGATATCCGCTACTGTGCGTGGGGGCCTTTGGCTATTGGCGCGGGGTTGACCGTGGCGTCGGCGCCAATGGTCAGGCCGACATAGGGTCCGACGTGCTCGTTGAACATACCTACGGCTTCGTCGCCCTTTTCCGGGTAGCCCACACGGCTGAGCCAGCCCGGGATGACGTGCTCAATGACAGCCACATTCAAGCTGTGGTCAGCCAGTTCCGGGGAGAACTCCACCAGCTCCATGCCGGCGTCAATGTTCTTTTGAACTCCGGTAACATTCTGAATGGAGGTCAGGCGCAACTGTTCCAACTCAGACTTGGCGCCCTCCTCGATGAGTATCTGCTGCAGGTCAGCGGGGATGTCGTTCCAGACATCCGCGTTGATCACGTTGTTGGTGGAGAGGAGGCTCTTCAGCGGCCCGTTGAGGTACTCAGTCACTTCGTACCAGCGTTGCCCGTGGCCAGGGGTGGAGCCGGTCACGCCGGCGTCCAGGATACCGCGCTCCAAGGCGGTGTAAACCTCGGAGAAGGCCACGAACTGAGCTTCGGCGCCCATACCCTGAATCCAGTCGGAAAGAGCGGCGGCGTGGCTGCGGGTCTTCAGCCCCTCGAAGTCCGCCAGGGTGCGCAGGGCTTTCTTGCTGAAGAAGAACTGGTCATTGCCGGAGTACCAGTTGTGGTTGACGATGATGCCGCCGCCGGTTTCCTTCGCGACCATTCCCTCCAACTGCGGGTGCATATCGGTCAGCGACAGGTACATGGTTTCCCAGTCGGGGTAGATACCCCAGAGGGACTGGACTTCGATAGCAGGCAGCGCGCCGGCGACGTAACCGGTGTAAATGTTGGCCATTGCGAGAGTGCCGTCGGACACCAGTTGCAGCGTATCGGGCCCGTTCAGGCCCAACTCGGGGAAGGAGCTCACGGTGATGGTGAGCTGGCCGTTGGTGCGGGCCTCAAGGTTGGGGCCCCAGTGCTGCTCGATAATTTTGCAGGGCAGCAGAGAGCGGTTGATGCAGACATGCTGAAGGTCAATGCTCTCCCCAGTGGAAGTGAGTTCCGTGGGGTTGGTGAGATTTGCCCTTTCTACAAGGGAATTGTAGTAATCGCTGTTATAGAGCCAGCGGTGATCTTCCAGAGCGTCCAGGGGCACGTTGCCTTCGAGGTCGCCCAAGTCGGCGTCCGGCTTTCCGTCCAAACTCAGCGGGGCCGGCCCGACCAGTTGGCTGATGTCGCCCACGAAGATCGCACCGGGGCCGCCAGCGTTGTCGGCAGCGTACTTCATGAGGGCTTCATCGCCGGTCATCATCATGGCCGTGGGAGCCTCTGTCGGCGTCGGCGCGGGCGCAGTGGTGGCCGTTGGTGGCACGGATGTTGCCGCCTCTCCGCAGGCCGCCAGTCCCGCCAGCAACAGCAGTGAGGTCATCAGGAGCGAAACAATTAGTAGTCTAGGATGGATCATTTTGGGGTGTCCTCCTAAAATATGGGCCCCGTGGGGGTGGATTCCTTTCCCCCGGCTCGCGCCGGATTCGCTAAAGGGCAGACTCTTGCGGGAAGTCCCCCGAAGCCTCTGTTATTGGGTCGCCCTCGAACCCTTGGTGATGGGAACCTGCTCGACGCTGCCGTCCTCGTTGATCCAGATTCCGGTGTACGGGCTCAGTTTCTCGTTGAAGATTGCGACAATATCTGCGTTATTTTCCGGGTATCCCAGCCGCCGCAGCCAGCCAGGTATAACGTACTCCGGCAGCACCACCGTCTGGATGTGCTGCTGTGTTTCAGCCGAGAAGGGGACCGGCTGCGTACCGAGTTGCTGGTTGATCGCAACCGCGGCGACGTTCTGGAATGGCGCCAGCCGCAGCCCTTCCAACTCCGACTTGGCCCCCTCTTCAATCATGATCTGCTGTAGGTCTTCGGGGATCCCATTCCAGACGTCCTTGTTAATGACGTTGTTGGTGTAGCCGAAGCCGATTACGGGACCGGCCATAAAGTCGGTGATTTCGTGCAGCCTGGCGGATGCGGCCAGCAGGGCGCCATAAACGGCAGAGTCGACGAACCCCCGGTCCAGGGAGGTATACAGCTCGGCGATGGACTTGAAGGTCGGCTCGCCGCCCATGCCGGCGATGAAATCGGACATCGACGAAGAGTTGGTGCGAATCTTCAGTCCATCGAAATCCTCCACGCTGCTGAGTGGCTGCTTGCTGTAGAACCACTGATCTGATCCCGCGAACCAGTTGCGGTTCAGCACATGGCTGCCCCCTGTGGCCTCCAGCATTATCCGGTCTATGTCGTCGGCCAGCAGGGTGAGCGTCGCATACGAAGTTTCCCAGTCGGGGGCCGACCCCCACAATGACTGCACCTCCAGCGCTGGCAGCTCGCCGGCCACGTAGCCCGTGAAGATGTTGACCATGTCCAAGGTGCCGTCGCTCACTTGGGTTAGCGTGTCGGGGCCACCTACCTGCAACTCCACCAAGGAGACCACCGAAATCTGTACCTGACCGTTGGTGCGTTTCGCGAGGTTGGGCGCGTAGTAGGCCTGCATCAGCACACAGGGTGGGAGATTCCGGTCGAGGCAGACGTGCTGGATCTCGATGCTTTCACCGGAGGAGACAAGCTCAGCCGGGTTGGTCAGGTTGGCTTTCTGGATCAGGTCCCGGTAGTAGTCGCTGGAGTAGATGAACAGGTGGCCGGGTATCTGCAAATCGGGCGCCCCGACCAGCGCGGCGCCGGCCAACAGGTTGTACTGCTCCGCAGGAAACTTGAACATCAGGCCCTCATGGGGCGGCGGGCCGATGAGCTGCGTTGGGTCGCCCACGAATATCGCCCCGGGGCCGTTGGCGTGTTCTGCGGCGTAGACCGCCAGCTTGTCGGATTCTGACATCGCGGGCGGGTCTGTCGGCTGTGGGGCCGGCGCGGCGGTTGCCGCTGCCTCCTCCGGGGCAGGCCCGGCAGTGGGTGTCGGCTCCGGCGCCGTAGCGGGCGGTACTGCCGTGGGTTGAGTCGCAGCGGTTGCGGCGGGTTCGGGCGCTACTGTTGCTGTCGGGGAAATTTGGATAGCGGTGGGGCCGGGCGCTGAGGTAGTTGAGGTAGTGGGGGGCGGGTCTTCACTTCCACAGGCAATCAAGCCTGCCATCAGCGTGATAACCAAAATCGCCGGAACGATCAAACGCGCCATCACCGCCCGTCCCCTGTCGTTGTGTGGACTTTATTTCTGTAGTGCATAGCCTCACATTTTAATAGCTGTTAGCAGTCAGGTCAATGAACGCTACTCGTTAAATCCACAGCGCGTCATAACGATATAGCGTACTGCGATGCACGAAACTGTTGTAAAAACCAGGGAGGATCATTGGGCCGTACCGCGTCAACGGGCGCCCTTGGCCTGATCCGGCAGCCAGGTGACCAGCTCGGGGAATACCATCAGTATGCCGATGACCACGGCCATACAGGCCATGAACGGTAAAACTCCGATATAAACGTCGTTGATAGTTTCCGCCTCCGTCACGCCACGCACGCTGGCGGTCTCCCGCCGCGCCCCGTGCAGCACGTACAGCGACAGACCCTGCGGCGGGCTGATCTGCGCCGCTTCCAGCAGGATGATCATAATGATGCCGAACCACAGCAGGTCGATGCCCGACCGGAACAGCGTCTCCAGCAGGATGGGCAGCGTCGTGGCCAGCATCGAGTAGCTTTCCATGAAAGTGCCCAGCAACAGGTAGAACACGATGAGAATCCCCACCAGCTCCATCTGGCTCAAATCAAGTGTCACCACGAGGTCGGCCAGGGCGTGGGAAATACGCAGGTAGGCGAAGGCGAATTGAAGCGTGAAGGCCGCCATCAGGATGAACATGATCATGCAGGTGGTGCGCATGGTGGACATGAACACCTCCCGCAGCATCGCCATGTTGGAACGTACCATCGCGCTGACCTGCGTCATAGCGGGCATTCGGGCTTCCTGCAACTCCTCCCGCGATACCTCGAACAGAATGGGAATCCATCCCACGACGGGCAGTATCAGCACTTCGACCAGGAATATGGCCTCGCCGATCTCTTCGGCCACGAAAAGAGTCCTGTCCGGGAAGAAGACGAGGAAGAGCGTCTGAGCAGTGAGGTGAATCACAACCAGGGCTATCACCGAACCCAGGACGAACCGGATGGCCACGTAGAGCCTGATGAGGCCGGTGATTCTCATAAATGCGCCGAGGGCCGGCACCCACAGGTCCTTGGAGTTATAGAGGAAAGCCAAGACGAAGGCGCCGTACACCCCAATGGCGGCCGCCTCGCTGGGTGTGGCGATGCCACCATAGATGGAGCCAAGCACGGCCAGCACCAGGATGATCACCGGCCCAACGGCAATTAAGCCGGTAATCCTGTCAATCCAGCCCTGCCAGCTCAAGAAGGTTTCGCCCGGAACACGGGGAGCGACGCCAGGCCAGATGACGGCGGCAAAGCCGATGAAGACCATGAACACCAAGGCCATCAGCGCACCGGGAATGAACCCCGCCAGGAACAGCCGCCCGATTGACGTTCCGGTGCTGAGCCCGTAGATGAGCAGCAGCACACTGGGCGGAATCAGGATGCCCAGCGTTCCCCCGGCGGCCAGTGAGCCGACCACCAGCCTCTCGTTGTAACCCCGCGTGTGGAAGGCGGGCAACGCAACACGGCTGATGGTGGCGGCGGTGGAAATGCTGGAGCCGGAACACGCCGCGAAGATGGCGCAGGACACGATGTTGGTGTGCAGCAGTCCGCCGGGTATCGGGGCAACCCAGCGGTCCAGCGCCCGGTACATCCGGTCGGCGATGCCGCTTCGCAACACCAGCTCTCCCATCAGAATGAACAGCGGAATGGCGACGAGCAGGAACCTGGTATAGGTTTCCCACACGCGGTTCGCCATAATGTTGGACAAAGGAGCCTTGGAGAAGAACTCCATCAGCAACAGAGCCAAGCTCCCCAGCGCACCGGCGACGTACAAGCCCGCCAGGAAGAAAACGGACATCAAAATGAACGCAACGGCTATAGCCAAGCAGTACGACCTCAATCATCCGGTCAACGCCGGAAATCAGGAATTGGCGGCGTCCGATGGCATGGAATGGACCCGGCTATTTTACAAAGAACGGCCCCCGCAGGAAGTCGGGGGCCGTTCACAACCATGCCCTCAGCCTGATTCACACGGAAATTACCACGATAACTTATCATTAACCAGACTTTTTGGAAAGGGCGGCGATTCTGGAGCAAGGCTTGCGCAAAGTCGCTGAATGTCACTCTGAGCAAAGAGAAGGGTCTCAGCGCCGAAGCCGGAATTCTTCGCTCCGCTCAGAATGACAGTTAGCAGACGGGACTTTGCGCAGGCCCTGGTCCTGGAGGCAACGCCTTGCAATTCTCTTTGCCTTTCTCCTTACCGGGGAGGGAGAGGCAACAAATAAAGGCCCTGCTCTCCCGGCGGATGGGGCCAGAGCAAGCGCGTTCCGTGTGTTGCGTATGTTAAGATGACGCCAATCCCAACCTAATCGGAGGAAACACAATGGCAGCGGATGTTGGACAGCCGGCCCCGGAACTCGGACTCTACGACTTTGACCGGCAGGTTCGCAACCTGGCAGATCATCGCGGCCAGACCGTGGTTCTGGCCTTCTTTCCAGGCGCGTTCACCGGCGTCTGCACCACTGAGATGTGCAGTTTCCGCGACCGGGCCGACGCCTTCAACTCCATCAACGCCACGGTCTACGGCATCAGCGTTGACTCGCCCTTCTGCCAGAAGGCGTGGGCCGATCAGAACAACCTCAACTTCACGCTGCTCAGCGACTTCAACCGCACGGCGGTCAACGCCTACGGCGTGACCCTGCCCGGCCTGGCCAGCATGGAGGGCTACGTCGCCTCCCAGCGCGCCGTCTTCATCGTCGACGGCGAGGGCGTAATCCGCTACAAGTGGGTGGGCGAGTCCCCCCTCAACGAGCCGGACTACGACGAGGTGCAGCAGGCGGCCGCCGCGCTGGGTGGGTAGGGCCTTCCGGCTCTTGACGCCAATGGTCTGAACTGTGATTTATTTGATTTTGGGATTCCCGTGATTTTCCGAATCATGGTAATCTGTCAATCCCATGAATCACAGTTCAGACAAAGAACAGGAAAACCCCGAAAGACAGGCCCAGCCCCCGATTCCATTGTCAAGGAAGGTCTGAAAATGCCGTCAACGCCGAAGCGGAAATCCTTTACCCCCCCCTCCCCCCCGACTTTTCCTGCTGATATGCGGTCTTGCGCTGATTCTTTCCGCCCTGCTGCTGGCCTGCGGCGGGGAAGAGCAGACGGAGCGGCCCGACAGGACTGACCGCCAGCCCACGGCCACCACGGAGCGAGAGGCAGAGGACGCAACCCCGGAGCCGGAAGAAGACAGCCCCACCCCCGAAGCCACACGCCGCAGCATCCTGCAACAGCCTTCCGGTCAACCCACGGCAACGACCATAGCCACGGTGGCAACCCCTACGCCCGTCCCCCCCACGGCAACGCTCGCGCCTGCGCCTACGGCGACACCCGCACAAGCGCCCCCGGCTACTGCGGCTGCGGCTGCGGCACCCGTGCCTGCGGCAACACTGGCGCCTGCGGCTACTCAGGCACCCGAACCTCCGACGGCTACTCCGGCGCCGCAACCCACGCCCACGGCAACGCCCCGGCCAACGCCAACTCCTCAGCCCAGGTTTGCCCTCCTGTCCCCTGCGCAGACTTCGCCGGAGACGGACAAGGAGGCGCTCATCGCCCTGTTCAACGCTACCGACGGCGAAAGCTGGGACACAACCAATTCCTGGCTGGGCCGCGGCGCAATTGGCAGGTGGCAAGGGGTGACCACCGACGACAGCGGCCGGGTCACGGCTCTGGAAATTGCCGAACTGAGCGGGAAGTTGCCCCCGGAACTGGGCAATCTCACCAGCCTGCAAACGCTGAGAATCCATTATAGTCAGTTGGACGGGGAGATACCGCCGGAGTTGAGCAACCTTACCAGCCTCCGTGAACTGTATCTTGAATTGAATCAGTTAGACGGGAAGATACCGCCGGAGTTGGGCAACCTCACCAGCCTCCTTGTACTGGACCTGGGTAACAACCAGTTGCGCGGGGAAATACCGCCGGAGCTGGGCAACCTCACCAGCCTGCGAACGCTGAGAATCCACAACAATCAGCTGAGCGGACGGATACCGCCGGAGTTGGAAAACCTCCGCTTAGGCGAGAGAAACTCGGAATGGGACAGGGAGGGATTAGTCAGTGATTCGGAATTCTGGGGTAACAACTTTAGTGGCTGCGTATCGGAATACTTTCTTGAAAATATGGCAAATGTCAATCTGGCAAAATGTGCGCCCCCTGACCACCCAGGGGACACGGAAACGCTTATTGCTTTGTACGACGCTTTGGGCAAACCCGACTGGGAAAACTGGCTGGGCCGGGGTTCCATCAGAGATTGGCATGGCGTCACCGTTGACTCCAGCGGCCGCGTCGCGGGTTTGTTTATATCCATACCATCGTGGGATCAAAAAGAGATACCACCGGAGCTGGGCAACCTCGTCAACCTGAAAGAGCTGGCACTCTGGGGCGGTTTTAGGGGGGAGATACCGCCGGAGCTGGGCAACCTCGTCAACCTGCGAGTGCTGTGGCTCAACATAGAAGGTGACCTGACTGGTTGCATACCGGCCAGACTTCAGGATTCGCTAGGCTACATCTCCTGGCTGCCGCCGTATTGCCCGTAGGGGGTGTGGCGTCCGAGGCATTTCCGGGCGGGCAGAAACCTGGGCGGACTCTTAAGCGAAGCGGCGCCTCCAATCGTCGGCCTTCGCATCAGGGCCGACGGAACGGTGGTCAAGATTAACTAGACGGTGGGGGATTCCTCCGGGTCAATCCTGCCCCTCTTGCTTGATTCCTTGAGGGTGGGAACCTATGATGGGAAGACCTTCGACAGTCATGGCGGCAAGGAGCAGGGCGATGACGACCGCAGCCCCGGACAGCATATCGCCGGGGGGCGCCGTGCCGGGCGATATGCTCAGGAGTTTCGCGGAAAGGGCGATGGCCCAAGGGCGCGGCGCCAGGGAAGTAAGGTGGCTGGCGCCAACGACGTCGGCTATGTCCCGCCTGCCCTGGTTCGAGGAAAACCTGCCGGACGGTCGGAGGCCGCCCCAGCCGGCGGCAGCGGCCGAGCTGCTCTGGCTGCTGGTCAGGGCACTGGACGACGACACCATCCCGCCGACCGGCATCATCCCGACTTGGCAAGGCGGAGTGTCCGCCGAATGGCACGTGAACGGCTTCGACCTGGAAGTCACCTGCAACCCTGATGGCGTCATCGAATACAACTTCGCCGGGCCCGGAATCGAAGAGTACGAAGGGCCGGTGGACGAAACCCTGGCCCAGCTCAGGCAGCACGTCAGGATGTTGCCACAGCACCGGGAGTAGGCACTCCCGGGATGACGCCGTCAACGGAAGAGGGCCGTCTCGAGGGTAGTGAAGTCGTACTGCGGCGGGTCAGGGATTACGAGACAATCACGGATAGCAACGGCGGAATCCCAAGACCATCAAGCAACGCCTTCATACAGGACGGGCCAGACGGACAAGTGTCGGTCTATCTGGCGTCCGAAACCACCGCGGAACACATTACCAGGGAATACCCGAACACATTCGTGGCCGAAGTGGAAGTCGGCGCAATACGGACGCAAGGTCTGGACGTGGAACGGGACCCGATTCCGGGTGGCCCCGGACACTGCAACATTACCGGGCGCAAAACTCGCGGAAAGGCAAGGGCCATAGCCCGCAGTTCACGCTGGGCGGAAGGACACGGGCCAATTTAACACGCCCCGAACTCAGTGTGTTGACAGCCCCCGGCACAGCCGCTCGGTGAACAAGGCGGTTAGCGCATCGGCATCCACCTCCAGGCAGATGCGGGCGTTTGGGTTGGGGGTGTTCCAGTCGGCCACTGTCTGCCCCTTCGTGAGTTCGTTATGCGTCTCGATCTCCACGTGGGCGGGGCTGGCCGTGAACAGGCCGGGGTTGATGGCGTAACCGACGGCGGGCATATCGTTGTAGCGCACTCCCTCGTCCGGTCCGATGCGCCCGGTGCGGATGTATGCCTCCCGCAGGTACACGGTGGCCTCCGAAAGCAGCCGTGTCGCCGCTGAACCAGCGTCGGCGATGGCGTTCATCTGAGCCGGACTGACCGTCACGCGGTTGCAGACGTCCAGTCCCACCTGCGCGATGGACGCGCCGGAGCGGTAGACGATAGCCGCGGACTCCGGGTCTTCGTGCAGGTTGGCCGTCGCCACCCCCGACACGTTGCCGGGGACGGTCACCGCCCCTCCCATAACCACGATTTCCCGCACCGCCCCGGCAATGCCCGGCTCCAGCGCCAGGGCCAAAGCCACGTTGGTCATGCGCCCCAGGGCCAGGATCGTCAGCTCGCCCGGCGCGGCCATCACCGCCTCGGCTATCGCCAGCGCCGCGTGCCTGCCGGGGGCGGCTCCGCCGGGTTGCCCTTCCGCGAACTCACCACCAATGCCCGGGGGGACTTCCCCCAGCCCATCGCCGCCGTGGATGTGGGAGGCCCAACCCTCGTTGGCCGGTCGCAGCAGTGGCTTGCCCGCGCCCACGTGCACCGGGATGTCGCGCCGCCCCGCCGCCGTCAGTACGCGCCGGGCGTTGGCGGTGCAACTCGCCACCGAGGCGTTGCCGTAGATGGTCGTGATGGCGACGACCTCCAGCTCCGGGCTGGCCAGCGCCAGCAGGATTGCAGCCGTGTCGTCAATGCCGGGGTCGGCGTCTATGATCACTTTCTTCATTTCACCAGCCTGCCTGGATGACTGCCGTCCTGCCTGCGGGCCGGATTGCGCTATACTATCGCAGTCCAATGGCATTTTGGATAGTTATTGCCCCAATGGAGGACTCGCGTGGCGACTTTTGTACTGGTGCATGGGGCCTGGCACGGCGGTTGGTGTTGGAACAGGGTCGCGCCCCTGCTCCGCAGGACAGGCGCAGAGGTGTATGCGCCCACCCTGAGCGGACTGGGCGAGCGGGCGCACCTAGCCGAACTCGTGGACCAGACCCAGGTCGACCTCGAACTCCACATTCAGGACGTGACCCGGCTGATGGAGTTCGAGGGACTGGACGATGTCGTCCTCGTGGGCCACGCCTACGCCGGCATGGTCATCACGGGCGTCGCCGAGGTGTGGCCGGAGCGCCTCTCGCACCTGGTCTACATCAACGGCGTGATTCCCGCCGACGGCGAGAGCATGGCCGACCAGCTCATCCCGGTGCGCGGGCCGGACTTTGCCGCGTGGGTGCGGGACCACATCGAGCGCGGCGAGGGCTACCTGCCGCCGCCGGCATCCCCCGAGGAGCTGGGGCGCCGCTGGGGCATCCCCGATGCCTCCGACCGGAAGTGGATGTTCGACCGGGTGACACCACAGCCCGCCGCAGCCATGGCCGGCCCGGTGCGCATCGGCAACCCCGCCGCCCGCGAAATTCCCCGCAGCTTCATCGGCGGCGAGGAGGCCGACTTCCAGCCCGTGGCCGACCGCGCCCGTGAGGCCGGCTGGGGAATGTATCATCTCGATTCCGGCCACGACCCGATGGTCAGCCACCCCCGGGAGCTGGCCGAAATCCTGCTCGGCATAGCCGCGTCCTTTTAGAATAATTCATCGAGGGGTAACGGAATGGACGGAGTCAAGGCACTGGTATTTGATGTATTCGGTACGGTGGTGGACTGGCGCAGCTCGATCACGAAGCACGCCGCCGCCTTCGGCGCGGCCCACGGCGTCGAGGCCGACTGGGCGGCCTTCGCCGACGGCTGGCGCGGGAAGTACCAGCCCTACATGGGCAAAGTGCGCTCCGGCGAACTGCCCTGGACCAAACTGGACGTGCTGCATCGCATGGGGCTGGTGGAATTGCTGGGAGATTTCGGTATCGAGGGCGTCAGCGAAGAAGCTATCGACGAACTGAATCTGGCTTGGCACCGGCTCGATCCCTGGCCCGACTCTCCTGCCGGGCTGTCCCGCATCAAGGCCAAGTACATCATCGGCACTATGTCCAACGGCAACGTGGCGCTGATGACCAACATGGCGAAGTACGCCGGGCTGCCGTGGGACGTCATCCTGGGCGCGGAACTGGCGCAGGCCTACAAGCCCGACCCGAAGACCTATCTTACCGGCGCGAAACTGCTGGGCCTGGGGCCGGACGAGGTGATGATGGTGGCGGCCCACCAGAACGACCTGCTGGCCGCTGGCGCCCAGGGCCTCAGGACCGCCTTCGTCCCCCGTCCGATGGAGTTCGGGCCCGACCGCAAGCCGGACCAGACGCCCGACCCGTCCTTCGACATCGTGGCCGACGATTTCCGCGACCTGGCATCGCAGTTGGGAGTGTAGGGGAACGTCAACAGCCCGACTCGCCGGAAGAATCAACCGCTTTCCTATTTCCTATTTCCTATTTCCTATAAGGATGGTACGCCATGGCACGATACGGAGTGCGCTTCGAGAATGACCCCTCGCTGACCCCCCAGGACTTGCAGGAACTGGGGCAGTTGGCAGAGGAGCTGGGCTATGAGACCGTCTGGGCGCCCGAAGGGGGCGGGCGAGACTCGCTGACTGCCCTGGCCGCCATCGCCATGAAGACGGAGCGGGTGCGCCTGGGCACCGGCATCCTGCCCATCTACGCCCGCACCGCCACCAACACCGCCATGGGCGCCGCCGGCATGGCTGCCGTCTCCGGAGACCGCTTCATCCTCGGTCTGGGCGTCGGGCACCGCCCCACCGTCGAGGGCCGCGACGGGGTGCCGTTCCGCCAGCCCATGGCCCGGCTGCGCGAGACCATCAGCATTGTTCGCAGGCTGCTGTCGGGCGAGACCGTGGCCCATGAGGGCCGACACTTCAACATATCATCAGCTTCCATTGGCGCGGCTGCTCCCAGGGAGCGAGTGCCCATCTACATCTCCGCCCTGGGCCCGCAAATGCTGGAACTGGCCGGGGAGATGGCCGACGGCGTGCTGATGAACTGGACCGCCGAGAGCTTCATCACCGAGGCGGTGAAACACGTCAGGCGCGGCGCGGAGAAAGCGGGCCGCGACCCGTCCGAAATCGACATCGCCGGATACGTCCGGGTGGCCGCCGGGGGCGACGAAGACGCAGTGCGCGCCTCGCTGAGAGAACAGGTGGCCCGCTACGCCAGCAACACCTTCTACCGCAACTTCTTCGTGGGGACAGGCTTCGGCGACGAGATGGAGGAGGCCGCCAGCGCCCTGGCCGCCGGAGACATGGCCCGCGCCTCCGAGGCCATCACCCAGGAAATGCAGGACCAGTTGGCCGTGGTCGGCGCTCCCGCAGAGTGCCGTGCAGCCCTGGAGCGCCGCCGCGCCGCCGGGCTGCAACCCCCGTAGTTGCCCCCTTCGCCATCGGCGACAACAAGGAGTCCCACCGCCAGGCGATTATGGCGCTGGCGCCGGACGGCTAGGGGCGAGGGCGATACGAGATAGCAGGGCGATTTTTCTTTAGCGCACAATTCACGCTTTGCTGACCGGGATGGTGACTGGCTGATGAGTATGGAACAGCCCAAACAGAATTCTGCCGGTCGCCTTATGTTTTCAATTTTGCCAGATGTCTAGGCTTTGCCAGTGTCTGGTATTATCATACCGCGCTGGATCAGACGGGCAATCTGGTCGTTGACTGAGGTGGGTGGGCCAGGTTGGCTTGGACTTCCCTGCGGAAAGGTCATTGGCAGGCTCGCAAAAAATTAAACCCCTCTGGTGCGCTTCTTACGAGAGGCGTGAGGGGTATCGTCGATCAGACTGTATCACGTATTTCTGTTAAGTCAAGCCTATGAGCTTTTTTTGAGAGGGATCTCTCTGTCTAACTGCTCCCTCCTGAGTAGCCGCAGACCTCGGCCACCAGCTCGTAGCTGCGGCGGCGGTCGGCGTAATCGTGGCAGATGGTGACGATGCTCAGGTCGTTGGTCTGGTACATTTCGGCGATTTCGTCCAAACCCTCCTTGACCTGCTGCGGGTCGCCGTCGACGCACACCTGCGCATACTGCTGGACGAAGCGGTACTCGTCGGGGGTGTACTGGTAGGCCGTCGCCTCTTCCACCGTGGGGATGCCCTTGGCGCGGCCCGTGATGTTCTGGAGCCGGGCCAGGTTGCGCGGGCCGGCCAGCCGCTGCGCTTCCTCTTCGGTCTCAGCGCAGATGACGTGGACACCCACGTTGATCTTCGGCTCCGACAGGAACAGCGACGGCTTGAAATGTTCGCGGTAGTTAGCGGCGATGGCCGGCCCCTCCTCCACCGCGATGCCGAAGAAGTGGGCGTAGGCGAAGGGCAATCCCAACTGCGCCGCCATGTAGGCGCTCTCGTAGCGCGACCCCAGCAGCCACACCTCCGGCGCCGTGACCGGTTCCCGCTCCGGCCCGGCCTGGATTTGCGCGAAGATATGTCCGTCCTCCATCTCACCTCGCAGGTAGCCCAGCAGGTCCACCACCTGCCGGGGGAAGTGGCGTATCTCGCGGGGATGGTTGGGGAAGGACAGCGCCGCCGCCGTTATCTGGTCGCTGCCCGGCGCGCGCCCGATGCCCAGGTCTATCCGGCCAGGATGCAGCGACTCCAGCATCCGAAAGTTCTCGGCGACCTTGAAGGCGCTGTAGTGGGAGAGCATGATGCCGCCGCTGCCGACGCGGATCTTCCTGGTGCGGGCGGCGACGTGGCCGATGAGCACCTCCGGGCTGGTGCCGGCGAAGTTGGGCAGGCTGTGATGCTCGGCCAGCCAGTAGCGGTGATAGCCCAGCTCCTCCACCGCGGCGGCAAGCTCGATGGTCTCCCGCAGGGCGTCGCCGGCCGTGGCTCCGACTTTCACCGGCGACTGGTCAACTACGCTTAACAACAACTGCTGGCTCAACAGGCGCCTCCATGCGCTCAAATGCCGGAAGTCCTCTGCTCTTCCTATGTAGTATACCTTTTCTCCAACCAGCCGTTCCCGCAACTGGCCGTTCCCACAACTGGCTTCGGTACATCCCTCCCCATGATGGGGAGGGAGACGACTTCTTGGGTTATCAGGATTCGTTCAAATTTTGCGTTGCGCGGGGCTGCGGGTGGCGATATAATGACCTACGCTATGCAAAGAAAGCTGCAACAGCAGTTATAGACCGCTCGCCGGGCGTTGGTTCCGGGGGGCGATTTTTTTTGCCTGTTGCCAAGCGTCGCCACAGTCAAATCCGATATAAGGCGGAAAGGACTCAAGAGTGGCCAGGCACAATCCCGCACAGAGCATCAGTACCGGCGTGGAAGGGCGAACCCTTCGTGCAAGTTGGCGGAAGGTACTGCCCGAAAAAGTCATAACGGTCATCATGGTCTTATGTACCATGATATCCATTCTCACCACCGCCGGCATCGTCTTCATCCTCCTCTTCCAGGCCCTTCAGTTCTTTGGCGAAGTCTCCTTCATTGAATTCATTACAGGCACCCGTTGGACCCCCCTCTTCCAATCCAAGCACTTCGGCGTCCTCGCCCTGGTTAGCGCCACCTTCCTGACCGCCATCCTGTCCATGCTCGTGGCGCTGCCTTTGGGGCTGCTCAGCGCCATCTTCCTGAGCGAGTATTCCCCTGAGCCGGTGCGGCGAATAGTTAAGCCGGTGCTGGAGATACTGGCAGGCATCCCCACCGTGGTCTACGGCTACTTCGCCCTGCTGTTCGTAACGCCCATTCTGCAAAGCATCTCGGAAAGCATTTTCGTCTTCAACGCCATGAGCGCGTCCATCGTGATGGGCATAATGATTCTGCCCATGGTGGCCAGCCTTTCCGAGGATGCCATGCGGGCCGTCCCGCGCCCGCTGCGGGAGGCGGCCTACGGACTGGGAGCCACCAAACTGGAGGTTTCAACTCAGGTGGTGGTTCCGGCGGCCCTCTCCGGCATCGTTTCTGCCTTCATCCTCGCTGTCTCCCGGGCCATCGGCGAGACGATGATTGTGACCATCGCTGCCGGCCAGTCGCCCAACTTCACCTTGAATCCCTTCGTGCCCATTGAGACAATGACCGCCTACATCGTTCAGGTGAGCCTTGGCGACACCCCCACGGGCGGGCTGGAATACAAGACCATATTCGCTGTGGCGTTGCTGCTCTTTGCCATAACGCTGGTGATGAACCTGATAAGCCAGTACGTGGTGCGCCGCTTCCGCGAGGAGTACGAATAGTGGCGCTTATGTCGTCAAGCGATTTCGCCCGCAGCAAGTCGAGGCGCGCCATGAAAGGCCGGGCCTTTTATGTCCTGTGCCTGTCGGGTGTCCTTGTCTCGCTGGGAATGCTGGGAGTTCTGTTGGTCTATCTAGGCTCCCAGGGATATGCCCGGGTGAACTGGGACTTCATTACCTCTTTCCCGTCGCGTCACCCAGAGCAGGCAGGCATCCAAGCGGCGTTGTTGGGCAGTATCTACGTTGTTGGCATCGCGGGCATAGTGTCCTTCGTGCTGGGCGTGGCCGCCGCAGTCTATTTGGAAGAATATGCCCAACGCAGCAAGTTCGCGCAGATAGCGCGAATCAACATTGCCAACCTGGCCGGTGTGCCGTCCATCGTTTACGGACTGCTGGGTCTGGAGATATTCGTGCGGATGATGGAGTTGGGCCGCAGCGTGCTGGCCGGTGGATTGACCCTGGGGCTGCTGGTGTTGCCTATCATCATCGTAGCCTCCAGCGAGGCCATTCGCGCAGTGCCAAGCTCGCTGCGGGAGGGTGGATTCGGGCTGGGCGCCACCCGGTGGCAGGTGGTGAGGAATCTGGTGCTGCCCCAGGCCTTCCCCGGCATACTGACCGGCGTCATCCTCGCGGTGAGCCGGGCCATCGGCGAGACCGCGCCGCTGATTGTCATGGGCGCTCTGACCTTCGTGCCCTTCGCTCCCGACGGGCCGCTGAGCCGCTTCACCGTGCTGCCCATCCAGATCTTCAACTGGGTCTCCCGGCCCCAGGCTGGGTTCCACGAAGCGGCGGCGGCGGCAATCATCGTCCTGCTGGTGGTTCTTCTCGCAATGAACGCGCTGGCGGTGTTCCTCCGCAACAAGTTCCAAAATCGACTGGAAGGGTAGTGTCTTGCAAGACGCGGACATAATCATCAAAACCGACGATCTGAGCGTTTTCTACAGTTCCAAGCCTGCGGTCAGCAGCGTCAGCATGGACGTGCCGAGGAACCAGATTACCGCCATCATCGGCCCCTCCGGCTGCGGTAAGACCACGCTGCTGCGGAGCTTCAACCGGATGAACGACCTGGTGCCGACGGCCTCGGTCACCGGACGGGTGATATTCGAGGGACGCAACATCTACGAGCCTCAGGTGGACCCCACCGAGATACGCTACCTGATAGGCATGGTGTTCCAGCGCCCCAACCCCTTCCCCAAGTCCATCTACGACAACGTGGCCTTCGGCCCGCGCATCAACGGCTTTCGCGGCAGCATGGACGAAATAGTGGAGCGGTCGCTGGTGGGAGCCGCGCTGTGGGACGAGGTGAAGGACCGGCTGAAAGACAGCGCCCTGGCCCTGTCCGGCGGCCAGCAGCAGCGCCTCTGCATCGCGCGGGCCCTGGCGGTGGAGCCCAGCGTCATCCTGATGGACGAGCCCTGCTCCGCCCTCGACCCCATCGCCACGCTGGCCATCGAGCAGCTCATGCACGAGCTGAGCCAGGAGTATTCCATCATCATCGTAACCCACAATATGCAGCAGGCGGCGCGGGTGTCACACAAGACGGCCTTCATGCTGAGCGACGAGCGCAACATCGGCGGCTTCCTGGTGGAGTTCGACGAAAGCAGCAAGATATTTACCAATCCCCAGGACGAGCGCACCGAGGCATACATCACAGGCCGCTTCGGCTGACCGGCGGCCCGGCTCTCACTGCCCCCATTCATGTCTCTCCCCTTGCGGGAGAGGTTGCTTTTTGGCTAACAGTCTGCGCGGAGCCGCGCGATGGGGTAGAATTAACCAGTACGCCGCGCCAGCGGCGGAATGAAGCATCTTGGGGTGGCATAACTGCCATGAATCAGCGACGTTATGAGAAGGAAATCGAGGATATCCTAAAGAAGGCCGGGGAAGGGCCGTCGGAACAGCCGTCGCACGAACCCGAAAGGCGGCCGCGCCGCCGCCGACTCCCCGCCGCGCCGCGCCGGGTCTGGATTCGGAGCGCCAGGCTCAACTACAAGGCCGTGTTGCTGGCGGGGTTAATTCTGCTGGTAATTGCCATAGTCATCGAATCCGGCGCCCTCTACCTCTTTATGGCAGGCGCGGCGCTGCTGGTGGGAGGCTACGTCATGTACTACCGCGCGCCCCGCTCCGGCGGTGGCGGCAGCCCGGCCCCGAAGATGTGGCGCGGACGTCCCGTAGACCCGGATGACGACCCCCACTTCACCGACAATCAATGGGGCAGGCGGCGGTAGCAGGCCAACAAGACTCAACGGTGAACCGGGCGCGTAGCTAGCGCCCGGTATTCATTTGTGCCTAAACCAAATCCAAGGTGAAATGCGCATTTATGCCAGGTAGCGTTTCATTGCAGGTGGACTCGCCGGCGCACGGGCGGTCCACTGGTAGGCGCGGGTTTCAAACCCGCCCCTACGGTCGAGGCGCGAACCCTGACTGCGAATGGCTGTCCGCAAAATGTGCATCCCACATTGGCTTTGGTTTATTAGGGAGTGTCGTCATATTCACCGTCATTCCCGCTTTCGCGGGAATCCAAAGGCTATTGGCAGCAAATGCGTATTTGCCAGATACCGGATTCTGGGTTCCCGCTTTCGCGGGAATGACGGAAACACGCGCTATGACGGAAACAGACGCTTGGAGACCGATATTCTTAAATTGACGACACTCCCTAGTCCGATATTGTTGTAATGATGGGTTGATTGGTACGCGACCTCTCCTCGGGCATACCAGGCTTATGGGAACCATCCCCAGGCAATCTGGCACCCCACCCGTCATTTCAAGGATTTTGGTCCACCAGGTCACAGGGCAATTTGATGTTTTCCAAAGTTTGCCCTGCGCCGAACCTGCCAGGCTCAATTCTCCATGTCCTGGTTCCCGATATGCCCTGTCTCTCTCCTGTAGCGTGACAGAAGGCCTAATTCACCAGAGGGTCAGGCCACGTAGGGGAGCACCGGGCTGCAACAGCAACTCAGGATACTTCAGCAAGCCGGCAGATTGGAAATTGCCCGGAGAGAACGGCTCAATGACCAAATTCACTCGGCATCCGTCAGCAATTATTCACGACTGATCCCAGCTTCCGGCGCGGCCTGCCCTTGAAACCGTTCTGCCAGGGCCAGGACCAGATTGCCCATGTGCGGATGGTCCGGCTCCACATCCACCTTCAGGCCGTTCTGTTGCAGGCGGCGGGTGCAGACCGGCCCCACCGACGCCACCACGACCTCTTCGGAGTTGAGGCAGCGGCGCAAGGCGGCCTCCTGCCCCGACATGGCGGCTATGGCCAGCAGGTTGGATACCTGGGGCTGGCTGGTGAAGGCCACGGCATCCACTTCCCCCGCGTCGAGCCGCCGGATGAGGTCGCGCACGGGGGCCAGGTCATCGGGCAGGCCCCAGCCGTAGAGCGCGACCTCGCGGACACTGGCGCCCCGCTCCCGCAGTGTGCGGGTCAACAGGTTATTGGGGCCGCCGTAGGCCTGCACCGCCACTTCGCGGCCGCTGAGATCAATCCCGTCAATGGACGCGATAAGGTCTTCGGAGGTGAAAGGCTCCGGCGGCATCAGGTCGATGCGTACCCTGTTGCGGCGCAGCACTGCGGCGGGCTTGGGGCTGCGGGCGATGACGGTCACGCCTTCGAGGGCGGCCAGCAGTTCCGGCAGCCGTCCCTGAGTATCCGCCGCCTCGAACAGAGCGCGCGTTCCCACACCTGTCTGCATCACGGCGATGTCCACCCGCCCGCCGCACAGGTCGTCAATCAGCGAGGTGACCTCCGGGGTGTCGGTGTTGTAGACCTCCTGCAACACCGGCGCGGCCAGCGGGACGCCGCCGTGACGCTCCACCAGCGCACCCATCTCCGACTGCATCCGGGCTTCGACGTAGGCCACAACCTTGCCACCCAATGTAACAGTCAAAATCCCTCCCGAATGTCCTTTGGTTGAGCCAAGGAAGTGGAACAAAGGCCAGCCGCGCATCCTTCGACAGGCTCAGGATGAACGGCTGGCGTATTTTCGCCGTGAACGGCCCCCGGCCGCAGGGAGGGAGTGGGCTAGACGGCGCACTCGCCCTCGCCCCGCTCCAGCTTATAGATGTTGGTGCGCTCCCAGTCGACGTAGAGGTCGGAGTCGGGGGCCGCCTCTTCCGCCGACTTCTCGGCGGCGACGGCCACTTCGGTCAGCTCTTCCAGGCCCACGCGGTCCAGGAACTGGTTGAACTTCTCCGAATCGTCGGCGCGGTTGGCCTTGTAGTAGGTAACTATGGTCTTGAGCACGCTGGGGGCGGCCTTGGCCGGCACTTTAACCCGCGGGATGCGCGTCCCGACGCGGGAGTCCTCAACGCGGTTGTCGCCGTAGTTGCCGCCCAGGAACAGCTCGTAGGCCGGCGCCTGCTGCCCGCCGGGGCCCTTGAGAGCCGCGCCGTGGAAGCCAATGTTGGCGATGTGGTGCAGCCCGCACCCGTTGGGGCAGCCCGACATCTTGATGCGGATGTCCTTCACGCCCTGGTCGTCCATCAGCTCACCGCTCCAGGTGTCCATCTCGTCCCGCAGCGCCTTGGCCAGCCCCATCGAGGACGTGATGCCCAGCTTGCAACTGTCGGTGCCGGGGCAGGACACCACGTTGGTGATAGCGCTGGCGCCGGCTTCGGCCAGGCCGATGCGGTCCAGCTCTTCCCAGACTTCGTGCAGGAAGCCCTCGGGAACGAAGCGCAGCACCAGGTTCTGCTCCTGGGTCGCCCGGGCGCGCCCGCCGGTGTAGCGGCGCATGATGTCGGCCACGGCGTGGAACTGAGGGCCGTCCAGGTTGCCGCGCTCCGGCTTCACGTTGACGGAGAAGTAGCCCTCCTGTCGTTGCGGCTCCACGTTGGTCTCGCGCCACTTGTGGAATTCCTGGGAGGCGCCGACGCCGTTGGGGGCGGGGGCCACGGGCGGAGTCTCCCGCAACAGTTCGTCGATCTCCATGTAGGGAGCCGGGTCGATGGGGCCTATCTTTTCCAGCTCGGCGTCCACCATGCTGCGGAACTCGTCGAGGCCGATGCGGTCAATCAGCACCTTTAGCCGGGCCATCATGCGGTTCTTGCGGAGCGTATCGGCGTTGTTGAACACCGTCCAGATGGCCAGGGCCACCCGCAGGTAGTCTTCGACCGAAACGAACTCGTACAGCGGCTTGGCCAGCCGGGGCATGATGGAGGTGCCGCCGCCGACGAACACCTTGAAGCCCCGCTGCTCCACGCCGTCCACCGTCCGAATCTGCGACACGTAGGTGAGGTCCTGGATGGCCGCCGAAACGTGGTCGCGGGCGTCGGTGCCGGTGAAGGCCGACTTGAACTTGCGGGGGAAGCCCTGGGTGATGGGATGACGCACACCAAAGCGGACGTAGGCTGCCAGGTAGGGAGTCGGGTCAAACACTTCTTCCGGGTCGACGCCGGCATAGGGCGAGCCGACCACGTTGCGCACGGTGTTGCCGCAGGCTTCGCGGGTAGTCAGCCCCACTGCGCCCAGCAACCGCAGGACTTCGGGGCACTCGGCTAGGGGAATGTGATGGAACTGGATGTTCTCACGGGTGGTGATGTGGCCCCTGCCCAAGGGAGCGAACCGTTCCGCCACCTCGGCCAGCCCTTCCATGCTCTCCGTGGTGAGGATGCCGCCCGGCACCTTGACGCGGATCATCTGCACGTCGGCTTGGCGCTGGCCGTACACGCCCTGCCTCAGCCGGAAGGGGGTGAATGCGGCATTGTCCAACTCCCCGGACACAAAGTTCGCCGACTCCTCTTCAAGCCGCACGACCTCTTCGTCCATGAACGGGATGATTGACTGGGACGACCTGGCGAGATCCAGGCTGTCATGGTAGATGTCCTCCAGGGTGCGCTGCTGGCTAGAGGTCTGGCTACTCAAAATATCCTCCCCAAAAATATGGCCCTTAATTTTGACAAAATAAAAGCCCGCCGATTTCATCTTCATCGGCGGGCTATCATTTCAGTCTGTTTGCGTCTATTAAGTGACGCAACAAATTTCGCCCACCCTATGTGGGCGTACAGGTGCAAGAGGCGAATGCAGTGGGCTGATTACTATTCACAGAAGTAATTTACTCCTTCGTTCAGACAGTGTCAACATGATTTTGGCCAGCCTTTTTCCGGCAGCATTGCGGGAGAAAAGACCGCACATTTACGGCCTCTGTTCGGGTGGCTCACGGCCTTCAGACAAGCTGCGAATTTGCTCAAGCAGGCGGCGCTCCCGCTCTTCTGCGGCCTCGCGGGCGGCCTGCTCATCGCGTGCAGTTTGCTCCGCAGTTCGGCGGGCGGCCTGCTCATCGTGTGCAGTCTGCTCCGCAGTTCGGCGGGCGGCTTGTTCATTGTTGAGCCGCTCCTCTGCCCGTGTCATTTCGTCCTGCATCTCCATCAACGCTGCCTCTGCCTCCCGAAGGTCGCGGCGGTACTCCCCTTTTGCCGGGTCGTAAAACTGCAACCGCCTGTCCTCCCAACACAGGTCGAGACCCAGCGTTGGGCTGTGTCCCCAGATTACGCCGCCGGGGGTTTGGTGCAGCTCAATGGGCCGGTAGGCTCCGTCCACCAATTCTTCCCCTGCCAGCGGCTCGCCGTAGTAGTCGCCGCCGGAAGCATCGAACCGCCAGTATTCCCCGATTCCCAGCCGGGCGTACAGGTTGCGCTTGAAACCTATATCGTTGTCGGCGGTGCTTTCCGAGGCGATTTCCAAGGCAAAGTCGGGCGGGCGCTCCACCTCTTCTATGTAGTAGCCGTTGCGCTCGCGTATGGCCCGCTGGTCTACCCCGAAGACCACGTAGCAGTCGGGCTTGACGAACCGCTGCTTCCCCTGGGGGTCTCGGTAGTAAACGGGCGAATCGCCGGAAACCAGGGTGGCTTCCTGATCCAGAAAAACGGTCTGGACGATTTCCATGGTCCTGGTGAAATGCGGGCCTTGATACATGGCGTCTGGCAACGGCTCATCGTTGTCTGGCCCAGCGTTGGGGCCGGGCGGAGTCAGGTGCGGAGGCCGGTCTTGTGGCCTCTGGCGGAATCCGGTTGTCATGGTGGAACTCCCGCGCGTCCGCATCGGCTGGACTATCGCAATGATAGCACAGCGCGGACTTGCCAACGCTCATGCGGGCAGGTAACTTTATCCCGTCGAGGCCGGGACAAGGCGGCCGGATGAATGGCATCGGCAGGAGGCATGAGCAATGCGGACATCGGCGGACGTGGTGGTCATCGGCGGCGGCGTGATGGGATGCAGCATCCTCTTCAACCTGGCGCGGCTTGGCATCACCAACACCATGCTGCTGGAGAAGGACATACTCAATGGCGGCTCCACCGGACGCAGCCAGTCCATCTGCCGGATGCACTACTCCAACCCGGTGACGGCCATCATGGCTTGGGAAAGCCTGGGGGTGTTCACCCACTTCGAGGACATAGTGGGCGGGCCGTCGGGATTCACGGAGACCGGCTACCTGGTGGTGGTAAAGGAGGAGGACCGGCCCGGACTGGAGCACAACATCGCCATGCAGCACAGGCTGGGCATAGACACCATGGTCGTGACTGCCGCCGACCTGCGCGACATTGCGCCGATGGTCGCGGTCACCGAGGACGAGGCGATGGGCTGGGAGCCGCAGTCCGGCTACGCCGATCCCTATCTGGTAACGTCGTCCTACGCCAACGCGGCCCGGGCCCTGGGGGCCGAGATAAACCTGGGCTTGCTGTCCACCGGCATCGAGGTTGTCGGCGGCCGGGTCCGCGCCGTCAACACCCCGCAAGGACGCATCGAGACGCCGGCGGTGGTGATGGCCGCCGGGCCGTGGTCCAAGGCAGAGCTGGCCAGGGTCGGCGTGGACGTTCCGCTGGTGACCGTGCGCCATCAGGTGGCGTCACTGGCCCGCCCCGTTGACCGCCTGCCCCTGCATCCCGCCGTCGGCGACATCGCCCAGTCCTTCTCCTTCCGTCCCGACGGGGACCGCATGACGCTTATGGGCTTCGGCGACGATGAAGAGGCCGACGTGGAAACCTATAACCAGTTGACCGGACTGGACGACATGGCCGCGGCCAAGGAGAAGCTGACGAAGCGCATTCCGGCCATGTCGGACGCCTATTTCCGGGGCGGCTGGGCGGGGCTGTTCACCACCACCCCGGACTGGCACCCGATCCTGGACCAGGCGCCGGGCGTTGAGGGGCTGTACTGCGCCGTGGGGTTCAGCGGCCACGGATTCAAGCTGTCGCCAATGATCGGGCTGACGATGGCCGAAATGATTGCAGAGGGCGCGTCCTCCAGCATTGACATATCGCCGCTGCGCTTCACCCGGTTCGAGGAAGGCGACCTGATGGAGTCCAGCTACCGCTACCGGGTGCTGGCCTAGACAGCCGCCGCTCGGCGCTGGCCTAGACAGCCGCCGCTCGATTTCCCGTCGCGCAGGGAGAAGGCGCCCCCAGGGGCCGCGAGCATGAATACCATCACCTGGTCGGAATACTGGACTGCGGGCATGACCGCTCATTTTCTCCGTTCCGCACTCCGGGTTGCGGTACGGGGCCTGTGGGCGACGGCCATAGCCGGGTTGCTGCTGTGGGGCGGGCGGGACTACCGGCCCACGGAGACGGAGGCGATGATAGCCTCATATAGCTTCAACCTGTTGTCCTGGGAGGCCAGCAACGTTCTCGACAAGTGGCGCCTCCAGTTGTCCAGCCTGTTGCCCTGGAACTCCCCGCCGCCGCGAGCGGAGCGCATCGCCCTGGTGGAGGAATTCTTCCGGCTGGGTGAGGAGTTGCGGCGGCTGGAGTCTGAGGCTTTGATTGTGGCCGGGTCAGCGGAGGAGGAAGGAGTCCGGGGGCGCATCGGCGAAATTAACGAGAGGCGCATGGAGATACGCCCCGCAGTCGAGCAGACTGTTGAGGGCGAAATCAGCACGGCGCTGATCGAAGAAGGGTTCGCCTCCCGCATAGGCGCCATCCTGCCCCCGGTGGATACGGTCTTCGACCGCTCTCCTGCCCTGCTGGTGACCTCGCCCCGCGACCGAATCTTCCGTCAGAGCAACACGCTGCTGCGGCACAGCATCAGCCACGACGAACGCGATTCACTGGAAGAGCAAATACTGCGGGAGCGCAACCTTGCGGCCATCGTGGAGAACACCGGCGGCATCGGCACGTTTCCCACCGTGGTCTCGTCGGTGTCCAGTATGCGCCACGCCATCGTGACCGTGGCCCACGAGTGGCTGCACAACTGGTTCTTCTTCCACCCCTTGGGGCAGCATTTCTGGGACAGCCCGGAAATGACAACCCTCAACGAGACCGCGGCCACGCTGGGAGGCCGGGAGATTGGCGACCGGGCCTACGAAGCCATGACCGGAATCGTCGTGGACCGGAATCTGCCGCCCCCACCTGCTGATCCCGACCCCGATGCCTTTGACTTCAACGCCGAGATGCGCGAGACCCGCCGCCGCGCCGAGGAACTGCTGGCCGAGGGACGCATCGAGGAAGCAGAGTCCTACATGGATGTGCGCCGTCTGGAATTGCTGGAGCACGGCTACCGCATCCGCAAAATTAACCAGGCGTTCTTCGCCTTTTACGGTTCATACGCCACCAGCGCCGCTTCGGACAGCCCAATCGAGGGCCAACTGCGCGGGTTGCGCCGGGAGAGCGAATCGCTGGGGGAGTTCCTAAACACAGTGGCCCAATTCACAACTTACGACGAGTTTCTGGAACATTTGGGACGGTAGGGGTCTTTCTGCCCCCCGCCGGATGGCCCCGAGACGAACGTCAACGCTGCCTGGGTTCCCTGAGTTTCTTCAGAACATCCGGCGGGAGGCAACCACTCCACGAAAGCAGAATAGCGCTGTTGGATATGATGCGTATGCTTGGATTATCACAATTACAAGAATTAGGTGGAAGAATTTCCTCACCGGGGAGCTGCTTCACGGCCCGGACTAACGCAGCACTCGCTCGTCGCCGGAGCGGCGGGTAATCTGCTCCTGGTCCATACGCTCCAAGAGGGGCAGGATGTACTTGCGGCTGGTGTTGAACAGCGTCCGCGCCTCGGCGACGGTGATGCTGCCGTGCTCTCGCAGGCGCTCCACGATACGCCCGGTCATCTCGCGGTAGGCGGCGGCGGTGAATACCACCGAGTCGCCAACGCGGACCACCTTACCCTGGTCCACCAGCGCACCCAGCAGCTCGGAGTCCATCGACTGGTCGGTGGGCGGAGAGTAGGGTTCGCTCTCCAGGGATTGCAGGAACCGCGCCACCTGCTGCTCCATTTTTGAGGAGAAGGTCACCTCGTGGCCAGGCAAGCGCACCGTCTGCCCGTCCTCCATGACAATTCCCTCAGCGGTCAGCAGGGACAGCGCCCGCAGGTACACCGATTGCGGCAGCCCCAACCGGCTGCGTATTTCCTGAGCCGGCGCTCCCTTTCGCAGGGGATACTGGTCGTGGTAGGCGCGCAGGACCGTGGCAAGTCTCCCCTTGAGGGCGCCCCAGCCCAAGGCCGAATAGACCACTGCGTCGGCGTCGGCCGCCAGATCGCCCAGGGCCACCAGTTCGGCTTCTTCCACCAGGGCCACCGCTCGCTCCAGAGCTTCCTCGCGGGGCAGGTTGGCGCGGCGGGAGATTTCGGCGAGGCCGCACGGCCCCCACTGCTCCGCCACGCTGACGATTACGTCCTCGCTGGCGCCTTCGTCCAGCAGCATCAGCCGCTCGGCGACGCCAGAGTCGAAGCGGCGGTGGCGGCGGCGGGGGTTGGGGTCCACCACCTGCCCACCTCCCAGCGTACTCTCGGCGGAACGGACCACGAAGTAGTCGCCCTTGACCAGCGGCAGAGGCTCCGACAGCAGCAGTTGCACCCAGCCCTCGGCCCCGGCCTCCAGCCGGTCGGCGTCCAGCAGGCGCACCCGGGCCGGCGACTCGCTGGTGAACAGGTGGAAGGTAACGCCCTCGTTGTGCTTCAGGGGATGGGGAGCGTTGTTGACCATCCTCAGCCGGGCGTCCAGCCGCCAAGCGGGGCGCAGCCAGCCGGGCGACGTCAGAATTTCGCCGCGCTGAATGTCGTCGCGGGAGATGCCAGAGAGGTTCACCGCCAGCCGCACACCCGGCTCAGCGCTGCTCACCCGCGTCTTGTGGCTCTGCAAGCCCCGGATCCTGGCCCGCTGCCGCGAACCGGCGAATTCGATTTCCTGGCCCACGGCCAGCGAGCCGTCAATCAGCGTGCCGGTGACCACGGTGCCGAAGCCTGAGATGGAGAAGCACCGGTCAATGGGCAGGCGGGGACGGCCCAAGTCGCGCCTCATCTCTGTATCGTCCAGGATGCGGTCGATCACACCGCGCAGTTCGTCCAGGCCGTCGCCGCTATAGGCCGATACCCCCACCATGGGACAACCCTCGAAGGACGTTCCAGCCAGCGTATCCTCGACCTCGGCCTTGACCAGCTCCACCAACTCATCGTCCACCAGGTCGGTCTTGGTGACCACCACCAGCCCGCGGGTCACCTGCAAGATGTCGAGAATGGCAAGGTGCTCGCGGGTCTGGGGCATCACGCTCTCGTCGGCGGCGACGATGAGCAGCGCCAGGTCAATGCCGCCGACGCCGGCCAGCATATTCTTGATGAACCGCTCGTGGCCCGGCACGTCGACGATGCTGACCTCGCGGCCGCTGGGCAGCGTCATCCAAGCAAAGCCCAGGTCCACCGTCATCTCCCGCTCCTTCTCCTCCGGGAGCCGGTCGGGGTCTATGTCGGTCAATGCCTTCACCAGCGTGGACTTGCCGTGGTCAACATGTCCGGCGGTGCCGATTACGTACATCGCAGCCTTCCCTAAATTCCTGCGCCGTCAACGTATCCGAGGTAGTGAGCGCCCGGACAACGGCCATCCGGAAGTTTATCCCACTCCGGCAGTTCCGAAATGGGAGGGACGTAGCCCCAGGAGTCAGTCCATTCCGGTTTCCATTCCCGGTATTTTCTCTGCTCGATTTCACTTTTCCCCAGCGGGCGGACATCGGGGACATAGGCAAACTGGCGGTTGGGTAACTCCATTACATTACAACATCATGCCGCCGGAGGCTATTACAGGAACCGCGTGAAGACCTGGTTCGCGATCAGACAGGCCTCTTCGTCCAAGCGGATAGTGTCGCCCTCGCGGCGCAGCAGGCCCAGGGCAAGCAGCTCCACGATCTCGGCGCGGTAGCGAGCGGCGAGGTCATGGCCCACTGAGTCGGAGGCTTGGCGCAGGTCCAGCCCGTCCAGCAGACGCAGGCCGAGGAACATGGTCTCGGCGCAGGCGGTGTCAGGGCCGATATGCTCCCAGCCGTCCACCGTCCGCGCCTCACCAAGCTCCTGCTCGCCGAAGCCGGCCCACAGACGGTCGGACGCCTGCCGCCATTCGTCCTGACGGCTGGCGTAGTCGCGGGGTGACAGTACCGTCCAGAAACGGTACTCCCCCAAGCGGGAGTGCGCGCCCGGCCCGACGCCCAGATAGGGATCGTTGCGCCAGTAGATGAGGTTGTGCCGCGACTCCTGCCCCGGCTGCGCCCAGTTGGAAATCTCGTAGCGCCGATAGCTCGACTCGGCCAGAACCCGCCGGGCCATGTCGTACATATCAGCGGCCAGGTCGGGGTCAGGTTCTGGTATCTTCCCCTGGTCCGCCCACACACGCATGGGAGTGCCTTCCTCCAGCGTCAGCGCGTAGAGCGATATGTGCTCCGGGGAGAGGACGGCCAGCCTCGCAATCGTGTCCTCCCATTGGCTGAGGCTCTGATTGGGCAGGCCGTACATCAGGTCGAGGTTGACGTTGCCGAAACCGGCGTCGCGGGCCGTCTCGAAGGCCCCGATGGCCCCGTCGGCGTTGTGGCGGCGACCCAGCAGTTGCAATAGTCCGTTGTCGAGGCTCTGCACACCGATACTAAGGCGGTTCACGCCCTGCCACAGCAGCCCCCGGCAGGCCTCGGCGTTCAGGTCGCCGGGGTTGGCCTCAATGGTGACCTCGGCGTCCGAAGCGATAGCGAAGGCGTCGCCGGCAGCCTCCATGATGGCGGCAATGTCGCCGTCGGGAAGATAGGACGGGGTGCCTCCGCCGAAAAACACCGTGCGCACCTGCGGATGGCCCAGAGACCGGCCCCACAGCCGCAGCTCGCCGGTCACCGCCTCGAGGTAACTCCCCATCTGCGACTCGATGCCCTGGTAGGTGTTGAAATCACAGTAGGGGCACTTGGTCTTGCAGAAAGGCACATGGATGTACAGCCCCATGCCGGGCGCGGGAACAATTTCGCTCCCGGTGTCCGAAGGGACGGGGTTGCAGGGAACAGGAGCAGGGAGCGGCGCGGAGAGTGCGATAGTACAACTCCCGGATGCAGGCGAGGCCGCCCCCCCAGGCGACGCTCGTCTTCGGTTTTGCCTGGTCAGAACAGAAGCGAGAGCGGCTATTTGTCGTCTATGACGCGCCCGGTGCCGTCGACTACATTGTCCGGGTCGGTGTCTTCGGGGCGGTTGGACGGCGGAACTACGCCGTTGTGCTCGTGCACGACCTCCCTCGGCGACAGCTTGACCAGCAGCAACAAGGCAAAGGCGATGAAAATAAGGTCGTCGAACCGTCCCAGGATGGGAACGGTGTCCTTGACCAGGTCTATGGGCGACACGGCGTACAGAATAGCCACGGGCAACAACAGGCGCAGCGGCAGCGGCACCCGCTGGTCGAAGCTCAACCGCCACACCAACCGCGCAAACCGGATTATTTTAGGCAGGAACCGGGGCGCAAGGAACATGAGCAAGGGGACGGCTATCCGCATGAACATGGCTAATCCCTCCGCATACCCAAGGCCTTTTCATCCTCAGGCAAAGCTCCCTTTCCCTCAGGGAGCGGGTCAGGGCGAGGGCGCATACGTACAGGAAAGCATCGTTGAAACTCAGGATTCCACTCTCACTCCAGCCCTCTCCCTCAAGGGAGGGGGAGAATGAAAAGGCCCTGTCCGCAAACCGCCGCCGCGTTCAATTATAGGGCAAGTTATGATAAGTTGGTACTAACCTCGCCGCGTTGGCCACCGGCAACCGGCCACGCACCGGATTGGAGCCTTTGCTGATGATTGACTACAGTTCCCTGCGAACCATCGCCGACCTGCGAAACAGCGGATATGTGGTTCGCCCCGTCCGTGAAGAAATACGCAGCAATCTCATTGACCGGATTCGGGCGGAAGAAATGGTTTTCCCCGGAATTATCGGATTCGAGGAATCCGTCATACCGCAACTGGAGAACGCCATACTGGCAGGACAGGACGTAATCCTGCTGGGAGAGCGGGGTCAGGCCAAGTCGCGGCTGATTCGAGGACTGGTCGGACTGCTGGATGAGTTCATACCCATGATCGCCGGCTGCGAAATCAACGACGACCCCTATCATCCCATCTGCCAGGCTTGCCGCAACCGTGTAGCCGAGGAAGGAGACTACACTCCCATACAGTGGCTGCCCCGGGAGGAGCGCTATTCCGAGAAGCTGGCGACTCCGGATATCTCCATAGCCGACCTCATCGGCGAGATTGACCCCATCAAGGTGGCAGAGGGGCATTACCTGTCCGACGAACTGGTCATCCACTACGGGCTGGTGCCTCGCACCAACCGGGGCATCTTCTGCATCAACGAACTGCCCGACCTGGCGGAACGCATCCAGGTGGGTCTGTTCAACCTGATGGAAGAGCGGGACGTCCAGATAAAAGGTTACCGCATCCGCCTGCCTCTGGACATCTACGTGGTGTCCACGGCCAACCCGGAGGACTACACCAACCGGGGCCGCATCGTGACCCCGCTGAAGGACCGCTACGGCTCGCAGATTCACACCCACTATCCCCGCAACCCGCAGGACGAAATCGCCATCATGGAGCAGGAGCGCAACCGCTTCCCCGACGAGGAGCGGCTGGTGATCCCCGACTACATGAAACGCATCCTGGCCGAGATTACGGCCCTGGCCCGGTCGAGCAGTGAAATCAACCAGCGGTCCGGTGTCAGCGTCCGCGTCTCCATCTCCAATTTCGAGACAGCCCTCTCCAACGCGGTGCGCCGCAGCATCATCAACGGCGAGGAGTGGGCCTGCCCTCGCGTCAGCGACCTGCCCTACATAGTCGCGTCATTCGCCGGGAAGATAGAGCTGGAGACATTCGAGGAGGGGCGCGAATCGCGGGTGACCGACGAGTTGACCCGCCGCGCCGTGCTGCGGGTGTTCGGCAGCGCGTTCAACCTGGAAGAGCTAGAGGACGTGATAATGGCCTTTGACCTGGGTGGGGCCGCCATTGTGGGCAGCGACCGCCCGGCCGCGGAATACCCGGCGCTGCTGGACTCAATAGAAGGGTTGTCCGCAGCGATAACACCGCTGACCGGCGGCGACCAGCGCCCCGAGGTTGTGGCCTCTGCGGTGGAGTTTGTCCTGGAGGGCCTGCACCTGAGCCGGCGCCTGAACTGCGACCGCTCCGGGGACGTATATCGCTACTCGCGCTAGGAGCGACTAGGATTGCCGCGCGGATTCCAGCAATTCCTCGATGCAAGGGTTACCGGACTCCTATCGAGCCGACAAGAAAATGTCGGACAATGCCGGGTATAGCGGGGTGTCGGAATCCGCAGCGGCTATCCCCATCAATTCCCCACTGGCGTCCATCGTATCGAGGGAAAGTATCAAGTGTTTGCCTGTCAGATTCCCTCTGATTACAAAACACACGTCAGGAAATGCAAGCCGGTAGGCGTAGGAGGCGCCGGAGCCGACGTATTCCCAATTCTCCGACCCTGATTTGGCGCGTTCAAGGAACGCTTCCATTACTCCGTCTTTACTCAATACTCCGTCTTTACTCAACCTGTTCATTACCAGCCTTCCCTCAACTCGGTCCCGGTATTCCGTCCTGTAGTCCAGGGATCGGTTTTGACTGAATATCCAGAAGAGTGTCGTTGCATCCGCCACCGCCAGTCATTTCCGGCGACAAGCTGCCGCTCAGTCGCCCGACTCTGCGCTCCATATTGCCAATGTCGGCCAATGCCGCAAGAATCCGCTCCAAGTGGCCCTCAGTCAAACGCGGATGGTGGCGCTGGACATTCAGAAGACCAGCCAAAATGTCCCTGTGCCAGAAGAGGGCGCTGGTCTTGTCTCCGCTACGGCAAATGGCCTTCAGCGCCTGCATTTTTTCGTACAGCAGCGCCAGATCGGTCATCGCCGAATCCCGTCGAATCGCCCGCTCCGCCGACTCCGACGCCTTCCTGGCGGCCCGGGTTTCGCCGCGCAGCTTCAGCAGTTGCAGTACAGCAAACCCCAGCCCCAGTAGTGATCTAACCACACCAGCGAGGCTTGCGATGTTGCCGATGGTTCCGGGCATCTCGGTCTCGCCGCTCTATGCCGTCAGGGACAGCTCCAGTTGCCCGGTCTGCGGCTGCGGAGCGCGAGATGAATTGCGGCGGCGCGGCGGGGTCTCCGCCAAGCTGAACTCCAGTTGGCCGCGCACCGGCTTGGGGGCGGGATTGCGTTCCCGGCGGTGCAGGCCCCAACGGCGGCGCTCGCGGTCCACGATGGACAGCACGTTCCTGGTGTATTCCTCGGGCGCGTAGGTCTTGCGGTAGAGCTTGGCGTAGCCCTGCTCCAGGTGGGGGTAGGTCTCCCGCAGCATGGGCATGAACCATTCCTTGGAGCCGGGCTTGAGGAACAGGACGTTGGCCCCCAGGAACTGCGCGCCGTGGTTGTGGGCGGCCTCGGCAACGGCGGCGATGTTCTCTTCGTGGTCGCTGATGCCAGGCAGCAGCGGGGCCATCATCACGCCGGCGTTGATGCCGTTCTCAACGAGGAACTGCATCGTCTCCAGCCTCGCCTGCGGGCGGGGCGCACCCGACTCGGTCAGCTTCCAGACCTCCTCGTCAACGCTGCCGACGCTGAAGTTGACGCTGACCTCGGCGACCTCGCTGAGCCGGCGCAGCAGGTCAACATCGCGCCGCACCAGGACGCCCTTGGTCGTGATGCTGGCTGGGTTGGCGAAGTCAACCAGGACCTGGAGCACCCCGCGGGTGACCTGGTACTCCGCCTCGGCGGGTTCGTAGGGGTCGGAGGCGGTACCGATGGCAATGGACTCGCCACGCCAACTGGGCCGCTTCAGTTCCTCGCGCAGCACCTGAGGCGCGTTCACCTTGGCAAACACCCGTTGATCGAAGTCTCGCCCGGCGTCCATCCCCCAGAATTCGTGGGTTGGCCTGGCGTAGCAATAGCGGCAGGCGTGGCGGCACCCCCGGTAGGGGTTGAGCGTCCACCGAAAGGGAAAGAACGGCACGTCCAGCCGGTTGAGCAAGGTCTTGCAGTGAATTTCCGTCACCTGAGCGCTTGCCATGCTGTTACCTCTGTAAAACATCTGTTCGTAAACATTTGTTCGCATTGTAGGAGGCTGCAACAGGTATGTCAATAGCGCCCCGGCGGGAGAATGGAACAGGCAGCCAATGGCGACGGGGTTCACATTAACGAAAACGCCCGGCGCCTCACCAGAAAACGCCGGGCGTCAATACCGTCCACCGTTGGGATTAACGGAAAGGCGCCAAGACCCGCTCGCGCTGGGTCTCCCTGCTGGGAGACAGCGCAATGTCCGGGTTGCTGCCCTTGACCAGGAAAATCACCTGTTCTGCGATGTTGGTGGCGCGGTCAGCGATGCGCTCCAGGTCGTGCGCCACCCAGAGCAGGTAGGTGGCTCGCTGGATGGTAGCAGGATCGTCAATCATATATTCGAGCAGGTCGCGGTAAACCTGGTCGTAAAGGGCATCGACCTCGTCGTCGGCCTCACACACCTCTTCCGCCTTCCCGGTGTCGCGGTTGAGCAGCGCGTCAATGCTGTCGTGCAGCATATCCGTAGCTTTCTGGGCCATCAGGGGGATGTCGATAAGAGGCTTGAGTGTCTGCTCATCACCGATGGACAGGCCTATCTTTCCGATCCCCTCGGCGTAGTCACCCATCCGCTCCAGTTCGACGCCGATGTGGAGGAGCGCGATGATAGATCGCAGGTCGCGGGCCACCGGCTGCTGGGTTGCGATGAGGTCAATGCACCTAGCCTCGATCTCGGCCTGCTTCCCGTCGATGTAGTCATCGTCGGCGATAACCTGCCGGGATACGGCCAAATCCCGAGTCTTGAGCGCTTCCACCGAGCGGTGGACCGCTTCCCCGACGTAATAGGCGAGCCCCTCGACTTCAGCCTCCAGATCAACCAGCTTCTGGTCGAATTCTTCCCTGCGATTCGGTGTGGGCATGGCGTTCCCCCCGGCACAAAAGCCGGTTGCCCGCCCACGAAATCGGCTAAACCCGAGTCCAGAAGGGGGGCCGTTGGCGCTGCGCCTCTAGCAAAGTCTCGTCCAAAAGTTCTAGTTTGCTCCCCGGAACCGGGGGCGATGATAGATTATATCCTATTGCCTCGAATACCGTCAAGTTCGAATAGTATCCGTTGTAGGCCTGCAACACCAGTTGATCGAAGAAGTCGGCGTGGGATGCCTCCACCGACCGCAACGCCGCGTCCTTCGCGTCGTCCGGCAATGCGGCGAAGCCATCGGGCCCGCGCTCGGCGGCGGCAATTTCGATGTCGGACAGCCCCTGCGCGAACAGCCGAGTGAGTCCCGGTTCGCCGACGGCCACCGACTCTACGAAGCCGCCGATGCCCAGCGTCCCGGCTCCCGGCCGGTTGTCATGGGGCGGGATGATGCGGTCCAGCGCCGCGTCCAGCAGTTCGCGCTGCGCCGGTGAAAAAACCTGGCGGGATGTGCTCATGCTCTCCTTTCCTTACTCTTCATTTATAAACCCTGGATTTCTCCCCTGGGTGGGGCAGAAAAAGGGGTTGCCTTTATTCCCTCTACCTCGTGAGAGGGCCAGGGCGAGGGCATCCCTCCTCCTCTCTGCTGCCTTATCGCGGTATCACCGGCAGCGTCACATGGGATGGGTAATCCGCCGTGTGCAGCACCGTTTGCAGGGCCGTTTCCAGCCGCGCATCGACGCCGATGGCCGCGCCGGTATTGGGGTTGCGGTCGAACCTGGGGAAGTTGCTGCTGGAAATCTCCAGCCGCAGGCTGTGGCCCGCGAACAGCACGTGACTGGTGGACCAGAGGTCAATTTCGTACTTGTAGATGCGTCCGGGCTGGATCAGCGAAGGCTCGGCGGCAGAGGTGCGGAAGCGGGCGCGCACGATGCCGTCCTGTAGGTTGTGGGCGTATCCGTCGGGCCGCATATCCACCAGCTTGGCCGTGAAGTCGGTGTCGACGGCGGTGCTGGCGGCGTGGAGCGTCACGTTGATTGGGCCGGTCAGTTCCATGTCCCGCTCCAGCGGCGTCGAGGTGTACACCAGCACGTCATCCCTCACCTCCACCTCACGCTGGTCGGCCACGCCCTGGGGGATGATCAGCGTGGAGCCGCCTCGCGTCGGCGCCGGGTCGGCGGGGTCGTAGGTATAGACGTCCATTGGTTCCTCCCCGGGCGGGGTGGTGGACAACGTGCCGTCGCCTTCCAGCGTGTTCGCAGAACCGCCGGAGTGCAGATACCACTTGGTGTAGTGGGTGCGGGCCAGGGGCCAGTCCCGCTCGGCGCGCCAGCGGTTCTCTCCCATGACGAAAATGCTCACCGGCGGCTCGTCCATCAGGCCGGTCTGGATGTCCTTCAGCCAGTAGTCGAACCAGCGCAGCAGATGCTCATGCAGTTCGATGCGCGCCTCCGGGCCGAAGTCTATGTCGCCGGTGTCGCCGGACGTGGGCGCGGTGTAGGGGCGGATGTGCGCCCACGGGCCGACCAGCAGGCGCTGGCTGCCCCGCGCCTCGGCGGTGGCGGCCCGGCCCCGCAGCGACTGGTAGCCGTTCAGCGCCCCTTCCAGGAAGATGTCGTACCATGAGCTGACGTGGAACATGGGCAGCGAAATCTTGTGCGCCTGGCGCATCAGGTTGATGCGCGACCAGTACGGCCCGTCCAACTCCTGGTCGAAGTACTCGTGGAAGTAAGGCGCCGTCTCCTTGAGGCGTTCAATCCAGTCGCGCAGCGGCAGGTGAGAGAACCAGGCGTCGGTCAGAGGTTGGGCGAAATTGTCGGGAGGGAGGACGTATTCGTCCATCTGCGCCAGCAGGTCCTCGCGGCCTGTCCGCAGCAGGGTGTTGCGGCCCTTGTGGATGGCGTAAGGCACCGTCCAGCCCCACTCCATCGCGCCGCCAGTGTGGTAGACCCAGCTTTGGTGGAAGTCCGACGAGGCCGACACCGGGGCCATGCAGACCAGGTGCGGCGGGCGGGGGCCGCCAGCGAGGGTGTACTGGGTAGCGCCAAGGTACGACTGCCCGGTGGTGGCCACGCGCCCGTTGCACCACGGCTGGCGGGCCGCCCACTCCACGGTGTCGTAGCCGTCCTGACCTTCCTGGAACAGCGGGTCGTAGTAGTCGCCATCCGAGTCGAAGCGGGCGCGGCAGTCCTGGCTCACCACCACATAGCCGCGCTGGGGGAAGAACCAGCTGGAGTGCTCCTGGTTATCGGCGTAGCCGTCTTTGCCATACGGCCCGCGTGTCACCAGCGCCGGGAAACGCCCTGGCGAATCGGGGCGGTAGATGTCGGCCGCCAGACGCACGCCGTCGCGCATCGGCGCCATGACGTTGCGCTCGCGGATGACCCTGTATTGCTCTGTCTGCGCCATTTCCGGCCCCCTTTCGTTGACGCCATAGTCTAGCACAACGGAAATTGAAGCCCTAGCGCCGGCGTTGGTCGCGGTAGTTGGGGGCGTCTATCGCCACCCATTCGGCGACCATGCTGTCCACGAGGCGGGAAGCGATGCGGGGCTTGGACTCCTCCAGCTCTTCCATTGTCGAGGCGGTGGTGATGACAGTCGCCAGCCGCGCCTCGTGGCGGTGGACCACTATCTGGTACAGTTTCTCTTCGGCCCAGCGGGTGCTGTTTTCCGATCCCAGGTCATCGAGAATCAGGAGCGGCACGTTCAGGACCTGCTCAAATAGCTCGTCGAAATGCACCGGACTGTCGGGGCTGTAGGTCATCCGCAGATGATCCAGCAGCGTTGGCACAAAGGCGAAGAACACCTGCCGCCCCTGCCGCAGGCTCTCCCCGGCGATGGCAACCGCCAGATGGGTCTTGCCGGAACCGCGATTGCCGGTGAACAGCAGCCATCCCTCCGGGAATGTGGCGAAGGTCTGGGCTCCGTGGAGGGCGCGGGCCAGCGCTTCCTGGTCATTCTTGGTAGCCCTGAGACCGCCCGCGACGTCAAAAGTGGCGAAGGTCATGCGGGTCAGCATCTCGGATCGCACCTCTCCGATGCCCAGGGCCAGGCGGTTGTTGAAGTGGCCCAACTGCACCAACCGGGAGCGCCCCTCGGCGTCGAGACGGGTGCGGAGCGATTCGTCCAACCGCGCCAGCGGCCCCCGGATGGTTACGACAGTGGGCATGGCGTTGTTGTAGCGGTGGTTGATAATCTGGAACAGCTTTTCCTGGGCCCACGGCGTCGAGCTGTGAGCGCCGAGGTCGTCGAGAACCAGCACCGGCACGTTGCGCACCTGTTCGAACAGCTCATCGTAGGCGAGCTCGCTGTTGGGCGAGTATGCGGCCCGCAAGTGGTCCAGAAGGTCGGCCACCATGATGAAGAAGGTGGTCTGCTGCCGCTCGATGCAACGGTTGGCGATGGCCGCGGCCAGGTGGGTCTTGCCGCTGCCGGAAGGCCCGGCGAGAACCAGCCAGCCATCGGGGTTCTCGGCGTAGGCCGCCGCCTGCGGCAGGGCTTCGGCGAACATCCGCCGCGCCGCCACGTCGGACAGCGGCCCCTCGGAGCGGGTGGCGGCGAAGGTGAGGCGCGCGAGGGCCCCCAGATTGCTGTAACGGCGCAACGCCTCCATGCGGGAGGGCAGCGTATCCTCGGACTGGCGGCACTGGCAGGGCGTGGCCTTCCCGAATTCGGGATGCCCCACGGGGACACGGTGGGTCACCCAACCGCTGCCGTGGCAGTGGGGGCAGTCGTCAGCGCGAGCCGGTTCCGGGAGTGGCGCGACCACGCCGCCGTTCGTAGTCTTGGCTATACTTCTTTCGCTGATTCTGCGTAGGACTTCGCCCAGGCTTTCCACTTTCCTTGCTCCCGCCGGTCCAATTGCCCTTGCCTTCCGAACCCCAACGGGACAGGATGGCGGCGATGTACTGCCAGTTTCGCCTGTTCTCCAGCGCCGCCATCTCGAAGGCTTCCCGGATCCAACCGGGAGGGTAGCGGTCCTCGGCTTCCTTGAGTCGCTCGGCTACGATGGGCGTCAGCGTCCCAATGGTGTCTTCGTAGAGAGCGTAGATATTGGGGCGTTCCCGGGGCCTTGCCGGAGCCTCGTCGAGGCCGGCTCCCTCGCTGACCGCCGTTCCGTTCTCCTTCAGCCACGCCAGGGAGCGCCGGCCGGCGTCGTTGTTCAGCACAAATACCGTGTCATCTGGCCCACTGCCGTGGACCAGGAACACGCCTCGGCGCACTGCCTGCCGCAGGCCGCGCCGGATTTCCTCCGCCGCGCCGTCAGCTCCACCGTGTTCCGGGCCTGCACTCAGTCCCCGCAGCAGGGTCGTATCGGACAGGAACTCGGCCAGCGAAACGGCCCGCGGCCCCTGGCGCTTGTGGTGCAGCAGCCACAGGCCCCGCAGCGTGACTTTCAGTTCGGACAGGTCCTGGATTTCCTCCAGCAACGGGCCGAAGAGCGGGTCGGGCGTCGGCGTGTAAAGGGTATCGCGGGGAAATCCGTTGAAGGCCATGAACAATCCACCACGGCAACAGGTTGCTTCAGCGTTCCCTTTCCCTGCGGGAGGGGGCCGGGGTGAGGACGCCCATCCCGAGTTCCCTAGTACTCACCGGCCCGGGGCAGGGCCTCGAAGCGCACGAGGTTGCTGTGGAATTTGAGATTGATGTTGCCCGTGGGGCCGTTGCGATGCTTGGCCACTATGATGTCGGCTATGCCCTCGGGGTAGGGCTGTCCGGGGTGTTGCTGCTCCCATTCTTCCTCGGTGGTGTAGACGTCCTCCCGGTGGATGAACATCACCACGTCGGCGTCCTGCTCAATGCTGCCGCTGTCGCGCAGATCGGAGAGTAGCGGGCGGTGTCCCGGCCGGTTCTCCACCACGCGGCTCAACTGCGAGCAGGCGATGAGAGCGATGTTGAGGTCGCGTGCGAGGGCCTTGAGCGAGCGGGAAATCTCGCTGATTTCCTGGACCCGGTTGCCGCTGTACCCGCCTCGCGTCTGCCCCTGCACCAGTTGCAGGTAGTCCACCACCAGCAAGTCGAGCCCGTGCTCCAGCGCGAGCCGCCGGGCCTTGCTGCGCATCTCCACCATGCTCTGATAGGGCGTGTCGTCAATGTATACCGGCAGATCGGAAAGCTGGCCGACGGCATCTATGATGCGTTGTTCCTCGGCCATGGTGTACAGCCCCCGCCGCAACCTGTGGGAGTCAACCTCGGCCTCGGAAGACAGGATTCGCATACCGAGCTGGTCGCGGCTCATCTCCAGGCTGAAGACCCCGACGGTGGAGCCGTTCTTGGCGGCGTTGAGGCAGATGTTCAGGGCCAGCGTACTTTTGCCTATGGCAGGGCGCGCGCCCAGGATTACCATGTCCGACCGCTGTATGCCGCCCAGCAGTTCGTCCAGGTCCGGATAGCCCGACACCACCGGCCCGCCGACATCGGTCAGCGGCTGGCCCAGGTCCCATAGATCCTGAAGGTACTGGTCGTATATCTGCCGCAGTGGGACGAAGCCCCGCGTCTGCCCCGCGCCCCGCACGGCGAACAGCGTGTCCTCGGCCTGGCGCAGGGTGCCATCCACATCGTCCGTGTCGTTGTAGCCCAGCTCCGAAATGCGAGAGGCGGCGGAGATGAGCTTCCGCATGGTGGCGGTGCGCATGACGACCTGAGCGTAATCCTCAGAGTGCGCCGAGGTCGGCGTGATGGCGACCAGATGCGACAGGTAGGCCATTCCACCCACGGCGTCCAGCTTTTCGGTGCGGGCCAGTTCGCCGGCCAGAGTGGTCTGGTCGATGGCCTGGTCGCGCTGGAACAGGGCCATGGCCGCGTCGAAGCAGAGCTGGTTGCGCTCCCGGTAGAAGTCGTTGCCCTTTAGCAACGGGGCGACGCGCGCGAAGCACTCGCCGTCAATCAGCAACGACCCAATAACCGCTTCCTCCGCCTCGATGTTATGAGGGAGCAGTTTTTCCGCGTAGATAGTCACGGCTACTCTTCGGTCCCGGCGGTGACGTGGATGGTGGCCGAAATTTCCGTGGAGAAGCGCAGGGTGATGTCGTACTCGCCCGGCTCGCGGATGGGTTCGGCGACCTCAATCCAGCGGCGCTCCACCTCTCGCCCGATGACCTCGGCCAGGGCCATGGAGATGTGGGTGCTGGTGATGGCGCCGTAGTAACGTCCAGTAGGGGTGACCCGGGCTTCCACGGTGATTTCAGTATCGTCCAAGGCTTCTTTCAGGTCTTCCAGCACCTGGGTCTCGCGCATCCGGACCGAGTCGCCTGCGGACCTGATCTTGTGCAGGCGCTTTAGCACCTCGGGCGTGGACATCACGGCCAGACCCTGGGGCAGCAGATAGTTGCGGGCATAACCGTCGGGCACCCGACGGACCTCGCCGGCGCGGGCCTTGTTGGGAACGTCCTGGGTGAAAACAACTTCCATAGGAATCACATCCGTGGTGAGGAATGGGGGTTGCCGCTCATTATACGCCGACGGCGACAGGGGCGAAAGCGGTGGCTGACAGTTGATCGTGCAATATGGAGGGGAGGGGCAATGCCTCCTGAACATTTGCCCTCTGTTACAATCAGGCGGCCGGGCGACAAATACTTAAAGCAAAAGTGGGAGCCGAATATGTCTACCACCGGCCTGCGTACCGGAACGCGGATGTCCCTCGACGAGTTCCTGGCCCTCGGAGAGACCGACGGAAAGTGGGAACTCGACGACGGAGCACTTTACATCATGCCTTCCGGCACACGCGACCATCAATTCTTGATTTTCCAGTTCTCCAGACATTTCGACAACTACCTGGACGGGTTCGATGAGCCACCGGCCCAGTTCTATCACGAGATGACCACCATCCTGTCGCGGGAACTGCAACGCGCCCCGGAACCGGATATAGCCATTATCCGCGAGGGGCGACGGGGCGTCCTGGAAGGTAGATGGGTTGAGGGAGCGCCTGACATCGCGGTTGAGATACTGTCCACCGACCGCAGCCGGGACTTGGTGCGGAAGCGGCAGATATACGCCGAAGCGGGCGTCCTTGAGTACTGGCCCATCGACCCTCGCAGCGATACGGTCACCCAACTGGAACTGAGGGGCGGCGAGTACGTGGAACGGGCCGTGCTGGGCGCCGACGACACCTTGACCACCCCGCTTCTGCCGGGTCTGGCCATCCCGCTGGCCGACATATTCCGCCATCGCCGACGCCCGCCGCGCGACAGCGAGTAAGGGGGCGGTCATGGGTTTCATCGAAGGCGTTGAGGAGCGGTCGCTCCCCATCCGTCGGGCCATCTTGGAGCATCCCTTCGTGCGGGGCATCGGGCAGGGCGACCTGGACGTGGAGCGCTTCAAGTTCTACGTGGCCCAGGACTATGTGTACCTGATCGACTACGCGCGGGCGCTGGCCCTGGGCGCGGCGCGGGCACCCGAACTGGAGGTAATGTCCTGGTTTGCGGGTCTGCTGGACGAGACGCTGAACACCGAGATGGAGCTGCACCGGGGTTACTGCGCCCGGTTCGGCATCAGCCGCGAGGAACTGGAAGCGACAGAGGCCGCGCCGGCCACGGTGGCCTATACGAGCTACCTGCTGCGGGTGGCGTCGCAGGGCAGCTTCGGGGAGTTGGCGGCGGCGCTGTTGCCCTGCCAGTGGGGCTACTGGGAGATCGGCGAGCGCCTGTCCCGGCGGGGCGCGCCGGTCCACGCGCCGCTGTACGCCGACTGGGTGGCGATGTATTCCTCCGATGAGTTCCGCGACCTAGCCCTGCGCCTGCGGGCGCTGACCGACGGCTTGGGCAGCGTCGCCTCGCCGGCGGAACAGGCAGCCATGGAGATGGCCTACGTTACAAGCCTGCGCCTGGAGCGCCAGTTCTGGGACATGGCCTGGAACCTGGAGCAGTGGCCGGTGTAGGGTCGCTGAGCCGCGGCGCGGCGGCTCACCCTTTGACGGCGCGGAAAATCCAGCAGGGCCAGGAAAACAGAAAGTCTCCGTCTTCCTCCAACTCCCCCACTTGGAACGCCTCTTTAACCTCGGGTGTCGCCTCCTGAAACTCTCGCCGCAGGGCCTCCGCCTCTTCCTCTGCCACTTTCGTCCTCGCCACCCAGTCGTTGAACCACAGGTAGACCCGCTCGTTCTCGTTGCCGGCCACCTCGAAGCCCCGGTCGGTCAGCATCCGGCGGATCACCGAGATTTTTCGGTTCTGAATGTGGCTGAAGTCACGGCGCAGCTCGATGTCGTTCATCCAGGCGGCCACGGCGTCGTCTTCCGGCGCTATGCTGTCGGCTATCACCAGCGAGCCGCCCGAGCGCAGGGTGCGGCGGGCCTCGTTCAGGGCAGCCTCGAAGTCGCGGAAATGATGGGCGGCGACGCGGCAGGTTATCAGGTCCAGGCTGCCGTCGGCGAAAGGCAGGGACTCGGCTGCGTTCTGGGCCAGCGAGAGGTTGCCCAGTCCTCGCTCGCCGCTGATGCGCCTGGCCTGCCGCAGCATGGGCTGGGTGATGTCGCTGGCGACCACACGCTCCGACACCTCGGCCATGGCGAAGGCGGTGAACCCTGCCCCGGCGCCGATGTCCACGGCCCAACGGTAGGGCGTCGTGCCTTTCAGGAAGTCCGGCCCGGTCAATCGTTGCACCGAGTCCAGGCTGTCGTCTCGGATGTGCACCTTGCTCTCGGCGTAGACTCCCGCCTGCGGCCCGAACATCTGCTGGGCCAGCGTGCCGCCGGACTGTTCACGATTCTGCGTCATGGGATGCTCCAAGAAGAGGGGCAGGCTTTGAGCCTGCCCCTGGGTTTGTTGACCGAGGGTGAGAAGACTACCCTCACCCGAACCCTCTCCCAGAGGGGGAGGGAACTATTGGTTAGACCAGCACCGGCTCGTCGTTCTTCTGGTAGACCTGGAAGCGATGGCGCATCGTGTCAGCGATGATGACCCGGCCGTTGTCGTCCACCTTTACCGCCACGGGGGCCCAGAGTACCTTCTCGGGGGTGAAGTCGCGGACGCCGTTGCGCTGGCGGATCATATCCGGGTTGGACTCGATCTTCTGCTCGCCCAGCTTGGACAGGGCTGCGTCGCCGGTGAACTCGGTGATGAACCGGCCTTCGGGAGTCAACACCTGCACCCGGTTGTTCAGCCAGTCGGCCACGTAGATGTCGCCTTCCTTGTCCACGGCCACGCCCGTCGGTCGGTTGAACAGGCCCACCTGCTGCGGGACCAGGCGGATGCCGCCATGCTCGCGGGCATAGGTGGCGTCGCCGCCGGTGCCCGGCTGCCCGAAGCTGGCCAGCCACTGGCCGTCGTTGGTAAACGACTGGATGCGGTCGTTCCGCCAGTCGGCAACGAAGATGTTGCCTTCCTTGTCCAGGCCGATGCCCCAGGGGGTATTGAATTCGCCCGGCCCGGTGCCGAAGCTGCCGAACTGGGAGATGTACTTGCCGTCCAGGGTGAACTTCTGCACACGGTTGTTGCGGCTGTCGACCACGATCAGCGCGCCGTCGCGGATGGCCAAGCCCGCCGGGTGGTCCAGCTCTCCGTCGCCGGAGCCGTGCGTACCCCAGTTTCCGACGTAGTTGCCATCCTTGTCGAAGATAGTAATGCGGTGGAGATATTCGTCGGACACGTAGACGTTGGTGTCCTTGTCCAGAGCGATGGACATCGGCCACATGAACTGGCCGGGGCCTTCGCCATAGCCGCCGAACTCGGTCACGTAGTGTTCGGTGCCGTCATCATCCAAGGTGAACAGGTTGATGCGGGTGCCGTCGGAGCGGGACTCGTAGGAGCGGTTCACGACGTAGATTGAGTCATCCGGCCCGAAAGCAAAGTCCATCGGGTTGCGGAACCCGGTGCCCTGGAACTCGGATCGGCCGGCGACCCACTTGTAGGTGAAGGTCCGGTCGTTGATGCCCAGAAATACACTTGCCACGGCTTGCCTCCTTAGTTGTAGCTGTTGCGGGAAACCGCCCGCCCCTGCGGGCAGCAGACACGGCGCGTCTTAGATGTCTGTGGCGATGTTGGTTATGACACGCTGGGCAACTGAACTGACCAATGAAGTGATGGCGTTTAGCACCCACTCTACCAGCGAGTTGACCAGCGTCCGGCCAGTGTCCACAACTGAAGTTATCACAGACCTGAGGGCGGTCACTCCAGACCTGATGAGTTCCAGGACAAACTGGAGGACGCCCCGTCCCTCTTCTTGAGCTGTGCCGTTTTCTTCAACCATATCGGTACTCTCTCTCGACGGCCGGAACGCAGGACGGTCATCGGCCGCGTTCCGGCACGTTTGCCTCTTGATTCACGCCGGATCACTCCGGCCCTGTTGTGTCCTAGATGAAGTCGTGCTTCTCCCAGGCGCCGCCGACGATGGGCTTGGAGTCGACGCCCATCCAGTTCTCCAGCAGGGTGGTGTAGGTGGAGCGGAAGTCATTGTTGTGTTGCAGGTTGCCGCCGTCCTCCAACTCGCCCGGCTCCAGGGACGGGTACTCGCCGTAGAGGCCACCCTTGACGTTCTCGCCGATGACGAAGGCCACGCCGCCGGTGCCGTGGTCGGTGCCGGAGCCGTTGTCCATGGCGCGGCGGCCGAACTCGGAGTAGAGCAGCGTTACGACGTTGTCGCTGATGTTGTGGTGGCGCAGGTCAGACATGAAGGAGTCAACGTTCCTCGCCACGTCGTTCAGCAGGTTCGACTGCCCGACGGCCTGGTTGGCGTGGGTGTCGAAGATGTTGTAGGGAGCCGTGGTGAAGAGCACGCGGCTGCCCAGGTTGGCGTTATGCACCTGGACCATGTCGCGCATATACCCGCCGATGTTGCCCAGCAGGTACTCTTCCTCGCCGTGGTACATACTGGGGGCGGTGGACAGAATGTCGGCGCCCATCATGGCCTCGACACCGGTGCTGCGGATGAAGTCTTCCACCGCACCGCGTCCGATGGCGGGGCCGTACATCCGGCCAAAGAGGTCGAGGGCCTCGTTCCGCTGTTCTTCCCGCTCCAGCTCGGTGAGCAGACCGTAGTTGCTCAAGTCACCGACTGAGGCGACAGGGACTCCTTCCATAGCCATTGCACGGGGCAGGCCGCGGCCGAAGTTGACGCTGGTCAGCACGTTTTCCTTGTTGGGGTCCAGTTCCCTGACCAGGCGGCCCAGCCAGCCTTCCACGCCCAGGGTCTCGGGCTCACAGGTGGCCCAGATGTCCATGGAGCGGAAGTGCGACAGGCTGCCGTTGGGATAGCCGATACCCTGGATTATGGCCAGCTTGCCCTCGTCCCAATACTTCTTGAGGGGAGCCATGGACGGATGCAGGCCCAGGGTGTCGTTCAGGGGGACAATCATTTCTTCGGGGATCCCCAGGGTCGGGCGGTAGTCCCGGTAGCGCGGGTTGCCGTAGGGGATAACCGTGTTCAACCCGTCGTTCCCGCCGGACAGGGAGACTACAGCCAGGACCGGATCCTTGCTGGTGGATACCATCGCTATTCCTCCGTTATCGTTTGCGATCTTTCTTCTGGTCCGCCTGTCCTTCGACCAGTTCAGGACCAGCGGAGTGGGTGCCGTCAACCGTTGGTGGCTCGACAAGCTCGCCACCAACGGTCAGGCGGTAATTCTCGGCCTAGCCGAACTGGAACTCCGAGGTGGTGGCGATCATCTGGAAGGTCTCGCCGACGCGGCGGGTGAAGTCCGCCTTTTCAACATCGGTGCTGTGGCGCAGCTCGCCACCATGGGCCACATGGCCCACCAACTCTCTGCGGGTCTCTTCGGAAATGGTCAGCGGACCCACCAGGTCAAGGCAGCCGTCCACCAACTGCTCGGCGCTCAGGTTATCGCCCTGAGCCATCAGCCGGTTGACCATCGACTGGACGCCGGGCAGGCTGGTGTCGCCCAGAACTTTGGACGCGAAGTTGATGCGGTCGATAAGGGAGCCGCTGTTAATCCACTCGCGGCCCATGTGCCAGCCCTCGACCGTCGGCGGGTTGAGCAGGTCCATGCCCATGTACTTGGGTTCCATGGCGACGAAGAACAGGCCGGGCTTGGGCTCGGTGTGGTCCTGGGCCATGCGCATGGTGCCGATGACCACGTCGGCCGGGCTCTTCACCTTGGCGTAGCGGACTGCCTCGTCCTTGAAGAAGTCGCTGGTGAACAGCACCCGCAGCATTTCCTTGACCTCGTAGCCGGAGTCGAAGTAGGCCCTCTCCAACTGCTTGATGGCGTCCATGTCGCGCGGCTCGGCCAAGCGCCAGGACGGGACCGGCGGCTCGTCGGCGACGAAGAAATCGTAGAGCTTGCGGGCCACGAACCGGGCGGCGCCGGGCTGCTTGCAGATGATGTCGACCACATCGTCCCCGTTCCAGTTGCCGGTCTCGCCCAGGAAGGTCTTTTCGCCATAGTCATGATCGGCTGGGTCGAAGCGGAACTCGAAGGGTGTGCGGCCATAGGGGAAGACCGGGATGGTCGGAGCCAGGTTCCAGCCGGTGAAGGCGCGAGCGCAGGCCTTTACGTCGTCCTCGGAGTAGTTGAACTCGTTGTCCATGCCGACGCCGAGGGAGAACAGCTCCAGCAGCTCACGGCCATAGTTCTCGTTGACCGCGGTCTTGTGGCTCTCGATGTTGTCCAGGTAGTACAGCATCGCGGGGTCGGTGGACAGCCACAGCAATAGCTCTTTGAAGTTGCCCATGCCCTTTTCGCGGAAGATGTCGTACTGCATCGACGTGGTGCGGGCGTTGTCTACCTTGTTGTCGCCAGCGCAAAGGATGGTGTGCCAGAATAGGGCCATCTTCTCCTTGAGCTGGTGCTTGTTGTTGATCATGCGGTAGACGATTTCGGTCTGACCCGTTTCGATAGCGGCCTTGTCGAAATACGACGGATAGGCGCGATACATCATGTCTTCTTCGATGCCGGCGTCTTCGGCGGGGTTGAGTAACTCGTCAACCACCGAGTCATAGCCCTGGTGCGCCCGGGCTTCGATCTCGTCTCGGCTGGCGCCGAAACCGGCCCGTCGCAGCAAGTGGGCCATAAGGGCAACATCTTTCTGGGACACTTCGTGGTGGGACATCAATTCCTCCTTTGCTTCGACTTTTCCAGTTTCTTCCTGCTCTGCTCCGGCCTCCGGGACTTCCGCACTGCGGAACCCCGCCCGGATGCCTGCCGGAATTCAACAGCGGGCAAGCGAAGCCCAAGGGCCTGCTTACCCATTACTCGCTCATCCATTTAAGCCGTTGCGCCCTGTGTTGTCAATACTGATTCAAGAATAATAATGGACGGCCCATAACATTACAGGAGATAATTGTGGCTCAATACGAAGACAGTCACGTTACACGTATATATCGCTAATTGTCGTCACTCCGCACGGAATTACCGTCCATATCACAACGAATAAATCATTACTCGGACCTGAAGCGCGTCATCCAGCAGTATTTCCTCCAGGTTCACTAAAAAGTTCATCAAAGAATCTCCCTGTCCATTTAAGGAGAAGGCTGGAGTGAGGGTGAAATCCGGGGATGCCTCCGCCCTGATCCCGGAAAGGGGAAACAACTGAAATACCCTGGGGTTCCGCCGGGTAAGCCCTAAATCTGGCGCAGACGGGGGTCCAGCTTGTCGCGCAGCCAGTCGCCGAAGAGGTTGACCGCCAGCACGGTCAAGGCCATGGCGACGCCGGGGAACAGGGCGGTCCACCACGCGGTCTGGAGCAGCCCGCGTCCTTCGGCGATCATCAGTCCCCAGGCTGGCTGCGGCGGCGGTACGCCCACGCCCAGGAAGCTCAGTGATCCTTCCAGCAGGATCACGTAGCCGACTTGCAGGGTGGAAATCACCAGCAGGGAAGGCACGATGTTGGGCAGGATGTGCTTCAGGCTGATTCTCAGGCCGGAACTGCCGGCCACCACCGCACGGGCCACGAAGTCCTGCGCCTTCAGGGACAACGCCTCGCCGCGCACCTGCCGGGCGAACCGGGGCCACAGCAGCAGCCCGATGATGATGATGATGTTCTGCAACGAAGGCTGGGTGATGGCGGCGACCACCACCGCGATGAGAATGAGCGGCATGGACAGAACGATGTCGGTCAGGCGCATCAGGATGGCGTCGGCCAGCCCACCCCGGAACCCGGCGATGAGTCCGATGGTCGTGCCGATGCTGCCGGCCACCAGAATGGCTATCGTGGACACTATCAAGGATGGACGGGTGCCGTGAATCACCCGGCTCAGCACGTCGCGGCCCTGAACGTCGGTGCCCAGGATGTATTTCCATGTGCCGCCCGGCCGCAGCAACTCCAACTCGGCTCCGGGGACCAGTTCGCCCCCTCCAGCCACCCGGGCCTTTCCGTCCTCAATATCCTTCTGGGCCTCAGTCAGGCTGATCTGGGTCACGAAATCAGCGGCTCGCCCTTCTACCACGGTCCTCGTTTCGGACACGCGCTGGCCAGCCCAGACCGGGGGTGTCAGGCTGTCTCTCAATTCTCCACGAGTGGGAGAGTGGGGAGCAATCAAATTGGCGAAGATGGCGGTCAGCAGGAGCACGGCCAAGATGACCGTCGGCAGCAACGGCATCTGGCGAAGGCCGCGCAACGCAAGGCCCGCCCACTCGACAGGACCGCGTTCCGTTTTTTCCAGTACGACTACGGCCACGGGTTACTCCTAACTCCAACTCCAAGGGTGGGCCACTGCTCCAAGGGTGGGCCACTGCCAATTGTTCCCTCGCCCTAACCCTCTCCCTACGGCAGAGGGAATCATCAGGTCAGCTTTCTCCCACTAGAGATGAGGAACTAAACCAAATCCAAGGTGAAATGCGCATTTATGCCAGGTAGCGTTTCATTGCAGGTGGACTCGCCGGCGCACGGGCGGGTTTCAAACCCGCCCCTACGGTCGAGGCGCGAACCCTGACTGCGAATGGCTGTCCGCAAAATGTACATCCCACATTGGCTTTGGTTTAGGTCAGGCGGATCCTGGGGTCAAGATAGCCATAAAGAATGTCAACGAATAGATTGGCAAGGATGTAGATGGCGCTGAAAACCACCACACCCCCTTGAATCAGCGGGTAGTCCCTGGTGCGCACTCCGTCCAGTATCAGGCTCCCCAGGCCGGGCCAGGCGAAAACCGTTTCCGTAACCACGGCCGCCCCCAGAAAGAGAGTGAAAAGCACCACCGAAAAGGTGATGACCGGGATGAGGGAGTTCTTGAGCGCGTGCTTCCAGATGACCTTGGTTTCGCTCAGCCCCTTGATGCGCGCCAGCTTGATGTACTCCGCGTTCAGCACGTCCAGCATACTGGAGCGGGTCAGGCGCATTATGGCGGCAGTGGTCAGGTAGCCCATGGAAAAGGCCGGCAGGATTATGCTGGTGGGGCCTTCCTTGCCCCCCGGCGGCAGCACACCCAAAATCACGGCAAAGATCAGGATCAGCAGCACACCCAGCCAGAAGGAGGGTATGGACTGGCCCAGCACGGCGAACAGCCGGGCCACGCCGTCCCACCGCGTCCCCCGATTCACCGCCGCATAGATGCCGATGGGCAACCCGATGCAGATGCTGATGGCCATGGCGGCGAAGCCCAACTGCAATGTGTTGGGCAGCCGCTGCATAATCAATTCCCGGACCGGCTGACGGCTGGTGACCGACTCGCCCAGATCGAAAACGAACATATCGCGGACGTAGGTAACCCACTGCACCGCCAGGGGACGGTCCAGGCCCAGATCGTGGCGGATGGCCTCCATCTGCTCTTCGCTGGCGCTGATGTCGGCCAGAAGCTGCACCGGGTCCCCGGACAGCCGGGACAGCATGAACACAATGGTCATCACCACCAGCAGGCTGATGATGGCCTGAAGGAACCGCAGAGCTATGTAACGGGTCATGGCGCCGCCCTTCTGTTCCCCTTCTGCCCTTGGACCATTTCCGAAGCGGGGAGCGCATACATGGCTGCGCTCCCCGCATGGATTTCAGCTATTCGGCCAACGTCACCGTTTCTCCCGGCGGCGCCCAGTTCAGGTTGACATACGCGGTGTTGTGGACGAAGCCGTTGCCGGGGGCGGTGGCCCAGGTCTTCACGTTTTCCCCTATGCCGTACAGTCCGAACACCTCGGCGATTTCAATACGCGGCAGTTGAGAATACATGTGCCGGCCCGCTTCCTGCATCAGGGCCACCCGCTCATCGAAGTCCGCCGTGGCTCCCAACTGGTCGAGGTAGTCGCTGAACGTCTGGTCCTCGTAAGCTATCATTGCCGCACCGTTTATGTGGGATACGAGCCGCAGTATCTGCCAGGGCTCCCGGCCCACAAAGGGCATGGCGTAGGGAATTGCCACACCCGGGTAGGTCCGCTCACGGAAGTCGGTGGCGAACACGGCGCGGTCAAGCTGTCGCCGGGTTATCTTGCATCCCAGGTTGGCCTCCCACTGGGTCGCCACGGCTTCGCCAACCGCAGGCAGGAAAGCGCGTCCCGGCCACGGGACCAGGTTCATGGTGAATTCCCAGCAACCCTCGTGTCCGGCCTCGGCCAGCAGCCTGCGGGCCTCTTCAGGGTCGTATCCGATTGGCTCGAACTCATCCAGAGTCCACGGCTCGCCAGAGAAATAGAAAGGCAGGGACACGTTCGCCTGTCCAAGTCCGCCCAAGGCCACATCCACGACCGTCTCCTTGTCTATGGCGAGAGACAGCGCCCTGCGTACGTTGTAGGCGCGAACCTTGTCGGGCTGCGCCCAGGGCACTGTCGGGTCGTAGGTCTCCTTGGTCTCCCACTGTCCGCCCAGGGTGATGCCCACGGTAGCGAAGCCCGGCACCGACTTGATCTGGACGTTGGCGGCCTTCAATTCACTAGCGAAGTCCACGCCGATGTCGATTATGTCCACCGAACCGGCCCGGAGCTGGGCCACGCGGGTGGAGTTCTCCACCGTTTTCAGGAAGCTCATGTTGGCGAAGGCGGGGGTCACCTTCCAGTGCCCCTGCACCGCCTCGAAGTCCATCCGCACCCCGCGGCCATGGTTGCTCAGCTTGTAGGGGCCGGAAGCGATGGGTTCCTCGTCGGCGACCTCGTCGCCGACTCGCTCGATGTAATTCTTGGGGTAGATGTACTGAGTGCCGGGAATTCCCGAATTCAAGTCGCTGCCGAAGAGAATTTCCGGCTCATTGAAGTTGACGATTATGGTCTGCGGGTCCGGTGTTTCATAACCGCCAATCTTGCGGAACACGCCCGCCCGGGAACTGGCGCTGTTTTCGGCAGCATACTTCTCAAAGGAAAACTGCACGTCGTCGGAGGTCACTGGGCCTTCCCCGTTGTGCCACTGCGGGCCCTCGCGCAGCCGGAACTCCCAGACCAGGCCGCCGTCACGAACATCCCACGACTCCGCCAGCTCCCCGATGTTGTCGCCGGTCTCGGGGTTCCGGGTCAGCAGGTTTTCCAGGATGGCGTGAAAGGCGGTGTCCTCGGCGCCGGCGGATGCGCCGGGCAGCCATCGCTCGTTGCCGAAGGTGGCCATCGCCACCCGCAACTCCCCGGTGGGAGTGTGCGACGCGGCGGGAGCGGGGGCGCTGGCAGCCGCGGTCTGGGGCCGAGGCGTTGCGGCGGCGGCGGCGCTGCCGCCCGAGGGAGTGGTAGCAACAGGCGACTGGGTGGCCCCCGGAATCATCACCGTAGCCTGTGGCGCAGCCGTCGGCGCCGGGGCCGACGTGGCCTGGGGAACCTCAGTAGCCTCGTCCCCGCCGCAGGCGACGACGAGGGCCAACGCCAATGCCAAGATTATGGGGATAACCACCCTGACGTTCCTGAAGCGCACAGCCGTACCTCCCTGATTGACCTATCCTCGGATGATTGTAGAGCGCCAAAGTGAATTACGACTTACGTAACCACTAAAGCGATGATACTAACGAATCACCGTTATTCTATGCTAATTTCTCGGCTTGGTAATAGCGCGGGCTCTCACTGGTTCGCAAGTTGAACGGGATGTTAGCATTGTGCCTGAAAGCTGTCAACGACCAGCAAACAGGAAATCATGACAATCGAAACGGCCAGAAATCCCCTCTCCAGCATCAGCTGTGAGGGGATTTCTGCCGCAACGCGATATTTGCGTAAAACTGTCCGCGGCCTGCCTCTGCGCTTTGGCCCGCCCCGGGTACTCCCACGCCGGCGCCGGGGCCAGTACGCCTACTCCCGCAGTCGGACGGCCTGCGCCCCCAGCTGCGGCCAGGCGGCGGGCGCCCCGGCCCGCCCGATGCGCTCCTCCAGCGGCAGTGACTCGTCCCAGTAGTGGCCGATGAAGCGGCGTCCGGTGATGCCGTTGGAGGCGTCTGACGCCAGCCAGACCACCGGGGCGCGCATCACGCCGGGCTGGATCATGCTCTCGCGAGTGTGCGCGGCGTCATCGGGGATTGTGCGCGGCGTCATCGGGGATGAGGTTGGTGTTGGACATCCCGCCCGGCGCCAGCGCGTTCACCGTGACGCCCGTCCCGTCCAACTCGCGGGCGGCCATGGCGATGAGGGCCTCGTGGGCCGCCTTTGGACGGGCCGTAGGGCGTACCGCCGGGGTTGTACATGGTGTTCATGCTGGTGGTGACACCGATGATGCACCCCCAGCCCTGGCTCAGGAAGTGCGGCGCCACGGCCCGCGCCATGTAGAAGGGCCCGCCGGCGTTCACTGCCATAAACCTGGGGTTCGCGCCCCGGCAAGAGTACCAAAACGTTGTTTCCGTGTTGATGGCGGGTTGTCATTCTTGCGCGTTGACGGTAAGATGCAGTTCGCAAAAATCGACGCCAACGGAGTTTCTAAATATGTTAATGGTAGCCACCCGGCCCGTATTCTTGGCTGCACTGCTACTGGGAATAGCATCAGCCATCGTTTTTGCTACCCCAATTTCCGCTGCGGAGCGGATTGACAGTCTCGTCGCAACCCCGGAATACAACCACGCGGAGCTGGCGTGGGAGGTCGCCCTGTCTTGGACAGACCCCGATGGCGCCACGGACGGCACGGACATCCTGCGCCGCATCACCGGACACGCCACCGAGGGGGAATTCGCGCCCATCGCCACTGTTGCTGCGGGGGAGACCAGCTACACGGATAGCAGCGACATACAAGCCCGGACCACCTACGTCTACCGTGTCCAGCGGCTGAGTGATTCGCGGAAATCAAACGGGGCATCGGCAAGGTTGCCCAAGGTGCCAGACGTTCCGATTGCCGTCGGCGCGTCGGCGGGTCAGAGCAGCATCACTGTCTCGTGGGACTCGCCAGACAGGGGTAACGTGTCCAGCTTCGAGGTCTACCACCGAAGCGCCGCGCAGACGGGGTATGGCCTCGTGGGAACAGTTGAGGCAACCGGCACATCATTCATCGACGATAACATCCAGGTCGGGATGCCCTACGACTACCGGGTTGTGGCGGTCAACATCTACGGGAGTAGCGGCGGGACCGTTCCCGTGTCAGTTGCGGTGTCGCCATCCGCGCCAACCAACTTCCAGATGACCGCGGACGAGTCAGTAACATACGAACAAGTCAGGTTATCGCCGTATCGTCACGCTCTCAGCCATCTGTCTTGGGATAGTGTCCAAGACGGTCTCACGTTCAGACTCTACCTCATCTACATCCCGAATCAATACGTACAGCCGGCGACTCACTTCTTCGCCGACTTTTCTGTGAGTCCGGCGCAGATCGACATCTCTGATGACCCGTACCACAAGTACTACTTGACTGCGGTGGCCAAGTATGAGGCCCTCGAAGACGGCGCACTCGTGGAGCGCGAGGTGGAAAGCTCGCCCTCCGAGGTGTTGCAATATACGCCCGTGGTCCTGCCCCCAGTGGTGACGTCCTTCTCCATTCCATCGCCTTCCCCAAGGGGGACGCAACTGGAGTTTCAATGGTTCCTTCACAGACTCTACCATGGCTTTGATTCGTTCAGGATTTACCGGAGACCAGTTGATTCGCAGTCCCCGTATGAACTCGTCAGCGAGACCGACGACTTGGACCCTCTTACCCACATCGATGACCCCAGCGGTAAGTTCAGCACAAACACGGGAAGGTTGATGATCAGGCACACCGTCCTGCTTGACCCCGAAGACGTCGGCGTTGCCTACGAGTACACGGTCGTGGGAGTAAATTTGGCGGGAAGGGAAGGCCCACACAGCACGCCGATTCCGGTCACCGTTGGGTTGGCGTTTTCGCCGCCTCCCGCGCCCGTCAGGGAGTTCAGGGTTACAGTGACCACGAGTGAAAGCGAGCTCGTGTCGAGGTTTTATGCACCGATTGAGTTCTCGTGGAGAGAAGGCCCTAGCGACGCCCTAACTCCCGCGCCCACCCGGTACTATCTTAATTTAATCCCCATACCCGAAGACTCGGCCACGACCACCATGGATGTTGTGACTTCGCTGAGGGAAAGGCTCAGGAGATCTAATTCAAATGCGCCGTCGTTCGACGTTGGCGAAAATGGTGTCGTAGCGAAGATAAACAACATCCGACCCAGCAGACCCGAAGGTGGAGTCCTCACAGGTTTCTGTGGAGCCTGGCGTCCAGGAGACATAAACATCTGCAAGGAGGACGGTCGGTGGAGAGTGCTGTACGACATGGCGCGTGGCGCCACCCACGACGACCACATTGCCGTCGTCACACCTTCGTACAACGGCAGCTTCCCCACAGCAGAGGAGTTGGAGCAGTCGGCAACCTTCTTTGTCATACCCAAGAGGAGGGGAGCCAACTGATTGGCAGGGATCAACGCCATCTGTAGCAAAGAAGAGCCCCCGCACTTGTTGGCGGGGGCTCTTCTTTGGGGAATTATATGCAGCAGGACTGGCGGCCAAGAGATTGAAGACCATCGGGTCAGGTTCGAGATAATCCCCTTCACTATTGATACTGCCGACGTGCCTGCCAACGCCTATCTGGGGCATCTGAAGACTTTTGCGATTTTCTCTATAATTCCCAAAGTAATCTGGATTCGGAGCGGAAATTCACCCACAGACTTGGTTGAATCGCTGCTCCGAGACAATTACGACCTGATTCTCGCCTTTGAACAGGACCCCGGCCGCGACATCATCGAGCTACGCCGATTCTCCGTCCGCCCCTACTGCGCCGTCGCCCCGCCGTCTATCACCAGCTCCGCGCCGGTCACGAAGGATGACTCGTCGGACGCCAGGTAGAGCACCCCGTAGGCCACCTCGATGGGGTGGGCGGTGCGGCCCAGCGGGCTCCGTTCCTCGGCCTCGCGCTGCAACTCCGCGTTGCTCATTCGCTCCCCGGCCATGGGCGTGTCGATGGGGCCGGGATGCACCGAGTTGACGCGGATGTTCTCGCCGGCGTACTGGATGGCCGCCGACTTGGTGAAGATGCGCACCGCCCCCTTGGAGGCGTTGTACACCGGCTGGATGTAGCTCTGGCCCACCATTCCCGACATGGACGAGATGTTGATGATGGAGCCGCCGCCGACCTTTCGCATTTCGGGGATGGCCGCCCTGGTGCCGAGGAACACGCCCTTGGCGTTCACGTCCATCACCCTGTCCCATTCCTGGACGGTGGTGTCTTCCAGCACGCCGCGGGAGACGACTCCGGCGTTGTTGACCATCACGTCCAGCTTGCCGAACCGGGAGACGGCCGCCGCCACCGCCTCGGCCCATGAGTCCTCGCTGGTCACGTCGAGACGAACGAACAGGCAGTCCCCGCCGGACTCGTTGATTTCCGCCTCCACCTGACGGCCCTCGCTGTCCAGCACGTCCCCGATGACAACCTTGGCGCCCTCCCGGGCGAACAGGCGGGCTTCCTCGGCTCCCATGCCGCGAGCGCCGCCGCTGATGATGGCAACCTTTCCTTCCAGTCTCATGCCAAACCTCCTGAAGTTTCAGACGCACGACATTTTAGCGCACAAAAGGAAGAGACGCAGAAACGCTGAGATGCAGAGACCTGGAGGTTGCCGGGAATGCCAAGGGGGGAGTGGCAACAGCGATGGTCGGGGCGGGCAGATTTGAACTGCCGACCTCCTGGTCCCAAACCAGGCGCCCTGCCGCTGGGCCACGCCCCGAAGACAAACGGAAATATAGAAGGAACAATTGAACTGTGGTACCCCCGGAGAGGATCGAACTCTCGTCTCCGGCTCCGGAGGCCGGCACTCTATCCGCTGAGCTACAGGGGCACTGTACCATAGAGAATATCACGGCCTCCCGTTCTTCAACAACCACCCGCAGCGACTATTGCCGGTCCCTTCAATTGTTCCCTCTCCCTCCAGGCCCTCTCCCCCCAGGGAGGATCAGGGTGGAGGCGGCCCCGTTAGCGAGCGACGACTGCGCCATCCCAGGATTTCACCCTCACCTCCACTCTGACCCGGCCGCCTGACCCGGGTGCCTGACCCGGATGCCTGACCCGGATGCCTGACCCGGATGCTGACAGTTGCGTCTTGTATCAGAACATTCATTCTGATATTTTTAATCAGGCCCTTCGCCACAATTAAGATTCAGGACCGACCGACACGGGAAGCAGCGTGAGAATTTACCGACTGGGAGTCTGCCTCAAATGCCGCGGGGATTTGGCCTATGACCAAGGCGACTGGATCTGCCTCCAGTGCGGCGTCTATTACTACACCGGGCTATACGACGGGACACAGCGCCGGGGGGATGACCTGATCCGCATCGCCCCGGTCAGTCCCGGCACAGGCGCGTCTGGACGCCGGGTCTCCGCCTGGGAGTCCCGGTAGTGGGGCGCCTGGACCGCGCCGGACATGGCGCGTACAACGTCCCACACAATCCCGGCGGCCCACACCCTGGGGCGCTGCTGGCCCTGTACCCCGGCTTGCGGCAAACCGGATGGGCGGTGATTCTGGGCGGCGGCGAGAAAGGCCGGGCGGCCCCGCCGGTCGCCTCCAGCGGGGTTGTCGGCCTCAAGCCCCGGCAGAAACTCGATGACGCCGAGCGGATCGCCCAGCAGTTGGAGGCGTTGACTTCGGTCGTTGCCCGCTGGCGCCCCGCCTCCATAGTGCGCAGCAAGCCGGGCGGCATGAACTGGCGTGTGCCGGGGAGGGAACAGTTGGAGCAGGCCCTGAGCGGATGGGCCGCCGGGCTCGGTCTTCCCCTGGCCGACTATTCCGCACCGGAGGTCCGGGCCGCCGTAGCCGGTCAGCCAAACGCCTCAAAGGACGCCCTGGGATACGCCGTTATGCTACATCTGGGGCTGATCGGTCAGAGCCGCGCCACCGCCGAGTGGGAAGCCATCGCCGTCGGCTGCCATCACCTGAAAATCTGATGCTTGTCAGCACCCGGGTGATATAGCTGGGCCTTTCCAAAGTTACGCATGGGACGGAAAATGAGAGCGGGTTGCGGACGGGATACTCCAGGAGGGCATACGACATCCCCTCTCTCCCCGGGGAGAGGGGAACGGAAAACGCCCTGCCCAGCTAACCGCCGTTGCGCTCCCACAGTTCGTGGAAGTGGTTGAGGGGGCCGTGTCCCTGGCCCACGGGGAAGCTGGTGCGGATGGCGGCGGTAACGTAGTCCTTGGCCTGCTGCACCGCGACGGGCAGGGCCAGGCCCTTGGCCAGTCCGGCGGCGATGGCCGATGCCAGCGTACAGCCCGTCCCGTGGGTATTGGGAGTGTCGAAGCGCTCCGAGGTGAACAGCGTGAAGACCGAGCCGTCATAGAGTACGTCGGTGGCCGGCCCTTCCAGGTGTCCGCCCTTGACCACCGCGTTCTTTGCGCCCAACTCGTCCACCAGGATTCTGGCCGCCGTCTTCAGATCTTCGACGGTGTTCATTTCCAGCTCGGTCAGCGCTGCGGCCTCGCGGCTGTTGGGCGTCACCACCGTTGCCATCGGTATCAGCACCGTGCGCATGGCGTCCACGGCGTCTTCCCTGAGCAGCCGGAAGCCCGTACTGGCCACCATCACCGGGTCGATCACCGCCGGGCTGAGGGAGTGGAACTCCAGCCGCTCGGCCACGCAGCGGATGATTTCAGAGCTGGACAGCATTCCGGTCTTCACGGCGTCGGCGCCGATGTCCGTTACGATGGCGTCGATCTGCGCCTCGATCATGGAGGTGGGTGTTTCCAGCACTCCGTTCACGCCGAGGGTGTTCTGCGCGGTGATGGTGGTGATGGCGCAGGTGCCGAACACGCCCATGGCGCCGAAGGTCTTGAGGTCGGCCTGAATGCCCGCGCCGCCCCCGGAGTCCGACCCGGCGATGGTCATGGCCCGCGGCACACGTGCATCGTTTTGACTCCGCTCTGCTCTCATGCCGTCCACTCCGCTTTGCGCTCTGCTACGTTCCCGGCGGTCCCTCGTCCTGCACGGCTCTCGTCTACAACGCCGCGCTATGCGTCGCCGCTGGGAGTCGGCTCAAGCTCTTCAGCCAGCAGTTCCACCACGGCCGCCCTGAAATAGTCTTCGGTTGCATGGCAGGTCTTTCGGGCATATTCCATATCCCACAACGCCAGGGTCACATCGTAGAATAAGGGGACAATTTCGTCCGGTGGCTCGCCAAGATGGCAGCCTATCCAATACCTCACATCGTCCTCAAGGACTTTGCCGTCCAGGTAATTGTTTAAGAGAGTATGAAACTCTTCGACTATGGAAGCCAATTCTTCATCCTCCAAGGCACGGGTTCGGTTTACCGCAGAGGAACATTGGGAACTGTACAGGATACTGGACATTCGTAACAAGCTGCGAATCGGTCATGCTTACATCCGCCCAAGCCGGACCAACAACCGGCAGCCTCGGGGGAATTTCCCTGAAGGCACTCGCAGCCAGATGGTAGAAATTCGCCTTACGATAAACGACCACCTGCTTTGCAGGGCGCACCGCTACATTCTGGGTTCGCAGGAAATAACCGGTCCTGACCCCAAGTATTTCCTCATAGACGATCTGGAAATCGTCCGGGAACAGGGCAGCGGCTGACCCGGCACCCGCCGGATGGCGCTGCCCTTCCATTCTATCCTACCGCCGCAGTTCGTAGCGGTAGGCGGTGTGGGTGCCGCGGTCGGGAACTGCCGTGGGGCTCGCCGCCGGGAAGGGATATGACGGGTCGGCCGTCTTCTCGCCCAGGGTGTTGCGGACTGCGCCGATGCCGTCCACTTCCATCTCCACCACGTCGCCCGGTTCGAGGAAGCGGGCTGCCTCGTAGCCCTTGCGGATGGCCTCGCGCACCGAGCCGCCGCCCACCGTGCCGCTGCCGATTACGTCGCCGGGGGCGATGCGGCTGTCCTTCGACGCCCGCTGCACAATCTCGCCCCAGGTGTAGTAGGCAAGGGAGGCGTCGCCGTCGGTCAGCCACGATTCGCCGTTGACCCGCACCTGGCACTTTACGTTCAGCCGTCCCTCGCGGATGTAGGGGAGCATCTCGTCGGTGGTGACCATCCACGGCCCGAGGGTGGAGGCCGTATCCTTGCCCTTGGCCGGCCCCAGCCCGAAGGCCATCTCGTCGAACTGCACGTCGCGGGCGCTCCAGTCGTTGAAGATGCAGAACCCCGCGATGTGCGACAGCGCGTCGCCGGGCGACACGTCGGTCCCGTTGCGCCCGATGACGGCCCCGATTTCCATCTCGTAGTCGTACTGGTCCGAGGTGGAAGGGAAGGGCACGACGTCATCCGGCCCGTAGATGCAGAGGGTGTTGGAGAAGTAGAACACCGGCATCCTGTACCAGACCTCGTTGGGTTCGCGGGCGCCCTGTGAGCTGGCGTGCTCCTCGTAGACGATGAAGTCGCGCACGGTGGGGGGCTGCAATATCGGCGAGCGCAGCCGCACGGAATCCAGGGCCACGGCGGGAGCCGCCGCGCCCCCGGCCAGCGCGTCGCCCACCCGGTCAACGGACGACTCATCCAGGGCCAGCAGCGCGCCCACGTCCCGGATGGTGCGCGGCGCCCCCAGCAGCGCCGTAACGTCCACCACGCCATCGCCCTGAAGAACGCCGCAGCGCGGCCCGTTGCCGGTGTCATAAGTCAGCAGTTTCATTGTCGTCGCTCCTGATTGGGGATGGATTGAACGCAAAAACGCAATGGCGCAAAGATTTGGGGGCTTACCGTCTCCTGCGACGGCTAGACGTGCGCCCGGTGGCTCGGCCTACCCGTAAGTTGGCTTCGTTTTTCATATAGCCGTTCTTGCGGTTTTCCTGTTGCAACCCGATTAGCGTAAAGCGGTCGCGTTTTTCTTTGTTGCACGGCGGGCAAAGCAACGTTAGGTTTTCGTAGGCATCCGTTCCGCCAGCAGCCCTCGGGTTGATATGGTCAACTTCCAGCACTCGCGGGTCAAAAGTGTAGTCCGCGCCACAACCTTGGCACAATGCCCCAATATCGGCCAGCAACTTCCCGTGTTGCGTGCGGGGCGCGGGCTGTCGGCCTTCTCGCACCCGGCCCGTGGGCGTTTGGAGCGCCGCCGCTGCCGTTTCTCCGCCATCCGTCCGCTTGGGTGGGGTTGTTTCGTAGTGGATGTCGCCGAAGGCCAACAGGCTTTGTCCTTGCTTGCGGCCCCGGCGATTCTTCACTGCCAGACCTTCGGATTCGAGGCGGTCAAGCACCATTTGGTGTGCGCCGTCCCAAATGTCCATCCCGACCCATTGCCGCCCCAGCCGCTCTGCCGCTATGGGCGTAGTGGCGCAGCCGCAGAAAGGGTCCAGCACTATGTCGCCAGGATTGGACGATGCTTTAATAATCCGTTCGTAAAGCGCAAGAGGTTTCTGCGTGGGGTATCCAGTTCGCTCCGATGATGTGTTCGGTATCCGGGGAATGTCTGTCCATATATTCTGAAGGGGCTTACCCATTGATTCATCAAGGTAAACTTTCAGCCCATCGGTTCGAGGGCAACCGTTGCGTTTGGTCTGGATTCTGCCTTCTGCCCACCACTGCTCAAGTTGCTCTTGTCGGTAGCCCCATCCTCTGGATGGCCCGGGTATTGTACCCCGCCATTCGAACTTGCCGGAATCGCTATCAGGGCGAGGCGCGGTGAGATTTTCAAGCCGGTAGCGGCGCCCATTACTATCTGTATGCCGATAACGCTTCAATTGTTGTTCGCTGAAATTGCTCTCTGAGCCAGGATAATTGTGAAATCCTCCATTCCAGGTTGACTTGTCCGTTTTTGAATAAAACAGGATTATATCGGCTACATTGCCGTAACGGTTGGCCGTATTGTGGCTTTCCGTCCGCTGCCAAGTAATTTCATTGTGGAAATTATACCGCCCAAATATAGCATCCATTAAGGCTTTCAGGTAATGGCTGGCAGTAGGGTCACAATGCAGGTAAATGCTACCATCAACGCGCAACACCCGGCGCATTTCCAGCAGACGGACACCCATCCAGCATAGGAACGCCGCCATATCGTCGCCGTATACGGTCTTGGCCGCCGTGATAACCTGCCACACCTCCGGCTCGTCGCGCTGAATGGCAATCAGCCAATCGTCGTGCAGGTCTTCTTGCCAACTCCAACGGTCTTGAAACGATGCCCCGGCGGCAAGCGAATCCGGCGTGGCGTGGAAGTCGCGGCTCTTGTTGAACGGCGGGTCGGTGGCGATGAGATGCACCGTCTCGCTGTTCATCCCGCGCAGGAAGTCCAGGTTGTCGCCGTGGTACAGCGTCCGGTTGGCGAAGTTCGGCTCGGCCATAAATCCGTCCTGTTCTTTCAATCCGGGATGGCGCCGTTCTGTACTCCGAAGCTACTCCGGCTCCATGTCCCGTTCTTCCAGCTCGTGCCACCACACGTTGCCGGCGGCTATCTCCGCCTCGGCATTGCGGTCATTGCGGACGCTGGAGATGACGGCGTGAGCCGGCCTGCCGGTGAAGCGGGTCAGCAATGCGGCGTTACGCTGGGCCCGGCTGGCGTCCCGCTGGGTTGCGGTGAAGGACGCTTCCACAGCCACGTAGCAGGTTCCGGCACCGTCCGCTGCCTCGATTACCAGGTCGGCCCGGCGGAAGCTGCGAAGTTCGTTGGTGTGGATGTCTCCACCTGCGGCCTTCTGCGCCATATCGGCGATTTCCACCCGGCTGACGTCGCGGACGTATTTCAATCCCAAGCCGTTCTCAATGTTCAGGTCCGCAACGACGCCGGGAGCGTCATAGATTGTGGACCAGCGGGCATGGCCCCCCTTGGCGTAGGCCACGTCGTTGCTCAAGACGGTCAGGCGTCGGTCTATGCTGTAATGAAGCTCCTTCAGTTCCGCGGTTTGCCTTCTCAGTTCCTTGACAGTATCGGAAAGCTCAACGACAGCGGCGGTAATCCGCTCCACGAAGGCGTTGAAACGGGCGGGCAGTTGCAACAGTTCCTCACCGAGAATCTGGACGCGCACCGCCTCTCTCCACTGGGGGTTTTCCACGAGGGCGCGCAGGAAATCTTCCTGGCTGTTGATGGTGGTCATAGCTTCTCTCTCTCGCCGCGAACTAACCCCTATATTCTAGGGACTGTCGTCAATTTAAGAGTACTGGTCTCCAAGCGTCTGTTTTCGTCATTCCCGCGAAAGCGGGAATCCAGAATCCGGTTGCTGGCAAATACGTATTTGCTGCCAATGGCCTTTGGATTCCCGTTTTCGCGGGAATGACGGTGAATATGACGACACGCCCTAAACAGTCCATAGCCAGTCCGCCATTCCCGTTGAATACGCCAAAGGGCATAGAGATAGCTCTCTACGCCCTCTGCGTTCCCGGCGTCGAAGCTCGCCGCTAGTGCATCGGCGAGAAGCTGGCCGGGATCATTATCTTGTTTTCCTGGGAGACGCGGCCCGGGGCTCCGCTGGGCCACTGGGGAATCTTGCTGGCGGCGGCGCGGACTTCGGCGCGGTGGTTCAGGTCCTTGTAGGGCCAGACGTGCATCCAGCGGTTCAGCCCGCCGAATTCGGTATACATTCCGGCGGCCAGGGGCGAGAACTCCTCCCGGTAGGGCAGGGACTCGGCCCAACGGCGCAGCAGCTCGGGCATGGAGCCGGGCTGGTAGGTATAGGTGCGCATCTCGTAGATGCCGCCCAGGGCCTGGTCTCCGCCCATGGGCCGCATGAAGGGCGCCGGCTGCCAGACTTCGGCGTTCATGTTCAGGATGTTGCCGGGGGTAATCTTCGGGGGCCAGTTGGCCTCCTTGCTGGCGGCCTCGCGGACCTTTGCCCGCTCCTCCAGGCTGTCGTAGCCCCAGACGTGGATTATCTGGTTCAGCGGACCGATGTCCGTGTGCCAGAAGGCCGCGATGGGCGAATACTTCTCCCGGTAGGGCAGGGCCTCGGCGAAGGCTTCCTCGGCCTGTGCCACCGCCCCCGGCTTCAGATCGTAGGTACGAACTTCGTAAATCATGCGCTCTCCTTGTTGATTGACGGCTGACAGCCGGATGCAGGCAGTGTAGCAACCGCGCCAAGGGGCGGCAAGCGCGAAGGTGCGGAGGTGCGGGTGAGGCAACTTGCGCTTTCCCCAAGGCTTCTTGCGTTATTATTGTTGCGATCATCAAACTTCGGAGGTTCGCGCCATGACACAGGAACTGGGCCGCATCGAGCGCCCGTCGGCAGAGCAATACCGGGGTCTCCGCAAACTGATGCTGGCGCCGCTGGTGTACAGCCCGGCGCAGAACGAGCCGGAGGGCGCCGCCGCCCTGCAAAACTACTGGGAGCAGATGCAGGCGCAAGTGGCCGCGCTGGAGAACGCCCTGGGCGGCCTGCAACGCATTTACCACGAGAGCATCACCGCCGGCGAGGACGAGGGGATGGAGCAACTCCAGGCCGGCGACCGGCGCAGCCACGCCTTCATTGCGGGCAAGCGCGGCCCTGCGCCAGGCTCCGGGGGCGCGGTTCTGGAGGCGACCGAGGACATCGAGGTCCTGCTGGAGACGCTGGACCTGCAACGGTGCCTGATGATTCCCATGGCCAGCCCCACCGTCACCGCCCGACTACAGGAGTGGTACGCCGATGCCAACCGCCGCCGCTACGAACACATCGCCGCCCGCATAGACGAGACGCTGACCGAGGACGGCGTCGGCCTGCTGCTCATCAGCGAGCGGCACCAGGTCCAGTTCCCAGCCGACATCGAGGTGTTTTACGTGTCGCCGCCCGCCCTCGACGAGTTCCGGCGGTGGTTCCAGAACTGGGCGACACGACAGCAGCAGGCCGCCGCCGAAGCCGCAGCAAGCCAGCATCGCGGCGAAGAGCCGGAAGACGAGGCGGGAATTGACAGCCCGCCAGACTGATTACATACTTGCCCCGATGCCATCAACCCTTGAATTCTGAACGAAAACGGTCGCGGCACGCCGCAACGGGGGCGCCAGATGAAGCGAGAATTCTTCTTCTTTACGGAGATGGGCTACACGGCCTATCCGCAGGACGAAGCCAAGCGCGTTGGCTATAACAACCTGATGTTTCCCAACGAGCATTTCAGCCCGGAGAAGGCCCAGGAACTCTACAGTATGTACTTTGACGAGTTGCAGTACTGCACCGAGGCGGGCTTCGACGGCGTGATGATCAACGAGCATCACAACAACCCGCTGTGCATGATGCCATCGGTCAACGTCATCGGCTCGGTGCTGGCCTCCCGGACCAAGCAGGGCAAGATCGTGTTCCTTGGCAACGTGCTGCCCATCCACGACAACCCCCTGCGGGTCGCCGAGGAAATCGCGATGATCGACATCCTGTCGGGCGGGCGCGTGGTCTGCGGCTTCGTGCGTGGCATCGGCCAGGAGAGCATGGCCACCAACACCAACCCCATCTACAACCGCGAGCGCTTCGACGAAGCCCACAACGTCATCGTGGAGGCCTGGACTAAGCCCGGCCCGTTCCGGTACGAGGGCAGACATTTTCACTACCGGGTGGTCAACCCGTGGGTGATGCCGCTCCAGAAGCCCCATCCGCCCATCTGGATTCCCGGCGTGGCCTCGCCGGAGTCGGTCATCTGGGCGGCCAAGCACCAATACCCCTACGTGGCCCTGGCCCCGCCGCTGAACCTGCTGGCCGACATCTACAAGCTATACCAGAACACCGCCGAGGCCGACGGGTGGACACCTACGCCGGAGCATCGCGGCTACGCGGTGCGGGTGAACGTGGCCGACTCCGACGAGAAGGCGTACGAGGAGGGCAAGAATTTCTACTGGCAGCTTGGCACGTCCTTCGGCGTGACCCCGCCGCACTGGCTGGCCCCGCCCGGCTACCTGACCCGCGCCGCCGCCACCGGCGCCCGCGAGCAGGCCCGCCGCGCCGTGCAGACCGTCGTCCCCGGCGGCCCGGTCCTGCCCTACGACGACGCCCAGGAGACCTACCAGATCGTGACCGGCAACCCGGATACGGTCATCAAGAAGATGAAGCGCCTGATCGACATCATCGATCCCGGCTACATCATCTTCTGGGGGCGCGAGGGCCAGATGTCCCACGATGTCGCTGTGCGCAGCATAGACCTGATGACCCGGGAGGTCATTCCCGCACTTCGCGAGTACAAGGCCCAGCAGGCAGTGTAGAGGCCCGGCCGGAATGTCCACTGAGAACCACGGGCAACTCTCTTGCCATCCGGCTTCTGCCTCCGTGGCCCGGCGGGGCCACCGGCGGGCAACTCTCTCGCCATCCGGCTTCTGCCTCCGTGGCCCGGCGGGGCCACCGGCGGGCTACTCTCTCGCCATCCGGCTTCTGCCTCCGTGGCCCGGCGGGGCCACCGGCGGGCTACCCTCTTGCCATCGGCTTCTGCCTCCGTGGCCCGGCGGGGCCACCGGCGGGCTACTCTCTTGCCATCCGGCTTCTGCCTCCGTGGCCCGGCGGGGCCACCGGCGGGCTACTCTCTTGCCATCCGGCTTCTGCCTCCGTGGCCCGGCGGGGCCACCGGCGGGCTACTCTCTTGCCATCCGGCTTCTGCCTCCGTGGCCCGGCGGGGCCACCGGCGGGCTACCCTCTTGCCATCCGGCTTCTGCCTCCGTGGCCCGGCGGGGCTACCGGCGGGCTACTCTCTTGCCATCCGGCTTCTGCCTCCGTGGCCCGGCGGGCGGAGAAACGAAGCGGAACGCCGGGCAGGATAGTCGCCGGTGATTTGTGCGCCGGGGCGTTTGCGGCTGGGCCACTGCAAGGTATCTCGAATTGCAGCGGAGAAAGTGGCCTTGAGCGCGCTTTTGGAAAACGTGGTATGCTTGCGTATATTCCACTCGGCGATTCTGCGAACCTGAAGCGCAAAAGCGTCCGGGGCCTCGCGCCCCTTGTCCAGAGTTTTAGGGTTGTGGTCTCTGTGGCAAATTGCCCAGCCCTTTCACCTGCGCAAGGGGGTTAGCCATGAATTTTTTGCGTCTGCCTTCTCCTCTCTTTCCCCGGCATAAGGCTGCGCACCAACTTGCCCGCTAAAGAGCGCCGGCCCCGCTGGATTTTCTAGCGGGGCCGGCGCGTTCAGGCGCACCGCCGAAGCGGGGACACCCACAGCCCGGTTAGGCCGTCTGGAATTTGCCAGCGGTTGCAGTGGGGTCAAGTTGGCAGGGTCGATTGCCGCCCGTAAGGCGAGTCTTCACAACGAGGACTCTGTCATGATGGATTGGTTGAAACAGCACGAGTGGATTCAGGATGGCGGCGGCCGTTTCTCGCAGACGGTCAGCTTCCTGGCCTTCATAGCAATGCCCGGCTGCATATTCGGGGCCATAATTGAGCGGCTATTCTGGCCGAAGTAACGGCTACCTGCATTCCAAAGCGAAGCCGCCGACTGTCGCAAGGGAGTCGGCGGCTTCGCTGACAACCGAAGCCCTGCCGGGGTGTATGTTCCTAACAAGACCGGGCGGGGCTCCCTGCGGGGGGCGGCTTCAAGGGTCTCTATGTGGGAAACAAATTGGGCTAATGGGCGGGTTCCTGCGCCAGATCTCCCGCAATCTCCTCGAGCTGCTCGAGCGCTGCCCGCAGGTCTTCCAGGATTTCCTCGGCGATTACGCCGGGCGGGGGGAGGTTGGCGGTGTCTTCCATGCTCTCGTCGCGGAGCCAGAAGATGTCCAGGTTGGCCTTGTCGCGCTTGACCAACTCGTCGTAGCTGAAGCGGTGGAAACGCTCCGTCTCCTCGCGCCGGAGGCGGTTGTCCGGGTTGTAGCAGGCCACGAAGTCGTCCAGGTCGGCGCGGGTCAGCGGGTTGGTCTTGAGCGTGAAGCGGCGGTTGGTGCGCAGGTCGTAAATCCACAGCTCCTTGGTCCACGGCGTCTCGCTGGCCGGCTTGCGGTCGAAGAACAGGACGTTGGCCTTGACGCCCTGGGCGTAGAAGATGCCCGTCGGCAGCCGCAGCAGTGTGTGGGCGTCGCACTCGGCCAGCAGGCGGCGGCGCACCGTCTCCCCGGCGCCGCCCTCGAACAGCACGTTGTCCGGCGCCACGACGGCCGCCCGCCCGGTGTTCTTCAGCAGGGTGCGGACGTGTTGCAGGAAGTTCAGTTGCTTGTTGCTGGTGGCGGCCCAGAAGTCGGGGCGCTCCACCGTCAGCGATTCCCGCTCCGACTCGCCCTCGCTGTTGACGAAGGTCAGGGACGACTTGCGGCCGAAGGGAGGGTTGGTCAGCACCAGGTCGTAGTTGACCCCCGGATGGGTGCGCAGGCTGTCGTCCACGATGACGTTGGTCTCGTCGCCGCCGATGCCGTGGAGGTACAGGTTCATCACGCAGAGCCGGGCCGCGCTGTCCACTATCTCCCAGCCGTGGAGGGCGTCGCGCTGGAGATGCTCCAACTGGCCCCGGTCCATCGCCGGGTTCCGCCGGATGATGTAGTCGTGGGCCGCCAGCAGGAAGCCGCCGGTGCCGCAGGCCGGGTCGCATAAGGTGTCGTCCGGCCCGGGACGCATCACGTCCACGATGGCCCGGATGAGCGGACGCGGCGTGAAATACTGCCCGGCGCCGGTCTTCACGTCCTGGGCGTTGCGCTCCAGCAGCGACTCGTAGGCGTCGCCCTTCACGTCGGCATCCAGCGACAGCCAGTTCTCGCTGTTGATGAGTTCCCGCACCAGCCGGGTCAGCATGGCCGGTTCCTGGATCCTGTTCTGGGCCTTGCGGAAGATGACGCCGAGGGTGCCGGGCTGACCGCCCAGCGTCTCCAGGGTGAGCCGGTAGTGGGATTCCAGTTCGTTGCCGTCCCGCGCCATCAGGTCGGACCAGCCGCAGCCGTCGGGGATGGGCGGCGGCTGGTAGCCGGGCAGCATGGTGTAAGGCGGGAGGCTGCGCTCGTGCATCATCTTGAGGAAGATGAGGTAGGTGAGCTGCTCCAGGTAGTCGCCGTAGGACAGCCCGGCGTCGCGCAGGATGTTGCAGTAGTTCCACAGCTTTTGCCCGAGGTTCATCGAGGTGGTCATGCCGTCGCCTGTTGAGCGTCGAAAATCAGGGCGCGGACATCGAACATGAACCCCGGCAGTTCGGGCTCGCCGGTCAACTGCTCCGGGTCGTCCAGCGTGACGGGTTCAGCGCCGGCGCGGTAGATATGCGCCTGTCGCCGGAAGGGATCAATGAGCCAGCCCAGCCGCCCCCCGTGGGCGATATACTCTGCCATCTTGCGCCGGGCCGCCGACGGACGGTCGTTGCGCGACATTATCTCCACCACGAAGTGGGGGCAGAATTGCAGCAGCCAGGTCCCCCCCGAAGGCGCGTATTCCGCCAGTTGCTCCGGGGACAGCCAGGCCGCGTCGGGAGCGTAGCGGGCCCCGTTTGGCAGTTCGACGCCCAGCCGCGAGCCGTGGGCCTCACCGCCGTGCTCCCGCGCCCAGACGTACAATTCTGCGCCGAATGTCAGCTCATGTCTTGAACCCAATTGGCTCTGCATAGGTGATACCAGCAACCTTCCTTCCGCATCCAATTCCAGCTTGCCCGCCATTGTCCTGTTGGCCTGGTTGAACTGGACCAGCCATTCGTTGAGCCGCTCCCCGACATAGCCGGCCTCGGCCAATGCCTCCAGTACCGGCCCGAAATCCAGGCAGATGGGCAGGGAAAGGGGATCCCGTTCCAGCTGAGCCTCATCAGACGCCATTGCCGGGCTATGCACATCGGGTTTGGCAACCATTTCACTCACCGTCCTTACCGGCCAGTATGCCACAACTCACCGCGTTGTTCTCCTCAGATTTTGCCCGATGTCCACCGAGGTCTTCATGGGAAAGTCCTTGTTACTTGTGACCAGGGTTCTTGGGCTCGTAGCGTTCTACTTCTACCTCACCGCCTCTGTCGGAGACTGCAAATCTCAATCGCCTGATGCTTCCTATCCATCGTCCTATCAATCCGGACCTTGGCTGCCTCGGAGTTTGCATCCGCGTGTAAGCCTGTTGCATGAAGTACGGTAATAGGGGATAGCAGCTCATATTTATGCGCTCCTCTTCTGGGAGGTCAAAGAAGTTCAGCAGGGGAACTATTGACCAGAAATTTCCTTCTTTCTTTGCTTTCTCAACCGCTGCTTCCTTTTGGCTGATGTCTTTTCTCAGATTTTTAAGGCGGTCCATTACTGCTTCGCGGGTTATGGCTGGACGCTTCGAGGGAGGAATCTGGTCCCACTGTTCGATTATCCCTTCCAGGCAATGCACTTCGTGCGGAGCTCGCATCAGGTCGTATTCAAACCAGCTAAATTCCGCCTCTAGTTGATGCTTACCAAGATCCAATAATCTGTCAACCAGTTCTTGCTCTTCTCTTGTATACGTGCCTTTCAGAAGCATCTTCTCAAGGTGGAAATACATAGCGGATTCCGCTTTTTTCAATCGCTCCAAACGTTCAAGCGTTACTGGACTCTGCATCACCCTCTATTCCTCCCTTCTGATAGATTTTACATTATGCCGTCGCGTTCCTTTGCCGCGCCCGGATTTGCCCTTGCCAGACGCCTGCGCCTGCGCTTCCGCCTCGCGCTCGGCCCTGATGCGCTCCAGCAGCGCCGACGCCGGTTCGTCGCTGGGGTCTTGCGCCACCAGCCTGCCGGAGAACGCCTGCTTGAGGATGCTCTGCCGCAGCCGCTCCGCCCGCGCCAGGCTGGCCGCCACCGTCGCCTCCGCCTGCCGGACGACCGACAGCCGCCGCTCCACCTCCGCCACTATGCGCCGCTGCTCGGCCAGGGGCGGGAGGAGAATGGTCATGGCGGCAAGTTTAGTTCCATTTACGTTGGCTTGTCCTACCTGCTGGCTTCTCACTTGACCAATGTAAGCCCGCCCGTGTTGGGAGTTGATGAAAGTGCAGACGTAATCAGGCAAGCAGCCTTCGCCAAACGATACTCGGATTAGGTATGACGCAAAACAAGCAAGCGGATGCCCTTCCCTATAGACCGCACTTTTGCCAACCAGCTCAGCACTGTTTGTCCTATTGAAAAGCAAGTCGCCGTTAGCCAGCAAGGTCTTTTCTACCTCGGTATCTTGCGATGGCAGATATTTTAGGTCAGAAAAATCAAGGCTGCCCTCTTGGATATTTCCCATACGCAACACCGGAACCCCGGATGTATCGGAATCAGCCTTGTTGGAAGTGCCGTACTGAATACGAGACGAAAGCTGCGCAACCGTCGCCCACACCCAGCCCTCCGGCAGTTGCGGCAGGGCGGAGGCGTCGGGGGCGGAGGGTTCCTTGTACTTGCCCCGCCGCTTCTCCTGCGACTCCCAGCGGGCGCGGCGCTCGGCGAGGATGCGCTCCAGCAGGACGCCGGCGGGCTCGTACTCGCGGCCCCCGGAGCGGGCCAGCACCGCCTCGGTGGGCACCAGCCGGCCCTCGCAGGCGGACTTGAGGACGCTGGCCCGGTAGCGCTTCAGGTTGGCCTGCGCCCGCCGCAGCGCGGCCACCGAGGCATCCAGCCGCGTGAACTGCGTTTCAATCTCGGCCACAATGCGGCGCTGCTCGGCGAGGGGAGGGAGTAAGACCGGCAATTCGCGCAACTGCTTCTTTGTGACCCCGTTTATCGTCGTACCTCTACCTTCATATTTGAACCTTTGAACAGCCTCACTCAGGAAATAAGTGAAATACAATCCATCCACATTGGAGGTATCGAAAACTAGCCCCTGACTATCTTGGCTGAAACAAAGTTGCTCATCTGCGAGCGCCACCTTGCCTAACCCAACGCGGGTGACTACTACGATTGAACCTTTGGGAACCAGATTTGTAGCAGATGCTTTTACGGCATCTTCGTTTATTTGCCTCCTAGGCCGTATATCCATAATACCATAGATGTCTGCACTGGTTATCCACGGGATGGTGCCGTCCCAGTGTTTGCTTTCGTCAGTGGAAGGCGTACCTCCACCCACTACTTCGCAAAGTTCACCGACTGTGGTTGCGACCCAATTGGCAGGTAACCATTGGCCTTCATTTGGATTGATCTGCATCCACTATTCCCTACGATTCCGGCGTTGTCAGGAATTCCTAATTGCTGACCTTTGGTACCATGGAAATGCGGCAGCCGGCATTTCCACCTCTATGGCGGCACTGCGGGGTTCCGGGATGGATTCAGGAAGCTGCGCGAAACGCTCCCAGAAGCGAGGCGTCGTTCGATGCACTAGAGGTATCCCAGCGCGCCATTTCTTTTGGCTTCCAAGGCTTCCTCTTTCAGGAAATCCAGTCTTCCGGCCGCTGAGTCAGCCTCTATTTGCCGGTCCCACTCGTCATATTCATCCGGGATTTCCACATCTATGGCGGCGCTGCGGGGTTCCGGGATGGATTCGCCATGCTCGGTCATCAGTTCGACGTGGTCTGCGGCTGCTGCGGTGATGAGTTCTATGACTTCCTCTCTCGTGTCCCCTGCCGCCACGCAGCCCGGCAGGTCGGGGATATAGGCTCCGTAGCTGGTTGGTCCCTTTTCGATTATGACAGTGTATTTCACCGATTCCGCCTCCTCTCTATCCCGGCTTGTTTCATAATGTCATTCCACGTATCGGGCGGAAGATCAACGCTGGGCCTGCCCGTCGCCGATGAGGGCGTGGGCGCGGCCAGTTAACCGGCAGCCTGCTGCGCCGGGTCGAGGGTCTGGACGGCTACTTCGACTTCCACGGCCGCGTTGAGTGGTTCGGGTATGGTTTCGCCGTGCTCCAGCATCCCTTCAACGTGGAAGTTGGCGGCTTCTTCAATAAGGTTACGAGTTTCCTCAAAGGTATCTCCTGCGGCGATGCAGCCGGGTAGGTCGGGCAGATGCGCCGCATAGCCGTTGCCGGTTTTGCCAATTATTGCCACATACTTCATCGGTAATCTCTCCTGTCCAGCCCTGCTTGCTGCAAAATGCTATACCACCTCTGTGTATCCAGCTCTTTCCCGGGATTGCCAGCAATGGTCACCGTGCCCGGTTTCTCCGGATGATGATATTGGCGATGGCTACCCCTTGTCCTTACAAGGAACCAGCCATCCCTTTCGACTATACGGATTGCTTCCCGGACTCTGGGCGGCATTAGACTATCCTGCTCGACGCAACGTTATCATACGACCCGATTACGCGAATCGCTTGGGGCGCTTCTCCGTCGTCGAAATGGCGCAGTACCGCGTCCCGCATCATGTACTTTAGATGCTCCCAGTCGTCGCCCTGACGGCGCGGGCTGTGTAGCCGCCCTCGGGCGCTTCCCGCACTTGGAAGATTATTTCGTTGGTAGGCATCAACAGCCTCCTAAACCAAATCCAAGGTGAAATGCGCATTTATGCCAGGTAGCGTTTCATTGCAGGTGGACTCGCCGGCGCACGGGCGGTCCACTGGTAGGGGCGGGTTTCAAACCCGCCCCTACGGTCGAGGCGCGAACCCTGACTGCGAATGGCTGTCCGCAAAATGTACATCCCACATTGGCTTTGGTTTAGGTATCTACCCGTTTGGCGGAAGGGGTTTGACGTGTTCCTCGAGCCAAGCCTTCAACTCGGCGAACCGGAAGGAATTGGTGTCGAACAGACGCATGAAGTGGTCGTAGGCTTCGCGGCTGTCGCAGTCGATGAAGTGGCCGTTCTGCATGAGAAAGGCCGCTGTTACGAAGAATGCCACCCGTTTGTTGCCGTCTATGAAGGGGTGGTTCATGGCCAGGCTTTCCATCATCGCGGCGGCTTCCTCGATTATGCCGTCGTAGTACCCCATTTGCGGACGGAAAAGCGCCGACTCCAATGCCCCCATATCCCGCAGACCGTGGGAGCCGCCGAACTTCTCAATCTGGTCTTCGCGGACGGCGAGGATTTCCTGTATGGTCGGGAAGTCGCTGCTCATTGGGCCAGCAATTCCGCCAGCAGCCGGTTCCGCTCAAGGCTGGCCCGGTAGTGGGCCATGAACTCGGGGCGCACGTTCTCTTTTGTCTTGCTTTCGATGTAGCCGGCCATAGCCTCCTCCAGAACGGCTTGAAACTGCCTGCCTTCCTTGCGGGCAATCTCTCGCATTCCCTCCAGCAACTCCGGGTCGGCCTGACTGGAAAACTTTTGCCGCGTTGCAACCATCGCCGATTCCTCCTAGGGAGTGTTATTCCATTATTGTGCGGCCTGGCGGGATAGTCAAGAAACATCTTGACAGAAACAGATGAATTGCGTCTTGCCGCCTACCCCGCCAGCGCCAGGTTCAGCTCCTCCAGCAGGGCAGGCAGCCCGCCGCCGAAGAGGGCGTGGGCGCGGCCTATGCCGCCGCGCTGGATGAAGGGGGCGAGATCGAGGTCGCCGGACTCGATGCTGACGTTGCTGGCGATGCGGCGCTTGATGGCCTCCAGCCACTTCCGCTGCTCGGCGGTGAATTCCCGCCCGGCCGTCTCCTGCATCGCCAGCCAGCCTCGGAACTGCTCCTCCACCAGCTCGGCGAAGGGCGCCAGCTCGTCGTCGTTGCCGATGGCGTAGCGCACCAGCGACACGATGTCGGCCAGCGCCCGCTGGCCGGAGCCGCGCACCCGGGACTGGTCAAGCTGAAGGTAAGCGTCCCACAGCCTGCCGGTGGTCCATGAGCGGGGCGGGCTTTGCAGCGCGTCGGCCAGGGCCTGGATGTCGGCGTAGCTGAGCCGCTGGCTGTATGGCCGCTGGTACAGCACCTGTAGGGCGGTAATCTCGTCCCGATGCTCCTCGATATACTCCCGGAAGGAGCGGGTGAGCGCGTCGGCCTCCGCCTCCGCCCCTGAGAATTCCGCCCGGAGTACCGTGTCCTGGGACACCGTGTCGATGGTCTGCTCGTAGGCGCGGTGAATCTCGATCAGCCGCTGCCGCAGTTCCGGGTTGCCCGCGAAGGGCTTGGCCGCCGCCGCCAGCAGTTCCTTCTCGACTTTGGCTATGGCCTCTTCAGGCGGGTCATCCTGCCCGGTGGCCTGCTGCGCCTCTTTCAGCGCGACGTCGGGGTCGGTGGCGTTCAGCAGGGTCGACACCAGCTCCTTCAGTGTTGCGCCACCGGCCAGGTCCTCCACTGCCTTCCGGTCCTGCGGCGTAAGCCGCCGGTCCAGGCGGGCGAGGCGGCTGGCCAGCGACGACAGGGTGTCCGGCTCGCGGTCGCCCATGGCCACCATGTCCAGCAGCTTGTCGAAGGGCGCCGACGGGTGGCGGTCCAGCGAGTAGGACTCGCCAAGTTCGCGCTCCGTAACGCCCACCGCGTCCACGATGACGAAGAGTTCCTTACCGTCGGCGTCAGGCGTCACGGCGTTGAACTCGGTGGCGGAGATGGTGCGGACGCCGCGCCCCTTCATCTGCTCAAAGAAGTTGCGGCTGCGCACGTTGCGCATGAAGAACACGATCTCCACCGGCTTGATGTCGGTGCCGGTGGCAATCATGTCCACGGTGACCACGATGCGGGGGTTGAAGCTGTTGCGGAACTGCGTGATCAAGTCCTCGGGCTTGGCCCCGGTGGTGCGATAGGTGATCTTCTGGCAGAACTCGTTGCCCTTGCCGAACTCCTCCCGGACGATGTTCACGATGTCGTCGGCGTGGCTGTCGTCCTTGGCGAAGATGATGGTCTTGGGCACGTACTGTCGTCCCGGGAATATCTCGGTCGTGACCTTGTCGCGGAAGGTCTGGATGACCGTGCGTATCTGGTCCTCCGCCACCACGTCGCGGTCGAGCTGGCCGGGCGTATAGGGCAGCTCCTCCTCCAGCTCCTCCCAGCGGACATTGCGGGTGCGGCGGTCGCGGCGGTCCACCGTCAGTCCCGCCTCGATAGTGGACCCTTCCTCCGTTATCTTCGTCGCAATGCGATAGACGTTGTAGGGGACGTTGATGTGGTCGACCACCGCTTGCTGATGGTTGTACTCCATCACCAGGTTCCGGTTGAAGAACCCGATGGTCTGCTTGGAGGGAGTGGCGGTCAGCCCGATGAGGAAGGCGTCGAAGTATTCCAGCACCTGCCGCCACAGGTCGTAGATGGAGCGGTGGCACTCGTCAGTGATGATGAAGTCGAACTCCTCGATGGGGAAGTTCCGGCTGTACTCCACCGTCTGAGCGCTGTGTCGGGCCGAAGCCACGTCGAACCCGGATAGCTCCTCCATATCCGGGTCCAGTTCCTCGCCCCTCAGCATGGAGTAGACCCGCTGGATGGTGGCGATGCACACCTTGCTGACCGGGTCGATGCTGGCCGACTGGAGAAGCTGGACGTTGTATAGCTCGGTGAACTTGCGCCCGTCGCCGGGCACGGTGAAGCCCTGGAACTCGCGCAACGTCTGCCGTCCCAGGTTGCTGCGGTCAACGAGGAACAGCACTCGCCGCGCCCCGGCGTGTTTTATGAGCCGGTAGACCTGGTTGCAGGCCATGAACGTCTTGCCGCTGCCGGTGGCCATCTGCACCAGCGAGCGCGGGCGGGCCTCGGCCAGGGACTGCTCCAGGTTGCGGATGGCCTCTGCCTGCACCGACCAGAGGCCGGAATCGTCCAGCGGCGGCATGGCGGCCAGCTTGCCCCGCAGGCTGTAAGGCGCCGTATAGCCTGCCTGCGTACCGGCGACCTGCCGCTGTCCAAGTTCCCAAGACGGCATGGATGCTCCCAGCCATTCGGTCAGCGTCTCCGGCGTGTGGAACGCAAACACGTTCCGGCTGCGAGGCTGTGGGTCCAGACCGTTGGTGAACCGGGTCTCGACGCCGGTGCTCTCGTACAGGAAAGGCAGGGGTCGGACATAGGCGGGCAGCTTGTCCGGCAGGCCCGCGCCATACTTCCCCGCCTGGGCCTCCACCCCGGTGAGGGTGTGCCCCTCGGGCTTGGCCTCGACCACGCCCGCCGCCATGCCGTCCACGTACAGCAGGTAGTCGGCAGTTCCGTGGCCCGGACGCAACGAAAACTCCCGCACCGCCACGCCGCGGGCGGCATTGAGGTTGAGAATAGCCACGTCCTGAACCACCCACCCCGCCTGCTCCAGCAGCCAGTCGATGTTGGCCCGCGAGTGTTGTTCCGGAGTTGTGCCGGTCATCTATTGCGTTCCGAACACCCAGAAGTCAGCCCAAACTGTGGGTAGTCCGTGTGTACTGCTGCCATAGTATTCTATCTGATTAATTTATTGTCGGCAGGTCAGATCTATCGGTCCCGACTCTGGAGGAAGTCCCCTATATAGGAAACAGCCTCTTCTACGTCTCTATATATATGAACCATCATATATGAACCATCAACTTGGAGTTTCCGGCAATCATCGCCGACAGCCGTCGGTCCTCTTTTTCTCTGGACAGACAAATAACAGGTTTCCCTACGGACTCGGCCAAACCAAGCTCATAGCCTACCCCCGACGATGGTTGGGTTACTTCCCCAACGATGATGTCCGCCGCACGAATCCACGCAACATCCCGCTGTGATATTCCCGAATCAGGCATATCCTTTTCGCCTTGTTCTGTCAGCTTTGAGTTGCCGGCTCGCTTCCCCAGTATTACAACGACACTTCCTCAATTGGTCAGGTTTTGGCTGGAAATCGCCCTGCGGGAGGGAAGGCCACAAAGCTGACAGGAGCTTGGACAGGTCGCCATGAGGAGGAGCCAAGGGCCCCTTTCTTGAGAACCGCCGTTGTAATACTAGGGAGTGTCGTCATATTCACCGTCATTCCCGCTTTCGCGGGAATCCAAAGGCTATTGGCAGCAAATGCGTATTTGCCAGATACCGGATTCTGGGTTCCCGCTTTCGCGGGAATGACGGAAACACGCGCTATGACGGAAACAGACGCTTGGAGACCGATATTCTTAAATTGACGACACTCCCTAGGCGCTTGAGTATCTGGAAAATCCCGTTGGCAACAGCCTTGGCGGAGTCCCCGAGGGGCATCCATCGCTCGCGCGCCCCTTGCCCATCACCAGCGCCGCTCCGGCCTTCATGTCCACGTCTTCAAGGCGCAGCTTGGCAATCTCGGTAAGCCGGCCTGGAGTGTCCCAGAGCATGTACAGTAGGGCTCGGCTTCGCATCAGGCGAAACCGGTGTGCCGGAGTCCGGGCTGAAGCAGGGTCGGCGAGCGTGAGGATGTCCCTTATCTGGTCCTCTGTGACCACTGGAACCGTCTTCTCGTCCAAACCGGGCAGCTTGATTAGATGAAGAGGGTTGCTCTTGACATGGCCGCGTTCCACGAGCCACGCGAGCCAGTTGAAGAAACGGTGAAGGCGGCGTTACTGCCCGTTGATGTGGCTCTTGGGCAGCTTTTGAGGCTCGACGTTTTCCCGCTCCCCGAAGCATCTGGTGCGGTCCTGGAGATATGCGAGATAGTCTTCCATGTGGGCGGCGGTAATTTCGCCAACGCTCGGCCACCCCTGTTGCTCCGCGTAGAGGGAGGCCATTGCGACGGTGGTTTCGAGGCTGGCGAGGTAGGCTTCCGGGTATCTGTTGGGGGCCTTCAGGCTCGCGATGAACCGTTTGCCGGATTCGCGAAGACTGGTGTCAGAAACCTGATTGACGGCCATTCATCTGGTGGCGCCTGAGAGAAAAGGCCGTCATTTTGTATCGGATTATAGCGGAATTGGGGAGTTTGGTGGGCCTGGATGGACTCGAACCAACGACCTCGGTCTTATCAGGACCGCGCTCTAACCGCCTGAGCTACAGGCCCACATTGAGGGGAGGAGCCACCCGCCCCGGTTCGGGGCGACCTGATGATCGCAGGGGCGGCGCCACCAGCTTAGTATATCTGCCTGGCGGGGGTTAGACAAGCCTCTTGTGGCTTTGGTGGAAACCTCCCTCCTGCTGAAAAAGGCCTCGTCCGGCACAGCCTCTTGGTGGCTGGCGGGATGACGACGTGTCATCCCCCGGTAGGTATTGCCGTGCCAGACCTACCTTCTTCGGGGCATAAAAACTCTTGCCTAGAAGCGCTCCACGCAAAGGGATGGGCAAAGCTCATGCCACCTGAAGCGCTTCCATAGGGGATGGGTGGGTCTGGCAACTTTCCCCATCCCGCCGAGGGATGGGGCATTCCGTGCCAGTCAGATTTTCGCACTTCACCACGCTCGTAATCGTTGTCCTGTTCGCTCAAACGGTGAGTTTCTTGGTGGCCTGCTCCAGTCCACCGCCGACCGACTCCACGGCCACGCAGACTACCCCACCCGAGGCCACCGCCTCTCCACCGACACTGGAGCCGACCCTCTTGAGGTAGCCTTGGTTGAAGAATGGATAATACACTTCACCAGCGAGGAGAGAACTGAGGCTGGTCTGCGCCCGTTCGACCACTATCCCGCCATCTCGGATATCGCAAGCAAACACAGTGAGCAAATGGTTCTGCATGGTTTCTGTAACAGGGTAAAAGGCAAGGGACCCACGGATAGAGCATTGTCAGCGGGGTACGATTGCCGCACCCACCTTGGGGATGGTAGGTATTCCTACGGACTGAGGACTGAGGACTGAGGACTGAGGACTGAGTGAGAATATTGCCAAGCATCCGAGGGTAAAGCGTTTTAAGGGGACGAGTTCAGGGTGGGGTGGCTACAAGTGGCGCCTGACTGTCTTCTACGCTGATGCGAAGGCGGCCGCTCGCGGCTTGGTACAGGAATGGATGATCAGCCCGGGACACCGGGCGAACATATTGGACCGGGACTCCCGCAGGATTGGGGTGGAAGTGGCCGTAGAGCTGTCGGACGAACATGGTTGGACACTGGAGACGTTCTACGCTACGCAGAATTTCTCAAAGTGTAAGTAACTACCAGCCAATCAGGAAAAAGAAGAGCCCCCCGCACTCATTGGCGGGGGGGCTCTTCTTTTTCCTGTTGAAAAGACCTTCGAAATCGCCATGGATCCCGGCTAGTGTACGCAGGCATATAATTCCCAATTTCAAGGGGTTAACGGGCGTTTTAGCTGCCCCTCAGCGGTTCTACGGTGCAGTCTCGCGACCCCTTAGATAATGTGGTGACCTGATTTCGCGGTGTCAGCCGGCTTTGAGTTCCACCAGCATCCGTTCCACATCCTCAGCTTCCAGCGACAAACGTTCCCATTCGTCCCACAGTGACTGTTCCTCTTCTTTGAGGACCCGGTAACGCTCGCCCGAAGCCTGCATCTGAGTCCGGTCGTCGAACCGCTCGGGGTTGGCGAACATGGATTCCAGCTCCGCGGTGAGGGTTTCGCGCTCGTTGATAGTTGCGCCAATCTCGTCAATCCGGGCGGCAAGTTGGCGCGCCTGCCTGCCCAGAGCCCGCTGTTGCTCCTCCTTGGCTGTAAGGGGCCGCCGGGAACGTCGGCCACGCTTCGCATCGTCGGACACATCAGCTTCCTTGCCGTTGCTGCTGGCCGATGCGGGCTTCGTTTCGGCTTCCTGCCGCTTCCGGTACAGGTAACTGTCGTAGTCACCGGGGAAGATCCTGGGCACTCCCGCGTCAACCTCAATAATCTTGTTTGCCACCTGTCTGATGAGGGTACGATCGTGGGTCACCAGGCAGATGGCGCCGTGGTAATCGCCGAGGGCATCGGCCAGTATCTCCCGCGATGCTATGTCCAGGTGGTTGGTTGGCTCATCCATCAGCAGTAAATTGCTGGGTTGCAGAAGCAGTTTGGCCAGCGCAACCCGCGCCTTTTCGCCCCCGGACAGCACTGAAATACGTTTGCGGATGTCGTCTCCGCTGAACAGGAAGCCTCCCAGCGTCGTGCGCAGATTCTGCTCGGACTCGTCTGGCGCGACCTCCCGCAGTTCCTCGAAGGGATTGTTGTTGGCGTCGAGCAGGTCCAGTACGTGTTGGGCGTAGTAGGCGGGTATCACGTTGTGTCCGAGTTTGCGATCTCCGTTGTCGATGGGCAGGACGCCGGCAAGAATCTTGAGCAGGGTGGATTTGCCGGCTCCGTTGGGGCCGACCAGGGCCACCCGGTCGCCCCGCTCCAGTGTCAGGTTCAGCCCGCGATAGACAACATTGTCGCCGTACGATTTGCCGACTTTGGCCAGCGTCAGTACGTCCGAACCGCTGCGGGGCGGCTCCGGGAATGAAAAGCGGACCTTCTTGGTCGCCCGCGGCAGGTCTATGACCTGTATCTTTTCCAGTTGCTTGATCCGGCTCTGGACCTGGGTTGCCTTGGTCGCTTTGGAGCGAAAACGGTCTATGAACCGCATTTGCCGCTGTATCTCGCGTTCCTGGCGTGCGGCGGCCGCCTGCTTGATTTCCAGCGCGCGCTCGCGGGCAACCAGGTAGTCGTCGTAGTTGCCCCGGTGATGCACGACCTCTCCGGGCTCGATGGCAAGAATCCGGTTGGCAACTTGATTCAAAAAGGCCCGGTCGTGGGATGTGGTTATCACTCCCCCGGGGAAGGAGGAAAGGTATTTCTCGAACCACAGATGAGCTTCAAGGTCCAGGTGGTTGGTCGGCTCGTCCAGCAGGAGGAGGTCCGGTTTTCTGAACAGCAGCCGGGCCAGTTCCGCCCGCATAACCCAGCCGCCGCTGAATTCGTTCATACCGCGGGAGAAATCTCTTTCCTTGAAGCCGAGGCCTGAGAGAATTGCTTTCGCCTCATGGTCGCGGTCTGTCCCCCCGGCGGCTTCCAATTCCTCGTCCAACTGAGAGAGCAGGGCCGTCAATTCCCGCTGTTCCAGTGGAACCGTCGCCGACGACAAGGCTTCCCTGCTGGCGGCAATGCGGCCTGAAAGAGCGATCACTTCTTGATTGGCGCTTAACACCTCTTGCAACAGGGATTGGCCGGCAAACTCCCCCGGTTCCTGCGTCAGGTACCCCACCGTGGTGTTGCGCCGCCTGGATATTGACCCCGTGTCCGGCTGGGTTTCGCTGGCAAGAATGTCCAAAAGAGTGGTTTTGCCGGAACCGTTGGCGCCAATTAACGCAATACGGTCGCCGGTTGCCACTGAGATGTTAAGCCCACTGAACAGGGTTCGTTCAGCATAGGCTTTGCTGATGTCTGATGCGAAAAGCATGGATATGCGCTCGGACAATGATTGTATCATCCTGCCCGGCTAATGACCTACCTAGATATCAGGCTCCGGGATCTCGTAATTTTCCCTCTCCCTTGAGGGAGAGGGCCGGGTGAGGGTGAAATCGGGGGATGACACCTCACCAACGGGGACGCCCCCACCCTAACCCGGGCTTTGCATCAATAGTGGGCAAGTTGCTCCAAATGTCCATCCAGTCGTCCGTTCCAGGGCGGGGGAGGGAACAACCGAAGTACCCTGTATCAGGGTCATATATCTTGAAACAGGAGTGCGGCGCAGGGCCCGCCGAATCACCCGGCAAACCCAGCCCACACCTCCGGCAGCCGGGCCATAGCTTCCGGGGAAAGCGGCCCTCTTCCGGCGAATTCAACGGCCTGTTCCAAGTGTTCCAGGCTGGAATACCCCACCAGCACACTGCTCACGCCGGCGTTGCCCAGGGCGAACCGCAGCGAAGCCTCAACGAGGTTGTCTACATAGCCTTCCTGTTGCAGGAACCGGAAGCCGTCCGCCCTGGCCTGGTCCTGGCCATAGTCGCGGCCCGAACCGATGGGCGCGACGGACGGCACGGCGACGGGATGTCGCGTTGCCTTACCGGTAAGTGCGCCCGCAGCCAGGACCCGAATGACCAGCACTCCCATGCCGTTGACCGAGGCCCGCTCGATCAGGTTCCCATAGTCGGGCATATCGAACCCGGAAGGTACGGCTACTCCGGCGCTGGGGTTGACCAGGTTATACACCGACTGGACGGTGTTCAGCATCCCCGAATCGATGACCCGGTGCAGGGCTTCGGTTTCCCCTACTGCGGTCATACCCCAAAACCGGACCTTTCCCCGGTCACGCAACTCCCGAAGCGCGTCCACCACCTCGCCCAGCGCCTCTTCGGGAGCGACCGAACCGCCCTCCGCCATCGACTCGACATGGTTGTGCAGCTGTATCAGGTCGACCTGCTCCCGTTGCATCCGGGTCAGGCTCTCCTCCACCGAGGTGATGACGTTGCCCTTGATGCGCCCCGGCTCGTGGGTGGTGACCCGGAACTTGGTGCCAACGAAAACGTCCGCCGACAACTCCTTCAGCACCCGCCCCAGGTTGGTCTCCGATTGGCCGTCGCCATAGGAGGAGGCGGTGTCGAAATAGTTGATGCCCAACTCCATCGCCCGCGCAACCGCCTTCACCTGATCGCTATGCTCGCCCCGAATCATCAAGCCGCCGACGTTGCCGCAGCCAAAACCGATTTCAGACACGTTGAGCCCGGTGCTGCCCAAGGGTCGATAGTCCATCACTTTTCCCCTTCAATCTTGCTAGTCCTCCAATGGTATTCCCCATTCCGTTCGTGGACAATCGCGCAATGCCGGCGTCAGGCTCTGATCGCCCACCACCGGGGATGCCCGCCCCCTGCCCTTCCTCACGGAGGGAAAGGGAAACATTTGAAGCCCCCTGCATCTGCTCTGCCCATGTTGCCACACAAAGAAAGACCCCTCCGGGTGGTTGGTGTGTTGACAATCCCGTTCCACCTGAAGGGGTCTTCTATGTGCCCGTGCTCTTATACGACCTTGTTTCCTTTTACCGAACTCCGGGATGACCCCTGTTCAATTGAGATGTGCGTCCTCGCCCTGACCCTCTCCCCTTGGAAGAAGGAGCGGGGAAGCGACTAGTTCTTGACGTACTTGTCGAACCATCCCAGCGTGCGGGCCAGGGCGTCGGCAGCGGCGTCCTCACGGTAGTCAGGGCGCTCGTTGCAGTTGAAGCCGTGGCCGGCGCCGGAGTACATCTTGAAGTCGTGGGTAGCGCCGGCGGCCTTGAGGGCTTCCTCGATCTGGGCCACGTCCGCCGGGGTCGGGTTGGAGTCGTCCTCACCGAAGTTGCCCATCACCGGGACGGTGGAGCCGCTCGTCCGTTCAACGGGAGCGGGGCCGTCGCCAAATGGCGCCAGGATGCGCCCGCCGTAGTAAACCGATGCGGCGCTGAGGCCGGGGCAGCTCGTGGCCGCCAGGTAGGTGATGCGCCCGCCGACGCAGTAGCCCACGATGCCAATTTTGTTACCGCGGGTGCGCTGGTAGCGGTTCTGGATGTAGTCGATAGTCACGTTGATGTCTTCGATAATTTGGTCGTCCTGAAGGGCGCCCATATACTGCTGGACCTGGGGCATCTGGTCGTAACCCAACTTGGCGTTGGGGTGGTCGCGGTGGTAGAGGGACGGAGCGACGGCAACATAGCCATGACGGGCATATTCGTCGCAAACCTGTTCGATGTGCCGGGTAACGCCGAAAGCTTCCATGACGACGATAACGGCCGGGAAGCTGTTGCCCTCCGACGGCGCCGGATGGCTGACGTAGGTGGCCATGTCCTGGCCTTGGGCTCCGCTCAGATCGTCCATCTCCCGTTCGCCGGGGAATCTGATGTTCTCCCAGAATGATGGCATGGAACTCCTCCTCTCCATTGTCCCTAGTTCGGAGCCGGCGGACTCAGTCGTCGCCTCTTTGCCGTTTCTGCCGTCCGCGTCGGCGGGGGCCTGCGGAGCGCATACGGGTGGCTTCGCTGATTCCTCGACTAACTGCGAGTGGATTTTAGCAGATTCCCAAGAATGGGAATAGCAGACGGATATCGCCGGAGCACTCGCCGGACTATCGGGCAATTCTATAGATCACTCGGGACGGCAGTTCTACGTACTCTTCCTGAAGAATCTGCTCAATGCAATGACGCTCAGACTTCCGGCCTTTTCCTGGCCCTCTTTTCGGCAGCTTCTTTGGCTGCGAATATCACTTGAGACACCCCGTAAACTACGAATGACGTTGGCAACAGCAAGAGCGTGGCAACGATTATCACCCCGCCCTCCTTGGTGGTAAGTTCCTGGAGGAATCTGAGGGCCCCAAACGCCGGACAGCGAAGGGATGACGTTATCAGCACCGAGACAAGCATACTGGCGCTGATGGATGCCGCCCCGTCGGCCATGAGCCATGACTGGGGGCGTCCGGTGTTGGTTTCCTTTGTATCACGCCGGTGTATCACGCCGGTGTATCACGCCGGTGTATCACGCCGGTGTATCACGCCGGTGTATCACGCCGGTGTATCACGCCGGTGTATCACGCCGGTGTATCACGCCGGTGTATCACGCCGGTGTATCACGCCGGTGTATCACGCCGGTGTATCACGCCGGTGTATCACGCCGGTGTATCACGCCGGTGTATCACGCCGGTGTATCACGCCGGTGTATCACCCCGGTGTATCACCCCGGTGTATCACCCCGGTGTATCACCCCGGTGTATCACCCCGGTGTATCACCCCGGTGTATCACCCCGGTGTATCACCCCGGTGTATCACGCCGGCGGAGCTTGCTAATCCGGGGTACACGCGCCCGGCCCCCCATACCACGCAGCCCGCCGGGCCGTTATTCAGCCGGGCCGTTATTCAGGGGTTGGGCCGCTCCATGCGGCCTGATGAACGGATGCTATCGCTATATTCAGCAATGGTCAATCGTGCAATGTCAGCAAATAGTCAGGCAGCTACGCGGGCCGCTCCAACAGCCGCTGGCGCATATCCTCCGGCACCGACCGCAACCGGCTGCGGAAGGCGGTATTGACCCTGTCGGACACCCGGCGGGCGGCTTCCTCCATCAAGGCCACGCCGCCGAGGTAGTCGTTGACGTGGATGTACTCGGCCTCGATGCGGCCTTCGGGGGCGCCGTTGTGGTAATTGCCCAAGGGGAAGGCGATGCCGGTGGTGCGGTAGCCGTAGGCAGCGAAGGCGCTGGCCTCGCAGACGCCGCCGCTCATCAGTTGCCGCTGCGCCGGGAAGCCGCCCTCCTGCTCGTTCAGGGCTTCCCGCGCGCGAATCAGCACCGACTCGGCATCGGCGTCGAAGGTGGAACCGGCATCGCCCACCCGGATGACCGGCCCCCGGCCCTGCTCGGCCCCCGGCAGGGTGCGGCTGGACTCGGCGGAGATAATCAGGGTCTCCGGCGGCAGCAGGCGGGCGTCGGCGGCCAGCCGCGCCCCCACCAGCCCCACCTCCTCGGCGCGGGTGAACAGGGCATACACATCGCCTTCGGGCTGCTTCCCGCTGTGAACCAGACGGGCCATCGCCGCCAGCGCGGAGGCGCAGCCTGCCAGGTCGTCCACCGCCCGCATACGGATGTACTCGCCGTCCATCTCGAAGTCGGGCAGGTCGAACACCGCCGCGGCAGGCAGGGGCAGTTCCGCCGCAAGGGAGGCGTCGGCCACGCGAACCAGGGCGCGGCGCTCGGAGTCCTCGCCATAGGGGCCAGCCGTCAGCGCTGCAATCCTCTGCCCGCCGGGCAGGATAACCTGCAACGGGACTCCGGCAGTGAAGCTGGACGCGGGTATGCCCCCCAGCGCGTCGGCCACGAACTCGCCGTCGCTGCCGTGGCGCCGGGTCAGCTCGAAGCCCGGATGGTCCATGTGCGCCACGATAGCCAGGGGCGGAACGTCGGCGTTGCTGCCGGCCAGCCTGGCCAGGATGTTGCCGTAGGCGTCCTCGCTGTAATCCACGCCCGTCTCATCCAGGATTGAGCGCACCGCCGCCGCCACGCCAGCCTCGTGAAAGGCCACCGCCGGTTGCGTTCCCAGCCTCGCCAGAAAGTCCAAAGCCTCTGCTCTTTCGTTCATGGTCATTCCTCCACCCCGGAAATTTATCACATTCAGGGCCATTCCCATAATGCTATACTGCCGAAAATAGGAACGGGGGGATTAGCCGTGCTGGAGCAATTCAAGGTAGGCCACGACGAGGCGGAATTTGTGCAGGGCGAGACCCTGAAGTCCACGGTAGCCGCCATTTTCCAAACGCTGGGAGTACCGGAAGAGGACGCCGAATTGGGGGCCGACGTGCTGGTGCTGGCCGACCTGAGGGGCGTGGACTCTCATGGCGTATCCAATATGCTGCGGAGCTACGTCAACGGTTATCAGGACGGCTCCATCAACCCACGCCCGGACTGGAAGGTCATCCGCGAGACTCCGTCCACTGCCACGGTTGACTCCGATCGGGGCCTGGGAACCATCATCACGCCAAAGGCCATGAACATCGCCATCGAAAAGGCCCGCAACGTGGGCGTCGGCATGGTCGCCATCGGCAACGCGCGGCACCTGGGCATGGCGTCCTACCACTCGATGCTGGCCCTGCCCCACGACATGATTGGGGTCTGTATGACCAGTTGCCCGCCGTCGGTGCTGCCCACCTTCGGGGCGGAGCCGCGCCTGGGGACCAACCCGATAGCCGTTGCCGTTCCCACAGGGAAGGAAGCGCCCTTCGTGTTCGACGCAGCCACCAGCTCTGTCGCGGTCAACAAGATACGCATCGCCCAGCGCCTCGGGGCCGACATCCCGGCGGGCTGGCTGGCAGAGCAGGACGGCACGCCGATCATGGAGGAGCGGCCGGCCCCCGACAGCTACTGGCTGCTGCCGGTGGGCGGAAGCCGCGAGGGCGGCTCTCACAAGGGCTACGGACTGTCCTGCATGGTGGACATCCTGGCCGGGGTGCTGACCGGCTTCGGCTACGGCGCGGTTCCGGGGCGCCCCAACTTCGGCCACTACGTCGCCGCCTACAGCGTGGACGCCTTCACCGACGTAGCTCAGTTCAAGCAGGAAATGGACGAGTGGGTCCGCATGATGAACGCCACCAAGCCGGCCCCCGGCCACGACCGCGTGCTGGTGGCCGGCCAGCCAGAGGCTGAAATGGAAGCCATCCGCCGCGACGAGGGCATCCCCCTCCACCCCGAGGTCTCCCAGTCCATCCGCGACATCTGCGCCGAGCTGGGGGTGGGGTGCGGGTTTTAGGGTAGAATAGAGCTAGCAGGTTCAAGTCTGATAGCACGAAGAGTCCAAACTCGGTCGAAGGTCGCGAAATGCAGATTGAAGGAATCGAGATCAAGAACTATCGAGTCTTTCGGCACGTCTCATTGAATGATCTGCCACGTATGACTGTGGTTGTCGGAGCCAATGGGTCAGGCAAATCAACCCTTTTCGACGTCTTCACATTTCTCCAGGACGCATTGAACCAGAGCGTAGCTGTTGCCGTAGCTCGGCGTGGTGGGTACCGGGAAGTGGTCAGCCGTGGAGCAACAGATCCCATCGAGTTCACCATCAAATTCCGCGAGAGTGGCGGGAGGCTGGTAACTTACCAACTAGTGATAGGCTCCGAAAAGGGGCGAGCATCTGTCGAGCGCGAAGTTCTACGATACCGTCGAGGTCAGCGCGGGCAACCTTGGATGTTCGTGGATTTCAGTCGTGGGGTTGGGAAAGCTATAACCAATGAGTCGGCTTATGGGCAGGAGGGAGCCGTTGAAGAACGAGAGGATTATGAACTGGATGACCCTAGCGTGTTGGCAATCAAGGGACTAGGACAATTCAGAGAATTCCGCGTAGTGTCTGAGTTTCGCAGTTTGATTGAGAACTGGTACATCTCTGATTTCCATATCGCTGACGCCCGCCCCAGCGTGGAGGCAGGTTACGCCGAGCACCTATCTCAGCGCGGCGACAATGTTGCCCAAGTAGCCCAATACTTTTACGAAAATCATCCTGACCGTTTCAAGCAAGCTCTACAGGCAATGAGTCGCCGCGTACCCGGAGTAAGCGGTGTTGAAGCTAAACCGACCGAAGACGGCCGATTGGTCTTGCGTTTCCAAGATGGCAGCTTCAAAGACCCGTTCATCTCCCGTTACGTGTCAGACGGCACTATTAAAATGTTCGCCTACCTCATGATGCTGTACGACGTCAGCCCCCACCCTCTGCTGGCAATTGAGGAACCGGAAAATCAGCTGTATCCTGAATTGCTACGGGAACTAGCCGAGGAATTCCGCAGTTATGCGGAGCGAGGCGGACAGGTTTTCATATCAACGCATTCCCCAGATTTTTTGAACGGCACCGAATTGAACGAAATTTTTTGCCTAGTCAAGAAGGACGGCTTTTCCACAGTGAATAGGGTGAACGAAAGCGAGACGCTGCAAAGCCTTGTCGATGTAGGGGACCTCCCAGGTGCACTCTGGACGCAGGGCTTGCTGGTAGGTGAGAAAATCTAATGAGCAGAGTGGTTTTTCTGCTCGAAGAGCCTTCTATGAAGGACTTACTAGACGCCCTATTGCCCCGTTTATTTCCAACTCTAGTCTTTTTTTGCATCCCTCATCAAGGAAAGAGCGATTTAGAGCGCAGCATTCCGAGAAAACTCAGAGGCTGGCGGACTCCAAGCGACTATTTCGTTGTAGTGCGAGATAACGACAATGGAGACTGCTATGCCTTGAAAGAACGTCTGCGGCAACTTTGTCAAGCTAGTGGAAAGGGTGGTGCGCTGGTACGCATCGTCTGTCAAGAACTTGAAGCATGGTATCTGGGAGATCCCGGCGCGATGGCCGATGCGTTTGATGATGAGAAACTAAGGAGCATAGGCAGGCGGGCATTGTATCGAAACCCGGACGCGCGCCCAAAGCCCTCCGAAGACGTAAAAAGGCTGGTGCCAGGGTTTCAGAAAACTAATGGCGTCCGGAGAATGGCAGAACGCATGACCCGCGAGGGCAATAGTTCCCACAGTTTTGCAGTCTTCCTAAACGGTGTCGAAAGGCTGCTAGCAAGTGACGGCTGAGCGGCCCCGGTCGTCACGCATTCGGCGGGCGCATGGTGTGCCAGGGAGTGTGCCGCTCGTAGGCGTGGGCCACCATCAGCACCGTGGACTCGTCGAAGGGACGGCCGCCGATCTGCAGGCCGATGGGCAGTCCTTCGGAGTTGAAGCCGCAGTTGATTGAGATGGCGGGCGCGCCAGCGAGGTTGAAGGGCCGGGTCATCACCGGCGGCAGGTCGCGGGCCATTTCCTTGGACGTGATGACGGGGTCGTCGCCAACCAGCGGGGCGCAGCTCTTGGACGTTGGCAAGATCAGCACGTCGTAGTCGGTCAACGCTCCAAGCACTTCCCGGCGCACCAGCTCCCGCAGCTTCTGCACCTTGTAGTAGGCTTGGGCTGGCATGATGCTTCCGGTGAGCAACCCCACCTGGTTGGAGTGGCCGAATTCGTGGAGCCGCTCACGGATCCAGTCGCGGTAGGTAACCGACGCCTCGGTGTTGATGAGGGCCGCGGCCAGTGTGCCGCCATGAACGGTTAGGGGCAGCGAGACATCCTCCACCGTCGCCCCCAGCTCTTCCAGCACCGCGCCGGCGGCCCTGATTCCGTTCCTGACCTCAGGGTCAACGATGTCGCTTTCTATAAGTTCGCGGATTGCGCCCACTCGTATCCCCGACAGGTCTCCGCCCAAGGCCTCGCGGTAGTCCGGGACGGGGGTGTTCCAGGTGTAGGGGTCCTTGGGGTCGTGGCCGGCGATGGCTCCCAGCGTGATCGCCGCGTCCTCCACCGTGCGGGAGATAGGCCCTACCTGGTCCATGGACCATGAGCCGGGGGCCACGCCGTAGCGGCTGACCCGGCCCCAGCTTGGACGCAGCCCGACGATGCCGCACCAGGCCGCCGGGCGCCGGATCGAGCCGCCGGTGTCCTCGCCCAGCGACGTATCGCACAGGAAGGCGGCGGTAGCCGAACCGGAGCCGCCGCTTGAGCCGCCGGTGAAGCGGTCCAGGTCCCACGGATTGCGGTTGTAGCCGTAGCGCTGGGAAGCGCCCAAGGCAAACTCGGTCAGGTTGGTCTTGCCCAGCAGGACGGCCCCGGCCTTCTTGAGATTAGCGACCGCCGTGGCGTCCTCGTCGGGAAAGAAATCGGCCATCAGCCGCGAGCCGACGGTGGTCCTGATGCCCTTGGTCCAGATCTGGTCCTTGACCGCCACGGGAATGCCGTGCATCGGGCCGAGGTACTCGCCCCTGGCGATGGCCCGCTCCGCCTCTTCGGCGGCGGTCATGGCCTCGTTGCGGCAGACGGTCAGGTAGGAGTTGAACTTGAAGTTGAGGGCGTCGATGCGGTCAAGGTAGGCGGAGGTCGCCTCCACCGGCGACACCTCCCGCCGCCTGATGAGATCTGACAACTCCGCCGTGGCCAGAAAGGGGATATCGTGCTGGTCCATTTTCCGCTCCTGTGGCGAACCTTTCGCCTTGCCGTATTGCGGGGAAAGAGCGCTAATCCTCTTTCAGCGCCGGGATGACTTCCTTGCCGAAGAGTTCCAGGGAGCGCATGGTGTCCTGGTGGGAGAGCGGGCCGCCCTGGGCTTCCAGCAACAGTGCGCCGATGCCCAGCTCTTCCTTGATGTAGCGCAGCTTCTTGATGACCGTGTCGGGGCTGCCTACGACCAAGTGGTACTCGTCTTGCAGCTCCTGGTAGGACAGCTCGTTCAGCGGCTTGGGGCGGCGCAAGGAGTTGGCGGCGGCGCCGGCGGCGGAGAAGTAGCCCGGGGGCGACCAGTATTCTTTCGGCCCCTTGAGCGGGTGGCCCATGCGCCACATGAACGCCTTGCCCGATTCCTGCGCCTTCTCGTCGGTGTCGTTGACGTGGGCGCAGATCATAAAGGCGAACTTGTCCGGCCCCGCATCCCATCCGTCCTCGGCGGCGAACTTGCGATAGTTGCCGAACAGGTTCCGGGCCACCTCCATCTTGGTCAGAAAGGCGGCGTAGGTGTAGTGGTTCTCTGCGGCCCACTTGACCGTCTCCGGGCTGCCGGTGCCGGGCACCCAGACGGGCGGGTGCGGCTGCTGGATGGGCAACATCCACGGGTTGACGGCGCGGTAGTGGTAGTGCTTGCCCTCCCAGCGGAAAGGGCCGGGGGTGGTCCAGGTCTTCATTATCAGGTCGTGGCATTCCTCGAACCGCTCCCGGTTGTAGACCGGGTTGGTGTTGTTGGCCCAGCTTTCGATGCCGATGCCGCGCACGAAGCCGGAGATGATGCGCCCGCCGGAGATGACGTCCAGCATGGCGATTTCCTCGGCGAGGCGCACCGGGTTGTCGGACGTGGGCAGCATATTGCCCAGCATCAGTATCTTGGCGCGGTTAGTGACGCGGGCCAGGATGCCGCCGGTGATGTTGACCTCCACGTCCATGCACGACGGCGTGTTGTGATGCTCGTTAATCATCAGCCCGTCGAAGCCCACTTCTTCGGCATACTGGTACTCATCCAGATACCGCTTGAACAGGTCGTGAGCCGTGCCAGGGTCGAAGTAGGTGTTGGGGAAGGTGAGGCGCATGGAAGGATAGTCGTCCACCACCGACTCCGGGAAGGCGGGGTAGGGGAACTCGGTGAAATAGAAGACTTCAAAAGACATGGCGTGAACTCCGTTCCTCAGTTTTCCCTCTCCCCCTGGGGGAGGGTTAGGGTGGGGGCTACGTGTTTCTCAGGTTCAGCAGGACGTAGACGGCGAAAGCGCGGCGGTCGAGCTCCGGCGCTTGCTGAAATTCATGTATGAATTGTTCTGTCTTCTCTATATCGACAATAACGCTCGACTGTTCCAGAATTTCCGACGGGTCATAGTCGGCGCGCTCCCTTTTGGGTTGCAGGTATAGAAGCTGCTCGCCCAATCTCTGGATTCCAGTGGGAAAGGTCTGCATCATTACGGGTGTTGTCGCAACGGGCCCTCAAAGTTCCGTGCTGCAATGCCCGGTATGCCTGCTGCCAAGCCGATTCTCGACGGTCGGCGCCGGGGTCGCCAACCGGCATATCAGCGCAATTTTCGGCAAGGCAGTGAAACAGCGCGTAATAGGCAGCGCTTACTGCCCGCCTGAGATTGGTTTGCCGTGGTGGAGGCCCGTCCATAACTCCTGCAAGTTCCTTGTCGGCGGCGATTAAGTCGTTTGGGCTTACCACTCCTCCCAGCTCCTGGGTGGCTGCCACTCGCCGCTCTGCCACTTGGCTTTTGTGACGCAGTCAATGAAGGCATAGACTTTTATGCCCTCATCGTACAACTTGTCCTGGACGCGAATGGACACGTCTGATTTCCACACCCAGGGCGCATTGCTCAGGTCGCCTTCGCAGACCACTGACACGGCGATATACGGTGACTGTTGTGGATGGGGTTCCCTGAACGGCTGGTAGTCGGTTTTCACCAGTATCGGGCCGATGTTGAAATTGTCGCCACAGTACTCGCTGAAGTCTTTGCTGACTTCTTCGAGGACGATTTCTTCTACCTTGCGGGTGAATTTCCTGGGCTTCATTTCCGCTCCCCGCTTTTGCTATTTCCAGCATATACCAATCGTCGGAGGCGTGCAGGGAGCCGGTCCCATCACTCCTGCGCCAGCAGCCAGTCCAGCAGGGCGTCGGCGAAGGCGTCGCCGTATCCGGGGGTATGGCCGCTGCCTTCGCCCATCCAAAGCTCGATATTGATGCCATCTGCACAGCCCGACTCGAGGCGGTAGGCTTCGGTCTCGGCGCCGGGCACGAATTCGTCCAAGTCCAGAGTCGCATAAGGCTGCGGGGCTGCGGGCCATTCGCATCCGGCCCTCTCGCCCCAGCGCCGGACCATGTCCAGCGCGCCCGCGTAGAATGCCGGTTCGCCGTCGCTCTTGGCGCTCTGCTCGCTTTCGTCGCCATTAAACAGGACCACATTGTCTGCGGCGCCGTGGATGTGCAGCACGGACACAGGGGGTGCGCCATCGCAGGTAGAGTCCTCGACGTAGCTCGTGCCGGCCAGGCTGGCCACGGCCCGCAGGCCCGGCAGACCTTTGCAGGCCATGTGGTAGGACATGAAGCCACCGTTGGAATGTCCGAAGAAGTAGACCGGGCCAAAGTCCTTCAACTTCTTGGCCCTGTTTACCAATTCTGTCAGATAAGCGACGTCATCCTCGCCGGTTTTGCCGAAATCGCAGCACTGGTTGGTGGGGTTCCAGAAGCGGTTTCCCTCTGCGTCCATAGTGCCGTTGGCCAGCAGCAGCGCGAACCCAGCTTCGTTCACACGTTCGTGCAGGGGAATGTACAAGCTGTGGTCGGCGGAATTACCCCCGTAGCCGTGCAGAGAAACTATGAGAGGAGTCTCTCCCTCGATGATTTCCAAGGGCATTATCAGTATTGATCGGTCTTCAACCCCGGGGGAGAAATCATCAATGTTGTAGACTTCGCCTCCTGCCGCTTCTGCCAGCCTTCTTGTTCGCTCCAGAACGGTTCCTTCCAGCGGCGTCAGCCGCTCCTCCAGCTTGTCGAACCAAGCCTTCAGCAGAGGAAAAAACCCTTCGATTTCCGACGCGGCCCTTTCCAGTTCCTCCAACCGTACATCCATATCTTCGAGGCGATCATTGTTTCGGGCCTGCCCCTCTATTAGATTGGCGAGTTGCTCTTCGTGGCCCTCTTCGGGGTTGGCTACTTCCTCTTCGTGTTCCTTGGCAGCCTTGGCAGCTTCCTGCGCCTCAACGTACTCGGCCTGCTCCTGCCGCAGCGTGGCGAGTTCGCCGCGCTGCGTTGCGTTTTCCTCCCCCAAAGCCTCCAGCGACTCTTCCAGGGCGTGAACCTTCGCTTCCAGCCCCAGCACCCTGTCGCTGGCGGCGGCGTCCGAGTCTTCACCGCCGCAAGCCGCAAGAGTAGCGGCCAGCAAGACGCAGGCCGCTATCAGACCGAGACACCTCCACATTCGGGGCGTTTTTGCTCCCGGAAATCCGGTGTTTATCATCAGCCCTACGCCAGGAACTCCAGCGCCGTCTTGATGAACTCGCCGGGCTTCTCCACCTGTGGGGAGTGGCCGCAGTTGTCTATGACCACCAGGTCGGAGCCCGGGATGGCTTCCTGGTAGATGCTGCCGCACTCCACCGGGACGATGTGGTCCTGGCGGCCCCAGACCATGCGGGTGGGAATCTTGACCCGCTGCAACAGGCCGCCCGCCAGACGCGGGTCGTACATATAGGGCTTCCAGGTGAGGCGCACCGCCATCTCGCGGTTCAGGTCAGCGGTCAGCTGCTCCTCGGGCGAGAGCTCCCGGCCGTAGATTGCGTCGTATTCCGCCACCTGGCTGGTGTCGTGGAACTGCAACTCCAGCACCTGGGCCGGGCTGATGATGAAGATGTCGGCAATTTCGCCCTCGCGCGGCTTAACGCCGGCTGCGCCCACCAGCATCAGCTTGCCGATGGCGTTGGTGCAGGTGGCAACCAACTCGGCGGCGATCCAGCCGCCCATTGAAAAGCCGATGGTGCGGACTCTTTCCAGCCCCAGGGCGTCCAGGTACCAGGTGTAGAAGGCGGCCATGTCGGGGATGCTTTCCAGCCAGTCGGGCCGGGGGGACTGACCGTAACCGGGATGCGACGGGTAGTAGACGGTATAATGTTCGGCCAGGGCGTCAACGTAGCGGAGCCACCCCGAATTGCCCCCGGCGCCGTGGAGCAACAGCAGCGGATCGCCGCTGCCTCCCTTCAGCGTGTGGACTTTGGCTCCGCCGACATCAACAATTTCTTCGGTAAACGCGGGCATGACTGCTCTCCTCTTAATTCTCAGATTTCAACATGGACTTGGCCGATGTCGGGGCGCACAGCCGTGCGCCCCTGTTAGCTTGCCGTCTCGTTTCAGTGAGACTACTCCGCCTGCATTTTCTGGAACGGATCGGTCAGCTCCAGCTCCTCGCCGATTTCGCGCAGGGCCGGCAGCACTTCCTCGCCCATGAGCTTCAGGCAGTTCATGGTGTCGGCGTGGGTCGTGTCGCCGTCGTTGGTCCACACGCCGAGGATGCCGGGACGCAGTTGGCCCAGCACGTCGCGCAGCTTGCGCACCACTGTTTCGGGGCTGCCGACAATCCAGCGGTTGGAGGCGAGAATTTCATCGTAACTGGCCTCCTCCAATCCCAGGCCGAGGAATGGGTCTTTGCGGACACGGCCCTGGTAGCGGGCGACGCGGGGGTCCTTCATGCTGCCGCTGTAGCCGATTGGCATCATGTAGTCGCGGGGCATCGGCACGCGGCCCACGCCGACGTTGCCGGTCAGGAAGCCTTTGGCGGCTTCGTAAGCCTTTTCATCGGTATCCTGCACATGGATGCGGCACAGGTAGCCGAAGTTCTCCGGGCCGGGCTCGTAGCCGTTCTCGCGGGCGGTCTCGGTGTAGATGGACATCATGTCTTCGGTGCCCTGCGGGTCGGTCTCCAGGTAGATGTACGGATAGCGGCGCTCGGCGGCCCAGACCAGCGTCTCCGGGCTGCCCAGGCCGGGAATCCAGACGGGCGGGTGCGGCTGCTGGATCGGCCGCTCGAAGGGGTTGACCACCCGGAACTGGTAGTGCTTGCCCTCCCAGCGGAAGGGGCCGGGTGTGGTCCAGGTCTTGATGAGCAGGTCGTGGGCTTCCTCGAACCGCTCCCGGTTGAACAGCGGGTTGACGTTGGCGGCCAGACTCTCGACGCCGGTGCCGCGCACGAATCCCGACACCAGCCGCCCGCCGGAAATCATGTCAATTTCCGCCAGTTCTTCGGCCAGGCGCAGGGGGTTGTCGAACACCGGCAGAGGATTGCCCAGCAGAACGATCTTGGGCGTCTTGGTGTTGCGGGCGAGGATGGCGGCCTCCAGGTTCATGGTGGCGCCCAGGCAGGTCGGCGTGTTGTGATGCTCGTTGAGCATCAGGCCGTCGAACCCGACCTCCTCACAGTACTCGTACTCGTCCAGGTACTCGTTGTACTGGCGAGAGCCAACCATGGGATCGAAGTTGCTGTTGGAGAAGGTGAGCCGCACGGCCTGGTTGGGGCTGTTGCGAACATCCTCCTCCGTATAGTTGGTATAGGCCCGCTCGGTAAACCGCATCAGGAACATTGCTTTCGTCTCCTACGTGTTGGGGGTGGGTTCGGCTTCAGTTATGTAGTGAATGCGGGGAAAGGTCGAGTAAGCAGCGTCAAAGAAATTCCAGTCCGCCGTCCATAGAGGACAGTCTATCTCCATAGCGAGGGCGAGATAGTAAGAATCGTAAATCCAGCGCTGCCGGAGTTGGTGAGCTATATCAAAGGCCCGCCAATGCAGTGGAGTGCGGTCGTACAAGACCACGCCATAACTCGACAAATCATCCATTAGAAAAGCGGCGCTCGTGGCGGAGAGTTCACCTCTCTGAACCCGTTTGTAGAGAGCGCTGGAGACCTCTATAGGAAACCATCTATGCGCCACTCTTTGGATGCTCTCAGTGGCCCATGAACTGGCAAGCTGGAGCGCCCGGTCGCTGTCTTCCTCTGATACCAGCCACTTCACCGCGAGGCTGGCGTCAACAATTACTGCTAAAGGTCTGTCCAAGATGTTCTGAACGCTCCTCTCTAGCTTCCCGGATTAAATCCGCTGAGTTGCCTGGCAATATGCGCCCCTGAAACAATCGCTCCTTGCGGGCGGCCAACCGCTCCAACGCCTTTAGCGAAGCGGTGCGCTCTTCTGCGGTTGGAGTGCGAATCTCGCCGACTATACGGGCGTACTCGCGCTCCCGGTATGCTTCCAGTTCGTCCCCAGATATCAAGTCTATGGCATCCACGTGTCCACGCCCTTCCCTGATGAAATCCGTGGAATCGGGCTTTTTCCGAATTGTCCTGCTTTCCAGTTGCCGCCGCCGCCGGGTAAGGGCCAGCAGTTGGATGTATACGTCAGCAGATTCGGTTGTCTGCTCTTCCAGAGCCAACTCTTTTTCAAGGGCCTGAAGGCAAAAACCCTCTACACTCAGCCCATGCCGCTCTGCGGCCACTTGGAGCCGCTTCCGCAAACCAGCGTCCAAATCCAACGCCAGGGGTATGTTGTTGGTGGTCACCATTGCCCTTATCCTTAAGTGTTGCAATCTGCAAGTGTTGCAATCTGCTTGACTGGTCTACTGCCATTGTCGTGGGCCGTTAACCGCCGCAACCTATCCTACCGCCGCGCCTAACAAGGGTCAAGGAAGCGCCGCGCCGCCGTCCGTTGCCCGTGTGCTATATTGGATATAGATAACAAACGGATGCAACGCCGGGCTATGACGGCCCGGACGCTGCCCTAACCCTACGCAAACGAGGTTTCCGCCTATGCCCAGAGTTCTAGTTTCCGATCCCATCGGCCCCGAAGGGGTTTCCCTGCTGCAAACCGGGGCCGACGTAGACGTCAAGACGGGCATGATGCCCGCCGAGCTGCTTGATACCGTAGGGGGCTACGACGCCCTGGTGGTGCGCAGCGAGACCAAGGTCAACCGCGACGTTATCGAGGCCGGCAAGAAGTTGCAGGTCATCGCCCGGGCCGGCATCGGAGTGGACAACATCGACCTGGAAGCGGCCACCGGCGCCGGCATCGCCGTGGTCAATGCTCCCACCGGAAACACCGTTGCCGCCGCCGAGCATACCCTGGCCCTCATGCTGGCCTTGGCCCGCAACATCCCCGGCGCCCACCACTCGCTCAAGTCCGGCGAGTGGCGGCGCAGCGCCTTCATGGGCATCGAAGTGCGCGACAAGACCCTGGGCATCTGTGGACTAGGGAGGGTAGGCAGCGAGGTTGCCCGCCGCGCCCAGCCCTTCGGGATGCGGCTGGTGGGCTACGATCCCTTCGTCGCGCCAGACTACGCCCGCCGTCTTGGGGTGGAGTTGCTGTCGCTGGACGACCTGCTGGCCGAGTCCGATTTCGTGACCCTGCACACTCCGCTCACAGAGGGCACACGCGGAATGCTGGGGATGCGGCAAATCGAGAACATCAAGCCCGGCGCCCGCATCATCAACGTGGCCCGCGGCGAGCTGGTGGATGAGGCCGCCCTTCTGTCGGGTCTGGAGTCGGGCCGCCTGAGCGGCGTGGCGCTGGACGTTTTTGCCCAGGAGCCGCCCGAGCAGGGCCCGCTGCTGGAGCATCCCAAGGTCATCGTCACCCCGCACCTGGGCGCGTCCACGCGGGAGGCGCAGCGCGAGGTCGCCATCGAGGCGGCCGAGCAGGTGCTGGCGGTGCTCAAGGGCGAACCGGCCCGCAACACTGTCAACGCCCCCTTCGTCACCCCGGAGGTACACGAGGTGCTTGCGCCTTACGTTCCGGCCGCCTCCATGGTGGGCAAGCTGCTGGGGTTCCTGTCCGAGGGGCAGATTACCGGCATCACCGTGAGCTACGAAGGCGAGATCGCCCACCACGACTGCCGGATGCTCCAGGCGGCGGTGCTCGCCGGGCTGCTGGGGCCGATCAGCACGGTCAACGTCAATCTGATCAACGCCCCGGTGCTCGCCAGGGAGCGGGGCTGGAGCGTCACCGAGCAGAGCAACCGGATGGCCCGGGAGTACGCCAGCCTGATATCCGCCACCCTGCAAACCACCGAGGGCAGCCTGACCATCGCCGCCACTTCCATGCGCAACGAGACCCACATAGTCAAGTTCAACGACTACTGGATGGACATAGTTCCCAACACTCCCTACCTGCTGTTTGTGGACAACCGGGACCAGCCCGGCTCCATTGGCTCCGTCGGCACCATCGCCGGCCACCACAACATCAACATCAGCTTCATGGGCGTGGGCCGCATCCGCCTCCGGGGCCAGGCCATGATGGTCATCGGCCTCGACGACCCGGTTCCTCCGCATGTGATGGAGGAAATCAGGGCGCTGTCCCACATCGAAAGCGCCCGGCTCGCCATGCTGGCCGGATAGGAACGGAACCCCACCCGAGCAGGGGCAACAAAACCATGCGCCCCTACGACAGACATAGGAGGAACGCCGTGGGAGATAAAATCGGCATCATGGGCGCGGGTGCGCTGGGCAGCTACGTCGGCGCTTTCCTGTCCCGCGAGGGCGAGGACGTCACCCTTATAGATATGTGGCCGGAGCATGTGGAGAAGATGCGGGCCGACGGCCTGCACGTAACCGGCAGCCAGGGGCCCTTCACCGTGCCGGTCAAGGCGATGCACCTGACTGACGCCCAGGGCATCACCGAACCCTTCGACTTCGTCTTCATCGCCGTAAAGTCCTACGACACCGAGTGGGCCACCCACTTCATCAAGCGATATGTGAAGGAAGAGGGCTTCTTCGTCTCGCTTCAGAACTGCTGGAACGACGTGATCATCGGCGGCATCGTGGGCGAGGAGCGGACCGTAGGCTGCGTCGCGTCCCACATCGAGGTCGCCCTGTGGGAGCCGGGCCACGTTACGCGCGGCGGAGCGGTGGGCCGCGACCACGGGCATCACGTATTCCGGGTCGCTGAACTGGACGGGCGCGTCACGGCGCGGGCCGAAATGGTCGCCGGACTGCTGGACACCATAGACGGCGCGTATTCCTCCAGCAACCTGTTCGGCGAACGCTGGGCCAAGCTCTGCCAGAACTCCATGGGCAACGCCATATCCGCCGCCTCCGGCCTGGGCTCGCAGGAAATGGCCGACGACCCCCGCTGCCGGACGATACGCATCCAGCTATGCAAGGAAGGGGCGCAGGTGGGCCTGGCCATGGGCCTGAACGTGGTGGACATCAACGGCCTGCCCGCCCAGACCTGGGCCGACGCCGACAAGGGGGACGTGTACGAGGAGCTGGACACATTCCTGGCGGCCCGCGGCGGGCGCGTCAACTGGCTGGCGTCCATGGCCCAGGATGCTCACAAGGGCCGCCGCTCGGAAATAGACTTTATGAATGGGCTGGTGGCCGCCAAGGGCCGTGAGGCAGGTATCCCCACGCCCTTCAACGACGCCGTGATCGAGGCCATGCGCGCGGTGGACGCCGGCGCGCTGCCCCAAGGCCCGGATCACGTCGACCGCGTCATGCGCGCCGCAGGGCGGTGAGGCGCCAAGGCGCCTGCTTACCAATTGGACAGTGACGCTTTATGCTCTTGAGGCGGAGACACCAGAGGACACTCGGAGCAATCTTCAGTAGGCCAACCCAATCAGGAATACGCTGGGATGATATAGAGTCCATGTTGCTGGCCTGTGGAGCCCGCATTGAAGAGCGCTCGGGTTCAAGGATATACGTTGAATTGAATGGTGTCGGGACCCATATCCACAGACCACACCCAGAGAGAGAAGCACGGAAGGGATTGATTGATTCCTTACGTAGATTTCTCAGGGAATCAGGGATGGAACCATGATGGAATATAAGGGATACCGGGCTGCTGTTCACTTTGATTACGAAGCTGGGGTTCTCCACGGGGAAGTCGTGGACACCCGTGACGTAATCGTTTTCGAGGGGACCTCGGTTGAACAATTGGAGCGGGAGTTTCACTTCTCAATCGACGATTACTTAGCCGTATGCGCCGAGAGGGGCCGGGATCCCGATAAGCCTTTCTCCGGACGTATTCCACTAAAGGTGACTCCGAAACTTCACAGGGCGGCCTTCGCAGCTGCCAAAACCGAAGGGAAGAGCCTCAATAGCTGGGTGGCTGAAGCAATCGAAAGGGCGGTCACATAGGCTATCCAGTTTTTCAGTAGGAACCATCCTACCCCCAACGGGAGGGCAGCCATGTTCATCAAGGTCGAACCCGCCGAGTTCTTCATGTACCGGGTCATCCTGGTCTTCGACCTGGAAGCCACCAACTCCGAAGACGAGGAAGTGCGCGACTACATGACTGAGTGGGAGCTGGAACCCAAGTACCAGCGCGTCGGTGATTTCGAGGGAAGCAACTGCGAAATTATGCAGTTCGGCGGGTGCTACCTCGGCAAGCACCTGGGCAGAATTTCAGATATTCAGCGCAACCATGTGGAGCGGGAACTGATTACCGCCGAGATAGGCCGGCTGCTGGATGACGACGGCGACCCGGTCGCCATTCCCGACACCCACCGGGAGGAAACCGTGCGGCAGTTGGCGCAGACTTTCCACCAGCCCGAGGTCTTCCAGCCCAACGACGAGGGGCTGCTGGAAGCCGTGCTGGATGCCCCGTCCGTCCGGCAGGCCGCCCGCGAGTTGCTGGCCGCCGGCGCCTGAGTCCGGTCAAGCAGACTCAGAAACAAACGAACCGAGGCCCTGCCGCAATCGCGGCGGGGCCTCGCAGTATTCATGGAGCGGGTGATGGGAATCGAACCCACGTGACTAGCTTGGAAGGCTAGAGCTCTACCACTGAGCTACACCCGCCTTGGCGGCTCCGGGAACCGGCGCAGCTCCCTGTACCGTCAATTATAGCCCCGGCAGAGATTTCCCGCCAGTTTCGGCGCCGGCTATTTCCGCAGCCGCCGGGCTCCGGGTCGTGTCTGCCTGGGGTTGGAGTTGTTTCCGTCGCGCTCCGGGGCGGACTCTGACGGGGCGGATTCGTCGCTGGATGAAGCGTTGTCGCCGGTTCTCAGGTGTCTGTCCTGGCCGGGGCGCGGGACGCGGCGTGACTCGTCGGATACCACGAAGCTGAGGCGTTCCCGCAACTGGTAGATAACCCGGTCAACCTCGTAGTCGGGGGTCTGGTAGCGGGCGAGGGAATGACGCACGATTTCAAGCCCTGCCTCCATCTCCGGCCAGACCACCTCCTGCACTCCCATCTTTTGTAGGTCCTCGCCCTCGGAGCGCGCTCTCACCCGCGCCACAATGTCCAGTCCAGGCTGAAGCTGGAGGGCCCGGTAGGCGGTCATCTCAACCGATACGGGGTCGCCGGTGGTGACCACCAGTAGCCCTGCCTGCGGCACCCTGGCCGCCCGCAGCACCTCCTCACGGTCCGAGGAACCCAGAACTGTCTGGTACCCGCTGGCCCGCCACTCATCCAGGGTGCGCGGGTCCAGGTCCACGACGGTGAAGGGTACATTGTGTTCCCGCATCTCCTGGGCCACCAGAGAGCCGACCCGCCCCAGCCCGCAGATGACCACGTGCCCGAACATCTGCCGGGGACGCTCCTCTCCGTGAGGGTCGCCGATCCGGTAGGGCCTCAGCACGCGGAATCGCCCGCTCAGCACTGACACCAGCTTGGTTCCCCCGGTAATCATGGGAGGGCCGGCCGCCATCGTCAGTACCGCCGATACCACAATCAACGAGTGGAACGACTGCTCCACCACGCCCAGGGCCAGCGCACTGGCCACCAGGATGAAGCTGAACTCACCGATCTGTCCCAAACCCACCCCGGTCAACAGTGAAGTGCTGGGCAGGTATCCCGAAACACGGACGATGATGGCGGTGACGATGAACTTGATGGCGACAGCCGACCCGATGACCGCCAGCACGCTGGCGTAGTTGTCCACGATGAATACCGGATCGGTCAGCATTCCCAGCGAGGCGAAGAACAAAGCGGCGAACACGTCCCGAAGGGGTGCGACCTCGGCCAGCGCCCAGTGGCCAATGTCGGATTCGCTGAGCAGCAGCCCGGCCACAAAGGCCCCCAGCGCCGCCGACAGCCCCACGAAGTTGGTCAGGCCCGAGATGGCGAACACCAGGGCCACCACCATCAGCACGAACACCTCGCGGGATCCCAACAGGGTGATGCGGCTCATCACCATGGGCATGACCTTGATTCCCAGTATCGCCACGCCGCCGATAATCACCACGGTCTTGAGCACGCCCCAGCCGGCTTCCTTCAGCACGCTGGCCGCGCCGCCCCCCCCGTCCAGCGCCGGCAGCATGGCGATCATCAAGATGAACACCAGGTCCTGCATCAGGAGAAAACCGGTCAGCAGCCGCCCGTGCAGGCTGTGAATTTCCCCCCGGTCGGTCAGCGTCTTGAGCACAACCATGGTGCTGCTGAGGGCGCCTACCATCCCCAGGATGATCGCCGTGGTCATGTCGAACCCCAGGAGAACGCCGATGGGCGTCAGCAGCGCGGCAGTCACCGCAATCTGCAGGATGCCTCCGACCACTATCACCTTGCCGAGGCTCACCAGCTCACGGAAGGATATTTCGATGCCGATGGCGAACACCAACAGGACGACACCGATCTCGGCCAGCCTGTGTACCGTGTCAACGTCGGCAACAGTGGCGAAGTGCAGCCATTCGTCGCCTGTCCGCCCGGCCACGTAGGGGCCAATGATCATGCCCATGGCCAGATAGCCCAGCACCGGCGGCGCCCGCAGCACACGAGCCACGACGCCACCCAGGAAAGCGGCAATGACAACGGTCACCAAGTCAACGAAAAGGTAACTTTGCAGGTGTCCCTCAAATTCCATTCTAAGCCTGAAAGTCCTATTCTTTGCCGCTGGTCAAAACCGGGGCATTTGCGTTTATTATCAGGCAGACTCCCGGTCTGCGCGGCTGCCCTTGCCCCCTGAGAACGAGCGATTGGGATGCCGCCCGCAGGCAACAGCCCCCAACGCCGGAGTCCGGCAAGCTCAATACCTGTGATAATACAACAGGAATCGGTCTGAGGAGAAAGAAAATGCCTGTTGAACATCGAGACTACCCCGACATCGCGCCAGCGGGGCCCACCTACAGCCGCGGCACACGAGCCGGCAACCTGCTTTTCGTGTCCGGCTGCACCGCCCGCGGCTCGGACGCTCAAGGCAAGCCGCTGATGGAGCAACTGGAGGTCACCCTGGACCGGGTCGTGGGGGTGGTCAAGGCCGAGGGCGGCTCGCCCGGCGACATCGCCAAGATTACCTGCTTCGTCACCAGCATCGCCGACTGGCAGAGCAACCCGGACAGGCAGGCGGAACTCTTCGCCCGCTTTTTCGAGGGAAAGTACCCGGCCAATTCCCTCATCGAGATCAGCGCCCTCGCCGAGCCGGGCCTCGACGTGGAAATCGAAGCCATCGCCGTTATTGAGTGACTGAACCTGGAAGCGAAAAGTTCCCTCTTCCATAGGAAGAGGGAACTTTTCAGGGAATTGTATCGAATTTTACCCAACCTCAGAAAAACCCCTGTCATTCCCGCGAAAGCGGGAAATTGCGTTGCCAGGCGCCAGCTATTTACCAGTATCAGGGGCTTTCGCGGAAATGACGGTATGGGCAAGAATGACGATGGAGAGGAAGATGCGCAGGATTCGGTATCATCCCCCAATTTTTCAGGGAATTAGCGAATTTCACCCAGACAAAAGGGTGTTCTATGGAACATGAGCATGGTCACCAAGGCCAGCGCCAGTAAAATAAGTCTGCTTTCATAATGAACCTCCCTGGTACCGGCCCGTCCCTTATGCCGTTAGCGTAGTATCGCGCTACGTGATAACAATAGTCAACATTATGAATACATTCAAGTGATTCTTCGCGAGCCAATATCGACGACGCCGAGTCAGGCCTCTCCAGTGTGCCGGCCCGCCCGGCAGGGCAACAGCACAGGCGCCGCCAGGGGGACCCATCCGCCGGCAGCAAGTCACCCGATCTGCAACAGCCATTACTGTGCCCAATTATGCAAACGCCCTCGATCCACACCCCGGCATTTTGTCCACTTTTAGCTACGTGGGTAAAATTCGATATAATTCCCGTTTTTTATGGGTGTCCGTCCGCTTCCCCAAGCCACCGCCGGGTGTTGCCGGGGCTGAGGGGCAGGCTGTTGACCCGGATGCCGAAGGGCGACAGGGCGTGGGCCACGGCGTTGCCGAGGGCGGCGCCGGTGGCGAGAATCGCGCCTTCACCGGCTCCCTTTACGCCCAACGGGTTCAGCGGCGAGGGGGCCTCCTCCATGATGACCGTTTCAACGTCGGGAACGTCCAGGCGGACATCCTCCCGCCTGCGTATGGGGGCTCCCATGTAGGGCTGCATTGGCGGCTGTGTTGTCATCGCGGCATCCGTCCCTTATTGTGTGGCTCCACCCATTATTCCCCGGTGTCTTGGGGTGGCTATTCCTCTTTGGGAGGGCGGCGAACGGGAGGGCGGCGAACAGGATGGCGGTCAACAGGATGGCGGTCAACAATGACCCGCCCCCGTTCTACACCCAGCTTCATCCGTTCGTACTCCGAGGAGAATTCGGCCCCGGCTATGAGTATCAGGCCGGAGAAGTAGGTCCAGGCCAGCAGCACGATAACCGAGGCCAGGGAGCCGTAGACCTCCTCGTAATATGCAAAGTGGTCCAGATAGAGGACGAAGGCGCTCTTGAACACCTCAAACAGCACCGCTGCCAGCACCGCCCCCGGCCAGATGTAGCGCCAATACGTGAGAGTGTTCGGCGTGAACTTGTAGATAAGCAGGAATATGGTCAGCGAGAACAGGAAGGGCAGCGGGCGAGTCAGCAGGTTGATAACGCCATTGTCCAGGAATTGGTCGCGCCCTATTACCGGCACGTTGTGAGTGCCCAGAAATTGCAGAGCCGCAGTGGTGCCGATGGACAAAAGGAACAGGGGGGCGACGCTGAATGCCATCAGGATATGGCGCAGCTTGTCTATGTAGAAGGGCCGGTCCTGTTGTATGTCCCAAGCCCGGTTGACCGCTCTGGTGATGGCGCCGAACAACAGGCTGGCCGACCAGAACAGGCCGAGAAAGCTGACAATACCCAGAAAGCCGCGAATGCTGCCCCTGGCCTCCACGTTGGAGGCAAGCAGCTCTTTGGAGCCAGGCAGATAGAGCTGGAAAAATCCGAAAACCTCCCCCTCCAGGAACTCCGAGTTCAGCACGAGGCCCAGCAGGCTGATCAACCCGACTGTGAGCGGAAAAAGGGAGAGGACTGCATAGTAGGCCACCCCCGCCGCCATGTGTGTCGCGTCGTCGGCCCCCATCTCCCGCACTGTCCGGTACACCAGACCCACCGCCGGAATGGCAATCAGCCGCCGCCAGAACCGCCGGGCGCGTACGCGGACTTTCAGATAGTCGCGGTTGTGCGCCACCCTTCTCCGGAACCGCTCGAAAGGGGTGGTCAGCGTTGATTTGAGGCGTGCCGGAAATATCAGCATAGCGCTATGATTATAAATGAAATAATCGGGGCGGGTTTGAAGCCCGCCCCTTCGTCTTGCTGTGCCTGTGCCGTCAGGAAGGCCATCACTCACGCGCCGTCCCGCTTCTCCTCGTCCTTCTGTTGCTCGCCGCGGAAGGGAGCTCGCAGGACGACGGAAACCCCGCCGACAACGCCCCCGACGGATTCGGTGGCTGCGGTGGTAGTGGCCTGCCCGAAGGAGCCGGCGGCGCTGACCGCTCTGTTGGCCGCGGCCGATGCGGCATCTTCGGCGCGAAGCCCGATGCTCTTGGCCGACCCGATGGACTGCTCAACGGCGTTGCGGGCCACGCTGCCCACGTCGCCGCCCAATTCGCTGGTGCCCTCGATGGCGGCTCGCACCGTGTCGCTGCAAACGCCTACGGTCACCGTCGTTACCTCGCCCACGCCGATAACCGCGCCCTTGGCGGTGGAGCCACGGCCTCCACGCCGCCGGTGGTATGTATGGCGCCCTTCATTACATCTGCGACCAAGCCTTGGAACTCGTTAGATGTCTCCCGGGACCCGGGAAGCGCCCCGACGGTGACTCCCCGCGCCGCCGATATGGTATTCTCCAGCACGTCCCCGGCCCCGCTGATAGTCCCGGATATCGTGTCTCCTATGGTCCTTCCGATATTGCCAAGAACCATAGCTCTTCCTCTCTTCTCCGAAACGCTGTAGACGGGAATTCGCAAAACCAAGCCATATCAGTTTACCATAGTGGGTGTGATTGGTTTGAGATTTCCGGCTTAAGGAGACTGCCGATAGCAGGGGGAATTCCCCCGTCGGCTGCGGCAGGACGGGGGAATTGTGGAGGCATGAGCGTCATCCAGCGCAACGCCGGAGCAAGTTCCCCAAACGGCTCCGTCCTATCCGCGCCCTCCGTCTGCTTCCGCATATATAAAAAGGGGCTGCGAAAGTCTAAACTTCACCCAACGCATGAATCCTCTTCGGGCGGTGGTGACGCCGCTTGGAGCCGGGGGTAACCGGATGAGCCAACATGACGGGGCCAGCGCCATCTCCTGGCGAGACTGGAGCGAGGAAGCCTTTGAGTCCGCCAAATCCGAGGGAAAGCCGGTGCTGCTTACCTTGGGGGCCACCTGGTGCCACTGGTGCCACGTCATGGACCAGACTTCCTACTCCGACGGGCGTGTCATCGAGCTGGTGAACTCCCGGTTCATCCCGGTGCGCGTGGATGTTGACCAGCGGCCCGACATATCGCTGCGGTACAACCAGGGCGGGTTCCCGTCGGTGGCCTTCCTGACCGGGGACGGCGAATTCCTGACCGGCAGGCCCTACACACCGCCGGATGAAATGACCGCCCTGCTGGAGCAGGTATCCAGCGGCGAGGGTTCCCCGGACGATGTATACGCCAACAATCGCGGGCCGTCGCCGCGCCGCACCGGGGCCAGCGCCTCGGTTGATGCGGTGCTGGCCCGGCTGACAGAGCTATACGACGAGGAATTCGGCGGTTTCGGGCTGGAACCCAAGCAGCCCCCGTGGGAGGCGCTGCAATTCCTCACCGCCCGCTACGGAGCCACCGGCGACCGGGCCATCATGCGAATGGTCGAGACCACCCTCCAGAGTATGTGGCACGGCATCTACGACCGGAAAGACCAGGGGTTCTTCCGCTACGCGGTGAGCCGCGACTGGAAGGTGCCGCACTACGAAAAGATGCTGGTCAGCAACGCCAGCCTGGCAACGGTCTACCTGGAAGCATTCCAGATTACCCGCAAGGCAACCTACAGGTTCGCCGCCGATGGCACCCTGCACTACCTGCTCAACACCCTGTTCAGTCCGGCCAAGGGGTTGTTCTTCGCCAGCCAGGACGCCGACGAGCCCTTCTACCAGATGTCCTGGAAGGGCCGCGAGACCCTTGCGCCGCCGCCCGTTGACCGCACCTTCTACGCCGGTTGGAACGCCCTGGCCGCCCACTCCCTGATTCAGGCGGCCAACGTGCTGGGCAGCCCGGATTACCGGCGGCTCGGTTCCGGTATTCTGGAAAGGCTGTGGGGAGAAAGCTGGACCTCCGCAGGAGGCTTGCCCCGGCGCGCGGGCGAGTTGAGCGACGCCACGCCCATCCTGGCCGACCAGGTGGAGTTCCTGCGGGCGTGGCTGGCCCTGTACCAGTCGACGGGGGAGCCGGAGTGCCTGGCGCGGGCGGTTGAGGTCGCCGGGACCGTCGAGCGACTGTTCGGCGCACCCAATGGCGGCTGCTACGACACCACGCCGCCCCGTTCTTTCGAGGCAGGTCTGCTTCCCCGGGAACAGCCAGTGCGGGACAACGCCTGCTGGGTCGAGGCGCTGCTGGCCCTGTATCACCTGACCGGCGACGCCGGATATTCGCAGCGGGCCGCCTCCGCGCTGGACGCTTTTGAGTCCGTGGTTCCGGGGAAGAGCTACCTCGGCGCCCATCTCTCCCGCCGCATGGAGGAAGACGAAGAAGCCCTGTTCCTGCCGGCGGGCTCGGCCTGGGGGCGAGCCCGGGATATGCAGACCAACGGGGCAGTGAGCCTGGTGCTGGTGGGCGATTCGTCCGCGCCGGCCTATCGTCGGCTGCACCGTGCGGCCCTGCGAGCCTACGCTCCCCACCGGGTCGTCCAGCCGCTGGACTCGGAGCGCGACGCCGAACAAATCCGGGAATTGGGTTTCCCGCCGAACAGGGAGGCGGCGCTGTACGCCTGCATGGGAGACCGTTGCCTCGCCCCCATCACCACGCCCCAGGGCGTCCGGGAGATGGCCCGGTCACGCCCGTGGGCCACCGGCCAGTTCTGACCCGGCAGTTTCTTCGCGTGACCCGCAGCGCTCAGGCCGAGGCCCCGAACCGCCAGGCGTTTTCAGGGGCCGGGCCTGTGTCCCGCCCCTTTCGCGTCCCTTATTCCCAGACTTGACCCGCGATTGAGATCGCGTTCAGAGCTGCGGGATAGCCCGCGTATCCTCCGGTCTGCATGAGGACTTCCACAACTTCATCCTTGGAAAACCCCACGCGGAGGCCGGCCTGCAGGAAGTTGCGGAGCGGGCCATCGGCTCGCAGGGCCGTCAGGGCGGCGGTGGTGCATACCACCCTGGACTTCAGGTCCAGCCCCGGGCGGAAGAAGATCTCCCCAAACGCAAACTGGTAGGTGAGCGCCCGCAGGTCCGGCGCGAGGTCCACCAGGGCGTTGGCATAGCCGCCCCGGTCCTCAGTGCCCAAAAGCTGCTCCCGAAGCTCGCGGCCCCGTCGCTCCATCTCTTCCAGGCTGACTTCGGGCACCTCAGTCTGCGGCGCCTCGATGCCCCTCTCGCGGAAGGCCTCGTGGACCAACTCCAGCGAGTTGACCGCCGACGGGAACCCGGCATAGAGGGAGCAGTGTATTGGCACTTCCTGGATCTCCTCCGCGCTCATGCCCATGTTCAGCGCGCTGTGAACGTAGGTCTGAAACTGGGAGAGGCGTTGCAGCGAGGACAGGACGGAGAGGGTCGCCAGCATTCGATACCGAATGTCCAGGCCGGGACGGGCCCACACCGCTCCGAAAATCGCCTCTCCGGTGTAATTCCTGAGACCCGGGATGCTGGCCACAGCCCTGGGCCGCTCCCGGGCCGGGTAGGCGCCGTGCTGCAGGCGCTCGCGTATCTCGTTGCCCTTCCGCCGGAGTTCCTCTCGACTGCTCATCGTTACCATCCCAATTACCTTGTGTTCAGATCGCGCCCCAGTATACTCCATGAGGGGCGTCGCGAAATGCGCCGGCATGGGAGATACCCCGACGGTGTTAGAATACTGCCCAACGAGAATTCCCGGAGCGGTTGATTATGAATGTAAACGATGCGGTAGCCCGAATTCTGAAGACCGAGGGCGTTGAATGGGTCTCATGTTTTCCCTCCAATAACCTGATTGAGTCGGCGGCCAAGGAAGGGATTCGCACTGTACTGTTCCGGCAGGAACGGGGGGCGCTGATGGCCGCCGACGGATACAGCAGGATGAACGACCGGCGCAAGTTCGGCGTGGCCATCACGCAGGGCGGCCCCGGCTCGGAGAACTCCCACGGGGGCATCGCCCAGGCCTTCTCTGACAACATTCCCATCCTGTATATCACGGGCGGGCCGGCCTTGGGCCAGTACGCCGTGCGGCCCAACTTCTCCCCCGTGCGTTCATACCAGTCGGTGTCGAAGCACGGCGAGGTCATTACCGCTCCGGGGCAGGTCGCGGCGGCGATGCGGCGGGCCTTTCATAACCTGCGCAACGGACGTGCGGGCCCAGTGATCCTGGAAATCCCCGCCGACGTGGGCGGGCAGGAGGTCCCGGAGGCGGCCCTGGCCTACCAGCCGCCCAAGCGTCTGCTCCAGTCTCCTTCCCGTGGCGACGTGGCCGAGGCGGCCCGGTTGCTGCTGAACGCCCGGAAGCCGGTCATCTGGTCAGGGATGGGCGTCCTTTTTGCCTCGGCGACCGAGGAATTGCGGGAACTGGCCGAGCTGACCCAGATCCCGGTGTACACCACCATGCCGGGCAAGTCCTCCTTCGACGAGCGGCACCCCCTGTCGCTGGGAGCGGGCAGCGGCGCCACGTCCCTCCCCGCCCGCAAGTGGCTCCAGGAGTCGGACGTGCTGTTCGCCGTGGGGTCGAGCATGACCCGCACCAGCTACGGGCAGCCCATTCCAGACGGCAAGGTCATCATCCACAACGTCGAGAGCATCGAGGACATCAACAAGGACTTCTCCGTCGATGTCGGACTGCCCGGCGACGCCCGGCTCACCCTACAGGCGCTGATTGACGAGGTGAAGGCCCAAGTCGGGGAGTCCGGGCGGCCCGCCAACGGCGTCGCCGAGGAGATAGCAGACGTGCGCAGGGGCTGGCTGGCGGAGTGGGCGCCGCTGCTGGAGACTGACGAGGTGCCCATCGGCGCCTACCGGGTGATTAACGAGCTGGAGCGGAACCTGGACAAGGAAAACAGCGTGGTCACCCATGACGCCGGGGCGCCCCGCGACTCCATCATCCCCTTCTACACCGCCACCACGCCCCACAGCTACATCGGCTGGGGCAAGTCCACCCACCTGGGCTACGGCATTCCGCTGATGATCGGGGCTAAGATGGCCGAGCCAGACCGCTTCTGCCTGAACTTCATGGGCGACGGCGCTTTCGGAATGTCGGGGCTGGACATCGAGACCTCGGTGCGAGCCGGGGCGCCCATCACCACCGTCGTGCTGAACAACGGCGGCATGGCCACCTACCCCGGCGGTTACCCCGTCGCCAACGAGCTGTTCGGGCTGACCCGCATGGGCGGCGACTACGCCAAGATAGCCGAGGGCCTGGGAGCCGTGGGCATCACCGTCACCCAGCCGTCGGAAGTCGGCCCGGCCCTGGTCAGGGCCCAACAACTGAACCGCGACGGCCGCACCGTGCTGCTCGACATTCACACCAACATGGAAGGCCGAAAGTCCACGTTCTAAATCTCACCACGTTCTAATCTCACATGGATGGAGGAGTTATGACACTGCCCGGAACGCCGCCGGTTGCCACCGACCTGGTGCATCACATCGGCATCGCCGTCGCCAGCCTGGACGAGAGCATTGAGTTCTACCGGGGCCTGTTCGGCTTCAAGCCCGGCCAGATCATCGTCCGCGAGGACATCGGTGTGCGCGGCTGCTTCGTGCCGGTGGGCGAGACCAACCTGGAACTGCTGGAGGGCACCGGCCCCGACAGCCTGATCACCACCCACATCGCGCAGCGGGGCGAGGGCCTGCACCACGTCTGCTTCGAGGTGGAGGGAATCGCCGACAAGCTGAAGACGCTGGACGACCTCGGCGTCCGCCTCATAGACAAGGCGCCGCGCACCGGCCTCATGGGAGGAGACATCGGTTTCATGCACCCGTCGGCGGCCCACGGCGTCCTGATAGAACTGGCCCAGCACGGTCACTAAACTGGGGACAGGCGTTCCCACGGACCTGTCCTCCGGCAGGCACGGTATTAACGGCCGGGGGCTTGTGGCGCTTGTTACAGGCCCCGGCCGTGTGCGGAGTCTTTCAGCGTCCAGTGTCTTTTATAAAAGGAATTATATCTTTGTGTCCATTAACCGCCACTCAGAGAAAATTGCGGAAGTCCCTCATTGCACTACGGCAATCAACACCACCATGACCGACGTAACGACGGCGATTACCATCGCTACCAGCCAGCGATGGCGCCATTGATCGATGGTCCCTGGATTGTCATCAAGATACCAGAACAGGAACCATACAAGAGGCGAGACGAAAAGCAGCATCATCATTAGCGCGAACCGGAGCATTGGGCGCCGGTTCTTCATCTCGTGTTCTTGCCCTTCCTCCTGTTGGGCATCTGTGCCAAGATGTTGGGCATCTGTGCCAAGATGGTCGGGTGGGGACATCTGGCAATTCATGGGGAACCCCCTTGCGGCTGTCGAGGCTGAGCGATTGCTGAAGCCGCCTGACCCCGGTCATTGGGCTGCAAGGGGGCAAGTTGCCCCGCCACACATGTACCCGAATGACCGGAAAGGGAGTAACCTAAAATTCAGGAGGCTTCAGCGAGGGGATTCTAACTCGCAACGGTGAGGTTGACAAGCGGGCAACCTATCCTTGAGACTGGAGGGGGTGGAAGGCTACAGGAAACAGTTATGCCGAAAGTCAAGAAACAGCGGGGCCGCCCGGTCAAGTACCCAAGGCCGGAGCGGATTGACGCCAGCCCGGAGGAGATCGCCGAGGTGGTGCTGAGGGCCAAGCCAAAGAAGGTCTGGCGGTTTGAGGAGAGGCGGAAGGGAGAGACGGGAACCGAGGTAACAACCGACTAGGCCCGACAACGTGATTAACACCTTTTGGGAGTGGTGGTCTAATCATTGGCTCCGGTTTCAAGCGATAGCCGCCCCGATAGGTTCGCTCCTAGTAACGCTTGGGTTATCACAGATTGAAAGCGTGGGGTGGTGGTGGAATTCTTGGAACGAGCTGGAAGTAGCAGCCAGCTTCGCATCCATTGGGGTTCTGTTTTATACAGCGTCCTTTGCGTCGCTCGAAATGGTGGTGATACTCATGGTCTTGGGTTGGAAAGTAAAGGAATACTTCAGCAAAAAGGAAAAAGAGGCGAACAAAGAGCTTCTCCGCAGTATGGCTAAATCGGGAGACATCGACCTTAACAGAGTTTCTGACACTACCTTGCGCAGACTTGGCCTAAGTAGATCTGACCTGAAGGAACTACGGCAAGAGCAGCTAGTCTAATCCGCGGTCAAAGCACCATAGGTCAACCGCTTCCCCTCTGCACCCTTCACCATCGCCGCCATCTGGTCCGCCGTGTCCATCGGCCTTACGTTGTGCCTATCCTCAAACTCACTGGCGTACCGCCCCAGGTGCTTAACCGAGATATGGTGGTAAACCCCGTCGATCCCCCGCTTGAACGTAGCCCAATGGCTCTCCATCCCGTTTGTATGAGCCATCCCCCGGACGTACTCGCCAGCACCGTGAGCGACAGCCTCATGGTGTCGGGGAATGCCCGTATACGCCGATGCCTCGTCGGTGTAGACCACCGCATCCTCGGTTGTGTGCTTCAACATGAATCCTTGGAGCGTGGCCTTGTTGGTGGATTCCACGACCTCGGTGTGGACCTGGCTGGTCTTCCGGTCCTTGACCCCGACCACCGGAGCCTTCCCCACGGCCCCGCGCCCAGCCCGGAGCTTCTTGTCCTCGTGCTTGTTCTTCTCCAGCCCGCCGATGTAGGTCTCGTCGGCCTCGACCGGGCCAGCGAATTTCTCGGCGGTTTCGTCTTCCCAGGTCTCGCGGATGCGGTGCTCCATGAACCAGGCCGACTTCTGTGTAATGCCCAAGTCCCGGTGCAGCTTCATGGAGCTGACGCCCTTCAGGTTGGTGGACATCAGGTAGAACGCCAGCGCCCATTTCCGCAGTGGAATCTTGGAATCCTCCATGATGGTGCCGACCTTGACCGTGAAGTCATACTTGCAGGCGTTGCAGTGATACACCGGGGTTGTGCGGGTGGACTTGCGGCGCGCCACCCTATCGCTTTCACATTCGAGACACCGGATGCCGTCCAGCCAGCGGCGGGCCACGAACCAATCATTGGCCTTCTCGCCGTCGCCGAACTGCTCCAGGGCGTCAAGGAGGCTGATGCCCTTGCGGTAGTGTTTGCCGGGGGCGTTTTTTGCGGCCATTTCGCTCGCTTTCCTATCTGATTTATGGCCGTATTGTACACCAGATGGGGTGGTGAGTCAAGCGAAAATGTACACAAGGATATAATTCCCTTTATAAAATTCTCTCCTACTTCGGGAGGGGGAGGGTTAGGGTGAGGGCGTCTCCGAGTGGGAAGAAACCGTTGCTGGCGCTAAGGATTCCACCCCAGCCCTCCCCTTCAGGGAATAGGGAGAACTTTCAACACCCTGGACCGCGCCGCGCTCTGATTGACAACGCGGCTCAGGCGATGGTACGTTTTTCGTTGGCTGACTGGCGCGCGGGCGTTTTGCGGGAGCGAAACGTGGCGCCGCCGGATTACCACTGCATCCATCATGTGCGGGCCGGGCGGAGCGCCATTCAACCCCGGTCAGGAGCGTCTGCCGTCGGCTGTCCATGGGCCTTATACGTATCTTGCCGCCTTCACCTCCCCTTCCCGACCCCGGTCTGATGCCCGGGGGAAAGTTGCTTTCCATTTGGTTCCTATATGGGGGACTCGCGTGGCGGTAGCCGTGGGCGGGCGGTTTCGGGCGGGCAGCGTCGGCGCGGAAGGTTGGTTTCGGGGGCTGGCCTGGGCCACGACGGCATCGGTCTTCGCCATGCTGATCCTCGGCGGCGTGGTGCGGGTCACCGAGTCGGGCCTGGGCTGCGGCGACGACTGGCCGCTGTGTTCCGGCCAATGGTTGCCGCCGCTGGAAACGAAGGCCATCATAGAGTACGCCCACCGGATTGCAGCTTCCTTCCTGGTGGGGCCGCTGGTTGCCGCGACGTTTGTCGGGGCTTGGGTGCGCTACCGAGGGGAGCCGTGGATATTCTGGCCATCCCTTGCCGCCCTGGTCCTGGTCATCGTGCAGGCCCTGCTGGGCGCGGCGGCCGTGGTAACCGAGCTTTCGGCCCATACCGTGATGACGCACCTGGCCGTGGGCGAATTGACGCTGGCCTGTTGTGTTCTGATACTGGTCATGTCCTACCGTGGCGGGATGCAGGCGGAATCGCCGGCGTGGGCTGTGGGCAAGGCGCGGCTCTTCCCTCCGCTGTCTCTGGCGGCCGCGGGGGCGCTGTTCCTGCTGCTGCTGTCGGGTTCCTACCTGACCAACACCGCCTCGGCCACCTGGGCCTGCCCGTCGTGGCCGCTGTGCAGCAACGAGTGGGGCGGCGTGTTTCCCGGCGGTAAGCTGGCGCTGATTCACATGGCGCATCGCTACGTGGCCCTGATAGCCGGCCTCTTGGTGATTTATGCGCTGCACCTGGGGTTCCGGCGGCCTTCCACTGGCTCAGGACAGCGGCAGCCGCCCGTGGTACGATTGCTGTCCATGGCGGCGCTGGCGCTGTTCGCCGCGCAGGTTCTGGCCGGGGCCGGGGTAATCTGGGCCGGGTTTGGCCGGGACGTGGAGTTGCGGGCGCTGCACCTGGCGCTGGCCTCCGGGGTCTGGGCCTGCGCCGCCGCGCTGGCCACGCTGAGCTACTCCCGCGAATCGAGTTCTTCCACTGGCTCAGGATGAAATGGCTGACCAAGCCGGACATATAGAGATGGAAATGGAAAACCCCGCCACGAATGCCGCCGCAGATTCCCACCCGGAAACCGGGCGGCGGGAGCGGAGCGGCATTACGGGGCTTCTGGCCGACTACCTGGCCCTGACCAAGCCGCCCATCATCTCGCTGCTGCTGGTGACCGCCATCGGCGGGATGTTCCTGGCTTCCAGGCACGTCGGAGGATCGGGAGTTCCCGATCTGCTGACATTGCTGCTGGTCTGTGTGGGCGGCGCCCTGGGGGCCGGGGGCGCCAACGCCATTAACCACTACCTTGACCAGGACATCGACGCGCTGATGTCCCGAACGGCGCAGCGTCCGGTGCCGGGGCGCCGGATTCGCCCGCTGATGGCGCTGGCCTTCGGCATCGCGTTGAACGTGGCCGCCTTCGCCGTGCTGTTCTACGGGGTGAATCTGTTGGCGGCGGCGCTGACTCTGGCGGCGACGCTGTTCTACGTGCTGGTATACACCGGCTGGCTCAAGCGCAGCACGCCGCAGAACATCGTCATCGGCGGCGCGGCGGGCAGCATCCCGCCGGCGGTGGGCTGGGTGGCGGTGACCGGGAGCTTCGACCTGCCCGCGCTCTATATGTTCGCCATCATCTTCTTCTGGACGCCGCCCCACTTCTGGGCGCTGTCGCTGCTGCTACAGAAGGACTACGAGCGCGCCGGGGTGCCGATGCTGCCGGTGGTGGCCGGGCCGGAAAAGACGGTGAGCAACATCTTCGCCTACTCCCTGGTGCTGGTGGCCCTGACCCTGGTGTTCGCCGCCACCGGAGCGGTGGGCGCCATTTACCTGTTCTCGGCGGTTGTCCTGGGCGCTGCCTTCATCTGGGCAGCCTGGCGGCTGCTGCGGCATCAGAACCGGCAGAAGGCCCGCAACCTGTACCTCTACTCTCTGCTCTACCTGGCCCTGCTGTTCGGCGCGATGATGGCCGACGGCGTCTACCGCCTGTGGCTCTGAGCCGCCGGGTGGTCGCGGCCGCCTGACGCCATCCCGCCTCGATCGTGTTATCCGGCGGGAAAAGGGCTGAAATTCGCTGGCAGTCCCGGGCAGAAAAAGCGCCTTACCCGCAACCGCCTTACCCGCAACTGTATCAGAGAGAAATCCACTGAATCCCTGAACCCAATCTCACCGAGGAGGCAGTCCGATGGCAGTACCGGAACAGGTCAGCGTGGAAGAGGCCCAGGAGTATTACGACACCGCCGACCGCATCCGCATCAAGCCCGGCTGGATGCAGGGAGAGGGCCAACCCATGCCCGAAATCGAACCCTTCCTGTGGCGCTGGTCGCAGGTGGAGCCGCTGGTACTGAAGAGCGGCGAGCTGGTGACTCCCGACCGGGACGTGGAGCGGCGCACCCTGCGCCTGGCCACGCCGGGGATAGACCGGGGCACCACCCACACCATCACCGCGGCCCTGCAACTGCTGCTGCCCGGCGAGAACGCCCCCGCCCATCGCCACACCCCCACGGCCATCCGGTGGGTGCTGAAGGGTCAGGGCGCCTACACCACCGTCGAGGGCGACAAATGCTACATGGAGCCCGGCGACCTGATTCTCACCCCGTCCTGGACCTGGCACGACCACAACAACGAGGGTTCGGAGCCGATGATCTGGCTGGACGGCCTGGATGTTCCCCTGGTGCGCTATCTCAGGGCCAACTTCTACGAGGCCTATCCCGAAGACCAGCAGCCGATCGTCGGCGTGGCCGAGTCGGAGAGGAAGTTCGCCTCCGGCGCCCTCCGTCCGGCGTGGGAGAGTCCCAGCGCGCCTTACTCTCCGTTGTGGCACTACAAGTGGGACAAGACCTACGAGGCCCTGCAACGCCTGGCGGAGGTTGACGCCAGCCCTTTCGACGACGTGGCGATGGAGTTCAGCGACCCGGTGACCGGCGGGCCGGTGCTGCGTTCCATAACCTGCTGGGCCCAGCTCATCCGGCCCGGCATCCGCACCCAGGCGCACCGCCAGACCAGTTGCGCCGTCTACCAGGTGTACCAGGGCGAGGGATACAGCGTCATCGACGGCCAGCGGTTCGACTGGAACGAGGGCGACTTCTTCGTGGCGCCGCCGTGGGCCTGGCATGAGCACGCCAACGACTCGGGCAGGGAGGCCGTGCTGTTCTCCATCCAGGACATCCCGGTGATGAAGTACCTGGCCCTCTACCGGGAAGAGCCTTACACGGAAAACGCGGGCCATCAGCCGGTGACCAGCCGCTTTACGGGATAGCGGCAGGCTAAGCTCACCGGGTGAACGCATGAACAGGGGCGCACAGTCGTGCGCCCCTGTGGGTTCTTCGGGGCAACCGCCCCGCCATTCGCGGCTGCATCCTACTCGGTCTCCACCCTGCTCGAACTACTCGGCCTCCACCCTACTCGAAGAGAAACCCCCGGACCACGCGGCTGTATCGCTGGTAGAGAAGACCGCCCGCCACCAGGATCAGACCCAGCGCCAGGAAGGCTATCACCCGGTACTCCTGCTCCAGTTGAAGGGAGTCGAAGGCGAACAGCTTGACTACCGGGACCGCCAGCAGCGTCAGCCCCGCCAGCCGAACCCACCGAGACCTTCGGACTACGCCCAGCACGATCAGCGCGGCGGCGTAGACGGCCCAAAGCAGGCTCAACCCCAGGCTCGCTGCGTCTTCCCTGGCCTCGTAGGGCAGATTGAGGAAGTCGCTGTTGGCCGATGTGATGACTTCCGCCGAGAGCAGCCAGAGCGTAACCAGATTGCCCAGCGCCAACAGGACGGGCATAGCCGCCCGCCTCTCAGTTTCCTCTATGGGGTTGGCCGAGTCTTCAGGGCGGCGGAAGGCCAGCCATCCCGCCGTATACAGGGTGGCAATGCCTGCGGCAAACGCCAGGAACCGCCAGTTCAACGCCGGGCGGAAAGTCTCCAAATCCACGTCAAAGGTGTCCAGCGCCAACAGCCGGAGCAGCATCGCGGCCAGCAGCCCGTAGGCGAACCAGCGCACTTCCCTGATTGCCAGCCTCTCCGACAGACCCAGCAGCAGCACAGCTTCCACCGCCCACGCCATGGCAATCCAGACGCCGTCAACCTGTACGGGAACGGCGATGGCGGCGAACGCGCCAGCCGCCAGGGCAAAGATGACTATGGCGGGCATCTCCCGCGAGTTCAGGGCGTCGCGGCGGCGCCATACCAGATACCCCGCCAGCGCCGACGCGAGTATGGCAACACCATAGTTCAGCGTGTGCCAGTTCAGGAAGAAGGTAAAGTCCTCGTCCAGGGCGTAGGGCGAGTCCCAGTCCCACCCCAACAGCCACACTGCGAATAGGGCAAATTCCTCGTTCAGGGCGTAGGGCAAGTCCCACCACAGCAGCCACGCGGCGAATACCGCGAACAGGAGGTATCCGAACCAGCGAATTTCGCGGATTTGCAGGGTAAAGGAAAGCCACAGCAGCGCCAGCGCTTCCGCCGCCCAGGCCACGGTTATCCACGGCCACTCCAACTGGATTGGAACGGCCACGGCGGCGGCGGCGGCGGCTCCCACGGCGAACGCGGGATAGGCCGCCCGCTCGTACCCTTCCAGCCTGTCGCGTTTGTACCAGAGCAGCCAGGCGGACTGAATACCGGACAGGATTACCGCCAAATACCCCAGCATATTGAGGTTGAGAAAGGGCGTCAGTTTCTCCCGGAACGCATCGGGGGAGTCCACGGCAATGAGCCATGCCGCGCACACCAGGTACATCACGTATCCGAACCAGCGCACCTCCCGAATCCCGAGCGGGAAGGACAGCCACAGCAGCAGCGCCGCTTCCACGGCCCAGCCGATGGGGATCCAGATGCCGTCAACCTGTATGGGGATGACCACGGCGGCAAAGATGGCGGCCCGCAGCGCAAATGCGGGGATGGCCGCCTGTTCCCGTATCGGCAGGTCATCGCGGCGCAGATGCAGCAGGTATCCGGCCAGGGCGGGCAGCGCCACCGCCGCACCGTAACTGATCATGTATTCGTTGAAGAAGGGCGTTAGCTCTCTGCCGAACGCGCCCGGCGTGTCGAGGGCCAGCAACCACACGGCCGACACGGCGAACATCGCATAGCCGGCCCAGCGCAACTCGCGCATTCGGAGCGGGAAGGACATCCACACCAGGATCAGGCCCTCGACGCCCCAGGCAACGCTGATCCATGGCCCGCCCAACTGTATCGGCACGGCCAGGACAGCGAACACCACGGCCAGCCCCGCCGCAAACAGAGTCAGGTTGAACTGAGCCTCTCTCCGCCAGCGGCAGCCGACGGCCAGCAGGGCATAGAAGGCGCCCAGCGATGCGGTGAACGCCCCCATCCAGGGGCGGTATTCGTCGTAAATCAGCCAGTAGCTGATACCGTAGAAGGCCGCCGCGTTCAGCGTAATCAGGGCCAGGTCGAGCATTCCCGACGGCTGCTGCCGCACGACGTGGAAGGCGACGGTTGCCCCGGCGAATACGAGAAATATGGCCGTATTGCCAATCTGCGCCAGGGCTACCGACGGTTCCAGTTCCTGCTGCCAGAACCCGAAGAGAATCAGCGACCCCACCCAGGCCATCAGGGTGAACCAGCGCCAGTTGCGGAAGCTGGCCAGCGCCAGCACTCCCACGTCCAGCACCAGCACGTAGCCCAGCAGAGTACGCTGGTCGGGCAACCGTTCCTGGAGTAACAGGGGAGTGGCGAATCCGCCGAAAATGGAGAAGACGGCGACGGCCACCGACTCATGGCGCAGCGACAGCACGGCCCCGGCCAGCGTAATCAGGGAAAAGGAGCCGAAAGCGGCCCAGGGCGAAATCAGCTCGTACAGGGCGAATGCCCCGTACACCGACAGGTAGAGGATTGCCAGCCCGCCGCCGGTGACCGTCTGCGCCCAGACGGCATAGCGCCTGCGCCAGTATTCACCCGCGCCGATGAACGCCAGACCGCCGGCGACGCCCAGCGCCACCCGCTCAACCTCCCCCAGCCAGCCCCGGTCTATGGCCAGGCTGATGAAGAACGCCACGCCGAATATCAGCGCCACGATTCCGATGCGGGCCAGCCAGTTGCCGCCCAGCAGCCACTCCCAGTTCCAGTTGGAGAAGTCCATCGATGGCAAAGACGGCAGAGTGGGTAATCCGATTCCACCACCCGCCGGAGACGTCACTGCCTCAGAAGGCGAGTACCAGGCGGTTCGTGCGCCCGCTCGTCCCAAGGCGGCGTCAGCCTGTTCGACCTGGGACGGGATGGCCGGAGTCGCAGCCGTGGAGGAAGACGGAGCGGGCACGCTCTCCGGCTCAGGCGAGGGCCGCCGGGGAGCGGAAGGGGCCGCTGCCGGTGGTGGCAATGGCGGAGCGGATGGTTGCGCCTGCTGAGGGGCGCCGGAGGGGCCTCGTTCCCTTTCCAATACCGACAGCCGCAGCGACAAGCGGGCCAGTTCGTCGATCATGGAGGTCACGGCGGCACGGAGTTGCCGCAACTCCTCATCCGCCGGGTCCGATGGCCCACGTGCGGGCCCGCCGGTATCTCCGGCAGACGACGAAATGTCCGTTTCATCCGAAAGGGGAGCGGGCGCGCCGCACCAGGGACAAAAGCGGTCGCTGGCTGTTGCCGCACGACCGCAGCTACGGCAGTTCATACGCGCCTACCATCCCGGTCGCCCTCTTGCCCGTCATCCAGCGCCCGGCTCCGGGCTGTCGGCCTTTCAGAAGAATCTCGCGCTGTCTCCGGGGGGAGCAACCTGCTGCCCCCGGAATTGCATGGTACCGGAGTCTTTTGATTGTTCTCACTCTCTGGAGAGAGAGGGCTGGGGTTAGGGTGAAATCCGGGGATGAGAATATGTTCCCTCACCAGCGGGGACGCCCCCACCCTAACCCTCTCCCGGGGGGAGAGGGAACAACTAAAAGACCCCTGCCGCGGCTTCGGGGTGTATACAAACACCGGCAAACATCTGCTATAATAAATTCAGGCTGAATGGAAAGTCCAGGCTTTCCAAGGGCGATGCGAGCGGAAGTGGCTCAGTGGTAGAGCACCTCCTTGCCAAGGAGGGGGTCGCGAGTTCAAATCTCGTCTTCCGCTCCATTTTTATGCCTCGCGTTTTGCGCCTCGCGCCCTTCCCCCATCCGGCCTCCGTTTTCCCTTCCGCAACTGCGCCTTTCGCGGCCCTACGGTTCCACCACCATCTGAAGCTCGCTTGAGGGGCGGCACAGGGACTCGAAGGCTCCCTGTATTCCGTCCAGCGGCACGAAGTTGGTGGCGTTCAGCATGTGGTCCACCGACACCCGCCCGGTGCGCATCAGCTCCAGCGCGATGCGCCAGTCCTGCGGCAGGGTTCCGAAGGACGACTGCATCCGCACTTCCCGCGCCATCCAGTTGGGCGGCAGCACTGGCGTCGGCTCCCAGGCGATTGCCAGCATCACCACCTGCCCGCCCCGTGCGCACAGATCCAGCGCCTGCTCCATCGTGGAAGGCGCGGCGGCGCACTCGAATACCACCTGCGGCCCGGCCCCGCCGGTGAGTTCCAGCACCCGTTCCTCCAGGCCGCCGTCCAGCGGGTTCAGCACGGCGTCAGCACCCAACCGCCGGGCCGCGTCGGCCCGTCCGGGGGCCGGCTCCGACACTATCACCGTGGTCGCCCCGGCGGCCCGCGCCGTCTGCATGCAAAGCAGCCCGATGGGACCGGCGCCCAGGACGACCACCGAATCGCCGAGCTTGATATCTGACAGTCGCGCGGCATGGACCGTAACTGCGCAGGGCTCCGTCAGCGCCGCCTGCTCGTCGGTAACGTCGTCGGGCACCGGCGTGAATTCCCACTCATCCATCAGCACGTATTCGGCATAGCCGAGCTGGCGGGCATTGTGCTGGAAGCCCATCGTCCGGTAGTTGAATCTTGGGTTTGCTCGCGGTCCGGGTGGTGTACCGGCCGGAGGGCGCCCGCCGCCGCCCACCACGCGGTCGCCGCTCCGCACCAGCGACACGCCTTCCCCCACGTCCACTATCGTTCCGGCGAATTCGTGCCCCAAAACAGTTCCGGGCTTGGCGATGTCATACATAAAAGCGTGAACATCCGTCCCGCAGATTGCGGCGTATTTGACCTTCATCACCGCCTGCCCAGGCCCCGGAACCGGATCGGGAACGTCCTCCACCTGCAGTACCTGTTCTCCCTTGTAGACAGCCGCTCGCATATGCGTCACCTCATCAGGTTTGTTCCTGCCAGTATAACCTTTCTGTTGCAGAGCCATGTTGCCCCATCAGTTTCAGAATTTTGCATAGCCTCTCCAGAGAATGCAGCATTCTCTGGATTCCACATTCAGGCTCGGTGGGGTTAAACTGGCACACAAAGCTGAGGGTACGCATCAAGGAGGACGACAGATGAATTCACTGGGACGGGTTGCCATAGTTACCGGGGCGGGTTCGGGCGTGGGGCGGGCCTCGGCCCTGGCGCTGCTGCGCGACGGGTACTCGGTGGCGCTGGCGGGCCGCAGGATAGAAACACTGGAGGCGTCGCTGGCAAAGGCCGGGGAACACCGGGGGCGGGCCATCGCGGTGACCGCCGACGTGGGCAGCCCCGAATCGGTAAGCGAGATGTTCGCCCGCACACAGGAGGCCTTCGGCGGGCGGCTGGACGCGCTGTTCAACAACGCGGGCAGCTCATCGCCGCCGGTCAACATGGAGGACCTGACCTTCGAGCAGTGGATGACCGTGGTCAACGCCAACCTGACCGGCACTTTCCTCTGCACCCAGGAAGCCATCAGAATTATGAAAGACCAGGACCCGATGGGAGGGCGCATTATCAACAACGGCTCCATCTCGGCCTACGTGCCGCGCCCCAACAGCGCCCCCTACACCGCCACCAAGCACGGCGTCATGGGGCTGACCAAGGCCACCTCGCTGGACGGGCGCAAGTACAACATCGCCTGTAGCCAGATAGACATCGGCAACGCGGCCACCGACATGACCGCGCCCATGGAGCGGGGCATCCTCCAGCCCACCGGCGATGTCATCCCGGAACCGCGCTTCGACGTGGAGCACGTCGCGGAGCAGGTAGTCTACATCGCCAACCTGCCCCTCGACACCAATATCCAGTTCATGACCATCATGGCCACCAAGATGCCATTCATCGGCCGGGGGTGATTCACCACGACTTTGATGGAAGCCGGCGATTTCAGGTTTGGCGTTGACGTTTCGTGGGGCCGCCTGCCCGACGGTATGGCTGCGGGCGTCGTAACCGGCGTGGTGGCGGATTCGCAGGACCGGGTCTATCTCTGACGGCAGCAACAGGACCCGCCGGCGCTGGTGTTTGACCGGAACGGAAATTTCCTGGACTCCTGGGGGACCGGCTACGTCGTGGAACCCCATTCGATGTACATCGGCCCCGACGACGTGATTCATCTTGCCAACCGGGGCGCCCATGTAGCGATGAAGCTGTCGGTGAGCGGAGATGTCCTGCTGGAAGTCGGCGACGGGGGCCACCCCTCCGACACCGGATGCTTCGAGGACGAGGGAGTGGCGCTGCGGGCGGGCGGCCCGTTCAACCGCCCCACCCGGCTCTCGCCTTCGCCGTCAGGCGACCTGTACGCATCCGACGGCTACCGCAACTGCCGGGTGCACCGCTTCGCCGCCGACGGGCAATTCATCGCATCCTGGGGACGCCCCCACCCTACCCCCCCGGAGGGAGAGGGAGCAACTAAAAGACCCTGGAGTTCTTGGGCATAAAGGCCCTGCGGCAGACTGAAGGGCCGTGCCTTCAGCCTGAGCCGCGCACGATTAGCTGAGACAGCAGCCGCCTGGACGACTCCGCGATTTCGGCGACGGCGTCGTTGAAGGCTTGAGCGTTGGCCTGCGAGGGCTGGCGGTAGCCGCTGATTTTGCGGACGAACTGCAACGCCGCCGCCTCAATCTCAGCGTCTGTTGCGGGCGATTCCGGGTTGCGCATGACCTTGATGCTGCGACACATGGCGGTCTCCGCTACATTCAGTTGGCGTTGCCGGGGCGGTACTTGTCGCCCTCCTCGCGGGTGATGCGGCCCGAGGCCATCAGCCACATCCGGGCTATCTCCGGCCCCATGAACTTGAAGCTGCGGCGCAGTTCCCGGGCCAGCGGCGGGTACTCGTGGCCCTCAATTGTCTCGTAGAACCATTCACAGAAGCTGCCGTGCTCGTCGCGCAGGGACTGGACACGCCGGGCGTTCTCAATAACCGCCTCGATCTTCAGGCGATTGCGGACGATGCCTCCGTCCTGCCGCAACCGCTCCACGTCGTCCGGGCCCATGTCGGCCACGGCGTCGATCTTCCACCCGGCGAAGGCTCGGCGGAAGGCGTCGCGCTTGTCCAGAATCATCTTCCATGTCAATCCGGCCTGGAAGACCTGGAGGCTCATCACCTCGAACAGCGCGTCGTCGTCGGTGGCCCGCCTCCCCCAGATGGTGTTGACGTACCAGTCCCGCAGCGGGTCGGGCGGCGTGTTGGGATCGGGGATTGATTCGTGGGGCATGATACTCCTTTCGATTTAACCACAAGCAATACTGATCTCACAGAGAAAATAGTAGAAGTTACGCAGTTGGAGAATTCACCTTCACCCTACCCCCTCAAGGGAGAGGGGATAGGGATTCTCAAAGTGTGTTGGTATTGCCGAAAGCTCCGTCATCCCCGCTTTCGCGGGGATGACGGGAAAACGAGAAGGGATAGTGGCATTGCCAACACACAAGGGATAGTGGCATTGCCAACACACTTTGAGAATACCAGTCCCTGTGGGTTGCGCCCACGCGTGAGGTCTGATGGTATCTCTCAAGCCAAATCTAAAGTAGCCGCAAACGCGGCACCGGAGAATCGGAATGCACCATCTTCTCAAGGGGAATCCATTAATTTTAGTGGTCGCGTTTGTCTTCCTGTTGGCGGGACTCACGGGAGCCGTAAGCTGGCAACTGGCAAGCGCGGAGGGCGACACTCCGGGGCAGCAGGTAGATGAAATGGAGGATGTAGAGGACGTTCACGATACCCAGGGTGTGGGACCAGTGGGGCAGGTGAGGGAGGAGACGCACCGCACCGCTGACGACCGGCTGGTAAGCATTGGGGCCACGATTCCCGGATATGGCGGACAGTACATAGACCAAGCCAACCCTGACGTCCTAAACGTGTTCCTGCTGGACACCGACGACGAGGAGCAGCAGCGAGCAGCAATAGAGGCCGCAATTAGAGCAGAGTTTCCTCACGCCATCCCACCGGGAGGCATCGCTATTGTTCAGGGGGACTATAGCATCATCGAACTCAAGGCGTGGTATGACGACGTAATCTTCGCTCTTGCTAGTTCAGGACTTGTACTCAACGGGATGACGTTTGCTGATTTGGCGGAACATGCCAACCGCATAGATATTGGAGTCGAAAACGAGGAGTTGGCGTCTCAGGTCAGGGAACTTGCAGCGGAAGCGGACATTCCGCCAGACGCGATTAGGGTCTTCGTCAGCGAACCAGTCCGCTTCCGCAACGGCCCTTCCAACGCCACGGTACGCGACAGATTCCGACCGAATATCGGAGGCATCCAGACCCAGGGAGAGAACAAAGGGTACTGCACTCAGGGATTCGTCGTCATCCGCTCTGGCGTGCTAGGGAGTGTCGTCAATTTAAGAATATCGGTCTCCAAGCGTCTGTTTCCGTCATAGCGCGTGTTTCCGTCATTCCCGCGAAAGCGGGAACCCAGAATCCGGTATCTGGCAAATACGCATTTGCTGCCAATAGCCTTTGGATTCCCGCGAAAGCGGGAATGACGGTGAATATGACGACACTCCCTAGGCGTTGTCGTCAATGCCCACTGCACAAGTTCGTTCACTTCTATGGACTCGACCCTCTTCTACCAGCCCACAGAGAATAGCAGCAACCGGATTGGTGAAGAGACCGTCAACGGCGACATCCACGACTGTACAACATGGCCTTGGGCTGGGTACGAATGTCGCCGTGCCGATGTAGCGTTCGTCGACTTCGACTCCGGGGTCAGCGGAAACAGGGGCCTTATCGCCAGAACGACCGGGAACAACTCCATCACCATCGACAACGAATACCCCAGGTGGAGGGTCGTGTCCGAGGAGTCCGATGGCGGTGAGGTAGGTGAGATCATCGTCATGGTGGGACGCACCACGGGCACCTACACTCCGGTCATCAGTCGTCGGTGCGTCTACGTACCAAATGAGTTAGATATTGTGATGGAGTGCCAGAACCAGGCCGCAGCCCCTCGCATACCAGACGGCGACAGCGGAGCCCCAATCTTCAAGATTACGAACACCCCGCAGTATGGAGACGTCCGCCTTTACGGTATCTTCTGGGGCAGCAACGTGGACGAGATAATCTACAGCCCCATGGGTCAAATCCAGGCGGGTAGCGAACTCGGCAGCATAGGCTCTTGTGCCTCCGGATTCGGTTGCTGACCAACCGCTTTAGGGAGCATTGGCCGCTGTTGTCTCGCGTTCGTCAGCTTACGAACACCAAACCCCGGCCTGATGGCCGGGGCATCGCTTTGTCTCAATATCAAATCTCTGTGTCCTCTGTGTTGAATTAAACCCGCCTACCGCGGCACGATGGGCAGCGACACGTGGGACGGGTGGGCCGAGTCGTGCAGGATGGTCTGGACGGCGGGCTTCAACTCGGTGTCGGCGGCGATGACTCCGCCGGTGTTGGTGTTGCGGTCGAAGCGGGGAAAGTTGCTGCTGGACACTTCCAGCCGGATGCGATGCCCCGCCTTGAACACGTTGCTGGTGGCCAACAGGTCGATGGTGTAGCAGTAGGCCCGGCCCGGCTCCAGCAGCGACGGGGTGGACATTGACTCGCGGTAGCGGGCGCGGATGATGCCGTCGGTCAGGTTGCGGGCGCAGCCGTCCTCGCACACGTCTACCAACTTGGCCGTGAAGTCGGTGTCGGTGACCGAGGTTGCCGCCCACAGAGTTACGGTGATCGGCCCTGTGACCTCCGTGTCACGCTCCAGCGGCGGCGTGGAATAGACCAGCACGTCGGCGCGGGCCTCGATTTCGTTCTGGTCGAAGGCCCCGTTGGCGGCGAAGTATGGGTTGCAGCAGAGCTGCCCCCCCCGTGTTGGCGCCGGGTTGGCGGGGTTGTAGAGGAACACGTCGGGCGGTTCGCCGGAGGGCGGAACCGGGCTCAGCTCGCCGTCTCCGTGCAGTGTATTGGCGTTTCCGCCGCTGTGCAGATAGTAGTTGGTGTTGTGGGCGCGGGCCAGCGGCCATTCCTGCTCGTCGCGCCATACGTCGTCGCCCATGACGAATATCTTGACCGGCGGCTCATCCAGTATCCCGGTATCCTCGCCCTTTAGCCATTGCTGGAACCAGCGCAGGTGTATCTCGTCCAGGCCCAGGGCCAGGGCGTCGGCGGCCACGCCGAAGTAGTGGCTGCCCACCAGGCTGGTGCCCCGGGAGCTGTGCTGCCAGGGACCGATGATGAGTTTCTGGCCGCTCCGGGCTTCCTCGGTGGCCCCATTCTTCCGCATTCCCAGGAAGTTGCGGATGGTGCCACGCAGGAAGATGTCGTACCATCCGCCGATGTTCAGGGCTGGCGTGGCGATGTTGGAGTGCTGGTCTTCGATACACAGCTTCTTCCAGTAATCGTCGAAGCTGGGATGCTCCAGCCAGTCGAAGTAATAGTCGGCCAGCCCGCCATTGAGATGCGGGAGGTCCTTCAGGGGCAGGTGGCGGAAGGCTTCGGTCATGCCGTCAATGGACTTGACCAGTTCCGCCTGCCGGGCCTGGGGGATGCTCTTGACGCCGGAATGCGTCTTGAAGTTGGCCAGCGTGAGCTGGAGGAGCGTCCACGACGCGTTGAATCCCAGCTCAAAGGCGCCGCCCTGGTAGGTCCAGCCGTCGTGGTAGTTGGAGGCGGTGACGTTGGGGGCAATGGCCGTCAGATGGGGCGGCCGCGTGGTGGCGGCCAGCCATTGGGTGGCGCCAACGTAGGACGCGCCTATCATGCCTACCTTGCCGCTGGACCACGGCTGCGAGGCCGCCCACTCCACGGTGTCGTATCCGTCGTTAATATCGTCCACAAAGCAGTTGAACTCTCCGCCGGAGGTATAGCGCCCGCGGGTGTCCTGGATAATCAGGGCGAACCCGGCTTTGGCCGCCTTGATGGGGTCGAGCATCTGCGACGCCAGCGACGCCGATTTGTCGTAAGGGGTGCGTTGCAGGATGGTGGGGAACGGGCCGGGGCCGTCGGGCCGGTAAACGTCGGCGTAGAGCGTAGTACCGTCGCGCATGGCGGCGGCCAGGTTGGTTTCCACCTTGACCGAGACCGAATCTGGCATGGCTCACCCTCCAGTGTAGTTTTTTTTGGTTAGGGGACTGGCAGACCATCTTCCCCGGCGCGCCCGTCATCCCCGCGAAGGCGGGAATCCAGAGTGTCAAGCGTATGTCAGACATCTGGACGCCTTATGCGTGGATTCCCGCTTTCGCGGGGATGGCGCAGGGCTGGAAATGTTCAGAGCTGATGACCTAGCTGAAGTGGGGCATGACCCGCTCGGCGAACAGGTCCATCTGGCGGTAGAGTCCGTCGGAGTCATCCGAAAGGAACCCCACGTTGACGTGCTCGACTCCGGCCTCGATTTTCGCCTCCATCTCGCGGGCGCAGTCGTCGGGGGTGCCGGCGACGCAGAGGGCACGGGCGATGTCCTCGGAGCTGCGCTCCGGCGTAACGTATCGCTCGCCCACGTTGCGCACCGCCAGCCCCAGGGCCTCGTCGCCATTCAGAGAGATGGACGTGGGCTGGTTCAGGCCCCAGTGGAACCCGCCCAGCTCGCGCCCGGCTTCGGCGGCGAACTGCTGCACCATCTCGTTGCTCCACTTGATGCGGCGGTTGGTGAAGAGGTACGGATACCAGCCGTCGCCGTGCAGCGCGGCGCGGCGCATCGCCGCTTCGCTCCGGCCCGACACCCAGATGGGCGGGTGCGGCCGCTGCGCCGGACGGGGCAGCAGGGTAACGTCGTTGAACTCGAAGAACCGGCCCTGGTGGGAAACGTGTTCCTCGGTCCACAGCCGTTTCATCACCTCCAGCATCTCGTCGGTGCGCCGCCCGCGGGTGCGGGTGGAGATGCCGAGGGCGTCGAACTCGACATGGGTGCCGCGCTGCCCACTGATGCCGATACCGAAGTCCAGCCTCCCGCCGGATACCTGGTCCACGCTGGCGACCAGCTTGGCCAGCATCACCGGGTGGTACAGCGGCACGATGACTATGCCGGTCATCACTCGCAGGTTCTGCGTCGCCCCGGCGGCCGCGGCCATGGCGGGCAGGTTCAACACCGTGGGGCGCGGCGGGTTGCCGTCCATGATGTGCTCGCCCATGGTGATGCGCCGGAAACCAAGCTCCTCGGCGCGCCGGGCGAAGGTGGGAACATCCCAGTAGTCCTCGACGCTCAGGCTGCACCCGAAAGTGACGCTGGCGCTCATGCCGACTCTCCTATGCCGTCCTATGCCGGCGAATGACGCCCCAATTCTACCAGCCGCCCGCCGTTCCTGCTTGTAAGGCAAAGGCTTGTAAGGCAAAAGCCCGTGTGAGTACAGGATGATTGCAAAGTCTATGCCGCACGGGAATTGTCTGAATCAGGATTATCAAGATTAAAGGATGCTCAGGATTGGGGAATATCCTGAAAATCTCAAAATCCGGCAAATCCTGATTCAGACAATTACTTTGCAATCGTCCTGCGCTTGCGTATGCTAACCTTGCCATGGGTAGCCGCAGATGGATGCCGGGTGATGCAGTGATGAGTGTCGAGAGCGACGGTAAGGCAACTTCCATGAAGGACAGGACTTGTCTGATTACCGGCGCCAGCGACGGCATCGGCTACGTCGCCGCCCGCGAGCTGGCCCGCATGGGTGCGCGGGTGGTCATCGTGGGCCGCAACGCCATTAAGACCAACGACGCCGTGGAGCGCATCATCGACGAGACCGGCAACGACGCCGTGCGTTGCCTGATGGCCGACCTGTCATCGCAGCGCGATGTGCGCCGCCTGGCCTCCGACGTGCAGAGACAGTTGCCGCGGCTGGACGTGCTGCTGAACAACGCCGGGGCCATCTTCCTGTCCACCCAACGCAGCGCCGACGGCATCGAAATGACCTTTGCCCTGAACCACCTGGGCTACTTTCTGCTGACCGGCCTGCTGCTGGACCGGCTCCAGGCGTCGGCCCCGGCCCGGATTATCAACGTGTCGTCCAGCTCCCACGGCTCGCCGGGAAAGTTCCGGCTGGAAGACCTGCCCAAACCCGTTGGCAACCGGGGCTATCGCGCCTATGGACGCTCCAAGCTCTGCAACATCCTGTTCACCTACGAGTTGGCGCGCCGGCTGGAAGATACGGGGGTGACCGTAAACGCTCTGCATCCCGGCCTGGTGCGCACCAACATCGCGCGGAACAACGGCCTCGTGGGCCGAGTGGTCAACGCCTTCATCGGCGCTCGCGGCGTGGACTCCGCGCGGGGGGCGGAGACGTTGGTGTACCTTGCCTCGTCGCCCGACGTGGAAGATGTGACCGGCAGGTATTTCGTGGACTGCCGGGCTGTGCCATCGTCCGCCCTCAGTTATGATGCGGAGCTGGCCGCCGACCTGTGGGATATGAGCGCAAGGCTGACCGGACCCGGGCGATAGCGTTTGCCCGCAAAACCCTGCGCGGTGTGATATTCTCACCCGGACGCAGGAATTTCCCGCAGCGGAGACCGGAGGGGGATGTTGGAAACGGGAGAAACGACACGGAAACTCCTGGCCGCCAAGAGGGCCAGTGGACTCAGCTTCGCCGAGTTGGGAGAGGCTATCGGGCGCGATGAGGTGTGGGTAGCGGCTCTGGTCTATCGCCAAGCCAGCGCAGAACGGGATGAAGCCGTCAAGCTGACCGCCACGCTGGGACTCGACTGCGATATTGCCGGGGAGCTCACAGAGCCTCCCCTGAAAGGTCTCGGTCCCGTTGTTCCCACGGACCCCCTTATTTACAGGTTCTACGAGATAATGCAGGTATATGGTATGCCGTTGAAGGAGATAATCCACGAAAAGTTCGGCGACGGCATAATGAGCGCCATAGACTTCACGCTGAATGTGGAAAAAGAAGATGACCCTTACGGCGACCGGGTAAAAGTCACTATGTCCGGGAAATTCCTGCCTTACAGGAGATGGTAACGGTAACCGCCTTTTTTACAGTCAGCCGTGGCTGACTCTGGCGCTCAGTCCGCCCCAAAATCGCAGGAGATTTGCTAATGAAGCAAGCGGTCGAGTTCTACAGCGAGGGATTCAAGCTCCAGGGAGACGTATACACGCCCGACGACCTGGCCCCCGGCGAACAGCGGGCCGCGGTGTTGCTGTGCCACGGCTACACCGGCGTCAAGGACCTGTACCTCCCCGACAATGCCCGGGTGCTGAACGAAGCGGGCTACGTGGCGATGGCCTTCGACTACAAGGGCTGGGGCCAGAGCGAGGGCGTCTCGCCGCTGCGGCTGGCGCCCCACAGCCGCGTCTCCGATGTGCAGGCCGCCATGACCTTCCTCGGCGAGCAGCCCGAGGTTGACGAGGAACGCATCGGCATCTACGGCACCAGCTACGGCGGCGCCACCGTCTGCTGGACCGCCGCCGTCGACCAGAGGGCCAAGTGCGTGGTCAGCGTCGTCGGCATCGGCCACGGCGCCCGCTGGATGAGCCGCGTCCGCCGCATGGACGAGTGGTTCGACCTGCTCGACCGCTCCAAGGCCGACCGCATCCAGCGCGCCATGACCGGCAAATCCGATATGGTCGAGCGCGGCGAAATCCTGCTCCCCGACCGTCAGTCGGCCGCTCTGGCCGCGGCGCAGCGGGCCAACAACCCCAACGCCGTTATGACCATACCCGTCGAGTACGTCGACGATACCCTGGGGTTCAACCCGGAGTGGGTGGTGGGCCACATCTCGCCGCGCCCGGCGCTGTTCATCACCAGCGACCAGGACCGCCTGGTGCCGCCGGAGGAATCGGAGCAGCTATACGCCCACGCCGGCGAGCCGAAGAAGCTGGTGACGCTGAAGGGCGTCGGCCACTACGAGGTCTACGAGGAGCCGGCCTTCAGCCAAGTTATGAAGCACACCATGGACTGGTATCAGCAGCACTTGCCCGCCAGGCGTTAAACTGGGATTGTCTGAATCACCCAGCCCCAACCACACGCACCCGATGGTTGTTGCTGTCGGCGATGTATATGTTGCCGAGTGCGTCCACATCGGCCCCGTGGGGGCGGTCCATGGCTGACTCATCGGCAGGGCCGCCGTCACCGTCGCCGCCCAAGCGTCCGCCGGCGACGGTGGTGACTATGCCAGTGTCGGCGTCGATGCGCCGGATGGCGTGATTTTCGGTATCCACCACCAGCAGGTTGCCGGCGTGGTCGCAGCGGATGGCCTTGGGGCCGCCCCAGGTGGCCTCCAGCGCCGGGCCGCCGTCGCCGGTGTAGCCGAACTCTCCCGTCCCGGCCAGCGTGTGCATCACGCCGTGGGCGTCCACCTTGCGGATGCCGTTGCCCTCGCGCTCTGCGATGTACGTGTTGCCCGCGCCGTCCATGCAGACGGCCCGAGCGCCTAGGATACTGGCTTCCAGCGCCAGGCGTCCGTCGCCGCCGCGCTCCTTCTCGCCGTTGCCTGCAAAGGTGGCGATGACGCCCGACGCCAAGTCCAGGCGGCGGATGCGCTGGTCCTGCACGTCGGCAATCAGCAGCCCGCCGCGCCCGTCGAGGAAGCAGTCGTTGGGTTCGCGGAGTTGTGCCCGCGTGGCCGGCCCGCCGTCGCCGCCATAGCCGGATTCGCCGGTCCCTGCAACGGCGCTGATGATGCCGGTCACCGCTTCAATCTTGCGGATGACGAAATTGAGCCGGTCAACGACGTAAATATCTCCGTTAGTGTCCACCTGCAACGAATAGGGCTGGTTGAATGTAGCCGCAGTAGCCGGCCCGCCGTCGCCGGAGTACCCCTCGGCCCCGGTTCCGGCTATGGTCACGATTACCCCGGAGTCCCGGTATACACGCCGGATACAGTGATTCATGGCCTCGGCGATATACAGATTGCCAGCCCCGTCGAACGCGCACATGAACGGCTCGCTCAGCAGCGCCACTGTCGCCAGTCCGCCGTCGCCCGAATACCCCCGCTCGCCAGTGCCAGCAACGGTGGTGATGATGCCGGGTTGGTAGGTCATGGTGGTTGCTCCTCTTTTAGGGTCTGCGGACATTATATGTCAAAATATCGGGATCCCAGAGTTGAAAATTTACAAGGCGGGAGAGGTCTCTCCCGCCTTGTCCTTGCCCTGCCCCGTTCCTAGTCGGCCTCGGCTGAATTATCGCCGGCGCCGTGAACTGCGGATACGGGCAGTGAATGCTTGTACTTGGGCGGTCGTACTGGCCATAGCCCTAATCGTCCTGCTGGCCGTGTGCACTACCGAGTCACCGCTGAGGGTCCCGTTTTTAGGCGCCAGCGCAAACAATTGTGTGATTGTATTCACAATATTGACAATAAGTATTTGTTACCGTAATACTGTCCTCAAGTCCTCCGGGACTAATCTGACCGGACGAGGAGGCAGGCCATGAAAACGAAACTCATCTTCTTGGTGGCAGTGGCGATTGTGGCCTCACTTCTCCTCTCGGGCATCGCGTTCGCCGGCGGCTTTGGGTCAGGGTCAGGAGAAACTCCGCCTGCCAGCTCGAACAGCGTCCGAATCACCGTAGGGGATGGGACACCCATGACGAACGTGGCCGAGGGCGACGTGCTCCACGATGGAGAAGAAAGGGGCGCCAGCGGTGATAGCGGCGACGGGGAAGACACCGGATGCAACGTGCCAGATGTCACAATCAGGGCGTCCGGGGACGTAAGGAAGGTTCGCGTCGGGCTGAAGGAAGGCACCTGCGACCTCATAGTCAAGGACATTACGATGAACGACACCGTACTCACGCCGCCCGAGGGCGGAGGCCCTCCGAGCAGCGCATTCTCCACCGGCTTCAACACTCAGGCTGGTTGGGAGTGGTATGTCGAGTCCCTCGCAAAGGTGGTTGGCATCAATTCCATCGACGATTTGACCAAGACCTACGCCAAGTTCAATTTCAAGATGGCGAATTATATATTCCTCAGTGCGCTACCCACATACGTTTCAGAAGCGACCAAGCAATAGCAGCACTTTAGTCGAGGTCCACGCAGTCCAAGACCTCAGCTTCGTTGCCGCCTATCCACAGGCATAACTTCAGTCCTGGATGAGTAGCGACGGCAGGGGCAACTTGGGCGACTACAGTAAGAGTTCTATCCTGATATTCGTAGGTATCAGCAATCCACTGATTAGGGCTGGGATTCCAAGACCATCCCGGTTCGCTTGGCGGAAGTATCGTACCATAGAGCGAAGACCCGACGCTGAAGACTACGTTGGCCGCCCCACCATTCTGCCCGGGAATGATCAATCCATACCCCTCGTCAATTGTGGCGATGAAGGAAAATCGGCCAACCCCAGAGACTTGGGGTTTCTGAACCCAGTCAACCAGACTGAAAACAGGCTCGTAATCCAGTTGGCAGTTCTCACATTCCTTTTCTTCCAGGCGTCCCGGTGTTGCGATGGGTGTTGGCGTGAGTGTCGGGCGTGGTGTAGAGGTAGGTGCCGGTTCTGGTTCGGGTGTGGAGGCAGCCGTGGGCGCGGAAGCAGGCGTTGCCGTGGGCATGACTGCCACGGTAGCAACTGGGTTAGTTGAATTTGTCGGAATGGGAGCAGACGCTGGAGTAGATGTCGCCATTGTTCCCGGCGAACAAGCAATCTGCTGGGCCGTTGCAAGCAAGAATATCGTCAGCCAACAAATAGCCCGTAGATTGGCTGTGGAATGGACGCGAACAACCAGAGTTGTTAATTTCAATCCGTTCATCATTTCTCAGGAGCTAACTCCCCCGAGTCAGCCGCCGCCAGCGGTTGCGCTGGTCGCGGGTTTCGGGGGTGAAGGTTGGCGGCGTCGTTTCGGCGCGGATGCGCTCCAGCTCCGGCAGCAACGACTTGACTATATCCAGGTAAGCCTCGATAACATCCATAGGCAGAGAGTTTTCGTAAGAGTTGACGTATAGAACTAGAGCGGGACCGAAGCGAATAATAATTTCGGGCTTGCCCCGCTCATCGGACACTTGCTGAACGACGTCCACCATCAGGCCGTGGCTATTATAGTTCCATCCCCGTTGTGTAGCGATTGCCTTCACGGATTCAGCCGCGGCTTCCCAGCCTTTTCTCGATGCCTTGCGCTTTTTTCTTCGCGTCAGGCACTCATCGGCTTGGCGTATACACAACCGGCTCCGTTCCGAGTGTTCGGCTGATTCCGCGCCGTTTGATTCCATACTTACGGTTCCCTTGTGTTGCCTGCTACTGCGCGTTGCCAGTCTCACTATTGTACCAGTCCAGTATCTCGCTGCCGGTCATGAAGACCACGCCCTCGAAGCGGCTGATGTACTCGAAGATGGCGTCGTAATACTTGATGCGGTGGGCCGCGCCGGTGATGTATGGGTGGGTGGAAATGCACATCACTCGGGCGCTGTCGGCTCCCTCGCGGTACAGCGTGTCGAAGTGGTCCTTGGCCCGCTCGAACAGCTCCGGCGAGCGGTGGTTCTGAATCAGGTAGATGGGGATGTCGTTCAGCTCGACGGTGTATGGCAGGGCGACCATGCGGCCTGACTTGACGATCATCTCGTAGGGCTGGTCGTCGTTGCACCAGTCGGCGATGTACTCTATGCCCTCCTCGGCCAGCACGTCGGGGGTGTCGAAGGTCTCGGCCAGGCCGGGGCCCATCCAGCCTCTGGGAGCCGTGCCGGTGGCCTCGGCGATGGTGTCGATGGCGCGGCGGATGACGGCCCGCTCGTCCGGCTCGCGGTTGATTACCCGCTGGATGAAGCCGTGGGCCAGCATCTCCCATCCCGACTTCATGCACTCCTCCACCAGCATGGGGTAGCTTAGGCAGACCGAAGCGTTGAGGCTGACCGTGGCCCGGATGCCGTACTTATCCAGCACCTGCTTGAACCGCCAGAACCCGACGCGCAGGCCGTAGTCGAACCAGCCGAAGTTGGGGATGTCGGGGATGGTCGTGACGCCCTGCGGCGTCGGCAGCACGGTGCGGGCCATCGGCTCGTTGATGTCCCACTCCTCCACGTTGATGACCGGCCAGATGGCGACGCGGGCGTTGTTCGGCAACTTCAGCGGCGGACGGTGGAAGATGGGCGAGAACTCGGCGCGGGGATTGGCCATGACTGCCTCCTGCGGCTGGACTGAAAGGTAAGTTGCCCTGGATTATCGTCGATTGTCTGAATTCACTTCCCAGCGTATTCCGCGGCCGGGGACATCGTAGATTCGGAATCGCCAGTTCATTTCGGGGCTGAACAGGGGGTACACCATAATGTAGGACTCTTCGCGAAACTGGCCCTTGTCAGCGGGGTTGAGATCACCTGCCATGTGCAAAAACCGCCGCCATATCTGCCAGCCGGCTCCCGGGTCCTTCAAGAACAGAAACGAGGGCGGACCGGCGTCTCCCTCCTCCTGTTCCGCTATCGGACCCAGCGGCAACGGGCTGCCAACCCCGGACCGGGTATCAATGTCCCCTACTATCGTGCTCTCGCCCTGCGGCGGTCGGCCTGGGGATCTCTGGTCAACGGCATTCCAGCGGGCGCTGACGTTCCCGTCGCTTATCGGCTGAATAACCATTCTTACCGACTCCGGCCCCACCATTGGATAGGCGCCGCCCCTGATTTCCACCACGCGGAAATTCACACCGATATAGTCGTCAAAATTGACGTTTGTGCCTGTGACAGCATGGCGTATCTCCGCACAGGCGCAAAAGGTTGCGTCCGGATAGCTGTTTGTCCCGAAAATGTCTTCGGAGATTACGAGGCCCGCGACTGCCTCAATCCCCCTGCGAGCGCATTCCTCCATGGGAAGCCCGCTGGGTTCATTCGACCATCTGACTATCGTTCCCCAAGTGTCTTTTTTACTGGCTGCCGGGTCGTGACCGCCAGGCAAGTCCTTTGATGGGCTCATGGGTACAACCGCCAAGAGTGGCTCTGCCAAGATAGGCAAGCGGATATATCAATGGGAATGGGCAAGGAAGTCAAGGGCGATTCTACTTGGGCTGCCAGATAGTGTCCAGCCACGGAAGAGTCGTCTATCCGCCCTCGTAAAGCACCGTCTCCGGGGCGAAGGCGGCCCAGGCGAACCAGAAGTGGTTGCCGTGGACGATGGGCGTCAGGGACTGCCCCGCCAGCGGCCCGGCGACCGCCTGTCCCAGCACGTTCCACGTCGAGCCGGTCTGCTCGTCGGCGAAGCCGTCGCCCTCGGCGCGGAAGGTCAGCGTCTGCCCGTCCAGCTCGGCCTCGAATACGCCGGTGGAGCCGACGTCCTTGGAGTCCGCGATGCGAGACTGGTCGAGGGCCGAGGCGGTGCCTGGCCGGAACAGCGCCACGATGTCCCGCCCATCCGCCGAATAGTTGACGGCCCGCTCCTCCTCCAGCGTCAGGAAGGGGAATGCCAACGGCTGTCCGTCGAGAGTAAGCGCGGCCACCCGCTCCATGGGCAGCAGGCGCTCGTCGGGACGGCCCTTGAAGAGGAACGGCGACTGGTCGGCGCGGTCATATCCGCTGTACGGGTTCTGGCCATAGCTGCGTGAGTGCCCGGTTTCCCGGGAAAGCACATCGGCGTCCGGGAACGCGACTTTGAAGTCGCGCCACGACACTAACTGCGCCGGAAGCAGGTCCAGTTGGTAGCCCGCATAAGCGCCGACGATGCCCTCGCCTGTAAGTTGCTGCCACCAGCTCTCCGTCTGCCGATCCCACATCACCAGGTCGCTGTGGCGCAGGTTGCCCGATACGCCGAAGTCCAGCGTCGCCTCTCCCACCCGCCGGTCAAAGGCCACCGCCGAGTTGCACAGCGGGCAGAAAGTGACCGACACCGGCACCCCTCCCAGCGTATCGTTGGCAATCTCGTGCCAGGTCAGTATCGCCAGGGGATAGGCCCGGGCCGCGCCGTTGATTTCCAGCGCGACCACCGGCTGCACGTCCTCCAGCCAGGTGTCCGCGTCGGCGATGCTCTCGAACTGCGGGTCGTCCAGCGGCGGGATGCCGTCGCGGGGGACGCCGCCGGAGAGGAATTCGTCGTAGGGGACGGTGTGCAGGCTGAAGTTGGTCAGCCACCGCCCCCGGCCAAACCGGGCAGAGTCTAGGGCGTTCTGAAAGTCCGGGTCCGGGTCCACTATCGGGACGGGCCAGTCCGAAACTGTGGTTGTGGCGGCGGAGGACGCAGCAGTGGCCGATGGCTCTGCCGTTGGCTGATCGGCGGTGGCTGTCGCAGGGGCAGCCGTCATGGTCCGCCCCGTGGGCCGGGGCGCCGCCGTCGAGGTTGCAACAGGGTCAGCCACGGCAGTCGGGACGTTATGGGTAGCTGCGGGTGTGGTGGTTGGAATATCTTCGGGCGGGAGGCCGATTCCGACGCAGGCCAGCGCCAGCAGGCTGAGGGCGGCCAGCATTAAGCCGGCCAGGACGCTGGGCCGGCCGACGCGGCTAAAAAAGGTTGCCGCGCCCAACGGTCAACCAATAAAAGACGATATAGGCTCCGGCAATAACCATGAAGGCGGCGGCGATGGGCTGGATGTAGGGCAGGACGCGGCGCATCAGGCGCACCATGGCGCCCTTGAATATCGCCATGCCCAAGGTCATCACCATTATCACCAGCCCCATTCCGAAGGCATACAGGAAGAAGTTGCCCGCCACCTGCAACAGCGAGTCGGTGGCGCTGCCGATGCCCACCACGGCGATGAAGATGGGCAAAGTGCAACTCAAAGACGCGGTGCCATAAGAGAGGCCGAAGGTGAAGAAGCTGCGGACGCTCACGGTGTTGGGGTTCCCCAAGCGGTCGGCGGCGCGGGCGGCGATGCCGGTGTAGAGCTTGCCGCCCGCCACCATCCAGGCGCCTGTCCCGACAAGGACGGCGCCGATAATCAGGCCGAGCCAGGGCAGCAGGTCGCTGATGAACGACGCTGACAGCCCCACCGCACCGCCGGCAACTCCGAAAAGCAGGATGAACCCGGCAGACACCGAACCACCCACCACCAGACCGCGCAGTATCGCGGCTACTGGCCCGGGGCGGTCCTCCTCTGCCAGGTTGGAGCCGAGATACAGCCCCAAGTAGGCGGGGAGCATGGCAAACCCGCAGGGATTGACCGCCGAGGCCATACCGGCTGCGAATGCGAACAGGGCGGTGCCCCCAATCAGACCGCCGAGAAACTTCTGGGAGTTCCCCGACAGCTTGCCCTCGACGAACAGATTGACCGGGTCAATCCCGCCCCCGCTGCCGGCCGCCAACGCGCCGCCAACGGCCACAGCCAGCGCCGCCGCCGCGACCAGGGCCGTTACCGTCCAGGTGCGCCCCTGACCCGCCAGATACCTTTCTATTACAGCCACCTGACCACCACTCGCCGATGCAATGCTTATAGATTGAATACGCTATGAAAATAGCAATGGATTTCCGGGAACTCCCTCACCCTAACTCTCTCCCAGGGGGAGAGAGGACTTTTATTATCAGAGATTTTTACCGGAAGGGCTGAGGGTCGAAGATTCCGGGCGGGGCCAGACCCTCAAAGCGCTCCGGGTGCAGGACTTCGGCCAGCCCTTCCAGCACGTCCACGACACGCGGCCCGTGACGGCTGGGGATGCGCCCGTCGAACACGTGGGCCCGTCCGTCGCGCACTGCCGGCAGGTCATCCCAGCCGGGCAGTATTGTCAGCTTGTCCTCAGCTTCCTGCCGCGAGCGTTCCGGGCCGAAGGCGCAGGGCATGATCATCAGATACTCCGGCGCGTAATTCCGCACCTCGTCCCATGACAGCTCCCGGGAGTGTCCGCGCGGAATGGCCAGCCCTTCCTCACCGCCGGCCATCTCCGAAATCTCCGGCAGCCATTGCCCGGTATTGCGCAGCGGGTCCAGCCAGTCCAGACATACGACACGGGGGCGCCTGGCATCCGGGGGCACTCCGTCCGTTACCCTCTCGACCCGCGCTTCCAGCGACTCGCGCAACTCGCTGCCTCGCCCAGGGACTCCGGCGGCGTTGGCGAGGTTTGTGACATTTTGCAGGATGTCTTCGATCCCGCTGGGGCGGATGCTCAGTATCTCCGGCTGGTAGTCCAGCGCCCTGGCCGCCGTCTCGAAGACCGAGCCGCTGGCAATGGCGCAGACCTCGCAGAGTTCCTGCGTGATTATCAGGTCGGGGCGCAGGCGGGCCAGCAGCTCCTCGTCGATCCAGTACATGGGGTTGTTGTTGGCGCGGGCCTGCTGCACCAGTGCGTCAATCTCTCCGCTGTCCAGGTGATTGATGTTCCGCAGGCTGTGGCTGACCACCGGTCGCGCCGCCGCCTCTTCGGGGTAGTCGCAGGCATAGGACACGCCCACCAAGTCGTCGCCCAACCCCAGGGCGAACACCATCTCGGTAGCGCTGGGAAGCAGAGAGGCTATACGCATCGGCCCATCCTCGGTTCTGCAAGTGCCGTCAGTATAAATCTGCGTTCCGGCGGCACACAAGTTAAGTCTCACGCGGGTTCTGGCGGTTGCAAAACCGCAACGTCGCCCTGGTAAATGTAATCTTGTAAATTCTTTAGATGTGGGTCCAGTGCCGCTATCACTGCGTTATCCCGTTGCTCTTCAATCAAATTCCTCACGAATCGCACAAGACTTTCTGCGTTATGGGATTTGTGCGGTGGCCACCAGTTATTCGTAACATAGTACCGTCCCCCGTACAGTCGGCTCCAATACCTCTGGTGACCGCTGATCTCTCTCCCTTCTTCCTGGCGACGCAATAGGGAGAAGCCACCGAGTTGCAAATCCATGACGTCGCGGCAGTATGCCAGGTCTGTCAGGTTCCGCAAACGACCTTCGCCCAATAGCGTGGGTTGATCGTCCAAGAGTGTCCGCATCAAGCCTCGGACAATGCCCTGAAACTTGTCGCTTGGCGTGTACCGGCTAGACCCTTGCTGGTTTTTCAGGATCTTTCTATGTTTCCCCAATTTTTGCGGGGGCTGGGAAATGCGGCTTGGGCGATCGTTTTCCGCCAAACTCAACAGCTTCACTGACCTGACAAACAATTCAGAAGTGTCGGCAACGGATTCGGCGCTTTTCAAAGTCGGAGCCAGCATCTCGCTTGCGAACCTCTCGTTGGTCAGCAGATGCCAACGAATGGACGGATACGCTTCCTGCAATCTGCTGAATACGTCCTCCAGAGGCCCCTGAACTCCGCGGTGCACTTTGGGGGAAACGAAATAGATGTCCCGCTTGGTATCCGACGGATGGTAGGCGTCCAGGACCAGCTTTGTCCGAAGCAACTTCTTCAAGACTCTTATATGTGGGCCTCCTACGTAATTCAGCCCCGCCTCATGAAAGGCGACTTCCATTGCGTGAACCCCGCCATCTTGGTCCACGCCCACCACGTCAATTTCCGCCTGCCGCAAGAATTGACCGCTATCTTTTGTCCCCTTGAAGACGCGGCCGTCGCGATCAAATCGTTCTCGCATTTCTTGGAACGCGCTCTCCAAAGCGTCATCCCCCATACCATTGGTCCAGGGCACTGACGCCTTCCAGTTGGCCTGTACCAGCCAGCACTGCTTGACATGCCGCAAATAGGAATATCCGAGGGATTCGCCAATCTCGATTTTCATTGCCTTTTTCTTCTCCGCAGTATACCCGGCATCATAGGGCCATCCTTGTACTGCCGCGCCTAACCGCTCACCGATGCAGCGCCATGATACACGCCATGATACAATCTCCCAACATAAGCTGCATTGGGAGACGTGGCGGTGGCGGCCAAGATTTTGTCCGGGAGCGACCTGTCGGCTGAGATACGCGGCGAAGTCGCGTCCGGCGTTGTCGAGATGCAGGAGAAGCACGGAGTGACGCCCGGCCTGGCGGTGGTGCTGGTGGGCGGCGACCCGGCGTCGGCGGTGTATGTTGCCAACAAACGGAGAGCCTGCCAGCAGGCCGGACTGTTCAGCGATTCCGTTCACCTGCCCGGCACGGCGACCGAAGCTGAAATCCTTGCGGCCGTCAATGGGTACAGCGAAGACCCGCGAATTCACGGCATCCTGGTGCAGCTCCCTTTGCCTGGCGGGATTGACCAGTACCGCATAGTCGAAGCCATCGCCCCGTACAAGGACGTTGACGGCATCCATCCCTACAACCTGGGCAAGCTGCTCCAGGGCCGCCCCGACTTCGCGCCCTGCACCCCCGCCGGCATCGTCGAACTGCTGATACGCAACGGCCACGACCCCAACGGCGCCAACGTGGCGATATGCGGGCGCAGCGACATCGTGGGCAAGCCGCTGGCGGCCCTGCTGATGCAGCGAGGGCGCGGCGGCAACGCCACGGTCACCGTCTGCCACACCCGCACCCTCAACCTGGGCGACGTCACCCGCAATGCCGACATACTGGTGGCGGCAATTGGGCGGCCTGCGGCTATTACGGCCGATATGGTCAGGGATGGCGCGGTGGTAGTCGACGTGGGCATCAACCGCGTCCCGGATGGCTCGGCCCGGCGCGGCTACCGGCTGATGGGCGACGTGGATTTCGAGGCGGTCTCCGAAAAGGCCGCGGCCATAACGCCCGTCCCAGGCGGCGTCGGCCCCATGACCATCGCCATGCTGCTGGTCAACACCCTCACCGCCGCCCGCATCAGCATCCACGGGCATTAGTCGCTCCGTGCATTCCAGGCAACCGGACTTGTCCGTGCGAACCAGCGATTTCGACTACGAACTGCCCTCCGAACTCATTGCCCAGACGCCAGTGGAGCCGCGCGATTCTTCCCGCCTGCTGATGCTGGACCGGGCCACCGGCAGGACGGAGCACCGCAGCTTTACCGATATTCCGGGCTATCTGCGCCCCGGCGACCTGATGGTATTCAACCAGAGCCGGGTGATTCCCGCCCGGCTGTTCGGAGTGCGCGACGACAACGGCGGGCGGGTGGAGTTGCTGCTGCTGCGCCGCGAGGCCGAGGGCGTGTGGGAGGCGCTGGCCCGCCCGGGCCGCCGCCTGCGCCCCGGCGCGACTGTAACTGTAATTCCACCCGGCAGGGAATTCCCCCAATCCAGCCTTCCCCCTGCTGGGGAGGAAGACAGACCAGACGCACCCCTGACCGTCGAAATCCTGGAATCGCGGGCCAACGGAGCCAAGGCTGTCCGGCTGTCATCGGAGGATGCGATCGATCGCATGGGGCATACGCCGCTGCCGCCCTACATCCGCCGGACGCTGGAGGACCCGGAGCGCTACCAGACGGTCTACGCCCGCCAGCCCGGCAGCGCCGCCGCCCCTACCGCGGGCCTGCATTTCACGCCGGAATTGCTCTCCCGCATCCGCGCCGCCGGAGTGGAGACCGCGTTTGTCACGCTGCACGTCGGGCTGGATACCTTCCGTCCCATTCAGGAGGAAGACCCCACGAAGCACACCATACACACGGAGCGCTACTCCCTGGACAGCGACGCAGCCGACGCCCTGAACCGCGCCCGGGGCGAGGGCAGGCGCACCATTGCCGTCGGAACCACCAGCGTCCGCGTGCTGGAGCAGGCCGCCGCCGACGCCGCGAGGGATGGCCGGGCAGTCTTCGCGCCGGTGGAGGCCGACGCCGGCATTTATATCCTCCCCGGCCACCGCTTCCGCGCCGTGGACGCGACGCTCACCAACTTCCACCTGCCCCGCTCGACCCTGCTGATGCTGGTCTCGGCCTTCGCCCAGCACGGAGCGGACGAGGGAACTTCGGGACGGGACATGATACTGGGTGTCTACACCGAGGCCATCCGGCAGCGTTACCGCTTCTACAGCTTCGGCGACGCCATGCTGATTGTGTAGCCGGGTCGGGCTGGCCTTCGGGTGAGTCGCAACCGTTCAGCCGACGCTCAAACGGATGTCGCCCAGCCCCTCGAAGGTGAAGGCTGCTTCGTCGCCGGGGTTCAGGAACTTGGTGCTTACAATGCTGCCGGTCATCACCAGCATACCCGGTTGCAATTCCTTGCCTCTCCCGGCCAGGGTATTGGCCAGCCAGGCCAGCGCGTCCAGAGGATGCCCCAGCACGTCGCGCCCGTAGCCCTCACCGGCAGGCTGCCCGTTGATGGTCATCGCGCCCTTGGAGCCTTCCAGGTCGAGGTTCTGCCAGTCCGCCTGTTCCCGCCCCAGCACCACGCCGGCGTTCCAGGCGTTGTCGGCGGCGACTCCCAGGAAGTAGAGATTGCTGTAATCGGCCCCCCGGTCGTCCACCAGCTCGAAGGCGGGCATCAGGGCGCCCACCGCCGCCGCCACGCCGTCGCGGCCATAGGGGGCGCCACTGGCGGGCAGGCCCGATTGCAGGCGCACCGCGACCTCGCACTCCGCCCCCAGCCGGACGTAGCCGGCGGCCTTCACCGCCGCCGGGGAGTGATGCACACCGCTCTCGAAGACCGCCCCGGCGCAGGGGGCGTCGAACCCGACCATACGCTGCATCACCGGCGTGGTGAGCGCAATCTTGTAGCCGACGATTGCCCCTCGCTCCGGCGCCAGCAAAGACTGAAACGCCTCCTGCATATCGTAGGCTTCCTCGATGGTGGCAGGCGAGATGTCATCGGGCAGCGGCTGGTAGGGCTGCCGGTCGCGGTGTACCTCAAACAGATGCCGGGCCGCTCTTTCCGCCTTGCTCAGTTGGGCCATTACGGGACCTCCACAGCGTATGATCATGTTCCCTCTCCCTTTGGGAGAAGGTAAGGGTAAGGGCATACCCTGCACTATGCGAATTATACAAGTTGCAGCAGTTGCAGCGTGTTTCCGTCGGGATCGCGGAAGGTGGCGACCCAGCCTCCCCAACTCTCCTGTTCCGGGTGCCGTATGAACTCCACCCCCGCCTCGGCCAGCCGGGCCGCGACGGCGTGGATGTCGGCCACGCCCAGGTGGGGCATGAAACGGAAGGGGTCTTTCGACACCCCTGAAACCCGGTCGTGCAGCCCGATATTGAAGCGCACCTCGCCCCCCCCGGGTCCAACCAGAGAGAAGGCGATGAAGTCGGGATGCCGGGAGTGCAGGGGCAGTTGCAGCACATCGTTGTAGAAGCGAAACATCCGCTTCAGGTCGTCAGTCCAGAATGTGACGCCCACGACTCCTGTAATCATTGCCGAAACCTCCGCAAAACGAAACCGGCCAGTGCGAGACACCGGCCGGTTTCTCCATTACTCTCACAGCACTGCTACGCCCCCACCCTGACCGTCTACCGGAGGGGGAGGGAGCAATGTGGCGTGGCCCGTTCAGACTTCCGCCAGTTCTCCCCTGCGCTTGGCGGCGGCGCAGCGGGGGCACAGGCCGTAGAAGTCGACCCGCTGCCATCCCACCTCGAAGTCGGTGCTGTTGGCGATGCTGTTCCGCAGGCTCACCACCAAGTCGTGGACTTCGCTGGCGGTATCGGCGTCAATGACGTTCTCGCACTCAATGCAGACCAAGTTGACGTGCGGCTCCATGTTGGGCTCGTAGCGCGACATCCGCTGAAAAGGGAGCTCCTGAATCAGACCGCTCTTTTGCAGCACACCCAGCGTCGAGTATATGGTGGCCAGGGTCATCGAAGGGAAGTGGCCGCGCACCCGCTCGTAAATCTGCTGCACCGTCGGGTGGTCCTGCGAGTTCAGCACCACTTCGGCGATGGCCAGCCGTTGCGGAGTAACCCGGACGGCCCATTCCCGCATCCGGTCTACCAACTCCTGCTGTGTCAACATAGACTGCTCCGGGGCGGCGCTACCACCACCAAGGCGGGCGCTCCGACACCCACCAAATGAATTTCGTAATCTTATCTAATATATCCTTATTTGCGAAGACAGACAACCCCGGCGGCCGCGCGTTCAGAGACCTTTCGATTCCCTCCCTGGAGGGAGAGGGCTGGAGTGAGGGTGAAATCCTGGGTCTGTACGGTAGTCGCCCACCACCAGTGACGCCCCAGCCCTGACCCTCTCCCGGGGGGGGGAGGGGGCAATCCCCCCCCGGGGGCCGCGCGTTGGCGTGAAAGTCTCCGGGTGCATATAATCACCAGAGGCATTGAATAGCGGGAGGAACCATGAAGAGAAGCGGCTCCAGGATTCTCACCACCCACACCGGCAGCCTGCCCCGGTCGCCCCAACTCCAGGAACTCCTGCGGGAGCGCGAAGACCGGGCCGGGTTCGACCCCGGGCGGCTCGCCGCCGGTGTGCGTGAATCAGTATCCGAGGTGGTGACCAGGCAGCAGGAGATCGGCATCGACGTGGTAAACGACGGCGAGCAGGGTCGCTCCCAGTATGCCACCTATGTGAAAGAGCGTCTGTCGGGGTTCGAGGGGGAGCGGCGGGTGCGCGCCCGCCCGCGCCTGGACGACGCCGATTTCCCCGATTTCGCAGCGACACAGGCGCATTTCTCCTCGCGCAATATGCCTCAACCGGCTTGCACCGGCTCCATCGCATGGAAGGACTGGCCGGCGGTGGAGCGGGACATCACAACCCTGAAAGAGGTGTCGGCGAAAGAGGTGTCGGCGAACACGTCGGCGGAAGAAGTGTTCATGACCGCGGCGTCGCCGGGGGTCATCGCCAACTTTCTTCCCAACGAGTATTACCCCACAGAAGAGGCCTACCTCTACGCCCTGGCAGAGGTTATGAAGGACGAGTACAACGCCATAGCCGCAGCGGGACTCCTCCTTCAAATCGACTGCCCCGACCTTGCCATGACCCGCGTCTCCCAGTTCTCCCACCTGACCGAGGAAGAATTCAAGAAGGTGGTGGAACTGCACGTCGAGGTAATCAACTACGCCCTGAAGGACATCGACCCGGAGCGGATGCGGCTGCATCTCTGCTGGGGGAATACCGAGGGCCCGCACCACCACGACATACCGCTCAAGGAAATCGTGGACATGGTGCTGAAGGCGCGTCCCCTCGGCCTGTCCTTCGAGGGCGCCAATCCCCGCCACGCCCACGAGTGGAAGGTGTGGGAAGACATAGACCTGCCCGACGGCAAACTTTTGATCCCCGGCGTGCTGGATACCACCACCAACTTCATAGAGCACCCGGAGTTGATCGCCCAACGCATCGCCAACTACGCCAACGCCGTGGGCCGGGAAAACGTGATGGCCAGCAGCGACTGCGGTTTCGGCACCTCGGCCTGGGGTCGAAAGGTCGAGACTCAAATCGCCTGGGCCAAGCTGGCCTGCATGGTAGAGGGCGCCCGGCTGGCCTCCCAAGAGCTGTGGTAAGGCTCGTAACGACGAATCAGGAGCGGGAACAACTTTGAGTGAGCAAACACTGGCAACAATCCTCTCAAGCGTGGGCTGGGACACGGCCCGCGCCGCCGAACCGCAAATCACTGGCGGCCCGGACCCCATTCTGCCGACGCCCTTCCGCATCGGGGAGACCGCCGCCGCCAGCCTGGCCGCCGTCGGCCTCGCGGTTTCGGACCTCTGGGAGTTGCGCACCGGGCGCCGTCAGGAGGTCGGGATAGATGCCCGTCAGGCCACGGCTTCGCTGCGCAGCGGCAAGTACCTGGCAATGGACGGGACGCCGGTGGCCGCCGAGCGCACCCCGGTGATGGGTGTGTATCCGGCGAAAAACGGCCGCTGGAGCTACCTGCACTGCAACTTCCCCAACCACCGCGACGCGGCCCTGGGGGTGCTGGGCGTCGAGGAAGACCGGGAGGCGGTGCGCCGGGTCGTGGCCGGCTGGGACGCCCTGGAGCTGGAGGAGGCCATCATCGCCGCCAGGGGCGCCGGCGGAATGGTGCGCTCCATGGCCGAGTGGGCACAACACCCCCAGTCTGCCGCCGTAGCGTCTTTGCCTCTGCTGGAAATCGAGAAGATAGGCGACAGCCCGCCGGAGCCGATGCCCGAGGGTTCCCGGCCCCTGTCGGGGATACGTGTCTTGGACCTGACCAGGGTGCTGGCAGGCCCGAGTTGCGCCCGCACACTGGCCGAACACGGGGCGGACGTGATGAAAATCAGCGGCCCCCATCTGCCCTTCAGCCCGACCCAGGAACTGGACACCGGGCACGGCAAGCTCTCCACCCACATCGACCTGCGGGAAAACCGGGAAGTGGAAACCCTGCGGGGGCTGGCGCGTGAAGCCGACGTGTTCTCGCAGGGCTACCGCCCGGGAACTCTGTCGCAGCGGGGACTCTCACCGGAGGAACTGGCCAGGCTGCGGCCTGGCATCGTCTACGTCTCCCTGTCCGCCTTTGGCCGCGTGGGGCCGTGGGCCGAACGGCGCGGCTTCGATACCGTGGTGCAGACAGTGAGCGGCATAACCGACCGGCAGGGCGAGGTATTCCCCGGCGCGGAGCCGGGGCCGCAGTTCTACCCAGTGTCGGCCATTGACTACCTGACCGGCTACCTGATGGCCTTCGGCGCCATGGTGGCCCTCGCCCGCCGGGTGCGTGAAGGTGGAAGCTGGCTGGTCCGCGCGTCCCTGGCGCAAACCGGCCGCTGGCTGGTGGATCGCGGCCAGGCGCCGGAGGCGGAGCTGCGGAACGTGCCGGAGGAGTTCACCGCCGAGGAAATACGGCGGTGGTCCACGGCCAGTAACGTTCCGGCAGGTCAGCTTAGCCACCTGGCGCCGGCGCTGCAACTCTCGGAGACCCGGCCCCACTGGACCAGGCCAACGGTGCCCCTCGGCTACCACGACCCGGTATGGCCGGAGCGGTCGTAGCCGGTGCCGGGTCAGCCGTATCTGCAAAGCCTTCTGTGAAACCTGTCCGTCCTGAGCCAGTCAGAGGATGGACGGGTTTCACTTGCCTGCAACCCATCCAACCGCCCACCCTGCGAAAAGCTCACGACGAACCGCCAAAAGGACTCGATCGACTTTTCAACCACTCTGTTTGCTGACAGCAGGCGGTTGACACTCTTTTGTCTGTCCCCATAGCATCGGTGGACGATACTATGGTACGGAAACGGCCCCTCCATTATTACAACGACGGATCACAAGAAAAGGACCCTGAGCACCTCTTCATGGCGACCTGCCCACGCCCGTGGCAGCCTTGCGGCCTTGCCTTTCGCGAAGCGATTTCCGGCCAAAAACTGACCAAATCGAAGAAGCGTCGTTGTAATACTAGAAATCTGGCCGGAAAGTGGAGTCAGCCCGGCCGGCGGCTATACTTGGGGTCAACAAGGGTAGCGAGGGCTGAGAATGCTGGGAGAGCGGTCGGAGCAGAGGGGTCTGTGGGAAGCGGACCGGTTGTATCTGGACCACGTCGGCAAGGACACCTTCTACGGTCTGCTGGCCTCATTGCGGGGCCGGCTGTTCCGGGACGCCGATTTCGCGGTGTTCTTTCGCGGCGTTCTACTGCGCCGACAACGGCCGGGATAGTGTGCCGCCCAGCCTGCTGGCGGCGGCTCTCCTGCTCCAGTCCCACGACAAGACCAGCGACGCCGAGGCCAAGGCCCGGGCCGACTTCGACATCCGCTGGAAGGTGGCTCTGGGGATTGGCTCGGTGCAGGCAAGGGCGACCAGCAACATGGCAACCCCGGCGACAATAGTGAAGACCATCTTCAGCATGGCCGCCACGATAGCATATATCCCTGCTCCAATGCACTGGCCGCCGCCATCTGCCCCACCCGCCCCTTACGTGGTAGGATACCGGCAACACTCGTTATGGAGGAAAGCGGTATGGCCATGGATGTTCAGGTTTATACCCAGCCTGGTTGATTCTCCTGCCGGACTCTGGAAGAGTTCCTCAAGTCCAACGGTATTCCTTACGAACATCACGACCTGCTCAGCGAACCCGCCGCGGTGGAGCATCTGCGCAGCCGCGGAATCAAGTCGCTGCCGGTCACCATCATCGACGACACAGAGGTCATCATCGGCTACTACCCCAAGAAGCTGATTCCGGCCCTGAAGCTGGATGTGTCCGTTGACCTGTCGGGCAAGACGGCGTGGCTGGCCGAGAAGTACGACGCAATAATGAGTGCGGCTGTGCGAGCCAACAACCAGTTCAGCCAGGAGCAGCTCGACACCATCGTACCCTGGCGGCCCTGGAGCCTGCGCGACACCGTGCTGCATATCCTGGCGTTCCCGGAGATCGCCTACCTGTCACACGAGGTGGGCAGCATGAGCTGGGACGATATGCAGGCCCAGGACAAACGGCTCGAAGGTGTCACCACCGCACCGCAGATTGCCGAGTACGGACTAAAGGTGCGCGACGACATCATCGCCTTCCTGGACAGCGGCAATACCGCGGGCTTCGAGCGCGAGGTGCCGGCCCACTACGGCGGCGAAGTGACCGTTCTGGAGCTGCTCAACATCGTGCTCAGCCACAGCACCCACCACCTGAAGCAGGTTTATCACTACATGACCACCGACCTCGGCATGACCTTGGAGAACCCGGCGACCGAGGCCGACCTTGACGGTATCCAGACACCGGACGCCCTTATCTAACACGCAATGACGCAAGGGCGCAACGCCGCATTGGAAATCTTTGCGCCCCTGCGCCTTTGCGTTTCATTAAGGAGCCAACGATGAAATATGACTATATCGTGATTGGCGCCGGTTCCGCCGGTTCCATCATCGCCACACGGCTGACCGAGGACCCCAACGTGTCGGCGCTGCTGTTGGAGGCAGGGCCGGACTACCCGGACTTCGAGCAACTGCCGGAGGAAGTGAAGTTCGGTTACTCCACCGAAATCGACATCATGGTCAGCGACCACAACTGGCAGTTCACCGGCAAGGCCACCGAGAGCGCCCCACCGATGATGGTGCCGAGGGGCAAGGTCACCGGCGGCTCCAGCGCCATCAACGGTCAGGTCTTCCTGCGCGGCGTGCCGGAGGACTACGATTCGTGGGCCGAGATGGGCAACAATGAGTGGGGCTACACCGACTGCCTGCCCTACTTCCGCAAGCTGGAGACCGACACCGACTTTCCCGACGATTTCCACGGCACCGACGGCCCCATCGTCTGCCACCGCTTCAAGCCGGAGACGTGGCACCCGGCACAGCATGCGTTCTATGCCGCCTGCCGGGAGGCGGGGTTCCCTGACAGCCCGGACCACAACAACCCGGACTCCACCGGCGTCGGCCCTACGCCCTTCAACAACCCCGGCGGCGTGCGCATGAGCACCGCCCTGGGCTACCTGGACCAGGCGCGCCACCGTCTGAACCTGACCATCCGCGCCAACTGCCACGTCCAGAAGATACTGTTCGACGGCAACCGCGCGGTGGGCGCTCGTGTGGAGAGCGGCGGCGAGACCTTCACTGTCGAGGGCGACGAAATTATCCTCAGTTCCGGCGCCATCGGCTCGCCTCACATCATGCTGCTGTCCGGCATCGGTCCGGCGGCCCACCTGCGGGAGTTCGGCATCCCCGTGGTGGCCGACCTGCCCGGCGTGGGCCAGAACCTTCGTGATCACCCGCTCGTGTGGGTGACCTGGCGCACGAAGCCGGAGATTCCGCTGGACGGCCTGGCTCCCCGGATGCAGGTGACCCTGCGTTACACTGCCGAAGGCTCTGACCTTCGCAACGACATGAAGATGTCCATGCAGTCCTTCGCCACCGAGCGCATCAATCGTGGCGGCGACCGCATGGAGCCTGTGGGCATCCGCCTGACCAGCGGAATCCAACTGGCGGCGGGCGCGGGCGAGCTGCGGTTGCAATCGGCTGACCCGGCGGAGCAACCGTTCCTCGACTACCGCTATCTGGAAGACCCCTTCGACCTGGAGCGGCTGCGGGAGACGGTGCGCCTCTGCGTCCGGCTGGGTGAGAGCGACGCCTTCAACGACATCATCCAGGAACGCATCGAACCCACCGACGCCGAGCTGGCCACCGACGAGGCCCTGGACGAGTACCTGTTCCGCGAAGTCACAACGTCGCAGCACGTTTCCTGCACCGCCAGGATGGGACCCGCCGACGACCCCATGGCTGTGGTCAGCCAGTACGCCAGGGTTCACGGTCTTGAGGGCCTGCGTGTGGCCGACGCCTCCATCATGCCCGACTGCATCCGCGCCAACACCAACGTGACCACGATGATGATCGGCGAGCGGGTGGCGGAGTTCATCAAGGCGGGGAAGTAGGGGCGGCGGGCTTGCCTGTCGTCTGGGTTAAGATTTGCCAGACAGCTATGAAAAATCCACAGCCGGACAGGTAATCCCTGTTCAGGCGGCAGGCAGTCCAGCTATGGAAAAAGTGTTCATCTACTGGGACAATTCCAACATTTTTATCAGCGCACAACAAGTCGCAATAGAGCGCGAGGGCGAGGCGGTTCGATACCGGGCTCGCCTTCACTTCCGGAATATGATGGAGTTGGCCCGCGCTGGGCGAGACATAGAGCGGGCTATCGCTGTCGGTTCCATTCCGCCTGAACTGCGGCACGTCTGGAACCGGTTGGAAAATGAAGGGTTCACGGTCCAGTTGCTGGAACGCGGCGCCATACAAGGCCGTGAACAAGGCGTGGACCAAGCGTTACAGACCGTTATGTTGCGAGATACCGTGGACTATAACGGAGATCCGGGAATCGCGGTGCTACTAACCGGCGACGGCAGCGGCTTCGCCGACGGCGTAGGGTTTCATGCCGACTTGGAGCGAATGCGCAACCGCGGCTGGCGCATAGAAGTCTTGTCGTGGCGGCATAGCTGCAACCGCCGGATGCGAGAGTGGGCGGAAGAGTACGGCTCTTTCATCGCTTTGGACGACTTCTACGACAGCGTAACATTCCTGGAGCCGCCCGCCCCCGGGCAGACCGTCGCCAACCCTCGCTACGCCACGCCGCCTGACCTGTCGCGGCGGGCGATGGGGTAGTAGGAAACCTTAGTCAGTTTAGGAAAAATTGAGTGAAACTCTCCTACTACAATGCTGTTTCATTTGGCCTTTAGGCTCACACCTTGAAAAGTGCGGCCCCTTGTCTTGTGTTTAGCTCAGGATGGTTTTTAGAAGGCAGGATAGGCTATCGTCCAGCGTCTGGCACTCCCACACCACTACGGAAGTCCAGCCCAATTCGCGCAATAGCAGCCGGTTTGAGGTGTCGCGGCGCTGATTGCGAGCAATTTTTTCACGCCAGTAGTCAACGTTGGTCGCGGGCATACGGTCGCCGCGTTTGCATAAGTGACCGTGCCAAAAGCACCCGTGAACGAACAGCGCGATCCGGCGTGACGGAAACGCTAAGTCTGGTTTTCCCGGCAGGTCTTTGCGGTGCAGGCGGTAGCGATAGCCTATCCGGTGGGCGGTTTTACGAACCCGCATCTCCGGCTTGGTGTTTTTTGACCGGACGCTCGCCATGATACGGCTGCGGGTGGCTGCATCAACTTTGTCCATGAATAGTTATCCAATCTTGTCGATACCTGACACTTGCTAAAATACTGTCGACAGGAATGACAGGAATGGTTTGCGTTATGGAGAATTTTTTCGACGATTCAGGTACCGGACGATGGATTGTAAACTGGCTACCATGAGGCTGCCAGGTGAACTGATGTCTGTTAGTTGTGCGGTCACGTCCAACTAAATTACCATTTTTGTTGAAACTCCACTCGTATTCTGCTGGAATGTATCTGCTTGCTTCTTCTTCAAAGATTAAAAATTCGCGAGTGTCCAAGTTCCTAATCATCACCACGACACGCAAATCGTTGAACTGATCCAAAGCTTCATCCACACGGGCATTCCAAACTGAAACGACGGCGTGTCCAGTGGTTTCGGGATTCTCACGAGGATTTTCTATCCCCACAGAGTAGTTGGGAGAATTTCTGCCGGAAATTAACCGAGCAACTCTTTTCCCGAAGGGTCTTTTCTCTTTGATAGTCTTGATAGACCAAGCGCATCCATTGGCGACGACATCAGCGACTCCAAGAGGGCTTGCCCTATGTTCCCCACCGATTGCTGTGGCAAATATCGTGCCAAAATCATCGCCGCTAATGTCAGCTTGGCCGATGGCTATTCGGTGGACGAGTTGTCGTCCAATTTCAAGTATGATTTCGTTAGAAATTTGCCCCAACGGGTACGGGCCAGTTCTCCTGGGAGCATTTCCCCTCAGTCTGGGATTGTCCAATGGATTGTCCGAGGACATCAAGCACCCCTTTTATAGCGGCCTCCGCCATAGGGACTGGAACGGCGTTTCCCGCTTGTTTTTTGGTTTGGGAATCGTTGCAAACAACCTCAAAAGCATCAGGAAACCCTTGTAGCCGCAACATTTCCCGGGGCGTTAAGCGCCGCTCCCCGTCAACTAACAGGTAGTTGTAGGAAGCGCCCGCCCGCAAAGCGCACGACCATTCGTAGCTGGAAATGTGCCCTCCCTTGTTCTCATGCCAAATTGACGGCGTAGCAGTCGGCTTATGAGCTGCGTGGCGCTTGGCGCGAATCCGCCCGGAGACGAAATGCTTGGGGTCAGGATTCTCTTCGAGAATCTCTGATAGCGGCTTTATTGTAGCCTTACCAATAGGCCAGGGAAATTCCTCGAACGGCTCTAGTGTGGCGACTATGATAGTTCGTTCACGCTTTTGGGGGAGACCCAAATCGAGTGCATTCAGTATTCGCCAATCCGTGGTGTACCCCATCTCTTTCAAAGGATTGAGGATGTCTTTAAGCACTGCGCCGCGTTGAGCGGTGGCGAGCTGCTTCACATTTTCCAAGACAATTCCTTGCGGTTTCTTGTCTTGAGCTATACGCAAGATTTCCTTGTAAAGTGTCCCCCGCGGATCATCAGTCCCTAGTTTGTTGCCGATAATGGAAAACGGCTGACAGGGAAACCCAGCGAGCAGGATGTCGTGGGCTGGAATGTCTGACGACGGAATGGCTACTATATCGCCGCTCGGCCATGTGCCAAAATTATGTTGATAAGCCCTTCGCGCCTCGTCGTCAATGTCGCAGGCGAACACTACATTCAGCCCAAGATTCGCTGCTGCGGTATGAAATCCGCCGATTCCGCAGAACAAATCGGCGCATCTCAGCGCGTTGTCTCGACGCGCCGCTTGCGAAGGAGCATAGGGCGCGTCGAACATTGAGTGAGTTTCTTGTATGTAGCGCAGGGCAACGCCGCTCGACATAACACATATTCCGGCAATCTGCAAGTAATTGACCGTGCGCATTCTGCCAATTTTGGCGAACTGTGTCAATCAGGCGTTGTCAGTGCCTCAATCCTACCCCCGCCCGAACCAGTCGGGATGCACTGCCTGCAGGCCCAGCTGCGGCCAGGCGGCGGGGGCGCTGCACTTTTCCAGGCGCTCCTCCAGGGGCAGGGAGTCGTCCCAGTAGTAGGCTATGATGCGTCGGCCGTTCCAGTGGGAGGCGGCTTCTGACGCAATCCAGACCGCCGGTGACTGCATCGCCTCCGGCTGGATGAGAGCATCGGCGGTGGCCCCTTCCGGCGGTTGCACCATGTTGGTGGCCGTGGCGCCGCCGGGGGTGAGCACGTTGGCGGTCACGCCGGTGCCTTCCAGGTCTTGGGCCATGATGGCTACCAGGGCCTCGTGTCCCGCCTTGGAAGGGCCGTAGGGCGCGCCGCCCTTGCGCCACATGGTGTCCATGCTGGTGGTGACGCCGATGATGCGCCCGAACCCCTGCTCGACCATGTGCGGGGTAACAGCGTGGGACATCAGGAACGGCCCGCTCAGGTTCACCGAAATCACCCTCAGCCAAGCGTCGGGATCGAGTGTCCAGAAGTCGTTCTGGCTGCCGGCGGCCCGGGCGCCGAAACCGCCGGTGCGGGCGTTGATGCCGGCGTTGTTGATCAGGATGTGCAGCCCGCCCATCTCGCTGATGGTGCGCTGCACGGCGCTATCCACCGACTCCGGGTCGGTGACGTCGGCGATGATGGGCAGCACGGCGTCATCGCCGCCGATTTCGCGCATATCGTTGGCGGTCTGGTCCAGCCAGTCCTCGTTTACGTCCAGCATCGCCACCCTAGCCCCGGCGCGCACGAGGCCGGTGGTGATGGAGCGGCCCATGCCGATGGGGCTGGCCGCCCCGGTGACGATGGCGATTCTGCCTTCGAGTGTATTCGATTGGGTGGTCATTCCTTACCTCTACTAGCTCTCCTGTTTGAACCGTGGGATTACAGCAGCATGGACGTATGTTCAAGCTGCTTTTTCTGTCATCTTGGTTTTCAGTCTGGCGTTGACAAGCCCATACTCGTCGTCGCTGAGCTGGTCTATATTGATGACTTTGAAACCGCAGAGAATTCCATTACTATCCACTGCTCCTAATAAATGGCGGTTTTCGGTCTCAATATACCGCCTATCCGTGTTGAGCCAGAATACATCGAAGGAATGCTCGGCCGAGTCGTAACGGACATTGATAACGCCTTTTGCAATTGGGTTGTCAGGCTGTTTTTCGGTGTCGAATATGGAAGTATCCACTCGCCGGTAGCTGACCAGTTTGGTCCTTAGATTGATGGTGGTGTAGGCATTCTTGACATTATCGAACCAGGGGGTAGCGTCTACTTTGAACCCAAACAGGTTGTCATCAAGGTCAACCAGCGCCATTACTTCTTTATGATCTGTGGGATGGAAGTAGGCGTTGGTGGTTAGCCAAATCACGTCGCAATAGTGCCCGGCGTTGTCGTACCAAATGCCGACTTCTCCGCACTGGATAGGCTTGACTTTCTTGGCAATTTCCTCAAAGCGATCTTTCATTGTCTCCCAATCGCTCACAGCGGATCGCCCCCTTCAACTTCAGGCGTGACGTATGAAGTCATAATAAAAGCATCGTTGGGTAATACCTTGACCACTACGCACACCCACTTGTCGCCTTCAATCGTTCCATAGTACCACTTGTGGTATAGCCGCACGGACTCAGGGTCTGATTTTGACCGCCGGATTTCTTCCGCTTCCCGTAGTGTTTCGGCTACTTCCCGCCACAGCCCCACCATGTAGGGATGTCGTCCGATGATGTGAGCTATCCGCTCATTGGTAAGCCGAATCCGGCGACCAAAGATGTCCTCCAGGATCACTGGCATCCGGGCGCTAGAAAATCGCCAGCGGGTTCACGGGGGAGCCGGTGGCGTTCTTGAAGCGCAGGGGGGCGACGTTGAACATGAACTCGTAGCGGCCCAGCCGCTCGCACACCGCCGCCAGCTCCTCGCAGTTGCCGGCGTCTATGAGCCAGAGGCCCATGCCGACGATGCCGACCTTGTGGATGGGCAGACCGATGCCGGGGTAGCCGCTGGGTTCGGCGTCCTGGGAGGCGTCGCCTCCTAAGAGGGATACACCGCGCTCCTTGAGCCACGGCAGCGTCTCGGCGTGCAGGCCGGGGCGTCCGGCGGCGGGCGGGCCAAGCTCCAGGCGGCGCTTGTACCAGCCGAGGCGCAGCATCAGTGCGTCGCCTTCCTCCACACGCACGCCCTGAGCTTTCTCGGCGGCTTCCAGGTCTTCGGTGAAGACACCCTCGCCGGCCTCCAGCCACGGCTTGCCCTTGACTTTGGTGATGTCCAGCATCACGCCGCGGGTGACGATGCCGCTCTGGGCCTTGTCTATGTCCAGGCTGTTGGCCTTGGTCTCGGAATTAACGTCCGATGCGGGGTATCCGTTGTACATCTTGCCGTTCCACACCTGATGGCAAAGGCTGTCGATGTGGGTGATGGTCAGGCCGTGGAAGGACAGCCCGATGAAGTCGGAGGTCCCGCCCGGCCCTTCGTCGGGGCAACTGTCGCCAGCCCGGATCATGTAGTGGAGCGGCGGTATGGAGGTGACGTCGGGCGCGCCCTCCGGCACGATGAGCCGGGAGCAGGTGACGCTGATGCCTTCCTTGACCAGCGCGGCGGCCTGGGCCCGCTTGGCGTCGGTAATCAGGTTGAGGGTGCCGAGCTGGTCGTCGTCGCCCCACCGCCCCCAGTTGCTCAGGGTATCCATCCATTCGATGACCTGTTGTTCCGTGGGAATCTGCCGGGTAGTCATTTGGAGCCTCCCATTAGAGTATTCGGTCTCCCATCTATCTTAATACGCCCTTTGATAAGGGCAGTCAATCGGCGGGGAGCGGGTGCGGCTGTCGGCAGGAAGCCGGATCGGGGAATCGAAGGGAGGCAACAGGGTTATGGGGGGTTGAGCCTGCCGATGGTTCCGTCAATATAGAGGATTTCTACTGTGCGGGTAACGGCAGCTTCCAGTTGCGCACGGGCTGGCTGACCCAGCCCTTGCCCCAGGCGGTCCACCAGCGACGATACCGATGTCTGGCCGTCGGTGAATGACACGAGGGCGGCCACAAGCTCGCTGCACGGCATACCTTCGGGCTGGGACACTGCGCTCAGGCTGTAACCCCAGACGAACTCGCCCTCGGCCAGCACCGGCTTGCGAGCTACGTGAACCCCCTCGGCCAGCCGGGGGACGGCGTTCAGTATTTGATTGCGCTGGGGGTCCGACCGCAGGCCGTTGATGCGCTGTACCCGCTCTGCTCTTTCTTCCTCCACGGCGCGGACGCTGGCGACGAACTCGGCTGGCGCTTCGCCCCGGTCGAGCACCGCCCGCTCGTAGCCGCGCGGGGGCTGGCCGGCGACCGCCTGGATGAAGCTGTGGCGGGGCGAAAACTGGTTCTCGCCGGTGATGCGCCGGGCTTCCCAGAAGTAGGAGTCGGAGGTGAGATTGCTGGCATAGAAGAGCCGGGCCATCTCGCGGAACTGGTTGTATTCCTTGTAGTAAAGTTCCTGGTAGACCTCGCCGGCGCTTTCCCGCAATTGCTCGTCGCCCTGTTCGGCGGCCTTCAGCGCGGTGGTGGCGTAGGCGGCGGCCATTACGCCAGACATCAGCGCCAGATGCACCCCCGACGAGAACAGTGGGTCAACGAAACAGGCCGAGTCGCCGGTCAGCACGTATCCCGGCCCGGTGGTGCGCTCCGCCGAATAGGACCAGTCGCGTACGACCTTCGGCTCGGACGCCCATCGTGCATTGGCGAGCTTGGCGGCGGTATGCGGAGCTTGCGATAGCTGCGAGGACAGAAATTCCCTCGCTCCCAGGCGTTGAATTCCCTCCTGCCCGGTGCGGTTGTCCACCACCGCGCCCACGCTGCTCCATCCAGTGTGCAGCGGGATGCTCCAGAACCAGCCGTGTTCGTAGGCCTCGATGAAGATGTTGTTTTCGTCTGGCGGGGGCAGCGGCTTCGCGCCTTCGAAATAGGCGTATACCGCCAGATTCTGGAAGAAGGAATCCCAGCGGCGCGTTCCCGTCTGCCGGGCCAGCAGCGCTGCTTGGCCGCTGGCGTCCACCACGAACCGGGTCGACAATTCGCCAGGCCCGCCGTTGTCCGCGACATAACGGACTGTCGCCGGAGAGCCAGATTCGCCAAACTCTACGTTGCCGACCCGGCAGCCCTCCCGCACATCTACGCCGTGGGCGCGGGCGTTTTCCAGCAGTATGTGGTCGAAGGTCGGGCGCCATACCTGGTAAGCGTGAGGGTACTGGAGGCTGGTCTCCCGGAAGCTCCAGCTCCACGGCTCGGGGTCGCGGCCCCAGACCATGCTCGCGCCGTACTTGGGCAGGAACCCAGCCGCCTGCACCGCCTCCATCGCACCCAGCTCCTCCAGCACCGGCATGGACGCGGGGAGCAGCGATTCGCCAACGTGCTCGCGGGGGAAGCGCTCCCGCTCCAGCAGCACGACGCGCCACCCCTGCCGCGCCAGCATGGTGGCCGCGGCGCTGCCGGCGGGCCCGCCGCCGATGACGGCTATGTCTGTGGTTGATCCAGCAGTGGTCACGATTGCTCACCAAGACTGAAGGTGGTTTGCGGCGGGCGCAAATGAGTAGTGGCCGTCATCTGGTCTTGCTACTCTTCCCCTCGGTGGCGTCGCAATTCCTCTTCGAGTTGGCGCAGCCTGGCTTCAGCATCAAGCCGCGCCGACTGCTCTTCACGGGCGCGAGTTTCTGCGGTTTCCAGTGCGTCCATTGCCTGAGCCTGGTTCAGCAGAAACTCCCCGGTTGCAGGATCTCGGAACAGCAGCTCCTTGTCTCGCCAGCACAGGTCCAGCCCGAGAGCCGCGCTGTAAGCCCAAAGCAGCCCGTCCGGTTCAGTGTTCACGGCAATACGCTCGTAAACACCGTTGACCAGGCGGTCTCCGGCAAGGGCGGCGTCGTGGTACTCTCCGCCGGTGTGGTCGAAGCGCCAGTATTCTGCGACTCCCAAGACCGCGTACAGCTCTCGTTTGATGGTGTAATCCCGCCGTCCGGTGGCGGACGATGCAACTTCCAGCACGAACTCAGGCGGCTTGCCTACCTCGCTTATCACGTAGCCGTTGGTAGCGGTGATGCGCTCCGGGTCCACGTCGAATGCCACTACGCAGTCGGGATACGGTGAGCTGCGAATGTTCTGCCGGTCCGGGCACAGGTAACCTTGGCCGTTGACCAAGGTGCCGGGCCGGCGGCGGAACCAGGTATCCAGGGTCTGATCGGCGCGGGTGATGTGTTTGTTTTGCTGCATATCGGGAATGCGCGGCGGGTCGGGCAGCGGCACAATGTCGGGATACCGGCTATCTACAGGGGTCTTCAATGTGCGTTTGGTGGTCATCGTAGACCTCGCGGCTCAGTGCTTGGCGCGAGACTTATCCTTCGGATTGTATATCCCACCTTATCACCCCGTATCACCTTTCGTCAGCGTCTCGAATACAGGAAGCTATTGGACTCAAGGGTGAGAGACAGGTTATTCGCAGCGAGGGGCGGGTTTCAAACCCGCCCCCGCGCAAAATAGGCCATAGTAGAGCGAAACAGCGCCCAGAAGGAAAGGTGTTGAGATTAATCGGCGTTATGGCCGCCCTCGGCGCTGGCGGTTTCGTCGGGGAATGGCTTGCCGGTGGCCGGGTTGACCTCGAAGGAGCCGGGCAGGTCCAGTTCTTTCGCGATTTCCTTGACCGCCGGGATGACCTCTTCGCCCATCAACCTCAGGCTGCGCATGGAGTCGTCGTGGGTCATGGCGCCGTCGCCGTCCCAGAAGAAGACGCTGCCGGGGCGGAGGTATTCCAGCACGTGGCGGATCTTGGGTATGACCGTCTTGGGGGTGCCGCAGATGATGGTGTAGTCGGCGATCTGCTGCTCATAAGCTCGGCCCAGAACGCCGGCGGCGCTGGCCGGGCCGCCACGGGCCGCGGTGGCGCTGCCCTGTGTCGGCAGAACGCGGCGGCGGGAGGTCAGGCCCGGCAGGTTGACCAGCGCCGGGTTGGTGGTGCCTTCGTTGCCCGCCAGGAAGGGGTTGCTCGGCCCCTGCACGAACTTGCGTCCGGCGGCCTCCGCCAACTCTTCGGTCTCGTCTACGTGCACCTTCCACAGGTAGCCGAGGTTCTGCGGGCCAGACTCGTAGCCCTGATCCGCGGCGGTGTCGTGGTATAGCTGGAAAGCCGCCTTGGTCGGCTCAAGCTCGGTGGAGAGCATGATGTAGGGGATGCGCTTTTCGGCAGCCCACATCAGCGAGTCGCGGCTGATTACGCCGGGGAGCCAGACCTGCGGGTGGGGCTTCTGGTAGGGCCGCGCCCACGGGTTGACGTGGCGATACTGGAAGTGCTTGCCCTCCCAGCGGAAGGGACCGGGGGTGGTCCAGGCCTTGACGATGAACTCGTGGGCCTCCTGGAACCGCTCCCAGTTATAAGGAGGAGGCGCGTTATGGGCCACGCTCTCGCGTCCGGTGCCGCGCACCCAGCCGGAGACCAGCCGCCCGTGGGAGATCATGTCGATCATCGAGAGCTGCTCAACCAGCCAGAGCGGGTCGTCCCAGATGGGGATGATATTGCCCAGCAGCACTATCTTGGCGCGCTTGGTAATGCGGGCCAGGATGGACGCCTCGACGTTCATGGCGCCGCCCATACAGAAGGGGGTGCCGTGGTGCTCGTTGAGCATCAGGCCGTCGAAGCCCATCTCCTCGGCGTAGAGCTTCTCGTCGAGGTAGCGATTATAGAGGCTGGCGCCCAACTTAGGGTCGTAAATCTCGTTGCTGACGGTCAAGTCCATGATGGGCTTGCCGGTGGCGCCGAAGTACCCGGATTCCGGGTCTTGGTAAGGCCGCTCGGTGAAGTATCCGATGTGCATGGTCTACTCCCTATCATCAGCAATATCCGCCCCTACTTTGAGCTCAGGACAGGCAGGCAGCCCGGAGCGCCGGTGGCGGTGATTGCGGGCATTATAGCATCCCTGCCAATTCTGCCGCAGGCCGGGTTAGGCCGGTAATTTCAGAGTGCGCGGCTACCTGAAAATGTCAGCCAAAGGCAGGGAGAACCCGGGGAGCAACACCTCGTCGGTAATCACGTCGTCGCCGGTGTGGGTGATGGTGGCGCCGTCGCTGTGGTGGACCGCCACACTGCGGGTCGACGGGTATGCGACCCAGACCCGCTGGGATCCGGCGGCCAGGTATTCGCTAACCTTTCGTGCTATCTCAGCAGCAGTATTGGATGGCGAAACTATTTCGACGGCTATGTCAGGCGCTCCGGTAACGAATCCAGTGCTCGGACCATCTCCAGCATGGCTGGAACGCAGATTGAAAGAAACATCCGGGCTGCGAACGATGTCTGGATTCTGGCGCACTCGGTAACCGGTTTCCACGCCCCCCCTGCCAGTCCCGCGCTGACGAGAATAGACATAAAACGCTCCGCTGATGTTAAAAGCGGTGTCTCCATGCTGTTCGTTGACCGGGGCCATTTCCACCACCTCGCCGTCCACCAGTTCGTACCTGCCGTCCTTGTGGCTGTAGAGGCGGAAAAATTCGTCGGCAGTCAGCAGCGTCTTCGGTTGAGTCACGGTCACCCGTCCTGCTGGGAGGCAATCAATATGGCTGGCATTATAGACGATGCCGGGTGTGGCTAGGACTCCGGCGCCCATCGGTGGGGGGCGGAGGCGAGGCGCCCAAAGCCAAGTTCCTCGCACAGAGCTTCGTATTCGCCCCGGCGCACTCCGTCCCAGCAGACATCAGTGGTGGCAGCGCTGATGGGAACGTCGCATCGGAGGGTGGCCAGGTCTCGGTAGAGTAGGGCGTTGTCGTACTCTTGGGCCAAAATCCCTTGTAGAGCGGCCATTCCCCGCACCGAAGCGTCCCACGGGATGTCTCTGGGAATGTCTTCGAGATGGCCGTAGCGCGACAGCACGGCGGCGGAAGACTTGGCGCCCCAGCGGGGCAGGCCCGGGATTCCGTCGGCGGTGTCGCCGGTCAGCGCCAGCAGGTCGGGGATGGAATGCGGGGGAACGCCGAATTTGGCGGATATTCCCGCCGTGTCGATGATTTCGCTCCGGCGGCGGTCGAGGCACACTATGCGCTCGCCCTCAACGAGTTGGCCCAGATCCTTGTCCGGAGAGCAGATGATGATGCGCTCAACGGCGGGGTCGCCGCGGAGTTGAGCTGTCGCCGTGGCGATGGCGTCGTCGGCCTCGAACTCCACCATGGGCCAGACGCAGACGCCCAGGGCGGCCACCACCCTCTCCGCCAGCGCGAACTGCGCCAACAGGTCGGGGGGCGTTCCCTCACCGGTCTTGTAGCCGGGGAACAGGTCATTGCGGAAGGAGGGTATGACGCTATCGAACGCGCAGCCGATGTGCGTCACCTCACTTTTCCGCAGCAGGCTGATCAGGCTTTGCGCCAGGCCCCGAACCGCGCCCACCGGCTGCCCGCCGGGGGATTCCAGCTTGGGCAGCGCGAAGTAGGCGCGGAAGAGCTCGTAGGTGCCGTCAACCAGGTAGACTTCCAATCGCATTCCTCTTTGTGGACGGTTCACCGGCGAATGTGCCGGGGCGCACAGCCGTGCGCCCCGTGATTATCGAGCAGGTCACTCGATGAAGTATACGAAGCGGAACCGGGGTATTACCAGCGGCGAGAGCAGCCACCCCTTGATGTAGGGCTTGATGAGGTAATGGTCGCCCTTGGAGTGATACAGCGGGGCCCAGGGAGCGCCGTCCAGAATCATTTGCTCGGCCTCCCGATAGAGAGCGAAGCGGGCATCCTGGTCCTGTTCCACGCGGGCGCGCTCCAGTATCACATCCAGTTCTGGGTCGCTGTAGTGGGTGTGGTTGTTATCGCTTCCGGTGTGGAAAAGCGCGTCCAGGAAGTTTTCCGGGTCCGGGTAGTCTGCAATCCAGCTCAGTCCGCCGAAAATCTGGAAGCGCCTCTCGCGAAGGTCTTCGAGGTAGGTTGCCCACTCGGTTTGCAGCAGGTCGATCTGGATGCCCAACTGCTCTTTCCAAGTTGCGATGATGACTTCCATGATCGGGTCAACGGCCGAGCCAAAGGAGCCGGGCAGGGTCATGGTGATGTCCGGATAGTTGGCGGTGTCGCTGCCGTACTTGGACTCCGCCAACAGTTGGCGCGCCTTTTCCGGGTCGTACTTATACCCCAACAGGGCGGGGTTGTAGCCGGGAAAGCCGGGCGGGAGTATCCCCCTGGCCGGCACCACCGCGTCTTCCAGCAGCGCCTCTGTCAGGGTTTCCCGGTCGATAGTATAGTTGAGCGCCAGGCGGACGTTTACGTCGTCAAAGGGCGGCTCGTTGGCGTTCATCCCAATGTATGCCACGTCGAACTCGGGCGGCCCTTGGTGGAACTGGTCATTCAGCGGGTTGGTTGGGTCTTGGAACATCTCCAGCGCGGATATTCCGACAGCTCCGGCGTGAAGTTCGTCGTTCTCGTACATCAGCAGGCCATCGCCGCCCGCCAGGTTGAATTCAACGGCGTCCAGCATGGCCGGGCCGAGATGGTAGCCGTCGAAACGCTCCAGGCGCATCAGTACGCCGGGGTCGTATTCGGTCAGCATGAAGGGACCGGTGCCGTTGGGCGCCTTCACCCAGTCCCGCCCCGTTTCCACGTTGGCGCGGTCAACTACGAAGGATGTGGGGTAAGTCAACTTGGACAGGAAGTAGGCCTTGGGCGCGTCGATGTCAATTCGCAGCGTCTTCTCGTCGATCACGCTGATGCCGGAAATCGAGTCTGCTTCGCCGTTCAGCTTGGCCTCGACCCCCACTATATCGCCGAGGAAGGTGTCCACTGCGGGGGCCTCGGTGGCCGGGTCGGAGGCGCGCTCCAGAGACCATTCCAAGTCGGTGGCGGTGACTTTGCGGCCGTCGTGGAACGTAACGGAGGGATTCAGGCGGAAGGTGTAGCCCATGCCGTCGGCGTCAAGCTCCCACTCCTGTGCTATGTCGGGCACGATGGCGAGGTCGGGGTCGATGGTGAGTAGCCCGCCAAAAACCTCAAGTATGTAGCGAGAAGATGTGGCGTCGCCGGTTTGGTGAGGGTCCAGAGTGGGCGGGTCGCTGCCCAGCAACTTGAGTACGCCGCCTTCGACGGGGGTTCCCTTGAGTTCCCTCTCTCCGGAAGAAGCCGTGCCGCCGCGCGGCTCTCCCGTGGGCTCCGGCTCCGCCGTGGGCGCACGGGTGGAAGTTGCGGCAAACATCGAAGTCGCGGTGGGGGCAAAGGTTGGCGAAGGGACGATTGCCGCCATGGGAGTCGGCGTGTCAGGAGTCGGCTCGGAGCCGCAGGCGGCCAGTACGCCGAGCAGCAACAGCGCCGCCAACAGTAAGGTTATCCTCATCTTTAATACATCCCGGAGAGATTAACCTGAGTATGAATACTGCCGAAGTCTTGCGGGTTTGGCGGTGAACACAGGCGGCTGCGCCAGGAAATACTTGCCCACTTACTTCGGACAACGATTTACCACCAAACAGAATATCAGCGCGGTGGCCGGTTGTCACTCCCAGGAATCTTGTAATTCTCTCCCTCCCCCTTCCTCCCCCTCGGGGGGAGGGAGATATGAAAAGCCCGGTCGTCACTCCGGCGCGGCCCGATTTGATCTGACTATTGGTTTATAATCACCGCACCAACCCCAGTCAGGCAAGGAGATGTCCCGTGAAAGAGATACTGCTGGACTACTCGAAACAGTGCGGCGATGAGCCGGAGAAAGGTCACAACCGCTGGCATCCCGACATTCCTCCCGCCGTTCGCGCCGACGAGGGTGAAGAAGTTGTGATGCAGACCCGCAACGCCTTCGATGGTCAGATTACGCCCAACACCCAGGCGCCGGATTTATTGCGTACTGATCTGGGGTTGGTGCATCCGCTCACAGGGCCGGTCTACGTCAACGGCGCAGAGCCAGGCGACCTTCTGGAAATTACGATACTGAACATCGAGCCGGCCTCGTGGGGCTTCACCACCATCCTGCCCGGCTTCGGCTTCCTGCGCGACCTGTACACCGAGCCGTTCATCTGCCATTGGGAGATGCGCGACGGATTCGCTCAGTCGGAGCAGCTACCCGGCGTGCGCGTTCCCGAGGCGTCGTTTATGGGAACCATCGGCGTGGCCCCGTCGCGGGCGCTGCGGCAGGAAATACTGCTGCGCGAGGACGAGTTGCTGCGGAGGGGCGGCGCAGTGGTCGGCCCGACACCCGCCGGGGCGGTGCCGGCCCACGAGCCTTTCGCCTCCGAGGGGCTGCGCACCATACCGCCCCGCGAGCACGGCGGCAACGTGGACATCAAGCAGCTTACCGCTGGAACGCGGCTGATGCTGCCGGTCTTCACTGAGGGTGCGCTGTTCTCCGCCGGAGACGCCCACTACGCGCAAGGCGACTCGGAGTGCTGCGGCACAGCCGTCGAGATGGACTGCACACTGCACGTCAGCTTCCGGGCGCTCAAGGGAGAGGCGGTCAGCCGGGGAATCAACTTCCCCTACTTTGAGCGCGACGACTACTTCACCAGCCCGGAGATGGCCGCGCCGCGCCGCTTCCTTGCCGCCACGGGAATGTGCATCGCCGACGGCCGGAACGAATCGGAGAACGGAACTCTGGCCTCCCGCCAGGCCCTGTTGAACATGATTCACCTGCTGATGGAGCGTGGCTGGAGCCGCGAACAGGCCTACTGCATTTGCAGCGTGGCGGTGGATCTGAAGGTCAGCGAGGTGGTGGACGTGCCCAACTTCGTCGTGTCGGCCTTCCTGCCTTTGGATATTTTCGGGTAGGGCAGGCGTTGGCTATCGGCGGAAATGGCCCCGGGATTCGAAGAGAACGACGGGGCCATAAAATTCAATGTCGTATTCGTTGACCAGTCGGATTAACCCGCGGATCTTCGCGCCGGCAGGAAGATCGTCGTGCAGGACAAATAACCCTGGCATCGGCAATCCGGCTCTAACCGGTCTTCAGCGAAATAGCGCATAGCGCTTTTGTCGTGCGTAACGACAACCCTGCCGTTGTCCGCAGCCCATTCAAGGATAATCGGGTCCGGCGTTTGAGCGAGATTGACATCTCTAATGTGCAGGAAATCCACGTCAGGGATATGTAGCCTGAGTTGAGTGATGATGGCCGGATCAACATTCTCGTCGGCAAGTAAATTCAACAATCTCTTTCAAACCAGTCGCGAGCACGGCTTTCGAGGTAGGCTTGGCACGATTCCTCGGATGTATTTCCCTCAGCTAACGATTCCGCCCAACCCTGATTCGGCCTGCCGACCCTGATTCGGCCTGCCGATAACTCTCTCGGAGATAATCTCTCACAAATTCCTTGTTCCGCAAGTAGAAGACGATGACCAGATATATGTCGGACAGGTTCAGCCACGGATAAGTATCGGCAATCAGCTCTACGGTGTAGCCCCTCTTGTAATAGGAAAGGATGATGTCGAGCGAAATTCTAGAAATGTGCAGCCGGACTACCTGGCCTTCCTCTACCCAGTGCAGCGGCACCGGCATGGGCGATAAATCAAGCTCTGTGGTCAGCGGCCTGCGCCAGTCGGTCTGAGCGTTAGCCTCGGTAATATCTGCCTCGCATAAGCTCCCTGATAGTGGCTCCACTATACGCCCAGCCCTCCCCTCCACCAACCTACCCGGCCCTGCCGGACATAAGGTATACTTGCGCCAGCTTGACCTTTGTCATTCAACCTTGAAGGAGCGGATTCATGCAGTTTGGACTCTTGTACGAAATGCAGCGTCCTTATGACGATGAAATAGACTGGAACGCCCTCTACCACGAAACCCTGGAACAGTGTGAACTGGCCGATCAGGTTGGCTTCGACAACCTGTGGTTCGTGGAGCATCACTTCCTTTATGGCTTCTCCGGCTCGCCCTGTCCCGAGGTTATGTTCGGCGCCCTCTCGCAGCGCACCAAAAACATCCGCATCGGTTTCGGCGTGTCCATCCTGCCCAACCATCACCCCGTCCGCATTGCGGAGCGGGCCGCCATGGTAGACCAGCTCACCAACGGGCGCGTGGAATTCGGCACGGGCCGCTCCAACGCCTATGAGCAGCTGGGGCAGGGCATCGACCCCCGCGAGACCCGAGACCGCTGGGACGAAGCCATCAGCATGATTCCCCAGATCTGGCAGACCTCTGGAGAATTCTCTTGGGAGGGCAACTTCTGGAACGTCCCGCCCCGCCGGGTACTGCCCCAGCCCTTCCAGAAGCCTCACCCCAGGATGTATCTGGCCTGCACCCAGACCGAGAGCTTCCGCCTTGCCGCCCAGAAGGGCATCGGCGTGCTGTCGTCTGCGTCCTACGCCGTGGACGTCCTGGCCAACCACGTCCAGGTCTACCGCGACGCCATCAAGGACGCCGACCCGGTGGGCGCGGAGATCAACGACTTCTGGGGCAACAATGTTCACTCCTTCTGCGCCAAGGACGACCAGGCGGCGAAGGACCTGTGCGCCGAGTCCATGAAAACCTTCTTCGGCCCGGACAAGCCCTACATCGCGGGCCGGATCAACGCCTACGAGGAACTGTTGGAGGCCTGGGGCGGTGTGCCGGAACATCTGAAGGCCGACTTCGGGCGCTGGCTCCGCCAGTCCGACGAGGATCACCAGGCCCAGGCCGCCGAGGCCGGCATCTCGCTGGACAGCGGCCCCGGCGCCGCCCGTGCCGCCGTGGCCCAGCTCGATTCCAACACCCTCGCCGACCGCGGCGTCATCATCGCCGGCGACCCGGAGAGCTGCATCAAGACCATCAAGACCTACGAAGACATCGGCGTTGACCAGGTCATGCTCATCATGCAGACCGAGACCATCCCCCACGATAAGGTGATGGAATCCATCGAGCTGTATGGCAAAGAGGTCATTCCGGCGTTCCGCAAAAACGGCGGCAACGGCAAGTAAGACCGCAGCTTGAACCAGGACGATTTCGGCCCCCGCCAGCCTCGGTTGACCGGGGGCCAAAGTTTTGCCATGACTAACAAAACTCCCCACTACGGCCAATTCTCGCTGGAGTTCTACCGGGAGCGGGCGCCGGAATACGCGGCGCTGCGTCAGGTGTTCGCCAACCGCTCCCACCCTGAATTTCGAGAAGACCGCGACCTGTACCGGCGGCTGGCGGAGCTGGCCCCACCTGGCCGGGGGCTGGATGCCGGATGCGGCGCCGGTGCGCTGGAGATGTCGTACCTGGATCAACTGGGATTCGAGATGTTCGGGCTGGACGCGGTGGCGGAGAACATCCGGGTCGCCCGCAGCCTGCGCCCGGAGTTCGCTGACCGCTTGCAGGTTGCCGACATTCAGGAGCCGCTGCCCTTCGAAGACTCCAGCTTCGAGGTCGTGCTGTGCAACGCTGTCATTCAGCACATTCCGCGGGAGACTGTATTCGCCAGCGTGCTGCCCGAGTTCGCGCGGGTGCTGCGGCCCGGCGGGGTGTTGCAGTTGATGTTCAAGCCGGGCCATGGCGTGGAGACGGCGGTTGACGGGGCCTACGGCAGCGAAGGAGTGGCCCGCAGCTTCGCGCTTTATGATGAGCGAGAACTGCTGGAGGCTCTGGCTTCCCTCGGACAGCGCCTTATCGAGGAGGAGGAGGCCGACGGGAAAATGGGCGGCCTTCTATACTTCGACGACAACAAGCCCATGCGCCACTGCGTGTTCTGGACCCGGAAGGAACTTGCTTGATGGGAGCGACAACGCTGGGAGATTTGGGGTTGGTGGCCGATCCTGTGGGCCAGCGTCTGATAGTACAGGAAGACCTGTTGATGTAATCGGCCTCCTTTTTGTGGGGACGGCCTCCTTTTTGTGGGGACGGCCTCCTTTTTGTGGGGACGGCCTCCTTTTTGTGGGGACGGAAGGAATCGATTGAGGGCGCTACCCGCCCTTCGCGCCCGTGATGTCCCGGCGCAGGAAGAGGGCTATGGCAGCGGCAGCCAGCGCCACCGCATAGACGGTTACGAAGATGAAGCCGTGGGCTATGTCGGAGATCCCGCCGAATGTGGCAATGCTGCCATCGTTGTTCGGCGGCACGCTCTGCCACGCGCTGACATTGGGGCCGAGCAGATAGGCAAAGACCTGATCAGACCAACTGAAGTTGGCGATGATGGGGACAACAATAATCGTCTCGGCGATGTAATAGCCCATTGACAGGGCAATGCCAACCCCGTTGGAGGTGGTCAGCACCACAAGGAACAGCGCCAGCGCAATGTAAGGCAGAAAACCGTAAATCATCCTACCGAATAATGCCAGCAGGTTAACCGCCGAGATGTCGCCGTAGGATTCGGTGGTTTCCGGAGCCGTGAGGACGGCCTCGGCAATGAACCCGCTGATCGTAACGGTAATGCACAGGATGACTAAAATTCCAGCTGTGACCAGCATAACCACCGAGATCTTGGATGCCAGAAACTGCCAGCGTCCGGCTCCCTTGCTTAGCACCGGGCGCAGGGTGCCCCAGCCGTATTCTCCGCCTGTTACCACGGCGGCCAGGATTACGGCGATAAACGGACCAAAAAATGCGGAGAATCCCAAGCCATTGGCTATATTCTCAGCCGTTGACTGATAGGACACGTCGTCGGTAAGCGTTGCCGTCAACCAGAAAATCAGCTGATTGATCACCAGCACAAAGCTCAGCAGGATCCACGGCGCCCAGCGCCGGCGCAGCTTGAACCACTCCCACCGGGTCAGCAGGGCAACTTGCATCGCCATTGCCACCTGAATCTCCTGCCCTCACCCAACCCTCTCCGGGAAGGAGAGGGGATTTTTAGTTGGCCAGCCCTCCCGTTACAGCCCTTCCGTTACATCGAGGAAGTATTGCTCCAGCGACATCTGCGCGGGCGCCATCTCCGCCACGTAGATCTCGTTGCGGCTCAGGGCGGCGGAAATCTCCCAGGAGCGGGCGGCGTCCACTCCGGCAAGGAGATAGCCGCTGTCTGCGCTGACGCTGTCCACCCAGGCCAGGGCGTTCAGGATTTCGTATGCCTTGCGGTCGTCGGTGGTGCGGAGACGAACCTGGGGCTTTCCCCGTTCCTGCAACAACTCGCTGACGTCGCCCTGCGCGATGAGGCGCCCGTGGGACAGGATGGCCACGCTGTCGCAGACCAACTCCACCTCGTTAAGCCCGAATCCACCGAACGGAGTGGGGAGGGCGCTGGAACAGGACATCACAGGGATGGAGAGGAGACCGTCCCGGCGGATATGGGGCGGGCGGAGCCAGTAGCAGGTCTGTTGGCGGTGAGAGGAGCCGCTCATGAGGTGGCCGAAGGCAGCAAGGAACTCTCGCTGGCCGATTCGTGCGGCGCGAGTGGGAGAGATCTTCGACTGGCTGGTGGATGAGGGCGAGGATGGTGGGCCGGTTGCCGGCGCCACGGTCAGGAGGGAAGCGGCAGGGTGCGCAATCGGGTCAGGGCGCCAGTGAACTGGGCCTCCCAAGGCCAGCGCCGAGGCAAATGCAGGGTCAGGCGGCGCGCCGAGCGGGTGAGCCGACCGGCGAGGGAGAAGAATCGCCGCCGCAGAGTCTTGGTGGTCACCACCTGCTCGCCCAGACCGATGCGCGCCGTCCAGCGCGCCAGGTTGTGAGCAATCGCCTGGACCGCCAGCCAAGCGCCGTTGGCAGCGAATCGGCCGGACGGCAGGTGGTTCAGCCCGACGCCGTACTTGAGGTCGCGTATCGCATTCTCGATCTCGGCGTGGCGGCGATGGTCAGCCTCCAGTTCGAGCGTCTCCCCGTCCCGGTCGGTGATGAAGCCGTGATAGCTGTAGCTGGCGAATAGGGCCAGCTGGGAACCGGGCGTGGGCTTCACCCGCCGGACGATGAGCCGCACCGGCGCGGCGCCGGCCTCACTCTCAAAGGGAGTGTAGGTGGTCTCGGCCACATCGGCGGCGCCGTCCATCCAGTATGGGATGGGCGTCCAATCCGTCTCGGGTATGGCCTCGATGAGATGGCGCAGGCTTTTGTGCTGACGGATGGTGATGGAGTAACGGACATCCATCTTGCGGCAGACGGCGACGATGGCGTGGGCATAAAAGCCGCTGTCGGCCCGCACCGTGAGTTGGCCCCTGGCGCCGGCGTAGCGCACCCGTCCCACGGTCTCGCGCAGGAAGTGAGCGGCGCCCCGAACAGTGTTGGCCCGGCCCTCGCGCAGCCGGGACATCAACACGTCCCCGGTGCCGGCGGCCACGGCCAGCAACGGATGATAGCCCCGCTTGCCGGTATAGCCGTGGTGTCGCGCCCCCTCCTTGGCCAGTCCGTAAGTCTCGCAGATGGTGGAGTCCAGGTCGATGGTGAACGGCGCGTCGCCGGGTCCCGCCCCAGCGGCCCAGGCTCGGGCCAGCAGCTCCCGGCTCACCCGGTCCAGCTGACGGACGTGGCCCCAGCGGAAGCTGCGCAGGAAAGTGCCCAAGGTGGATGGCGCTTTGACCATGCACCCCAGCACCGAGGAGGTCCGCCCCGCACGCAGCGCATCGGCGTCGTCAATGCAGTCGCCGCCCGCCAGCGCCGAGGCCACCAGCGTCAGAAGCTTGTCTCCCGCGTTCGCCCGCCCCGGCGCATCCCCGAGGTCGAGGTGACTGTCAACGAGTTCACGCAGGCCCAGGTGTTGGGCGAGAGTGGCCGGCAGGAGCAGGCCGGCATTGGCCACCAGACGGTGGTCGTCAAAGACGATGCGAATACGGTCGGGGTGGTTGCGTGGTAGCATCAATTGGGTGCTCCTTTTCTGGGGTCGGTTTTTTATTGCAAAACCATTATCCCAGATTCAGAGGAGCACCCTCTTGCCGCTTCAGTTCGCCAACCTGACGCCCACTATCGGTGGATTCGGGTTAAGCAGATGGCTGGATAGGATGACGGTGCGATTCTCGCCGGGCAGGCCGCGAATCAGCTCTCGCACCTCGGCCATGCCCGCCGGGTCCATGCCGTTGGTCGGCTCGTCCAGCACCAGCAGCTCCGGGTCGCCCAGCAGGGTGTAGGCCAGCCCCAGGCGCTGCTTCATGCCCAGCGAATAGGTCTGGAACTTGTCGCCGCCGCGTCCGCCCAGCCCCACCTGCTCCAGCAGGAAATCCAGTTCCTCGGCGTTTCCGCGCCCGGAGATGCCCTGAAAGTAGGCCAGGTTGTTGCGCCCGGACAGGTAGGGATAAAAGGTCGGCGTCTCGATCAGGGCGCCGATGCGGTGCAGTTGTCGCTCCAGCCCGCCCCTCTCGGGCGGTGCGCCGAACAGCGTGAAGCTGCCGGCAGTGGGCCGCACCAGCCCCAGCAGCATACTCATAAGCGTGGTCTTGCCTGAGCCGTTGGGTCCCAGCAACCCGAAGATGCGCCCCCGCGGAATGTTAAGCGACAGCCCGTCCACCGCCAGCACGTGACCGTACCGCTTGGTCAGTCCGTCGGTCTGGATTACCGCGTCGTTCATTGCTTTCTCCGAACCTGCCTGCATCCAGAATACGCCGTCGCCGGATTCTGTACAAGGCGCAAGGCGCGTATACCACCCCCGTAATTCCGTCCTTTCTCGTGATTCCGGCGAATGCGGAAATGACGAGGCGGACTGCGGAAATTCAGCGCCTGCCAACACCCGCCGATTAGCCAACTTCCGGGTGGGCGCTCCAGGTCTCAAACGGCTCGCTGGACGCCTCAAGGGCGACGCCGGTGGCCTCTCCGGGAGCCAGGTCAACCGGAGTCGTCGGCCCCAGTTCGATTCCGTTGGACAGGTGAACCTCTACCCGGACGCGCCTTAGCGTACCGCTGGTGACGTTCTCGACGATGCCGGTGAAGGTGTTGCTGCCGGGGTCATAGGAAACAATCAGCCGGGCGCCGGCCCTAACCTCATCATAGATATCGTCCAGAGCGTACTGGACGCTGGACTCTTCGTCGCCTTCACCCGCTTCAGAGCCTTCGCCATGCTCACCCGCTTCAGAGCCTTCGCCATGCTCGCCCGCTTCGGAACCTTCGCCATGCTCGCCGGAATCAGAGCCTTCGTCACTCTCGCCAGGTTCGGTGTTGCCGCTGGAATCACCGGACTCAGCGCTGCGGACAGGCTCAATTGTGGCGTCGCCGTTGCCGCTGCAACCGACAAGGATGGACAGGGACAGGACGCCAATTAAGGTAAGGGTTATTGCCAGGTATTTCATGGGTTTCCCCCCCTATAGAGTTGCGAGTCGTATACTATACGCTCCTGGCCTGAACGCCAGATGCTTGCCGGGACGGGGCCAGGAATTGAATGTGACGGAGGCAGTGATGCAACTGGGAGCCATCTTTCCGCAGACCGAAATCGGGGCCGACCCTGCCGGGGTGCGCGATTTCGCCCAGGCCGCCGAGGACCTGGGCTACGAGCACCTGCTGGTGTTCGACCATGTCCTGGGCGCCGACGCCAGCAAGCGCGAATCATGGGAGCGGCCCTACAGCTCGGTGGATACGTTCCACGAACCCTTCGTTCTTTTTGGATACCTGGGGGCCATCACCCAGAAGCTGGAGTTCGTAACCGGCGTGCTGATTCTGAGCCAGCGTCAGACCGCCCTGGTGGCCAAGCAGGCAGCCGAGGTTGACGTGTTGACCGGCGGACGCCTGCGCCTGGGCATCGGCGTCGGCTGGAACGACGTGGAGTACGAAGGGCTGGGCGAGAACTTCGGCAACCGGGGCCGCCGCTCCGCCGAGCAGATCGAGGTCATGCGCCTGCTCTGGACCCAGGAGGTCGTGGACTTCCACGGCCGCTACCACGACATCACCCATGCCGGCATCAATCCACTGCCGGTTCAGCGTCCGATTCCCGTCTGGCTCGGCGGGGGCGCTCCCCAGGTGGTGCGGCGCATCGGGCGCATGGGCGACGGCTGGTTTCCCCAGTTCCAACCCGACGGAGAGGGCGCCGAGCGCATCGCCGAGATGCGCCAGATCGCGGTGAACGCGGGCCGCAACCCGGCGGACATCGGCATCGAGGGCCGTATCGGTCTCGCCACCGACAGTCAGGACAGTTGGAGAAAGCTGGCCGAGGACTGGGCTAACGTGGGCGCAACTCACCTCTCGGTTAACACCATGCGAGCCGGCCTCAAGGGCCCTGACCAGCACATCGAGGCTATACGGCGGTTCAAGGAAACCGTCTCCGGGTAGGGGCCAGTGCGTCCCCTTCCGAAGAGACGGGAGGATACCCACAGCTAAATAACCTCCTCCGCTTTTTTGCGTCGTGGCACAGTGCTTGCGCCGTGCCACGTCACACCTTCATGGAGCATGGAGTTCAGACATTAGGGACTGTGAAGACCCCGGGAGCGGCACGGCGCCGGGCGCAATTGGACGCTGGCCGGAACGTCAATTGACGCCTGATTGACGTGCGTTGCGGTTCAAAAAGACGGCCATCGTATAGCTGTCAGCCCGGCGCGACGCAATTTGATTACTGCGCCCCGCAATGCTACGCTGATTGTTGCATATTGCGGAAATGATTCTCTGGAGGAGTTCGGCCAATGGCGGGATACATGATTGGCAATATCACGGTAACCGACCCGGATACCTTTGCCGAGTATGGTAAACAGGTTCCCGGCACCGTCGCCGCCTTTGGCGGAACGTATCTCGTGCGGGGCGGCACACCCGAGAGGATCGAGGGGAATTATGACCCCGTCCGCATCGTCGTATTGCAGTTCGAAAACGTCGAGAGAGCCAAGGAGTGGTACAACTCGCCGGAATATGCGCCCTTGAAGGAGATGCGCCTGAAGGCCTCCACCGGCGACCTCTATTTTGTCGAGGGCGTCTAGCCGGGCGCACCGGCCTGTGAAGGTCCGCCCGAAACCGGCCCATGACAACGGACGTTGAGGACACCGAAAGAGTCTCGGCTTCGCTGAACATCGGCGGGATGACCTGCGCCGCCTGCGTTTACCACGTTGAGCGCGCTTTGACTGGCGTACCGGGCGTGGCGAAGGCGAGCGTGAATCTCGGTGTGGAAAAGGCTACGGTGGAATACGCGCCCCGCCTCGTCGGCTTCGACGAACTGCGCCGAGCCGTGGAAGAGGCTGGCTACTCCGTCGAGTCGGAGGGCGGCCGGGAGCGCGAACTGGAAAGGCTCTCCAAGGTCCGGGAGGTGCGCGAACTGCGCGCCCGGCTGGCGGTTGCCGCCGCCGGATCCCTGCTGCTGTTCCTCGGCGCCTTCCAGGGCTTCCCCTGGGTTCCGGGCTGGATGGAGTTGGGCTTCTATCCCTTCGCGCTTTGGGCCGTGGCCACGCCGGTGCTTTTCTGGGCCGGCGCAGGATTCTACCGCTCCGGTCTGACGGCGCTGCGGCACGGCTCCGCCAATATGCACACCCTCATTGCCCTGGGCACCAGCACTGCCTATGGGTACAGTGTCGTGGTGGTGCTGTTGGAGGCCGCCGCTCCCGCTGTGCTGACCAACGCCGGCTTGGACGGCAAGATTTTCTTCGAGACCTCCACTGTCATCATCGCTCTGGTCCTGCTGGGCCGCTACTTGGAGGCGAGGGCGCGAGGGCAGACTTCCGAGGCCATCCGACGGCTCATTGAGCTTCGCCCCACTACCGCGACGGTTATTCGAGACGGCTTGGAAGCCGATATTCCAGTCGAGAGTGTGGTCGTGGGCGACCTGCTGCTGGTGAGGCCCGGAGGGTACGTCCCCGTTGACGGGGAGGTGACCGAGGGTCACTCGTCCGTAGACGAAGCAATGTTGACGGGCGAGAGTATGCCGGTGGAGAAATACCCCGGAGATAAGGTGTATGGGGCGACGCTGAACCGGAACGGCGCCCTCTTCTATCGCGCCACCCACGTTGGAGAGGAAACGGCCCTGGCGAAGATTATCCGTCTGGTGCAGGACGCGCAGGCTTCGCGGGCGCCGATCCAGCGACTGGCCGACCAGGTGTCGGCCCGGTTCGTCCCGGCGGTGGTGGCCGTGGCTGTCGCGTCCTTCCTGTTCTGGCTGCTGTTGGGCCCGGCTCCCGCGTTGACCTTCGCCGTGCTGGTGTTCGTGGCTGTCATGATTATCGCCTGCCCGTGCGCCCTGGGGCTGGCCACGCCCACCGCCATCATAGTCGGCATTGGCAAGGGCGCGGAATATGGGGTGCTGGTCAAGCAGGCCCTGGCCCTGGAGATTGCACACAAGGTGGATACGGTTGTTCTGGACAAGACCGGGACCCTGACTACGGGAAAGCCGGTCGTCACCGGTCTTACCGCCAGGGGAGTGAGCGAAGAGGAACTGCTGGCGTTGGCGGCGTCTGCCGAGCGCGGCTCGGAGCATCCGCTGGCCGAGGCGATTGTCGGTGAGGCGCAACGCCGGGGGCTGGCCCTCCTGCCGGTGTCCGGCTTCCAGAGCATCCCCGGCAAGGGCATTGAGGCGCAGGTCAATGGAGAGACGGTTCGCATGGGTACCCGGCTGCTGATGAACGAGTGCGGCGTGACGCTGGACGGCCTGTCTCCACTGGCCGATTCCATGGCCGGGCAAGGTATGACGACGATGTTCGTGGCTGCGGGCAACGAGGCCAGGGGCGTCATCGCCGTGGCCGACACGCTGAAGCCGGAGGCGAGGGACAGCGTGGCTCGCCTGAAGGACATGGGGCTGTCGGTGGTGATGCTCACCGGCGACAACGCATCCACGGCCTACACCATCGCCCGGCAGCTTGGCATAGACCGGGTGGAGGCTGAGGTTCTACCCCAGGACAAGGCCGAGATTGTGCGCAACTTGCAGCGGGAAGGCCGGGTGGTGGCAATGGTGGGGGACGGAATCAACGACTCCCCCGCCCTGGCCCAGGCAGACGTGGGAATGGCCATGGGCGGAGGCACGGACATCGCCGCCGAATCGGCAGACATAACGCTGATGCGCGGTGACGTGGGCAGTGTGGCCACTGCCCTTGAACTGAGCCGGCAGACTATCCGCACGATCAGGCAGAACCTGTTCTGGGCTTTCATCTACAACCTGCTGCTGGTGCCGGTGGCGGCCGGGGCGCTGTATCCGGTCTTTCAGTCTGTGGGTGGGGTGCCCGGGTCGCTGGAGTTTTTCTTCGGGACCCAGGGATTCCTGAACCCGGTGCTGGCGGCCTTGGCGATGGCCTTCAGCTCAGTTACGGTGATTACCAATTCCCTCAGGTTGCGCGGGTCTGGAATTCAGGCCCGGATAACGGAGAAGAGGTGAAGCCAATGGCCATAGCAGTTGACCCGGTCTGCCTGATGGAAGTGGATACGACGAATCCGCCGGGTGGGCAGAGCGAGTACCAAGGAGAAAGTTACTACTTCTGCGGACCCGGCTGCAAGGTGGCCTTCGACCGCGAGCCTGAGTATGTGCTTTCCGGCGAGGGTGTGGCGCCGATGGATCACGGCGGCCACGGCCATGAAGAACCCCGCCCGTCGGGGGGAGGCGGAATCATGGGCCTCTTCCGGCGGCTCTTCGGGGGCAAATCCATCTCCGATTGATGAGTCTGCCCCGAATGATGGGCAGATGATGCCCGTAATCGACGTTCACTCGGATGTCGTGGTCTTGGCGGGCTGCTTTGCCAGCAGGCTCTCAGGTACTTCCACGTCCACTTCGGCGACCACCACGTGGGGAGCGAACACGTAGGGTTCTACTTTGTCGCCTCCGTGCTTTGACTCCACGTACAGCAAGCCTTCCATAGCGTCCTTGGCGTTTGCCAGCGCCTCTTCTACCGTGTCCCCTTCGGTCGTGCAGTTTGGGTAATGCGGTACGATGACCTGATAACCGTCCTCTTGCGGCATCAGAAAGACAGTAAACTTTTGCAGCGGCATCACAGAACCTCGTCGACTATTTGCTCAAATTCCTCGCTGGAAAGCAACATCTGGCGGCGAATGTTGGCAACCGTCCCAGGACGCAATACGCCTTTCATGTGTGGAACTACAACTGTGGGATATCCCGGTTTTCGATAATTAGCATGGCTTCCAGTGAAGTGATGGAATTCCCATCCCAAGCTGCGAAGGATGCTGACAATATCGTTGAACGTGTACCGCCGCGGCATTTACCGTATTCGCCTATGCCGCCTTGCCGCAGCAGCGCTTGTACTTGCGGCCGCTGCCGCAGGGACAGGGGGCGTTGCGGCCTACCTTGGCGGCTCCGGAGGGTTGCGCGTTGCGGTTGGAGCCGTTGACGGCCTGCATCGGGCTGCCCGCGGTCCCGTTGCGGCGGCGGTTTCGGCTGCCGTTTCCGCCCAGTTCAGCGGTAAGTTGCGCGGGGTCAACGGACAGGTGGAACAGTGTGCGAACCACGTCCCGCTGGATGCGGTTCTGAAGGTCGAGGAACATCTTCTGGCCCTCGCTGCGGTACATGACCAGCGGGTCGCGTTGCCCGTAGGCGTGCAGACCGATGCCAGTGCGCAGGTTCTCCATCGCCGTCAGGTGCTGCACCCAGAGGGAATCTATGGCGCGAAGTAGGAGGAGCCGCTCGGTGAGCCGCATCTGCTCGGCTCCGACAGCCGCCTCCCTTTCTGCAAAGGCGGCTTCGGCGTGGGCCGACAGTATTTCGGCTATCTGGTCCAGGCTGTACTGGAAAATCTTGTCCTCATCGTCCAGTTCCGCCGGAACCGGGCAAATTTGACCCAGGTCGTCAATCAGCCCTTCGCAGTTCCAGTTGTCGGAGTGGCGGCCCGGCAGGTATTGGGCCACCACGCGGGCATACTCCTGGCGCAGCATTTCCAGCGTTCTATCCCGCAGGTTGCCTTCGCTCAGGGCCTGGTGGCGGTCGGTGTAGATCACCTCGCGCTGCTTGTTCAGCACGTTGTCGTATTCCAGCAGGTGCTTGCGCATATCGAAGTGGTAGCCTTCGACCTTGACCTGGGCCCCACTGATGGACTTGGTGACCAGCTTGTTCTCCACCGGCGTGTCTTGTTCCAGCCCGGTCCAGCCCATGACGGTCTTGATGCGGTCGCCGCCGAAGCGCTGCATCAGCTCGTCTTCAAGGGACACGTAGAACTGGGAACTGCCGGGGTCGCCCTGGCGCCCGGCGCGGCCACGGAGCTGATTGTCGATGCGGCGGGCGTCGTGATGCTCGGTGCCGAGGACGTGCAGCCCGCCCAGGGACACCACTAGGTCGTGTTCCGCCTGCCAGCCCTCGCGGAAGTTGTCGGCGCCACCCAAAACGATGTCGGTGCCGCGCCCGGCCATGTTGGTGGAAACGGTGACCGCTCCCAGTCGTCCGGCCTGGGCGATGACGTTGGCCTCTCCCTCATGGTTCTTGGCGTTTAATACCTGGTGAGGGACGCCCAGCTTGCGCAAACGATCGCTGAGAAACTCCGAGTCCTCGATGGAGGTGGTGCCGATGAGCAGCGGGCGCCGCGTCTGGTGCATTTCTGCGATTCTGTCGGTGACCGCCTTCCACTTACCCTCTTCCGACTGGTACACCAGGTCGGATTGGTCATCTCGCTGCATCGGCAGGTTGGTGGGGATCTCCACCACTTCCAGGCCGTAGATGCGGAAGAACTCGTCGGCCTCGGTGGCGGCGGTGCCGGTCATGCCCGCCAGCTTCTCGTACATTCGGAAGAAGTTTTGCAGCGTGACGGTGGCGTAGGTGATGCTCTCCCGCTGGATCTTCAGCCCTTCCTTGGCCTCCACCGCCTGGTGCAGTCCGTCGGACCAGCGTCGTCCCGGCTGGAGCCGTCCGGTGAACTCGTCAACGATGACCACCTCGCCGTCGCGGACAACGTAATCCTTGTCTCGCTGTTTCATGACGTGGGCGGTCAGGGCGTTCTCCATGTAGTGGACCAGGTGAAAGTTCTCCGGGTCGTAGAGGTTGGAGGTATTGGTCCACTGCTCCATCTTGGCGATGCCTTCTTGCGTGAGGGAGATGGCGCGGGTGCGGTCTTCAATGGTGTAGTCTTCCGCCGGGTCCAGGCGGGGCACCAGCCGCGCGAAGTTCTGGTATAGCTGGACCGGCTCTTCCGCCGGGCCGCTGATGATGAGGGGCGTGCGGGCTTCGTCAACCAGGATGTTGTCCACCTCGTCAACAATGGCATAGTGCAGATTCCGTTGTACCCGCCGCTCCTCGGTCAGAGACATATTGTCGCGCAGATAGTCAAAGCCGAATTCGTTGTTGGTGCCGTAGGTGATGTCGGCCTGGTAGGCGTCGGTGCGGGACACCGGGCGCAGGAAGGGCAGCTTTCCCCCGTCGATTTCGGGGTCGTAGACGAAAGCGGCGTCGTGCTGGAGACAGCCGACGCTCAGGCCCAGGGCACGATAGACCGGCCCCATCCACACCGGGTCGCGGCGGGCGAGGTAGTCGTTGACGGTAACTACGTGGACGCCGCGCCCGGTCAGGGCGTTGGCGTAGACCGACAGGGTGGCGACAAGGGTCTTGCCCTCGCCGGTCTTCATCTCGGCAATCTTGCCTTGGTGCAGGGCCGTTCCACCGGTTAGCTGCACATCGTAGTGCCGCTGTCCCAAGTTTCGCCGGGCCGACTCGCGCACGGCGGCGAAGGCTTCGGGCAGCAGGTCTTCGAGAGTTTCACGTCCCTCCAGCCGCTGGCGGAACTCGCCGGTCTTGGCCCGCAACTGCTCGTCGCTGAGCCGCTGAAACTCCGGCTCCAGCTTGTTGACCGCGTCCTTGACGGGGGCCAGCTTCTTCAGGGCCTTTTCGTTGGGGTCTCCCAGTATTTTCTGAAGAACTGTTACCATAATTGCCTATATCCTGAAAAAGAATTACCGGGCGGGATGCAGTCCGCCCGGAAAAGGATGGGCGGATCAGTACGCCCTTACTCTATCATTTCCCGCAGGGGGAAGGAAATTCAGGGCATACCGGCAAACGCCGGATGCGCCGCGCCCCGCAGTTCGTCCAGGCTGCCGATGCTGTTGGCAGCCATATATTCCCGCAGGCCGTCCAAGATGCGCCAAGGCGCCCCGAGGTTGATGAGATTGGCGCTGCCTATCTGCACGGCGCTGGCCCCGGCCAGGATGAATTCGATGGCGTGTTCGGCCTCGAAAATCCCGCCGACGCCGATGATCGGCACGTCCACCACCTGGGCCGTCTGGTAAACCAAGGCCAGAGACACCGGCCGCAGTCCCATGCCCGAAAGGCCGCCGAAGGTGTTGCCCAGCACCGGCCGCCGAGAGGCGAGGTCGATGCGCATGGCGGGCAGCGTGTTGCAGATAGTCAGGGCATCGGCCCCGCCGTCCACTGCCGCGCGGGCGATTTCCGTGATGTCCGGCACGTTGGGGGCCAGCTTGACCAGCACCGGCAGGTCGGTATTGACCTTGACCGCCGACACGGCGTCATGGGTCAGAGCGGGGCTATGGCTGAACATCGCGCCGTTCTCTACGTTGGGGCAGCTCAGGTTGAGTTCCAGGGCGCAAATGCCTGTCGCCTCGCCGGTCATGGCCGCCATTTCGCCGAACTCTCCGACGCTGTGAGCGGCGAAGCTGAACAGCACCGTGGCGTTCCACTGGCCCCATTGGGGCGTCCATTCACGGACTGCAACTTCGATGCCCGGGTTTATCAGCCCAATGGCGTTCAGGAACAGGTGGTCTCCTTCCTGCCAGGCTTCCCGGTATGACGGCGGGAACCAGCGTGGCTCCGGGTTGCCCTCGCTGGCCTGGCGGGTAACCGTCTTGGGGATGACCGCACCCAACTCGTGGAGCGGGTAGTTGCCGATGAGTCCGCGGCCGTACCCGTCGTAGCCCAGGGTCCCAGAGGCAATCATAACCGGGTTGGCCAGCCGGAGACCTCGTGGGTGGCGCGGGGCCAAGTCAACCTGCAGGCTGTCTTTGCCTGTGCCTTCTGAATTTGCCATGGGGTTGTCCCTCACCGTGTTTCACCACAGAGGCCGCAGGGATATGAAGGCCGACCGGCAGTCGGCCCGTTTGGCGTTCCCTGCGGGATTCTCTGCGTTGACCGGGTTGCTGTGTGGTCTTATTCCTGTGGCTCCTCGACGTCATCCGCCAAGCCGGTTACCGGGGTTTCGGCCTCAGCGGTGGCGGTTGCCCCGGCGGTGGTTGCTTCGGTGGCGTCGGCCTCGGTGGCGTCGGCTACCTCGGTGGTGGTTGCCTCCCCTTCCTCGTCGTCGTCATCGAAGTCGTCGTCTTCCAGTTCCTCGTCCTCGCCATCCTTGGCGTAACTGCGGGCGGCCTGCGCCAAGCGGTCAAAGCCGTCTTCCAGGTCGAGGATGGGACCGGCGCCTTCTTCTTCTTCGGCCACGGGGCCGCGCAGCCAACTGCCCGGAGCGATGGCGCTCATATCCAGCGCAGGCTGGGGCCGGAGGAGTTCCTCCATCCCCGGGATTTCCACTTGGGCGGGGATGAGCCGGCCGATGATGACGTTTTCCTTCAGGCCCAGCAGATAGTCCTGCTGGCCCTTGACTGCCGCCTCGGTCAGCACCCGGGTGGTCTCCTGGAAGGAAGCGGCGGACAGGAAACTGTCGGTGCGCAGCGAGGCGCGGGTAATGCCAAGCAGCACCTGCTCTGCGGTGGCCGGTTCGCCGCCCTCGGCCAACACCTTGGCCACCTGCTCCTGGAAGGAGAATTTGTCAGCCACCTCTCCCGGGATGAGTTCAGTATCGCCGGGCTCGGTGACCTGGACCCGCCGGAGCATCTGGCGCAGGATGATTTCGATGTGCTTGTCGTGGATGGTTACACCCTGCGACTGGTAGACCGCCTGCACCTGGTCCACGATGTAGGACTGGAGGGCCTCCTTGCCCCGGATGCGGAGGATGTCGTGGGGGTTCAGCGGCCCGGAGGTCAGGGGGTCGCCGGCGTTGATCTTGTCGCCGTGCCTCACCATCAGGTATGCGGAGGCCGGGGTGACGTGTTCCCTGGTCTCCACGTCGTCCCAGATCACGCTGATGAAGCTATCGCTCAGCTCCACGCGGCCGCTGACGGTGGCCGCTACGGCCGCGCCCTCTGAGATTACCTTCAACTCGCCGCCGGTCAGTTCCACGCGCCCGGAGACGGTGGCGGTGGGAACCAGCGCGGACTCTTCGCCCGAGCCTTCCGGCATCGAGGCCAGCACCATGCCTTCCGTCACCTCTTCCCCGTCGTCCACCAGCAGTTCCGCCCCTTCGGGGAGACTGAACTGCTCGACCTGCGGGACTTCGGCCAGCGTGTCGCCCGCGTTTACCTGGTCGCCATGGCTGACAATGATTCGGGCGCCTTCCGGCAGGGGATATTCCTCGCGGACTTCCTCGCGGTAGACCACGCGCAGAACATTATTCTCCTCGTCGCTTTCCAGCTCGACCTCGCCGTCAATGTCAGACAGAATGGCGGCGCTCTTGGGTACGCGGGCCTCGAAAATTTCCTCCACCTGGGGCAGTCCGCCGGTGATGTCCAGGTTCTGGGCTTCCACGTCCTGGCGGATTACGGCAGCCTCCCGCTGGAGGTCATTGCTGTGCCGGTTGAAGCCGCTGAGGATGCGATTGATCTCGAAGGCCACCCGGTACCGGTCTTCCTCGGTGCTAACGGCTTCCACCATGCGGCTGACGGCTTCCTGCAACTCAGTGGGTTCACTGGAACGCCGCAGATCGTCCAGGATTCGCTCGATTACCAGCAACAGCCTTCCTTGCAACCTGGCGTCTGCGCCGGGTATTTCTTCGATAACTCGCTGGATTTCGCTCAGCACCTTATCGAGATCCGGGACAACCGCAGCGATGTCGTCCCGCAACCGCCGCACCGCCTCCTGGAGTTCCTCTGCGGAAGTCTGCTCCACGGAGTGGAAGATGTTGACAATCTGGTCGGGCAGTTGGCTGGACATGGAGCGAAGGCGGCTTATGGCTTCGCGCCGCTGGACTATGGCTCCCGAAGTCAACTGGGAGCTCAGGGAGGTGGTCAGATCGTTGACGTCCCTCTGGATTTGGGAGGCGAGCTCCCGCGCTTGCGGGAGGGACCTTATTTCACCGAGACGGCTGAGGTCGTCGCGTATCCAGTTTATCTGATCGCGCTGGTTGCGGGCCTCATTGGTTTGCTCCAGGTAGCCCAGGGCCTCGGCCATCCTGGTGGCGATGGTCTGGCGGTCGCTGGAAACGTTGAGGCTCAGCTCCTCCTTGTCCTCCCAGATTTTTCCTACGGAGGGCATATTGTTCCGGAACTGGGCCAGCTTTTCCCTTATATTGACGGGGATTTCCTGCAACCCTCTCGCCACGGAAAGCACGGCGTCGTCCAGGTCGCTGTTGCGGCGCCGCACACCGCCGGTGTGGAACACGCGCATGGTGAGCTGGGTGCCCGGCTCGCCGATGCTCTGGGCTGCGATGATGCCGACGGCCTGCCCTTGCAGTACCGACTTGCCGGTGGCGGCCAGATCGCCGTAGCACATCCGGCAGACGCCCCGCCGAGTCTCGCAGGTCAGGGGCGAGCGCACCTGGATTTCGGTAATCCCCTCTCTTACCAGGGTATCGGCCTTTTCCCGGGTGATAACCTCGTTGCGATTGACCAGAATCTCACCGGTCTCCGGGTGGGCCAGAGTTACCGCGGCCAATCGCCCAGCGACCCGGTATTGGAGGGTGGTGGTGCTTCCAGGGGCCGGACGCTGCGGCGCCCAGCCGTCCAGCGTTCCGCAGTCCTCTCCCTGGATGATTACCTCCTGAGCCACATCAATCAGCCTGCGGGTCAGATACCCGCTGCTGGCGGTGTTCAGCGCCGTGTCGGTAAGTCCCTTGCGGGCGCCGTGGGTGGAGATAAAGTACTCCAGCGCGGTCAGTCCCTCGCGAAAATTGGACTTCACTGGCAATCCGATGAGCTCGTTGCTGCCGGCGCGTCGCATTAGGCCGCGCATCCCTGCCATCTGGTTAATCTGCGAGGCGTTGCCCTTGGTGCCGGAAATGGCCATCACCCCAAGACTTCCGAAACCAAGGTGTTCGTATTCTTGAAGCCTTTCTCCCCCTGTCCCCAGGGAGCCGTACTTGGAGTCGTAGCCCTGGATATTCTCGCGGACCAAATTACCCACTTGTTCCGTAGCCTGAAGCCAGGCGTCCTGGTTTCGCTCACGCAACTCTTCCGCCGAGATAAGCCCCATATCATACTCGACCTGGTACTGGTCGACCTTTTCCTCGGCCTCGGATAAGATTCGAGCCTTTTCCGGAGGCACCATAATGTCGTTGATGCCGAAACTGCCGGTGTATTTGGTGGCGTACTGGTACCCCAGGCCTTTGATTTTGTCCAGTACCTCCGCAGTTTGATCTGGCCCTAACCTGCGATATAAATCGGATATCAGGTTGCTCAGATCATCCCGATCGAGAGGCTTGTTTTGGAGATCGACATCTTCGGGCAGTTCTTCGTTGAGAAGCAGGCGGCCTAACGTGGTCCGGTGCCAGCCGTCCGCAGCGCCTTTGATGTGGCGCACGTAGATGGGAGAATTCAGTGCGATCACTCCCTGTTCCCGGGCAGCAGAAGCCTCGTGGACATCCACAAAGCGCATCCCCGCGCCAGTGTCTTCCTTTTTGTCGACGCTATTGGTGAAATTGCCCATCACCATATCCAGCGTGGGCGCCACCAGGGGATCGCCGGAAGCGGGAGACAGCATATTGTGGGTGCTGAGCATTGCTTCCTTGGCCTCCAGCACCGCCATGCGTGACAGCGGCACGTGGACGGCCATTTGGTCGCCGTCGAAATCAGCGTTGAAGGCCGAGCAGACCAGCGGGTGAATCTGGATTGCGTGGCCGTCGATCAGCACCGGCATGAAGGCCTGGATGCCGAGACGGTGCAGGGTGGGGGCGCGGTTGAGCAGCACCGGGCGGTTCTTGATAACATCCTCCAGGATGTCCCAGACCTCGCCGCGGGCGCGTTCCACCATCCGCTTGGCGTTCTTGATGTTGGGCGCTATGCCCAGCATTACCAAGCGGTGCATGACAAAGGGCTTGAACAGTTCCAGGGCCATGCGCCGGGGCAGCCCGCATTCGTTCATCTTGAGTTCCGGGCCGACCACGATGACCGAGCGACCGCTGTAGTCCACCCGCTTGCCCAGCAGGTTCTGGCGGAAGCGGCCCTGCTTGCCCCGCAACAGGTCGGACAGGCTCTTGAGCTTGTGATTGTGGCTGCCCTGGATGGGCCGCCCGCGGCGCCCGTTGTCGATGAGGGCGTCCACCGCTTCCTGGAGCATCCGCTTTTCGTTGCGGATGATGATTTCCGGGGCCCCCAGGGTCATCAGGCGCTTGAGCCGGTTGTTGCGGTTGATGACGCGGCGATACAGGTCGTTCAGGTCGCTGGTGGCGAACCGCCCGCCGTCGAGCTGCACCATGGGGCGCAGTTCCGGGGGCAGGACGGGCATCACGGTAAGGATCATATCCTCGACGCGGGTGCCCTCGCCGTGGCTGCCGTCGGAGCGATTGCCGCTCTTTCGGAAGGCCTCCACCACCCGCAGCCGCTTGATGGCCTTCTGGCGGCGCTGGCCGGAGGTGGACTGCATATCGTTAATCAGCTGGTCGCGCAGGGCCTCCAGGTTCACCGTCCGCAGGATGGCCAGGATGGCCTCGGCGCCCATGCCTGCCTCGAAGACTCCGGGGTACTTGTCCTTCAGCTCCCGGAAGCGCGACTCGGCCAGCAGGCGCATTTTTTGCAGGTCGTTCAACTCATCGAGGGTGACCTTCAACTGGGCCGAAAGTTCAGCCTGGTCGATGGCGAGCTGGTTGTTGATCGCGTCTATCTGCCTCTGGAGTTCCATCAGCTCGGCGACGGGTTCGCCGCCTTCCGGGGCGAACTCGACGGCGGGGTTTTTGGTCTCCGGCTCCCTGCCGCCGGTGAGGCTCAGCAGGATGCGGTTGATCTCCGCCAGCTCGTCGTTGGCATTGTTGCGGCGCCTTTCCACTTCCAGTTCGTGCCTGAGCTGCTCGGCCTCGATGGCTTCTCTGCGGGCATCCTCATCCACCTCGACAACGATGTGCTGGGCGAAGTAGAGGACGCGCTCCAGGTTGCGGGGGGAGAGGTCAAGGAGCAGCCCCAAGCGGCTGGGGTTGGTCTTGCTGAACCAGATGTGGGCCACGGGCGCGGCCAGGCGGATGTGGCCCATGCGTTCCCGCCGCACCTTGGCGCGGGTGACCTCGACGCCGCAGCGATCGCAGACCACGCCCCGGTAGCGGATGCGCTTGTACTTGCCGCAGAAGCACTCCCAGTCCTTGGTGGGGCCGAACAGCCGCTCACAGAACAGCCCGTCTTTCTCCGGGCGGAGTGTGCGGTAGTTTATGGTCTCAGGCTTGGTCACCTCGCCGTGGGACCAGCCTAGAATCTGCTCCGGCGAGGCGATGGAAATACGGATGGCGTTGAAATCGGTGGCCGTGGTTTCCGTCCTGTCTGCCATTCTGACCATTATTAAATCGCCTCCAGAGGGAATAGCTCCGTGTTACCGTCGATGCCCTGCCTGAAGTCCTGTTCCAAACCCTGCCCGAGGTCCTGGTTCAGGGACGGGCGACTGTCTTCGTTCAGCAGTTGCACCCTCAGTCCCAGGCTTTGCAGTTCCTTCATAAGGACGTTGAACGATTCAGGCACACCGGGCTGGCCGATTGGTTCACCCTTGACGACAGCCTCATAGGTCTTGACCCTGCCGGCTACGTCGTCTGACTTGACGGTGAGCACCTCTTGGAGATTGTAAGCGGCGCTGTAGGCTTCCAGGGCCCATACTTCCATCTCGCCGAAGCGCTGGCCGCCGAACTGGGCCTTACCGCCGAGGGGCTGCTGGGTAATCATTGAGTAGGGCCCGGTGGAGCGCGCGTGAATCTTGTCTTCCACTAGGTGGATGAGCTTCAGGATGTAAATGTCGCCGACCGTCACCAGTTGATCGAAGGAGTCGCCGGTGCGCCCGTCATAGAGTTTGAACTTGCCAAAGGTGGGGGGAGCGATGCCCCGCTGGCGGTGGACTTCCAGGGCGATCTGGTGCATTTCCTGAACGTCCCTGCCCCAGGGGTCGCGTCCGGCGTCCAGGGCCAGCCACAGGCGCAAGCAGGCTTCGCGGGCGAAGCCCGATTCCGATTCGTCCAATATGCGGTTCAGCATTTCACGGGGGCCGCAACCGTATTCCTTCAGCCAGCGGAAAACCATTTTCCGCTCATCCTCGTTCAATCCGCCGCCGCTGAGGATGGCGTTTTCCTGCTCCAGGAACCAGATGCGGGCCAGGGAGTCCTCAATGGCCTCGTCGCTGGCGCCATCGAACACCGGGGTGTTGGCTCGGAAGTTGAGGCCGCGGGCGCCCCAGCCCAGGTGCGTTTCCAGCACCTGCCCCAGGTTCATGCGGGAAGGCACGCCGATGGGGTTGAGGATGATGTCAACGGGAGTGCCGTCTTCCAAGTAGGGCATATCCTCTTCCGGCAGGATGCGGGCGACCACGCCCTTGTTGCCGTGGCGACCGGCCATCTTGTCGCCCACGGAGATTTTACGGGTCTGGGCGATCCAGACGCGGACAGCCTCCTTGACTCCGGGGTTCAGGTCGTCGCGGTTCTCGCGGCTCAGCACCTTGACGTTAATGACCTTGCCGCGCTCGCCGTGGGGAACGCGCAGGGAAGTGTCCTTAACATCGCGGGATTTTTCGCCGAAGATGGCGCGGAGCAGCTTTTCCTCGGCGGTCAGCTCGGTCTCGCCCTTGGGAGTGACCTTGCCGACGAGGATATCGCCGGGAGCCACGTCGGCGCCGACGCGGATGATGCCGCGCTCGTCCAGGTCGCGCAGGCTGGCCTCGCCCACGTTTGGGATGTCGCGGGTGATTTCCTCAGGGCCCAGCTTGGTCTCGCGGGCCTCCATCTCGTGGCGTTCGATGTGAATGGAAGTGAAATAATCTTCCCGGTACAGGCGCTCGCTGACGATGATGGCGTCCTCGTAGTTGTAGCCCTCCCAGGACATGAAGGCCACCAGAACGTTCTGGCCCAGGGCCAGTTCGCCCTTTTCGGTGGAAGAGCTGTCGGCCAGCACCGCTCCCGCCTGCACCACATCGCCGTGGGTGGCGATGGGGCGCTGGTCGAAACAGGTGCCCTGGTTGGTGCGGGAGAACTTGATGAGAGGGTGGATATGCTCCACGCCCTCCACGTCGGTGACCACGATTTTCCGTCCGTTGACCGAGGTGACCACGCCGTTTACCCGCGCGGTGACCAGTTGGCCGCTGTCGCGGGCCACCCGGTCCTCAATGCCGGTGCCGACGGTGGGGGCTTCGGGGCGGAGCAGCGGCACGGCCTGGCGCTGCATATTGGATCCCATCAGCGCCCGGTTGGCGTCATCGTGTTCCAAGAAGGGAATCAGGGCCGCCGACACGCTCATGATTTGCATCGGGGAGACGTCCATCAGGCGCGCTTCGCTGGGCGAACCCTGGGTGTACTGGTCGCCGACGCGAATCTCAATGCGGTCCTCGACAAACTGATTGAAGCTGTCCAGCTTGGCGTTGGCCTGGGCGATTCTGTATTCCTCTTCCTTGTCGGCGGACAGCCAGACTATGGAGTTGTCCGGGTCGCCATTGTCGGGGGGCTGCACCACGAAGGGCTTGACCCTGATCATTGTATTTTCGGGAAGGCGGTTGACGGCGCCCAGGCGGTTGGCTCCGATGGCGACGCCTTCATTTACGATGACGTGCCCATTTTCAGGGTTGACCACCGCTTCGGTCACGGTTCGGCCCTTCAGGTCGGGCGAGTCGCTGGGAAGCTCGCGGCTTACCAAGCGGTAGGGCGACTCGATGAACCCGAACTCGTTGATGCGGGCGTAGGAGGCCAGCGAGCTGAGCAGGCCGATATTGGGGCCTTCCGGCGTCTCGATGGGACAGATGCGGCCGTAGTGCGAGAAGTGAACGTCGCGCACATCGAACCCGGCTCGCTCCCTGGACAGGCCGCCGGGGCCAAGGGCCGAGAGGCGGCGCTTGTGGGTCAGCTCGGCCAGCGGGTTGGTCTGGTCCATGAACTGGGAAAGCTGAGAGCCGCCGAAGAACTCGCGCACCGCCGCCACCACCGGCCGGATGTTGACCAGGCCTTGGGGTGCGGCGGTTTCCGGGTCCACCAGCGTCATCTTTTCCTTGACCATCCGCTCCATGCGGAGCAAGCCGACGCGCACCTGGTTCTGCACCAGTTCGCCCACGGCGCGGACGCGGCGGTTTCCCAAGTGGTCGATGTCGTCCACCCGGCCCTCGCCCTGGTTGATGACAATCATCATGCGTATGACGGCGATGATGTCGTCCCGGGTCAGGGTCTTGGGGCCAACGCCTTCCGGCAGGCTCAGGCGCCGGTTGAACTTGTAGCGCCCCACACGGCCCAGATCGTAGCGTCGTTCCTCGAAGAACAGGTTATTGATCAGGTTCCGGGAGTTGTCCAGGCTGGGAGGTTCGCCGGGCCGGAGGCGGCGGTAGAACTCCACCTGGGCCCCGGCGATGCGCAGGGCGGCCTCCTTGTCGAAGTCCTCGCCTTCATGCAGCCAGTCCCACAGGGAGCGCAGGTCATCCTCCCGGAACGAGACTCCGGCGGAGTCGGCGCCCGGGTCGCTGCGCAGGGTGGCCTGCATATAGCGGTGGGTCTCATCGGTGTCCACTTCGTCGAACAGGGCGGTAATCTGGTCGTCGTAGGCCACGCCCAAAGCCCGCAGGAAGGTGTTGGCCGAGACCTTGCGCTTGCGGTCAACCTTTACCGACAGCACGTCTTTATTGCTGGTCTCGAACTCCAGCCAGGCCCCGCGGGAAGGGATGAGCTTGGCCATACACAGTCCGCGGTTGCTGCTGGGACTGCGCTCGGTGGTAAAGTAGATGCCAGGCGAGCGCACCAACTGGCTGACCACGACCCGTTCGGCGCCGTTGATGATGAACGTGCCGTTATCGGTCATCATGGGGAAGTCCCCCATGAATATCTCCTGCTCCTTGATCTCGCCCGTTTCCTTCATCACCAGGCGAGTCCTGACATAGAGCGGCTGGGAGAAGGATATCTCCCGCTCCTTGCATTCCTGCGGTGAATACTTGGCAGGGCGGAACTCGTGCTCCCCGAATTCAAGCTCATATTTCTTTTCGGTGTAGTCCTTGATGGGCGAGACTTCGCGGAAAACTTCGTCCAAGCCCTTCTGGTTGAACCATTCATAGGACTGAATCTGGCTCTGGATAAGGTTGGGGACCTCCAGCACCTGGGGGATTCGGGCATAAGACCGGACATCCTGCTTTTGCAGAGAATGCCCATTGCGAACAGGAGGCAAAGCCATTCCGTTTCTCCTTGCCTAAGAGTAGATGCTAACGGGTGAAATGCTAACGGGTGACAGGTAGTCTCATAGCGCGGGTGAAACCCAGTTTGAAGACAAGCGGGTATAGGGGCGTGGTACGGGGCTGCTTGAGTGAAGGCATTATTCGAGGCATAAGCCAGTAACCCACAATTATACCCCCCGCAGCGAATCTGTCAACGTCCGGTCACGACCGCTTTGTTGAATTTCCACCTTTTCGCTCCCATAGTCAGGGGTTGTACGCAATCTTCCCCTGGCGCAGAATCCAGTTGCCTACCTCACATAATATGGAAGTGCGCCAATGAACCTGCTGTACGAATCCGGCTCAGCGCGGATGCGTCTCGTAACAAAGCTGGCTCCGGTCGCTCTGTTGGCTCTGCTGTTGGCCCTGGCCTCTTGCGTGGAGTTCAGTTCGTCCGAATGCCCGGCGGGACTGGAGCCAGCCACCGGGTACCGGCTTTTCTTCGGGCTGTCCGACATCAGCGGAAAGGTGATTCCCGAAGAGGAATGGCAGGGCTTTCTGGACAGCGTCATTACGCCGAGATTCCCCGACGGCCTGACCATCCTCGACGCTTATGGTCAGTGGCTGCCCCCCTCCGGCGACCTGCACCGGGAAACGACCAGGGTTTTGCTCGTTGGTGTGGCCGACAGCGATGAGAGGGATACCTGGAGACTGCTGGGCGAAATCACGGCGGAGTGGAACCGGCGGTTCGACGGGGTGGTATACCACCTGGTGCAGGAAGCCTGCGCGGGTATTCCGTAGAGGCCGGCCGCTTTCCCCCGCCCCATGGGGAGATGGTCAGGGAATGGAGGATCGCTTCACCCCAACCCTCTCCCGGAGGGAGAAGGAACTAACTATTAATATAATAGGCGCTTCTAACTTGGTGCTGCCGCTTCGCAGCCTGCCCCTACGGGTTCAGCAGGTTTGGGCTATAATCCCCGCTTACGCTTAACCCGAATCCACCGATAGTGGGCGTCAGGTTGGCGAACTGAAGCGGCAAGAGGGTGCTCCTCTGAATCTGGGATAATGGTTTTGCAATAAAAAACCGACCCCAGAAAAGGAGCACCCAATTGATGCTACCACGCAACCACCCCGACCGTATTCGCATCGTCTTTGACGACCACCGTCTGGTGGCCAATGCCGGCCTGCTCCTGCCGGCCACTCTCGCCCAACACCTGGGCCTGCGTGAACTCGTTGACAGTCACCTCGACCTCGGGGATGCGCCGGGGCGGGCGAACGCGGGAGACAAGCTTCTGACGCTGGTGGCCTCGGCGCTGGCGGGCGGCGACTGCATTGACGACGCCGATGCGCTGCGTGCGGGGCGGACCTCCTCGGTGCTGGGGTGCATGGTCAAAGCGCCATCCACCTTGGGCACTTTCCTGCGCAGCTTCCGCTGGGGCCACGTCCGTCAGCTGGACCGGGTGAGCCGGGAGCTGCTGGCCCGAGCCTGGGCCGCTGGGGCGGGACCCGGCGACGCGCCGTTCACCATCGACCTGGACTCCACCATCTGCGAGACTTACGGACTGGCCAAGGAGGGGGCGCGACACCACGGCTATACCGGCAAGCGGGGCTATCATCCGTTGCTGGCCGTGGCCGCCGGCACCGGGGACGTGTTGATGTCCCGGCTGCGCGAGGGCCGGGCCAACACTGTTCGGGGCGCCGCTCACTTCCTGCGCGAGACCGTGGGACGGGTGCGCTACGCCGGCGCCAGGGGCCAACTCACGGTGCGGGCCGACAGCGGCTTTTATGCCCACGCCATCGTCGCCGTCTGCCGCAAGATGGATGTCCGTTACTCCATCACCATCCGTCAGCACAAAAGCCTGCGCCATCTCATCGAGGCCATACCCGAGACGGATTGGACGCCCATCCCATACTGGATGGACGGCGCCGCCGATGTGGCCGAGACCACCTACACTCCCTTTGAGAGTGAGGCCGGCGCCGCGCCGGTGCGGCTCATCGTCCGGCGGGTGAAGCCCACGCCCGGTTCCCAGCTGGCCCTATTCGCCAGCTACAGCTATCACGGCTTCATCACCGACCGGGACGGGGAGACGCTCGAACTGGAGGCTGACCATCGCCGCCACGCCGAGATCGAGAATGCGATACGCGACCTCAAGTACGGCGTCGGGCTGAACCACCTGCCGTCCGGCCGATTCGCTGCCAACGGCGCTTGGCTGGCGGTCCAGGCGATTGCTCACAACCTGGCGCGCTGGACGGCGCGCATCGGTCTGGGCGAGCAGGTGGTGACCACCAAGACTCTGCGGCGGCGATTCTTCTCCCTCGCCGGTCGGCTCACCCGCTCGGCGCGCCGCCTGACCCTGCATTTGCCTCGGCGCTGGCCTTGGGAGGCCCAGTTCACTGGCGCCCTGACCCGATTGCGCACCCTGCCGCTTCCCTCCTGACCGTGGCGCCGGCAACCGGCCCACCATCCTCGCCCTCATCCACCAGCCAGTCGAAGATCTCTCCCACTCGCGCCGCACGAATCGGCCAGCGAGAGTTCCTTGCTGCCTTCGGCCACCTCATGAGCGGCTCCTCTCACCGCCAACAGACCTGCTACTGGCTCCGCCCGCCCCATATCCGCCGGGACGGTCTCCTCTCCATCCCTGTGATGTCCTGTTCCAGCGCCCTCCCCACTCCGTTCGGTGGATTCGGGCTTAATCTCCAGCATAGACCAAAAGGCCCGCGCGCATGAAAACTGCCTCAAGATATTCCTTCCGCCTCAGCAACCTGGTTATCGCCGGGCGACCCGTGCATTACGCCTGGGTCATTGTCGGCGTGGCTGCGGTGATGCGGCTGTTCAGCTCATCGTTCCGGTCATCGTCCAGCATCCTGATTCCCCGGCTGGTGGAGTCCTTTGGCTGGAGTTACGGCGCGGTGGGGTTCGGGTTCGCGCTGCAATGGGTGGTTTCGGGGATGCTGGGGCCCTCCGCCGGGTGGTTGGGCGACCGCTATGGCGCCCGCGTTGCCATGACCATCGGGGCGGTGCTGTTCATCGCCGGGATGGTGCTGACCGGCTTCATGACCAGTCTGTGGCAGTTCTACCTTTTCTTCGGAATCATCCTCAGCGCCTCAATGGGCATCTTTCAGGTGCCGCTGACCACGTCGGTGACCATGTGGTTCAAGCGTCATTTGGGCACGGGAATGGGACTTTTGCAGTCGGCGCAGGGCGTTGGCCCCCTGGTAGCCGTGCCCATCATGCTGCTGGTTATCGCCCTGTTCGACAGCCGCCCCGACGTATTGGACTGGCTGCCGGGCTTTACCCACGCGCTGTTCGGCGGCGAGCTGGACGGACTCCGGGCCGCCTTCTGGGTCCCCGGCATCGTCGGCGGAGTGGCAATCCTGGCGCTGGTCCGGTTCTTCTACGACGAGCCGGCGCAGATTGGCATGAAGCCACTGGGGGCTTCGGAAGATGAACCCGTCCGGCGGGTTCAGGTGGGAGAAATCGCCAAGATACGCACCCGCGTATTCTTCAAGCAGGCCCAGCGTACCCTGGCCTTCTGGAACCTCATCGGCATCCACTTCTGGGGCTGCGCGGGACACGCCATCGTACTGGTATACCTGGTGGCCATTGCGGAGGCCGAGGGCGTGTCCCAGGGGCTGGCGGCTGGCGCCTTTGTTACCATGTCCGTAACCAGCACGGTCACCCGCTTTGCTGTGCCGGTGATGGCCGACCGGGTGGGCAGCAAGGGCGTGATGGCCGTCTGCTTCGCGTTGCAAACCCTGCCCATCGTGCTGCTGTTCTTTGCCGTGGCGCCGTGGCACTTCTTCCTTTTCGCCGTGCTGTTCGGAATCGGCTTCGGCGGCGAAATGAGCGCCTTCCCCATAATCAACCGGCAGTATTACGGTGGCGCTCCGATAGGAACGACCTACGGTTGGCAGATGATGGGAGCAGGGATAGGGATGGCCACCGGGGCGCTGACCGGCGGGTGGCTCCGCGACTGGACCGGCGGCTTCGACGCCACGATGGGCCTGTCGCTGGCTCTGAGCCTGACGGGAGTGTTCTCCATAGGGCTGCTACCCACCACGCGACACCACCAACTCCCCGAATGGGAGGACGACCTGCCGCCGGAGGCGCAAACGCAGCCCGCGCCGACTCAACCCGCGCCGGGGGACTAGTATTACAACGACGGTTCGTAACAAAGGGCCTTGAACACCTCTTCATGATTCATGACGACCTGACCGCGCGTTTGACAGCTTTGTGGTCTTGCCTTCCGCGAAGCAATTTCCGGCCCCAGAATGACCAAATTGAGGAACCGTCGTTGTAATACTAGGGGGGTGCTGTGGGCCAATTTGCCGGGAGGGCCTGTGCTATTATGGGAAGTAGTGGATAGAGGATTCTCTAATCACGGAACCATCAGGGAACATATCCGACTGGCGGGCCGATTCCGTGTCGCTTTCTCCAGCGATTCGAGTTATCGGAGTTTCAGACATTGGCGGAGAGAAGTTGGTTATGAGAATCTCCTGATTTATCGTGCGGTAGCGACCGGCTTCCCGCTCTGACTTGCCGGTGCGCATACCGGAGGATGACTGAATAGGAGTTACTGCGTATCCATCGAACAACTCCCTTATTTCCGGGGTGTCGTAAGAGGATAGGATCCAGAAGCCCCGCATCCGTCCGAGTCGCTCGGCAATGGAGCGATGGTCGTCCTCGCCGCGCATATTGAATTTGTAGTTTGCGCCGTTGCCCAAGTAAGGGGGATCCAAGTACATCACGGTAGTCGGACTGTCGTATTTTTGTACGCAGCCCTGCCAGTCCATATTTTCTATAAGAACCGTCTGGAGCCGGCGATGTATGGGAGTTATCCGCTCTCGGAGGGTTTTCAGAGCGCCCACTAGCCGGTTTCCGTGTCCGCCGTCGCGGATGCTGGTTTGGAATCGCGGATAGCGGGCTTCGCCGCCCCATCCCGCCATTATGAGGTAATAGAACCTGTGCGCCCGCTGAACATCGGTGAGGGTTTGAGGGTCTAGGTTAGCCAATCGGTTGAACTCGGCGCGGGAGGCCAGTTCCCACTCGAAGGACGCGATTAGCTCTTCCGGCTTTTCCCTGACTACGCGAAAGAACGTGATTAACTCATCGTCAATGTCGTTGATTATCTCAACGTCGCTCTTGAGCTTGCCAAAAAGTACCCAAGCGGCTCCGGCAAACGGTTCAACGTAGCAGGAATGCGGGGGAATCATAGGGATAATGAATTTTCGCAAGCGGGATTTCCCCCCAACCCATTTGAACGGGCTGTTCAGCATACGGCCCTGCGTGTTGGTGTTTTTAGAACCCATATCCAAAAATCCAGCGGCTATTCAGACTCATTATGTCTCAGTTGGAGACATTCTACCAAGACTTGCAGGTCGCGTCAAGGGTGAATTCTAAGGAGATGCGAAGGTTCGGCGAAAAGCTCAGGAATCTCCGGCACCGCCGCAGCATGACCCTGATGGGCTTGGCGGAAAATCTGGGGTACAAGACCCACGGGTACATCAGTGAAATCGAAGCCGGAAAGAAGATCCCTTCGGTAGCGTTCCTGCTCGCCGCGGCTGACTTGTTCGGAGTATCCGTTGACGATTTGGTCAATGACGAGGCAGAGGTTAGTTTGCCGCAGGAAACGTCAGGTGAAGCAGCGCCACTACCCGGTATCCCGTTTGCCGAGCGTCCCCCTTCCGAAGAAGATATCGAACGGCTAAGGCTGATTCTCAGCACATACCAGGACGGCACGGGAATGCTGGCAAGCGGCGGCAGCGCGACTCTGCCAGGATGGCGGGATTTCGAGAAGTCGGTGGCCTTGGCCTTTGACGGTGTCGCGTCTGAAAGCAAAGACATTTTCGATGTTCGCTTGGCCGACCCTCAAAGAGTAGGAGTATTCTTTGGGATTTCCTGCAAGATGCGAAGAGAGCTCCGCAAGCTCGACCGTGATGGGCGTGTGACAATTGAGTTGTCAAATTCTGCTGGCAAGTTTTGGGATTACTTGAACACCAAGAACATTGACCAGTCCAATTATAGGTCTCACTCGTCTGATGTTGGCAAGGCTTTAGTCGAGCTAGTATCCCAATGGCATCAGGACGCCAGCTTGGAAGATGGCGGCAATGTTGATTTATCGAAAAGCTGTTATTTAACGCTTTCTTGGAACAATGCCGGTTGGTATCAACTGAATCAGTTTCCCATAACCCTCCCTGAACCCGACAGCTTGGAATGGGGATTCCCTACATTCACCACAAAAGAAGGTGAACCACGTATTGCTCGCCATCTCAGGGGAACCGACTCAAAAGGAACCATATTTGAGTGGTATGGCGAATCGGGCGGGCAACTGAAATACTACCCCTTAGTCGAAAATGCCCTTTGGGAATCTGGCAGATTCAGGCTGGAGCCTATCCCTGTCGGGCAGGAACACGGCGTACTTCATAAAGCAAGAACCTATTTCCCAAACCAGTGGCAGAACCTGTGAGCGAAGCCAACCCTGCCTAACCCGGCCACTGGTAATTTCGTAAGGAACGAGCTGGGGCTGGCACCCCCCGCCCGCCTGTCGTCTCTGGAGGAAGCGAATTGCAACGGCATTGGAGTGCCTGTTACCATACCGCCACACTTAACTTCAGCTATAGCTCTGTCTGACTGCTGAGTGCCTGTATCTATGGTAAACGGAAAGCGCCAAGGAAATAATCCCAAACGGCGCATAGCTCTGCCGGAACAGATAGCTTCCGAAGACCAGGCTCGTTTATCCACCGCCCGTTATGTCGGTAGCGCGATTCACAAGAGCAACCCCGCCAATTACGGTTTCAACCCACCCGTAAGTCCACGCCATCACAAATCGCTTTGTGATGACATAAGGGTAATAAGGAAAGAAGAGGCTATGGAGCTGTTTCAGGCCGGAATCGCCCGAGGTATGGTGAGCATCCACCTAATTAACGGCTTGCCGAAATACGTCTGGGCGGTTGACTCGCATGGCGAAGCCTACGAGGCGGTACTCTCGAAAGGAACCAGCGATTATCACGGATACCGGCTGGAGGATACGCGCGACAAGCGGATGAGAGCGCAAGTTATCGAAGAATGGAGCTTGAGGAATCCTTCATGACCTCCAAAATGCACATTTCTCTGTCCCCTATGTCCTTTGACGCAGAGTCGGAAGAAGAAAAAACCGCTTTGGGTCTGCTGAAAATCTCAGCATTCGGCCGATTGCTGACTGAAGGAACGGACATCAGCGGCGATGATGCCGTTTATCGCCAAGGCCCCTACGTCTCCGGCTATCCTCTGGCCGAATGGCTGGTTTGGAACTGGTGGCGGCTGCGATGGGAACCTCGCCCAGTTGGTTATGCGAAAGGCAGCAGTGACTGGGACTTTGCCCACTGCATGGCTGCTATCGGCGAAGGATATTTGTGGCCCAATATCACGATTTTCACCGACGGATTCTGGACTGTCCTGGAGTCTGAGCGCTCTCACGAATCCGATCCAACACTTTTTCGGTATTCTGGAGCCGGGTTTGCCGGAGTGCCAGCAGCAGAACTGGAATCGGCAATTGACGGGTTTGTACCGCAAATCATCTACTTGATGGACAATGCAGGGTTCTCCGATACCAATCTGCACCACCTTTGGCAGGACCTGCATATTGAACGCGAGAACCCCGGAATTGCGCGTTTTCGCCGGTTTGAAGCCCTGCTTGGTTGCGACCCCGACGAACTGGATGCAGAAGAAATAGAGGGCCGCCTCAATGATTCAGCCGTCTTGGGCGAAAAAGCATTGGAGGAAATCGCCATCGGATCGGCGTCCGGCGCCACAGGTTTGAGCGGGATGTTGTCGGCCCGGCAGATTGTGGAAATCACGGAGCAGGCAGGTTTCGACATCAGGCCGGAAGACGGAGTAAGCGTTAATGTCCAGGAACTCCGGCAGTGGGGCACTCCGGCGGCTTGGCGCGTTGGGGTAAGCGCCGCGACCGCTATTCGCAGCCAGGAAGGCTTGGGCGATGGGCCGCTTACGGATGATGTTCTTGCCAGCCTTGCGGGAACTACCGCCGACGTTATCAATGGAGATAAACAGGGCAGCGGATTCTCGTGGGTTTTCCGGCGCGACGGCAAGCACACGCAAGTTGCGCTCCGCTCGAAGTGGGAGACCGGACGGCGTTTCGAGCTTGCCAGGTTGTTGGGCGACAATATCTTTGCTTCCGGTATGCCCAGCTACCAAGAGCCGCTTTCCCCGGCTACCCGTTCCCACAGCTACCGGCAGAAGGCGCAGCGGGCCTTTGCAGCCGAATTGCTGAGCCCCTGGCCGGCAGTGAAAGAAATGCTGGGCAATGATTACTCTGAGGAAAACCAGGAACAAGTCGCCGATCACTTTTCGGTTTCGCAGATAACCATCAGCACGTTGCTGATGAACAACGCGGACATTAGTGACATCAGTTATGAAGACAGAATGCTGCTTCGGCGCTGAAGCAGCATTTTTCACAGTCTAATCAACTTCCGGTTTTGCAGGGGCGCGCCTCTACTTCGTGCTAAACTGCCCCAAACCTACTGGCAGCCCTTGCTGCCCCGAATTCGAAGCTACAGGGGGCTTTCTTATGCTTGACTTGATTATCCGCGGCGGGCGGGTTGTAACGCCCATGGGCGTGGGCGAGTGGGACGTGGCGGTGCAGGGCGAGAGAATCGCGGCGGTGGCCGCTCCGGGAGCATTGGGCGACGAGGCGGGCCGGATTATTGACGCTTCGGGCAAGATCGTTGTCCCCGGCGGCATCGAACCTCACGCTCACATCTCGGCGCCAATCATGGGCCACGGCGACCTTAAGACCGCTCCGCCGGAGCAGGTCAGCCGCGCCGCCCTCTACGGAGGGACCACGACCCTGATGGACTTCGCCATCCAGTACCCAGGCATCGACATTCCGCAGGCCATCTCCGAGCGCACCGGCGTCTGGCAGGGCAACTCCTACGCCGACTACGCACACCACCTGATGCTGCTGGGCCAGATTCCACCGGAAATCATCGGCTCCCTGCACGAGGCGGTAGAGGACGGCTTTGCCAGCTTCAAGATTTTCACCACCAACATCCGCCCGCCCGCCACCACCGGCGAGCCGCGCATGGTCGGCACCGGCCACCTCCACGACCTGATGGAGGAAATCCAGCGGCTCAGCGCCATGCTGCTGGTCCACGCCGAGGACGACGACATGGTGCAGCACATGTACCAGAAGCTCACCCGCGAGGAGCGCACCGAGTGGCACAATATGTCGCTGGTGCACAGCGCCGAGTCGGAGGACGTTTCCTTCCGCCGGGTGCTGCGGGTGGCCGAGTGGACCGGCGCACCCGTCTACTTCGTCCACGTCAGCGCCTTGCAGGGTGTAAATAATATCGCCGAGGCTCGAGCAAATGGCCGCCCGGTCTACGGCGAGACGCTGCACAACTACTGCTGTTTCAGCGAGGAGAATTACAAAGAAGATAACGGCATGAAGTACCACACCTACCCGTCGCTGAAGTCCGAGGCCGACCGGCAGATGTTGTGGAGCGGCATCATCAACGGCGGGCTGCAGACCATGGCAACAGACGAATACTGCACATCGTGGGAGACCAAGATTTCGGGCCGCACCATTTCCGACGTGACCGGCGGCCACAACGGAGCCGAGGCCCGCATGGGCATCACCTACAGCGAGGGCGTGTCCAGGCAGGGCATGACGCTGCAACGGTTCGTGGAAGTCACCTCGGCCAACGCCGCCAAGATAATGGGACTCTACCCCCGCAAGGGCGTGCTTGCCCCTGGCAGCGACGCCGACATCTGCCTGATTGACCCCAGCATCAAGCGGGCGCTGACCAAAGAAGACTTCCACATCTCCGACTACAGCATTTGGGAAGGCCGCGAAATCGAGGGCTGGCCGGTAACGACCATACTGCGCGGCAAGGTGGTGGTGGAAGACGGCGCCTTCTCCGGCTCCCTGGGCGACGGGCAGTTCCTGCGCCGGAAGGTGGACCCCGCCGTGGCCGACCGCCCGGTGGTGTAGGGGCCAGTCGAGACCCCGCGGGGTATTGTCGACAGCGTAGGGGCGGGTTTGAAACCCGCCCCTACGGCGATGCAACCCGAGACTATTCCATCTTGCCGGAGTATGAAATGGCCCGGATAAAGCTGGTGCCTACGGAGCAACTAACGCCCGGACTCCGCAAGATAGCCAAAGACGCCGAGGCCCACAAGCTGAATCCGGCCATCTTCCGCGCCGCCGGCAATCTGCCGGAAGCCTACGAAGCCTTCTGGGCCTTCTACGGCCCGCTGAAGCTGGGGGGGTTGCTGGAAGCCCGGCTGAAAGAACTGGTGCGCCTGAAGATAGCCGATCTCAACGAATGCGCCACTTGAAAGCTGGGTCGCGCTGTGCCGGCGGTGCAGCAAGGTATGACCGAGGAGATGGTGGCCTCGCTGGCCCACTTCGAGGACACCGATCTGCCTTACCGCGAGAAGCTGGCCGTCCGCTTTGCGGAACGCATGGCCAGCGACCACCAGAACGTGGACGACGAGTTCTTCACCGAATTGCGCCGCGAGTTCACCGACGCCGAAATCTTCGAGCTGGGCATGATTACGGGAATGTTCATTGGTTACGGGCGGCTGCTGGCCATGCTGGACCTCGAGAACCCGGAGGAGCCGGGGGATTAGGCGTGGGGCGCTGGGTATGGATGAAGGGCCTACATTGCCCCTCTCTTTTGTCCTACGAATGGCTTGAGCTGCTTGATGGTCAACTGACCCTATGTCTAATTGGGATTGTCCATACTCCGGGTGGCTGACAATGCGGGCCTTCCAAAGATGCTTGTATTTCTTCGGAGCTGCGGGCATTGCGTATCTCTTGGCGGCTACTTGATTATCCCGTGGCGCTCCAGGATGCGGGCCAGCTCGGCCACGCCCTCGTAGTTATCATCGGGCGTGGGGTAGCCGAAGCACAGCCGGGCAGAGTTCTGGCCCCGGCCCTCGGGCGAGAACGCCACTCCGGAATAGTAGCCGACTCCTTCCTGGAACGCCTGCTCCTGCAAAGCGTCCAGGTCGGCGCCTTCGGGCAGAGTCAGCCAGACGTACAGCCCGCCTTCCGGTTTGGTCCACGTTGCCGCGTCGCCGAAATTCTCGCCCAGCGAGGCCAGCATCGCGTCGCGCTTGGCCCGCAGCGACTCGTTTTGCTCGCGCACGTGGCCTTCCAGATCACCGTGGCTGATGTACTCGGCGATGGTTAGCGCGGCGAAGTGGTTGACCGCTCCGCCCATCTTGAAGGCCCAGGCGCGGCTGATGACCTCGGGCGGCGCCACGAGGTAGCCCATCCGCATCCCCGGCGCGATGGTCTTGGAGAAGGAGCCGACGTAGATCACCTGCCCGGTGTCGTCCAGCGAGTGAAAGGAGACTACGTCTTCGCCCTCAAAGCGCAGGTCAATGTAGCAGTCGTCTTCGAACACCGGGACGCCGTGCCGCCGGGTGACTTCGAGGACTTTCTTGCGCCGTTCCAGAGTCATGGTCCAGCCCAGCGGGTTCTGGAATGTGGGTATTGTGTAGAGGTACTTGACCTTCCGGCCCTCGGCCTTGAGCCGTTCGATGGTGGCGTCCAGGTCACCGGGGATGATGCCGTCCTCGTCGCACTTGACGCCGACCACGTTGGCCTTGTAGCGGCGCAGCGAGCGCAGGGTTCCGAGGTACAGGAACTCCTCGGTGAGCACCGTATCACCGGGGTCGGTTAGGGCCTGAATCACCATTGAGATGGCCTCGCCCGAGCCGCCGGTCAACACCACCCCTTCGGGGTCTACCCGCATATTGCGGCTGCGGGCCAGCCGCTCCGCCACCAGACGACGCAGTTCCGGGTGTCCGGCGGGATCGGTGTAGTAGGCCAGGTCGCGGCCCTCCCGCGACAGTGCGCCGCGCACCGCGTCGGCCAGCCCGTCCAGCGGCAGGGTGTCGGGGTCGGGGTAGGCGACGGCGAAGTCGTATCTGGCATGGCGGGTCTTGCCGGGCGTCACTTCCGGCACCCCGGCGGCGAACAGACCTTCATAGCTGAACTTGTCGGGCATAACAGCGGCTCCTTTGCGGGCTAGATCGGAGTTGGATACCGGACTGGTATGTCGTTGGTGTCGATGAATACATCGAGGACATAGGCCCCGACCCACGGGTCCAAGGCGTAGCTGGACTGGCGCACTCCCAAGAACACTTCCTGAAGCCGGATGGCGGCCTGCCATTCAGCCACAGATTCCGGCCCGTTCATATCCCGGTCGTTGACGATATAGAGGTTGACCAGGTAGGCGTCGTGGCCGTTAAGCTCCCGCATCCAATACAGGTGGGCCAAGCGGTTGGCGTACTGGTAAAAACTGGTGGACCAGTCTGCCGGTGATTTGGAGTTGACGAAGGATTTGACAGCCGCCAGGCTTTCCTGAATCTTCTGCCGGGCCGATTCTCCCCGCGCCTGCGTCGGCGCGGTTACCATTTCCGGGATGTGGGCCTTGGCCTCGACCAGAAGAATCTGTCCCTTGTCGGTAACTGCGAAAGCGTCCCATTGCGGGCCGAATCGGGGCCAGAAATCTGCCAAAGGCCGACGCATCTCAAAGGGCGCAGTAAGGTATTGGGAGCCTGCCAGCCGGTCAATGAAAGTCTGGTCCCGGTACTCTGCGTAGTGGTCGCTCAACAGCGGCGACCGCCAGTCGATGCCTTCTGGAGAATCGGCCAGTTGGCGGCGAAGAGCTTCGTTTATCAGCTCCGGGCGGCAGTTGACCAGAATTTGCAGCCACCGCCGGCTGCCCCGGTTGGCCGCGGCCGGGTCGGTTATGGTGCGGGTCATTGTTGGTTCCTTATGCTAATGACGTCAACAAACACAGGCACAACAAAATCAGATAGTGCGTGTGTTTCTGGTATTCCCAAGCAATGCTCTTCCTCTGAAATCGCTTTTCCCCATTCAGCAATCATTGACGGGCCGCCTTGCTCTACGTCGTTCAGGAAGTAAAGCATTATCAGATAGGCCGGCAAGCCTTTAAGCTCACGGAACCAGTACAGATGCGCTAGGCGATTGGCGTATTGGAAATAAGGAGATTTAGCCCAATCAACCGACTGATCAACTCCAAGAAATCGTTGCGTTTCCTTCAAACTGTGGGCTATCTTGTCTATCGATTTTTGGCTGGTTGCGCCGCTTCCCGAACTCTGCATTTCCTTGATGTGCGATTTCGCTTCGACCAGAAGTATTTGGTGTTTGTCAGTAACGCCATGCGCATCCCAACTCGGCCCATTTCGGGGCCAGAATTTATAAAGGTCAGGCCATGTTGGCAGAGACGTCTTGAGAAACCTGGAGCCGCCTAGTTTTTCCAAGAACTCCCGGTCTCTGTTTTCTTTGTAGTTGTATGCCACCAGCGGAGAGCGCCAGTCAATATCTCTGAGCGAATCAGGCAACCGGCTGAGTATTGCGTTATTCAGCAGTCCCCGGCAATCATTGACCAGAATCTGCAACCACTTCTGACTGCCTTTGCAGGCTTTGCCTTGTGCACTTGGCATTGTCTTTCCACCTAATAATACAGCGAGAACACCGGTTCTTCGCGGGATTCTGTAACGGTGCGGGCTGTTGGCGCCCCTTATCCGGCGGAAATGAACCGGTCGGCCAGCACCGCGGCAACCAGCCCGCCACCGACGGCCAGGATCGCGTAAAACAGTCGGTCTATCCGGCGGTTCACTTCAGCGAAGCCGTTTCTGGTCTCTTCTCTCGACTGGCGCTGCTCTTCCCGTAAATCACACAGGTTTTCTGCCAAGGACTCCACCCGGCCGAGAATATGCCGCAGTTCACCGTAGTCCACTGTCGTGGTTTCCGTACTCATAGCCCATCTCCATTCCGGTTAAGCACTCCCTACCGGAACTGCCGGGACGCAGAGCGTTCCAGCCTTAATAATACTGGGAGAACACTGGCTCTTCGCGGGTGATGATTTCCAGCACCACCGGCTGGCCGCCCGACGCTATGTCTTGGGCGCGGGCCAAGGCAGGGGCGATGTCGCCGGGCTGGGTGATGGTCTCGGCGTGGCAGCCCAGGCTGTCGGCCATCTTGGTGTAGTCGCCAGTCAGGAACTTGGAGCCGTACTTCTCCACCGCGATGGGGATGTTCTTCTCGTAGCCGCCCATGGCCCCGTTGTTGATAATCACCGTGATGGTGCCGATTTTGTTGCGGGAGGCGGTCTCGAAGTCGGTGCCGCACATCCCTACGGCGGTGTCGCCCATCAGGTTGACCACGGTCTTTTCAGGCGCGGCCAGCTTGGCGCCCATGGCATAGCCCAGACCCGCGCCCAACTGTGTCGAGTTGCCCCAGCCGATGTAGCCGCGCGGCGTGGTGGTCTCGTAGAAGGGGACAATCTGGTCGCGGGGATTGCCGGAGTCGTGAGTGACGATGCTGTTGGCCTTGTCCAGCCCGTTGTTCAGTTCCCAGACCACGCGGTAGGGGCTGATGGGGATGTCATTGGACGTGAGGCGCGGCATCCACTCGGCCAGCCATTCCCGCTTGATAGCGGCGATTTCGGCGGCTGTCTCCGACTGTCCTGAGCCGGACGAAGGGCGGCGGCCATTTTCGCCCAGGGCGCTTTTGACTTCCTCGACTAGCTGACGCAGCACCAGTTTCGAGTCGCCCAGCAACATATCGTCGAGGCCGTACTCGCCGTTCAGGTCGCGGTCGTCGACGGTGGACTGGATTATCGCCTTGCCCACTGGCACGGGGGCCGAGGCCAAGGTCTTGTTGAAGCTGGTGCCGATGCCGAAGACTAAATCGGCCCGGCGCAGGAACTCGCCCACGGCCTTTGTGCCTGTGTTGCCGCCGGTTCCCAGCGACAGCGGGTGGTTCTCCGGGAAGCCGCTCTTGCCCAGGGTGGTGGTCATAACCGGCGCGTTGAGCAGTTCGGACAGTTCCACCAGCTCCGGCGTGGCCTCGGCGTATAGCACGCCCTGGCCGGCGTAGATGACGGGGCGGGCGGCGTCCATCAGGCGGCGGGCCACCCGCGCCGCGTCCACGGGGTCGGCGGCGGTGCGGCGCTTGGTGATGGGCGTGTAGAAAAATTCTGACTCGTCGATTTCGCCGTTCATCACGTCTGACGGGGTTTCCAGCACCACCGGGCCGGGCGGGCCGGCGCGAAGCTGGGTATAGGCCCGGCGCAGCATCTGCGGCACCCGCTCCGGCGAGTTGATCATGCCGGCCCACTTGGTCACGCCAGCGTAGTTGCGGGTGGCCGAGAAGTCGGAGGTCATGGTGGTGCGGCTGGAGCCTTCGTGTCCGGGCAGCATCAGGATGGGCACGTTGTCGGCGAAGGCCTGGGCCACGCCGGGGAAGGCGTTCTCGATGCCAGGGCCGGCCTGTACTATGACGACGCCGATCTTGTTTCCGTTGTTGATCCTGCTGTAGGCATCGGCCATGTTCACCGCGCCGCGCTCCATGCGGGCGATGACCGGGCGGATGCCGGCGGCGGCGATGGCGTCGATCAGCGGGTTGTTGGGAAAGCAGAAGGCGAGTTCCACGCCTTCCTGCTTCAGAATGTTGGCAATGGCCGTTTTCCCTTGCATCGTTCCTCCAAGATTCTCGTGTCGCTTGATTGTACTACGCCGGAGAACCGGACGGCGGGAGCAGCGGAGGCCACGAAATCAGCCCGCCCGCTGCCCCAGGCGCTCAAAATCAGTAGAGGTCCTCGTCGGAAAAGAAGGGCTTGTCGGCATCGGGGCTGATCTGACCCAGTAGCCGGGCGGTATTGATCAGGCAGGCCCGACGGTATAGAACGAGGATGGCCTGGTTTATCAGCGCCTGGGGTTTGTTGATGCGCCGTCCGTGCTTGTGAGCCAGCCATGCGGAGTGCCCGGCGGCGAAATACTCTTCAAGGAAGTCGGTGGGTTCCACCTCGACGGCGCAGGCTTCCAGAATCTCGTCCGGCGCGTCGGCGCACAGGATGTCGGGCTGCTCCGCCGCCATGCGCAGGAAGTGCTGTTCGCGGTCAGGTTCCATAAGCTGTTACCCGCCTTGTTTCAAGGCTGTATGGCATATATTGATATGCTACGATAATGCGGCAGGAGGTGAGATATGGCAACAGTAGAACGAGAACATTTCGGACTATCCAGCAAGAAAGTCAGAAAGTTTGACCTCGGCGCGGCGGATCCGTCTATGCTGGTGAAGTGTAAATCTCACACTTGGACATCGGGAGCCAGGGTTTCGAGCGGGAAGTTCCACGCTTGGAATGAGGCAATGTTGCTCTTTCTGCTGGCTCCTAAAGGATTCCGAAAAATTCTGTTTGCGCAACGAGAGTTCAACGAAAAGAAGGGGAAAAACCTCGCACATTATTACATCGACACTTACAGCCACCTTATACCAACTGAATACCAACTGACGTGGAAATTATGGAATTTGATGCCGCAAAGTTAACCGCAGAGAACTTGCCAGTGAATTAAGAAAGGGTATCAACAGATGCCAAGAGAAAGTCCGCCGGGCAATACCGGCGGACTTTCTTGTTGCACTGGTTCCAGCCGCAGAATCAGAGGTTGAGCTGAGGAACCAGGTAGCGGCTGAGCTTGTTGTAGATTTGCAGGCGGCTGCGTTGCGTGTCCACAACGATGAGGCGATTGTTGGCCTCGTCGTACTCTATGGCGGTGGGCTGCGCAAAGGTCCATTCCGGCTCGGTGGTGCGGACTTCGCGGCGGCGCTTGGCGTAGTCGGCGTTGGCGTCCACGGTCATCTGCGCCCAGTGGGAAAGTTGCTGCGCGTCGCCGACCAGGCTGGTCAGGAACCTGCCGCTGGCGTCGAAGATGTGTACCCGGCCCTTGCCCCAGCGGTTGTCGCTCCAGTCACAGACGTAAACGTCGCCCTCGGGGTCGATGGCAACGTCCGACGGATAATTGAGGTCGCCCTTCCTGTTGCCGGGCTTCCCGAACTGGGCCACGAATTCGCCGTCGGCGGTGAGTTTCTGTACCCGGTGATTGCCGGAGTCGGCCACGTAGACGAAACTGTCCTTGTCGATGGCGATGCCCCAGGGGGAATTGAATTCGCCCTCGCCGGAACCCTGGCTGCCGAAGGAGCCCAGGTACGTGCCGCCGGTGGTGAACTTGCGAACCCGGTGGCTGCGCCCGTCAGTGATGAACAGTTCCTGGTCGGCGGAGATTGCGATTCCGCAACTGCCGTTGACCTCGGGGTCGCCGGTCTGGACGATTGAGAAGTGGCGCTGATAGGCCCCGTCCGCATCGAACACCGAGACGCGGTTGAGCCATTCGTCGGCCACGTACAGGTTGCCTTGGCTGTCGGCGACGATGCCGGCGGGCCAGATTACCTGGCCGTCGTTATTGCCGTAGCGGCTGAACTCGCCAATATATTCTTCTTCGCCCCAAGTGCTGCCAAGGGACACCTTGGAGATGCGCTGGCCGACTCCGGTGCGGTTCCAGCCCACGTTGCTGATGGACTCGCTGCCCCGGTTGGCGACGTACACCATGCCGTTGGCGCCGACGGTGATGGCTACCGGAGTGTTGAAGCCCATACCGGTCTGTGCGCCCCGGCCCACGTTGTGGCTGTAGTCAAAAGTGCGCCCGGCCACTGTTTCGGTAAGCATTTCTTGGCAATCCTCCCTGTTCAGGATGATCGATTGTTAGCGCAGGGGCGGGTTTCAATGCCCGCCCCTGTCGTCGATTTTCTGCTGGCGTGATCTGTCTAGGTCAGTATCGGCAACTTTTCGTACAGTCCACCGACCAGCGGCTTGGCGTCCAAGCCCATCCAGTCTTCCAGGACGGTGGAGTACAGGCCGCGGTAGTCGTTGTTGGGGACCACGTCGCCCTGCTCCAGGTCCTTCTCCTCCAGGGAGGGGAATTCGCTGTACTGTCCGCCTTTGATGCCGGAGCCGAACATGAAGGCTGCTCCGCCTGCGCCGTGGTCGGTGCCGGAGCCGTTGTCGTGGGTGCGACGGCCGAACTCGGTGAACATCAGAACCACAACGTTGTCGTCGACGTTGTGCTCCTTAAGGTCATCCAAGAAGGCGTCCATCGCGTGAGATACGTCGTACCACAGCCTGTCGTGCATGCCAAGCTGGTTGGAGTGGCTGTCGAAGCTGCCGTGGTCAAGGTAGAAGATGCGGGTGCCGAGGTTGGCCATGTGCACCTGGGCGATGCCCTTCAGTTTCTTGGCGATCGAGGTGTCGGGGTATTCGACATCGGAGGAGTACATCTTGGGGGCTTCCTTCAGAATATCGGCGCCCTCCAGTGTGTCCAGTCCGGTCTGGCCCAAGTAGTCCATGACCGCGCCAGTGCCGATGGCCGGCGAGTACATCCGGGCGAAGCGGTCCAGCACCTTGTTGCGCTGCTCGCCGGCGATGTTGGGCAGCAGGCCATAGTTGTCGAGGTCATCGACCACTGCAACCGGCACACCGGGCAGGGCCAAGGCGCGGAACAGCGAGGGGCCGAAGCTGACCGTGGTCAGAACGTTTTCCTTGTTGGGGTCGATGTCGCGGGTGGCGCGTCCCAGCCAGCCCTCGGTACCCAGCTTGTCCGGCTCGCAGGTGTGCCAGATGTCCATGGAGCGGAAGTGCGAGCGAGGAGAGTTGGCATAGCCGATGCCGTGGATGATTGCCATGTCGCCGCGGTCATATACGTGCTTCAGAGGGGCCATCTCCGGGTGGAAGCCCATCTGGTCGTCGACTTTGATTATTCGCTCTTCAGGGACGCCCACCGTCGGCCGGTTGTCCCGGTACAGCGGGTCGTTGTAGGGGATGATGGTGTTGAGGTAGTCGTTGGCCCCGGTAAGCTGAAACACTACCAAGACCGGGTCTTTCTTGGTGCTGGTCATATCAGGCTTTCCTCCTGGCGGTCTCTGCGGCTTGCTGATTGGTTCACCGTTTCAGGGAAGTGCGGGGGCTGCCCCCCGCACTTCTTGTATTCCAACTCGGTTAGGCGTACTGGTACTCGCGCAGCGAGACGATAAGTTGCAGCAGTTCCGAAACTCGGCGGGTGGCCTCGGCAACTTCGGCCTCGGAACTCCAGGAGAAGTCTCCGCCCTCGCCAACGAACCCGATGAGCTCGTCGCGGCTCTCGTTGGTGACTTCCAGCGGACCCATAAGGTCCAGGCAGCCGTCAACGACCTCGGCGGCGCTGCTGACGCCCTGCGCCTGCAAGCGGTCCACCATGTAGCGGATGCCGGGGCGGGAGACATCGCCCACCAACTCGGCGGTGAAGTTGACGCGGCGCATCAGCGAGCCGCTGTTGATCCACTCGGCGCCGGTGTGCCAGCCTTCCACGCTGGGCGGGTTCAACAGATCCTGACCCATGTAGCTGGGCTGCCGGGAGAGGTCGCCAATACCGGGGGCCGGGAATTCGGCGCCGCCAACCATTCGCAGCGTACCGACCACGACCTCGGTCGGGTTCTTCAGCCGGGCGAAGCGGGCGTTCTTGAAGAAGTCGGAGTTGAACAGCACCCGCAGGGCGGCCCGCATTTCGAAGTTGTTCTCTCGCAGCGTGTTGGCCAGCAGTTCAACGGCCTCGGGGTCGTTGGGAGGCGTCACCGACCATGCTGGGACCTGTGCTTCGTCGGCCACGAAGAAGTTGTACAGGTGGCGGGCGATGAACCGGGCGCTGGAGGGATGCCCGCTGATGAGGCGAACGATGTCGTCGCCGTTGAAGTTGCCGGTGTTGCCCAGGAAGGTCTTATCGTCGCCGTCGTGGTCTTCGGGTCGGTACTCGAAGAACCAGTCGTGGCGGCCGATGGGCCCGCGCGGCAGCTTGGGCTCGATGGTCCAGCCGGTGAAGGCGCGGGAGCACTCGCGGACATCGCCCTCGGTGTAGTTGCCGACGCCCATGCTGAAGAGCTCCAGCAATTCACGGCCCCAGTTCTCGTTGACCGCGTCGGCGTGGTTATCGCAGTTGTCGAGCCAGTAGATCATGGCCGGGTCCTTGGCCATTTCCACCAGCAGCTCGCGGAAGTCGCCCATGCCCTTCTCGCGGAACTTGACGATCATGTCCATCACGTCGTCATAGTGGTCTACCTTGGAGACGCCGGTGGCGAAGATGCCGTGCCAGAACAGGGCCATCTTTTCTTCCAAGGGACGCTTGGTGTTGATCATGTCGTGGAGCCACTCTGCGGCGCCCATGCCGGGCAGGGTGCCGGGCCGCCAGGTCCAGGGGTGATACCGCATCATCTCGTTGCGGTCCAACGAGGACTGTTCTTCGGAACTGAGCAGTTCCTCAACGGTGGCTTCGTAGCCCTTGGCTACCCTGGCTTCCAACTCCTCCCGGGTCGCGCCAAACCCGGCGCGGCGCATCAGATGAGCCATCAATACGATGTCCTGGTCGCCCATGGTTTCCCTCCCTGTTTTAAGGTTGATTCGCGGTTGCAAGGGCCTGCGGCGCGGCGACAAGGAAAGCCGCCAGCGTTCAGGCTGGTTTGGGGCTATATTAGTGTCGGCTGCGGCGGGTTGTCAATGATAATCCACTGGCACGGCAGTCTGGGGAGAAACTAATTCGCGGCTACTCTTCCCACAGGAACAAATCCCGGACGGGGACTGAAAATCCGGGCAGCAGGTCGCCGCCTTCGAGTATGTCATCCCGGCCTAAAATAACCGGGGCGGCATTGGGCCGGTATATCCTGACAGAAACGGTTTCCGGGTCTCCGAGCCACACCTGCTGAGAGCCGTAGCAGAGCCACATATAGGCTTTGGACGTCATCTCCGGCCAAGAGTTTCTGGGCGACTTGACTTCAACGGCCAGATCGGGGGCGATTTCCGGGTAACCCCGGACGCCGCGAGTCAACCGCCCGGGCGCGAACCAGGCTACGTCCGGGGCGCGGACGGTGTCAGGGTCTCTGTCCAAACGGTAGCCGGGTTCGCCGCTTCTGACAACGCCGTAGCGGTTGGAACGGGCACAGTTGCCAACAGCTAAGGTAAACAGAACTACGGATTCACCGTGAGGGTCTCCTGCCGGCATCTTTTCAACCAACACTCCCCGGATAAGCTCGAACCGCCGCCCGTCAATCTTGGGCATCAGCAGCAGTTCGTCGGCGGTCATCAGCTTGCGCCCGGTGGCGGTAGTGGTCATAAGCCGTTCACCTGCCCGGTTGGGGATTGGGTTTCCAATAATGGCATTGTAGCGCGGAGTCAGGGCTAACGCCGCCGCCGGAACAGCCGCCAGACGGGGGTCGAAAAGCCCGGCAGCAGGTCGCCGCCGTTGAGAATGTCGTCCTCCCCCAAAGTCACAGGGTCGGCGCTCAGGCGGTATACGGTGATGGTAGCAGTTGGCGGGTCGGCTACCCACACTTGTTGCGAGCCGTAGCAAAGCCACATATATGCCTTGGCGGTGATTTCGGGCCAAGAATTTCCGGGGGATTTGACTTCGACTGCCAAGTCTGGAGCCAGTTCGGGAAACCCTACAACGTCTTCCGGCAGTCGGCCCGGAGCGAACCATGCCACGTCGGGCGCGCGCACGGTGTCCGGGTCGAGTTCTAAACGGTAGCCCGTTTCGCACGACACCGTGACACCGTAGTCATTGGTGTCCGCATAGTTAAACAGGATTCCATCAATTCTGCTCCCAGGCACCCCCTGGGTTCCTCCGGCAGGCATCTTTTCAACCAGCACTCCCCGGATCAGCTCGAACCGCCGGCCGTCAACCTTGGGCATCAGCAGCAGTTCTTCGGCGGTAATCAGTTTGCTTGCAGTAGTAGTCATAAGGCGTTCACCCGCTTGGTTATCGTGGGCGTTTGCGATGGAAGGATTGTAGCATGACGACGCTGCTATTTCCGCCGCTGAAACAGCCGCCAGACGGGGGTCGAAAAGCCGGGCAGCAACTCGCCGCCGTCGAGAACGTCGTCCTCCCCCAGAGTCACAGGGTCGGCGCTCAGGCGGTATACAGTGATGGTTGTAGTTGGCGGGTCGGCTACCCACACTTGTTGCGAGCCGTAGCTGAGCCACATATATGCCCTGGCGGTTATCTCCGGCCAAGAATTTCCAGGGGATTTGACTTCGACGGCCAAGTCGGGGGCCAGTTCTGGAAACCCTACAACGTCTTCCGGCAGTCGGCCCGGAGCGAACCATGCCACGTCGGGCGCGCGCACAGTGTCCGGGTCCCGGTCCAGCCGGTGTCCTGTATCGTTCGAGAGAGTAACCCCAAAGTCGTTGTCTTCGGCATAATTTCCGAGGATTCTATCAACCCTGCTCGATACAAGCCCCTGCGATTTTCCGCTAGGCATCTTTTCAACCAGCACTCCCCGGATAAGCTCGAACCGCCTGCCGTCAATCTTGGGCAGCATCAGAAGCTCGTCGGCGGTCACCAGTTTGCTTTCTACGGTAGTCATAGAGCGTTCACCGGCGCGGTTTGATTGAGGTGTTTCCGGTGGCGGCATTGTAGCACGAAGCCGCAGTTACCTACTCCTACGGAACAGCTACGGAACAGCCGCTACACGCGGGTGGAGAAGCCCAAGCAGCAGCGGTTTGTCGGCGCGCATCCTCAGTTTATCTCCTGTTCGCAAACCTCAAGAACCGGCTTCACCGCCCAGTAAAGGCCAGCTGGCTCAAACACGGCGGTGATAGTGTCTGACTCATCCGCGTTTATCTGGGCCACAAACTCATTTGCATCGAACAGTTTTTTAATCATGTCTGGTATTCTTTGCCTTGTTAGAAAGGTAGCCGTATTGTCAGTAGAGTAACGCCACCCCAAAGATTCGACAGGCCCATCATCAATCCTGTGTTGCACCGTAACCATCGAGGGTGCACTCGATTTTGTGATTGGAGTCTCACTCCAATCAATCAAAAATTCCAATACGTACAAGTTGAATTCATCTTTTTCGCATCGGATTCGCAAAGAGGGCCATCTTTCTGATTCCTTGGCAGTCAGAGCAATTCGCGCCTCGCCGACACGTGTTAGTGGGTTTGTTTCATCATTAAGAGTTATCCATTGGCCACGAAAAGGTGGGGGGGTGGGCGTGTAGCTGTGGGTATAAGTAGCGTAGGTTCACCCCCGCAAGCAGCGAACACGACGGTCACGGCCAGCGCGGGAATTACAAGAATAAGACGGGCGGAACGGGCAAGCGTAGACAGGTATCGCACTTGGGAACCCCCTTGCAGCTTCGGAACCGCGGCTACCTGACACAGTCGACTCAATCCCTATGCGAACCCACAAAGGGGCACGGCGTTGCCGTGACCTATGAAAGGGTTCGCAGCGCACTTCTGGCAGAACGCGCCGCAAAGGGTTAGTTGAAGAGACTGTGGCAACCACAACGATACTCGAAAGCCCGCCTGGTGACATTGCCCAATGGTATAAGCCCGCCGCGAGTAAAAGCCCCAGGCTGCTAACCGAGGGCAAATACGGACGCAGTATGCCGGGGGCCACCGCTAATCCGGCGTCCAGCGCGGCGGCTCGCTGCCGGTAAGGTCACGGACGCGCTCGGCTACGCCGTGGACCAAGCCGTTCACCCGCTCCAGCAGCCCGTGGGGGTCGTCTATCTTCACTCGGGCGCCTTCGTAGCGGTATTCCACGGCATAGTGGGTTAGCCAGAACAGGGTTTCGCCGGCTGGCGTATCGTTTTCCGCCGGGTAAAGGCGTACTAAACGGGCCAGCTCCCCTATGTCGTGAGTCCTGCCATAGGAGCCGTTCAGGGCGGAAATCCAAGCTTTGAGGGCGTTTTCGATGGCCTGCTGGGCGTGAAATCCGATGTCTTCCCGCGGGCTGTTGGCGGCCACCAAGTCGCTCATTGACCGGATATTCCGCGTGGCGGCGATGAAACGCTGTCGGATGTCGGGCCAGTTGCTGGGAGGCTGGCCGCCGCCGGGCAAGGGTTGCTGGCTCACGATTACTCCATCGCGGACGGCTTGTCCAGCTACGTGGTTTTTGGCGCGGCGGCAGTCGGCGAACCTGCTTTCGGGCATTTCCACTACGTCCACGCCCATGGGAAAGCCGTAGACGGCTTCGGCCTTTTTGTGGGCCGCGGCGCAGGCATCAACGTAGCGGCTCTGCCAGTCCGCGCCGTCACCGTCGGCGGTGATGAGCAGCAGGTCCACGTCGGAGTCCTCCCGGTAATCGCCGCGGGCGCGGGAGCCGAACAGGATGACCGCCACCGGGCGCACGGCATCATATACCGTCTCGGCGACTTCTTTGGCCCGATGGTCATAGCTTTGCTTGACGGGAGTCTGCTTCATTACTCTCAACCCTTGTCGCCAAGAGTAAGGATTGCCGCTCCGTATTGTCAATTGACCGGCTGAACGGCGCGCGGCTACACTGCCTTACAGATTACAATGTTGTCTGCATACCGTAAAATTGCAAGCGAGGGAAACGATGCGACTGGAAGGAAAGGTTGCGCTGATAACCGGCGGCGCACGGGGTCAGGGAGCGGCGGAGGCCCGGCTCTTTGCCAGTGAGGGCGCGAAGGTGGTCATCGCCGACGTGCTGGACCCCGACGGCATGGCCGTGGCCGCCGGGATAAACGAACTGGGCGGCGACGCCACCTACGTTCATCTTGACGTCTCCAGCGAGAGCGACTGGCAGCAGGCCGTGGAGGCCGCAGTATCGGCCTACGGCAAGCTGGACGTGCTGGTCAACAACGCCGCCATCTGGCGCGGCGGCCATGTGCTGGAGACCAGCGGCGAGCAGTGGGACGCCATCATGGACATTAACGCCAAGGGCGTGTTCCTCGGTACCAAGCTGGCCATCCCCGAAATGCGCAAGGCCGGGGGCGGCTCCATTATCAACATATCATCCACTGCCGGACTGGTGGGCAGCCGCACCAGCACCGCCTACAGCGCCTCCAAGGGGGCGGTGCGCCTGTTCACCAAGTCCACCGCGGTGCAGTACGGGGCAGAGGGCATTCGCTCCAACTCCGTCCACCCCGGCCCCATAGACACCGCCATGGGCGACCAGGTGTGGCCCGACGCCGGCAGCAGGGAAGAAGCCATAGAACGCACCGTGCTGAAGCGCATCGGCGCGCCGGAGGACATCGCCAACGGAGCTCTTTTCCTGGCCTCCGACGAATCGTCCTTTATGACCGGCACGGAGCTTGTGATTGATGGTGGAATGACGGCGCAGTAGCGCGGCAGGCGCCAACAAAAGGCAGGGCCGGGTCATTGAAATGACCCGGCCCTTGTTCTTTTGCTCTGAATTCGGATTGTCGCGCTACCCCCCGAGAAGTTCTGCCAGCGGCCCCACCGGCCCCACATCCTCCAGCCCGTCCAGCATTGCCAGGGCCGCCCCGGAATCCTGGGCGTTCAGGGCGATGGCGGCGCAGTCGCGGAACTTAACCCGCACATCGTCGCGGGTGACGCCGCGCAGGGCGCCGGTGGTGGCGCGGTCGGCCCGCTCGCTCAGAACCCGCCCGTCCTTGAGATGCACCTCCACGCGGTTGTGGGCCTCGGTCCAACTGGTCTGTCCCTCGTAGCCGGGATGCCGGCGCATCTCGATGCGGGGGATCATCTCCTGGGCCTCGGCGCGCATCACCTGCTCGTCGCTGAAGGAGGCCAAGCCAATCTGCCCGTCGATAATCTCGGCGGCCAGGCAGTATTGCATACTGAACTTACCCTCCAGCCCTCCGGTGGGGCGGGAGTGGATTAGGGAGCGGGGCGGGTCGAAGTCCACCAGCACGTCTATGCGGTCCACGTCGGCGGCGGCGAAAGACTCGCTCCGCAGCAGTTGGGACGTGGCGTCCAGGGCCAGGTGGGCGCTGCCGCAGCAGGGATACTTCTTGATCTCGATGCCCGACTCCACCATGAAGCAGCGGCTGCCCAGCGATGCGGCGGCCTTGTCCGGGTCATAGCCGCTGCCTCCTGAGAAGGCCCGCATGAAGCCGAACCGCCCTTCCAGCGCGTCGCTCGAGGCGGTGAAGCCGGCCTGCACCAGCTTGGCGGCGTTGACCCCGGCGCGGCAGGCGGCCCCTGCGTGGTAGGGTTTGGTCATGGTGCCGAAGTTCTGGCGCAGCCCCGACGCCTGAGACGCCGCCAGCGAAATCGCCATCGCAGTCTGCCCCGGGTTCAGCCGCAGCAGGCGGGCGGCAGCAGCAGCAGCGCCCAGTGTGCCCAGCGGCCCCGTGGGGTGCCAGCCCAGGTCATCAAAGTAGGCCGGGCTGATGGCGTCGCCAACGGCGCAGGCGACCTCGAACCCCAGCAGGTAGGCCAACAGCAGGTCGCCGCCGGTGGCGCCGACCTCCTCGGCCAGCGGCAGCGCCCCCGGAATCAGCGCCGCGCTGGGGTGCGTCTTGGTGATGAAGGTAACGTCATCGTAGTCCAGGGCGTGGGACATCGCGCCGTTTACCAGGGCCGCCTCAAGGGACGTGGTCTTGAAGCCCCGCCCGATTACGGTGGCCGACGGTGTCCCGCCGAGGCCGGTGACGTAATTGCACAGCACGTCGGCCAGCGGCTCGCGGGAGCCGGCCAACGCGCAGCCCAGGCAGTCGATGATGGCGGCCTTGGCCGCGTCGATGGCGTCGGGCGGAAAGTCCTCCAGCCCGGTGGATGTGACGTATTCAGCGATTCTCTTGGTCAAGCTCATGGCAACCCCTCGGTGAATGGCCTGAAGAGGCAGTATGTTGTTGGGCCAGTAAACCACGCCCGGCCCGGATTCGCAATTCACGCCCCCGATGTTCCCGGGATCCGTCAGGATGGCGGGGGCTGGTTAGTGGATAACCCCCCGGCCAATCGTGGATAACTCGCATCAGGAGTGGATAACCTTACGCCGCAATTCCATTTTCCTGCGAGTGACTCGCCGTGTTTCCCCGTCCTACTTTGCTTTCATGTTGCTGCTATGCCGTCATATTATTTATGCAGGTGATAGAACTCCAATAAAAACCGAGGCCATGTCGGACGGAAACGTCTATAAATGCGCCCCCAAGTCGCAAGACCAAAGGCAATTGCCCTGCTTCCGGCGGCCGGCCTGCTGGCCGCCCTGTTCAGTGCGGGCGTCTTTGCGCCGCCGGACGCCGGCGCCCACGTTCCTGACACCGATGGCGATAATCAGTGCGGCGATATGCACGAACAACTCGGGCACTCTTATGGGGAGGCGCCCATCCCTGACAAAGTTCCGTGCGTGGGCCTGGATCCGGGAATGGAGAAGGGCGACCCGGACGGCAGGGCGGCGAAGGTTGAGCTGATTAGCGAACCGAATCCGATAACTACGGAGACCATCGAGATTGAGTTCGGCGGCTCGACAGAGAGGAGCAGATCTGGTATTTCTTCGACCCACAACCGGAGTTCGCCGACTTAAACAGCCTGACGGAGGTCAACAGTGGCGAATCCGTATGGATAATCCTGGTCGAGCCTCAAGAATTCCAGGGCAAAGAACTTCAGGCTGGCCGCAACGCCATCACCCTGGACTGAGCCGGAAGACCTTAGTCTGAGGCGTCAAATAAGGCCAGAAGAGGGAAATGCTCGTCTCTGCGGCCTGGCTCAGGCCAGCGCGCGTACCCTGGGCAACGCGGCGGCGCAGATTGCCGTCATCGCCAGCCCCAATGCTCCCAGCGTCAGGATGGCTATTGATGCCGAAGTTGCGTCGGCCAGCATTCCGACCAGGACGCTGCCGACGGTCAGGAACCCCCGCTCGTATGCCAGCACGCTGAACGTGCGCGCCCGGAACTGGTCCGGCACGATGGTCAGCACCACCGTCCCCTGGGTGGTACGATAGTGAGACTGGAAGCACGACATCAGCGCCAGGAACAGGAAAGCTGCAAACAGCCACGAAGAAAAGGCAAACGCCATGGTAGCGCATGCACTGAGCGCCGCCGTTATCAGCAAAAGGTAGCCCCTGCGGGACGGCAGGCCGAAGGAGGCGATGGCCAGCGTTGATATGAACCCTCCGGCCCCTGTAACCGCCAGCAGGTACCCGCCCATGTCGACATCGGCGCGAAGTACCTGAACGGTGAACAGCGGCAGCAGGAACCACACCGGATGCAGGATGGTATTCGGTATCACCGACAGCACCATCATTTGCAGGATTTCCCGCTGCTGGCGCCACAGGTGCAGGATGCCGTCCAGGAAGTCTGCGATTGGGGAGAACCGCCGGTCGGCTCTTTCCGGGAACGAAGTGGTGTAGCGCAGGCGAATGGAAATCATGAACAGCACCACGCCCATATACAGCGCGGCTTCCAGCGCGAAGTTCCAGAAAAAGCCCAGATAGAAGATGAGAAGGCCGCCCACAAAGGGCCCGAATATCCGTGTGCCGGTTATGGTCAGCACGTTGATGGCGTAGGCGTTGCTCACCGCCTCACGGGGCACGGTGTTGGAGACCAGCACCTGCTGCATCGGCTGGGTTATGGCCAAAAACGCGCCGGAAATCAGAACGTAGGCGTAGGCGTGCCAGGCTTGGATGAATTCACTGTCCACCAGGAAGGCGAACCCCAAGGCCAGGGCCGCTCCCATGGCCTGCACCGTCATCATCAGCTTGCGCCGGTCCAGCCGGTCTCCCAGCACGCCGGTCAGTGGATTCACGATGAGACTGGGCAGCGTGTTGATGGCCCCCACGGACACCACCAGCAGGCTGCCGACCTGGGAACCCTCGGACAAGTCCTTGACCAGCCATCCCACGCTCAACAATTGCAGCCATACCGCGGTATTGGCGCAAAAGTTCGCACACCACAGCAGCCGGAAGTCTCGGTACTTTAGCCACGAATCCAAGGTTTGGGGGCGGGGAATTCGGCTTGAGGGACGGATGATTTTGGCCTTCAGGACATCGGAATGGGAAGAGCGCAAGGCCGGTACAGAGTTACCGCCAGAGATCACAAGCATGGCAGACCGCAGTGGCGGGCGCCGGTTGCGGTAAAACCACGTTGGTACGCAGATACTTTAACTTATATTCCCCGTATGGGACAATTCCTTTCTGTAGCTGGCGCAGGGACTACGGAAAGGCAGACGCCCAATGGCGAAGAGATCCGTCTCCTGTAAGTGTGATTGCAGGATTCTCACAAATTTCTTATAAAAAGGGCTATATTTCACACTATGCACATTTGATGGTGTTACATTGGGTTTCCCGGTCAGGGGACGGGGCGAGTGATGTGCCAGTAAGACGGCATGGACTCAGGCAGGCGCTGCGGTTGACGCGGAGCGACCATGCGGGGAAGCCATCCCTTGACCGGGATTCCTTTTTTCGCGATTCCGGCCCGGATTTTAAGCCCGGGTTTTAATAAGCCCGGATTTGAAACGGTGTAGTTGGGGCAACGGATCACCCCCCCCTGAATGCGGCCCCATCTGCGGCGAGCCGTGAGCCTTCCCGGAGAAAGGCGGGAGTTCTCGGCTCGCAGAGCCGGATTGGGCGCAGGGCATTGCCGGCGGCGAATCATCAGGGACTGTCGCCTGCGGTCCCCAACCGGGGCAGTTAAGGCTTCAGCATCCGGCAGGGGAATCAATCACTTCGCTGGACCCCCTGTCTGCCAGTTTGGGAGTCATGCCGCACTTTATACCGTGTGAGCGCCGCGAGAGACAACTGCGAGGGGAGCTATCCTCACAGCTAAACCAAAGCCAAGGTGAAATGCGCATTTATGCCAGGTAGCGTTTCATTGCAGGTGGACTCGCCGGCGCACGGGCGGTCCACTGGTAGGGGCGGTAGGGGCGGGTTTCAAACCCGCCCCTACGGTCGAGGCGCGAACCCTGACTGCGAATGGCTGTCCGCAAAATGTACATCCCACATTGGCTTTGGTTTAGCGCTACAACGACGGATTATCTGACGACGGGATTCTTGAGGTGAAATTGAACCTGGCGGCGTAGTGCCGCAAGCATCCCACGGTAGGTGCTAGGAGTCACAACGGTAGGTGCTAGGAGTCAGACAGGAAGCATCAACTGGCCTTTTCCTGAAACTGTCGTTGTAGTACTAGGGAGTGTCGTCAATTTAAGAATATCGGTCTCCAAGCGTCTGTTTCCGTCATAGCGCGTGTTTCCGTCATTTCCGCGAAAGCGGGAACCCAGAATCCGGCAAATACGCATTTGCTGCCAATAGCCTTTGGATTCCCGCGAAAGCGGGAATGACGGTGAATATGACGACACTCCCTAGCAGGCTTTGTCGGAAATGCGCACTGCCGTCACGACTGGCCTGCTGGCTGGGTCGTTAGGATGAGGATGGCCGCTTTCGTCGATGAAAACCGGCACACACATACATCATACATTTTTATTTTTTTCTTTGATGAATTCTTAGACGACAATCATAACGAACAAGGCAGCGCCAGTTACAGAGGCCCGCGTCGCTGCGCGTCTCATCCCTACTCCGAATTTCAAAAACCAGACCTACCGCTGGTCCCCCGGCAACCGCGTTGCCACGCTGCCCATGCCTGCCGGGGGCCACGGCCCGGTGAGGTAGTCATACAGGTTGGCGGCGCTTATGCGCATCACCATCGGGGCCATGCCCACCTGCTCCACGTCCATCGGGTAGCGCTCGGTCATCGCTGTTAGGGTGGACACCGCTTCCTCGCGGGTCAGACCCCGGTCTATGGCGTCTTGCACGTAGTCCTTCCACTCGATGATGAACTCGCCCTGCTCGTCCAGATAGTCCTTGCCGCACAGCGCGCCGTGGCCGGGGACGAAAATGTCCTCGTCCAGCTTGCGCAGGCCATCCAGCGCCGCCAGCCACAGGTCGGGGTTGGCCTCGTGGAGCCAGGTCTGTACGCCGTGGAAAATGTTGTCGCTGGTGAACACCACGCCCTCTTCCTTAATCACCACCGCCGCCTGGTATAGCGTGTGGCCCGGCATGTGGATCATCTCGAAGGTGTGGTCGCCTACGTGCAGGGTCATTGCATCCTGGAAGGTGATGACCGGCGCATTGGCCCGGTAGCCCTCCAGCAGCTCCGGCTCCTCCGGGCCGAAGGCGCCGATGCGGGCGGTGTGCTCGGCCATGTCGGTATTCAGGATGCGGGTGCGGACGCCCTCGTGGGCGATAACCGGGGCGTCGAAGAAGGCGTTGCCGGTCCAGTGGTCGCCGTGGGGTTCGGTGTTGATGATGTAGCGCAGCAGTCCCCGCTTCTCAATCTCGGCTTTCAGCCATAAGGCCGTGCTGGGCTTGTGCGGACTGTCAATCATCACGATGCCGTCGGACGTGGTGACGAAGCCGAAGTTGCAGCCCCGCACCTCGGTTTCGACCCATACGTTGCTCGTAAGCTGTTTCATCGCCTGCTTCCCCTTGCTGTTAGTGTGATTCCCGATGTCCGGCGTTTTACACGGTTGACCGAGCGGACGGACGCGCCTATGCTGATTTGCCGAGTCGCCCAATGGCGGAGGAGCGTTGGAAAACCTGGATCTGGACGTACACGGCAAGACTTGGGCCGAGGCCCTGCAAGAGTTCGTGGACGCCTACAACAAAGCCGTACAGCCCGGCGGCCACGCTTGCCGCACGCTGCGGGTGATCCACGGCTACGGCTCCACCGGCGGCCCCGGCATCCTGCGTACCCGTTTCCGCAAATTCTTCGAGAGGCACGAAGCGCGGCTGGAGTTCACGCTGGGGGAGAAGACCGACGGGAACCCAGGCTACACCACGGTCACTCCGAAATACCCGCTTCCCGGCGCCGATGCCGCCCTGTGCGAACTGGTCTGGGACTACTGCGAGCAGCCGAAGACCATGAGTAGGATCGTGGGCCAGTTCCGCCGCTACGGCGACCCGAGAGTGCAGCAAGCCGTCCACTCGCTGGAGGGGCAGAAGCGGCTCCGCAAGGCGGCGCGGGCGAAGAACAGCGTATACCAGGCAGTGTGACGGGCAACCGCTCCCGGCAATTCCCTCTCCCCCGGGGAGCAGGGTTAGGATGAGGGAGAACCACTGCGCTATAATCCCACCACAAACTCAACGGGGCACAACACAATCTGGAACCGACCGGAGGACTCTCATGGGCGAAATGCTGCAACAGGGGGGCCGCTTCCCCCAACTGGATTTGAAGCTGTTGGACGGTGGAACGCTGTCGCTGCCGGGCGACGCGCCCAGCCGCTACACCGCGTTGCTGTTCTACCGGGGGCACTGGTGACCCTACTGCCAGCGGCAGTTGGCCGCCTATGAGGCAGCAAAGGCCGGGTTGGACGCGCTGGACGTCACCGTCTACGCCGTCAGCACGGACAGCGAGGAGCAGGCGCGGGAGGTACAGGGCAAGGGCCTCACCTTCCCCGTCGCCTACGGCGCGACGAAAGCGGACGCCGACACCATCGGGGCCTGGTGGTCCCCCGCATCCGATCAGACGGGGCGGGGCGGATTCGTGCAGCCCGCCGAGTTCCTGCTGGGGCGCGGCGGCGTGGTGCTGGGGTCAATGTACGCCTCCGGCCCGGTGGGGCGCATGACCGCTGACGAGGTCATCCACGCCATACAGTCCCGCGAGAACCGCCGCCGACAGGAAGAAGGCGAGTAAAGTCCCCTCCCGTTGGAGGGAGGGTTATCTATAAATCCCCTCTCCCTCTGGGAGGGGTCAGGGTGAGGGCGAACCCCATGATACTGCCGACGTGCCTACCAACGCCTATCTGGGGCATCTGAAGTATGAACGAAGCCAATCAGCAACTGGTAAATATGATGAAAGGCGTCTGGAGTTCCATCAGCGACCTCTGCGACGACCTGACCGAGGCCGAGTGGAAGACCCCGACGGACTGCCCCGGCTGGTCGGTGCAGGACCAGGTCTCCCACCTGGCCGGCTCCGAGACGGGCATCCTGGGCGACCCGGACCCCGACCACACGCCCGCCGACCTGTCCCACACCCGCAGCGAGCAGGGGCAGCACAACGAGATAGTGGTGGACTTCCGGCGTCCCTGGGCCGGTGCACAGGCGCTTTCGGACTTCCGCGCCAAGACCGCCCGCCGCGTGGAATTTCTGAGCCGCCAGTCCGATGATGATTTCTCCGCCGAAATGCAGACTCCGGTGGGTCCGGCCCCCATGTCCGAGTTCATCAGCATCCGCATCATGGATGCCTGGGTACACGAGCAGGACATCCGCCGGGCCCTCGGCCGGCCCGGCCACTACGACAGCCCGGCGGCGGCCCATGCGCTGAACCGCGTCATACGGGCCATGCCCTTCGTGGCGGCCCGCCGCGCCCAGGCCCCCGACGGCGCGACGGTGGCGCTCAACATTTCCGGCCCCGCCGGGCGCGTAATCGCCATCGGCGTTGCCGTAACCCCGGACGGGAGCCGACGGGGCCGCGAGCTGGATCATGCCCCCGACAATCCCACCGTCAGCATCAGCCTGGACGCCGAGACCTTCGGCTGTATCGGCTGCGGCCGCTGGGACCCGGACGAAGCGCTACAGTCGGGCAAGGTGTCCATCGTGGGAGACACGACTCTCGGCGAGTCCATCGTACGCCAGATGAACATCATGCCCTGACCCGCTGTAACAGACCCACAGGATGTTGCAGGGTTTTTTTGATAGTTCCCTCCCCCTCCGGGAGAGGGTCAGGGTGGGGCATCCCTGTTGGTGAGGGAATGTTGCGCCATTCCGGGGCTCCGCCCTCACCCCAGCCCTCTTCCTTGAGGGAGAGGGAGAATCGGAAGACCCCACAGGATGCAGGGAGGGCTGAGGATTCCGAATCCTCAGCCCTTCTTTGATTCTGGTACGGCCTCTCTCCGTTTAATCCGGTCCGCTTAAGTGCTATCATTGTACCCGGAAATAAAACCATGTCACAATCATCATCAGTCGAGTTGATATGTTACGCAGGCGGCCCAGAGATTCCTCAGAGGCGACGCCCGTCTCCACATCCCAAGCCAGAGGACTGGCCGCGCGGCTTCCGTTCCACTATAGCTGGATAATTATCGGCATCCTGGCCACGGTGCAGATTTTCGCAAGCTCCATCAGCATGGCCGCGGGCATCATGCTGCCGCCGCTGACCAGCAGCGAGGGCGAATTTGGGTGGAACCAAGGCCTGGTCACCCTCGGGATCGCGGCCTACTACGGATTCGGCGCAATTTATGCGCCCTTCACAGGATGGCTGGGCGACCGTTTCGGCTCCCGCATCATGCTATTTGCGGCGGCCTCGCTGTACCTGATCAGTATGCTTCTGCTGAGCCGCATCACCGAAGTCTGGCACTTCTTCCTGTTCTTCGGAGTGCTGCTCTCTCTCACGCAATCGATGGGCATGGTGCCGCTGATGGCCTCGGTGAGCGGCTGGTTCCGCCGCCGCCTGGGGCTGGGCATCGGCATCCTGTGGGCCGCCGGAGGCGTAGGCACCGCCGCTTTCGCTCCCGTCGCCGGGTATCTCATCGAGACCCTGGGCTGGCAGACCAACTTCGTGATCATCGGCCTTATTGGCGGCATCGCCATGCTGTGCCTGGTGCCCTTCATGCGCAACCGCCCCTCCGACCTGGGAATAGAGCCTTACGGCGCGCGGACCGGGGAATCCGCAACAGCCAGGTTGGCAAAGGGCCTGGAACAGCTTCGTATCAAGACGTTCAATCAGCACATACGCCGCACACGCCCTTTCTGGAACCTGCCCCTGATTCACGGTCTGGGCTGCGCGGGCCACGGCATCATTCTCATCTACGTCGCCAAGTACGCTCTTGACACACACGTCTTCAATTCCCTGACCTCTGCGGGAATCATTCTGGCCATCATTTCGCTGGTGAGCATCATCAGCCGCTTCGGGACGCCGGTGCTGGCGGAGATCTACGGCACCCGGAGGATGATGGCAGTGAGCCTGGCAATTCAGGGCCTCACCGTGCCCATCATTATGTTCGGCCCGGCGGAACCCTGGCTCTTCTACCTGTTCGCGGTCACTTTCGGCCTGGGATTCGGAGGCGAGTGGACCGGCTATCTCATCATTAACCGCCAGTATTACGGCGACGGGCCGATGGGCACGGTCTACGGCTGGCAGACGACCGGGGCGCTCATGGGCCACTTCGTAGCCACCGCATTGGCCGGGCTTATCATGTACGCCACGGGGTCATATATGGCCATCCTGGGCCTGTCCATGGCCTACAGCCTCGGCGGTGTGCTGGTAATCTCCCTGCTGGACAGCAACTCGAGTGTGCTGATACCTGACTGGGAGCACGAACTGCCCGACGAGGCGCGGCGGAAGCCGACCGTACCCAGCGCCGCGCCACCCCTGCTTGCGCCGCCATTGGCATCCCCAGCGCCCGCCGGCGGCGACGGGGACGGATAGCGGCGTTAGACGGCATCAGTTGAATGGCGTACTGCAATTCGGTTCGGCACAGGGGTTTGCAGCGGCTTATTATGGTTGCCGACGGTGTTCAAGTGACGATGAATCCATCCCATCCTGGGGAATTCGTCCGCACGGAAATCATCGAGGAGCAGGGGATCAGCGTGACAAAGGCGGCGAAGGTATGGGGGTGCGGCGGGCGACTCTTTCCGCCCTGCTGAACGCAAACGCCGCTCTATCGCCGGAGATGGCCCTCAGGATAGAAAAAGCCTTCGGCGCCAGCATGGATATGCTGCTGCGAATGCAGGCATGGCATGATTGCGCCCGGATGCGGGCCCGGGTTCCGTTTGCTTGTAGGGTATGCCGCTATACAGGGAGTTGTTGAAATGTCGGAATGGACGGTAGAGTTAATCTACCAGTATGAATCCAAGATAGGGGACCCGGGTATATTCGGGTTTCCAAAGTCGCATTGGCTAGGCTGTGACCAGGGAAGCAGCAACCCTAACCGCCGGATAGAACTGCCTCTTGATGCGCCTGCGGATTTCATCAGTTGCAATGCATGTCTAATTCGAGAGAGGTACATTCGCATTCTGCCTTGCAATCCGCGAGAAGTCGGCTGGCCTCACCGATGGTGCGGGTGCGATAAATGCGAATATGGACTGGATTGTCAGACGTGGTGCAGGGTTAGAGGCGTAGGGGAGGAAGTTGCACTTGCCATCGGTTCTTATCACCCAGTCACATGGGCCGATACAGGGCTTGTACCTTTCCATGAAGGAGATTTATTTTTCCCAGACAAGCGATCCCTCGATTACTTCATGGAGAGCCTAGCAGACAGGTATCCAGGGCACTTCGATCCGCAGGCAACCCCGTGCGATTGCATTCCGCTAGATTGGTTGACTAATACCACGGAGGATTCCCCATCTGACCCAAGTCTATCCGTTACATTGGGATGCACATCATCGCATTGCCTTGGATTCTTTAAGGGCTTCGGAGTTTACCCATCTAGCTGCGATAAACATACCCTATAACCGAACGGAATCCCCTATCGCGCTGATCCTTGACGAACCCTGCCAGGACGAACCCTGCCCGCCCTCATTACCATGTCGGTCTGTGGGCGATGGATACGATGTAAGACTCGGCCGCAGGGTCGCGCTTCCTCTACAAGCCAGGTAGTGCGACCCTGAGCCGTGACCGCCGGACTGCCGCGCGCGGCCTCTACCTGGCCGGCGTTTTCCAGCCGGGGTAGGCAGCCCGGACTGCCGCGCGCGCGGCCTCTACTCCCCGTCCAGAAACTCCCGGACGAAGGCCGTGGCCGGCTCCTTGTCGTACAGGCTGTTGAGCAGCACCACGTTGCGGTAAACGTCGCCCTGGAAGAAGCGCTCGTAGAGTATCTGCCGCTGGCCGAAGGCGCTGCAACAGGCGTCCCAGGCCAGCCGGAACAGGCGCACCCGGCCCTCCGCCGTGTCGGTGTCGGTGTCCAGGTAATTGGCCAGCTCGTCGGCCAGCGGGCCCTTCAGGTCGGCCTCCGTGGGCAGGGCCATCAGGCTGCTGGACCCCATCAGTTGCAGTATCTCTCCCATGCGGGGGTACATCCTGATGAACAGGTGCCGGGCAACGGTCAGAGGCATTTCCGCCGGACACATCACGCCCCACTGGTCGGGGGCGGCGTCGGCCTCGGCGGCTCGCAGCAATGCCTTGGTTGTCTCCAGGCTCTCGATGATTTCCGCTGTCATCTGTAGCATCTGCGGCTGCTGGCCGGAGCCTAGGGTGTGCTGCATCAGGTTGGCCAGCCCCAGCACGAACTCCAGCTTGACCACGTTTTTGGTCACCACCTGATGCCCCGAATGCAGGTACTGGTGGGTGTGCCGCGACATATTGTTGCAGCGGTCGGGGTCGCCCAGCAGGAACACCCGCTCCCACGGCACGAATACGTTGTCGAAGAAGGCCAGGGCGTCCATCTCTTCGAACCGGGAACCGAGGGGATGGTCGAAGCGGGAGCGTCCCAGGTCGAAGCTCTCGCGGCACAGGAAGCGCAGCCCGGGCGCGTCGCAGGGCAGGGCGAAGGCGAAGGAGGTGCGGCCCGGCGCGCCCGTGGGCAGCCGGTGGGAGCGGGCCGGGTACACCGCGATTTCGTCGGCAATGGGCAGGGTCGCCAGCAGCCGCGCCCCGTGAACGACGATGCCGGAGTCGGTCTCCTTTACCACCGACAGGGCGATGTCGGTGTTGTCGGCCAGCGCATCGCCCCCTCCGGTGGAGGGTTGAGGTGGGGCCGTTGCCCGGTTGCGCTGGAGGTTGACCAGGGTATGAGTCAGCACCAGGTCTTCCTCGCGCACCTTTTCGTAGTAGTTCCGGATGTTCTGCTTGAACTCCGGCCGGTCTTCGGCAAAGTAGTCTCCGGCGGCGGCCATGGCCATCAGGCTGACGTTGAGGAAATCCGGCGTCCGGCCCATCATGCCGCAGGAGACCCGCGCCCACCGCCGCATCATCTTCCGTCGCGCGTCCAGGTCCGTCGCGCTCCTGGGCGTGATGAACGACAGCCCCACCTGCTCGCCGCTTGTGGGCGAAGCATAAGTCATCGCTGCCCCACTGTTGCCATCCGGCTTCTGCCTTCGTGGCCCGGCGGGGCCTCCGGCGGGGGAAGGGTGTTGAAGGTCGTAGAGCCGGGCCACAGTTCTGACGCCGCCGCTCAGTCCGGGATGCGTGGTCGGATCCTTGACCCGCTCGCCCCGCATATACAGCGTCGGCGGCCTTTCCTTCAGCCTCTCGATGTACTGTTGCCCGTTTCTGGCCGGCATGATGATTTCTCCTTGCTTGCCCCCGGTCGTGGCCGGAGGTTGGCTTTGACTCCTCTATTTTGGCCTATGCCGGCGGGATTGAATACCCTGTGATGTTGCCCCGCCGTTGCCTGATGTCCCTGTATCAACGCCAGTCAGAAGTGGGCGGACGACCGGAATCGCAAGCTAAATCCCCTTGACACCCCCCGAAGGTTGTGATAATTTTCACTCGGTTTTCGGGTCGTCATATTTTCATAAGGGACAGCAGGCCGCGAATCCCCGCGCAGGCGGGGACAAGCATTGCCAGAGACCAGCAGGCAGGCCGCGGGCGCCGGGATGTAGCGGGGGTGAACGGAGCTCCATGGATCCCAAAGCACTAGACAGCACCGACTGGAACAACATCCACCTTTTCCTTCAGTGGTTCTGGATTTACTTCCCACTGGTGGTAGTCTTTGCCGTCACCATGCTTACCGCGCACGCCCTCATCCCGTCGGCGGTATCCACGGGCCACCTTCCCCAGAACATTGCCAGGCTGAAGTGGCCGCTCACGGCCCTGGCCCTGGCCATCGCGGTGGTGACCGTCATCATTCTGGCGCTTGGCATCAACCAGACCCTCGACGTGAGGAATATCTGGAACCGGCTGCTTATCTAGGCGCCTTAGGCAGGCCGGTTCCATTGCGCAAGCCCTTCGTCAATCCTTTGGCAGGCCCTTCGACAGGCATCTCAAAATGAACGGTTCCAGTCAAGAATGAGACCCACATCCAAAATGATTCCGCTTATGGTGGCGGGCGGCATATTCACCGTCATTATCGGCTTCGTGCTGGTCGTGTTGTTTATTTCCTGGTTTTCCAACCCACCCTTCGGCTTGGGGAACGCCTCGGCGCAGCCCGTCGCCTTTCCCCACACCGTCCATGTGGAACAGCACAACATCCAGTGCGAGTTTTGCCACCGCAACGTGACCAAGGGAGAAGCCGCCACGGTACCGGCGGTGGAACAGTGCCTGTTCTGCCACAAGGACATCTCCGGGCGGGACGGCCAAGCCCAGACCGAGATCGCCAAGGTCCAGCAGTATTTCGCCGACGAAGAACCCATCGACTGGGAGCGGGTGCATCGCCTGCCCGACCATGTGCGCTTCGTCCACGAGGCCCATATCCGCTACTTCACCAGCGAAACCGACACCGAAGGCGCCAGCGGCCAGCGCTATGACATCAACGGCAACGAGGTCAACCGGCCGTACAGCATCACCGAGACCTGCTCCATCTGCCACGGCGACGTGGGCAGCATGGACGAAGTTCAGCCCAAGACAGGCCAGTCTCTCAAGATGGGCACCTGTCTGGACTGCCACCGGGTGAACAACGTGCCCACCGACTGCACCGTCTGCCACAAGTAGGACACGATTTCCTCTCCCTCGGGGAGAGGCTCAGGATGAGGGCGACGCCCTCCCGCCGAACCATACAGAACACGTAAAGCGAAGAACCTGCATAAATGAAACTGACTAGGCGACATTTTCTGGCATGGGCCGGTCTGGGCGCTGTGGGCGCCGTGGCCTGTGAGGGCCTTGGCATCCGCGAGGGCGAGCTCAGCATCCAGAGCCCCGTTAGCCTCCCCGAAGACCTGGCGAGGGGCAAGGACAACTGGTACGCCAGCCTGTGCCGCAATTGCCCGTCCTGCGAGGGCATCCTCGTGCGGGTAATGGAGGGCCGGGCCAAGAAGATTCAGGGCAACCCGCTCTACCCCACCAACCAGGGCAGAAGCCACGCCCGGTGCGAGGCTGGCGTACAGGCCCTCTACCATCCCGACCGCATCCCCGGCGCCATGAGGCGCGGCGGTAACCGCGGCTCCGGCCAGTTCGACCCCATAGGCTGGGAGTCTTCCGCAGGCACTGAAGGCGGGCTGGACGTTCTGACCCGCCAGCTCACTGACCGCGGCTCGCGCGCTGTCCTGCTGACCAAGCCCACCCGGGGCCATCTCGGCCTTCTGACCGCCCGTTTCGCCGAGGCCATCGGCGCGGAACAAATGAACTTCGAGCCGGTGGACAACAACGTATTCCGCACCGCTGTCAAAAATGTTTACGAGCAGGACGTTCTCCCCGACTTCGACTTGGAGAACGCCAACTTCATCCTCTCCTTCGGCGCGGATTTTCTCTCCACCTGGATTTCGCCAACCCGCTGGATGCGGGGCTATGGCGAGTTCCGTCAGGGACATCACCGCGAGAAGCGCGGGACGTTGTACCAGGTGGACTCCCGCTTCTCGATGACCGCCGCCAACGCCGACAAGTGGATTCCCATCCGGCCGGGACGGGAAGGCCATCTGGCCCTCAGCATCGCCCAGGTCATAGTGGCGGAGAACCTGCAAGCTCCCGGCGTTGACGTGGACGCGCTGCTGGGCGGCGACTCCGGCCGGCTGTTGCTGAATTTCTACCGTCCCGAGATTGCGGCTCCGCTGGCCGGTATCTCCAGTGAAATCGCCGGCGGCGACCCGGCGGAGTTCATCCGCAAGCTCGCCCGCGACTTCGCCGGCCACGGCCCCACCGGGCAAGTAAAACCCGGACTCGCCATCGCCGGCGGTTCTGCGGGCGCGCACACCAATGGACTTTTCAACGTCGAGGCCGCCAGTGTGCTCAACTGGCTGGTGGGCAGCGTCGGCGCCAAGGGCGGCGTCAAGCTCAACCCCTCCGGCCCCTGGGACGGTGTGCCAGCATCGGCCCATTCCGCCAGCCTGAACGACTTCGAGCGTTTGGCCGAACAGATTCGCACCGGCGAAACCCGGATGCTGATGCTGCACAACGTGGACCCGGCGCATGGCCTGCCCGCCTCCCTGGGACTGCGGGAGGCTATCGTCAGCGCCCAGGACCTTTTCGTGGTCAGCTTCTCGCCTTTCATAGACGACACCACCGCCCTGGCCGACCTGCTCCTGCCCGACCGGGTGTACCTGGAGGACTGGGGCGACGACATTCCCGACCCCGGCCCCGGCTACCAGGTCGCAGGGTTCCAGCAGCCGGTGGTTAACCCGCTGTGGGACCTGGACCCGCGCAGCTTCCCCGACGTGTTGCTGGAGGTCGCCGGCGGCCTCGGCGTGGACGAGGCGCAGTTGCCGTGGCGCAGCTACCAGGCCATGCTGAAGGCAAGTTCCGGCGAGCTGTTCGAGGAAGGCCGCGGCTCCATCCAGGCCGCCACCGCCGAGGAATTCTGGACTGCCCTGCTGAGGCGGGGCGGCTGGTGGGACGAATCGGCGACCGGCCCGGACGTACCCCGGCCCAGCGCCGGTCTGTTGCGCCGGATAATCCAGAGTGCGTCTGACCCCACCTTCGCCGGATTCGGTGGCGATGGTACGCTGTACCTGGCGCCATTCTCCCACAACACGATACAGGACGGCGAACTGGCTCACCTGCCCTGGTTGCAGGCGGCTCCCGATCCCGTGACGTCGGTCACCTGGCAGACGTGGATTGAGCTCAACGACAACACCGCCGCGAGGTACGGCATCCGCGAGGGCGACGTGGTGCGCATTGAGTCTTCGCGCGGCTCCATCCGCGCGGTGGCGTATCTCACGCCGGCGGCCCCGCCCGAGGTGGTAGGGGTTCCCTTCGGCGGCGGGCGGCGCCACGGCTCTCCTTGGGCCACCGACCGGCCCGGCGCCGAGAGTTCCAATTTGGCCGAAATTCTGGAGCCGACCCGCGTGGCCGGCCCGGAAACGCTGGCTTGGGCCGGCACCCGCGTCCGCATCTCCCGCACTGGCGAGAGCGTGAACGTATCCAAGCTGGAAGGCAACACCCGGGCCGTGGAGATCGGCCTCAGCGCCGCCGAGGAAATTATCAAGACCATAGCGCCCGATAATTACTGAGACTGAGATGGAAGAAATTGACCCTCTCCCCGGGAGAGGGTCAGGGCGAAGGCGTTCCCTTGCACGGCATCCCGGCGAGCCGGGACAAAAATGTGGATGAAGCGAGAATAGGCGCATAAATGGTAACGAACCGAATCGATCACAAGTGGGGCATGGTGGTAGATCTGGACCGTTGTACCGGGTGCCAGGCCTGCGTCGTCGCCTGCCAGGCGGAGAATAACCTGCCCATCAATACCAAGGAGTATTTCCAGCAGCGCCGGGCCTACGAGTGGATCCGCATCGAGCGCTACTGGGAGGGGGAGTTCCCCAACGTCAAGGCGCGGTTCATCCCCATCATGTGCCAGCACTGCGAGAACGCCCCGTGCGAGCCGGTTTGCCCGGTATACGCCACCTACCACAACGACGAGGGCATGAACGTCCAGGTCTACAACCGCTGCGTGGGCACCCGTTATTGCGCCAACAACTGCCCCTACCAGGTTCGCTTTTTCAACTGGTGGGAGCCAAAGTGGCCGGAGCGGCTGCGCAACCAGCTCAACCCCGACGTCACCATCCGCAGCCGGGGCGTCATGGAGCGTTGCTCCTTCTGCGTCCAGCGCATACGGCGCGGGGAGATTACCGTGGAGCGCCGGGGCGTGGATCCCATGACCGGGGAGCGCATTCCTGCCGGTGACCGATACCTGAATTACCAGCGCATGAAGGATGGCAACTTCCTGCCGGCCTGCGCCCAGGCCTGCCCCACAAACGCGCTCATGTTCGGTGACCAGAGCGACCCCACGGGCCCGGTTTACCAGTATTTCGAGAAGGCCAACGAGCAGTACGACAAGGTCCACCACGGCGAATACATTGACGAGTCCAAGACCCGGGTCTACCGGCTCCTGGAAGAAATGGGCACCAAGCCCAACGTAATCTACCTGAAGAAGGTCGACAAGTACCCAATAGGCGGCGAGGCTCACTAGGGATAATTAAACCCAAAGACGCAATGACGCGAAGAAAATAACGATAACCCTTGCGTCATTGCGCCATTGCGTCATAAAGAGCAAGTATGGCAGCCAGCGAAAGCGAACATATCCATCAAGGCGCAGCCCACGGCGCAGCTTCCGGGGGGCACTACCCGGGAATGTGGGTTTTCCCAAATCCCCGGGTGATGACCCGCGACATGGCGGAGAAGATTTCCGCCATGCCCAGGTTGTTCGCCCTCGGGCTGCTCTTCAGCTTCGCCCTGCTGGTGCTGGGCGTGGTGGGATTCGTGGCCCGAGTCGCGGCCGACGGTTTCGATGACCGTGGACCGTGGGGCTATTACATGGCTACCTTTTCCTTTGTCTTTATGGTCACCAGCGCCGCTCCGGTGGCGGCGGTGGCCTTCCGCTTCACCAAGAGCCACTGGCGCCGGCCCCTGTCCAGGGTATCCGAGCTGTTCGCCGTTGTGGGAATTTTCAACATCATCACCTTTATACCGATGATGTTGATTCTGCCGCCCATCGCCAACCCCAACCCCGGGCACGGGCATGACCTGGATATTCGCCGCACCATCTGGTTCGAGGGGCCGATCGGCGCGCCCCATGCCTGGGATCTGGCCGGCGTCATCGCCTTGGCAGTAACGTCGCTGTTCATCCTGTGGCTGTCGGCAGTGCCGGACATGGCCGAGACCCGCCACACCGCCGGCGGATTCCGGGGCTGGCTCTACCGCACTCTATCGGGACACTGGTACGGCACCAAGCGGCAGTGGAACGCGCAGAAGGCCGGGCTGGCCATGCTGGGCGCCTTCTACTTCATGATTCTGATTTTCGTGCAATTCATCATCAGCTCCGACTACGCCCAGAGCATGATTCCGGGGTGGAAGGACTCCATTTTCCCGGTGTTCTACAGCCTCACCGGATTCCAGGTGGCTTTGGGAACCTGCCTCATCATCCTGTACGTAATGCGGCGGTGGGGCGGCTACCATGAGTACTACGGCAAGGCGGTGTTCTGGTCGGCCAGCAAAGTGCTGCTGGGCCTGACTCTGCTGTGGGCCTACCACCTGTTCGCTTTCTTCATCACCTATTGGTACGGGCGGCTGGCGGTGGAGCAGAACATCATCAAGTACCTGTTCGCCCAGTCCTACGGCGGGGTGTTCGTGGCCAATCTGGTTTTGAGCTTCGCCATCCCGTTCCTGATCCTGCTGTGGAACCCGGTTCGCCGCAGCGCCTGGGGGCCACCCCTGGCCGGGCTGTCGGCGGCGGCGGGCGCGCTGATGTTCAGCGTCCGGGTGTTCGTCGGCGGGGCCAACTCCGGCAACATTTACGCGGCCTTCCTGGATCATGTTCCGGCGGCGGTCTACCCCGACATCTGGGACATCTTCATGGTCGCCGGCGGCATCGGCGGCGCGGCCTTCGTATACTTGGTCGCGACCAAAATTCTGCCGTCGCTATCGGTCTGGGAAGTCAAGGAAGGAGCGCTGTACCAGAAAATGTCCCGCTTCATCCGCGGCGAATACCTGGTGCTGGGCAAACCTGAGTAATAATTAAGCATGGATGCACAGGATTAACAGGATAATCCGAGCGCCTGTCCCATAATCCTGTATATCCATGTTAAACCCTGGTCAACCTGGTCAATAGGTAGAGAGATGCAAGAAGGCAGGACACCCATACCCTACCGGCAGATAAACCGCGAGTTGCTGGGGTCTATTCTGCACTCGCCCAAGTGGTTCCCGATTACCGTGACCATCTTGGGGCTGATTGTGTTGGTAGGGTTCGGCGCGGCAGGTCTGCTGGTCAATAAGGGGTTTGGAGTTACAGGCCTGAACCGCCCGGTGATGTGGGGCTTCTTCATCACCAACTTCGTCTTCTGGATCGGCATTAGCCATGCCGGGGTGATGCTCTCGGCCATCCTGCGCCTGTCCAAGGCCGAATGGCGCCGCCCGGCCACCAGGGCCGCCGAGATTTTGACCGTCTTCTCCCTGATGACGGCAATGATGATGCCCCTGATTCACACCGGGCGTCCCTGGCGCACGATTTATTGGATTTACACCATACCCTTCGCGCCTTACGACTACGCCCGGGGCATCTGGCCCAACGTGCGGTCTCCCCTGGTCTGGGACCCCAGCGCGGTCTACACCTACCTGACTTCCAGCATACTGTTTGTGCTGGTGGCCCTGATACCCGACTTCGCCGTGCTGCGCGACCGCACGACGGGCATGACCCACCGCATTTACACCATCATGGCCATGGGCTGGCGCGGCAACCCCCGTCAGTGGAAGCTGCAAATCATCGCGGGTGTGCTGCTGTCGGCGCTGATTCTGCCGGTGTTCGTGTCGGTGCACTCGATAGTGTCCTGGGACTTCGGCATGGCAGTGGCGGTGAAGACCTGGCACTCCACCATTTTCGCCCCCTATTTCGTGGTGGGCGCGGTACACTCCGGCGTGTCCGCCGTGGCCTTCGTGATGATAATTCTGCGCTACATCTACGGATGGCAGAACTACATTCGCCACGAACACATCGACGCCCTGGGGCGGTTGCTCATTGTGGTGGCCACCGGCTGGTTCTACTTCTTCGTGATGGAAATTCTCTTCGGCTTCTACGGACGGGAGGCCGACGAACTGGCAGTGCGCGAGCTTCAGTTCATGCAGAACCCGTGGAACATCTGGATGATGGTGTTCGTGTTCACCACCTACTTCCTGCCAGTGGCCCTGTGGCTGCCCCGGGCGTTCCGGCGGAACCTGTGGATAATGTCAACGGCCTGTATCTCGGTCAACATCGGGATGTGGCTGGAGCGATTCATAATCATCGTTCCTGGCCTCCAGAACAAGCAGGTGTTCACTTTTACCTGGTACTCCGTCTATGCACCCACTGCGGTGGAGTGGACCATCATCGGGGCCACCTTCGCGCTGGTTTCCATGCTGATGCTGCTCATCGCCCGCGTGGCGCCGCTGATACCCTTGTACGACATCAAGGAGGCCGAAATCCTCCGCACCGAGATCAAAATAGGCCGGGTGACCATCCCGGCGGTCTACCGCGAAGAATGAGTCAACAACACTGAGATACAACATGGATGCACAGGACGGAAGGATGAACCGCGAGCCGGTCCCGAAATCCTGTATATTCCGCAAATCCATGGAAAACCCGACAGAGGGAACGGAACATGGCTAAACGACCGATACTGGGGCTGTTTGAAGACGCGGAGTACGCGGCTGAGGCGGGCGACGCCCTGCAACAGGCTGGCGTGTCTCCCAACGACTACGACTTCCTGACCGACACCCCCTACCCGGAGGGAGCCTTCGGGGAGCGGCACGAGGGGCACCGGCTGTACATTTTCCCCCTGTGCGGCGCACTGGTGGGGCTGACTATTGGCATACTGCTGACCTCGATGACGCAGATGGCATATCCGCTGGTGCAGGCGGGCAAGCCCATCCTGTCGTTGCCGCCGATGGCGGTGGTGACCTATGAAAGCACCATGCTGACGGCCATCATCTTTACCATCATAGGCATCATCTTCGAGTCCCGGCTGCCCAGCTTCAAGCAGGGCCTCTACGACACCCGCATCACCGAGGGCTACATCGGCGTGCTGGTCAACGTCGAGGAGGATCAGCACACCCAGGTGTCCACCCTCTTCACCCAGGCGGGCGCCGTAGACGTGGTACGCGAGAATTAAAGGCCGGCCTGCTGGCAGACTCAGGCCGTGAATACCGGAATGACGTTCCAGATGTTGAACGGGTTCAAGAACACGCCGCGCAGACCGTTGGGAAACCCCCGGCATTCGTCGGGGCAAAAGCCCCGCTCCATCCTCAAGAGGGTTGGAGTGCGGGTTCATTCCACACGGCTGTTGGTTGCCGGATTGGTCATGGTTGCCGCCCTGGCTTTGGCGGGCTGTACCTCCGGCAGCTACCCCGTGGACATTTTCTACGAGCAGCACTATCAGCAGTCCTACAAGTCCCACGAACCGCCGCGCCTGTACGGTGTCGCTGGCGCCGTGGCCTGGTATCCCGCGCCGCGCAACACCACCAATGACTCGGCCGCCCACCTGTTCGAGGTCAATTGCCAGATGTGCCACGGCGCCGACGGCAAGGACAGCGGCCCCGTGCTGCAACAGCTGACCCGCAGCCCTGCCGATGGCGGCTACGGCTACCAGTACAACATTTTCGACCCGGACAGCGGGGAACCCAGGCCGCCCGACCTGACGGCGCTGGATCCCAATGTCATCGAGGGCTACCTGAGGTCCAACGTCCGGCCCTTCGGCCCCAACTCGGTGATGCCGCCCTTCGGCAAATTGCTCAGCGCGGAGGAGCGCCGGGACATCGCAGAATACATCGGAGCTGCACTCCAGTAACCAGCTCTGCCTTAACCACACACAGAGCATAGAGGGCACGGAGAACGGTATGAGGAAATCTCTGCGCATTCTGTGCTCTTTTTTGTTGGCCCTTCTGTTCATCGTCCCGGTGGCGAATGCCCAGACGCCTCCCGGCGACTCCTCTCTGAGTGAAACGCTGGAACAAGAGGCGCAGAATATAGACCGGATGTTAATGTGCCCCATCTGCCCCGCCGAGACCATCGACCAGGCCCAGGTGGAAATCTCTTTCCAGATGCGGGCCGTAGTAAGGGAGATGCTGGCTGAAGGCAGGACCCGCGAGGAAATTCTGGACTATTTCGCTGACCGTTACGGCCCCGACATCCTGGCAGCGCCGCCCAAGTCGGGCGTGAACCTGCTGGCCTGGATACTGCCCATCGTGGGCGTGGCAGCCGGGTTGGGCGGCGTATTCCTGGTGATTCGCGCCATGACCGGAAGGGGAAACGTCCCCTCGCCTTCAGGCAGAAGCCCTTCGGCTCCGCTCAACGCAGGAACCGGGAGGGGAGGTTCTCCCAGCCCGGTTGCCGCAGCGATGGCGGAATCGGCGACCGCGCCGCCGGAAGGCGACCCGGAACTCGCCCCCTACCTGGAGATTGCCGACCGGCTGCTGGCCTCCCGGCGCGGTATGCGCCCTGCGTTTGAAGAACGCCCCCACCCACCCACCCCTGCATCCCCCCCGGAGGGAGGGAGTTATGCTTCGGGGGAGGGAATTTCAACAACGGAGACGGGCGCCAATGGGTGACCTCGGCGCAATCAGCCTTTGGCTCGCCCTGGCCCTCGCCGCTTATTCCAGCGTCGGCTCGGTGGCGGGGAAGCTGCGTGGCTCGGTGGCCTTGGTAGACAGCGCACAGGCCGCGATGTACGCCACCGTGGTCGTGCTTTTCGTCGCCACGATGAGCTTGGTGGTCTCCTTCATCGGGCGCGACTTCGAGATTGCCTACGTGGCCCGGCACAGCGATCTGGCCATGCCTGACCGCTTCACCTGGGTCGCCTTCTACGCCGGCAACGAGGGGTCGCTGCTCTACATCGCCATGGTGCTGTCGGCAATGACGGCGATTGCGGTATGGCGCGCACCCGAGCAGGTGCGCGACGCCCTGCCCTACACTACCGCCGTGCTGATGCTGGTGCTGACCTTCTTCGTAGTCGTGATGGCCGTGATGGCCAACCCCTTCGACAAGCTGCCCTTCGTGCCGGTTGACGGCGAGGGTATCAACCCGCTGCTGACCCACTTCGGGATGTTCTTCCATCCGCCGGCGCTGATGGCGGGGCTGGTGGGCATCAGCATACCCTTCTCCTTCGCCCTGGGGGCGCTGCTGGCCCGCAAAACCGGCGACGAGTGGGTGGACCCCGGTCGCGTCTGGGGCATCATCACCTGGGCGCTGCTGGCCGGGGGGCTATTGCTGGGTTCCTGGTGGGCTTACACCATCCTCGGCTGGGGCGGCTACTGGTTCTGGGACCCGGTGGAAAACGCCGCCTTCATGCCCTGGCTGGCCCTGACCGCATTCATCCACTCCATCATGGTGCAGAAGCGGCGGGGTATGTTCCGAATGTGGAACATCGCATTGGTCAACGTCGCCTTCGGGCTGGCCCTCTACGGGATGTTCATGAACCGGGGAGGGTCGGTCCCGTCGGTGCACTCCTTCGGGGCCTCCACGCTGGGATGGGTGTTCCTGCTGTTCCTGGCGGTCGGGGTGATTGTTCCTTTCGTCATTTTCTTCTGGCGCTATCCGTTGCTGAAGAGCGCGCAGAACCTGGACTCGATGCTCTCCCGCGAGGCCGCCTTCCTGGTCAACAACCTGCTGCTGCTGGCCATTGCCTTCGTTACGCTGTGGGGCACGGTCTACCCCCTCATCTCGCGGCTGATCAGCGGAGAGGAGATAACCGTGGCCCGGCCCTTCTATGACCAGGTAAACGGCCCGTTGATGCTGGGGCTGGTGTTCCTCATGGGCGTGGGGCCGATGCTCCCCTGGCGCCGGGCCAACTGGGCCAGCGTCCGCCGCGCCCTGATAATACCGGCCGGCGTCGCAGCGGTTGTTGTCGTATTCTTGATAATTCCCTCTCCCCCCGGGGGAGGGTTAGGGTGGGGGCGTCCCTACGCCCTGGCCGCGTTTGGGCTGGCCGCATTCGTGGCCACCGGCATCGTGATGGAGTGGTATCGTGGCGCCCGCGCCCGTCATCGCAACTCGCAGGAAAACTATGCCGCCGCCTTCCTGCACCTCATCTGGGCCAACCGGCCCCGCTATGGCGGCTACATCGTTCACCTGTCGGTGCTGATGGTGGTGCTGGGCATCGTCGGCACATCCTTCTTCAGCGCTCAGAAGGATGTGGTGCTGTCACCGGGCGAAACCGCCAGCATCGAGAACTACGAAATCCGGTATCTCGGCACCACGCAGGTTCCCTTCGGCAACCGCGTCGAGTTCATCTCCTCGGTAGAGGTCTACCGCGACGGGGAGTTGCTGGACACCCTCAGCCCCAATCGGGCGTTCTATCCCAGTTTCAACATGGCCTCCACCCGCGCCGCCATCCGCTCGTCGCCGGTGGAGGACTTCTATGTGGTGCCCAGCGAGAACCTGCCCGACGGCGACGTGGGCTTCCGTATCCTGGTCAACCCGCTGATCTGGTGGATGTGGGTGGCCGGGCCGGTGATGGTGCTGGGAACCATCGTCGCCCTGTGGCCCGAGCCCTCCCGCGTTCCCGTCCGTGCGCCAGCCCGGGCGCCGGCGGCCACCGCCGCCTGATGCGCTTTTTCCCTTGCGCTGCATACAGGAATTTCCGGTTCCTGATAAACTGAACCTATGGACGGGCAAACGATATTCGCCATTCTCGTCGGCGCCGCGCTGGCCTGCTTCAGCCTGGTGATGGTTGGCTATGCCTTCTTTCGAGGCGACTCCCACGGCGATGAGACGGCAGCGCCGCTCCAGCCCGCCGTCGGCGTCGGCGTAGGGATGGGCGCCATCTATGACTCCATAGACACACTGGAGCTGGACTACCAGTTGGGCAATGTTCCCGAGGACCAGTACCGCGATCAGTTGCAGGGCTACCGGCTACAGGCGGCAGAGGCGGTAAAGTCGCTGCTGGAGGGCGGCGACGCGCCCCCGGAGCTGCTGCTGGAACAGGAAGTGCTGGCCGCCCGCTCATCACTGGCGCACAGCGGTGCGCCCCTGCATACTCCGATCGAGCCTGTCGAGAGTCCCGGCCCTGTTGAGGAATGGACGGCTTGCCGGCAGTGCGACGCTCCCATCCCTCCTGGCGACACTCCCTGCCCCCATTGCGGCGCGGCGACATCCCCTCCCCCTCTGAGAGAGGGTTAGGGTTTGGGCGGCCCTCCGTTGGAGAAAATTGCTTACTCGTTGAGGCGAGTCTCCGCATTCTGGCTGGCTGCGGTGTGCGCCGGAGTTATGGCGGCCCTGCTTGTCGCCCTGCCGCTATCGGCCACGGCACAGACCCAGCAGACGCTTTCCATCGAGGGCAGGGTGGTCAACGGAACCGCCGGAGCCGACAACCCCGGCGGCCTGGCCGTCCTGATGCTGGTAACCGGCCCGGATGGAACCCTCAGCGGTACCGCCCAGACACAGGCCGCCCCCGACGGCAGCTTTGTCCTCGATGGCGCGCCCTTGGTGCCGGGCGGCCTCTACAACCTGAGCGTTGACTACGGCGGAGTCTTCTACGGGCGCTCCCTTCCTCCCGGCGGCCTGTCGGAGGAAGTGGTCATCACCGTCAACGAATGGACGGAGGACGCGGGCATCATGCGCGTCGATCGACAGGTCATGGTCATCTCCGAAATCGACGTGGCGCAGCGCCTGGCCACCGCTACCGAGTTCGTGCGCTTCACCAATCCCACCGACAAGACGCTGCGGCCCAACCTGGAAACCGCCAGGCCGGGGATGTTCAGCTTCATGCGATTCGCGCTGCCGCCCGGCGCGGCAGAGGTGACCGTGCAGTCCAACCTGCGCGGCGGCGAGATTATCTCCGTCGGCTCCGGGTTCGCGCTCACTGCCGCCGTGCCGCCTGGAGAGCACAGCGTGGATTTCGCCTACACCTTCCCCTACGAAGGCGGGAGCCTGGAGTACCGCAACAGCCTGCCGCAGGGCGCCGACATATTCCAGATTCTGGTCCCCGACCGCTGGCCGGACGTGGAAATCGGCGGCCTCGCCGCTCGCCCGCCGGTGGGCATCGGCGAGGGAGTCTACCGGGCCTGGGAGGCCCGCGACGTGCCCGCCGGCCCCGGCGTCGAGCTGCGGCTGGAGGGCCTGCCCCAACCCGGTGTGATGGCGCGGGTCGGCAGCACACTGTCCGGCGGCGGATTCTGGATAACAGCCATACCGTCGGCCATGGGCGCGGCCCTGCTGGCCCTGCTGGCCCTGGGCCTGGCCCGGCGCTACCGCCCCGTGGCCGCTGCCGAGAGTGTTCCCTCTCACTCCGGGATTGGGTTAGAGCGGGGGCGTACCCCCACCTCCGAGATCCCGGAGGCCGGAGCGGTAGCCGGCAGCCCGGACGACGATGCTCCGCCGTCGCAGAGGGCTGCCTTGGTTTCCCGCCTGGCGGCCCTCGACGAGCAGTACCAACAGGACGGTATGGACGAAGATGACTACCTGGAACAGAGGGCCGAGCTGGTGGCCCGCGCACTGTATGAGGCCCCGGAGTCCGTCGAGTGATGGACGAGCCTACGGGGGATTCCACCGAAACTGCTGCTGAGGGGTTGCCGAAATCTACCGGGCGCGGCGGGAAGGCTTGGCTGGTTGTTATCGCCGTGGCCGTTCCTGTACTGGCGCTTCTGGCGATCCTGGCCTGGGCCTCGGCCACTTCCGGCCCGGCCCGTGGCGGCCTGGCGGTCAACAGCAGCATCGTAGAGTTGAACGTCGAAACGGAACCCGCGCCGGAATTTAGCCTTGCGCTCTTAGGTGGCGGCGAAATTGCCAGCGACGACCTGCGCGGGCAGGTGGTGATGCTGGACTTCTGGGCGTCGTGGTGCCCCCCGTGCCGCGACGAAGCGCCGGTCCTGGCCCGGGTCTATGGCGGGTACCGCGGGCGCGGGGTCGAGTTCGTTGGGTTCAACCTGTGGGACAACGCCGGCGACGCCGAGCTGTTCCTGCAACAACAGGGCGATGAATACCCCAACGGCGTGGACGAAGGGGGTAAAATTGCCATCAGCTACGGCGTCCGGGGCATACCGGAAAAGTTCTTCCTGGACCGCGAGGGACGAATCGTTCGCAAGTTCTCCGGCCCCATGGACGCCGGCCTGTTGCGCCAGATACTGGACACCCTGTTGGCCCAACCCTGATTGGGGTATCAAGAATCCCCTCTCCCTCTGGGAGGGGGTTAGGGTGAGGGTTAGGCGATTCCCGCGCACCTGATTCCGACGCACCTGGAAACTTCAGGATGGACGGACGGAAGTTATGACCGACCAACAAATCGTACCGGCGATGCTGGCCGTGGACTGGGGCGGCACCTGGTGCCGGGTGGCTCTGATTGACCGGCAGGGCGAAGTCCTGTGGCAGGCGCGACGCCCGAATCCTCCCCACCGGGGGGCAAGTGAAAGGAGCGCCACCGACGAGTATCTCGCTCTGGCCGCAACCCTGCTGGCGGAAGCCCTCACCCTGGAGGGCATCCGCGCCGACGGCATCGGGATTGCGGTGGCCGGCCCGGTGGACCCCGAGAGCGGCATCCTGTACCAGCCGCCCAACCTGATGGCCCTGGACGGCGTTTCGCTGAAGCGAGTCTGGCAGGAGCGGTACGCCCTGCCCGTGGTGGTTGGCAACGACGCCAACCTCGCCGCCATGGGCGAGTACCACTTCGGCGCGGGACGGGACGCAACGCAGGGCGGGCGCCCGCCCAAAAGCCTGTTCTACGTTACCATCAGCACCGGCATCGGCGGGGGCGTAATCGAAAATGGCCGGCTGGCGCTGGGCGCCAACGGCCTGACCGCAGAGGTGGGCCACACCACCGTTGACACCTCGGCCACGGCGCCGCGTTGCCAATGCGGCAAGCTGGGCTGCCTTGAGGCCGTTTCCTCCGGCACCGCCATCGCCAACTACGCCCGCGCCGCGCTGACCCCTCCCTACGTCCCCCCCTCAGGGGTGGAGATGGAAGGCGGGGCGAGTCCGGCCGAATCTGCATTGGCAGCGGTTGTGCCTTCCGATATTACCGCCCGCTCTGTTGTGGCCGCCGCAGTTCAGGGCGACGCCTTCGCTCTCTCCGTAATGAGCCGCGCCGTGGCGGGCCTGGCCGTCGGCCTGGCCAATGCAGTCCACCTGTTCAACCCCGACCTGATAGTCCTGGGCGGCGGCGTGTCCGAGGGCCTGACCCAACTGAACCTGCTGCCCCGCATCAAACAGGGCATCCACGACCGCCTGATGAGCGAGCTGCACAAGTCCTTCGACCTCGTGCCGTCGGTGCTGGGCGACAACTCCGGCCTGCTGGGAGCCGCCGCCGCCGCATGGAAGCAGGCAGAGTAGCCGCTATGAGATGTAGCGCCCGCCCATGACGTTAACGCTGTCGCCGGTGATGTAGGCCGACTCGTCGCTGGCGAAGAACAGGCAGGCGTTGGCCACGTCCTGCACCGTGGCCTGTCGGCCCATGGGCAGGTCCTGAAGGTGCTGCGAGGAACCCCGGTTCATGCCGCTCTGGAACTCCGGGTACCATTCCGGGTGATCTCGGGAGGTGTCGGTGGAGCCGGGGTTGACCATGTTGGCCCGTACCCCGTGGGGCGCGGCCTCGGCGGCGATGGCCCGGATCAGCCCCAGCAGGCCCGTCTTGGCGGCGGTGACGGCGGTGGTGTTGGGCCGCCCGGTAATGGAGGACTGCCCGCCCAGCGCGATGATGCTGCCGCTGCGCCGCTCCAGCATCCCCGGCCCAGCTTCCGAGCCGAGAACGGCCTTGCACAGGTAGAAGGCCGAGTTTAGGTTGGTGTTCATCACCTGTAGCCATTCGTCGTCCGACACTTCGGTAATCGGCTTGTGGGGGCGGATGGCGACGTTGGACACCAGCACGTCAATCTTGCCGAGCTGGTCTATCCCGTCCGATACCATGCGTCGCACAGAGTCGGCGTCGCCCACGTCGCAGACGGCCGTCACGGTTTTCGCGCCCAGCTCTCGGCACTGCGCCGCCACCTCGTCCAGCTCCTGGGCGCTCTGCCGGGTGTTCAGCACCAGGCCGGCGCCCTCGCGGGCGAAGGTCAGCGCGATTTCCCTGCCGATGTTGCGGCTGGCGCCCGTTACCAGCGCCGCCTTCCCTTCCAATCGCATATTCGCATCCCTTGATTTAGAATAGGGGTCGAGTAGCCCGTTCCAATGATACCTTGTTTTATCAGCCTGATTGGGCGATTCGTCAGTCACAACTGGAACGCCCCACACCAAGATTTCGCTGTCCGGGGAGACAATTATGACATACGAGCCGTCAAAGCAGGGGGGCGTGCAATTCACATACCGGGACGCCCAAGGAGCCGTTGATTATTTGGGCGTACTCACCGTCGAATTCGGAGAGGAAGGAGGGCAGTGGGTGGGCGTATGCCGGGAACTCGGCGCCGCAACGCAAGCCGACACGTTGGCCGAAGTCGAGGCTGTTCTGCGAGAGGCCATAGACCTGCAACTGAATGAAATGGCGCGGATTGCTGATGTTCGAGAGTATCTCATTGAGAATCAGGTCAACTTCGCGCCAATTTCAATGCCCCATGATTCTGGCTTTGCCGTGGCGGGGAACGTGTTGACCGCATGAGCATCTCCGGGCGTGAACTTATGGCCCTTCTTGAGAAAGACGGGTGGGTTCGAGGTGGAAGGCGAACTCACGGGGTGTTCTATTCCAAGTGATTTCCAGGTGAAGCTCGCCCCCGCTCAACGGTCATACCCGACATATCAACACCGTTGCAGCCTTCAACCTTGGGAGCCATACTCAGCTTGAAGCAGACTGGACTCAGTAGAGTCGGCCTGCAAGAACTAATAGATTCGATACAATCCCAATTCATCTTGATGGACACACTCGGAACACACGCCAATTCCAACTAAAAGCAGGGAGGAGCATTATGAAGTGGTGCCGATATACCGCCAACGGGTCCACATCCTACGGCATTGTCGAGGGCGACACGGTTCACGAGGTTTCCGGCAGTCCGTTTGGCGAGCACTCCAAGACGGGGGCGACACACCCGTTGAGCGCGGTGCAGCTGGAGGTGCCGGTCATTCCGACCACCTTCTACGCCGCCGGCATCAACTACCCCGAGCACGTCACCTGGGCGGCCCAAATGAGGGGTCAGGAACCCGATCTGCCCAAGAGGGCAGACGTCGGCTACCGGGCCAACAACGCGCTGGCGCCTCACGGTCACGACATCATCGTTCCCGCCGACGCCACCGAGCAGTTGCAATACGAGGGCGAGCTGGTGGTGGTCATCGGCAAGGCCTGGCGCCCCGATGGAACCGGGATCAGCGAGGCCAATGCGCTGGACTACGTGTTCGGCTACACCATCGGCAACGACGTGAGCGAGCGCACCTGGCAGCGCGGCGACCGCACCATGTGGCGGGCCAAGAACACCGACACCTTCAAGCCCATGGGCCCGTGGATTGTCACCGGCCTCAACCCCGACGACCTCCACGTCACCATCCGCGTCAACGACAACGTGGTCGGCGAGTACGACGTTGCCACCGCCCTGTTCGGCGTGCGCCACTACATCAGCGAGATGAGCAAGTACCTGACGCTGGTCCCCGGCGATGTCCTGTGGATGGGCACCGAGGGCGCGACGGAGAACATGAAGGACGGCGACCTCTGCGACATCGAAATCAGCGAAATCGGCACCCTGAGCAACCGCGTCAACTGGCAGAAGTAGCCGCGGGGGCAAAGGCTAAAAAGCAGGCGACGTAGGCGCGGTTGTGCATATCCACCCCGGCGGGGAAGCCTTCGTGGTGGAGTTCATGTTTCTCGACGGCGACACGTTGGCCATTGCCACAGTCTTGGCGTCGCAGGCCCGCCCGGTCGCCTGTCAGGGCATCACCCACGCCGGATTGGTGGAAACGCCTTAATTTGATACCACCGGGTCAGGCTTCCTGTGAGCGCGGTCGGCGGGCCAGGGTGAACAGCACGGCGCTGGCGGCGTACAGTACGGTCAGCACCAGCAGCGATTCCTTGTAGCCGCCGGTGCGGTCCACCATCCAGCCCAGGAACAGCGGCGACAGCATCATACCCGCGCTGTAGAACACCGAAATTATGCCGGTCAGCGTGGCGAAGTAGCGCCGTCCGAAGAGGTTGCCCACCAGCACCCAGTTCAACACGGCCGCCCCTTCCAGTATGGCAAGGCCGGCGACGAAGGGCAAAATAATCCAGGTTCCCGGCACCAGGACGAGGGCCAACAACGATACGGCGCCCACGGCCATCCCCACCCCCAGCACGCCCTGTCCCGGCAGGCGGAGGCCCGAGAAGCCAATGAGCAGGCGTGTTGGAATGGAGACGAAGAAGAGCAGCGCCATAATATCGGCCCCGGCCTGCTCAGAGGTTCCCTTCCATACCATGATGGGGATGGCATGGACCAGAATTGCGCTGGTGACCGAGATTCGGAAGGCGCTGGCCATCAGGATGAACCAATAGGTTGGTGTCCGCAAGGCTTCGCGCACCGTGTAGTCGTGGCTGGACGACTGTGTGGAGGTGGTGGTTGCCGTCTGCTCCGCCGCCTCGCCTGCCTCGGCCAGGTCTATGCCCATGCTCTCCGGCGAGCGGCGGATGAACAGGGAGAAGGGAATCACCACCACGCACACGAAGATGCCGGTATACAGCATCACGTCGCGCCACCCCATGGCCTCGACGCCCCGCGAAAGCACCGGGACCAGCATCGCGCCGCCAGCGGTATAGCAGGTGATGACCAGTGTCATCCCCACGGCGCGGCGGCGCACGAACCAGCGGTTGGTCACGGCCAGGAAGGTCTGCCCGAAGCCGCTGTTGTTCCCCACCGACACGATGCCGACGTAGACCAGCACGAAAATCCAGTAGCCGTCCACGCCCGCGAGGAAAATCAGCCCGACGCCGGCCATCAGCCCGAACACCATAACGATCGGCCGGGAGTCGAACTTGTCCACCATCCAGCCGACCAGCGGCCCGCCGATGCCTGCCTCGCCCCGCGACAGCGCGAATATCAGCGAGACCTGGGTGTCGCTGAGCATCAGCTCTTCGCGGATGGGGATGTAGAAGACAGGGAAGCCGTAGGAGAAGATGGCCCCCGGAAACAGGGCCAGAAAGCAACAGGCCCCCAACACCCACCAGCCGGGATAGATGCCGTCAATACGCTGCCGGAGACCGGCAAAGGCCGCCATCAGGCGGAAAGGCTCAAGTTCAAAATTACCGCATTCATATACAGATGCGGGCCGCCCCTTAGCCGCAAGCTCTCAACTCTCGAAGCGCCAGCGCGCGTGATTCGCAACCGCGTGGTTGAAATCATACCACGGTGGCCATGGGTGCGCCGCGCCGCCCATATCGGAGTTCAGGAATCTTCAGTTCTCTCTTTTCTTTGAGGGAGAGGGCCGGGGTGAGGGTGCAATGCCGGGACTGGACGAAGGCCGTTTTAGGACAGGTACGCCTCCACCCTACCCCCCCGGAGGGAGAGGGAACAATTGAAAGATACTGTACCAGAATTGCGCCCTCAATTCGCCGGAGCCTCTCCGTCCTCCTCCTGCCTCCGTTGCAGTTGCTCCTCAAGCCTGCGGAGCGACTGCTGGGTGGCGCGGAGTTCGCTGAGCAGGGAATCGGCGGTGGGGGCCTGCTCCAGCTTTCGCAGGCTCTCCTGCTTGGCCTCGTCCAGGTTGTTGATTACCACGGCGATGAAGAGGTTGATTACCACGAAGGTTCCCAGCACCACGAAGCTGACGAAGTAAATCCAGGTAAGCGGGTGCAGCTCCATCGCCTTGTACATGATGTCGGTCCAGTCTTCCAGGGTCACCACCCGGAAGAGGGACAGCAGGGAAATGCCCAAGTTGCGCCAGTGTTCCGGGTCGTGTTCGTGGAATAGCTGGTAGCCGATGATGGCGTAGATGTAGACCATCAGGCTCATCAGGGCCACGATGTGCAACATACTGGGGATGGAGCGCACCAGCGTCGCCACTATCAGCCGCAGTTCCGGCACTGCGGATACCAGACGCAACAATCGCAGCAACCGGCCCAAACGCGCAATGATGGCGAATCCGCCGGTGGCCGGAATCAGCGAGAAGACTATTATGGAAAAGTCAAAGATGTTCCAGCCGTCACGGAAGTAGCGATCGGCCCGCGGCGAAACGGCGAATATCTTGAGCGCCGCCTCCAGGATGAATACCCCCAACGTCACCAGTTGTCCCAGGTTAATCCATGCCGCATAGCCATCCATCACAAAGGCCAGGGTCTCCAGGCCCAGGAGGACAGCGTTGAAGAGAATAAGGCCGATGATAAAGTATTCAAACCCGTTGGAGTGAGTGAGCCGGTGGGCCAAATCCCGCATTTTGGCAAGCATATAACTGAAACCGATTCCTCCCACTCCGAGCGAATTTGAACTATTCGGACAGCTTTTGCAGCGGCGCGAAACTGAGCAGCAGGCGCTTGACGCCCGCGTTGGCGAATTCCACGGTGACCTCAACGTCCGACGCCGTAACGTCGCAGGCGGTGACGATGCCATCGCCGAAGGCCGTATGCCGCACGGCGTCACCCACTCGCAGCGACGGGCCGGACGGCGGCGCTGCCGCGGCGGACGCCAGGGCGGCGGCGCGGATGGAGCGCCCTCGGCCGCCCTCCGGTTCGGCAAAGGCGCGGGGCGGGGCCGCGGACAGGGCCGCGGGGGCCAACAGCTCCTCAGGTATCTCCCGCAGGAAGCGGGAGGCGAGGGCCGGGCCGCCGGTTCCGCCACGGAAGCCTCGACGGAAGGCCCGCAGCAGGTACAGGCGTTGCTGGGCACGGGTCATGCCCACGTAGCACAGGCGCCGCTCCTCCTCGGTCTGCTCCTCGCTGTCCATGGAGCGGCTGTGCGGCAGCAGTCCCTCTTCCAGGCCCACCATGAACACCACCGGGTACTCCAGCCCCTTGGCCTGGTGCAGCGTGATGAGGGTAATGGAGTCCTCGGCGTCTTCCAGTTCGTCCACCTGTGACACCAGCGCCGTGCGCTCCAGCAACGACCCCAGCCCGTCGGGCGGGGTCTCGGCGTTGAACTCCTGAGCGATGGCCCGATACGCCATCACGTTCTCCCAGCGTTCCTCGGGCCGGTCATCACCTTCCTGGATGAATTTCTGGAGGCCAGACTCGGCCAGCAGCAGGTCTATGAGCTTCACCACCTCCACCTCGCGGCTCAGGCCCACCAGCCGGTCAATGACGGCGGCGAATTTGGCGATGGAAGAAGCCGCACGGGTGGGAAGCGGCACAGGGCAGGGCTTCTTGGCCCCATTCTCATCCAAGCGATGGGCGGCGGCAATCTCCCGCATGGCATCGAACATCGCGACCCCATAGCCCGACGCCCAGTCGCCAAGCTGCTGCATGGACTTGGCGCCGATGCCTCGGGGTGGAACGCTGACCACCCGCGCCAGGTTCAGGTCGTCCTGCTGGTTGAAGAGCAGGCGCAGGTAGGCAGTGAGATCCCGGATTTCCCGCCGGTGGTAGAAGCGGGCGCCGCCCACCAGCCGGTACTTGACACCCTGTTGCAGGCAGGCTTCTTCCAGCGCCCGGGACTGGGCGTTGACCCGGTACATCACCGCGCAGTCGCCCAGCTTGAAGCCTTCCTCGCGGGTGAGGCGCTTGATTTCGGCGATGACGCTGGCGGCCTCCTGGTCTTCGTCGTATGCCTCGCCCACCTGCACTGGCAGCCCGGCGGCGTTTTCGGTGAACAGCTCGTGGTCGAGACGCTGGCCGTTGGCCTCTATCAGCCCCTTGGCGGCGTTCAGGATGGTAGCGGTGGAGCGGTAGTTCTGCCCCAGCGAAATGACCCGCGCCCTGGGGTAGTCGGCCTTGAAGTTGAGGATGTTGCGCACGTCGGCGCTGCGCCACGAGTATATGGACTGGTCGGGGTCGCCGACTACGCAGAAATTCTGGTGCGCCTGCGCCAACTGCTGGGCCAGCTTGTACTGGGCGATGTTGGTATCCTGGAACTCGTCCACCATCAGGTAGTTGTACCGCTCCTGGTAACGCTGCAACACCGCCGGAAACTCGCGGAAGAGCTGCACCGTGCGCAGCAGCAGGTCGTCGAAATCGACGGCGTTGTTGCGGGACAGGAGTTCCTCGTAGTGGCGATAGACGCGGGCGCAGACCTCCTCGAAGTAGTCGCCGCTGGCCTGCCGGGCCATGGCCTGCGAATCCTGCAACACGCTCTTTGCCTTCGATATTCTCGACAGCACGGCGCGGGGCGGGTGACGCTTGGGGTCATAGTCGGCCCGCTCCAGGCACTGCTTGATGGCCGACATCTGGTCGTCGTCGTCGAATATAGAGTAGTTGCCAGACAACCCCAGATGCTCTCCTTCGCGCCGCAACAGCCGGGCGCAGAAGGAATGGAAGGTTCCCACGGTGAGGGCGTCGGCGTGGGGGCCGGTCAGCCGACCCAGCCGCTCGCGCATCTCCCGCGCCGCCTTGTTGGTGAAGGTCATGGCCAGGATGCTGAAAGGGCTGACGCCGTGGCCCTGCACCAGGTAAGCGATGCGGTGGGTGATGACGCGGGTTTTGCCGCTGCCCGGCCCGGCCACGATGAGCAGCGGGCCGTCAACGGCCTCCACGGCTTCCTGCTGCGCCGGGTTCAGGCCCTGCAAGAGGTCGGCGGCTTGGGTCATTGGTCTCGTTCTCCAGTAAAATTCCGGCAGCCCGGCCAGTCCGGCCAGTCCGGCAAATCCCCGGGGCGTCGCGCCAACCTCGTACAGCGGGGCCAAGTCGGCTGTTACAGCTCTTCGGCGCATTTCCCGGGGCTTTCCCGAATCCGGGAAAAGGGGCCACCACTATGGCGCGAAGCCCAGCAGATTCTCGATGTTCCCGCCCAGGATGGCGTCCTTCTCCGCATCGGTGAGCATGGTCATGTTCCGCACCCAGGACACCGGCTCGTCGATGGCCATGTCGAAGGGCCAGTCGGTGCCGAACACCACCCGGTCAATGCCGACCGCGTCAATCAGCATCCGCAGCGCATCCTCGCTGTGCGTCAGGCAGTCGTACCAGAACCTGCCCAGGTAGCGGCTGGGCGGCTGCTGGATGTTGACCCTGGCTTCGGGGCGCACCTGCCAGCCCCGGTCCATGCGGCCCGCCCCGAAGCAGGTATAGCCACCGCCGTGGGCCAGCGCCACTTTCAGCTCAGGGCAGGCATCCATCACGCCGCCGAAGACAAAGGACGCGAAGGTGACGGCCCGGTCGGCCAGGTTGCCAATGGTGTTGGGAAGGTGGTAGCGGTCGCTGCGCGGACTGACCACCGTGTCTCCGGCCTGATGGATGAAAATGACCGCGCCCAGGGCTTCGGCGGCTTTCCACAGCGGCATGAAAGCCGGGGCGTCATAGGTGACGCCGTTGACGTGGTCGCCGATCATCGCGCCCTTGAGCGCCAACTGTGTGACGCTGCGCTCGATTTCAGCTACGGCGGAGCTGACGTCCTGCATCGGCAGCGTGGCAAACCCGGCGAAACGGGCAGGGTAGTCCTGGGTCAACTGCGACACGTAGTCATTGCTCTCGCGGGCCATGGCGGCCACGACGGAGGCGTCCCGCTCATAGAAGTAGAAAAAGGAGTTGGTGGAGAGAACGTGAACGTCAACTCCCAACTCGTCCATCTCCCTGAGCCGCTGTTCCGGCGTCCACATGGTCCGGGGGGTGTATTCGTGGATGGGCAGCATCTCGGCGGCGGATATGCCGTGCCAGTCCCGGCCTTCCGACATGGCCTTGACCATGCCTTCCGGGCTTATGTGGGCGTGAATGTCTACGGTCCGCATCTTGGGGGAATCTCCGGCCCCGTTGTGCCAATGGGACGGCTCTTGAGCCCTTTTTAACTTTTAACCTACGGGATTATAGCCGAATTTCGTACCCTCCGCGCCCGCCAGCGCCCTTTGATTCTCCCTTTCCCTTGGCGAGAGAGGGCCGGGGGTGAGAGTGAAATTCCGTAATGGGGCAATGTTCGCTCGCCAACGGGGACGCCCCCACTCTGGCCCTCTCCCTGAGGGAGAGAGGGGGCTTGTCACGCTTCCTCAGATGAACCGCGCCTGTTGCCTCGCGGCTTCACCGTGGTCTATGTAGACGGTAATGGTCTCGGTGAAGAAATCGAAGGCTTCGGTGCCTTGCTCCCTCTGTCCCACGCCCGAGGACTTGAGGCCGCCGAAGGGCAGGTGGACCTCGCCGCCCAGGGTTGGCGCGTTGACGTGAACCATGCCTGTCTCGACGGTGTTGATGTACTCGAAGGCGCGATTCAGGTCGCGGGTGTAGACCGAGGACGACAGGCCGAATTCGACGCTGTTGGAAATTTGGATGGCCTCTTCCAGGTCCTTAGCCCTGAACACGGTCAGCACCGGCCCGAAGATTTCTTCCTTGGCGATACGCATATCCGGCGAAACGTCGGTGAACACCGTCGGCTCCACGTAGTAGCCCTCGCCGTATTCGCCATCAGTCAGGCCGCGACCGCCGTAAGCCAGGTTGGCGCCCTCTTCGGCGCCAATGCCGATATACTCCAGCACCTTGTCGTACTGGCTCTGGCCGCACAGGGGCGAAATATCCACTTCCGGGTCGATGCCGTCGCCCACGCGCAGGCTGGCGGTGCGCTCCAGCAGTTCCGAGACGAATTCGTCGTAGACCGAGTCTTCCACGATTACCCGGCTGGTGGCGGTGCAGCGCTGGCCGGTGGAGCCGAAGGCGCCCTGCACAATGCCGCCCAGGGCCTTGTCCATGTCGGCGTCGGCCAGCAGGATGACGGCGTTCTTGCCGCCCATCTCCGCCTGCACCTTCTTGAGCCGCCTGGCGCCGTTGGCGTAGAGGTCGGTGCCGATTTCGGTGGAGCCGGTGAACGATATGCCGTTGACCCGGGTGTCCTCCACCAGGGCGCTGCCCACCTGGGCGCCGGGGCCGGTAATCAGGTTCAGCACGCCCGGAGGCAGTCCCGCCTCCTCGAACACCTCGGCCAGCTTCACCGCGCACAGCGGCGTGGACGACGCCGGCTTGAAGACCAGGGCATTGCCGCAGATCAGGGCCGGGGCCATCTTCCACACCGGGATCGCCACCGGGAAATTCCAGGGGGTGATGATGCCGACAACGCCCAGCGGGCGCTTGACGGTATAGGCCACGGTGTTGGGCAACTCGGAAGGCGTGGTGTAGCCGAACATCCGCCGTCCCTCGCCGGCGGCGTACTCGATTATGTTCATGGCCCGCCGGACTTCACCCCTGGCGTCGGCGATGGGCTTGCCTTCCTCGGTGGTGATGGCCGTGGCGATTTCCTCGGCGCGGCGGCCCAAGATCTCCAGGGCGCGAAACAGCACCGCCGCCCGGCCGGGCGCGGGGGTGTTGGCCCAGCCGGGCAGGGCCTCGCGGGCCGCCGACACCGCCGCGCCTGCGTCTTCGTTGTTGGATGTCTGGAATTCGCCCACGACCTCGGTCTTGTGGGCCGGGTTGTAGACGGGATAGGTGCGGCCCGATACCGATTCCACCCACTGGCCGCCGATATAGTTCTTATGCGCGGTCATTCAAGCTCTCCATAATTGCGCCCGCCCTTCGACAAGCTCAGGGCGGACGGGGAATTCTCAGCCCTCTGAAGGGGGCAGTTGGGGTAATGGCGTTTTCGGCAGAGGGTTAGCGGGCAACACCCCTGACGCTGCTCCAGAACTCGTTGGCTATCTGTGAGGGTGACGCCGGTTCCTGCTTCACTACTACGGTATCGCAAATCAAGTCGTGCAACCCACGTTTGTCCTCTCGCAGCCCAATCATTATGTAGCCGGCAAAAAGAAGCAAGAACGATAGCATTGAGGCAAAGTAGCGAGCAACGCAACGTCCCGGCCCTATCCGGGAGCCGTCGGGCCGCTCGATACGCAACCCCATCAACCGTTTGCCGGGCGTAGCTCCCCAAAGAACCCAGAACCCGATGGTGTAGGCAGCGTATAGTATGAAATCGCCGCCGAAAGGAACTATTAGGAAAAGCAATAAGCCCGGGATGAGCAAAATTGCGTAGTCTATCAGTTCACCAACGAAACGTATCCAAAACCCACCTCGCTCGACATTCTCCGTAGCTCCTGGACGAACTGATTCTCCGAAGTGGAAAGGCGTTTCTCCGCGGTAGGCTTCCTCTATCCAGTAGGCTTCGGCGGGGCGGAACGGAGTTTCGGGCTGCGGCTGCGATTGCGCCAGCAAGTACGCGCCGCAGGCGTAGCAGTAGGCGCTTCCCTGCGGGTTGCCTGATTGGCACAACGGGCAACTATGAAGCCTCGGAGTCCCGCATTGGGTGCAGTACAACGCGCCTTCAAGCGTTTCTTTGTCGCAGTTGGGGCAAAGCATTCGCGTCTTCCGGACTCTGGATGCGCAACCGACTTTCAGTATATCCGATTTCACGCCGCACAGATTGCAGAGCTTCCGGGTTGCGGAGAATCAACTTCATTCTTTTTGCCTCTCTCCGGAGAAGCGGTTTAGGTTACCCGCTGTATTCCAGCCCCACGCCGATAATCTCTATCTGCATGGAGCGGGCGTCGGGGGCCGCGCTGTCGAATCTGACGCCGAGGACGATGTTGATACCCCGGTTGATCTCCGGGCTCCCGGGGACGTCCACGCGATGCTCCGGGTGTTCGCCGCGCAGGTCCAGGTCCATGTGCTCGGCGATGCGCTGGTCGCCATCGTATACGATGACTTCGTAGACCTCGGCGTTGTCGCGGGTGCGGAAGCTGACCAGCGCCCCGTCTATTCGCATTCTTGTCCCGTCAATAACCGCAGGCGTGGGCAACGGAAAGTGCAGCCAGGTGTTCTGGCCCCGCGCGCCCTCAATTCGGACGAACGGCCCGGTGGCCCGCACCGACGTGATGCGGTTGGGATATTCCACTTGCATATTTGCGCCGTGCATCCACAACGTGCGCTGCGGCATAAGCTGGCCCCCTTAATTTCTGTTGACTTTCCTGCAAATCATACACCCGGCCCCATTTCCAGTACAGACAACTTTACGGTCTTACGGACAAGGGAAGGCCCCCCTCTATTCCGAACAGCCCCCTCTCTTTCCGTGGGGCAAGGTGAGGGCGTTCCCATGCGAATCCAGCAATTTCGTGTGCCCGGGCCGCACACTGGTAGAATGGGGGCGCTCGATTCTGCAACACGGCTGCAACACGGCTGCAATACGAGGAGGGACGACATGGGCAGGCTGGACGGAAAGGTGGCGCTGATTTCAGGAGGCGCGCGAGGCCAGGGGGCGCTGGAGGCGGAACTCTTCGCCGCAGAGGGAGCCAGCGTCGTGTTCGGCGATGTGCTGGACGACGAAGGCCGTCAGGTGGAGCGACGCATCACCGAGGCAGGCGGCGCGGCGGTGTACTTACACCTCGACGTCACCAGCGACGACGACTGGGCGCAGGCGGTGGAGCTGGCCGAGTCGCGCTACGGCAGGCTGGATGTGCTGGTCAACAACGCCGGCATCGCCCGCGGCGGGGGCATTGAGGAGACCAGCGAGGAGCTATGGGACCAGGTGCTGGCGGTGAACACCAAGGGCGTATTCCTCGGCACCCGCAAGGCGCTGCCCGCCATGCGACGCGCCGGGGGCGGCTCCATCATCAACGTCTCGTCCATCGCCGGCATCCTGGGGCGGCGGCTGGCCGGGAGCGCCTACAGCGCGTCCAAGGGAGCCGTGCGGACCTTCACCAAGTCCACCGCCATCCAGCACGCCTACGAGGGCATCCGCTGCAACTCCATCCACCCCGGCCCGGTGGACACGCCGATGCTGGCCGGGGTTACCGACAACCCGGAGATACTGAACATCCGAACCAACGAGGTGCCGCTGGGACGCCTGGGCACGTCGCAGGACGTGGCCTACGGCGCCCTCTACCTGGCCTCCGACGAATCGGCGTGGATAACGGGAATCGAGCTGATCATTGACGGCGGCATCACGGCGCAGTAGCGAAATTCGCTGGCCATCCGGCCATAGGGGGCGTCCCCGTTGGTATAGTTCCCTCTCCCTCCGGGGGAGGGTTAGGGCCGGGGCGTCCCCGTCGGTGAGGGAACCTTGAGCCATCCCTGAATTCCGCCCTCACCCCGGCCCTCTCCCTGATGGGAGAGGGGGAATTGCAAGACCTTGGAATCCAATCCGAAGGGCGGGGAAACCTCTTGCTCAGTATTCGACGCGGTAGACGCGGGCAGCCACATCGTGGAACATATCGGCGCGCTCGGAGGCCGAGTGCTGGGTGGTCAGGCGCTTGAAGGCGTTGTACATCACCGTGTAGGAGTAGGACACCTTGTCCACGGGGAAGTTGCTCTCGAACATACATCGGTTGGGGCCGAACTGGTCGATGCAGTAGTCTATGAGCGGCTTCATGTCGGCCGCCAACTCCTCGGAGCTGACAGGCTTGGCGCGGGTGTGCCAGTCGAAGCCGGTGCGGGGCATACCGATGCCGCCCAGCTTGATGACCACGTTGGGAGCGGAAGCGGCGGCGGCGATGCCCTTGCGCCACTGGTCGAAGACCTCCTCGTCGCGTCCGGCGTAGGGGCCATCCCGCAACAGCCCGCCGATGTGGTTCAGGATGATGGTCAGGTTGGGCACGGCGCGGGCGAACTCGGCCAGCTCCTGCATCTGGGGGAAGAACATCCAGCCTTCCAGCGTCAGGCCCATGTCGGCCAGCACACGGGCGCCGGCGCGGAAGTTGTCGCTGCTCATCTGGCCCTCGGCCTTGTGGGCGGCGGTGTTCTCCACCTCCGGGTTCGGGTCCCAGGTGACGGAATGGCGGATGCCCCGGAAGCGGTTGGGGCTGGCCGCCTGCAATGCCTCCAGCGCCGGGCGCACGTTCTCGCCCAGGTTCAGGTTGGCGTGGCCGACGATGGACGCCGCCGCCTTGGCGGGGCCGTAGAGTCCGGTGTCGCTGGCGGCCGCCAGGCCCTGCACGAACTCCACCTCGCCCACCGGGCGCAACTCCTCGGGGCCGCCGGTGCGATACATCGAGCGGGCCTCGACGAACACCGTCGAGCGCACGTTGTGGCCGCCGTTCAGGTCGTCGGCCAATTCGTGAAGCAGGTATCGCTGGAAGGGAATCCGCTCCGTGCGGAAGTCCCAGAAGTGGTGATGCGGGTCGCAAATGGGTATCTCCGGCTCCAGAGCCTCCTCCGGGGTCAAGGCGAGCCAGTCGTTGCCTCCGAACGGCATAAGCGGGCCTCCGTACAATTCGCTTTCGCTTCAGAATGTGAACCGGACAATGATAGCACAACAAAAAAATTCCCTCTCCCAAGGAGAGAGGGATAGGGTGAGGTGCTTTACTATTCTCCCTCTCCCTTGAGGGAGAGGGTTGGGGTGAGGGTGAAATTGCGCAGTGAAACGATGTTAGAAAAGAGGAAGCTGGTCGGGGTGAGTGGATTCGAACCACCGGCCTCTACGTCCCGAACGTAGCGCGCTAGCCACTGCGCTACACCCCGACACCAATATCTTACCACAGGGAGCGTGGAGCGCGCATAGGATCATTCCGCCTTCTCAGGGCTTATTATTCTCCCTCTTCCTCTGGGGAAAGCTGGGGCGGGGATGAAATCCCGGAAGGCCGCAATTCCCTCTCACGAACCGGGAAGCCCTCACCCTCCCACGGAAGGAGAGTGAACTACTGATAGACCCTATCGGCTTTGCCGGCGGGCTCCCGTATGTTTCCCTACTCGCCCAGCATCTCCTCGGCCTTCTCTATGAGCGTCTCTTCGTTGAGCGCGCCGGTCCAACTGCTGGCGACGGAGCCGTCGGCGTTGATGAAGATGGTGCTGGGCATTCCCAGAACGCGGTAGGAACTGATGACTGCCGCGTCTTCGGTGTAGCCCGCCGGGTATTCGGCTCCCACGTCGGCCAGCAGTTGGCGGGCCTGCTCCGGGGCGCCGAGGTTGGTGAACTGGCCCAGGTCTACGCCCAGCACCAGCACCCGGTCGCCGTATTCCTCATGAAATCTCTGGAAGTCGGGCATCTCGGCGCGGCAGGGGGGACACAGCCCGGCCCAGAAGTTGAGCACCACCGGCTTCTCGCCCAGCAGCGATGCCATATCCACCTGCTCGCCGCCGACCACGTCCTGCCCTTGGAACATGACGATGTTGAAGTTGGGCGCCATTTCCCCGGCATCGGTGACCGGCATACCCGTGCCGCTCTGGCTGCCGTTCTCTACTACCGGCATATCCGTGCCGCCCTCGCTGTCCGTTTCGCCGCCGCAGGCCAGCAGCGCCGCCAGCGTCAGCAGTAGCGCCACTGCGATGAACATCCCCGCCCGATGTCGCAAAATCATCCTTGCGTTCTCCCCTAACCCTCTCCTCAAAGAGAGGGAACTTTACGTACTCTGCCTTTAATCTCTTTGGGCATCATCGGCTGCCAGTTGGCGCATATTGTCCATGAAGACTTGAATCCGCTCCAGTGTGCGGGTCAGGCGGGCGAGCCATTGGTCCCCCAGGGGACGGAGGGGCATCTGAATCTGGGCGTTTCCCACCTGAGCGGCCGGGCCGAGGGCGCGCTGCAAGGGCGCCTTCGCTCCGCCCACCGGGTTCCTCAATGATATTACGATGGACTCGCCGGAGCGGATTACCGACTCGGCCCCGGCGGCGCTGGCTACGGCGCGGATTTCGGCCGCCTTGAGCAGGTTCTCCACTTCGTCGGGAACCGGGCCGAAACGGTCGAGCAGTTCCTCGCGTATCTCCGGCAACTCGCGCCGCTCGGTGAGCCTGGCCAGCCGCTGGTAGACGGACAGGCGCGTTGGCAGGTGCTCGATGTAGTCCTCCGGGATGCCGGCGTTCAGGGGCAGCTCCACCCGTGTCGGCTCTTCCGGCACGGAGTCCTGGCCCAGAAGCCCGCCCCCCCCCTGCTCGCGCTCCAGTTCCCGCACGGCTTCATGCAAGAGTTGGGTGTAGAGGTCGAGGCCAACCTCCTGGATGTGTCCGCTCTGGTCGGCTCCCAGAATGTTGCCCGCGCCGCGTATCTCCAGGTCGCGCATGGCTATGCGGAAGCCCGCGCCCAGCTCCGACGCCTCCAGAATCGCCTGCAAGCGCATCTCTGCGGCGTCGGTTATGCGCCGGCCCCGGGGCGCCAGCAGGTAAGCGTAGGCGCGATGCTGGCCGCGTCCGACGCGGCCCCGAAGCTGGTAGAGCTGCGCCAGCCCGAAGCGGTCGGCCCGCTCCACAATCAGAGTGTTGACGTTGGGCATATCCAGCCCCGACTCGATGATGGTGGTACAGACCAGCACATCGGCCTCGCCGTTGGCGAAGTCCATCATCACGTCTTCCAGCTCTGATTCGGCCATCTGGCCGTGGCCGATCAGGACGCGGGCCGTGGGGATCATCTCGCGGATTTCCACGGCCGCCTGGTGGATGCTCCTGACCCGGTTGTGGAGGTAGAAAACCTGGCCGCCGCGCTCCATCTCGCGCAGGATGGCCTCTTTGACCACTTCTTCCGAGTATTCCGACACGAAGGTCTTGACCGGCAGGCGGGCCTCGGGGGCCGACGACATGGACGACAGATCGCGCAGGCCGGAGAGGGCCATGTTCAGCGTGCGCGGGATGGGCGTGGCGCTGAGGGTCAGCACGTCCACCTGGCGGCGAAGCTGCTTCAGCCGCTCCTTGTGGCTGACGCCGAATCTCTGCTCTTCGTCCACCACGGCCAGCCCCAGGTTCTTGAACTGCACGTCCTTTTGCAGCAGCCGGTGGGTGCCGATAACAATGTCCACCTCCCCGGCCTTCAAGCCCTCGATGACCTGCTGCTGCTCCTTGGGAGTACGGAAGCGGCTTAGCACTTCAACGCGCACCGGGAAGGGGCTGAGCCGCTCGGTGAAGGTGGCGTAGTGCTGTTGAGCCAGCACCGTGGTCGGCACCAGCAGGCCCACCTGCATCCCGTCGCTGACCGTCTTGAAGGCCGCCCGGAGCGCCACCTCGGTCTTGCCATAGCCAACGTCGCCGCAGATGAGCCGGTCCATCGGCTGCTCCCGCTCCATGTCGGACTTGACGTCGTTGATGGCATTGGCCTGGTCTGGGGTTTCGATGTATGGGAAGGAGTCCTCCAATTCCCGCTGCCAGGCGGAGTCGGGGCTGAACTCGTGGCCTTTGACTAGCTGGCGGCTGGCATTGATGCGGATAAGTTCCTGGGCCATCTCTCGCGCTGCGCCCTTCACCTTCTGCTTGATGCGCGCCCAGTCGGCGGCGCCGAGGCGGGTCAGCGACGGTGAGTGCTCTTGGGCCCCGACATAGGCGCTGACCCGGTTCAGGTGGTCGGTGGGAACATATAGCTTGTCGCTTTCGGCGTATTCCAGCACCAGGTACTCTTTCTCGTCGCCCTTTTCGCCCATAAGCGTGGTGCCGGCAAACCGGGCCACGCCGTGGTCTATGTGGACGACAAAGACGCCCGGCTCCAGGTCGGCCAGCGATATATCCGGCCCGCGCTCGGCGCGGCGGGGGCGGTGCTGGCGGCGCTCCTTGGAGGTGCCGAACAGCTCGGCGTCGGTCAGCAGCTCCAGCCGGGCCGGTGCGTTCCGGACGCCCCCCCCTCTCTTCCCGCCCAGGGATAGGGAAGCAGAATTCTTGCTTTTCCCATTGACTGGAGAAGCGGCTGGCGTGGGCGTAAACTCCACGACCCAGCCGTTGAGCAGGGAACCGGGCACGATGCAGACCTGTCCCGGCGCGGGAGAGTCTGCCAGAGTGTCCTGCATCAAGGGGGTGATGCCCTGCTGTTCAAGGATTTCGGCGAGGCGGCGGGCGTGCTGGGTCACGGCCACCACCGCCGCGCCATCGCTCTGCCTTCGCGTTATGTCTGCTGAAAGCTGCTCCAAGTGCCCGTAGTAGGGCGTGGCCGGCAGGAAGACATGGTCATCGTCGTCGCCCACCCACGTTTGCAGGTCCACGCACTTCAGGCCGCCTAGGCGGGCGGCGAACTCTTCCCAGGTCATGCAGGGCGAGGGGAAGTTGCCGGGCAGTTCGCCCCGCTCCTCTCGCGCCGTCCGCATTCGCTGGAAGCGTTCTTCCAGTTCCGACGCCTCGGCCTCCACGCGCCCGCCCCGCTCCAGCAGAACGGTCGCGTTTGGCCCCAGGTACTCCATCAGGGGGGTGCGATTCACCAGCCCGCTGTACAAGGAAAGGATCTCCGGGTTGGTCTCCGGCGCGCCGGGGTCGGTCAGCGACCGCAGTTCCTCTTCCATGCGCTCCCGGACGGCGGCGCTGCAACGGGAGAAGTCCATAGCGGCGGCGCGGGCCGCCAGCGTTTCGGCCCCGGCCAGCTCCGGCAACTGTTCCCGCGCCGGGATGGGCCGCACCTCCTCCGCTGGGCCGACCGACCGTTGGGTCAGCGGGTCGAAGCGGCGGATGGTGTCGATTTCGTCGTCAAACAACTCGATGCGCAAAGGCAATTCGCAGTCGGGCGGGAAGATGTCGAGGATACCCCCGCGATGGCTGAATGCGCCGGGAGAGTCCACCACCGGCTCGTGGCGGTAACCGAGCGCCACCCACCGGGGCAGCACGTCGTCCAGCCGGACCCGGTCGCCCACCCGCAGGACCGGGTTGTATTCCCGCCCGGCCGGCGCGCTTGTGAACGGCGCTCGCCCGGCCATCAAACCCGGCGGCGCGGTGTAGAGCAGGGCCGAGCCGATGGAGCAGACCACCAGGGGCGAAGGGCAACACTCCCCCCCTGAACCGCTCTTTGACCGTTCATCCCGGGCTTGCCGAAAGACAGAGGAATCGGAACAGTCAACCTGCCCTGCCGAAGCTAGCGCGGCAAGGGCGGCGAGGCGCTGGTTGCTGGTGTTGGCATCCACGGCCAGACGCTCGAAGGGGAGCACCTCCGGCTCCGGCAACAGGTGCACGGGGGCATCCTCGCCCATCCAGCTCAGCAGTTGGTCGTGCAGGCGACGGGCGTCCTCCGGGCGAGGTGAGATGACCAGCAGCGGGCCGGGGCTGCGCCGGGCCAGGGACGCTATGAACGCCGGCCTGGCCCCCTGCCGCACCGTAGCCGTGCCGGTTTCACCGGACACCGCCTGATCAAGGCTGCGGCAGAATTGCGGGTGGCGCTCCAGTAGATCCAGGATGCCATTGAGAGACATGAAACCGTCCGTGCGCTTGATTTGGTCTTCAGCCGTTCCGGCGCTGATTGCCATGCGGGTTCCCGCCTTTATGCGTGGGCCGGGAACGCCGAATAAGGGGTCGGCTTGAAGCCCACCCCCTGTGGCATTCTGCAACGCTGCAACGCGCCGTCATGCCTGTGCGTACCGTCGCGCGTTCTCCGTAACAATCCCCGGGCAAGAATCCCCGGGCAAGAATGCGGTCCGATGGCGGCGGAATCTCTAGTCGCCGGAGAGGATGTCCAGGAAGTTACCCAGCATGGAAGAGTCGCCCCGGAAAATCTCGGTGAAGCCGCACTGGGTGCAGGACACGGCGGTGAACTTCTTGTTCTGCATATCAAAAAAACGAGAATACTTGCCGGCGGTGCGAATCTCTTCCGTGGCGTATTGGTTGTTGTGGCGCTTTGAGCAGGAAAAGGTCGCCCCAGCGTATGCCATTTCCAAACCCTCCGGGCGTATTATCCGTGCAGACCGAGCATATCCTGTAAACCAGACTAATCCAACCTGTTTCCCGTTGCAAGGGCGGGGGCGCGGGTATTGGGCGGCTTTCCGGCGGGGCTACTGTCCGCGCAGGCGGCGGAGCTCCTCCCGCAGGCGCTCCGCCTCGGCCTGCGCGGCGTCCCGCTCTGCGGCGGTCCGGCGGTGGGCCGCGGTCTCTTCTGCAATGTTGTGCAAATACTGGCCGGTTTTTCGGTCGTAATACATCAGCCGAGGCCCTTGGGCGCACAGGCACAAATCCAGCGCCTGACTGTAACCCCAGAGCATCCCGTCGTCTTCCTGAGTCAGCTCCACGGGCCGATACGTGCCGTCCTCCAGCAAATCACCGGCCAGTGGGTAGCCGTAGTGGTGTCCTCCCGTGGGGTCGAAGCGCCAGTATTCGCCAATGCCGATGTCGGCAAAAAGGACTCGTTTGGGGCCCATGTCCCGGCGGCGGGTGCTGATGGACGCCACCTCCAGGGCGAAATCCGGGGGCTTGCCCGCTTCGTCTATGACATATCCATCCCGCTCCCGTATGGATTCGGTGTCCACGCCGAAAACGATATACATGTCGGGGCGTACCCGGCGCCGGCGCAAATCGTTGGGGTCGTAGAATACAAAACCGCCGGAATCCACCAGCGTATGTGGCTCGTGGGCGAAGTGGGCGCGGAGGATCTGGTCGGATTCGGCGATGGGCTCGGCCTGTCTCATGTCTTCACGCAGATATTCTGGTCCGGGACACTCGAAGCCTTCCGGCAAAATCCTGCGGTAGGGAAGGAACGGAGCGCCGTATTTAGAGACGCCGGGTTTAGAGATATTGGAGGTCATAGCGGCCCTCGCGCCACGCGGGCGGCGCCACGCGGGTGGATGGATCGGGACGACTCTGGGTTGAATGATAGCAGACTTGGAGGACTCCGGCGGGGCAGACTTGAGCAGGTATGATGCTATAATCGAAGCGCGAACAATGCCAGAGGCAGGCTCCTCCCCTCCTTCACCCATCCTTAAGCCGGGTGTCTTGTTTGAATGTCCCTCACCAGCCGGACCTCGCACACCACCCCACTATCTAACGCAGCTTCCCCGGGCGGTCCCCTTCCCCTCCAGTACCGGCGCATTGTGGTCAAGGCAGGCACTGCCATCCTGACCGAGGCGTCCGGGAGCGATGGCGGCGGGGGCGTCAACCTGACCGTCCTGGGCAGCATCGTCCGCCAGTTGTGCCAGCTAAAAGAGGAAGGGGCCGAGGTGATGCTGGTCACCTCCGGCGCCATCGCCGCCGGGCGGGCGGCCCTGGGCAGGCACGGCCCGCTTTCCCGCGACATCCGCTCCCGGCAGGTGTCCGCCGCCGTGGGACAAAGCCGGCTGATGCAGATTTACCAGGAGCAGTTCGGACAGCATGGCGTCACCGTGGCCCAGGCCCTGCTGACCTTCGGCGACCTGTCCAACCGGCAGTCCTACCTGAACGTCCGCAACACCCTCCACGGCCTGCTTGAGCTGGGGGTGGTGCCGCTGCTCAACGAGAACGACGTTGTCGCCGTGGACGAAATCGGCGCGGTCTTCGGGGACAACGACCGCCTGTCGGCGCTGGTGGCCAACCTTGTGGACGCCGACCTGCTGCTGATTCTAACCGATATAGACGGCCTTTACACCGCCGACCCCCGCGTTGACCCGTCGGCAACGCTCATCCCCCGCGTCGAGCGGGTGGACGAGCGCATCGAGGCAGCGGCGGGGCGGCACCTGCAACCCTGGGCGCGGGGCGGTATGCCCACCAAGCTGGACGCGGCCCGCCTGGTCACCACGTCGGGCATCCCCATGATCATGGCCCACGGGCGGGACGACGGCGTGGCGCTGCGGGCGGCCCACGGCGAGCCGGTGGGCACCTTTTTCCAAGCCGCCGATGAGAAGATGGAGGCGCGCAAGCGCTGGATGCTCAGCGGCATCTCACAGCGCGGTCAGGTGACCGTGGACGACGGCGCCGTGGCCGCCCTGACGGAGCATCACCGCAGCCTGCTGCCCGCCGGGGTGCGACGGGCCGACGGCGGCTTCGCTCGCGGCGACGCCGTGTTCATCGCCGACGGCTCCGGCAGGCGAATCGCCTGCGGCATAGCCAACTACAGCGCCGACGACGTCCAGCGCATCCGCGGCCTGCGTTCCGGCAAAATCGAGGAAACCCTCGGCTACCACTACGGTCAGGAGGTCGTCCACCGCAACAACCTGGTGCTGCTGTAAAGAAACCGGACATGGAGGGCACAGAGGAGATGGAAGATGGGAGTAGTACTGCCATCAGCGCCGCCTGACGAATTGCTGGCCGAATACATCGAGGTGGCCATGCGGGATGCCGATTACATGATTTTTGTCGAAGACGGAACCTACTATGGTGAAATCTTTGGGTTTGACGGGGTATGGGCCAACGCCGACACTCTCGAAGAGTGCCGCCGGGAACTTGCTGAGGTATTGGAAGGCTGGATACTCCTGGGTATTGAACGGGGCCACCCTATTCCTGTACTGCCCTCAATAGACCTTATGCCAAAAGAAAAGAGCGCCTAGTGCCCGCCTTTGGCCCGATTAGCAGAAGGGAACTGATGGCCTGTCTCAGGCAGGTAGGATTTGATGGTCCGTATCAGGGAGGCAGGCGCCAACAAATGGAAAAAGGTCGGATCAGGGTGATAGTCCCAAATCCTCACCGAGCAGATATAGGCAGAACTCTGCTTGCCCAGATATTGCGTCAAGCCCAAATCAGCAGAGAAGAATGGGAAAGGCTTTAATTGGCAGTTTACAAAGTGATCTCAATCAAACCATAGAGTGCAACATGACTACCAGAACCGTTGAAGACCTGCTCAGCCTGGGACAGGCCGCCCGCGCTGCGGCGCGGCAGGTGGCCCGGCTGTCCACCGGGGTCAAGAACCAGGCGCTGAACACCCTCGCCGGGCTGCTGGAATCCGACGCCGGCGAGTTGCTGCAGGCCAACGCCGAGGACTGCGCAGAGGCCCGCGCCAACGGGCTGAACGAGGCAATGATTGACCGGCTGCTGCTCACCCCGGACCGGCTGCAAGGCACCGCCGCCGAGCAGCGCAAGGTGGCCTCCCTGCCCGATCCGGTGGGCGAATCCATCGAAATGGCCAAACTGCCCAACGGCTTGACGGCCGGGCGGCGCCGCGTCCCGCTGGGCGTCATCGCCAGCATCTACGAGAGCCGGCCCAACGTTACCGTGGACATCTTCGGGCTGTGCTTCAAGTCGGGCAACGCCTGCATCCTGCGGGGGGGCAAGGAAGCCCTGCGCTCCAACGTCGCGCTGATACGACTCATCCGACGCGCCCTGGCCGACGCCGGGGCGACCGAGGGCGCTGTGCAGTTCGTGGACAACCCCGACCGCGAGCTGGTGGACGCGATGCTGAAGATGAACCAGTACATCGACCTGATAGTGCCGCGCGGCGGGGACGGGCTGGTGCGCTTCGTCGGCGAGAACGCCACCATGCCAGCGGTCACCGGCGGCGTCGGCGTCTGCCACACCTACGTTGACCGGGCCGCCGACCTGGACATGGCCGCCAACGTCACCATCAACGCCAAGGTGCGCCGCCCTTACATCTGCAACGCCCTGGATACATTGCTGGTTCATTCCGCCGTCGCCGCCGAGGGGCTGCCCCGCATCGCCGCCGGTCTGGCCGCGTCCGGCGTGGAGCTGCGCTGCGACAACCGCGCCCTGACCATCCTGGGACCCGGGGCGGCAGGAAATTTGCAGCCTGCGGCCGAGGAGGACTGGGGCCGCGAGTTCCTGTCCCTGACCGCCGCCGTGAAGATCGTGGACTCGATGGACGAGGCGCTGGAGCATATCGAGATCTACGGCTCCGGCCACTCCGAGGCCATAATCACTGAGGACTACTCCGCCGCGATGCGCTTCCTGGACGAGGTTGACGCCGCAGCGGTGTACGTCAACGCCAGTACACAGTTCACTGACGGCGGGCAGTTCGGCATGGGCGCGGAGGTCGGCATCAGCACCCAGAAGATGCACGCCCGCGGCCCGATGGGACTGAAGGAACTCACTTCCTACAAATGGGTTATCATGGGCAACGGACAAATACGCCCCTGACCATCTTCGGCGCAATTCCCTCTCTCCAATTCCCTCTCTCTTCAAGAGCGGGCCAGGCCGGGAGCGGGTCAGGGTGAGGGCGTTGCCAGGTCAGCACATACTGGAAATTGATGCGCACACGGGAGGACGGTGGTGGCAGACTTCACTTTCGAGCGGGAAGTTCGCACCCCGCACTCCGAAGCCTACAATATCGTTGAACTCGATCGCACTGTGGGGCGGGTGGACATCCATTTCACCGCCGAAATGGTGCATGTGTCCCTGACCGTGGACGAAAGCCTGACCCAACAGGCCATACAGGAAATCATGGACGCCGTGGATGAAGACATTGCCGACGCGGTGGGGATCATTCGCAACAATTTCGTCGTACATGTCTTCCAAGGACGCGAGACGGCGGTGTACAGCGACAACGATTTCAGCGAAAACGGCCGCGACCCCTAGGGAGTGTCGTCATATTCACCGTCATTCCCGCTTTCGCGGGAATCCAAAGGCTATTGGCAGCAAATGCGTATTTGCCAGATACCGGATTCTGGGTTCCCGCTTTCGCGGGAATGACGGAAACACGCGCTATGACGGAAACAGACGCTTGGAGACCGATATTCTTAAATTGACGACACTCCCAAGGGAACGCCGTTACGTGATCGGGCAACCAAAACGTTCCGTCATTCCCGCGAAAGCAGGAATCCATAGCAGGTCCCGGGTCGCGAGTTCCCGGTATCCGTGCTGTACACGATTAACTCCCTCGATTCCCGCTTACGCAAAAATGACGAGCGTCTGTAGCCGGTATGTTTGGTCAATTACCGTCTGACCAGCAGATGATAGTAGACACTCACTGCCATATTCTGCCGCCGTCCTTCGCGGAGCGCCGCCGCGAGCTGGCGGCGCGCGACGCCACCTTCGCCTCCATTCTCGCCGATCCCGGCGCCCGCATCGCCGACGCTCCCGCGCTCCTGCGCGCCATGGCCCAGGACGGCGTTGACCACTCGGTGGTGGTGGGCATGGGCTGGTCGGACTTCCAGGTTGCGGTCGAAGCCAACGACTACATCATAGAGGCCGTGGCCGCACACCCGGACAGGCTGACGGGCTTTGCCTCTGTCAACCCCGCCTGGGGCGATGCGGCGATGGATGAAGCGCAGCGTTGCGCCGCCGCCGGTTTGCGCGGCATCGGCGAGCTGCATCCCGACCCCCAGGGCATCGACATTACCGATACCACTACGATGGCTCCGATGATGGAGGTCGCCCGCTCCCTCAACCTGCCCATACTGCTTCACTGCTCGGAGCCGGTGGGCCACCAGTATCCAGGCAAGGGCAGAACCACTCCCGACAAGGTGTTGCGTTTCATCGAGAACTTTCCCGGCAACACCATCATCTGCGCCCACTGGGGCGGCGGCCTGCCCTTCTACGCCCTGATGCCGGAGGTTGGAGCAGCCCTGCAGAACGTGTATTTCGATTCGGCGGCGTCGCCCTTCCTCTACCGTCCCGGCGTCTACCGGGCCGTCGCCGGCGTGGCGGGAGCGGACCGCATACTGTTCGCCTCCGACTACCCCCTCATGCGGCAGTCCCGCCCTCTGTCCGAACTGGCAGGAGAGCCGCTGCCCGATTGCCACCGCCGCCGCATCCTCGGCGAGAACGCTGCCCGGCTGCTGCGGCTGTAAAATAAAAATCCCCTCTCCCTATTGGAGAGGGTGAGGGCATAAGGCAGAATGACGGAACCAAGCGGCCCTGAAGATATGCGAACGCTCCCCGACCTGCTGGGGCCGGGGCTGGCGTTGGTGTTCGTCGGTCTTAATCCCTCAGAATACTCTGCGCGGGAGGGCCACTACTTCGCCAATCCGCGCAACCGTTTCTGGTCAGCGTTCAATCGCTCCGCCCTGCTGCCCCCGTCCCTGGGCCGCGAATGCTCTCCGAAGGACGATGCTGCGCTGCTGGAGTATGGCATCGGATTCACCGACGTTGCAAAGCGCCCCACGCCCCAGGGCAGCGGACTGAAGGCCGCCGACTACCGCCGCTGGGCGCCGTTGCTGCGCGAGAAGCTACTACAGTGGCAACCCCGGATGGTCTGCTTCCACGGCCTGATGGCCTACAAGGCATACCTGCGCTACGGAGAGGGCGCGCCCCAACGGAGAGGTAGCGCGGTGGGCGATGGAGCGGAGCGGGATACTGCGGCGTCCCCGGAGCTTGGCCTCCAGCCCCGCGCCATCGGACACTCCGGGGTCTTCGTGGTTCCCAACCCCAGCCCGGCCAACGCCAGGTATTCCGCTGAGGCACTGACGTCGTGGTACGATGAGGTCGCAGCCACGCTGTCGAGGATGTGGGAGTTTGCCTCGCCAGGCCGGGGGCTTGGAATAGGTTCCGGTGGCGATGGTTTACAGGCGTATCCATCGACTGACCCAGGGGCTTGAAGCGAATCTTGGCCGCCGAGCGCCAGCGTTGGGGAGAGCGGAGGCGTAAAATAAGGGCCGGAGATTCCATTACCCCAGCGCCGCCTCGAGGAGCCGCCCATGCCCGCCCATGCCATCCCGCTGGCGATGATTTACGACTTTGACGGGACTCTTGCCCCCGGCAATATGCAGGACCGGCAGTTCATCCCGGACGTTGGCATGACCACTTCAGATTTTTGGAAGGAAGTGGAGGACTTGGCCGAAGAGAATCACGCCGACGGCATCCTCAGCTATATGTTCGTGATGCTGGAAAAGGCCAAGTCGGCCGGGATGCCGGTGCGCAGGGATGACCTGGTAGCCCGAAGCCGGGACATTGATTTCTTTCCCGGTGTCGAGGGGTGGTTCGGGCGCATAAACACATACGGGCAGGACAGGGGCGTGTCGGTGGAGCATTACGTGATTTCCTCCGGCAACTCCGAGATCATCGAAGGCACTCCCATAGCCGACAGATTCACCAGGATTTACGCATCCAAGTTCCTTTACGATGCCCAGGGCTTCGCCGTCTGGCCTGCCCTTGCGATCAACTTCACCACCAAGACGCAATATCTCTTTCGCATCAACAAGGGGGCGCACGACTGGAAGGACAGTTCGATCATCAACAAGTACGTGCCCCAGAGCGAGCGCCCCATCCCCTTCGAGAACATGGTCTACATCGGTGACGGAGAGACCGATGTACCGTGCTTCCGGCTGGTAAAGGACCTGGGCGGCCTGTCCATCGCCGTATACACCGGGGGGGCGCGCGCGCAGGCCGAACAGTACCGCGATGAGGGTCGGGTGAACTGCGTCGCGCCCGCCATATACACCGAAAACAGCGGATTGGACTGCACAGTCAAGTCCTACATCGACCTGGTTTCCGCCCGCTCAACGCTCATGCGGACGCTGGAATCCGGCGATGATAGGTCGTGAACGCGCTCGCCGGCACCGTCCGCGTGTTCGTCGCCGTCGGCCTGTCCGCCGAGGCGCGGGAGCAGTTGGCCGACGCGGTGGCGCGCATCCGGGGCGAATTCCCCCAAGGGATCCAGTGGGCCAATCCCGACGGGATGCACCTGACTCTCAAGTTCCTGGGCAACATACCGGTCACCGGGGTCTGCCCGCTGCTAACGCGCCTGGAGCCGGTGGCCGCGACAGCGGGGCCCTTCCCCCTGGAGCTGGCCGGACTGGGGATGTTCCCCAACCGCCGCAAGCTCCGCGTGCTGTGGGGCGGCGTGGACGGCGACCTTGAGGCACTGACCAGCTTGCAGCAGGCGTCGGAAGACGCCATCAATGGCCTGGGTTACCCGCCCGAGCAGCGGCCTTTCCGTCCCCACATCACCCTGGGCCGCCCTCGCCGCAGCGTTTCCGACACCCAGCTTGCCCGCATCGGCGCGGTGGTATCCGGCATGGCCCCGCCGTCGCCCGTCCGCTGGCAAGTGGAGTCGGTGAACGTGATGCAAAGTGAACTGCACCCCACCGGAGCTCGCTACACCGTCCTAGGTTCGGTGAAATTGGGAGCGAAGTGAGCCTGACGATGCTGACGTTGACTATCCTGCTGCAACCGGCGGCGCCCTTCGATTTCGAACTGACCGCCGGATACCATACTTACTTCCAGAGCCGCAGCGGCGCCGACAACATGGACGGCGGCGTATACCGGCGTTTGCTGGATTTGGACGGACGCCTGGCGCTGGCCTCGGTGCGCTCCACGGGCAGCGTGGATTCGCCGGAACTGACGCTGGAAGTGTGCGGCGACGGGCTGGCGGACGCCGACGGAGAAGACGCCGCCGCACAGGTGGACTGGTTGCTGGGCGCCAGGCAGGAGCTTGCTCCGTTCTACGCCGTGGCCGAGTCCGACCCGGCTCTTTCGGTGCTTGCCGGGCGGTTCCGGGGGCTGCATCTGCCCCGCACCGCGACGCTGTTCGAGGCATTGATACTGGCGATACTGGGACAGCAGATTTCCACCAGCGTGGCCCGGATGATGCGGATGCTCATAATCGAGCGGTTCGGCGTCAGCGCCGAGTTCGACGGCGTAACTTACTACGCTTTTCCCCGCCCCGAGGCCATCCTGTCATCCTCGCCGGAGGAACTGCGCACCCTCAAGCTGACCCAACGCAAGGCGGAATACATCTACAGCATCGCGGCGGCGGCCCTTGAGCCGGACTGGCACGAGATGTACGAGCATCCCGACGACGAATTCGTGCGCCGGCTCACGGCGCTGCGGGGAGTGGGCAACTGGACGGCGCAGTGGGCGCTGGTTCGCGGTCTGGCTCGCCCGGACGCGCTGCCCCTGGGCGACCTGGCGCTGCGTCGCGGCGTGTCGCGCCTTCTTCGCGAAGGCGTGCCGGTGAGCGACGCCGAGGTGGAGCAGTTGGCCGAGGGGTGGCGTCCCTGGCGCAGCTACGCCACCGCCTACCTCTTCGCCGCAATGCGGACGGGGATGGTCTAGCAAGGGGGATGCCCCCGCCCTTCTTCCGCCCTTCCCCTGCTCTTAAAGGCGGAGGCGTATCGCCATCGCCGCCTGTCCTACCGCCCGAACATTTTCATCAGGTTGGCGGGATTGCGGGAGCGGGACATCTGGCGCACCAGCTTCTGCGTCTGCTTGAACTGGTTCAGAAGCTGGTTGATGTCCTGGGGGGTGGTGCCGCTGCCCTTGGATATACGGCGACGGCGGCTGCCGTTGATGATATCCGGCTTCTGGCGCTCCTCGGGCGTCATTGAGTGGATGATGGCCTCGATGCGCAGCAGCTTGGTTTCGTCCAGGTCGCCTGCCATCATCTTTCGGGTGGAGTTTCCCATACCGGGTATCATCTCCATTATCTGGTCCAGCGATCCCATCTTCTTCACGCTCTGAAGCTGGTCCAGAAAGTCGTTCAGGTCGAAGCTGGCCTGACGGAACTTGCGCTCCATCTCCTTGGCCTTCTCTTCGTCAACGACCTCCTGCGCTCGCTCAATCAGGGTCAGCACGTCGCCCATAGCCAGGATGCGGGACGCCAGGCGGTCGGGGTGGAACACCTCCAGCCCGTCGGGGCGCTCGCCCACGCCCATGTACTTGACCGGCACACCGGTGACGCGGGTGATGGACAGCGCAGCCCCGCCCCGGGCGTCGCCATCCATCTTGCTCATGATCAACCCGGTCAGGCCCACCCTCTGGTGGAAACCCTCGGCGGTATTCACCGCGTCCTGGCCGGTCATGGCGTCAACCACCAGCAGCGTCTCGTGGGGGTTGACGGCCTGCCTGATCTCCTCCAGTTCCTCCATCAATTCATCATCAATCTGGAGGCGCCCACCGGTATCCACAATGGCCCAGTTGACGCCCAGCTCGGCGGCCCGCGCCAGCCCGTTGCGCGCCACTTTCACGGCATTGGAGGACTTCGGGTCTTCAGAATAGACGGGGATGTCCAACTGCCTGCCCAACGTCTCCAACTGCTGGATGGCTGCGGGACGGCGCAGGTCGGCGGCGATTAGCAGGGAGCGGTGTCCCTGCTTGCGCTGCTCCAGGGCCAGCTTGGCCGCCGTGGTGGTCTTGCCGGAGCCTTGCAGCCCCACCAGCATCAGGGCGGAGACGGGCTGGCTGGACAGCGTTATGCCAGGCCGCCCCGAGCCTGCCGAAGGGGCGCCGCCCAGCAGTTCGGTCAGCTCCTCGTGGACGATTTTGACCACCTGCTGCCCCGGCGTCAGGCTTTCCAGCACCTCGGCGCCCTGAGCCCGTTCCTTGATGCGGGCCACGAAGTCGCGGGCCACGCGGAAGTTGACATCGGCCTCCAGCAGCGACCGCCGCACCAGCGACAGGGCCTCGTCAATGTCCTTATCGGTCAGCCGTCCCTTGCTGGACAGCCGGTTGAAGATGCCGGTCAGCCGTTCCGTCAGGTTCTCAAACATATCGCCATCCGCCCGCGCTGTTTTGTGTGCCTACCGCCCCGCTCAATTATACTCCTCAATGGCGCCCCGACGATTGCGAAACCAGAAACGGTGACGATATTATACAGGCGGAGCCACATTATACAGGCGGAGCCACATTGTGCCCCGTCCGCGAGGCCCGCTATGACCGCCCGGTTCAAGCCGCAAATCGCCGACTACGCTCACTTGGAGCCGCTGCCCGACCCGCCGCGGGAGCCTGATATGCTGCAAAACCACCGGATTAGCGACTTTTTCGGTTTGCTGCGGTTGCGGTTCGCCTACCGGGACGATGTGCTGATTGCCGGTGAGGGCTACCTACGGCGGAGGGCCGGCGACGAGTCCGAGGAGTTCGCCCCCGACTGCGTGGTGGCCTTCGGCGTCAACCCTGCCGGCATCGTGGCCCGCAACGGCTATGTGATAAGCGAAGTCGGGAAGCCGCCGGATTTCGTGCTGGAAGTGGCCTCCCGCAGAACCGGGCGGCGGGATTACACCATCAAACGCCAGGGCTATGCGGACTACGGCGTGGGGGAATACTGGCGGTTCGACCACACCGGCGGGCGCTTCCACGACGCCCCGCTGGCCGGTGACATCTTGGCCGGCGACCATTACGAGCCATTGCCGGTGAATCGGGACCCGGACGGGCTAATCTGGGGATACAGCCCGGTGCTGGACCTGGAAATATGTTGGGAAGAGGGCGAGGTGCAGTTCCGGGACCACTATACCAAAGAGTTCATGCCCAAGATCGAGCAGGAACGGCGTATACGGGACGCTGAAACCGCCCGCGCCGACGCCGCCGAGGCCCAGCGCGACGACGCCGGGGCCCAGCGCGCCTACGCCGAGGCCCAGCGCGACGACGCCGAGGCCCGCGCCGACGCCGAGCGCCAAGCCCGCTTCGCCGCCGAGGAGCGCATCCGCCTGCTGGAAGCCGAAATCAGACGACGGAAAGACGCATAGCCCCCAACTGTTCAGTTCGGGTAATAAGTGTCCGGCGGCGTAACGCCGTGGAAAATGACGTATTCGGAAATGCCCACTTGCTCGCCCTCAAGCGAACCCCATACTACGACCTTGTAAAGTCCGTTTCCATGACGCTGAATGACATCGCTCAAGTCGGCGGTTATTGCGAAAGTATCCCCTTGGATAGCCCACTTCGACGCAGTAATCCTAGGATACGTTATCTCAATCCCGCCCTCTGCATCAGCCCGGATAGCCAGGCATTTCTTCTTGGCTGCATCATGCAAGTCGAACGATCCACCAGATGAGCCTGGCGCCGGTGCGTTAGCCGCTATATCGTAGGGGCTGGGGCAAGGGTTGTACTTCCGAGTGGATTCATCCTCCGTCCAATGCTTCCCTTCCGCCGGGGGCCGTCGAATAGCAGCAACCAGTATCCCATTATTGGACGAATAAACCCGCGCAATTTGCCCAGTGGTTATCGGCTGCGGAGGCGGGTCGTAAATCACCGCTGCCGACAGACCTTTCCCGCCATCAAGGTTTATGCCGTTCTTGACTCGCCCTGAGAGGGTCAAAATGCCGTTTTCTATAACTGGTAACTGGTCGTACTGGACGTAGTCCCTTTCCAACAGCAGGGCTAGTCTGACATATGATGCGTCAGCAGCCAATCCAATGCTGACTTTGCGATAGTGCTCATTGGTCAGGGTTTCTTTGATATCCCATTCCGTGAACAAACCTTCAATATTAGAGCGGATGCTGCTTTTTTCGATATTTTCTTTCTCGACCCAGAGACCACAGTAATCTTTGCCTATAACGGTAAGGTTATTGAATTGATAGCCGCCTGACAGCGTATAGCGCGCATCTGGCTTTAATCCGTCTGCGCTCCATAAAGACGAATAGCAGCCCTCCAGAGAATTTTCGGCGTGTATTTGTGTGGAAATGTTGTTGCCGAGCACCAGAGGTGGTTTTCCAGCCTCGGCTCTTTCGCCGTTAATAAGCATCAGAGCGAATTGCTTTTCTTCATGATATCGAAGGTTGGGATTGGGATGCGGAGTAGGGGTAGGGGTGGGCGTAGCCGTTGGCTCAGGGGCAGGCGTTGGCGTAGCCGTTGGTTCAGAAGTAGCCTTTGATTGCACTGTGGCCGCCGGAGGTGGCGTCGGCGCAGGCGTGTTGGCGGGAGCGTCCGCTGTGGGCGTGTCAGCAGGCGCAAGCGTGCTGGCAGGAACGGGCGCTATGAGCGTGTTTGTGGGCGTCGCGGTGGGCGTTGGCCCGCCGTTGCAGGCCGCCAGCAAAGCGGCTGCCATCAGGCAGAGCAGTCCGGCCCAAGGGGTGGCTAGGCGCGCTGGATTCACGACACCTCCTAGCGAATCGGGGAAGGAGATAACGTCCCATTATACTCCCTATTCCTGCTAAACTACCCCCATGACAATCGGCATAAACATACGCAAAGCAACACCCGCCGATGCCGGGTTTATCGTGGAGTCCAACGTTGCCATGTCCCTTGAGACCGAGGGGCTGGCGCTGGACGAGGGGCTGGTGCGGCCCGGAGTGGCGGCGGCGCTAACCGACGGCGCCCTCGGCTTCTACCTGGTGGCCGAGATTGACGGGCGCCCCGCCGGGCAGTTGATGGTAACCTACGAGTGGAGCGACTGGCGCAACGGGCTTTTCTGGTGGATTCAGAGTGTCTACGTGCGCCCTGAGTTCCGCCGACGGGGGGTCTACCGCGCCCTGCACCGCCACGCGGCGGATGCGGCGCAGGCGGCGGGCGGCGTCTGCGGCCTGCGACTCTACGTCGAGCAGGACAACGCCGTCGCCCAGCAGGTCTACGAATCGCTGGAAATGCGCCGCACCCGCTACCTGATGTACGAAGTCGAATTTTGATGCCCTGTCCGAGGTGGCTGTCTGCCCATTGCTCCCTCTCCCTCCGGGGGAGGGCCGGGGTGGGGGAGTGCCTGAACCGGGGCCGGAGAGGAAATGATGCTACCCGATAACGTGCGCGAGTTCGCAACCAACAATCACCAGGGCGTGCTGACCGCCTTCCGCCGCAACGGCGCGGCTCAGATGAGCATCGTTACCTGCGGGGCCTATGCCGACGGCGTGGCATTCACCACCACCGAGGAGCGCTCCAAGCTGCACAACCTGCGCCGCAACCCCAACTGCTCCCTGCTGATTTCCGCCGACGAGTGGCGCCCGTTCGTGGTGCTTGAGGGTCAGGCCCGCATTCTGTCGCCCGGCGTCAGCGATGCCGAGGAGCTGCGGCTGGCCCTGCGCGACGTCTACCGCGCCGCCGCCGGCGAGGAACATTCCAACTGGGAAGAGTACGACGCCGCCATGTCAACCGACCGCCGCTCCGCCATCATCGTAGTCCCCACCCACATCTACGGGACGGGGTTGTAGACTTAGCAGGGCCTACACATAGATAACAGGGATAACAGGAATTTGTCATTGGAAGTGTCTAATGCCTGAGACAGTAATGGTCTGCGCCCAAGTCGAACCTGAGTTGAAGAAGCAGGCCGAGGCCCGTTTCCTGGAATGGGGAATGACGGTGGATGAGGCAATCACGCAGTTTTACGAGCGGGTCACTGGTCAATGCAGCGACCCGTTCTCCCCGCACATTCCCAACGCCGAGACTATCGAGGCTATGAATGAGGCCAGCAGGGGAGAAGGTTTGACGAAGTACGCATCCTTTGCGGAGTTTTTGGAAAAACTTGACTAACCCCTTGCGTCTGGAAATATCGAGGCAGTTTCATAGAGATGTCAGGAGATTAAGGCGGCGCGACAGGGATATAGACAAGTTGCAGACAATTGTAGACCTCCTTGTGGCGAAACAACCTTTGGAGCCGCACAATCGCTTGCACCGATTATCCGGCAACCGGGCCGGTCAATGGGAATGCCACGTAGAAAATGACTGGCTACTGATCTGGACTACAGAATGATGATTCCATACTCCTAATGCGCACCGGTACTCATTCCGACTTGCTCTGATAGCGGCGCGGGTTGTTGGCTAAACTTGGCACCTGGCGCAGTACCATGTCCCCCGCCCGCGGACGCGCGTTCCGGTCATCGTCCCGCCGCAGTTGGGGCAGGGCGTGTTGGCGTCGCGGGGGTGGCTCCAGGTGCCCATCGGCTCGGGCGGTTCGGGCCAGCGGGCATCGCGGACGCGGTCGTAGACGGCGAAGCCCGCGTTGATGCAGTCGATGATGCCCTGCCGCAGCCGCACCACCTCGTCTGCCGACAGTCCCGAGGCCGGTCGGTCAGGCCGGATGCCTGAGAGAAACAAGGCTTCATCTGCATAGATGTTGCCCACCCCCGCCGCGATGGACTGCTCCAGCAACAGTGCCTTGACCGGCGTGTTGCGTTTGGCCAGCGAGGTTGCCAGCCACTCTGTCGTGAAGTCGTCCTCCAGCGGTTCGGGGCCGAGGGGCGGCAGGATTTTCCCCAAGTCGTCGGCCAGCCACAGCTTGCCGAACTTGCGCCCGTCCACGAATCGCAGCTCCCGCCCATCGTCCAGCGCGAAGGTATGGCGGGTCATTGGGTGAGCCTGTTGCTCGCTCGGCTGGACCACGAGATTGCCGGTCATTCCGAGGTGGGCGACCAGTGTCGCGGCTGGCTGGCCGGCCAGCGGGAAAAGCAGGTACTTGGCGCGACGCCCCACGTCCTCCACCGTCCGGCCCGACAACGAGGCGGCGAGGTCCTCGGCCGACGGATGCTTTACGGTGTTGGCCCAGCCGATGTCGGCGCGTGTTATTGTGCGGCCGGCCAGTCCTGACCGCAGGAGACTGCGACGCACACTCTCGACTTCGGGTAGTTCAGGCAGAGGACGCCCTCACCCTAGCCCTCTCCCGGGGGGAGAGGGGATTTCTGAGGGCTATACACGGCGCACGGCGAGGGTGATTTCCTGCCCTTCTATCTTGGCGGTCTCGGATTTGGCTCCTTCGGGCGGGGGGCCGGATTGCAGTTGATCGCTCAGCGTTTCCTCGCGGATGTAGGCGGAGAAGTTGCCTCGCATCACTTGGGACAGTTCTTCGGGGCCGTCGTAGAAAGTTTGTATGTGGTCGGTGACCTCGAAGTTGGCGCCGCGACGGAGGCCCTGGATGCGGTGCACCAGTTCGCGGGCCAGGCCCTCTTCGGCCAGCTCCGGCGTGATTTCGCCGTTCATCGCCACCAGGTAGCCCGCCTCCAGCGACGCGGTGTAGTGTCCGACGGTGACGGTGGCCTCCGGCTCGCCGCCCGCCTGCTCCTGGGCTTGGCGGAACAGGGCCGAGTCGTCGTCCAGCAGTTCGATATCCTTGATGTTCAGCTCGTCGAGAATCTGCGGGCGCACCTGCGCGACGTAGGCCCGCTCCGACTCGGTGCGGGTCCGCACGGCGGCCGACGCAAGGGGTTGGCGCACCTTGAGGCCGGACTTGGAGCGGGCGGCGCGGCCCATGCTGGAAATCCGCATCGCCAGCCGGGTCGCCTCCATCAGTTCCTCATCCACCAGCGACTCGTCGGCGACCGGGTAGTCGGCCAGGTGGACGCTGTCGGGGGCGTCCGGGTCGACGGAGCAGACCAGATTCTGGTAGATTTCCTCGGACACGAAGGGGGCCAGCGGGGCCATCAGCTTGGCCACGGTGACCAGGCAGGTGTACAGCGTCACGTAGCCCGACAGCTTGTCGGCGTCGCCTTCGTCGCTGCGCCAGAAGCGGCGGCGGCTGCGGCGCACATACCAGTTGGACAGCCGGTCGACGAACTCCTGGATCCGCCGTCCCGAGTTGGTGGGGTCGTAGTTCTCCATGCAGCGGTCTACTTCGGCCACCAGCTCGTTCAGCTCCGACAGCACCCAGCGGTCCAGCTCGTTCTCAGGGTTCCAGTCGTCGGGCTTCTGCGACGGGTCGAACCTGTCGATGGCCGCGTAGCCGGTGAAGAAGGAGTAGATGTTCCACAGCGTCAGCAGCATCTGACGCAGCGTCTGGTTGACCAGCCTTGAGGAGAAGCGGCGGGCCTCGCCGGGCTGCGACGCGGTGAACAGGTACCAGCGCAGTGCGTCGGCGCCGTGTTCGTCCAGCAGCGGCAGCGGCTCCAACACGTTGCCCACGCGCTTGCTCATCTTACGCCCGCGCTCGTCCAGGATGAGCCCGAGGCAGATGACGTTCTTGTAGGAAGGCTCGCCCTTCAGGAGCGTTGAGAGCGCGTGCAAGCTGTAGAACCAGCCGCGGGTCTGGTCCACTGCCTCGCAGATGTAGTCGGCGGGGAACAGCCCTTCCTTGTCCATCTCGGAGTTCTCGAAGGGGTAGTGCATCTGGGCGAAGGGCATCGCGCCGGAGTCGAACCAGCAGTCCATCACCTCCGGGATGCGCGACATGGCGCCATCGCAGCCGGTGGCGTCGCAGGGGAAGGTGATTTCGTCCACGTAGGGACGGTGCAGGTCCAGGCCATCAACGACCCCGCCGCCGGAACCCAGGCGCTCCTTGAGTTCCTCCCGTCCGCCGACGCAGACCTGGTTGTTGCACTGGCGGCAATGCCAGATGGGTATGGGTGTTCCCCAGTAGCGCTCGCGGGATATGGCCCAGTCCACGTTGTTGCGCAGCCACTCGCCGAAGCGCCCCTCCCTGATGTGGTCGGGATACCAGTTGATCCTGTTGTTGCCGTCAACCAGGTCCTCCTTCAACGCCGAGGTGCGGATGTACCACGAACTCTTCGCGTAGTAGAGCAGCGGCGTGTCGCAGCGCCAGCAGAAGGGGTAGGTGTGGTGGTAGATGTCGCGATGATACAACAGGCCGCGCTCCTTGAGGTCGGCCATGATTTCCGGGTCAGCGTCCTTCACGAACTTCCCGGCGAACGGATAGTCCCCGGTGATGATGCCCTGCAGGTCCACTGGCTGCACGAAGTTCAGCCCCTTCTCGCGGCCCAGCCCCAGGTCCTCATCGCCGAAGGCCGGGGCGATGTGGACGATGCCCGTGCCGTCCTCCATGGAGACGAAGTCGGCGGCGACTACCTTGGTGGAGAGGCTGGTCCCATCGTGTGACTCCAGCACCCCCGACTCGAACCGGCTGACTCTTGAGCCGTACTTGTCCGGCGCATACAGCGGCGAGTAGGCAAGCCCCACCAGCTCGCTGCCCGGCACTGTCCCTACAACAGTGTGCTCCTGCCGGATGTTGTTCTCCACCAGCGCGGAAGCCAGCGCGATACGCTCGACGCCGTTTTCGTTTTCGAGTTCAACGACGGAATACTCGGCCTCGGCGTCCACGGCGAGCGCGGTGTTGCCCGGCAGTGTCCACGGCGTCGTCGTCCACGCCAGCAAGTATGCCGGTGTATCGCCCGCATTCAGGGCCTCCGGGATGGTTACCCCGTTCTCCGCCGACTTGACGCGGAACTTGACGAACGCCGACGGGTCGGGAGTGTCCTCCTGGTAGCCCAGCGCCAGCTCGTGGGAGCTGAGGCTGGTCACGCAGCGCGGGCAGTGGGGAGTGCCGCGCATACCCTGGTAGAGCAGCCCCCGGTCCCACAGCGTCTTGAGGATCCACCAGCCCGACTCGATGTAGTCGTTTTCCAGGGTGACGTATGGATCGTCCATGTCCACCCAGAAACCGATGCGGTCGGTCATCTCCTCCCACTCTTTGACGTAGCGGAAGACGCTCTCGCGGCACTTCCGGTTGAACTCTTCGATGCCGTATTCTTCGATGTCGCGCTTGCTGGTGAGGCCCAGCTCCTGCTCGACGCCCAGCTCCACGGGCAGGCCGTGGGTGTCCCAGCCGCCCTTGCGCAGCACCTGGTAGCCCTTCATCGTCTTGTACCGGCAGATGACGTCCTTGAAGATGCGGGCCAGGACGTGATGAATGCCGGGGCTGCCGTTGGCGGTGGGGGGGCCGTCGTAGAGCATGAAGCGCGGCGCACCCTCTCGTTCCGTGCCGGCGCGGCGGAAAACATCGCGCTCCTTCCAGTGCTCCAGGATGCGGGCGTCCAGTTCGGGGAAGCTGACACGGCTGGAAACAGGGCTAAACATCGGCAACGACCATCAGGACAAAGGTAGGGAAACGGCAGATCCGCCGGGCAACGCCAAGCGGAAGCCAACGTCCATTATAACGCAGTTACAACGCAGTGCCGGCAATGTGGAACTCGCCCGGATAGGCGAGTTCGTCAGCAGGAATCGAACTTGGCCGGCGCTCGCCGGAAGGGGCCAACCGGCTACTCGAAGACTTCCCGCACCGGCAGGGTGAAGCCGGGCAGGACGGGAGCGCCGTCCAGTACATCATCCTCGAAAAGCGTCACCGTCGGGCCATCCTGCCGGTAGACGTCCACCGTGCGGGTGTCGGGGTATGTCACCCATACCAGCGTTACGCCGTGGCGCAACCACATACAAGCCCTGTCGTACATTTCGCTCACGGTGTCGCTAGGGAGTGTCGTCAATTTAAGAATATCGGTCTCCAAGCGTCTGTTTCCGTCATAGCGCGTGTTTCCGTCATTCCCGCGAAAGCGGGAACCCAGAATCCGGTATCTGGCAAATACGCATTTGCTGCCACCAATAGCCTTTGGATTCCCGCGAAAGCGGGAATGACGGTGAATATGACGACACTCCCTAGGAGAGACAATTTCAATTACCAACTCGGGAACCACATCGGAGTAGCCGGTAACCCGCGTTCCCAGAGGTAGCCGCTCTGCGGAAATGAACCCGACATCAGGTTCCCGCACCGTATCAGGGCCCCGTTCCAGCCGAATGCCTGAGTCGGACGTAAATACCCTGCCCAACCGTTTGGGTCTACTGAAAGTTCTTATCTCGCCTGAGAAATTTGCGGCGATTTCCCCATGCTCAATTCCGGTAGACACAGTTTCGCAGAATACCCCCCTGATTAGTTCGCCCTTGATGCCCTTGCTGTGCAGTTCCAGCAAGTCTTCTGCCGTCAGCAGCTTTCTCTTTGTTGTCGTCATAGCAGCGGTTCGCCTTTGCGCTGATTTCTGCCACTGAATTTCGGAGTGGGGAGCAGACGGTTTGGTAACCGGGCGCTCCCTGTTGGCGTCGACCGTATGCTCGCGTTTCGCTCCAGATATGGCAGCGTCACTCCTCGGAGCCAGCGCCAGCGCCGATGCCTATCTCCACCGAAGTCTGTCTCGGAACTCCATCGGACGGATCTTGGTCGGCCAGGAAACCGACGGCCACCGCCGAAAGGGTCTCGAAGTGGAGGCCGGTGCGGGCGCCGAATTCCGCCGACAGGCGGGCTACCGCCTCATTCTCATCGGCCAGCACCATGGTAATGAAGTCGTAGTGCCCCAGCACGGCGTATTGTCCCAGTACCTTCGCCCCCTCTATCTCCAGGGTGGCGGCTGTGTCAGACACCAGGTCGGGGTTGTTGTGCAGCATACGCTGACCCTCGCTGCTCAGGCTTCCCAGAAGAAAATAAATTGCCATTGACCAGTCCTCCCTCGTTGGTTCGCTTATATCTTCAACAAAACAGGGGCGATTTGCAAATCGCCCCCATGATTCACTGGCCTATCAACCCTTCAGGCGGTTATGCCTTCTGGTATATCCTGCTTCCGGCTTCCCGGAACTCCTGCGATTTCTCCTCCATGCCCTTGTCTAAGGCAGTCTCCACGGCGACACCGCGGTTCCTGGCGTATTCGCGCACGTCCTGCGTGATCTTCATGGCGCAGAACTTGGGGCCGCACATGGAGCAGAAGTGGGCCACCTTGGCGCCTGTGGCCGGCAGGGTCTCGTCGTGATAGTCGCGGGCCGTGTCCGGGTCGAGAGCCAGGTTGAACTGGTCATCCCAGCGGAACTCGAACCGGGACTTGGACAGCGCGTCGTCCCATTGCTGGGCCATGGGGTGGCCCTTGGCCACGTCGGCGGCGTGGGCGGCGATCTTGTAGGTGATGACGCCGGTCTTCACGTCCTCGCGGTGGGGCAGGCCCAAGTGCTCCTTGGGTGTCACGTAGCACAGCATGGCGGTGCCGTACATCCCGATCATGGCCGCGCCGATGCCGGAGGTGATGTGGTCATAGGCCGGGGCAATGTCGGTCACCAACGGGCCGAGGGTGTAGAAGGGCGCCTCATGGCACACTTCCAACTGGAGGTCCATATTTTCCTTGATCTTGTGCATCGGCACGTGGCCCGGCCCCTCGATCATCACCTGCACGTCGTGCTCCCAAGCGAACTTGGTCAGCTCACCCAGGGTTTTCAGCTCGCTGAACTGCGCCTCGTCGTTGGCGTCGGCGATGCAGCCGGGGCGGAGGCCATCGCCCAGCGAGAAGGAGATGTCGTAGGTGCGCATGATTTCGCAGATTTCTTCAAAGTGAGTGTAGAGGAAGTTCTCCTCGTGGTGTGCCAGGCACCACCCGGCCATGATCGAGCCGCCGCGCGACACGATGCCGGTGATGCGGTTGGCGGTCATCGGCACGTAGCGCAGCAACACGCCGGCGTGGATGGTGAAGTAGTCCACCCCCTGCTCGGCCTGCTCAATCAGGGTGTCGCGATAGAGTTCCCAAGTCAGTTCGGAGGGGTCGTCGCCCACCTTTTCCAGCGCCTGGTAGATGGGCACGGTGCCGATGGGAACGGGCGAGTTGCGCAGAATCCACTCGCGGGTGGTGTGGATGTCGCGCCCGGTGGACAGGTCCATCACCGTGTCGGCGCCCCACTTGGTGGCCCACAGCATCTTCTCCACTTCCTCTTCGATGGAGGAGGTGATGGCGGAGTTGCCGATGTTGGCATTGACCTTGACCAGGAAGTTGCGTCCGATAATCATCGGCTCGGATTCCGGGTGATTGATGTTGGAGGGGATGATGGCCCGTCCCCGGGCAATTTCCTGCCGGACGTATTCTGGGTCGATGCCCTCGCGTATGCCGATGAACTCCATTTCGGGCGTGACGATGCCCTCGCGGGCGTAGCGCATCTGGGTGGGAGCCTTGCCGTCCTTGCCCCGAAGCGGCTTGCGGGTAAGGCCGGGGAAGGGCTGGGCCACGTTCTTGCCCCGAAGCGGCACGCCGAAGCCATCGTATTCCTCCACATCGCCACGGGCCATGATCCACTCGCGGCGCAGGGCGGGCAGTCCCTGGCGCAGGTCGAGGGATACGCCGGCGTCGGAGTAGGGGCCGCTGGTGTCGTAGATGGACAGCGGCGCATTATCTTCCTGCCCGAAGCGGCCGGTGGTGGGGGTGAGGGTCACCTGGCGGAAGGGCACCCGGATGGACGGCTGCGACCCTTCCTTGTATACCTTGCCGCTGGCCGGGAAGCTGGATTTGCCCTGGAACTGGCTGGTGTATTCCGTTTGAACCATGGCGCTCCTCCCAAAGATTAGAAGTCAGACTGCAAAGACCTGTACCGAAAAAAGCAGGGCCGCCAACATTATAAAAGCTGGCGGCCCATGTTAGACATGCGCTGATGCGCCGCTTCCCTACGCTGGCATTACCCAGATCAGGTTCGCAAGGGTCGGTGGCATACGGCCACCCTCTCAGCCCGGCTCAACCGAGCTCCCCTACGTGCCCAGAGACATTGAATTGTTAAACCCGTCGCACCGCCGCAGTTGAGGCAAAGCAAGTTGGGTTGACAGGATTATAGGAGCGGATGCGGGATAGTGTCAACCGAGCGCCTGCCTGCATCAAAGGGGATCACATGACTGGCTGTGCGCGGAGATCCTCCAATGCAGCACAAATCTGAAGGATGAAAAAAGTGAGAGTTTCGTGAGAGCTTCATATAACAGGCTATCCTGGGACGCAGAGTAGTTGAAATCCAGAATTTGCACATTGATATATGGTAGAATGCCGAGCTATAAAGCCACCTGATGTGCATTGACCGAGGGGAATATGACTGTACCGAGGACTCTATTCTGGTTGTCGGCGCTCGGTATTTTGAGCGTCATCGTCGTTCTCGCGGCCTGCGGCGGCTCCAGCGAACCGGAACTGCCCGACACCAACGCCGCATCGGTGATTGCCTACCTGGACGAAGTGGACTACCGGAACAATGACGACTGGAAGCTCTGGCCCGGCACAACCGAGATGTACCAGGGCGACGATCCACACGGCGCCAAGCTGACCACCCGCCTGAACCCGGCGGCGCTCGGCGCTATCGGTGGGACCATGCCCGACGGGGCCATCATCGTCAAGGAAAACTACACCCCCGCCGGCGAGTTGGCCGCCACCACCACCATGTACAAGAAGTTGGGCTACAATCCCGACCACAACGACTGGTACTGGCTCAAGGAACTGGCCGACGGCGCCATAGAAAAGGAAGGCATGGTGATGGGCTGCCAGGACTGCCACGTAGACGGCACGGACTACGTCTGGGGGCCGCAGCAGTAGGCGAGTATCCCGGTCTGGCTCTCCCGGCAAACCTTGAGGCGCAGGGGCGGCAACCACAGTCGCCGTACCTGCGCCTCTTTATTTGTTGGCTCACCCATCGTTCCCTCCGAATTCTCGGACTCGCCGGTTTGATACAATGAGGATAACTTGGGCGCAGGTGATGGGCGGCTATGGCATCGGCGGAAACTATCCTGATTGAAACCGAGGAACGCAGCAGGCGAATAGACTTCGCCACCACGCCGGAGCAGTACCGGCACTGGCGGCTGGAGGTCGAGGGCCCGGTGGCCCGGCTGACGCTGCGGGTGCAGGAGGACGCGCCGCTGCATCCGGGCTACGAGCTTAAGCTGAACTCCTACGACCTGGGCGTGGACATCGAGCTGTATGACGCGGTACAGCGCCTGCGATTCGAGCATCCCGAGGTGGGCGCGGTGGTGGTCACGTCGGGCCACGAGCGGGTGTTCTGCGCCGGCGCCAACATCCGTATGCTGGCCCAGGCCGAACACGCGCTGAAGGTCAATTTCTGCAAGTTCACCAACGAGACCCGCAACGGCATCGAGGACGCCAGCGCCCACTCCGGCCAACGATACATCTGCGCCGTCAACGGGCCGGCGGCGGGCGGCGGCTACGAGCTGGCTCTGGCCTGCGACCACATCATACTGATAGACGACGGCTCCAGCGCCGTCGCCCTCCCGGAGCTTCCGCTGCTGGCGGTGCTGCCCGGCACCGGCGGCCTGACGCGGCTGGTGGACAAGCGCCGGGTGCGCCGCGATCACGCCGACTTTCTCTGCACCGCGTCCGAGGGAGTGCGGGGACCCCGCGCCCTGGAGTGGCGGCTGGTGGACGATCTTGCCCCCCGCTCCCGCTTCGATGCGGCAGTGGCGGAGCGCGCGGCGGCCTTCGCCGCAGAGAGCGATCGGCCAGGCGCCGGAGAGGGCATCAAGCTGACTCCGCTGGCCCGCGAATTCACCGAAAAAGGTGTCTCCTACCAGCACGTCACCATCGAGATTGATCGCGGCCTGAGCGCGGCCTTCTTCGAGCTTCGAGGGCCAGACGTTCCGCCACCGGACGACGCCGAGGGAATCCTCACCGAGGGTTCCAGCTTCTGGCCGCTGGCCCTGGCGCGGGAGCTGGACGACGCCATTCTGCACCTCCGGGCCAACGAAGGCGAGGTGGGGACGTGGGTGTTCCGCACCAGCGGCGACGCCGGGTTGGCGCAAGCCTACGACGAACTGCTGTTGGAATCCGCCGGCCACTGGCTGGCCCGGGAAATTACGCTGTACCTGAAGCGAACACTGAAACGCCTGGACGTGAGCTCCCGGTCGCTGGTGGCCTTGATAGAGCCGGGAAGCTGTTTCGCTGGTACGCTGCTGGAGCTGGCCCTGGCCGCCGACCGCTGCTATATGCTGGACGGCGTACTGGAGTATGAAGAAGAGCCGCCGACAGTCAGGCTGACCGGCATGAACTTCGGCCCGCTGCCAATGGTCAACGGCCAGACGCGGGCGGAGGGCCGTTACCTTGACACGGACGAGCTGGCGGAGCACATCGGCCGCGCCCTGGACGCCAAGGCCGCCCACGAACTGGGCTTGGTCACGTTCATCCCCGACGACATCGACTGGGAGGACGAGGTGCGGCTGGCTCTGGAGGAGCGGGCCAGCTTCTCACCCGACGCGCTGACGGGTATGGAGGCCAATCTGCGCTTCGGCGGCCCCGAAACGATGGAGAGCAAGATATTCGGACGCCTGAGCGCGTGGCAGAACTGGATTTTCCAGCGCCCCAACGCATCCGGCAGCCAGGGCGCACTCCAGGCCTACGGCACCGGCTCGCGGGCGGAGTTCGACCGCCGGAGGGCGTAGTCCCGGACTGTCATAACCGCGCAGGCGGGAATTCATGCGGGGTAAGCGCCAGCGCCGAATTCTGAAGGGAGACATGAACAATGGCTGAAGAAGCGGGAGTAACACCAACGGAACACTGCTACATTATCAGGAAAAAGGGGATACTGGGCGAGGAGCCAATCATAAAGGGCACCCGCACCCCCGTCCGCGCCATTGTGGAGCTCTGGCGGCTGGGATACGCGCCGGAGGAAATTCCTATCGGACTGCCCCACTTGAGCTTGGCCGCCGTGTTTGACGCCCTCAGCTACTTTTGCGACCACTCCGAAGAGATAATGGATCACATCAAGAGAAACAGAGTGCCAGACGAACTCATCCATCCCAGTGTGAGGCGCCTCCGAACAGCGAACTGTTCATAGCAATATACCTGGACGAGGATGTGGACATCGTTATTGCAAATCTGGTCTCTGCGCGGCGATTCCGGGCGGTGACTGCCCGAGACGCAGGTCAGCTGGGCCAGCCTGACCCAGAACAGCTTGCCTATGCTGTGGCACAAGGTTTCTGCGTGGTAACGCACAACCGCGAAGATTACGAGGAATTGCATCGCCAATACCTGGTAGCAGGCCGTAATCATGCAGGAATCATCATTGCGTTTCGCAGACGGCCACGCGAAATGTTCGGCCGCCTTCTCTCACTGCTTAACAATCTTACAGCGGACGAAATGCGAAACCAACTGCTCTACATTTGATCGGCCTACCCTCCCGTTATCCCACCTCCATCAGGAGGAATACCATGAGCATCAACTACACGGACCGGATTCCCAACAACGTGGGGCTGGCGGACAACCGGCGGCTGCAACGCGCCCTGGAGTCGTGGCAGCCCAACTACATGAAGTGGTGGAACGAGATGGGGCCGGACGGCTCTGCCAACTTCGATGTGTACCTGCGCACCGCCATCAGCGTCGAGACCGACGGCTGGGCCAACTTCGGGTTCGTCAAGATGCCGGAGTACCGCTGGGGCATCTTCCTGTCCAAGCCCGACGCCGACCGGGTCATATCCTTCGGCGACCACCGGGGGAAGCCGGTGTGGCAGGAGGTGCCGGGCGAGTACCGCGCTCAGCTGCGTCGGCTCATCGTCACGCAGGGCGACACGGAGCCGGCCTCTGTGGAGCAGCAGCGGCGGCTGGGCCTGACCTGCCCGTCGCTCTACGACCTGCGCAACCTGTTCCAGATCAACGTGGAGGAGGGGCGGCACCTGTGGGCGATGGTCTACCTGCTCCAAGCCTACTTCGGGCGCGATGGCCGCGAGGAGGCGGAGGCGATGCTGGAGCGGCACTCTGGCGACGCCGACCGTCCGCGCATCCTGGGGGCGTTCAACGAGGCGACGCCCAACTGGCTGTCGTACCTGATGTTCACCTTCTTCACCGACCGCGACGGCAAGTACCAGCTTGCGGCGCTGGCCGAGTCCGGCTTCGACCCACTCTCCCGCACCTGCCGCTTCATGCTCACCGAGGAGGCCCACCATATGTTCGTGGGCGAGACGGGCGTCATGCGGGTGGCGCAGCGCACCGGCGAGGTGATGCGCGAGCTGGGCACCGACGACCCGGAGCGCCTGCGGGCCGCGAGCGTCATCGACCTGCCCACCATCCAGAAGTACGTCAACTTCCATTACAGCGTGTCGGTTGACCTGTTCGGTCAGGAGATCTCCACCAACGCCGCCAACTACTTCACCACCGGTCTGAAGGGCCGCTACCTGGAATTCAGGCTGGACGACGACCACCGGCTCACCGAAGACCTGTGGCCGGTCCACACGGTTCGCGACGGGCGCATCGCCGTGGAGCAGATGAACGCGCTGGGCGCGGTCAACGAGCGGCTGCGCGACGACTACATCAAGGACTGCCAGCGGGGGATCGACCGCTGGAACCGGGCGCTGGAAACACTGGGCGTGGACTTCCGGCTGGAACTTCCCCACCGCTTCTTCAACCGGCGCATCGGCAACGCCGGGGGCCTGCACGTCTCCCCCGGCGGTAGAGTGATCAGTGAGGAGGAGTGGCAGGCCAACGCCGCCCGCTGGCTGCCAACCGGAGAGGATATGGCCTACGTGGATTCGCTGATGCGCAGGGTCATCGAGCCTCACAGGATCTCGGGCTGGATCGCGCCGCCGGTGCGCGGCATAGACGGCAAGCCCTGGGACTTCGAGTATGTGCGTTTCGGGTGAGGGATGAAGGGGCGGCGGCTGGATGAGGGATGCGGGAGCGGCGGCTGGCGCCTATGGTGTTTCTTTGACCCGTTGCCGCTCCTTATCGAAGTCCATCAGGTCGTAAAAGGCCACGCCGCGTCCCTCCTTCCTCGCATCAAGCCGCCACTGGAGGGACTTCCGGCTCTCTCGCGAAGGCGGGAATCTATGGGCTTTGGTCAGCGATGCCGGCATATCAGAAGGGTCAGTTGATTTTGAGATAGTTACCCATACTGGGGAGATTTGGGGGCGTTATGCAGCAGCACACCGTTGAAATTGACGCCAGTGTCGGCCCGTCCGCCATCCACTACCCGGATGTTTTCAACGTAGCGGCGCCGTTCATCGACCGGCACCTGGACGAGGGGCGGGGCGGCAAAGCGGCCATCATTGACGGCGACACAGACGAGACGGTCACCTACGGGCAGTTGGCCGAGCGGGTCAACCGCTGCGGCAATATGCTGCGGTCACTGGCCGGGGAGTCTGAGGGCCGGGTGCTGATGGTGGTCAAGGACTGCCCGGAGTTCTTCCACGTTTTCTGGGGCGCCATCAAGGCCGGGCTGGTCCCGGCGCCGCTGAACACGCTGCTGCGGGCCGACGACTACCGGCACATCATCGAAGACTCGGAGTGCGCCGGGCTGGTGTACTCGCCGGAATACAAAGACGAAGTGTCGCGGGCCTTGGCCGGAGCCGAGCATCAGCCAACATTCATTCTCTGCACCGAGGGCCCCAGCTCGGTGGCCGATATGCTGGAGGAGGCATCGGCCATCCTGGAGCCCGCCCCTAAGTCGGCGGACTCGGAGTGCTTCTGGCTGTATTCGTCCGGCTCCACCGGGCGGCCCAAGGGCGCCGTTCACCGGCACCGCGACATCGTCACCACCTGCGTCCACTACGCCGCCGGCACGCTGGGCGTGAAGGAGGACGACGTCTGCTTCTCTGCGGCCAAGCTGTTCTTCGCCTACGGGCTGGGCAACGCAATGACCTTCCCGCTGTGGGCCGGGGCGACGGCGGTGCTGAGCGGTCAGCGCCCCACGCCGGAAATGACCTTCGACATCATCGAGCGGCATCAGCCGACCCTGTTCTTCGGGGTGCCCACGCTGTACGCGGCGCAACTGCGGGCGCTGGACGAGTCGCCCCGCGATTTGTCGTCGCTGCGGGCCTGCGTGTCGGCGGGCGAGGCCCTGCCCGCCGACATCTTCCGCCGCTGGCGGGAGCGCACCGGTACGCTGATACTGGACGGCATCGGCTCCACCGAGGCGCTGCACATATTCATTTCCAACACCGCCGACGACTACCGTCCCGGCTCCAGCGGCCGCCCTGTGCCGGGCTATGAGGCCCGCATCGTGGACGAGGCAGGCGACGCAGTGGCGTCTGGGGAGACCGGGCGGCTGTTCATACGGGGCGACTCGACGGCCACGCACTACTGGAACAACGCCGAGCGCACCGCCGAGACGATGGTGGACGGCTGGCTGAACACCGGCGATACGTACTACCAGGACGACGACGGCTATTACGTCTACTGCGGGCGCAGCGACGATATGCTGAAGGTGGGCGGCATCTGGTGCTCGCCGGTGGAAATCGAGGGGCGGCTCATTGAGCATCCCCGCGTTCTGGAAGCGGCGGTGGTGGGCCGCGCCGACGCCGACGAGCTGATCAAGCCCGAAGCCTTCGTGGTGCTGAACAACCCAGCCGACGCCAGCGACGCTTTGGCGGACGAGCTGCTGGACCACTGCAAGAGCGGGCTGGCCCGCTACAAGTACCCGCGGTGGGTGAATTTCGTGGACGACCTGCCCAAGACGGCGACGGGCAAAGTGCAGCGCTACCGGCTGCGGGGATGAGCTATCTTCCCAACATTGCGCCGAGGGCCGGTTAGCGGTATGCTGGCGAAAACTACCGGGAGGGAAGCGAGATGGCGAGGATTGCGCGAGTCGGCCATGTGGTGCTGAACGTCAAGGACACCAAGGAAGCCATTGAATGGTACACCGACGCGCTGGGTATGGAGCTGATGAACCACGACCAGGGCATGGACATGGCGTTCCTGTCCTTCGGCGTGTCGGACCATGACATCGCCCTGATCAAGGTTCCCGAGGGCGTTGAGACGGGCAGCCCCGGGCTGTCGCATACCGCGCTGCAACTCGAGGGCGGCGAGCCGGAGTTGCAGGAAGTCTTCGGGCGGGTGAAGGATGCCGGATACCCCATAGACTTCACCGCCGACCACGGCCTGACCAAGAGCTTCTACTGCTTCGACCCCAGCGGCAACCGCATCGAGATTTTCTTCCAGAACCTGCACGACCAGGAAGCCCGCGACTTCATGCGGCAGACCGGCGCCGTGCTCGACCCCTACGAACTGGAAGCCGCGCCCGCCGACTAGAACGGCGCTGCTGACCGAACACCGAGGGCGCTGAGAATCGTCTCAGCGCCCCTTTTATTGACTTTAATGTTGGAGCAACCTCTATGGCGGACATTCAGCGCAGCGATATACCCTTCCTCAGTGTAGCCGAGTTGGGGCGGCTGATCCGGGCGAGGGAAGTCTCGCCGGTCGAGGCCACCGAAGCCTACCTGGAGCGCATCGACCGCATCGACGGGCGTCTGAACTCCTATATCACCGTCTGCCACGACGAGGCCCGGCAGGCAGCCCGCGAGGCGGAGCAGGCCATCGCCGCCGGACAGTACCGGGGGCCGCTGCATGGCATCCCGCTGGCGGTGAAGGACCAGTTCGACACCGCTGGCATCCGCACCACCTACGGCTCCAGCCTGGAGTGGGACCACGTGCCGGACGCCGACGCCGTGGTGGTGGCGAAGCTAAAGGAAGCGGGGGCCGTCCTGCTGGGCAAGCTGAACCTGTCGGAGTTCGCGCTGGGCGAGAGCTTCCACCATCCGGGCGGGCAGCCGCGCAACCCGTGGGATTTGTCGCGCAACCCAGGCATCTCCAGCAGCGGCTCGGCGGCGGCAACGGCGGCGTTCCTGTGCGCCACGGCCCTGGCCGAAGACACCGGCGGCTCGACGCGCATCCCGGCGGCGTGGAGCGGACTGACCGGACTGCGGCCAACGTGGGGCCGGGTCAGCCGTCGCGGGGTGGCGGCCGTGTCGTGGTCCATGGACACCGTGGGGCCTATATCGCGCTCCGCCGAGGACTGCGCCCTGACCTTCCAGGCCATCGCAGGGCACGACCCGGAAGATCCCTATTCGTGGAACACCTCCGTTCCCGACTACTTGCAGGAACTCCAAGGGGGCGTTGACGGCCTCCGCGTCGGCGTGTTGCGGGAGAAAGTCGCCGATGGCGGGCTGGAGCCGGGAGTGCGGCAGGTGATCGAGTCGGCTGTCGCCCAACTGGGCGAGTTGGGCGCGACTACGCGGGAAATTTCCATGCCAATCGTGGAGAACGCCGGGGCCGTATCCAAGTGCATCACCGACATGGACGGCGCATCCGTCCACTACGAGCGCCTCAAGACCAGGGCCGGCGAGTACGATCACAACACTCGGGTGCGGCTGCTTACCGCCATACTCACCCCGGCGCAGGCGTACTACAAGGCGCAAAAAGTGCGGACGCTGATTCGGCAGGCGGTGCTGGAGGCGCTGGAGGAGGTGGACATTATCGTGCTGCCCACATCGCCAACGGTTGCGCCGCTGCTGCCGGAGGAGGCGGGCATCAAGAGCCAGGATGACGCCCGGAGCCGAATCGCGGGGGTGCGCAACTTCACCGGGGCGTTCAACGTGGCGGGAGTTCCGGCCCTGTCCATCCCCTGCGGCTTCTCGCCCCCGTCCGAATCGGGAGGCAACCTGCCGCTGTCGCTGCAACTTGTGGGGAAGCCGATGGCCGACGGGCTGCTGCTGCGCGTGGCTCACGCCTACCAGCAGGCAACGGACTGGCACCTGCGCCGTCCGCCGCTGGGGGATTAAGGAGCGTCGGCAAATTATTCAGGGTACCCGGTTGGATCCCTGCTACCGTGCAATATCCGGACGATCAGGATTCCGTCCAGGATTCCGTCCGGTTCAAGGCGATATAGCACGTAATATGATGTAGAAGGCACATTGTACCGGCGTATCCTATGACCGTAGTTATAGCGAGTAAGACCCATTTCAGGATGTCGCGCCAATATTCGAAGACTATCTCGAAGGCGGGCGACCTGCCTGTCGGCAATGAGTTCGCTGCCATTCAGGTAGAGGTATGTCCATATCTGATCAAGTTCGAATTCAGCTATCTCGGTAAAATGATAATCGGCCATCAGTTGGTGGGTGTCTTTTTCTGGGATTCCAACCGCCCCAGAGCCCTACGCTTAACGTCATCCACGAGATTTTCCAGCGTTTCTTCCGAATATGTCTTGTAGCGTCCGGCTTCGATGTCGTCGATTCCTTCCTGAACCAGGTCCCTTACCATTGCCACTGACACATCACGCTGGTCGAGAAGATCAAGGGCATTTTCTACTACTTCGTCGGGAGATCCATAGATGCCCGAGTCGACCTTCCATTGAATTCGTTTGAGCAAGACTTCGCTGATGGTAATTTCCATACTTCGCTCTCCTGTGCTACCAAAGCATATCCACATTCCATCACCACGGCAACGCTATCCGCGCGCCTTGCGCCCCTGCTTGCGATAGCCCAAAATCACCGCAGCCTTCTATTGGGAGCCTTGTATATGGACAGTCTGATTGCCCGCGCGCTGGACACCGCGGCGGCGCGGGGCGCGTCGTATGCCGACGCTCGCATGGTGGAAACGGCGCAGGAGCGCTACTCAGTGCGCACGGGGGTGGTGGACGTCATCAGCTCCGACGAGTCGCTGGGCATCGGTGTGCGCGTGGTGGTGGACGGAGCGTGGGGGTTCGCGTCGACCAACACCATGACGGCGGATGCTGTCGACCGGGCCGCCGGGATGGCCGTTGAAATTGCCAAAGCGTCGGCCACGTCGGGCGGGCCGAAGGTCGAGTTGGGGCCACCGGTCACCAGCCGAGGCGTCTACACCACGCCTGTGGAGGTTGACCCGTTCAGCGTCTCTCCCGAGGAGAAGCTGGCTCTGTTGCTGGACACCGATGAACGGATGGGCCGGGTGCAGGGGATCTCGGCCCGCACGGGCAACCTTATCTTCATACGCGAGCGCAAGGCATTTGCCAGCAGCGAGGGCGCCGACGTGGAGCAGACCATCTACGAGGCCGGCGGGGGCATCCAGGCCACCGCCGTGGGCAACGGCGAGGTGCAGCGGCGCTCCTACCCCCAGTCCATGGGCCGCCAGCAGGGATGCAGCGGGTGGGAGTTCGTGCGCGACTTCGACCTTGCGGGCAACGCCGAACGGGTCGCCAGCGAGGCCGTGGCCCTGCTGACCGCCGACCGCTGCCCCGCCGACATCACGACCACCCTGATCATCGGCGCCTCGCAGGTGGGGTTGCAGATTCACGAGTCCTGCGGCCACGCCATCGAACTGGACCGGGTGCTGGGTTCCGAAGCAGCCTACGCCGGAACGTCCTTCCTGACCACTGAAAAGCTGCGCGACTTCCGCTACGGCTCGGAGCAGGTGAACATCACCGCCGACAGCGTCCGCCTGCCGGGGCTGGGCTCCTTCGGCTGGGACGACGAGGGCGTGCCGGCGCAGTCAACGCCCGTTGTCGAGGCGGGCCGCTTCGTCGGCTACCTGATGTCGCGGGAGACCGCCGCCACGCTGGGGCTGGAGTCCAACGGCACCATGCGGGCGTCGTCGTGGAACCGCCTGCCGCTCATCCGCATGACCAACGTCAGCCTGGAGCCGGGCGAATGGGAGCTGAACGACCTGATAGCAGACACCGACGCCGGCATTCTCGTGGACATGAACCGCTCCTGGTCCATTGACGACCGGCGCTACAATTTCCAGTTCGGCGCCGAGGTGGGCTACGAGATCAAGAACGGCAAGCTGGGGCGGTTGCTGCGCAACTGCACCTACACCGGCATCACGCCGGAGTTCTGGAACTCCTGCGACGCAGTGTGCAACGCCAACCACTGGACCATGTGGGGCACACCCAACTGCGGCAAGGGCCAGCCGGGCCAGCTTGGCCACACCGGCCACGGTGCAGCCCCGGCCCGCTTCCGCAACGTGCGCGTGGGGGTGATGCGATGATCGGCGAAGATGCGGCCATCCGCCTGCTGGAGCGGGCCCTGTTCCTGTCCACGGCACAGGAGACCGACATTTACCTGAGCAGCCAGGACCTTGGCCTGACCCGGTTCACGGGCAACGCCATCCACCAGAATGTTTCCCACAGCAACGTAACGCTGAACATCCGCGCCGTCGAGGGGCAGCGGCTGGGGCGGGCAACCACCAACGACACGTCGGACGATGGCATTCGCAGGGCCATGCAGGCGGCCCGTCGCAACGCCCTGCTGATGCCCGAAGACACTGCCTTCCCCGGCCTGCCGGAGCCGCAGCCCGCCCCGCGAGTGGCAAGCTGGGACGAATCGGCCGCCGCCTGCTCGCCCCTGACGCGGGCGCAGATGGTCGGCGAGGTCTGCCGGCAGGGCGCCGCCGAGGGCCTGGACACCGCCGGCGCCTGCCGCACCGGGGTACACGAGATCGCGGTAGTAAGCAGCCGGGGCGTCCGGGCCTACCACGCCGGCACCTTCGCCGGGCTGATTATCACCACCCGAAGCGACACTTCGGCAGGCTGGGCCAAGGGCGGCTCCTGGCGGCTCGACGGGATAGACTACCCGGCCCTGGCCCGTGAGGCGGTCGACAAGGCTGTGCGGGGACGAGACCCGCAGCCCATTACTCCGGGCGAATACACCGTTGTGCTGGACCACTACGCCGTTGACGACATCCTGGAGGCGCTTTCCCTCTACGGCATGGGGGCGCAGGCGGTGCAGGAGGGCCGAAGCTGGATGTGCGGGCTGCAAGGGACGCAGGCCATGAGCGAATCGGTGTCCATCTGGGACGACGGCGCATCGCTGAACGGCTGGCCTATGCCCTTCGACGTGGAGGGAGTGCCCCGCCGACGGGTCGCGCTGATCGTGGAAGGTGTGGTCAACGCAGCGGTGCATAACACCTACACCGCCGCCCGGGACGGAGTGGCTTCCACCGGGCACCAGGTCTACTTCACCGGCCCGCCCATCGCGTCCAGCCTGTTCATGCAGGCAGGAGACAAGTCCGTGGAGCAACTCATCGCATCCACGGAGCGAGGGCTGTACATCACCCGCTTCTTCTACACCCGCCTGTCCCACAACCGGGGCTGCGTGATGACCGGCATGACCCGCGACGGCGCCTTCCTGATCGAGGACGGCGAGCTGCGCCACCCGGTAAAGGACCTCCGCTTTACCCAGTCCTACGTCGACGCGCTGGCCGGCGTGGAGGGCGTGGGCAACGAGGCCAGGCTGGTGCTCAACGAGGTCGGCTTCGCCACCCGCGTCCCGGCCCTAAAGCTGGCCAGCTTCAACTTCACGGGGGTGACGGTGTAGAGTAATAGGGAATGAGTGACATTGTCTTGAACCGCTTCGCCGACAGAAACACCCGGTTAGTCTACCAAGTTCAATATGTCAGGAGGAAGCCACCTGACATTAGGGAACGGGCGCGAGAGAGATCATGGCGCGTGGCTAACACAGCTTGGCTTGGCGACCTTAACTTCCCGCCTTCCTACCGCTTGGAAGCGCTGCGGGGCAACAGGGAAGGTCAGCACAGCATCCGCATCAACGACCAGTGGCGCGTATCTTTCATTTGGACTGCGCAGGGTGCCATGGAGATTGAAATTACCGACTACCATTAGCGAGGAATGCGATATGACTGCTCCCAAATCTCTAGATCCCGAAGCGCCTATTCATCCCGGCATATTCCTGGAGGAAATCTTGGACGAGCTGGAAATTAGCCATGACAAGCTGGCCGCGGCCATAGGCGTTTCCACGGAAAGCGTCTCCGAAATCGTGAACCGGCAAATGCCCATAACCGGAGATATGGCTATGCGCATCGGTAAAGCCTTGCGGATGTCGCCGGAGTCCTGGATGAACCTGCAAAAGATGTATGAAATGGAGATGGCCCGGCTTTCCACCGATACCAGATCCATTGTCCCGTTGGTTCCTCCCCCGGATGACAGCTTGTTGCAGGCTCCCGTCGCCAAGTTTATCAGCCTCTGAATCCTGCCTCCGTGTCTGCCTGATATGCCAACGGGTGTCAGCCCCCGTTGGCTTCCACGCCCGACAGGAACTCCAGAACCCGCCGCGCGTACTTTTCCGGCTCGTCGGAGTGGGGCTTGCATTCGCCCCACTGGCTGTTGGGCGCCAGCCGGTGGGCCATCTCCGCCACGGCCCTCGGATGCACGTCGTTGTAGCCCGGCATGATCATCGTGGGTACCCGGACGCCCTTGAGCATCTCCTTGGTGCTGCCCAGCGTCGGGAACGGCCCTCCGAAGAAGGCGTAGATGGTATCCCGCATCACCTGGATGAACTCCTCAGCTTCCATCGCTTCCAGGTTCTTGCGGTAGTCCGCGTCGGTCTGGGCGATCTCGGGGCTGAAGGGGGCGAAGCGGTCGTCGGCGTCGAAGGCGTCGATTACTGCTGATATGCCGGCCGCGGCCGCGATTTCCATGCTTTTGAACAGCTTGGAGGTCAGGTAGCCGTCGCAGATGACCCCGCCGGCTATGTTGGAGGGGAAGATGGCCCGCACCCGCTCGGGCCGGCGGGAAGCGCAGCCGAAGGAAATAGCCGCGCCGAAGGAACCACCGCCCAGATAGCTCTGCTCGATTCCCAGGGCGTCCATCAGCCCGAACACGTCGTCGCACACCATGTCCCAGGTCTGCACCACCATGGGACTGCGGGACTGGCCGCCGAAACGCCGGTCGTAGACAATCACCCGGTGCTCCTGCGAGAGGGCCTCCACCACCGGGGAGTAGCTGCTGGCCACGCCCTGCAGCCCGCCGGGTGACAGGATGATTGGAGGGCCGCTCCCGTTCTCCTCGTAATAAAGCTCAGCGCCGTTTACTTTCGCCGTCGCCATTGTCCGGCCTCCTGCGCGTGTTGATTTGTCAGGGTAACGGTCGATTGGAATTATAGGCCCAGGGCGAGTCTACCGCAAAAGTTGACCGGGTTTCAGTGGTCTACTACCATGCCGGCATAGGTGAGCCAAGAATAGGGGGCCTTATGGCAGCCGAAAAATATGCCCAGACAGTCCGTGACGCGGAGGAGAAGGTTCTCGCCTTCCTGCGAACCTTCGAGTCCATCCAGGAAAATATGCGCGTGGAGAGGCTGGGCGAGTTTCAGGCGCAGTTGCGCGAAGTGACTCCCGACGGATTCGCCGGCCTGACCGCCGGGTTGGCGGGGGTGGAGCCGCCGGAGGCGCTTGGGCAGTTTCACGACGCCTTTCTTGCAGGCATCCGGCATTGCGGGAATGCCTGCGAGACGTTTCTGAACGCCGACGAGAACGGCTACTCCCTCGCCGGCATAGACATCAGACGGGCGCTGTGCCGGGGATTGAACCTGCTGTACGGCCTCCGGGCGCACACGCCGACGCTGGCGGGTTACTGGCTGCTGCCCGGCGCGATGGCGGAGCGGGACTCGCTGGAAGCCCCCGCTCCTGACGCCGGCGCCGCCGTCGGGGTGATGCACCGCAGGCGGGCCGGGCCGCTGGCCGACTATTCCCTGTACGTGCCGGAGAGCTACACCCCGCACCGGAACTGGCCGCTGATTATCTGCCTGCATGGGGCCTATGGGCGCGGCGATCACTTCGTCTGGTCGTGGCTGCGTCCTGCCAAGAGCCGGGGCTATATGCTGCTGGCCCCCAAGTCCCTTGAGATCACGTGGTCAATTCTGCAACCCGAGCGCGACGCCCGGTCGGTGGCCGCGATGCTGGATGAGGTGTGCGGCGAGTATGCGGTGGACCGGGGCCGGGTATACCTGTCGGGCCTGTCCGACGGCGGGACGTACACCTACCTGCTCGGGCTGGGCCGCCCGGAACTCTTCGCCGGGATCGCGCCCATCGCCGCCGACTTCCACGGGATGATGGACGATATGCTGCGCCGGAAGCAGGGGATCAATCTGCCCATCCAAATCGTTCACGGCGCCCGCGACCACATCTTCCCCGTTGACCCGATACGCAAGGGCCACGCGCTGCTGACCCGCATCGGATACAACGCTACCTACGAGGAACTGCCCGACTGGGGACATTCCTACTGTTCCGGCATAAATGAGCAGCTGGTGATGCCCTGGTTCGAGAGCTTGGGGAATACGCCCTCTCCCTAACCCTATCGGGGAGGGTTAGGGAGAGGGAATTTTGACATACCCTTGCCCCGCTGGTTAAATTTCATACAGGACAACAGATATTGAAACAGGAGAACTATGAAAGCAGCAGTCTTGCGAGAAGTAAACCGGCCCCTGGAAATTGAAGATGTGGACATCGCGTCGCCCGGCCCGCGCGAGGTGCTGATACGCACCGGGGCAAGCGGCGTCTGCCACAGCGACCTGCACTTCGTCGAGGGGCTGTATTCGACGCCCATGCCCATCATCCTGGGCCATGAGGCCGCCGGGACCGTTGAGGCAGTCGGCGAGTTGGTGGATTACGTCAAGCCCGGGGACCGGGTCATCACCTGCCTGTCGGTCTTCTGCGGGACCTGCGAGCGGTGCACCGAGGGCCGCACCGTGCTGTGCTCCCGCACCGGGCTGACCCGCACTCCCAACCAGGCGCCGCGCCTGAGCCAGAACGGTGAGGAGGTGGCTCAGTTCGCCAACCTTTCAGCCTACGCCGAGCAGATGCTGGTGCATGAGAACGCCGTGGTGAAGATCGAGCGGGACGTGCCCTTCGAGCAACTGGCGCTCATCGGCTGCGGCGCGACCACCGGCCTGGGGGCGGCGCTGAATACTGCCGCCGTCCGCCCCGGCAGCACCGTGGCGGTCATCGGCTGCGGCGGGGTGGGCCTGAACGCCATCCAGGGCGCGGCTCTGGCGGGCGCGCTGCGCATCATCGCCATCGACGCCGTGGAGACCAAGCTGACCCTGGCCCGGGAGTTCGGCGCCACCGAGGTCATAGACGCCTCCGGCGGCGACGTGGTGCGCAAGGTGCGCGACCTGACCAACGGCGGCGTGGACTACTCCTTCGAGGCCATCGGCAAGAAGGAGACCGCCGAGCAGTCCTTCCACATGCTGCGGGCCGGCGGCACGGCCACCATCATCGGCATGATCCCGCAGGGCACCAAGATCGAGCTGGATGGCCCATCGTTCCTGCGAGAGAAGCGCATCCAGGGCAGCAGCATGGGTTCCAACCACTTCCGCACCGACATGCCGCAGTACGTCGAGTTCTACCTGCAGGGCCGCCTCAAGCTGGATGAGCTCGTAACCCGCCGCCTCAAGCTGGAGGACATCAACGAAGCCTTCGAGTACATGAAGGAAGGCAGCGTAGCCCGCAGCGTCATCACGTTCTAGGGGTTGAAACAGTGCCAAGTGGGGTTGACGCAGTGTCAACCCCAAAGCAGTGTCAACCCCAAAGTAGTATCAAAGTGTAAGTCCGTGGAGTGGCCGGGTACGTCGTCCCGCTAGGCGGGATGGGCGCCGGACATAGTCACGGATTTGTTTTTCTTAAGGGAGGAAAAATGAGGCTAAGGGGCGTAGTCAAAGGGCAGACCATAGTGTTCGATGAGCCACTTGACTTACTTGAGGGTTTGAGCGTCGAGGTAGAGATAACTCCCTGCACGGAGGCGGACAAGGCAAGACTCGCAAAGAGGGAATTGCTGGCGAAGTATGGAATAAGGCCCATCCCTGCCGGGGGCAACCTGGTTACTAACGAAATCGTCAACGAGATACGCGAAGAACTCGGAATCTGAACCTTGACGTCCTTGTATGACGTGAGCGCCCTGCTCGCTCTGCTCGACGAAAATCATAGCAGACATCCAGCAGCGCTTGAATGGTTCACTGGCAACACTGAAGACGGTTGGCTTTCTTGTCCTTTAACTCAGAACGGCTACCTGCGCATAGTATGCCAGCGCCGGTACCCTAACCCGCTGAATTTTGACGGTGCCCTAGCGCGGTTGAGCGTGGCGATTGCGAGTCAATATCATAGATTTATAGCTGACGACATCAGTCTAGCTGATGAGACGATAATTCACCACCAGAATATAACGACTCACGGGCAACTAACGGACGCTTATCTCCTTGGACTAGCGGTGACGCATGACGCGCAGCTAGTCACGCTCGATACCCGGATTCCGCTCAACGCGGTCCGCGGGGCAGCGGACGAGCATCTGGTGGTCATTTAGCCCCTCAGTATTTCCACTCCGGCTCCCGCTTCTGGAGGAAGGCGGTGATCCCCTCGTAAGCGTCTTCCTTGAGCAGGTTGTCGACCATCACCTTCTGGGCCATTTCGTAAGCGGCGGGGCGGTCGAGTTCGATCTGGCGGTAGAAGGCGGGCTTGCCCACCGCGAGGGTCTGGGCGCTGGCGGATGCTATCTGCCGGGCCAGGGCCGTTACGCTGGCATCGAGTTCATCGTCCGGCACCACGCGGTTTATCAGGCCGATCTCCAACGCCTCGGACGCCGGGATGGGCGTACCGGTGAGCAGCATCTCCATGGCCTTCTTGGTGGTGGCGACGGAACGGGCCAGGGCCACGCCTGGAGTGGTACAGAAAAGGCCGATCTGCACGCCGGGGGTGGCGAAGGCGGCGGACTCGGCGGCCACAGCCAGATCGCAGGTGGCGACGAGCTGGCAACCGGCGGCGGTGGCAAGGCCCTGCACCTGCGCGATGACCGGCTTGGGCAGCAGCCGGATGGCCTCCATGACCTCGGTGCAGAGAGCGAACACGGCGGTGTAGGCTTCGGCGTCGCGGTCTATCATCTCATTCAGGTCGTGGCCGGAACTGAATACCGGCCCCTCGGAGCGCAGCACCACCACGCGGACAGCGTCGTCTTCCTCAAACTCACGTAACAGCTCTTTCAGTTCGCCCAGCAGTTCGGTGGAGAGGGCGTTGCGGCGTCCGGGATTGTTGAGAGTGAGAACGGCGACGCCGTCCTGCAATTCGTAGCGAACAAGCTGTCCAATCATACCTGTCTCCTAAATGGTTGGTGGTGTGCCAGTCCGACCCATTTGATGTTTCGAGTTTAGCAAACCTGCATTGCCTGCGCTACTTCATTGCCCGCGCTACTGTATGGGACGCCCTCACCCTGACCCTCTCCCGGGGGGAGGGAATGAACTGGCCGGGTGGGACACCGCCAGCGTCGTCAGCATCCGCGCCACCAGCCGCCCGTCGGCGCTGGCTTCGGCGCGGCAGACTGTAATGCTGCGTCCGGGGCGCACCACCTCGGCCCGGGCAACCACGATGTCTGCCGATGCAGGGGCAAGGAAGTTCAGCTTGTACTCGGCGGTGGTAACCACATCTTCGGGGGAACTGAGGCTGAGGCCCGCCAGTGCGCAGGCGTCGTCCAGCAGCGCGGCGACGACCCACCGGTGCATCACCCCTGGCGAGGCGGCCAGGCCGTGGCGCAAGGGCAGCGCGATTTCCACCACGCCGGGCGAGACGGCGGTCAACTCGCCGCCCCAGCGCGAGGCGGCGGATTCGGCGCGAAAGGCGGCGGCTACGCGGTCGGCATAGGCGGGATCGCGGGGTTGGAATTGCGGCATGGTGAAGAGACTGCCCTACAATTCCACTGCTTCCTTGAAGCGGCGCATCATCTCGATGTGGTCGGCGGCGGTCTTGAGGCCGGAGCGGCGGTTTTCGATGGACAGGTGCGACGCGCCCATTTCCCGCCAGCCGGCCACCTCTTCCACCCAGTCCTCGGGGGAGGCGCCGGTGGTCTTGAGGCGGCCGTCGAGGCCCAGCGCCGAGGGGTCGCGTCCGTACTCGGCCATGTAGCCGTGGACTTTCTCTTGCAGGGCGTGACCCGCTTCGTCGGGGCCGAAGTTGGGGCACCAGCCGTCGGCAATGCGGGCGACGCGGCGCAGGGCAACGTCGGGCGGGACTGGCGCGGCGGGGCTGCCGACGCCCAGCCAAACCGGGATAGGCCGCTGCACCGGCAGGGGATTGATGCCCGCGTGGGTGATGTCGTGCCACTTGCCGTGGAAGTCCACCGACTCCTTGGTCCACAGCTCCCGCATCACTTCAATCTGCTCGGCGCTGCGGGCGCCCCGGTCGTTGAAGTTCATGCCCAACGCCTGAAACTCGACGAAGTTCCAGCCGACGCCGATGCCCAGCCGCAGCTTGCCGCCGCAGAGGACGTCTATCTCGGCGGACTGCTTGGCAACCAGCGCCGTCTGCCGCTGTGGCAGGATGAGGATGCCGGTCATCAGGCCCATGCCGGGAACCACGGCGGCCAGGTAGCCCATCAGCGTCATGGACTCGTGGACCACCGACTCATGGTTGTACATCCCGAAGAGGGGATGATCGTACTGGCTGGCATCGGCCCCCAGCACATGGTCGGCGATGAACAGGTAGGAGTAGCCCATATCCTGAGCGGCCTGCGCGAAATCACGGACGGCCACCACGTCGGGTTCGATTTCGGTCTGCGGGAAGATAACTCCGATTTCCATGAATGCTCCGATATGTTTGGGATGTACTGAATATCCTAATTTGGGATATTGCAAGAAGTCAACGTATTCTAACATCTATCAAACATGAATACGATTCCTCAAGACGCTTACGAGAGATTTCGGCGGTTGCTTATAGAGGCCCGCCAGAAGAGCGGTCAGACACAAACCGAGGTTGCCGCTCGACTAGGCGTTTCACAGTCATTTGTCTCCAAGTACGAACTTGGAGAGCGGCGTCTGGACGTAATCGAACTCCTGCGTATCGCCGACATCCTCGGCGCTGACGTTTACAACCTGATCAGGCAGATTGTAGCCGACGAAGATTCTTCCCTTTCCGCCAATATACTGGAAGAACTGGGATTGACCGTAGGCGAATTGACCGAGCTGATACGCAGCAACCCTAGCCTCAGAGGGATGGTAGTTGGTTACGCCGCGGAACAAAAGCTCCGAGTCTACTTACAGTCCAACAATGAAATAACTTATATCGGGAAACCTGACGACCATGACCGGCAGAACAAAGGTGACCACGTGATCCAATATCGCGGCCATAGACTGACCATCGAGATTAAGTCTCTTCAAACCAGGATGGTTGTGAAAGATGGCGACATTTGGCGCGGGAAAGCACAGGTTGACGCCAGTGATCGCCGAACCGTCATATTGGCCGGCGGAAACACCCTAGACACTACCCTACTGACAGTTGGAGAATTTGATGTGCTGGCAATCAACTGCTTTGCCTTCGGGCAAGGATGGAATTTCGTCTTCGCCAAAAACGAAGACTTGCCGCGCAGCCGATACAGAAATTACTCTGATCAAGTGCGCAATCAGCTGCTCGCCAGCCTTGTGCCGGTTTCATGGCCACCTGAGCCGCCATTTAGCGACAATCTTCTGACGGTACTTGACGGTGTGATAAACGACCACGGCCGCTAAGGGCTAATTCCGTTTTCCTTCTTTGACGAACACTAGAAAATATGAGTGATTTTTTCTGGCGTGAACCTGTTTTTTCAACCTAGTGACAGCCGGTTTGTTCGAGCGCACGACAACAAACAAATCTTTAGCATAAAAGCCCAACGACTCGTAATCGTTGATTATCTCGACGTGCGTGAGACGTTGGCGGTTGGCGCTTACTTCGTCTTGGCACTTCACGATGAGGACGCCGTTTCGCCTGAGCACGCGAAACGCTTCCCTGCCAGCCTCCCGGTATAGCTGAGCAACGGCGTCGTGCCATTTGGCGCTTTCCGGTTTCTCATTGCCGTTGGCATAGTGCTCTCGGAAGGCCGAGTAGCTGCCGCCACCCGCTTTCTGGCTGGTGTCGTTTCTAAAAAAGCCTTCCATATACGGGGGGTCCAGCACTACGCAGTCAATTTCACCGTCAAGATACGGCAACTCCCGGCAATCTACCCCCATGGAAATATCGGTAGCCCGGACATCGTAGGTCCCCTCGCGGACTTTCTGCCAGAAAACGCCCTTTCCCCAAGTTACATCCGCTACGATTGTCCCTTCAGGGACGTGCAGTTGCAGGATTTGGGTGAAAACATCGGCGTTTCCGCCTATATGAGCCGACAGGGTGACATCGGTGGTAGCGATGCCGCCCTGCACTCGCCGATTGCCCCGGTTTTCCGGTTGCAACGCCATCTGAAACTGGTTTCCGGCCCTAACCGTTTCTTCTTTCATCCGCAACGTTCCCTAAACCTGCGCTCTTTTTCCAGGTAGATCAGAGTATCCTCGGCATTGAGGGACATCTTGTATTTCTTTGGGTCGTCATCGGGGAGCTGATAGATATGTTCCAGAACTCCCTTGATTTCCGATATAGCGCCATCCAAATCTCTAGCGCGCGACACGCCGATCTCTAACTCCACCACCGCACCCTCTTCCAAATCGAGCGGCTCCAGCGGCGTCAACACCCCGTTGGCGTACTTGGCCCGTACCTTCATCATCGCGCTCCTCCTGCTCCCATTCTACCCCAGCAGGCGGGCCTTTTGGGTCTCGAACTCCTCGCGGGTCAGGTAGCCCTGCTCCAGCAGGCGGGCCAGGCGCTCCAGGTCGCCGACTACCGGCGTGGTGTTGGCCGCCGGGTCCTGGGCCACCGAGCGGTCCACCTGCCTCACGTCGGTCACGCCGCAGAGGCCCATGGCCACGCTTAGCTCGCTGCGCAGGATTTCCAGGCAGTGGGCGACGCCCTCCTCGCCGTTGACGGAAAGGCCCCAGAAAATGGGGCGGCCCACGAAGGTTGCCTTGGCGCCGAGGGCCAGCGCCTTCAGCACATCGGCGCCCTTGCGGACTCCGCCGTCGAAGTAGACCTCCAGCCGGTCGCCCACGGCATCGGCGATGGCGGGCAGCATATCAATGGAGCCGTCGGTGCCTTGCAGGGCGTGGCCGCCGTGGTTGGAGACCACCAGCGCCTCGGCCCCGTTCTCGACGCAGAGGCGGGCGTCCTCGGCGGTCTGAATGCCCTTGACCACCAGAGGCATGGAGGTAATCGAGCGCAGCCATTCCAGGTCACGCCAGTTGAGGGCGTGCTCGAAACTCTCGGCAAAGTTCCCCCGGTTGGGCAGGTTGGGCAACTCGATCCCATCGAAGTTCTTGAGGATGCGTTCCTGGGCCAGAGTGTAGGCGTAGCGGAACTCGCGCTCGCGGGAGTTGGCCCCCAGGTTGTCCACGGTGAGCATCATGGCGGTGTATCCGGCGTTCTCGGCGCGGCGCACCAGTATCTCGGTCAGTTCCCGGTCCTGGAAGAAGTAGAGCTGGAACCACAGCGGATTGTCGGCAATCTCGGCCACCTCTTCGATGCTGTAGCTGGAGGCGGTGCTGAGGCCCATGATGGTGTCGGCGGCAGCGGCGGCGCGGGCTGAGGCCAGCTCCCCGGCCGGGTGGGCCCGCTGATGGGTGCCGGTGGGCGCCAGCATCACCGGCAGGCTGATTCGCTGGCCGAGGACCTCGGTGGACATATCCCTCTCGCTGACATCCACCAGCACGCGGGGGCGCAGCTTGACAGCATCCATGGCCCGGACGTTGGCGGTGTTGGTGGTCCAGTCCGGCGCATCCAGGTCGCCGAACAGCCGGTCGAACAACGCCTTGGGCATGGTCTCCCTGGCGCGGGCTTCGTAGTCGCCGATGGTTAGCAGGGCGTTCTGCGTGGTCATGTTTTTCTCCTATTTATCCTCATGATGAATGGTCGGGGATATTCCGCGCCCACTCTCAGGACGCTGGCGGCCGGCGGCGGGTTACCAGGTAGTAGGTGAAGAAAATGATGGAAAGGACAAACAGGTATGGCAGCATGACGGTCGTTATCCCCATCGTCTCCATCACTATCTTGAATAACTGGAACAGAAGGAAACCGGAGGCAGCGAGAGGGATCATGAACACCATCATCACCGCCGCGCTGACCGCCTCCACCGCGAGGACGGCGACGCGGGTGAACCGCCTCGGCATTGCGCTCTGCTGGGCCGCCGACGGCTCCGGCTGGGCTACGAGAGCGCCGAGGGACCGCTCCTTCCTGATACGCACCAGCAGGAAAACGAAAGTTGCGGCAATACCGACGAGAGCAATCTGCCAGACTGATTCCAGGAAGAAGAGAAAGAAGAAGAGTGTGGCAACTGATCCGGCTATCAGGGTAAGCAGGAACAGGCAGAAGATCGGCAGGTTGGATTTGATTTCTTCGCTATGAGCCTTGAAGAAGGAGTTGGAGCGCACGATTTCGACAACGCCAAGAACAGCAACGCCGCCGAGGACGACTCCAATCCATATAGCAGCTTCAAGCATCTCGTCATGGCAGCCAGAGGCCGGGTCGCCGGTACGCCCCATTGACTCCCTGTATCAGAGGGGTAGCGCCGGGCGCCGCATAAAAAGCAATTCTACCAGCAGGCAGGAGATATTACGAAGGGGCGGATCGGGTTCCCGCAGTTTTTAGTTGTTCCCTCTCCCTCCGGGGAAAGGTTGAGGGTGGGGGCGTCCTGTTGGTGAGAAAACATTGCGCCCCTTCGCCGCCTAGAGCGCGTGAAGCGCGGGAATGACCTCGCCGCCCACCAGGTCTATGTGCTCCAGCGCCTCTGACTGCGACATCTCCGGGTAGAACAGACGAATGACCACGTCGGTGAAGCCCATCTCGTGGTAGGCGGCTATCTGCTCAATGCACTCATCGGGGCTGCCCACCAGAAACGTGTCGTCCATCAGCGTTTCCAGGTCGCCGGTCACCTTGCGGGTCAACTCACCGTCTGACCCTTGCAGGCCGTGCTGGGCATAGACTTCGTATTTCTTGGCGAAATTGGCCTGGGCGCGCTCCAGGGCTTCCTCGTGGGTGGGGGCGCAGAAGAACTCGCGGACGATGACCATGTCCTCGGGCTTCTCGTGGCCGTTGGCTTCCAATGTGCGGTGGTACAGGTCTATCTGGTAGCGGATGGACTCGTTGGATTGGGCCGGGCCGACGTAGAGGATTTCGCCCTCACGCCCCACTCGCTCCACCGCCGGGTCGCTCATGGCCGCCTGCCACACCTTGGGATGGGGCTGCTGGTAGGGGCGGGCCGTGGGACGGGCGCCGGTGACATGGTAGTAGCGGCCGTGGTGGGTCACTTCGTCTTCAGTCCACAGACGGCGCATGAGGTTCATTGCCTCGGTGCAGCGCGCGCCCCGCTGCGACATCCGGGTGCCGAATGCCTCGCATTCCTCGGGACGGTAGCCCAGGCCGATGCCCAGGATGAACCGGCCCTCGGCGATGTGGTCCAGAGTCGCCGCCTGCTCGGCCACGTCCACCGGGTTCAGCAGGGGCAACAGCAACACCGAGGTCGCCAGCTTCATGTCGCCCGGCTCGCCGGCCAGTCGCGCCAGCACCGGCCACGGCTGGAAATGCTGGAACGGGTCAATCAGGTAGTGGTGCGCCCAGCAGTAGATGTCAAAACCGGCGTCCCGCGACGCCCGGAACTGCGCCAGGTGGTTCTGCCACTGCTGCTGGTGGTCGATGGAGTCCCGCTGAACGACGTGCCCTACCTGATAGCCTACGCGCATGGATGTTTCCCCCTCACCCTAACCCTCTCCCTCAAGGGAGAGGGAATTTTTGCAGGGGCGCTGGCCGTGCGCCCCTGCGGTTCTACTCGCCGACGTGGCGGTACTTGACCAGCCGGTGGCCTTCCAGGTTCTGATTGGCGTAGATGTCGCCGTGGGAGTCAACCCAGACGGCGTGGGCGCCCTGGCCGTGTTCCACTTCGACAGGGCTGCCCCAGCGGGCGAGGATGTCGCCGTCCATGTCCAGGATGGTCATGAAGCCGTCCAGCTCCGGGACGTAGAGCGCCTCGTCGGAGTCGATGTAGATGTCGCAGGGGCGGGCGAGACCCAGCCACTGCTCCAGGAAGTTGCCGTCGCCGTCGAAAATCTGGATTCGGTTGTTCTCGCGGTCAGCCACGAATACGCGACCGTCGGTGTGCGCCCAGACGCCGTGGGGAACGTGGAACTCGCCGGGGCCGGTCTTGCCGGGCTGCCCCCAGGACGCGATGAGCTTGCCGTCGCTGGTGAAACGGTGGACACGGGCGTTGCCGTAGCCGTCGGAGATATACAGGTCGCCGGAGGGCGAGATGGCAACGTCGCTGGGGCTGTTGAACGGCCCGGCGGCCCGCTCGACGACGTCGCTGTAACGGCCCGACCAGCCGGTGTCGGAGGGCTTGTCCCACTCGCCAATTGTCATCAGCAGGTTTCCCTTGGGGTCGTACTTCAGCACCACGTGGCTGTTCTTAACCGGCATGAACAGGTTTTCGTCGGGGTCGATGAACATACCGTGGGCGTCGGGAAGTGTGCCTTCGCCCCATGAGGTAAGGAAGTTGCCATCGCGGTCGAGCACTATCAGCGGGTGCTCCCCGCGATTGAAGAGATACACCCGGTCCTGGGAGTCCGTAACAATGGCCGTCTGCCCCAGAACCCAGCCCTCGGGCAACTTCTCCCAGTCGGGGACCAGCTCATACGTATACTTGCCCTTGCCAACGGTTGCCATCGCGTCCCTCCTGCTATCAGCGCTTTAGGTTATTACATCGTCAGAGTTTTGATGACCACATATTCCAGGGGGCAGGCCGCCCAACGGGTGCGGGAAGCCCAGGGGCCGTCAGGCCAGCGCATCCCGGAGCAGGGCGGCAGCAGCAGCGGCCAGCAACCCGCCGCCTATCCCAATCACGGCCCAGAACAGCCGGTCTATACGGCGGTTGGTGTCTGCTTGGACCCTTGCTAAGTCGTCTTTGAATTCCGTTCGCACCGCTGACAGACCGACCTTTAAGTCTGCTCGCAGGTTTTCCACGTCGGCCTTAGTCGCCAAATGTTCGTATCCGGCCTCAAGGCGGGCTATGCGTTCTTCGTTGCTGATTGCCATTGGGGTATCTCCAAGTGGTTTTAGAAGTGGCGCTAACACCTAATACGTCGTCAGCACGTCAATGACTGCCTGCTCCTGTTCGCTGGCGCGCACCGACACCTGCTCCGGGGCCAGGCCGCCCAAGGGGTGCGGAAAGCCCAGGGGCCGTCAGGCCAGCGCGTCCCGGAGCAGGGCTGCAGCAGCAGCGGCCAGCAGCCCGCCGCCTATCCCAATCACGGCCCAGAACAGCCGGTCTATACGGCGGTTGGTGTCCACCTGCGCGGCTGCCAAGTCCGACTTGAAGTGCGCTCGCATATCCGCCAAGTCCGCTTTTGTCGCCAAGTGTTCGTATCCGGCCTCCATCCGGGCTATGCGTTCTTCATTCCTGATGGCCATTGGTCCTTCTCCGGGTGGCGTTGGCAGTGGCTTTGGACGCCTAATACGTCGTCAGCGTCTCGATGACTGCCTGCTCCAGTTCGCTGGCGCGGACTGCCACCTGCTCCGGCTTCAGCCCGCCGAGGGGATGCGGGAAGCCCAGCGGACGAAAGTCCCTGCGTCCAAAATTGTTGGCGTGGCGGAAGGCCGAATTCAGGAACGGGTCGGTGCACAGCACCACCGTCGGGACTCCCCGGTTCTCGAGGGTCATGGCGTCGTGCACACTGCACGCGGTGCAGGATCCTCAATCCGCGATGGCGGTCACCACGAAGTCGCAACTCGTCGCCAGCTCCTCAATTATGTCATCCGCGGCGGGGCGGGAGTAGACGTACTTATCCACCGCCAGCGAGTCGCCCAACTCCACGTCCCGGTCCAGCAACTCGCGAACGTTGTGCAGCAGCAGACTGGCGTTGGCCTTGCGGTTGCCGAGGAAGCCGCCCACCTTGCCGTGGAGCGTGTCCAGCCGGGGCGCGGGCCGCCAACGGTTGGCGGCGTCGGGGTCGATGGGGCTCATCAGGCCCATCTGTCGCAGGCGTTCTTCGACGTTGGTAACGGTCATGCTTGCCTCACTTTTGAGCGAGTTTCCAAAGTGATTGTCTGAATCAGGATTTTAAGATTTTCAGGATATTCCCAATCCTGCGCGTACTTATAATCTTGTAAATCCTGATTCAGGCTTTTTAGATACCCTCAATCTTGCGGGTTACGGCGCGGGAACCCCAGCCGGGCAGGTAGACCGAGTGGGGGCCGCCGGCGCCACCGGCGACGAATATGTGGATGCGGTCGGGGGCGCGCACCACCGGCACCATCTGGTCGTCGTCCTCGGGGTCGATGAAGCGGGGCCAGAAGTGGCCGCGGCGGGCGTCGCCCTGGGGCGGGCCGCCATGCTTCAGCATCCGCACCGGCTTGCGGGCGTGCTCGAACAGGAATTGCCGGATGTCCCGCTTGTTCCAGCCGTCGGCATACAGAAACTTGGCGTGCTCCGGCCCGATGGCAACCATGGTGTCGCCCATCACGTACATCTGCACGTTGCCCATGGTGCACATGGTATCGGCCAGCACGGTCAGAAAGTCGCGAGAGTTGGAGGCGTGGTACATGATGTTGTGCGGCGCTTCGGCGGGGAACACCGTCACGGTGCTGTCGGCGGCGGCGTAGCCCATCTCGACGTGCATCGGCATCCACGGGTTGGCCGGCTCGTCCTCTGCCACGCAGTAGGTGTAGGCCCCCGGATGGCCGAAGGTGGCCTTGTTGGTCTCGCCGGGAATGGCTCCGCCCAGGTTGACCAGCGCCAGCTTGACGGCGCGGCCGATGGTGGCATTCGCCCGCCACCCCGCGCCAAAGCAGTTGTAGCCGCCATTGATGTTGAGCTTCTGGACGATGGGGCCGTTGACGATGAGCAACGGGGTATGGATGCCGGTGGAGCACATCACGCCGCGCAGGTTGAAACGCTCGTCCATCATCGCTTGCAGGGCGGTGATGACCACCGGCATGTACTCCGGCAGGCACCCAGCCATCACGGCGTTGACGGCGATGCGCTCCACCGTGGCCCTCCCGCCCAGCGGAGGCAGTTCGGCGATGAGCTCGTCGCCACTGCGACCGGTGTGGGCGACGAAGCGGCGCACGAGTTCCTCGGACGGCGGCGCCACCGGCAGACCGTCGGTCCAGCCGGTCTCAAACATCAGCTCAATGGCGTCATTTATCCCGGTAGAAAGCATTTTTGGAATTGGTCCAAGACAGTCTTGCGGCGAAGTTTCGCTCACTGCCTGCGAGTGTACGGCGGGCGTGTAGGGGTGTCAACGCGGGGACGTTGGGCGACTGGCTACCAAGTGGATGGCTTGGTGATTGAGCCACGTGGGTGGTTGACCACATCGGGGAGCTGGCTGGCAGCCAGAACGCTGTGGTTGATTTCCTTAAACGACCAACTCGCCACCTGCATAAGCTCCCGGCTGAATTTGTTGCGGCGGTGCGGACTTATCACGCCTACTGTCTTATTGAATCTGTTGGTGGCATACTCAATGGGTAGCATAAGATCAGAATCGTTGGAAATTACTACTGCTTCTTCCAAGTCATCATCTACGCAGTCCACCAACAGGAGCGTCGCCAAGTTGACGTCAGAGCGTTTTTCTTCTGTTTTGAGAATTCGCACGGTTTGGGGGCGTCCATCCGATGCCGAATAAGCCAATGGAAATGCGAGAGCATAGGCCGGATGTGATGAAAACCTGCCCAAATGGATTGTCAATTGAGGAATTGTTTCCAGTGCTCTAAGGTAGGCAACCTGCTTGTCAGCAGCTTGCAGATTAGTAGGCAATGACGAGACTCTAGCCGTGAAATACCGGATTCTGCCGATGCTGTGGCCTGGCAAGAGCCTATGGCACATCGCTAATGGATCCAACCACTTGTACGGCGTCCCCTTGAGCGACCCGTAGTACAGGTTAAACCCGTCGATATAGACGTTAGTCTTCATCAATAGTCCTGCAAATACAACGGCCACCCTGAGCGGGTGGCCGCTGAACCCAAACGCACTGAGACGAGTGGGGCGATTACAACCCTACTCTACACGATTCCTGAGCGGCTGTCAAGGCCGTTATGAACGTTCAACCGTCCCCCTAGTCCGCCAGCACCGCCGCCTCTACCTTGCCTTTGAAGGCGGGCATTACTTCCTTCGCGAACCACTCCAGTTGCTCGGTGATTACGCTCTGGGGGGTGCCTACTGGGTGGCTGACGCCCATGCGCTCGAGGCCGGGGTACTGCTTTTCCACGGCTTTGATCTGCTCGATGACCCGGTCGGGCGGGCCGGCGAGGAAGGCACCGGACTCCACCGCGCCCTGAATCGTCGGCAGACCGGCGTTGGGAGCGCGGCGGGGGTCGCTGATGTCGCGGATCTGCTCGTCGGACAGGCGGCGGCTCAGGCGCAGCGGGCCGAACATCTTGAGGTTCTCCTCGAAGAAGCCCTGGGACTCCTCCATCGCCTGCTCCACGGTGGGTGCGAGATGGAAGTGGAAGCCCACGCTGATGCCTTCGCCGGGCTGCGGGTCTTCGTGTCCGGCGCGAATCATCGCGTCGCGGTAGCCATAGATGACGCTGTCCATCGCGCCGCCCTCGGCCACGCCGCCGCCGATGATGCCCTTGATGCCGTGCTTGACCATGAAGTCCAGTGCTCGCTGGGTGCCGCCCTGGATCGGCTGCCAGCACTCGACGGGCAGCTTGCGCGGGCGAGGCACCAGGGTCAGCTCCTTCAGCGTGTAGCCGCGATACGGCACTTCCGGCGGCAGGGTGTAGTTCTTGCCTTGATGCGACCAGGACTCTTCGTTGAACGCCTTGAAAATGATCTCCACCTGCTCCTCGAACAGCTCGCGGTTGGCGTCCTGGTCCTGTAGGGGCGATCCGAAGCTCTCGACCTCGCGGGTGTGGTAGCCCCGGCCCACGCCGAAGATGACGCGCCCGCCGGTCAGAATGTCGGCGGTGGCGAAGTCCTCGGCCAGACGCAGCGGGTGCCACATGGGAGCAATGTTGAAGCCGCAACCGAACTTGAGGTTCTTGGTGATGTGGGCCAGATGGACGTTGACCATCAGCAGGTTGGGCAGGCATTCGTAGCCTTCCGGCTGGAAGTGGTGCTCGGCCATCCACATGGTGTCGTAGCCGTTCTGGTCCATGGTGGTGGCGATGGCCTCGGTCTTCTCGAAGACAGTGGACAGGTGGTCGTTGTCGAAGAGGCGGTCATTGACCGCAGTGCCGCCGTAGCCGATGTTGGTCATGTCCACATGGCCGGCGTAGAGGCTGTCGAACTTGGTAATCATTGGGGCCTCCGTTGGTTTGGATTGCGTTCAGTCTCGCGGGGTAACGCCCTCACCCTGACCCTCTCCCAGAGGGAGAGGGAATTTCGTTGTCTAGTCTAGTAGTCCAACCGCTTTGAAGTGATGGCTAATCAAGTTGGAGTCAAATACGTGAACACCACCGCCCAAGTGTTGCCGGGCAATCACGCCAAACTCTGCTACTCCTCATTTCAAAAAATTTCGTCCTACTAGCTTACTCGCTCACTCGTAGGGCTGGAGCTGGATTTCGTGGAGGGCGGGGATGACTTCCTTGCCCAGCAGCTCGACGGAGCGCATCACGTCGGCGTGGTTCATGTTGCCCTCGTTGCCGTAGATGTGCAGGTAGCCGGGGTTCAGCCGCTCGATGATGTTTCTGAGCTTGCGAGTCACCGTATCGGGACTGCCGACTATGACGTTGTCCACGTCCTGAAGCTCCTGGTAGGTCATGCGGCGTCCGAAGCCCCCGGCGCCGGGCAACTGACGCTGGATGCGCACGGCCTCGCGGGACTGGTAGCCGGGCGGGTCGTTGTGCTCCAACGGCCCCCGGTTGCGGTGGTTCTCCGTCCAGAGGAAGGTCTCGCCGATTCGCTGGGCTTCCTCGTCTGTGTCGGCGCAGAAGACCCGCAGCAGGTATCCGAAATGCTCCGGGCCGGGGGTGAAGCCGACCTCCTTGGCGGTGTCGATGTAGACGCCCTTCAATCCCTCGGTGTAGTCCAGCAGGGATCCGAGGTTCATGTATGGATGCTGGTGCCGGGCGGCCCAGACTACGCTCTCGGCGCTGGACAGGCCGGGGAACCAGATGGGCGGGTGCGGGTCCTGCACCGGCAGCACCCAGGGGTTCACCACCCGGTAGGAGTAATGCTGCCCTTCGTAGCGGAAGGGGCCGGGCTGCGTCCAGCATTTTATGATGAGGTCGTGGGCCTCCTCGAATCTGGAGCGGTTCTCGGCGGGGATGATGCCCCCGGCCAGACTCTCGACGGCGGTGCCCCGCACGAAGCCGGAGATGATGCGTCCGTTGGAGAAGCAGTCCAGCATGGCGATTTCCTCGGCCATGCGAATGGGGTCGTTGACCGCGATGACGTTGCCGAGGATGGCAATCTTGACGTTCTTCGTTATCTTGGAGATGACCGCAGCGTCCAGGTTGACCGCCGGCTTCATGCACCAGTAGGAGGCGTGATGTTCGTTGGACATGATGCCGTCAAAGCCCACCTCGTCGGCCAGGGCGTACTGCTCGTGGTATTGGTTATAGAGGATGTGGGCCTTCTCCGGGTCGAAGAAGGTGTTGGGGAAGCCCAGCCGGCCGGAGTCGTACTGCTCCAGGTCGGCGTCGGTGACGTGGGCGTAGGGCTGCTCGGAAAACCAGAAAACCTCGATGGTGTCTTTCATGCGTCAACGGCTCCTGGAAGTTGGCGTAACAGTTTGGCAGGCCCGCCGGAGCGGAACTGCGATTACCCGCAATCTAACCACTGGGCGGCAGGGTGTCAAGGATGGTCGAGTCAAGGATGGTAGACGCGGCGCTGGCCCACCCGTCACCCCACAGTCGCCGGTCTCGCCGCCAGCTCGCGCCCGGCGCCGCGGCCCAGTCCGAACCAGAAGGTCACCAGCAGCATCAGCCCCGCCGCTATCGTTATCGCCAGGGGCCAGCTTGTTTCGGCGGCAACGAAGGACAGGGGCAGAGCGCCTATGTAGTGGAAGCCGGGAGTGAAGTGGAAGACGCCCATCACCCGCCCCCGAAGCTCCGGCGGTGTCGAGAGTTGCAGGATGGTGGTCGCCAGGGGCCACACGGTACCGAGGCTCAATACCCCCACCACGGCGAACAGGCCCCACGCCAACCAGAAGGAATTGAAGGAATGGGACCAGCCGAACACGGTCAGCATCACCGCGAAGGAGACCAGACACACCAGCAGCCAGCGATAGAGCCAGGCCCTGTGCATGAAGGTGATGAACACGTTGCCCAGCAACGAGCCGACGCCGGAGGCTTGGAGGATCAACCCGGCCTGAGTGGCGTCGGCCCCCAGTTCGTCTTTGGCGAAGGCTGGGATCACCTGGAGATGGGACATTCCGAATCCGCCGAAGGAGCAGGCCAGCACGATAACCGTCAGCAGTAGCGGGCTGTTCTTGATGGCTGAGAACCCGTTGATGAAGTTGCGCACCAGCCGCTCGCGGGCCACTTCCGACGCCCTGAACACCCCGCGTATGGGCAGTATGCACAGGACGCTCAGGCCATAAAAGGCTGCGTTTGCAGCCAGGGCTGCGCCAATCCCCCACACGTCTGCGTACCCGGCGATCAACGGCGGGCCGTCAATGAGCGCTCCGGCCAGCGGCGGACCGATTATCCGGCCGATGTGAACTGCCCCGTTGAACTGGGCCACGGCGTCCAGCAGATTGGAATGGCCCACCAGGTCGGACAGCATGGTCACCCGCGCCGGTTGGTTCAGGGCTTGCAGCACACCCAGCAGAGCCACGGCGAGGTACACGTGCCAGAGGGCAACAGCGCCCGCCATGGTCAGCGCGGCCATGACGCCAATCAGCACGGCAACTGACGCTTGGGTGGCCATCAGCAGCAGTTTGCGGTCAATGCGGTCGGCAATGACCCCGCCGATGGGCAGCATTATCGTGTTGGGAATGCCATACAGGAAAATAACCAGGCCCAGTTGCTGTATGGAAGACCCGGTGAGCTCCAGCACCAGCCAGCCAAGCACCAGGAACTGCATCCCCTGGGCCACCGACTGGGAAAAGGACCCCAGCCAGTACCAGCGGAAACCGGCGAACCGCCACGGCCCCCTGAGCCTGGTCCAGTACGTCGCCGCCGCCGGGGTTGGGGATGCGTTCGTTACCAACCTGGAACTCTCACAACAGGGGGACTCCGAGGGATTTGGTCAGACCAGGCCGCCGGGCAGAGCCGAGGCTATGCGTCCCACTGACCATTTCCGGTCAGTTTATCCGAATCCACTCTTGGGTGTTTCAATTTCAGTTCTTCACGCCGCTGCCGGGTGAGCCGCCAGCTCCCGGCCGGCCTTGCGAACCACCCCGTACAAAAGCGTAACCACCAGAGTTATGCCTGCCGCCCCGGTTATCGCCAGCGGCCAGCCGACTCCGGCGGCGGCCAGTGTCAGGGGCCAGGCGCCCAGGAAGTGGAACCCGGGGACGAAGTGGAGCACTCCCAAAACCCTGCCTCGCACCTCCGTCGGCGACGACAGTTGCATGATCGTGGTCGTCAGCGGCCAGACCCAGCCAATGGCCACAACACCCACCAGCAACGTAAACACCCAGGTCACCCAGAACCAGCCGCCCCAGGCAAACCCCGTCAGATCATCGAGAGATCCGCTCCAGGCAAACAACGTCAACAACACCGTAAACGTCACCAGGCAGAACAGCAGCCAGCGGTACAGCCAGGCCCGGTGCATGAACGTCAGGGTCATGCTGCCAATGAGGGCGCCTATGCCCGAACCCAGCAGCAGCAGCCCGACATCGGAAGCGCTGCTGTCCAGCAAGTCCTTGGCGAAGGCGGGTATCACCTGAAGGTGCGCCATTCCGAACCCGCCAAAGAAGCAGGTCATCACCAGGACCGTCAGCAGCATCGGCGTATCGCGGATCACGGAGAGCCCCTCTCCGATGTGGCTCAAAAGCGGTTGGCGGGCCACCGCCGGGCGGCTGTAGGTCCCGCGAATCATGACCAACAGGAGAACGCTGGCCCCGTAGCACGCGGCGTTGAGCGCCAGCGCCACCCCGATGCCCCACTGGTCTATCAGCGCCCCGGCCACAGGCGGGCCGACGATCCTGCCGGTGTGCTGCGCCGCGTTGAACTGCGCCACGGCGTCCAGCAGTCTGCGTTCGCCCACAAGGTCCGCAAGCATCGCCAACCTCGCGGGCATATTCAACGCCTGCAACACTCCGAGCAGGGCCGCCGAGAGGTAGATATGCCACAGCGCCACCTGCCCCGCGAGGGTCAGCGCCGCCAGCCCGGCAATCATGGCTCCCACCACCGCCTGCGTGACCATCAGGAGCAGCTTCCGGTCCATCCGGTCGGCGATGATGCCGCCAGCCATCAGGAAGCCGATGTTGAAAAAGCCGTATAAGGACACCGTCAGCCCCAGCTGGGTCTTGTCGCCAGTGACCTCCAGCACCAGCCATCCCAGTACCAGGAACTGCATTCCCTGGGACATGGCCTGGGCCAGCGACCCCGCCCAATACCAGCGGAAGGAACGCTCCTGCCACGGCCCCGACATCCGGCTCCAAAATGGTGGAGAGACAGGGGAGGGCGGCGCGTCTGTTACCAACGGAGGGTTCTCATTGACTATCTGTCCGGTTCAAGGCAACGACATTCTCCAGTGCGGTAAAGGCCGGAGACCTAAACCAAAGCAAATGTGGGATGTACATTTTGCGGACAGCCATTCGCAGTCAGGGTTCTCGCCTCGACCGTAGGGGCGGGTTTCAAACCCGCCCCTACCAGTGGACCGCCCGTGCGCCGGCGAGTCCACCTGCAATGAAACGCTACCTGGCGTAAATGCGCATTTCACCTTGGATTTGGTTTAGTCGGGGATGCCCATGCTGACGCTGCGGTAGCTGCCGTTGATGGCGCGGGTCTGGTGGCCCTGGCCGGTCATGTCCTCGGCCAGCAGCACGTCGCCCGCCTGGAACTGGCGGGTGGCGCCGTCGCCGCAGATTACCTCCATCTGCCCCTCCAGCACGATGAGGTACTGGCGGCGGGTGGGGGAATGCCAGTCGCTGAAGCTGTTTTCAGCAGAGCGGCGAAACACCAGGTCCTCGCCTGGCTTGGTGGTAACGCGCAGCACGTCATCGCCGGGCAGTCCCACGTCTTCAAAATGGGACTGGCCATCGTCGCCGGTATGAATGCGGACAAGCATAAGTATCTCCCGATTCGGATTAGCGGCCCCTGCCGTAATGATGCGGCCGCCTGCGCCAGTATAAGCCATCGCACAAGCGGGGACGGGCAATTGTCAGGGCCTGTTCCGTACTCCCTTTCCCATTGATGAAAAGGGTTGGGGAAGCGCTGAATCTTAACCATGGGGCGTCGTCGGCGGCCTGCGCGGGGACGCCCCCGCCCCAGCGCTCTCCCAAGGGGAGAGGGAACAATTGAAATACCCTTTGCCGCCCACTCAACAGCCGTTTCCGCCCGGCTGCGTGTTAAAATGTCCGGCGTCTGGAGCCGCAATCTGAACTAATCTGAACTTCACAGGTAGCGATGGGTCAACTGTACATTGTTCGCCACGGCGAAACCGTCTGGAACCGCGAGGGCCGCATCCAGGGCCATACCGACGTTGGCCTGTCGCACAGGGGCCTGGAGCAGGCGCAGATGCTGGCGCAGCGGCTGAAAACCGTTCAGTTCGACGCGGCCTACGCCAGCGACCTTTCCCGCGCATCCGATACCGCCGCCGCCATCCTGGATGGGCGCGACGTCCCCATTGTCCCCACGCCGCGCCTGCGCGAGTACCACAAGGGCGCATTCGAGGGCATGACCGAGGGTGAACTGCGGGCGCGGTATCCCTCGGAATATCCCGGCTACGTCGCCAGGGACCTCGATTACGCTCCCGAGGGCGGCGAGTCCACCCGGGGCGTCAGCGAGCGAATGGCCTCCGTAATCAACGAAATCAAGCAACGTCACCTCGACGGCACCGTGCTGGTGGTGGGCCACGGCGGTTCCCTGCGGGCGGCGATGATGGCATTGCTGGGGATGTCCCTGGACGCCAACTGGCGCTTCGTCTTCGGCAACTGCACCCTCACCATCGTGGACACCTACCACGACAACGCCGTGCTGCGGCTGTTCAACGACTCATCGCACCTCAGCGGGCTGGGGTAGGGCCGGGACATATCCGCGCACCGGCGCATACCGCCGTGAAGGCAGGGGCCCACAGCAATGCGCCCCTGCCTTGCCGACTCTATCAGAACGGGAGAACCCCCTTGAACTCCGACAACCATCAAGATTCGGATTCACCCCCGCCGGGCATTGGCTCGGCGACGGCTCGGGCGCCGGGAGTCTGCGGCGTACTGGCCCAGGGCGCCATCGGCGAGATGCACTTTTCGATCACCTGTCCTGTCGATTTCTATTCCCGCGTCCGGGTGGAGTTGAGCGCCGACGGGCCGGGCGTGGCCGCCACGGATGGCTGTGAGAAAACCGTCGCGGCGGTGCGGCGGACGCTGGCGCACCTTAGGCGGGCCAGGGTGCGGGCCAACGTTCATGTCAGCAGCCCCATCCCGAGGGGCAGGGGCTTGGGAAGCAGCAGCGCCGACCTCTCCGCTGCAATCGCCGCCACCGCCCTGGCCCTTGGCGAGGAACTCAGCCCCTACGACATCGCCCAGATCGCCCTGTCCATCGAACCCACCGGCGGCGTGATGATGCCGGGCCTGGCCCTGTTCGACCACCGCGCCGGTATGGTTCGGGAGAGCATCGGCCCTCCGCCGCCCATGGAAATCGTGGCGCTGGACTTCGGCGGCTCCTCCCGTTCCGGGTACTTCAACCTGTCGGACCGGCCCCAGCGATGGCATGGAGTCAACGACCAGACCGCCGAGGCCCTGAACCTGATCCGCCGCGGAGTGGCGGAGAAAAGTCCCGCGCTGGTGGGCCGGGGCGCGACCATCGCTTCGGAGGCCGGCAGCCTTGTTACCTCCCGGCCCAGGCTGGAGGAAGTCGCCGCCTTCGCCCGGGAGGTCGGCGCCGTCGGCGTCAACGGAGGCCAGAGCGAGGGCGTTACCGGCGTGCTGCTGGACGCCACCGAGCGGCGCGGCAAGTCCACCTACATCAAGGCAAAGCAGGCGTTCCCGGACGCCGAAACGGTCTATCACTTCCGGCTGCTGGGCGGCGGGGTGCAGACCGTCGCCACGGGCGAGAGTCAACGCTAGTAGTAAGGATGGCGCGAAATGGCGGAGTACAATCTGGCAGTAATCGGTGGGGACGGAGTTGGCCCCGAGGTCATCGCCGAGGGGCGCAAGGCGCTGGAGGCGCTCGGCTCCTCCGGCGGGCCTTCCTTCCGCTTTACCGAATTTCCCTGGGGCAGCGACTACTACCGCGAAACCGGCCGCCTGATGCCGGAAAACGGGCTGGAGCTGCTGTCCGGCTTCGACGCCATCCTCTTCGGCGCGGTGGGCGACCCGGACATCCCCGACCACATCACGCTGCACGGGCTGTTGCTGCCCATGCGCCGGGGCTTCGACCAGGGCATCTGCGTGCGCCCGGCCTATCTCTATCCCGGCGTGACCTCGCCCTTGGCCGGAAAGGAGCCGGGCGACATCGACATGGTCATCTTCCGCGAGAACACCGAGGGCGAGTACGCGCCCGTGGGCGGACGCCTCAACGCCGGCACGGAGCACGAGATCGTCATCCAGAGCAACGTCTTCACCCGGCGCGGGACCGAGCGCATCATCCGCGCCGCCTTCGAGCATTGCGTCCGCCGCAATAAGCGCAACAAGGTTACGTCAGTCACTAAATCCAACGCGCAGTCCTTCGGTATGGTGTTCTGGGATGAAGTGTTCAACGAAGTGACCGCCGACTATCCGCAGGTGGAGACCGAGTCGCTGCTGGTGGACCGGGCCTGCATGGACTTCGTGCGCTGGCCCGAGGACTTCGACGTGGTGGTGGCCTCCAACCTGTTCGCCGACATCCTGTCGGACATCGCGGCGGTGGTGACGGGCAGCATGGGCCTGGCCCCCAGCGCCAACATCAACCCCGACAAGGTGCACCCATCGCTGTTCGAGCCGGTGCACGGCGCGGCCTTCGACATCATGGGCAAGGGGATAGCCAACCCCCTCGCCACCATCTCCGCCGTGGCGATGATGCTGGACCACCTGGGCGAACCGGAAGCCGCCGCCCGCGTGGACGCCGCCGTAGCCCGCTGTCTGGAGGAGCGCCAGGTGCTGACCGCAGACCTCGGCGGCAACGCCAGCACATCACAGATGGGCGACGAGGCGGCGCGGCTGTTGCGCGAGGGATAGGAGGACGATTATGGACATCGAAATTGAACGAGAACCCGTACTTCTGAAAAGTCTGCCAGTGGATGGAGTGCCTTTGCACAACCACCCGGATGGGCAGGTGCGTATTGTGGGAACGCGCATCAGCCTGGAGGTTTTCCTGGGTGCATACAAGTTGGGCGCAAAGACGCCGGAACAACTGGCCCGACGCTTCGCCACCGTATCCGCAACTGACGCAAAAGCCGTGCTGACGTACTACACGGACAATAAGAACGAAGTTGACGAGTACCTGCGGTTGTCCGAAGAGAAATCGGAGAGGATACGGTCTGCAATCACCTCGCAACCCGAATATATCGAGAGGACGAAGCGGTTTTTGGAGCGGGCGCGGGCTAAAGGCTTGATCGAGTGACTCGTTTTCTGGCCGATGAGAATTTCAACTTCGACATTGTTCGGGGGCTGCGTCGCCATCTCCCTTCTTTGGACCTTGTGCGGATTCAGGAATTGGGTCTGTCTGGCGCGGTTGACCCGGACATTCTCGAGTTTGCGGCTAACATGGGGCGGGTGGTATTGACTCACGACGTGAACACTATGACGAAATTCGCCTATCAACGCCTTGACGTTGCTATGCCGATGCCGGGAGTTATAGCAGTGCCGGATACGCTTCCGGTTGGGCGGGCGATTGAAGACTTGATACTGATGATTGAATGCAGCCTGGATGACGAATGCGAAAATCAGGTGCGCCACCTGCCCCTCCGCTGAGACACCTCGCTACAATATACTCAACGCGTTGAATATATTGTAGCTGTGGCAGCCCTTCCTCCCCGATCGCAAGCTCCTGGTAGGCGGCGACGGCATCCCGGTCGAGGAGTTCCTGGCGCAGCCGGTGGCGCATTGGGTGGGGGAGTGAGGGGCGGCCTAACTTCGCGCTCTTGGCCGCCAACCGGCTCGCCATGATTGGGCATACCGGAATATCAGCGCACGGCTTCCCAACCCCTCAATCTCCGACCCCTCTTGTTCGGTAATCCACTGGTCAAGATATGGGAAGGCGTCTCTGGCCGTCGTATCCAAGGGCGGATGCTCTATTCGGTCGATTTCAGCGATTTCTTGTTTCAGGGCGGCAATCGCTTCGCCCAGCCGCGATTTGGCAAGACTGGAACGGAATCGCAGGACTTCGGCGTCTAATTGGACTTCTAAACCAAATCCAAGGTGAAATGCGCATTTATGCCAGGTAGCGTTTCATTGCAGGTGGACTCGCCGGCGCACGGGCGGTCCACTGGCAGGGGCGGGTTTCAAACCCGCCCCTACGGTCGAGGCGCGAACTACGGTCGAGGCGCGAACCCTGACTGCGAATGGCTGTCCGCAAAATGTACATCCCACATTGGCTTTGGTTTAGAAGATCTGGTTAAGGCCTGCGAACCGCTGGCGGCCCTGGAATATCCGAAGAACCGCCATGTTCCGGACAAGATTCGCCAGCAGCTTCAGATATTGCGGGGCCATGGGATTGTGGAGTTTGTGAACTACCAGGGAGTTTACAGGCGCACTATGTAAAGGGGGGCTTTGTCCGGGTAACAGTGGGTTGCGCCACTACTACCCGAACAGGATGTAGTCTGCGTGCTTGTGCCAAGTAGGGTACTGGCTTTCCGGCGCGGGTATATCGTTGGCTGCCACCCCTCACACCCCCAGCACCACCGAGGCCATGCGCTTTTCCAGCGCGCGGCCTATCTGCATCGTCAGGTCGGCGCGCTGGTAGTCGCCGATGGTGCCTATGAAGGCCACGCCCAGCAGCCGGCCCAGGCGGAAGTCCACGACGGTCGACGAAATCAGGCCGGTGGGGCCGCCCTGCAACACCCGCAGGGCTACCGACTCGTCGAAGAAACCGTCGGTTTCGATGCGGTTGGCTGCCACCAGTTGATGCCCTTGCCCCACACTGTCTCCCACATGGTCCTCAAAGTCCTTGAGGAAGATTTCGTGCATCCAACTGCTCACCGACTCGGGCGTGTCGAACAGGTGAACCACCGACGCTGCCATGAAGTCGAAGCCGTCGACCATCGCCATGTTGGAGGTGGGGCCAAGCTCGCGCATGGTCGCGGTCACCCGGCCCGCCTCCCGGAAGCGCTGGGCGGTGCTGCCAACGAACCCGTTGCGGGCCAGCCTCTCGTTGTCCAGTTCGCCCTCTCGGACAACCTGGTGGGCCTGGAAGTCGCTGGGGAATTCGTTCTTCTCCAGCACCATCTCTTCCAGAGTATCTTCGGTAACGCGATATGTGGCTCTAGTTATTGCAGAGGTCGCCAAACTGGCCCTCCGGGAAGATGGAATTGTGGAATTGCGGTGAATCCGGCCGCGTAACTGCGGGGATCCATCGTGAATCTGACCTTTGTATCCGGGGGCGGGATGCGGATGTTCCACCGCCCGCCCCCGTTGCCGGAGCCCTGTCTAGCCGCAGACCATTGGGTAGATGTGGAGGTAGCGGGTGGACTCCACGGGCAGCATACTCTTGCTCCAGGACTGTCCGCTGTCCCGGCTGCTGTACACCTCGCCGGAGTAGGAGGCGCAACTGATGCGCGCGGGGGCCGCGGGGTCGATTGCGACCTGCATCATGCGGCCCGGCGGAACGTCGCCCAGGTCGAGGCGCTCCCAGGTATGGCCCACGTCGCGGCTGCGGAACAGCGCGCCTTCCGGCACGGTGTCGGGCGGGGCCGCGCCGCCGCCGGCGCCGGAGGCCAGGTAAATGGTGCTGGGGTCATCGGGAGCCACCGCCAGGTCGCGGCAGTAGGAGCCGCCGGGGAACATATCGTCCACCTGGACGTGTTCCCATCGCGTCCCCTGTTTGAGGCCGCGGAACATGGCTGTCTGGGTGGCGATTTGCACCGTGCCGTGATCGGCGGCGCTCACCTGAGCGGCGTGCAGGTCCAGGGTGTTGTTGCGGAGATACGGCCCGTCCATCAACTGCTTCCAGGTCTCTCCGCCGTCATGGCTGGCCAGCAGCCCGCCCACCTCGATGGCCGCGTACATACTGCCAGGATCAACCGGGTCTATGGCTATGCCGATGACCCGCTTGCCCAGGGGCGGCATATAGGTGGTGATGTGGGGGAAGACAACCTTGCTGGTGTCCATGTCCTCCCACGTCTCGCCGCCGTCCCGTGAACGGGCGATGGCGCAGGGCTCGTAGCCGGCGAAGATGGTGTCGGGGTCAGACGGATGTGCGGCCAGCGACCATACCTCGCGCCCCTCGGCGGGGTCGGCCAGCCGCTGCCAGCTTGCGCCGCGGTCAGGGCTGCGGTAAACGCCGTCCTGTGTGCCGGCGAACACCACGGCGGGGTTGTCGGCCTTGAGCAGCAGGGCGCGTACCTGGGGGTTGCCGGGCAATCCGGCCGATATGTCCTCCCAGGCGTCCTCGCCTTCGGCCTGGCGAAGCAGTCCGCCCTCGCCGATGTAATCGCCCTCGCCGGCCAATCCGACGTAAGTGTAGGTGCGATGATTGGTTGCAACCATTGCAAATGCTCCTGTCGATCGAATACGCATAGGATATTTTGGCCTAACCCTTCCTGTTGTCAAGGGGCGGTTGCCATTGCGCCGGGCAACCGGGATTAGGAAAATGGCCGGTATGAATGCTAAAATGAACAGCCGTAATCTGTCGAAAGGTCTGATTGACCCTAAATACAGAGTAAGGATACGCACTGAAATGTTTAAGCCATTGACAGGTGCGCGGCCCGCCGCCCGAATTTCGGCGGCTCTGATTATTCTGGCGATTATGGCCTCAACCGTTTTCGCCGGGCTGTCATACGCGGCAAGCCCGGCGCAAGCCCCCCCGCCGCCGCCCCCGCCGCCCCTGGGCAGTCCCACCGGGCTGACCGCAATTCCAGGCAGCGACTCCGGCGAGGTTCTGCTGAACTGGACGCCCGCCGTCGGCGCAACCCTGCATATCGTCTACCTGATTAAAATCGGCGGAGACGACGGGCGCTACTGGCCTGCGTCGGCGGGCGATGCGGATGCTGAAACCGCCACCGGACTGGAACCGGGACAAGAATATCTGTTCATCGTTATCGCCGGACGGGAACAGAGCGATGACGGTTCGTTCCAGTGGTCGAAATGGAGCAATTGGGCACGAGGCAGGGCCAGGACATTGGAGCTGCCGCAGACTCCGCCATCGACCCCTGCAAGCACTCCCGGCCACACCGGAAGGGACTACGAATATGCGGAAATTGAAGGCGTCATAGTTTCGCTGAATACCGCCGCGAACACTTTTACGATGAACGTCAGGGAGTATGAGCATTTCGGCGGAACACGCCCGCAGAACCCGGTCACTGTGGATTACGCCTCGGTGGAGTCTGTCGAAAGCTGGCTCCGAACAGGCCGTTACGTCGAAACCGAGGGAACTTACTACCCAGCCAATAATGTTCTGATTGCCTACGAAGTAGAAGCCGACGGCGGCGACGACGACGACCGCGACGACGGCGACAACGGCGACGGCGATGACGACCACGACCACGACGGCGATGACGACGATGACGACGATGATGATGATGACGAATAAATTGAAGTGGAAGCCGGTATCTTCGGCATCTCCGGCATCTATGGAAAAGGCAGCTACAAAGGCTGCCTTTCTCATTTTGGAATATGTTCAGGGGCCACGTCCAGCCAATCCCGGCTTTCCGGCGCTGGCGTGATAAAATTGAGGGATAGGGGTTATGCAATGCCGGAATCCGAGCAGGGCAGACACCTCTCAAATTATGCTTGGGCGCTCTACCTAACGATTGGGCGGCATGGCTTGACTAACGCCGGATTTCTCCGCCCGGTGGCGCGCCGCCCCGCTCTGCGCTACTATTTGACGCAATTACGTAAGCCCAATTACCAACGGCCCAATTACCCAACGGAAGGTATGCGCCCATGAAAAACAAGGTCTACGCCACCATGTACGAGGCGGTGGCCGACATACCCGACGGCTCCACCATCATGTGCCCCGGATTCTCCGGCGTCGGCGTTCCCCGCAACCTGCTGGCCGCCGTCAACCGCCAGGGCGCCAGGGAGTTGACCTGCGTCTCCAACAACGCCGGCACCACCGACGAGCTGGTGGACGTCGGTACCCTGGTCGAGGCGGGTCAGGTCAAGAAGATGATTTGCGCCTTCACCGCTCCCACTCACCCCTCGATGGTCACTCCCTTCGTCCGTATGTACAACGAGGGACTGGTGGACGCCGAGCTGGTGCCGCAGGGTACGCTGGCCGAGCGCATCCGCATCGCCGCCGCCGGCATCGGCGGGTTCTTCACCCCCACGTCGGTGGGAACCGAGCTGGCCGAGGGCAAGGAGCACCGCGAGATTAACGGTCGTACCTACGTGCTGGAACACCCGCTCCACGCCGACTACGCTCTGGTTCGCGCCTGGAAGGCCGACAAGTTCGGCAACCTGCAATTCCGCCTGTCCCAGCGCAACTTCAACCCCATCATGGCCATGGCCGCAAAAATCACCATCGTCGAGGTCGAGAACGACGTGGTGGAAATCGGCGAGATGGACCCCGATCAGGTCCACGTATCCGGCATTTACGTCGACCGCATCGTCAGGATTCCCGAAGACGGCATCTGGTCCGGCGCCAAGCCGGGGCTGTAACCCTGAAATTGTTTCCTTCCCCTCCAGGATAGGGTCAGGTAAGGGCATACCCCAAGACGACGGACTGCCTCGAGGAGTATCGAAAATGACCGACAAGCCAAAGCTGACCCGCCAGGCCATGTGCGACCGGCTGGCGATGGAATTCCAGGACGGCTGGATTGTCAACTTGGGCGTGGGAATGCCCACCCTATGCTCCAACTACGTGGACCCGACGCGGGAGATCATCAACCACTCGGAAAACGGCGTCGTCGGCTACGGCCCCCTCGCCACAGAGGGGATCGAAGACCGCCACCTGGTCAACGCCGGCGGACAGCACGTAACCGCCCTGCCGGGCATGGCCATCGTGCATCACGCCGATTCGTTCATGATGATCCGCGGCGGCATGATTGACGTTACCGTAATGGGCGCCTATGAGGTTGCGGAGAACGGCGACTTCGCCAACTGGCGCATACCAACGCGCAAGGGGGGCGGCATCGGCGGCGCCATGGACCTGGCCGCCTGCGCCCAGCGCGTCTTCATCGCCATGGAACACACCACCCGCGAGGGCGCGCCCCGCCTGCTCCACCGCTGCGCTCTTCCCGTAACCGCCCCCGGCGTGGTCAAGATGCTGGTGACCGACCTGGGACTCTTCGGCATCACCCCCAACGGCTTCGAGCTGCTGGAACACGCCCCCGGCTGGAACCCGGAGGAGATTCAAGAGCAGACCGGCGCCACGATTAACGTCTCGCCGGAGCTGAAGGAATTCCGCTTCCGGGACTAGAGCATTTGTTGCATTACCCGCAAGCATTCACAGAGGTTGAACGAAATGTACGCCTCTCTCGCCATCAAGAATTTCCGATGCTTCGACGACTTGACCATAGGGCCGCTGGCCCGCATCAACCTGATCGCCGGACAGAACAACGTCGGCAAAACTGCATTGCTGGAAGCGCTGTGGATTCTCAGCCATCCCACGGCGCCGGGGGATGCGCTGCGAATCGCCATGCGGCGCGACTCCAACGATTATATGGAAGGCGAGCTTTTTGCGGGTTTGTTCCCGCGATACGATAGCAGCGCAGTCATTAAATTACAAAGCGTTGGCGCACACAAACGCGGAGCCGGAACCCTCAGCATCCGTCGCCGGGAACGTTCCCGCCAGCCTGCGTTTGACTGGGCCGCCTTCCCCGAAACCGAATCCGTTGAGGACGCCCTTTCCGGGTTCGATTTTAACAGCGAGCTGGAGTTTGCATACGTTGACGAAACGGGCGAAGAGTTTGCCGCCTCCGCTTGGCTTGACGTGGATTCTAGGTCGGGCGAGTTGCGTCCTTCGCTGAGTGGCGACAGGAAGTCGGCAGCAGCTCTTGGGTATCGCTGCCTGTTTGAGCATCCGGGATATGGGGCTGGCGGCCGCACTCTGTCTGCCCGCTTCGGCAAGGCTGAAATTGAAGGATATTTGCCCGACATCGAGAAAATAGTCCGGTTGATTGAGCCGAGACTGAAACGGATGACGACGATAGCCAACATCCGCGGGTATCCGTCAATTCACGGAGACATCGGCGCCGGACGACTATTCCCGATAACGGCTATGGGGGAAGGCGCCAAGCGGTTATTAGCGTTGTCACTGGCCTTTTTGAGCGCGCGCGATGGCGTGATGCTCATTGATGAAGTCGAAAACGGACTGCACCATAGCGTACTGGCCGATGTTTGGAAGAACCTGGACTGGCTGTCCCGCGAGTTCAACGTGCAGGTTTTCGCCACCACCCATAGCTACGAGTGCGTCAAAGCCGCTCATACCGCGTCCAAGCTGAATGAGCTCGGCGATGAGTTGTCTCTCATCCGGTTGCAACGGAACCGGAAAAGCGGGCAAATCGAGAGCATTCCTTACGATGACATTGAGGCTTTCGATTATGCTATGGAATATGGAATGGAGGTACGGTGATGACCATTCCAAATACACCTCCAATCCCCAGAAAATTGTTGCTGGTGGAAGGCAACGATGACAAGCGATTTTTCGAGGCGCTAATGCAACATCTGGGAGAAACCGACATCGCAGTCGAGATTTACGGCGGCAAGCAAAACTTGGGAAATCGCTTGGTGAATGTTGCTGGCCGTCTTAACACTTTTACGGATCCGCATATAGGAATCGTGCGGGACGCCGACGGCAGTTCACATTCCGCCTTCGACAGCGTGGCCGGTTCGTTGCGAAGAGCCAGGCTGCCGACACCTGACGAGCCTATGACTCCGGTAGAACAGAACGGCCTGCGGATTTCTGTCCTCATTCTCCCACCAGATGAGGACATGGGAGAGCTGGAGAACGTTTGCCTAAGCTCTATCGAAGACACGCCGGATATGCGATGTGTGGGGAGTTACTTCGACTGCCTGGGCAATGCCGGGCTTCCGATAGCGACAAACCAAATAGCCAAGGCCCGGTTGCACTCATATCTGGCAGCCGGGCCTGTCCGCGCGACTCAGAACGGTGAATCTCCAGGCGGCAACCCGGCCTGCGCCTGGGCGAAGCGGCGGAGGCGGGTGTGTGGAACTGGTCTTCTTCAGCTTTCGACCTGATTAAAGACTTTCTCCGTAACCTGTGAATTCGCTTCCAGTGTCGTTCACGTTAGAAATACGCCGTCCCCCCGTTGACGTGGATGGTCTGGCCGGTGATGAAGCCGCAGTCGTCGGTGGCGAGGAAGGCGACTGCGGCGGCGATGTCGTCGACGTGGCCGAGGCGATTCAGGGGAATCCCGGACGTATCCACCATGTTCTGCTGGGGATACCACGACAGGTCGCGGCTGGTGTCGATGCGGCCCGGCGAGACCACGTTGACCCGAATGTTGTGGGGCGCGAACTCCAACGCCAGCCCCCGCGCCAGCCCGACGACGCCCATCTTGGCCGCGGAGACGTGGGAGCGTTCCGCCGAGCCGTTCCAGGCGCCGTCGCCGGTGAGGAACACGATGCGCCCGAAGCCGTTGGCCTGCATCGCCGGTATGGCGTTGCGGGCGCAGTAGAACGCCCCGTCCAGCACCACGCCGCGCACTCGCTCCCAGTCGTCCAGCGTCAACTCGGTGAACGGCTTGTGCGGGCGGATGGCGGCGTTGCTGACCAGCACATCCACCTGTCCGAACCGCTCGGCGGCGGCGGCGAACATTCGCTCCACCTGCTCGCGGTCGGACACGTCGGCCAGCGCCGGCAGCGCCTCAACTCCGAGTCCGCGGACTTCCTCGGCCACCGCCTCGGCCTCCTCGCGGTTGGAGCGCGCGTTGACCACCACATTTGCCCCTTCTCCCGCCAGCTTCAGGGCGATGGCCCGCCCGATGTTCCGTCCCGCCCCGGTGACCAGGGCCGTCCTGCCTTCCAGTCGCGTCATAACGGCAAACCTCTTCAGAATAATGGGTAATGCCAAATTGTAGTGGAAGTTCCCGGCGATGAGCCTTCAGGATAACATTCCTGCCGGAACAGCAACGAAGGGGAAGCTCCTTATCAGCGTAGGCGCCCTATCGTACGTAACCCTCCCCCCTAGAGAGTGAAAAACTCAAACCAGCGCCCTGGCCGTCGCCCGACGCCGGGGGACTCCATTGGGGCTGCCGTTTGCCGTCGTGCCAGGGATGGTCACTCAGCGTGATCAGAGAGTCGGAGACGGCTGATCGCGCGGCGAATACAGGCCGATGGTCCGGAACTCCGACACGTATAACGAAACACAGCGCCGGATCGCGTGTTTGACACGAAAAACGCATTCAGCTTTGGCGCAATTTGCCGTCTACATTATATTGACACGCAATGGCGTAGACCATACAATGCCTCGATACTGTGGCGGAAAGGAGCCTAGCCATCACGCTGAATGGAAAGCGAGGTGAGGATATGCCTCCACGGAAGTCCCAAGCCAAAAAGGCAGAACCGGCCATGCCTGTTCTGACCGCCTATTGCACCAAGCTGCGCAAAAAGGTCGAAATGGACCAGATTGAACTGGTAACCATGAAGAACGGACGGCCTGCGGCCAAGGGCGTGGCCAAGGAAGACCCCAGCTTGTCGGTTTTCCGCATACTCAGCAAGGCGGAAGCCGAAGAATTGGCTAAGGCCCTGTCTTAGCCCTCGCGTTGGCCAATCCATTACCGGGAAACTGGGCGGACGGGGGATAAATCTCCGCATCCGTGAGTAGCCTGTAGAAAGTGCTTGACAGCAGATATTTCCCGATCGCTACGGTCGGGCGGTTGTTGCTTGGCCGTGCGGAACCGGCTAGATTCATCGGGAATCTGACTAAACCTTCCTTAGACGGTCGGAGGTCCCCCTACGGCCGTTATAGTTCTCTGTTACATTATGTCCCGGAAGCCTTGAGGCGTACCTGGGCGACGGTGAAGTCCATTGAGAATCGTGGCCCTTCCCTCCGCTCTGGGACTTGCCGGTCCACCCGCGATTCTTGGCCGAGATTGGAGCAACAAGCGGTGACAGTTGCTTTGCAATCGTTGTTGGAGGCCTAACGCAGCAATCTCGCCCGGTTTTTGAGAACAGGCGCATTCATGCCAGAAAAGTGGAGCTCCCGGCAGGAAATCGTTAAATCGCCGCGGAACAAAGGTCGCCTTGCAATCTGCCGGTCAACTTGCCAAGGGTTCGCAGACACCTTCCGGGAGCCGTATCTTGGCTTGACCTAAGCACGGAGTCTGTGATTGAATACCGCCCGCACAACTACCTGCCATCTCTACGGGGAAACGCAAAGGGGAAACGCAAAAATTTGGCCGTAAACCAAACTCAGTTTGAAATGCGGGCGAATTTACAGACACAAAGTGTTGAATTCCCGGACGGGTGTTAGGTATGATGTTGCCGACGCCTTGGGGGCAGGACGGATGCCGCGCCGCGATTGCCTTGGCGGGGACCGGACTTACGGCCGTCGGGTCGTGAGTTTGGGCTGACAGCGAGCGTACTGGCCTGCGGCGACAACATTACTTTGCGAGCCACTTTATTTTTGGGAGCCACTTTAGATGAGCTTGATTCAACGCAACGCTGTCCCCCTGTTCATCCTGCTCGCGGTGCTTGCCGTGGGCATCGGGGCGCTTATGGTCAGCAGCCCCTTCGCCGCCGGCCAGGAGACGCCCGAGTGCGACACCTCCGCCGTTGGCATATCCATCGCCACCACCGACGAGTCCGGCAGACCCGTATCCGTGGTCTCCCACGGCGACGTCATCAGCTACACGGTCAACCTGTCTATCCCGGAACTGCCCGAAGGGGAAACCGCCTGTCACTTCGGTGGCGGCGCCGTCACCATTACCCTCCCCAACGGCGAGCAGGTTGCCGTCGCCGGCACCGAGGATACCGGTCCCATCCCCACCGTCAGCCGCGGCGCGGTCTTCACCACCAGCCTGGTTCAGTACACCGTCGACCAGAGCGTCGGCGTACAGAACGCCGCAGGCAACGTGGAACTGGGCGCGCGGGCCGATTATTCCGGCGGTACCACCTTCAGCACCATTGAAGGCGAGGAGGCCGCGGCGTCTCAGACCAAGCTGGTTCAAATGATTCCGCCTTCCATCGTCATAGACGTGGCGCCCGCCGGCGCCCCCGGCGCCGACACCCAGACGGTTTACCAAGGACAGGAGGCCGTCTTCCAAATCACCGTAACCAACACCGGCGGCTTCGAACTGTCCAACATCGCCATCTCCGACGCGCTGGCCCCGGAGTGCGACCGGGCCGCCGGGTCTCTCGAAACCCTGCCCGTCGGGGCCTCGACTGAACCCTACTCCTGCGGCGTGATACCGAACGCGTCCATCACCAACGAAGCGATAGTGACCGCCACCGCCACGGCCACGGCCGACGGCGGTCCGGTGGAAATAGAGGTCACCAATTCCGACACAACCGAAGTCTTTTTCGGGGAAGTTGAAGTCGGCATCGTCATGGCGCCCGCGCAGCAGATAGTCCGCATCGGGGGAACGGCTTCCCTTGAGCTCACCGTTTCCACCCCGTCGGCCACCGCCCTCGACAACGTCACCGTCACCATCGAAAGCGTCAACGGCGACACCAGCCTGTTCGTCGCCGATTGCGACAGCGACCTGTCCATCGGACGGGTGGAAGCGGACGCTGATGTGCCGCTTATCTCCTGCTCGGTGGTTCTGCCGCAAGGAACGAACACGGTTACCGCCACGGTGGTAGGCACACTGCCGGGAACCGTTGAGCCTCTGCCCGAGGACACCGCCACCGTCTTTGTCGAGGTCATCGCTCCCGGCTTGGGCATCTCGCTCACTTCGGGGGCCGAGATGATCGCCGGAGTTCCGACGGTTCGCAAAGACGCAGCGGGGCCCCTCACTATCGTAGTGACCAACAACGGAGATTCGTCTCTGTCCGGTGTGACCGTAGTCAATCTGACCGGGTACCCCGAGGCTCAGGACTGCGACCGCCCCCTGAATCTGGGGCAGCTCGCGGCCGGACAAACCGAATCCATCCAGTGCTCTTCCGGCATTCTCGAAGCGGAAGCGACCTTCATCTTTACCGTCAGCGGCCTTGCCTCGGACGGCAGCACTGAGGGAGCCGAATCCGCGCCGGTGACCATTGACATCCTGGACCCCAGCACCGCCATCGGTCTCGACGGCGGAGCAGTGGGCGCGGATAGCACCTTGATATTGCGCCTCGTGGTGCAGACCCTGACCGTAACCGAAACCAACGACGGCGATTCCGCCCTCAGCGATGTCTATGTGGAGTTGCAGTCCAACGGCACCGTACCGCTGTCCCGCGGCCCCCTGACCCGCAACTCCGCGGAATATGTCGGCGGCGACCTCAACAACGACTCCATACTCGACCCCGGCGAGACCTGGGAGTGGCGCGTTGTAACCGTGTCCGTGGCCGGCAATATCGTGTTGCTGCCCGCCGACGCCCAGAGCCTCGATCTCACCGCCACCGGATTCGGCACCGACCAGCTGGGCGGCATCGTAACCTTCGACACCGGCGACGTCGAAGAGCAGGCCACCCTCGAAGTCCCGATAATGGCCCGTTAGCCCGGTCCCCCCGGCAAGACCGCCAGATGGCCGGAGATTCAAACCTCCGGCCATTACGCTTTCCCGCTGGCAGGGCCGGCGCCTTGCTGGTATTATTTGGCGGCAACGCGCCATCGTCCCGGCAAGACCGGAACCTGCGCCATCAACAGCAGGGCAGGAGGCTTCATGTCTCAAACCGAACCCATCGTTTTCCTCAACGGGGAACTGGTCCCGGAATCGCAGGCGGGCATTCCCATCCGCGACCGGGGGTTCATCTACGGCGACGCGGTTTTTGACGCCGCCCGTACCTTCAACGGCGTCCCCTTCAAGCTGACCGAACACGTAAAGCGGCTGTACGACTCGCTGCGCTACGTCCGCATCAACCCGGGCATCGGCATGGACGAGATGGAAGCGTGGTCGCGGCGCGTGGTCGGGCACAACCACCCCTTGCTCCCGCCCGGCCAGGATATGTGGGTAATGCAGCGGGTGACCCGTGGCGTTGAAGGCGGGCCGGGCGAAGGCGCCCCCACGGTGCTCATCGAGACCCACGCCATCCCCTTCGCGGCCCGCGCGCCTCTGTACCGCGATGGGGCGCGGGTCACCACGCCCTCCGTGCCCCGCGTGCCGCCCCGCTTCATGAGTCCCCGGGCCAAGACGCACAACTACCTGAACCTGGTGCTGGGCGACCTGGAAGCCCAGGGAACCGACCCCGGCTCGTGGGCGGTGCTGCTGGACGAGGCCGGCAACCTGACCGAGGGACGCGGCTCCAACATATTCCTGGTCAAGGACGGCGTGGTAGCCACCCCCAAGGGCCAATATGTGCTGGAGGGCATCACCCGCCGCACCGTGCTGGACCTGTCGAAAGGGCTGGGACTGGAAACGTCGGAATGCGACCTGGACCTCTTTGACGCCTACACTGCCGACGAGGCGTTTCTGACCTCCACCAGCCTGTGCATCTGCCCCGTGTCCGCCGTCAACGGCGCAGCCCTCGGCGACGGCCCCCCCGGCCCGGTTACTCGGAGGCTGATGTATGCCTTCAGCGACCTGGCAGGCATGGACTTCGAGGAGCAATACCTGGCCCACCTCTAAAGTCCCTTCTCCAGATACACCGTCATTCCCGCGAAAGCGGGAATCCAAAGGCCCCGGCAGATACCAGCGTTCCTGTGGCGAGTATGTATGGATTCCCGCTTTCGCGGGAATGACAGGGGCGCGGGAATGACCCGCATTAACACACGTTGAGAATATCTAATCCACATCGAACGGAGGTTGTCATGGCGGACTTGCTACCGGGAATCGTGGAATCCGGCGCGGAAGCGCAACAGCTTGCCACCGGCTTCGGGTTTACCGAGGGGCCGCTGTGGCACCCCGACGGCTACTGGCTGTTCGTGGACATCCGAGCCTCGCTGGTGCACCGGATGACGCCGGCCGGGCAGACCGAAATCTTCCGCGATAACAGCGGCGGCTCCAATGGGTTGACCTTCAACCTGGCCGGCAACCTGGTTCTGTGCGAAGGCGACAACCGGCAGCTTTCGCGGCGCAACGCCGACGGCTCATATACCGCCATCGCCACCCATGTCGGCGGACAGCGCATCAACCGCCCCAACGACGTCGCAGGCCGCTCCGACGGCTCGCTGTATTTCACCGACCCCAGCGGACGCCTCACCGCCGAGGAGCGGGAACTGGACTTCAGCGGCGTTCACCGGGTCGGCCCCGATGGAACGCACACCATCTCCACCCGCGACACCGAATATCCCAACGGCATCGCCTTCTCCCCCGATGAAAGCGTACTGTACGTGGCCATCACCAGGCTGGACAACGGCTGCATCGCCGAAAAGGAGCGCGGCGAGGTGTGCGAGCATCAGTTCATTCGCGCCTTCGACGTGTCGGCCGATGGCTCGCTGAGCAACAACCGCATCTTCGCCGATATGCACTCCGCAGAGGACGGCGTTCCCGACGGCATGAAGGTGGACGTGGAAGGCCGCGTCTACTGCACCGGCTCCGGCGGCTGCTGGGTTTTCGACGCCGACGGCAACAACCTGGGCGTCATCGCCCTGCCCGAGGTCCCGGCCAACTGCGCCTGGGGCGGCGACGACAACCGCACCATGCTCTTCACCGCCCGCACCTCGGTCTACTCCCTGCGTATGGCCACCCCCGGCACGGCAATTCACCGGGGGTAGAAATCCCGCCCAAGCGTTGGCGTTTCGATGTAGGGGCGCACGGCTGTGCGCCCCTACATCGATGGAAGACCCGAAGGCCCGAAAGCCCGGAAGTATCAGATAGAACTGGGATGTGTGATGAACGAATACGACGCCATAGTCATCGGAGTGGGCGGCATGGGCAGCGCGGCGCTGTATCACCTGGCGCGGCGGGGCTGGCGGGCGCTGGGGCTGGAACAGTTCGATGTGCCACACGAAATGGGGTCGTCCCACGGCTACTCCCGGATGATTCGCTACACCCTCCAGGAGCATCCCTCCTATGTGCCGCTGGTGCGCCGCGCCTATGAACTCTGGCGCCAACTGGAGAACGCAGCCGGGGAGCGGCTGCTGGTGATCACCGGCTCCATCCGCGCCGGTTACGCCGAGAGCGAGTATCTTCAGGGGGCAGTGGCGGCCTGCGAGGAGCACCACATCCCCTACGAAGTGCTGACCGGCCCCGAGACCGGGCGCCGGTTCCCCGGCTACCGCTTCGACCACGACATCGCCGCCGTATACCAGGCCGACGGGGGATTCCTGCTGCCGGAGCGTTGCATCGTCAACCACGTCAACGCCGCGCTGGAGGCCGGGGCCGAGGTCCACGGGCGGGAGCGGGTGCTGGACTGGGAGCCGTCGGGCGAGGGGGTGATTGTCCGCACGGCGCGCGACAGCTACCGGGCGGCCCGGCTGGTGGTGTCGGCCGGCCCCTGGGCAGCAAAGGTGGCGCCGGCGCTGGCACGGTACGCCGTCGCCGAGCGGCAGGTGCTGGGCTGGTTCCAGCCGGAAAGGCCGGAGCTGTTCCAACCCGACACCTTCCCCGTGTTCGGACTCTACGCCGAGGAGGGGCGTTTTTACGGCTTTCCGGTCTATGGCGTGCCGGGCTTCAAGGTGGGCCGCTCCCACCATCTGCACCAGACAGTAGACCCCGACCAACTGGACCGCGACGTCTACCCGGAGGATGAAGCGGTGCTGCGGAACTTCGTGGAGCGTTACTTCCCGGCGGCGGCCGGGCCCGCGCTGTCGCTCAAGACCTGTATGTTCACCAATTCGCCGGATGGTCATTTCATCATAGACCTGCATCCCGAATACCCGCAGGTGTCGCTGGCCTCCGGCTTCTCCGGGCACGGCTTCAAGTTCGCCAGCGTCATCGGCGAGATCATGGCCGACCTCGCCATGTCCGGCGAGACCACCCACGACCTCGCCCTGTTCCGCCTGAACCGTTTTGCCGACGCCTGAGCCAGTGTGCCGGGAACAGCTAAAAGACCCTGTGCCGGCCTGAGCGGAACCGCCTCAAAATTTCTCCCCTATGTTAGACTAGAGGCAATTCTCCAGGGTAGCACGGGAGCACGATGGACTTTCTTGCCGTTGATCACCAGCCCGACCGCAAGCTGACTACACTGGTAATAGCCTTCAGCGGCTGGGCCGACGCCGCCGAAGGCGCGACCGGCGCAGTGAAGTTCCTCAAACGGAAGCTCAAGGCGCGAAAGTTCGCCGAGTTCGACCCCGAAGAGTTCTACGACTTCACCCAGACCCGGCCCACGACGACGCGGACCCGCGACGGGAAGCGCCATATCCATTGGCCGGCCAACGAGTTCTTCCACCTGGATAACCCCGACAACGGCGACGGCGTCATGCTCTTCACCGGAGTGGAGCCAAACCTGCGCTGGCGCTCCTACTCCCAGGGCGTCGCCCGGCTCGCCGCCGAGCAGGGTGTGGAGACCGTCATTCATGTCGGCGCCCTGCTGGACGCCGTGCCCCATACCCGGCCGGTCAAGCTCAGCGGCACGGCCACGCGGCCCGACCTGTCGGAGTTCCTGGAAGGGCGGGAGATCCGCTCATCCAACTACCAGGGACCCACGGGCATCAGCTCGTCGGTGATGGACGCCTGCGTCAAGCAAGGGCTGGGCTATTCGTCCATCTGGGGCCACACGCCCCACTACCTGCAGGCCGCGCCCAACTATCGAGTCGCCTATTCACTGATGCAAACCCTCACTCGCCTGCTGCGCCTGCCATTGGACCTTGAGGAGCTCCGGGGCGCCGCGGCCAAGTTCGACGAAGAAGTGGCCCGCGCCGTGCAGGCCGACGACCAGATCGGCTCCTACGTTGCCAAGCTGGAGGGGCAGTACGACGAGAACTCAGACGCCAACTCGATCCCCGACCCCGAGGACCTGGTGCGCGATGTGGAGCGGTTTCTGCGGGGCGAGCGTTGAGACAAACGTCACCCCGGCAGTGTCTCATCCGCCGCTTGGCCGGCCCCATTTAATCCGGGGGGCTGGCCATCGTTATCTTCTACTCCAGAGGAAAGCCCGGACTTACGGCGATTGCGTTAATCAATTTTTCTGTCATTTTAACGAGTGTTTTAACAGGAATTCGCCATCCGAATGAAGGTATCCGGGCAATATAACGGCTGCGGTTGGCGCCTTACCTTACGTTCAATCTGGCTTGCCTCGCGGTGCGAGTCCTTGACAAACTTTTCCCCACGCATACAATTCGTGCGGCCCTTTGCGCTTGCATCCGGTGTTGCCAGGCCAGGAGCAGGCCCATCTCAGGCCGAGAGTTCTTAACACCCGTGGCCTCTGAAGGAGAGACAGTGTTTAACCCAAGAAAGATACTATCGAGAATTTGGTTTCCATTCCTGTTGCTATCGGCCTTGGCGCTGGTAGTGGCCTGCGGCTCATCGGCGACCGAAGCGCCGCCAACCGCTACATCAGCGCCCCAGGCCACGGTTGCGCCAACGGCGATGGCCGAGCAACCCACGGCAATGGCCGGCCAGCCCACCGCGATGGCCGGGCAACCCACTGCGATGGCTGAGCAGCCAACAGTGGCTCCAACATCCACCCCCAGGCCGGCGCCTACCAAGGTGCTGGAGACTACTCACACCCCGGAAGGCGTAATTAACTATGGCGTCAAGGAGACGGGCATATTTGAGGGCCATCCTCTGTTCGTTTCCAGCCCGCGCATACAGTTTTCCTCGCTGACCTTTGGCGAGGGCCTTGTTGCCATTCAGGAAGACCTTTCCCCTGGCCCGCTGCTGGCGGAGTCCTGGGATATCTCCGACGATTTCCTGACTTGGACCTGGCGCTTGCGGGATGACGTGGAATTTCACAAGGGCTATGGCAACATGACGGCCGAGGACGTGCTCTACACCTATCGGAGCTTCTTTGAAGGGGCCAAGCACGCTCGCGCCGGAATAATGGGAGATTACTGGAGCCCGGACCGCGGCGCCACGCAGACGATGGTTGACTCTCACACCATTGAAGTCACCCTTCCCGAACCGAAGCTGCAACAGACGGTTTTCGAATATTTGCGCCATCTGGGCGGTTCCAGCAGTTGGGTTGTGAGCAAGAAGCAGTCCGACGAGATGACGCCCAAAGCCGCGAGCAAGGACATCGCCGCAACCGGCCCGTGGGAAATCGAGTCTCACGATCCGGGCGGCACCGTATGGCGGTTCAACGCCGTACAGGACCACTGGCGGCAAACGCCGTACTTCGCCACTCTGAACGTCCGGTCCATCCCCGAGGAGGCCGCCCGCGTCGCCGGATTCCAGACCGGCAAACTGGACACCATAGATATGGCCTTTGACTCCCTGGAGGCGGTGAAGGCCGTTGAAGGCACCATCATCGTCAACTGGCCCTACGCCGGGCAGGCAGGCCTGAACATTTACGGCCAGACCTACGGCGTGGACAAAGACGGCAATCCCTACGAGTACACCGACTGCACCAACCCCTGGGTGTCGTGTAACGAAGACCCAACCTCCGAGGAATGGCTGAACGCCGTTAAGGTCAAGCGGGCGCTGGCTGTCGCCATCGACCGCCAGTCTATCGTTGACGAGTTGCTCTCGGGCTTCGGTTCGCCCCTTTCCATGAGGGACTGGATGGGGCACGACGCCAAGGCTGACCCCCGGTGGACATTCGACTACGACCCGGACCTGGCAAGGCAGCTCATCGCGGAAGCCGGGTTCCCCGATGGTTTCTCCATCACGCTCACTCCGGCCATTCGCGGGGCCCCGGCAGAAGTGGAGGCATGTGAAGCCGTCGCCCAGTATTGGGAAGCCGTGGACGTAGAGGTTAAGCTCCAAAACACCCCCTACGCCACCATTCGCCCGGAGCTGATAACCCGCAAGTATCAGGGCGCAACCTGCCATACCGTCAGCCAGCGGCTGACCCCGGCCATTGGCGCCTCCAACTACGTGGCGAAGTCCACCTTCAGCTACGGCACGGAACACCCGTGGATGGAGGAAAACATCACCGACCTGTTGGGAGAAACCAACCCGGCGCTGGTAAACGACAAGGAGGTAAAGGTGTACGGCTGGCTGTATGACAACGTCATGGCCTTCGCGCTGTACGCTCACGATGGTGTCTGGCCCGTTGGCGAGCGGCTGGATCCCGAGTGGACTCCGCTCGACTTCAGCGAGGTCCGGTTGCCTCAGAGCTTCGAGTACATCAAGCATCGCCAGTAGAGAAAGCAGGTTTGGGGCGGGGTCAAACCCGCTCCCGCCCCAAACCTCTCCGGCCCAGGATTGCAGGGGTTGGATTCCCGCCTTCGCCGGAAACCGTTGGTTGCCGAGGGGAACGCCGCGCCTGTGAACCCACACCAGCATTATTATCGTATAAAAATTCAGGCATAGCCGTTAAACACAGATTTACAGATTTATGGCTTGCGGTTAAGGCGCCATGCAAAAATATCTGCTTCGCCGGTTGGCTTTGGCCATCGTTACCCTGTTGGCCGTCTCTCTCATAATTTTCATTATGAGCCGCGCTTCAGGCGACCCGCGGCACATAATGCTGGACGACTACTCAACCGAAGAGGACTGGGATCGGCTGGGCGAAGTGCTGGGGCTGAATAGGCCCTATTACCAGCAGTACCTGATTTTTTTGGGAAACGCGCTCCGTGGCGACTTTGGTGATTCCGTCAAGGAAGGCCGCCCGGTTACGGATGTTATCTTAGACGCGCTGCCCGGCACCCTCTACCTGGGTTTGACCGCCTTCGTCATTTCCCTGCTGATTGGAATACCCTTGGGTATCCTGTCGGCCATAAAACGGGGAACTGTCGTCGACCAAGTGGGGAAAATAGTAGCAATGCTGGGGCAGTCGGCCCCTCCCTTCTGGCTGGGCATCATGCTGATCATCTTCTTTGCAGTGTCCATTGAGATTTTCCCGCCCTATGGCCGGGAAAACTGGAACAGCGTCATACTCCCTGCGGTTACCCTGGGCTGGTACTACGCAGCGGCCAATCTGCGGCTGGTACGGTCAGCGATGCTGGACGTGCTGGACTCGGAGTACATCAAGCTGGCCCGGGCCAAGGGTGTGCCGTACTGGGGCGTAGTGCTGCGTCACGCCTTCCGAAACGCCTTGATACCGCCCCTGACCTTCGCCGGCGTAACGCTGGGCGCGCTGGTAACCGGCTCCCTGGTGGTGGAAACGGTGTTTGCCTGGCCGGGCTTGGGCAAGCTGGCAATCGACTCCCTTTTCGCTTTCGACTACCCGTTGCTGCAAGGCGTTGTGGTGGTCTTCACCTTGCTCTACGTCCTGGCGGCCTTCTCCGTGGACGTGCTTTACGCCTACATAGACCCCCGAATCCGGTACGCTTAGGCAGAAAAGGAAGACGGCAATATGGCGGCTGATGTAACCGGCGCACTCAATCCCTCTGGGGGCATCGGAGTGCGGCTCACCGGTGTCTATCGCTTCTTACGACGCTGGCCCATAATTCCAGTGGCGTTGCTGTCGCTGGTGTTGTTTGCCGGCATTGCAGCGCCATTGATCGCCCCTCACGACCCGGAAACGGGGGAACTCAAGGACCGGAAGACTCCCCCTTTCTGGTATGAGGCCAAGATTGACATCTATGAGAAGTTGGTGGTGAACCGGGCTTCCCCTCTGGGCCAGGATGTGGAGATCTCCCTGGCGGAAGCGCAGCGAATAGACCCAGACGTTCAGCTCGGCCAGACCCTGGTCATCGAGGACGTAGTGCGCCCGGCAGGGACCACCGAGTTCCTGTTGGGAACCGACCATCTCGGTCGGGATATACTCTCGCGCATCATCTACGGGGCCCGAATTTCCCTGATTGCGGCGTTTGTAACCCTGGGCATAGGCGGATCCATCGGCGTACTCCTGGGGCTTGTGGCCGGCTGGTACGGCGGGGTTATTGATGAAACAATAATGCGAATGGTGGACATCCTGCTGGCCATACCGCTGGTGCTGATAGCCCTGGTGCTGGTGGTCACCCTGGGCGGGGCGTCCCTGGGCATCATCGTCGCGGTGCTGACCATATTCATCTGGCCACGCTTCGCCCGGCAACTGCGGGGCGAGGTGCTGCAACTGAAGAATATGGACTTCGTGGCGCTGGCCAAGGTGGCCGGAGCCTCCACCCCAAGGATCCTGTTCATCCACATATTCCCGGGAACCATCAACACCCTGATTGTGGTGGCCACGCTACAGGTGGGCATCGTGATTCTGCTGGAGTCCACCCTGAGCTTTCTGGGAGCGGGCGTTCCCCCGCCGACGCCGGCGTGGGGCGTGATGGTGGCAGACGGGCGGTCCCACCTGGCCGGCGGCTTCTCCACCGGCTCTTGGTGGATTTCCACCTTTCCCGGCGTCGCCATCGTGCTCACCGTTATGTCGCTCAACCTATTTGGCGACTGGCTGCGCGACAAGCTCGACCCGCGCCTGCGCCAGATAGAGTAGAATAATACAAGTCGATTAAGAGTTGCAGGCGCAAGAAGAGCCACGAGCAATGCGGGCATTCTTTGCGCCCGCAGCGTTTAATCCGGCTCTTGGGGGAATGAACATGGCTACCGAAGCGGCAACCCAGCAGGAAGTAGTTCTGAAGGTCGACGACCTGCGGACCTATTTCCAGACCCGCTGGGGAACGGTCAAGGCGGTGGACGGCATCAGCTTCGACCTGCGCCGGGGAGAGACGCTGGGCATCGTCGGCGAGTCCGGCTCGGGCAAATCGGTGACCATGCTGTCGCTGATGCGCCTCATCCCCATGCCTCCCGGACGCATCGTATCCGGCAGCATAATGCTGGACGGCGAAAACCTGTTGCAGCTCTCCGACAGCGAGATGAACAAGGTGCGGGGCAGCAAGATAGCCCTCATCATCCAGGACCCGATGACTTCGCTTAACCCGGTTTTCACCATCGGCAATCAGGTATCAGAAGCCATCGCCATCCACCAGAACATTCCGAAGCGGTCGATCAAGGAGCAGGCCCTATCGATGCTGCGGAAGGTGAACATCCCAGCCGCCGAGTCGAGGATGCGCGACTACCCCCACCAGATGAGCGGCGGCATGAGGCAGCGGGTCGTGGGGGCTATCGGCATATCCTGCCAGCCGCAGGTGCTCATCGCCGACGAGCCGACCACCTCGCTGGACGTCACCATTCAGGCCCAGTACCTCGCGCTGCTCAAGGAATTGCAGCGGGACTCCAACGTGGGCCTGATCTTCATCACCCACGACTTCGGCATCGTTGCCAAGATGTGCGACCGCGTGGCGGTGATGTACGCCGGGCGCATCGTGGAGCAGGGAAGTGTGCGCGACATTTTCAATCACCCGTCCCACCCCTACACCGAAGCGCTGCTGGCTTCGGTGCCCAAGATGGAAGAGGATGTGGACCGGTTGTATTCCATTGAAGGGCAGCCACCCACGCTGCACGACCTGCCCACCGGCTGCCCCTTCGCGCCCCGCTGCCAGTACGTCATGGACCGGTGCCGCGAAGAGTATCCTGCCGGGGTCTCGGTGAGCGAAAGCCATCACGCTTCTTGTTGGCGGTTAGTATGACGACTGCAAACGTAATTGCCTCCGAAAATTCTTCCACCGGCTCCCATTCCGGCGGCTCTCCGTTGCTGGAGGCCGTTGGGCTGAAGAAGCACTTTCCCGTAACCAAGGGCTTGTTAATCAGCAAGACCACCGGCCACATCAAGGCTGTGGACGGCGTGTCATTCGCGCTTTATCCCGGCGAGACGCTGGGCATCGTGGGCGAGTCGGGCTGCGGCAAAAGCACCACCGCCAAGATGATGCTGATGCTGGAAGAGCCGACGGAAGGCTCCATTCGCTTCGAAGGTAAGGAGGTAAGGCACGGCGACCCTGAGACTCGCCGGGAGTACCGCCGGTCAGTGCAGGCGGTGTTCCAGGACCCGTGGAGCTCCCTCAACCCCCGGATGCGGGTGCGCGACCTCATCGCCGAGCCCATGGTCATCAACTGGGACATGGGCCGGAGAGAGATACAGGAGCGGGTGCTCAAGCTGCTGAACGATGTGGGCCTCAGCGCCTATCACGCCAACCTGTACCCGCACGAGTTTTCCGGCGGGCAGCGTCAGCGTCTGGCCATCGCCCGCGCCCTGTCCCTCAACCCCAAGGTCATCGTGCTGGACGAGCCGGTTTCGGCGCTGGACGTGTCCATCCGCGCCCAGATAATGAACCTGCTTAAGGACCTCCAGTCCGAATACAACGTGAGCTATATGCTCATCGCCCACCACTTGGCCACGGTGCGCTATATGTGTACCTGGGTGGCAGTGATGTACCTGGGCCGCGTCGTCGAACTGTCCCCGGTGAAGGACTTGTTCGAGAACCCGTCGCACCCCTACACCAAGGCGCTGATGTCGGCGGCGCTGCCCTCGCACCCGGACATCGAGCAGGAAGAGATGATAATAACGGGCGAGGTTCCATCGCCCCTGAACCCGCCGGAAGGCTGCCACTTCCACACCCGCTGCCCCTTCGTCATGGACCGTTGCAGCCTCGAAGAACCGAGGGTAACGGAGGTGACGCCGGGCCACACCGTCGCCTGCCACCTGTTTTAGACCGTCGAAAGGGGCGCAATTGTCTGTCGCGCCCCACAAAGAGTATTGGCGTCTCTCCGTACAAGGTGGATCGGGGCGCCCGAATTGGGCCTCCACCCCTGCCCGTTTCGCATTCCAAATTCCCCATCCCGATGCTAGAATTTCCGCTATGGCTGAAAAGCAGGTAAAGCGCCGCAGTCCGACGATGTCGCCCGCCCGCATTGCCCGCGTCGTCGAGTTGATGGAGCGGAAGTATGGCCCCTTCGAGACGGAGCGGCAGCTGCCCCCGGCCGACGAGATGGTATTCACCATCCTGTCGCAGCATACCTCGGACATCAATTCCGGGCGCGCCTACCACCGTCTGATGGAGCGGTTCGGGACGCTGGAAGGGGTGGCGCGGGCCGACGTTTCGGCCATCGAAGAGGCCATCGCCCCCGGCGGACTGGCCAAGGTCAAAGCCCCGCGCATCAAGGAAGTGCTGGCCAAGGTGCTGGAACTCAACGGAGGCTCCCTGGACCTGTCCTTCCTGCGGGAGATGCCGCTGGCCGAGGCGAAGGCGTGGTTGCGCCAACTGCCGGGCATCGGCCCCAAGTCCACGGGCATTGTCCTCAATTTCTCCCTGGGTATGCCGGCCATGGCGATAGACACCCACATCTTCCGGGTGTGCCAGCGTCTCCGGGCCATCGACGCCAAGACCGGAACCGACAAGGCCCACGACGTTATGGAAGCCAAGGTGCCGCCCGATAAAGTGTTCAACTTCCATGTGGCCTTTATCAACCACGGGCGGCGGGTCTGCAAAGCGCAGCGGCCCCTCTGCGGCGAATGCGTCGTGGGTGAGATGTGCCCGTCGCGCAAGAAATTTATGTCGAAATCGGCCGAGGCTGAAGACGGGGGGAAGACAAGCCGGACGTCAAAAACCGCCCGGAGCGGCCCCGGCCCGCTTCCTCATGTGCCTCTCCCTTCGGCAAGCTCTGTTTAGACTAGCGGAGTTCAGACCCGTCGGCGCACGACAAGACCAGCATCCAAAATCGGCAGGCCAGCGGCAAGGAGGGCCAGGAAAGTGAAGGTAGGAATCATCAACGTGACTGGATACTCAGGTTCGGAACTGGCCCGCATCCTCCGCCGCCATCCCGAAGTGGAAATCGCGTCGGTCACCGGCAGGAGCGCTGCCGGTCAGCGTCTCGGCGATGTGTTTCCCCACCTGGACAGCCTGGACCTGACCATCGAGCCGGAACTGAGCGGCAGCCTGGACCTGGTGTTCTCGGCCCTGCCTCACAAGGCCAGCGCCGAAGCCTGCATCCCGGTGCTGGAACAGGGCGTCAAGGTGGTGGACATCAGCGCCGACTTCCGCCTCAAGCAGGCCGACGAATACGAAGAATGGTACGGCGTGGCGCATCAGGAGCCTTCGCTGCTGGAGGAGGCAGTCTACGGGTTGACCGAGCTGCACCGCGAGGAGATCCGGGCCGCGCGGCTGGTGGCCAACCCCGGCTGCTACCCGACCAGCGCCATCCTGGCCCTGGCCCCGGCGGTGGCTGCCGGCGTCATCAGTCCCGACATCATCGTGAGCAGCCTGTCCGGCGTGTCTGGCGGCGGGCGCAGCCTCACTATGACAAATCACTTCTCGGAAGTAAACGAAAACGCCTTCGCCTACGCGGTGAACGGACACCGGCACCTGCCGGAGATTACCCAAGAGTTGAACCCATTGGCCGAGCAGCCCGTAAGGGTGACCTTCCAGGTGCACCTGATTCCGATGACCCGGGGCATTTTCAGTTCGTGCTACGCGCCCCTGGCCAACCCCGGAGAATGGGCGGGCGACGAGGGCAAGCAGCGGCTGGTGGACACTTACCGGGACTACTACGCCGATCATCCTTTCGTCAAGGTGGTTTCCGCCCCACCGCAGACCAAGCAGACGCTGGGCAACAATATGTGCCTGCTGCATCCGGTCATAGACCACCGCACCGGGCGCCTGACGGTCTTCAGCGTGCTCGACAACCTGGTCAAGGGAGCGGCGGGCCAGGCGGTGCAGAACATGAACCTGATGTCCGGCTTCCCGGAGGACACGTCGCTGGATGAACTGGCGGTATACCCGTAGCGCGAGGCGGCGACGTATGCTAAACTCAAAGTGTACTGAGTGTGCCCCGGTCGTCTAGCCCGGTTAGGATGCCACCCTTTCAAGGTGGAGATCAGGGGATCGAAGCCCCTCCGGGGTACCAAATTATCTAAGAGCCAAAGAAAAGCCTCGCGGCGATATCGCCGCGAGGCTTTTCTTTGGGCAGGCCGAATCAGGCGGTGAACCGAGTCATCAACTCCAGGTTAGCGCGCACCCCATCGCCCTCGGCGATTACAAGACTTTGCTGCTTGAGATAGTTTATATCGCGCGTCAGTGTTCGGGTGGTGACATTCCGGTACAAACGCGACAGCGGATGACCGTCGGCGCGAAGTGATCTCAACGAGACAGGGCTATCGCCCAGACCAATCAGGAAGCTCAATTGCCTTTCCCCGGCTGGTGTTCCCAGCTTCCCGGCACTGGCCAGGGTCTCCCGGGCGTAATCCCTGAATGCGATTATCCTGACTTCCCCCAGGACCTCCTCATGGACGGCCTCCAACTCCTGCACCAGTCCCGACAGGGCAAAGGCGACAAATGGAGTGAGGTCCGTCTCGCCCCGCATCTGGACGAGATTAAGACTGTCAATGTATTCGGGGCGGTTTCTGTAATAGTAGTTTGCAAGGGAGTAATAGCCCCGAACATTCACGCCGGCCTTATAGAACAGGAAACTCTCCACTGCTCTTGAGGTCCGGCCGTTGCCATCCCCAAACGGATGTATACTCACCAAGTAGAAATGGGCCACAATAGCCCTGATCACCGGATCCCACGACGCGGGCACTCCAGTATTGAACCAATTGACGAATTCAGTCATCAATCGCCGGACTTCTTCTCCATTTGAGGGAGGCCGGTAGGGGCCAACGGTTACAGCGTGGTTGCGATACCGTCCCGGCTCGTTATAGGGATAACTTATGCCTTGCGTCAGAACTCGGTGGAATTCCAATATCAGAGGTTCGGAAATTTGGGCAGCCGGGTTGCGCCGGACATACTCCGCTACATATTCCATCAGTTCATTTGCGTTCCTTGTTTCCTGCTCTTCACGCTCACGTCCGGGCCCTAACGCCGAGCTATCAGGTGGGGAGTCCATAACCCGGCTGACTTCTTCCTCCGAAAGCTCAGTGCCTTCAATGCCAATTGTTCCGCTAACGGCTCTCAGGATGTTGAGCCGGTCAAGGCGCTCCTGAACTGAAGGCGGAATAGGAATGCCTCTGATAACACTGGCAAGGGCGTGAATCCTGGCAACGTCCCCTATGATTCGCGGGTTTTCAACACGGAGATTCAGACCGAAATGCACTTCCCAACTTGGCAAATTCGCCTCTCAAAACAGGACATTGGCACGGTCAGTGTCAAACTATTGTTTATAGCTGAATCGTATCTGAAAAAACTGGACACATCAACGGTCAATGTCCTGATGATGGCGCCGTCAACATGACCGCAAGCTGGCAGCAATTCGCGGCCCAGGCCCCCGAGCTGGCGGCGCTGGGCGAGGCTCAGTTCGCGCGGACGGGGCTGGCGTTGGTGGGAACGCTGCGGCGGGACGGCTGGCCGCGCATCTCGCCGGTGGAGCCGTTCATCGTTGACGGGCAGTTGTACCTGGGGATGATGTGGCGGTCGCGCAAGGCGCTGGACCTGCTGCGCGACCCGCGCTGCGTGGTGCACAGCACGGTGTCCGAGCGCAACGGCGCCGAGGGTGAGTTCAAGGTCTACGGGCGGGCCGTCGAGGTCAACGACCCCGAGGAGAGGCGGCGTTTCGGGGACGCAGTGTTTGCCGCCATCGGCTTTCGGCCTGAGGAGCCGGAGTTCCACTGCTTCGCCATCTCCATCGAGAGCGTGGTTTTCTCTCAGCTCCGGGATAGCGAGTTTCACCGGCAGGTATGGAAGGCCGGACAAACTTAGGGGACGCAGGAGCAATTCCCGCGCCCCACGATTCTGGTGATGCCGGCCCTAAACCAAAGCCAATGTGGGATGTACATTTTGCGGACAGCCATTCGCAGTCAGGGTTCGCGCCTCGACCGTAGGGGCGGGTTTGAAACCCGCCCCTACCAGTGGACCGCCCGTGCGCCGGCGAGTCCACCTGCAATGAAACGCTACCTGGCATAAATGCGCATTTCACCTTGGATTTGGTTTAGTCGAAGACGAACACGCACTTGCCAGTCGTTGCGCCGTCAAAGGTCTGGAAGGCTTCGATGGCCTGGTCCAGGCCGTAGCGGTGGGTTATCAGCCGGTCCAGCGGCGCTTTGGTATCCACGAAGAAGCGGGCGATTTCGATCAGTTCGGCCTTGCTGAAGGTCCAAGAGCCGAAGATGGTCAGCACCTTGAAAATCACGTCGCGGTTGAAGTCTATCTCCGCCGGGCCGCCGACACCCACGTAGCAGGCGCGGGCGAAGGGGCGCAGGCATGACAGGGTCTGCTGCCGGGCCGTGGGGTTGCCAGACGTTTCCAGCGAGGCGGTTGCGCCCTGGCCGTCGGTGAGGTCGAGGATGGCCTGCACCGGGTCGTTGGTGGCTGCGTTGATGGTGTGGTCGGCCCCCAGCTCCCTCGCCAGCCTCAGCCGTTCATCCATAACGTCTACGGCGATGACGCGGGATCCCATTGCCTTGGCCGAGAGAGTGCCGCTGAGGCCCACCGGCCCCTGTCCGAAGACGGCGACGATGTCCTTGCCGTTGATGTTCATCTTGTTCAGCCCGTTCCAGGCCGTTCCGGTGCCGCAGGATATGGCCGCGCCCTCCTCGAAGGAAAGCTCGTCGGGCAGGTGCACCAGCGAGCGGGACGGGCAGATCATGTAATCGGCGTTGGCCCCGTGTCCCGTGCCGCCGCCGAAGGTAACGTGGCCGTGGGGGCATAGCTGCTCGTAGCCCATGGAGCAGATTTCGCAGACGCCGCAACCCTCATAATGGTGGCACATCACCCGGTCGCCCAGCTTCAGGCCCGGAGGCGCCCCAGGCCCCAGTTCCTCGATGACGCCACAAGGCTCGTGGCCGGTGATCATTTCCGTCGCTTCCGCGTCGCGGTAGCGGTGCAGGTCGGTGCCGCACAACCCGGAGGCGCGAATCCTCAGCACTGCCTCCCCCGGCCCGGCGTGGGGGTCGGGGAACTCCCGTAGCTCGGCCTCTCGGTTACCCTTGAAAGTGACTCCGCGCATGATTTTCTCCCGTATCGAAATGGATGAACAGATGATACCAAACGCAGCATGGCCGGGAAATGACACCGGCAGGGGAGGCCGCCGGGCAGGCAGCCTTATAATGGCGAAACAGTGGAGGGTGCTGATTATGACTATGCTGAAACCGCGCTCCGGGATGCGGCTTACTGTCGAAGAGTTCATGGACCTGCCCGAAACTTGGGACAAACGGAAGATGGAGCTGGATGAGGGAGTTCTGTACATAATGACCAAACCCCGGTTGGTTCACCAGTTCTTTCAAGCCCGCCTGTCCAAGCATTTCGAGAGCCATCTTGACGAATTTGACGACCCTCCAGCCGACGTATTTACCGACGTTATCGTCGCTCTCTCGTTGGAGCGTCGCATCCTGCTTGCCCCCGACCTGTCCATCGTTCTGCGCGGGCGGGAGGGGTTACTTGCCGACCGGAGGATTGAAGGCGCTCCCGACATCGTTGTCGAAATTATGTCCGCTGACCGCAACCGCGACCTAATTCGCAAGCGGCGGCTCTACGCCGAGGCGAGTGTCCCGGAATACTGGATCTTCGATTCCGTAAACGATACGGCAATGCTCCTGGAACTCCGCGATGGCGAGTATGTCGAGCGGGCGATGCTGACCGCGGACGACACGCTGACCACGCCGCTGCTCCCCGGCCTCGCCATTCCGCTGGCCGATGTATTCCACCACCACCGCCGCCCGGCGCAGAGCGACTGACGGTGCCAATCGGCCCGCCTTTGCCGTGGCTGCCCGCTGGTTGCCCACGCGGTTTGGATGTATGATAGGGGCGCCTCGCCGGACGGCGGGCCGCGCCTTTCTATAACCGCCCTTTGAGATTTGTTCTTTGGACGAATTGCCTCGCCTGCAAGCATTGGTGTCGGTGGATGAGCCGTATGCGGGCGATATCGACGCCGGGTGGCTGGAAGACGTGGCTCGGATAGCTCTGACCGCGACGGACACCCCCGGAAACGCCGAGGTCAGTTTGCTCATCACCGACGACGATACGGTGCGCGAGCTGAACGCCGAATACCGGGGGCTGGACGAGACCACCGACGTGCTGTCTTTTTCCGCCGAACACCCGGGCCACTGGGAAGGCGACGGCGACGGGCCAACGCAGGGCGGGGGGGAGTTCATTCTGCCGCCGGACATCCCTCAGCCGTTGGGCGAAATTATTATTTCCTGGCCGCAGGCCCAGCGACAGGCCGGGGAGCATGGCGTCAGCCCGATGCGGGAGTTGGCTCACCTCGTTATTCATGGCGCCCTGCACCTGGTGGGATACGACCACGTGAAGCCGGAAGAGGCCGCGCTGATGCAGGCCCGGGAACACGAAGCGCTAACCGCCCTCACCCTGACCCTCCCCCTGGGGGGAAGGGAATAAGAGAATGATGGAGTCCCAGCCGCCATGACCTCGCAGGTCTACTATCGCAAGTGGCGCCCTTCCAGCTTCGGCGAACTGGCCGGGCAGGAACACGTCTCCACCACTCTGCGCCAGTCGGTGCGGCTGGGGCGTATCTCCCACTCCTACCTGTTCTGCGGGCCGCGCGGCTGCGGCAAGACCACCACGGCCCGCATCATCGCCAAGGCCGCCAACTGCATCGACCTACAGGACGGCGACCCCTGCAATGCCTGCACCATCTGCCAGTCCATCAACGAAGGCCGCTTCATGGACATCATTGAGTTGGACGCGGCCAGCAACCGGGGCATCGACGAGATACGAGACATCCGCGATAAGGTGAACTTTGCGCCGGTGCAAGGCCGCCGCAAGGTCTACATCATCGACGAAGCCCATATGCTCACCGACGCCGCCTCCAACGCCTTCCTGAAGACGCTGGAAGAGCCGCCGGCCCACGTCATCTTCGTCCTCTGCACCACCGAGGCTCACCGCATCCTGCCCACCATCATCTCCCGCTGCCAGCGGCTGGACTTCCGGCGCATCCCGTCGGAGACGGTCGTCGGGCGCTTGTCGGAGATTGCGGACGCCGAGGGCGTGGCGGTGGAGCCGGCTGCCCTGCGCATAATCGCCCGCTACGCCGCCGGCAGTCTGCGCGACGCCGAGAATCTGCTGGAGCAGCTTGTCGTCTCCTGTCCCGACGGGGTGACCGCGCCGCAGGTGGAGAAGCTGCTGGGCATGGGCAGCGACGAGGCGGCCCTGGAACTGGTCCAGTACCTGTTGCTGGGCAACACCACGGCGTCGCTCTCGGCGGTGAACCGGGCAGCATGGGAGGGAAGCGACATACGTCAACTGCACCGCCAGACCTCCGACCTGTTGCGCGGATTCATGCACCTGCAATGGGGTTCCGAGGACGCGGTGGACCTGCCCGAACATGTGCGGGCACAGTTGAAAGAGTTGGTGGGCCAGCAACCGCCGTGGCGAATCGTCCACGCCCTGAAGGTCTGGGGCGCGGTCAATATGCGTTATGACGCGCCATCAACGCTGCCGCTGGAGTTGGCAGTGGTGGAAATCTGCGAGGAATCGGCAGCTCCGGCCCTGGTGTCCGAGGCGCCGCCTGCGGCCCCGGCCCCGGCCCGCAGGGCTCCCGAACCGCAAAAGCCTCCGCGGGCCGCGACCCCGCCACGGGAACGCCCGGCTCCCGCCGCCGCCCGCGGCCCCGCGCCTCAGCCCGCCGCCGCGGGCGAAGGAACGACGGGAGGCGAATCCAACGAGCTGTGGGTACAATGGAGTAACGCCGTAAAGTCACTGTCGCGGCACAAGGGCCGGAAATACAATCTGGGGGCCTTGCTCCGGGACTGCAAGGTCAACAGCATATCGCTGGACGGCAAGACCCTTGTGTTGCCCTTCACCAACAAGGCCAACCTGGAGCGTATGCAGGAGGAGCTGGAAGACCCGGCTTCCCGCAAACGCATGGCCGACGCGCTGACCGACTCCTTCGGTGAGGGTTGCGACTACCGGCTGACGCTGGTCAACGGACAGCAGTCCAGCGGCAACGCCAACAAGACGGCCCAGCAGAGTTCGCTGGTTCGCACCGCCCTGGGTATGGGTGCACGAATCCTCCAGGAAGAAGAGGTGGAAGAATGAACCGCAACATGATGCGCCAGGCCCAGAAGCAACTGGCCCAACTGCAAAAGATTCAGGACGAACTGGAAACCCTCACCGTCGAGGGCACCGCCGGCGGCGGCGCGGTCAAAGTCGTGATGACCGGCAAGCAGGCGGTGGAGTCCGTGTTCATCGAACCGGAAGCGGCGGAGGACGTGGAACTGCTGCAAGACATGATGGCCGCCGCCTTCAATGACGCCGCCATCAAAGCGCAGGAATTGGCCGCCAGCAAAATGAGCGCCATAACCGGAGGCATGAACATCCCTGGGCTGACGTAGGGAACGAGCATAAGTTTCGCTCTCAAACCGGAACCGGAACCGGAAGCACACAATATGCCCCTCAAGGCATTAGACGGAAACCACTCAACGCTCTGACCGCAGGCTTACTTATGCCCCCCGACAACCTCCCATCCGCCGCTCCTTCCCTTGCCCGGCTGGTGCAGGAGCTGAACCGGCTGCCCGGCATTGGGCCGAAGAGCGCGCAGCGGTTGGCTTACTACATCATCCGCCTGCCGGATGAGGAAGCGTATGCGCTGGCCGAGGCGGTCACTGCGGTCAAGCGCAACACAATCTTCTGCGGCGAGTGCCAGAACCTGGCCGAGGCCACGCCGTGCGTCATCTGCGCCGACCATCGCCGCAGCCGCTCCATCATCTGCGTGGTTGAGGACCCGATGGACGTGCTGGCCCTGGAGCGCACCCGCAGCTTTCGCGGGCTGTATCATGTGCTGCACGGGGTCATCTCGCCCATCAATGGAATCGGCCCGGACCAGTTGAAGCTGAGGGAACTGCTGTCGCGGCTCGACGCCCCGGAAGTTACGGAACTGGTGGTGGCGACCAATCCGACGCTGGAGGGGGAGGCCACCGCCATGTACATCCAGCGGCACCTCAACCGCGACGACCTGCGCATCACCCGCCTGGCCCGGGGGCTGCCGGTGGGCGGCTCGCTGGAGCACACCGACGAGACAACGCTGGGCCGCGCTTTCCAGGGAAGGCAGGAGTTGTAGCCGTGGCGCCCCTGGGCGGAATAGAAAGGGCGCGCACCTATCGTTGCGAGGGGCTGACACTGAGAAAGGCGGCCATCGGGGAAGCCGACCTGGTGGTCACCATGTTCACCGCTGAGCGGGGCAAGCTGCGCGCCATAGCCAAGGGCGCCCGCCGCTCCAGCAGCAGGCTGGTGGGCCACCTGGAGCCGCTGACGCTGGCCCGGCTGTCCATGACTCACGGGCGCGAGTTGGACATCGTCACCCAGGCGCAGGTGGAGGACGGCTTCGCCTCGCTGAAGGATGACCTGACCTCTTTGACTCGAGGGCTGTACGTCGCCGAACTGCTGGACGGCTTCGGCCCCGAGGATAGCCCATCGCCAGGTCTGCTCCGGCTGGCGGTCAATGTGCTGCGGGCCCTGCCCGGCGCGGCCGAGCCGGAGGCCCCGTTGCGCTACTTCGAGTTCCACCTGCTGCGGCTGACCGGGATGCTGCCCGAAATCTACCAATGCGTGGAGTGCCGGAAGGAAGTGGCGCCCGACGCTCATCGCTTCAGCGTCAACCTCGGCGGCGTCCTGTGCCCCGCTTGCAGTCCCCTGGAAGCCCAGATGCGTCCCCTCTCGCTGCGGGCCATGAAGGTACTGCGGCTCATCCACCGGGGCAGCCTGGGCGAAGTTTGCGCGCTGAACCTCAGCCCGCCCCTGGCCGCCGAACTGAAGTCCATCCTGTCCAACGCCGTCCGCTACTGGCTGGGCAAGGAAATCCGCTCGGGCGCTTTCCTGGAACGGCTGCAAGGCGAAAGGCCCGGACGAGCTGCGACTACTTCTGCGAGTGAGCAACCCTGATGGCAAGGAGGTCAACATGACATCCAAGAAATACGAAACCGGCGAAGTCGTTGACTTGGGTAAGGCCATATACAAGGAAAAATCAAGCATCTGGTGGAACCCGCAGAGAACGGCAAGTTTGTCGTCATAGACGTGGAAAGCAGCGACTATGAGATAGACGAGCAAATCCTTCCAGCCTTAGACCGGCTCCGCGAGCGACAACCTCATGCGGTAACTTACGCAGGAAGAGTCGGTTTTCGCACGGCTTACAACCTCGGAGGTGGGTTCCGCCTCAGTAATGATTAGAGGAAAGGTAAACTCAAATTGGCAACCTTGGACCGACGTCGAGTCTTCGTCGGGTTTTCGTCGAATTACTGGATAAAGAAGGTTGGTTTCGGACGATTGACATTGTGTTGGACTCAGGTACGTTTGAATTGGCGGAATGATTTTCACGGGCGACAATCCGTTCCCCTCTCAGTTCCCTAAACCTTACCTCTCAGCAACTGTCATTTCTGGTATGGCTGAGTACCAGCTGACAATACTGGCCATGCTATTCCAGCGCGGCAGGCGACGCCCGCCGTCGCACCGGCGATATTCCACTACCCTCATACGATAAATCAAATAATTGCGCGGTTTATTCGCAAAATACTATGTGAATTAGGGGTTTTACATTAGCGCGCAATGGTATCATACCGTCCCAAATCAGCCCTGAATTCAGATCTGTTGCGGCGAGGAATCCAGGCCGCAGCAGCCAGCGTATATTTCAGGGATTCCGGGGAGGGGTGCGCCGATGTTCTCCAAGGTACTGATCGCCAACCGGGGCGAAATCGCCTGCCGCGTAATCCGCGCCTGCCAGCGTCTGGGAGTCAAGACCGTTGCGGTGTACTCCGACGTTGACGCGGGTTCGCTGCCGGTGCAGCAAGCCGACGAAGCGGCGCCCCTGGGCAACGCCGCTCCCCAGGACAGCTACCTGAATATCGAAAAGATTCTCGCGGCCGCCCAGTTGGCAGGGGCGGATGCAATCCATCCCGGTTACGGATTTCTGTCGGAAAACCCCCGCTTCGCCCGCCAATGCGAGCAGGCGGGCATCTGCTTCATCGGCCCCAGGCCGGAGGTCATGGAACAGATGGGGGACAAGCTGTTCGCCCGCAGCCTGGCCCGAGAGGAAGGGCTGCCCCTGTTGCCCGGAACGGACGACGCTGTGCCAGACAGCGAAGCGGCGGAAACGGCTTGGCGGCTCGGATTCCCGCTAATGGTCAAAGCGGCGGAGGGCGGCGGCGGAATCGGCATTCACATTGTTGAGTCGATGGAGGCGCTGGCTCCCCTCATCGAGCGCTCCCGTCAGGCGGCCTCCGGCGCCTTCGGAAGCGCGCGCCTTTACTTCGAGCGCTACCTGAAAGACGCCTCCCACATCGAAGTACAACTGCTGGGAGACAACTACGGCAACCTGGTCCACCTGTTCGAGCGCGACTGCTCGGTGCAGCGACGCAACCAGAAACTCATCGAGGAAACCCCGGCTTCGACCAAACTCACCCCGCAAACGCAGCGGCGGCTGGCGTCGCTGGCCCTCACCCTGGGGCGGCGCATCGGCTACAACAACGCCGGCACCGTGGAGTTTCTGGTCTCCCGCGACGGCAGCGTCTATTTCCTGGAGATGAACACCCGCCTTCAGGTGGAGCATGGCGTTACCGAACTGACCACCGGCCTGGACCTGGTCGAGTTGCAGCTCAGAGTTGCCTGCGGAGAGAGGCTGCCGATAACGCAGGCGGACGTCGTACAGAGGGGGCACGCCATAGAAGCCCGCATCTACCCCGAGGACCCGGAAACCTTCATGCCTGACGCCGGGGAGATCACCGGCCTGCATCTGCCGGCGGGCGAAAATGTGCGCGTTGATACTGCTCTTTGCGATGGCTACACCGTTGGGTTAGACTACGAGCCGTTGCTGGCCAAGGTGATGGCCTGGGGCGAAAACCGGGAGCAGGCCATCAGGACTTTGCAGCGGGCCCTCTTGGAGTTGCGCCTTGAAGGGGTCAGGAACAACGTACCGCTCTTGCGCAGCATTCTGGCCAGCAGGGAATTCACGGGGGCTACCCATCACACCGGGTCGGTCCCGCATTGGGTGAACGAGTTGCGACAGCGGCATTTGGCCCATCAGGCCGGTATGCCTGCCCACCTGCTCCACGGCAATGAGCCGGGCAGGAGCGGCAACGGGCACGACCGGCCCGAAAAGGAAATGGCCGCCGCCATCGGCGTTGCCATGGCGATGGCAATGCAACAGTCCACGCCCGAAGCGGAGGCCAGCGGATGGCGCACCCAGCGGCGGCGTGAGCAGCTCTACTCCCGAAACATTGGGAGCCGAGGTTGGCGATAATCAGACTGCGCGTCCGGGTCGGGGATAACTGGTACAACGTCGAGGTGGGCGACCTCGACCGCTCACCCGTGCAGGTGACGGTGGAAGGCGAGACATTCGCCGTGGAGGTGGACGGCCCCGGCGTACCGGCTCGCGCCCGCCCCCGGCGGGGACGCACTCAGACCCCCGGCATCCTGGTGCCGCCGCCGGCCAGCCGGGTCAACCCCACCGGCGGCGACGGCAATTTCATCCGCTCCCCCATGCCCGGCCGCGTCATCTCCATCATGGTCCGCCCCGGCGATACCGTATCCGTGGGCCAGGAAGTGTGCGTGGTGGAGGCGATGAAGATGGAACAGAGCATCCGATCGCCCCAGAACGGCGTGGTCAAGGAAATCCGCGTACAGCCCATGGACCCCGTCCGCACCAACGACCCCCTGATGGAGCTGGAGTAGGGTGTGACTGACAATAGGGCATTGCCGAATTTAAGACTAATGTGGTGGAATATGCCGGTGTCGAATATCCGGCAATTGCGGGGGCGTCGTTGGTTAACCGAGAATCGGTCGGATCAGGCCAACCGCCATTCCGATCAAACATCGGACTACCGGAGAATGGCGGTTTTCTTGCCGAAAATCATCTGTATTGTGGGGACTCCCGTGCGCTCTTGCCACAGATCCAACCGGACGCGGTTGCTTTGAGTTTCTGGTCGCCTCCCTACTTCGTAGGGAAAAGCTACGAAAAAGACCTGTCCTTTGAGCAGTGGCAGGGGACCCTCCGTGAAGTGATACTGCTACATTTCGATATTATCGCTCCTGGAGGATTTCTTGCCATCAATATAGCCGACATCCTGGCTTTTTCTGACCCCGATATGCCTCGCATTCAGGCTGATAACGTCTCCTCAAAACGGTCAGGAGTAACGAGAGAGCAGGTTCTTTCAGCGAAGTCGACTCACCCGGACTTCAACCGCTACCAACTTGCCGAGTTGCTGGGTTGCAGCGAGCAGACCGTTGACCGTCGGCTGAAACACAACAATGTCCGGGGTGGTAAGTACACTCCCCAGACCAAGGTGAAGCTGGTAGGCGGTCTGGTTCAGGATTGGGCCGAGGATGCCGGATTTTTTCTGTATGATCGTCGCGCCTGGGTGAAGGATCCTTGTTGGGAGAATTCTCGCTGGCACAGCCTTTCCTACCGGGCCGTTGACGAATTCGAGTATGTCTACATTTTCTGGAAACCCGGCATTACGGTCATCGACCGAAACCGGCTCAGCAGGGAGGAATGGATCGAGTGGGGTTCAAGAGCTGTCTGGGAAATTCCATCGGTAAGGAACAACATTGATCATGAAGCCCAATTTCCGATGGAACTGCCCCGGCGGGTAATCAGAATCTTCTCCGGCAAAGGCGATCTTGTGATAGACCCGTTCATGGGGCTTGGCACGACGGCAGTTGCGGCGATACGGGAGGAGCGGCGGTATATCGGCATTGATTACGTTCCAGAGTACGTTGAGGGAGCGGCAGCTAGAATCGCCCTGGAGTCAGCAAGGTAACCGATGACGCTGGACCCTGTTGAACTGCCCACCAAACTCGACTTACTGGAATCCATCGAGAAGGCGACTCTCCGGCTCGTAGTTTAAGGCATATATTCGTTTGCGCGAGAAGCGACAGACATTTTCAGCAATGAGCGCGATGACGTACAGGACATCGCTGAGGACATCACCAGAGAGGCAATGGACCGGATTGGCACTTCCGTTATTCCGGTAAGGCTCTTTGGCACTATAGACTATAAGCGGGCTCGTTACCTATTCTCGCCGGACTTCGCCTTGCGCCAAGCCCTATTTGTAGACTCAAAGGCGGAGAAGGTCGCCGGAGCAAGGACTGTTACAATCCAAACTTCCCAGACCTCTATGAGAATCCGCCAAATCAGGGCAGGCGTCAAGGTGGACGAGGGTGGTGCAGTGCCCAACGTTTACCATGACCGGGACGGCGTGGCCTATCTGACGACCACCGTGTTTGTGAAATACAACTACGTAGAAATCGCAGACAGGCAGAATCAACTGGAATCCATCAGCGTCACATGTCTGCCTAATGGTATGTTGCAAGACCGCTATAACCCAAATTCCGAAACCACGTTCTGGATGGCCGGAAGGAATGCTCCGACCCGCGGGGAGGATTTCCGGGTACGCATCGGATTGGCCCGATTGAAGGCTTTGGCCAACTGGCGAGTTCAGTACATACAGCTTGAGCCGAATGTCGGGTTTGCCTGGGACGATTAGCGTCAGAGTGTCAAATTGCCGAGGCCACCTTCCCAAGTCACAGTGCGTGGTCTTGATACGGTTCCAAACCTGTACTATCATCGCCACAGAATCCCAATTGGCAAGTCGACGCAATGACCGGACACCGGCCGTTTTCCGGGCTTCTTAAAGATCTTTCTCCAGAACGGCTTCGGGCTATGGAAAAGGAGACTGCCTGCCTGCGTTCTGAGGAAGTAGCCCGCAACCCCAAGCTCGCTGATCCTGAATACGTCAAAGCCCGCGCCGATTTAATATTCGACGCATGGGACAGGGGAGACCGGGTTCAAGCCGAAATACTCATAAACGGAGGTTCAAGCATGAAGTACGACTACATTGTTGTGGGGGGCGGTTCGGCGGGGTGCACCATCGCCACGCGGCTTTCGGAAGACCCGAACAATTCGGTGCTGCTGCTGGAAGCGGGACCGGACTATCCCGATTTCGAGACGCTGCCCGACGACCTGAAGCTGGGCAACAACGTCTGGTTCTCGGCCTACGGCGACCACAGTTGGGCCTACCGGGGCCGCATGACCGACGAGCTGCCCGACCTGGAGATACCGCGGGGCAAGGCCACCGGCGGCTCCAGCGCCATCAACGGCCAGGTGCTCTACCGCGGTGTGCCCGACGACTACAATCGCTGGGCGCAGTGGGGCAACGACGAGTGGGGCTTCACCAACTGCCTGCCCTACTTCAACAAGATGGAGACCGACCTGGACTTCGGCGGCAGCGACTTCCACGGCACCGAGGGCCCCGTGCCGGTCAGGCGCGCTTCACGCAGCGAATGGCTGCCCCACGCCGTCGCCTTCGAAAAAGCAGCGCTGGCCGAGGGCTTTGAGATTTCCGAGGATATGAACGACCCGGAGTCCACCGGCGTGTCGCCTCGCGCCCGCAACACCCTCAACTTCAAGGGCAGCAGCGGCGTGCGCATGAGCATGGCCCTGAACTACCTCGACATGGCCCGCCATCGCCTGAACTTCACCATCCGCGGCAGCGTCACCTGCCGCCGCATCCTGTTCGAGGGCAAGAAGGCCGTCGGCATCGAGGCCGAGAGCGGCGGAGAAGTATTCACCGTCGAGGGCAGCGAGATCATCCTCTCCAGCGGCGCCGTGGCATCGCCCCAGATACTGATGCTGTCGGGCGTCGGCCCCAAGGACCACCTGGAGAGCCTGGGCATCAACGTAGTCCATGATTCGCCCGGCGTGGGCAAGAACCTGCGCGACCATCCCTCCGCCGCCGCCATCTACCGGGCAGAGGGCGAAAAGCCAGACGTGCAGGCGCCGGTGATCCAGGTGGGCCTGCGTTACCAGGTGCCGGGCAGCCCCTTGGAAAACGATATGCAGCTTTCGCCCATGCTGATGACCAGCGAACACCGCCCGGCCCAGATCACCATCGACGAGGACCTGAACTATGTCGGCATGAGCGCCAGCCTGCAGCTGGCCCTGGGGCAGGGGGAACTGACCCTCCAGGCCAACGACCCGCACGTCCAGCCCTTCATCAACTACAACTACTACAAGGAAGAGGAAGACCTGCGCCGGATGCGCGAGGCCATCCGTCTGGGCGTCCGAATGGCCGAGAACCACGAGTTCTACCAGGGCATCGTCATCGAGCGGATCATGCCCACCGACGAGGAACTGGAAGACGACGCGGCTCTCGACGAGTGGCTGAAGCGCAACTCCGGCACCTCGCACCACATCTCCGGCACCTGCAAGATGGGGCCGGACAGCGACCCGCTGGCGGTGGTGGACCAGCGCCTGCACGTCAAGGGCGTGGAGGGCCTGCGCGTCGCCGACGCCTCCATCATGCCCGACTGCATCCGCGCCAACACCAACGCCACCACCATCATGATCGGCGAGCGCTGCGCCGACTTCATCAAAGACGGCAAGTAAGCCCCTAAATCACTGCCGTTGTACAGTAGGGGCGCACGGCTGTGCGCCCCTCGGCCTTTGGAGGAAATAATGGTAGCAACAAGCAGAGTGCAAGAGATATTTGACGATGCCAGAGGGATGCACAGCGAAGCGCTGGAACGGCTGGCGGCAGGCGACATCCGCGACGCGGCGGAAAAGGCGTGGTGCGCCACCAAGCGGGCAACCGACGCCCTGATACTGGCCCGCACCGGCGAAGAACCCGGTCCCACTGGTATGACTTCGGACTTGCTCGACCAACTAGCCAGACAACATGGCGAATTCAATTCGTTGGTGGGGCGTTACTACAGCCGAATCAGCCAGCTCCACGGCTCCTGCTTTTACGTAGGCCACTGCAACGACCAGACCGAGCGCCGCATCAGAGAGACGGCCCTCTACATCGAGGACGCAGAGCGGCTGGCGAACCCTTAACTCTGAGCTGTAAAGGGGCACATCCGCGTGGCGAACCTCCGCGCATCCATTCCCCTGTTCTTCCGACGCAATAGCCGCATATTGTGCTTGCTGGTCGTCCTGTTAGTGGCTTGTGGCACTGCCGCAGCGCCAATAAAGGAGGGCGGGGCAGTCTACGCACCTGACCCATATTCGCCAGAAGCCTTCGTTGCCGTCAGTACCGGATTATATACCCACTGCGCCCTACGTGTGAACGGGGCCGCCGACTGTACAGGGAACATCGTATACGACTCACGGAGTTTTCTGCCTCGTCATATGTGGGATGAATATGAGCGAGGCACTGAACCCAAGAATGCGAGATTCATTGACCTCAGTGTAGGCCACTTTTACGTTTGCGGGCTGCTTACCACCGGCAAGCCGTTTTGCTGGGGCGAGGACTATTACGGTGAAGCCTCACCACCTGCACAGGAGACTTTTACGGCCATTAGCAGCAGCAGAAACCACACCTGCGCGCTTCGCTCTGACGGCACCCCCGTCTGCTGGGGACTGACCCGCTTACCGGCGTCCCTATGGGACGCTGAATTCATAGCAATCAGCAGTGGCGGAATCCACACCTGTGCACTTTGGGCTGATGGTTCCCCCGTGTGCTGGAGTCAGAGGCCCAGCAAAGTAGTTGAGGACACTCCAGCCGACGAGAATTTCATAGCTATCAGCAGCGGGAACGGTCACACCTGTGCGCTTCGCTCTGACGGCACCCTCGTCTGCTGGGGGCGGGTGCCTTGGGTGAAGGACACGCCTGCGGATGAGAGCTTCATAGCAATCAGCAGTGGCTGGCCCCACACCTGTGCGCTTCGTGCTGACGGTTCCCCCGTATGCTGGGGCCAGCAAGACCCACGAATAGTGCCCCCGGCTGATGAGAAACTTATCGCCATCAGCAGCGGAGACAATAATACTTGCGGGATCCGGTTTGACGGCTCCCCTGTCTGCTGGGCGGAACCGTTCCAAAGCAGTCCTCTATTGAAAGGGGATTATATCGGGGGAGGAACTATGGGGAAGCCAAGCACTTGGGATTACGAATGGTCGCCATCGCCGTCCTGTGGCCCCAGGCCCACCGTCATAGTTGGCGACACATCCATTATGTGCGGGCGATAGGCTGGTAAAAGGGCGGGGATTTGCGCTCTTCGTAATGGATGCATTGCATCTGTTGCTGGCGGTGGCGACGCATCCGGCCAACTGCAACACCCACCCCAGAACCAACTCCTACGCACACGTTGACACCTATGCCAGCGACGACTCATTGGCGCACGCTATCTCAGCTCACCAAGTTCAGGTAAGCTCTGCGGGCTTCGGCCAGAACCCGCTCCGGGTCTCTTTCGTACTCGGTCCAAATGTTTTCGGTTAGTTTGGCGGGATGATTCAATCCGACCCCAGGTACTGATGGGTCTAGGGAGTCGAAGTTCCCTTTGCGCATCCATATAGACGCTTCAGTGCGATTCATAGCTTTGGCAAGCCTTTCAATGTCCGGGTGTGTGGGCGTCAATCGCCCTTTGTGTTCAAGTTTGAGGTATAAAACCGCCAAGTCCTGCTCACGTGTCCACCTTTGTTGCGGCATTAGGCTGTACTCCATGCCTTGGTCCCGTTGGCGCCGCAGATCGAGATGTTGCCGGTACAGGACTTTAATCTCTCCGGCGTCCATCCACTGCTGACGTGAACCGGCCTCTGTCAAGACCCATAGGCCCGATTGCGGGTTGTCCACCAGTCCGCAGGTCTTGAGGATGGTGCGCGCCCAGCCAAGCTGCCATTCCAGTTCGGTTTGAGGGCCGCCTTCGTGCAGTTGCCGAGTTGTTTCGTCCATCAAGTGCATCTGGTCGATTACCGTGTCGGCAATTTCCTGTCTCCGCCCCCTGCCGCCCAATGCGCGCAGGGCCTGTAAGGTGGGATTGCACAAGTCATACTGGTCGGGAACCTCAAAGGCTGCCTGGCTGTCGGACGGCGGCGACGCAAACAATTCCACCTCAATGGCTTCAGGGTGGAAGACGGCCTGCCATTCCTCTTGCAGTCGCTCCACTTCATTCTTCAGGGTATCGGCGCGTTTGAGGCGCGCTGTCAATTCGGCGACGGCGTTATAGTCGCCAGCCCCGGCAGCGCGGGCAAGAGCTTCCACCAAGATTTCACGGGCTTTGGGAAACTCGGACAAGACCTCGCTAAAAGCCGCCGGTATATGGTCGCCGCTCATATCTTCCACCACCATTGAACTTATCCTCAAGAGAACTGTGCGAATTATACGATAGGCAGGACAGGTCGTGAACAGTGGCAGTCCGCTATGATCGCCGGGAACGGCGGAGGCCGTTGAGACGCCGCCGGAATCCGGCGGCGTCCAATCTGTTCCTGTTGGCGACTCCGCCGGGTATGATATGGGACTGAAACTGCGGGGGCGGCCAAAAATCGGGAAAGTTAGCGGAGCATCACCATATGCGAGACCGCATCACGGGGGCGAACAGTCGTGCGCCCTTACTGTCGTCTGGCTGCGAACCTGGCTCCGCCGCCGGAATTTGCCAGCGACAGGGTTCGCCGATAAGATAAGCGTGTTGAGTAAGGGAAAGTTTGTTCCGAAAGGTTCGCCGGCTGCTCGTTCGTATCCTGGTAGCCTCGGCCACGCCGTTGCCCGACGACCGCGAGGCCATCTGGAGCATTCCCAGGGCATTCCAGGTAATCTATTTCCTGATGTTCATCGGGGCCTGCGTCCCGATGATTGTAGGCATTGTGCTGGATGAGATCGCCGCCGCCCCCGGAGCGGGCTGGGTTCGGTTGGCGCGGGAATCGGCCGCTGAGTTCGCCGCCGTGGGTGTCGGCGCCGCCATCGGCTCCCTGATTGCAATGCAAGGAGTGGCGATAATCGTGTCTCTGTATCACATCATAACCAACCGTTTCACTATACCGGCCATTGAAAAACACCGGAGGGAAGGCAGGAAAGAGGGTATCACCGAAGGGGTGGAACAATCCAACCAAGCATGGCGGGACTGGCTGATCCGACGGGATGAGGCGGAAGCCCAAGGCCTCCCGTTCGACGAACCGCCACCGGACCAGAGGGATACCTAGCTAGAGCAGGACGGTCACTAAAGCCATGAAGCGCAGCGAAACACGCATCCTGACCACCCACACCGGCAGCCTGCCCCGGCCCGACGGACTGGTGGAGATGCTGGGCGCGGTGGCGCGGGGCGAGCCGGTGGACGAGGCGGCGCTGGCCGGGGCCGCGCGGGAAGCCACCGCCGGCGTTGTTCGGGCGCAGGCCGAGGCGGGCGTTGACGTGGTAAACGGCGGGGAGCAGTCGCGTATCAGCTTCTCGACCTACGTGACGCAGCGAATGTCCGGGTTCGGCGGCGGCTGGACCCGGCGGGGACACCGCGACCAGAACGAGTTTCCGTCCATCGTCCGGCCCCGGGTGGTGCAGATCATGCGGGATGTTCCCATGTGCGTCGGCCCGCTGTCCTACAACCGGCTGGACATTGCGGAACGGGAATGCGACGACCTGTTCAGCGCCGTCGCAGGGTCAAGCACGGCCCACGAGGAACTCTTCATGACCGCCGCCGCGCCGGGAATCATCACCCTCACCATGAAGAACGACCACTACGCCACCTATGAGGACTACGTGTTTGCCGTGGCCGAGGAGATGCGCAAGGAGTACGAGTTGATCGTCTCCAGGGGTCTCATCCTCCAACTGGACTGCCCCGACCTGGCGATGGAGCGGCACGTATCGTACCAGGACGAGCCGCTGGAGGCGTTTCAGGAGGTGGTGGAGTTGCACATCGAAGCCATCAACCGCGCCCTGCGCAACATACCGCGCGAGCAGGTGCGGCTGCACGTCTGCTGGGGCAACAGCGAGGGGCCCCACCATTACGACGTGCCGCTGGAGGACATACTGCCCATCATCTACCGGGCCAACGTCGGCGCGCTGGTGATGGAGATGGCCAACCCGCGCCACGCCCACGAGTACAAGGTCTATGGGCAGCTACCCCTGCCCGACGATATGCTGCTGGTGGCAGGCGTCATCGACACCAAGACCAACTACGTGGAGCACCCCGAGGTGGTGGCCGACCGGCTGAGGCTCGCAGTGCAGGCGGCGGGCGGCGACCCGACGCGGGTGATGGCCGGCGCCGACTGCGGCTTCGACACGTCGGCGGGCTCCAATCGGGTTGACAAAGGCGTGGTCTGGCTCAAGCTGCGCTCCATGCGCGAGGGCGCCGACATCGCCAGCCGAGAGCTGTTCTAGGAACCGGGGGCCACCCGATGAACACTGGACGGGGGCGGGAAGCGATTGCCCGTCAGCTTCTGCTCGATGGCTTCAACGACCCACTCGTCCATTTCCAAGCCTTCTGCCGCAGCCGCCAATGCAATCCGCTGGTATAGCTCCTGATACAAGGGTAACTCCAATTTGCCGGAAAAGGGATTTGCCGGCTCCATTCCGTCTTCTTCGCACCAGGACAGGTAGTCCTCAATGGATATTCTGAACTCGCGTTTCAGCCCTTCCACATCGGAAGCCATGAAGTTGACTACCGCATACGGAGCGGCATTGACAACGTTTCCATTGAGAAGGTCCAGCGAGTCGTCGTACCCAATGACAGCGATGTAGCCCTTGTACTCCATCATGGTACAACTCCTATATCGTTCAGAAACTTGGCGATTCTTCGGACGGCGCGTCTATCCATTTCCGGACTGGGGTGAGGACGGTGTACTGCCAGTCTCACATCACCCATTCTTAACCTTACCCTTGAACCAGCGCCCTCTGCTATTTCCACTCCCAGCACCCGCACCAACGATTCCACTTCGGCCCATCGGATGTTGCCCGGCGTAGGATGGGTGAAAATCCGCTCCAGTGTGCGCCTGTCTCTTCCCGTCACAGGGATATACTACCACCGTTTTGGCGGACCGGGCATGATGCTCAAAGTGCTGGCCGCGCTTGTTTCTCCCTTTGGCCAAACTCGCCGGTATGGTAAACTGCCCCCGGATACAGCCATCGCAGCGCTGGAGGAACAGGTTGGCAGACAGCTTGATAACTGACGAGGCGCGCGCCCTCATCGGGACGGAGACTGCGCCGGAGCGGAACCGCTTCGCCATCAGCGAGGAGATGGCCTACGACGTGGCCGACGCCACCGAGGACCCGAACCCGCTGTACGTGGACCGCAAGGCAGCGGAAGCCAGCCGCTTCGGGGGCATCATCTGCCCGCCACTTGCGACGTGGAAGGACATCGCTCCGCCCATCGGGTACTTCGGGGCGGGGCAGGAATCGCATTTCGAGGTGCCGCTGCCCTTCAACAGCTACGGACTCAACGGCGGCAGCGACTGGCAGTTCCTTCGCCCTCCCTACGTGGGTAGCTGGATCACCAGGCAGTTCAAGATTCTCGACATCTTCCAGAAGCAGGGCCGCTCCGGGCCGCTGGTGTTCGTGGAGCGGCTGGAAACTCAGACCGACCAGCACGAACAGGTTATCCTGCTGGCCCGCCGCGTCAGCATACACCGGGCCCTTGACCAGGACGGCAGCTCTCCCCAACAGGGCGCGACAGTGGCCAGCGGCTTGCAGAACGTCAACATCTCGCCGCCCGGCCCCGGCGAGGAGGTGCCTCGCTCCACGCCGTCGGACCGCCCGCAACTCTACTTTGAGGACGTTACCGAGGGGATGGCGCTTCCGCCGGTGGTCAAGGGGCCGCTGACGACGACCCACCTGGTGCGGTGGGCCGCGGCCAACGGGAACTACGCCCGCATCCACTGGGACCTGCCCTTCGCCCAGATGCAGCAGGGGCTGGAGAACGTGGTGGTCAACGGCTCCCTCAAGAACCAGTACCTCGGTCAACTGCTGGTCGATTTCGCCGGGTCGGGCGGCTGGCTGCGCCGCTTCTATGTTCAGCACCGGGGAATGGACTACCCCGGCGACGCGCTGACGGCCGCTGGAATTGTCACCGGAATCCGCGAAGTGGACGGCATCGGCCATGCGGACTGTACCGTGTCGCTCTCCAACAGCCGGGGCCACCAAACCGCTTCCGGCGTGGGCACGGTGGCGCTCCCCCGCCGAGGCCAGGAGTTGCCACTGGTCTGGCAGCCGGAGGACTGAGTTGCTGGACGGACTGCGCGTACTCGATTTCGGGCCGGGGATTGCCCCGTCCTTTTGCGCCAAGCTGCTGGCCGACTACGGGGCCGCCATCGTCAAGGTCGAACCTCCGGGCGGCGGCGACCCGGCGCGGCGCATGGGGCCTTTCGTTGGCGACGACCCTCACCCCGAGAAGAGCATTCCTTTCCTTTATGTCAATACGGGCAAGCGGAGCGTTACCCTCGACTACTCAACCGATTCGGGCCACACCGTTCTGCTCAAGCTCCTTGACGACGCCGACGTATTGGTGGAAGGATTCTCTCCATCGCAGACCGCGCAATCAGCAATTTACTATGAGGAACTGTCCCGCACGCATCCGCGGCTGGTGGTCACGTCGGTCACGCCCTTCGGGCAGGACGGGCCATACCGGGACTTCCAGGCGACGGACATCATCACCTGCGCCATGAGCGGGTTGATGTACCACTCCGGCGATTCCGACAGAGAGCCGCTGCGCAACGCCCTCGACCAGTCCCTGTACGTGGCCGGAGCCAACGCGGCGGCGGCCACTCTGGTCGCTGTGTTCGCCCGGCTCGCATCAGGAGAGGGTCAGCACGTTGACGTTTCGGTGGCCGAGTGCCTGGCCGCCCACCTGGTGCAGCCCGTGCCTTACTACAACTATATGGGCGCCACCAAGGGCCGCCGCCCGGTGCGCGGCTCCGGCTTCGAGGAACTGATGCCCGCCCGCGACGGCTACGTGGTGCCGTCGGTGCAGGGTTCGCAGCCGTGGGAGACCGTCGCCACCCTCATCGGGCTGGAGAAGCTGCACGATCCCCGGTTCGCGTCGGGCGCGGGCCGCATCGCCCACGGGGAGGAGTTGAAGGCCCTGCTCGTAGAGGGTCTGGCCCAGTGGGACCGATTGCCATTGTTCGTGGCCTCCGGCGAGCGGCGCCTGGTCTTCGGCATGGCCCAGGACGCCGGAGACCTGGTCGCCTGTCCGCACCTTGCGGCGCGGGATTTCTACCAGGAAGTTGAACATCCCGAGGCCGGGCGGGCGTCGTACCCGGGCATGGGAGCCGCGCTTTCGGAGCGCCCGCCGCAGGCGCCAACCCCTGCACCCCTGCTGGGACAGCACAATGGCGAAATCTACGGCGATGAGCTCGGCTACGACCCGGACGCGCTTGCCGCGCTGCGATACGCGGGGGTGATATGAGCCGCGCGCCGCTGGAAAACATCCGCGTGGTGGACCTGAGCCGGGTGTTCGCCATGCCCTTCGCCGGGGCCAACCTGGCCGATCTGGGCGCGGAGGTCATCAAGATTGACACCTGTCAGGCCCAGTTCATGGAGACCACCCGCACCATCACCGGCCCGTTCCCCGACAACCAGCCCGGCGAACTGTGGTGGGAGCAGGGCGGCACCTTCCAGACGCTGAACCGGGGCAAACGAAGCCTGACCCTCGACCTGCGCTCGGAGGATGCCCAGGGCATCCTCAAGGAGTTGGTGTCGGTCAGCGACATCGTGCTGGAAAACTTCACGCCCCGCGTGATGGCCCGCTTCGGGCTGGATTACGCCTCGCTGCGGGCGGTGAAGCCCGACCTCATCATGGTCTCCAACACCGGATACGGGCACAGCGGCCCCTGGAGCAACTTCGGCGCCATGGCGTCGGCCCTCGAGCCGACCCACGGCACAGGCGCCTTCATGGGCTACCTGGAAGACGACGGCTCCGGCGCGCTGCGCGAAGGCAATGTCCCCAACAAGGTTGGAAACTCCTACACCGACTTCCTTGCTACCTGGACCGCCCTTGTCTCCATCATGGCGGCCCTGCTGCACCGGGCCAAGACCGGGCGGGGCACATGGATTGACCTGGCAATGTACCAGGCCGGTGCGTCCTTCATCGGCGAGGGGTTGCTGGCCTACGCCTTCAACGGCCGGCGCGCCCAACGAAACGGCAACCGGCATACGGCGATGGCCCCCCATGGCTGCTATCCCTGCCTGGGCGAGGACCAGTGGGTGACCATCGCCGTGCGCGATGATGCCGACTGGCTGGCCTTCTGCCACGCCATCGGCGCCCCGGGGCTGGCCGCCGACCCGCGCCTTGCCACCGCGTCGCAACGGCTGATTGAGCAGGACGGGCTGGACTCCATCGTATCGGGCTGGACCCGGGAGCGCACTTCGTACCAGGTGATGGAAACGCTGCAAGCCGTGGGCGTTCCCGCGGGGCCGGTGCTGACGGCTCGGCAGGCGTTGGTCGATCCCCATTTCCGCCACCGGGGATTCTTCGAGAAGGTTACCCACCCGGCAGAGACGGGGCTGGGCGAGAAGGAATACATCGGCCGGGGCTGGAAGTTTTCTGGAAGCCAGGCTGGCGTCACCGGCCCTGCTCCCCTGCTCGGCGAGGCCAACGGTTACGCCCTGCGCGAGATTCTGGGGCTGACCCCGGAGCGGGTGGACGCCTTGTCCGATCAGAGCATCATCGGAATTGAACCCATCGGCGGCCGCCCCTCAGCCCAGGCGCCGTTGGAGACTCAAGTGGAACTGGGCTGGGTGGCGGCCTACGATCCGGGGTTCAAGGGCTAACGGCGCTGCGGCAGGGTCATTTGGTTGTCATCCCTCCATTCGACAGAAACTCGTAGCACGGAAACCACCCCAGCCTCGCGGCACGGCCGAGGTGGACACCGGCGCCAAAAGGGCTGACTCCGCCGCCCTCGGCATCCTGGAGTACTGGCGCTTCGATAAGACCGCAGACCTGCACGGCGCCAAGCTGTCCGGCGACATCCTGTGACGGAAACTCCTACAGGCCAATACCCATTGACGAAGTGCCCCCCGGAATCCTCCAGGGGTACAGCCCGGCCCTGAACCTCATAATCAGATGGGAGCACGAACAGCTGGTATGGTGGGACCCGGCAACGGACGCGCCCATACCGACCTATGAGGACCAAATGGCAGGACGCATCCGGGCCGAAGCCAAGGTACAGGAACTGGAGGAGGAAAACCGCCGACTGAGAGGAGAATAGTTCCATGCCAAGGCTGGAAACCGGGCGCCGGAGGAAGAACTCCGGCAGTTGAGGGGGAAGGAGTTCCCTGAAAACAACCGGAACCGTCCCCCGCGGCAGCGGCCGAGTCTTCCTCAAGTCAAACGCGGTCAGGGCGGTCGCGCCTGCGCCTCCGCCATTGGACCGGATGGCTTGACGGACACCGCATCTCGCCATCCGTCCGCGGCCGGGCGGTGTTCCACTCCCGTTGACGGCAACGTCCTGCCTGTTCCCCACCCGGAGCGCGGGGCCTTTCAGGTTGTGGGAGGTCAGGAAGCGACACGAACTATTCCATATAAGTGGCGGTAGAGGCGGGCCGCCTCACCGGCGAGGGTAAAGAAGCTGCGGTCTCTGAGGGTCACATGGTCAAAGGCCAGCACCTTGGTGTAGCGTATGCTGCCCCGGCCTGGCTCTGCATCCACCGTGCGCCGGGGAGTATCCACGGGACGTGGGGCAGTTGCGCTTCATTGCGCGGCGGCTCCTCCGTGAACCGGGCCTGGGGTTGCGCGGGCATCTCCAGCGCCTGCATGGCGAACAACGCGGTTTGAAACCCGGCCCTTCCCTGCGGAGTGACGGCGATGAGCGGCGTCAGCAACGCCCCCCTCGCCATCAGCAATTGGAACGGCCACCATGCTCCCCTGCGAAGTAATAGTTTCATGGGGCAGAACGCACGAGCAGGGGCCTGCTCCAAGCGCCTGAACGGAGATTCCACCGCCTCCATATCCCCACACTCCCGTCTCTGACTTGGCTTTGTAAACCTCCCTCGCCGACTTTACAATCGTCCTGGCTGATAGCCATGTAGAGGGAATCAGGAATCTCCCCAACTCCCAGGCTGGGATTACGCCGGCTCCGGCCCTGACCGCCCTCGTCGACAGGTACGGCGGGCTATCGGCGCCCAGATTTATGCCCTGCTCGAGCAGCAGTTCAACGGCGCGGATACCGGTTACGGCAATATGCTCCAGGTATCCGCAGGGTTCAGCTACACATGGGACCCAGCCACTCCGGCGGGGTCGAGGGTGAATGCGTCGAGCATTGCGATTGACGGCGTGGCGATGGAGGCCGGCGGACGCTACCGGGTCACCGTCAACAGCTACCGGGTCACCGTCAACAGCTACCTGGCCGGCGGCGGCAGCGGCTTCAGCGTTCTGGAGGAGGGCAGCGGGAGGAACGGGGACGAGATTGACCTGGATGCCCTCGTCGCCTACTTCGCCAAGGCCGGAGCAGTGGCCCCGGGAACGCAGGACCGCATCACCCGCCTTAACTGACCAGTGGCTGGCCGCCGCAAGAATGTTTGGCGGGGCAATGTTTGGCAGCGCCCGGAGGCAAAACCGCGTCGAAAACCGTGACACTATACTCAATGTTGACGTTGGGCGGCGCTAATAATACGATAGCGTAGGCGCCTGCCATAGTTCATCTATTATATTGGCACGTAAATCGAGCAGCAATTAGCGAATTCTATCTTACTAAGAATGATGTGCGGCAGGAAATCGTAATCGCCAGAGTGTTGCCGGTAAATGACCGAGGAAATGCGCTCAGGAGGAGGCAGAATGGCAGACAAGGAAATCGCTTTAATGGCCCACTTGATGCGCCGCGCCGGCTTTGGAGCGACGTATGAAGAGCTGGAGGCCCGTGCCGCCAAGGGCTACGAGGCCACTGTGGAGGAGTTGCTGCATCCCGACACGCAGCCCGCACTCGAGCGTGACGTGTTGATGCGCTATCAGCCGCAGTGGGTGTCCCAGGCGGGACTGGAGGGCCAGCAGGAAGAATGGACCTTCCGTATGATCAATACCAAGCGGCCGCTGGAAGAGAAGATCACCCTCTTCTGGCACCAGATTTTCGTAACCGGCCACGCCAAGTGCGAGTATCCGAGGCAGCAGCAGATTGAGTTCGAAATGTTCCGCACCCAGGGAATGGACAACTTCCAGGACCTGCTCCTGGGTCTGGCCGCCGACCCCGCAATGGTGTTCTACCTGGACAACTGCATGAGCCACAAGGACGCCATCAATGAGAACTGGGGCCGCGAGCTTCTGGAGCTATTCTCCATGGGCGTCGGAATGGACGGACAGGCCAACTATTCCGAGGATGACGTCAAGGAGTGCGCCCGCGCCTTCACCGGCTGGACGGTGACCAACTCGGTCCCCAGATACCCCTATGGCAAGTACGAGGCCGCCTTCATCTACGACCCGTCGGACCACGACTATGGCGAGAAGACCTTCCTGGGCGAGACCGGCAACTGGAACGGCGAGGACATTGTCAGGATCATCGCCAGGCAACCCGGCACGGCCAGGTTCATCGCCCGGCACTTGTACAACTTCTTCGTCGCCGACGAGCCCCAGGTCCCGGCGTGGCAGAACACGCCTCCCAGGGATCCCGCGGCCATCAAGATGCTGGAAGACGAGTATTTCCGCTCCAATTACAACATCCGCTCGATGCTGCGGGCGCTGTTCAACTCCGACTTCTTCAAGGAAGCCCGCTTCACCAAGATAAAGAGTCCCACCGAGACCGTGGTGGGAACCATGCGCCTTGTCGGCGATTTCGATATGCCCAAACCCGGTATGAACGCCATGACACTGACCATCCGTTACATGGGTCAGGACCTGCTCAACCCTCCAACGGTGGAGGGCTGGCATACCGGCAGGGAGTGGATCGACAGCGGCACCCTGGTCGAGCGCATCAACTTCACCGCCGACGCCGTGGGCAACATCGCCCACCCCGGAGTCCAGACCATCATCAGCCGCCTGAGTTCGGAGGGAGAAGTCATCCCGCCGGAGCGGTTGGTCGACGGCTGCCTGGAAATGCTGGGAGCCTACGAGTTGGCCGAAGTCACCCGCAACGAATTGTTATCCCTGGCCCGCAGCGAAGGCGAGTTGCGGACCGGCGCCGAGGAGTTCGGCCAGCGGGTCGGCCAGATGTTGCAGTCCATCGTGGCCACCACCGAGTACCTATTCGCATAACAGAGGAAGGGAAAGAAATGACAAGCACCAAGAAAGACCCGGTGCTGGTGGTCCTCCAGTTGTCGGGGGGGAACGACGCCCTGAACACCATCATCCCCTACAGCAACTCCCTGTACCTGGACAACCGGCCCAACGTGAGGATCGAGACCGACAGGGTCATTCCCATCAACGACCAGATCGGCTTCAACCCGGCGATGGCGCCGATCAAGCGCCTGTACGATGAGGGCAAGGTCGCCATCATCCAGGGCGTGGGATACCCCAACCCGAGCCGCTCCCACTTCCGCTCCATGGACATCTGGCACACCTGCGAGCCGGACGAAGTGGGCGACGAGGGCTGGCTGGGCCGGGCCGTGCGCGACCTGGACCCACATAAGGAAAACGTGCTGACCGGCGTCAACTTCGGCCGGGGTCTGCCGAGGTCTCTGGTGGCCCCCGGCGTACCGGTGGCTTCGGTGGGCAACCTGGAGACCTACGGCGTGCTCACCGGGATCGAGATCGAAGAGCAGCGGACCAAGGCCCTCGACGTGTTCTCCAGGGTCTACTCGCCGATGATCGGCCAGGGCCCGGTGCTGGACTACCTCGCCCAGACGGGCCTGGACGCCCTGGAAGGGGCCGACATTCTCAGCACCGCCCCCGGTATGTATTCCTCGACCGTGGAATACGGCAAGGACGACGTTGCTCAATATTTGCGCAACATCGTCCAGGTGCATCTGGCTGGGTTGGGCACCAGGGTGCTGTATACCACTGCGCCCTACAACAGCTTCGACACCCACGCCGGAGAACTGGCGAACCACACCAGGCTATGGGCTGAGACATCCCAGGCCGTCGCCGACTTCTACGACGACCTGAAGGAGCACGACGCCGGGGGCGACGTGGCGCTGCTGGTCTTCACCGAGTTCGGACGCAGGGTCCACGACAACGGCTCCGGCACTGACCACGGGTCGGGCGGCGTGGCCTTCGTGGTAGGCGAGTCGGTCAAAGGCGGCCTCTACGGTGAATACCCCTCGCTGGAGCCGAAAAAGCTGCTGGAGGGGGACCTGCACTTCAACAACGACTTCCGCGGCCTCTACTCCGCCCTTCTGGAGAAGTGGATGGGCCTGGACGCCAAGCCCATAGTGAACGGCTCCTACGAGCAGATGGACTTCATTTAGCCAGCGCTGGAAGGTGAACATGACCCCCACCAGAATATCGCACGTGCAGCTTCAGTACAGCCACACCATCGGGCGTGGCGAGCAGTTCGGGCCGGGTTTCACCTACCCGGTCAACCTGGCCCGGGGCGAGGACGACCTAATGTACGTCCTGTGCCGGTCACCGGAATACCGGCCCGAAGGCACTCGCATCACGGTCTGCACCGTTGACGAGGAATACGTCAACGCCTTTGCCCGCGGCGTTTCCCAGCAGGGGCCCCACGAGTACAACTTCGACGACGGCTCGCTGGTCTGGCCCGTGGCCGTGGCCGTCGCCAGCAATGGCAACGTCTACGTGTCCGACGAATGGGTGCATCGGATATCCATCTTCACCAGGGACGGGGACTATGTCGGGAAATGGGAGGAGCGCGCCGGCAGCGGTGACGGCGAGCTTGACCGGCCCGCCGGTCTGGCCATCGACAAGGACGACAACGTCTACGTCGTCGACAGCATGAACCACCGTGTGCAGAAATTCACTCCCGATGGAAAGTTCCTCGCCAAGTTCGGGGCCTACGGCGATGGCGACGGCGAGTTCAATATGCCCTGGGGTATCTCCATTGACAAGCAGGGCAACATATACATCGCCGACTGGCGGAACGACCGGATCCAGAAGTTCACGGCCGATGGCCGGTTCCTGATGAAATTCGGCTCTTCCGGATCGGGTGAGGGCGAGTTCAACCGCCCCACCGACGTAGCGGTTGACAAGGACGGCATCATCTACGTCGCCGACTGGTTGAACGACCGCCTTCAGGTCTTCGACCCCGATGGCAACTTTGCCGCCCTCAAGACCGGCGACGCGACCATCTCCAAGTGGGGCAAGGACAAGCTGGACGCGAACCCGGAGATGTGGGGAGAACGGGACCGCTCACCGGGACTGGAGCGGGAGAAGGACTTCTGGGCCCCCAGCGGGGTTGAGGTGGACGATTCCAACACGGTGTTCGTCTGCGAAGGCCCCCGCAACCGCATCCAGGTATACCGCAAGCAGTCTTCCACCTTCATGGGCCCCCGGCTGTAGCCCCTGACGGAGCTGAACCCTTTGGGAAGGCCCCCGCAACAGACCGGACGAAAGCCTCTAACCACGGCTTCTCCGGCGATGAACGGGGGTCTTCCCAGTGTTGCAGTTGGTAGAAGTTGGTGGAATCGCCTGCTCAATCCCAGCCATCGAGCTTTCTGGGAGCTAGTCTTTACCATGCCCATCAGTGTAGCCCGTATATCCAATCTGGAATGTGAGGCGTTTTATTTCGACATGGAGCGCCGCGGTATTGAGTTGCGAAACATGGAACCCAGCACCGTAGCTCAGGCATTGGAACAAGGCGAAATAGACGCCGGGCCGGTTTCGTTGGTGGACACTTTCCGGCTGTCGCCAAGGGCCACCCTCATCAGCGGATTCTGCGTCGCGTCGGCAGCCAGGGCCACTTCCAGCGCACTCCATTCCAGGGAACCCATCGAAGCCTTGAGCGGCAGTCGCATCTCCCTTGGCGACGGCGACTCCACGTCGGCAAGCCTGCTGCGGGTGTTGCTGACGTTGAAGCACGAGGTACGCGGGGAGACTTTCGTCGATGAGCAGTCGGACCATGATGCTATCCTGTTGACTGGCAACCAAGCGCTGCGCAGCCGCCGGCGGTTGCGCGGCTTCGAGCACCGGTACGACTTGGGGGAGGAATGGCAGGCATGGACCCGACTGCCCTTCGTCTTCTCCCGGTGGATGGCCAGATCAGAAATGGAGCGCCGGGACTACGTGGCGGTGGAGGATGCCCTTTTCGTTGGGCAGGAGGACTGGATCAACAATCTCTACAAGGCAACCCGACCCCGGGACGACCTGCTTATGCTCCCAAAGGACATACTGGAATACGTTCAGGGACTCAGGTTCTTCATCGGGGCGCCGGAAGAGCGGGCCATCGCGCTGTTCCAGGAAAAGCTGTCGTTGCTGGAAGATGTCCTGGCCTAAACCAAAGTGAATCACGCAAAAGCATGGTTCTTCCTTTTCAGCGATTCATACGAAGCCCGGGGCAAAGCGCTTGTCCGTTTCGGCAGGAAAGACAATCAGCTTTCGTCATTCTCGCGAAGGCGGGAATCCAGAGTCCCAATGCCAACACAACCGCCCGTCGCAGATAAATGTCTCACTGGATTCCCGCTTTCTCGGGAATGACGGGTGTGTGACGGGGAGACGGTGAAGAAGCCCGTCGTCCGCTAGATGTCCACCAGAAGCCCTGGGTTCAGAACACCGTTGGGGTCCACGGCGCGCTTGGCGGCGCGGAGGGCCTCGGCGAAGAGCTCGGGGCGCTGCTGGTCGTACCAGGGGCGGTGCAGGCGGCCCACGGCGTGGTGGTGGGTTATGGTGCCTCCGGCGGACATGATGGCGTCGGACGCCGCCTGCTTGACCTCGGCGTACATCTCCAGCTCGGCGCCGCGCCGTCCCATTCCCTCCCAGGTGTAGTAGGGAGCGGGGCCGTCGGGGTAGACGTGGGTGAAACGGCAGGACACCGACCCGCCGCCGCATACGCGGTTCAGGGCATCCTGCAACGCGCCGCGCACCATCTCGTCCATTGCGGGCCAGCGGTCCCAGGTGATGGCGGTCTCCAGCGTTTCGGCCACCAGCCCCAGGCCGGTGGTGATGTTGCGCTGGTAGGGGGCGCCGAGGAAGGCATTGCGCCAAGCGCCGACGGCGCCCTGGCGTCCTGTGTCGCCAGCCGATGATTCGCCGGCGCGGGTGGCGGGCGACGAGATACGAATCTCGGCCTCGTCGATGGTCCCACCGGCGTCGCGCGCGATGGCGACGGCCTGCCGTATATTCTCATCCTGGGGCAGCTCGTTGGACTCGAAGCCGAGAATCAGCAGGGCGCGGCTGCCGTCCATCCCCGCGGCAGCTGCGGCTTCGGCGGGGTCCAGCAGGCGGCAGTTGGCCGGCCAGAGCTTGGCCTGCGCGATGCGGCGGGCGGCCTCGGAACCGGCCATGAAGCTGGGGTAGGCCACGCCCGCGGAGGCCCGATACTGGGGCCGCGCCTGTATCCGCATCCACGCCTCGGTGATGATGCCCAGGATGCCTTCGCTGCCGATGGCCATGCGGTCGGGGCTGGGGCCGGCGCCGCTGCCGGGAAGGCGCCGCGACTCCCACACGCCCGAAGGCGTGACCATCCGCACCGACTCAACGAAGTCGTCGATGTGGGTGTGGTTGGTGGCGTAATGGCCGCCGGAGCGGGTGGCGATCCAACCGCCGAGGGATGAGAACTCGAAGCTCTGCGGATAGTGGCGCAGGGTGAAGCCGTGGGGACGAAGCTGCGCCTCCAGCCCCGGCCCGTAGGCCCCGGCCTGGATTCGCGCTGCGCGGGAAACGTCGTCCACCTCCAACACTTTGTCCAACGCCGACAGGTCGATGGTGACGATGCCGTCGTAGCCTTCCGGCGGCTCGAAGCCCGCCACGGTGGAACTCCCGCCTCCGTAGGGGATGGCGGCGTACCCCGACGAGGAGCACCAGTCCAGCGCCGCCGTAACCTCGTCCTCGGTGGTGGGGTGGGCCACGATGTCGGGCGGGTTGGGGAACTGGAGGTTGTAGGCGCGAATGCGGTCGCGGAAGCTGCGCCCGTAGGTGTGCACCGCCCGTTCATGGTCGTCGGCGGCGCAGATGGCCGCGAGGGATGCAGGCGGCGTGATGCGGGACGCTCGCAGCCGCAGGCCGTCGGCCCGGGGCGGCATAACCGGCTCGACGTTGACCCCATAGCGCTGCGAGAGCCGCGCCGCCGCCTCACGCACCTGCTCCCCGGTGGGTTCGTCCTGCTCCAGCCCCCAGGCCCAGAAACTTCTGCGGCTCATCCCGCGCTCCTCCTGTGCGACCACCTATCCATCGGGGCGCAGGCGGCGCAGTTCCTCTTCCAGTTGGCGGATTCTGGCCTGTTCCTCTTCCAGCGCAGTTTCAGCAGCGGCCCGCGCCGCTCTTTCGGCTTGCAGCGCTGCCCGTTCCTGGCGCCAGTTTGCCAGGTATGCGCCAGCGGCAGGGTCGTAGAATCGGGGCCAGCCTTGATCCCACGCAAGGCTGAGTCCCAGTACCTCGCTGTATCCCTTGAGTATGCCGTCCGGTTCGGTGGTCAACTCAATCGGCTGGTACTCGCCATCCACCAAGCGCAGGCCGTTCAGCGCGAAGCGGTAGTATCTGCCGCCCGTTGGGTCGAACCGCCAGAGCTCCGGCACTCCGATGCGCGCGTAGATCGGGGGGTTCCGTATCAGATCCACTCGCCTGGTGCTTTCCGAGGCGATTTCCAGCGCCCAGTCGGGGACCTTGCCGACCTCCCAAGGCAGGTAAATCCTGCGGGGGCGAATGGCCTCGGCGTCGACCCCGAAGGCGACGTATACATCCGGGGCCACCCGGACGTTCAGGTTGCTGGGGTCGTAACAGACGTTGGTGTCGGAGTCGATGAATACGTCGGGGCGCCTGTTGAAGTCGGCGAAATGGGCATACAGCAAGCCCATCACTTCGTGGATTTCCCAGCTTTGTTCCATGTGGTCCGGCGGCACTTCCTTCTCGCCGGCGTCGAATTCGAGGCTGGCGTAGTCAATCGGGCCGCCCTTGCGGTAGGGCAGCATCTTGTATTTGTCCGCAGACTTGCGGAGAGCCATTTCGGAATCCCCTTGCAGGACCTGCGCCGCCCGCCTTGGGTGGCGCGGTCTCACCTAACCTTATATCCCGATTTTAACACGGCTGCCTTTGCGCCATTTGGGAGGTTGCATCGCCCGAACCAACTGCCGAGCTACCCCACCACGTCGAAGCGCTCCGACTGCGGGGGCTGGGCCCACAGCTCCCCGGCGCCGGCCATGGCGACGGCGCGCTCAGGGCTGGCCCGCCAGGCGTCGTAAATCTCGTTGCTGTCCCAGGTCACCAGCGTGGATATCTTGGTGGGGTCGGCGAGCGAAATCAGGGTCTGACGGCTGCCGAAACCGGGGGCCTTGCTCTGGGCCAGACCGTTGCCGTCCAGCAGCGTTTTGGCTTCCCCGGTCTTGTCGGACTTGGCCCAGTGGTGCGTGAGTACACCTATCATATCCACTTCTCCGATATAGGGATTGTGAGTTAGACGCCGAGAGCGAGAAGGACGCCGAGTTTCAGACTAGCAAGTCTCTGCGGCCTACTGCGCTCTCGGCGATTTGGTTCGTCTTTAGTCCGGCTCGCGGCGGATGCCCATGAGGCGGGCGGTGGCGAAGGCCAGCGCGGCTACCACCACGCTGAACACCGCGCCCATCTTGCCGGGGTCCAGGAACGGGTTGTCCAAGGGCATTTCAATTATCGGGGTGTTATAGGCCTTGTTGGCCACGAACAGCGCGACGGTCAGGCCCAGGCCAGCGATCATACCGGCCACCGCGAGGTGTCGCAGGCTCATGCCCTCGGGCAGGGGAAAGCCCATCCTGGACGCGATGAAGGAGAATAGAGACACGCCGGCGGTCTTGCCCACGATCAGCGAAATCAGAATCATGAAGGTTACGGAATTGAGGTTGCCGAAGGCGACGCCCGCGTTGGCCCACGCAAAGAAGAACAGGCCAAGGTCCACCGGCAGCTTGAGGTGGTGCTCGAACTGTTCCAGGGTGCCCAGCGCGTGCCCGTGCGTTCCGCCGGCGTGTTCGTGGGCCGTTGCCAGCTCCTCCTCCCCGTGCTCCGGGCGCTCCTCAATCGCCTCTTCCTTCTGTCCCGGCGCGTGGAGCGCGGGCAGGAACGGCACGATTACCACGAGCGCCAGCGCCGGCTCGACGCCCGACATGACCAGACCGACCCAGCTCATTCCGCCGGCAATCAGGATGTATACCGGCCACCAGGTGATGCCTATCTTGCGGAAGGCGAAAGCGGTCGCAATGCCCCCGGCGGTCAGCAACAGCCACAGGGGCTGGACGTCGGTCGAGTAGAACACGCCGATGATGACCAGTCCGATGGCGTCGTCGGCCACTGCCAGAAGCAGCAGGAAGTTGACTGCCGGGTGCCGGTTGCCGAATATCACCCGCGCCACCAGCCAGGCCAGGGCGATGTCGGTGGCGGTGGGTATGGCCCAGCCGTTGGCCACGCCGCCGAAATCGTCGCTGCCGCCGTAGAACAGGATGGCCAGCAGGAAGAAAACCCCCACAGGGCCGAAGACACCGCCCAAAGTGCCCATGAGCGGGTTGATGGCCTTGGGGATGGGGTTCAGCGCCCCGCCGGGAAGCACCGACTCGGTGATCTCCTTGGCGGCGATGCCGAAGAAGAAGACCATGAAGACTTCGTTGATGAGGAAGTGGACGGTTGCGTGCTTGCCAAAGATGTAGAAGTCATTCAGGTCGTGGCGCTCGCCGTCATCCAGGAAGGGGCCTTTGCCGAAGTTCCAGAAGTCGAACTCCACCAGTTCGTAGTAGCTGTGGAAGTCAACGTTGGCCCACACCAAGCCGGCGATGACGCCGATGATGAGGGGCAGGGAGTATTCCTGGATGAAGACGACGATTTGACTGGCCCGTGCCACTGACAACCCTCAAACCCGCAACTGGAGATACCCCGGCCCGCCGCAACGCGCCGCAAGCCGCCGCCCATTATACCATCGGATTCAACTCAGCCCAAACCCCGGCCTCGCCGGGCAGGCCCTTTCATTCTCAGGCAAAGCTCCCTCCCCCCGGGGGAGGGTTAGGGCGGGGGCGCATCCGAACAGGAAACCGTCGGCTGATACGCAGGATTCCATCCAACCGCGCGAAAACCCCCGTCATTCCGGCGAAAGCGGGAACCCGGAGACCATCGCCCGGCTATTCGGGCAGGCTTCCTCACCCTGCAAGCGTCCTGGGGGGAGAGGGAACCGCACTCCCCATTTAGCGCTTTCGGCGGCTATAATCCGCGCAGCAGGCCCATATTCCAAATCGCAAGTTGAGGTAACGCCTTGAAAATCGACCCCAACACCTTCGAGAACTTCTACCGCGTCCTGACCGGGGTGGTGGTGCCTCGCCCCATCGCCTTCGTCTCCACCCAATCGCCCGACGGCGTGGACAACCTGGCTCCCTATTCCTTCTTCAACGCCGTGGCTTACAACCCGCCCACGATTGTCTTCTCGTCGTCGCGCCACGTAGAGCAAAAGAGCAAGGATACCCTGCGCAACATCGAGGAGACCGGCGAGTTCGTGGTCAACATAGTGGTGGACGACATCGCCGAGGCCATGAACCGCACCTCCGCCGAGTTCCCCGAGGACGTGGACGAGTTCGATATTGCCGGCCTGACCGCCGTGCCCTCCGACATTGTGAAGCCGCCGCGGGTGGCCGAGTCGCCGGTAAACATGGAGTGCCGTCTCAACCAGGTCGTCAACCTGGGCGAAGGCCCCGGCGGGCACGGGCTGGTCATTGGCGCCATCGTCCTGATGCACGTCCGCGACGACATCATCGACGGCCACCGCATCAACCATCACCTGATGAAGCCGACGGGCCGCCTGGCGGGCAGTATGTACTGCCACACCGCCGACACATTCGAGCTGGTCCGCCCGGTCTACGACCCCGAGAAGAGCCTGGCTGCCTATCACTAGCTGTGCCTTGGGTCTGACGGATATGCGGGGCGCAACATTTATGCGCCCCGCGCTTCTTTGCTGCATTACCCGTCCTCGCAGGCGGGGCATGAGGGGGGAGGGAGAACTAAAGTACCGAAGCCGGATAGGGGGAGTAAGAAACTATCTCAAAAGGCATTGGGCAAGACGGGCAAGACTCATCTTCGGAAGAGACAAGGAACCGGAAATCTGGGTTCCCGCTTTCGCGGGAATGACGGGAAGTTGGATGTCGGTTTTGAGGTCGGTTTTGAGATAGTTACTAAAGTCGGGATCAGTAGGGGCTGCGGGGGCGCTCGGGCTGGTCTTCCTCGGGGCGGCCCGTCTCAAGGTCAACGTCTGCGCTGTAGGCCGAGCGGCCCTCGCCGGAGTAGTCGGGTTCCGGCGTTTCGGTGTAGCTGCCGGAGGTAATTGCAGGTTCCTCGCCCTGCCGGGTGTAGGTCTCGGATTCGGCAGGCTGAGATTCCTCTTCGACCTCGGAATAGCTGCCCGAGGGAGTTTCGGGAGCTTCGGTTTCGGAGCCTTCGTAGTAGTCTGCTCCCAGTTCTCCCAGTTCGGCTTCTGCGGCGGCGTATCCGGGCTCGTTTCCCCGCTCAAGCACCGTCCCTTCCGCGTAGGCCGCACCGCTCTGCTCGCCGTGATAGCGGGCCAGCGCGTCCTCCAGATGGCCGCGGAAGGAGCCGGGGTCGCGCATCATCAGCATCAGGCGGCTGCCCGACATCATGCGTATTCGCAGACGCTCCCCCAAGGGCATCGCCAGCAGTTCGACATGGGAAATTTCGGCGAAGGAGATAACCCGATTGCGGGGCATACCATAGGCGATTACCATGGTGTCCCGGTACAGCAGGAAGTGCCGGGGCGTGGTCAGCCAACTGTAGGCCCCCATCCCCAATCCCAGGATTATCAGGATGGGGTTGGTCATAATGCCCAAGACCGCCACAACCAACGAAAAAATCAGCGTGAGGTTGAACTTGGACGCGCTCTGGTCCCAGTGGATTGGATTTTCTTGCTGCTGCGCCATGCCGGTATTCTAGCACAACGCGCGCTTTCAGGGAAAAACGGAGGGCCGGAATTTCAGTGGCTTTGGGTTGTGCCCTCTCCCTCCGGGGAAGGATCAGCTACATGAAAGTCTACCTAGACGCCTTTTGGTTGTGCCCTCTCCCTCCGGGGAAGGATTATGGCGGGGCGTCCCTGTTCGTGAGCAAGCATTCACGCCATCCCAAACTTTCACCCTCACCCCGGCCACCTACCTCAAGGGAGAGGGGACAACCAAAAGACCCTGCTGCTGCCAGTTCCTTGCTTTGACAATCCTCCATGTCGCTGATATGTTTCAACGCGGTATGTCGAAATACGGCTTGGCAGGGGCCAGACTCTCGACCCGAGAGGAGTGGCTGGGCCGGGCCAGAATAGCGGCGGGATATGACCGTGAACGAAAATGTACCCCCCTCGGAAAAGTGGGCCCACATCATCGTGCAGGCGCTGAAAGACTGGGACACGTCCCTCATCGCCTACGTGCCCGACGTCTCCATCCACCGTGTGACCAGCATCATCGAAGAAGACCCGTTCTTCCACCTGGTATCGGCGACGCGGGAGGAGGAAGCGGTCGGCATCGCCGTCGGCTCCTACGCCGCCGGGCGCAACGCCGCCGTGTTCATGCAGACCAGCGGCTTGGGGAACAGCATCAACGCACTGGCCAGCCTGTGCATCCCGGCCCGCACGCCCATACCCTTCTTCATCAATATGCGGGGCGGCACCGGTGAGTTCAACATCTCTCAGGTTCCCATGGGGCGGGCCACGGCGCCGATCCTCGACACCTTTGGCATCGTGAACTACACCATTGATGACGACTACCGGATGGACAACCTGCTGAATGGCGCGATGAAGCTGTGCCACGCCAACCGCCAGCCGGTGGCCATCTGCCTCACTCAGATGTTGCACGGAGGCAAACTTGCGTAGGTTCGATGCAACCCAACTGGCGCTCCGCCTGGCCGGCGACCGCCCCATTGTGGGCAACCTTGGCCCCACCTCCGACGAGCTCTGGCACGCCGGACACCGGGACCGCAACTTCTACACCTACGGCAACATGGGCCTCTGTTCCTCCATCGCCCTCGGCATGGCCCTAGCCACCGACGAGCAGGTCATATCGCTGGACGGCGACGGCTCGTTGCTGATGAACCTGGGGGCGCTGGCCTCCATCGGGCGGGAGCGTCCCAAGAACCTCATCGTCGTGGTATACGACAACGAGGCTTGGGGCCAGACTGGCAACCAGACCAGCCACACCGGCACCGGCACCAGCCTGGAGCAGGTGGCCGTATCCTGTGGCATCCCCAGTTCCACCACGGTCAACGACCTGGAAGAACTGGAAGGAGCCCTGTCCACGGCCCTGTCCACTGACGGCCCTCACATCATCGTGGCGAAGATCGAGGAGTCGGGCTACCTGCCCGTGGCCCCCGTGGAGCCTGAGTTCACCCTCTACCGCTTCCGCAACACCTTTGTCCAGCCGCAGCAGCCCGAGCCGCCGCACTAGCGGACTACGCGCAACGAAAGCAACTCCACACCAGCCCAATGGGCATGGGAAGAGGGGGTTGCCTCGCCATCCCGTCTGTATGAGCCGGCCTTAAGACCTGACTGTGCGCCGTTGTGTATAATCCGGTTAGGACTTACGCAGTTGAAAGTGATTTCGTATGAAAGCTATCCCCTCTCATCCTGTATATCCTGTCCATCCATGTTGGTAGCATGACGGTGATCGCTTAACTGACATGGATGGACAGGATATGACTTGCCCTCAACTGCGTAACTCCTATTCGGTGACTTCGGTAACAAAGAATCAAACCTGCGCCGCCCCCCAGCGCGGCCACGACACGAGAGGAACGCCATGAGTATCGCTATAGGATATATGCCGGGAGCTTTCGGTGAGGGCGGCGACAATCCCAATTACCTGCGCCAATTGGTGGAGGCCGGCGACAGGCACGGCTACGACTCCATCTGGCTCAGCGACCGCATCGTCAGCGAGAAATTCAGCCTGGAGGCCATGACTGCCTGCGCCATGATCGCCGCCTACTCCGACAAGCTGAAGTTCGGCACCAGCGTCATCGCCATGCCGCTGCGCAACCCGGTGGTGCTGGCCAAGCAGATTGCCACGCTGGACTTTCTCTCGCAGGGCCGGTTCTTCCCGGCGGTGGGCCTGGGGCAGGAGGAGCCGGAGGAGTACGAAGCCTGCGGCGTCAGCAAGGAGCGGCGCGGCCCCCGCACCGACGAGGCCATCCAGCTGATGCGCCGCCTATGGGAGGAGGAAGACGTCACTCACGAGGGCGAGTTCTACACCTGCCACAACGTAACGGTCACGCCCAAGCCGTTCCTCCAGCCGTCAACGCCGGTCTGGATCGGCGGGCGCACCGCCGCTGCCGCCCGGCGGGTGGGCCGCGTGGGCGACGGCTGGCTGGTCTCCAGCGCCACCCCCGCTGAGATCAAGGATGGCCGCGACATCCTGTTCGACACCGCGGAGGAGTTCAACCGGGTGATTGAGGACGACCATGTCGGCGTACTGATGGGCTACTATGTCAGCAACGACGTGGAGGAAGCCACCATAAAGGCCAACCAGTTTGTGACCCGCCAGCGCCCCGACGTCCATTTTACCGAGTTCACCGCCGTCGGCCCGGTGGACCGCATCGCGGAGTACGTCCACCGCTACGTCGAATCCGGCGCGTCCAAGTTCGTAGTTCGCCCCCTCTGCCCCGCCGACGAGACGATGGATCAACTCGACATCCTCGGCGAGGAGCTGCTGCCCCAGTTCCACAAGTAGCGGAATTGCAGGGAGACAGAAGCATGGGAATAACAACCGTTTCAGTAACAGTTCGAAATCTTGCCGACCTGTCCCGATTCTGGGAAGGCCCATTTGTGGTCGACACAGGCGCCGTTGATTGCGTTGTGCCGCGGCAGCATCTGGAAGGAATAGGGCTTACGCCCGGGGGCAGTCGCGTCTATACACTGGCCGATGGCAGCAAGATCAGGATGGACATTACCGCAGCTCAGGTTGAGTTTATGGGCGAGATAGCAGGGGTAACCATCGCCATGGGCGACGAGTCTTGCGAGGCGCTCTTAGGAGTAACTGCGCTGGAGTCTATGGGGATCGAGGTTGACCCTCACAACCAAGATCTGAACAAGCTGGGTGCGATTCGCCTAGTCGGCATCCGGCCAGCTACCGGCCCGTCTCCCAGGTAATCAGCAGTTCGCGCATTGGCTTGCGCCAGATGGCACGGTAGCCGTCGCCTTCGGGCGTGAATAGCTCGCCGAACTGTTCATCGAAGATCTGCCTGGCCTGGTCGCGAATGCCCTCCCTCGACCATCGGCCGAAGATTACTGACTCGATTGCCTCCTCCCGTGTGGCGTAGTTCCAGTCCTCCCACCAGGTCGGGTCGGGCAGGATTTGGACGTCGGGGAGGATGTTCATGTCCCACAGCGCCGGCAGCAGCTCGCGGTGTCCGGGCATTGGGGCCAGCGGCTCGCCGTAGACCCGGCGGAACAGGTCGGCGCCGCGATTGGGCGGCGGCTCGCTCCACACCACGATCATAACCCGCCGCCGCGCCGCCGACTGCATCTTCTCGACGAACGGAACGATGTCCCGCACAAAGTAGGTCACGTCGCAGGTAAGCAGCACATCCCCCTCGATGCCGTGGTCGTCCATCCAGTTGGCAGGCAGTAGGCGGGCGTTGGTTATCCCTGCCTCCTGCCTGGATCCCTCGTACTCCGCAGCCATGCCCGCTGATGGCTCCACAGTGAGCACTTCCCGGCAACGCAGCGCAAGCGGCAACGAGAGTCGTCCCGCCCCGCCGCCAACGTCAACCACAACGTCGCCAGGCTCGATGCAGGAAGCCATAGCCGCCAGGTTCGAGTCCAGCTCGCGGCGGGGGTCGAAGCGGAACTGCGCAGCCGATTGGCCGGTCCAGATGTCGGCGGGCATCGGCCCGAACAGGCGCAACTGCTGCTCCTGCACGGCGTCCTGAAAGGCGGCGTAATTCTCGGCGGCGCTGGGCATTTTCAACTCCCTGGCGTACTGACTCTGCGTGTGGCGACGGATTTCTGTTCATTAAAATGAGAGGGGCGTGAACCGGCGCCATCAATTCCTGCGAAACAGGGTTACGCCCCCATCCTGGCCTTCCCCCGTAGGGAGAGGGAACTATTAAAGAGCCTCTCTAAATGCTTGGGCGGGTGTTGTACCAGCCGGCGTGTTGCTGGTAGGTGTAGGCAGCCTGGATTACGCCGGGTTCGTCGAAGGGCTTGCCGGCAATCTGCATCCCGACGGGCAGGCCGGCCTCGGTGAAGCCGCAGGGGACGGAGATGGCGGGCAGGCCGGTGACGTTGAACGGCGCGGTGAAGCTGCGTCCCCGGACGGTGCTGGTGGGGTCGTAGCCCTCGAAGGCGGGCGCGGGAGTGGTCATGGTGGGCGTCACCAGGAAGTCCACCGTCTTCATCGCCTCGGCGAACTCCCGGCGCGCCCAGGTGCGGACGCGCTGCGCTTGCAGGTAATCGGAAGCGGTGAGCAGGCCGCCGGTGCGGAACCGTGAGCGCACGATGTCGCCGAACTTCTCCGGGATGGTTTTCAGGTTCGGCTCATGGTAGGCGTAGGCCTCGGACACCATGATGACCGAGTTGGCGGCGCGGACGTAATCCAGGCTGGGCAGCGACACCTCGCGGACGCTGGCGCCCAACTCTTCCAGTGCCGCAACGGCCTTCTCCACCACCACCACCGTCTCGGGGCTGACGCTGGGGTCGGGGTCGAAAAAGTAATGCCGTGGCAGCCCGATGGTAACCCCCTTGATGTCCTCCCGCAGCGACGCCGAGTAGTCGGGCACCGGGGCGCGGCTGGAGGTGGGGTCCTTCGGGTCGTGGCCCGCGATGGCCTGGAGCATATAGGCGCAGTCCTCCACCGTCCAGGTCATCGGCCCGGCGTGGTCCTGCGACCAGCTCAGCGTGACCACTCCGGCGCGGCTGACCCGCCCGTAGGTGGCCTTGATGCCGACGATTCCGCAATACGACGCGGGGCCGCGTATGGAGCCGCCGGTGCAGGAGCCGAGGGCGCCCATGACCTGCCCCGACGACACCGACGAGCCGCTGCCGCTGCTGGAGCCGCCGGTAATGTGGTCCAGGTTCCACGGGTTGCGGGCCGGCTCGAAGGGCGTGGACCAGTCGGGGCCGCCCAGCGCGAACTCGTGCATTGCCAGCTTGCCCACCAGGATGCCGCCGGCCGCCTTGAGCCGCGCCGTGGTGGTGGCGTCCACCGTGGGCACGCGCTCCAGGTCAACGTAGGAGCCGGAGGTGGTGCGGGTTCCGGCGGTGTCGTACAGGTCCTTCAGCGCGAAGGGGATGCCGTGCAGGTGGCCCCGATAGTTGCCTTGCAGCATCTCCGCCTCGGCCGTACGCGCCTGCTCCATGGCCTCGCCGGTCATCATGGTGACGAAGGAGTGCAGGCGGTCGTCGGTGGCCTCGATGCGGTCCAGGCTGGCCCGGAGCAGCTCCACCGGCGATAGCTGGCCGGAGCGCATCAGCTCCCCCGCCTCTCGCATGGTCAGGAAATACATCTTGTCGGTGTCGGCCATTACCGTTCACTCCATCTGGATAGATTAGGAACGCCCTCACCCAGAGGGAGAGGGAACTTGGGAGTCGCCCTCTATGCCCCCGGCCAGTCGGGGTGAAACTCCACAACCATCTCCTCCGCGCCGAAGTTGATGTCGTGGAGCTGCGCCGCATAGGCGGCATACAGGTCGTAGATCGGCTTGAGTTCCTCCAATTCGTTGGCATTCAGGCCCAACCCGGCACGGTCAGCCATCAGCCGGAATTCCTCCATCGAAACTTCGCCTGGTCCTGGCATTTTCATCCCTCCAACGAAATATCAGTTAAACCTTGTATAGCAGTGTTAAATCAGATAGGTGTCTTCCGAGCGGGGGGCGGCCTTGATCACTACCACCAGCAATGTGTCGTCGTATATCTCATAGATGACTCTGTAGCGGCCTACCCTGAGCCGCCGCGTGTACTCGTATCCTCGCAGTTTCTCGCTCTGTCGAGGAGAGGGATTGTTACCCAAGGACTCGATTGCCCTTTCAACTCGTCTCCTATGCTGAGGGTCAATTCTCGCCAACCCATGCCGAGCTCTTGCGGTAACTTCAACTCTGTAGTTCACAGCCCAGATGCGCCTTCTTCTTTACGTAGACTGTCGAAAAACTCCTTCGCATCCATTCCACCGTTTTTCTGCCACTCCCTGCGGGCCTCTTCGAGTTCCCGTTGCTCCTCGGCATCGAGTTCAGTTTCAACTTTCCAGAACTGAAGAGCGCGAATAACTATGTCCTCCACAGTGCAGCCTGTGAACTCGGCTTCCTCCTCCATTGCTATGAAGAGCGATTCGTCCTCAACCGTAATTGTCAGTTTCCTCATCCTCTCATCCCTACAGCGAAAATTCCCATCCTCAACAGGTGCTATTATACGCAAAAATACGGCCATGCCGGGTGACATATTCCGGGTGGCATATTCTTGGGCGAGGAATTTTGACGTGACTACCTATGTTTACATCTCCCTGCAACGGGAAGACCGGATTTCTCTTTACGTGATGGACCCCAACACCGGCGGGCTGACGCGGCGGACGGAGTTTCCGTTGCCGGGTATGCCCGCGCCGATGGCCGTGGACCCGCAGCGTCGCTTCATCTTCGTCGGGCGGCGTCGGCCCGGCGACTTCGGCCTGACCAGCTACGCCATCAACCACGGCACCGGGCGGCTGACCGAGCTCGGCGGCGTTCCGCTGGAGGGCGACCCGGTGCATATCTCCGTAGACCGCACCGGAAAATACCTGTTGTCGGCCCACTATTACCAGTCGCGGGTGGGGGTGCATGGATTCGGCGAGAACGGTGCGCTGGACCCAACGCCCATCGAGTGGCGGGAGACGGGCATCGGGGCGCATTACGTCCAGACCGACCCGTCCAACCGTTACGCCTATGTGCCGCACATCGCCGAGGGAGCGCACACCGGGCTGAACGCCATCTTCCAGTTCCGTTTCGACCAGTTGACCGGAAGGTTGGCGGCCTGCGACCCAGACCGGGTGGTACCCAGCGCGCCCGAGGGCCCGCGCCACGTCTGCTTCCATCCCAACCTGGACGTGGTGTATTCGTCCAACGAGCAGGGTTGCAGCGTCACGGCCTACCGCTTCGACCGCTTCAACGGGACGCTCAGCCCCTTCCAGACGGTACCGACGCTGCCGGAGGGCTACAGCGAACGGAATTCCTGCTCGCAGATACAGATAACGCCGTCGGGCAGGTTCCTCTATGCCCCCAATCGCGGCCACAACAGCATCGCCGGGTTCGCGGTGGACGGCGCTGACGGGCGGCTGACGCCCCTAGGCCAGACGCCGACGGAGGACATACCCCGCGCCTTCAGCCTGGACCCGTCGGGCAACTTCCTCTACGCCGCCGGGCTGGAGTCGGCGCGGCTGGCGTCCTACCGGGTCAACGCCGACAGCGGGGCGCTGGAACCGCTGGAGGTCTACCCCATCGGCCAGGGGCCCATGTGGGTGCTGATGGTGGACGTGTAGCGATAGCCTCTCCGCACCAAGAAAGGACTCGCATGACCCTGCGAGTCCTTTTTCTGAGGCAAGCAGTTCGTTATTTCCAACCTATCTCGTCATTCCCGCGAAAGCGGGAATCTATGTACAGTGTCGACGAAGCAAGGGACCGGCTGACCAACGGCCCTGGATTCCCGCTTTCACGGGAATGACGAGATCGTCGCGTGGGCTACGACACCATCCACCAGGGGTCTTCCAGCAGGTTCTTGACTGTTTGCAGGAAGGCGGCGGCAGGGGCGCCGTCTATGACCCGGTGGTCGAAGGTGAGGCTCAGGTACATCGTCTCGCCCTTGGCAATCTCGCCGCTGGCGATAACCGGCTTCTCCACCACCCGGCCCACGCCCAGGATGCCGACCTGCGGCGGGTTGATGATGGGGGTGAAGCCGTCGATTTCGTTGGCCCCCAGGTTGGTGATGGTGAATGTGCCGCCGGTGATCTCCTCCGGGCGCGTACCGCCCTCGCGGGTGCGGGCGGCCAGATCGCGGTTCTCAGAGGATAACTGCGCCAGCGATTTGCCGTCGGCCCCGCGAATCACCGGCGTCACCAGCCCTTCGGCCAGCGCCACGGCCAGACCGATGTTGATCTCGGCCAGTAGCTGCACCTGCGCCTCGCCGTCTGCCGAGGTGGTCTCGATGGCGTTCATTCGCGGGTGACGCTTCAGCGCCTCGGCGGTGGCCTTCACCACCATGGGCAGCGGGCCAATACCTCCGCCCGCCTCCTCTGCGTGGTGTCGCGACAGGCCGCGCCGCAACTGCATCGCCTCGGTGACGATGGCCTCGGTGGTCAGCGTAACCTGGGCCGTGGTCTGGATGCTTTGCAGCATCCGCGTCGCCACCGCGCCGCGAATGCCCGTAAGTGGGACAACGCCGCCCGCTGCCGGTCCGGGAGCGGCGGCAGGCGCGGACTGCGCTGCGATAGCGGCTTCCACATCCTCAATGAGGATTCTGCCCTGCGGACCGCTGCCGGTGACCGTGGCCAGGTCGATGTTGTTCTCGCGGGCCAAGCGGCGGGCGGCGGGAACGACCGGCGCCCGTCCTTCCGGCGATTCGGCAGCGGCGGGAGCCTGCAATGCCGCTTCCACATCGGCGAGCAGGATTCGTCCGCCGGGGCCGCTGCCTCGCACCCGGCCCAGGTCAACGCCGCGCTCGCGGGCAAAGCGACGGGCCGCCGGGACCACCTGAGCGCCGGGGCCGTCCCCGCGTCCTTCGACTGGCTCAGGACGAACGGAAGGGGTAGCACGAACGGAAGGGGTAACGGCGGCGGCGGGTGACGCAGCAACGGGAGGCGGCGCGAGTTCCTCGCCAGGTTCGGCGATGACGCATAGGACGCCCCGAATAGGCACGATTTCGCCTTCCTGGGCCACGATGCGGCTGAGGATGCCCGAGGCGGTGGACTCCAGCTCCGTTTGCAGCTTGGCGGTCTCCACCTCGACGATGGGCTCGCCTTCGGCCACCGTGTCGCCCTCCTGCTTCAGCCAGCGGACGATGGTGCCGTCCTGCATCTCCATGCCCCACTGCGGCAGAATAATCTCCGACGCCATAACTGCAACTCCTGAATTAGCCCGGTGAATTAGCCCGGATGCGCGCGAATACACCCTCACCCAAACCCTCTCCCGGAGGGAGAGGGGATTAAGGGATTGACCGGAGGAATAACGCCCTACGCCATAGTAACGCGCACGGCCTCGGCAATGGATTCGTCGGTGGGGTAGCACAGCGGTTCCAGCGCCGGGCTGAAGGGTATGTGAACGTTGATGGTGCCCAGCCGTTGTATCGGGGCCTGCAAGTCCCAGAAGCCCTCCATGGCGACGATGGCGGCGATTTCGCTGGCGGCGCTGCAAGTCTTGTGGGCCATATCCACCACCACCAGCCGGCCGGTCTTGGCTACCGAATTCAGGATGGCTGCCTTGTCCAGCGGCACCAGTGTGCGCGGGTCTATTACCTCGGCGGAAATGCCCTCCGACGCCAGGGCCTCGGCGGCGGCCAGCGCCCGCGGCACCATGCCGCCGATGGCGACGATGGTGGCGTCGCTGCCTTCGCGCTTCACGTCGGCGACGCCCAGGGGGATGATGTAATCCTCTTCAGGAACTTCGGCCCGTGCGCCCAAAATGGTGCGGTCTTCCCAGAATATCACCGGGTCGTCGGTGCGGATGGCCTGCTTGAGCAGCCCCTTGCCGTCGTAGGCATTGCTGGCGAACACCATCTTGAAGCCGGGGATGTTCATGAACAGCGGGTGCGAGCGGTCGGAGTGGTGGGCCGCCATGCTGCCGCCGTAGTACATGGCGGCGCGGTAGACGATGGGCAGGTTGACCTGTCCGCCGAACATATACCTCATCTTGGCTGCCTGGCTGACCAGCTGGTCCATGCCCACCCACATGAAGCTGGACAGGCTCTCGACTATGGGGCGCATCCCCACCGCCGCCGCGCCGACGGCGGCGCCGAAGAAGGCGTTTTCCGACAACGGGCAGTCGCGCACCCGCTCGCCCCCGAACTCCGTGAACAGCCCGGCGGACGCGCCGTAGACGCCCTTCTGGATGTCCTCGCCCATGATGAAGACGCGCTCGTCAAGGCGCATCTCTTCCAGCATCGCCTCGTTGATCGCCTGGGTGAAGGTGATGTTGCGGGTCTGCGTTGCAGTGACCATGACCTGCCTCCTCTCTTTGTCTGAATCAGGATTTTCAGGATTAAAGGATTAACCGGATGGAGAAATCCTGAAAATCCTCCAATCCGGCAAATCCTGATTCAGACAATTTGCGTCGATTAAGATTACTCCAGCGGGATGGGGACGGCGTACATGTCCTCCCAAACCTCGGAGGGGTCGGGGTAGGGGCTCTCGCGGGCGAAGGTAACGGCCTCATCGATCTCGGCCTTGACCTGCTCTTCGAGGGCGTCCAGTTCGTCCGCCGTGGCGATGTTCTGCTCGATGAGCATGGCGCGGTGAATGTCCAGCGGGTCGCGCTGCTTCCACTGCTCGACCTCGTCGTCGTCGCGGTAGGAGTTGCGGACGATGCGGCCCAGCCCCAGCGAGTGGTCGTGGTAGCGGTAGGTGCGGCCCTCGACCAGGGTCGGCCCCTGACCGGAGCGGGCGCGCTCGACGGCATGGTACACCGCCTCGTGCATCGCCAGCGCGTCCTGCCCGTCCACCAGCACGCCGGGGATGGCGTAGGCTGCGGCGCGGTCGGATATGTTAGCCACCGCCACCATATCCTTGAAGCTGCTGGTCACCGCGTACTGGTTGTTCTCGCACAGGAATATCACCGGCAGCTTCCACACAGCGGCCAGGTTGATGGACTCGTGGAAAGCGCCCTCGTTGCTGGCCCCGTCGCCGAAGAAGCAGACGGCCACGCGGTCGTTGCCCTGCAGGCGGCTGCCCAGCGCCGCACCCACGGCCACGGGGATGGAGGAGCCGAGGATGCCCGACTCGCCCAGGATGCCGATGCTGAAGTCGGCCAGGTGCATCGAGCCGCCCTTGCCCTTGCAGATGCCGGTCTTCTTGCCCAGCAGTTCGGCCATGGCCGTCTTGACGTTGCCGCCCTTGGCGATGGGGTGTCCGTGGGAACGGTGGTTTCCGGTCATCCAGTCGTCGTCGCGCAGGGCCATGCAGGCGCCGACGGCCACCGCCTCCTCGCCGATGTAGGAGTGGGCCGCGCCGACGATTTCGCCGCGCTCCACCAGGCTGATGACCGCTTCCTCGAAGTGCCGGATGCGAAGCATTCGCCGCATCATTTCCATAAGCGTCGTTTTATCCAACATCAGAGCGCCTCCATAAGGTATACCGGAAGAATTGGTGGAATAATACCAGAAATTCGCAATCTGAAAAGGGATTTGGCGGCATGGACGGCTCATGCGGACGCCGAAAGCAGTCCGACAGTAAACTGCTTTGGCGGTTTACCGCATTCTAGCCTATAATCCGGCCACTCTTCGGCGCGATCAAATAAATGCGGAGGTATCGCCATGCCCATCCTGCGGCGAGACAAGGCGGAAACCAACGAGGGATACCCGGGAGTTCCACGGGCAACACTGGTAGGGGCCGAGCAGGGCGCACAGTCGCTGTGGGTCGGCCACCTGGAGGTCGCCCCGGGAGCCGCGATCACCACGCACATCCACCCCGACACCGAGGAGGCCATGGTCATCGTCGAGGGCGAGTTGGAGGCGGTGCTGGGCGACGAGGTGGTCACCCTCGGCCCCGGCGACACGGTGTTGGCCCCGGCGGGCGTCAAGCACGGCTTCGTCAATCGCTCCGGGGAGAAGGCGGCATTGCTGGCGGTATTCCCGAAAACGGAGTTCGAGCGGGTACTCGTGGAATAGATTCTCAATTCGTAATCACAAAGCAGTATATTGACTATTGTCAACTTCGTTTGAGATTTGGTAAACTCGGAGTGCTGGCCTAACGCTCCTCTATCCGAGTCCCCTTTCCAAATCCGATTTCCGAATCCGATTTTTTAACCGGAGGCGATATATGGTCATCACAAACGTCTCGGACGATATTTTCAGCCCCGCGGCGATCAACGACCCTTATACCTACTACGGGCGGTTGCGGGACGAAGACCCGGTGCACTGGAACGAACTCTATGAGTTGTGGATCGTCACCCGCCACGACGACCTGGTGTGGCTGACACGCAACCATGAGAAATTCTCCAGCGCCACGTTCCTCAACGACCCGCGCCCGGCCTACCCTGCCATCTACGAGTCGGACGAGGAAATCTACCGGATGGCGTGCGAGTACCAGGGGATGATGTTCATCCAGCATGACCGGCCGGCCCACCTGGATATGCGGAAGGTGGTGCACCAGTTCTTCACGCCAAAGTCAATGGAAGAGTGGCGGCCCCTGGTCATTTCCGCTACCAACCACCTTTTGGACGAGGCGGAGCAGAAGGGCAGCGTCGACCTGATGCGCGATCTTGCAGTGCCTCTGCCCCTGCTGGTCATCGCGGAAATGATGGGCGTTCCGGAAGCCGACCGCCCCCACATCCGCGTCCTGGCCGAGAAGCTGCTGTACAACAATCGTGGTGAGCCGGACCGCTACCGCACGCTGATGGAAGGCGTGAACGGTATGTTCGAGTACTGCGAACCGTTGCTGGACGAGCGCAAGGAAAACCCGGGCGACGACTTCATATCCGTGCTGGCCAGAGGCGAGAAGGCAGGCATATTCTCTCGCGCGCACACCCTGTCCAACACCGCCCTGCTGCTGATTGCCGGCCACGAGACCACCATCAACCTGATCTGCAACGGCGCCAAGTCGTTCATGGACAACCGGGACCAGTGGAACCTGTTCCGTCAGGACACCGAGGGCATGATGGTTCGCGCCTGCGAGGAAGCGCTGCGCTACGACTCGCCGGTGATGACGTTGCCCCGCCTGGCCAGCGAGGACGTGGAACTGCGCGGCAAGCACATCAAGGAGAATGACCGGGTCCGCTGGGTCATCCCGTCGGCCAACCGGGATCCCAACAAGTTCGAGCGGCCCGATGAGATGGACATCACCCGCTGGCCCAACCCGCATGTGGCCTTCGGCGCCGGCGTCCACCACTGCCTCGGATCCACCATCGCCCGGGTGGAGGGGCAGGAAGTCTTCCGCGCCCTGGCCGACCGCTACCCCAACCTGGAGCTGGAGCCGCACGAGTCGGAGTACCGGCCCACCATGGCCCTCCGTTCCATGATGGAGCTGCCGGTCAAGCTGAGCGCCTAGCAGGCGCGGCAAAATGGTTAATCAATGTAGGGGCGCACGGCTGTGCGCCCCTATTGTGTATTTCTAACGGTAATGACGGTCTCGGTGTCGCCCGCGGCCAAGGCGTTCATATAGCCCAAGATTAGCTCTTTGGTCAGATAAACGCCGCTATGATCCCGCTCGTCGTTGCGGCGGGTGATGGGGAAGGAGTCCATCACATAGGCGGCATCGTCCCGGTCCAGGCCGTACAGCAGGAAGTACAGGGCATCCAGCCGGGCGCGCAGGTGGCGACGCTCCTCAACATCCCATCCGTAAGGTTCGCCTTCGTATCCCTGCGCTAGGGCGAAGGGCTGCAAATCGTGGGCGGTGTAGCACAACCGCAGCACGTGGTCGCGCACCAAGTCAGCGGCAGTGCGTTCGCCAAACCGGCGGTCATAGCCGGAGCGGGTGACAATGGGAAGTTGCTCCAGAATGTACAGGTTCATGTGTGTCCCCTGCACTTTCCGGCGGGCAACGAAGTCAAAGGCATACGAACAAAAGTTGGCCATCCATAAAGGAGCCAAGTCCGTAAAAGAGTCGAGAGCCTCCTCGTTGGCACAGACCAGTATGGGTAGATTATTGCCGTACCCGGCCCACGGTACGATAGTGGAAATCATCGTTCGTTCGTTGGTGGCATTGGTAATATCCCTGAATCCGATGGCATAAGCCGGTGAATCAGGGAATTTCTGCCTCACAAAATCGTCTTTAACGTGGTACTGATGGCTGGGGTAGAATCTTGTATCACCATGTTGGCTATCAGTTACCGGGACACTGGTATACGGGTTGTGGACGTTGTCGGGATTTAGCCCAATCGAGTTATAACGGTGATCGAAGTGGTAAATCATCCGTGCTTGATACAACGGGAGCATTACCTCCTCGCCTCTCCGCCAGCGATTAAGCTCTACGGGATAGTAACCCGCTGCTTCTTGTTGGCTAAGGGTCTGGAACTGCCCGCTGTCGTTCGTCATGTCGCTCTGGCGCACATGACGAACGACAGCGGGCAGATTTTCGATTTGTTTATTTTCGGCGTCAAAGACGGGATGATTGCGATAGATGTCCAGCACGATGTCGGCATCCCGGCGGTTGAGGAATATGGGGGAGGTGCCGGTCTTGGGATTGACCAGCGCAAAATCCGACGCCCGCATCGCCACCAGCCGCTCAGGCGCGGTATTGGCCGGTGGGTTGTGCAACAGGAAACCGGATGGCACTTCGTCGGCCGTTCGTGCTTCTCCTCCCAAAGTCATCACGCAGAACTTGAATTGCGGATGAACGTCAGGGAAAAAACGCGGTTGTTCCGGGCCGCGCCGGTTCTCAAAATCGTACAGGGCCAGCAGGCGTTTGGCGCTGGTCATCCAGCCGAAAAAGCTGGCGGCAGAGCTGTCTGCATAGATGCCCGAAGGGGTAAGCAGGCCTACTATGCCTCCGGGATTGACTAGACCGATGGCCCGCTCCACAAACAGCCGGTAGAGATTACTGTCACCGCCGCCCAACCACGGGTAGTCGCCGCTGGCCCGGCCATACTGCAACATTGTGTCGGCCAGTTGCAACGCTTCCGAGTAGTCCTGATGCAACGGGTCGCCTTCGTTTTCCAGTTGAGCAATCATCGAGCGGCGACGGGCAGCCGGTGTAGCAGTAGCGATTTCAGGGCGGCGCGTTTCAGGCTGAAACCACTCCACCTCCTGTAGCTTGACCCGCTCCCAAGGGGGATTGCCAATCACTGCGTTAAAACCGCCCCGGCGCGGCGTCCAGTTGTCGAATACGCCGGGGAAGTCCAATTCCCAATGCAACACCCGCCGTTGCGCGGCCAGTTGTTGGGTTTCATGCCACAAGTCGCTGAAACGAGAGAAGCCGGAAGAGTCGAAATTGTCGGCCTGCCGGTTTGCATCCGAGATAGCGTCCGGGCCTTGCTGCAACAGATTAAGCTGGACTTCATAATTTTGCAGTACCCACCACTCTACGCCACCGGCGCGGTCATTGCCCAACTGCCTGCGAAGTTGACTGGGCTGACGCAAAGCCAACGGGCGGTCGCCGTAGCCGGACGCCAACCAGCGGAGGCCGACAAAAAAGTTGAGCATCCGGCGGAAAGGTTGCACCGTTTCCAGCATCGCGTTAAACAGGGAAGAGGACTCTTTGACTTCGGCTATGTCCGCGTCGTTGATTTGCTCAACTTGCCGGATACTGGCAGCGGCGGTGGTCATACCGGCAAAAATATGAGTGGCGAAGGTTCCTTGACTGGCAGTGCGTATGTCTTCGCCGGTTTGCTCCAACCACCCCCCGACCAGTGAGTCGCCGCAATGCAAGTGGTGGTCGAGAAAAGATAAGGGGGCACCGGCGGTAAAGCTGTGCAGCCAAAGGGACATCTTGGCTAATTCCACTGCCATAGGGTTAAGGTCAACACCGTAGATACAGCGTTTAAGGGCTATACGGCGGATGATAGCCCGGTCGGTGAGGTGTTCGGGGTTGACTTGCCAACCCTGAGCATCGGCATACCCCTCAATTTCAGAGCGCAGGCTTTCAATACGACGTTGCAGGGGCGACATGTAGAGGTTGTCGGCTGGCAGCCAGTCAACCATATCGGCGGCGTCTCCAATCAGACGGTCAACTTCCGCGGTGAGATAATCCAGCGCAGCGACCAGAAAATGGCCGCTTCCCATAGCCGGGTCAAGGGCTTTGAGTTCCAGGCAGGCTTCAGCCGGGTCGGCGGCCATCAACTCGCCGTGCCGTGTTTCCAATGTCCTGGTATCGGAGGCCAGCGATCGCGCCAGTTGCCGGAACCGCTCTTCGCGTTCCCGTATCAGCGGCTCCAATGTCTGCTCCACTATCAGGTTAACCAGTTCCGGCGGAGTGTAGTAACTACCGGTATCCTTGCGGGCGTGAGGCTGGAGTTGTGTGTCCACTTGTCCGTTGCGGATGACGGGACGGTATTCCAACAGGGACTCATAAAGGGTTCCCAACTGAGTTACCGAAAGGTCGCGGAAATTGACCAGAACCTGTCTGTCCGAACCATTAACCGCCGCCGCGCCGAGATTGTTGATGATATGGGCAATGCTTTCATCGGACAGTGAAGCTCGATTCAACAGTTCCGGCCGCTCGCTGCTGAACAGTCCGCCGTTGTAGGGCGGCAGCGCGGCGTGAGGTTCACCAACGTCAATCCGCTGGAACAGCGCTTGCAAACGCGGCCAGTATGTAACCACCCCCGGAATAAACGCGGGACTGGCACCCAGCCGGTCCAATATGTCCTGCCGCAAATTCCGCAAGCTGATGCCGGAGTATGCCCGATGCTCGGTCGGCAACAGCCGCCGGTCTTCGGCATACATCAAAAACAGCAGACGATACAGTAGGGTCAGCGAGGATTCCTGAATATCGTCCGGTTCGGCATCGGGCGCGGCCCGGTAAAACGCTTCGATCATCTGCGGGTAAACTTGGCTGAACACCGCGCTCGACAACTGGTCAATCACGGATTGGACATAGTTGGCAGCATCGGCCAGGGCTCGGTCGAGGAAGCAATACCCGTCGTTGCGAACGCGGAAAGCGTCACGGCTTAAGAAGAGGAAAAAGAGTTTGCGTAGCTCGTAGCTATCAGGGTTATGGGTGTCAAGGCACTGACCGAGGTTAAACTCTAACCAGACGTCTTGTGTCTGATAAAATTTATTGTCTGGCCCAGGCCCAGTGGCGCGATACAGCCGCCAAGTTTCGCCATTGGTCAGGATACCCCACTTGGCGCGTCCGCTGGTATGCCTCCAGAACAGCGCGAGATAATCCTGCAACTGCGTGCTGGGACTGCGGGGGCCATCGCGCTGGTCCAGGTTAGTTCCCCAAGCCTTTGCCTCGGCCAGCCCCAGCGCGTATTGGGCCGCATCCGCGCCTCCGGCAACTGCGGCCCGGTCATCATCATCAGCAAAAAGCATATAATCGGGCGTCTGTGCGCTGCCCGGAATCCGCTGCTGCGGCAAGTAACTCCACCCCAGCGCATTCAGAACCGGGCGGATGAGGATGTCCTCAACCTGTGCTTCGTTAGAGCTGCTGTAAGCGGCGCTAAAAGCGAAATACGGCTCCCTCAGCTCTTGACTGATTGTCATTCGCTGTTGAGTAAATTGCCTATACTCTTCAGTTTCTTTCAGCCCGTCGTCGAGATAGGACTGGCTAAACAAAGTATCCGGCATTATGACTCCCAGCGCGACTTGGCAGATTTTCGTTTTTAGGTGGTTTGACAAGTACGCCAAGCAGGATACGCCGCTATCCTAATCACCCGGCGCGTATCAAGTCAGCACCCCTACCCCAGCCGCTCGAACGGCGTTGGCATGGGGCCTACGGGGACCTCAATGAGGGACGGGCCGTTGTGGGCTATGCACTGGCGCAGGGCGGTTTCCAGGGCCTCGGGCGTCTCGACGCGGACTCCATTCATGCCGTAGGCGTCGGCCAGTTTCATGAAGTCGGGGTTGTGCAGTTCGGCGCCTATGGTGCGCCCGGTGAAACGGTTGCGCTGGTCGCGCAGCACGTTGCCGTAGGCGTTGTCGTTGAACACCACCACCACGGCGTTGATGCCATACTGCACCGCCGTCGCCATCTCCTGCGAGTTGTACAGGAAACCGCCGTCGCCCGACAGCGCCACCACCGCCTTGTCCGGCTGGGCCACTTTGGCCCCCAGCGCCGTGGGGTAGGCGTAGCCGAGGTTGCCCGAATAGGACGAGGTAATGAAGGTGCGCGGTTCGTAGACCGGGAAGTAGGCCCGGCTGTAGTAGCCGAGCTGCGTCATACCCGCAACCAGGATGCCGTCGTCAGGCATGGCGGAGCGCACGGCGGCCAGGAAGGACTCCTGCGGCTCCACGATGATGCGGGCCTCCTCGCGCTGCGCCCGTTCCGCCGCAACCTCCGCGCTGCGTCCGGCGCGGGCCGGGGCAATCTTGGAAACCTCCGACAGCAGCGTCTCCAGCGACACGCGAGCGTCGCCGTGGACTCCGTAAGTGTTGGCGTAGTTGCGGCCAAGTTCCTCCGCGTCCGCGTCTATCTGCACCACCTGCTGACCGCCCAGCCAGTCAGGGAAGGCCAGGCGGGTGCCGACGGCCAGCACCAGGTCGTGGCTGCTGTTCTCGCCGGCCACGGTGTCGCTGCGCAGCCACAGCGAACCCAGCGACAGCGGATGCCGGTCTGAAATGATGCCCTTGCCCTCGGCGGTGGCGATGACCGGAGCTTGCAGATGCTCGGCCAGCCTGCGCACGGCGTCGGACGCGCCGGACGAAATAGTGCCGCCGCCGGCCCAGATGAGGGGGTTCTCCGCTCCAGCCAGCAGCCGCGCCGCCTCGGCTATGCGCCCTGTGTCTGGGGCCAGTGGCCTGGGCGCCTCGGGCTCCAGCAGCTCGATGTCGCTAACTTCCGCCAGGGTTTCCGGCGGGATCTCGATCTCCACCGGACGAGGCCGGCCATTCTTCAGGTGATGGAAAGCCTCATGCACCGTCTCTGGCACCTCGGCAGGGTCCATGGCGCGGCGGGCGAACTTGGTGACCGTTCGCATGATGTCCAGTTGGTCGTCCACCTCGTGGAGCATTCCGCGGTTGGCGCCGATGAAGTCGCGCTCAATCTGGCCCGACACCATCATCACCGGCGACGAGGCGGCATAGGCGGTGTTCAGGGCAGCGGTGGCGTTGAGCAGCCCCGGCCCCGGCACCACCAGCGCGGTGCCGATGCCCCCGCCGGCACGGGAGAAGCCGTCGGCCATGTAGGCGGTGGCCTGCTCGTGCCGGGTGGTGATGAACCGAATGCCCGGCTCGTCGTAGAAGGCGTCCATAGCGTGGTAAAGCTGCACCCCGGGCAGCCCGAACACCACCCGCACACCCTCCCGGTAGAGCGATTTCACCAGTGCCTGTCCGCCGGTCATCTTAGCCATTTGTGCTTCCTTCATCGTCATTCAAACTTTGCCGATTCTCTGCCGGCCATGTCAGGAGAGGTCAGGAATGCGTTTCGTCTATACGAACTATGTCCGCCTGCATCACCGCCACGGCCTGGAGCAACTGCTGCAATAACTCATATCTTTGTCGCCGACTTTCTTCGGCCTGCCGCTGCCACTCTTCGGTCTGCCGCTGTCTCTCTTCGGCCTGCCGCTGTCTCTCTTCGGCCTGCCGCTGCCACTGTTCGGTTTGCCGCTGCCACTGTTCGGTTTGCCGCTGTCTTTCATCCATCATGTCTACGTGATCATTCATTATCCGGGTCAGAGTCGCGGACATCCGCGCGAAGCTTTCCAAGCCGCTTATTCGGTCTTCCATATACGCCTCTACCTCTACAGGGAATTGGCCTGCGATGCTGATTGTATCATTCCCAGGAACGGCAGGCAGCCCGGTGTATGATACAGTTGCCCCGACATCCTGAACCCGGCGGAGGGCGAAATGAAGCGGGCGCTGGTCATACGGCATCACGAGGTGGAGACGCTGGGCGGGAACTTCCGGGCCATCCTGGAGCGGCACGGGTTCGAGTTCATCGCCTGCAACATCTTTGAGTCCGCCCCCCGGTATGACCGCTTCGACGCGCCCCCGCCGGACGAGGTAGAGCTGATTATGGCCTTCGGCGGGCCGATGTCGGTCAACGGCGACCTGTTGGCCCTGCACCGCGAGCGCGAGTACATGAGAAACGCGATGGCCCTCGGCAAGCCCCTCTTCGGCGTATGCCTGGGGGCGCAGATGATGGCCACGGCGCTGGGCGGAACGGTGGAGCCCAGCGGCGGCTACCAGTTCGGCCTGCGCAAGATACATGTGACCGCGGAAGGCGACGCCGACCCGGTGTTCGGCGCAATCGCCAACCCGCTGGTCCCGACGCTGCACGGCGAGCGCTTCACCATCCCCGAGGGCGCCGTCAAGCTGGCCGAGGGCGATATGCTGTGCCGCGACGGCGGGTTTCGGCGCATCAATATGGCCTTCCGCTACGGCCCGTCCTATGCCTTCCAGTTCGAGCCGCAGTTGACGCTGGACGAACTGAAGGTGTGGGACCGGGTCTTTTCCGGCGATTACAGCCTGATGGGCGACGCCTTCAACCCCGTGGAGGAATCGGCGCGCAACCTGCGCGAGTTCGCCAAGTTCGCGCCGGCGCACCAGCGCCAGATGACATCCCTGCTGGAAGCCTTCCTCGCCAACGCCGGGCTCCTTTAGCCTTCCCTGTCCACGTCCCGCAAGCCGGTGGCCTCTCGCCGCGTCCTAATCTCCTACTGAAGCCAAGGCACACTAAGCTGGATTTTGCACATTCAAGCGGCGCAGGCCAGCTAAACCAAATCCAATAACCAAAGCCAATGTGGGATGTACATTTTGCGGACAGCCATTCGCAGTCAGGGTTCGCGCCTCGACCGTAGGGGCGGGTTTGAAACCCGCCCCTACCAGTGGACCGCCCGTGCGCCGGCGCAGTCCACCTGCAATGAAACGCTACCTGGCATAAATGCGCATTTCACCTTGAATTTGGTTTAGTAAATGGGGCTGTCGTACAGCAATGCCGGAACTTTCCCGATGTCGGCTTCCGGCGCCTCGGCTTTGTACAAATCTCAGCCAGGACGTCAGCCTCGCCATTCCGCTTCGGGTTTTCGCCTTCGCAGGAATGAACGGCGCCGAATGTTAGTCTGCGGTATGGGGGGCGGGAGCGACCTGGGAGACGGGAACCCGGGGGCGGCGCGCCGCCAGGAAGCAGAGGGCGCCGAGAACGTTCAAGCCGGCCAGTATCAGGAAGGCGTTGACGTAGGTGCCCTGGGTATCATACATCCAGCCGGTAAAGGGCGCGGCAATCAGCAGGAGCGCATTCATCGGCACCGTGGACAGACCCAGAATTTTGCCGAAGGACGCTGTGCCGAAGTAGTCGGCGCGTATGGCCACGGTCAGCGGGTTGCGTCCGCCGAATCCCATGCCGAACAGCACGGCGAAGAAATAGAACATCGGTAGTGTGTCGGCGAATACCAGCACCATGACACCGCCGGCCTGCAACATGGTGAAGAAGCTCAGGGCCAACTGCTTGGGCAAACGGTCGCCCACGTAACCGCCCACCAACTGGAAGACCATCGCCACGGCGGTGTAGACCGTCACCACCAGCGCCGCGTTCAGCAGTTGGAACCCCTTCTCCACCATCAACAGGCCGAGGTAGGTCATTATGGCCAGAATCACCATCGAAGTGAAACCGTGGCCGAAGGCGATAAGCCAGAAGGCGGGGGTGCGAACCGCTTGGGTGGCGGTCATGCCGGTTTCCTGGGACCGGGCAGACCCCTGGGCGGGCCGGGCGGTCTGGCCCGGGCCTGGCCCGGCGCGGTCGCCGTCGGGCAATAGCCCATAGCTCTGGGGGTCGTTTCGCAGGAACAGGGAAATCGGGCCGGCTGCCACCAGTATGACGATGCCAATAATCGTGGCCGTCATGCTCCAGCCCAGCCGGTCAAATTCAGGGTCGATGGCCCAGGCAATGGCGGGAATCAGCAACAACGCCCCGGCCCGGCTGCCCACGTTGGACCAGCCGATGGCCGACGCCCGCCGGCGGGCGAACCAGCGGTTGAGCATGGTCATCAGCGGAATCCAACTGCCCAGTCCCTGCCCCACAGCCATCAGGACATAGGCCAAATAGAACATCCACAGATTCTGCACCTGACCATAGAAGATGAAGGCCCCGCCCAGGATGAAAAGACCGATGAGCACCATGCGGCGGGTGCCGACCTTGTCGGTAAGGTAGCCCTCCAACGGCCCCATCAGCCCGCCCTCGACGCGAGTGAGCGTCAAGGCCCAGCCCAACTGGGTGTTGGTCCAATTGAACTGATGCTGTAGAGCAACGGCCCACAAGGCCATGGCGTGGAACAGCGGCACGGTGGCCAGCACCATCGTGAAGCCGCTCAGTCCAACCAGATACCAGCCATAGAAAATACCGCGCCCGTCGGATATGTTCAGACGCTCCAAGAGAAAATGCCGCCCCACTTAATCATGTTATCGGATTAAAGAGCCAGTCTAACATCATCATTGAGAATAATCATGTCCGCAGATAGACCAAAATGTCATCGCAGAAATCGAAAAATCGCCCTCCGCATGGCCCTGAGCGAGGGTTGTTTCACTGCGTTCAATCCCCGTCTGGCCTCCGGGTTTCCAGCCAGAGCTGATAGGCGCGGTTCTTTGGAATACCGAATTGTCCGGCGGCCTCGGCCACTGCGTCCCGCGACCGGATTCCGGCCGCCCGGCGCTCCATGAGAAATCGGCGGATTTCCTCCTGGTCGGTGTCCGCCGGGCCGGGCCGGACTTCTTCGGGGGCTGCCCCCGCCAGCACCAGGACAAACTCACCTCGCGGCGCATCGAAATGCTCCAGAGCCTCCGAAGCGGCGCCGCGATATACCTCCTCGTGCAGCTTGGTAAGCTCGCGGCATACGGCGATGGGGCGCTCGCCAATGACGCCGGCGATGTCCTCCAGCGCGGCCCGCAGCCGGTGGGGGGCCTCGAACAGCACCAGCGTATGCGGGCTGGCGGCGGCCTCCCGCAGCCGCTCCTGCCGCTCCCGCCGGCGGCGGGGCAGGAAACCGAGGAACCGGAAGGAGTCGGCGGGCAGACCCGAGATCGCCAGCGCCGTGGTCACCGCCGACGGCCCCGGCACCGACTCAACCCGGATGCCCTGCGCCGCCGCAGCCGCCACCAACTCGCGGCCGGGATCGCTGATCCCCGGCATACCGGCGTCGGATACCAGCGCCGCGTCGCCCTGTTCCAGCGCCTGCAACACCGGCTCCAACCGTTCCCGCCAGTTGTGTTCGTTGAAACTGACCAGCCGGGGCCGCGCTCCAAGGTGATTCAGCAGCCGCCGCGTGACCCGCGTATCCTCGGCGGCCACCAGCGCGACCGACCGCAGCACCCGCGCCGCCCGGGGCGACAGGTCCTCGAGGTTGCCGATGGGCGTACCAACGACGTAGAGGGTGGGAGCCTGGTCTACGCCTTCCTTCTTACTCTTACTCAATACTGATAGGAGTTACGCAGTTGGCTATGGGTGGCGTTCCAGTTCTGGGGAGGAGATGGGAAACTTTTTTGTTTCCCGTCCCATTTGGTCCCGCTTGGCCCGTTCCGGCGCGGGGCCGGGCCGCAGGCGTTTTGATATACAAGATTATGGTAAGAGGTACGTTACGGCACTGGCAAGGGCCGGGTGTCAGCATAGATACGAAATTGCTTTCAACCGCGTAAGTCCTATCCTGAATACGGTGACAGAGATAGTGTCTTGTTTTGCATCCCGCCTCCAATCGTATATCATAAGAAGCGGCAGAATACTCCGGGAGCCATCCCCAACAATGACAATTTGCCTTGCCTTGGTGTGTGAAAACGGGAATAGCCTAGTCGCAGTAGCCGACCGCATGGTAAGCGATACCTCCCTATCTTTGGAGTTTGAGCAGAGAACGCGCAAAATTGACCGGATTGGACCCAGCTTTGCAACTCTGACTGCCGGGGATGCGTTGGCCCATACGGATCTTCTCCGGGACGCCACCGATTCCATTTCAGGGATGGCCCAGCCCAGTGTACGGGAAGTAGCCACAGCGGTAGAGGGATGTTTTATCCAGCATAGGCAATCACTTGCCGAAAAGTTCGTATTGAAGCGGGTTGGCCTGGACTACGAAACCTTCCTTGAAAAGCAACAGAATCTGTCGGATGCTCTTATATTGGCGCTATCAGCTGAATATCAATCGATCGAACTCGGCGTTGAGTTGCTAGTCACCGGAGTCGACTCATCCGGAGCCCACCTCTACGAAATTTCCGACCCTGGAACCGCTAGATGCTTTGACTCCATTGGATACGCAGCCATCGGCAGTGGGCTGCCACATGCCGAAGGATTCTTAACTGAAGCCGACTACTCGCCCGAAATTTCCCTCAATCGTGGTGTTTGGCTCGCTTATGTAGCCAAAAGAAGGAGCGAGCGGGCACCCGGAGTGGGCAGCCGGTTTACCGACATTCTCACCATTGACGCGGAAAACGGCGCCAATTTCCTGAACCAGACGAGCTTGGAACAACTGGATCGAATTTACCAAGATTACCTTCAGCAATTGGCTAATGTCTCCTTCTCAGTGGAAAGTTCAATCAATCAATTATCTTTGGAGTCCGAATCTCAAGCAGGAAGTGAGACGAATGGCTGACAAAAAAAAACCAGAAAAGTATCCTCCTATGGAACTGAACCCCACCGATTTGCGGACTCGCTTGGCCTTGCTGAAGATGGGCAAATTCGATCTGGCCCTTAAGAGAGCTAAGGCGCCACGCCGTCCGCGCTAAGCAGTCTCCGCTCAATATCAGATCTCCTCTGATCGCTAATCCAGGAGGATTATATGGCCAGACTTACCGGCGGGCACCTGTTCATCCGCTGCCTGAAGCAGGAAGGCATCGAGAAGGTATTCACCATTGTCGGCGACACCATCCTGCCCTTGGTGGACGCCGCGGCGGACGAAGGAATCGAGTTCATTGACACGCGGCACGAGGGGGCGGCGCTGCACATGGCCGACGGCTACGCCCGCATCACCGGGCGGCCTGCCTGCGGCATCTTCACCGGCGGGCCGGGATTCTCCAACGCCATTTCCGCCCTGCCTGCCATCTACACCTCGGAGAGTCCGGTGGTGTTCGTGGCGGGCTGCGCCGAGCTGCCCGAAAAGGGCATGGCCGCCTTTCAGGAGATTGACCAGGTGAGCATGGCCGCGCCGGTCACCAAGGGGTCGTGGCTGATTCACGACCTCCATCGCATCCCCGAATACGTGGCGACGGCCTTTCGCACCGCGACCACCGGCCGCCCCGGCCCGGTGCATCTGACTCTGCCCATCGACCTCCAGGACGCGGAAATCAGCGAGGAAGACCTGCCGCAGTTTCTGCCGCATGAATACCGCCCCACCGGACGACCCCAGGGCGACCCTTCCTTTGTAGAGGAAGCGGCGGCGCTGCTGAGCGGGGCGCGGCGTCCGGTAATCATCGCCGGCAACCCGGCCCGCTACTCGGTGACGCCGGAACAACTGGAAACGCTGGCCGAAACCACCGGCATCCCCGTCTTCACCGTGGAGCAGGCCCGCGGGCTGCTGGACGACGAGCATCCGCTGTGCTTCGGCTACGCCGACGGCGCGCTGAACCCCACGGCCCGGCGCTTCCGGGAGGCCGACGTGGCGTTGCTGTTGGGCAAACGGCTGGACCACCGCTACCGCTACGGCGGGGTGTTCTCCGCCGACGCCAAGCTGATACAGGTTGACCCGTCTCCGGCGGAAATCGGACGCAACCGGGGCGTGGCCGTGGGCATCCAGGGCGACCTGGGCGCGGTGGTGGAGCAGCTCACGTCGGCGATCTCGGCCTCCGCGGCGAGCAGCGAGGACAAGTCGGCCTGGGTTGACCAGCTCCGGCAGGACCGCAACGCCTGGGACGAGGAACTGCGCGGCAAGGCCACCGGCGAGTCGCCGATGCACCCGCTGGACGTCTACACCGGGCTGGAAAAGCACTTGGACGAGGATTCGGTGATCATTTTCGACGGCGGCGACTACGTGCAGTGGGGCCGGGCCTACATGAAGGCCCGAAAACCGGGCCGGTTCATGCGGCTGGGGCCGCTCAGCCACCTGGGGGCGGGCATCCCCTACGGCATGGCCGCCAAGCTGGCCTACCCCGAGGCCAAGGTGCTGGTGTTCATCGGCGACGGCGCCTTTGGGTTCTACTCCATGGAGTACGACACCTGCATCCGCCACAACCTGGCCATCACCACCGTGCTGGGCAACGACGCCACCTGGGGGATCGACAAGACCTTCCAGGTCGCCTACTACGGACGGGCCGTTGGCACCGACCTGCGGCGCATTCGATACGACAAGGTGGTGGAAGCCATCGGCGGCTACACGGAGCATGTGGAGGAACCGGGCGAAGTGGCGGCTGCGGTAGGCCGTGCGCTGGCCTCGGGGCAACCATCTCTGGTCGACGTCACCGTGCGTTCCGGCGCCAGCCCCTTGGCCACGGCAATGATCGCGCGGAGAACGGGCGGGTAGCCGGAATCGCCGTAGCGAAAACAAAACGCAATCGCGACGACTTCAAGAACATCCATTCATTCAATGCGCGGAAATCGTATCATATCCTGGCAGATGTTAATCTGTATGCCACAATCGAATATGAAACTCGTGTGGGTATAAGGGTTGACAAATAAATTGGTATAGCGTTATTGTTGCGCATAAGGCAAACCCCGCGTTGCCCTGTGTAACAGATTTTGGAGGGAAGGTATGCTAAAGATAGGCCATGAGGTCGTCCGGCCTGGCAAGTACCTCGGCGAAGAATCCGTCACCATTCAGGTTCCCGAAGAGCTGGAATCCACTCCCGGGATCCCTCTCACCGGCCGCGAAGTTGACTGGTACGCCAGGGAATACCCCCTGGAAACCATGAACATCACGGAGCGGGCTTCCCGCGACTGGGCGAACGGCATCCGCGACCAGCATGTCGAGATGCGTGAGATCCGGAAGGAGCACGATCGCCTGAACCAGCCGCTGATTCTGGCCGCCCGCATGACTGGCGACCAGGAACCCACGGCCGAGGCCACCGGCGAAGACGTTACCGAGGCCATCAAGAACAAGGCCCGGGAACTGGGTTACATCGAAGTCGGCATCACCGCCTATGACCACCGCTACACCTACCAGAGCAAGAAGGACTGGGTCAAGTTCCCCCACGCCATCTGCCTGGCCTACGAGCAGGACTTCGAGCCCACCCAGACCATTCCCAGCATCGACGCTGAGATCGTCCACTCCAGCACCTACCGCACCGAGGGCGCGGCCGGTCTGGAAATGGCGAAGTTCGTCCAGAGTCTCGGCTACCGGGCGCAGGTCCACAGCCCCAACGACAACACCGGCCCCTACATCCCGATGTTCGTCGCTGCCGGCCTTGGCTCCCTGGGCGCCTGCGGCTACCTGCTCACCCCGCACGTCGGCTCCCGCTGCCGCATCATGATCATCACCACCGACGCCAACGTCCAGTACGACTCGCCGGTAGACTACGGCATCCACGCTTTCTGCCAGGTCTGCCAGGTCTGCGTGAACCGCTGCCCGGGCCGCGCCCTGATGCGCGACAAGATCTGGTGGCGGGGAATTGAGAAGAACAAGCTCTACTTCAAGCGCTGCCGCCCCGTCATGGCCCGCTACTTGGGATGCGGTATCTGCATGAAGGTCTGCCCCATCCAGAAGTACGGTATGTCCACCGTCATGGAGCACTATGCCGCTACCGGCCAGGTGCTGGGCAAGGGCACTCACGACCTCGAAGGTTACGAACTCGAGGGCAAGGGCTACTTCGGCCCCGGCGAAATGCCGGTCTTCGAGCGCGAGTTCTTCTCGGCCATGCCTCACGGCGACACCGAAGAGTTCGCCTTCGACAACTTCCGCCAGCAGGCCATGGACAACGGCGGAGTCATCAGCGACGAAATGCTGGAATCGTTCCGGGATCAGGTCTCCCGCGGCCTGCAGCAGTCCCGCGACAACATCGGCATGATGCAAGAAGAGGACTACATCTAGCCCTCACCTCTGCACGGTAACCCATGGAGTTCCAGGGGCCGGCGAAATGCCGGCCCCTTTTCATTGCCATGTACCAATACCGGCTCTCAGAGGGTGAGCGGCAAGCGCCTTCTGACTGAACCAGTCAAGGTGGGGGGGTCTTCATTGTTCCTGCGAAACCAGGGGTAAGCCCTCACCCTAACCCTCTCCCAGGGGGAGAGGGCACTTGTCACACATCCAGCTGAGTTCTTGACAATCCGTTGGTGGTGAGCTTGTCGAGCCATTAGGGGAGCCGTAACTCCGCAGTGATTGCCGCTATGCACTCTCGGACGTTTTTCAGAAGGCAGAAAAAGGGGAGGGTCTTTGTGACCCTCCCCTTTCCTTATCCGCGAAACTGGAGGCAGAGCGCTATAACTGGAAGTCCGCCACCGGGGCGCCGGCGCTGGCGGGCTGGTCCTGCTTGAGAGCGTCGGCCAGCTTGGCCAGCTCCGCCTCATAGGTGGCCGAGTCTCCCTCGCGCAGATCGAAGATGATGTTCTCGGCAGCCATGGTGCGGGCGCCTCGGCTGTTGGGACGTGTCAGTCCATCGTCAGGAGCGACAAAATAGAGGAGCCATCGGTCAGCCGAATGTTGCTTCTCGCGGGCTGCGGTGATGTCATTGAGAATGGCTTCGGTATCCAGCGCGCGGGCGGAGGCGACGACTATCATCTTGTCGTAGTTTCTGATCCAACGCTCCACCTCCTCCTGGTCCGAGGAACTGAGTCGGGAGACCAGGGCGCTGCCTCGCACCCGTATGGAAAAGACCCAGTTGTTCACCCCCAGGGCGTTCAGGCCATCGCTCAACCGGCGGGCGAATTCCTCGTCTTCGTTCCGGCAGGCGATGTAGCACTCGGTAAAGGCGGGCGGAGCCGAGGCGATGGTGTCCTGGAGCACGGCCACGGAGCCGGGGACACCCGCCCCTGCAAGGAAGGCCGCGGGCAACAATCCGCCGGAGCGGTAGATGGTATCCACGCCGATGCTGCTGGGGGCATCATGGCGCACCAACTCCAGCCCGATGGCGGAGCGCAGGTCGCAGTCCTGGAAGACGGTGTAGCCCAGGCCGGCTCCGCCCAGGTTCGTTCCGTCCAGGTTGCAGCCCCAGATCCGGGTCTGGAACAGGTCTGCATCGTCAAGATTCGCATCAGCCAGGTTTGAGTGCACCAGGTCGGCGCCTGCGAAGCTGGCGCCGGTCAGGTTCGCGCCGGTCAGGTTCGTGCCTATCATGCTGGTCCGGGCGAGGTTGGCGCCGGTCAGGTTGGCTCTGCTCAGGTCGGCGTCGGACAGGATGGCGCGGTCCAGATCTGCCCCGGACAGATTGGCGCCCCGCAGATCCGCGCCACGCATATTGGCTCCGTTGAACATGGCGTTGGTCAGGTCTGCCTCGCGCAGGTCGGCATGGTACAGATGGCAGGGATTCAGGAAGCAACCAGACAGGTTGGCCCGGCGCATGACGGCGCCCATCAGGTCGGCGTGGCGAAGGTCGGAGCCGCTAATGTTGACCTGCGGAGCGCGGACATAGCTCATGTAGCCCGCGTTCAGGTCGAGAGACTCGTTGGGGTTGGCTTCACGCCAGCGGGCGACGTGGTCCCGACCCCGCCTTACCAGTTGAACGTGCTCCATGTTGGCCATAGTCACTGCTCCCGGACAACATCGAATATCATCAATAGTGTGGGACGCCAAGCCAAGGTGCCGACATCCGACGCACCGACCAATGAAATGACGGCGCGAACCGGATTCTAGCACACCGGGAGCGCAAAAGCTCTCAATGGGCGCTTACGCCGTTGAGAAGGGGGCCGGGGACACGCCTTCAGGATGGAATCTGGATGATGGCGCGGCGATGGGTGCCTTCGCCGATCTTGCGGTCGCCGTGATACGCCTCCACGCGAAAGGTCAGCCGGTTGCGGTCAACCTCGGTGACTTCGGCGCAGGCGAGGATGCTGTCTCCGATGTCCGCGGGGGCCAGATGACGCACGTTCACCTCGAACCCGACGGTGGTCTCTCCAGGCAACAGATGGGCGCCAACGCTTTCCATGGACGCCTGTTCCATCAACTGTATCATTGAGGGAGTGCTGAACTTGGGCACATGGGGGGCGACATTGGCCTCGTTCACCACGGTCTCAATACGGCCCCGCAATCCTGCCTTCAAATCTGGGCCTGGCATTCTATCTAGCCTCGTCCTGGTCGAAATAGGATCGGGGTAGGGAAAGTCCATCGCATAGCGATGTAGCAATAATAGCAGATGGCAGGCTGGTTCGGGGGAACGAAGAGACCGGGTTAGGCCGTGGGCCGCGCTATCCTGCCGGAGGGGTTCAGAGCCAGGTCGATGACATCCCACACCGGGCGCAGGTACTCTCGGGCGGTGTGGACAGTCTTCAACAGGTCGCAGGCGGCGACCCACTGGCACAGGTCAATGTCTTCGGACAGTTCAGGAGACAGCGGGTCGGTGAGATTGCCGGCATAGTCGAGCAGGAACCAGTCCACCGTCTTGTTCACCGGCCCGAAGGAATAAAAGGAAATGTAGCTGGAGCGGCAAAGGGGGGATCGAATGGTGAGGAAGCCGGGGTTCAATCCCGTTTCTTCGGAAATTTCCCTCAGTGCGCAGTCTTCCGGATTTTCGTCGCCGGAGAGTTTGCCCTTGGGGAGGTCCCACAAATGATGCTTCCTGATCAACAACGCATGGCCGCCGGACAGCACCAAGCCACCGGCGGCCGCCATCTGGGGCAGCTCATCTCTATTCATGTATGCGAATCCGCTCCAAAATCGCTACCTGTTCTCTATTTAGTCCGGTAAAAAGCACACCGTCCACCAGCAGGTCCAGGAACTCCACTTGCTCTTCCGACTCGGCTTGGAGCGAGGGGTGAATCAGGCCGCTCTCCTCGTAGCCGAACCTTTCCAGTATACAATGAATCGCATTCAGCAGAGCCTGCTGCTTGTTGTCGGAGTTGATTACGACCCAGGGAGCGTATTCGGTGGAGGTCACAGAGAACATCCGCTCCTTGAAGTAGGTGAGCAACTGCCATCGCTCGGCGACCATGCGGTCGTTGGCGGAATACTTCCAGTATTGCAGGTCGCTGGTAACCCGCAGCTTGAACCGGAGGTCCTGGGAGTCCCGGGAGACCGACAGGTAAATTTTTATCAGGGTTACACCCTCATCCACCAGGCTCCTTTCCCATTCGTTCACCCGGTTCATAAAGTAGTGGTACTGCCGCATGGTGCAGTAGCCCATGGCCGGCTGAATCATGGCGCGGGAATACCATGAGCGGTCGAAGATCACGATTTCGCCCTTTTCGGGCATCATTTTGTAATGCCGGCCCAGCCAGTTGCGCATCGCCTGGGGCGTGGGAGTTCCCTGGGCTATGACTTTGGCAGACTTGGGGTTGAGGTAGTGAGTAATCCCGGCGGACAGTTTCCCCTTGCCGGCGGCGTCGCGTCCCTCAAGAACGACGACCACCCGTTCACCCTCAGACACGACCCACTCCTGTAACGACAGGAGATGCACACGCAGGGCCCGCAGTTCAGCCCGGTAGGCGGGATAGGAAAGGTCACGGAACTCGGGAACGTCGTGAACAGAGGGGCTTGTTCCCGGCAAAATCTCCGAAACGGCCTGCATCGTCTAACCCTACAACCCGGTTCGTCTATGCCAACCCTGTACCCGATATCCAGCTTATGGTAATTTCTGTTTAGCCAGTAGTCAACTTTCGCAATGGGCACGATCTTTTCATCGGGGAATATCGGGGAAATATCGATTTTACCCAACGGCAGGAAAAGTCCCCGTGATTCCTGCGAAGGCGGGAATCACGGGATATGGCTGGCGAACTGCGATACCGCTGCTCGCCGCCCGTTTCCCCTTATCCCCAACTTGGCGTATCCTTTACACAATTAACGCTACGCAATTAACTCCGGCGCGGAGGCGCGGCTATGGTTGAAATGGTGGAACGGCTCTGGGACTTCGACGCGGTGGAGCCGGGCCAGCTTGGCGCGGAGACGGTGGTGGAAATTACATCCGGGAACATCGCCGGGTACGCGGAGGCTGCGCTCAACCGCGATGACCGGTACCTCGGCCCCGGCGCATCAATGGCAATGCCGACTATGGTACTGGCCTACGCGCCCCTGCTGCGCGAGGAAATCGCCGAGGCCAACGGGTTCACGGCCCTGGAGCAGTCGAAGACCGCCCGGAAACAGACCCCCTTCGCCAAGTGCGATATTCACTGGCATCAGCCCGTCCGCGCCGGCGACGTCATCACCGGCAGGCGCGGCACGCTGGAAAAGTACGAGCGGAGGGGCAGCCGCTTCGTCACTTTCCGCGTCGAAGGCGTCAACCAACGGGGCGAGACGGCGGTGGAATACGACTATACCTGCATCTTCGACTACGCCAGGGGCCAGCGGGAGGCGCCGACGGAACGCCCTCACCCTAACCCTCTCCCAGAGGGGGAGGGGATTGCGGCGGGAGAGGGAGTCGGGCAGCGACAGTTGCTGGACTTCGATTCGGCGGTGGAAGGGACGGCGCTGGCGGAGCTGAGCATCACGGAGAGCCAAGACATCATCAACCGCCGCAGCGCCTTCCGGCTGGCGGGGCGGCCCAACGAGAGCAACATCCACACCGACGAGGAGTTCGCACGTCAGAACATCTTCGGCGGGACGGTCAACTCGGGCCCGGCCACCATGTCTTACGTGGACCAGATGCTGCAACTGTCGTTTCCGCCCGAAGCGTTCTATATCGGCGGGAGCCTGCTGATGAGGGCCATCACGCCCTTCCGAAGCGGCGACACGGTGATGTTTGCGGGCGAAGTGACGGGCCGGCGGCGCGAGGATGACCGGGGAATTGTAGAGTGCCGGGTCCGGGGCGCCAACCAGCGTGGCGAGTTGGTCTGCCTGGCCGACGCGGCGCTGGCGGTGGGCTAGTAGTCCGAAATCTTAGAAATGATGAGCGCCGACAGTAGCGACAGCGTGAACACCGCAAGCACAGTAATACGGTAGCAGGCCACGATACGTCGAAAGAAACATCGACGCGCTGCGGGCGAGTGATGCCAGAAACCGCAACCCATATTCACCGCTGAGGTTCTGCGCTTTTCTTGGGCGCAACCTCTCGTCCTCTTGTTACAGATAGTTGGAGCCCTTGATTTTCGCTTTACATCGGGACACGCAGGAGTGAGGGTTAGGAGCAATGCTGTATCTTGTCGGATTGGCTGTTGTGGCTGCGTTTGCATTGGCGTTCTGGAAGTTGTTCGGCGCGGGAAATTCACGCCGTGCAAGGGGTAGCGACTTGATGGAGTTGCGTCAGGCTGAGAACAAGGTCAAGGTGTCCGACCCGATTCTACGCAGAGACATCGACATTCTGGACCGATATGGCTCCAATCTGTTACAAGACGCGATAGAACTGCGACGCGCCCAAATACTACAGGGCGGACACCCCGACAGCCCTTCCTCTGGATAGGAGCGCCATAATCCAGATGCACAGAAGAGGCTACGGAGCGCCAGAACCCCCTGGCCGCACGCCCTCGGATGACCGCCCAATAAGGGGCCTCGCTAACCATCTGGCAAGGGAATGGACCTGTCCTGCCGGACGGACGCCCCGCTGAATGAATCCGAACTGGACGAACTGACCGGATGGCTGAACACTGTGATCGCCAAGATCCGCGAATACGAGGGATTCAGCCCAGCGGACAGCGTAACTCCAAGTTGAGATCCTAGTCCGCCGCCGAATACCTGTACGTTTCAGGGGATGGGGAAAAGTTCCCAGTCAGATAAGACAAGATCGTGGACTTCGAGCCCTACTCCGACGGGCTTCGGCATCATGCGGGACACTCAGGCGGCGAGCCGCAACCATCCCGGAGCCGGAGACGCTGGTTCGCCCACAACCCCTCCACCAACCTAAGCCAAATCCAAGGTGAAATGCGCATTGATGCCAGGTAGCGTTTCATTGCAGGTGGACTCGCCGGCGCACGGGCGGTCCACTGGTAGGGGCGGGTTTGAAACCCGCCCCTACGGTCGAGGCGCGAACCCTGACTGCGAATGGCTGTCCGCAAAATGTACATCCCACATTGGCTTTGGTTTAGGAACCTCAATTTGCCTGCTCCCTTTCAGAGCGGCTTGTTTCTGGATACTGTCCCAAGTCTTGGCTACCAAATCGTCACCCGGCTTCCCCGGAATCGTAACCTTGCCCAGTTTGACCGGATAACGAAAATATCGATGGCTTCCTCTACTGTAATCATAATACGACCCGTCATCTTCGATGATGCGTATGGCTTCTCTGACTTTTGGCGGCACAACCTGCGGCTCCCTGCAATATGCTCTGACCGCGGAGCTAACAATGCCCCGCGGTCAAAGGATTGTCGCCCCTACCCCCGGATTCTCCCGTAGATGCGCTCCGGCTCCACCAGGACGATTACGGCGTCCTGCTTGACCATCGCCTCGTCGTATTCCTCCCAGTCGGGGTGGTCGCCGTGGGCGCTGCAGGCGCGGAAAACCTCCCGCAGCTCCACGCGCATGGTCTCGGCGTCTGTGTTGCGGAAGTCCATCGTTTCTGCCGTGCCCTCGACGCAGACGCAACTGCGCCAGTCTTCGCTGACCGCCATGATGGTGCAGCGCTTGTCGCGTTGCAGGTTGCGGACCTTGACCGAGCTGCCGTACACGATGACGTAGGCCGCCTTGCCCTTGTAGGCGCCGCAGACCACGATGCTGGTGTGGCTCGCGCCGTTGCGCCGGTAGGTGGTGATGACTCCCCGGTGGTTGTTGTTCACGAAATTCTCGTAGTCCTGGAACTCCACTTCTACACCTCCGGGCCGTGGCCCGATATGATTGACCTGACTGGTATAACATAGCCGGGAACATCCTGCATCCTGCCAGCCGGAGAGCGTCGATGGAATACCGGGAACTGGGCCGCACGGGCGTGATGATACCCGAGGTCGGGCTGGGAACTTGGAAGTACCGGGGCGGCCCTGAGCCGCTGCGGCGGGGCATCGAGCTGGGCGCGACCCTGATAGACACCGCCGAGATGTACCGCACCGAGGACGCCGTGGGACAGGCTGTCCGGGGCATCCGCGACCGCGTGTTCGTCGCCACCAAGGTACTGGGCAGCAACCTGCGCTACGACCAGGTGATGCGGGCCGCCGAGAACAGCCTTCGCCTGCTCAACGACGACGTGATAGACCTGTACCAGATTCACTGGCCCAGCCACAACGTTCCCATCGCCGAGACGATGCGGGCGATGGAAGAGCTGGTGGAGCGGGGCATGGTGCGCTACATCGGGGTCAGCAACTTCTCGGCGGCGGAGATGCAGGAGGCCCAGGCCGCAATGTCCAAGTACCCCATCGTCTGCAACCAGGCGCTGTACAACCTGAAGCGCCGGAGCATCGAACGCGACCTGATTCCCTACTGCGAGGACAACGGCGTCACGGTGATGGCCTACACGCCGCTGGCCGACGGCTCCCTGGCCGTGCGGCCCCGGGTGAGGGCGGGACGCAATTGGGAGACGCTGGAGGCGGTGGCCCGCGATACAGGCAGGACCCCGGCGCAGGCGGCGCTCAACTGGTGCCTGACCCGCTCGCCGGTGGTGGTCATCCCCAAGACGAACAGCGTGGCCCGCACCGAGGAAAACTGCGGGGCCTCCGGCTGGCGGCTGACCCCGGAGCAGGTGCGTCGGCTGGAGGCGGCGTTTCCGCTATAGAGGCAGGCGGGAATTCGACCCCTCCCTACCAGCGGCCATGTCCGCTAAATGGCGGAAAAACCTGCCTCCAGGGATGGGAATGACGCAGCCCAGGGACTCCCGGAAAGCCATCAGGGCGTTCCCCGATACTATCAGGAGCGGCCTGTGCCAAGCAGCAGAGCGGGATCAGGCCACCTTGCTCAGGCGGGTGGCGACCAGCCACAGGAGCGCCAGCGTTCCGGTGAGGCAGTCATGGCATCCTCGCTCACGTTCCTGGCAGCCAAGTTTGCCCGCCGGACGGCAACACCACCCCTTCTGCGCCGGGCCGGCCGCATACACGCGCTGACGGAACCGCCCGATGCCCGGGACAACTGCCGCGACTGCGCCGCGCCGGCCGGTCTGGTGGCCGCGCTTGGGGATACCCCCCGAACCGGGGCAGGGTTGTAGAATCAGCTCAGAGGATCGAAGCGTCAGGTGAAAGTATGGCGACCGCGAAGAACAAGCTGCTGACCGCCGAAGACCTGTTGCGGCTCAACAGCCAGGGCGTAAAGGGCGAACTCATTCAGGGAGTGTTGCGCGAAACCGTGTCAGTTGGCGAAGAGCATGGGCACATTGCAGGGCTATTCATAACATTTCTCAACATCCACATAAGGCCGCAAAGATTGGGACGCACCGGCGGTACTGACGTTGGCGTCCTGATACAAAGGGACCCCGATACCGTTCGCGAGCCGGATGTCTACTACATATCGGCGGAGAGACTCCCCCTGAACGAGAGAGTTCGGGGCTACCTCGAAGTCATACCGGAGTTGGTTGTCGAAATCGTCTCTCCCAGCGACACGCAACAATCAGTCAACGACAAGACACTGATGTGGTTGTCCCTCGGGGTACTGATGGTGGTGGAAGTCTACCCGGCGGAACGGGCCGTAATGGTACATCGCCCCGGCATCCCCGCCGTGACGCTGACGGGTGACGATGCGCTGGACTGCGGCGACGCGCTGCCCGGCTTCACCCTGCCGTTGAGCGAGATTTTCGGCGTCTGATGCCGTTCAGCAGGGAACTTCCCCCTCGTAGATGCCCTCGTCAACCTGCAACTGGCGTATGTAGCAGATGATGTTGTCCACATCCCCCTCAGACAGGCCGGGCCGGGGCAGCATATCGCCGAAGACCCAGTGGTGTTGTGGAACTCCGTTGTTGACGGCGTTGTGAAAGGCGAAATCGGGGTGATGGTTCGGGTTGTAGATGCCATGCACCAGCGGCGGCCCGGTCTGTGTCCCAACGCCCGCCGCTCCATGGCAGACGGAGCAGTTGGCGGTGAACAGCGACTCGCCCTGCCGGAACGCCCCGGAGCCATCGCCGGCGGTTCCCCCACCCGACTCTCCACCCCCTGAGCAGGCGGCCATGAGCAGCGCTGCAAACGCAGCGGCCATCCACCCTGCCCACCCTGTATAGAAACGTAGATTCTTTCCTGCCTGGCTCATTTCGCAACCCTCTCCCACTATCCGCCTTCGGCCAATGCGCCTATGTGCTGGCCCGCCCCCGCCGAAGCGCGCGGCCCGGCAGGGCGCCGGTGTTCTCACCATTTTCGATAACCACCTGGCCGTTGACTATCACATAATCTATGCCGACAGGATACTGCTTGGGGTTTTCCTTGGTGGCCAGGGCCTTGACGGTGTTGGGGTTGAAGGCGACTATGTCGGCCTTGAAGCCGTCGCGCAGGATGCCCCGGTCGGGCAGGCCGAGGCGCTGCGCCGGGAACGAAGTCATCTTGCGGATGGCCTCGGGCAGTTTCAGGTGCTGCTCCGCCCGCACGAACTCGGCCAGTACGATGGGGAAGCAGCCATAGCTCCGTGGGTTTGGATACTCGCCGAACAGGATGGCGTCGCTGGCGATCATTCCCGCCGGGTGCGAAACGAAGGCGTAGAGCGTCTGGGCGTTGGTGCCCAGCCCCACGGTGGAGATGCCCAGGTTCTCCTCCAGCAGGAGGTCGAACAGCGCGTCCTCCGGGTCCTGGCCGCGCATCTCGGCGATGTCGGTGATGAGCCGCCCGTCGTACTGCTTGTTCTGCGGCTGGGTGAAGTTGGTCAGCCAGTTGTTTTCCAGGCGGTCGCGGGAAAGCTCGCGCTTCATCCGCTGGCGGTCATCCTGGTCGCGCAGGGCATCCATCAGACGCTCCGGCCCCCCGTCCTTGGCCCAGTGCGGCAGGCCGATGGTGACCGTGGTGCCGGAATAGGGATAGGTGTAGCAGTCGAAGGTGACGTCCATGCCCTCGTCGCGGCCCCTCTCCACCAGCCCCAGGTAGTCAAGGTGGCTGCCGACGCCGGAGGCGCCCTGGCGGTAGTGGGTCAGGTGTACGGGACAGTCGCCCAGCCGCCCAATCCGAAGCGCCTCCTCCCACGGCGCCATCAGCCCCTGCGAGCGCAGGCTGGCGCGGGTGTGGGTGTGGTAATGGCCGCCCATTCGCGCCGCCACGCCGGCCAGCGCGCCCAGCTCCTCGGTGGATGCGTAGGAGCCAGGCGGATAGTCCAGGCCGGTCGAGAGTCCCCAGGCTCCCTCCTCCATCGCCTCGCGGGTCACGGCCTTCATATCCTCCAGCTCGGCAGGGGTGGCCGTGCGGTCGTTCCAGCCGACGCTCCAGATACGGACGGGGGAGTTGCCCAGGATGTAGGCCATGTTGATGGCGACAGAGTTGTCATACTTGTCCAGCAACTGCGCCACGGTCAGCCAGTCGGCGGGCAGCGGCGGGTAGCCGTTCAGCCCCGAGTCCAGCCAGATGTACCGCTCCAGTTCCTCGCGGGTCTTGAAGGGTGCATGGGAGATGCCGTCGATGCCCACCAGCTCCGTTGTTACGCCCTGTCGCACCTTGGGGTCGTGGTGCGGCTCACCCAGGATGGTCAGCCCGGCGTGGGAGTGCAGGTCAACGAACCCGGGGCAGACGACGTACCCGGTGGCGTCAATGGTCCGCGCCGCCTCCAGCCCGGACACGTCGCCCCGGTGGATGCTGACCCGGTCGCCCTCCACCGCCACGGCGGCAAAGAACCCGGGGCTGCCGGTGCCGTCGACGACCATCCCGTTGGTGATGAGCAAATCAATCATGGCCGGACCTCGCAGGCGCTGGGATTCCGAGGTTATGTGAGCATTATAGCCTTTAGGGACGGCGTCGGCAGGGCTTGCGGAATGCCTCCTATCGCAATACGCTATAACAGTCCGGCCAACAGCAACAGGGGCGGCGGGTGGAGATTTCGTTTCAGAACCGAAGGCTGGAGAGAGAGTTCAGAACGGCGAGAGACCTTCGGCGCAGCTATGGCCCGCGGATGGCCCGGGTAATCGCGGCGCGCATTAGGGTTCTTGTCCGAGCCGATACTCTGGCAAGGGTTCCTCACACGCCCCCGGAGCGTTTGCACCAGCTCGAGGGAAGGCGGCATGAGCAATACGCAGTGGATCTCCTGCACCCATACAGGCTGGTTTTCCGCATTGGCAACGACCCGATTCCAGTAAAAGACGATGGCGCAATCGAACTAGCGCAAGTAACGGCAATCACTATCGTAGAAATAGTTGACTACCACTGAGCAAGGTAAAGCTATGGCTACTTCAACCAACACTTTCAATCCGAGTTATGCAGTGCCGACCGGTTGGATCTTGCAAGACCACATTGAGGCGCTGGGCATATCGCCAGCAGAATTCGCCCAACGGTGCGAATGCCCTCCGGAGCTTATCTGCGACATCATATCCGGCTTCGGAGTCATTGACTCCTACGCGGCAGCAGCCTTTGGCAGAGAGACTGGCCTTGTCCAGCAAATTTGGGCTGGAATGGAAGAGGACTTCCGCGACAAGCTGGCCGAGTTCTGCGATAACGCGGAGTTGGGGCGGTGGGCTAGGCAGTTCCCGGTGAGGGAGTTGGTAAAGCGGGGCGCGGTCAGCGAGCGCTCGCTGGACTCGGAGCACATGGCTAGGATGATGTCGTTCTACAACTTCTGGTCTCTAGAAGAGTGGGAAGATAGATACGGCACCGAGATTGTGACTTATCGCAATTCGCCGGACTTCGATAGCAACCGGCAGGCGATAGCGGGGTGGCTGCGGCTGGGGGAAATCCAGGCGGAAAGGACGGAATGCCCCAAATACGTCAAAGCGAAGTTCAGAAAGTCGCTGAGCCGCATACGTGAACTCACCGGTTTCCAACCAAGCCCGTCAGAGCTATTGGAAGAAGCGCAAGGCTTGTTCCTAGATTCAGGTGTGGTCTTGCTTTCCATAGATCCACTGTCACGTGCGGCGGCAGGGAGCGCGGCTTGGTGGCTGCCGGAGGATAAGTTTATGGGCATCTCTGCCAAGCCCGTCATCCAGCTAAACGCCCGGCACAAGACTGACGACCACCTTTGGTACAGCCTGTTCCATGCAGCAGCTCACATCCTGCTGCACGACAAGCGGCGAGTGTTCGTTGACGCGATTCCAGGGCAGGCCATAAAGGGCGAAGCCAACGAGGGGGATGCAGAAGACCAAGCCAACGCATGGACGCAAGACTTCCTGATTCCCCGTACAGACTGGGACAAGTTTGCTGAGACCCTCCCGGGCAGTGCGGGCGAAGTCAGATACTTTGCCGCCCAACAAGGAATCGCCCCAGGCATCGTAATGGGGCGATTACAGCAAGAGGGACTCCTGCCGTGGAATCGGCTCAACGGACTCAAGCGAAAGCTGGAATGAACTGATCCTCCGGCATAGTCGCCATCCCGTCAGACTTCGGACTCCTCCGCCCGTAGCGCCCGCAGCACCTTCTCGGCGGTCAGCGGCAGGCTGGGGACGGGGGCGCCTATGGCGTCGGCTACGGCGTTTGCAATGGCGGCGGCTACGGGGATGTTGGCGCTCTCGCCTATGCCCTTGCTGCGGTAGGGCGCTGGGCCGTTATTGCCCTCGACCAGCACGGTCACCAGCTCGGGCACGTCGGCGATGGTGGGTATCTTGTAGTCGCCGAAGCTGACGGTGGAGATGTGGCCGTCCTCGGTCTGCAACTCCTCCATCAGCGCGTAGCCCAGGCCCTGGATGACTCCGCCCTCGACCTGGCCCTGGTGCATCAGCGGGTTCAGGATGGCGCCCACGTCGTGAGCGCTCACAAGGCGTTTGACTGTAACCGCGCCGGTCTCCGGGTCAACCTCCACCTCGGCCGCCTGGGCGCAGAAGGATGTCATGTCCGGCGGCTCCGAGGCGAACTCGTACTCGGCGACGATGGTTCCGTCGCCCACGTGGGCCACGACCTCGCCGATGTTGATGGTGCGGTAGTAGGCGGGGCGCATCGGTGACGGGCCGACGACCACACGCCCGCTCTGGAGTGAGACATCCTCCTCCGGCGAGTCCAGCAGCGGCGCGGCGGCGCGTATGATCTGGCGGCGCAGCTCACGGGCCGCGCCCACCACGGCCTGCCCAGCGGTGTAGGTTACCCGGGTGCCGCCGGAGCCGGAGCTGAACGGCATCTCCGACGTGTCCAGCAGCTTGATGTCCACCTCGTCCACCGGCACCGACAGCTCCTGGGCCACCATCTGACGCAGTACAGTGTGGGAGCCGGTGCCGGTGTCCCAGAAGGCCATGTGCAGCGTGGGATGGCCCGAAGAGTCCATGCTTATTTTTGCGGCAAAGCGTCCCACGCCCTGCGACAGGTCGGTGATGGCCAGGCCGCGGCCGGTGAGCGGTTCTTCGTAGGGGCGGGTTTCAAACCCGCCCCTACCGGACGTGCGAGGCTCGCCCCAGCCGACGGCTTCGGCGGCGCGGCGCAGCGTTTCCTCGGCGCGGATGTCCCGCCAGACGTGGCCTACGGGCGATGCGTCCCCGTCACGCAGCAGGTTCTTTCGTCGAAACTCGTATGGGTCCATGCCAAGCTCGCGGGCAACCAGGTCGGTGTGCGACTCGACGGCGAAGACCACCTGGGGCTTGGCCGGGCTTCTCATGTGTCCCTTGGGCACGTTGTTGGTATAGACCATGTAGCTGTCGATGCGGGCGTGGGGGATGCGGTAGACGCCGCACAGGTGGTCGGCGCCGCGCAGGTATACCGTCGGCTTGAAGGCGCCGTAGGCCCCGCTGTCGAACACCACCCGCGCCTGCCGCGCCGTCAGCGTCCCGTCGCGCTTCACGCCGCTCCTGATGGTCATCACCGCCGGGTGTCGCGGGTTGGCGGCCATCAGCTCTTGGATGTAGTCCATGACCATCTTGACCGGACGCCCGGAGTGCAGCGACAGGTAGTAGCACAGCGGCGCGTCCATGAACGATCCCTTGCCGCCGAAGTCGCCGCCGATGCTGCACGGGTGCAGCACGATGCTTTCCTCGTAGATTCCCCACACGGCGGCGAGCTGCTCGCGCAAGGCATAGGGGTCCTTGTTGTTGGCCCATACTTCCACCCGCCTTGTATTCCCACCATCGTGGGTGGAAGAGACAGCGGGGCTGGCGCTGACTACGCATGCGTGGGGTTCGATGTAGGCCTGGTGCATCAGTTGGGCGTTGAAGGTGTGTTCAAACACCAAATCGGCCTCGGCGAACCCTTCATCTACATCGCCCTGGCCCCAGGTGATGTGGGCGAACACGTTGTTGATGTCTGACTCGGGCTGTGGCAGTCCTTCGTAGCCCGACATCGCGGGATGCAGCGCCGGAGCGTCAGCGGCCATCGCAGACTCAGAATCGAAGACCGCAGGCAGCTCCTCATACTCCACGTCGATGAGCAGCAGGGCCTCTTCGGCGGCCTCCTGGGTCTCGGCGGCCACGGCGGCGACCTTCTCACCGACGAAGCGCACCACGTCGCGGGCCAGCACCGGCATATCCCGCAGGCGGCGGCCCACCAGCGAATCCGGCAGGTCGGCGGCGGTTATGACCGCATGGACGCCCGGCGCCGCCTTCGCCTGCCCGGTGTCGATGCTGACGATGCGGGCGTGGGGGAAGGGCGATCGCAGCACCTTACCCCAAAGCATCCCCGGCAGCGACACGTCGGCGGCGTAGATGGACTTCCCGGTAACCTTATCCGGCCCCTCGCCGCGGACGACGGACTGGCCGATGGCGCGTGTGGTCGTGGTCATATTTCCCCCGGATGGTTGCGTTCCCGATTAGGGTGACCGGCTGGGCAGGATGCCGCCGGTGCCGCGCGGCAGGTCCCAGTCCACTTCCTGCAAGCCCCGCAGGTAGTCTATCTGGCCGTGGTGGTTGTTCTGGTGGACAATAAGGTGGCGCAACGCACCGCCGACCGTCTGGCGTGGCTCGTTGGGGGCGATGAATGCGTCCAGCCTCGCGTCGTCCAGCGATGCGATGAACCGCATGGTGCGCTCGTTGACCGCCCTGAAGTAGGATAGCAGCGCCTCTGGGCCCGGTATTTCAAGGCTACGCAGGCCCAGCCGGTCGCCGGGGTCGGGCGCGGTCACCGGCTGGCCGAAATGCTCGTGCCAGTCGCCGGCCACCCACAGGTCGCTCTCGAAGCCCGGCAACCCGCAGGCGCAGGCCGTGACGCGGCTGTCTTCGTGCCGTCCCATGTGCCAGAGAATGAACCCGATGTTGTTGGCGGTGGGCGCGGGCCGCCACGCCGTCTGCTGCGCCGTGAGGCCGTCGCACGTGGCGACAAGCCGCAGGTGTGTCTGGGCCAGGCAGTCGGCAATGAATTGCTGGGTGTTCATTACAATCACAGTTTCTTGACAGTTGGCACTTCACGTTGCTGGAGATTCATTGTAAAATCACCGTGTTAAAATTCTATCTGTATGCGGATTCAGGCTACCATACGAGAAAGGAGTATCTTAAATGCCCTTTGCAGCTAACGAATGGCTAGATTTCATCCACGAAGGGAATGCAACGAGTGTCCTCCAAGACTTCCCGTCAAATTCCGTCGACTGCATTATAACAAGTCCGCCTTATTTTTCACAGCGAAACTACAGCACATCAACTCAAATTGGCAACGAATCCTCTCCCATTGAATACGTAAGGAATCTCCGAGTGGTGTTTGCGGAATGCAATCGGATTTTGAAGGATTCAGGGACTTTATGGCTTAATATAGGTGACAAATTCTTCCGCGGCCATCTACTGGGCTTGCCATGGCGTACTGCCTTTGCCCTACAAGAAGACGGTTGGATGCTTCGCTCCGACATCATATGGCACAAGCCGAATGCAATGCCGTCATCCGTTAAGAGTAGACCTACAGTAGACCACGAGTATATTTTCCTTTTTGCCAAAGCTCTAGACTACTACTATGATGTTGATGCTGTTAGAGAACCGCATGTTACATTTACTTCAGAAAGCCGAATGAAAGGAGGACGTAATCATTTCGGGAAAGTAAACGGCACTCCTGAAACTGGCAAGAACGGAGGAGACTCCAATTTACACGATGGACGTTGGGACCAGGCTTTCCATCCTAAGGGCAGAAACCGTAGAACCGTATGGTCAATTCCACTTTCTAAATTCCGAGAAGCTCACTTCGCAGTATTTCCTGAAAAACTAGTTGAATTATGCCTTCTTGCTGGTTGTCCTGAGAACGGCATTGTATTGGATCCATTCATAGGAAGTGGCACAACCGCGGTTGTTGCTCAAAGGTTCGGGCGACATTATGTTGGAATAGACAACAATTCTCAGTTCTGCGAAATGGCTAGACGTAGACTTCTTCAGCGAGCACTAACTTAACTTTGCGCGACGCTTTGCAACAAGGGCAGGAGTTCCTCTTGAAATTTCTGCACTAGCAATCTTTCAACTGTAGCGACTTGGTTTGGGTTAGCCTGAATATATATGTAGAGCGCTGAGTCAAGTTCTTCTAAATTTCCGCTCCAAGATTCAGCAATCACAATGGGCACACAGATGTAACCCTGCTGCGAGGCTATTAGAATTGACTTGTAAATATCTCGAGTGAATAACAATGCGTGTCCGCCACCCATAGTTTCCCTTGTTTTAACCGGCAAAAGAACTGAGCCAGCTTCTCCTGTGATCTGAATATCGTAAGTTTCATCCTCAATTCTTACCTGCGTGCTCGCTACTTGAAATGGTAATTCATGAGCGGCGATTAAATTTTCTATATTTCGGCGAACCACCCCCTCAAACAAAGTGCCTCTCAACGCACGTCTACTACCTTCAAGTCTGGAAAGCATTACCTCAGAAATAGCAGGCCACTCCCAGTTTTCGGTAATAGGAAATAGAGGTGCAACGAATTTACGAATTTCATTAAGCAGATATGTTCTTTTTTCGGTAATATTATTCCCTGGCACTGAACTCAGAAGCGGTTGGAGTCGTTGTGTAGCGGCATCTCGGAGAAGCCATGATAAGAAGAACCACTTGGCCCTGGAATTAGCATAAGGACGAAGTAGCCCATCGTATAGCTTGACGTCGCTGTGCCTGTCTAGGTAGCCGCGAATTGTATTTGCCGCCTGTTCATCGGATGGTTCCTGAATGAAAGCAAAGATTGAGTCGTACCCCTCTTGCTCTAGGAACGAAACAAAGTCATGATAAAACTCCTCATTTTCTCTGACAATCGCCACTAACTCTCTTAGTCTCAAATTATGTAAAACATAATCCATAAGTTGGCACCTATACCTTAGTTATTATTTTGCCCTCTCCCGTTGCGGGAGAGGGCGTCGTGGTCCGGTTGGTGTGCAGCGCGCCCAATCCGGCTGCCCCTAGTAGTACACTGCGGCGCCGGTGCCGCCGCCGGCCGCTATGACCTCGCCGGTGACCGCCCAGGCTTTGTCCGAAGCCAGGTAGCAGGTCAGGAAGCCGACCTCCGAGGCGTCGACCATGCGGCAGATGTGGTTGCCGCGGGGCGAATCGGGGGCGAAGTCCTGCGCCTCGGCCTCTTCGACGCTGACTCCCAGCTGCGCGGCGCGGGCCTCGATCAGCCCCGGGGTGCGCTCGGTGCGGGTGGTGCCGGGGTGGATGCAGTTGACCGTGATTCCGAAGCGACCCAGTTGCATCGCCAGCGTCTTGGTCAGGTGGACCATGGAGACGTTGCGGGCGCCGCCGCTCAGGTTGCCGGCAGTGCGCCCGTTGCCGCCGCTGATGTTGACGATGCGGCCCCAGCCCTGCTCTCTCAGGTAGGGTATAGCCGCCCGGGCGCAGCGCAACGCGCCCACGTACTTAACGTCGAAGTCGCCGATCAGAGCGTCCTCGTCCACCGTATCGATGGGGCCGACGGCGCTGGCAGAGCCTCCGGGCAGCGATGCGCTGTTGACCAAGATATGCAGGCCCCCCAGCCGCTCGGCGGCCTCGGCCACCGCCCGGTCAACCTGTTCGCGACTGGTGGCGTCCATCGCGAGGGGAATGATGTTCCGCCCGGTTTCCTCGGCGATTTCCTGGGCAGCCTTTTCCAAGTCTGCCATCGTGCGCGAGGCGATCGCTACGTCGCAGCCCTCCCGCGCCAGTTCCAGGGCGATGGCCTTGCCGATACCCCGGCTGGCTCCTCCTACGAATGCCTTCTTGTTTGCAAGTCCGAAGTCCATGTTCTCACTCCATCATAAGGTAGTCAGATTTGGCTCAACAGCGGCATGACGGTCACGCGTCGTCCAGTGTGGCCTCCAGCCAGTCCTCGGCGATGATTTCGGTGGCGCCGCTGTCCAGGGTCACGTAGTAGACGTTGGGGATGCCGGATTCCAGCTCCAGCTTGGTGCCCGACCAATCGCCGGTCATCTGCGGCGCGATGGTGCCCAGCGCACCCCGGGAACTCTCCGACGGCTGACGGTGTTTGCCGCCGCCTCGCCTGCGAATCCGCACGCGCTGGTCAACCTGAAACTGATAGGGAAGCGTCATAGGCGCATGGCTCCTGAAAACATTGGCAAGGGCATTATAAAGCAGATTGGGGCAGTCTATTTCTCTCTCTCAAGGCCCAACTGCACCTGCCCATGATATCCCGTCATACCCGCGAAAGCGGGAATCCAAAGCGGCGCGCTCCATCATATTTCAATAGCCACGGCACCTTTGGATTCCCGCTTTCGCGGGAACTACGGAACGCCGAGGCGGACTATCTCAAGGTGCGGAAGAAGGCGCGAATGTCCTCGGCCAGCAGGGCGGGCTGCTCCATGGCGGCGAAGTGGCCTCCGCGGGGCATTTCGGTCCAGCGTTGCACTTTGTGGGTGCGCTCGGCCCACTCGCGGGGCGGGCGGGCGATCTCCACCGGGAACAGGGCCACGGCGCAGGGCGCCTCCACCCGCTCGCCGGGCTGGAAGCGCCAGTTGTCCACCCGGTTCTCGTAGTAGTGCCTCGCAGACGACGTTGCGCTCTGCGTTACCCAGTAAAGCATGATGTTGGTGAGCAGTTCGTCGCGGGTGTGGCTGTTCTCTGGATTGCCGTTGCAGTCCGACCAGGTGCGGAACTTCTCGATAATCCATGCCGCCAGGCCCACCGGGGAGTCGTTCAGGCCGAATCCCAAGGTCTGTGGCTTGGTGCGCTGGATGTGGAAGTAACCGCCCTCGTCCTCGAACCACTGGCGGGCTTGGCGCAGGAACTCTTGCTCCGCCTCCGTAAGCGGAGGGTCGGGGGCGCCGCGAAAGGCAGGAACGCCGGTCATCAGGTTCACATGGACGCCGGCCACCGACTCGGGAAAGTCGAAACCCAAGCGCGAACTGATCATTCCGCCCCAGTCGCCGCCCTGCGCCCCGAAACGCCGGTAGCCCAGCCCATCGGTCATCAGCGTGTGCCACATCCCCGCGATGCGTGTGTTGCTCATGCCCCTTTCAGCCGGCTTGTCGGAGAACCCATAGCCCGGCAGCGACGGCGCCACAACGTCAAAGGAGTCGGCAGGGTCGCCGCCATGGGCCGCCGGGTCGGTCAGCATGGGGATGATTTTCAGCATCTCCACCACCGACCCGGGCCACCCGTGGGAGATAATCAGCGGGAACGGGTCCGGCCCCCTGCCGCGGGTGTGGACGAAGTGGATGCCAAAGCCGCCCACATTGGCCCGGAGGTGGTCGAACTCGTTGAGCGCCCGCTCCTGCACCCGCCAGTCGTACCCTGTCTGCCAATACGCCACCAGGTCGCGCAGGTAGGCCGGGTCGGCGCCGTAGTCCCATCCCGCGCCGGGAATCTCGTCGGGCCAGCGGGTATCGGCCAGCCGCAGCGCGAGGTCGTCGAGAACTGGTTGGGGAATGTCTATGGTAAACCGCTCGATTTCCACTGTGCTTTCTCCCGGCATTGTTACGCACCCACCCCTATCGCCTTCAACCACTTACCCAACCGTTAGCCCTGGGCTTCTCGAAGGATGGAAGGTTTCGCCAAGGGAACACTCCCACCAAAACCCTCCCCCCTGAAGGGGAGGGAACTCTGGACCTAATCGCTGAACCCCGACTCCAGGCGCCATTGCAGGTAGTCGGCCAGGCCGGAGCGCAGGTCGTATGCCGGCTGCCAGCCCAGGTCCTGCCGCAGCCGGTGGCCGGAGAGCGGCCCCCGCGACGGCACGGAGGCGCGCGCCCTGGCCGCCGCGTCGGCAGCGGCGCCCGAAGGGGCGGGGCCGCTGCCGGGAGCGACTTCGGACAGCGCGCTCAGGATTTCGCGGTACGTTATCCAGGGGCCGGCGGTCAAGTTGTACAAATCGTGGGGCAGTACCGGCGCGTCGAGAATCGCCTGCATCCCCCGGGCGGTGTCCACTACATAGGTGTAATCGCGCCCGTCCTCCGGGTCGAATGAATCGCCTTGCGCTTCCGGCGGCTCGCCCCGGGCCACCTGCCCGGTCCACTGGTACAGTGCGGACATCACGGCGCGGTGGCCGGTGACCCGCTCCATCGGGCCGTAGGGCGTACTCAGCCGGACACTGACCGTCTCGAAGCCGTAAAGCTCGCCGTAGCGGCGGGTAATGAGTTCCCCGGCGTACTTGGTGATACCGTACATGGAATCGGGGGCGGCGGGCATTTCCTCGCTATAGGTCTGGTCGGCGCCGGCGGCCAGCCCGTAGGCCGCGCCGGAACTGACATAGACGACCCGCCTCACCCCGGCAATCCGCGCCAGCTCCAGCACGTTGGCCAGCCCCTCGACGTTGATGCCCACCACGTCGCGCGCCCGCTCCACCTCCAGGGCGCGCTGGTTCACCGTGTAGGTGGCCGCGTGGACGATTCCGTCGATGCCGTATCCGTGGGCCAACCCTGCCACCGCCTCCCGGTCGCGGATGTCGCCCTGAGCGAATGTGATGCTGTCCTCCCATTCCGCGATGAACTGCCACACCATCGCGTCGGCGGGAGCGAGGTCGTAGCTGACGACCTCGTGCCCGGCCCTGGCCAGTTCCCGGACAATGTTCGCCCCCACAAACCCGGTTCCCCCAGTTACCAACGTAGCCATAGCCGCACTCCCGAATCCGAATGATTCCCGTAGCTGCCGCCCAATTGTAGCACCAGAAAGCAGGCTCGCAGGGCTGGAAAATTGCGCTTTCCTTGACCGTCCTTTGGCCCGCGCCTATGATTCGGGCATCCCTTTGTATTCGGGGAGGAGCAAATGGAACACGCCGACATTCCCTTTCAGACTGTTGCAACGCTGGGCGACGCCATTCGCAACGGCGAAGTCTCGCCCGTGGAGGTCACGGAGGCGTATCTGGCTCGAATAGGCGCGCTGAATGGCGAGATCCGCGCCTACCTGACGGTCACAGCAGAACTGGCGATACAGCAAGCGCGCGAAGCGGCCGAGGAGATTGCCGGCGGCAACTATCGCGGCCCACTACACGGCATACCAGTGGCCGTCAAGGACCAGATGTATACCGAGGGCATCCGCACCAGCGGCGGCTCCCCGGTGTTTGACGAATTCGTACCCGAGTACGACGCCACAGTCGTCGCCCGACTCAAGGAAGCCGGGGCGGTGTTGCTGGGCAAGCTGAACATGACCGAGTTCGCCACCACCGGGCTGTCGCACCAGTTCGACCCGCCCCGCAATCCGTGGCGCCGCGACCGCTCCACCGGCGGCTCCAGCAGCGGGAGCGGGGCCGCCACCGCCGCCTTCATGTGCGCTGCATCCTTGGGCGAGGACACCGGCGGCTCGGTGCGTTTCCCTGCCGCCTGGTGTGGGCTGGCCGGGTTGCGGCCAACCTGGGGACGGGTCAGCCGGTACGGCGTGATGCCCGGCGTCCGCTCGATGGATACCGTCGGCCCGTTGGCGCGCACGGTTGAGGACTGCGCCATCATGTTGCAGGCCATCGCCGGCCACGACCCCCATGACCGCCTGACCAGCAAGGAATCGCCCCCCGACTACCGCGCCGCTCTGACCGGCGACGTGCGCGGCCTGCGCATCGGCATCCTGCGGGAGGTGCTGTACGCCGACTCGGTGGACGCCGAAACGGGACAGTCCATCCTCGCCGCCGCCAACGCGCTGGCGAAACTGGGCGCTGAGGTGGAGGAGGTGTCGGCGCCGATGGCGGCCCACGCCGGCCCCATCAACGGCGGCATACGCATCGAGGCGCCAACGACCTACCGCAACCTGTTGCGGGAGCGTCCGCGGGACATCGCCCACGACAACCGCATCGGCTACCTGGTCAACGCGGTAATGCCCGCCGCCTTTTACTACAAGGCCATCCAGTTGCGGACACTGCTACGGGCGGAGATGCTCCGGGCGCTGGAGAAAGTTGACATCCTGCTCTCCCCCACGGCGGGCGTTCCGGCGCAGCCGCTGGGTCCCGACCCAACCATCACCGGCAGGGAGAACGTCAACCGCACCCCTTACCTCTTGACCACCGTTCCCAGCCTGGCCAATCTGCCGGCCCTGGCCGTCCCGTGCGGCTTCAGCGGCGAGGGGCTGCCCCTGAGCCTGCAAATCGCCGGCCGCCCCTTCGACGAGTGCACCGTCCTGCGGGTCGGGCACGCCTACGAGCAGGCCACCGACTGGCACACCCGCCGCCCGCCGGTGTAGGGCGCCCGACCCACTGCGCTACCTCCCGGCATTGGGCCATTCTGCTTGGATGCGTCAACCGGGCGGCATATCCGGGCGGCATATACTGTGAATGATGGCGCACCAAGACGACAGCGACCCCACCGACATCATTTTTGCCGGTGGAAGGCAATACAGGCTCACTGATCATGCCCTTCTCAGAATTGAGCAGCGTGAAATCGAAAAAGAGTGGATTCTCAATGTCCTTGTCCATTGGGTGGCAAGAAGAGCTATGCCAAATCATGGTTCCATGAACTATTACGGAATCATTCCCGGCAGGAGCTCCCTGTTTATGGCGGCTGTGTCCGATTACAGTCCTGCAATTCCCTCAGCGTTGTTTCACAGCGGGGCGACCGCGCGATATTATCGAAGAGAGTACAGTTACTTTGACGAGGTAAGAGCAGGGCATGAAGGCAACAGTTAGATATGACAGAAAAGTGGATATTATGGCGATAGACACTGCCCCGGACATACGAGCCGCGGTTTCCTCCAGTGCGGAGGACGGATTAGTAGCCGATTACGGCAGCGAGGGAGGATTCGACCTTGTAGGAATTGAGTTTTGGGCAGCAGGGAAGCATCTGGCCCAGTTTTGTGCCTCAAATGAGGCTGAAGCTGTGGCGGCCCAAGGGGAGGCTTCACGCTTTCAGGTGAGCGCCGCCTACGACAAGAAGGCGGACATTCTCACCGTGAAGAGCAGATACGAGGTAGCAGAAACCGTTGAGGCAGGCGGCGGCATAGTAGCGTATTTCGGTTATTGGGACAGCAGTTGCGAGCCTTGCAAGCAATGCTATGACTTCGTCGGTTTCGAGTTGCACAACGCCTCGGAGTGCCTGGCGCCCTACTTCAAGCTGAACCGCGTCCCGCTGACGGTGAGCGGGGGCGACTGCGATTGACGCTGCCCCCGCAGGCCACTAAACTCGCCTTAGTTTCGCACGATTTAAGCCGACAGGTTATTCCCGGAGATTGCTGATGAATTTCGGAATGTTTACCGACTTCCACGTCCGCAGGGGCAACTCGCAGGCTGAGGCCTTCGATGAGTCCTTCGCCCAGATTACCGAGGCCGAGCAGATGGGCTTCGATACCGTCTGGCTGGCCGAGCACCACTTCAGCCCGGAGCGGGCCGTGCTGGCCTCGCCCATGGTCATCGCCAGCGCCATCGCCGCCCGCACCCAGCGCATCCGCACCGGGCTGGCCGTGCAGGTGCTGCCGCTGACCAACCCCCTGCGAGTCGCCGAGGAGGCGGCCACGGTGGACCACATCAGCAAGGGCCGCTTCGACTTCGGCATCGGCCGCAGCGGGCTGACCAAATACTACCAAGGCTACAACGTGCCCTACTCCGAGAGCCGTAACAGGTTCCTGGAGGCGCTGGAAATCATCATGAAGGCGTGGCGGGAGGACACCCTGACCCACGAGGGCGAGTATCACTCCTTCCGCGACGTCACCGTGACGCCGAAGCCCTACCAGCAGCCCTACCCCCCTGTTCGCGTGGCCGTGGCCGGGGAGGACACCTTCCCGCTGGTGGGCGCGATGGGGCATCCCATCTTCATCAGCGCCAACACCGGGCGCGCCGCGCTGAAGGAGCGGCTGGCTGCCTACCGCGAAAAGCTGGCCGAGTCGGGCTTCTCGGGAACTCCGGACATCGCCATCCGTGTGCCGGTCTACTGCGCCGAGACCACCGAGAAGGCCCACGAAGAACCCCGAGTCAGCGCGTTGGGAGCGATCCAGTACGCCGTAACCGAGCTGATCCAGACCGCCGCCAACCCGGAGACCGCCGAGCGGATGCGCCGCATCGCCGCCGCGCCCTACGAGCAGGTCCTAGAGGAGCGCGTGGTCTTCGGCACCCCCGCCGAAATCGTAGACACGATCAAAGGCTACCAGGAGGACTTCGGCGTAACCGGCGTGGTCCTGGAAGTCAACTACGGCGGCCAAATCCCCGCCGACCGCGTCGTCAACTCCCTGCGCCTGCTGAGCGACCAGGTAATGCCGGAGTTCCGTTAGGGAAACGGATTTGGCAGATCATCTAACCCCTGAACGACGTAGCTGGAATATGCGGCGCATTCGGAGCCGGGACACATCCCCGGAGATTAGGGTGCGTTCGTTGCTACATCGCGCCGGTTATCGCTACCGGCTCCACGTAACAACATTGCCAGGAAAACCCGACATTGTTCTGCCACGCTACCGGACGGTCGTTTTTGTCAACGGCTGCTTTTGGCATCGGCATCTTGGTTGCAAGTACGCCACAATACCGGGAACGAATACTGCTTACTGGCACCGGAAATTTGAGAGAACAATAGCTAGAGATAAAACAGCCCACGCCATGTTACAGAAAAATGGCTGGACTGTCGTCGTAGTGTGGGAGTGCCAAACTCGTGATATAGTAAGTCTAGTGAGCTTTCTAAACGAAACACTCCCACAATTCACACGGAAAAATCCATAAAGAACGTCTCTTCGTCCAGCTTACAGAACTCGACATCAATACGTCCGTAGTTGTCAAGATCTTGCTTGCTCACAGGATTTCCCGGTTGAACTGCCAAGCGCTTGCGGAAGTATTCGCCCAAGATGTGATTGCCATCGGGGGTGTGTATAGCTTTGTCATTGTCTTGAGCGGTGACAGCAATGAAGGTAAAGCCGTCATCGGTATGGACGGTGAACTGAATTGCGCGAGGAGGAAAGAAACCTGTTCGAGCAATTTCTGCTGAAATTCGAAGATATGCTTGGTTGGGATTCCTGTGTTCTTCGGGGCGCTGTCCCCAATTCAACCCTGACCGTCGTGCCACGATTCCCCGGCGTGTCACTAACGAAAGCGTAACGCAATCCCTGTCATTACCCTCCTGTTGTGGAGATGAAAACAGAGTGACGTACTCTTCGATATCATCGTGCCCGATTTCCATTGAGCCAGTTAGTGTTGACTGAAAATAGTCCAGTGCGTCGTCAGGGTCCAATTCGACCATTGCTTCTTCTTGTTGTTGCTCAGCGAGGAAACCTCTCTGAGTGTAATTTGCGCTACCAACAAACGCCTTTATTGGTTTGTTATCGGCCGACCAAACGTACATTTTGGAATGCACTGCTGGGCTGTCTATACGGTAGTGGCATTTGAAATTTCCTTCTTCTTCAAGGCGTGCGAACATAGCATCGTCGGCCAGCGACACGCCGTGTACAGAAGCCATCCCATAAATGAGATTAACCTTCGCTCCAACCTGTTTGATTGCTGGTTCGTTCAAATGCCGATGCACCATAGACGCGGTAGCATAACCGCTGACTATGAACAAGTCTGTGGCTCCTTCTTCTATTGGTCTTACCAAGACTTCTTGGAACAAGTCTTTGGTAATCATTTCCAACTCCCATTCTCCATTTCTTCCACGATTCTGGTCAGCAATGCTTGAAACACAATTTTGGCACCTTCGGGAGGTACAGCCATACCAATTTGCCTACGGACACTCTCTTTCCTTCCCTCGAAAACATACGTGTCTGGAAAAGTTTGCAAACGAGCCCGTTCTCGGTTAGTCAAAGCTCGATGTTCTTCCCAATGGTACAGATGGGTTCCACCGCCACCGCTTCCAGTCACAGTGTACGATGGTTCATCTGGCAACAGCCGACGATAAATCTGACTTATCGTAGCTCCGCTTTTCATTTTTAGTTTCAATCGATCAGGTATTCGTTTTGCAGTAAAAACGTTTTCTCCTGGGTTGATGTACTTCAAGCGTTCCACTACCTGCTGGCTTTGTACAGTACGTTCATTATTACGAACATAATTAGGCAATGGTTCTCCCTCTAGTGCTTCTTTTGCTGTCTTCACTTTACCGTTCGGCTTAGGGTGTTGAAAGGTTACATCTGTGTCAGAACGAAAGCCCACTATCATATAACGATGCCTCTTTTGAGGAATTCCATAACCCTCAAATTTGTAAAGATTCTCAACAACCGTATATCCTAGACTAGCCTCGCGTAACTCATTTAGTATCCGCTCGAAATCCGCCCTTTTATTGACAGATGACAACCCACTGACATTCTCGGCGACAAAAAACTTGGGGTTCAACGCATTTAGTGCCTCAACTCCGTTCTTGTACAATCCTCCATATTGACCACTTATCCCGCGGCGCTCCCCCACCGCGCTGAAATCGTTGCACGGGAAGCCGAAAACTAGGCCGTCTATACCTGGTAGAGCGGCAAAGTCAACCTTTCTGACATCTTGGCGCTTGACCCTATCGCACCTGACAATCTTATTTTCTTTGATTGTCTGGCAACTGTCCCTGTCAATATCAATTGCCCAAACGTGCTCAAACCCCCAACTTTTGTAGCTTGCCCATGACGCGCCCAATGCCATTCCCCCAGCCCCGGAGAACAGCTCTCCCAGGCGGATCGAACTGCTCCAGCAGGATGGCATTTCACCATCGTATTGGTCAGGACCGGTGGATGTTAACAGTGGGGCTTGCATTATTTCAACACTTTTTAGAATATTTGTACGGACAATATGGTATGCAGGACGGTTTGTCAAGCACCAATTTTCACTTTTGGCATTCTACCATCTCTTGCTCTTGCCTGTATCCCAAACATCTCTCTCAGCTGACCGCCCCGCCCAGCGGCGTGGTCGGCCCTTCGCACTCCATGAACTGGCCGAAGCCGGGTTGCTGTTCGAGCTTGCCGTCGTTTAGCAGGACTTGGCCTCGCAGCAGGGTCATCCATGGGCGGCCTGTAATCTCCCAGCCCTCGAACAGGGAGTAGCCCGCGTTGCTGAGGTGGTCCTCGGAGGTGATGACCCGGTCCACGCCGGGGTCAAGGATGAGCAGGTCGGCGTCGGCTCCGGGCTGGATCACGCCCTTGCGAGGATAAAGTCCGAAGACGCGCGCCGGGTTCTCGGCCATCGTCCGCGCCAGCCACCAGATGGGCATTGCCCGCTTGACCACGCCCTCGCTGTACATCAGCGGCGCCAGCGTCTCGATCCCCGGCGAGCCGAAAGGCACCGATGCGCCGTCGGGAGTGACGAAGATGTTGTCCCAGCCCGGCTTTTTGAGCTCCTGCGGGTGGGGCGAGTGGTCGCTGGCGATGATGGAAATGTGGCCCTGCTGCAGCCCGGCCCACAGAGCATCGCGGTCGGGCCCGTCCTCGGGGCGCAGCGGCGGGCCTATCTTGGCCAGCGGGCCCACCTTGCTCATCTCGGCGTCGGAAAGCAACAGGTACTGGGGACAGGTCTCGGTCCAGATGCGCTGGCCCCGCGCCTGGGCCTGCTTGATGCGCTCCAGCCCCAGGTGGGTGCTGAGGTGGACGACGTAGGTGGGGCAGCGGGTGGCGGCGGACATGGCGACGGCGCGGTTGATGGCCTCCTCCTCGGCCCAGTCGGGGCAGGCGACGGGGAAGTGCTCCGGGTGGGTGTGGCCCTCGGCGATGAGCTTGTTCTCCAGGTACTCGATGATATTGCCGCTCTCGCAGTGCAGTTGCAGCACGCCGCCGGCCCGGCCCACCAGCTCCATGGCCTGGCAGATGTAGTCGTCGTCGCACATCCGGCCCGGGCGCTTCTTGTAGGTCATGAACATTTTGAAGGACTTGAAGCCCATGTCCATGGCGTCGGGCAGCGACCGCAGGATGGACGGGCGGTTCTGGAGGATGAAGTGGAAGCCGAAGTCCACCACCGCCGAGGCGTTGATTTCCTCGCGGATGCGGTTGCCGGCCTGAACCAACGTCTCATCGCCGTCGAGGGTGTAGTTGGCGAAGGGGATGAGCGTGGTCATGCCGGCGTGGGCCGCCGCCCGAGCGCCCAGGGCGTAGTCGTCGTGCCCGTCGAGGTGGACGTGGGCGTCAATCAGGCCCGGCAGCACGAACTTGCCCTCGGCGTCAATGACGCGGTCAGCGGGGGGCAGCAGATGCTCCGGGGCCACCGCCACAATCTTGTCGCCCTGGATCGCCACGGCGGCGTCAAGTACCTGCGACGACGTTACCACCTGCCCGCCGCGCACGATGGTGTCAACTCGCGTCTCTGTTGCCATGCTCGACCTCCGTGGTCTCTATCTGATTTGCGGTGAGTGTAGCGGCGGAGCGGGGTATTTTCAACAATCATCAAACCGGGGCAGCGCTATCGCATGGGGATTGAATACCGGAGCCTTACCCTGTAACCTGACTGGCAAATGGGACCAATAGTTGACCTTAACGACGTAATCGGCTTTCAGTGGGACGAAGGCAACGCTAGGAAAAGCGAGGAGCGCCACGGCGTCAATCAGGCTGAAGCCGAACAAATCTTTGCAGACGAAAGCCTTCTAGTCGACCACGACATCCATCACAGTCAGTCCGAACAGCGATATAATGCTCTCGGATGCACCGTGAATGGACGTTTACTTCACGTTACTTTCACTATCACGTTACTTTCACTATGAGGAACCATGGCACAGCCATCCGCGTTATATCCGCTCGTGATATGAATCGCAGGGAGCGAAATCGCTATGCGCAAGAAACTTAAGCCGATACCGACATTCGCCAACGAGGAAGAAGAGCGGCGATTCTGGGAAACACATGACTCATTCGACTACGTGGATTGGGACAATGCCGTCCGTGTTCGCTTTCCCAATCTGAAATTCTCGCAGGAGAGAGAGGAGGAGCCGGTCGCTCCCTCCAACGATTCAGTAGCGGACTGATCGTCCTTACGAATCTAAACTCGCCACACATTCCCATCAGGAGGACGTGCCATTATGGAGCTTCAGGACAAGATTGCGGTGGTCACCGGCGCGGGGCGCGGCATGGGCCGGGCCATCTCGCTGCAACTGGCCGACGCCGGGGCCAACGTGGCCGTGGCCGACATCAACGCCGAGAACGTCGAGGAGACCAGCATCGCCGTCAAGGCGCTGGGCCGGGAGAGCCTGCCCATCCACGCCGACATGGGCAGCGTGGCCGACATCGACCGCATGATCGGGCAGGCCAAAGACGCCTTTGGGCGCATCGACATCATCGTCAACAACGCCGGCGTCACCCGCTACCTGTACGTCATGGACGTGGAGGAAGAGGATTGGGACCGCATCCACCGGGTCAACGCCAAGGGCGTGTTCTTCTGTATGCAGCGCGCCGCCCGCGAGATGATTGCCCAGGGCGGCGGCGGGCGCATCGTCAACATCGCCTCCATCGCGGGCAAGGGGTACTCCGGCACTTCCAACGCCGCGTATGCCGCCAGCAAGGGCGCGGTGCTGTCAATGACCATGATCGCCGCGCACCAGCTCGGCCAGCACAACATCAACGTCAACGCCATCTGCCCCGGCTCGACGCTGACCGAGATGGCCGCCGAGACCATGCAGGGCCGCGCCGATACGTCCGGCATAAGCATCGCCGAGCTGGAGCAGGCCCGCGACTCCCGCATCCCCATCGGCCGCCCCAACACGCCCGAGGACATCGCGGCGATGGCCCGGTTCCTGTCCGGCCCCGGCGCCCGCAACATCACCGGGCAGGCCTTCAATGTAGACGGCGGCCTGGTGATGCACTAGCGACGCTCTCCGTTCCCCACCACGCCAAGACCGAGCAGCGCAATGAACGGCGGAGAGACGACGAAATGCTACGGAGCGAGATAGACGAAGCCCGCCGCAAGGAGGCACTGGAAAAAGAATTCCGGCAGTTGGCTGACCAGTGGCGCGAAGAGACCGGAATGCACTCTGCGCCCAGGAAGATTTTGGGGCACCCCGCGTATCAGCTTGTGATTGCGATGGGCGAAAAGGCCATTCCCATAATTCTGAAAGAGTTGAATGCGCGGGGCGGGGAGTGGTACTTCGCATTGAGGGAAATAACTGGCGAAAACCCCGTACCTGAACACGCCCGAGGAAGAACGCAACTCATGAAAGCGGCCTGGATAGAATGGGGCAAGAAACATAAGTACATCTAATGAGATGGTACTATCCACTCCAATACTTTCCCTTTCTCGACCCCGCAAACCACATAGTGGTGGGCCCAGAATCAGATTTTCATAACTGCATTGCCTGGGCAGCAGGATTCGATGATCGCAAAATATGGCCCGGGGTTGCAGAATACCATTGGCCTGCCTGCCTGCCGCAGGAAGAATCTCTGGCATCCCTTATCGCATTCTTTGTAAGCCTCGGCTATCAACAATGCGATGACCCGTCCCTTGAGGAAGGGTTCGAGAAAGTCGCTCTGTTCGCCGACCCCGAAGACGACTATCCCACCCACGCAGCCCGGCAACTCCCGAACGGTTGGTGGAGCAGCAAAATGGGCTGGGACGGGGTGACCATCGAACACGACGGCTTGGCCTGCATCGAAGGAAACCAGTACGGAAGGGCTGTACTGTCCCTGAGACGCCCCACCAGCTAAACAGACGGGCACTTGGCCGTTTGTGCCTGTTTGTGCCCGGCGACATTCCGCATTACAATCAAGCTATGGAATTGACCGTGAGATTGTTCGCCCTTTACCGGGAACGCGCCGGAACCAAGCAGTTTCAGCTGGAACTTCCAGCGGGTGCGACCGTGGCCGACCTGACCGACACGGTTCGCCTCCGCTTCCCGCGCCTCGCGCCGCCCGAGGTGAAGATCGTGGTCGCCGTCAACGCCGACTACGCAGAACCCGAGGAAGTCCTGAACCCCGGCGATGACGTTTGCCTCATACCCCCGGTCAGCGGCGGATAGCCCCAAATCATCGCTCGGAATCCGGCATCCACCACATCCATAATTCCCGCTTCCGTGGGAAGCCAGAACTCAGAATTGAAGAGTAACGCCGATGATAGAGCTTACCGCCCAGACTCTCGACCCGGAAAAGTTCACCTCCGCCGTCCGCCGCAGCACCAACGGCGCGGTGGTCACCTTTCTCGGCACCACCCGCGACAACTTCGAGGGCAAGGGAGTGCTGACGCTGGAGTACGAAGCCTTCGACGAGATGGCCGTCAAGAAGCTGGAAGAGGTTCGCCAGGAGCTGATGGCGGAGTTCGGGCTGGACGACGTTGCCATCGGCCACCGCACCGGCATCGTGGGCATCGGCGAAATCAGCCTGGTCGTGGCCGTCGGTTCGCCCCACCGCAAGGAGGGCTTCTACGCCTGCCACAAGGCCGTGGACCGCATCAAGGAAGTCGTCCCCATCTGGAAGAAGGAAGTCTACGAGGACGGCTCCCGCTGGGTCGCCTGCGAAGACCACGAGTTCACCCACGAGCACGAGGCCGCGCTGGAGGCAATCTGATGGCATCCAAAACCGGCTGTCCTGAACAAAGCCAGGACACCCACAACCGCAATCAGAGCAACCTGGAATCGGCCCACACTGAGCAAAGGGCGCTAATGCCCACAGAATACTACGACGAAAAGCATCCCTGGTTTGGAAGTCAGATCCACTACACCATTGACGTATTTCGGCAACTGATCAGAGACACCAGAGCCAGGAAGCAGCATTCGTCGAAAGATGGCGGCAAACGAGCAGGATAATCACGCCGCCATCAAACTAGCGGTGCGCATTTTCATCAGCCTGACCATGTTGGGGTTCGGCCTTTACGTTCTGGTCACCACCGATTGGCAGGACAACCCGGAGTTCGCGGCGGCGGCCACCGGATGGATAGGGTTAGTTATCGGGTACCGGTTGCGCTGACCTGGTCGGCTCAGTCACCCGCCAGCACCCGATCCACCTCGTCCTCCGGCGGCGCCAGGGCGGCACGGATGGCGGCTCCCACGGTTTCGGCGCCTATCAGCCGTATTCCCGGCGGGGCCGAAACGTCGGCCAGCGAGGCAGTGGGGAGGATGCAGCGGGTGAGGCCGAGGCGGGCGGCCTCGTTTACCCGCCGCTGCGCCTGCGGCACAGCCCGTAACTCGGCGCTCAGTCCCACTTCCCCGAAGGCTGCTATGGACGGCAGCGGGGCATTGCGGTAGCACGACGCGACTGCGAGTATGATGGCCAGGTCCACCGCCGGCTCGGTGGCCCGAAAGCCGCCTGCCACGTTCACGATTACGTCCTGTCCCCCCAACTCCAGCCCGGTGCGGCGCGAGGCCACCGCGGTCAGCATCAGCAAGCGGTTGTAGTCCACTCCGTTGGCCACCCGGCGCGGGGCCGGAAGCTGCGAGAAGTTGGTCAGCGCCTGCACCTCCAGCAACAGCGCCCGGCTGCCCTCCAGCACCGGCGTCGCAATGGCGCCGAGCTGCGGCCCCGCCCGCTGCGACAGCATGGAGCGGGATGGATCGGTAACGTCGGCCATGCCTTGCTCCGTCATTTGGAACACTCCGACCTCATCGGTGGAACCGAAGCGATTTTTCGCAGCCCGCAACACCCGGAACCCTCCCGATTCCTGCGATTCCAGGTGCAGCACCACGTCTACCATGTGCTCCAGCACTCGAGGGCCGGCCAGCGTCCCATCCTTGGTCATGTGGCCGGATACGAACACCGGCCTGCCCTGCGTCTTCGCCCAGCGCAACAGCCGCAGTCCCGCTTCCCGCACCTGGCCCACACTGCCCGGCCCCGACGATTCGCTGTCGGAGTGCATGGTCTGGATAGAGTCTACGATGACCAGCCCGGGCTGTTTGTCGTCCAGTTGCTCAATGATGGCGTCAACGTCGGTCTCCGCCAGCAGCAGGATGCCCTTGCCGTCGATGCCCATGCGTTGCGAGCGCAGCTTCACCTGCACCGGCGATTCCTCGCCGGTAACGTAAAGCGCTGGCCCGGACATTCGCGCCGTGCCCGATATGTGAGACGACGCAAGCGAGTGGGCCAGTTGCAGCAGCAATGTAGACTTGCCGACACCCGGCTCGCCGGTCACCAGCGCCACCGTTCCGGGGACGATACCGCCCCCGAGAACGCGGTTCAACTCCGCCGAGGGCAGGCTGATGCGGTGCTGGGAGTCAGTGGAAAGCTCGGATAATTCCAGCGTCTCGCCGCCAGTGGCGCCGGTCCATCCCTTGCGCCGGGTCGTGGGGGCCGAGGCTGCCGGAGCCACGGTCCCTTCGGCCAACGGGCGTGGCGAGCCGCACAGCGGACTGGGACAGAATCCCATCCATCTCGCACTCTCGTGTCCGCATTCCCGGCAGAAGTAGACCGTCTTGCGCTTTTCGGCTGCCTTTACCATGCCCGCTCCTCCCTGATGTGAAGCCTCGGAGGTGAAGCCTCGTATGCAACGATTATACGGGCACACGATGCCATCTGTCGGCAGGCAACTGTCAGCAAAATTCCTGCCAAGCCCCGGCTGGAATCGAGGGCCGGTTGGTACGCCGGGCCTAACGGCGCCGCGCTGCTATTTTGCGCCAAGCCAAGAGAGCACCCGCAATTAACCCAACGTCCGCGAATGCGCCGACGACAGACATCAGCATTAACGACTCAACGCCGGCAATTCCCACCGCGCCGGCAATCAACAACCTGATGATGACCCATATATAAACGGATGCCACCAGAACTAAAGCCCCCATGACCCAAGCCGCCGCCGCGTCCTCCTGCTGCTGCACAAAAAGAAAGATGGTGCGCGAAGCCCAAGGCTTCAGCGCACCATCCTGGTGGCACGGATGAGTGGGGCAAACACCCTGGAGACTAGTCGGCCGGGGCCGGCTCCTCTTCCAAGACGACTTCCACCGGGGACTTGGCGGAGATTGTGACTTCGCCTTCCTGAAAATCTATATAGGCGATGTCTCCGGCTCCCAAGCGGCCGCTGAGGATTTCCTCGGACAGCCGGTCCTCCACTTCGTTCTGTATCAGACGGCGTAGCGGGCGGGCGCCCAGCACCGGGTCAAAGCCCTTCTCGCCGAGGAATTCCTTGGCCGCCTCGGACACATCAAGTCCGACCTGCTTGTCCTCCAACTCGCCCCGTACCTGATTCATCATCAGGTCGACGATGGACAGAATTTCGGTTCGGTCGAGTTGATGGAAGACCACGGTGGAGTCGATGCGGTTGAGGAACTCCGGCTTGAAGAACCGGCGGACCTCCTCCATCACCTTGTCTTTCATGCGCTCGTAGGCGCCCAGGTCGGTACGGGACCCCTCGGACTTGGCGGCGAAGCCCACGCTGGTCTCGCGTTTGATCAGGTCGGATCCCAAGTTGCTGGTCATCACCAAGATGGAGTTGCGGAAGTCCACCTTGCGGCCTCGGGCGTCGGTCAGCGTGCCTGCATCGAAGATCTGGAGCAGGATGTTGAAGACCTCCGGGTGGGCCTTTTCGATTTCGTCCAGCAACACGGCGCAGTAGTTCTTGCGGCGCACACCCTCGGTGAGTTGGCCGCCCTCGTCATAGCCCACGTATCCCGGAGGGGCGCCGATGAGCCTGGCCACCGTGTGCCGTTCCTGGAACTCCGACATATCCAAGCGGATCATGTTGTCTTCGTGGCCGAACATGAACTCGGCCAGCGCCCGCACCAACTCGGTTTTGCCCACCCCGGTGGGGCCGAGGAACATGAACACGCCAATGGGGCGGCGCGGGTCCTTCAGACCGGCCCGGGCGCGGCGCACCGACTTGGAGATGTTGACGATTGCCTCGTCTTGGCCAATGATGCGCTTGTGCAGATCGTTTTCCATCTGGAGCAGCCGCTCGGTCTCTTCCTTGGCCAGGCGGGAAACCGGCACCCCGGTCCACATACTGACCACCTCGGCGATGTCGTCCTCGGTCACCACCGAGCGCTCCTTGCCTTTGCCTTCCTGCCATTCGCTGCGGAGGGTGTCGAGGTCCTGTCGCTGCCGCAACTCGCGGTCCCGGAGTTCCGCCGCCGCTTCGTAGCGCTGATCAGCGATGGCTTCGTCCTTCTCGCGACTGACCGATTCCAGCACCTGCATGGCGTCGGTCACCGACACCGGAGTCACGCTGCCCCGCAACCGCACCCGCGACCCGGCCTCGTCCATGAGGTCAATGGCCTTGTCGGGCAGGAAACGGTCGGGGATGAACCGGGCAGCCAGGGTGGCGGCGCCGCGGATGGCATCGTCGGTGTAGAAGACGTTGTGGTGTTCCTCATAGCGTTCCTTGACGCCCATCAGGATGTCCACGGTCTCGTCGCTGGTCGGCTCTTCAACGCGCACCGGCTGGAGGCGGCGTTCCAATGCCGGATCGCGCTCCACGTATTTACGGTAGTCGTCCAGAGTGGTGGCGCCGATGCACTGCAACTCCCCACGGGCCAGGGACGGCTTGAGGATGTTGGAAGCGTCCACCGCGCCCTCGGCAGCGCCAGCCCCGACGAGAGTGTGAATCTCGTCGATAAACAGGACGCAGTTGCCGGAACTCTTGATTTCCTCGATGACCTTCTTCAGGCGTTCCTCGAACTCGCCCCGGTACTTGGTGCCGGCGACGAGGGAACCCATGTCCAAGGTTACCAGACGCTTGTTCTGGAGCGTGTCGGGCACGTCGCCGCTGGCAATCTTCTGGGCCATGGCCTCGACGATAGCGGTCTTGCCGACGCCCGGCTCGCCGACCAGCACGGGGTTGTTCTTGGTGCGGCGGCTGAGAATCTGTATGACGCGCTGGAGTTCCTGGTCGCGGCCCACCACCGGGTCGAGTTTGTCGGACCGGGCGGCGTTGGTCAGGTCGACGCCCAGATTGTCGAGGGTTGGCGTCTTGGTGTTGCTGCGGGCCGACTGCGAGCCGCTGCCCGAGGTGTGGCTGAGTATGCGGTGAGTCTCCGAGCGCACCTTGTCGAGGGTAACGCCCAGACTTTCCAGCACACCGGCGGCCACGCCCTCGCCCTCCCGCAGGAGGCCGATGAGCAGGTGCTCGGTGCCGATGTAGGTGTGGTTCATGCGGCGGGCTTCGTCCACCGCCAACTCCACTACCTTCTTGGCCCTGGGAGTCAGGCCGATTTCGCCCTGGGCCGGCTTCTCGCCGCGCCCGATGATGAACTCCACGGCGGAACGCACCTTCGAGAGGTCTACGGAGAGGCTGGACAGCACCCGGGCCGCCACACCCTCCGTCTCGCGGACAAGGCCGAGGAGAATGTGCTCAGTCCCGATGTAGTTGTGGTTAAAGCGCTGGGCTTCTTCCTGGGCCAGCGACAATACCCGCCGCGCTCGCTCCGAAAACTTCTCGAATCTGCTGCCCATAATACCGCTCCTAGCCTTTGGGGGGGGGTGTAAATGTGTGTATGCTCTGCTTCGCTTGGGAAGCCGGTATCCTGATGACTTCGCATCGTGCGATGGGGAGTCAAGCGAGGCGTGCGCTGCACTTGCCCGAAGACACCCTTAAGATAGCTGCCCAAATTATATGGGCACTGCCATAGGGTGTAAAGGCGCACAGAGGACGGGAAGTCGCCAATCCGCTCAGGCGTGGGGCGGGCATTGGAGCGACTTCAAGGGGCAATCCGGTCCATCCGGGCCGGGGAACACCCCGCGCCAAGCTCGTACCGGTGTCGAATTTCCGGGAAGGGATTACTGAGAATTGCCCCCCGGCGGTGACCTATTTTCCCACCCAGTCACCCAAGCAGTATCGTCGGCGCTGAGGCGTTTCACTTCCGTGTTCGGGATGGGAACGGGTGGGGCCGCCTCGCTAAAACCACCAGGAAGCATTCAAGGCGCAAGTATGCACTATTTTTCACAATCGCGCAAGGGGTTTGTCCGCATTTCCAAACAATCTCTAAATTTCCTCCCCCGCTTCCGGGACTCTCTCAGTAGACATCAGCGTGACGCCCCAGCCGGCCATCCAGGCCGAATGCCGACCGTCGCCGCCGGCAACGATTACCGCCACGTCGCTGGCCGAACGCACGATGGGCACCATCGCATCGTCGTTGGACTCGTCTATCCACGCCGGCCAGGTGCGGTTGCCGTAGTGGGCCACTCCCCGTAGCTGGCGCACCGGCATCCGGGCGTTGTGAAAGACGAAGTCCTTGACGTCGGCTTTGCTCAAGCCCGACGCGGCCACCTCGTCGGCGTGTTCCGGGCAGAGCGCCAGCAGCACCTGTCCGCCCGTGGCCTGCTGGTAGTAGTTGGCGATGCCCACCGCCTTCATGTTGCCGACGATGGTGCCGAGGACGCCGAAGCCGGTGCCGGAGGTGCTCTCCATAATGCGGTAGACGCCCAGTATCCCGGCCAGGGTGACCGTGCTGCTCTCCGGCGCGTAGCCCTTCTCGACGTGAAGCGGCTCCCAGGGGCTGCGGGCCTCGTTCTCGGCGAAGCAGAAGCTGTAGCGTCCCGGCGAGCTGAGGGTGGCCTTGTCCATTTCCCCAGGTATCAGCCCGGCGACGTTGCGGACGATTAGCCGCAGGGCGCGGCCGATGGCGGCGTTGGCCCGGAAGCCGGGGCCGAAGCATCCGGCGTCGGCCTGTATGCCCAGCTTGGGCGCGATTGGGCCGTTGACGATCATCACCTGGTTGGCGCCGCCGGTGGTGGCCGCCGTTCCGGCCAGGTTGTAGCCCTCGTGCAGCGCCGCCTTGACCGCCGCCGCCACGACGGGGAAATGCTCCGGCTTGCAACCGGCCATGACGGCGTTGATAGCCAGCTTCTCCAGCGTGGCCCGCGAGTTGCGCGGCTGCATCACCCCCAGCGAGCGCTGCGGGTCGGCCTCCACCGCCGCCAGCATTGCCCGCACGGCGTCCTCGGTGGGCGGCACGACGGGCAACCCATCGGTCCACCCCTGCTCCCAGAAGTAGTCCTGCATGGCGGCGAAGTCCGCGGGAACGCGGTCCCGGCGGGAGGCAAGTTGTGGGATGGTCTGTGGGGTGGTCATGGTTGGCTGTCCTTAGTTGCGATCCTTGGCCTTTTCGATAGCTTCGACGGCGCGTTCCAGTTCCCGTACCGGGTTTCGGAACCAATCGGTACTCCAAATGCGGTGCAACTCCCAGCCCAAACCCGACAAGACCTGCTCCCGCAGCCGGTCACGGTCGCGGGCCGAGCGAGAACTGTGGTATGAAGCGCCGTCGCATTCGATTCCAATAATGTAGCGGCCGGGATGCTGCTGGTCGCGGATGCCGATGTCTATGAACTTTCCACCGGAGGCTATTTCCTGGTCCACCTGATAACCGCGCTCCGCCAGACGCGCGGCCACGGCCCGCTGGAAGGGCGAATCCACCTCGAAACTGCTTATGTGGGGATTATCCGGCATATTTCTGGTTTCGGCGTATCCCAGGAATGTGCGCAGCGCCCGCATTCCGAAGGTTTCGGAAGCGCTGATGTCCTCGGCATGAAGGTTGGTGAATACGTGGCATTGCTGTTTGGCGCGGGTAATCAGCACGTTCAGCCGCCGCTCTCCACCCTCGCGGTTAAGGGGGCCGAAGTTTTGATAAACCCGCCCGTTTTCCTCGCGTCCGTAGCCGACGCTGATAAAGATGACGTCCCGCTCGTCGCCCTGCACGTTCTCCAGATTCTTGACGAAAAACGGCTCTTCGGGGCGAGCCGCGAAAAATCCCTCGCAGGAGTCATCTTGTCTCCGCAGCGTTTCCACACGGTCTTCGATGGCCTGCGCCTGAGATTGGCTGAATGCCGCCACGCCCAGGGAAAGTCCGGGGCTGCAGGCCGCGTGTTCCATCACGGCGTGGGCCACGGTTTCGGCTTCTATTGGATTGGTGCGGCTTCGCCCCCGGTCGTACACGGCGTCCGGCAAGTGGTGATACTGCAACCCGGCTCCCTCTCTGCCTGCGTCGGGGCTGGGAAATACCACCAGATTGTTGTTATAGAACTCCCGGTTGGACACGGCGATGAGCGACTCATGGCGGCTGCGGTAGTGCCAGCGCAGTTGCCGCGACGGAGCGCCCTGGCTGCTGAACAGCCCCAGGATGCTTTCGATGTCGCCGGTTACGCTTCCGGCATCATCGTCAGCGTTCGCGTCGCCGCTGGATATACGATCGAAGAAATTGGTGGGCGGCATCTGCTTGCTGTCGCCTACCACTACCGCTTTTTGCGCCCGCACCAGCGCGCCCAGAGCGTCAACCGGGCGCACCTGGCTGGCTTCATCAAACACTACCAAGTCGAAATCGACACTGCCCAGGGGCAGGTAGTTAGCGATGGACAGAGGGCTCATCATAAAGACGGGCTTGAGTTCCTGAATGATGCCCCCGGCCTCGGCAAGCAGTCGTCGGATGGGTTTATGCCGAGTTCGTTTCTCGATTTCGCGCAGCAACACCCGTAGTTGCTGCTGCCGTTGCCGGGTTTTTTCATCCACGCTGTTGGTGGCTCTGACCAGGCGTTCGGGCAGTTCTTCATAACGGGCGGCTATTTTCCGGTGGACTTGGGCGACGCGGGTGCGGTTGTGGGCCAAAGATTGCGAGTCAAGGGTCTTAAACCGCTGGATGCGGCCCTCGTGGACTTGGCTGTTGAACTCCCGCAATGCGGGACGATTGTCGAAGGCGGTTTCCGCTACGCTCTCGTACCAGGCACGTTCAAACCAGCTAGTGAGGGATGATGCGGCGTTGGGGTCTTGCTCCGCGATGGTGACCACCGGGCGCAACTCTTCCTTCAAGGCGGCGTCAACACCATTGCTGAACTCGATAACGTCTTGAATTTCCGGGAGTCGGTCGTACCACTCGCTCAGCGCTCGCCGCTGTTCGGCAAAGGGCAACGAGATTAACCCGTCGGCCTTGCCGAACCGCGCCTCGTTGTGCAGGTCCAAGGCGGACTGCAATTCTGCGACACAAGCCCGGTAAGCGCTCACTGCCCGGCTGACTTCATCAATCCCGGAGGGCAAAGTCTGCCAGAGATTGGCGTCCGGCCGCCCTTGCAGCACCCGGACGGCATCGGGAGACACCCGGCCTACATCGACCCCGGCCCGAAGGTCCAGCCACCAGTGGGCAATGGGCGCCACGGCGTCCCAATCGGTATTATGCCCGGCCCACCGGCTGCCCAGAACCAGCGCCGCGTCAGAGTATTGACCGTTGATGTCGTCCCGTAGCTGCCGCTCCCCGGCAATGGCGTCAATCAACTCGATTTGCCGGTCAACGTTGCGAGGCAATTCGCCGGCCAGCACGGCGGCAAGCTGCCCGCGAGCCTGCCGGTATCTCGACGAGAATAGCCGCCCAAAGAAGCTGCGGCCTGTGGTGTTCAATATCAGGCGAGCTTGCTGAAGGTCGGCGTCCCAAGCCTGTGTCAGCAGCAGGGTCTCATAATCCGATCGTATCTGCCGCCATTGGGAGCCTTTATCCAGCAACGCATTTACTTGCCCGGAGTGGGACTGCCATTGCAGCGCGGCCAGATTCAGACCGCCCCCGGATTCACGGAGAGCTTCTGGAGCGCCGGACGCTTGCCCGGCGGTGTCCAGAAGCGCGACAGCCTGCGCCACAAAACCAGGAGCATCCACCGGCCGGGCCAAGTCCATCCGTCCGGCCAGGGAACCGGACGAATCAGCCAAAACTTCCAGGGCGCGGGCCGCGGCCGTAATCTTTTCCGACAGCGAAGATTGACCTGCGGGCAGCAGGTTACGGAGCTGGCACCCCCAGAACGGGTGCTGCGCGGGTATCCCGGTACGCTCCAATCGCTGTTGCAGTTCTTCTACGACCTCCCGCTTGCGGCGGAAGATATCGCCGCTCCATTCACCGATGCCGCTTATCTGCCGCCAAGAGATGGGATTGAGGTTCCCGCTCGTTGCCGAATTCGCGGACAGCAGTTCCCCAAAGGCGTCGTTAGGAGTCACGCCGCTGTTCCCTACCGAGGTATTAACCGCTTCAGCGTAATCGTTGAGCTGGAGTCGGGTTCGCTCCAAATCGACGAGGCCGGAGTCATCGCCGCTGCCGCTGCTACTCTGAAGTTCCAGCGTCCGCTTCAACTCGTCGAGGGTTGTGCGCTTATTGGTCTTGTTGCTGTGCAGTTCCAGGCAGGTGTCTCCCAAGCCGATATTATCCAGACGACGCTTCACCACATCCAAGGCGGCCATCTTTTCGGAGACGAACAGAACGCGCTTGCCTTGCCCTATGGCCTCGGCGATGATGTTGGTGATGGTTTGGGACTTGCCGGTTCCCGGCGGCCCCTGAATCACCAGATTGCGACCGCCGGTGGCGTCGTGAATCGCCAGCGATTGGGACGAATCGGCGTCCATCACATGGTAGGTGTCTTGGGGCTTGATGTGGCTGTCCAGGTGGTCGCCGTCGCCGATGGCCGAAGGCTGCTCCCGGAACCCGTTGCCAAACAGGGCGGCAATGATTTCGTTATCTGCGACGGCGGGATTCCCCAAGTCCAAGTACATCAGCAGCTTGTTGAAGGAAAAGAACCCCAACGCAATGCGGCCCGGCTCCACGGCCCAGCGGCTGGGGGCGGACAGACGAACGACTTCGGCAAATTGGGCGATGTAAGCGGCGACGTCTATGTCCTTGTCGTCCGGCTCCAGCGCATCCCGGCCCGGGAGGGTCAGGCCGAAATCGGCGTGGGTCTTTTCGATTAGGGAAAGATTCACGCCCAAATCGTCGCCGGTGTACTGGACACTGAATTTTTCGCGGGCGCCGGTACGTTCCAGACGCACCGGAACCAGAATTAATGGGGCCAGGCGCTTCGCCTGGCTGGAATCCGCCTCATACCACTGGAGCATCCCCAAGGTGAGGAAAAGGGTGTTGACGCCGGTTTCCTCGACGGATGAGTTGGCGTCCCGGTAGGTATTCAGCAGCCGATTCTGAAGCTCTGACGGCGACTCGGCAGTTTGCAGGCGATTGTCGGATTGATTGGCTGTATCGGATTGATTGGCTGTAAGGGATAGGGATACATCGCCCCATAACGGTGCGGTATCCGAATCGGCCTCATTTATGCTGCTGGTTTTCGCTGGATCGGCCAGAAAGGACATGGGTTTGTTTTCATTGACCAGCGTTCTGAAGACATGGACCGCGCTTTCACCGATTATCTCCACGCCTTTGGTTCGCAGCGTCCGGTAGTTAAGCAGCGGGTTGCGCAGGCCCAGGTCCAGCAGTTCTCGGCGGGATGTTTCAATTTTGGCAAGGATGGATTCGCCGGGCGCTGCCGGCCCGTCTGCTGGTCCCTGAATGTTGCTATCCTTGGAAATCAGCATCTGGCGATAGGTAATGTGCTCCGATCTCTCCATACTTGCCTTCCCATCGTTGCCGTTATTTATTCCCCGTCAGCAGCCCCACGATCTCCGGCGCAAACTCGCGGGCCATCTGCTGCACGTCCTGCGGCTGGCGGCTGGCCAGGGGGCTGGGCAGCGCCACTATGCGGGCGCCGGGCATTCCCAGCGACGCGGCGCGGAGGTTGGCCGCGCGGGTGAAGCTGCTGGTGATGACGCTGACCGAGGGCTTTCCTGCGGATTCGGTTACCACCGTGTCGTGGAGACCCCACGCCGTGCAGCTCCCTCAATCGGCGATGGCGTGGATGATTGCGTCGCACTCCGCCAGCAGCGCCTCCAGCTTGTCGTTGGGGTGCGGCGCGCTGTAGGTTGCCTTGCGGGCGTAGACCACCTTCTTCACCCCGTAGTCGTTCAGCAGGGTCTGCTCCAATTCCTGCATGAAGGTGTCGGCGTGGTACTTGCGGTTCTCCAGCAGGCCGACCACTTTCCCTTCCAGGCCGGAGAGGGACGCCGTGAGCCCGATCTCTTCCGGCACGTCCTCGGCGACGGGAACCAGGATTTCCACCGTTGGCGCTGATGTGGTCATGGTTCGCTCCTGTGGCGACGCACCTTATGGGCGCCCCTGTGTCGGAATCAGTCCGCAGCGGCTGCGTCGTCAGCCTCTTGAGGGAGCGCCACTGGACGGCCACGCAAGGCGGCGTCCAGCATCCACTCCTCCAATTTTTCCACCTGTAGATATCGGGTATGGGAGTGCGCCAAAAGCTGGTCGAACTTATCTTCGAGGCGATCAATGCGACGATTGACCTGGCTGAGCAGATATAACATCACAGCCGTCAGGCCAGCCAAAAATCCAAGCGTCGAAACGCCGACACCGATGATTGCGTAGAATTCCGGAGACATTCCTGACCGTCCTTTCCTGCCTACCCGCCGAGCTGGAAGAACTTGCCCTCCGTCTTGATGGCCGGGGCAATGACCATCCCGGCCTTGTGGAGGTCCCGGATGGTATAGGCGCCGCACATGCCCATGCCGGCTTTCAGAGCGCCAACGAAGTTCTGGGTGCCGTCGGTCTTGGAGGTTGGGCCGTAGAGTATCTGTTTCAGCGGGGCCCTGATGCCGACCTTGACGCGGGTGCCCCGGGGCAGCTCGGGGTGGGGGTTGGCCATGCCCCAGTTGAAACCCCGTCCGGGCGCTTCCTCGGCCTGGGCGAAGGGGGTGCCGAGCATCACGCCGTCGGCGCCGCTGACGATGGACTTGCAGATGTCGCCGCCGGTGCGGATGCCGCCGTCGGTGATTACCGACACGTAGCGGCCTGTCTTCTGGAAGTAGTCCTCGCGGGCGGCGGCGCACTCCAGCGTGGCGGTGACCTGCGGTACGCCGACGCCCACCACCTCGCGGGTGGTGCAGGCCGCGCCGGGGCCCACGCCCACCAGCACGCCGTCTATGCCCGTCTCCATCAGCTCCAGGGCCACGCCGTAGGTCACGCAGTTGCCCACCACCACAGGGACATTCAGCGAGCTGATGAGATCGGAGAAGATCAGTCCGCGGTAGCTGTTGGACTCATGCCGCGCCGTGGTGACGGTGGACTGGACCACCACGATGTCGGCCCCGGCCTCGACGGCCGCGGGGGCGAGCCGCTTGGTATTCTGAGGCGTAAAAGAAACGGCGCACACTGCGCCGGACTTCTTGATCTCTTCAACCTGTGCCGCCAGCAGGCTCTCTTTCACCGGCTCGGTGTAGACCTGCTGGAGGAACTCCGTCACCTCTTCCTGGGGGGTGGCGATTATGTCTTCCAGCACCGAATAGGGGTCGTCGTAGCGGGAATAGAGGCCCTCCCCATTGAGCACCCCCAGCCCGCCGAGCTCGTGCATCCGGGCGGCGAAGCGGGGCGAAACGGCGCCGTCCATGGCCGAGGCCATGATGGGAATCTCGAACTCCAGGTCGCCGATGGTCATCTTGGTGGAGGTGAGCTCGGGGTTGATGGTCACCTGCCCCGGAACAATGGCCACTTCGTCGAAACCATAGCAACGCTCCATCTCCTTGAAAAGCCTCCTGCCCATCGGTGCCCCCTTTATTCCTATTTCAGGTTAATTTTCAGGACTGTTTCGGGATTCCCGGCTCCATTTGCTTAATGTTCGATTTAATCAGTTTTGCACGTCAAAAGTCAACGCGAATGAAGGGTGAAAGCCGCTAATCCGGGTTGATACTGCCCGCGAGATGCGGATAACGTATGAGCGGATACAGATTACACCCCTTTGCTTTTGCCAACCAGCTTTCAGGAATGTATTGACGATAACCGGCAAGTGATGATAGAATTTCGTAAAACCTATAGAGGGGTGAGCGGTCATGGTTCAGCAAGTAGAGGCTATCCCTGTTCAAGAAGTCCTCGAGGGTTCCGTAGTCTGCCGGCACCACTGGCAGATTCAGGCCGCAGACGGGCCGACCAGCCCCGGTATGTGCCGCACCTGCGGTGAGACCCGCGACTTCACCAACTACGTTGAGACGGCCACCTGGGGCGACACCCGGCTCATAAACCACCCCGAACCGGTGCCTGTCAGCGCCATTGTCGCCGTCGGCGACGACTCCTGGGACGAGGATTAGCCTGATTCCCGCCGGTTTGGCGGATTCCATGCCCTGAATCAATGCCCTGATCAATGCCCTGATCAATGCCCTGATCAATGCCCTGAAACGATGGGGCGGGCTGTGCAGCCCGCCCCATCGTTTTTTGCCCAAAATCCATTGGGAATAGTATCAGATTCCCTCCTCTCAAAGCTGGAGCAACCGTATCAGTAGCGTATAATATCGTAACAAGGCTATCTCACAGCGCGAGGCCCGCCATGACTACCAAGCGAACTGCCCCGCCGCTCCACGCCCCGGACAAATACGCCCCGGAGTACCAGTTTCCCGAGCGGCCCCGCAGGACCGATATGCAGAACGCCCGATTTCGCGGGCGGCCAGGCCATCAGACTGCCCTGGCCCGGCATTTCAGCTCGCCAGACAACACCCGGACAACACCTTGGTCATGGGCGATATACCGGTGCGCCGGACGTTCCAGCGGGGCTTGGGGCCGCATACCCTGCGCTACCCCGACCTGCTCGCCGCCTTCAACGTGTACCCTGATGAGGCCTATGCCCGGCGGGGATATGCCATTAACGACCAAGGCAAGCCGCCGGATTTCGTCCTGGAAATCGCGTCGATACATACTGCCCTCAACGACTACACGACCAAGAGGACCGACTACGCCGCCTTCGGCATACCGGAATACTGGCGCTTTGACAATACCAACGGCGACTACTACCCAGCCGGGCTGGCCGGCGACCGGCTGGTTGACGGCGAATACCAGCCCATACCCGTCCACGAGACGGACGATGGCGGGTACTGGGGGCACAGCGACGCACTGAACCTGGACATCTGCTGGGAGAGCGGTCAACTTCACTTCTACGACCCTGCTGCGCGGCGCTACCTGCGCACCCACGACGACGAAGCCCAGGCCCGCATCGCCGCCGAGAAACAGCGGGACGCCGCCGAAGCGCAACTGGACTCCGAGCGCCGGGCGCGCATCGCCGCCGAAGCCGAACACCGGGCCCTCCTACGCCGGTTGGAAGAGGAATTGCGTCGCCGGGAGTAACCCCGGCATCCTCATCGGCAAACCGCGCATGGCTTTCGCCGATTTGTCTCTTTGTTATGTTATGTTGTAGCCATTTGTTATGACCTCGCCCAATATCTGGTAGTCAGGACGCGAAACGGTTGACAGACGCCACCCTGAAGGCCCATATAATAGGGTTTCCCTTCCCGCCCTGAATTCGGGGCTGTCGGGGATGGCATTCATCTTCAATGGAGGCTCCACCTCTTGGCGTTCACCCACCTTCACGTCCACACCGAATACAGTATGCTCGACGGCATCAGCCGCATCCCGGAGCTGGTCGACCGCACCGGCGAACTTGGCATGGATGCGCTGGCCATCACCGACCACGGCACCTTCTATGGCGTGGTCGATTTTTACTCCGCCTGCCGCGACGCAGGCATCAAGCCCATCATCGGCTGTGAGGTCTACGTCGCACACAACAGCAGGCACGAAAAGAACTCCACCGAGCGCAGCCCGGCCCACCTGGTGCTGCTGGCCCGCGACAACGCCGGCTACCGCAACTTGATGCAGTTGGTGACCAAAGCCCACGTCGAGGGTTTCTACAACCGCCCGCGCATCGACAAGAGCCTGCTGGAAGAGTTCGGCTCCGGCCTCGTCTGCCTCTCCGGTTGCCCCTCCGCCGAGGTTCCCCGGCTGCTGGCCGACGGGCGCTATGACGATGCGGTCAAAGCCGCCGGCTGGTATAGCGAACTGTTCGGAGACGGCTATTTCCTGGAACTCCAGCGCCATCAGCACGTCCCGCAGTTGGAGCAGATAAACGAGGGACTGCTGCGCCTCAGAGAGGATACCAAGCTCCCGCTGGTGGTGACCAACGACGCCCACTACGTCCACCAGCGCCAGTCCAACCTGCAAGACATCTACATCTGCATCCAGACCAACACCACCGTCCACGACGAAAAGCGGCTGCGGATGGAGGATGACTCCTACTACATCAAGAGCCCCGATGAGATGGAGCAGATATTCGCCGACCTGCCCGCCTCCATCCGGGGGGAAGCCCTGGCCAACACCGGCGTCATCGCCGATATGTGCGACGTGTCGCTGGAGTTCGGACAGACCCACCTGCCCCGCTACGACACGCCCGGCGGCATGGACGCCGACGAATACCTGGCGCAGGTCTGCGAGGAGGGTTTCCGGCGCCGCTATCCCAACGCATCGCCCGATGCCGTGGAGCGCCTGCGGTACGAGCTGGAGGTTATCCGCTACACCCGTTTCGCCAACTACTTCCTGGTGGTGTGGGACATCATCAGGTTCGTGCGCCAGCGCAACATCCTGTTCGGCGTCCGGGGCAGCGCGGCGGCCAGCGTCGTGCTCTACTGCCTCGGCATCACCGACATTGACCCTCTGGAGTACCGTCTGGTCTTCGAGCGCTTCCTCAATATGGAGCGCAAGGAGATGCCGGACATTGACATGGACTTCCAGGACGACCGGCGCGACGAGGTACTGCACTACGTCATCGAAAAGTACGGCAACGACCGGGTGGCCCAGATAATCACCTTCGGCACCCTGGGCGCGAAGGCTGCCCTGCGCGACGTGGGGCGCGCCCTGGGCATGAGCTACGGCGACGTTGACCGCATCGCCCGCATGGTGCCTTTCAAGGCCCGCAACCTGGACGAGGCTCTCAGGGTCAGCCCGGAACTACAGGGCGCCATCGAAAGCAATGACGACGTCCGTGTGCTGGTGGACCGGGCGCAGGGGCTGGAGGGCATTGTCCACCACGTCAGCACCCACGCCGCGGGCGTGCTGATCGCCGACGAGCCGCTGACCGACACGGTGCCCTTGCAGCGCCCGGCCAAGGGCGACGAGTCCAGCCCGGTGATGATGACCCAGTTCAGCATGGACCCGGTGGCCCACCTCGGCCTGCTGAAAATGGACTTCCTCGGCCTCACCAGCCTTACCATCCTGGACCAGGCCGTCAAGCTGGTGCGCAAGAGCCGGGGCGTCGAAATCGAACTGCAATCCCTGCCGCTGGACGACGGAGCGACCTACGAGCTGCTGTCCTCCGGCAACACCACCGACGTTTTCCAGTTGGAAAGCGCCGGTATGCAACGCTATATCGAAAAGCTCAAGCCCTCCAACATCGGCGACATCGCGGCGATGATTGCGCTCTACCGCCCGGGGCCGATGGAAAACATCGACCAGTTCATCGACGCCAAGCACGGACGGGCCGCGGTAACCTACCCCCACCCCAGCCTAAAGGAGCTGCTGGACGAGACCTACGGCATTATCGTCTACCAGGACCAGGTGCTGCTGATCTTGCAGCAATTCGCCGGGTACACCCTGGGAGCCGCCGACATCGTGCGCAAGGCGATGGGCAAGAAAATCGCCTCGCTGATGGCGCAGGAGCGCGAAAACTTCGTGGCCGGGGCCACCGGCAAGGGCTTCGACAAAACCCTCGCGGTGGACATTTTCGACCTTATCGAACCCTTCGCAGGGTACGCCTTCAACAAGGCCCACAGCGTCAGCTACGCTCTCATATCCTACTGGACGGGCTACTTCAAGGCCCACTACCCAGTGGAGTACATGGCGGCGGTGCTGAACGCCCGCTTGGACAACACCGACAAAACCATCAGCTCCATCAACGAGTGCTTCCGGCTGAAAATCCCGGTGCGGTTGCCCGACGTCAACCGCTCCGAGGAATTCTTCGCCATCGACCACGACGGAGAGGGGGAACCCGGCCTGCGCATCGGGCTGGCCGCCATCAAGACCGTGGGCGAGGGCGCGGTCAGGCCACTGGTGGAAGAACGGAAGGAGAACGGCCCCTACCTTTCCATAGACGACTTCTGCACACGAGCCGGCGCCGCCAACCTGAACCGGCGCACTCTGGAAAGCATGGTCAAGGCGGGAGCATTCGATTCCCTTGCCCCCCGTGGAGCCACGCTGTCGGCCCTCGACCGCATCGTCGCCACGGCCCAGCGGGAGGCCCAGATGCGTAACTCCGGCCAGAGCAGCCTCTTCGGCGGGGAGCGCGGCGGTTCTGCCTCCACCGGCTTAATCCAGGAAGAACCTGGCATATCTCTGGGCAGCAATGACGCATCGCCCGAGGAAAAGGCGGCATGGGAGCGCGAGTTGTTGGGCGTGGCCTTGTCCCACAACCCCCTGATGGCCCTCAGCGCCGCCAACACCAACGGGGCCGTCGTCTCCCTCGACCAGCTCAGCGAGGAGATGCAGGGCCAGCCGATTACCGTCCTCGGCATCGTCTCCACCGTCACCGAGCGGGCCAGGCGCGACGGTCAGCGCTTCCTCATCATCGGGCTGGAGCTCCTGGGCGGCGTGGTGGAGGTCACAGTATGGCCCGAGGCCCTGCAACGCACCGAGGAACTGTGGCAGCCCGGACGCACGGTCCGCGTGGCCGGCAAGGTGCGGCTGCGGGGCGACCAGCTCGAACTTACCTGCGACGCCGCCGAAGAATACGCCCCCGACCAGCCCACGACGCTGTCCGCAAATAGCAACGGCAACGCATCACCGGCGGCCAAGACCAACGGAAACGGGAACGGCCATTCCGCCAACGGGAACGGCAATGGGCGTTCCGCCGCCTACCGGTCCAACGGCAACGGGCACAGTAACAGTATCGGCGGCGGCGGGAACGGACGAGGGGGGACCGGCGGGGCCGCGGGCAGCGCGCCCGCCCCTGTCCCAACCGGCAACTGCCTGGTGCAGTTGGCGGTCACCGAGTCCGACAACCCGCAGCACGACGCCATGCTGCTCCGGGAAGTCATCGGCGTGATTCTGGAATACCCCGGCCGCGACAAGGTGAACCTGGAAATCCGCACCTCCGGGCGCCGAGTGCTGATGGAACTGCCCGTGGTCAGCACCGGCTACTGCGACCCCCTGCGCGCGCGGCTGGAAGACCTGCTGGGGCCGGACACCGTGGCCGTAACTCAGGAGATGCCCCTGGGAATCTAGCAGGCCCTTCGCGGATTCCCAGGCCAAGCGCCTCTTCGCCCTATGGGGATAACTGTATTCTATGGGAATACGTCCGTATTTTCCCAAGTATTGCCCAATTTTGTGCACTCAGCGCCCAATAGCAACGGGAAGGCGCTCACTTGATGAAAAATGCGGAGGTTTAGCGCCATCCAAAGCAGTCGGCAAGGTTGACCGCCCTTGCCGTCGATGCTAGACTGCCGGAAATACCTGAAACGACTCAGTTCGCCGTTAACTTTCGGCCCGGCATACCCCGACGAATGTCTGTTCGTCGATCAGGGGGCAACCGGGCCAAATCTCAACATTACGGAAACGAGCATGACCTACTACTCAACGAGGCCTCCGGTTCGGAGCGTTAAGCTGAGCCAGAGCCAATCCCGAAACCGCCAGCGGCATACCCTGCCCTGCGAGCCATAGCTCCCCACCCCAATCGAAACCGATAGGGGCCTCTTTCACCGGACTGTCCCGCCTCGCCGCCCCCACTGCCGACAGGTTATCGAGTACATCGTTGCGCCTCCGGCAGATTCGCTGAACCAACAAAGCTCAACTGCGGGAATGCTTGTGCCTACTTTTACCCCGGTTCAGGCCAGTTGCCGGAAAGCGCCCCTGAATTCAAGCAATTTGTCTCGAAATCCATATACGGATTTTGGTCGATTTTCAAAGTTTGCGCCACAATCGGAAAAATCGCCGACCGCCAAAGGCATTACCAGAAGGAGTGAACAATGCGAGAAGTCCTGAGGTCCAAGATTCACCGAGCCTGGGTCACCGACGCCAATCCCGACTACATCGGCAGCATCCTCATCGATGAGAACCTGATGGACAAGATTGACCTGTGGAACTTTGAGAAGGTCCTGGTCTGCGACGTCACCAACGGCAACCGCTTCGAGACCTACGCCATCGCCGGCGAGCGCGGCTCCGGAGTCATCTCCGTGCAGGGTGCGGCTGCCCGTCTCAGCACCAAGGGCAACTGCCTGATCATCATGTCCTTCGAAGTTTCCGACACCCCCATCGACCCCCAGATGATCCTGGTCGACGAAAACAACCGGTTCGTGGAGTACCTGGAGGGCGCCAAGCATGTCCAGCAGGTTCACTGAGCAGGAAACCGAGTCGTATTACGACGCCGAAGATGCCATCTACCGAACTGTCTGGGACGAGGATGGCAGCGTCCATTGGGGCTACTTCGACGAGACGACCGGCACTGACTTTCTGAAAGGCTGCTCCAATCTGGACCGCATAATGGTCGAGAGGGGCCGCATCGGACCGGAGGCCCGGGCGTTGGATCTGGGCTGCGGCAACGGCACGACGGCCATCTGGCTGGCTGAGTACACTGGCTGCCGCGTTACGGGCATCGACCTGAGCGGTGTGCGCATCGACAACGCCAAGTCGGCCCGCGAACGGCAGGAACCCGGGCTGAGGGAACGGCTGGCCTTCGAGAAGGCATCAGCAACGGAGTTGCCCTTTGCCGACGGCCAGTTCAGCCGGGTTTGGAGCCAGGCCGTCATCTATCACGTGCCGGACAAACGCGCGGTGCTCAAGGAAGTATACCGGGTACTGGAGAACGGAGGCGTCTTCGTCTTTGACGACCTGATCAAGCCGAAACAGGAAGTCAGCCCGGAGGCCCAGCGATTCGTCTACGACCGGCTGCTCTACGACACGGAGTTCAGCTTCGAGTCGTACCAGGACGCGCTGAAGGCCCAAGGGTTCGAAATCCTGGCGGCCCAGGACATCTCCAGCCATCTGCGGCAGTCATACCTCTGCTTGGCCGACAGGACGCCAAAGGGCGCCAACGACGAGCACACCGAGCATTTCGAGTGGCTCACCGAGGCCTATCTGGGCACGGCGCAGGCAGTGGAAAACGACGAACTGGGCTGGGGCCTGTACGTCTGCCGCAAGTAACCGCCGCTGTCTCCAAGAATGCTGCTCAGGAATTCCCTCTCCCCGGCCGGGGAGAGGGAATTTGGAATGGAGGACACTATGTCCATGCAAGATAGCCACAACCGCGTCCAATGGGTCTACGATTCAACCAGCAACCAGGAACTGGAGGAGCGCTACGACCAATGGGCCGCCGAGTATGACAAGGACCTGGATGAGGTATTCGCCTGGAACGCCCCACAGAACGGCGCCCGCGTCCTGGCTGGCCTGGTGCCCGGCAACGCCGCGGTGCTGGACGCCGGAGCCGGCACCGGGCTGGTGGGCAAGTGCCTGGCCGACGCCGGGTTCACCAACCTGGCGGCCATGGACCTGTCGCAGGGAATGCTGGAGGAGGCCCGGCAGAAGAATGTCTACAGCTCCTTCCACCAGATGACGCTGGGCAAGACACTGGGATTCGAGACCGGCCAGTTCGACGCCGTTATCAGCGTCGGCGTCTTCACGCTGGGCCACGCCCCGGTGCAGGGCTTCGACGAGTTGGTGCGGGTCACCAAGCCCGGCGGCTACGTCGTCTTCAGTCTGCGCACCGACATGGTGGACGACGGCTTCAAAGACTATTTCGCGGGCCTGGAATCCGCCGGTAAATGGAGGTTCGTCAAGGCCACCGAACCCTTCCAGCCCCTGCCCAAGGGTGAGCCGGAAGTCTTTCACCAGGTCTGGACCTACCAGGTCGCCTGATAATCCCCGGAACCAGTCCGGGACGATGAGGTCAGGGCCTTTCAGTTGTCTCATCTGGGAAAGGGAACAACTGAAAACTCCGCGACTGGCTCACAGTCTATTGACAACGAAATTCGGAAGTCATAAACTCAAATGACCGGGTCGGGATGACCCGATTGTACGTGGCCCGGTGGTGTAGCGGTTAACATATTGGCCTGTCACGCCAAAGATCGTGGGTTCGAATCCCATCCGGGTCGCCATCTCCTACCGCAGGCTGTCGCTGTTCGATGGCTTGAGATGGCGGCGATGCCACAACCGAAATGGGGACGCGCGGGTTCGACAGGGGCGTCAAGTAACGGATCGCAAGCCGAGGCGCCATCACCCTCGTTAATCAGATGGCAAAAAACAACTGGCGAACGTGAATTCGCTCTAGCCGCCTAAAGCGGCTACGTCTGCTCCCAGCTATTCCCGGAGGAGGGGATGTCAGGCGCCATAAGTCCGGGATGCGGCCAAACCAATGCCGGTAAGGGCGGCCAAAGATTAACCGGCTGGGACTCTCCAGGATGCGCCGGCGGTGCCTGAAGAATCCAAGATCAAACCGGCGGACAAGCTTGTAGCATATCCGGTTTATAGGCTCTCTTGGACGGGGAGTTCGACTCTCCCCCGTCTCCACCATTCCTTCCTGAACACTTGTTCCGGCTGTCCACGACGGCCAGGTCATCTCGATCCGCCATTGCCTCGTCGCCCCGCGTCTTGGGCTTGAGCGATGACCGCAACTACGCCCGCTGTCATCATGTTCTCAACCGGGCGGCGTGGCCGCCTCCGCTGGCCGGTCAAGTCCCCTCTTCCCACACGCCACACCTCCTCCTCCCCACCCAACCCAGGCTATCTCACAGGATTGGGTTTCTGAACGCGCCTTAAGACCAGCCCGACCCAATTCTGGCGCACACCCTCTGATCTGCGTGAATCGTTGCCCTATCCCGTCCGGCGCCAATGGAGCGTCTCGGCGGACCGCTCGCCCTGTTGCCTCTCACAGCCTGGGGTCAACCGGCTCGCTTTCCAGGGCCAGCACAGCGAAGGCGCACTCATGTACCCGGTAAAGAGGCTCTCCGCCGACAAAGCGCCTGAGACCCTCTATGCCCAATGCAAACTCCCCAAGCGGCATCGACCGCTTCGTGGAGAGGCCGCACAAGCCAAAAACACAGGAGGACAGACATGACAGTTCTGGCGGATTATTCGGACAAGTACGAGACCGTTAGCGCGCATCGGGAAGACGGGATACTCCAGGTAACCTTCCACTCCGGGGACGGGAGCCTCCTCTGGGGAGAGGCTTCCCACCGGGAACTGGGTTACGCTTTCGCCGACATCGGCGCCGACCCGGACAACAAGGTGGTCATACTCACTGGCGCCGGCGACGACTACTGCGCCAACTTCGAACCCAACCGCCCCACCCGGCGAATGCCCAGGGATTGGGACAAGACCTACTGGGAAGGCAAGCGTCTGCTGACGAACCTGCTCGAAATCGAGGCGCCGGTCATCGGCGCAGTCAACGGCCCCGCCACCATCCATGCCGAGATTCCGGTGATGTCCGACATCGTGCTGGCTTCGGAGACCGCCACCTTCCAGGACGCCCCCCACTTCCCGCGAGGCGTGGTCCCCGGGGACGGGGTGCATGTTATCTGGCCCCTGATCCTGGGGCACAACCGGGGCCGGTACTTCCTGCTGACCGGACAGACACTCTCGGCACAGGAGGCGCTCAACATGGGGGTTGTGTCCGAGGTGCTGCCCAAAGACCAACTGCTGCCCCGGGCCTGGGAGCTGGCCAGGCAGTTGGCCGAGAGGCCGCCGCTGACCCTGCGGTACAGCCGCGTCGCGCTAACCCTGCAAATGAAGCGCCAGATGCAGGATATGCTGGGGTACGGACTGGCCATCGAGGGCCTGGCGGCAGTTGACGTGTCGCTCTCCCAGGGCTAAAACGGGGCTGATCTTCCGGCCGGGGGAGGGTGCAGCGAGACCAACCCCCGGCTAAGGTTTTCCCCCGGCTGCGATCTAAATCACCTGGAAACGGGCTTCGGTGGGCACGCAGTCAATCCCGTTGATGGGGACCATGTCCTGCGGACACGCGGAGAACACGACGACGCAGTCCATCTCGGCGCGCAGCGCAAGGTGGTCTCCCGGTTTGGACACCGGCGGCTCGAAGCTCACCGGGCCGCCGGGACCCACCGGGATATTCCTGAACCGGTTAAATGGGCTGGGATGGGGGTGAAATGGCAATCAACAGGATTTTGGCGTCCTGTGAGGGGACGCACCCACCCTAACCCTCCCCAAAGGGGAGAGGAAACTTCCAGAAGACCCTCGGCAATCATGATGACGCATGGCGCCAGCCGGCGAAACGCTTGTAGAATACCCAAGACAATCCCGGAAACGATGCGACCCCTTCCCAACCTCCCGCGCAGAGGGCAAATTATGACCAACCAGAATGCAGGAGCGAAAGACGGAATGGCCGGACGCTCCAATTCCGCCATCGAGTCGTCGAGGCAGGCGCTGTTCAACCTCTCGAAGGATATTCATGCCCACCCGGAGTTGAACTACCAGGAATTCTACTCCTCTGACGCCCTGGCCGGGTTTCTGGAAAAGCATGGCCTTGCGGTTGAGCGGGGCATCGGCGGCGTGGAGACGGCGTTCCGGGCCACCATCCCGGGCGGGGGAGGCGACGGCCCGACGATTGCCGTGCTGGCCGAATACGACGCGCTGCCCGAGATCGGCCACGGCTGCGGGCACAACCTGATCGCCATGGCGGCGATGGGCGCGGCCCTGGGCCTGAAGGCCAACGCTCAGGATTTGCCGGGGCGCGTGGTGGTCATCGGAACTCCCGCGGAGGAAGGGGGCGGCGGCAAGATACGACTGCTGAAGGCGAGGGTATTCGACGGCGTCGACGCCACCCTTTCGTCCCATCCGTTCTCCAACCGCACAATAATTCCAGGGACAGCCCCGAAGGGAGAGAGCTGGAGCCTGGCCATGGTCGGCTACCGGTATATGTACCACGGCAGGGCCGCCCACGCCGCCGCCGCTCCCGAAGCGGGCATCAACGCGCTGAACGCGGTCATCCACCTGTTCACCGGCATCGATGCCCTGCGCCAGCACCTGCGGGACGATGTTCGCATTCACGGAGTGATCACGGACGGGGGCACGGCGCCCAACGTGGTGCCGGAGTTCGCCGCCGCCAACTTCATGCTGAGGTCCAGGGACGGCAGATACCTGAGCGATGAGGTGGTGGGCAAGGTCAGACAGGTGGCCGAGGGGGCGGCAGCCATGACCGGCGCGCGCCTCGATATCGAGGAATTCTATCCCTTCTACGAGAACGTCCAGCCCAATGTGACCCTGGCCCAGGCCATGGCTGCCAACGCCCAAGCACTGGGAATCAGGCTGGACGAGCCGGTGCCAGGCCGCCCTGGAAGCGGGGCTTCCACTGATTTCGGCAACGTCAGCCAGGCCATGCCCGCCTTCGAGCTGAGGTATGCCGTCAGCGAGACTCCCGTGCCTTCGCACACCAGGCAGATGCAGGAGACGGCCGTTACCGATCTGGCCCTCTCCAACGCCCTGCTGGTGGCGAAGACCCTGAGCCTGACGGCCAGCGACCTGCTGCGCGACGCCACGCTGGTGAAGGCGGCGAAGGCCGAGTACGCCGACCGCAGCGGCTGACGGCATGACGTAGGGGCGGGTTTCAAACCCGCCCCTACGTCATGCCTGCCCCAGCGCGACGCCCGCACAACGTTGAATCACCTGACGAGCCTGGCCGGCTGGCAGTTCGTCACGCGACGAAGGGGAGAACTTCCTCGGTGAATCGCGCCATCTGACGCATCTGGTCGGGGGAGGCGAACCGGACGATGAAGTAGTCGGCCCCGCTTTCCTTGTAGGCTTGTATCGTGTCGATACATTTCTCGGTGGGGCCGAACACGCACAGCAGGTTCTTGCTGATGACGTCGTAGGGGATGCTGTAGTACGACCGCATATATTGGTCGCCCTCGGCCAGGGCGGCATCGGTATCATCGTTCAGGTTCACGGAGACATACAGGCAGCGGCCTATGCCCGCCGGGTCGCGGCCCAATTCATTTGCGCATTGTTCGATTCTTTCCCAGCACTGGGTGAACAGTTCCGCCGACGGAACGTTGGTAATCCAGGCATCGCCCAACTCGGCGACCCTGGCCAGGCCGCGGCGCACCCAGTTGCTGGAAATCCACAGGGGGATGGACGGCTGAACCGGCCGGGGTTCCAGCTCGACGTCTTCAAGGGGATAGAACTCGCCGGCGCTGGTGACCGGCTCTCCCGTCCACAGCGCTCGCATGACGCGGATGCTTTCCTCCATCCGGGAGGCCCGCTCCGTTATCGGAACGCCGACTGCGGCGTGTTCCGCGACGAACATCGGGTTGTTGCCGCGGCCCGCTCCGAGTCCCAGAATGGTGCGCCCGCCGGAGATGTTGTCGATGGTGGCCGCGGCGTGGGCGAGGTGGACAGGATGTCGCAGGGCGTTGAGCAGGACGGCGGCGCCGACCTTGACCCGGCTGTGGTGCGGGCGGCGACGGCGGCCATGGCCGTCAGCGGCTCCATGCGGGGCTTGGAGGTGATACTGTCGCCGACCCAGACGGAGTCATAGCCGGCCCGCTCGGCGGTTTCGGCCATCTGCCAGGTCTGCTCCACCCTGGGGCCGTTGCTCCCGGCGTACACCAGCACGCCCCTCGTGGGCAGCAGGACTCCGAAATTGTTCGCAAGCGCCATTGTGTCAACCTCTCCCGGGCATACGTTCTGCCCCGCCTTGGGCGTCGATGACCCATTATACATATATGCCCACCCGGCTTCCCCGAAGCGATTACGAGGGGACACAGGCGGCGGCGCCCCTGGCAGTAGAGGGCCTGCTCGTTGCGACGCGATTGCCGAGAAGAATATGGACTAGGAAGAATATGGCCCAGGGCCTTTTAATTCTCCCTCTCCCAGGAGGAGAGGGAACTTTGCCGGAGAATGAAAGGGCCCTGAGAATGGGGCCAACCCCTTCTGACAGGGTTCCTGGAGGGGGATATAATACGGCCCGGTAACAGGTGCGCCGGCCCTAGAGGACGCTGCCAGGGGATAGCATGGAAATAATCGGCTCCAATCTGCGAACCTCCGACCGGGACTTTCTGGACAATCAGGCCCGCATGGAGGATTTGGTGCGCGACCTGAAGGAGCGCTTGAGCCGGGTGCGAGCCAGCGGCGGGCAGCGGGCGGTGGAGCTGCACCGCAGCCGCGGCAAGCTGCTGGCCCGGGAGAGGATTGACGGGCTGGTGGACGCCAATACTCCCCTCCTTGAGCTGAGTCCCCTGGCGGCATGGGATATGTACGACGGAGAGGAAGCCTCCGCCGGGATCGTGACCGGCGTCGGCGTGGTCCAGGGGAAAGAGGTGGTGATCGTCGCCAATGACGCCACGGTCAAGGGCGGCGCCTACTACCCGATTACCGTCAAAAAGCACCTGCGGGCCCAGGAAATCGCCCTGGAGAATCACCTGCCCTGCATCTACCTGGTGGATTCCGGGGGGGCCTTCCTGCCGTTGCAGGCCGAGGTCTTTCCCGACCGGGACCACTTCGGTCGCATCTTCTACAACCAGGCCCAGATGTCGGCCCTGGGCATTCCCCAGGTGGCGGTGGTCATGGGGTCCTGCACCGCCGGAGGCGCGTACATTCCGGCCATGAGCGACGAGGTGGTGATGGTGCGCAAGCAGGCTACCATCTTTCTCGGCGGGCCGCCGCTGGTGCGGGCGGCCACGGGAGAGGAGGTGGACCCGGAGACACTGGGCGGCTCCGAGGTGCATACGCGCGTGTCCGGGGTGGCAGACCATCAGGCCGCCGATGACGAGGATGCACTGGCCATCACCCGCGACATCGTCGAGAACTTCGTGCGAAGGCGTACTCCCCCCTTCGAGGTCTCCGTGCCTGAACCGCCGGCCCGCGACCCGGCAGAGCTTTACGGCATTGTGTCCCCGGACAACCGGCGGCAGTACGACGTTCGCGAGGTCATTGCCCGCATCGTGGACGGGAGCCGCTTCCACGAGTTCAAATCCGGGTACGGGGAAACCCTGGTCTGCGGCTTCTCGCGCATCTGGGGGTATCCGGTGGGAGTGGTGGCCAACAACGGAGCGCTCTTTTCCGAGAGCGCGCTGAAGGGGACCCACTTCATCGAGCTGTGCAGCCAGCGGGGGATTCCCCTGCTGTTCCTGCAAAACATAACCGGCTTCATGGTGGGCCGCCAGTACGAGGCCGGGGGCATCGCCAAGGATGGCGCCAAGATGGTCATGGCCGTAACCAACGCCGCCGTCCCCAAGTTCACCGTAATCATCGGCAGCTCCTTCGGGGCGGGAAACTATGGTATGTGCGGGCGGGCCTACCAACCCCGTTTCCTGTGGACCTGGCCCAACTCCCGTATTTCGGTGATGGGCGGGCAACAGGCGGCTGAGGTACTGGCCACCGTGAGGCTGCAACAACTGGAGCGTCAGGGCCGGACGCTGGAGCAAGAGGAGCGGGACGCACTGCAACAGCCCATTCTGGAAAAGTACGACCTGGAAGGCGACCCCTACTACAGCACCGCCCGCCTGTGGGACGACGGCATCATCGACCCGGTGGATACGCGAACCGTGGTGGGCCTGGGAATCGCCGCTTCCATCAACGCCCCCTTCCCAGAGAAGAAACAGGGCGTCTTCCGAATGTGAGGGCCAACCTTCTTTTGCTTCGTCCACAAGTTCCCGCCCCGTATGTTTGTTCCTGAGCGTGTCGAAGGATGTTCTCCAAAGTCCTGGTAGCCAATCGAGGCGAAATCGCTGTCCGCATTAACCAGACCCTCCGCGCCATGGGGATTGCCCCCGTCGCAGTCTATTCCGGCCCGGACGCAGGCGCTCCCCACGTCAGCACGGCGGAGCAGTCCGTGGCCCTGCCGGGCAATACCGCTGAGGAGACCTACCTGAGCATCCCCAAAATCGTGCAGGCCGGCCTCGACTGCGGGGCCGATGCTGTCCATCCCGGCTACGGTTTCCTGTCGGAGAATCCGCAGTTCGCCCGGGCCTGCCAGGAAGCGCGGATAACCTTCATCGGGCCAACTCCTGAAAGCATGGAGGCCCTGGGAGACAAGCTGCGTTCCAAGGACATCGCCCTGAGCGCCGGGGTGCCGGTGGCGCCCAGCTCTCCCGAATGCCTACCGGGGGACGCTGCCGCGGAGGAATTCGTGGAGCGGTGGGGGTTCCCCCTGCTGGTCAAGGCTGCCGCAGGGGGCGGCGGCCGGGGTATGCGCCTGGTCAACCGGCGGCGCGACCTGGACGAGGGCATGGAGGCGGCCAGCCGGGAGGCCCAGGCAGCCTTCGGCGATGGCCGGGTGTTCCTGGAGCGTTACGTCTCCAACCCTCGCCACGTGGAGGTGCAGGTGCTGGCCGACGGCTCCGGGCACACCATCCATCTCGGCGATCGGGAATGCAGCATCCAGCGGCGCCACCAGAAGATAATCGAGGAGACTCCCTCCCCGGCCCTGGCCCTGGCCCCTTCCCGGTCTGTTCCCCGCCGGGGGCTGGGCCAGCGCATGGGCGACGCCGCCATCGCCGTGGCCCGCAGGGCCGGATACGTCAACGCCGGGACAGCCGAGTTCCTGCTGGACCCACACACCGGCGAGTTCTACTTCCTGGAAATGAACGCCCGGCTCCAGGTCGAGCACCCGGTCACCGAGGCCGTCCTGGGGTTGGACATGGTGGAGTGGCAGGTCCGCATTGCCAGCGGCGAACCCCTGACGCTGCAACAGGATGACATCCAGCCCCGGGGCCACGCCATAGAGTGCCGCATCTACGCCGAAGACCCTTACCAAGGCTTCGTTCCGTCCACTGGCGCGCTGTTGCGCTGGCGTCCCCCCAGCGGCCCCGGCCTGCGGCTGGACAGCGGCGTGGTCGAGGGCCAGGAGGTGTCCATCCACTACGACCCCATGCTGGCCAAGCTGACAGCCTGGGCGCCGACTCGCGACCTGAGTCTGCGCCGGATGGAGGTGGCCCTGTCCCAGTTCCTGGTCCTGGGCGTGGTGACCAACATTCCCCTACTGCGCGCGGTGGTGAGGCATCCCCAGTTTCAGAGGGGCGAATACGATACCGGCTTCCTAGAGTGGAACCCGGCGGTAACCATCCCTGCGATGTCCGACGAAACCCGCACGATGGCCCGGGCGCTGGCGGCGTGGGCGTCGGGCCAGCCAACAGGCCCGGCGTCTCCCGCGGCCGGAGGGGACAACCGGGCCAGCATCAGCCCCTGGCAGTCCGCCGGAGAACAGAGGCTCCCGTGACCCAGAGCCAGGGCGAGATGCGCGAGATGTACCCGGTTGCAGGGGAAGTCTACCGCTACCGGATGGATGAGCGGGAAGGCTCTTTCACCTTCGACTTCGCCTTCAACCTGGAAGGCGAGGCAGGGGCGGGTTTGCCAGACGCCATTGCGCTCAGCATCGAGTCGCGGGAGACCGGGGAAGGGTTATGCCGCACCGAGTCGGGACGAATCCACGCCTTCGCCTGGGCCTGGGTCGGCCCGGAGCTGCACCTGTGGCTTGATGGCGCCCTGTTCCTGTTCCAGCGGGCAGCGCCTTCGACAAGCACAGGGCGGCGGCGCGGCAACGCCTCCGCCGCCGAAGCATCCGGCGACATCCTGGCCCCCATGCCCGGCGCGATCTTGGAGGTGCTGGTGGCCGAGGGGGACCGGGTAGAGCGAAACCAGACCGTGGTGATAATGGAGTCCATGAAAATGGAGCTGGTCATCACGGCCCCTCGCGACGGCGTCGTGCGGCGGGTGTCGGTGCAGCAGGGGCAGCAGGTGGAACGAGGTATGCGCCTGCTGGAGCTGGCCCCCGAGAGCGACGCCGGGAGGTAATGACCGGTGGGCCGACCCTCGCAATCCGTTTGGCGCCAGACTGCCTGATGGCAAATGGAAAAGGATATAATTGCGCCGTATGATCGAGTTCTGGTCGACCACTTGGGGCGATGCAGCCACGATAGTTGGCATTATCGTTTCATTGGGCGGGTTCATTTGGGCAATCAGGGAGGCCCGTGGGGCAAGATCTGCTTCAGAGGCCGCAGAAATTGCGGCTAGCCAGACTAGGGACCAAATAGCCCGCCATTTGCAGACGGTAGATTTACAGCGCGCCATTGGGCTGATTGAGCGCATCAAGACCTTGCACAACAATGATCGATGGGAAGGGTCTACGGAGCTTTACCAAGCATTGAGAGAAATGCTCTCGGACGTCATAATTCGTTGTCCTGAAAGTCAAGCCGGTGTTCGCGAGAAACTGGCTGCTGCGAGAACAAGCGTCGGCGAAATGGAAAACCTCGTTCGTCGGCGGGCTAGCCGAGATATCTCAGAGCGCCAACGGTCGGGATTGAATAAAAGGCTGAATGAAATCCAAAGTGATTTGGAAGAATTGGCAAGCAATGTCGGTTTTGGCGATTCGCAAGGAGCGGCGGCATGATTGAGTTGGGTCAAATCCTGTCGGGACTAGTTCACCGGACGTCTGAAGGCAAGTTGAAATGGAGCCGGACCGTTCAAAATAGTGAATTCACCACCTCTGTGGATGCAATCTCGATTGTAATTCGAGAGATTGCCGATCCCAGTTACAGTCTCGAGATATTCAACGAATCGGGAGAGTTAGTTGAGTCCCTCGATTTCCGGAATTCGAGTGAAACACAGGATCTACAATTGGTACGGCTCCATATGCTGGCCCGCCGATCGGCCCTCGACACTGAATCGACTTTGGAAAAACTGGCTAGAGGGCTTGAATTGTAGTTGGTCCATTCGTTGGAGAATCCCAACTTATTGACGCCGGGGGTGGCGAAGTGGTGATTGGGCAGGGTGTTCAGGATGGACGCCCCTGCCTTGACCTTTCCTCGGAGGGAGAGGGAACTTTTGAAAGACTCTGCCGTTACTGACAATTGCAAAACCCCGGGCAACCGGGGAAGAGGCCAGGCAGACGATTAGGATCGGGAACAATTGTCCCGGCGCAATTATTCCGCGCCAGCCGCTCCCGGTTCAGTCGCGGCGCGGCTCCAGCAGCTCGCTCAGCCTTCGGAGGTTTTCCAGCAACGGCGGGGCGAGGTGGCGCTGGTGGGAGGAATTGCGGAGCATCATCAGCAGGCGGAATTGCGCCGCCAGATCGTCGGCCAGGGCCCGCTTCGCTTCCTTTACGCTGTCTGCTTCCACCGGGACGCGGACGCCGTTCAGGGGCAGGTGGCGCTTGGCTTCGCCGGCCCAGTACTTGTCCAGGCTGTCCAGCACCACGATAGGGATTTCGCTCTTGACTACGAAATTGGCATCGGGGGAGCAGTCCTCGGGGCGCAGGGAGTCCACCAGCACCCGGGTTACCTCCGAGTGGCTGAGGTGGAAGACGGCGGCGTTGGGCTGGCTGGAGTCCACGTCGCGCCAGTTCCAGTCTGGCGGAGTGGCGTAGTCAACCCCCGGCTCCACGGTCACCGGCAACGACAGGTCTTCGGCCAGCGGCGGGCCGTCGCCCTGTTCTTCGGGCGGCGCTCCGGCGGCGGCCGCATCGTCAGCCGGCATGGTTGTCGCTCCCGTCGGTGTCCAGCTCCCAAGCGGTGTAGACCTGCTCGGGCAGGGTGATGGGGCCAACGGCGTTCTCGTACTCGCGGACGTGCTTGGCGGTGAGCAGCGCGAGGGCCTTGAGCATCTGAGGGCTGACCTTGATGCGGGCCCGGAGGATGGGTTCGCGCTCCTCCATCTGCTCGCCGAAGAACAGCACCGCTGAGTAGAGGCTGCTGAATATGTGCATCGAGTCGCTGTAGAAGGTGATGGGGTCCAGGGAGCTGCCTTCGTTTGCCTGGGTGTCTCCCGGACGGGCGAAGGTCTCTTCCTGCGGTGTCTGGTCTTCCGGCGGCACGTAGGGTCTCTGAACGACTGGCATGGGGCCTCCCGATAGCGCGATTGTTGCCGCCATTATACAGGAATCCAGAGGGCGTCATTGGTGGAAGGAGCGGGCGCTCCCAAGGGCAGAAGGTCTTTCGATTGCCCCCTCTCCTTCAGGGGGAGAGTTTTGGCAGGGGCATCTCCCGAGTGTGGGCAAGATTCCATACGGCAGGAACGGCAGAATTTCACCCCCACCCCAGCCCTCCCACTGAGGGGGAGGGGGAATTACCTTACCCTGTGCCCATCGCGACCTTCACTGGTTGTTCCGGTTCTGGGCCCCTGGCTACTACCGCGGGGGCGCTGAAATAAAGTCGGCCGCCCGCTCTGCAATCATGATGATGGTGGCGTTGGTGTTGGCCCGCACTATGTCGGGCATTACCGAGGCGTCGACAACCCGGAGCCCCTCCAGGCCGTGAATGTTGCAGTACTGGTCAACCACCGCCAGCGGGTCGGAGTCCGGCCCCATCTTGCAGGTCACCGAGGTGTGCCCGGCGATGCCGGCGTTCTGCCGAAGCCAGGCGTCCAGCGAGTCATCGTCGGCCAGGTCCGCGTCGGTGGGTGAAAGGCGTTCCGCCAACAGACCGGCGAAGGCCGGATGCTCGAAGAGCTGCACCGTTCTACGCACCGCGTCGCGGTACCTGGGGATGTCCCTCGGGTCGGTGAGGAACCGGAAGTCCAGGTGCGGCTGCTCCGATACATCCGCAGACGCAAGGGTCAGCAGTCCCTCGCTGTATGGGTACTCCAAGCGGCAGCCGAAGCGAATATCGGGGGCTTCGCGGCTCTCCGGGTAGGAGGTGGTGGGCTGGACCTGGATGTCGTTGCGTTCGGGGGAGCCGCTGGCCGTGAAACGCAGGCCCACCTGGTTCCGTGGCGCGTCCGGCGGCAGGTGGTGCTCCGGCTCCGAACGGAACACGATGGAAACCGAGGGATGGTTCTTCATGCTGCGGCCCACGCCGGGCAGGTCGTGAACGGGGTCGATTCCCAATTGCTTCAGCTCATCGGCAGGCCCGACGCCGGACAGCAGAAGCAGGTGCGGGGAATGAATCGCCCCGGCGCTCAGGATGATTTCTTCGCCCTCGACGACAAATGGCTCGCCATCGCTTTCAACCTCCACCCCGACCGACCGCCGGCCGTGAAACAGGATGCGCCGGGCCAGAACGTTGGGCCTGATGGTCAGGTTCAGGCGATGGCGGCAGGCGTCCAGGTAGGTGATGGCGGTGCTCATCCGCACTCCGCCGGGGTTGTTCAGCGGCATGGCGCCAACGCCCGTGGCGTCGGGGTGGTTCAAATCCGGGCTGTCTGGAAAGCCGGAGTCGCGGCAGGCTTGGTAGAACGCTGCCTGCAAGGGCAGCCAGGTCTTCCGGCGGTGCCGCCACACCGGGATGGGGCCGTCGGCGCCGTGAAAGTCGTCCCGTATGTCGGCGTCGCTTTCCAGCCGGCGGAAGTAGGGCAGCGTCTTCTGGTAGCTCCACTCGTCGTTGCCTGCGGCGGCCCAGGCGTCGAAGTCCTCGGGTGCCCCGCGCAGCAGTATCTGATGGTTGATGGCGCTGCTTCCGCCGGTCACCCGCCCCCGGGCCACGTGCAGCGGACGCGCCGCCGGGGTTGACGGGGACGGGGGCGTGGACCGGCCCACCAGGGACCAGTTGTGCGCCGCGCCCTGTTCCGAGGCGGCCTGGTTCATGTCGTACTTCAACTCGTCAGGCAACTGCTCCAGAGGGTAGTCAGGCCCGGCCTCCAGCAGCAGAACGGAGCGGGCGGGGTCTTCCGACAGCCGGTTGGCCAGGACGCAACCCGCCGACCCGGCCCCCACGATGATGACGTCGTATTTCATGGAACACCCCCACCCCTCGCTTTCGCAAGGGCAAGCTCTGGCCCTCCCCCGGAGGGAGAGGGGATTTAGGTTTCGATGCGGTATACGCGAGCAGCGGTGTCGTGGAGCATGGCGGCCCGTTCGGTGGGACTGTGGCCCGTCGAAAGCCGCTTGAAGGCGTTGTACATGACGTTGTAGGAGAAAGAGACCTTGTCGGGCGGGAAGTTGCTCTCGAACATACAGCGATCCGGCCCGAACTGCTCGATGCAGTAATTCATCCACGGCGCCATGGCTTCGGCCAGTTCCTCCGAGCCTATGGGGATGGCCCGCTCATGCCAGCCATACCCCCAGCGGGGCATTCCCATGCCGCCCAGCTTGCAGGTGACGTTGGGGTTCTGGGCCACGGCGGCGATGCCCTCCCGCCACGCCAGGACGATTTCGTCATCCTTGCCGGCGTAGATGCCCGTCCGGCTTACCCCGCCCAGGTGGTTGAGGATGATGGGGACTTCCGGCACGGCCCGGGCGAAGTCGGCCAACTCGTTCATCTGCGGGAAGGACAGCATCACGTCCAGCGACAGCCCCATACGGGCCAAAACACGGGCGCCAGCCCGAAAGGAGTCATTGGCCATGATGCCTGGGGTCTCCCGGTCGTCGATATCAGGGGCGGGGCTCCAGGTGACGTTGTGGCGGATACCACGGAAGCGGTTGGGGCTGGCAGACTGCAGGGCCTCCAGCACCGGGGCCACGCCGTCGCCCAGCTTCAGGTCGGCGGCGCCGATGATGGCCGCTGCGGCCCTGGCCTCGCCGTAGACGCCGCTGGCGCTGGCGGCCGCAAGGCCCTGCACGAACTCGACCTCGCCCACGGACCGCAATTCCTCCGGGCCCGCGGCGCGGTACATAGAGCGGGCTTCCAGGAATACCGTGGAGCGCACGTTGTGGCCGGAGTCGAGGTCCGCCATCAACTCGTGGAGCAGGTAGCGCTGGTAGGGAATGCTCTGCAACCGCCCGTCCCAGAAGTGATGGTGCGGGTCGCAGAGCGGTATTTCGGGTTCGATGGGGGCTTCCTGGGTCAGGGCCAGCCAGTCGTTATTTCCAAAAGGCATATCAATCCCTCCAGAACCGGGCTTGAATCCGGGCTAAAAATCCGGGCTTGAACACCGGGCTTATACGGGGTAGCGCGCCAATGATACCACTTCACCGGGCGCGTTTCCCGGAGGTCTGACAAAGCCACAAGGTCTTACTGTTCCCTCTCCGTCCGGTGGAGGTGGCTGTAGTCAAAAGCCCGTGCAACCGACCACAGCAGGGCAAGGGGGGTGATTTCCAGCGAGAAGCAAAAACCCCTGCCATACAGCAGGGGATCCTCGCTGAAACTCAGGAAAGGGGCGTTCCAGGCTTATTCGGAATTTGACCGTTCTTGACCGCTATTGTCAGGCGCGGTGAGTTCCAAGATACGGTTTATCAACCGCTGTCGTTCTGTGGCAGCAAGCCGTTCCGTTCGTTCCGCCCGGCGTTCCGCTCGTTCTGCCCGTCTTTCCGCCGCTTCTCCAGCTAGTCGTTCTCTGCGTAGCATGATGTAGAAAGAGACTCTTCCAGCCCCACCAGCAATAGCTCCGTGGGTAAACATCTTGTTCACCAAGTTAAGGCTGAAACGCTTTTCTAGTTTATCCCAATCGCACTCGATGGGCCTTACTGATTTTGGGTCACTTGGTTCCGTCGTGTGATACCAAACTGCCCAAGTCGCGCCCATTGCCAAGACTGCGAGTAAAACGGGAATCCACGCTATTTCCAAGATCTCGGCCCATTAGGCTCGGTTCTCTGACGGACGGGCGTGTTCCTCTTGCAATTCTTCGTTGTCTTACCACACGATTCGGTGTCTATACCTTGATGGGATAGACTTGACACGTCGATGGTATGGGGTTACCCAAAATGTGTCAAGCAGAACTCTGTAAACCTCCGGGGTCTTGCTGTTCCCTTTCCCTCCATTTAATTTAATGGCGTGATTTCGCGCCCCGTCACATTCCCAGCCGCTCGTACAGCTCCGGGTTGGCGCAGTGGACGAGGCGCTGCCCGTTGAGGCCGTTTATCAGGTTCCGGGCCGCCATGATGCTCATGGCCCGGCGGGACAGGACGGAGGCGCTGCCAATGTGCGGAGTGATGGTGACGTTGTCCATGAACAGCAGCGGATGGTCGTGGGGAATCGGTTCCGGGTCCACCACGTCCAGACCTGCGCCGCCGATCCAGCCCTCGCGCAGGGCCTGGCAGAGCGCGTCGGTGTCCACCACCGGCCCACGCGAGATGTTGACCAGGATGGCCGTGGACTTCATCCGCCGCAGCGCCTCGGCATTGATGAGATGCCGCGTTTCGGGCGTCAGCGGGCAGTGCAGCGAAACGTAGTCCGACTCGGCCAGCAGGTCGTCCATCGTGGCGTAGGTCAGGGCGTCGGCCCGCGCGGCCTGAGCGCATAGCATGGCCTCGGCGTCGGGGCGGCGGTTGCGCGAGTGGTACAGAACACGCATATCGAAGCCCTGGGCGCGCCGGGCCATTTCCAGCCCTATCTGGCCGAGGCCGACGATGCCGAGGGTGCTGCCCTGCACCTCGTTGCCCAGCCAGTAGTTGGGATGGAAGGCCAGCTCCCAGTTGTTGCCGCGCACCCACTTGTCGCTCTCCACCACGCGGCGGGCGGCAGAGAGCAGCAGGGCGAAGGCGTGGTCGGCGACAGCCTTGGACAGGATGCCCGGCGTGCTGCCCAGCAGGATGCCCCGCCGGGTGCATTCCGGGATGTCCACGTTGTCCAGCCCGGCGGCGAGCTGGCTGACCACCCGCAGCTTGGGGGCGGCATTCAGCAGGGCGGCGTCCACCCGGTCCATAATGTTGATCAGTACGCCCTCGGCGCTGGCCAGCTTGGCCCGCAACTGCCCGGCAGTGGGGGGCGGGTCGGCGGGCCACACCTCCATGTCGGTGGCCTCGCCAATCATGGCGATGGCGTCGGGGTGCATCATGCGGCTGACAAAGGCCCGCGGCTGGCTCATGGCTTCGTCTCCTGTTTACCGGTTGTGCGTGAAGGTTACCATACGTCAATTCCAGTGTAGCCAATCGCCGCATCCCGCGCCAGAATCGGGTATCCTTAATAATATGGACATACCTGCACGGGGGGACACTATGGCCTTGTTTCTGAACGAACAGGAAGTAGCGCAGCTTCTGCCGATGGACGAATGCATCGAAGCCTTGGAACGGGCATTTGCCCACGCCGGGGAAGGGAAAGTGGACAACAAGCCCCGGTCGCGCATAAGGATGCCCGGAGGCTTCTTCCACTTCATGGCGGCGGCCGATGGCGGTCAGGGCGTGTTCGGCTACAAGGCGTACCCGTCGTTCGCCGGCCCAGGCGGGGCCAAGATGATGATGATGCTCTACGACTACGAAACGGGCCAACTGCTGGCCTGCATGGAAGCGGGAAGGCTGGGGCAGATTCGCACCGGCGCGGCCAGCGGTCTGGCGACCCGCTACATGGCCCGTTGCGCTGCGTCAACGGTGGCGGTCATCGGCTCCGGCTTTCAGGCCAGGACGCAGTTGGAAGCAGTCTGCGCCGTGCGCTCCATCGGGCAGGCGAGGGTTTTCAGCCGCCGGCAGGAACGGCGAGAGGACTTCGCCAAGCACAGCAGTGAACGCCAGGGAGTGGACGTTCAGCCCGTGGAAAGTGCGCAGGAGTGCATCGAAGGGGCCGACATCGTGATAGCCATAACCTCGGCTCGCGAGCCGGTGGTCCTGGGCGATTGGCTGGCGCCGGGGGCCCACGTCAACGCCGCCGGCGGCAATCATTGGCTGCGCCGGGAGATAGACGAGGCGGCGGTGCTCAAGTCGGAGCTGATAGTGGTGGACGACCTGGAGCAGGCCAAAGCAGAGTGCGGCGACCTGATGTGGCTGGAGGCCCGGGGCAACTTCCGCTGGGACATGGCCCGGGAACTTCAGGATGTGGTGGCCGGCCGCGTTCCCGGGCGCCTCTCGCAGGAGGGGGTAACGCTGTTCGAGTCCATGGGCGTGGCCCTCGAGGACATCGCCGCCGCCGATCTGGTCTATCGCAAGGCCAGGGAGCAGGGCATCGGGCAGGAGCTACCCTTCTAGGTGCGGCCTAGGTGCGGCGCCGCGAAAGCGGAAATTGAATGGGCTTTGGGACTCTGTAGGTCTGCGCTTTAAGCCTGACGCCAAGCGGTAATCTGCTCTTTCAATTGTACCAAGAAGGCAGCCGCTTCGCCGTGGGGCCGTTGCGCTTCGCGTTGTCCGACGATACGGGCGATGTCTGACGATACGGGCGAATTGTCTACAGTGGTTGGATTATAGCGATAGCCGTGTGGGCGTTGCAATGCGCTACTCCTGTTGGCGCTATTAACGTATGCGGGTGATATCGTAATGGAATAGTCGGCCCAAGAACGAAAAAGGGGCGCGAACGCCCCTTCGTTGCCGCTTCAGTTGGCCGTAGTGCCGAGCAACTCGCGCCCGGCCCCGGTCTGCCTTTGCGTTGCAGGTTAGCCAGGGTGCTGGCAATAGAGCTGAAAGGCTTCGGCTTCTTGCAGCCGGTGCTGCATCCGCTCCTGATCGGTCATGGCGGGGCCGGAGACCCAGTCGTAAACAGCCATGACGCCCGTCTCCATCCGGTGGACGAACCGCGAACCGGTCTCGCGGGCTTCCTTGATACCCTGGTTCATCGTAACCATCTTGCGTTGCTTCCTCCGTCGCTGGTATTATGGCAATTAGAGATACTATATTGCCTATGTGATTTGTAATAATGATATAGCGCACCTACTATCATGTCAACAGATGTTATATGAATATCAGTATTCGATATTATGAGGGTATTGTGGAGAAAATATGTAGCAGGAGCCGCTGACACGCGGCGGAGAAGGAAGGGACAGCGCAACCAGGGCTAGTCGCGGAAGGCGGGCATTACCTGGGCTGAAAAGAGGCGCATGGAGGCGTCGGCTTCCTCTTGGGAAATGCGGTGGAAGTTGACCTGAAGCGAGGCGGCATCGAAGCCGCCCACGGCGTCGCGGTATGAGGTTATCTGTTCCTGAATGTCGGGAGGGGTCCCGACCCAGATGGCGCCGCTGTCCAGCAGCGCGTCGAAGCTGGCCTGCCGCAGCTTGTCCATGTGGCTGTCGTAGTTGGGATAGTCGCCCGACGATGTTCCTGCGCCCCAGCCCGAATCCAGCTCTGCGGCGGCCACCAGCGACCGAAAATAGGCGTCGATGTTGGGCTGGGCTATGCGGCGGGCTTCCTCCCGGTCCTCGTGGCAGAATATGTGGAAGCCCAATGCGATGCGCCCCTGTCCCGGATGTTCTGCCTCACGCCATGCGTCGCGGTAGACTCCGATGGCCTCGCGCATCTGCGGCCCGGCGAAGGGCGCCAGCATCAGGTTGAAGCCGCGCTCACCGGCCCGCCGCAGCGATTCAGGCGTCCCCAGCGCGGCAGTCCAGAAGGGCGGGCGGGGCAACTGCGTGGGACGGGGCAGCGAAGTGACATTGCGGAAGCGGTAGAACTCGCCCTCAAAGGTGACGTCTTCCTGTTCCAGTAGCAGCCGCACCGCTTCCATGCCTTCCTCAAAGCGGGCGCGGGACTCGTCCAGCGAACGCTCGAACCGCTGGAACTCGTGGGGCAGAAAGGCGCGTCCGAACCCGCAATCAAGGCGGCCGCCGGAGATGGCGTCCAGCATTCCGATTTCGCCGGCCACCTTCAGCGGGTGGTTGAACACCGGCAACACCGCCCCGGTGAGCAGCCGCGCCCGCCGGGTGCGTTGCGATGCCGCGGTCAGGAAGATATGAGGCGCCGGGCTGTAACCGCCATAAGGCTCGAAGTAATGCTCCACGGTGCGGACGTGAGTGTAGCCCAACTCGTCGCACAGGTCCACCAGCGCCAGGCATTCCGACCAATACTGCTGGCCCGAATTCTGGGCCGGCGACACGTCCGGGAAGAATTGCAGCCCGAATTCCAAATCACAGCTCCAGCTTGATCACAGCCCCAGCTTGCCGGGGTTCATAATGTTGTTGGGGTCAAGGGTCTGTTTCATTTGGCGAATGACGTCGTGGCCAACGCCAAGCTCGCGGGCCAGCAGGTGATTGAGCTTGACGCCGACGCCGTGGCAGTATTCCATCGTACCGCCCATGTCCTGCCCCAGCTTGAGTACGCGGTCAACGGTGCGGGCCAGCCGCTGCCTGGCCTCGGAGGGGTCGCCCGACTCGGGCTGGATGAGCATGGAGAACATCTCCGGGCGGCTCCAGATGGCGTATTCCGCCACAGCGATGCCCTGGTCGGCCAGCATTTGCCCGGCCTGCCGCTTGTATTCCAGCACTTTCGAGGTGGGCAGGGCCAGGTGGAGGTAGTCGAACCCCCGGCGGCGGCGCCAGCGGTTCCAACGCACCTTGCGCGGTTGCCCCAGCGCGGTCAGCTTGTAGTTTTCGGCGGAGTCGCGCCGCACCTCCCAGTAGTGTTCGGTGGGTTCCGTGCCCAGGGAGTAGCCCCCTGCGGCGTCGCAGACCGCGGCGGCCCTTGTAGCCTGGGCTGACACCCCTTCCGTGAAGCCCTCGAACAGCAGATGCAGCGTCACATCGCCTTCTTCCTCGGTGAGGTCCAGCAGCGACGGGCGAATACCCAGTTCCAGCATCTCGTGGGCGGCCATGAAACCGTCCTCAAAGCAGTCAAAGCCGACGCTGGCGAACTGACTGCATTCGGGGATGCGGTAGACGCGGATAGTGGCGCGGGTGATGACGCCGAAGGCGCCCTCTGCGCCGATGAACAGGTGGTTCAGGTTGGGGCCCGAGGAATACTTGGGAACGTCGCGCGTTTCGATGACCCGGCCGTCGGGCAGCACGGCCTCCAGGCCCACCACCTGGTCGCCCATCGGCCCGTGGGCGCAGGCCCGGTAGCCCACGCCGTTGGTGGAGATGGTTCCGGCGATTGTGGCGATGGGGACGCTGTAAGGGTCGTGGCCGATCATCAGCCCGTGTTCTGCGAGAGCAACCTCAAGGTCGCCCAGCACAATGCCCGCCTCCACCCGTGCGGTCATGCTGACGGCGTCTACTTCCAGCACGCGGTTCATGCGCTTGACATCCAGCACGATGCCGCCATGAGCCGGGACCACGGCGCCCATGACGCCGGTGCCGCCGCCGTAGGGAACTATGGGGACGCGGCGCTCGTTGGCCCAGACGACGACCTGCGAGACCTCGGTGGCGCATCCCGGACGCACCACCGCGTCGGCCAGGCGCTCGAAGGCGTCGGCAGCCTCGAAGGCCCGGCTGGGAGACAGCGAATCGCCCGTGTAGCGGTCGAGGGAGTCAGCGTCGGCCAGCACGTTCTCCGCCCCCACGATGCGGGCCAGGGATGCGAGGGCGGTGTCATCCAGCATTGCGTTCACCGGGCAAATCTCCTGGGGACTGTCGTCAATTTAAGAGTACTGGTCTCCAAGCGTCTGTTTTCGTCATTCCCGCGAAAGCGGGAATCCAGAATTCGGTTGCTGGCAAATACGTATTTGCTGCCAATGGCCTTTGGATTCCCGCTTTCGCGGGAATGACGGTGAATATGACGACACGCCCTAGGGGTCTCGTGATAGCAGATCCAACTGCCGGGCCTGGCTGGTATAGTCGGCCGTGCCATATATCAAGTTTGGGTTCTTTCGCCTGCCTGGTTCTCTCCGGGGATACGGGACGACGGTTTCACAGGCGACAGGGCCTCTGCTTCTTCCGGGCTGAACTGAGGGCCGTGGGAATACCGGTTCCTGCGAGTAAGCATACACAAGCGGCGTTCTTGGCCCTCTTGCTCCAGAGGAGATAGATGAGACTGGTCTCCTGGCCATTCGGCAAAGGGCAGTGCAGCCAAGTCGCGTATAAATCGCGTATTAAAGAAGGAAGCCCGGTTTATTTCCACCCGCACTTGGTCTGCTTCCTTTTGGTGTTCGTAGTAGTTGGTGTGCATGGCTTCCAAGAACCCGTAGGCCTCCGTCAGATAATAACGATTCAGCCCGGAAGAAACGTAGTTGGCGGCGGCGCTGAGGTGGTTGTGGGCGTGGTGGTTCCAGCCCATGCGCTGGCAGACGGCCTTGACGGCGTGGGCAGTCGCCCCACACACCTTGTCTGACGCTTGCAGGATGTCGCCCTTCTCCAGCTCCTCCCGCGCCTGTTCGAGCAGGTGGCGGCTGATTTCTTCGTACCTCTCCGGTGGCGAGGCTTTCAGATGGTCGGTCATTTTTCGCCCTGATTCTCGCCGCCGACGGACGGGGCAGGTTTCACGGGTGGCAAGCTGTCCAGTTCGTCACCCTCGATCTGGGGGCCGTGGGAGTACCGGGTCTTGCGCGTGAGCATCCGCAGGAGGCTTTCCTGGCTCTCCCGTTCCAGCAGAGACAAGTGCGACCTCTCGCTGGGCAGCTCGTTGAGCGGCAAAGCAGCCAATTCTCTAATGAAGAAGGCAGCGTTACTTATTCCGACGCGCACCTCACCCGCAACCCGCTGATGTTCGTAATAATTGGTATGGAGGGCATCCAAATATCCGTATGCACTCATAATATCGTCGCGCCCGAATTCCGATGCAATGTAATTGGCCGCGGATCGAATATGGTTGTGGGCGTGGTGGTTCCAGCCCATGCGCTGGCAGACGGCTTTGACGGCGTGGGCAGTCGCGCCCCACACCTTGTCCGACGCTTGCAGGATGTCGCCCTTCTCCAGCTCCTCCCGCGCCTGTTCGAGCAGGTGGCGGCTGATTTCTTCGTACCTTCCCGGCGGCGAGGCTTTCAGATGGTCGGTCATTTTTCGCCCTGATTCTCGCCGCCGACGGACGGGGCAGGTTTCACGGGTGGCAAGCTGTCCAGTTCGTCCCCCTCGATCTGGGGGCCGTGGGAGTACCGGGTCTTGCGCGTGAGCATCCGCAGGAGACGGTCCTGACTCTGCTGCTCCAAGGGCGAGAGGCGAGACTGATCGTTGGGCAGGTTGTCAAACGGCAGCGTGGATAGTTCGCGGATGAAAAAAGCGGCATTGTCTATCCCAGTACGCACGTCTGCCAACTCCCACTGGTGCTCGTAATAATTGGTGTGCAGGGACTCCAAGTAGCCAAATGAGAGCCTCAAATCGTCGCGCCCAAACTCGGAAGCGATGTAACTGGCCGCGGATCGAATATGGTTGTGGGCGTGGTGGTTCCAGCCCATGCGCTGGCAGACGGCCTTGACGGCGTGGGCAGTCGCGCCCCACACCTTGTCCGACGCTTGCAGGATGTCGCCCTTCTCCAGCTCCTCCCGCGCCTGTTCGAGCAGGTGGCGGCTGATTTCTTCGTACCTTCCCGGTGGCGAGGCTTTCAGATGGTCGGTCATTGCGGCTGATTGGCCTCCGCAGGCACAAGGGGTCAAACCCGGAGATTTTGGCGGGCCCCTCGAATTATCAAGAAGTATCAGGCCGTTGAAAACGGAGCTTACGGTGCGCGGAACTGCCAGATGGGGCCGTTGGGGGTGTCTTCAACCGCCACGCCGAGCTGTTCCAGGCCGTCGCGGATGCGGTCTGCCTGCTCGAACTGTCGGGCCTGGCGCAGGGCAGTTCGCGTTTCCAGCAGCAGCTCGATGAACGGCCCTGCCCCGGCGTTTGCGCCGCCGTGCGTCGCGCGTGGGGCGAAGGTGATGCCGAGGATGCCCCCCAGGTGGCGCAGGCTGTCCTGCGCGTCGGCGACGGGGTGGCCGGCGTCGCTGCTGCGGTTGATGTCCCGGGACAGGTCGAACAGCGCAGCCAGCGCCCGCGGCGTATTCAGGTCGTCGTCCATCGCGGCGAAGAACTGTTGCCGGTACGGTTCGGCGTCCAGCCCCTCGCCTTGGCTGCCGCCGTCGCGGTCCAGGGCGTGGTGCAGCCGCTCCAGGCTGCGCTCCATCGCCGCGCAGCCGTCGTCGGTGTAGGACAGCGGGCTGCGATAGTGGGAGCTCAGGAAGTAGAGCCGGATGGTGTCGGGCGAGAAGCGCTCCAGCGCCTCCTCCACCGACACCAGGTTGCCCAGCGACTTGCTCATCTTGTCGCCGCCAAGACGCAGCAGGCCGTTGTGCACCCAGTAGCGGGAGAAGGGGACGACGCCGGTGGACGCCTCGCTCTGGGCGATTTCGTTCTCATGGTGGGGGAAGACCAGGTCCTGCCCGCCACCGTGGATGTCCAGGCTCTCGCCCAGGTAGGTCATGGACATACTGGTGCATTCGATGTGCCAGCCCGGCCGGCCCGGCCCCCACGGGCTTTCCCACAACGGCTCGCCGGGGCGGGCGCCCTTCCACAGGGCGAAGTCCATCGGATGCTCTTTGTTCTCGTCGATTTCGATGCGGCTGCCTGCCTGCATTCCCTCCAGGGTGCGATGGCTCAGCTTGCCGTAGCCGTCGCTGTTCTCGACGCGGAAGAACACGTCGCCGCCCGCGGCATAGGCGTGGCCGGAAGAGATCAGCTTGTCGATGGTCTCAATGATGGGGCCGATTTCCTCGGTGGCACGCGGGTAGACGTGGGCGCGGCGGATGTTCAGCGCGTCCATCGTCTGGAAGAAATCTTCGATGTACGTCTCAGCCAGCTCTGTTGGCTCGATGCCCTGCTCCTGGGCCCGCAGGATTATCTTGTCGTCCACGTCGGTGAAGTTCTGGACGTGGCGCACATCGAAGCCCAGATACTCCAGATACCGGCGCAGCACGTCGAAGGCGACGTAGCTCAGGGCGTGGCCGATATGGGTAGAGGAGTAGGGCGTTACGCCGCAGACATACATCTTGACGGTGTTGCCGTCAACAGGGGCGAAATCGGTAGCTTCGCCGGTTAGCGTGTTATACAGCTTCATTCAAGCGGGCTCCGGGCGGAACATGGCGGGGCTGTGTCCCGTCCCAAACATCCGGGAACGCCCCCACGCTGGCCCTCCCCTGAAGGGAGAGGGAATCAATGAGCCGACATTATGGCGGCGACGGCGCAGGCCGCAATGCCCTCGGCCCGTCCGACGAAGCCCAGATAGTCGGTGGTGGTTGCCTTGATGCTGACGCGGCCGGGAGGTACGGACAGCGCGGCGGCTGACCGCTCCTTCATGTCCGGGATGAACGGCCCCAGCCGAGGTGTTTGCGCCAGCATTGTAGCATCTACGTTTGACACGCGCCAACCGGCCTCCGCCAGTATCTCCCCCACCCGTTCCAGCAGCAGCAGGCTGGATATATCCTTGTACTGCGGATCGGACGACGGGAAGCGCGTTCCCTTGTCGCCCAGGTCGGCGGCCCCTAGCAGGGCGTCCAGTATGGCATGAATCAGCACGTCGCCGTCGCTGTGCCCCGACAGCCCCCGGTCGTGGGGAATCTCCACCCCGCCCAGCACCAGCCGCCGCCCCGGAGCCAGGGGGTGGGAGTCGAAGCCGATGCCCACGCGGTAGTCAAAAGCGGTCATAGTCCCAAAATCTCACGCTTGGAAGCGTCCGCCGTTCTGATAGTTGACCAACCGTCAAGCAGCCTTATTTTTCAGACCGGAAATGACTGCAAAGCGCATTGAAGCCTGAGTGATTGCTATGCCAATGGGGTCACGAAACCCGTCCGGGTCGTCCTCGTCCACCTTCCAATATCCTGTTATGTCGCCATTCTCGGTAGTGAGTTTGGGGTCGCCGGTATTTCTACCTATCAATAAAGTGTCTGTTTCGGCGTTATATGCCTTACCAAATGGGATGTAGGCCGACGCGCCCATGACGATAAGCCCCACTATTTCGTGGCCCTCCGCTGAGGCAAGCTCGACCGCAATTCCAGGGTCATCCAGGAGAGAGGCGGCGGTGGCAGCGGGAGTATCGGTGGTTACGCCGAGAACGTTGGCTTGTTGATCATAGCTAACTAGCATCCCGTTCCTCCAAGTTCTGGTAATTCCTGACGAAGCAGCCGCGGTCGCCCTTGTTCCAATGCCGGGTGGCCGTCCGGCCCCGGAAACAAGTGATGATTATCTCGTCGTCCATTGAAACAACTGCTCTCGCCAATTCTTCCAACCCGGACACGAACGCCAGATAACACCGGCTTTGGCTCCCGTCTCGCTCAGTGCGGATTCCTCGCACCACCCAATGCTCGAGAACGCGCGCTACTCTTTCGACCGTGATGCCAGGATGCGGCTCGTTCTGTATGTGCTGGCTGACTGTCCTGGTCTTGCCACCGGCGATTATAGTCTGTGGCAACCGGCTTGCAGCCATATCCGGTTCCGTCCTCAGGAAATCTGGTGGTCTTAATCTGTCGGTGTAACGCCACTCCAGTTTATCACCTGAAAGCGAAACGGCGAGCAGAACTAAACACTCCCCTTCTCCGCTCTAATATGGTGATGTCTGATCCAACCAACGTGATTCCCTACGCTTGCCCTAGGCGCAGGAACGCCTCGGCGATGGCCAGGTCACCGGCGGTGGTGACCTTGATGTTCTCGTAGGTTCCCTCGAACATCCGCACCGGGTGGCCCAGGCTTTCTACCATGGCGGCGTCGTCGGTGACGTCGGACGGGCAGAGGCGGTGGGCCTGCATCAGCAACTCGTAGCGGAAGATCTGGGGGGTCTGGGCGGCCCACAGGCGGGCGCGTTCCGGGGTATCCTCGACGAGCAGTTCGGGCGATACGCGCTTGATGGTGTCCTTGACCGGCATCCCGGCTACCGCCGCGCCGTGTTCGTGGGCAGTCCGTATGCCACGTTCCAGCGTGTCAGCGTCTACGCAGGGACGGGCCCCGTCGTGAATCATCACCAGGTCGCAGCTCGACAAACGCTCCAGTCCCTGGCGCACCGAATCCTGACGGCGCTCCCCACCCGAACACACTTGGGTGACCTTTCGGTAGCCCCGCGACAGCGCCAGCTCCCGCCCCCGCGCCACCGACTCCCCAGCCAGCACCAGCACAATTTCGCCGATGCCGGGATGTGCCTCGAACCGCGCCACGGTGTGCGCGATGAGCGGCGCGCCCAGCAGTGGCGCAAAGGTCTTGTCCACGCCGCCCATCCGCGAACTGCGCCCCGCGGCGACGATGACGGCGCCGATGATGAGCGGGAGACTTTCACTGCTCAAAGAATTCACCCTCACCCCGACCCTCTCCCTCAAGGGAGAGGGAGAATTACTGATGCGTGAATTGCGAGTGTCCGGCTACGGCATTTCCTGCAAATGACTGACGCATAGAGGAAACACCCTGTCCCGGAGGAACCGGGAACCTGACCGTCCCCTACCTCGGCTGGGCGAAGATGATGCGGCCGGCGGCGGTTTGCAGCACACGGGTCACCTGCACTTCGTGGCTGGCGTTGATGTAGCGGCGGCCGCCTTCCACCACCACCATGGTGCCGTCATCCAGGTAGGCGACGCCTTGGCCCGCCTCCTTGCCCTCCTGCAAGATGTCCACCCACAGGTTCTCGCCGGGCAGGACGATGGACTTGACGGCGTTGGCCAGCTCGTTGACGTTCAGCACCTTGACGCCCTGGATTTCGGCGACCCGGTTCAGGTTGTAGTCGGTGGTGAGGATGGAGGACTTCATGCCCCGGGCCAGTTCCACCAGCCGGGCGTCAACCTCGACCCCGTTTTCCACGCCACGTCCAGCACCTGCAACGGCACCAAGGCGTCTTTGCGCAGCCGGCCCAGCACCTCCAGCCCGCGCCGGCCCCGGTTTCGCCGCAGCGAGTCGCTGGAATCGGCGATGTGGCGCAGTTCGTCCAGCACGAAGCGGGGCACCACCAGCGGGCCGTTGATGAATCCGGTGACCGTGAGGTCGGCGATGCGCCCGTCTATGATGGCCGATGTATCCACCAGAATCGCGCCGTTGCGCTGCTCCGAGACCGGCATTACGGCCTGGAGGAGTTCGGGGCCGGGGATAGCCGCCGTCGCCGGATTCGCCGGCCCGGCGCGGGGCGTGGAGTCCAGGCCGGGAATGATGGCGCGGATGTCTCTCTCCCGCTGGATGCCCAGCCATAGCCCGCCCACGCCTGCGGCCAGACTGATGGCAATAGGCACGGCCCAGCCCAGGGTTCCCGTCAGGGAGTAGAAGGGGATGGACACCAGCGAGGCTATAATCAGTCCGACCACCAGCCCCACCACCGCGGCGATCAATGTCGCGCCGGGCAATTCGATGAAGTATCTGACCCACCTGCGCCCCGGCCCGAGGAGGAGGTACGGCACGGCGAGGCCGCCGACCGCGACCCCTGCGACGATGAAGGCCAGTCCCCAAGGCAGGAACGGGCCCTTCATGGTCGATAATTCAGTTGACAGGCATAACCACCAGCCGAGCGCCCCGAACCCCACGGCCCCCAATGCCCTGAGCGTCCAAAGGACCAGCAAAATCGACACCCACTCTTAAAAATGTATGGAATCCGTAAAGAAATTCAGCCGGTTCCGGCCCGAAATTCTTGCGTATTGGTAAGTTTCCGTTTACTGCCTCTTTTGACATCAGGTTATCATAGTTCGGGCTTGCTTGACATAGCAGGCTCTTCATGTTTCGGCTATTTTTTTGATTATGTCTACTGTATGTCAGTTCCAGATATGCCATTCCGGCAGTGAGCACAGGGCGCACGGCGGCGCGCTCCTGCGGGACAGCGGGCGCAGGTTTCTTTAACCGAACTTCAGCGCGTAGAGCGCGACGGCGGCGGAGGTGGCGAGGTTCAGGCTGGACACGCCGGGTGTCATGGGGATGGCCAGTCGCCGGGTAGCGCAGGCCAACAGCTCCGGGCTTGCCCCATGCCGCTCCGTGCCGAAGGCCAGAATCGCGCCGGACGGCACACTGTCCCAGGGCATCAGCTCGCCTTGAGGATCGATGGCCACGATGGGGCGGGGGCAGTCGGGTATGCTCCCGGCCCGGGCCACCGGCAGCGCGAACTGCAACCCGGCCGCGGAAACGATGGCCGCCGGATGCCACGGGTCCTGAGACCCGGTGACCAGCACTCCCGCCGCTCCGGCGGCCGCCGCCACCCGCACCGCCGCGCCGATGTTGAACGGATTGCGCGGATTCTCCAGCAGCACCACCGGCGCATCGCGCGGCCCGTCAAGCACATCGCCGGCCATCGTCTGCGGACGGCGGACGATGGCGACGACGCCGGTATCGGGCGGAACGGGCGAGAGCCGCCGGAAGTCGTCGGCCGACACTTCGGACAATTCCGCTTCCAACATGGGGACGATGTCGGGCGCGACTCCGGCGGCCAGCCGCAGCGCCGCGTCCACGTCGGGGCTGACCATCTCCAGCGTTTCCGCCCCGAAGCGCAGGGCGTGCTTCACCGCGTGCAGCCCGTCCACCGCCGCCAGCGATGTATCACGCCGCGCCTGACGGAAACGGTCAATCAATGCGTGGTCAGTCATTTACAGCAGACACAGAGAGCACAGGGTTTCATCTTATACTCTATTATAGGGGACTCAAAAACCTGAACATCTCTGCGTTTTCCGTGTTCTCTGTGGTTAATCTCTGAGGGGGTTGTTATGGTTGAGCAGGCGGAACGAGTCCCGGCGCCGTCGCCGGGCGCGGGCGAATACCTGGCGCAGGCGATGGCCTGGTCGGACGAAGTGCGGGCCACGTCGCGGGTCGCGCCGGACCTGCCCTACGGCGACGATGAGCGGCAGAAGCTGGACGTTTATATGCCAGCACCGGCCCCGGGCGCTCCGGCGCCGGCGCTGCTGTTTTTCCACGGCGGCTATTGGGTCATCGGCCACAAGGACCTGATGGGATTCATGGCCCCGGCCATCACGCCCGCCCCGGCGCTGCTGGTTCCCGTCGGCTACCGGCTGGCGCCCGGAGCCAAGTACCCGCAGCAGGTGGACGACTGCCGCGCCGCCCTGCGCTGGGTGTACGACCACATCGCGGACTACGGGGGAGACCCGGCCCGCATCTATGTCGCCGGCCATTCGGCGGGCGGGCACCTGGCGGCGCTGATAACGCTGCAACGGGATAGGCTGGCCGATTTCGGACTGCCGGCTGACATAATCAAGGGCTGCTTCCCCGTCAGCGGCGTGTTCGACGTCACCGAGACCCCACCGGAGCGGCGCGAGGCTTTCCTGAAATCCGACGCCGACGCCCGCGAGTCCAGCCCGCTCTACAACGTTGAGGGCAACGCCACACCCTTCCTCCTGGAGATAGGCGGCGACGATTTCGACAACCTGAGGGCCCAGCACCCGCGAATGCTGGCGGCCCTCCGCTCGCAGCCGGGCTACGTGGAAGAGATGGTGCGCGACGGCCACAACCACTTCCAGATCAGCCTCGACCACGCAGACCCGGAAAGCCCCTGGGCCCGGCGAGTGCGGGAGTGGATGACGGGGCAGGCTCATCTAACGTGGTCCCCTCTCCCTTAGGGAGGGGTCTTTGCTCCAAAAGTGTCGATTCCGGGCCATTTTTGGAGCAAAGACTATCGGAAGGTAGCGATTACTGATACGATGGAATATGCCGCTCAAGTCTACGGAGATGCTGGGTGCGGGCGGCGTTTTGAAGAGAACATCCAGCCTGCCTGAATCTGCCTTAACATTACTTAGGATGATTCATGACAATCAGGATCACTTGGTTAATGGTCTTTCTCGTGGGTATGGCGGTGTTAGGGGTCGCCGTGTTCGCGCTGACGACGGTGTCGGCCCAATCCGGTGGCGACAGGGACAATAGCGTTTGGGTGCGGGTCGACGGTGGTCCTAAACAAACTGGGTTGCGCGACGGTGACGTCATAGGCCAAGTCAATAGAGTTGCGGGCGAATGCGAGAGACTAAACATAACCGTCGGAGTAGGAGCTGACACCATATCAGCCAGCGTAGGCGTAGACCCCGATACCTGCGATGTAATCGTGAGAGAGATTGTCCCCAACCCAAAGTATGACGAACTCATGGATATGATCGCCCGTGAAGAAGAAACTCGCGGCGCTGAAGGAGATACGGCAAACCGTGAGTCCGGTTGGCAATGGTTTGTTGAAGGTCACGCGAATTTCGTTGGCGCCGCCGACTATGAAACATTGACGAAGACGTCCTCAACCTTCCGGTTCAAGACATCCTCGATTTCGTATAGCGGGTCGTTGTTCGACGGGAGTGATCGTACCTTCACTTGCTACGGGAACCATTCGGGATTTCCGTGGTACTACTATAACGAGTTCTGTGCAGACCTCGGGGAGGACCTGACCAGTACCTCGAATATGTGGGCAAAAACGTGGGGTGGATACTCACACTCCGAGATCCCAAGTTTCGGCCACAATACTTGGGTTAAAACCCATGCCTACGGGAATCGGGGTATGGGTGACGCATTCGACGCAATATGCCAAGGAAACAGCCTGCCCACGATTCTCGGGGCCGGGAAGTTACTATGCGAGTATGACTGGAACTTGATCGGGGCGATATAGGCTTCATGGCCTGAAACCTCACGATCCCATCCTCCCGACGGAGCAATTTGGAAGCCGGGGCATTGTCTGCCCCGGCTCTTTTGCGGTGAACGGCGTTGCGTCAACATCAGGCCACTTTTGGAACAGGCGAGGCTTTTGGAACAAAGCCTGGGAGAGGGATCAGGGTGAGGGCGTTCCCCGCTGGGACGGGTGGGCGGCGTCGGCGGCCTGGAGCAGCTCGGCGATGAGCGCCGGCGGGGTGAACCGAACAATAGCCACTATGATAAGCAGGGTGAAGGCTATGTCGTCGGGCATGAATCCCGGTATCAGGTCTATGGGGCTGATCCAGTAGGCCAGCGCCAGCAGCGGCAGGGCGCGGATGTACCAAGGCAGGCGGCGGTCAATCGCCAGCAGCCGCAGGAAGGTCAGCTTGGCCCTCAGCCGCAGCCGCATGAACGCGCCGTAGGGTTCGCGCCGCTGTAGCAACCGCACCACGCCCACGCACATCAGGGCCGACAGCGCCAGCCCGATGGCCCCCAGAATCACCCAAAACTTCCAGTCCAATCCCGGTTTCCTTTCCGCTTTTCTTCCAGCATACACTACAATGAAGGCCGATATTCCAACGCAGAGGCTTGTTATGGGAATTTACCGGGTGTACGCCACCAATGACGGGGAAAGCCACATGGAGGAGCTGAGCCTGCAAGAGCACCCGGAACTGCATTCGATGCTGAACGTCGGCGAGGTGAGAGTGCAGTCGTGGACGGAGCCGAGGGTGATGGACTTCCACCCGCTGCCCGACCGCCGGCTAATCATCCACCTGAGCGGCGAGACCGAAATCACGGTGAGCGACGGCGCATCCCACATCTTCGGACCCGGCGACGCCCGCCTGATGGAAGACACCTCCGGCAAGGGCCACAGCCACGCTGACCGCGGCCCCAACTCGGCGGCCTACGTGTTTTTGCAAGACTGACCGGCCAGATTCCCTCTCACCGCGGGAATCAGCGCCCATAATTCCTCCCCCGGAGGGAGAGAGAACAATTGAAGATTAAAGGACGCGGGGAGAATGGAATCGGGCCGCACTAATGCCGGTGGCCCGTGGAGTGCATTATCAGGTTGCCCTTGGCTACTTCGGTCATCACCTCCACCGCTTCGGCCAGCGTCTCGTCGTCCACGTCAAGATGCTTCACGGCATCCAGATGGAAGCGCACTCAAACGCCGCAATTGTTCATGGCCGAAACTATGTAGGCGATTAGCTTCTTGGTCTTGAGGTCCAGCCTTCCGGCGGTCATGGTCTGCTTGTAGTAGGCCCAGTAGGACTCCAGGTGTTCCGGGTTGTGGGCGATAAGCTGGAAGGTCTGCGGGACGAACTCCCAGCCCATGCTCGCCTTGATGTCCTCGTAGATTTCCTTGACCTTGCCGGCGGCCTGCTGTTCCGTAACCAGTTCTACTCTGGCCAACACCGTCCTCCCCTTCCAGAAAATCGTCTCCCGGAAATGGAATTTCATGTTTCCAAATCTGTTGCCCGTGGGATTGACCGGGTTGTATGATACTAAACCAAAGCCAAGGTGAAATGCGCATTTATGCTAGGTAGCGTTTCATTGCAGGTGGACTCGCCGGCGCACGGGCGGTCCACTGGTAGGGGCGGGTTTCAAACCCGCCCCTACGGTCGAGGCGCGAACCCTGACTGCGAATGGCTGTCCGCAAAATGTACATCCCACATTGGCTTTGGTTTAGAATCATCCTGATTGGACAGGGGATGGAGTGAGACATGAGCCGTCTTAATCCCTTCTTCCGGCCTATGAGGAACACTGTCCAACTGTGCGAGCGTCATTGGCCGGTCAATGGCGTTGTATTCGCTTCGTCTCCGCTGCCCCCCGGGCGGAGAAAGGCCGCCCCCCCGGCGCCCAGAACCGCCGGCAGTGCGGAAACTGAATCCGCCGACTGAAACGGCTCTACTGACCATTCCCGGCAACCAGGCCCTCATTCAGCCAAACTCAGCTAATCCCCGTTGTTTTTGACTATTCCGGTTCTTTTTCCACTTTCCACTTTCAGACCTTGATGTTAAAACCACTTACGGACTGACAGCAAATGCGCGTAGTTAGAATGGGCAGCGTCCGCCGTGCGCGAATGCGCGTGAGGCACGCCGGTGCGGGATGGCCGCCGGCCCTTCCGGCATGGGCGCAGGCCGGGGTTTCGGTTTGCCGCCAGACTCCGGCGGCTCAATGGGCATGGGAGCGGCGCCAGCCCCTGGCCGAAGTTGCGCTGTACATCGGGGCCTATCTGGTCTACGTGTTTTCGCGCGGGTTGGTGTACCCGGATCCCCGCGCCGTTGGCATCATCAACGGCGGGCGCATCGTCTGGCTTCAGGAGCGGCTGGGGTTCCTGTGGGAACCCGGCTGGCAGTCCTGGGCCATCGAATACGCCCACGGCATCGTCGTCTTCCTCAACTGGGCCTACGTCATCACCTACTGGCCGGTGGTCCTGGCGCTGGCCGTCGTTCTGTTCCTGCGCGACCGGAGCAAGTATTACTATTTCCGCACCGTGGTGTTGATCAACCTGATCGCCGCGCTTCTGATCTTCATGTTGTTCCCGGTGGCATCGCCCTTCGCCATCCCCGGGGTGGGACTGGTGGACTCGATCCAGGCATTCGGCCCGACCTTCTACGGCACGGAGGCGATGGCGAACTTCTACAACACCTCGGCGGCAATGCCCAGCCTGCACTTCAGTTGGACCGTCATCCTGGGAGTGTACTGGTGGCGGACTCTGCCAGGAGGCTTCAAGGCAGTGGGGCTGCTGTACCCGGCGATGACCTTCTTCGCCATCACCGTCACCGGCAACCACTTCATCCTCGACGCCCTCGCCGGGGGGGCGCTGGCCGGCCTGTCCTTCGGCGCGTTGGAGGCATACCGGCGGCTGACGGCCAGGCGCAGGAACGCCGGTACGGACTAGACGACAACGGGACTCGTCTGCCGCCGGGTTTGCAGGTAAACCGCCCCCAGCGTTCCGACCACCGAGCCGCCCGCCGCCATCCAGAAGACCCAGTTCATCGCCACATAGTCGGCTATCAGGCCGCCGATGGTGGGCGAGATGGTGCTGCCCAATCCCGCGCCCACCGACATCACTGCGAAGGCCGCGGCCGAAAACCGCACTGGCACGTAATCCCCCGCAGACGCCGCGCATATCGTGTAGGTCGCCCTCAGCGTCACCCCCATGAGGATTGAGGCCATCAGGAATGACACGAACCCCGGTATGAAGGCCAGCAGCACGAAGGATGCTCCCTGGACCACGAAGGAATAGGCGAAGGCCTGGCCGCGCCCCAGCTTGTCGGACATCCACCCCCATAGCACTCCGCTTCCTATGCTCAGGGTGCCGATGAGGATGACCAACTGCCCGACGGTAGCCAGCGATATGCCGTTTTCCTGGGTGAGGTAGAGGCCGAAGAAGGTGGTGAAGAGGTTCTGCGCCCACCCCGAGGTGAAGGCTATCAGGGTAATCAGCCACACGGCGGGATGCTTGAACGCCTCCACTGGCCAGGCGCTCCTGGTTCTGTCCGGCGCTCTGCTGCTGCCGGGCGGCCCTGCCGGGCGCTCCGCCTCCAGTTGTTCGGCGGGCCGCTCGCGGACAAACAGCGCCGACACCACGCCCGCGACCAGCACCATGCCGCCGAACAACTGCCAGCTATGCCGCCAGCCGTCCTCCCAGTTCGACCCGGTGAGAATCGGTACAAACACTCCCGCGATGATGAAGGCGATGCTGCCGCCGGACGCGGCCAACCCGGCCGCCAGCCCCCGGTCGCGCCTGAGAAACCAGGCGGACAGCAGCCCCATGACCGGCGTGAGGGCGGCGCCTCCGCCAGCCCCCATAAGCACGCCTGCGCCTATGGCCATGCCGTAGTTCCGGGCAAACCCCAGAAACACCATGCTGACGCCCACGGCCAACGTGCCGGCAGCGGTGATGGTGCGGCTCCCGTAGCGCGGGGCCAGGGTGCCGGACGCCAGGGAACTGCCCATCCGTATCGCCCCGGAGATGGTAATCAGCAGCCCTGTCTCGGTGTGCGAAAGGTGGAGCGCTTCCTCCATAGAAGGCAGGGTGAGGCTGAATCCGAACTGAACAAACCCGGTGGCCAGGTTGACCAGAAAGGCGACCAGCAACATGACCCCGGAATAGGACCGGAGCCAGTAAACGGCCTGGCCCTTGGCTAGAATGCGAAGCCCCCGGAGTTCATCGCCCCACGCCGCTCTTGCGGAAGCGCCGCATCCGTTCCTGCTTGGGCGGGTCGTAGTCGGAGGGGGCGTATTGCAGCAGCAGGGGCAGGATGTCTTTGGAAACGCGGCCCAGGGTGATGCCTACTATTTCCCCCACATCCCAATTCTCCCAGGGATCCATGTCATCATTGAAGTGAGTTATCCAGTGCTCGGTTACGGCTTCGCTGTATACGGCCTGTTTCCCGTTGCCCAGCTTTATAACGTCAGTATCGGCACAATAATCAACTGTCAGGTTAGTTCTGAAGTCCGTCTTCTCATATTCGCCGGGCAGCAGACAGGGCAACAACAACTCGGCGGCGTCAAAGCACTCGAAGCCGATGCAGCGGCCATATTCGTCAATCTTGATAACGAACCCCACGCCCTGCTGTTCAGTGAGGGTCATGCCATTGGTATAGTTGCCCCTAACTCCAATGGGCGAGATGTCGGCTAGGTACAGGCAGTCAAAGTCTGGATCATACCAGTAGGTAATTACTCTTTCCGTATTGTTCATTGCTCCCTTTCCTAACGTTTACGCTGGCTGTCGTCAGGATGTGCAGTAATCACCGTATGGATTTCCGGTCCGGCCCTCACGGCGACCTTCAGGAAATTCCCGCTTCCCATCTCTGGAAACCACTTCCAGTAAAGGGTCACATCCCGACTCTCAACCACTTGGATATCTGGTTCGTTGATGGTTTCCCTGATTCGTTCTACCGTTACCTGTCCAATCCTTACGGGGTTGTTGCGCCAAATATGCGGGCTGATTCGGTAAGTGATGCCGTCAAGGGTGAAGGTCAGCTGGTCAGTTTCCATTGTAACCTGTTCGGAGAATAAGAGGCTGCTCAACCGCCCTACCTGAGATTGTCGAAGGTAGGGCGGTTGGCGTTCTTCCAGGAGGATGATGGAGTTTGTAGCTGCGGAAGCGCCGGTCCTACCGCAGGGAGCGGAAGAAGTTGCGGACGTCCTCCACCAGCAACTCCGGCTCTTCCAGGGCGGCGAAGTGGCCGCCGCTGGGCATCACCGTCCACTGCTGCACGTTGTAGGAGCGATCGGCCCACTCGCGGGGCGGGCGGCTGATCTCGGCGGGGAACACCGCCACCCCCACCGGCACGTTGATGCGCTCGCCTTGGGCGAAGTCCCACGGCTTGCGCAGCGTCTCGTAGTACAGGCGGGTGGACGAGTTGATGGTCTGCGTCACCCAGTAAATGGTCACGGTAGTAAGCAGCTCGTCCTTGGTGTAGCTGGACTCCACGTCGCCGTGGCAGTCGCTCCAGGTGCGGTACTTCTCGACGATCCAGGCGCACAGGCCGGCGGGCGAGTCGTTGAGTCCATAGCCCAGCGTCTGCGGCTTGGTGCCTTGAATGTGAGAGTATCCGCCCTCGGCGGCCAACCACTCCTCGCGCTGGCGGAGCAGCCCTTGCTCGGCCTCGGACAGCGGCTGCGAACCCGGCCCCATGTAGGGCGTGGGGCGCGTCACCGACGTGGTGTGGATGCCGATGCAGTGGTCGGAGTGGGAATGCCCCAGCCGCGCCGTTACGCTGGCGCCCCAGTCGCCGCCCTGCGCCCCGAAGCGCTCGTAACCAAGTTGCTCGGTCATCAGCTTCGCCATCACATCGCCGACCGCCAGCACATCCAGTCCCCGCTCTTGGGCGGCGTCGGAGAAGCCGTAGCCGGGCATGGACGGCGCCACCACGTCGAAGGCGTCGGCCGGGTCGCCGCCGTGGGCCGCCGGGTCGGACAGCAGGGGGATTACCTTGTGCATCTCGAAGAAGGTTCCGGGCCAGCCATGGGTGATAATCAGCGGCAGCGGGCTCGGCCCCTTGCCCTTCTCGTGGATGAAGTGAACGTCCCGGCCATCGACCGGCGCCTTGAAATGGGAGAAGCTGTTGATCAGCGCCTCCTGCTTGCGCCAGTCAAAGCCGTTCTTCCAGTACTCCACCAATTCCTTGATGTAGTCCATGTTGGACCCGTACTCCCAGCCGACGCCCGGAAGCTCATCCGGCCACCGGGTACGCTCCAACCGTGCCTTCAGGTCTGCCAACACGGAGTCGGGGACTTCGATTTTAAAGGGGGTAACCGGCATGATATCTTCTCCTGTCTCTCAGTTCCCTCCCCTTAGATCCAATCCCCTCTCCCTTGAGGGAGAGGGTTAGGGTGAGGGTGAAAATCCTGCTAATAATCTTCTTGCAGTGCCATCAGCACCGCTTCCTGCACCGCGTTGGTGTCCCCCAGGACATCATTGTTCCAGAACCGGATCACCCAGAAGCCCTGAGATTCCAGCCACCGGGTACGCTGATCATCGTAATTGGTTTGCACCTGATGCTGCCCGCCGTCAAGCTCAATTATCAGCCCTCGCTCCAGGCAAGCGAAGTCGGCAATGTACCTGCCGACGGGAACTTGTCTGCGAAACTTGTAGCCAAGCAGTTGCCGACCACGAATAAGATTCCACAGGGTACTCTCGGCGTCCGTGGAATCTTTTCTTAAGCGACGGGCTCTCGTTCTGGTGTCAGGGGCTATTCGGCGCAAATTTTACCCTCACCCTAACCCTCTCCCTCAAGGGAGAGGGGATTTTTTAGGGAACTGGCAACTAACGCGTTACCCCGGCAGCAGCGGCTCGGTGCGGTTGGAGGGCAGGTCGGGGTCGAAGGCGTTGATTACGAAGGCCAGGAAGCTGTAGTTGCCGATAACCAGCGTCAGCTCGATGAGGCCCTGCTTGCCGAACTGCTCCAGCGCGTCCTGGAATGCGCCGCGCCCCACCTTGCGGTCCTGGAAGAATTCGCGGGCGTAGTTGATGACAGCCCGCTCCAGGTCGGTGAGTGGCGGCAGCTCCCTGCCGTCGCGGATGGCGTCCACCACGCCGTCCTGTACGCTGGCGGCGCGGGCAGCCCCGGCGTGGGCGTTCCAGATGTGCTGGCAGTCGTATTCGCGGGCTGCCAGCAGCATCGCCAGCTCCAGGGCGGCGGCGGGCAGCGAGGACTCGTTGCGGAGATAGTTGTTCAGCGCGGTGGCGGCCTGGTGGGCCTTGGGCACATGAATCATCACGGAGCCGGGGCCGTAGAGCGGAACGCCGCCCAGGTTCTGCACTATCTGGTCAAATTCAGCCACCTGGCCCTGGGGAATGTTTTCGCGGGTAGCGGCGGGGATTCTCGCCATGGTCAACCTCCTGCCAATTCAATAAGAACCGCCCTAACCCTACGCGCCGAAATCAGGCCTTGTCAATCAAGCGGCCGCGCCTTGGGAGCCTGCGTCTTTGGGAAGGAAAACACCACAAACCAGCAGGGCCCAACTGGCCACACTGCAAATGATGAAGCCGGGATAATAGGAACTGAAACTGTCGTATAGCCAGCCCACAAGGATCGGGAAGATGAACATACCCATTCCAGAGAAGGTCATATATGACCCCCAAACGGCCGCCACTCGCTCGGGCGTTACCCCGGACAACCGCATGGGAATGGTCAACAGCGCGGGAACGTAGAACCAGGATCCCACGCCCAGCGCCACAACCGAGACATAAATCCCTATCACATTTCCAAAAAGGAACGCCCCCAGCCCACCCAGAATTGCCAGCACCCCCGAAAAAACCATCACTCCGCGGTAGGAGAACAGAAAGTCGCCCAGCCCTCCCAGCCGCTCCAATGCTCCCCGGTAGGTCTCAAACAGCAGCGGAACTGCACCTCCCGACAGCACCGCAAATATACCTACGAACGGCAAAATACTTGTGATGATTCCTGCTTCCGAGAGAGAAATACCTCGCTCTTCGCTGTAGTAGGTAGGAAGCCAGGTAGTCAGCGCCGTATATTGAATGAATATCCCCGCGTCGGCTGCGACCAGCAGGGCCACAGCCCTGCCGCGCAAGACCCCCAAGACCTCTTGAATTGAAATGCCATTCGAGTGGCCTGCATCGTTCTGCCTATCTCCAGGCGCAAACGGCCACAGGACGGCTCCGATGATTCCGACGCTTGAAAGCGCCGTCAGCGTCATCTTCCAGCCCAACAACTCAGCCAGTGGAACTGCTCCGGCCAAGGAGGCCGCCACACCCGCACTCAGGAGGGCGGTATTGAGCGAGTTGACGACCAGCATTTCCTTTGGACGGAACCATTGCATCACCAGCGGCCCGGTGGCAACTACCATCAGTCCCAGCCCTACCCCGTAGGCAAGCCTAAGCACGAGCAATACATAAAAGTTCGGCACGACCGGAGCCAGGGCCAGCAACGCCATGGCCACCCAGGCACAGAAGTAAGCCCGTTTCACGCCGACACGGGCGATCAGCATACTGCCGGGCAGGCCGATGGCTGCTCCTACCAGCATGGGCAGGGATACCAGCATCCCTGCCTCCCAATGGCTGATTCCGTACTCTTCGATGGCCAGAGGAAGGAGTGGGGAGAGGGCGAAGAGGTTGAGGCCGGCGGCCAAGTGGCCGGCCAGCGTCATCACCACCATGAACAGGCGGCCCCGGTTTGATCCTGCGCCGGACGCTTCTGCGGCTAAGTGAACAGTCGCACCTCTTGGGGCGTCGCCGCCGGCGCGATGCAGCCGGGAGTATCGTTGCGGACGTTGTTCACCGTCGCCGGAACCTCACGGCAATCCAGCAGTTCCGTCGGCGCTGGCAAGAGCAGCGGCTCAAGGTTGGCCGGTGTCTCGGTCATCGGGTCCAGCCACAGCGGTTCCGTTTCTGCCGACAGGATGACCGGCATCCGGTGATGCACCGGCTCAATGAACGAGTTGGCGGCGGTGGTCAGGACCGTGCAGGAACGTATCCACTCACCCTCCGGCGACTGCCAGCTTTCCCACAGCCCGGCAAAGGCCATCGGCTCGCCCGACTTCTGGTAGAAGTACATCGGGGCGCGCTGCTTGCCTTCCCGTTTGTTGCGCTCAGGCCGCGCTGGCCGACGCCACTCGTAGAAGCCGTCGGCCAGCACGAGACAACGCCGGCGCCGGAAGGCGTTGCGGAAGGCGGACTTGGTGGCCGCCGTCTCGCTGACGGCGTTGATCATCTTGGCGCCGATCTTGATGTCCTTGGCCCACGAGGGCACCAACCCCCAACGCATCAATTCACCCCGTCGCGCACCGTCGTTGACCACGGTCAGCACGGGCTGCGTTGGGGCGATGTTGTAGCGAGGTTCCGGCGCGGGCGACTCCAGCACGAACCCGAACCGGCCCTGCAACTCGCTGATGTTGGAGATTAGCGTATACCTGCCGCACACGAGGCGCTACTCCAGCGGTGGGATGCGCCCGGGGTCTCCATGTCGACGACACTGCAACCAAGCATACATAAGCTTATCTCTGTGCAGTGTTGCCCAATCACGAACCAGTCGCCGGGCTGTTTGGTGTATGTCACCCTCCAGTGTCTCCAGGGTGTCTATGGCAATCGAGGCTGTTGCATCGCCGTGTTTGGCGTGGAAATGAGGTCTTCCATGGTCGTCGAAGTATAAGCAGATTCTTATGCCGTAGAACCGGCTGACTTCAGGCATCCTTGTAGCCGGGCCGGAGTCCCGGCCAGATCTCTTCAACCGCCTTGCCGGTTACATCCATGTAGAGTTGGCAGGGATCCAAGTCAATATCCCCCTTCCAGGAGACGGCCCCATGGTTCACGCTCATATTCTCAAAGAAGGAGCGGTCAAGCCACGCCTTGAAAACGCCCTTGCCCGCAAGGTGGGACAGATCGACTTCGCCGCAGACCCCGTCCTCAAAGCGCACCCATATCCGGTATCCGTCTCGCACTTCAACAGACTCAACGTCCGTGAGGTAAAGGCGCCCCGGCCCTACCAAGGGTTCGTCGTGGTACAGGGGAGGGATAGGAAGTGGATATTCCCGGCGGCTGCATCGTCGCCAAGCATCCTCCAGTTCTTCCTGATGCTTAGCCATCCACTCGTGAACCATCTCCGAGCCAATCGGTGGCAGCCAGCCAGCCAGAACTTGGCTGTCCAACCCAACTTTCGCCTCTTTCCCATCGTAGTTGGCGTGAATATGTGGCGGCTCCTCGTCTTCGAACCCCATTTCTATGGCGATTCCATAGAACAGAGAGAGCCGGGTATAAGGAGACTGCGGCGCCGGCAGGTCTTCATTCTTCGACGTAGACATGGCTACCCCACGACCTCGCGGAATTGCTGGATGGCGTTGATGTGGTCCTGCGGCGACTGGTAGCCGGCGCGCATGGTGTTGATGGAGATGTGGGTTGCGCCCAGCCCGGCCCAGGTCTCGGTCTGCCTCTGCCAGAACTCCGGGTCGCCGTCGGCGGAGTTGATGCGCGGCTCCATCAGGATGGCCGACGGGTCGCGGCCCGCGGCCTCGGCGAAACCGGCCAGCCGCTCCAGCACCGCCGGGGCGTCGTCGAGGCCGACCTGCGGGAACCAGCCGTCGGCCAGTCGGGCCACGCGGCGCAGCACCCGGTCGGGAGGCGAGGGGTTGGCCCGCGCTCCGGCCCCCATCCAGATGGGGATGGGCCGCTGAATTGGCAGGGGGTTGATGCCGGCGTTGGTAATGTCGTGGTACTTGCCGTGGAAGTCAATGACCTCGTTGGTCCACAGTTGTCGCAACACCTCGACCTGCTCGGCCTGGCGGGCGCCGCGTGTGCTGAAGTCCTCGCCCAGGGCTTCATACTCGACATGGTTCCAGCCTACGCCCACACCGAGGCGCAGCCGTCCGCCGCTGAGTACATCGCACTGGGCCGCCTGCTTGGCCACCAGCGCCGTCTGCCGCTGGCCCAGGATGAGCACCGCCGTCACCAGCTCGATGGACGTGGTGATGCCCGCCAGGTAGCCGAACAGCACGAAAGGCTCGTGGAACATACTCTCCAGCGTGTAGCCGCCGGCCCAATTGGCGTACTTGGTGGTGTCGGCCCCCAGCACATGGTCATAGACAATCAGGTGCGAGAAGCCCAGGCCCTCTGCCGCTTGAACATAGTCCCGCACTGCCGCCGGGTCGGCGCCAATCTCGGTCTGCGGAAAAACAACGCCCGCTCTCATTCTGCGACTCCTTAATACTGACATGAATGCACAGGATGGACAGGGTGTTATGCCTATTTATCCTGTTCATCCTGCGTATCCATGTTAATTCGTTAATTCTTTCGGAAGTGGGGGATTACGTGCTTGCCGAACATACTCAGCGTGTTCATGGTTTCCTCGTGGCTGGCCGGGCCGATGGCGCTGAGGCAGAAAATCTGCTCGATGCCCATGGCCTCGTACCGCTCCACGAACTTGATGCAGTCGCCGGGGGTGCCGACGCAGAAGTTGACGCCGCGCTCGACCACTTCTTCCGGCGTGGGGTCGCCCTCGTGGGGCCCGGCGGCCAGGCGCATATCGCGCTCGTAGTAGCCCTGGTAGTCCGGCGGCACAGTGGCCGGGTCGACGCCCCGCCACACCAGCCTTGCCCGCTCGCGCTGCTGGTCGGAATACCAGCCGATAAGTTCAGTCCCCCGCTCCTTGGCGACCTTCGGGTCTTCGTGGCAGAAACCGGCGGTCATCAGCGCGTTCTGGCTGTTCACAGTGGGGCCGTGCGCACCGTTGAGGCTCTTGTAGTAAAGCTCAAGCGTCCCCGCGACCCGGTCAGGGCCGCCCTCGCTGCCCACCAGCGCCCCGAGTCCCAGCTCACCGGCGCGGCGGGTGGTCTCCTCGCTGGCGCAGGCCGACCACAGAGGCGGATGCGGCTTCTGCAACGGCTTGGGCAGCACCTGGCGCGGCGGAATGTGGAAAAACTCGCCGTCGTGGCTGACCTCTTCCTCGGTCCAGATGCGGGGCAGCACTTGGGCGAACTCCTCCCACATTCCCCGGGTGTCCTCCAGCGTGGTCCCGTAGGGCGTTAGCTGGTAGGGGTAGCCGGTGCGTCCCAGCCCCACGTCGACGCGCCCGTGGCTCAGGATGTCCAGCGTGGCCATGCGCGCCGCGGTGTGCAGCGGATGGTGAATCGGGGCCAGCACCACGCCGATGCCCATGCGAATGCGCGAAGTGCGTTGCGACACCGCCGCCAGCGTGAGGTCGGGCGCACTGTTGTGCGACCACACCGGACGGAAGTGGTGCTCCGAAAACCAGACGCTGTCGTAGCCCATTTCCTCGGCGAAGGCAATCTGGTCCAGGGCCTCCCAGATACGCCGGGCCTCACTCTCCGCGTCCCAAGGTTTGGGCACTTGAATCTGATAGAAAAGTCCGAATTTCATCAGTGAATCCCGCCCTTGCACAAAGCTATATTCGCGCCATTATACGCGCAAAGGGGCAGGATAAGGAATGCGGCGCGGAGCTTGCGGCTTACTGAAGATAAAAGTGGAAGAATGGAGCCGGTGAGGGGATTCGAACCCTTGACCTGCGGTTTACGAAACCGCTGCTCTGCCACTGAGCTACACCGGCTTTAGCCATGGCTTTGCTCTATTTTCTCATTGAGCCGGGCATTCTGCAAACGTCACGCCGCCAGCCTACGGCCACGTCATACCCGACTCTGCGTGGAAACGCACACCCTGTATGTTGCAAGCCTTCATTATTGCGCTGAACTTTCGGGACAACACATCCGGAGGGATACTACTCCCGTCTCGCCGGGCGCAAACTTGCGACCGCTGCATCACACCGCGCAGCTCCCGCCACGCTTGTGAATGTGCCCCCTCACTTCTCACTTCGTTTCCCTCCTTTTGAGTTGATTGCATGAATGCCATCACTCTTTGAATGTCAGTCCACCTCCGGCCGTAAGGGTGTCCCTAACCACCGTTTTAAGCCGCCAGATGAGCGACCCAGGGGACTATTTGCCATGGCTCGACCCGGCTGTTTCATGGCCGTTGGGCGCCCAATCGAGCCGGTCCAAAACCCGCGCGACAGGATAATCTCTGCCTACGGCGCTGCTGATATTACAACGACGGCAGGCATGACAGGATGACGGGTAGTTGGGGAAGGCCTGGGCAAGTGAGGCAGGGAAGTGGATGCGGCGGCTCTTGTTCTTTATGTTCAGGGCACATCCATGCGGGTCAACCGCCACACGGCCAGCCCGTAGAACACGGCGGTCACCAGCAGCGCGCCCACGATGGCCGCCGGAAACGCGATCACCCGGTCGCCGAAGACCTCGAAGGACGCGGAGTCCAGCCCGTGCATGATGGCCAGGGTGTAGCCCCGGACGCTGAGGTAGCCAACCCCGCTGATGAGCGAGCCGATAATGCCCTCCCAGATCAGGACATACAGCAGGGCCACCGCCAGCGCCCTGCCGGTCACCAGTCCGGTCCAGGTGAAGATGGCCGAGTAGGCGGCCACGCCCAAGAACAGGGCGACAGCCACCGACAGCGCGGCCCGGGCATCAAGGCCCAGTCCGATAAGAGACGTCGCCACTCCGCTGACGATGATTACCGGGCCGGAGATGGCCACGGCGGCCAGCAGCTTGGGCAGGACAATCTGCCAACGGGCCAGCGGCATCAGCGCCAGGTTGCCCAGCGTACCGTCCTCCAGCTCGTTGCCGAAGGCGGCCGTGCCCAGGGTCATGACGACGATGGGCAGGACTCCGGCGACCAGCAGCCCGCTCAGCATGACGTTTACGAAGTCGCCACGTCCGATTCCTTCTCTCCCGGCGGTCACGACGAGTATCACGGCCAGGGCGACGGGCAGGGCGGAAAGCAGCAGAATCAGGCCCAGCCGGACCGGCCCGGTCAACTGCCGGATGGAGAGCAGGAATATCTCCCTCATCTAGCGCTCGACCACGTAGCCGAAGATGCTTTCCAGCGACTCGTCCAGCGGCTCAACCCGGAAGAGTCTCGCGCCCAACTCCCGGGCCAGGCGGGGGATTGCCTCCTGTAGCGCGCCGACGTTCCGGCTCAGGACGACCACATCGCTGTCCGGGCCGAGGTTCACCGAATCGACCTCTTCCAGGTTCACCAGGGCGGCGGCCAGCGGGCGGGGGGAATCGGTCACGATCCGCACATGGTAAGCCTGCTCGTCCAGCTTCTCCCGGATGGCCCGTATGTCGCCGGAGGCGGCGAGCTTTCCGCTGACCAGCAGCACGATGCGGTCGGCCAGCAGTTCGACTTCCTCCAGGATATGGGATGACACCAGTACAGTGCGGCCCTGTTCGGCGAAGCGGACCATAGCGGCGTGAAACTCCAGGCGCTGCCGGGGATCGGTGCCGCTCAGTGGTTCGTCCAGTATCAGCGCCTCCGGGTCGTGCACCAGCGCCGCCGCCAGGCGCATCCGTTGGCGCATCCCGCGGGAGTAGCCGCCGAGGCGGCGGCGCTGCGCATCGGCCATCCCGACGATCTCCAGCGCCCGGTCCACCGCAGGGGCGACGGGGGACAGGCCGTGCATCTTCGCCGTAGATTCAAGGAACTGCCGCCCGGTGAGGAAGCCGTAGACTCCCTCGTTCTCGGTCATCACGCCGACCCGCCGGTACAGCTCGGGATTGTTCCGCGACGGCTCTCCGAGCACCGTTACCGAGCCTTCGGAGCAGGCTGCCAGCCCGGTAATCAGGTGCAGCAGCGTGGTCTTGCCCGCGCCGTTGGGGCCGAGCAGCCCGGTAATACCGGGGAATACCTGAACTGAGACGTCGTTCACCGCCACCACGTCGCCGTACCACTTGGAGACGTTGTCAACTTCGATCGCCGGCGCCGGCGCACTCAAGCGGCTATCCCCTCATAGCGTCTCCAGAGCAGGAACCCGAGGCCGCAGGTCAGCAGGGCGTACCAGAGCGCCGGCACAGGACGCGGGAGTTCGGTGGAGGCCCCGCCATCGCCGTTACCGGCGCCGGGGTCGGCCTTGCCGAATATGATGTCGTTGACCCTGGTGGGAGCCTCTCCCACGCTGACCAGCGACAGCCACTTCGCCGCTCCGCCTGTGACTCGTTGCTCGCACTGGCCGGATCTGCCGGATTCGGTACAGGCGGTGAGCGCGCCGGAAACCGTGGCGCTGATGATGAACAGCCCGATTACGAAGGCGGCGGCGTAGGCCCGCCGGTCGGTGAACGCTGACACCGCCAGCGGAGCCGTGGCCAGGAATACGGCAATCACCAGCCCCGCGCCCAGGATGCGCGGAATGTCCAGCCAGTTCGCGCGGAGGTACTCCGCGGGATCCGACGCTGACAGCACCAGCCCCAGCCAGAGCACCAGTTGTCCAGAGTAGACCAGGGCGATGGTCACCGTAAACAGCGCCAGCCAGCGAGCGACAACGTAGTCGGTGGGCGTGATCGGGCGAACCAGGTAGAGGTGAATGACGCCATCACGACGGTCAGGACAAAGCAGTTCCGGCCCGATGATGGCGGCGAACAGGAAAAGCACCAGCGAAACCAGTTCATAGTAGTCGGCATGAGTGGGCAGAGCGTCGGCCAGGGGCTCCAACAGCGACGCGATCACCGCCATGATGACTGCGGGCGCCATCGCCGCGCCGAACATCAGAATGGCCAGCGCCTTTGCCATCGTACCCCGGCCGATGCCCAGTGTCGTGCGCAGCCCGTTGACATATATCGCCCGGCGGGCTCTCGCCCTCCCTTCCCGGAGACCCTCGTAGCGCCGGTAGCCAAGATCGAAGACCTCGGCGCCGGTCTGTCGGCCCGTTTGAGGGGACATCGGGGGACCGGTCATCGGGCCGCCTGGAAGATTTCGGCGAGCTGGCGGCGGCGCGGACTCATCCGGCGCAGGCGCGCGCCCGTTTCCGCCACCGCGTCCCGAATGTCGTCGTACTGGTCTTCGGACTGGACTACCACTGTTATGGACGGCCCTTCGAGAGTCGCGTTTATTCCCCTGGCGGCCAGCGCGGTGGCGACTTCCTCCCGCTTGTCATCAACGTCGAGGACGATAACCTCGGTATCGGCGGTGAACCCAGCCACCGTACCTTGCTCGGTAACCTTGCCGCCCTCCAGGACGATGATGCGGTCGCAGGTGGTTTCGACATCGTTCATCAGGTGCGAGGAGAGGATGATGCTGATGCCGAACTCCCGCCCGGTGCGGCGCACCAGCCGCAGCATATCCTCGCGTCCGGCGGGGTCGAGGCCGGCAGTCGGCTCATCCAGCAACACCAGGGCCGGGTCGTGGACCAGGGCCTGGCCCAGCTTTACCCGCTGCTTCATTCCTGTGGAATACTGCCCGATGGGGCGGTAACGCTCCTCTTCCAAGCCAACGTGCCGGAGGATGTCGGCGGCGCGGGTGCGGGCCTGGGCCGGGGGGAGGCCGGACACCTGGGCCATGTGAGACAGAAATTCGGCGGCGCTGGCCGCCGGGGGCAGGCAGTCGTGCTCCGGCATATAGCCCAACCGCTCCCGCACCTCCGGCGAGTCGTAGGGCCGCCTCCCCATGACCTCCGCGGAGCCGGACGTGGGCCGAATCAGCCCCAGCGACAGCTTGATGGCGGTGCTCTTTCCCGCCCCGTTGGGCCCCAGCAGCCCGGTGATACCCTCGCCGACCTCAAAGTCCACGGAGTCCAGGGCAAGGATGGACCCGTACCGCTTGGTAAGGGATTTCGCTTCAAGAAGGGAAGTCATTGATTCTACTATACGGCCTGAGTCCGATTCCCGCCACCGCGCGGCGTCCGAAGGCATGGGTTTTCGATAGTTCCCTCTCCCTCAACGGAGAGGATTAGGGTGGGGGCGTCCCCGCTGGCGAGGTTCCCCTGTCAGAACAGCCGGTAGGCCAGGTTCAGCGCCGCCGCCCCGATGACGCCCGCGGCCACGTCGTCGGCCATGATGCCAAAGCCGCCGGGGAGTCGCTCGAAGCGGCGGATGGGCCACGGCTTCAGGATGTCGAGGACGCGGAAAAGCAGGAAGGCGGCGGCCAGCCAGGGCAGAGTCTTGGGCAGGAAAAGGCAGGTAATCCAGACCCCCGCCACCTCGTCCCACACCGCCCGCTTGGGGTCGAGGTCGTCAGCCCGTATCAGGCTGCCGCAGGCCCACGGCCCGATGACCAGCGACGCCGCGACCAGGATCAGGAAGGCCGGAGAATCGCCATCCATCGGGAGCGGAGCGTAAATTGCCACCGCTACCAGGCTGGCCAGCGTGGCCGGCGCCACGGGGAAAAGCCCCACTCCCAGCGCCGTTCCGAACAGCCAGCCTGCGCCGGAGGTTAGTCTCCTCACTGAATGCAACCCATAGGCGGCATCAGCCGTAGCCCAGCCGGTGCAGGTCTTCCTCGGTCATGCCGAGGTAGTGGCCGATTTCGTGCCAGAGGGTGATGCGGATTTCGTTGGCGGCTTCGGCCCGCGATTCGCAGGCCCGCAGGATGGGCTGGCGGTAGATAACGATGCGGTCGGGCAACGCCGGGCCGATGCTGTCGCGCTCGGTGAGGGGCCAGCCGTGGTAGAGGCCGAACAGCGTGTCGTGCTCGCCCAGCAGTTCCGCCTCGTCGGGGCCGGGCCACTCCTCGACCACGATGTCCACGTTCTCCAGCCGCCGGAGCAGGCCGCCGGGCAATTGAGAGTAGGCGCGGCGCACCAGCCGCACGAACTCCCGGTGGGTCATGCGTATCACGGGGCGGCGCCCACCCGGCGACGGATTTCCTTCAGCAGGTCGACGTTCCGCTGGTCGGGTCCCTTGCCCTCGAAGCCGGGAACTTCCAGCAGGAAGGGCACGTCGCGGAAGGCCGGATGGCCCATGAACACGGCAAAACCGTCCTCGCCGATAAAGCCCTCGCCGATGTTTTCGTGGCGGTCCACCCCGGAGCCGCACACCCGCTTCGAGTCGTTGGCGTGGATGGCAACCACGTTGGCCGCACCCGGGCCGGCGTCCAGTTGGGCCAGCATATCTTCGATGCCCTCGCCGGTGGTCAGGTCGTATCCGGCGGCGAAGCTGTGCTGAGTATCGAGGCATACCTTGAGCCGCTCGTCGTCCACCGCGTCGAGGATTGCGCCCAGTTCCTCAAAGCGGGCGCCGATATGCTTGCCCATGCCCGCCATGTTTTCCACCGCCAGGCAGGGGCCGTCGGGGGCGCCGTCCAGCGCGCGGCGGATGGCCCCGGCCACCTGGGGCAGCACAGCCTCGAAGCCTGCCCCGCCGTGGCTGCCGGGGTGGAATATGAGACCCTCGGCGCCCAACCGTCCGGCCAGCCGAAGGTGGGCGGACAGCGATTCGACGCCCTTGTCCAGCGCGTCGGCCTTGCCGGCGCCGAGGTTGACCAGGTATATGGCGTGCAGGAAAACCGGCCCCATGCCGGCGTCGGCCATGTTCTGCCGGAAAGCCTCAATCTCAGCGTCGGGTATCTCCCGGAAGGCCCACGACTGAGGCGACGAGCCAAAAATCTGCAACGCCTCGCAACCGATCTCCTGCCCGCGCCCCACCGCCTTGCTGATGCCCCCGGCCGTAGAAACGTGCGCCCCTATCTTCAATTTCAGCTCCTTTCACCAAAACGTGAGCAAGTATTCGAATTCGCCCATCCCGTCGTTCCCGGTTCACCTGCCCCGTGATTCCCGCCTTCGCGGGATATGGCGAATCACCGTAATGCCCCGTCATGCAATCTCAGAGCAGTAGAATTATACGGGAAGGGCTGTTGGCGTAGCATGGCTGACGGCATACAATGTCGGGCAATGCGCGCGCTGATGTTGGATAGTCCGGGAACGCCGCCCCGCCTGTCGGTGGGGGAGTTGCCCGCGCCGCGCCCCGGAGCAGGGGAGGCCCTGGTGCGGGTGGCGGCCTGCGGGTTCTGCCATCACGACCGGCTGGTCATGGCGGGGACGCTGCGGCGCGGCGTCCGCTCCGGCGTGGTGCTGGGACACGAAATCGCCGGCGTGGTGGAGGAACTGGGCGACGGCGTTACGCGCGTCCGCCCCGGCGACCGGGTGGTGTCGCTTCTGACCAATGCCTGCGGCGAGTGTGACCGCTGCCGGGCCGGGCGGGAGCACCGTTGCCGCAACGGCGAGGGCATCGGCCACGGGCGCAACGGCGGATTCGCCGAGTTCGTGGCGGTCTCGCAACACAGCCTCGTCGCGCTGCCCGATGGTCTGGACCTGACGGCTGCGTCGCTGCTGGCCTGCCCGGCCGGGGTGGCGTTGCAGGCGCTGTCGGCGGTGGAAGTGTCGGCTGGGGAGACGGTGGTCGTGACCGGCGCGGGAGGCGGACTGGGCATCCACGCGCTACAACTCGCGGCATCGCGGGGCGCGCGGACAATGGCGGTCACGTCAACATCGGGCAAGGCCGGGGCGCTGGCGCACTACGGGGCCGACGAGGTTATCGAGACGGGAGGGCCGGATTCGGGGCTGGACTTTTCTGAGGTGGTGACGGCGCTCACCGGCGACGAGGGGGCCGACGTGGTCATCGACACCGTGGGCGCCCCGACCATACGCTCTTCGGTGCGCTGCCTGGCCCAGTACGGGAGGCTGGCGCTGCTGGGAGAAGTCGGCGGCGAGGGAAGCCTGCGCGGCCTCATCCCGGAGATAGTGTTCCGCGACGCCCGGCTCACCGGAGTCTCCGGCGTTTCCCGCGCGACGCTGGAGCAGGCCGTCGCACTGGCGGCGGAAGGCAGCCTGACCCCGGTGCTGCAACAGGTGATGCCGCTGGAGGAGGCGGGGAGGGCCTGCGAACTGCTGTCGAACCGCGCCGTGCTGGGCCGGGTGGCGCTTGCGCCGCAGACCCGGCAGGGTGTTCGCTAAGAGTTGGCGCTCTGAATGCCTGGGTCTTTCAAAAGTTCCCCCCTCCCTCCGGGGCAGGGTCAGGGTGGGGGCGTCTCCCGCCGAATTCAAAGAGTCTATGGCTGTAATTTCACTCCCGCCCCAGCCTACCCTCGCAAGAAGGAAAGAGAATTAAACGACCCTGCTCTGAACGCCCGCCACTGGGCTGGGCTTCTCTGCTTCGGCATCCGCGAATCCCAGATTGCAGGCTTCCGCGGCTACTGCCAAGTAGCCGTCATGAAATGCCTTCCCGCATAGTTTCGGGAAATCTCTGGCTAATTCTCTTGCCCGGTCTTCTTGTCGTTAGCCCAGTCAGCCATTGCCATTGTTTCCACCCGCACCGTTGGTGTTGCTGGCATCCGGCGGTCCAGGGGGTTTCCCTTCTTGAGAATCCGTATATCCCTCAAGATAACCCTCACGGCGCCCCTCCAGACGCGCCACCTGTACCTCGTTTTGCATCTCGTCCCGCGCTTCCTGACGCCACTTTTCCCTGCGCTTCTCAGAGGCATCTCTAATCAAGTCTGCGATTGACATAGTCATCTCCTTGGCTTGAAGCAAGCCCCAGGCAATGAAGCCGGATGCGACGAAACTGGCGCCGATGCCCAAGGTGATGTTTCTTGCCACCTGCTTGGGCGGGGCGCCATTTGATAGTGAATCAAGCTCCATTAACGTCAGAGTGACAGCCCCAGTTAGTCCACCCATCAGGGTAAGTAGTTGAAACCACGGCCTGTCTTGGGGGGCGATTCCCCAGATTGCTTCACGGTAGCCGTCATCACTGATCTTCACCATTATACCAGCGCCACCGGCAGGAAAATCGCGTGGCTTACTTGCCGAACAGGCTCAGCAGCGAGGCGGCGGAGGCGGCGGGGCGTCCGAGGCGGCGGATCTCGCCCCGGTCCCACATCACCAGGAACTGGCTGGCTATGAAGATGCTGCTGTACGTCCCAACGACGGCGCCGATGGCCAGCACCAGCAACAGTTCCCGGATGCTGGGGCCGCCGATGAGCAGCATGGCGATGAGCACGAACAGGGTGGTAAGGCTGGTGTTCAGCGAGCGGCCTATGGTCTCCATGATGCTGGTGTTTACCAACCCGCCCAGGTCCCGGTCGGGGTGTCGGGTGACGTTCTCGCGGATGCGGTCGAAGACAACTATGGTGTCGTTGACGCTGTACCCGGCGACAATGAGCAGGCCGACGATGAACATGGAGTTCACCTCGAACCCGATGACCCGCCCTAGGACGGAGAAGACGCCCAGGATGATCAGCATATCGTGGACCAGGGCCAACACGGCGCTCACCCCGTAGCGGTAGGACTTGGGCACCCGCCGGAAGGCGTACCAGACGAAGAGCAGGATGAACACCGACGCGGCGGCCAGGGCATAGAAGGCGATGTTCACCGTTTCCGACGCCACGATGGGGGAGACGCTCTCGAACTCCACCAGGTCGCGGTTCAGCCCCAGCGTCTTCTCCAGGTCGCGCTCGATGATTTCCCGCTCCGAAAGCTCGTCGTCTACGGCTTCTTCCAACACGTTGGTGCGGATGAAGTAGTTGTTGATGCCAACCCGCTGCACCAGCGTCTCGGGGTGGCCCAATGCGGTCATTCGTTCCTGGATATCCGCTTCATCCACGTCGTCAATGAAGGTGACGTTGAAGACCGCGCCGCTGATGAAGTCGATGCCGGGGCGCAGGCCGGATTCCAGCGTCACCCAGCCGGGCGGCAGCAGCATGGACAGGATGCCCGGAATGATGATCAGGGCGGAGAACAGGAAGTACCAACTCCGCTTGCCAACGATGTCCAGCACTAGCGCCTCCCCCCCCTGGTTCCAGTGGCAGGCCCGGAGCCTGCGGAGGTTGTTTGCGGCCCCGTCCCGGAACCGCGGGCAACGCGCTCCGGGGTGAACAGGCCGATACGCTGCCCCAGGCCCACGAAGGCCAGCAGTTGCAGCAGGTTGCGGCTGACCACCACGGCGGTGAACATACTGGCCGCCACGCCGATGAACAGGCTGATGGCCACGCCGGTGACCAGCCCGCCGCCCAGCCGGTCGCCGAACCACAGCAACACCAGGCAGGTGATCATGGTCGAAATGTTGGAATCGCGGATGGCCGGCCAGGCCCGGCTGAACCCGACCTCCATGGAGGAGGCCAGGGTCCGCCCGATGCGGACTTCCTCTTTCATCCTCTCGAAGATGAGTATGTTGGCGTCAACCGCCATGCCGATGGATAGGATGAAGCCGCCGATGTGGGCCAGCTCCAGGGTGATGGGAATGAGCTTGAACACAGCCAGCACCATGACGGCGTAGAACGCCAGGGCGCAGGCAGCCACCACGCCGGCCATGCGGTAGTAGACGACCATGAAGATCAGTACCAGCCCCAGCCCGACCAGTCCGGCACGCAGGCTGTTGCGCAGCGATTCTGCGCCCAGCACGGGGCCCACGTCGCTCTCCTGGATCAGCTTGAGCGGCACTTGCAGGCGGCCCGATTCCAACTGGATGGCCAAGGTGCGGGCCTCTTCGCGGGTGAAGTCGCCGCTGATCTGGGTGCTGCCGTCGCGGATCCAGGCGCGGGACACCGGGGCGAGGATTTCCTGGTCGTCCATGAATATGGCGATGCGCTTGGTCTGCACCCCGGCGATGCGCTGTGTCAGGCGGGAGAATATATCCGAGCCGCGCCCGTCGAATTGCAGGTTGATCACCCAGCCCACGCCCACGGGGTCGGCGGCGGCCTCAGCGCGCTCCAGGTCGTCGCCGGTCAGCCCCAGGTCGGCGTCGGTGAAGTTGGCGCAGCTGATCGTGTCGCAGGTGCGCTCCCTGAACTCCAGCAGCGCCGTCTGGCCGATGAGGGACTTGGCCTCGTCAATGGCGCTGCTCACGCTGAGCTGCGTCGGGGTGGCGATGGCTTCGGTAAGAGCCTCTCGCGCGGCGGTCTCCACCTCGGCGCCGACGGTGCCGGACAGGATGCGGAAGGAGCGGTCATCAACCCGTTCTACATTCACGTCCTGGTAGCCCGCGGCGGTCAGAGCGCCGGTCAGCACACCGATGTCGTCCACCGGGTCGGCGAAGGCCAACTCGGTGGTGGAGCCGCCGGCGCCGGGTAGCTGGACGATGATGCGGTCTTCGCCGAATATCTGGATGATCGGCTCTTCGGTGCCGAAGCGGTTGACCCGGCGGGTGATGTTGTGCAGCACACCCTCCATGTCGTTGGGCGTGGGCTCGCCAATGTCGGTGACCTGGAACAGGCCAATCTGCCCCAGCGCGTCCTCGATGGCGTCGCGCAACCCGGTGCGGCGCGGGTCGTCTTGGGCCAGAAGCGGGGTGCGTATCTGGAAGATGCTGGCGACGGCGATTGTCTCGAACTGCGGTTCGGGTGGTTCCTCGTCTCCCTCCCCTTGGGGCTGTGGCTCTGCGCCTTCGGATTCCGCGGCGGCGTCGGTGGGCGCGGCTTCCTCGTCCTCAGTGTCCTCAGTGTCCTCAGTGTCCTCAGTGTCCTCAGTGTCCTCAGTGTCCTCAGTCGTTTCTTCCTCGTCTTCGACTGCAATGGGCACGGGGGCAGGGACTTCCCGCTGAACAAACTCGACATCCCGCGGGAGTACCTTGTAGTCCTCCAGTGGCAGTTCTACGTCCCCGAAGCGGAAGCCGTTCAGGGCCGTGGCTATGTCCTGCAGGTTTGCGGGTTCCAGCAGGGTGACGTCGAAGCGGGAGCCGGTGTCGGCCTGGTAGACCAGGTGCCCGCCGCCGCTGAGGTCAAGGCCCAGCTTCAGTCCGAGAGGGCCGGCCCCTTCACGGTCCAGGGTGGGCAGACCGGGTACATCGATGTAGACAGAGCGAAATCCCAAGGCGGCAAGTGCAAGCCCCAGGATGAGAAGAATGACAATGGTGAGTCGGACGCTTCGGGAACGCATCGGCTAGTCTGGTCGGTTAACCGGAAAAGGCCCGCGAGCTGGCGCGGTTGTACCCTGACTATTCAGTGTGGCGGCAGCCAATTCCAGAGCCTGCTCCTGATTTTCGATTTCGCCCGCCGCGTATGCCTCCTCGATTGCTTCCAGCAGAACGCCGACATGGGGGCCCGGCTCCAACTGGAGCAGAGACATCAGATCGTGGCCGGTAACAAGGCGTGGCGTGGTTACGGCGACGGGTTCCTGTGTGCCCGTGTGAAGCACATGAGCAACCATTTTAGCATGTTCAATCCACTGTGGATGCGCCAACTCAGGCCCTTTTGCCCCCAAATAATCGGCCAGGCACAGGTACAGCGTATCTATGGCCACCTCTCCCGTGTCCCGGAAGTAGCGGTAGATAGCCCGGTTGGTAGGCCATTTGCCTTCTTCCGCCATGTTGGAGGGGCGCAGGTGATGCTCCACCATCCTGGACACCATGTCCACCCCCCGCGAACTGAGCCGCAGGGCCGTCAGGCGAATTTCCGCGACGACCGCGCCCTGCTCGGAGTGGCCGAAGAAACGGGTGCGCCCGTCGGCCTCCAGCTTCTTGGTCTGCGGCTTTGCTATGTCGTGGAACAGCGCCGCCAGCTTGAGGATGGTGCGGCGGTTATGTCCGTCGCTGGCCTTCCGCTCGAAGTAGGCTTCCGACTCCGGCGTCCACGGGACGCAGGAGTATATCGGAGAGTTCTGATGCCCGCCGGTCACACCCTCAACGGACTCGACGGTATGCAGGGTGTGGCCCCAGACGTCCCAGTAGTGCGCTTTCGGCTGGTCCACGCCCTTGGTGGACATGAGTTCGGGGATGATGTGTTCCAGCAGCCCCAGCCGGTCCAGGGTCTCGATGCGCCCCCGGGCGCCGCTGGGGGCCAGCAGGCGCAGAAACTCGTCGCGCACCCGGTCGGGAGAGACCCGGGGCAGCAGGTGGGAGTTGGCGGCCAGCATCCTCACGGTTTCCGGCTCGGCGCGCAGGCTCAGCTCCCCGGCCAGCCGCACCGCCCGCAGCATACGGCACGGGTCGTCGTGGAATACGCCGGGATTAAGCGCGCGGATAGTCTTTCGCAACAGGTCGCCGCGCCCGCCGAATGGGTCAATCACCGCGCTGCCCAGGTCGCCGCTGTGCCATTCGGCCAGGCGCACTGCCATGGCGTTGACGGTGAAATCACGCCGCTCCAGGTCGGCTTCAATGGGGCCGAAGAAGCCCGACAGGTCAATAATCCGGCTGTGATCTCCGGCGTTGCCGTCAGTGTGCCCGGCAGGGGGCAGCACCACGCGCATCATCCCGCGCGGGACGCTGAGGGGCGCCAGCGAACCGCCGAGTTCGTCGGCCAACTCCCGCCCCAGGGCGACGGCGTCACCCTCCACGGCGAGGTCAACGTCGGTGTCGGTGTCTCGAGCCAGCAACCGGTCGCGCACCGCACCGCCCACCAGGTAGGCGTCCAGCCCCCGGGCGGAAAAGAAAGCGGTCAGCCGGTCAATCAATGTCGGGCCGGTCGTGTATGTCATGGATGTTGTGGTTTGCATAGGTCCATTGCGCTTTGCATGGCTCCATTAGAGCGTTGTGCGGGGGAATACGGCCTGATTCAGAGGCGGCCCCAACCTGACCTTTCCCCTCAAAACAGAGGGGACTGTTTTGGAAAACCCTCCCCAAAGGGGCGCTGTTTACGGAGCGGCGGTCTCGCTCGTTCCGGTACTGGCGTCTTCGCCGTCCAGCCCGTGCAGGCGGCGGTGCATTGCCTCGAAATCAGGGGCATGGGGGCGTTCGTGACCGTGGGTGTGGCCGTTTTCGCCATCTTCGGCTTCTTCCTCGTCTTCTGTCGCCTCTTGAATCTTGTACAGGGTGGTATGGGCGACGAGGTGGTCCATGTACATGATGCCGTTCAGGTGGTCTATCTCATGCTCCAGCGCTTGGGCCAGAAGCTCGTCGGCTTCCACCTTGAAGATCTTGGAATTGAGGTCCAGGGCGCGGGCCCGTACCCACTCGGAGCGAATCACCGTGCCGCGATAGCCGGGAACGCTGAGACAGCCCTCTTCGACCTCGCGCTGACCTTCCTTCTTCACGATCTCCGGGTTCACCAGGATCATGGCTTCTTCCATGTCCGGCGTCTGGACGACACAGATGCGTTCCAGCACCCCCACCTGGTTGGCCGCCAGCCCCACGCCGTTATGCTCAGCCATTGTTTCCACCATGTCCCGGGCCAGCTTCTTGTGCTGCGCGGTGATCTTGGCGATCTTGCGCGCCTTCTTGAACAGGGCAGGATCCGGCGCCAGCCGGATGGTCAATATCGCCACGGGAAACCCCTACTTCGGCGGGAGACGCACCAAATCGGCCCTCCCCGGATTGCAGTGACCAATTATATGCGCGAAACAGAGAATTGGGAAATGCGGAGCGCTAAAGAAGCTGGGGGCTCTTTCCAAAACGGCGCCCGCGCCGGACGCCTTTGCTTATCCCCGATTTTGCTTGTCCGGGATGCCGTATCCGGATGCCGTATAATGATGGTAGCGCATATCATTCTGCTCCACCCGCCTCGCGAGGGTCGCCATGACCGGCAAGCTCATACGGCCAAAGACGTCCGCCGGGATGAAGGACAAGTTCCCGGATTTTCCTCCCAGGGACGATATGCAGAACTTCTTCCACCTCAACCGGCCCGGGCACCCCGGTTCCCTGGATCGCCACTTCGGAATATCCAACTCCACAGTCGTCCTGTGCGAGGCCCCTCTGCGGTGGACCCCCCACCAGCAGCGGGGCCACCGCATCCCGGACTTGCTTATTTCCTTCAATGCGGACCGGACTGCCGCTGTCGAGCAAGGCGGTTACTCCATGAGTGCCCAGGGCAAGCCGCCTGACTTCGTGCTGGAAATCGCGTCTCCAACCACCGGAGGGGTGGATTACACAGATAAGCGGGTCGACTACGCGACTTTCGGCGTGCCCGAATACTGGCGGTTCGACTCGTCGGGCGGACGGCGTCACGACGCCCCTCTGGCTGGCGACCGGCTGGTCGATGGCGAGTACCAGCCCATCGAAATCTTCCGGACGGACGGCACTCACCTTTGGGGGCACAGCGATGTCCTGAACCTGGACCTCTGCTGGGAAGAAGGCCAGCTTCGCTGGTGGGACCCGGTGGCGCAACGCTACCTCAACACGCAAGACGAGGAAGCGGAGGGCCGCGTCGCTGAACGCGAGGGACGCCTGGCTGCCGAAGCCCGGGTCCGCGAACTCGAAGAGGAACTCCGGCGCCTCCAACAATCCTGACCGTCGCGCGCAGCGTTTAAGCTCCGCTCCATTCCGCCTGCCCGTGCTATCATTCCGTAAATTCCGGGCGAGGTGAACGGCATGGTTGGCGTAAGCGAGATTGGTAGCGCCCCCGGCGACCGGCAGGGAGCCGAAGCGGATAAGCGTTTGACGGCGGCGATTCCCCGGCTTTCGGGAACGCTGCGACTCGAGGGCCTGAAGGCCAGGGTGGAAGTCTACCGCGACGGGCTGGGCATCCCCCATGTCCGCGCCGAGAATGAACGCGACGCCTTCTTCGCCCAAGGCTTCGTCACGGCGCAGGACCGGCTCTGGCACATGGAATACGACCGACTGCGGGGCAGCGGGCGCTGGGCCGAAGCCGTAGGCGACGGCGCGATGGAGCAGGACAAGCTGATGCGCCGCTTCCGGCTGGCCGCCAGCGCCAAGGCTGACTGCGCCGCCATGGACTCGCACACCCGGGTGGTCTTCGACGCCTACGCCGCCGGGGTCAACGCCTTCATCGAAGGCCCCGACCCGCTGCCCGCCGAGTATGGCATCGCAGGCATCCAGCCGGAGCCGTGGCAGCCGTGGGACAGCATGATCGTCTACAAGGTTCGCCACATCCTGATGGGCGTGTTCGAGTCCAAGGTCTGGCGGGCGCGGATGGTGCGGGCAATGGGGCCGGAGAAGGCTGGCAAGCTCTTCCCCGGCTACGAGCCGGGCCACCTGCTGATACTGCCCCCCGGCGCCACGGCGCCCGGCCCGCTGGACCTGGGCCTGAAAGAGTTGGCCGAAGGCGCCGCCGCCCTCAACCACCTGTCGGAGATGGACGGCGGCAGCAACAGCTGGGCGCTGGGCGGCGACTCAACCGCCACCGGCAGGCCGCTGCTGGCCGGCGACTCCCACCGCGGGCTGGACACTCCCAACGCCTACTACCAGAACCGCGTCTCCTGCCCGGAGTTCGACGTTACCGGGCTGTCCTTCCCCGGCGTTCCCGCCTTCCCGCACTTCGGCCACAATCCGTGGGTCTGCTGGAGCGTCACCCACACCGCCGCCGATTATCAGGACCTGTACATCGAGCAACTCCGGGACGGCGAGACAACGCAATACCTGCATGAAGGCGAATGGCATAATGCCGAGGTCTACGACGAGACCGTTCGCAGCAACAGCGGACGCGAGGAATCCATCCGCGTGGTGGTGACCAACCACGGCCCCGTAATATCCGGTAGCTCCGCGGGCGGCTCCGGGATGGCCCTCAAGTACACCGCCACTGATTCGGCGTCGCAATGGACGGCCATCCTGTGGCGGATGCTCCGCGCCAGAAGCGCCGACGAGCTGGTCGAGTCACAGCGCGGCTGGGTTGACCCCTGCAACAACTTCCTGTTCGCCGATGTCGACGGCAACTACGGCTACCTGTGCCGGGGCCGAATTCCCATCCGCTCGCGGGTGAACGGCTGGCTGCCGGCGCCGGGCTGGACCGGCGAGCACGAGTGGCAGGGCGACATCCCCTTCGAGGAACTGCCCCGCTCCATCAACCCGCCCGAGGGCTACATCGCCACCGCCAACAACCGGCCCGTGGGCGACGACTATCCCCACTACATAGCCGTGGATTTCACACCGGAGTTCCGCGTCAAGGGTGTAACGCAGGGCCTGAAGTCGCTGACCGAGCCTGCCGCGCCCGACATGGCGAAAGTTCACGCGCAGCGGGTGTCGCTGCCGTCGCTGGCCTACCTGGCCGTTCTGCCCGGCGTGGAGCCGCAGGATGCACTGTCGGCCATCGCCCGCGAGCGTCTGCTGGGATGGGACGGCGCCATGGACGCTCACCGCGTGGAGCCGACCATCTACTCGGCGATGCGGGACGCGCTGCTGAAGGAACTGCTTGAACGCAACCTGCCCCCCGACCTGGCCGACGCCGCCTGGCATCCCGCCGACCGGGGCCTCGGTTCCTTCGGCAACCGCCTCAAGGCGCGGATGGTGGAGATGCTGCGGCACGACGACCGCTCGCTTCTCGCTGACGGCGACACCTGGCCCGCCGCCATCTCACGCGCGTTGGCCCGGGGCGTGGCCGACCTGCGCGAGCATCTGGGCGACAACCCCGACGGCTGGGCCTGGGACCGCATCCACCGCGCCGTCCCGCGCCACACCCTCTCCGCCGCGCACCCAGAGCTGGACGGCCTGCTGGACCCGCCGCCCATCCCTCACAGCGGCGACGGCGACACCCCGTTGCAGGGCGGTTACTCGCCGGCCACTTTTGCGACGGTAACCAGCCTGTCGGTGGCCCGCTACTCCTACGACACGGCCAACTGGGACGACTCGCTGTGGGTTGTCCCCCTGGGCAGTTCCGGCCACCCGGGCAGCCCCCACTACCACGACCAGTCGGAAATGTGGCGCAAGGTCGAGATGGCGCCGATGCGGTGGGACTGGGACGCCATCACAGCCGACAGCGAGACCCATCAGACGCTGGAGCCGGAGTAGCATTGGGTGTTCGGGGCATTGAAAATGATGCAACATTGACCCTGTATGGATGTTGCGGGGCGGCGGGCAGTTCGGGCTTTCCGGCGCCGCAACCAGGATGGCGCGAACCCCGCTGCCGGCTTCGCTGGCAAGCTATGGCAACCTAATGCACAGGTACGCTAGAGGCGAGCTGGTGAAGCGTGACAACGGTGCAGGGTCTTTAATTAAAGTTGCCCGCGCCGTGTTTGCCCGGCTTTGGGGGCTATGATATACTCCCAGCGTATTCCAGTGCGCCATTTGGCAGGGTGGGCCGAGGCCGGTTCGCCTATTTCTGGCATGGCCAGTAAGAAGATTAAAGGCGGGTATTGGATGGTTGAGTCGCAAGAGCGACCGGAAGAGACAGTGGTAGAAAGCGCGCCGGAAGCGGCGACGCCAGCCCCCGCAGAACAGGCGGCCCCGGCAACGGAAGCGCCCCCGGAGCAAGCCGCCGTTGCGGTGGCGGAAGCGCCCCCGGCAGCAGCCCCGGTTCCCCAAGCCCGGCCCCCGGAGGCGCAACAGCAGCCCCGGCCCGCGCCGGAGCGTCCCCCGCAGCCGACGGGGCGGGAGCCCATCAATATGAAGGCCCTTCTGGAGGCGGGCGTCCACTTCGGGCATCAGACCCGGCGGTGGAATCCCACCATGAAGCGCTACATCTTCACCCAGCGCAACGGCATCCACATTATCGACCTGCAACAGACGCTGGGCATGATTAACGATGCCTACAAGAACATGGTGGAACTGGTCGCCAACGGTGGCAAGGTCCTGTTCGTGGGCACCAAGCGGCAGGCCCAGGACGTGATACAGAGCGAAGCCGACCGCTGCGGTATGTGGTACGTCAACCAGCGGTGGCTGGGCGGCACCCTGACCAACTTCCAGACCATCCGCACCCGCATCAACTATATGCTGGAACTCCAGCAGAAGCGAGACCAGGGTTATTTCCGCCTGCTGCCCAAGAAAGAGGGCGTCAAGATGCGGGACACCCTCAACCGGCTGGAGAAGTACTTCACCGGCATGAGGGACATGACCACCCTGCCCCAGGCCATATTCGCCATCGACATCGGGCGGGAGAACATCTGCGTCGCCGAGGCGCGACGACTGGGAATTGACGTCTTCGCCATTGTCGACTCCGACTGCAACCCGGATCTGGTGAACCACATCGTTCCCGGCAACGACGATGCTGTCCGCTCCATCCGCCTGGTAACCAACCGCATGGCCTCGGCGGTGCTGGAAGGACTGGCGCAGCGGGAGGCCGCGCTCCAGGCCGAGATGGAAGAGATGCAGTCGCTGGCCGCAGACGCCGCCGGCCTGGGCGAGCCCGAGGGCCTGTCTGAGCGCGAGGACGCGGCCCTGACCGGCGCTATCACGCTGGACGAGGGCACTTTGGCCGAACTGGCTGCCAGCATGGGCGCCCGCGTAGCCGGCGCCAGGGACGACTCCTAAGCGGCTCGGAACGCAGTATGACAACGCCGCTGCCTGAACCCGGCGAACTGGACGTCGAAGGCCACGCCCAGTTGAGCCGCCGGTTCCTGGAACACGCCGGAATCCAGTTGTCTGAGGGCGACCGCATCCAGGCGGCGGAAAAAGTCTGGGGCGCGGCCGCCCACGCGCTAAAGGCCATCGGAGAGCAGCGGGGCTGGGTTCACGATAGGCATCCCAACATCTTCGATATCGGAGAGCATCTAGGACTGGAGTTTGGGCGGTTTGAGCAGTTCTCAAGGTGTTTGGCTCAAGCCGAATATATGCACCGGAACTTCTACCTGAACGGCTGGAGTGAAGACGCAATTCAGTCGGCCCTGACTGATGTCGAAGAATTTGTGGGTGAGTTGGACATAATCAGAGTCTCACCACCCCGGCCATATACGGTCAGGAATGATAGCGACCGCATCCGGCTGGGGCGTTTGCTGGGATTGCGGCGGGCGGACCGGCCTGCCATTGGCGACTATTCCCCGGTCGGGTACAGCCAAACACACAACAGTAACGATTAAGGAGTGAAGCAGGTGGTCACCACGGCACTGATTCGCACCCTGCGCGAGCAGACCGGCGCGGGGATTATGGACTGCAAGCAGGCCCTGGAGGGAGTCGGCGGCGACCTGGACAAGGCTGCTGAAGTCCTCCGGACCAAGGGTCTGGCCGATACCGCCAAGCGGGTCGACCGCGCCACCAACGAGGGAGTCGTCGAGGCTTACGTGCATACCGGCGGGCGCGTGGGGGCTATCGTCGAGTTGGGATGCGAGAGCGATTTCGTGGCCCGCACCGACGAGTTCCGCCTGATGGCCCGCGACCTCGCCATGCAGGTTGCCGCCATGGCGCCGGTATACCTGGACAGAGAAGACATGGAGGAGGGGGACGAGCGGCCCCCGGCCCAAGTCGCCCTGCTGGCGCAGCCCTTTATCAAGAACGGCTCGTCCTCCGTTGGTGAGCTGGTGCGGGAACTGGCCGCCAAGATGGGCGAGAACGTGCGGGTAATCCGGTTCCAGCGCCTGGCTGTCGGCGAGTAAGCGTCCCGGACGCTATGGCTGAACCACCGCACCACCCCCCGGCTCGCCCTCTGTACCAGCGGGCTTTGCTCAAAATCAGCGGGGAGTCGCTCAAGGGGCCCTCGAATTCGGGTATTGATCCCGAAACGGTCAATTATCTGGTCGGGCAGGTCAAGGAAGCCCACGCCTTGGGTGTGCAGTTGGCAATCGTCATCGGGGGCGGCAACATCTGGAGGGGCGAGACCGCCGAGAAGTGGGGAATGGAACGGGCCACTGCCGATTATGCCGGTATGCTGGCCACCATCATCAATGCCCTGACCCTGCAGGACGCCCTGGAAAAAAAGGGTGTCGACACCCGCACCCAGAGCGCCCTCCAGATGCAGGCCGTGGCCGAGCCGTACATTCGCCGGCGCGCCATCCGCCACCTGGAGAAGGGCCGGGTGGTTATTTTCGCCGCCGGAACCGGCAACCCGTACATGAGCACCGATACCGCCTCGGCCCTGCGGGCGGTGGAAATCAAGGCGGAAGTGTTGCTGATGGCCAAATTCAGGGTGGACGGCGTCTATGATTCCGACCCCCGGGAAAACCCTTCGGCGTCGCGCTTCGACAGCCTGGATTACTCGGATGTTCTGAACCTCAAGCTGGGCGTGATGGACCTGACAGCCCTCACGATGTGCCAGGAAAACAAAATGCCCATTGTTGTCTTTGATGTGTTCAAGCCAGGCAACGTGGGATGTATACTCACCGGAGACCGCGTAGGTACAACCATAGGTGGAGGGTGACCATGGCCGCGATGGAAGGTGAAACCGAGTTAACCGCGGAGCAGGTGTTGAGCGACGTAGACGCCCGGATGGACCGGTCCCTGGAAGCGTTCCAGCGGGACCTGACCCAGTTGCGCACCGGACGGGCCACGCCTTCGTTGATAGAGAACCTGTCCGTGGACTATTACGGCTCCGCGACCCCTCTGAAGCAAATCGCCTCCATCTCCGCTCCCGACGCTCGCGCTATCCAGGTACAGCCGTGGGACAAGGGCGCGATGCGGGAGATCGAGCGCAGCCTGCAACGCTCCGAGATGGGCTTCAATCCATCCAACGACGGCAACGTCATCACCGTGCCCATCCCGCCCCTGACCAACGAACGGCGCCAGGAGATGGTGAGGCTGCTGCGCCGAAAGGTCGAGGACGGCAAGGTTTCTGTCCGCAATGTGCGCCGCGACGGCATGGAAACTCTGCGCAAAATGGAGCGCGACAAGGCCATTTCCCAGGACGAGAACCGCCGCGCCCAGGACCAGCTTCAGAAGGTCACCGACGACCATACGAAGCAGATAGACGAGACCGCGTCCGCCAAAGAGGCGGAGATTCTCCAGGTCTAGCCCGTTCCGGTGGCTGCTTCAGCGGAGCGGAGCAAAGCGGAGCGGAGTGGGCTGAACGCAGCGGACGAAGGCGTGTCGCAATCCCAGGCCCAGGACGGCGCAGGTCCCCTTCACGTCGCCTTCATCATGGATGGCAACGGCCGCTGGGCCCATAAGCGCGGCCTGCCTCGATTGGAGGGCCACCGCGCCGGGGTCGAGCGTATCCAGGTACTGCTGGAGACCCTGATTTCCTTCGGCGTCCGGTTCGCCACCATCTACGCCTTCTCCACCGAAAACTGGGGCCGTCCCCAACACGAGGTTGAGGGGCTGATGGGGATTTTCGCCGATGCCCTGGAATTTCAGACCCGCCAACTGCACGAGCGCAACGTGCGCATCGTCCACGTGGGCAATACCGGCAACCTGGACCCCGAACTGCGCCGCGCCGTGGAGAATGCCCAGACGCTGACCCGCGACAACACCGGCATCACCCTCAACGTGGCCTTCGACTATGGCGGACGCGACGAGATTCTCGGAGCGGTGCGCCGCATCGTCCGCGACGGCCTGTCTCCCGAACAGGTGGACGAGGAAACATTCCGCCGCTACCTGCTCACTGCCCACTGTCCCGACCCGGACCTGATCATTCGGACCGGGGGCGAGCAGCGCATCAGCAACTTCCTGTTGTGGCAGTCGGCGTACAGCGAGTTCTACCACACCTGCACCCTGTGGCCCGACCTTCAGCCCGCCGAACTGGAGCAAGCCCTGGATGCCTACCGCACCAGGCAGCGGCGCTACGGCAAAGTAGCCGAACCCGAGCCCTGACCATGCCCGAGCCTGCAATAAGAGGGCAGTTGGCTTTCCGGGTGGCTTCGGGCGCGGCGGTGGCCGCCGTCGCGGTGGCCGCCATCTGGTTCGGCCCGCCCTGGCTCACCCTGCTGGGACTGCTGGGCGGCTCCATAGCCATCTTCGAGACCTACCGCCTCGCGCCGGACGGCGTGGGGCGGATGCCTCTGGCACTCGGAGTTCTGGCGGTGCTGGCGCTGGCGCTGACGGCGGAAGCGGCATCGGGAAAGGCCGACTACCTCGCCGCCTCCGGCATCGCTCTAGCCGTCTGGACGCTGGTTGCCGCCCTCTGGTTCATCGCCTGCTACTCGGGCGAGCGCCCCGTGGCGGCTTTCCTGCTGCTCTTGTTGGGGCCGGTGTACGCCGGGTTCATGCTGGGCCACGGCCTCGCCATCCACGACATCGCCTCGTCCCTCGGTGGCGAGGAAAACCTGGGACGCAACTGGCTGCTCTTCACGCTGGCAGGGACTTCCGCCAGCGACACGGGAGCCTACGCCGTCGGGCGGCTCATCGGAAGGCGCCGGATGGCGCCGCGCGTCAGCCCCGGCAAGACGTGGGAGGGGGCAGCCGGCGGGTTCGCCGCCTCGGTCGGAGCGATGCTGGCGGTGGGCGCCCTGCTGGGCCTGGGCGTAGAGCTGTGGGAGTACGCCGTCGTCTCCCTGGTGGTGGCAATTATGGCCCAGGCCGGCGACCTGGCGCAATCATCTCTCAAACGCGCGGCCAACGTGAAGGATTCTGGTAGTATAATGCCCGGACACGGCGGCCTTCTGGACCGGATAGACAGCATCCTTTTCGCCCTGCCCGCCGTATACTACTTGCTGGCAATGGGATTCGGGCTATGAGAAAAATCGTAGTTCTCGGCTCCACCGGCTCCATCGGGCGGCAGACGCTGGACATCGTGCGCGCCTTTCCCGACGAGTTCGAGGTGGTCGGGCTGGCCGCAGGCAGCAACACGGAACTGCTGAAGCAGCAGGTCGAAGAGTTCCGGCCCCTCCATGTCTGGAGCGCCGCCGCCGGCCCGGCTGAGTTCCCCGGCCCAACATTCACGCCGATGGAGGAGATGGTCGCGCTGGACCGGGTGGACCAGGTGATGGTCGCGCTGATGGGCAGCGTCGGCCTGGTTCCCACCCTCAGCGCCCTGTCCGCCGGCAAGTCGGTGGCCCTTTCCAACAAGGAACCCATCGTGATGGCCGGCAAGCTGATCAAGGACCATGAGGCCCGCTACGGCGGCAAGGTGCTGCCCGTGGACAGCGAGCCCAGCGCCATCTGGCAGTGCCTGCAGGGAGAGGACAACGAGATACTGCGCCTGCTGATAACCGCGTCGGGCGGCCCCTTCCGCACCATGCCACTGGAGGACATTCCGAAGGTCACGCCGGAGCAGGCCCTGCGCCATCCCACCTGGAAGATGGGCCAGAAGATAACCATAGACTCGGCCACACTGATGAACAAGGCTTTCGAGGTCATCGAAACCCACTGGCTTTTCGATGTGCCGTGGGAGCGCATCGAGGTCGTGGTGCATCCGCAGAGCACCATCCACTCCATGGTCGAGTTTGCCGACGGCTCGGTTAAGGCGCAAATGGGGCCGCCCGATATGCGCCTGCCCATCCAATACGCCCTTTTCTACCCGCAACGGCTGCCCAATTCGATGATTCCGCGCCTGGACACTTCTATATCCCATAGCCTGAACCTCGACCCGCTGGAGCCGGAGCGCTACCCGTGTTTCTCCCTGGCCGTCGAGGCGGCCAGGCGGGGCGGCACCTATCCCGCCGTCCTGAGCGCCGCCGACGAGGTGGCGGTGCAGGCGTTCCTGGACGGCAGGATTAGCTACGGGGGAATTCACCGGCTGGTGGAGCAGACCCTTTCGGAACACGACTCGCTGCCCGGAGAGACCGCCGATGAAGTGCTGCAAGCCGACGCCTGGGCCTCGGCCCGCGCCGTCGAACTGGCAGATGGCTGACCGCTCCCGATGGCGACGGACTTCACCGCGATAGACCTGGAGACCGCCAATCCCGGCGCCTGGTCCATCTGCCAGATAGGCGTCGCCGTGTTTTTCAATGGGGAACTGACACAGGAATGGATGACCTACATCGACCCGGAGGAGCGTTTCAATCCCGATAACGTGGCCATCCACGGCATCACCGAGGCGGCGGTGCATGGCTGGCCCAAGCTGACGGACGTGGCCGGGCGGCTCCACGAGATGCTGGACGGCAAGATTGTGGTCAGCCACAGCCAGTTCGACCGAGTGGCCCTGGAGCAGGCTTTCGACCGGCACGAGATTCCCCGCCTTAACTGCGCCTGGCTGGACTCGACTCTGGTGGCCCGCCGGGCCTGGGAGGGCTTCTCCAGGCGAGGCTTCGGGCTGGAGAACCTCTGCCGGATCCTGGGCTACCAGTACCGGAGACACGACGCGCTGGGCGACGCCAAGGCCGCCGGCGTGGTGGTGCTGGCGGCGATTGAGCAGACCGGCATCAGGCTGGAGCGGTGGATGAGACAGGTGGAACTGCCCATCGACGACGGGCCTCGCCGCCCCATCCGGGCCATGCTTCATCTGCCTCCCGGCAGCGTGGACACTGCGCAGCGCGATGTCAGCCGCCCGTCCAACCGGGTACTGGGGCCGGAAGTCCTGCGGATGCTGGGCGCTCAGGACCCTGAGAACTGAATCGGCGCGCGACTTGCCCTGGTCGCCTCCGTTTCCCTCGCCATTCCCGCGAAAGCGAGAATCCCGAGGGCTTCAGGGCAGCCATCGCGGCATAGGGTATAGGGTGGTATAGGAAGGAACGCCCCGGGTTCCCGCAAAGACGGGAGTGACCGGGCCGGACACTTAATGGAAACCTTGCTTTTCGTTCTCTTCGCCATGGGCACATTCGCCCTGATGCTGGTGATTCTGGTGGTGGTCCACGAGTTCGGCCACTTCGCCACCGCCCGCGCCTTCGGGGTCAAGGTGCTGGAGTTCGGCGTCGGCTTCCCGCCCCGCGCCTTCGGCGTCTACACGGGCAGAACGCCGGTGATGCTGCACCCACAGACTCTGTTCATAGGACTCGAAGGCGCCCATGAGCTGCGTCCCGGGCAGCGGGTGAAGGTCGGCTCCCTGGAGGATGACGAGTTCGGGCTGGTGGCCTTTTCGGTTGAACTGGACCGGAAGCGGCAGGCGGATGAACCGGAAAGCCACTTCAACCGCCCCGCGGACAATCTCCTGTGGCACGAAGGCAAGGTGCGCACGGTGGACGACGGCTCCTTCGAGCTGGCCGATATGCTCTACTCGATCAACGTGATTCCCCTCGGCGGCTTCGTGCGGCTGGCGGGAGAATCCAACCCGACGGTGCCGCTGAGCCTGGCCTCCCGTCCGCCTTGGCAGCGCATCGTGGTGATGGCGGCCGGGGCGGCGATGAACGCCCTGCTGCCGCTGCTCATCTTCACCATCATGTTCATGTTGCCGCAGGACGTGGAGGTGGGCCGCCTGGCCATCACCGGGGTGTCCCCGGGCAGCGCCGCGGCGGAGGCGGGCATACTCCCCGGCGACGTGTTCCTGGAGGCCAACGGGAAGCCCCTGGAGCGGCGGCTGGACCTCATCCGCGAGGTCAACCTGAACGGCAGCTCGGAAATGACACTGCTGGTTGAGCGCGACGGGCGCCGTGAAATGGTCAACCTGCGCCCCCGCTTCGACGCGGACGGCAGCCGGTGGCTGGCCGGGGTCACCGTGGAACTGGCCGACATGAGAGTGGAAAGCCGCTCTCGCTCCATCTGGGAGGCCGTGCCCGAAAGTTTCATAGCCTCTTGGGAACTCCTGGTACTGCTCAAACAGTCCGTAAGCGGCATGATTTCCGAGGGCGCGGCTCCGGAGTTGGCCGGACCTGTCGGCATCGCCCGGATGACCGGGGAGGTCAGCCGGGACGGCGGCCTTGCCGGATGGCTCAGCGTCGGCATCCTGCTGAGCATCAACCTGGCCATCATCAACATACTGCCCTTCCCGATGCTGGACGGCGGGCGCATCGTCTTCGTGGTAATCGAGTGGGTGCGTCGGGGGAAGCGGATTCCGCCGGAAAAAGAGGGCCTGGTCCACCTAATCGGCCTGGCCGTCCTCATCGCAGGCATCCTTGCCATAACCGCCAACGACATCCTGCGGCTGATTGAAGTGGCTTCGTAGCGGGTGGGGTGGGGATATTCACGATATTAGATTTTCATGCCCTGTTGGGAAGGAGATAATACATGGGAAGCATCGCTGCAATGAACTCCATCGACCGAGTGTTGGATACGATCCCAATAGAGGCAACATAGCGTGGTTGAACTGCTTCCGATTGCCTGTAGCGTATAGGAATGACAGCATTCCCCAACTTTGATTAGGACGGTCAGGTATGGCGGGGCGTCGGCAAGTGCGGAACGGGGAACCTACCAACGATTTGGTGTTCAGCGCGTATGTGGACAACAATGCAGATGTCTTTCCCCAAATCCTAAGTCTCTATGTCCCGGCCGGTTGCGCCGTTGCCGATGTGACGTTCGGGAAGGGCGTGTTTTGGAGAAATGTTCCCTCCGGCCGATATATCCTTCTGCCAACCGACCTGGAAGACGGGATTGACTGTCGAGAGCTTCCTTACGAAGACGTGTCCATAGACTGCGTAGTCCTCGACCCGCCTTATATGCACACTCCGGGTGGAACAGCGTACACCAGTCAGTCAGCGTTTGAAGAGCATTACCGTAACAACGGCACGGGCAACAACACAGAGAAGAAGTACCACGAAGCAGTTCTTGAACTCTACAAAGAAGCTGGCCGGGAAGCCTTTCGGGTGCTGCGGGAACGCGGCGTGTTCATAGTGCAAGTGCCAGGACGAAGTATGCTCAAACCGCCAACGCTTCACGCATATTGAGATAATCCAAGCCTACCAAGAATTCGGGTTTGTGGCCGAAGACCTATTCGTCGTTGTCCGCCAGAATCGACCGGGAGTTAGCAGCGCGGTTCGCCAAGTACACGCGAGAAAGAATCACTCTTACTTCCTGGTGTTCTGGAAACGTACCGGGGGGTGTGCCCCGTGGGAGTATCCAGAGTGAACCCCGTTGATCTGTTGGTCGAGATAATCCGGGATCATGCGCCGGGAGATATTTGGCAGGGGTCGCCGTTGATTGGCTATCGGATGCTGGGGAACACCAACCGGGGCGAGATTGGCGAGGAATTCATCGCCGCTACCTGAAGCGCCACGATATAGACGTTGGCAACGGCGGCAGAACGTCAAGAACAGACCTCCGGGTCGGAAACCTGCGCTTTGACAGTCAAAACAGCATCGTTGGGCGCGAATCACACTTTCCAGTTTAACCACGTCCGGTTGGACCGCCAGTATGAATATCTGCTCTGCCTGGGGATTTGTCCTGACCGTGTGGTCTTTGAATATGTGGAGAAAAGGAGTGGTAGCAGAGAACCGGGCCGGGACACTGGTTCGGATGGCCGAGGGGCAAGCGGTAACTTACAAGCTCACGAAACGGCTGGCTGAGATGGTAGACACAGGCGAGCTTCCTGAGAGGGTTCGCCAAGCTCTCGCAGCGGGTGAAGATATGTGAAAGCAAAGGCGGCGCGCCGGAGGTGGAAGCTCCAGCGAGTCAAAGCAAATGGGGGCGGATATGCTCGTGGGGCCGGCCATTCTCTTAGTCTTTGTTGCCTTTGGGTTGAAGGCATACGCTGAGCGGAAGGTAGACGCAACGGCGAGCGGATAGCTGGCAACGTCAAGATCGCATCATGGCTGTGTTTTTCCAACTGCAACAGACTAGTAGACCAACATCCTTGAAATGACGGGTGAAACGCCGGACTGCTTGGCCATCGTTTCCGTGAGCCAGGTTTGTCCGGGCAACGGCCCCGTACCAATCAACCCATCAATACAATGATTTCGGACTACTAAACCAAAGCCAATGTGAAATGCGCATTTATGCCAGGTAGCGTTTCATTGCAGGTGGACTGCGCCGGCGCACGGGCGGTCCACTGGTAGGGGCGGGTTTCAAACCCGCCCCTACGGTCGAGGCGCGAACCCTGACTGCGAATGGCTGTCCGCAAGATGTACATCCCACCTTGGCTTTGGTTTAGGTTCGACGTAGACTTGGGGAAAACTTAATGGCGAATCGCCCCGCTTTCGTGTACCATAGCCGTGAGCTTTACATTGGCTGGCTAGGTAGTTCGGGCCGGCCGTTCTGGCGCAGTGAGGGCTATAAGGGATGATTAAGCGACGGCCAACGAAGCCGGTCTACGTCGGCGGCGTCAAGGTGGGCGGTGACGCCGAGATCACCGTGCAGTCCATGACCAAGACCGACACTCGCGACGTGGCGGCCACGGTGCGGCAGATCCACGAGCTGGAAGAAGCGGGCTGCGAAATCATCCGCTCCGCCGTTCCCGACATGGACGCCGCCATCGCCATGGGCGAGATCAAGAAGCAGATCAACATTCCGCTCATCGCCGACATCCACTTCCACTACCAGTTGGCGCTGAAGTGCCTGGATGTCGGGGTGGACTGCCTGCGGCTGAACCCCGGCAACCTGCGCAACGAAGACCAGGTGCGCGAGGTGGCGGCGGCGGCGAAGGCCCGGAACGTGCCCATCCGCATCGGCGTCAACTTCGGCAGCCTGCCCCCCGTCGGCGGCATCGGGCGGACGCGGGGCTTCTCGCGCCACATGGACCTGGTCAACAAGCTCCCCAAGGCCGGCGAGGAACGCGCGGGCGACTACAGCGTGGTGGACCACATGGTGGCGACGGCGCTGTGGGAAATCAGCCTGCTGGAAGACCAGGACTTCGACCAGATCAAGATTTCGATGAAGGCCTTCGACGTGCCCACCACCGTCGAAGCCTATGCCCGGCTGGCCGAGATGGCGCCGTACCCGCTGCACCTGGGCATCACCGAAGCCGGCACCAAGACGTCCGGGTCCATCCGCACGTCGGTGGGGCTGGGCGTGCTGCTCTACCAGGGCATCGGCGACACCATCCGGGTGTCGCTGAGCGACGACTCGGTGGAGGAGGTAATCGCCGGATACGAAATCCTCAAGTCGCTGAACCTGCGGAGCAAGGGCGCGGTGCTTGTCGCCTGCCCGAGCTGCGGCAGGGCCGACGTGGACGTGCGCAAGCTGGCCAACGACGTGGATGCGCTGCTGCGGAAGAGCAACCGCAACATAAAGGTGGCGGTCATGGGCTGCGAGGTCAACGGCCCCGGCGAGGCCAAGGACGCCGACGTGGGCATCGCCGCCGGAGCGGGCCGCGCCGTCATCTTCCGCAAGGGCGAGAAGGTGCGCGTCGTCCCCGAAGCCGAGATGCTGACGGCGCTGATGGAAGAGGTGGAAGCGTCCCCGGCGCCCGCCGACTAGCCCTCTCTCTGCGGCATACGCCCGAAGCAACGAAACCGCCGACGAAGAACGTCGGCGGTTACGTTGCTTCAGCCTGCGGGCCGCTATTGAGGTAACAAGACGCTGAATTGCGCCGGTCTTACTTCTCTTCCCGCTTTTTCTATGATGATGGTCGCGTTCTTTACATGGTAGGAAGAGCTGTAATTGCCTTCCAAATAAAATTGGCCTGCCTTTCTGGTGGCTATGAAATCCGCTCCGTTAGGATGAATGGGACTGCCGGATAGAATGTAACGCTTGCCGCTTTGGATTGGTATGCAAGTTTCATTCAGTTTGCCCTGCCGATTCAGCCAGTCCGCAGTGAATTGGGGTATATCCGCCCAATGTTTAATTTCGGTAGTGGATTGGTCAGGGAACCGTATTGCCATCGGCGGAGGGTCTCCTTTCTCCGGCTGGAATTTCGAAAGCGGTATCCAGTTTCCCTCGACGATTAGACCGATAGCCTTCTGCTCTAGCACTGGCTCTTGTGCCTTCCGCACGGAACCGTTCTGGACGCTGCGACGCCAGAGGGCCAGCGCGTCTAGGCACACGCTGGCCGGGGAATCCGTTATATCGAAGCTGACGATTTTCTTCTCCGCAAGAGGAACCCGGCGGTGCGTTTCATACACATCCCACTTTCTGCCATCAGTAGCGACAAAGTACTCTATACCGTCATTGACACAATAAGTGACACTTTGCTCCGCTGCGCTGTATAAAAGCGTGCCTAGCTTTTTGGCCTCAATCACAATAGCGGGCTTGCCGCCGTTGAGTAGAGCGTAGTCAGCAAACCCGCTGCCCAGCTTGTACTCCGGCATCGCCAGCGCCGGGTCTTCGGTGTCCCAGCCGAGGGCGCGCAACAACGGATCCACCAGCGCGTTGCGGGTCAACGCTTCGCTCTGCTTGAGCTTGTCCTGATGGATTTCCATTCGCTCCCGGAGCTTTTCGATTACTTGATACAAGTCGTCCAGCAGCATTTCAGCGCACATCCCTGTGATTTGTGCGCATTATAGCAAATACTTGCTTTTATGATTTAGCATCAACAAAAGGTTCTATGATGCCGGCGGTTGCGGCGCCGCCGCCGCCGGAGCTTGCCAGCGGGCGGCGGCGGGAGTAGGCTGGAATCCCCAAACACTCCCTATATCCAGGAGGTTGCGATGACTACTGCTGCCACACAGCTCCCGGCGGCGCGGCCCTTTACGCCGGAAGAGTGCGCGGCCCTGGCTGCGGCGGGCATCATCGCCGAGGGCGAGCAGGCCGCCGTGCTGGCAGGCAAACGCCGCTTCACGGTGGACGAGTACCTGGCCATGGAAGAAGCCAGCATTCTGCATGAGGACGACCGCGTCGAGTTGATAGACGGGGAGATTCTGGTCATGGCGCCTATCGGAGATGACCACGAGAATACCACTGACTGGTTGACTTGGCTGTGCGTTAGAGCCTTTGGCGAACGCGCCATGGTGCGGGTGCAGGGGTCGATCCGGCTGAACAACATGAGCGCGCCCCAGCCGGACATTGCCATTTTGCGGCGGCGCCCGCTGGCCGATTCGAGGCCCTATTTCCCCCAGGACATTTTCCTGGTTATCGAGGTTGCCAACGCTTCCTTGCGCTACGACAGCGGAGCAAAGCTCGCCCGCTACGCCCGGGCCGGCATTGTCGAAGTGTGGGTTGTCAATCTGCGGGACGGGGTGGTAACGGTCTACACCGGCCAGTCGGGCTCTGAATATGCCAACGTCCGAACTTACCTGAGCAGCGAAAACATCAGCCCGCAAGCGTTCCCGGATGTGTCCTTGTCGGTAGCCGATTTTGTTGCCCCGCCTGACGGATCCTTTGACGAAACGGACTAAAAATTTCCGCGGTCAAGAGCCCTCGATTGAGACTTGGATTAGGCGGCGAATGTCATGAAGTTTACGCGAATGCTCAGCAGGACGCTGCGCTCCGATCCCTCGGAGGCCGAAACGGCCAGCCACCGCCTGATGCTGCGCGCCGGGCTGATCCAGCAGGTGGCCGCCGGAGTCTATTCCTATCTGCCCCTGGCGTGGCGCTCTCTCAAGAAGATCGAGAACATCATCCGGGAGGAGATGGACGCCGCCGGGGGGCAGGAGCTGATGCTGCCCACCCTTCAGCCGATGGAGCTGTGGGAGCAGACGGGACGCCGCGCCGCCTTCGGCGACAACCTGTTCTCTCTCCAGGACCGCAGCGGACGGGCCATGGTGATGGCGCCGACGCACGAGGAAGTCATCACCAACGTGGTGAAGGGCAATGTGCAGAGCTACCGCGATCTGCCCCTGCTGCTGTACCAGATTCAGACCAAGTTCCGCGATGAACCCCGCCCCCGCGCCGGCCTGATCCGGGTGCGCGAGTTCGACATGAAGGACGCCTACAGCTTCAACGCCGACGACGCCAGCCTGGACGACACCTACCAGGACATGGCGCAGGCCTACCGCAAAATCTTCCGTCGCTGCGGGCTCCCGGTGCTGATGGCCGAGGCCGACAGCGGCGCCATCGGCGGCAAGGACTCCCACGAGTTCCTGTTGCCCACCGACACCGGCGAGGATACCGTCATCACCTGCTCCAACTGCGACTACGTGGCCAACGCAGAAAAGGCGGAGGCCGTCTGCGCGCCCGTGGAGCCGGAGCCGGAAGCGCAGTTGCAGGAGGTCGCCACCCCAGGCATCAAGACCATCGCCGGGCTGGCCGAGTTCGTGGGGGCGCCGGAGTCCAGGACGCTGAAGGCCGTATTCTACATGGCCGCCTATCATAACCAATGGGAGCCGGTGTTCGTGACCATTCGCGGCGACCTGGAGGTCAACGAGGTCAAGCTGAAGAACGCCCTGCACTGCGGCGACCTGCGCTTCGCCGAGGATAGGGAAGTGCGGGCCGCCGGGCTGGTGCCGGGCAGCGCCTCGGCGGTCGGCATCACCGGCGTCCGCAAGGTGGCCGACCCCTCCATCGAGTGCGGCAGCAACTTCGTGGTGGGGGCCAACAAGCCCGACACCCACCTGACCGGGGCCAACTACCCCCGCGACTTCCAGGTGGACCTGCTGACCGACATCGCCCTGGCCCAGCCCGGCCAGCTATGCGCCCGCTGCGGCGGCGCGCTGGAAGCCACCCGCGGCATCGAGGTGGGACACATCTTCAAGCTGGGAACCTTCTTCAGCGAAACCCTGGGCGCGAACTACCTGAACGCCGAGGGACACAACCTGCCCATCACCATGGGCTGCTACGGCATCGGCGTCGGGCGGCTGCTGGCGGCGGCCATTGAGCAGAACCACGACGACCGGGGCATCGTGTTCCCCCACCCCGTCGCGCCCTACCAGGCGCACCTGGTGGGCCTGAACCTGTCCAACGAGGACGTGGCGAAGGCCGCCGACGCGCTGTATGACCGGCTAAACGCCGAAGGAATCGAGACGCTGTACGACGACCGCCCCGACGCGGCCGCCGGCGTCAAGTTCAACGACGCCGACCTGATTGGCCTGCCCGTCCGCCTGGTCGTAAGCCCCCGCAACCTGAATAACGGCGTGGTGGAAGTCAGGGGCAGGCAGGACGAGGAAGCGACGACCGCGCCGCTGGCGGATGTGGCCGACGCGGTGCGGGCGCGGCTGGCAATGGCGTGATTGGCGCAGTTGGCCGAAACTGAATGACCGGACGGCGAGAATCCTCACCGTCCGGTCTTCCTGCATCAGTCATCCGCGAACCTGGCGGTCAGTCCCCGTCGCCGTCGCCGGTCGCGCCGGCGGGAGAGACCACAGGCTGTCCCGGCGCGGCGGCGGCTTCTTCCGCCCTGGCGACGTTGCCCCTGGCCTCCGGCGGCAGCGCCTCCTCCCAATCCGGCAACTGGAGGCGCTTGGTGCTGGGCAGGAACATGATTGCGACGACCGCGAAGACGCTGAGTCCGAAAGACAGCCACAGGGAGGAGACATAGGAGCCGGTGAGGTCGCGCAGGAAGCCCGCCGACACCGGGCCCAGCGCCATGCCCAGGCCGGCGCCCATCATCTGCCACCCGTAGGCCGTGGCGGTGGGCGCGTCGGCGTAGTACTGGCGGTTGATGATGGGGAAGGCCGTCATCTCCCCGCCCATCCCGATGCCGAACAGCACGGCAAACAGGAAGTACAGCGGCAAGCTGTCGCCGGCCACGAGCAGAATCAGAATGGGAAAGGTCTGGAGGGAGAAGCAGACCCCCATGACCAACTTGCTGCCGATAATGTCGGCAATGACGGGGGTGGCGAACCGGGTGGCCGTGCTGACCACGGTGAGGGACAGGTAAATCATGGCGGCCACGCCACCGGAAATGCCGTCGTCCTTGGCAATGGCAACGAGCAGAATCAGAATGATGTTGTGCCCCGCGCATCCCAGACCGTGGATAGCGGACAGGTTCCAGAACGCGGCGGTTTTCTGCACCTGCTTCAGAAAGACGCCGGTCCGCAGCTTGGCGATGGCGTTGTTCTGGAGGCGGCGCACCGGTTCGCCGGCCGGCGCCCCCCACTGGGTGATGCCCCGATCCGCCGGCTCGTTGTAGAACCACTTGGTCAGCGTCAGCAGAATTAACCCGCCGGCGATTCCGGGAATCCAGAAGGTCGCCTGCAACCCGTACCGCTCGAACAGCAGGTACACCATCAGGATGGCCAGCCCGGTGCCGAGACCCTGGAGGGCCTGTAGTATCCCCATGGCCAGCCCCAGGTTCTTGCGGAACCAGAGGGTAACGCCGGAGACCAATGTGACCTGGAAGGAGGCCATGCCCGCCGCCAGCACGATGCCGAAGTACAGGTAGAATTCCCACCAGCTGGTCATGATGCCGGTCATAATCATGCCGAGCATGAACAGCAGACCGCCGCCCCACATCACCCGCCGCACCCCGTAGCGGTCCCCCAGCCATCCGCAGATGGGACTCAGCGCCGCCGACATCAGCCACTGGACGGTGAATCCTGCGGTGATGACGGTCAGGCTCCAGCCGAAAAGCTCCTCGAACTCCGGCACGAGGATGGCCACGGCGAATCTCATGCTGGAGCTGGTCATCCACATCACCGTGGCGACGCCAACGATGACCCAGGCGTAGTGAACGCGCCGGTTTCCGACCACCAGGCCCTCGGGCTTCAATCCCAAGCCAAACATCACAACCCAATGCAGGGGTGAATTCCACGGGGGTGAATTCCACGGGGGTGAATTCCACGGGGGTGAATTCTACGGGGGGTGAATTCTACGGGGGGTGAATTCCACGGAAGATGCCCCATTCTACCCCCGGCGCCTATATGTTTCAATGTTGTTGCGGTAGAGGGGAAAGCTGAAAGACCCTGCGGTTCAGGATGCAGCCCTTGCCGCCGCATACGGATTTCGTTAAACTGGTTGAACTGGAACTGGCTTGAAGGGCTACCGCACAGCCGGGCAACCTTGAGGGTCAATCTCATCAGGCTTAGGCGGCTCAGTTAGCGGGCATAGGCAGGCTTAGGCGGGCTTAGTTTAGGCGGGATCAGAAGGTTCAATGCGGTTTCCCCCTGCAATTCTGCGGCCGGGGCACTTGCGTAGCGTAAGGGCAAACCGGCCCGCCCCCCCTCTGGCAAACCCTCCCCGGTTCCACTCGCGGAGAGATGGCTGAGTGGACGAAAGCGCCGGTCTCGAAAACCGGTGTACGGGCAACTGTACCGTGGGTTCGAATCCCACTCTCTCCGCCGGAATATCATATACGGCATGGCTGGAATATGGGTTATTGACACTGCGCCGGCATTTTGCGCGCCGATGCCCGCGCCTGATTTCGACGCCTGATTTCGAGTTGTTGCCGCGGTTCCGCCGGTTCCGTTTGCTCGCGCGGGGCGCAGGGCCAGGGCGCATAACCAGGTATCCCGCGCCAGCAAACGAAACCGAACCGGCTCTGGAAGCCCGCGTTGAAAGACCCGGCTGCTCGCGCAATCCAACCCCCCTCCGGTATCAACCTGAATCAACCAGTATCAACCAGAATCAACCTGTGCGGCGAGCCGGTTTGACTACCGCCCCTGCCACCCGCTTCACCCGCAAATACCCATCCGGCGGCATCCTGTCCATCCATGTAAAAAATCCCCCATCTGCGCCTTTCCAACCCCTTGACGCTCCCGTAACGGGCGCGTAATACTGGCAGGGTTATCATTCGTGGAGCTAACGCAACACCCCGCCGGACCGCGCCGGCCATCCTGCATATTCGGAGGAGGAACGCCGCCTATGGGATGTAACCCCCGCCAGCGACGGGGAACCCCGGTTTAACAGCCTGCTCAACGGTTGGGCAGGCTCAACAGCAGCCGAATGGCTGACCAAGCCCCACGGCGCAAGCGGGCCTATATGGCCCCACTGCCGATACAGGCTTGAAACCAGACCGGCACCCCCGCGAAGGCGGGGGAACAGACCAGGCCCCCCCGGTGCAGCGGGCTCAAGCGGCCCCGATTCCGGCCCAGGGCCTCCGTCATTCCCGGTCACCCCCGCGAAGGCGGGGGGCAGGCGGGAACAAAACAGCCACCCCCGCAGAGGCGGGGGGGCAAACCAGGCTCAAGGGAGCAGCGGGCTCGAGTGGCCCCGACTTCCCGCAGAGCCTGACAGAAAAGGAGAATTTTCAAGACATGAATTCAATACTTGGCAAATCCACAGGGATTGCCCTGCTTCTGGCGGCAGGCCTCCTCGCCGCCCTCTTCGCCATGGGCGTCTTCTCCGCCACCGGCGTCGGCGCGCACGACAAAGACACTGACCATGGCGATACAGACAACCACAGGCACGCAGTTCTAACAGGCCTCGCGATTGTAGGCGCTGAGACCTTTACGAGAGCCGACGGAACTGCATATGATTCGGCTGATCTCGCAACTGTATCCACCTGGGCAGTTGACGTTAAGCGAGACGATGTTCAACTGGAAGTGACGCCAGAGGGCAATCAGACAGGGACTAAAGTTGTAATCAGTTGGAACGACGAGAGCGTCACACTCAGTGAGACAGTTGCTGCCGCAACGGTCAGCCTTACTGATGATGTTGTCGGGGAAATCAAGATCGTTGTCTCGGACAGTACCCCTGAGGATAACGGAACTACAGGTGGCGGTTCGAACTTCTTGACGACTACCTACACCATAAAGTTGAACCACGACGACAGCCCCAGCACTTCTGACGAAGCTGGTGCTGCCGTAGGGATAACGCTGAAGGTTAACGGTGAAGTCGCTGCAGGCGCAGGCCTAGCAGCCAGTCCCGCAGACGAAATTACCATCGACTTTGGCGACGCTTTTGGGGTTCCGACTGGGATAGACCCCGATGACGTGTCGATTAACGGACTAAGGGCATCCGACGTATGGGTGGATGATGGCGTAGTCACCGCCTCTTGGGATGACTTCGACTTGTCCAACGATACTCCAAGTCTTTTGGGAAACGGACCTGCGCAGATACATACAATCAGGATCCGGCGTGCCGCTGGTATCACCAACCCGACAGAGGCTGGTGCCTACGGAATTAAGGTTGGCGACGACCCAGAGGGGGCTGGTGGTACTGATGAAGCAGATCCGAAAGTGGAAGCCCAGAACGTTGCCACTATAGTCCGGTCTGTAAGTGTCAAGCCGAAATCCGGCGCCAGTGGCGACGATGTCACGATCACTGGCAAGGGCTTTAGCGGAGGCTCCGCTACGGTATTCATCGATATGCCCGGCCACACTGACGACAGCGAGGACACTAACAAGGCAGACATCACAACCGACGCTATGCAGCCCTTTACTCTGGTTGACGGCAAGTTGGTCGCAGGCACTGGCGACGCCGATACTAATGGGGACGAGGCTGACACCCCCACCGCTTATGGCGAATCCTACGACAGTGACCAAGATGTCCAACTGGGAGTTGCCGCCATCGTTGATGGCTCGTTCACTCTGACTACTACGGTGGACAGCCGTTTCTCGAAGGACGCCTTGGGCCAAATCAGGATAAACGCCAATGACGGTTCCGGTTTGCAGGCTGTGGCTCCTGAGTACGATGCAGTCGAAGACCCCACAGACAGCAATGATGCTGTGTTCAGCGTGGACAGCAGCATATCGGTCAGCCCTGAAGAGGTTTCTCTTGCTAAGGAACTGACCATCACATTGAGTGACTGGCCCGACGCCGATGCAAAGATCACTGAAGTGACCATTGGTGGTGGCTCCGATGCTCTGTCAACCAATGTGTCCATTGAGGACGGTGATGCCATCGTCAAAATCACCGTTCCCAGCAACACTAACATCGGCACTCAAAGGGTGGTCGTAAAGGACGACTCCGGCAACAGCAAATCAATCAACGTCGAAGTAAAGGCGTTGGAACTGACAGTAACGCCGAGCGCTGCGGTGAACCGCCAGCAAATTACCGTGCAAGGTGGCGGTTTTGGCGATCGGCAAGAAATCGAAACCATCGAGATAGGCTCCATAAGTGTTACTGTTCCTGCCGACACGGACTCGTCTTCCGCTGGCAACGTGGTGATCACCTTGACGGTCCCTGAAGATGTTGGCGCCGGGACTCACACAGTCACGGTGATTGATGCATCAGGCAGGACAGGCACGGTGGAACTGACGGTGCCCACGCCCGCGATTACTCTCGACCCGGCTACCAGCAGGCGCGGAACTCCCGTCAGCATTACCGGCACGGGCTTCCCTGCCAACGACCTGATTCTGATCAGCTACCCAGAGGGTAGTTCCGATCGGACGGTGGGTACCGGGCAGACGGACACCACTGGTAACTTCACTGCGACCTTCAACGTCCCGTCTTTCGCTACTATAGGCGGATCGGCCAAAGTGAAGGCGACTTCTTCTGTGAACGATGTGGACCGCTCGGCCTCGGCCGACCACTCGTTGCCAGACTCGGTCCTGTCTGTTGAGCCGGCTGAGGTGGCTTCCGGAAGCCGGGTCAGCATCAAGGGCGAGAATATGGCAGTCTTCGCTTCCATCAGCGATCTGACGATTGGCGGAGTGGAAGTCACGACAGTACCGGCCCCTTCCACGGACGCTAACGGCTCCTTCGAGACCAGTGTCCTGGTACCGCAGCTTGAACTGGGCAATCAGCAGGTATCGGTAATGGTGGGTACGAGGACCTCGACCACATTCGTCGAAATCGTAGTGCAGACGGCCGCGGCCGTCACCGACCCGGCAGACGTCTTCGAGCCCTTGGCCGACCGCCTGGTCCGCGTCTGGTACCTGGACCGCGCCACCCAGACTTGGAGCTTCTACGATCCCGATCCCGATGTTGCGGCGTTCAACACCCTGACCGAGGTGGCCAGTGGCCAGAGCGTCTCCATCATCATCACCGCGGGCGCAAACGTTGGGTTCCAGGGCATGACCCTGTACCCAGGCACCAACCCCATACCCCTGAAGTAGGCAGGCTCAGCACAGGGCATAACCGGGACCCAATGGGGAAGGCCATTCCGATAGCATCGGGGCGGCTTCCCCGGCAAACGCCGGGGGGCGGGCTTACGGCCCGCCCGCCAGCGTGTCAAGACACCGGGTTAGAAACACCGGGTGAGAAACACCGGGTGAGAAAAAAAGGAGTGCAAGGAGAAAGGGATGACCAAGACCAAGATAGTGGCCCTGCTGAGCATCGTGGCTCTGCTGGCCTCGCTGCCGGTGACGGTGGCGCTGGCGCAGGGAGCGCCTTACCTGGTCATCGGCACCGCAATGGTGGACGATGAACCGGCCATGATGGGCACCATGGTGGAAGCCATGGTCGGCGAGGGCGAAGATGCCATGATGGTCGGGACTGGCGAGGTCTTCAACGAAATGGGCCAGTACCGGCTTCAGATAACCGGCGGCAACGTGGGAGACACCGTGATGATCTCCCTGATGATGGGCGAGGGCGAGGAGGCCATGGAATACATGGCCATGACCGAGGGCGACGTGATGATCGGTGAGCCGGGCGCTTCCCCCGATGAAATGGTCGACCTGATGGCCTACAGCGGCGAGCAGCCCGACCCCACGGCAGCCCCGACAGTCCCGCCCACGGTTGACGTGCGCGGCCCGCGCGGTATCCAGGGCCCCGCCGGTCCTGCTGGCGAAGCTGGCCCCGCAGGCGCTGACGGCGCAGATGGCCCCGCAGGCGATGACGGCGCAGACGGCCCCGCAGGCGCTGACGGCACAGACGGTTCCGACGGCGCTGACGGCTCTGACGGTTCCGACGGCGCTGACGGCGTTGACGGTTCCAAGGGCTCCAGCGGCTCTGCCGGCCCCGCGGGCGCAGACGGCGCCACCGGCCCCGCCGGTACTGCCGGCGCAGCCGGAGCAGACGGAGGCGGCGGAACATTGGCGATAGTTGCCCTGATCATCGCCATCGTAGGCGTGGTCGCGGCGGGCGGCGCATTCATCGCCGGACGCCAGAGCAGCTAACGGCCCAGGCAACCAAACCCAGGCAACACCAGGGGCGCCCAAACGGGCGCCCCTGACCATTTCCTCTCACCCCCCAGCAAGAGAACCAAACGGGCGGAACTGAGCGGGAGCTGCGAGAAAAGCGCGCGCCCCCCCCCCAGCCCTACGGCAGAACGCCGACATCCCGGAGCATATCAAGGGTTCCTTCCAGGTCGCTCAGGCTGCCCAGGTCAACTTCCGGCGGGTCCAGCGACTCCAGGGGCGGCAGGTCGCCCTCCGGCTCGACCCCAGCAACAACCGGGTATTCCCTGACATCAGCGGTGAAATATCTTTGCGCAGACTCCGACAGAAGGAACTCGACAAACTCCCCAGCGGCGGACCTGTTCTCCGAGACCCTCAGTATCCCGACGCCGGCCACCAGCAACAGCGCCCCCGGATCGCCGTTGCCTATGAAGTGGTTGCGGGCGGTGAACCCCGGCCCGTTTTCCTCCAGGAACTGCTCCAGGTAGTAGTGATTGACGAATCCGACGTCCACCTCTCCGTTGGCCGCCGCCTGCACGATGGATACGTTGTTGGGATACTCCTGGGCGTCGTTCTCCTTCATGCCTTCCAGCCACTCCCGTGCGCCGTCCTCGCCCAACTGCGCGCGAAGGGCGGTCACAAAGGACTGAAAGGACGCATTCCGGGGAGCCCATCCCACCCGGCCCCTCCACTCCTCAGCCGTAAAGTCCAGAATGGAGGCCGGGAGGTCCGTCTCCGGGGCGATGGTCTCCGTGTTGTAGACGACCGTCCTGGCCCGCCCGGAGGTTCCAACCCACCGCCCGCCGGGGTCCCGCAGCCTGGCGTCCACCTTGTCGAGGGTGGCCTGCGGCAGCTCCCCCAGCATTCCCGCCGCAGCCAGGCTGCCCAGGGTGCCGGGGTCCTGCAGGAACACCACGTCTGCCGGGGTGTTGTCGCCTTCCTCAAGCAGGGTGGCCGCGGTCGAAGCGCTGGAGGCGTACTTGACCCGTATCGAAATGCCGGTCTCCTCCCCAAAGGCCTCAAGCAGCGGACCCGCCAGTGATTGCGAGCGGCCCGAGTACACGGTGAGCGAGCGCTCCTCGACCTCCGTCGGCGAAACCGGGGCCGGCGTCGACTGCTCCCCCCCTCCGCAGCCTGCCAGCGCCGCCGGCAAAGCCACGGATAGAGCCGCCAACGCCAGAAGCGTCCGCGCATAATCCCGGCGAAGAAATCCTGCCATGTCGCATTCCTCCAAGTCCGTTTGATGAGTCGGATGAGTCGGATGATCCGCCAGCTTCCGGCAACCGGCCCGGCAGAACATAACGCAGGAGTAAGAGTACACCTTCTGCGCGGCCGCCGCAGTTCAGGGTCCCGCCCTCACAGCCGCCCGTTGGGCAGTGCGTTCCCGTTTAATGAAAAGGCCCCTTAATGAAAAAGCCCCGGTGCCTCCCCTACCCCGTGCCGGGGGGTAGGTTGTATACTGTTGCCGGTTTTGGGCGCGGCTCTGGGCAGCGAAGCGCCAGTTTGACAGCGCCGGTCAGGTTGCCGGTCAGACCCGGTAAGGTTTCCGGTGAGACCCGGTTAGGCTGCCGGTGAGACCCGGTTAGGCTGCCGGTCAGACCCGGTTAGGCTGCCGGTGAGACCCGGAGGAGGGGCTTCGTGGAGTTCAGGATTGCAGTATTGGGCGGCGACGGCATCGGGCCGGAGGTAACGGACCAGGGTGTGCGCGCGATGGAGGCTGTGGGCCGGGCCTTCGGGCACAGCTTCAACCTGTCCTATGGCGACATAGGCGGCATATCGATGGAAAAGCACGGCATCCCCTTCACCGACGAGGTGCGGGCGATGTCTGGCGAGAACGATGCGGTGCTGTTCGGCGCGGTGGGCGGCCCCAAGTGGGACGACCCCAACGCCGCGGTGCGCCCCGAGCAGGGCCTGCTGGACATCCGCGCCCACATGGGCGTCTTCGCCAACATCCGCCCGGTCAAGGTCTATCCGCAGTTGGCCGACGCCAGCCCCCTAAAGCCCGAGGCGCTGGAGGGCGTGGACATGGTGGTGGTGCGCGAGCTGACCGGGGGGTTGTATTACGCCGAGCCGCGCGGCCGCCGCGAGACGCCCGGCGGCATCGTCGCCGAGGACACCATGCGCTACACCGAGGGCGAGATCGAGCGGGTGCTGCGCGTCGGCTTCGAGCTGGCCCGGGGACGCCGCAGAAAGCTGACCTCGGTGGACAAGGCCAACGTGCTGGAATGCTCGCGCCTCTGGCGCACGGTGGCGACGCGGCTGGGCGAGGAGTACCCGGACGTTGAGCTGGAGCATGTGCTGGTGGATGCCTGCGCCATGCAGCTTATCCAGGTTCCCTCGCGCTTCGACGTGATAGTCGCCGAGAACACCTTCGGCGACATTCTGACCGACGAGGCCTCGGTGCTGGGGGCGTCAATGGGTATGCTGCCCTCGGCCAGCCTCGCCGGAGTGCCGGTGGAGGGGCAGCCCTCCGTCGGGATGTACGAGCCGATTCACGGCACCGCGCCGGGGATTGCGGGAAAGGGCATCGCCAACCCCATCGGCTCCATCCTCAGCATGGCCATGATGCTCCGCTACTCGCTGGGCCTGACCGCGGAGGCCGCCGCAGTGGAGCGGGCCGTGGAGCAGGCGCTGGAGGGCGGGCTGCGCACCGCCGACATCGCTGGCGCCGCCGACGCCGTCGGCACCGTGGAGATGGGCGACCGCATCGTCGCCGCCATCGAGCGGGGATAGCGCACAGGGTCTTTTATTTGTCCCTCCCCCCTGAGGGAGAGGGGACCTTAAAATACTCTCTTACAGATAGAGGGAAGGGCCGCCGGATGATTGAATTTTCCAACTTGACCCCTGCCATCCTGGTATTCCTGGGCAGCGCCGCTGCGGTGATTTTCTTCGGGATAAAGCTGGCCGTGTACGGCGACGCCCTCGCGACGCTGACCGGCTGGGGCCGGCTGTTCGTGGGCAGCATCCTGGTCGCCCTGGCCACGTCGCTGCCGGAGCTGGCCACCAACATCACGGCGGTCAGTTTGGTGTCGCCGCCCAATCCGGGCTTGGCCTTCGGCAACGTGGTCGGCGCCAATATGCTCAATATGTTCACCTTCGCCGCCGTCGCGTTGGCGTTCGGGGGCAAGCTGTTCCTGCAGCGCGTGGCCCCGGAGCAGGGCTACCTGATTGTCACGGCTATCGTGCTGACCGGGCTGGCGTTGCTGTTCGGCGCGTGGAAGCTGGAAATCGCGGCTTTCAACATCGGCCTGACCTCACTGATCATACTGATCGTTTTCGTGATCGGAATGTACGTGGTCTACAAGACCCGGCCCGCCGACGGGGGCGACGAAGGGGGAGATGACCCGGGGATGAGCCTGGGCAAGGCTTGGCTGATGTTCTCTCTGGTGTCGGGGGGCGTGATCATCTCCGGCTTCTTCCTGGGAGTCAGCACCGACAGCATCGCCGAGATTACCGGCATTTCGTCCGGCACACTGGGCATTCTGCTGGTGTCGCTGGTAACCACCATGCCCGAGGCGTCGTCCACCATCGCCGCGGCGAGGCTGGGGGCCTTCGATCTGGGCGTGGCCGGGCTGTACGGGAGTTGCGCCTTCAACGTAACGATCCTGTTCTACGCTGACATCTTCTACCGCGGCGGTAAGGTGGTAGAGGGCACCGGCACCGGCATGGACAACGTGGCCATCCTGCTCAATCGCCCGCAGCCGGAGCACTTTCTGGCCGGCGCCGTGGCCATCGCCCTGATGATCATCGGGCTGGCGCTGATCATGGCGCGCAACCACATACCGCAAATGGTGGCGAGAGCCGGTATGTCGGTGATGGCCATCGGCTACCTGGCCGCCGCCATAGGCGTGGGCTTCATCGGCAGCACGGACGCAGGCAGCGGCGGCGAGGCGCGGCGGAGCGGCGAGTACGTGGAGAGCGTCGACAGGAAGGGGTAGAATAGAATCGAGGGCAAGCAGCTACGTACAGCTCAGAGGTAATGCCGGATGGTCGCGACTGACGAAGTAAGGGAAATCTTCGCCGATGCCTATTCAATGTACGATAGCGCAATTGAGCGGTGGATTGCTGGCGACGTCCGTGATGCTGCGGAGAAGGCTTGGTGCGCCACACTCCGCGCATCAAATGCGCTGATTCTGGCTCGGACAGGTGAGGAACCGGAAAGAACTCCAGAAACCTCGGGTCGTCTTGATCGCCTTGCCCGCCAGGACCCTGCCGCAAGAAGTTTGGTGGACAGGTACTACTCGCGCCAGCAGAGGCTTCATGGGGATTGTTTCTACTCGGGAATAGTGGAGTATCAGGACGAGATAGAACGCCGTATTCGTGAGACCATCGACTACGTCACCGACGCCGAGGCGCTCGCGTTCGGTGGCTATGGAGGGTAGCGGCTAGACTTCCTCGCCCGCGTAGCTCGCTATTTGTACGAACCCCTCATCTTCGTCGGACCAAGCAAACAATGCCGCCTCTTCCACGCGGGTTTCCGTTATCCCCACCACAAGCTGCTGCACTGGATAGGCAGGGCCATCACCCCAGGGGCTGGTGGCGACTTCCCGGTCGGTCGGCGAGAAGTAGGCCCGGCCATTGGGGTGCGAGTGAAAGATAACCTTGGCGGGAGTTTCACTGTCAAGGCTCTGGTTCAAGGATAACAAGTCGCTGCCCGTGATGACGTAGGCCGTTTCCGCGCCGCGGGCCGCCTGGGTGGGGTGGGTACCCGAGTCCTGGGCGTTTTCGCAGGGCCGGACGGCATCGACCGCAGTGCTGTCGGCAGGGCCGGCGAGCCATCCGCAGCATTCGACCGGGAAGGCTCTGCGGGCTTCCCGGTAGACTTCCGCAAGAATCTCCGCTGGTATTTCCAGGAGTGTCGGCGATTCGGCCATGAACGTGCTCCTTTCAGGGGGATTAAACAGGGGCATTTAACCCGGAGGGCTGGCGATTTCCTGGGGAATTGCACAGTTGATGTGGTATCAGACTGACTTGGCCTGCGGCCCCGTCATTCCCGTGTGCGCGGGAATGACGGGGCCGCAGGGGAATGACGGGCGTTACCCGGCGGAATCGGCTCCTGCGTTGTGGCGGCGGGCGTACTCGAAGACCGCGGCCTCCTGCTCCGGCGTCTGGATTGAGCCGGGGCGACGGCGGCGGACCTCTATAATGGCGTCGGCGGGTTCGGAACCGCAGCTGACGAGATAGCAGGCCAGCACCGTTCCGGTGCGCCCGATGCCGGCGTAGCAGGACACGACGACGGGCCGATCGTTCCAGACCGCCTGCTCGTCGATGAACTTGACCATCTGGTCGATCTGGCCCTGGGCCGGGGCGGTGAAATCGCGCACCGGCTCGTACATATCCACGATGTCCACGTAGCCGCCGGTGTTTGCGGGGATTGTCCGCGCTTCCATGCGGATGACGGCCCGCACTCCCTGCTGGTAGAGGAAGAAAAGGTCCTGTAGGTTGACCGGCCCCTGCGACCCGGCCAGCTCATTTTCCAGCACCCATCCGAAGTTCATGTTCTGCATTTATCCGTCTCGAAGCCTCCCTCGAAATCCCTTTCCCGAAGAAGTCGTTATGTCAGATGCCGGTCCCGCACCCATTCAGCAGATGCGTTGCCTCTTTCTCTGCCATCCTTTCCACCGTCACCACCTTGTCCCTGACCGCATGGCCCCGGACGATGCGGAGGCGCGACCTGGCGATTCCCAGGCTCGCGGCCAGCAACTCCAGCAGCGCGGCGTTGGCCTTACCGTCGTGAGGCGGAGCGGTGACGCTGACCCGCAACGCCCCTTCGCGGAACCCCTGTACGCGGTTGCGGGAGGCCCCGGGTTGGACCCGGACTTTGATTGTGCAGTCGCTGGAGCCGTTCACAAAGTCCTCTACTGAGCGCGAAGGGCAACAAGTCGAGTATAGTATACGGTAAATCAAGTTCACACCGGAGTTGCTTTGGAATACGCCAATGTCAAGCTATCAATAGAGCAGGGAATCGCCACCATCCGCCTCAACCGTCCCGACGCAATGAACTCTCTGGGACGCGAGTTGGTGGCCGATCTGTCGTCGGCGCTGGATGACGTGGCCGGAGATGAATCGGTCAAGGCGCTGGCGCTGCGGGGCGAGGGGCGCTGTTTCTGCGCCGGCGCCGACCTCAAGTATTTCCAGGACGCCTTCGAGAGTCCAGAAGCCTTGCGGGGCTACCTGACTGAGATAAACGATGTAATCTTTCGGGTAGAAGACCTTCCTATCCCGGTGATTGCCGTGGTTCACGGCTTCGCGCTGGCGGGCGGACTGGAGCTGATGATGGCCTGCGACATGGCGCTGGTGGCCGACAACGCCCGCATCGGAGATCAGCACGTCAACTTCGGCCTGATGCCGGGCGGCGGCTCCACCATCCGGCTGCCCAGGCTTGTGGGGCCGCAGCGGGCGATGGAGCTGCTGACCACCGGCCGCTGGCTCAACGGCCCCGAGGCCGTCGAGTGGGGCCTGGCCCTCCGCTCCGCGCCGCTGGAAGAGCTGGACGAGGAGCTGGAAAAGCTGGTGGCTCCCCTGCGCGGCAAGAGCCGCCCCGGACTCGGCTGGATCAAGCAGGTGACCCACCGGGGGCGCGACCTGACCATCCGCGACGGCTCGGTCGTCGAGCAAATGGCCTTCGCGCAGTACGTCGCAACCTCCGGCCACCCCGCCGAGGGCGTGCAGGCTTTCGTGGAGAAGCGCACCCCGCAGTTTTAGCGCCGCATCCCCTTCCCTTTCAAGAGGAGGCTTGAGTCGCCTTTAACCCTATCGCCTTTCAATAGAAGGTCAGGAGAAGGTCAGGTCTCTTTTCAATCCCATGTCTCTATGGGAGAGGAATCAGGGATACTGTCCACAAAGGGAGATAGCCAGGAATCCTGTCCATTCCCTCTCCCAGAGGGAGAGGGAATGGGTGAGGGCAAAATTTTCATGGAGGAACAATACACAGGTTTTGAAGATACGCGAAATGCTCCAAGAGAGGCGCACCATATCCTTTGAATTCTTCCCGCCGAGGAATGCCGACGGCATCCCAGGCGTTTTAGACACCGTGGGCGAATTGACTGCCTACTGCCCGGATTTCGTCTCGGTGACCTATGGCGCGGGCGGCTCGACCCGGCACTTCACTGAGGAAATCACCGTCCGGGCCAAGGAGTCGGCGGGCGTTGAGGTAATGGCCCACCTTACCTGCGCCGGGCAGACCGTCGAAGAACTTGACGACGTGCTGCAAAGGCTGGAGGGCGCGGGAATCGAGAACGTCATCGCGCTGCGGGGAGACCCGCCGCGAGGTGAACAGCAGTTCACCGTCACCGAGGGCGGGTTCAGCAACGCATCCGAATTGGTGAGCCACATAAAGGCCAACTACGAGTTCGGCATCGCCGCCGCCTGCTACCCCGAAGGCCACGCCGAGTCCGAGAGCCTGGAACGAGACCTCGAGTACGCCAAGCTCAAGGTGGACAACGGCGCAGAATTCCTGATTACCCAGCTGTTCTTCGACAACAACGATTACTTTGCTTTCGCTGACCGCGCCGCCGCCGCCGGAATCAGTGTGCCGGTAATTCCGGGAATTCTGCCGGTGCTCAGCGGCCCGCAGATTCGCCGCTTCACCGCCCTGTGCGGCTCCAGGATACCGTCCGACCTCGACGCGGAACTGGACCGGCTGGGCGACGACGATGAAAGCGTACGAGATCTGGGGGTGGATTACGCGGCGCGGCAGGTGCAGGAACTGTGGGACGCCGGCGTTCCTGGCGTCCATTTCTACGTGCTTAACCGCAGCTACTCCGTCTCCAGAATTCTCGACCGGCTGGCCATTCCCGAACACATCCCGGAATAACCCGGAATAACCCGGAACCACCCGGAACCACCCGGATTTACCCGGACTTACCCGGACTTACCCGGACTTACCCGGACTTACCCGGTTGCCATCATTTCCCTCTCCCCCTGGGAGAGGGTCTCGGCGAGGCGTACCCGCCATGCTTTCCACCGGCGTTGACATCATCGAAATAAGCCGGATAGCCCGGACGCTGGAGCGGTACGGCGAGCGGTTCCTGCGCCGCATCTACACCCCCGGCGAGATGGAATACTGCCGGGGGCGCCCCTCGAAGCTGGCCTCGCGCTTCGCCGCCAAAGAGGCCACCATGAAGGCCCTCGGCACCGGCGTCCGCGGCGTTGGCTGGAAGGACATCGAGGTCACCCGCGCTCCCAGCGGCGCGCCGGGCATTGTGTTGCACGGACGCGCCAAGAGCAGAGCAGAGCGCCTTGGCGTGGTGGAAATCTCGATAAGCATGTCAGACTCCCGGGATAACGCCGTCGCCTTCGTGGTGACGCGCCGCGAAGACCCGGTGTAAGCCATAGGGATATAATGCAGCCAACAGATACTCAATCGCCTGGCGCCTTGTCAGATCGTGGCATCGGATGGCAGGCGTGCGGATTTATCGCCACAGGCACAGCTTGCCTAGTGATTCTCAAGTTATATGAAGGTAGCGATTTCTGGCTGTACCAGTGGTTTGATACGGCAGCCGTAGATCTGTATTGGGCGTTCGTGTTACCGCTGGCAGTGCTCTTCGACGGAGGCAGGAAGTTGTTTGAAAAAGGAAAAGCCATCAGGGAAGCACAAAAGGCCCGAATGGTGGAAAAAGCGAGACGAGAAGCAAAGGAAGAAGAGAGACAGCGCATTATGAGGGAGCTCGAGGCGACTGGTGTAGCATTTCCGGCAGTGGTGTCTGAGGTCATATTCGAAAAGAGGTCGGGGGACGCCTCCTGACTGCTGCTGTGAAAGTCGTTACCGCCGCGCAGATGACCGCCATCGAGCAGGCGTCGGAGCGGGCCGGCGTCAGCACCGATGCGCTGATGGAGAACGCCGGGCTGGCTGTTGCGCAGGCCGCGCGGGACGAACTGGGCGGCGCGGCGGGCGCCCGCATCGTCGTGCTGGTGGGGTCGGGCAACAACGGCGCCGACGGACTGGTAGCGGCGAGACACCTGCGACGCTGGGGCGCCGAGGTAGTCTGTTGCCTGCTGACGCGCCGCCCCGACTTCGACCCCAAGCAGGACCTGGCGCGGCAGAATGCCGTCGAAGTCGCAGCCAACCCGGATGACGAGACGCTGAAGCGCCTGGTGAGTCGCTCGCGGCTGGTCATAGACGCCGTTCTGGGCACCGGCCGCTCCCGCCCCCTGAAGAACGGCCCTGTCCGCGACGCGATGTTGCTGCTGCAACGGTCCCGAGAGTTCCCCAAGCCCCCCACGCTGCTGGCCCTGGACCTGCCCACCGGCCTGAACGCCGACACCGGGGAGGTTGACCCGGCCTGCCCTCGCTTCGATACGACGCTGGCCCTGGGTTATCCGAAAGCCGGGCTGCTTTGCTTTCCCGGCGCGGAGCGTGTGGGGCGGCTGGAAGTGCTGGACATCGGCGTTCCCCCCGGCCTTCCCGAAGAGCGGTCTGTGGACGTGGAGATGCTCACTCCCCGGTGGGTTGCGGAGCATCTGCCGTCCCGTTCCCTCGACTCCCACAAGGGAACCTACGGACACGCGCTGGTGGTGGCCGGCTCGCGCCACTACGTCGGCGCAGCCTGGCTGGCGTCGCAGGCATCGGTGCGCACCGGGGCCGGGCTGACGACCCTGGCCAGCCCCGAAGGCGTCTATCCCGTCGCTGCGGCCAAAGGCGCCGAGGCCATCCACCTGCCCCTGCCTGCGGATGGCGATGGGCGGATTGACGCATCTGCAGCCGCTGTCATCCGGCAGTCGGATCGCAGGTTCACCGCCATGCTGGCAGGCTGCGGCATGGGCTGGTCAAATGGGACAACGGAGTTCCTGCGGCAGTTGTTGCGCGATTTGCGCGACGGGCTGGCCGGGCTGCCCATCCTGATTGACGCCGACGGGCTGAATAACCTTTCGGGCATCGCCGGATGGCACGGCCAGACTGAAAACCCGCTGGTGCTCACCCCGCATCCCGGCGAGATGTCAACGCTTACCGGAGTTCCCACAGGGCATATCCAGGCCGACCGGGTAGCGGTGGCGCGGGAGTGGTCGGAGCGCTGGGGAGCGACGCTCGTGCTGAAAGGGGCGCACACCGCCATCGCCAGCCCCGGGGAGCCGGTGCGCATTGCTCCCTTCGCCAACCCCGGCCTTGCCACCGGCGGCACCGGCGACGTGCTGAGCGGCGTCATCGTGTCGCTGCTGGCCCAGGGCCTGCGTCCGCCCGACGCCGCCGCAGTCGGCGTCTGCCTGCACGCCGAAGCTGCCCGCATCGTGACCGACCGCATTGGTCAGACGGGATTGGCCGCTTCCGACCTGCTGGACGCCCTGCCTCCCGCCATTACCCGCCTGCGCCGTGCTAAACTTATGTAGCCATGGCCATTGAAGTGTTCATAGAAGCAATTGCCAACGAGTCGGAGCCGCTCTCGGACGCCCCATTTCACGAGGCGTCGGATGCGACTGCCGACGAGGTCGCGGAATTTGCCCAGGTCTGCCTGGACCTGGACGAAGTACGCCGCCGCGAAGTGGTGGCGGCGATGGTGGAGCAGGCCGAAGAAAACGTGGAACTGGACTTCACCGCCATCTTCCGCCAGTGTCTCAAGGACGATGACGACCGGCTGGCGCAACTGGGAATTGAGGGCCTGTGGGAGCAAGAGGACCGCTGGCTGGTCACGGAACTGGTCGAGCTGCTCCGGTCTGAGCGAGGGGCGCAGGTGCGCGCCGCCGCCGCCCTGGCATTGGGGAAGTTCCCGGTATTGGCCCAGGAAGGCAAGATTCACCCGCAGGATGGCGAACTGGTCCACCGTGTCCTGATGGACTTTCTGGAGGACGAGATTGAGGACCTGGAGGTGCGCCGCCGCTGCCTTGAGGCCGTCGCGCCCTTCAACACTGAGGAAGTGGAGGCCTACATCCGTTGGGCCTTCGACAGTGAAGACCAGGACATGCGCTCCAGTTCCGTCTACGCCATGGGCCGCACCGGAGAGCCCACCTGGCTGCCGACGCTGCTGCGGGAGCTGGAGAGCTACGACGCCGCCGTGCGCTACGAGACGGCCCACGCCTGCGGCGAGCTGGGCGATCAGGGGGCCACGCCGCAACTCACCGAACTGCTCCAGGACGACGACCCCGAGGTGCGCCTGGCCAGCATCGCCGCCCTGGGCAAGATTGGCGGCGCACTGGCCCGCCGGGCGCTTATAGACTGCGTCCGGGACGGCGACGCCGCCATGTCTGAGGCCGCCCACGCCGAGATGGAAAACCTGGAGTTCCTTGACGATCCCATGCGTCTTCTGCCGGGCGACACCTAGCCCTGGAATAGCCCTTGCCTCCGCTCAACGAATCGCAGGCCCGCTTCCTCGCCGACGCCCGGGTCGGGCGTCTGGCCACGGCGGACGCCGAGGGTCGGCCCCACGTCATCCCGGTGTGCTTCGCCTACGACGGTCAGCACATCTTCATCGTTCTTGACCAGAAGCCCAAATCAGTTGACCTGACCCGCCTGCGGCGCGTCCGCAACATCCTGTCCAACCCACAGGCCTCGCTGGTTGTCGACCACTACGAAGAGGACTGGCACGCTCTCCGATACGTCCTGGTCTCCTGCCGCGCCGAACTTCTGACCGGCGAGGAAGAAGAAGCCGCCCACGCAATAACCCTCCTCCGCCGGAAGTACCGGCAGTACCGCGATATGGACCTGGACGGAAATCCGGTTATCAAACTCACCCCCCAACGCTTCACCGCCTGGAGCTTCAGCGGGGAGTAGGCCGGGCAAAGAATGACGATACCCGGCGCCGGCCACCGTGATTGGGGGTTATCATGTCGGTTGATTCCCCCTTCCCGAAATATGGAGCAACGCCGATATGTCCGCATACCCCGCACCAGGCGACGATCCTCTTACTTTCCGCGACTTGTGGGAAATACTCAGCCTGCCGGTTTCATTCGACTTGGTCGCCATTGTCGTAACCTGGCTGGTCTGGTATTTTACAAGTGGATCATGTCCTCAAGACTTGGCCCAGACCACCGGATGCAACGCATCTCGAATCGCTTGGTACGTCAACCTTGAAGTCCTGAACAAGGTGGTCGCTCACGCCGCAATAGCCGCAGGCGGCGGAGGGCTGTGGAGCTACGCCGTGATAACAAGAGAACGCAGGGCCAGAGAGGCCGCTGAAAGGCAGTTGGCCGAGGAGCGGGCGCGAGCCAACCAGGAGCGAGCGCAGGCCGCAGCGCGAGAAGAACAACTGCGGGCAGAGGCTGCCGAGGAGCGGACGCAGGCCACCGAGGAACGCAGGCAGTTTCTCGCCCTCATCGAGAATCTCACCGAGCGACTGGATGGTAACGGTCGGTCTCCCTCTCAGTAAGCGTGGCAGATCCAAGTTTGTGATGCCGCATAAGATAGCAGTTCTTGAATCTACGCCGTGATAACAAGAGAACGCAGGGCCAGAGAGGCCGCTGAAAGGCAGTTGGCCGAGGAGCGGGCGCGAGCCAACAAGGAGCGAGCGCGAGCCAACCAGGAGCGAGCGCAGGCCGCAGCGCGAGAAGAACAAATGCGGGCAGAGGCTGCCGAGGAGCGGGCGCAGGCCACTGAGCGAGCAGAACAAATGCGGACGGAGGCCACCGAGGAACGCAGGCAGTTTCTCGCCCTAATCGAACGGCTCACCGAGCAACTGGACAGGGACAATCATACGTCTTCATAGCAAGACCGGGGGGGCGGCTTTCGCCTCGCGCATAGCAACGTCTCAACCCAGCAAGCAAGAGCGCAGAGTGTCCGCTGCGGGTGATTTCCAGACCTGAATTTCGCGCAGGGACCAACTTTACGGAGAGGCAGACAGATGGACGGAGTTACCGCAATCGCCAACATACTGCGGATGGAAGGCGTGGAATTCATCGGCTGTGTGCCGTACCAGCCCTTGCTGGAGGCCGCCGCCATCGCCGGGATCCGCCCGATAATCTTCCGCCAGGAGGTCACCGGCGTCCACATGGTGGACGGCTACTCGCGGGCGACCAACGGCAAGAAGATCGGCGTCTTCATGATGCAGAACGGTCCGGGCGCGGAAAATGGCTTCGGCGGCGTGGCCCAGGCCTACTCCGAGTCGGTGCCCATCCTGCTCTTGCCCGCCGGAATGGCCCGCGACAAGCGCGGTGTGCATCCCAACTTCTACCCCACCCGCAGCTATGAAACCATCACCAAGTGGTCCGAGGAATTCAACATGGTGGAGCGCATTCCCTCGATGATGCGCCGGGCCTTCACCAAGCTGCGCAGCGGACGCCCCGGCCCGGTGCTGCTGGAGATTCCCGCCGACGTGGCCACCGCCGAGCTGCCCGAGGAGCTGTTCGACTACGAGTCGCCCCGCTCCGTGCTGCAACAGGCCGACCCGTCGGACGTCAGCCGCGCCGCCGCCGCCCTGCTGGCCGCCGAGCGCCCCGTGATCCAGGCAGGGCAGGGCGTGCTGTACGCCGAGGCGACCGACGAGCTGGTGGAGCTGGCCGAGTTCTTGCAGGCTCCGGTGATGACCACGCTTCCCGGCAAGAGCGCCTTCCCGGAGAACCACCCGCTGGCCCTGGGAGCGGGCGGCCCCAGCACCACGGCGATGGTCAACAAGTACCTTCATGGAGCCGATACGGTCTTCGGCGTGGGCGCCAGCCTGACCAAGAGTTTCTTTGCGGTGCCCATCGCCGACAACAAGACCTTCGTCCATCTGACCAACGACGAGGACGCCATCGGCCGCGAATTCCGCTGCAACTACCCGCTGCTGGGCGACGCCAAGCTGGTGTTGCGGCAACTGCTGAACGAGTTGAAGGACCGCGCCGGCAGCCCCCGCCCGGTGAACCATGCCCTGCAGTCCGACATCCGCTCGGTGAAGGAAGCGTGGCTGGCCCAGTGGATGCCCAAGCTGACCTCAAACGAAAAGCCGATGAACCCTTACCGCGTCGTCTGGGAACTGATGCACACAGTCGACCTGGACAACACCATTGTCACCCACGAGTCGGGCAGCGCCCGCGAGTATATGTCACCCTTCTGGGAAGCCCGCAAGCCCCGCAGCTTCATCGGATGGGGCAAGTCCACGCAGTTGGGCTACAGCCTGGGCCTGGCCATGGGCGCCAAGATGGCCCAGCCCGACAAGCAGGTCATCAACGTGATGGGCGACTTGGCGTTCAGCACCGTGGGCCTGGACATAGAGACGGCCGTGCGTTGCAACATCCCGATCATGACGGTGATTAACAACAACTCCTATATGTCGATCTACGACGACAGCCGCTTCCCGGTGGCAATACAGAAATACCAGGTCAAGACCCTGGGTGGGCAGTTCGCAGAAGTGGCTGCGGCGATGGGCGCCTACGCGGAGAAGATCACCGAGCCGGACGAGATCATCCCCGCCATCAGGCGCGGCCTGACCGCCACTGCATCCGGAGAGCCGGCGGTGCTGGAGTTCATCACCCGCGACGAGGGCGAGTTCTCCAGGTTCTGACGAATCCCCGCAACTTGAATCGGTCGCATCCGGCGTGGGGGCGCACATCCGTGCGTCCCTACGCTCGTTCCCTGCAATCCAGTCCAGAATGCCTGCGCCCTGACCATTTGCTGACAGTTGCCCCTTGCACCGCACGTCCCGCTTGCGCTCAAATAGTGGGAGCGCATTTGGAACGGGAGCAACAACATGGCGACAGCAAACGTGACGAGCGATTCGGCAAGACGGACCGGCGCGGGGCCGACGGTGCGGGAGATGCCCAGCGAGGAGCGGCCGCGTGAGCGGCTGGCAAATTTCGGCCCGCGCCACCTAAACAACACCGAGCTTATCGCCATCCTGCTGCGGACGGGATCGGCGGGCGAGAACGTCATATCGCAGTCGTCCCGCCTGCTGTCGCGGTTCGACGGCCTGCGGGGGCTGGGCAAGGCCACCTACGCCGAGCTGTGCGCCGAACGGGGGCTGAGCGAGGCCAAGTCCTGCCAGATTCTGGCCGCCCTGGAGTTGGGCCGCCGTTTCGTGTCGCTGGCTCCCGAGGAGCGGGCGAGCATAAATTGCCCGGAAGACGTGGTCAACCTGCTGTCCGCCGAGATGTCGGCCCTGGAGCAGGAACATCTGCGCGTTCTGCTGCTCAATACCCGAAACGAGGTCATGGGCGTCGAGGAAGTCTACATCGGCAACGTGAACAGCTCGGTCGTCCGTCCCGCTGAAGTGTTCCGGCCTGGCATCCGCGCCAACGCCACCTCACTGGTCATCGTCCACAACCACCCCTCCGGCGACCCCACGCCCAGCGGCGCCGACGTGTCCATCACCCGCGACCTGGTGGAGGCCGGCAAACTGCTGGGCATGGAACTGCTCGACCACCTGGTCATAGGCACCGGCCAGCGATTCGTCAGCATGAAAGAAGCGCGGCTGGGGTTCTCGTAAGGGAACAGCGCCGTTTCCTATCCGGCCAGCGGCTCCATGCCGGCCTCGGCGCGGGCGTCGTTGATGTGGTCCAGAACGCGCTGGCGCAGCGGGGCGATTTCGTAGCCGATGTCGGCCAGCATCCGGCTGTTGTCCACCAGGTAGACGTGGGGAACGCTGCGGTCGCCGGTGGTTATCTGCGCGTCGGGGATGAAGCTGCGCACCGCGTCGGCCATGTCCTTGATGGTGGCCAGGCTGCCGCCGCTGATGTAGGTGCGATGGTTGAGCTTCTCCGACAGGGCGGCGCGGACGAAAATCTCGGCGGCGTCCTCGGCGTGAATCATCGGCGACGGCTCGTCCTCATGGAAGGGCATGGTGATGGGCTGTCCGATGGCCGGCAGCGACACCATCAGCCCTCCGATCATGCCGGTCATGCCGGTGACCCGCCCGTGTCCGAACACCGTGCAGATGCGGATGCCCCGCAGGTCGAGGCCGTAAAGGTCGGTGTAGCGGCGGGCTGAGAAGTCGTTGACCGACTTGGTCATGCCGTAGACGTTGATGGGGTCGTTCACGTCGTCTTCGTTGATGGGCCGCTCCCCGAAGGTGTCCTGCACACCGTAGACCGCGATGGAGCTGGCATAGACCACCCGCTCGATGCCACACCAGCGGGCGGCCTCGAAGACGTTGTTGGCGCCGCCGATATTGACCTGCATGGCGAAGTGGGGCCGGTCTTCGGTGTCGGGCGGCAGCAGCGCGGCCATGTGGATGACGCGGGTAACGCCGTGGGTGTTGATGGCTTCCAGCAGGTGAGGCAACTGAGTGACGTCGCCCCGGTACAGCCTGATGCGGTCCAGGTAGGGCGTGAGGTTCGCCCGCGGCGGGGCCAGGTCGAAGCAGACCACCTCCTCGCCGCGCTCCAGCAGCTTGCGAATGATACGGTTGCCGATGAATCCGGTCCCGCCGGTTACCATGACGGACATTTGCGCTCTCCCGAAAGCTCCCGGCCTTCCAACCCGCTCAGGGCCGGCTTCGACCGGAAAGCAGTATGCTTACGATGGTACGACAATGATAGATTGGCCCCGGACGCCCGGCAATCCCCATATTCGCCCAGGGTCTTTTGTTCCTCCCTCTTCCTTTGAGGGACAGGGCCGAGGTGAGGGTGAAATCAGGGAACGACACAATGCTCTCCCACAACGGTGACGCCCCACCCTTACCTTCCTCCGAAGGGAGAGGGAGTATCCAAACACCCGCGCTTGACACGCCCGCGCCGCCTGCCCTATCCTGCTTTTCACACAATCGAATATCCGTAAAGGCTGTGAAGGGGAGTAGTAGGCTTCCAGCGGGGCAAAAAGCGAGCCGGGTTTGGTGAAAGCCGGCGCCCAGCGCAGAAGTCCGAATGGACCCCGGAGCCGCAGGCCGAACCCACCGCGCCTACCAGGGTTTTAAGAACCGGGGCGCAACGGGCTAGGCTGAGCCGGTCAGGGCGCCGTTAAAGGCCCGCGGCATGGGACTGATCAGACTCAGGTCCCCCCGCCGGTTGAGATTCCGGTCACGGCTGTCTACGCCCCGGCGCAGCGAAGCGTCAGGCGAAGTTGGTGTACCGGATAAGAAGGGTGGCAACACGATGCAGACTCGTCCCTTGACGGACGGGTCTTTTTGTTTCCAAGTCTAAATTTGCTTACGCGGGGCGATATGTATTACCCAACCCTGGAGCAGGTCAAGGCGCGGGCCCGGGAGGGCAACCTGGTGCCGGTCTACCGCTCGATTCACGCCGACCTGGAAACCCCGGTGTCGGCCTACCTGAAGGTGGCGCGCGGCCCCTACTCCTACCTGCTGGAGAGCGTGGAAGGCGGCGAGCGGTTGGGCCGATACAGCTTCATCGGCACCAACCCCTACCGGATCATCACCACCGGCCCCGGCCAGCAGTACGGCGAGGTGGACCCGCTGACGCTGGTGGAAGAGGAAATGTCGCGGCACAAGCTCATCCCCGTCGACGGACTGCCCGGCTTCCAGGGCGGCGCGGTGGGCTACGTCGCCTACGACGCCATCCGCTACTTCGAGCCCCGGGTGCCGGCGATGCCCGAGGACCCGCAGGGCGTGCCGGAATCGGTGTTCATGTTCGGCGAGACTATCCTGATATTCGACCACCTGCGCCACGACATCAAGGTAGTCTCCCACGCCCGGCTAGGCGGGTGGGACGACAAGAGGCTTGAAGAGGGAGGCCCCGGGTCCGACGAGGTCGAGCGGGCCTACGCCGACGCAGTGGCCCGCATCGAGGAGATGGTTGCTTTGCTGTCCCGCCCACTCGCGCTGCCGGAGGAGTTGCAACAGGGCGCAGCCGTGCCGCCCAGCCCCATCGAGTCCAACTTCACCCCCGGCCGATACGCCGACGCCATCGAGAAGTGCGTCGAGTATGTCTACGCCGGCGATGTGATCCAGGTGGTCAACTCGCAGCGCTTCTCCCGGAAGACCGGGGCGCATCCCTTCCAGATTTACCGCGCCCTGCGCAGCGTGAACCCGTCGCCCTATATGTACTACCTGGACCTGGACGGCTTCCAGATTGTCGGCGCGGCCATCGAGTCGGTGGTCAAGGTGGAGGACGGCGTCGCTTCCGCCCACCCCATCGCCGGCACCCGGCCCCGGGGCCACACCCCCGGCGAGGACGAGGCCAACGAGGCGGAGTTGAAGGGCAGCGAGAAGCAACGCGCCGAGCACGTCATGCTGCTGGACCTGGGCCGCAACGACATCGGGCGGGTCAGCGACCCCGGCACCGTCGAGGTCACCAAGATGATGGAGGTGGAACGCTTCTCCCACGTAATGCACCTGGTTTCCCACGTCGAGGGGCGGCTGCGAAAGGACCTGACCGTCTACGACGCCCTGCGCTCCTGCTTCCCCGCCGGCACCGTCTCGGGCGCTCCCAAAATCCGGGCCATGGAAATCATCGCCGAAATCGAAGGCGAGAAACGCGGTCCCTACGGCGGCGCCGTCGGCTATTTCAGCTACTCCGGCAACATGGACACTGCCCTGGTACTGCGCACCGGCATCTGCAAGGACGGAACGATGTATGTGCAGGCCGGCGGCGGCATAGTCGCCGACAGCGTCGCTGAGGACGAGTACCAGGAAACCCGCCACAAATCGGGAGCGATGATGCGGGCCATAGACATGGCCGAGGCGGGCTTCTGACACAATTGCTCCCACCTCGCCTGTGTTCCCCCCTGGGGGGAGGGTTAGGGTGGGGGTGAAAGCCAACAACCCCACAACCCATAAACAGGAGGAGAATCCAACCATGCTGAAATCATTCTTCCACACCGGGTTCGTGGTCCGGGACATCGAGGAATCAGTGCGCTTCTACTCGGAAATCCTTGGGATGCGAGTTGCAGGCCGCACCGAGCGGCAGGGCGAGTTCGTAGAGCAGGTGCTGGCCTTCCCCGGCGCCCACATCAAGGGCGGCTTCGTCGACATGGGCGAGGGGCACCAGCTTGAACTGATCCAGTACCTCTCGCCACAGAGCGGCCCGAGCTCCGTCGAGCGCAACGACCTCGGCGCGGCGCACCTGGCCTTCTTCGTCGAGGATATGGACAAGTTCTACGAGGACACAAGGGTAAAGGGCCTGCAATACAACAATCCGCCCGCGTCGATGTTCGACGAGAACGGCAACCTTTCCCGCAGGGCCTGCTACGCGCGCGACCCCGATGGCAATTGGCTCGAGTTCGTCGAGTTGTTCTGAGATTTGCTGACTGGCCCAAACCCCAATCCCCTCCCCCTTGAGGGAGGGGGTGAAATCCTCCAAACCCGCAATCGTCCCAATTCTTCACACGCGAGGCCAATTCACACGCGAGGAAGCGATGCTGCTGCTGATAGACAACTACGACAGCTTCACCTACAACCTGTACCAGTATCTGACCGAACTGGGCGCGGAGGTGGACACCCACCGCAACGACAAGATCACCCTCGACGAAATAGAGGAGATGGCCCCCGACGGCATCGTCATCTCGCCCGGCCCCTGCACTCCGATGGAGGCGGGAATATCCAACGACGTCATCCGCCGCTTCGGGCCGCGCCTGCCGACGCTGGGAGTGTGCCTGGGCCACCAGTGCGTCGGCTACGTCTACGGCGCGCGGGTGGACAGGGCCGGGGAGATACGCCACGGCAAGACATCCATGATCCACCACAACGGCGCCGGCGTCCTGAGCGGCCTGCCAAACCCCTTCGAGGCCATCCGGTACCACTCGCTGGTAGTCTACCCGGAAACGGTGCCCGACACGCTGGAGGTCACCGCCCGCAGCGAGAACGGCCTGATCATGGGCATACGCCACAAGGAGCATCCGGTGGAGGGCATCCAGTTCCACCCAGAGTCCATAATGACCCCCGACGGCAAGGCCCTGCTCCAGAACTACCTGAACCAGGTGGCGGAATACGGCAAACCGGAGGCCCAATGACGGCGAAGGAAGAGATGCTGGAGCAGATGGACAAAGGAGAAGGCATACCCCAAGAAGAAGCCGAGAGGCGGATACGTCAGTGGCTTCAGTAACTTGGTCGCCGGAAAGTCTGGCCGATCTCGAACAGATCATTCGGGACTTGGGCCGGGAATCGAGTCAGTCGGCTCAGAGTTTTTCGGAAAGCTTCATCGCGGCGTCCGGCCAGCTAAGTGAATACCCCTTCAGGGCGGGTGTTTCCGATGGCAAACAGGGAAGATACCCGAGTGTTGCCGGTCAGAAATCATAGAGTGATTTACAGGATTCAGCATAGCAATGTTGAAATTGCAAGGATTCTTCACGCCGCACGGCAGATAGGGCCATCTGATTTACACTTCTGAATCGTGATATTCGGCTACACCATCGTAATGGAGCAGAAGTCTTGGATATCCGTGAAGCAATTGACGCAGTAGTCGCGGGCCGGTCGCTGACCATGGATGAGGCGGCGGCGGTGATGCGGCAGATCATGCAGGGCGATGCGACACCGGCACAGCTTGGTTCCTTCCTGACCGCACTGCGGCTCAAGGCCGAGTCCACCGAGGAGATCGCCGGCATGGCCACCGTCATGCGCGAGTTCTCTCGCAAGGTCCGCGTCGAGGGAACGGTGGTGGACTCGGTGGGCACCGGGGGCGACGGCTCCAACTCCTTCAACATTTCCACCGCCGCCGCTCTGGTGGCCGCGGGGGCCGGGGTGCGCATCGCCAAGCACGGTAACCGCGCCGCCTCGGGAAGCTGCGGCGCCGCCGATGTTCTGGAGACCCTGGGCGTGCGCATCGAGCTGCCGCCCGAGGGCGTGGAGCGGTGCATCAACGAGGGGGGCATCGGATTCATGTTCGCCCAGGCCTTCCATCCGTCCATGCGCCACGCCGGGCCAGTGCGCCGGGAAATCGGCATCCGCACCGTCTTCAACATCCTTGGGCCGCTGACCAACCCCGCCGCCGCCCAGCGCCAGCTCATCGGCGTCGCCTTTCCCCAACTGGGCGAGAAGATGGCCGAGGTCATGCGCCTGCTGGGGTCGGAGCGCACCCTCGTAGTCCACGGCGCGGGCGGGCTGGACGAGATCGCGCTGAACGGCGAAACATCAGTGTGGGAACTCCGGGACGGCCAGGTGAAGAGCTGGACGTTCCGTCCCGACGATACGGGCCTGGGCCGCTGGAGCGTAGACGACCTGCGCGGCGGAGACCGGGAGGCCAACGCCGATACGATGCGCCGCCTGCTTGACGGCGAGGGCGGCCCCATCCGCGACGCCGTGCTGCTCAACACCGCCGGAGTGCTGCTGGCCGCAGGCGCCGCCGCCAGTATCCCCGAAGGAATCCAGACCGCGGCCCAGGCCATCGACAGCGCCGCCGCCCGTCAGCGCCTGGACGCGCTGGTGGAGCTTAGCAATGCCGGCGCGTAGCAATACCCAACGAAAAGGTTACAATGGGCGAAACCCCATGGGCAACCCAGTCAACCTGGGCAAGTGCGCCGGGCGCGGGGGGCAGAGAGGAGGGCCCCGCCGCCAAGCCAGCAGATATGAAGGTGTGCGGCCGGACTTGGAAAAAGCCCTTGAGTGGCTGGACTTGCACTGGAAGGGAAACCGCCACTGTGCGGTATGCGAAAATACCGATTGGGGAATTCTCGATGAGGCCGTGGAGATGCGGGCGTACAATGAGGGCCGAGCCGTCATCGGCGGTTCCATCTTCCCCAGTTCTCCTTATGATTTCCGGTGCGCCGTCGTGGGCAGTACCAACCTGCGGGACCACCTGCGTGTCCGCAATTGCCATCGGAGCAGGTTTTGCTTTAGTGGACAAATCGACGATGAAGCGCCAAGCCTTCCAAATCATTCAACTGGCCGACGAGATGGAACAGATAAGAGACGAGAGTATTGAAGGATACTCACCTAGTGATTAAGAACAGCCTCCCCGCTGGCCGGCGACTTGACAGAATTGAACGGTAACGGTGCCTTGATATGCCCAGTATTCTTGACGAGATAGTAGCGGCCAAGGCGTCCGAGCTGGCAGAGGCCAAGCGGGCCACGCCGCTGGCCGCCATGCAGCAAGCGGCAACGGAGCAGCCGCGCCCGCTGAACCTGTCGGGCGCGCTCATCGGCGGCGGCATCCGGCTGATTGCCGAGGTCAAGAAGGCGTCGCCCTCCCGCGGGCTGCTGTCGCCGGATTTCGACCCGGTGCGGCTGGCCGAAACCTACGTTTCCAACGGCGCCGCGGCGGTCTCCTGCCTCACCGATCCGCGCTTTCAGGGCGAGCTGGCCCATCTGTCGGCCATCAAGCAGAGCGGGGCATCGAGCCGCGCTCCCGTGCTGCGCAAGGACTTCATCTTTGACCCCTACCAGGTGTACGAGGCCCGCGCCGCCGGCGCCGACGGCATCCTGCTCATCGTCGCCATCCTGGATCCCGCGCTGCTGAAGGAACTGCTGGAAACGGCGCAGTCCCTGTGGATGCAGTGCCTGGTCGAGGTGCATGACGAGAGCGAGATGGAGACCGCGATTGAGGCGGGAGCCGAAATCATCGGCATCAACAACCGCGACCTGCACACCTTCACCACCGATCTGGCAGTTACTCAACGCCTGGCTCCGCTGGCGCCGCGCGGCAAGGTGATGGTCAGCGAGAGCGGCATCTTCACCCGCGACGACCTGCGCCTGCTCAACCGGGTGCGGGTCAACGCCGCGCTGGTGGGCGAGGCGCTGGTCACCGCCCCCGACGTGGCCGCCAAGGTGCGCGAGCTGTCGGGCCAGCGCGTCGCGCCCCAATCCCCTCCCCCTGCGGGGGAGGGTTAAAGCAGGGGAGCGCCCAGCATGATACGGGTCAAAATCTGCGGCCTCGGCACCCCCTCCGACGCCTGCATGGCGGCGGAAGCCGGGGCCGACTTCATCGGCATGGTCTTCGTACCGGAACGCCGCCGCCGTATCATGCCTGACGAGGCGAAGAACATCGTTGACGCGGTGCGCGGTTTGAACGGGCCTTCGCCCCGCATGGTCGGCCTGTTCGCCGATCAACCGCTGGAAGAGGTCAACGAGATAGTCGCCCATTGCGGGGTGGACGCCGTGCAGCTCTGCGGGCGGGAAAGTGTCGAGTACGCGGCGGCGGTTGACTGCCAGGTAATCAAGGTCGTCCACGTCCCGGCCTCCTACCGGGCGCCGGACGACGTGCCCCAACTGGCCGACAGGGTACGGGAGTACGCCTGCGCCGGCTGCCTGGTCACGCTGGACCGGCTGGTGGAGGGCATACAGGGCGGCACGGGGCAGAGCTTCAACCTGGACGTGGCGGCTTCGCTGGCTCGCCGGGGCAACGACTTTCTGCTGGCCGGCGGACTCGCCCCCGCCAACGTGGGGCGCGCCATCAGCATCGTCAGGCCCTGGGGTGTGGACGTTTCCAGCGGCGTGGAGACCCTCGGCAAGAAGGACCGCCGCAAGATACAGCGGTTCGTAAGCAACGCAAAGGACACCGACGCCGCCCTCACCGGCTCGGCCTGAGTACCGCAGGCGGACGCCCTCACCCCAACCCTCTCCCTTTGGGAGAGGGGATTATTACAAAAACGGACGGAGAACGATGGCAACTCAACCAACGGCAGTATTTCCAGACGAGCGGGGCCGCTTCGGCGACTTTGGCGGCAGGTTTATCCCTGAAACTTTGATGGCGGCGGTGGCCGAGCTGGAAGAGGCCTACAACACCGTGAAGGCCGACGAGGATTTCCAGGCGCGGCTTGACGGCCTGCTGGCCAACTACGTGGGCCGTCCCACGCCGCTCTACTACGCCGAAAACCTCTCGCGGCGCCTGGGCGGCGCAAAGATCTACCTGAAGCGCGAGGACCTGGCCCACACCGGCGCCCACAAGATAAACAATGCCCTCGGGCAGGCGCTCTTGGCGCAGCACATGGGCAAGCGGCGCATCATCGCCGAGACCGGCGCGGGGCAGCACGGCGTCGCCGCGGCAACCGCCTGCGCCATGCTGGGCTTGCAGTGCATCGTCTATATGGGCGAGGAAGACATCCGCCGGCAGTCCCTCAACGTGTTCCGAATGCGCCTGCTGGAAGCCGAGGTTATCAGCGTCGAGTCGGGAACCCGGACGCTGAAGGACGCCATCAACGAGGCCATCCGCGACTGGGTCACCAACGTGGAAAACACCCACTACCTCATCGGCAGCGTGGTCGGCCCGCACCCCTACCCGGTGATGGTGCGCGACTTCCAGAGCGTCATCGGACGCGAGGCGCGGGCGCAGATTCTCGCGGCCGAGGGCTGCCTGCCCGACTACGTGATGGCCTGCGTCGGCGGCGGCAGCAACGCCATAGGCGCCTTTCACTCCTTCGTCCCCGACGAGGACGTGCGGCTGGTTGGGATCGAGGCCGGCGGAAAAGGACTGGACAGCGGCGAGCATTCGGCCAGCCTAACCGCCGGGCGACCGGGTGTGCTGCACGGCGCAATGACCTACCTGTTGCAGGACGAGGACGGGCAGGTAAGCCCGGCCCACAGCATCTCGGCGGGGCTGGACTACCCCGGCGTCGGCCCGGAGCACAGCTACCTCAAGGACTCGGGCCGGGCCAAGTACCGCGAGGTAACCGACCCGCAGGCACTGGAGGGCTTCCACCTCCTCTGCCGAACCGAGGGCATAATCCCGGCCCTGGAGTCGGCCCATGCCGTCTACGGCGCGGCGGAACTCGCCCCCACGCTCCCGCAGGACAGCATCATCCTCGTCTGCCTGAGCGGCCGCGGCGACAAGGACATCGGCATTGTGGCCGAGGCCGAGGACATCTCGCTTTAGAAGCTGTGACATGGCTCTCTCCGTCCGCATTAAGTCGAAGTGAGTTTGCCCTCGTTGCTCCTGAAAAGCTAACGGTACGCCCTCGCCCTGAGCCTTTCGCGGAGGGTATGCGAACTTGTCACACCCTCTTGATTGCTGTTACTCCGCCTGTGGGGTTTACTGCCGCGGCGTCTCGCAGACGGGCTGGAAGACACTGAAGACCGCGCCCTGCGGGTCGGCAAGGGCGGCGAAGCGTCCGATGGCCGGCTGGCCCTCCACCGGCACGATGTCTGTGGGAGGCATATAGACGGCGCCGCCCAGCGACTTGGCCTGCTCCACGGTGGCCTCCGCATCGTCCACGCCGAAGTATATGCTCCAGTGGGGCGGGGACTCGCCCGTCTCGGGCGTAATCTGCATAACACCGGCCACCTCTACCCCGCCGGCCCGGAGCATGGCGTAATCCTGCGGCTGCATCACCTCTCCGCGCTCCATGCCAAGCGCGGCCATGTAAAAGTCCACGGCGGCGGCGCGGTCTGTAGTCAGCAGTTCGTTCCAGAAAATCGCGCCGGTCTCGCCCTTGATGCCCGTGCCGATGTGCTGCTTGGGCTGCCAGATGGCGAAGAAAGCGCCCTGAGGGTCCTGGCACATCGCCATGCGCCCGGCATCGAATACGTCCATCGGCCCGAACACCACCTGCCCCCCGTGCTGTGCGATAGAGGCGGCAGACTCATCGGCATTGTTGACGGTGAAGTAAGTTTTCCAGTGGGGCGGCACGTTCTGGCTCCGCTCCTCCTCGCCCTGCTGGTAGATGGAGCAAGCGTACTGGCCGCTGAGCTTTTGCATATGGTAGTAGGAATCCGGCCCCATCTCCTGCGGGTCGTTCTCCCAGCCGAAGAGAGCGCCGTAGAAGGACAGGGCGCCTTTCTCGTCGCTGGTGGAAAGTTCGAACCACGATGGCGCTCCTGGCGCGTGTGAAGTTACTTCCGGCATATCGGGTATTTGCTCCTCTTGATTCGGATTGCTGCGGCCTCCGTGTTCCGGGGCGGCGCACTTTCAGTGTATATCTTTTTATATTTCTGAAACAATGACCAATTGTCATCGGAAACTTCGGGAGACAACCAGGGCCGCCGGCACAGTCTGCAATCAGGAAGGAGAGAGGATTCCAGGTCAGGACGGAATGGATTCATCAAGAAACCGCTTTGTCTTCCCTGAATCGCTCCACGTCCTCAGGGGTGTAGCCAAGCTGCTCCAGGATTTCGGCGGTGTGCTCGCCCAGGGCGGGCGATGGGGGAGCGTGGGGGAGCGGTGTTCCGCTGAAGCGGGCGTAGGGGCCGACCATCTTCACTGCGCCTTCCTGGGAGTGGACGAACTCGTCGACCAGATTGTTGGCGACCACCTGCGGGTCGTCGAACATCTCTTCGATGAAGCGCACCGGGCCGGCGGGGATGTTGCGCTCCTCGAGGATTCGCAGCCATTCGCCGCTGGTCTTGCTGCGGAAGAGCTTCTCGGCGCGTTGCTCCAGGTCGCGGCTGTAGGCTTGCGACTCCGGCTTGGTGGGATCCCAGTCAGGAGCCATCGACTCGTCGGTGAGTTCCAGGGTTTCCAGCAGGCGCAGGCGCAGGGGCTGGCTGAGGCAGCCGACGCCGATGGGGCCGTCGGACGCCATGTAGACGCGGTAATAGATGTTGCCATGATGCTCGCGGCGCCGGCTGCCCGGCGAAAGGGCCACCAGGTCGTCGAAGGACGCTCCGGCCTCGCGTTGTTCGCTGATGTCCCGCAGCGTCTTTTCCCGCGTTTCCTTGTCCAATGCCTCGACGTGCAGGAAGCGGGCACCCATCAGGTTCAGGGCCTGGCCGAGCAGCGTGGTCTCGATTTTCTGGCCTACGCCGGTGCGCTCGCGGGCGAAGAGGGCGGCGCAGACCGAGGCGGTCATGGCAATGCCCGACGAAGTGTCGATGAGCGGGCTGGACCAGACCCAAGAAGGCACATTGTCCACGGTCTTGGTTTCCGAGGCAATCATACCGGTCATCGCCTGGATAATCATGTCATAGCCGGGGCGGTGGGCGTCGGGCCCCTGCCGCCCGTAGGCGGTGAGTTCGCAGTAGACCAGACGCGGGTTGATGGCCGACAGCGTTTCGTAGTCCACGCCCAGCTTGGCGGCCACGTCGGGGCGGTAGTTGACCAGCACGACATCCATCCGCTGCACTAGGCGCGACAGAATTTCCTGCGCTTCCGGCTTGGTGAGGTCGAGGGGCAGGCTGCGCTTGCCGCGGTTGTAGGTCATGAAGGTGCGGCTCTCGGTGGGCGTGAACCGCTGGGTTAATCGCCACGGTTCGCCCCAGGGCGGCTCCAGCTTGATGACGTCGGCCCCCATTTCGGCCAGCAGCCGCCCGGCCAGCGGCCCGGCGATGATTTCAGTAAAGTCGGCCACCCTGACGCCTTCCAAAGGGCCTGCCATCGTCAGTTACCTCCTGAATGCGGCTAAGACTTCAACAAAAATATTCTTGGCGTTGCTTGCCGGGCATTGATAGTCACGTACTGCTCAGGAAACGGAAATCTCGTTCCTTGAGCTTGGTTCTGTGCCAAGGCCAAGGCTTTTCCCTGAATAAGTCCATTCTCAATTGAAGGGCGAAAGCACGAAGGGCTTCTTCCTTTTCTTCGTCTGATTTTTGGACTCCGGTGTGGACTTGATCTAGGAAGAAGTAACCTCGGGAAATAGTGACGTCTGGGCAATACAACCAGCACAAACTCAGTTGCTTCAAGAATTCTTCCTTCATCCTTGTCGCCTCTGTGGGGTCTGTGCCGACGTAGAAACCCTTTAGGTTTTGGAGTAAAGCAATGTAGCGTTCTTCCATCCGATCATATCGCTGCCATTGCCTCTTGCTATGTTCATTGAGCATCCAGCCAATAACGACGATTGCCACTGGCACTGTAGCAGGGATTAATATCTTTGCCATATCGATCCATGACATTATGCATTCACCGAATTCTGAATGGGCTTCTGATGGGTCATTTCCTGCTTATACGCTCAAGATTTCGGCTCTCCCCTTGGTCGTTGATGTTGATTTAGGCGAGTCGCGACACATAGTCACTCGGTGGCTTACACGATGGCGACAGTTACTCCCCCAGCAGTTCGGCCAGGGCCTCGTTCACGTCGTCGGGGCGCTCGCAGTGGGGGAAGTGGCCGGCGCGCTCCAGCCTGATGTAGCGGGAGCCGGGGACGGCCTCGTGGATTTCCAGCTCGTACTCGTCGGGCTGCATGGGGTCGTCAACGCCCCGCACCAGGGTCAGCCGCGCCCTGAGGTTGTGGATGCGGTCGCGGGCGTCGAAGCGGTCGATGGTCAGCAGGTCGTTGTGCTGCGAGATGGGGCCGACCTTCCTATGGCATTCCACCAGCTCATTCCGCAGGTCCGGATCATCCACGAACAGCAGCATGTGCTCCATGGTGTCCAGCCACTTCTGCATCGGCTCCCCGCCCTGTGCCGCGTTGAGGCGAAACTCCAGGCTGCCCGGGGCCCGCTCCTTGGGGCGCATGGCCACGGTCATCAGCAGCAGACCATCCACCTCGTCGGGCCAGGTCAGGGCATAGTCCAGGGCCACGCAGGCGCCGAGGGTGAAGCCCGCCAGCACCAGCCCGCCGGTGTGGCCCTGCGCGTACAGCCACTCCCGCAGCCAGCGGGTGTAGCCGGACACGTCGTCGAAGGACTCGCCTTCCGGGTGGCCGGGCAGGTCGGGGGCCAGTGCATCGGGGAATCGCTGCATCTGGTAGCGGTAGGACGCCGCGCATCCGCCCGCTCCGGGGCCGTGAACCAGGACCAACTGCGACATTGCAGACCTCCGGGCATTGCGATTGGGACGCCCTCACCCTGACCCTCGCCCTCCGGGAGAGGGAACATGAGGGACTTCCGGGTTTTGCTCAGACGATGGGCCAGGGCGATGGGAAGGACAGGCCGGTGCGGGCCAGCATACTCTCGCCCACCGCCTGCACTTCGGCTATCAGGGCCTGCTCATCCACGAACAGCGGCGTGTGGTCTTCGACCACCACGCGGCCGTCCACGATGACGGTGTGGACGCTGCGCCCATCGGCATTGTAGACCAGGCTGTTGACCGGGTTGAAGAGCGTGGCCCACTCGGCGCGACGGGTGTCGTACAGCGCCAGGTCGGCCTTCTTGCCCGGCTCGATGGAGCCAATTTCGTCGCCCAGCCCCAGCGTTTGCGCCCCGCTGATGGTCGCCAGCTCCAGGGCGGTCTCGGCGGTGATTGCGGAGGAGCTGCGGCGGGCGTCCTTGTACAGCACTGCGATCAGGTACATGGCGCGGTTGGTCTCGACGAGGTTGGAGTTGTTGCCCGCGTCGGTGCCGATGCCGGCGGTGATGCCTGCCTCCAGCATCTCCGGGAGCAGGCCCCCTGGCGCTACGCCAGATGAGCCGGAGGTCATGCCGAAGCCGGATTTGACCGCCGCCGTGGGCACGGCCACTACCTTCGCGCCAGTGCGGGCCAGTGTCTCCACCTCCGACTGGTCCAGGCCCAGGACGTGGGACAGTACGACGTTCTCGCCGAGGACGCCCAGGCTTTCCAGGTATTGGGATGGGCGCATCCCGGTTTCCCGGACAGTGGACTCGACGTAGGACGCGCTGTTGTTGAAGTGCAGAGTCAGCGATACGCCGTTTTGGTCGGCGAGCTGCTTGGACTCCTGCAACAGCCGGGGGGTGGCGAAGTTGGGGCCGAAGGGCATGGCCCACGCCCGAACCCGTCCGTCGAGCGCCCCGTCGTAGTCGCGGATGACGCGCTCCACGATGGCGATGGCCGCATCGGTGTCGTAGACCGGCAGGTTGACGGGGTTGGGAAGGTCGGTGACGTGCGCGCCGACGATGATGCGGCAGCCGGATTGCTCGTAGGCCCGCAGGCCGGCGTCGAGGAACTTGGTGCTGCCGGGGTCGATGAAGGTGGTGGTGCCGTACTTGAGCAACTCGGTGATGCCCAGCAGCGAGGTCAGGTATTCCTCCTCGGCGGTCATCACGCCCTGTAGGCGGAACACGTTGGGCAGGTAGTTGGCCCCCAGGCTGTCGGGGAAGATGCCCCGCGTGGCGTGGGCGTAGCTGATGTGTATGTGCCCGTTGACCAGTCCGGGAGCCACCACCATGCCGGAGGCGTCGATGACCCGGTCGGCGGCAACATCGGCCATGTCGGCCGCCTTGCCTACCTGCGTGATGCGGGCGCCCTCCACGAGCACCGCCCCGTCGCGGATGATGCGCCGCTCCCCGTCCATGGTGATGATGTAGCGAGCGCCCTCGATTTTCAGCGAAGCGTCCGGCATATTGCCCTCTTTTCAATCCGGCTGCGAAGAGTATTCTACAAAAATTCCCTCTCCTTCAGGGGAGAGGGAACCGCAGTTCACCGTGTGAAGTGGTCCCATCTACCGGGACGGGTGCGTCAGTCCGGCAGAGGAGTCTTCCATAATTGTAGGGGGCGCACGGCTGTGCGCCCCCTATCCGTCACTCGGCGGGAAGCCTCGGCCGGCCTACAGTCGGTCGAGGAAGGCGGTTACGGCGGCGTTGAACTCGTTGGGCTTCTCCATCTGTGGGCTGTGGCCGCATTCGTCGATGATCGCCAGTTGCGACCCAGGGATGGAGTTGCGGAAAATCTCGCCGCATTCCAGGGGGACAATGGCGTCGTTGGCGCCCCAGACTATCAGCGTGCGGGCCTCTACCTTGGACAGGTAGTAGGGCAGGCTGGGGTTGTGCAGGTAGGGCTTCCAAGCCAAGCGGGAGAGCATCTCCCGGTTGGAGTGGTCCGCTGTCGCCTCCGCAGGGGCCATTTCTCGGGAGAAGTGTTCGTAGTTGGGCACCTGCTCCGGGTTGTGGAAGGCGAGCTGTAACCGGGTGGAGGCGCCCACCATGAGGACCTCGGCGATTTCCGAGTTGGCGGGCCGAATGCCGGCGGCGTCGATGAGCACCAATCGATCAATGTCGCTGCCACCCATGGCCGCCATTTCGGCGGCAATCCAGCCGCCGATGGAGTGGCCGGCCAGCGCGTAGTTGCTCAGCCCCAGAGAGTTGGCCAGTTCCAGGATGAAATGGGCCGTGTCGGTTACGGAATAGACCCAGCCAGGACGGGGGGTGCCGAAGAATCCGGGGAGAGAGGGCGCGTAGACCGTGCGCCGTTCCGCTATGGGGCCGCTGGTGGGGTCGAAGGTGCCGAAGCCGCCGCCACCATGCAGGAACAGGAGTGGCTCCCCGGAGCCGCCGGAAAAGACTTCTACCGGCGTACCGGAGACTTGCACCGTTGATTTGTTGCCCACTGATGCCAGTGTCATGCACTTTACCTCGCTTTCAGTGATTGGCGCGTTTTACCCGCGAAAAGAGCGTACCCAGGAGGGCGATAGTCAATTGTCGATGCCTGTCGATGCCTTGGGTTAAGGACTTTTAAGCCAACCGATTCTGTTACATTCGGCGGCGCCTTGTCAAGCTGGCGCAGGCTTGACACCAAACCCGGCCCTCAATACCATAGATGCAGCGCTTCTTCGTCAAGGATGGGGAACGCTCCTCAATGGGGATTAGTCTAGCGGTAGGACGCCTGACTCTGGATCAGGTAGCGGAGGTTCGAATCCTCCATCCCCAGCCAGATTTCCTGCTCATTTTTCTCCCTGTTCAACGGACACTGACGAGTCAGAAAACCAGGTTAAAGCGACATCAGTGTCAAGAACAATGGCGATTGATTCCGTGCGCTGGCTGCGGCAAGCCAATCCGGCCCCGCAAGCGTTCCCCCACCGGGATGCTTCGATGCAGGCCACCCAGACCCTTCTCTCGCCCTCCGCTTTGTCTTCGCTGCGGCTTCCGTGGACTTAACTGCCCCACCGCGGCGATGTCCGGCGCGCCGGAGTCCCCGCGACGGGGCTGACGGTGTAAAATGGGCCGAAACGTCTGAGCGGGGCTGATTCGTCATGGCAAAGAAGAAGCGTAAGTGGCAGAAGACCAAGGTTCAACTGCCGAATGACCACGGATGGCAGGCCGCCCCCGGCAACAAGGTATTCGTGGCCGACGCGGGCGCGATGCAGTTCGAGTGCCCGGGGGACTGGACCATCAAGCCCGGCAAGAGCGGCTCCATCCGGTTCTTCGACAGGAAGAGGGAGGCCGATGCCGATATGCGGCTGGAGGTCACCCTCATCTACGCCCCCAACATTGACTGGAGCGGTCTGCCGCTGACGCAACTGATCGAGAACACAGCCCTTTCCGGCGATCCCCGCGGCCCCACCGGGCGCGGCCCCTTCAACCACCTGCGCCGCGCCACCCTGGAGGCGGCCTGGCTGGAAGTGGACTTCATCGAAGCCGCCGAGAACCGTCCGGCCCACTCGCGCATCTGCATGGCCCGGGGGCCGGGCGCCTATGCCCTCATCACCATGGACTTCTGGGTGGACGACGCCGACCGCGCGCGCCCTGTCTGGGACACGGTTCTCGATACGCTGAAATTGGACGGCGCCAGCCGGAACCGCCTTAATATCGACGGCTCCCACCGGCCTGCGAAGCTCAGCCTGAACTAGCGAGCCTGTTCCTGGGGACGGCGGGCCGGGTCATGGGGAGGAGACCAGGCCCCGGCCCGCCGCCCTGGGAGCGAATGGGATGAGGGGAATCCCCCGCGGCCCCCTCATCCCGGGAAGCCTCCCCCGTGAGGGGGAGGCGGAAATTCAGCGGGCCACCACTATGGGCTTGCCCGTTTCCGGGTGTTCCAGCACCAGCGTGTCCGCGCCGTAGACCTGTTGAATCGCCGCTGGGGTGAGCGTTACCTCCGGCGGGCCGCAGGCCACCACCCGGCCCTCGCTGACCAGCGCCACCTGATCGCAGAACTGCCCGGCGAGCGTCAGGTCGTGAACCGCCGTTATCATCGTCCTGCCCTCCGCCGCCAGCTCCCGCAACAGGCGCATGATGACCGGCTGATAGGCCAGGTCCAGGCTGGCCGTCGGCTCATCCAGCAGGATGACCGGCGTCTGCTGCGCCAGGGCCATGGCGATGGCGACCCGTTGCCGCTCGCCGCCGGATAGCTGGTGCACCGGACGCTCCGCCAGGTGTTCGGCGTCGGTCATGCGCAGCGACTCCAGGGCGATTTCCACATCTGAGGCGGTCTCCCACGACAACAGGCGCAGGTGGGGGTTCCGGCCCATCAGCACCACCTCCAGCGCCGACGCGCCCCGGGGCAGGTCGGGGTTCTGCGGCACCATGCCCACCAGCCGCGCCCGCTCCCTGCCGCTCATTGCGGATATGTCGTGGCCCATCACGCGGACGTGGCCCCGTCCTGGCCGCATGGCCCCGGCAATCAGCCGCAGCAGCGTGGACTTGCCCACTCCGTTGGGGCCGGCCAGCGCCGTCAGAGTTCCCTGCGCCGCCTCCATCTCCAGCCCGCGAAGCACCTCCCGTTCACCGTAGGACGCCCAGACTCCCGCCGCGCTGACCCCGGCCACCTCCGCCCGTCCTTCGACAAGCTCAGGATGTGCCAACGGAGCGGACCCGGCATGACCAGAATAAACGTATGGAGCAGTGTTGCCATTAACGTGCGGAACTGTACTGCCATTGACCGGCGGAGAGGGGTTGTGCCCGTTGCGGGGCAGTTCCGCGGCAGAGTGCCCGTTGGTCTGTTCCATTTTGGCGTGTCCGTTGATGCTCAGTCTCATGCCCACTACACCCCCAGCCGGCGACGGCGCAACAGATATAGGAAGAAGGGCGCGCCGCAGAAGGCGGTGACCATGCCCACCGGCAACTCGCCCGGGGATACGATGGTGCGGGCCGCCAGGTCGCACAGCACCAGGAATGTGGCGCCTACGATGGCCGACATGGGCAGCAGGAAGCGGTAGTCCGGCCCCCATATCAGCCGCACCACGTGGGGGGCCACCAGCCCGACGAACCCGATAAGGCCGGAGAAGGACACCGCCGCCGCCGTCACCAGCGTGGCCGCTCCGATGAGCAGCAGCTTCACCTTCTCCACCGGCACCCCCAGCATCGCGGCATGGTCTTCGCTCAGTTGCAGCACGTTGAGCATCCGCCCGAAGCCCAGCAGCACGGCCATGCCGGGGACTGCATAGGCCAGCACGATGGCGCTCTCGCTCCACTCCGCGCCGATGAAGCTGCCCATCAGCCAGCTCAGCACCGGGCGCAGTTCGGGTTCGCTGCGCAGGATAAGCAAGCTGGACACCGCCGCGGTCAGGGAGGCGATGGCCACTCCGGCCAGAATCAGCGTGGTCGTTGGCGTACCCTGCGAGTTGCGGGCGATGGAGTAGGCCACCGCCACCGCGCCGCTGCCGCCGGCAAAGGCGGCGATGGGCAACAGGCTGAACCCCGCCAGGTACATCGGGACTCCGGTTAGCAGCACCACCACCGCGCCCAGCCCCGCCCCCGACGCCACGCCCACCAGGTAAGGATCGGCCAGCGGGTTCTTGAACAGCCCCTGGTAGGCCGCTCCCGACATTGCCAGGGCCGCGCCCACCACGGCGGCCTGCGCCACTCGCGGCACCCGCAACTGCCACAGGATGGTATTCCAAGTCGCCGGGGCATCCTGCGGCAGGTCAATGCCAGGCAGACGAGCGGCCACTATCTCCACCACCGAGCCGAAGGGTATGTGCACCGACCCTATGGACGACGCGAAGATGGCGGCCACGCCCAACGCCGCCAGTCCCAGGACGATGCGCCACCACGGATAGCGCAGCCCGACCAGCCCCGCACTCACGCGAGTGGCCGTCAGCGCCCCGCGTTCCCCTTCGCTCCTGGCGATGGGGGAGTCGAGGGCGTTTCTGTCTTTCAGCCTTATGCCTGCCACTGCCTTACTCTTGCCTTGTCGGTTAGTCGCATCGGAGTTGTATGAATGCTTCCCTGAGATTTAAGGGAACAGGTCCGGGTAGACCCATGCGGCCATTTCCTCCACGGCGTCGATGAACCTCGGCCCGGCAATGCTGAAGGTGTTGCCCTCGCCCTGAGTGAATATATGGTGATCCCCGGCCCCGTGCAGCCCGGCCAGGGCCGCTTCACCTGCAACCTCCGCCGGGTCGCCCATGATGTAGTCCGGGTTGGCGGCCACCACCGCCTCGGGACTGATCTGCTGGTATCCCTCGAAGTCGGCAATGTTTTGCAGCTTCAGCAACTCGAACACGTCGTTGATCAGCGTGTTCCTCCCAGGCGTCCACCAGCCGATGCCGTGGGAGTAGATTGTCCAGCGAGATTCCACATCAGTCAGCTTCTCCTGGATGGTGGCGACGCGGGTATCGAAGTCGTCCGCAACCCTGTTGGCTTCATCGGGCGCTCCGGTGATGGCGCCCCACATCCGTACCTGATTGGCCAATTGCGTGAAACCGTGGGACAGGCTCTCGATGTACAGCACCTTCAGTCCGGCCCGCTCCAGGTCGGCGTTGAAGCGCTCATAGAACACGTACACTAAGTCCGGCTCAAGGGCGACGATAGCCTCGATGTCCATGTTGAAGGCGTCGCCGAGCTTGGTGATGCTTTCCGTCTCCGGCGGGTAGGTCACGTAACTGTGGGTGCCGACGATGCGGTGTCCCTGGCCGATGGCGAAGAGCATTTCCACTGCCGCCCCGTCGTAGGCGACTATCCGCTCGGGCGAAGTCTCAAAGGCCACCTCCTTGCCGTCTGACGACACTACCGTGACCGGCTCGGGTTCCGGTTCCGGCGCGGCAGTGGCTGGTACGGGCGTTGGCTCGGGGGTGGCCGTCGGTTCCGGCGTGGCGGTGGCGGGCGGCGGCGGGCCGGTTGGCTCGTCCGGCATCGCCGTTGGGGCGGCCGGTACGGGTGTGGCCGTCGCCGGAGCCACTGTCGGCTGGGAAGCGGTGGTGGCCGTGGGCTGGGTGGTTGGCGCGACCGTCGGCTCGGAACCGCAGGCCAGCAGCGCCGCGGACATCGCCACGATGAATGCTATCAAGGGAAGAAGGTATCGCAGATTAGACACTTGGGTTTCTCCTTTGTGTAATCGGGGCCGGGGCAACTGCCTCTGTGAGTCCGGTCAGCAACAGAAATCCGGACAACAAAAAAGCCCTGCCCCAAGGGACAGGGCAGAGCGCATTGCATCACTCCGTGATATGCTGTCGCCTTTCCTCGAAGGCCGAAACATCGCTGAAAGCCGTGGACCGGACTCGCCCCGGTTGCGCGCATCGACGCGGCTTAAACCGGGACCTACCGTTGCGGGACAGCGCTGGACTTTGACCAGCTTCCTCGTTCAACCCTCGTGAAGGGCACTCGCAGCGTCGGGTTATTCAGTTGTAAAGGGCAGAAACTCCTGACTGTCCCCATAATGCACCATCCGGCGGCGGCTGTCAATCACCGGACTTTCGCGGGCGGCGGCGGCTCGTATAGCGCAAACGACGCTCCGTCCCCGGCGGCTGCGGAACTCGCGAAGGGGAGTCTGGACTGGACTTCGAACATTCCGGCGGCGTAGGCCAGAGTGTCCATGAGGCGACCAATGCCGCCCTCGTCTATGCCCCTGGCGGTTGCAACCCGGCTTGGAGCGCGGCCCCTCAGCAGCCGAAAATTCTGGGGATTACATCGAATCCTACCCAACGGCGTCTACCCAACAGCGGGAATGGCGAAACCGGCGAGGCAATTTTCGCAACCTGAATCAGGCGCTCATGGGCAGTGGCGCAGTAGGGGGGAATACCCAGACACATCGTATATCCCGCCCAAGGCTCTCACGCGAGGTTCTCACGAGTTCAAGTTCTGGGCAGTCCACATTTTTCGGGCTGGCGGCGCCATATCAACATTCCCCGGCAGGGGACAGAGCGCCTCTATCAGGGTTGGGGGATCACGCCCCGGAGCCAATCCAGGCGCGATCAGCTTCTTTACTCTGGTCATACCCGAGTCTCTCGCACCGGACCTGTCACAGGGCGCGAGACACTCAGGAGGCTATTGACCTTCAAACCTTACGCTCCCCTGCACGTTCCTGGGTGGGGCGCTCAGGCAACCCTATTCCGGCTCAAGCCACCGTCCCTTGCTCACCTACCGGGTATGAAGGCGGAGCCAGCGCCAAGTATGAAGGCGGAACCAGCGCCGGGTATGAAGGCGGAGCCAGCGCCGGGTATGAAGGCGGAGCCAGCGCCAGCGCGCAAACAGGCTATGGCGTCGTCCACCCTAACCCCGCAGGCTGTTTGACTCCCCGCGCTGACTGAGGCGAACTCCCCCTCGGCGGAGTGGACGCGCCAAAGTCCCCCCCGGCAGGCGCACGGAGCCGTGCTCGTAGAGCGGACCGATAAGCGCAGGCCATGTCCACCCCCTGCCCCCGAAGCCCGCGAGCCAAGTTTGACGCGCATTTGCAGAGGGATGATGACCGGGGCACCCGCCGGGGCACCCAGTTGTTCGCTCTCCCCGCAAGTACAAAGAGTTCGCTCTCCCCGCAAGTGCAAGGAGATGGAGACGGAGAAGAGAGAGTGGAATCGGCACAGCGGTTCAACGCAACAAGCGCCGCCACAGAGACGCGGCGGCGCTTGCTGAATAGCCGTTAGGTTCCGACTTTGCGCGGTCGCACAGCGCAGAAGAGAGAGCAGTGTCCCTTCCTGACGAATGACGGCTACTGCCTGCGACCGCGTATCACTTGCGAGGGGCTGGCCAATCGCCGGCGGTTGGCCTCAGTACCCTACAAGCAAACTGGACCGGGCGTGGCCTCCAGGCATCGCCTTGCGTCGCTTTCCTCGATTCTGCGAGACCTACGGCTCGACGCGGATGGCGTCGCCCACCTTGATGGGGCCACCGTTTATAACCGTGCAGAGCATCCCGCGGCGGTGGTTCAGCTCGCCTTGCAGGCCCTGGCGGATGGCGTCCATCTTGCCGCATGGCTCGCACTCGCCGACGATTTCCATGGTCACCTCGCCGCCGATGAAGACGACGTTGCCGGCCACGGTCTGGGACAGGTCGAGTCCGGTGACGGTGATGTTCTCCTTGATCTGGCCGGGAACCAGGCCGAAAACGCCGAGGGTCTCGTTGTCCATGATGAGCACCTGGCGCATATTGCTCTTGCGGCAACTGCGGTCTCCCTCCAGCCCCATGCCGGAGATGGCGTTGGCTTCCTGCACCGGGTCCGACGGCGTTTCCTTGATGCGGGCGATGTGAAGGTTGGTAATGGTTCCGTGCTGCATGACTGCGCTCCTCCCGCGTGCGCCGGCCCGCCTCGTGATAAGGCGCGGGCGGCCCGCGGCTGTGTTGTTTGGGTCTTGGGGCGTATGCTAATCTGAAATGCTGGATCGCCCAACGGCACACCCTGTTATGTAGTGTGATGACGATTATATGGGCTGAGGCGCGGACGCGCTACCTTATAGTGCGGATAGTGCGGCGCCGCCCACCCGGTTCAGGGATCGAAATACCAGATTCTATGGAGTGAAGCCAGATGGCCTACGAGTTCATCAAGACGGAAAACCGCGAAGGCGTGCTGGTTCTGACCATGCACGACCCGCCCACCCGAAACGCCCTGGGATTGGAGATGACGGCAGAAATACAGACCGAGCTGAACCGGTTCGAGGACGACCCGGAATGCCGGGTGTTGCTGGTAACCGGCACCGAGCCGTCCTTCTCCTCCGGCGCCAACGTGCGCAACTTCAACCGCCGCATCGAGGAGCAGGAGCAGGCCGGCGCGGAGCCGGAGCCGCTGCCCTGGGGCAAGATGGAGTCCCGCTACGCCAACCGCGACGACCGGGTGGAGTACGCCGGCGGCGCACCGCTGGTGCCGCTGCGCATCCACAAGCTACAGAAGCCGTCCATCGCCGCCGTCAACGGCCACGCCATGGGCGTGGGCATGGGCGTGGCCCTGGCCTGCGACATCCGCATTGCCGCCGAGGGGGCCATTTTCTCCGAAGCCTTCTCCCGCATGGGCCTGATACCCGGCGACGGCTCCTGCTGGCAGCTTCCCCGGCTCATCGGCATGAGCAACACCCTGCTGTTGCAGTACACCGGCGACCGCTTCGACGGCAACGAGGCCCACCGGCTGGGCATCGTCAGCAAGGTGGTGGCGGACGACCAACTGATGGAGTCGGCGATGGAACTGGCGACCCGGCTGGCCAAGGGGCCAACCCAGTCTCACGCCCTCATCAAGTACCTGGTGCACCGCAGCATGGATCTGGGTTTCGAGGAAAGTCTTGACCTGGCCCATGTGGCCCAGGCCCAGGCCCGCAAGACAGAGGACCACAAGGAGGCGGTGCAGGCCTTCCTGGAGAAGCGCCCGGCGGTCTTCAAGGGGCGGTAGCCGCCGCCCCGGGCGCCCAGTGGCCGCCGAACCGGCCTGTCGCTAAATTACGCAATCACGCGGGAGGGCAGGGATGAGCACGACAAATGACCGCCCGGATGAGGCGACCTCCCGCGACCTGCTGGCCGCAGCCGAGGCCATGCTGCCGGAAATCCGCGCCCTCGCCGATGATATTGACTCGGCGCGGCGGTTGCCGGATGCGCTGGCGGAGCGACTGGCCGGCGCCGGCTTCTTCCATCTGCTGACCGGGCGGGAGCACGGCGGGATGGCGGCCGACCCGGTCACCGCCGCCAGGGTCATCGAAACGCTGTCCACCGCCAGCCCCTCGGTGGGTTGGGTGACCATGATCCTCGCCACCGCTTCCTTCTGGACCGTGCGTATCGCGCCTGAAGAGGTCCGGCGGGAGATTTTCGCCGAGGTGTCCCCCGGCGAAATACAGCCGGCGGTCATCGCCGGAACCCTCGTGCCCCACGGGCGAGCGGTGCGGGTCGGGGGCGGCTGGCGGCTCAGCGGGCAGTGGCCCTTCGGCAGCGGCTGCCATCACGCCACCTGGCTGCCCACCGCCGCCTGGCTCTACGACGACAGCGGCCCCATCGTCGACGACGACGGCGCCCCCCAGTGGCGGGCGTTCCACGTTCCGGCATCGGAATGCGTCATCCTGGACACCTGGCACACCTCGGGCCTGCGGGGAACCGGCAGCCACGACTATACAATGGAAGACGTTTTCGTGGCCGACAGCTACGTGAAAAAGCACTCCCTCCTGGAGGAGGCGGTACTGCCCGACCGGCGATACGTCTACCCGGCCTTCAACGTGCCGATGCTCTCCGCCGTTGCCCTCGGGGCGGCCCGGGGAGCGGTGGACGCTCTGGCGGAGCTCTTCGGGGGCAAGGTGGACCGACGCAACCAGCGTCCCGTGGCCGGGGCCTTCGACAAGCAGGCCGACCTGGGTCTGGCCGAGGCGCTGGCGGGTTCGGCCCGCGCCTACCTGTACGACACAACGGCCCGGGCCTGGGACCTGATTTCAGCGGGGGAGAAACTGCCCAGGGAGCTGCGGGCCGGGATGCGGCTGGCATGCACCCACGCGGTCACGGCCTCAGTGCAGGCGGTCGACCGGGCGCACCAGGCCGCCGGCGCCAGTTCCATCTATGTGTCCTCCCCCCTCGACCGCTACTTCCGCGACGTTCACAGCGTCTCGGCCCACGCCTTCGTGCGCCCGGCAACCATGGCCGACGGCGGGCAGCTGCTGCTGGGGATGGAGCCTGGCTTCCGGGTTTTCTAGCCGGGTTTTCTAGCCGGGTCATCCGGCCGGGTTTTCCATCTGAGTTCCGGCGTCGCGAGAAGTTATGTCTTCACCCCAACCCTCTGCCTTTGGGAAAGGGAAGCGACCGAAGCTCCGGGAGTTGCGGTGCAGGATTGGGAGCAATTTGGGAATTGAGTCAAAAGCCCCTTGACGGGGCTGGCCGGGGTGCCTATAATTCGTGCAAGCAAGACGAGAGGCTTACGGTTGATAGTGAAGACCGCCTGACATAGGCCAGCCGAAAAGGGATACCTGAGCAGCGGTTCGGGGTAGGCCCGCCGCTTTTTTCTTGCCCGCACCTTAAAAAGAGAATACGCGACCTGAAAAAAATCCTGCAAACTTCATGTGTACCCGCGAGCGCTACCGTAGCGTGGCGGGTGCATCGGACTCTGGGGAGGCCCCCGGAGTCTCTATCCGGGGCAAGAGTCCCGGAAGGTTTGGAGTTCCTTGCGTGGGTCAAGTTATTAAGAGCTTACGGTGGATGCCTTGGGACCAAGGGCCGATGAAGGGCGCGGCAAGGCTGCGTTAAGCCTCGGTGAGCCGTCTAGTGGGCACAGCCGGGGATACCCGAATGGGGAAACCTTGACCGGTGTTGAGTCGGTCAACCCGATTTTATCGGGGGGTAAGCGGGGGAACTGAAACATCTAAGTACCCCGAGGAAAATAAATCAACCGAGATTCCCCTAGTAGTGGCGAACGAACGGGGAACAGCCTAAACCAGTGCGACCTAACGGCATGAGGGCCTATGTCGCACCGGGGTTGTAGGGACCGCCTTGGACCGCCTCATAAGGTCCAGAGGAGTTACAAATCCTGTCTCTAGTCGAAGGAACCTGGGAAGGACCGCCATAGAGGGTGATAGCCCCGTAGGCGAAAGAGACCGGACTCCTGGCGCGTTACCTGAGTACCACGGGGCACGGGAAACCTTGTGGGAATCCGGGGGGACCACCCTCCAAGGCTAAATACCCTTGGTCACCGATAGCGTACCAGTACCGTGAGGGAAAGGTGAAAAGAACCCCTAGCGGGGAGTGAAATAGATCTGAAACCGTAAGCTTACAGAAGGTCGTAGTCCCGATTCGTCGGGATGGCGGCGTGCCTATTGAAGAATGATCCGGGGACTTAATGTGTGGAGCGAGGTTAAGGAACTGTAGTTCCGGAGCCGCAGCGAAAGCGAGTCTGAATAGGGCGACTAGTTCCATGTATTAGACCCGAAACCGGGTGAGCTACCCATGGCCAGGTTGAAGGTTCGATAAAACGGACTGGAGGACCGAACTCGTGGCTAGTACAAAAGCTTGGGATGAGCTGTGGGTAGAGGTGAAATGCCAATCGAACCCGGATATAGCTGGTTCTCCCCGAAATGCATTTAGGTGCAGCCTCGGGTTAGGTGAACGGAGGTAGGGCACTGGATGGGATAGGGGGCGTGAGCTTACCAAACCCAACCAAACCACCAATGCCGTTTAACCGATGCCCGGGAGTGAGACAGTCACAGATAAGTGCGATTGTCGAAAGGGAAACAGCCCAGACCACCGGCTAAGGCCCCCAAGTGCAGACTAAGTGGGAAAGGAAGTTGGGTTCCCCAGACAACCAGGAGGTTGGCTTAGAAGCAGCCACCCTTTAAAGAGTGCGTAATAGCTCACTGGTCGAGGGTTCCGGCGCCGAAAATGTAACGGGGCTTAAGTCTGCCGCCGAAGCCGTGGATGTACAGGTGCAAGGATAAAGGTTCGGCCAACAACGGTCCGCCAATGGCTGAAACCGCCTTCGGGCGGCGGATGCTGGAGGAAGGCCTGCGAAAGCTGGTCTGGAATCCTTGAATACCGCCTGGGCATGGTAGGGGAGCGTTCCTCGGGCAATGAAGGTAAGTCGTGAGGCTTGCTGGAGCGCGGGGAAGTGAGAATCCCGGAATGAGTAGCGTAAATTAGGGTGAAAATCCCTGACGCCGTAAGCCCGAGGTTTCCTACGCAACGTTTATCGGCGTAGGGTTAGTCGGTCCTAAGCCGTAGGCAAGCGCCGAAGGCGATGGACAGCAGGTTAATATTCCTGCACCGCCATTTTTTCGCTTTAAAGCCAAGGAGGGATGCGGGAGGCTAGGCAGGGCATGCCCATTGGACATGGTGTGTCCTTTTCCGTAGGCGAGCCGGGGCAGGCAAATCCACTCCGGCGCTAAGCTGAGGGTTGAGGAAATCGGACCTTCGGGTCACGAAATCCTGTTGAAGCCATACCGACCAGAAAAGCTTCGTGGTTATGGAACTGTGGCGACCGTACCGCAAACCGCCACTGGTGGGCTAGGATAAAAGTCCTAAGGCGTTCGAGATAACCTCCGTTAAGGAACTAGACAAAAGAGCCCTGTAACTTTGGGAGAAAGGGCCCCCCGGGGGGTGAAGCCACTAGCTGGTGGAGCGCTCTGGGGGCGCAGAGAAGAAGGCCGGGCGACTGTTTAACAAAAACACAGGTCTGTGCTAAGGGGAAACCCTACGTATACAGGCTGACGCCTGCCCAGTGCCGGAAGGTTAAGGGGAGCGGTGAGAGCTGCGAACTGAAGCCCCGGTGAACGGCGGCCGTAACTCTAACGGTCCTAAGGTAGCGAAGTCCCTTGTCGGGTAAGTTCCGACCCGCATGAATGGTTGAACGACTTGGCCATTGTCTCGACGGAGGGCTCGGTGAAATTACGGTGCCCGTGAAGACGCGGGCGACCTGCGGCAGGACAAAAAGACCCCGTGGAGCTTTACTGTAGCCTGGTATTGGGCTGGGAGCTGTCATGTGTAGGATAGGTGGGAGGCTGAGAAGCCCTGACGCCAGTCAGGGTGGAGCCATCGTTGAAATACCACCCTTGTCAGTTTTTGGTTCTAACCTGCGTATGCGGGGACAGTGCCTGGTGGGCAGTTTAACTGGGGCGGTTGCCTCCTAAAAAGTAACGGAGGCGCCCAAAGGTCCCCTCAGGACGGATGGAAATCGTCCATAGAACGCATTGGCATAAGGGGGCTTGACTGCAAGACCTACAAGTCGAGCAGGGACGAAAGTCGGGCAAAGTGATCCTACGGCACCGTGTGGAAGGGCCGTGGCTTATCGGATAAAAGCTACCCCGGGGATAACAGGCTTATCTCGCCCAAGAGTTCACATCGACGGCGAGGTTTGGCACCTCGATGTCGGCTCGTCCCATCCTGGGGCTGAAGGCGGTCCCAAGGGTCCGGCTGTTCGCCGGTTAAAGGGGTACGTGAGTTGGGTTCAGAACGTCGTGAGACAGTTCGGTCTCTATCCGCCGCGGGCGCAGGAGGCTTGAGGGAACCTCTTCCTAGTACGAGAGGACCGGAAGGGACAGACCTATGGTGTTCCGGTTGTTCCGCCAGGAGCAGCGCCGGGTAGCCATGTCTGGTATTGATAAGCGCTGAAGGCATCTAAGCGCGAAGCTACCCCCAAGATGAGGCCTCCCTCCCCTATTGAGTTAGGGGGTAAGACTGCAGAGAGACTATCTGCTTGATAGGCCGGATGTGTAAGGATGGTAACATCTTCAGCAAACCGGTACTAACCAGTCGAGAGGCTTGACCTACGCAAAGAGCTTCAAACTTTTCCAAGTTGTGCAGGCGAAAAGCAAACTTTCAGGTAGCGCGTTCTCTTCAACATCGCGGGGTGGAGCAGTGGCAGCTCGTCGGGCTCATAACCCGAAGGTCGTTGGTTCGAGTCCAACCCCCGCTACCAATACGAAACCAAAAGGCCCCGGCAGAATTGCCGGGGCCTTTGTTACGAATAGAAAAGAGGAGGGCGTCCCTACTACACACTAGGTAGGCCAGCCCATATCTATGTTTTTGCTTGGCGCCCGGAAACCGACCCTGGCATAGCAGACCACCGTTGTCCCGGCCAGTGGCGCTTCTTTGTTGTGCCCACGGGTTGCCCGCCTCAAAACCAAAATCAATCTCGCTTAATCCATTACGACGACTCGCTCCAGAGATAGCCTATGCTGAACTGACTAGGGCTATCTTGAATTGCCGCCTATAAGTTACCACGGTAAAGGCAATTTCGGAGCTTTCTTGGACAAATAGAGGTTATCCGTGAGTAAAGGTATCTATTTGATTTTTCTGCTAGCTTCAGTGGTGTACGCGATAGCGTGCAGCGCGTCTTCTACACTTGGGCCTACACCTACATCTGCTCCCACGACTGAAGGTCTGATAGGTCGGGCAATGACTCGTAATGAGCCATTAGAGTGTTAGACGAACTTCACTGATACAATAAGGACCGAGCACACGCAACGGCGGAGAAATGCGCCATGACTATTTCCATCCAGTTGCCCCCTGAAATCGAAGAACGCCTTGATTATCTGGTAGCTCAAGCCGGGGGTAGCAAGGAAGATTTCCTGCGCGATATTGTTGAGCGAGTAATCGAAGACATAGAAGACTGCTACTTGGCCCACACAACCGTGGAGCGCATACGCCTGGGAGAGGAGAAGACGTACACTTCGGAAGAAATAGAGGCTGAACTTGGCTTGGACTGTTGAATACGACGGTCGGCCAGGGCACAGCTACGGCGGCTCGACCGGCAGACCGCCCGGCGTGTCACTGCTCAGATGGACGGTATCTCCGCACTGGACGACCCACGACAAAGAGGCCGGGCCTTGAGCGCAGCATTTGCCGGCCACTGGCGCTACCGCGTAGGCGATTACCGCGTCGTCTGCGACATTCAGGACGAGGTTTTGCGCGTACTGCGCGTACTGGTGGTAAGAATCGGCAGACGCGACCAAGTGTATTGCTGATGGTTGGCGGCTACGCACTACCGCCCCCGGCTCAACCTCCGCCGCCGCTGGAGTTGCGACAGCGCCAGCGAGCCTACGATCAGCACGACCACGGCGGCAACGATGACGAACATCAGATTGAAGCCGCCCTCCTCCTCCGCCCGGATGCTGAAGGTATGGCTGGCGCGGCCCAGCGAGCTTTCGATGTCGAGGGTTACCGACCACTGCCCCAGCGAGTCGAGCAGCAGATTCCCCTCGTAGAGCTGCGGGTTCTGGGGAGAGTTCACCGCCTCCGTTTGCGACGCAGCGCCGGGGCCGGAGACGGAGACCCTCACCGTCGCGTCGTCCACCGCCGTGTCACCGTTGGCGTCCTGGATCAGGGTGCTGACGTGCAACGGCCCGATGGTGGGGTCGCCGGGCAGGACGCCCACCCGCAAGAGGAAGGGGCCGGCCTCCTCGTCAATCACCACCAGGCGCACCGCTCCATTGGCCGAAGCAGTTCCGCCGGACAGCGCCGCCAACACCGCAACAAGCGACAGAAAGACAACAACCCGCCCGAATACAGTGGAAACCATTAAAACTTTGCCTCACTGCGTCTTTTCGCCATTGCGTCGAATTAAACCGGCGGCAGACCGCTGTCGCGGCGGACGTCGTTGATGATGTCGCGGACGCGGGAGGCCAGCGGCGGATATTCCAGCTCGAACTCGCCCAGCAGGCGGCTGTTGTCCACCAGGTAGTTGCCCGACTCCTCGCGCCCGCCGTCGGAGTCGAAGGAGATGTCGGCGTCGGGCAGGAACCCCCGCACGATGTCGGCCAGGTCGCCCATGCTGATCGCGATGCCGCCGGTGTTGTAGACCGTGTGGTGGCAGGAATCGGCCAGTGTCACCCGCACGAAGGCCTCGGCCACGTCCTCCACGTGCACCGGCAGGCGCATGAAGCCGCTCTTGGGGAAGCGCACCGGCTCGCCGGAGGCGGGAAGCACGACGCATCGCACATGGTCGGTTGAGCCGCGCACCTTGTCGGGGCCGGTCACGTTGGCCGGGCGGATCCCCGTGATGTTCATGCCGTAGACGCTGTTGAACTGCTCGGCCTGGAACTCGTTGAACCGCTTGTGCATGGCGTACTGGCTGGCGCCGTGCATCGGGTCGTCCTCGTTGACCAGCCGGTCGCCGAAGGCGCTCTGCTGCCCGCTGACGGCCACCGAGCTGGCGTAGACCACCCGGTCAACGCCGCAGACGCGAGCCGCCTCGAAGCAGTTGTCCATGCCCAGCACGTTGAGCTTCATGGTGAAGTGGGGCGTGTCGTCGCCGCTGCCCAGCAGGTAGGCCAGGTTCATGATGCGGTCGGGCCTGGAGGCCAGCACCGCCTTGACCACGTCCTCGAACTCCATGATGTCGCCGCGCATCACGGTCACCAGGTCGCCGAACTCCGCGAAAGACACCGCGTTGGGGTTGATGTCCATGACCGCCACCCGCTCGCCGCGCTCGGCCAGCCGCCGCACGGCGCGCCGCCCAATGAACCCGGTGCCGCCCAAAATCAGCGTGGTCATAAGCCCTCCTGCAAATCCGTTCCAAAATCCTGATGCGCCCTCAATAATCGAGTCTGATAATCGAATGCGAGGCCGGGTTTGTCAAGCTGGGGGCTTTACCTCGCCAACCCTATCTGACAGAATCCCCAGGCAATCAGTGAATATGTGGGATGACCAATGCGTGAGGCATCGTTGCAGGGGAAAATCGCCATCGTTACCGGAGCCAGCCGGGGAATCGGCAAAGCTATGGCGCTGGGGCTGGCGCAAGCCGGGGCCTCGGTGGTGGTGGCGGCCCGTACGGCCGAGCCTAGAGCCGGGCTGCCCGGCACCATCCACGACACCGTGGCCGAAATCGAGGCCAACGGCGGAAAGGCGCTGGCCGTGGCCTGCAACGTCCGCGAGGAAGAGAGCATCCGCGAGATGGTCAACCGTGCGCTGGACGAGTTCGGGGCCGTGGACGTGCTGGTCAACAACGCGGGCATCGGCGGCTACGCGCCCTTCCTCGAGATGACGCTGCGGGAGTGGGACCTGAACCTGGCCATCAACCTGCGGGCCCCGTTCATCGCCTGCCAGGCCGTCGCGCCCATCATGGTCGAGCAGGGCGGCGGCAGCATCATCAACGTATCGTCCCACGCCGCCGCCAACATCTTCTCTTCCACCCTGGGCGAGGACCACGATGCGGGCATCGCGCTGATCGGGCAGGCCTACGGCGCGGCCAAGGCGGGGCTGGAACGGCTGACATGGGGCCTGGCTGCCGAGCTGGGGCCGCACAACATCGCGGTGAACGCGCTGAAGCCCTTGCGCCCCGTGGCCACCGAGGGCTTCCGCGCACAGCGCCCCGACGCCGACTTCTCCACCTGGGCCACCCCGGAGGACATGGCCAAAGCAACCGTATACCTAGCCGCCCAGGACGCCCGCGGGCTGACGGGGGCCATCATCACCGCCGAGGAACTGGTGCGGCGGCTGGGGTTGTAGCCATCTGGGCTAGTCTGCGTCGTCTTCAGGTAATGCTCTTGTTATGAACCTGAGGTGAACAGCATTTGCGTCAAAGGTGAACCAGACAACCAATGGGGGTTGGCCTCCATATACTGCCGCATGGAGTAGTTCGCCTGCGTCATTTCGAAACATAGCTGGAAATAGCTCTGGTATTCGGGCAATGTTAAAAATCAGACCTTCCAGTTTCTCGTCTAGAGTTTCGGTGTCAATGTGGAGCAACTGCGCCATGAATTCGAAGCTCCGCTCGAAGACAACATCCCGCACCCGGGACGAGTGGCCGTTAGATGAGCGACCAACCATGTTCTTTCGCTATTGAAGCTACTTCTTCAATTTCAGCCTCAACCGGACGACGATTCCTTACAAAAACGGACTCGTAGGGAATTGTGGGGCTGCGACCTGTCCCAAGCTGTTCAGATCGGGCCGCCTTCCACCCCAGAAACTTGTGCGAAAGCTCACTCACGCCATCAGCGTTTTCATCTTCCAGTTTTCGAATAACGTCGTGTATGACAAACTGCTCCGCTGGAGAAAAAAGTGACCAATTCGCATTGCGTTTCGCAACCAACCTCTCTTGGTTGCCCCGGTGGTCTATGATGATGTCGCCTGTATCCGCCATGTCATCCCGTATCTGGACGAGTAGGCGAGGCACGGGTCCGTGATCGAGTGCGATGTACTCGGCGCCAGTAATGGGCTTCCCAAGCTCAGCGAAAGCCATAAAATCACAAAAAAACAAGATTTTGTTTAATTTGGCAGCACCGAAAAAGGTGTGATCTTTGCACTCACGAGCGATCAGCAGGATCAGTTCCTCAAATTTCTTCCGCTCAAATTTTTGCATGACTCTTATCCTGCTCATGCGATTACTTCCACTGAAATGGTAGCATACATAGTATGACTTCGCATCGTCAACGAGGAACTTGACAAGGAGCGCCCCATGGACTTCGCGTTTACCCCCGAGCAGCAGGCCCTGAAGGACAGCGCGCGGCGGCTGGCCGAGGAGCGCATCGCCCCCATCGCCGCGGAGGCCGACGAGTCGGGGCGGGTGCATCGCGGGCTGATGGCCATCCTGGCCGAGTCAGAACTGCTGCGTTACACCGTGCCCGAGGACTACGGCGGGTTCGGCGTCCGGGTGATGAACCTGTGCATCATCCGCGAGGAACTGGCGCGAGTGTCGGCGCAGGCCGACACCAACTTCATCATGCAGGGGCTGGGCAGCTACCCCATCACCCTGGGCGGCGCCCACGAGCAAAAGAGCCGCTACCTGCCGCCCGTGGCACGGGGCGAGTCCATCGCCGCCTTCGCCCTGACGGAGACCCACGCCGGTTCGGACGTCATCAGCATGACCACCGAGGGAGTCCCCGACGGGGACGACTGGGTGCTGAACGGACGCAAGAAATTCATCAGCCAGGCGGGCGACGCTTCCACCTACACCGTCTTCGCCAAGACCGACCCCGGCCAGGGCAGCCGCAGCCTCTCGGCCTTTATAGTGGAGCGGGGCACACCGGGGTTCGACGACTCAAAGCGTCTGGATTTGCTGGCGCCCCATCCCATCGGCGAGCCGGTGTTCGACGACTGCCGCATCCCGCAGGGGAACCTCATTGGCGAGCGCGGGCAGGGGCTGCGTCTGGCCCTGGGCACTCTGGACACCTTCCGCACCACCGTTGCCGCCGCCGCCATCGGCATGGGCCTGGCCGCCTACGAGGCCGCCCTGGATTACGCCCGCAATCGCAGTATGTTCGGACAGCAACTCAGCGACTTCCAGGCCACCCAGTTCAAGCTGGCCGACATGGCCGTCTCGCTGGACGCCGCCCGCCTGCTGGCCCACCGGGCCGCGTGGCTCAAGGACTCGGGGCAGGCGACCATCATCAAGGAAGCCTCCTTTGCCAAGCTGTTCGCCACCGAGGCCGCCTCCCGCATCGTCAACGAGGCGGTGCAGATTCACGGCGGCGCCGGCCTCGAGAAGGGCAACCGCGTCGAGCGTCTCTACCGCGAGGTGCGGGCACTGACCATCTACGAGGGCACGTCCGAAATCCAGCGCCAGACCATCGCCCGCCAACTGCTGCGGGAGTAGGAACGGCAAGCCAACCGGAGGCGCCTATCGAAAGCCGCAAGGAAGAACGGCATGGACGATTCGAGTCACGACCGCAGGGGAAGAGCAAGCCGCGGCTCCGGCTGCCTGGGGATTCCTACTTCCGCATTATGGCTCCTGTTCACCCTGATGTATTTCTTCACCGAAGCGGACGCCCTCCCCGTGGGGAAGCCGGAGTTCGTTTGGCGCTTTTTTGCCGGGCCATTCAACTTCCTGTTCTGACGCCGCATCCGAGGGATAGGAGCGAAAATGAAGCTGACTTACTTCGGTCACTGCGCCTTCCGATGGGAGACGCCCGGCGGGGTCACCGTAATGGCCGACCCGTACCGCAACCAGTCCGGCCGCTACTGGTTCAGCCGCGTATTCCCGGACACGCACTGCGACCTGGGGCTGATTACCCACGCCCACTTTGACCACGACGCCGCCAACCGCCTGCCGGAGGACGCCTCGGTGCTGCGGATGCCGGGAGAGTTTACCGCCGGCGATCTGCACATCCGGGGCGTCCGCGACCTGCATTCCGGGGCGTCGCGTCTGCGCGACTTCCCCAACGTCATGTTCCGGCTGGAGGTGGACGGCGTCAGATACCTGCACATTGGCGACAACCGCGCCGACTGGCCCGATGACGTGGCCCGCGCCGTCGGCGACGTTGACGTGCTGCTGGTGACGGTGGACGACTCCATCCACCTGCTTACCTACGACGAGGTGGACTCGCTGGTGAAACGCCTTAAACCCCGCGTGGTCATCCCCATGCATTACTTCATTCCCGGTCTTTCCGCCTCTGGCAACGACCTGCTCCCGCCGGAGGGTTGGCTCGACCGCCAGCAGACGGTGCGCCGCCTGGATTCGCACCACGCCGACTTTTCCTCCGACGCCCTGCCATCCAGCACCGAGGTATGGCTGTTCCAGCCCGCACCGGAATCGCTGGCCGCGCCGGAAATCGGCCCCTGAATTCCCTTTTCCCCCTGGTAGAGGGCCGGGGTGAGGCGTTCCCTAATCCTTGCCGGATAAGATGTTGGGCCGTAGAATGCCCGAAAGCCAACTACGTCCCCGCGCCGCAGGCCGGGCAGAGGAGAACGACATGGCAGGACTGAACCATCCCCTGGAGAACGTCAGAGTCATTGACCTGGGACGCCACCAGGCCGGGCCGCGCTGCGCCCAGGTTCTCGCCCGCATGGGCGCCGAGGTCATCAAGGTCGAACGCCTCGGCGGCGAGGAGACCAGATACCACGGCCCCTGGGTCAGAAAGCAGTCCTCCTACTGGGTCCAGTACAACTCCGGCAAGAAGTCCCTCTCCATCGACCTGCGCAAGGAGGAGGGCAAGGAAGTCCTGCGGGAGCTGGTCAAGGTCTCCGATGTCGTCGTCCAGAACTTCCGGCCCGGCACCATCGAGAACATGGGCTTCGGCTACGAGAACCTCAAGGAGCTCAACCCCCGCATCATCATGGTCAACGTCTCGGCCTACGGCCAGTTCGGACCGTATAAGGACAACATAGGCTACGACCCCATCGGCCAGACCATGTCCGGCATAACAATGGTCACCGGCGAGGAAGGTATGCCGCCCATTCGCACCGGTGTGCCCATCATCGACCGCATCACTGCCCTGCACGCGGCCATCGGGACGCTGGCGGCGCTGCACGAGCGCGAGGTCTCCGGCGAGGGGCAGAGCATGGACGTCTGCCTGGCCGACACCGGCTACTCCATGACCGAGATTCCCATAACGGCCTATCACGGCACGAAGATTCCGCCCAAGCGCGGCGACACGACGGCGCCGCCGTCGGGCATCTATCCCTGCAAGGAGGGCTGGGTGCTCATCTCGGCGGGCGACCAGCACCACTGGCACCGGGTCTGCAACGCCCTGGGGAAGCCCGAATGGCTGGAGGACCCGCGCTTCAGCGCCCGCCACGAGCGCCTGAACAACGCGGAGTTGGTGAACCAGGCGATCCGGGAACTGCTGGCTGACCGGACGATGGAGCAGGCGATAGCGCACTTCACGGAGCACGACGTGGTGGCGGCGCCGGTGAACACCATCCCGCAGGCGGCGGAGGACCCGCACCCATGGGAGCGGCGGGCGATGGTGGAGGTGCCGGATTTCCTGGCGGGGGAGATCGCGGTGTCGGGGGACTACTGGCACTTCTCGCGGACGCCGGTGAACATCGGCACGACGCCGCAGGTTGGGGAGCACAACGAGGAAGTGCTACAGGGCATCCTGGGGTACAGCGAGGAGCGGATCGAGTCCTTCCGCGAGGGCCGGGTAATCTCCGAGGAACACTACTACGACGAAATACCCGGGTAGGTACTCGGCTTCACCCTCTCATCACCCTCACCCTAAAGCATCCCGCTGAGGGAGAGGGAACTCTTGTGGCAGGGGCGGGTTTGAAACCCGCCCCTGCCAAGCGCTGCCTTTTCACCCCCCCCCAACCCTCCCCTTCAAGGGGGCGGGGGCTTTGGGGGTGGTTGCGCTTGGCCGTTTGACCGGCAGGCGGCGATATGCTAATCTCTCAAACGCGCATTGAATTTGGGATGTGAATCTTCCAGATTTTTACAGGTTTTCCTGAGAATGGCAACAATTGGTTGAACTGAATTCTCCCACCGACCAGCATCCCGCCAAGGGCGACTGGCTACCATTGCGCGACGCCTGTCGCCTGCTGGACGTGAGCGACACGACGTTGCGCCAGTGGGCCAACGCCGGGCATCTGCGCGTCTACCGCACCCCGGGGGGACACCGCCGCTTCCTGCGCCGGGACCTGGAGTTGCTGACCGGATCGCCTCGCCCGTCGCCGGAAAAACCCAGCGGGGATTCGAGGGAGGCTCCGGCGTTGCGACGCATCCGCCGTCGCCTCAGCCAGGACAGTGTGACCCGGCAGCCCTGGTTCCAGGGCGTGGAGCCGGAGGGACACGACCGGATGCGGCTGTTTGGCCGCCGCCTGCTCTCGCTGCTGATGCAGAAGTCGGCGCCTCGCCGGCGGAGACAGGAACTGCTGGATGAAGCGCGTATGCTGGGCCAGGAATACGGCTCGGAGATGTCCGAGCGCAACGTGGCCCTGACCGACACCGTGGAAGCCTTCGTATTCTTCCGGACAATGGTGCTGGACACCGCGCCCGCCGATTCCTGGTCGCGCATCCTGGAGACTTCCGACCGGGCGCTGACTGGCGTTTGCTCTTCCTACCAGCGCGTCGCCGAGTCCGGCGGCTCGGACAAATTCCCTCCCCATCAGGGGGAGGGGCAGGGTGGGGGGTGAATCCCAAAGCCCAGAGACCAAATTAAGCTCGCTCTGTGGTTGACTTGAGGGTATGACTATGGACATGACCGACCGCAAGCTGCTCAACCTGATCCAGGGCCCCTTCCCCATGGTGGAGCAGCCTTACCTGGACCTGGCGGAACAACTGGAGACCACCGAGGAGGATGTGCTGGCGCGGCTCACCGAGCTGAAGCGGCAGAACGTCCTGCGTCAGATAAGCGCCATATTCGACACCCGGCGGCTGGGCTACAAGACCACGCTGGTGGCGATGGCCTACGAGCCGGACAAGCTGCACCGCGCGGCGATGGAAATCAACCGCCATCCCGGCGTCAGTCACAACTACGCGCGCGAAGGCTCCTACTACAACCTCTGGTTCACCCTGGCCGTTCCCCCGGAGCACAATTTGGAGGCCACGGCCAACCACATGGGCCGCAAGACCGGGGCAACGGAATCCCGCATCATGCCAACCATCCGCTTCTTCAAGATTGGCGTCAACTTCGACATGGTGAAGCAGCAGGGTTCGTCCTACAACTACAGTCCAGACGGTTTCGAGCCAGCGGGCGGAACGGCAAGAGGCTCAAACCCGGATGAGGCCGATGGCTGGAACAAACCGCAGGCCGTAACCGAGTGGGAAAAGGAAGCCATCCGCCAGATGCAGGAAGACCTGCCCTTGGTCCCCCGGCCCTTCAATCCTGTCGCAGAGCGTCTGGGCATCACCCTTCAGGAGCTGTTCGCCCTTGGCGAAAACTTCCAGGAGCGCCGTATCATGCGCCGTTACAGCGCGGTGCTGCATCACCGCCGCTCCGGTTTCCGCTCCAACGCCATGATCGTCTGGAAGGTGCCGCCGGAACGCTCCGAGGAAGTGGGCCTGATTATGGCCGGGCACAAGGCGGTCACTCACTGCTACGAGCGGCCCACCTTCCCCGACTGGCCCTACACTCACTTCACAATGGTTCACGCCACCACCCCGGAGGGGTGCGAGCAGTACAGCGACGAAATCGCCGAGTCCACCGGCATCAACGACCGGCTGGCCCTGTACAGCACCCGGGAGTACAAGAAGACGCGGGTGCGCTACTTCGTCCCCGACTACGACGAATACCTGTCGTCGGAGTCCCTTGTCGACCTTGATCCGGTGGAACTGGACGAAGAGGAATTTGAAGAAATGGCCCCGCTGGCCACTTCCGACTAGCGAGTTATAACAGGGTGATGGAACGCCCCCACCCTGACCCTCTCCCAGAGGGAGAGGAAACTATGAGCGAGCGCCCATGACCACTTACTACCCCGTATACCTCAACCTGCGGGGCCGCCGTTGCGTCATCGTCGGCGGCGGGACCGTGGCTGAGGGCAAGATAAGCCGCCTGCTGGACTCCGGCGCGGAGATCTGCGTCATCAGCCCCGATGCAACGCCCGGCATCCGGCAGTTTGTGGCCGACGGCGCTGTGCGCTGGGAGCAGCGCAGGTACCAGCCCGGCGACCTTGAGGGCGCGTTCATCGCCATCGCCGCCACCAACATCCGCGAGGTCAACCGGCGCATCTTCGAGGAAGCGGAAGAGCGAGGCGTTATGCTGAACGCCGTGGACGACCCGCCCAATTGCAGCTTCATCGCACCGTCCATCGTACAGCGGGGGCCGGTGACGCTGGCCATTTCCACCGGCGGCGTCTCCCCGGCCCTGGCGCGCAGGCTGCGTGAGTCCTTGCAGGATTCCGCTGACCTCGCCTGGGCCGACCTGTCCAGCGTCATGGCCGTCGCCCGCTCCCACCTGCGGGAGGCGGGGCTGCTGTCCACCGTTGACCCGCAACGCTGGCAGTGCTGCATCACTCCGCAACTGCTGGCGATGGCGCAGGAGGGGCGGGAGTCCGAGGCCGCCGAGACACTGCTTGCCGGACTGACGGATAACGACGGACGCGGCCTGTGCGACGACCTGTCCACCTGCCGGCCGGAAGGATGCCCACTGCGCCGCCCGCCGCAAAAATCCCCTCTCCCTACTCAATCATTACCTCCCCCTCCTGGGGAGGGTTAGGGTGGGGGCAACTCCCATGACCCTCAACCGGCCCATTCGCGTCGGCAGCCGGGGCAGCCCCCTGGCGCTGATCCAGGACGACGAGGCCATCGCTCAACTGAAGGCCCACCACCTTGGGCTGGAGTTCGAGGTTGTCGTAGTCCGCACCAGCGGCGACGCCAACCAGACCGCGCCCCTGGCAGGCATGGGGTTGGGCGTATTCGTAAGCGAGCTGGAAGAGCGGCTGCTGTCGGGCGACCTGGATATGGCCGTCCACAGCCTGAAGGATATGCCTACGAAGCTGCCCGACGGCCTGGCGCTGGGCGCGATTCTGGAGCGCCGCGACCCCCGCGACGCGCTGGTCAACCGCTGGAACTGCCCACTGGAGCAACTGCCCGACGGCGCCCGCATCGGCACCAGCAGCCCGCGCCGCGCCGCGCAACTGCGGCGCTTCGCACCCAACGTCGAGGTCGTGCCCATCCGGGGCAACGTGGAGACGCGACTGCGCAAGGCCGAGGGCGACGAGGCCGACGGCGCGGTGCTGGCCGCCGCCGGGCTGGCCCGCCTGGGCATGGAAGACCGGGTGGCCGCCTACCTGTCACCCCAGCGTTTCGTGCCGCCGCCGGGACAGGGAGCGCTGGCCGTGGAGGTCCGGGCCGACGACCGCCGGATGCTGGACATACTGAAGTCCATTGAACACCCCGCCACCCGCTACGAGGTGACCGCCGAGCGAGCATTCCTTGAGACCCTGGGCGGCGGTTGCTCGATCCCGGTGGGCGCCTACGCCCGCTGCATGGGCCACGAACTGCTGATGACCGTTTTCCTCAGCAACCCCGAGGGCTCCCGTGTCTTTACCGCCAAGGTGGACGGCCTGAAGCACGACCCCCGGCAACTCGCTGGTGACGCCTACCTGGCCGTGGCCGAGCGCGGGGGCGCAGACCTGCTGGAGGGCGCAAGGCAACCGCAGGGCCCACCCGCCACTGAGAATCTTTAGCCCGGATTTATCCGACGCATCCGCCATGTCCCCGAATACAGGACGGGAGACCCGACCTAAAGAGGAGGCTCAAACCGTGCAGAGAACACTGCACCTGAAGACGACGGTACTGCCGGGAGGCAAAATCGAAATCGTGGACCAATCGCTCCCGGTGGGGGAGTCCGTTGACGTAGTAGTAAGTCAGTCGCCGGAATCGGCAGGTCGGTCCGCACTTGAAATTCTGGCTGAAGCGCCGGGACATCTCCTATTCAAGACGGCTGAGGACGTGGCGTCGTATCTCAAGGAAGAACGGGATTCATGGGATCGCTAGAGCTTCCTTCCACCGGACCAGTCTATCTCGACGCCAGCGCGTTCATCTACAGTGTGGAGCGCATCGAACCCTACCAAGCACTGATTGAGCCCATGTGGCAACAGGCTCAGGCTGGACAGTTCACAATCGTGAGCAGTGAACTCGTAGTATCTGAGATCCTGGTCAGGCCCCTGCGGGAGGGCAACAGGGTTGCCGAATCGCTATTTCGCTTACTTTTGGGGGCCAATGAGGTGCGACTAATAGCAGCTACACGCTCTCTGTGGGAAGAAACAGCGCGCCTGAGAGCCGAAACAGGGTTGAAGACGCCCGACGCGCTGCACGCGGCATCAGCTCTGCAAGCCAAGAGTACGCTATTTGTCACAAACGATGCCGATTTTCGCCGTGTCAAAGGTCTACCAGTCACAGTTTTGAATGACCTTCTCTAAAGAAGAACAGTCCTAGATGAACCCACCAACCGGCAAAGTCTACCTCATCGGCGCGGGGCCCGGGGACCCGGGGCTGCTTACCGTGAAGGGCCGCGAGGCGCTGGAGCGGGCGGACGTGGTTGTCTACGACCGGCTGGCCCACCCGTCGTTGCTGGACTACGCGCCGCCTTCCGCCGAGCGGGTGTTTGCGGGCAAGGCCAGGGGGCAGCAGGAGCTGACGCAGGACGGCATCAACGACCTGCTGGTCGAGCGGGCGAGGGCCGGTCTCCGCGTGGCGCGGCTCAAGGGCGGCGACCCCTTCGTCTTCGGGCGCGGCGGCGAGGAGGCCCTGGCCCTGGCTCGTTGCGGCATCCCCTTCGAGGTGGTGCCGGGCGTGTCGTCGGCCATCGCGGCTCCCGCCTACGCCGGCATCCCCGTCACCCACCGGGGCATCGCCACCGGCTTCACCGTGGTCAGCGGCAGCGAGGACCCCTCCAAGCCCGAGTCGTCGGTGCGCTGGGAGGAGTTGGCCCGCTCGCTGGCCGCCCACGGCGGCACACTGATGACGCTGATGGGCTGGGCCTCCATCGAGAAGATTCTGGAAGCCCTGCAACGGGCCGGGCTGTCCGCCGACACGCCGGTGGCCCTGGTGCAGTGGGGCACCTTGAACCGTCAGAAAACAGTGACCGGAACGTTATCCACCGCCGCTCAGAAGGGCCGCGCCGCCGGGCTGGCCGCGCCGGTGGTGGCGGTCATCGGCGAGGTAGTGCGCCTGCGCGAGGAGCTGGCCTGGTTCGACAACCGCCCGCTGTTCGGCCAGCGGGTACTGGTCACCCGTTCCCGCACCCAGGCGTCGCGGATGTGCGAGCTGCTGGAGGACGCCGGAGCCGTCGCCGTGGAGCTGCCTGCCATCGCCATCGCGCCGCCGGAGGACTTCGCGCCGCTGGACGACGCTGTGGCGCGCCTGTCATCCTTCGGGTGGGTCGTATTTACCAGCGTCAACGCCGTGGATTCAGTGTTCGAGCGGCTGGACGCGCAGGGGCTGGACGCCCGGGCTTTCGGGTCGGCTTCCGTCGGCGCAATCGGCCCCGCCACCACCGAAGCGCTGGAGCGGCGCGGCATCCGCCCCGACTTCACACCGTCGCGCTCGGTGTCGGCGGCAGCACTGGAGGAACTGGCAGCCTGCGATTGGGGCGGCGTCCCGGTTCTGCTGCCCGCCGCCGACATAGGCCGCGACGAACTGGCCGATGGCCTGTCCCGCCTCGGCGCCAGCGTCGAGAGGGTTACCGCCTACCGCACCGTCACGCCGCCGGATGCCGCACAGCGGGCGCAGGACGCCTTCGCCAACGGCATAGACATCGTGACCTTCACCAGCTCATCCACCGTCCGCAACCTGCTGTCCCTGCTGGAGCAGGACGGCGGCAGAGGAAAGGAAGCGCTGTCGAACAGCCTGGTCGCCTGCATCGGCCCGGTGACCGCCGGCGCCGCCCGCGAGCTGGGCCTGCGGGTGGACATCGAAGCCGGGGAGCATACCGTCGAGGGGCTTGCCGCTGCGCTGGTAGAACACTTTTCAGCAACGGTTTCAGTTTGAATGCCACTCAATTTTTGCCGCAATCAAACCGTCATTCCCGCCTTGGCGGGTTGCCGGACGGGGCCAGTAATCATTTAGGAGTAGCGCCATGACCGGATACAACGCCTATCCTGAAACCCGGCTGCGCCGCCTGCGCGGCAGCGACCCGCTCCGCAACCTGGCCCGGGAGACCCGCCTGTCCCCCAGGGAGTTCATCTACCCCATGTTCGTGATGCACGGCCACGGGATGCGCGAGCCCATTGAGCCGATGCCGGGCTGCTACCAGGTTTCGTTGGACGTGATGTCCGAGGAAGTGGGCGAGGCGGCGGAACTGGGTATCGGCGGCGTGCTGCTCTTCGGCCTGCCCGCCGAGAAGGACCCGCTGGGCACCGAGGGCTACGACCCCGAGGGCATCGTGCAGGAGGCGGTGCGCGTCATCAAGCGCGACCACCCGGAGATGCTGGTGTCCACCGACGTGTGTATGTGCGAGTACACCGACCACGGCCATTGCGGCGTCATCGACAACGGAAGGGTGGACAACGACGCCACGCTGGAACTGCTGGCGCGGACGGCGCTGTCCCACGTCCAGGCCGGGGCCGACCTGCCCGCCCCGTCGGCGATGATGGACGGCCAGGTGCGGGCCATCCGGCAGGCCCTGAACGCCGAGGGCTACGAAGACACGCCCATCATGGGCTACGCGGCCAAGTTCGCCTCCGCCTTCTACGGCCCCTTCCGCGTCGCCGCGGGCTCCACGCCCCAGTTCGGCGACCGCAAGACCTACCAGATGGACCCGGCCAACTCCCGCATGGCCATGCGGGAGATCGAGAGCGACATCGCCGAGGGCGCGGACATCGTGATGGTCAAGCCCGCCATGGCCTACATGGACGTCATCCGCGAGGCCCGCGAGCGCTTCAACCACCCGCTGGCCGCCTACAACGTCAGCGGCGAGTACTCGATGGTCAAGGCCGCCGCCCAGAACGGCTGGGTAGACGAGCGCCCGGTAACCACCGAACTGCTCACCGGCATCAAGCGCGCCGGCGCCGACATCATCATCAGCTATTTTGCCAAGGACGTGGCCCGCTGGGCGCGGGAGTAGCCCCCATTAGGCCAGCCTAACCCAATTCCCTCTCCCTCCGGGAAAGGGGCGTGGTAAGCGTCGGCCTCAAATTCCCTCGCCCTATGGGAGAGGTTAGGGTGAGGGTGTCCCCGCACGGAGACATGACATGAATAGCGGAATCCAAGGCAACCGGCCCGAACTCCGGCGACCGGGATTGCTGAAATCACCGGCGCCTTTTCCGCCACTCGCCCGCTCCCAGAACCACGGCGCTCCGTGACGTCGGGAAAAGGTCCGAGGGTCGCCGCTAGCCGGGGTTGACCGTTTTCCTTTCAATCCCCGCATCGAACTCCACCGACTCGCCGGGGTTGACCTTGAACCAGCTGTCGCCCGGCTCCTGGGCGGGTTCGGGCTGGGGGCGCTGCACCACCCGTACGCCAAGCGTAGCCAGCATCCCGTCAATGCGCTCGACGGGGCCGTCAGCCGCCGCCGTCTCCCGGCGCAGGGCCAGCAGCTCGGCCGTCATCTTCAGGGCCAGTTGCACACCCGACAGGTTCAGGCCCATATCGTCCACGAAGTGCTTGATCAGCCTCAGCCGGGCCACGTCTTCGTCGGAGTAGGTGCGCAACGCGCCCATCCGCAACGGCACCACGAACCCGGCGCGCTCGTACTTGCGCAGCGTCTGCGGGTGCATATCCAGCTCATCCGCCACCACGCTGATAAGGTAAATTCCTGGCGTCTGCTGCGTTGTCATAGTCGGCCCCTGTACCGGACGACTTCCGGCTTATCCTCTTTATAGCTATCATGCAGGCTAATGTCAACAGTATACATGGCCGGTTATGCGCCTCGAATCAACTGCCGATAGTATATGATAAGCATCTTGACACAACTCATATCAACTGATATAGTCTAATCAATCCAAACGGAAGGAGGAGTGAGATGGCAGCGACAGAGATTCGGAACGACAACGGCGCAGTGATGGAGATCGAGGTCCAGGAGATCAGCGGCAAGGTGGCCCAGCAGGTGTCGGAGATCCTGGAGGAAGCCGGCCAGGAGCAGAAGGCTCCCCAGCCCGTCTTGGCCTACAGTGTGCCCGCCCCCGGCGTCCGCTACTACTTCTAGGGGACAACTCCCCTTCCCCAGAAGAGAAGGTAAGGGCCAAAGCGCCCCCGGCAACCCGTCAGACAAACAGAAACGAACCAACCCGAAACAAACCAGGAGGAAAAGACCATGATGTTGCAGCGAAGAAACCATTTCAGCCCCTTCGGCGATCTCAGGCAGATGCAGGAGAACATGGACCGTATGCGGAGAAGCCTTGGCGCCTCCCACCACGAAGGCGGTGGCGGAATCGAGGCCTGGGCCGCTCCGCTGGACGTGGTTGCTGACGGCGACGATTTCGTCGTGCGCGCCTCCCTGCCCGGTGTGGCCCCCGACAACATTCAGGTAGCCATCGAGGACAACGTCCTGACCATCCGGGGCGAAACGTCGTCCTGCTTCGAGAACACCCATGCCTCCTACCTGATGCGTGAGCGCCGCAGCGGTTCCTTCCATCGCTCCCTGCGCCTGCCCGACACGGTGGACCAGGACAAGGCGGAACCCCGCTACGAGCACGGCGTCCTGACCGTCACCCTGCCCAAGTCCGAGGCCAAGCGGGCCAAGCAGTTCGACGTGAGGGTCGTGGAAGGCCCGGTCGCCGTTGGGGCCAACCAGGGCTAGGAAACGCAACCGCGCTTCCCAAACAACGCCCACAAGCCAGCAGGGGCGGGTAAAGTTACCCGCCCCTGCTGGCGTTTTTGGAGGTGAGGGGTAGCCCTCACCCTAACCTTCTCCGTCCGGGAGAGGGGACTATGGGGTCTTACGCGCCGTAGCGGGCGGCGGCTAGGGGGTCGCTGTACTCCTGGTTCTTCGTAGCCCAGAAGGCGGCGGCGATGTCGTCGCAGGCGGCGACCAGGTTCTCGGCGTTCTCCATGCTGACGGTCTGCTTGCACTGGCCGGCCAGCTTGATGGCGGCGTTGAACTTGGCGGCAATCTCGCCGGCGTCGGTGCCGGGCCAGGCGTAGTCTGCCCAGAGAATGCGAAGCTCTTCCTTGCACTTCTCTGCGTGCTCTTCCTTCACCTGCACGTAGCGGCTGAAGGTGTTGGCGAAGGCCTGGTGGGCAGACATTTCAGAGCCAGGGGCCGGATGCTCCAGGTTCTGCATCCGCAGCACCATCTTCTGCACTGTCTGCGCCGCAATCTTGGCCGACACGGGGTCATAAATACCACAGGGAATATCACAATGGGCCTTGGCTGCCGCAGGCTTGAACCACCCGATCGGGTTGAACATCATGCCCCTCCAATTCGAAATTCGTCAGGCTTTTGACCCGTTGACATCAAGCTATGGCATCAACACGAGCCGTCCAAAAGGTTAAAGGAAATCCGCCAACGGCGCAACCCGTCGCCCGCTCCTGGCAAGGTACCCTCAGTCGTTCCCTCACCATCCGGCGGAGGGTTAGAGCCTGCCCCCGCGAAAGAGGGGGGGCGGGGGAGGGGCCGTCCCCGTTCGTGAATGGCGACTCCCTGTTGTTCTGGCGGGGGTCAAGGAGCGTGCTAGACTGGAATAATGAACACTAATGAGTCCACCTGCATCCGGCGGGAGCATCCCGCGACGGAAGCGGCGTCGCTCCTCATCGCCGAGCTGGACGCCTACCTGGCGCCGCTGTACCCCAAGGAGAGCCAGCACGGGTACAGCATCGAAAAGCTGGTGCGGCAACAGGTAGAGTTCTTCGTGCTGTACCACGACGGCGAACCGGCGGGCTGCGGCGGGGTGCAGATATTCACGGACCCGCAGGAACCGGACGGCGCATACGGCGAACTCAAGCGACTGTACGTGCGCAACGAGTTCCGCGGCCGCGGATTCGCCAAGCGGATGCTGACACACCTTGAGCAATTGGCGTCGGCGAAGGGCGTAACCACCATGCGGCTGGAGACCGGCATCTACCAGCCGGAAGCCGTCGCGTTGTACGAAAAGAGCGGCTACCACCGCATCCCGCCCTTCGGCGACTACCCTGCCAACGACCCACTCAGCCTCTGCTACGAAAAGCGGCTGGACGGGCTGGAAACCTAGCGCGGGCCTTTCGGCTGGCCTTGCTACTGGCATCGCCTGCTTTTGATCTGCAATCGGTTCCCGCTAACTCGTGAGTGGCGTGGCTGTCCCCACTGAGTCTGCACTGTTGTTGAGAAGAATTGCATCTGTTAAATTGCCGTCTACAACTAAGCAGTATGGTTGAGCCGGTATATGGTGGACGCGCTGTTAGGCCCGCGAGATCTGGAAGAACGCCTATCCATGGCCTACGCTCATGCGGTAGCAGCCAGGGGTGGCTATATTACTGCCGTTTATGACTTGGACAGGGATGGCATTGATTTGCGTATTCGGGCGGGAGGGGCGATGCGGCCGGCACTCGACCTCCAGTTGAAAGCCACCATAAATTTGGGCGCTCCGAGGGATGACGGCGCGTTCCGATTTCCGTTGCCTAGACGGAATCACAACCTGCTGTGTATACCCACCCAAACACCTCGGCTTCTTGTCGTTCTCGATTTGCCGCAGGATCAACAGCAGTGGATGACCGTTAGCCACGATGAACTCATTCTCAGGCATCGGGCGTATTGGGCAAATCTGAGTGGCCGAGAAGAAACGCAAAACGATAATTCAATCACTGTCCCTATCCCGGCCAAGAATCTGTTTAACGTCCCAAGCCTACAGGCACTGATGGATCAGTCTAGGGGAGGGAGAATACAGTGACAACGAACTTGGGAGATCGCAAAGTACTACTGGCTGTTTCTCCGCTGGCTTTGTCCGCTTATGCCCAAGGGGCAGGGTGGTCGAAGTCTGAGAACTATGGCGACTACTCCGACGTGTACTCGGGTCCACGCTTGCCGGAAATTATTATTCCACGGACCCAGCGGTTGGGCGATTATGCGCAGACCGTGGCTCGCCTTATTGAGATCTTCGCTCAAGTCGCTGAAGTCGATGAGGCCGCTCTCTACAGCGACCTGATGGTCGCCGACCGGGATGTGACCCGCGTACGAGTCAATGACGGCGATGTTAACGGTACCATTGACCTGGAACAGGGGGCCAATTTGGTGAGCGGCTCGCGGGATATGCTGCTTGCTGCGGCCTGCTCTCTGCACGAACCCAAGGCTGTCTATCGAGCCGGTGCAAATAAAGAAGCTAACGAATATTTGCGTCGGGTGCGTCTTGGTCAAACGGAACACGGTAGCTTCGTAGTCACATTGGTCTCTCCCGTCATTCCGCCTCTGGCGCAACAGCCTCTTCTTCCTGATATGGAAAATGACGAAGGCCCTCCGGAGCGTCAAGTGACGCGTCGATTGGCGCAGGCATTGTTGGCCACCCACAGTGCGACGGCAAGAACTATGGGCGGGGACATGGAGGCTTTCACCCGTGCCGTCCCCGAAGGAACCAGCGCCAATCTATGCGAAGCGCTGGTAGAAATGATTGGGCCTTTCCAGACGCTGGACGTGAGTACGACCTGGGCTCGGACTCGTCCGGTGCGGGGATCAAGGGATGTGGTCCGTTTCTCAAAAGATGATTCACTTATCCTGCGTGAAGCTGCCCGGTCGTTCCGCCACCGCGAACCGAAACTGGACGTCAGCCTGTTTGGTTCCGTACAAAGACTTAAGCGGGACGACAGCGAAACCGATGGCACAGTCACACTGCGGGCCTATATTGACGGGAAAACACAGTCCGTAACCGCGGTATTGAGTGAGTACGACTACAACCGTGCCATCGCGGCTCACAGAGACAAAGCGCCGGTCATAGTGGAAGGGGATCTTGACCGGTTCGGCCAACGGTGGCGCTTGGTCAACCCGCGTCTCGCAAAAATTATTTCTGAAGAGGACGACGAGAATAATGTTGAGGGTGATATACCGTAATCCAGCGGCCAGTAAGAGCGCCAACTGTATGGGTCCATAGCTGCGTTCCGCGAGGCATACTCTCAGTAGCTGATATTCGCTGTTAGCGCATCCATCTTTGGTCTGTTACCGTGAGACTACCCCCTACAAGCAATCGATAACCTTCTGTTTCCCCTCTTGGCATACCCTGCCCTCTCCGCTGGAGAGGGATTTCTGTGTTATGGGTTTCTTTCTGGTCATACCCTCTACATTCCTAATTGAACGGGCTATAATTGCGCGACAGGCTGCCCCTTTACAGCATCATTCACGGCGCGGGCGGCAGCGCCTCCCGTTGCGCCTGACCCTATCCTTTCCCGACGGAGATGACCCTGTGGCCACCACCATGAGCAAACCCGCCAAGACCAAACACCGCAGCGCCGAGATCACCCACGACCCGCAGCGCGCGCCGGCACGCGCCATGCTGATGGCCATGGGCATCACCCACGAGGACATGGAAAAACCCTTCGTCGCCATCGCCAACCTGGCCAGCGACGTCACTCCCTGCAACGTCCACTTGGGCCGCTTCGCTCAAGGCGCCAAGGAAGGCGTCCGAGCCGCAGACGGCGTGCCCTTCGAGTTCGGCACCATCACCGTCAGCGACGGCATATCCATGGGCACCGAGGGCATGAAGACCTCGCTGGTCAGCCGCGAGGTCATCGCCGACTCCATCGAGCTGGTCACCTTCGGAGAGCGCATGGACGGCCTCATCACCATCGCCGGCTGCGACAAGAATATGCCCGGCTGCATGATGGCCCTGGCCCGGCTCAACGTTCCCGGCATCTTCATGTACGGCGGCTCCATCATGCCCGGCCAGCACAACGGCAAGGACGTGAACATCCAGGACGTGTTCGAGGCCGTCGGCGCCTACGCCAAGGGCGACGTCACCTTCGAGGAGCTGCGGGAACTGGAATGCCGCGCCTGCCCCGGCGAGGGTTCCTGCGCCGGTCTGTTCACCGCCAACACCATGTCCACCGCCATCGAGGTGATGGGTATGTCGCTGCCCGGCGACGCCTCCATCCCGGCCATCGACCCGCGCAAGCTGGGCGAGGCCCGCGACGTGGGCCGAACCCTGATGCGCCTGCTGGAAGAGGATGTGCGCCCCCGCGACATCATGACCAAGCAGGCTTTCGAGAACGCCATCACCGTGGGCGTGGCCATGGGCGGCTCCACCAACATCGTGCTGCACCTGCTGGCCATGGCCCGGGAGTCCGAGGTGCCGCTGTCCCTGGAAGACTTCGAGCGCATCAGCGCCGGCACGCCCTACATCGCCGACATGAAGCCGGCGGGACGCTACGTGATGGCCGACCTGTCGCGCTACGGCGGAATCGCGCTGGTGATGAAGCGGCTGCTGGCGGCGGGCCTGCTGCACGGCGACGCCATGACGGTCACCGGCAAGACCTTGGCCGAGAACCTGGAGGGCATCACCGTTATTGACGACCAGCCGGTCATCACGCAGGTGGACACGCCTCGCAGTCCCACCGGCGGGCTGGCCATCCTTCGCGGCAACCTGGCCCCCGACGGCGCGGTCATCAAGGTTGCCGGCCACCAGGAGCGCGTCTACCGTGGCCCGGCGCGGGTGTTCGACCAGGAACCCGCCGCCTTCCAGTCCATCCAGCGCGGCGAAGTCAAGGCCGGCGACATCGTAATCATCCGCTACGAGGGACCCAAGGGCGGCCCCGGTATGCAGGAGATGCTGGGGGTCACCGCCGCCATCGTGGGCCAGGGCCTGGGCGACGACGTGGCGCTGGTAACCGACGGCCGCTTCTCCGGCGCCAGCCACGGGCCGATGGTCGGTCACGTGGCCCCCGAGGCGGCGGTGGGCGGCCCCATCGCGCTGCTGCGGGAGGGCGACGAAGTCACCCTCGATATCCCGGCCCGCCAGCTAAACGTCAAGCTCACCGAGGAGGAGCTGACCGACCGCCGCGCCAACTGGCAGCCCCTCCCGCCCAACTACACCACCGGCGCCCTGGCCAAGTACGCCAAGCTCGCGTCGTCGGCATCCGAGGGCGCAGTAACGGGGTAGACAACGGGAGCGCGAGACAAGCCGCCCGGACACTCCGGGCGGCGTTATCTGCCTACAGCCCACCGGGAAACGAATCACCGGATTGGCAACGTCCCATGATACTGACTCACGACTTGACTAAGGTACAACTCGACAGGGTAGCCGAAATCGTCCGGGAAGACCTGACGGAAGGGTTCGGTGACAAGTTCGTCTTCGACCCAATATGGGTCATCCCCTACATAAGCGATGCTTTCCCCGACGACCCCATGGACTTCATGCGGATATTGATCATTTTCGATGGAGACCAGGGCTTGCTGGATGCTTCTTGGACATCAGGTATGATTCGCCGCATGTGGCCAAAGCTGGAGGAGGCAGGCGTCAACCATTTTCCCGTCAGATCGTTCATCAGCAAGCGCGAATGGGAACGGCATGCCAAGAAGAACTGGGAAAAGTACCTTGCCGAGAACCGAAGGTGAGAGCGCTCGATCTTATTGCAGCGGCCAAGCTGCTGGCCGAAAATCCCAGAAGAGGGAGGCCTCCCGAAGCAAATCTCCGCAGGGCAATCAGCACTGCATACTATGCGCTCTTTCATTGTCTGGCTGAGAATTGCGCGGACACGATGGTGGGCGGGTCAGGCGCAAGAAGAAGCAGGGAGGCTTGGCGGCAGGTTTACCGGGCACTGGAACACGGAATGGCCAGACGGCGTTGCGGCGACAAGAGTTCAATGCAGAATTTCCCTCCCGAAATTATAAATTTCGGGACCGATTTCGTTGAAATGCAGGATTTGAGGCACACCGCTGACTACGATCCTCTTGCATCGATTCCTACTAAGGATGAAGTGATTCAATACATCAACAACGCAGAGGATGTCATTCGCGGATTCCCCAACGCCCCGATAGTGGACCGACGAGCCTTCGCCGTTCACGTCCTTGTGAGCGCGAGAAGAAACTGACCGTCCGGTCACAACCGCCCCAACGCAACCCAAACCAAACCACGTCAGGAGTGCATACCATGACAACGGACTACGGACCAGAGGCCATCCGGCGGCACCGGGAGACCCGCGGCAAAGTGAGCATCACTTCCAAGATGACGGTGGAAACGCTGGAGGACCTGTCCATCGCGTACACCCCTGGCGTGGCGTCGGTGTGCATGGCGATTCACGCCGACCCCGCAGAATCCTATAACCTCACCAACCGGGGCAACACCATCGCCGTGGTAACCGACGGCTCGGCGGTGCTGGGCCTCGGCAACATCGGCGCCGCAGCCGCCATGCCCGTGATGGAAGGCAAATCCATCCTGTTCAAGGCGCTGGGCGGCGTTGACGCCTACCCCATCTGTATCGCCTCCCAGGACAGCGAGACCATCATCAACACGGTCCGGGCCATCGCTCCCAGCCTCGGCGGCGTCAACCTGGAAGACATCGCCGCGCCCCGCTGCTTCGACATCGAAGACGCGCTGCAAGACCTCGGCATCCCGGTGTTCCACGACGACCAGCACGGCACGGCCATCGCGGTATTGGCGGCAGTCATCAACTCACTGGCCGTCACGGGGCGGAAGATCGAGGACTCCTCCTTCGTGTTCGCAGGGGCAGGGGCCGGCGGAATCGCCTCCGCCAAGCTGCTTATGGACTACGGCGCCACCAACATCATCCTGGTCGACAGCACAGGCATAATACACCGGGGCCGCACCGACCTCACGCCCATCAAGACCTCGATGCTCGGCGCCACCAACCCCGAGAACCGCACCGGCGGCATAGCCGAGGCCATGCGCGGCGCCGACGTGTTCATCGGCTTGGCGGTGGCCGACATGGTCACCCCGCAGATGGTGTCCTCCATGGCCAAGGACGCCATAGTCTTCGCCATGGCCAACCCGATTCCCGAAATCATGCCCGACCTGGCCGCGGCCGCCGGCGCCGCCGTGGTAGGGACGGGGCGCAGCGACTTCCCCAACCAGATAAACAACAGCCTCGTCTTCCCCGGTGTGTTTCGCGGGGCGCTCGACGCCAAGGCCACACGCATCACGACCAAGATGAAGCTGGCGGCCTCCGAGGCGCTGGCGGCCCTGATACCGGAACCCACGGCCGAGCGGGTCATCCCGTGGTCTCTCGACCGCGCCGTTCCCGAAGCCGTGGCCCGCGCCTGCGCCGAGGCCTGGGCCGCCGACAACGGGTAGAATAAAATCCCCATGCCTACCGGAATCAGCGTCGCCTCCGCTGAGGGCGGCAGGCCCGGGAAAGGCGGCGCGCTGACAAGGTCGGGGATTATGTATGCGATGCAGTCCACCCGTTTTCGGGAGAGTTCGTTTTGACTACACTCACTTCCTTGGACACTTGTCTGCCCCGCGCACTGGCCGCCGGACACGCCGAAATCAGCGGCGAGGGCCGCAACGAGCGCATCCGCTACATCGCCGCCGGCTTCTCTACGCGGTGGAGCGACCCAGAAGAGAAGGTGCGCGCCGAGCTGTGGGCCGAGCTAATCCACAAGTACGAATACCCGCCGGAACGCATAGGCTTTGAGATGAACGTTCCCCGGCGGCTGCCCAACGACTACGCCGACCTGGTGGTCTACAACGACGACGAACTGAAATCGCCTTACTTCGTTTTCGAGTGCAAGCGTTCCGACCTGTCCGATGCCGCCTTTAACCAGTCCATCGAGCAGGCTTGCGGCAACCGGGCCAGCTTGGGCGCGGCCTACTCCGGCGCGGTAGCCGGCCTTACCCGCCGCCTGTTGCGTTTCGACAAATTCCCGCCCATGGAGCGCGACCGCAACCACCTTACCGACATCCCGGTGCGCTACGGCCTGCCCCCCGAATGGCGCTTCTACAAGAACGAGCCGGGCAGAGACCTGGCAGCAATCCCCCGGGAAGAACTGCGGGCCGCCATCCGCAAGTGCCATCAAACCCTGTGGGAGGGCGGACGCCGCAGCCCCATCGCCGCCTTTGGCGAGTTCTCCAAAATCGTTTTCATCAAACACCGCGACGAAAAGAACCCGGACCGCGAGGACGGCAAACCCTACAACTTCCAGCGCCGCGACGGGGAAACCGCAGATATTCTTGCCAGACGGGTACGCGAACTCTATGAAGATGAAAAGGAACGAGAACCCGATGTTTTCACCGAAAGCATCAACGTTGACGCTCCCATCCTGGCCCAATGCGTGGAGCACCTGGAAGGCATTTCCCTTGACCGCACCGAGTTGGACACCAAGGGAGTGGCCTTTGAGGAGTTTATGGGCAGCTTCTTCAAGGGCGACTTCGGGCAATACTTCACGCCTCGTGAGTTAATTGCCTTCGCCGTTGCCGTACTTGAGCCAAAACGCGCCGACCTTGTCCTCGACCCCGCCTGCGGCTCCGGCGGGTTTCTGCTCTACGCCCTGGACCATGTGCGCCGGGAAGCCGGCCGCCGTTTTCCGCACAACGAAACAGACCCGCGCCAGAGCATTGACCATTTCAATTACTGGCATGATTTCGCTCAACACAACCTGTTCGGCATCGAAGTCAACGACGAACTGGCCCGCGTCGCCAAGATGAATATGATTATCCACGACGACGGCCACACCAACATCGTCGGCCACGACGCCCTGGACTTTGTGGAAAATCTGGAAGACAAACACGGCGGACTGGCGGAAGGCAAGTTTGACCTGGTTCTCACCAACCCGCCCTTCGGCGCCGTTATCAAGCGCGTGGAGAAAGGCGACGGCTATCTGGAACAGTTCGAGTTGATGCGCTACCTCAGTAAAAACCACCCGTTGCATAGTGACATACCGGGAAGCGGCGATGAGACTGATACCAAGCTGGTTCCCAAATCCGTGAAACCCCGCGCCAGCATCAAGACGGAAATAGTTTTCCTGGAGCGCATCCACTCTTTCCTGAAGCCGGGAACCGGACGCGCCGCCGTGGTGCTGCCCGACGGCATTCTCACCAACTCATCGCTCCAGGGTGTGCGCGACTGGCTGCTGGCCCGCTTCCAACTGCTGGCCGTGGTCAGCCTGCCCCAGTTCGCCTTCCAGCACTATGACGCCGGCGTAAAGGCCAGCATCGTCTTCCTGCGCCGACTCAGAGACGGCGAGACCGTCCCTGACGACACTCCCATCTTTATGGCGCTTACCGAAAACATCGGCTACGACGCCACCGGACGCAAGACCTTCATCGTAACCGTGGAGTCCGAGAAACCCGGCAAAGAAAAGGTCGAAATACATAGTTGCGACCTGTTCGATTACCGCGTTTACTACGAGTGGAGCAGCGGCGGCCCCGGCGAATCCGGCTGGAGCGAGCGCCGCCGCGAAGTCATCCCCGGCACCGGACTGGCCGGCCAATGGCGGAAGTTCCAGCGGGATCCAAGACCTTTTTTCGTGTAGGCCCCGCCGGGCCGGGCGAAGCGCAATGCTTCGCAGTGCGGCGGGGCCAGATTCTTGGGCGTGCAGATGCTGTGTTTCATCGTCCGTGGATTCGTGATCGACTAACCTTACTGAAGAAATCCAATTTCGCGATCGCTCGCCTCGGAACAGTGGCTACTGAAATTTTACACGGCATAAGTTCGCCACCTCCATATTTGGATAAAAGTGAAAAGACTGTTCCTTTTGTCCGTGCAACAGACATCAAAGGCGGAGAAGTGAATTCCGATACTCTTCTTCATATATCTAAGGATCAGCCGAATCGCTTTGCCAAATGCAGATTGTCAGGTGGTGAATTGATAATTGTACGGAGTGGCGTAAATACTGGGGACTGTGCGGTTGTCCCTGAATTATTGGCGGACTCCTTTGCCGCATACGACTTGATTCTCAAGTTTCAATCAGATATTTCAGCAAAGTTCGTCGCTATCTTTCTCGACACCGAGATTGGTAGGTTGCAACTCAATATGGTAAAGGGACGCTCAGCTCAGCCGCACATAAACACGGGAGAAGTTGCGGCGATACAGATTCCTCTACCAACCATAGAAATTCAGAACGAACTCGTGGCGGCGATGGACGCCGCCCGCGCCGAGCGCAAGGACAAGCTGGCCGAGGCCGACGCGCTGCTGGCGGGGGTGGACGATTTCGTGCTCGACGCTCTGGAGTTGACTGCGCCGCCGGAGGATACGCGCCGGGTGTTCGCAGTCAATTTCAATGCGCTAACAGAACGATTGGACTCTGAATTTAACCATCCTCGCTACAAATCGCTAGCAGGTATCTTGGATGAGGCACCCATTGAAACAACCGAGTTGGGGAATCTCTTAGTATCCATATCCAGTGGCGCTACTCCTAGTAGAAGCGATGCGTCGCTTTATACCGAATCCGGCGTTAAATTCTTACGCATCCTCAACGTTGAGGATGGCGAGATTAACCACCGAGACGTAAAGTACATATCTAATGCAGTCCACAATGGCCAGCTCAACCGCTCGCAGTTGGCATTCGACGACGTTTTGATGACGATTACGGGGAGAGTAGGTTCTGCTGCGGTAGTTCAGAATAAACACCTCCCTGCTAACATCAATCAACACATTGTCCGCATGAGAATTAACAAGAATCGCTGCCTGCCGGAATTCCTGTCTACATGGTTGAATTCAAGAATAGGGTTAGCGTTTTCCAACCGGCTTGCAACAGGCGGGACACGAGCGGCCCTCGACTACCAGGCCATTCGCAAGATTAGAATCCCGTTGCCAGCGTCGTTAGCAGCGCAAGAGCATATAGTGAATCGGACAAAAGAGATTCGCCAAGACGCCCGCCGCCTGCGTACCGAGGCTGAAGCGGGGTGGCTGGCGGCCCGGCGGTGGTTCGAGGATGAGTTGCTGCGGGACGGTGGAGCCTCGTAGGGGCAGCCCGGATGCTAGAGGAGAGTCAAGCAATGTCTGATCAGTCGGTCAAGTTCACCACGTCGGGAGCCGTGGGTATCATCACCCTGGACAGTCCCGAAACCCGCAACGCCCTGACGCCGGAGATGATTGGCGCGCTGGGCAAAGCCGTGACGCAGTGCGCGTCGCCCAACATCCGGGCGGTGCTGCTCACCGGAGCGGGCGGCGCATTCTGCGCCGGGGCCAACGTCAGGCAGTTGGCGGCAACGCTGGAGGAAAGCGGAGCCGACGGCCTATCGCAGGCAATCCGCGAGCTGGCCGATGCGCTGCACGGGCAGGTGGTGCTGCCCCTGCGTCGGCTGCCCAAGCCGGTGGTGGCGGGAATCAACGGCGCGGCGGCGGGCGCGGGGTTCAGCCTGTCTCTTGCCGCCGACCTGCGGGTGGCGGCCCAGGGCGCCCGCTTCCTGATGGCCTACGCCAACATCGGAGCCCCCGCCGACGGCGGCTCCACCTGGCTGCTGCCCCGCCTGCTGGGGGCCGGGAGGGCCATGGAGCTGTACCTGGCCAGCCAGCCCATCGGAGCGCCCCGCGCCCTGGAGCTGGGGCTGGTTTCGCAGGTGTGCCCCGACGAGGAGCTGGACCGCCACGCGCTGGAGACCGCCACCCGGCTGGCAGGCGGCCCGACAGTGGCCTACGGGCGGGTCAAGGAACTGTACGAACGCTCCTGGGACTCCACGCTGGAGGAGCAACTGGACGCCGAGACCGCGGCCTTCGCCCGCACCGCCCACACCCGCGACTTCCAGGAGGGCATCAGGGCCTTCGCCGACCGCCGCCAACCCTGGTTCCAGGGGATGTAGGCCAAGCCTGAACTCAGGTCCGCGACACTTTGCGGGGAATTCGCCGGAGCAGGAGCGGCAGGATATATTCGCTCGCCTTCTCCAGTGTGAACCCAACCGGGCAGCCCTCCGAGTCGAGATGAGCTACGCAATGCTCGATGACGGTTTCGCTGTAGCTGACCGGGTCGCTGTTGTAAAAACAAAGGGTATCTGATTCCGTGTTGTAAGATATGGTCAAACCATCTTCAAGGTCAAACTTGGGAAATTTGTCCGGGCACAAGTAGGGCAGAAACAGGTCGGCAGCATCGAGAAACTCAAAGCCAATACATCGCCCCTTGGTGTCAAAATCAGCCATCAAATCATAAGCAATGGTTGCGGATTCCTCGTAGTCACCTCCCGTCGACAAGGACAGGATGTCGAGACCCCTATCGTAAGCATAATGCGTTGCGATATTCATAGCGACCTTCTTCTCCTTCTGCGCTCACTTCTATCAGGCGATGCCGAAACCACTATACGCGGTTCACTGTGCGGGTCGACAATTACCCTCAAATAGTTTCCGAAGTTGCTCATCTCCTGAAACCATCTCCAGTAAATGACGCGACCATACCTTCCCAGCCCGGTCCGTTCCGGAGTCTCTACGGTCTCCCTGATTCGGTCAATGGTGACGATGTCAACCCGATTGGGGTGGTCTCGCCAGATATGCTCAGCCACTTCGTATAGCTGCTCGCCAATTGTGAAGTACATCTTACCGCAACTGCGCCACCGTTACGCCCTCGCCGCCCGGGCCTTCGCCGTCGGCGGCGCTGGATACCAGCGGGTGGCTGGACAGGTATTCACGGATGGCGCGGCGCAGGGCGCCGGTGCCCTTGCCGTGGATGATGCGCAGCATCCCCACGCCATCCAGGGCCGCGTCGTTCAGGGCGGTGTCCACGCGGGCGATGGCCTCGTCCACGCGCAGGCCGCGCAGGTCCATCTCCGGGTCGGGACGGCGCGGAGCGGCGGGACGGTTCTGGGCGCGGCCCAGGTACACGCCCTGCCGGGCGGCGGCGGGGTGGCCCTCGGCCAGACTCTGCAACTGGTAGACGGGAATCTTGGCCCGCATCGTTCCCAGCAGCACCTCCACCCGCTGCGCCTGCCCTGAGCCGGACGGTTTGTCGGGGGCCGAGATTACCTCCACCGGCTGGCTGATACCCCGGACGTAGACCCGGTCGCCGCTCTTGAGCCGTTCCTGCCACGGAGTGCGTATGATCTCGATCGGCTGCCAGTTTGCGTCGTCCAGCTCCCGCTGCACTTCGCGCATCACCAGTTGGTTATCCCGGAGTTCCTCCTGCCGCTCCCGTCCGGTGGCGGGAGTGCGCCCCTGCCCGGCGGCGTGGGACGCGGTGGACATGGCCGCCGGCTCCCCGGCGGGTGGGCCGGCAAGAGGCTGCAACAAGGATCGCTCGGCCTGTTGCAACCGGTCCAGGATGCCGCCGGTGCGCAGTTGCAGGTCGCGGCGCGCCTCCTCCACCAGCTCGGTCTTGGTGGCCTCCACCGACCCCAGTTGTTCCTCCAGCTCCCGTTGCAGCCTGACCGCGGCCAGGCGCGACGACTCCGCTTCGTCTTTCAACTGCTCCACCGTGCGGCGTTCCTGCTGCAACTCCCGCAGCAGCGACTCGGTGGCCTGCTCCACGGGTGAGACACCGGCGCTGGCGTCTTCGATAATCTCCTGCGGCAGACCCAGGCGTGAGGCAATGGTCAGCGCGTAGCTGCGGCCCGGCAGACCAACGGTGAGCTGGTAGGTGGGAGCCAGCGTCACCGGGTCCAGGTCCACGCTGGCGTTGAGCATCCCCGGGTGATCCTGCACCGTGCGGGCCACGCCGCGCTGGTGGGTGGTGCCGACCAGGAACACGCCCATGCGCTGGAAGTGGCGCAGCACGGCGCTGGCCAGGGCGGCTCCCTCCTCTGGGTCGGTGCTGGTGCCCAGTTCGTCCACCAGCGCCAGCGAGCGCCCCGTGGCCCTCTGCATGATGCTCAGCAGGTTGGTGATGTGGGAGCTGAACGTCGAGAGGGACTGCTGGATGCTCTGCTGGTCGCCGATGTCGGCGTAGATGCCGTCGAACCCCGGAAAGCGCGCCTCATCCGCGGGTACGTGAAGCCCGGCATGGGCCATCATCGCCAGCAGCCCCACGGTCTTGAGGGCCACGGTCTTGCCGCCGGCGTTGGGGCCCGTGATGAGCAGCACACCCCGCTCCGAGTCCAGCGACAGGCTGATGGGCACCACGTCACCCGGCAGCAGCGGGTGGCGGGCGCGGCTGAGGCGCATCCGGCGGAGCGCGGTCTGCTCCCCGTCGCCAATTCCTTCCCCCCCTGGGGGAGGGTTTCCTTCCCCCCCTGGGGGAGGGTTTCCTTCCCCCCCTGGGGGAGGGTTAAGGTGGGGGACATTTTCCTCCGCGTCCTCTATGACCGGCGGGGCGGCGCGCAGGGCCGACGAGTAGCGGGCCTTGGCCACGTCCAGGTCCAGCCGGGCCACGATGTCCAAAGCGAGCAACAGGTCCTCGGCGGTCTCGCCGACGCGGGCGGATAGCTGGCGCAGCACACGCTCCACCTCGCGCTCCTCGGCCAGCCTGGCCTCGCGCCAGCGGTTGCCCATGTCCACGGCGGCCATTGGCTCCACGAACACCGTCGCGCCGCTGTCGGAAACGTCGTGAACGATGCCCGCGACTCGGGGGCGCATCTCCGTCTTGATGAGCAGCACCATGCGTCCGTTGCGCTGGGTGATCAGGGGCTCCTGCACCACATCAGCCCGCTGGAACCGCCGCAGGTTGCGCTCCATGATTTCGTTGAGCCGGTTCTGCGCCTGCCTGGATTCGGCCCTCAGCCGTCCCAGCACCGGGCTGGCGTAGTCCAGCGCCTCTCCCGCCGGGCTGATGGCGGAGCCGATTTCCCGGTCCAGGTGGCCCAGCTCCGGGATATTGCTGGTCAGGCTGGATAAGAGCGGCAGTTCCTCTTTGCGGCTGAGCTCCTCGCGGTCGAACCGGGCGGCGCGGGCAAAGGCGCGGACGGCATACAGCTCCTCGCCCCGCAGCAGGCCGCCCAGCAGGGCCCGGTGAATCAGCTCGCTGATGTCCTGCTCCGGCCCGAACTCCAGCGAGCCACCCCCGTCGATGTAGCGGCGGGCCTCGGTGGTCTCCTGCTGCCTGGTCGCCACTTCCAGCAGGTCGCCGGAAGGCTCCAGCGACACGACCCTCTCGCGGCCCGGCGCGGTGCTGGCATACTCCGCCAACTGCGCCAGCACCTTGTCGAACTCCAGCAACCGCCCCGCCTGCTCAAAACCGCCGAGAGTCATCCAACCATCTCCGTTCAGTGATCAAATTTCAATTCCCAAACGCGGCTCTCGGTGAGCATCGCCGCGACCTGCGGCAGGGTATCGCGTTTCGGGTCGCGTATGTTCAGCCGCCGCTTCAGGGTGATGGGCTGTAGCGCGGCCAGCGCCGGGCACCCCTTCAGCAGGCCGTTGAGGGTGAACCGCTCGCCGCCCAGCGCCAGGTAGTCCAGTTGCGCCGCCGGAGGCATGAGGTGTGCCCGGGCCTCCTCGCAGACCTTGTCGTACAGCCGCTTGATCTGCCCCTCCCGCACCCGCGTATAGCGCAACTGCGACGTGCCGCCCGCGTGGTGTTTGCCCTTGACGTACCGCGAGTCGGTCTTGGAGTCCAGCAACTCCCCGCCGCGAAAAACGGCCACCGAGAACCGCCCCAGCCGTACCAGCGCCACGCCGACGGTGACGTCAGCGTCGAGGATTCCGCGCAACGGCCCATCGTCCCAGTCCATTGCCAGGAACGTCTCGGCCACCGGGAACGGCGGCGCGATGAGCAGGCCCCGCGCTCCCGCCCGCAGCCCCACCAGCCCGCAGCCGTCGCGCAGCGCAGCGTCTCCCAGCTCCGCGACGTAATCGGTCCAACCCGAAACCGACAGAGCCAACGCATCCGGGCGGTCGCCGGGCGACAGGTACAGCGACGACGCCACGCCGCTGCCGGCCTCCGCCGCCAGACCGTCTAGCAGCCACCGCAGCCGGGCCGCGGAAACCGGGGCCCCGACCATCGCTTCCCTAACATTCATACGAGACGATTGTATCATCGCCCGTCCGATGCCCGCCGGGTATAATCCAAACCGGATACTATTGGACACCGCACAAGGGAGAAGCTTTTGAGTCCCGAAGAAATGGAATCCATCGTCCAGCGCCGCGACGCCGCCCTCAAACGCCTGGACGAGGGACACGCTGTGCTGCTGAAGTCGCTGGAGGGGCTGGAGGCCGATGAGGCGTTCCTGGCTCAACGCTGGTCAGTGCGCGACGTGCTGCTGCACCTGGACTCGGAGAGGTACGTGGACGCGCTGGAGAAAATCGCCGGGGGCGAAATGGAGATGCTGCCGCCCTTCTCCTCCCGCGAGGAGCGCTTCCGGCAGGAGTTGGAGCATCAGGAGGCCACCCACCGGAGGTTCCGCGCCCTGCTGACGGAGCTGACCCCGGAGCAGTTGGCCCGCCCGGCGACGCCGCCCAACCCGGATCACTCCTTCCCCGGCCTGACTCTGCTGGAACTCCTGGAACGCTCGGCGGGGCACGAGGCCAGCCATGCCCGCCAGATAGACCTCACCCGCCAGTACATCGCCGCCTTCCGCTCCCGGGAGCGAGCGCTGAACGTCGCCGCACTGGGCGACGGCGACCCGTCCCGCCTGTCGCCGCAGGTCAAGGACCTGCTGAACATGGCCGACTACGTGGTCGGTGAGCCGGAGGCGCTGGCCGCCGTCGACCACATCGTGCGCGGCGTCCAACTGGCGATTCACCCCGGCAACCGCGAGGAACTGGTCAACCGCGCCGCCCGTGAGTCCCGCGAGGGCCTGTGGCCCATCGTCTGCGTCATGGGCGACGCCGGAGACGACGACCCAACGGTGGCCCTGGCCCGCCACCACGCCGACACCGTCGCGGTGCACCGGCCGGCGGGGTAGAACGAGAGCCACTACCAACGGGGACGCCCCCACCCCAACCATCCCCCGGAGGGAGAGGGAACAACTTAACCGCCGGGTTACGCGACCGCCGGGTTACGCGCTTTGCCCGCTTGTAATACAATCCTCAAAATAAACGACCACACGCCGGTTATCGAATGTACGCATGAAACGGTGGGAGGCACACGAATGGTGATTGCCAACGTTAGCTCGCTGGTCGATATAGACCGGGGGCTGATCAGCCCGCGAATTTTCAGCGAGCAAGACATCTACCAAGAAGAGCTGGAGAAGATATTCGCCCGGTGCTGGCTGTTCCTGGGCCACGAGACGCAGATTCCCAACCCCGGCGACTTCTTCACCACCTACATGGGCGAAGACCCGGTGCTGGTGACCCGCGACCGGCAGGGCAAGGTCAACGCCTTCCTGAACATCTGCCGCCACCGGGGGAACCGGCTCTGCCGCGCAGACGACGGCAACGCCGCCGCCTTCATCTGCGCCTACCACGGCTGGGGCTATGGCGCCGACGGCAAGCTGCAGGCCGTTCCCAACCTCCAGGACGCCTACTACAACGAGCTGGACCAGTCCCGGTGGGGCCTCATCCCGGTGTCACAACTGGACAGCTACAAAGGGCTGATTTTCGCCACCTTCGACACCTCCGCGCCCCCGTTGACAGAGTACCTCGGCCCGATGGCCTGGTATCTGGACGCCTTTTTCGACCGACGGGAGGGCGGCGCCGAGGTCATCCGCGGTGTTCACAAGTGGGTGGTGCCCTGCAACTGGAAGATGCCCGCCGAGAATTTCTGCGGTGACGCCTACCACGTTCCTTGGTCGCACCTGTCCCCCATCCGCGCCGGGTTCAGCGTCGGGGTCACCGCCTCGACCACCAAGGGCGGCGGCCCGGTGTCCACGGGCAACGGCCACGGCATGATCACCGTCGCCGCCGGCCAGTCCGGGGCGCCGATGCAGATACTCAGGGACTACGAAGATGCGACCCTGCCCGAAGTGGAAGCCCGCCTCGGCCCCCGCGCCAAGGAACTGAACCCGATAGTGGGCACCGTGTTCCCCAACTTCTCCATTGTACGGGGCAGTTCCCAATCCTTCCGCGTCTGGCACCCCAAGGGGCCGGACAGCATAGAAATCTGGTCGTGGGCCTTCGTCGACCGCGCCGCGCCGCCCGAGGTGAAGGAGGCCGTCCGCCTCAGCGCCATCCGGGGATTCAGCCCCTCGGGCGCCTTCGAGCAGGACGACATGGACAACTGGCAGGAGTGCACCGTCACCAGCCGCGGCGTGGTGGCCCGCCGCCAGATGCTCAACTACCAGATGGGCCTGGGCCACGAAACTTACAGCGAAGCCTACGAAGCCCTGACCAGCGAATACCGCTACAGCGACAGCAACCAGCGGCAGTTCTACCAACGCTGGAGCCAGATGATGGCCGCCGAAAGCTGGGCGGAGTTGTAAGAAGCGGAGTTGTAAGAAACGGCAAAACCAGTTGCACTCAGAGGTAGCCTCTCATGCGTGACGACACCATCCGCGAGGTCGAGCAGTTCCTGTTCCGGGAGGCGCGGCTGCTGGACGCCCGCAGGTTCCACGAGTGGCTGGACCTGCTGACCGGCGACGTGCGCTACTGGATGCCCACCAGGGCCAACCGCTATCCGGCCAACAGCAAGGCCATCTCCATCCTGGACGGCTCCCGTTACGAGGAGGGCGACCTGTCCAGAGAGGACGAGCTGGCGATCCTCGACGAGGACAAGGACTCGCTGACCCGCCGCATCAACCGGCTCGACTCCGGCATGGCCTGGGCCGAGGACCCGCCTTCCCGCACCCGCCACTTCGTCTCGAACATCGAGGTCGAGCCGGGGGCCGGGGATGCCGAGATGAGAGTCTATTCCAACTTCATCATGTACCGAACCCGGGGTGAGAAGGAGGAGGACTTTTACGTCGGCAGCCGGGAGGACGTGCTGCGCCGGGAGGGCGGCCAACTCAAGGTCGCCTACCGCAAGATAGTCCTCGACCAGACCGTCATCCTCGCCAAGAACGTCAGCAACTTCTTCTGAAGACAGGGGCTTTTGATTATTCCCTCTCCCTCTGGGAGAGGGTTAGGGCGAGGGCGTTCCCTCGTCAGGTTACAACCCCAGTCCAGGCGTAGGATTTCACCCCCCCCTTGAGGGAGAGGAAGAATTAAGGCCCCTGCTTCTGAGCAACACTAAATTGCCCGCGTACCCCGCGTTTGGTACACTAGCGGCAGACGGCATCCCCGCCGCGACTGAACCCACACATTGCAGGAGAACGCCGCGATGATTTACGAAGTCCGCACCTATACGCTTAAACCCGGTAGTGTGCCTACTTTCGAGGAAAACTTTGGCAAAGCGCTGCCCCACCGGCAAAAGTATTCGCCCCTCGCCGCCTTCTGGCACACAGAAATCGGCCCACTTAACCAGGTCATCCACGTCTGGCCCTACGAGAGCCTGGACGAGCGCACCCGCATCCGGGCAGAGGCCGCCCAGGACCCCAACTGGCCGCCCGCCAACGACCCCGATATGTACGTCAATATGGAGTCGGAAATCTTTAACCCGGCGTCCTTCATGCGCCCGCTTGGCAACGACCAGGCTCTGGGCAACATCTACGAGATGCGCTCCTACACCTACAAGACCGGGTCCATGGGCGAAGTACTCAACCGCTGGGAAGCCGCCGTGCCTCACCGCGAGGAGTATTCGCCGCTGGCCGCCGCCTGGTACACCGAGCTGGGCGGGCTGAACAAGTGGGTACACATCTGGCCCTATAACGACCTCGAAGAGCGCAACCGGATCCGGGAAGAGGCGGTGAAGTCGCCCCACTGGCCCCCGCCCACCCGCGAGTTCCTGGTCAGCCAGGAAAACAAGATCATGGTGCCGGCCTCCTTCTCGCCGGCCCACTAGGCTTGGGCGCAGATGCCATTCTCATCTGTCCACAGGGGCGGGTTTCAAACAGGGGCGGGTTTGAAACCCGCCCCTACACCGTCAACTATCCATTAAGGATTGAGTCCTCCCATGACCGACCTTGACCGGCAGTTGCATGACCTGGTCACCGCCAACCGCATCCTGGCCCGCGAGGACGTGGTGGACGCCTACGGGCACGTCAGCATCCGCCACCCAGAGTATCCAGACCATTATCTGCTGTCCCGCTCTCGCGCCCCGGAGCTGGTAGAAGACGACGACCTGATGACATACACTCTTGAGGGGGAGCCGGTGGATCAGGACGGCCGCGAGATGTACTCCGAGCGTCCCATCCACGGCGGCGTCTACGAGGCCCGGCCCGAGGTCATGGCGGTGGTGCATAACCACTCGCAGCCCGTGGCGCCTTTCGGGGTGACGGGAACTCCGCTGCGCCCCATGTTCCACCTGGCGGCGCTCATCGGCGGCGACATCCCGGTCTGGGACATTCGCGACAAATTTGGCGACACCAATATGCTGGTCACCACCATGGCGCAGGGGCGCGACCTCGCCGCCACCCTCGGCCCGCGCCGGGTGGCGCTGATGCGGGGCCACGGCTGCGTCGTCGCCGGGGGTTCCCTGAAGGAAGCGGTCATGGCGGCGGTATACCTGCAAGTCAACGCCAGGCTGTTGCTGGAGTCCCTCAAGCTGGGCGACGTGACCTACCTGTCGCCGGGCGAAGTCGCCATAATGTCGGAAAGCCAGGTGCAGTCCCGCACCATGGCCCGCGCCTGGGAATACTGGGCCGTCCGCGCCGGACGTGAGCCATAACCGCCGAAAAAATCCCCTCTCCCCACGGGAGAGCGTTAGGGTGAGGGCGTCCCCCAGAGGCCGGGTTGAAAAGGGAGGACACCCCCACGGAGAGCCATGCTGAACGACGAACCCGAAATCGTGGAAGAAATCCGGTCCGCCAACCAGCGGTTCTACGATGCCTTCAATGAGCTCAGCATCGAGCGCATGGAAGCGGTCTGGGAGGCCTCTGACCGGGCCATGTGCGTGCATCCCGGCTGGACGCCCATCGTGGGGTGGGACACCATCCGCGAGAGCTGGGTACGCATCTTCGACAACGCCAACCTGATGCAGTTCAGCGTCCGCTACCTGAACGTGGTGGTGCAGGGCGACTTCGGTTGCGTCACCTGCGTCGAGGGCATCACCAGCGTGGTGCAGGGCCGGGCAGCCAACTTCTCCACCTTCGCCACCAACATCTTCGCCCGCCGCGAAGACGGCTGGAAGATGATCGCCCACCACGCATCCCCCGGCGGGTAGTCCACTCTACGACTTTCGTATTTCCTTCCTCGAGATCCCCTCTGATTGCCCAGGGCCTTGATACAATGTATCCAGTGCCTGCACACACGGTCGCATTCAAGGGAGCATCTTTATGGCCGCCAATCCTTCAAGCCTGACCACTACCGAAAAAAACCTCTGGAACGCCATTGTCTCCGAGGCGCTGGCCAATCTGAAATATAACGCCTACGCCCAGCGGGCGATGCAGGAGGGACACCCGGAGGTAGCGCAGATATTCCAGGAGGTGGCCGGCGCCGAAACGGTGCACGGCATCAACCACCTGCGCGTGTCGGGCGACATGGCGTCAACGGCTGAAAACCTGCGGGCAATCATCGAGGGAGAGGCCATGGAGGCCACCACCATCTACCCGCGCATGATCCGGGAGGCCCTGGCCGAGGGCAACCAGGAAGCCGTCGACTCTTTCACCATGGCCATGGAGCGGGAACGCCACCACCTGGAAGCGTTCACCGAGGCGCTGACCGGCCTGGAGGCCAAGCTGGGAACTCAGACTGGCGCCGTCCGGCTGGCCCCCGCGCCGGAGATCCCCATGATGCCCGCCAGCGTCGCGGCGACATCCTTCTCTCCCGTGCCGGACGGCTCATCGGAAGCTGAGGCGGCCGCCGGGCGGGCCTTCGACCGCGAGACATACAACACCGCCGCTGACGAGGTGGAACGCGAGATCTGGCGCGTGGCCCGTATGAGCCGCCTGCGCGAGGTCGTGTTCGGCGCCCAGGACGGTTTGCTCAGCACCGTCGCGCTGGTCACCAGCCTCGCCGTCGCCGTCGAGAGCCAGACCACCGTGGTCATAGCGGGCCTGGCCGGAGCCCTTCCCGGCATGATCTCCATGGCTACCGGCGCCCTGCTGGGATCCCGCGCCGAGCTGGACGTGCAGCGGGCCGAGATCGAGCGCGAGGCCCGGGAGCTGGATACCAATCCAGCCGAGGAGCTGGCCGAACTGGTCGTGCTCTTCCAGCGCGAGGGTATGACCTTCTACGAGGCGCGCCAGATGGCCGACGAGATCTCCCAGGACCGCGACCTCTGGCTCAAAACGCTGGTGGAGAAGGAACTGGGCATCAGCGCCCAGGTGACCTCCAACCCGCTCAAGGATGCCCTGGTCATGGGCGCGGCCTTCATCTCCGGCGCGGCCATACCGCTCGTCCCCCACTTCTTCCTGACCGGCGGCCAGGCCATCGGCGTGTCCGTGGGGGCGACGCTGGCCGGGCTGTTCGCGCTGGGGCTGGTCAAGGGCCGGCTGGTGGAGCGCTCCCCGCTGCTCCAGGGCCTCGAAATCCTCGGCATCGGCACCATTTCCGCCGGCATAGGCTACGCCCTGGGCGACCTCATCCCGCGGCTGTTTACGTAGGGCAAGCAGCGTTAGTCTACAAGGGGAGAATGGCAAGTGGGGTGGAGTGCATGGCCGGGACAGGGGGCGTTTTAGTGTGGGGAGGGAGTGGCCTTGATTTTGCAGTTGATCGGTCTTGCGCTCCTTGCTACCGCAGCGTACATTGGCCTGAAATTTCCGGACGTTGACCAGCAGATCGGGTTCCTGCTCCATAGATCGATCATCACCCACGGCCCTCTACTGCCGTTATTGGCCTTCGCTTTCGCGCAGGGCAACAGCCAAGTCTTCCGCAGATTCGGAACGGGAATAGGGGTCGGATTTGCCGTCCACATGGCTTTCGACCTTTTCCCTCGGGGGTGGCAGGGATACGCCTTAATCAGCTTCCCCGGATATGGGTGGACACCCGCGGTTTTCTCTTGGATTTGGATTGCCGCCACTATGCTTATCTGTTTCGGCATAGCTATCAGGTCAGGTCGCAATGCAGTAGACGCACTTCTCTTGCTTGTCGCGGTGACAGCAACTTTTGCGTTTGCTGCCAGTAATGAGAATGCACTTTGGCGCCCGCTGGGGGCTACCGTGGCTTCCTTGCTGGTTTGCTACTGGATGATAGGCCCGGATAAAGGCAAGAGCAGTCTCGAAAAAAGGACCAGTTTCCGATAGTTGGAAAAACCCGTCCCCCCCGGACAAGTTCAGGGCGAACGGGTTTCGACAAACGGATAGGTCAGTGGCATTGGGCTTTCTGTAGATGAGGACGAGGTCCGGTCGTATGTGGCAGTTGCGCTCTCGTGCCCGGTCGCCGCGCATGGGATGGTCTTGATATTGTTCCGGTAGCGCTTCGTCATTGGACAGCAGTTCCAGAGCTCGCGGCAAGTCTTGATCCAACGTCCGGCGGTATTGGCCACGCTTTTCGCGCCTGTAATTGCGCTTGAAAGCCCGAGTGCGTCTAATCGTCCTCATTCAGTTCGGCCATGAGGTCGGCCACGGTTCCTACGGTTATGAGGTCTCCGCTCTCTGCCTCAGCGATAGCCGCTAGAGTGTCTTCGTTGGGTTCAAAGCATTGGAAGTGAGGCATCCGTCCCTCAACGACGATGTAATTCATCATCTGACGAAGGGCCTCGGTCATGGTAATGCCTTCCTTTGCCAGGACTTCGTTGGCCAAGGACAGGATGTCCGTGTCTACGTTGGCCGTGAAAGTTGGCCGTGAAAACAGTTGTGCCCATGCTCCAGTTTCCTGCGATTCGTCTCGATTCTCTCTGTTCGATGGTTGATTATGCTTCGCCTCGGCGCAAGTTTGTGAGACACCGAGTCATCACGATGCGGAGGTGTTAAGCGCCTGATGCACCCCACCCACTACAACCCCTCCGCCCGCTCCAGGTGCTTCCGCGCCGCCGCCAGAAAGTCCGGCGGGTTGTCGCCCTGTACCAGGTGGCCCGCGTTGGCGATCGTGATCGTCTCGCAGTCGGCGATCTCCTGGCCCATGCGCTGCAATGTGTCGTCGGAGAAAATGTCGCTGCGATCTCCGCGAGTGACCAGAGTGGGACAGTCTATGCGCCGCCAGCGCTCCCAGAGCTGCTCCGGCGACCAGAGGTTGTCCTGGCGGCCTCGCTCGCGCATCACCCGGTCGTACTTCCAGGTCCACTTGCCATCGGCGCCCTGGCGTATGCTGTACTTCAGCGCGCCCAGCACCTGCTCTCGGGTTCGCCCGGTGTATTCCTGTATGCGGTCGGCGAACTCTTCCAGCGTATCCAGGTTGTCGGGCAGCTCGCGGAACTGCTGGATGCGCTGTCGGCCCCTCGGCGCCGTCTCGGGGCCGGTGTCCACGACGGTCAGCGAGCGCAGCGCCCCCGGATGCCGCGACGCCCAGACGAAGCTGTTGCGACCGCCCATGGAGTGACCCATCAGGTGGAATCTGCGCTGGTCCAGTCCAAGGGCCGGGACCAGCGCCTCAAGGTCGCCCACCATCGCATCCAGCGAGTAGTCGCTGTTGGGGGACCAGTCGCTGTCTCCGTGTCCCCGCTGGTCGAGGGCCAAGACGTGATAATCGGCCGATAGGGGCAGGCTGATGAAGTCCCAGCTATGTCCCTGTTGCGACGCGCCGTGCAGCATCAACACCGTGGGATTGGAGGGTTCGCCCCATTCCAGGTAGTGGAAACGGAGCCCATTGGCGTCCACGAACCGGTCGGCGGGTTCGTTCTCCTGAATGAACGGCACACCCATGCGCCGCGCCGCCTCGTGCAGCGAAAGCCCCATAGAATGAGACGCCATTTTGATGCCCTCCGTCCGCCAACCGGCCTGCTTGAAATCAGACTTTATGATAACCCTGCTGTCAATTTATTACCGATGAAACAGGGAGTCGTCCGGGGTCTTTTCCCGGGGTCTTTTCACTGCTCCCTTTCCTCTTGGGGGAGGGTTAGGGCGGGGGCGTCCACGCTGACGAGGGAACATAGCGTCATCCCCGGATTTCCCCTCCACCCCGGCCCTCTCCCTCAATGGAAAGGGAGAATCGAAATACCCCGAATCGCAAATCCCGCCATTCCCTTTCCGCCCTGCGGATGGTATCATTCGTTGTTGCTAAAATCATCTGGAGCATGACCGTTTATGACAACCAGCGCGGCGCGATTGGAGCTACAGCCCAGGGATCTGTTGGGCAAGAAGGTCGGCAGGCTTCGGCGGGCCGGCATCGTCCCCGTTCATCTCTACGGCCCCGGCATTGAGTCCCGGGCCCTGCAATGCGCCGCCCGGCATCTCATTACGTCGCTGGCCGCATTGGGGGCCAGCTCGCCCATCACGGTGACCATCGAGGGAGAGTCCGGGAGCCACTTGGCTTTCGCCAGGGAAATCCAGTGGGACCCCAGGCGTGATACCGTGTTGCACGTCGACTTCATGGCCGTAGACGTGAGCCGCCCGATTACGGCCCAAGTGAACTTGGCCCTGGAGGGAGAAGCTCCGGGAGCCGCCCGCGCCGGCGGCCACGTTACCCAGCAACTCTTCGCCATAGACGTTTCGGCCCTGCCGATGGATATGCCGGGCCAGGCCGAGGTTGACCTGTCGGTAATGACCTCCGAAGACAGCGTTATCCGGGCTGGCGACATTCCGCTTGCGCCTGGAGTTACCCTGCTGACCGACCCGGAGGAAATTGTGGTGCGCCTGGACACCCCGCGCAGCACGGCGGATGCCGGGGAAGAAGAGGAAGCGCAGGGGTCGGCGGAAGCGGGGGGGTCCGAATAATCTAAAGGTTTACCGAAAGTCACGCCGGAAAGAAGCGTCGCCGGGCCGCCGCGACGAAGGCGCCAGGAAGGAGAACGACGGTATGCACCTGGTATACATAGGACAGTCGGGCGCTACCGGAATCAGCGCCGACGACCCTTCCCAGCCCCACGAGGTGGTGGCCGGGCTGATGCTCCACGAAACGCAGACCGTGGCGTTCAACGGAGAGTTCGACGCCCTCTGCCGCCGGCATTTCGGGGCGCCCCTGGGCGAGCCGGGCGCACCCCGGCGCTTACGACCCGTGGACCTGTTCCACGGGCTGCGCCAATACTCATCGTGGCCGCCGGAGCGACGGTCAGAGATGATTCAGGACTGCCTGAACATACTCATCCGGCGCGAGACCCCGGTTCTCAGCGCATTCCTCAACAAGCGGGAGCTCATTGATGCCCGCGTCAACGCCTCCTCCCCCGGCGCCCTGCTGTGGGCCAATCCCATCGAACCCGTAATGAGCCGCTTCCTTTTCGCGTTGAGTATGTACCTTGACGAGATGAGCATGGCCACGCTCAACCACGAACAGATAATGTCGGGTGACCTTCCGGTCTCCCAGTTCGCCATGGTGGTTGCCCAGAAAGGAGCCAACATAGACCCGCGCCTCATGGGCGAATTCCTGCGCTCAGACGAGGGGATTGACGCATCGGCGCTCCACGAGAATATCTGCTTCGTCAACGCCGAGGACTCACCGGGAATGCAACTCGCCAACCTGTGCGCCTACTTCACCCGCCGCTGGCTACAGACCCCCGACAATCCCAACCCCTACTTCGAAGTCCTGCGCGACAACAAGGTCATACAGGTGCTCTACCCGGTGGCGCTGTAACGGCTGCAGTAACGCATACTCTAAAGAAAATGTTTTAGAGTATGCGTTACTGCAAGAGACGGTTGGCGATGGACGAGACGATCCAGTAAGCTGTCGGGGCGGCGGAACAAATCGCACCGCCGGATCTGTGAAATCCAAGCCAGTCTGCTTCCATTCGTATTCGCTCTCCGAAAAGTTGCAGCCCCCTCGCATACTCCCTTAGTCAAGCCAACAGCTATCGCCCCACCTTCGGCGTTGGCCATTGCCACAAGGGTCCCGGCTAATTGGGCCGCGCGGCTACGGCTGCTTTTTCGATCGAACCACTGACCCTCCGGCTCGTCAAGAAGCCGACGTGTCAACTCATCCGGCGGCAAATGCCACAAGCCGTCTATTCCACAAGTTGTCTATTGATGGCTGCATTGCAGTGCCTCGCCTTCTTAATACAACGACCTTTAAGATTACTCCAAAGTATTTACAGCTTATTCCGCAAGCGCATTCAACCCTGACCGCGTACCCAGGCTTTCACGCTGCGTATGTATCTACTGCCAACTGCCCGTCTTTACAACCCGCCGCCGCGTTGCTAGAATCACGCCAAGTTTCAGGAGGGTCGCGCCAGGCGCAGACTCTCTTACGCTGTTTGCCTCCGCCGGAGGGTTCCGCCATGACTCAGCCTAACTACGTTACCCGCGAGGGCCTGGAAAGACTACAGGCTGAGCTTACGCATTTGCGCACCGACCGCCGGCGCGAGGTCGCCGACCGCATCCAGCAGTCCCGCGAGCGCGGCGGCACGGTCAGCAACGCCGAATACGAAGAGGCCATCAATGAGCGTTCATTCGTCGAGGGGCGCATTCAGGCACTGGACGACATGATCAGCAACGCCGCCATTATTGAAGAGGATCAGGGCCAGCGGGAGTCTGTTGGCGTCGGGGCAAAGGTCACCGTTCGGAACCCGCAGGGCAAGCCCGCCACCTACACCATCACCGGCAGCACCGAATCCGACCCTGCCCAAGGCAAAATTTCCAATGTCTCTCCCATCGGCAAGAGCCTGCTGGGAAAGAAGGTGGGCGAAATCGCCGAGGTCAGCGCCCCGTCGGGCAAGATACAGCTAGAAATCATGGCCATTGAATGACGTTTTGCCAGCCCTCTCTATAGGGGAGGGCCGGGGTGGAGGCGCTTCCGAATTCCGATATGCAAGATTCCTTCGTCGCCAACCGGGCCGCCAAGCTCGAACGCCTCCGTGAAAGGGGAATAGACCCCTATCCCCCGCGCTACCGCCGCACCTGCGACAACGCCACGGCAACGGCCACCTTCGTCGCGGTGGAATCCGGCGAGCGCCCCACCACCGACGCCGAGGGCCTGTCGCTGGCCGGACGCATCGTGTCGGTGCGGGTCATGGGGCGGGCCGCCTTTCTCGATCTCCAGGACGCCTCCGGCTCCATCCAGGCACTGTTCCGCCGCAACAACATGGGCGAAGATTTCGAGTTGCTGAAGGACCTGGACCTCGGCGACCATCTGGGGGTCGCGGGCAACCTGATCCGCACACGCACCGGCGAGATAACCATCGATGCCTCCCGCGCCTCCATCATCGCCAAGGGGATGCGCCCGCTGCCGGAGAAGTACCACGGCCTGCGCGACACCGAGACGCGCTACCGGCAGCGCTACCTCGACCTCATCGCCAACCGCGAGATCATGGACATTTTCCGGCTGCGCAGCCGGGTAATAAGCGGCATCCGGCGCTTCCTCGACGAGCGCGGCTTCCTGGAAGTGGATACCCCGGTGCTGGTGCCGGTGGCCGCCGGGGCCCACGCCCGCCCCTTCGTCACCCACCACAACGCCCTCGACGAGCAACTCTACCTGCGCATCGCCACCGAGCTGTACCTGAAGCGGCTGATTGTCGGCGGGTTCGACAAGGTGTACGAGATCGGCCGCGTCTTTCGCAACGAGGGCATTGACCAGGACCACAACCCCGAGTTCACCCTGCTGGAAAGCTACGAAGCCTACGCCGACTACAACGATGTGATGGAGATGGTGGAGCAGATGATCTCCCGGCAAGCCATCGACGCAACCGGCTCCGCGCAGGTGGCCGTCGGCGAGCAGGTCATCGACTTCACACCCCCGTGGCGGCGGGTATCGCTGCGGGAGGAGCTGCAACGGCGCAGCGGCATTGACCTGGACGCCTGTGACGACAGGGAGCTGCAAAACCGCGCCCGTGCCTTGGGAGTGGACACCGGCATCCGCGAGAGCCGGGGCCGCATAATAGACAAGCTGCTTTCGGCCTTGGTGGAGCCGCACCTGACGCAGCCCACATTTGTGCTGGACTACCCGGAAGAGATGTCGCCGCTGGCCAAGGCCAAGCCCGGCGCCCCCGGCTACGTGGAGCGGTTCGAGGCCTTCGCCTGCGGCATGGAAATCGCCAATTCCTACACCGAGCTCAACGACCCGCAGGTGCAGAGGGAGCGATTCGAGGGTCAGGAAGAAATCCGCCGCCTGTACCAGGACGAGGAAGTGGACCGGCTGGACGAGGACTTTCTGACAGCGATGGAGTACGGTATGCCCCCCACCGGCGGTCTCGGCATCGGCATAGACCGGCTGGTGATGCTGCTGTCGGGCCAACCTACAATCCGCGACGTGCTGCTGTTCCCGCAGCTGCGGCAATTGAGGTTGGAAGCAAGTGTGGCCAATGCTCCCGCGGAGTATCAAGCGGAACCTGGCGTTGGCAGCAATTCAGAGGCGCCCGATTTATAGGGGGAACTCACAGGGCGCCAGGATTGGTGGCGTAAGTTGTCGCCGCGTTTAATCTCCGGATACTCCCCCGTTTGACTCTCGAAATTCCGGCTGATATGTCCTCGCAAGAAGCATCAAAGCCCGCTCTATGAATTCCTCGATCCATCACCATTACCGTTGTGCGCGGACCTGATGATCTCAAGCGCCTCGGTGGAAACCGCAATACCTTGCACTGCCAACTCCTGCTCGATCCTGGACCGCTCGCCCTCGCGGCCTTCCTCGCGGCCTTCCTCGCGGCCCATCGCGAATCCCAGTTCCCGGCCCTCTTTGAGCGCCTCCTCGCGCCACTTTTTCCTGTCCTTCTCACGTTGTGCCAATGCCCAAAACATCTTTACTGACCTCTCAATCGCCAGGATAACAGCGGCGTAGCTAGCTGCGCCCAACGGCATCAACTGGCCCGCAAAGCCCATATTGTCGCGGACACCCCAGTCCCAAGCTCCGACCGCCAACGAAAGGAGCCAAGTTACCAACAGTGTACCAAAAGGCGCAAACGCCAAATGAAGCCGGAGCCATCTTTCTTCCGCCTGGTTATTATAACGTACTGTATAGTCTTTTGGGAGTACTCGGTAATTCTTGTCAGGTTGTTATAAGTGGGCTATTAACATAGTTGCTTACCTTCGCTCTATCCCGCATGGGGCAGGAGGGCCGGAACCCTACACGGACACGGGACTGCCGTGTAATATAATATCGTGCGATGCTACATCAGCACGCTGCAATACGAAACTAAGCAAGGGCTGGAACGAATGATTGCCATTGAGCAGGTGCGGCGCGACCCCGACGCAGTGCGAAAAGCGATGGAGTCCCGCGGCGAGCCGGACCCGGTGGACGAGCTGCTGGAACTGGATGCCTCCTGGCGGCAGGACAAGACGCAGGCCGACGAGATACGCAACCGGCGCAACCAAGTGAACCGGGATATTGGGCACGCCCGCTCCGCTGGGCAGCCACCCGCTCCCGAGGTCATCGAGGAGATGCGCACACTTGGCCGCCAGGTGGACAAGCTGGAGGCCGGCGCCCAAGAAGCCGAGGAACGAATCCACCAGTTGCTGCTGGGCCTGCCCAACCTGCCATTGGCCGAGGTCCCCCTGGGCAGCGATTCAGAGGACAACCGCATCTACCGGGAGGAAGGCGAACCGGTGGAATTGGGCTTCGAGGGCGTTCCTCACTGGGAACTGGGCGAGCGGCTGGGCATCATAGACTTCCAGCGCGGCGCCAAGCTGTCGGGCAGCCGTTTCTACACCACCAGCGGCGCGGGGGCGCGGCTGGAGCGCGCCCTGATCTCCTGGATGCTGGACCTGCATACAGGCGAGCACGGCTACACCGAGCTGGCCCTGCCCGCCGTGGTGCGCCGCGACGTGATGGAAGGCTCGGGCAACCTGCCCAAGTTCGCCGACAACCTGTATCACGACGAAGAGGATGACCTCTGGCTCATCCCCACCGCCGAGGTGCCCATCACCAACCTGTACCGCGACGAGATCATCCCGCCGGGCCGTCTGCCCTTGTACTACGTGGCCCAGACCCCATGCTTTCGGCGGGAGAAGACGGCGGCGGGGCGCGACACGCGGGGCATCAAGCGCGTTCACCAGTTCAACAAGGTCGAGATGTACCACTTCGTTGAGCCGGAAACCTCGTCAGGGGAGCTGGAGCGGCTGCTGGGCCACGCCGAGGAGATCTGCCGCCGCCTGGGATTCTCCTGGCGTGTGCTGGAGCTCTGCACCGGCGACATGGGCTTCGCCGCCGCCAAGACCTACGACATCGAGGTCTGGGCCGCCGGCTGCCAGGAGTGGCTGGAGGTCAGCTCCTGTTCCAACTGCACCGACTTCCAGGCCCGCCGGGCCAACATCCGCTACCGACCGGAGCAGGGCGCCCGTCCCCGGTTGCCCCACACCCTCAACGGCTCCGGCTTGGCGCTGCCCAGGGTGATTATCGCCATCCTGGAGAACAACCAGCAGCCCGACGGCTCCGTCGTAATCCCCGAAGTCCTGCGCCCCTACACCGGCTTCGACCGCATCGAGGCGCTCTGACCAGGGCGGCCCGGGGAATTGAGAAAGGCCAACCATCGAGACCTCACGGCCTTCCGTACACCGTTTCAACCCCTTGCCGTCTTTACGAGAGCTTCGTATCCGACTGACCACACTCCCAACAATACTCCCGTACCAAGAGTTGAAGGAGCAAAACTATGGCAGGGATCTGGCCCGATGAAATTCAGTGCGTGGCAATGCTGGGGTTCGACGTTGACGGCGTCTCGTCCTGGCTGAACCGGGACCCCAACTTCAAGAACCATCCCAGCCTGATGTCCATGGCGGAGTACGGCCCCAGCGTGGCCACGCCCCGCATCCTGAACCTGCTGGACGCCCACGACGTTCCGGCCAGCTTCTACATCCCGGGCTACGTGGCCGAGACGCATCCGCGGCTGGTGCGGGAAATCGCCGCCCGCGGCCACGAGGTTGCCCATCACGGCTATATGCACGAGCCCCCCTCCACGCTCACCCGCGATCAGGAGGACGACGTGCTGCGCCGGGGCATAGACATCCTAGGCGGCCTCACCGGGGAGCGTCCCCTGGGCTACCGCTCGCCCAGTTGGGAGCTGAGCGAACACTCGCTCGACCTGCTGGCGGGCCACGGCTTCGTCTACGACAGCAGCCTGATGGGAGACGACGCGCCCTACGTCGAGACGGCGCCGCAGTCGGGGCAGAAGCTGGTCGAAATCCCCATCCACTGGCTGCTGGACGACGCCCCCAACTTCGTCTACGCGCCGGTGGCCAACCGCCTGGGCCCCATGCGCAACCCCGAAGAGGTCTACGGCGCCTGGGCGGCGGAGTTCAAGGGTCTCTACCGCTATGGCCGCTCCTTCGTGCTGACCATGCACCCGCAGTACATCGGCCGCCCCGGCCGCCTGCTGATGCTGGAGAAGCTCATCGAGTTCATCAAGTCCCATCGCAACGTCGAGTTCATGCGCGGCATAGACGCGGCGCGGCTGTTCGCCCCCGCGGAGTGATGGGGCGACCGGGTCCGCCATCGGGCTTATTGAAAATTAGAGATAATTTTACAATAAGCCCGATCCTTATTTCCCAATGTGCAATAAGCCCTGTCGCAGCGCCCTTTTATTACATATTTACTGATAATATGCAATAGTAAGTTTGCTAATTTCCTTTCTAGCAATAAGGACACTATGGAATGAACCGAGAAAAACCCGGAAAATACGAAATAACCAATGTTGGCGGCGAGCTAGTCTCGGCTTTCATCCCAGCCCAGCTACCGCCTACCCCACCTCTCGACCTAGCGGGGCTTCAGGAACCTCTTGCTAAAGCGCACTTGAATTTGGGGCGGCTGGATGGTTTGTCGCGCCTGCTCCCCGACCCTAGCCTGTTCCTGCATTCTTATGTGCGCAAGGAAGCCGTGCTGTCCTCCCAGATCGAAGGCACACAATCCTCTATCGCTGACTTGATGCGGTTCGAGGCAGAGGACATGCCCGGGGTTCCACTAGAGAACGATGTAGTAGAAGTTTCCAACTATGTGAGGGCTATGACTCACGGGTTGAATCGGCTGCGGAATGACGACTTCCCTCTCTCCAACCGCCTGCTTCGGGAGATTCACGCAGAAATCCTTTCCAGAGGGCGCGGAAGCGACAAACGCCCTGGAGAATTTCGCCAGTCGCAGGTGTGGATTGGCGGGAGCCGTCCGGGGAACGCTCATTTCGTTCCGCCACCTCATAGAGTCGTACCAGACTGCATGGGAGATCTGGAGCGATTCATGCACGAATCCGGCAACGGTATGCCTCCCCTAATCCGCGCAGGGATCTGCCATGTCCAGTTTGAGACCATTCATCCTTTCTTGGACGGCAACGGCCGCGTAGGGCGACTCCTCATCACATTTATGCTGATTCACGCCGGGGTAATCAGTGAACCGTTGCTTTACCTCAGCCTCTATTTCAAGCAGCATCGCCAGACCTATTATGACTTGCTGGACGGCGTGCGGCAGACGGGAGATTGGGAAACTTGGCTCGATTTTTTCCTCCAGGGAGTTGCAGAAACGGCAGAAGGCGCCGAGTCAACCGCAAGACGGCTCATTCAATTGTTCACCAGAGATGAAGCTCGTATCCAGCGGGAGGTACGTGCGCCAGCATCAGCACTGCGTGTCCATCAAGCCTTAAAGGAGTATCCTTTCTCTACGATACAATCTGTTAGAGAACGGGCAGGTTTATCTTTTCATGCCGCATCCTCTGGTATAAAGATTCTCGAACAATTGGACATCGCGCAAGAGATAACCGGGCAGCAACGAAACCGAATATTCGCATACCCTGAGTACATCGACATCCTGTCCGAGGGCACCGAGCCGCTTTGACCGCCCCTCCCCCGCCTTGCCAACGCCGCCGGGTGCGTTTAGCATAGCGGCAACCCACCGGGAGCGTCTGATATGACCGATACGGCCAAGTTTCATGATATGGGCGGGCGGCCCAACGACGACCCCATAGACCAGGGCGAGCACGTCCTGATGGACTGGGAGCGCCGCATTGACTCCATCCGCGGCGTCCTGGGCGAAAAGGGTTATCTGGGCGTGGACGAACTGCGCCGCGCCATCGAGGCCCTGACTCCGGAACGCTACGAGTCGCTCAGCTACTACGAGCGTTGGACCGAGGCAGTGGAGGCGCTGCTCATCGAGAAAGGCGTCGTGACCGCCTCCGAGTTGGACGCGACGATGGCCCGGCAGGAAAATAAATCCCCTCTCCCTCCGGGCGAGGGTTAGGGTGGGGGCGCCTCCATGAGCGCAGCAGCACAGACCGCCTTCAGCAACGGCGACATGGTGACGGTCCGCACCGGCAATCCGCCGACTCACTACCGCACCCCGGCCTACGTGCAGGGCAGGACCGGGCGGGTGGTGGCCCTCTGCGGCGTGTACCCCGACCCGGAATCGCTGGCCCACGGCGGCGACGGCGCCCCACACAAGCCCCTCTACCGCGTCGAGTTCCCCCAGACCGATCTGTGGGACAACTATAACGGCCCGCCCACCGACCGCCTGCAAGTGGACATCTACGAGCAATGGCTGGAGCGCACAGCCTGACAGGAGGCCCAGACATGAGCGCAGATCACGGTAACGAAATCGACCACGGCGACCACACTCACCCCGGCATGGACACCGAGGAACTTAGCTACCACGCCCGCCGCGTCCGCGCCATGGAGGCGCTGCTGGCCGAGAAGGGCGTACTGACGCTGGATGAAGTGCAGCGCAACGTGGACGCCGTGGAGTCGCGATCGCCCGCCGACGGCGCCCGCGTGGTGGCGAGGGCCTGGGCCGACGCGGAGTACAAGGCCAAGCTGCTGTCCGACCCGGAGGCGGCGCTGGCTGATATGGGCTACACGCTGCCCGACCCGACGCCCAAGCTGGGCGTGGTGGAGAACTCCGACGACGTGCATCACCTGGTGGTCTGCACTCTCTGCTCCTGCTACCCCCGCGCCCTGCTGGGCCGCCCGCCCGACTGGTACAAGAGCTTCGCCTACCGCTCGCGGGCTGTCAGCGACCCGCGCGGCGCTCTGCGGGAGTTCGGCACCGAGGTCAGCGAAAACACCGAGGTCGTCGTGCTGGACAGCACCGCCGACCTGCGCTACCTGGTGCTGCCCCAGCAGCCCGCCGGCGCCGAGGGCATGAGCGAAGAGGAGCTGGCTGCCCTGGTCACCCGCGACTCAATGATCGGCGTCTCCCGCGCCCTCGCGCCGGAGACTGTCGCCGCAGACGACTAAAGTTCCCTCTCCTTCCGGGGGAGGGTCAGGGTGGGGGGGGCGTTCTCCCCAGCTCCGGCCCTCTCCCTCAGAAGAGCGGGAGCGTGGGGTTCAGTCCAGCAGCCCGTCCAGCAGCGCCTCCACCTGCGGAACGCCTGCGTCGTCGCCCATGCCCAGCCGGAGCGCGGTGATGGAAACAAAGTTGTTTCTCAGGGCTACGATGTCGGAGTCCTCGGAATGCGTCTGATTGCCTGGGCGGTTGCGGGCAATCCGGTAGCGCTTCTCGTCGCCGTCGCTGCCTTCCAGTCGCACCGACTCGCGGTAGGACAGGCCGCCCAGCCGCGTCGCCCGCAGCCCGGCCACGCGGTCAGGGGGAACGTTGGGGATGTTCAGATTGAGGAACAGCGGCTCGCCCTCCCGCTCGGCCAGCCGTTGCCCCAGCGCTTCCAGCAGCCGCTCGGCCACGTCATATCGGGGGGCGGTGACCGAGGCCACCGAGACGGCAATGGTGGAAAAGCCGCGACTGTAACCTTGCACCGCACCGCCGACGGTTCCCGACACCATCACGTCCCAGCCGGTGTTGGAGCCGGAATTGATGCCCGACACCACCAGGTCCACTCCGCTGGTCAGGGTCTCCAGCGCCAGGATGCAGCAGTCGCCGGGGGTGCCTTCGGCGGAGTAGGCAGTCACCGGGCGCAGTCCATCAGTACAATCCTGGAATTCGGCTTCGGGAGTCCAGGGAATTACCTTCACCGGCGAGTGCAGCGTCAGCGACGCGCCGACGCCGCTCTGCTCCTTGGCCGGGGCCACCACGAACACTTCGCCTAACCGTCGCACAGCCCGCACCGCCGCCCACAGGCCCGCCGATTTAATGCCGTCGTCGTTGATTACCAGTATATTCATTCATCCACCACAGAGAAAAACTATTGGAATAACCGGAATTGCGGACACATCAGCCGAACCATCCCAGCCATTTGTGCCCCAGCAAGCCGGCATAGGCCAAGACAATAGAGACTCCGACGGCAATAGAAAGCCATTGGTCGAACAAACGCTGCTCAGTGTCGGGAAACAGGAGCAAATAGTCTCCATCTTTTGTTGCGCGCTCCAGTTTATGGGCATCGCGCTCGCGGTCCAGGTCCATGGAGTATGTCATCAAGAAGACGATGACAGCAGAGACCAACATCGCAAATAAATCGATCAGTATCCGTATCCAGCCATCCGGTTCGTCGGGTTTGGTGAACATGGTCAGAAAAATTGTAATCCCGGCGAAAACGAGCAGGGCGAATATCTCGCCCAGAACCGGAGTCGCCTGTTTGGAACGGACCAGCGTGTCCAGTTCAGCTTCCGCTTGGTTAAGCGCTTGGCGGTCGGAGTCGTCCGAGGGAGTGGCGTCGGCAATATAGCTCCGCACTCTGATGTAATAGTCTTTCAGTGTGGCCTGTTTATTGGATTCGTCAATAACCAGTATGCACTCACGGACATCGCCGTTGATGACGCCCCGCTTGACCAGCAAATCCAGCTTTCTCAGAATGGTAAATGTGCGGTTTTCTTCGTCACTAGTGCGAGTTACCAGCCGCGCCACGCGAAAGGCCAAAAGGAGCGTGAATACCGTGGCAGACAGACCGACAGACCCAAAATACCCGTCGCCAGACCAAGTCCAATTGGGTATGTTCAGCCACTCGAACAGGTCATCCCTCAAATATACAGCTGTCCCGCAAGCCGCCAACGCGAGGATTAAAGCCTCGAAGCTCCACCGGATTTCGGCTTCAAAATTAATGAGCAAGTTGGCTACTATTATCGCGGTGGAGCCGAGAATTAAATAGTCCACCCGGGAAATATCGGCTTGCTGAAAGAAAAAGAGAAACAGCATAGCCAAAACCGGAATGGCGTAGCCAAATGCGTTAAAGCCAATCTCATCATCGGCCATATTAGCCTTCCGCCACAGAAGGCCGGCGGTGGTATTGACAATCAGCCCTCCAATGAACGCAAGCCCCAGCAATTCCGGCTCGAAGGTTTCGCTCCTGCTTAACCCCACAATCGCGCCTGCAACAGCAGCGCCCGAACTGCTAATCAGGAACGAAACAATGACAAAGAACATTGCCGGGGAATCACCCAAGCCGGTTATATTGCCAGACAGTTGCCTGCCCAAATTCCTTCCCCAATCAATGCCAAACGCCTTTAAGTTCCCGAGAGCCATGGCGCCAACAGTTAGAGCAACTCCTATGATCAGTTGGGATGGAGCTATATCACCCAGATCTCCAAATTCTCCTGTATAGCTGAAAATAATAAAGGCGAATCCAATGAACCCGAGGCCTATCAGCAAAATCAGCGAGAGTCTGGTTTTCCCGTCGCGGTCATCCGGGGTATGCTTCTGAAGCAACATTGCTGAAAGAATCAGAAAAAATACCGGCCACGATTGGAACAGGATTGTAGTAACAGCGATGTCTATGAACTGAAGCGACCACGCGAACAAAGCGTATTCGCAATTGCCGAGTATGCACAGCAAAATCCGCCAATCAATCAAGTCTCCAGGAATTTTCCAGTTGACCAGCGGAATTCGCAATTCGTCCACCCGGATTTGCCAGTTGACCAATGGGAGTCGCCAATCAACGGCCCGGGTTTCGGAATTGACTATGTGTTCTTTGAAACTGCTCCAGTTGCTCCTGTTAAACAGCAGAGGCAAATAAAAGACGACCAACACGGATACACAGCCAACGGCTACTCCGGCTCGCCAGCTGGCCAAGAATAAAAAGGGGATGCGCTCGCCGCCAATTTGCCCGATTACGGTAGGAATCAGGGCATAGGAGACCACCGCGATGAGTATGTAGCCCAACGCAAGGCGATTCGGCCTCCTGGAGCCGACGTTCTGCGAAGGGATTGTCAGTTCAGTAGACATGACAAGCAACCTCCTGGCACATCGCGGCGTAATTTTACGCAGTCAACGCTGGCCTCCTAGGGGACAGGACGATTGCAAAGTTCTCCCATGTCACCCTGAACGGAGCGAAGGCGTCGCTCCGTTCAGGGTGACAGCCCTCTAGTGGTGCGCCAGGCCCACGGCGTGGTAAAGCGCGTGCTTCAGCTCGATGCCGGCCATGCTGCGGCGGTAATCGGCGGAGGCGTAGATATCGCCCAGAAGGTCATCGCCCAGGTCGCCGCCAACCAGGCTGGCAGCGTCGGCGATGGAATCAGACGTGAGTTCCAGGCCGGTCAGCGCAGCCTCGACCGCCGGTGAGCGGGTCGGTTTCGGGGTCAGTCCGCCGATAGCAACCCTGGCGGCGGTGCAACGCTGCGCGTGGCCGTGACCGTGGTCATGGTCGTGCCCATGATCATGTCCATGGCCGTGACCTCCGTCGCCCTCCAGCGTCACCACGGCCGCCGCTCCAACCACAGCGAAGGACGTGGCGGGATGGGCCATCTTGGCGTATTCGGCCACCTGGTTGGCAGCCAGCGCGGGGACGTTGACGCCGGTCAGCACCTCGTTGGCCCCCAGCGCGGTGGTGAAGGGACCGAGGAAGAAGTCATCGGCGGCCACTGTCCTCGAGCCGGAAAGCCCTTGCAGGTTGAAGCTGGCGCCCAGGGCGGTCAGCACCGTGGGCAGGTCGGAGGCCGGATCGGCGTGGGAAACGTTGCCGCCGATGGTGCCACGGTTGCGCACCGCCGGGTCGCCGACGCCCCCGGCGGCCTCGGCCAGAATGCCGCAGTTGGCCTGCACATCCGCCGAGGAGGAAATCTCATAGTGGGTGGTCAGCGCGCCAATGCTTACGACGCCGTCCGCAACGCTGATCCCCCGCAGTCCGGCGATGCCGCCGATGTCCACCACCCGCGAGGGACGGGCCAGCCGCAGCTTCATCAATGGGAGGAGGCTGTGTCCGCCGGCAATTAGCTTGGCTTCCGGGTCCTGTTGCAGGATCCCGATGGCCTCGGCCACCGATCCCGCCTTGGTGTATTCAAATTGGGCTGGATACATCGCTTTACTCCAATACCCTTTTGACTCTTGCCGTGAATCGCGCCTTCCGGCGTCGTAGGGGCGGGTTTGAAACCCGCCCCTACGTTGAGTGCAAACGTCTTAAGCCTTGGCGTCCTGGATGGCCTGCCAGACCCGCTCGGGAGTCAGCGGCATCTCCAGCCGGGTTACGCCCAGTGGCCGCAGGGCGTCGATAACTGCGTTGTAGATGGTGACTGTCGAGGCGATGGTGCCGGTCTCGCCGATGCCCTTGACGCCCAGCGGGTTGTGGGGCGAAGGCGTTTCCGAAGACAGCGTCTCGATGTCCGGGACCATGTGGGCCTTGGGCAGGGCGTAGTCTTGCATCGAGCCGGTGAGCAACTGCCCGCCTTCGTCGTATACCGCGCCTTCCCACAGGGCCTGTCCGGCCCCCTGCACCACGCCGCCGTGAACCTGGCCCTCGACGATCATGGGGTTGATCTGCGGGCCGCAGTCGTCCACGGCCACGTAGCGGCGCAGCTCGATGTGGCCGTTGTCAACATCAACGTCAACCACCGCGACGTGAGCGCCGAAGGGGTAGACGAAGTTGGGCGGGTCGTAGAAGGCCGACGCCTCCAGGCCCGGCTCCATGCCCGCGGGCATATTCCAGGCCACATTGGCCATCAGCGCGATTTCCTGGATGGACTTGCTCTGGTCGGGAGCGCCGCGGACGAAGAACTGCCCGTCGGCGTACTCGATGTCGGCCTCGGCAGCTTCCAGCAGGTGGGCCGCCAGGGCGCGGGCCTTGTCCTTGATCTTGTTCAGGCCCATCAGCAGGGCGCCGGCGCCGACCGCCGTGGTGCGGCTGCCGTAGGTGCCCCAGCCCATCGGGGTGTTGTCGGTGTCGCCGTGGACGATTTCCACGTCATCAACCGGCACTCCCAGGGTGTCGGAAACGACCTGGGCGAAGGTGGTTTCCTCGCCCTGTCCGTGCGGTGAAACGCCGACGTAGGCGTTGACCTTGCCCGATGGGTGGAAGCGCACCACCGCGCTCTCCCACAGTCCCCCGCCGAAGCCGACGGCGCCGGCCACCTGAGACGGGCCAAGGCCGCAGATTTCGCAGTAGGTGGAGATGCCGATGCCGGTGTAGTGGCCGTGCTCGCGGGAGTGGGCCTGCTCCTCGCGCAGGTTGGCGTAGCCCACGTGGTCGAGAACCATGTCCAGCGCGCCCTCGTAGTCGCCGCTGTCGTAGGTCAGGCCGGGGGCCACATCGTACCCGTTCTCGAACTTGGGAATCAGGTTGAGCCGGCGCACCTCTGCCGGGTCCTTGCCCACCTCGACGGCGAGCAAATCTATCAGCCGCTCCAGCAGGAAGGTGGCCTCGGGACGGCCCGCGCCGCGGTAGGCGTCAACTGGCGTGGTGTTGGTGAACACGCCGTAGATGTCGGCCTTGGTGGCGGCAATCTGGTAGGGGCCGCTGTACATCAGCCCGTGCAGGATGGTCGGCACTCCCGGCGCGGCAGTGGACAGGTAGGCGCCCATGCCGGCGTGGACCACCGAGCGGACGCCGGTTATCTTTCCGTCGCTGGTGGCGGCCATCTCCACCTGCTGGACATGGTCGCGCCCGTGGATGGTGGCCTGGAAGTTCTCGGAGCGGGTCTCCGTCCACTTCACCGGACGGTTCAGCTTCATGGCGCAAAAGGCGGTAATCATCTCGTCGGCGTAGACGGGAATCTTGCTGCCGAACCCGCCGCCCACCTCGGTGGCGATGACCCGTATCTTGTGTTCCGGCACACCGGTTACCAGCGAGCCGAGGAAGCGGGCGATGTGGGGGTTCTGGCTGGTGCTCCAGAGGGTCAGCTCGCCCATCGACCCCAGCCAGGTCGCCACCGCGGAGCGCGGCTCCATGGCGTTGGGGACGAGGCGCTGCTGGATGATCGTGTCGCTGACGATAACCTCGGCTTCGGCAAAAGCCGCGTCGGGGTCGCCGCCAACGGCGACCCAGTGGAATGCCTGGTTGTTGGGAGCGTCTTCGTGGAGCTGCGGCGCGCCCTCTGCCATCGCGGCCGCCGGGTTCACCACTGCGGGCAGCGCCTCGTAGCTGACGCTGATAAGCTCCAGCGCGTCCTCGGCCTGGTAGCGGGTCTCCGCCACCACCACGGCCACGGCGTCGCCCTGGTAGCGGACAACATCCTTGGCGATGGCCGGGTGGGCCACGGCCTTGACGTCGGATTCCGGCGGAATCCAGGCGCAGGGTATGGGCGCCAGGGAACCCTCGGTGTCGGCGCCGGTGTAGACCGCGATGACGCCGGGCGCCGACGCGGCGGCGGATGCGTCAATGCCCGTGATGCGGGCGTGGGCGTGGGGGCTGCGCAGGATGGCGGCGTTCACCATTCCCGGCAGGGTAACGTCGTCAGTGTAGGTAGCGCCGCCGGTGATGAGGCGCGGGTCCTCCCGGCGGCGGATGCCTGAGCCAAATATCCTTGTCGTCATCGTCTAGCCTCCCTTGGCTTCGGCAGCCGCGAGGACTGCCTTGACGATGTTGTGGTAGCCGGTGCAGCGGCAGATGTTGCCCTCCAGCCCGTCCCGCACTTCCTGCGATGTGGGGTTGGGATTCCGCTCCAGCAACTCAACAGCGGTCATAATCATGCCGGCGGTGCAGTAGCCGCACTGGAGGCCGTGCTTGTTCCAGAAGGCTTCCTGCATCGTATGCAATTCCCCGTCCACCGCCAGCCCCTCGATGGTGGTGATGTCTGCGCCGTCGGCCTGGACCGCCAGGGCGGTGCAGGACTTGACGGTGCTGCCGTTCATGCGGACGACACAGGAGCCGCACTGGCTGGTGTCGCAGCCGATTTTTGTTCCGGTCAGCCCCAGGTTTTCCCGCAGGAAATGCACCAAGAGCAGGCGGGGCTCAACGTCCGCCTCCCGGGACTGCCCGTTGACAGTCATCTGAATTCTCAATTCAGCACCCCTCAGGTGTAGGATTCGGTCGCCTGAGCCGAATGTGCCCGCAGTATAATGTTGGCCCCGTACAACGGTCAACGCGACTTGCGCGACAGGCGCGAAAAGCCCTATGATTTCTGCGGTGGCTTGGGGTTGCGGGCGGCCTTACGGGAAAATAGATGCCGACTGTATTGAGGGAAGGCCCTTACCGCTTGTTTTTCTATTCCGGCGACGGTTTTGAGCCACCTCATGTTCACGTCGAGCGCGACGCCCGAATTTGCAAGTTCTGGCTGGATCCTGTGCGGATACAGGGAAGCGGCGGCTTGGGACGCGCGGAGATTCGCCAGCATTGCAAGGATTGTTGAAGAGCATCAGGCTGCCTTAATCGAAGCGTGGAAATCGAAGCGTGGAATGATTATTTCAACCATTGAAGTAAATATCCCGGAGACTGAAGCGATTTTTGTTTCCGAGGACACCCTGACCACCAAGTTGTCCGACGGACGGACAATTTCGGTCCCCTTGGCCTGGTATCCTCGACTGGTGCATGGAACAGTTGCTGAGAGAAATAACTGGCGGCTGATTGGCGGCGGTCAGGGCATCCACTGGCCTCACCTTGACGAGGACATCAGTGTGGAGAGTCTGCTGGCAGGAAGAACGTCAGCCGAAAGCCAAAGGTCACTCAAGCGCTGGCTCGATGGAAGAGAGGCAGTAGCAAACGCAAAAGAGGCCGGCTAACGCCACAACTACCGGGGGAGTGATGCTCATGTTCCCGAAATCCGTTTTTCCCGACACAGCCGAGATCAACACCGATGGGCACCTGGTGATTGGCGGGTGCACCGCCCAGGAACTGGCCGAGGAATACGGCACACCGGTCTACGTGCTGGACGAAGCCACCATTCGGGCCAAGTGCCGCGCCTTCGTCAGCGAGTTCCGCCAGCGCGCCCCGGGGGCCAAGGTGGCCTACGCCTGCAAGGCGTACATCAACCCCGCCCTCGCCCGTGTGCTCCGCGAGGAGGGACTGGGCTTCGACGTCGTATCCGGCGGCGAGCTCGCCACCATCGTAAACTCCGGCGCGACGCTGGAGGACGTCTACTTCCACGGCAACAACAAGACCCCGCAGGAATTGGAAGAAGCGATCGCGCAGTCCATCGGCTGGGTCGTGGTGGACAGCTTCCATGAGCTGGAGCTGCTGGACCACCTGGCGGGCGAGGCGGGCAAGACGCAGGACATACTGTTGCGGGTGTCGCCGGGCATCGACCCGCACACCCATGTCTACACCACCACCGGCATCCTCGACTCCAAGTTCGGCTTCTCCATCCAGACCGGCCACGCCGCCATCGCCGTGCGGCAGGCCCTGGCCGCGAAGAACCTGAACCTGCGCGGCCTGCACTTCCACCTGGGCTCGCCGGTGTTCGAGCTGGAGCCGTACCGCGTCGCCACCGAGCTGGTGCTGCGATTCGCCGCCGAGTTCCGCGAGGAGGGGTTGCAGATGCAGCGCTTCAGCCCCGGCGGAGGGTTCGCCGTGGCCTACACCCGCGACCAGCAGGCCCCGACGGTGGCCGACTACGCCGAGACCATCTGCTCGGCCATGACCGCCACCTGCGACGACCTGGGCATGGAGCAGCCGACGCTGGTGGTCGAGCCGGGCCGCTCCATCATCGGCCCCGCCGGAGTCGCCATCTACCGCGTGGGAGCCATCAAGGACATCCCCGGCGTCCGCAAGTTCGTCAGCGTGGACGGCGGCATGGGCGACAACATCCGCCCCGCCCTGTACCAGGCCGAATACGAGGTGGTGGTGGCCAACAAGGCCAACCGCGACCCATCCGAGAAGGTGACCATCGCCGGGAAATACTGCGAGTCGGGCGACCTGCTGGCCTCCGACGTGATGCTGCCGGAAATCGAGTCGGGCGACCTGCTGGCCATCCCCGTGTCGGGGGCCTACTGCCCGTCCATGGCCAGCAACTACAACCTGAACCCGCGCCCGCCCATGGTGCTGGCCGCCGATGGGAGCAGCCGCCTCATCCGCCGCCGCGAAAGCTACCAGGACCTGATGTACTGCGACGTGGTATAGTCGGGTTACCGCCCACACGACGCTTCGAGTGGCCCGATGACGTGGCGCACACTGGGACAGGAGCATCTCATCGCCCGGCTGCAACCGGCTTTGGAGCGGGGTCGTGAATCTCACGCCTACCTGCTGATCGGCCCGCCCCACGTGGGCAAGCTGACGCTGGCCCGCGAAATCGCCCAGGCCGTCAACTGCCTGCGGGGGCCAAGCTCGCCCTGCGGTGAGTGCGTTCAGTGCCAGCGCATCGCCGACGGCCTGCACGCCGATGTGCGGGTGGTGGATCTGGAGTTCGCCCGCATGGTGGAGGGTAGGAACACGGTCACCACCATCACCATAGACGCCATCCGCGAATTGGAGCACACCGTCAACCTCAACCCCTTCGAGGGATCCCGCACGGTCATAATCATTGACGGGGCCGGCACAATGAGTCCCGAGGCGTCCAACGCGCTGCTGAAGACGCTGGAGGAACCGCCGCCGGGGGTGCTGTTCCTGTTGCTTGCCGAAGACGAAGACGCCCTGCTGCCCACGATCCGCTCCCGTTGCCAGGCGTTGCAACTACTCCCCATGTCGCGGCGGCGGATGATCGAGTTCCTGACACAACAACGCGCCGTATCAGAGGAGGAAGCCGACCGGCTCTACCGGCTGTCGCGGGGCTGTCTGGGCTGGGCGCTCGGGGCGCTGGACGACCCGCAACTGCTGGAACAGAGGCAGGCCGACCTGGAACGGATGCGGGAGACCGTAAGCGCAGGGCTGGACGCCCGGTTCAGCTACGCCAACGAAGTCGCAACGCTGTTCGGCTCCAACCGCCCGGCGGCGCGGGAGTTGCTGGCCCTCTGGCTGCGCTGGTGGCGCGACCTGCTCCTGGTCAAGGAGGGCGCCGAGGAGTACCTGCACAACGCCGACAACGCCGACGAACTCCGCGCCCACGCGGGGACGCTGACCACCGCGCAGGTAGCCGCCTTCATCCGCCGCCTGCTGTCCACCATAGCCGCCCTCGACGCCAACGCCAACCCCCGCCTCGCAATGGAGACGCTGATGCTGAACGTGGGGTGACGCTCAGTGCGTTACTCCGGCTCCATGAAGCTGTCGGGGATAGGATGCCAGTAGACGTTGCCCGACACTATCAGTGGGTCAAGGTCTCGGTCGTTTCGGACGCTTACAACGGCGGCATGGGCCGGGACGCCGGTAAACCGTGTCAGGAATGAGGCGTTTCGCAGGGCGCGGTCAGTGTCCCGCCGGTCGGCGGTGTATGACGCCTCCACCGCTATGTATTGGGTGGAACCATCAAATTCTGCTTCGATTACCACATCGGCGTCCCGGAAACTTTTTAGTTCGCTGGTAGGTATGTCGCTCCCCGCAGCGTTATGCGCAAGCCGCGCCAGTTCGGCCCGCGTCATTGCGCCAATGTATTCCATGCCCAGATCCATGGCTATGCCGGGGGCGTTATCGGTGGCGGCCAGCCGGGCGAGCCACCCCTTGAACGTGGCCGAATCGTTGGTAATCCTGTCCATGCGATTGATAAGCCGCTCGTTCAACTGTCTTTGCCCAAGGTTAAACAGCTTCATCTCGGCATTGAACTGCTTTTGCTCCGAAATAAAGGCGTCCATCTTCTCGACGAAGGCGTCGAACTTGGCCGGGAGTTGCAGCAACTCCTCGCCGAGGATCTGGGCGCGCACCGCTGCCCTCCACTCTGGGTTTTCGGAGAGGGCGCGAAGAAAATCTTCCTGGCTGTTGATGGTGGTCATATAAGTATTCCTTCCGCCCGCCGTAAAGCGAAAAGCCTGCTCAGGGGTTCGCCAAACCAATATAGTGGCGCAACGAACTAACTGCAATGCCGAACCGTCTGTTAATTACAAGCCTATTGGCAACCTCGGAATGTTGGGGGGCTGTTGAGAGAGGGAGCTTCCATTCGGCCCTGCTCACTCCGAATTCCACGGAATGTAGGGCTTCCAGACCTCCAGGATGGTGCGGTTCTGAAGGATGAGGTACGGGTTGGGGTCGGGAGCGCGGGGAACGGTGTGCAGCTTCATCCTCGCCTCGGCGGGGGTGTGTCCGGCCTTGCGCAGGTTGCACAACGCCGATGAACTCCACGCCCACGCCGGGACGCTGACCACCGCGCAGGGTAGCCCCGCCTTCATCCGCCGCCTGCTGTCCACCATAGCCGCCCTCGACGCCAACGCCAACCCCCGCCTCGCAATGGAAACGCTGATGCTGAACGCGGGGTAGGTCAGCGTCCTAGTCCGGCTCCCAGTAATGGTCCGGGATGGGCTGCCAGTAGACACTGCCCTCAAGAACCGTGTCATCCAACTCGCGATCGTTTCGCACACTGACAATTGCGGCGTGGGCGGGAATGCCGGTGAACTTTGTCAGAAATTCCGCGTTCCTGAGCGCGCGATCCGTATCCCGGTGGTCGGCGGTGTAGGACGACTCCACCGCGATGTAATGTGTATTCCCCCCGATGTCGGCCTCGATAACGACGTCGGCGTAGACAAAGCTGATCAGTTCGTTCTTGGCTATTCCGGCGCTCACATCCCCTTGAGACATACGCACCAGTTCCGCCCGCTCCAAATTCCTGACGTAAATCAGGCCCATATTCATGGCAACGAGTGGAGCAAATTCCGCTGCCGAGGTCCGGGCAAGCCAGCCTCGGAGCATTGCCGTGTCGTGAGTAAGCCGGTCCAGGCGTGCCTCGATTTTCTCGTTGACCTCTTTTTGCTCATCGACGAAGACCGACATCTTGGCGTTGAAGGTACACATTTCGGCGTTGAACTGTTTCTGTTCCTCGATGAAGCCCTCTATCCTGGCATTGAACTGCCTTTGTTCTCCGACGAAGGCCGTCATCTGCTCGAGGAAGGCGTCGAAGCGGGACGGGAGTTGCAACAGCTCCTCGCCGAGGATCTGGGCGCGTACCGCCGACCTCCACTCGGGGTTTTCGGCGAGAGCGCGAAGGAAATCTTCCTGGCTGTTGATGGTGGTCATGGATGTTTTCCTGCCGTCCGCTTCTCAACGGACAACCTACTCAAGGTTTGTAACACCAATATACCGGTGGAGCGAACTAACTGCAAGGATAAACTGTCAGTAAATCCAGAGGCTTCCGGCTGGTCGAGATTAGTATGCCCCGGTTGATAGTGAGAGGCGATACCGGCCCCCTAACTACAGGTTCCAGGGGATGTAAGGCTTCCAGACCTCGAGGATGGTGCGGTTCTGGAGGATGAGGTACGGGTTGGGGTCGGGAGCGCGGGGAACGGTGTGCAGCTTCATCCTCGCCTCGGCGGGGGTGTGTCCGGCCTTGCGGAGGTTGCAGCGGTTGCAGGCGGTCACCACGTTCTCCCAGGTGTGGGGGCCGTGTTGACGGCGGGGGATTACGTGGTCGAGGGTCAGGTCCTGGGCCTTCTTGCCGCAGTACTGGCAGGTGAAGCGGTCGCGCAGGAACACCTCTTTCTTCGACAGCTTGCGTGGCAGGAAGGGGCGCTTGACCAGGTAGACCAGCCGGATGATGGCCGGGGCGTCAACCGCGCCTGACACGGTATGGAGGTTGCCCTCGTGTTGCTCCAGCAGTTCCGCCTTGCCCTTGTCCACCATCACTATTGCGCGGCGGACGGTACAGACGTTGACCGGCACGTAGTTCAGGTTCAGCACCAGTACCGGAGCGCGAATCAGCACACGGGGGTCGGTGCGCTCCCCTTCACTGTCCAAGATTTCGGACGCGCCGTTAACCGGGGCAACCTGAGTTCGCTCAACCGCTCTGGCCAATACTCGCGCCTCCCGGTGTGTCTGATGGCTTACTCCACTGTTTTGTGCGCCGGGTTGTATGTCGGGTCTTACGTCGAGTGGTCCGCTTGTTACCTCACCAGCCCCTTTCCCATGGCCAACATTGCCGTGTGCTCTTCGCCATTATAGCGCAAACATCGGCCCGCCAATCTATCCCTGGCAGCCGCTGGTCTCAATCCTCCCATTTCGAGGAAATCTCGATGGATGCAACGTATCTGTCAACCCAGCCTATCGGCGCTGATGCCATCGACGACTCCGCTATGGCACTGCCTACGGAGGCTACGGGGTACTGTTGCAGGCCAATGAGGATGACCGACACCAGTATCAGGCCGGACAGAGTCCCCAGCGCCAGACCGCCGGCCCGGTTGACCAAGCCCCCCATCGGGAACAGGGACATCAAGGAAGATGCAACGCCCAACAGGCCGAACATTGCCAGGGAGATAACGGCGCCCACCGCCAGCGTGGCGGCGAAAACAAGGAAAAACCCAGCCAGCTCCTGCCTTGCGTCGCCTTCAATGAAACCGAAGACGCCGGAGCCGGCCAGTTCGCCAAGTCCTACGGCGAAACCAATCCCTGCCATCAGGAAGGCGAAGGGAACCCAAATCTTCATCAGCCCGGTCGCCAAGCCCACCACCGCACCGGACACCCAAGCCACCAAAGATATGACGTCTATCCAGTTCACCCTTCCAGTCTAACACGGCATCAACGAGACCGATTAACCGGGAAAATCGACTTCGTTGATTCACAACAGCCTACCCTCTCGCCTCCACCATCCTGCGGATGGCGACCAGCGCGGCGAGACACAGGGCGCCGAAGAGGAAGCCGCCGATGACGTCGCTGGGCCAGTGCACTCCCAGCCAGACGCGGGAAGCGCCGACGCCCAGGAGCAGCAGCAGCAGCGCGCCCTGCGCCGTCAGCCGCAACGCCAGGCGCCCATCCAGGTAACGCCACCGGCCCAGCAGGATAATCAGCGCTCCGAAGAAAACGGCGGCGAAGACGGCGTGGCCGCTGGGGAAGGCGTAGCCCGTTTCCTCGACCAAGGCCAGGGCCGCGTCCGGCCGGGGCCGGGCCGCCAGTTCTTTCAAAGCCAGGTTGACCGCCGGGCCCAGTAGCGCCGCCGACAGGAACAGGGCATCGGCCCACCGCCTCACGCCCAATAGCCCCACCACGGCAACCGAGGGAATCCACGGTATGCCGATGCCGCCCAGCCCAATACCGCCCCAGCCAATCGCCGACAGAGCGATGGCCGCATCGTCCGGCCAGCCTCCCTGCCACTGCCGCAGTTCCAGCAGCGCCCACTCGTCGCCGGGGAAGGTATCGAAGGCGCGGGCCAGTCCCAGCATCGCAGCCACAAGCGCGAGGCCCAACAGCCCCGGGAGAACCGTTCTAATCACAGGCTTAACAAAGGAAACCACAGGGGCTTCCGGCTGATTCACCATAGTCATAGTCTCCGCGGCCTCTGCGCGCTCTGTGCTCAACCCACCGATGATATAATCCGGCGCATGATTCAGACCATTGCCATTGACGGGCCGGCGGCGTCGGGCAAGACAGCGGTGGGGCATGAATTGGCCCGGCAACTGGGCTGGTGGTTCCTGGATACCGGCATCATGTACCGCGCTGTGACCTGGCTCGCCCTTGAGAGCGGCGTTTCTCCCGACGACGCCGACGGGCTGAGCAATCTTACCCAGGCCGTGCAGGTGCGGCCTGTGTCGAGGGACGGCGATTCGGTGGAAGTGGCGGGCCGCCGGGTAGGGCCGGAACTGCGTGAGTCCCGCGTGGATAATAATGTCTCCAACGTATCCCGGCACCCCAACGTGCGGCGCGCCCTGGTGGAGCAGCAACGCCAGTATGCCGACGCGGTCGTCTCCGGCCTCAACGGGGCGCAGCCGGACGACTCAGTACGGGGCATTGTGATGATTGGCCGCGACATCGGCACCGTGGTTCTGCCCGATGCCGGGCTGAAGGTATACCTGACCGCCTCGCCGGAACAGCGCGCCCTGCGCCGCTGGCGGGAGATGCGGGAGCGCGGGCAGGCCGCCGGCGTACAAACGGTGCAGAGCGAAATCGAGGCCCGCGACGTGATTGACTCTTCCCGCGACGACTCGCCCCTTCGCCCTGCCGAGGACGCCTGGATGCTGGACACCAGCAATCTCACGGTGAACGAGGCGGTGAAGGCTATCCTGCGGCAGGCGGAAGGACGATGATGGCCGGCGAAAGCGCCTCACTGCTCTACCGCTTGGGGCGACCATTGGCCCGCTTCTGCTTCGGAACCTTCGGGCGGATGGAAGTCATCGGCGAGGAGAACGTGCCGCCTCACGGGCCGGTGATACTGGCCTGCAACCACATGGCCTATACCGACCCGCCCCTGCTGGTGGCGGCCATCCCCCGGCCCCTTCACTTCATGGGTAAAAAGGAACTGTTCGGCAACCCGGTGGGGAAATTTCTGATGCGCGGCTTTCACGTTTTCCCCTACCAGCGGGGCGGAGCCAGCGCCGGCACGCTGCGAATCCTGCTGGGTCTGCTGGAACAGGACCGGACGGTAGTCGTGTTCCCCGAGGGGACCCGAAGCAGGAGCCATGCGCTCCAGGAGGCGCAGTTGGGGGTGGTGTACCTGGCCATGAAGTCACAGGCGCCCATCCTGCCCGTGGGAGTGACCGGCACTCAGAACCTGAAGGCGTGGCGAATGCCCGCGCCCCTGTGCCGGCTCACCGCCAGCATCGGCCCGCCCTTCACCCTGCCGGTGGTGGAGGGCCGCATCCCCCGACCGGTGATGCACAGTATGTTGCGGATGATCATGGAGCGGGTGGCATTGCAGTTGCCGCCGGAGTATCGAGGCGTATACGACCCTGCTAGGCAACGGTCTGCGGGAAATCAGGAAGTTAGGAGCAAGTAAATGCAACAGCAGGCATCCAAATTCGGCATCTACTTAAATGACGGGGAGAAGAAGGTGGTGCGCATCAACTCCCCCTACTGGTTTCCCGAAGAACCCGACTGGGTCTTCGTGACGCCGGAGGTCAACGCCACGCTGCTCAGCATCCGCGAGCAGGCCCGCGAGCAGGGCCTGAGCGCCGACGCCGACGCGCTGACCTGGGGCGCCATACCAATGCGGGAAGAGGAGTGAGACCAGGCTGGGTGCAACCCGCTTCTAAAAGCTGTCTCTTGTGCTAAAATATCAAGGGACAATTAACATTTTCCTGGAAAATGAGACTATGACCACCAGCGATAACAGTCGGCCGGACCGAATCGATGAAATGATGGATCTGCTTGTGGGATTCATCAAGGAAACAAGACAGTTCATGGCCGAGCAAAAGCAATTCAACGCCAAGGTAACCAATGACATAAGCCGGTTGACTGATGACGTAAGTCGATTGACCACTAACGTGAGTCTATTAACTGGCACTGTGGACCGGCTCACCGATGACGTGAGTCTATTGACTGGCACCGTGGGCCGACTGACCGATGACGTGGGCCAACTGACTGGCACCGTGGGCCGACTGACCGATGACGTGGGCCAACTGACTGGCACCGTGGGCCGACTGACCGATGACGTGGGCCAACTGACTGGCACCGTGGGCCGACTGACCGATGACGTGGGCCAACTGACTGGCACCGTGGGCCGACTGACCGATGACGTGGGCCAACTGACTGGCACCGTGGGCCGACTGACCGATGACGTGGGCCAACTGACTGGCACCGTGGGCCGACTGACCGATGACGTGGGCCAACTGAGAGGGCTTTCACGTGAGGGCCGTGGCTTTGCAACGGACCAGCAGCATCGCAAGGATGCTGGGCCTGACGGAATTTCACGTCCTTTCCCACGAGGAAACCGGCAGCCTGGCCAACAGGTTGGCAGAGTGCGGCGTGGGGGAGAGCGACCGGCTCAGTTTTGCCGCCGCCGACCTGATTGTCGAGGCTCACGGCGAAGGCAGGACCAAGCACTATATTGCCGCGGAAATCTCCTACACAGCCAACCTCGACGACGTCCGCCGGGCTGTGCGCAACGCGGGGTATCTCCGGTTGCTGAACGGAAGCGACAGCCACGCCGCAGTCATTGGTTGCGAAAGGACTTCCGACGTGGAAAATGCAGTGGCCAGCGGCTCCATCATCTGGCACTACATCAGCAACCGGGCAATGTCCCCGGCCTAGCCCGTTCCGTTTCTGACGCTAAGAAACTATCTCAAAAGGCATTGGGCGAGACCCGTCTGCGGAGAAGACAAGGAACCGGGGGGCTGGATTCCCGCTTTCGTGGGAATGACGGCAAGTTGGCGGTCGGTTTTGAGATAGTTGCTAAAGCCCCGACTCCCCTGTGCGCAGGGTGAAGGCGGACTCGACGCTGGTCACGAAGACCCTGCCGTCGCCGGGGAAGCCGGTGGAGGCTGCGGCCTGGATGCAATTGGTGACCTCTTCCACCTGGTCATCCTCGACTACCACCATGAACATACACTTGGCCAGCTCGTCGTAGAAATGGTCGCCGACCTGGACGCCCTGCTGCTTGCCGCGGCCCAGCACATCCCACTTGGTCATGGCCGGGAATCCGTCGTTGGCCAGGGCCGACGCTACTGCGACCTCTTTCTCGGGCCGGATGATTGCTCGCACCATTTTCATTGCAGCATCTCCTTTGCTCTGGTTATGCTTCGTAGTCAACGCCCGGTACATCGGCCGTCGTCAACTCATTTGCATTGGTGAATCCAGTCTGCCTCAGCCTTTCGATAAGTCCTGGCAAGACAGTACCCAGCGTGGACACCGGCACCTGCTCCATCAGCATCTCCGCCGGGCGGGCATTGGGGCCGGCGCTGCCGCCGGCGAAGATGGTGACCGCGTCCACCACCTCGCCCTCGAACCGCGTCTTGCCGCCCTGAAAGCCGATGTCGGCGGCGTGATGGTTGCCGCAGCCCGCCGGGCAGCCCGACCAGTACATCCGCAGTGACGCCGCGTCGGGGCAGTGGGCGTCCAGTGCCTCGACTACCCGGCGGCTGACGCTCTTGGTCTCGATCAGGGCCAGGTTGCAGTAGTCGTTGCCGGTGCAGCTCACCAGCCCGCGTGTGAAGGGGGCGGGGTCGGGCGACAGGCGGGACAGCAACGGCTCATCCAGCAGCGCCGGCAGGTTGGCCCCCGGCACATCGGCGATAATGGCGTTCTGGCTGACGGTCAGCCGGACTGCGCCGGAGCCGTAGACCAGGGCCAGCCGGGCCAGTTCGGTCATGTCGTCGGCGCAGGTGCGCCCGGCGGGTACACACAGGCCGACGGAGTACAGCCCCTCCTGCTTCTGCGGGTTCACTCCCAGGTGGTCGGCGTGATGGCCGTGCCTGGCATCCTCCCCCGCCCGGGGCAGGGGGCGGCCCCAGCGTTCTTCAAGCCGCTCCCGGAACAGGTCAATGCCCCAGTCGTCCAGCAGGAAGGCCAGCCTGGCCCGGGTGCGTTTTTCCCGGGAACCCTCGTCGCGGAACATCAGGGTGATGGTTGCGGCCAGCCGCGCCGCCTCGTCGGGCTTAACGAACACGTCCAGCGGCTGGGCGACGGTCATGCCGCCGGACCCCATCTTGCCGCCGACGGCGACGTTGAACCCCTTCCACGTATTCAGGGCAACGCCGCCTGGCCCAAAGGCGGGTGTCATGGCGATGTCCTGCGTCTCTGCGTGGATGCAGTTCTCGCGGCAGCCGGTGAAGGCCACGTTGAGCTTGCGGGGGAGGTTGGTGTACTCGCGGTTGTTGAGGAACATCCGGGTGAATTTCTCGCTGGCCGGGGCCGCGTCGAACAGCTCGTTGGGCGTCAGGCCCGACAGGGCGCAGGTGTTGGTTCCCCGGATGTTGTCCATGCCGGTCTGGAGGGAGGTCAGGTCAATGCCGCGCAGCGCGTCCAGTATCTGGGGGACGTCGCGTATCTGGATGTCGCGCAGCTCGATCTGCTGGCGGGTGGTTATGTCCATCACGCCGCTGCCCAGCCGGCGGGCCAGCGCGGCGAGGGTGGCGAGCTGCGTCGCGGTCAGCCGCCCGTTGGTGATGCGCAGGCGCATCATGAAGCGTCCTGGAGTGGGCTTGCGGAAGAACGTGCCGATCCACTTGAGCCGCTCGCGGTCGCCGGGTTCGATGGTCTCCCAGCCGCCGTGCTGCGCCGCCAGTTCGCGGATCTCGCCCAGGATGTTCAGCCCCGGCTTCTCGGCCTTGATGCGTTCGACGGGATTGCCCGTTTTCGTTGCCGTGGTCATCACCGGGATTGAGCCGATAATCAGCAGCGCCGAATAGGTGATCCGGGGGCCGATGCGATCGCACAGCCAGCCCACCACCAGCCGGGCCACGATGGTGACCGCCACCGAGGCGATGACGGTGTTGCCGATTTCGGTCTTGGTGAGTTGCAGGTCGTCGCGGACAATGGCCATCATCGGCGCAATACCGAACCAGCCGAAGAAGGCGAGGAAGAATGCCATCCAACTCATGTGGAACACCCGCATATGCGGGCGCCCAAAGCTGAACAGCGGGATCCTGGTGGCTTTGTGAGTTTGCGGGTCCACTCCGATGTTCATCGCTGCCCTCGCTCGGATATTCCCAACGAGTTAGTATTCTGAATTGTGATTTTGTAATAGGCGCAGCCGTGCGCCCTGGCTCGTATCCTGAAAAGAGTCCCGTAGGCCGGAGGGAGTGGGTGCGCGAGGTTGCGCACCCCTGGTCGGACGCCCTAGCCGGACGCCCTCACCCTAACCCTCTCCCAGAGGGAGAGGGGACATAGGTGGCTATCGACTATCTTAAATGTCGGCGGAGGCTGCGCCGCTGCCGACCTTGGCAACCACGATGTGAGCCTTCTCCTGGCCAGGCGCGCCGAGGACGGAGGTCTTGCTCTGGCCGAGGAGCCGCTTGATGCCGTGGGGGTCGCGCACGAAGCCGCGCACCTGCTTGAGCCACTTCACGCTCTTGTAGCCCTGGAGGAAGGGGACCCACAGCCGCACCGGGCCGCCCAGCTCGTGGGGCAGGCGCTCGCCCTCAATTTCGTAGACCAGCAGGACGCGGGGGTCTCGGGCCAGCGACTTGGGCAGGCTCTCGAAGTACATTCCGTCGGCGGAGTAGAAGGACATGAAGCGCGCGCCATCCATGTCCATGCCCATTGCGTCCAGCAGCACAGGCAGGCGGACGCCGGTGACCATCGGCGTTTCGGACCAGTTGAATATCTGGCAGACCAGCGGCGTCGGTTCCTGCACCTTGGGCAGCTTCTGCAAGACTTCCCAGGTGGCAATGGCGGTTTTGCCGCTGATGTCGGTGAGCTACAGGTCCCAGTCCTCCAGCGCCTTGCGTTCCGGCATGGGGTAGAGTGAGAGGACGGGCAAGGGCTCGGCCTCGAAATCCATGGCCGCGAACTGGTCCTTGAACTTGGGGTAGTTGACGTTGGGACGGTTGACCATGACCTTACACCTCCGCCGCTACTGTATCGGGCATCAAGGGTTCTTCCGGGGAGAAAATCATCTCCTCCACCGGGCAGATAAACACCTTTCCGTCGCCGAAATTTTCCGATTTGTTGATCGAGACGAGGGCGCGAACCAGCCTGCCGGCCATTTCGTCGGGGATCAGCCAGGTCAGCATCCGTTTCGGCAGGAACTGCATCACGCCGTCGTCGCTTCCGTTGACCGGACGCATATAGCGCAGCCCGCGCTGCTTGCCCCGGCCCATGACACGGATGTGAGAGCATTCGGACAGGCCCATCTCCTGGGCCGCATTCATTGTCTCCTGCCACTTCTCGGACCGGATAACGGCAATCACTTCCTTCATCGCGCCGCGCCTCCCATCAGGTATAGATGACACATTAGGGCAAGCGTGTTTCGGCGCAGTTGCGTAACTATTGCAGAGCAGTTACGAATTCGTTACGTCTTCTTTACGTTTGCGTTGCGGTTTTGTTAACCGCATTCGCCATTCGTCATAAAATCCAGCTGAAGCAAAGCTGAAGCAAGGCAAACAATAAGGGCGCCGGGGGGAGATTACCCCTCCCGGCGCCCTCTGCGCTCTCTGCACGGTGAAGTCGGAGCTTAGCCCCTGAAGGCGGGCATCACTTCCTCGGCGAAGATGCTGAGCTGGTCTTTGTAGACCTCCAGCGGCATACCCATGACGGAGCCGATGTTGACGCGCTCGACACCGGGGTAGTTTTCTTCGGCCTTCTTCAATGCCTCGACAGCCACTTCTGGAGGCCCGCAGATCCATCCGCCACCCTCGACCGCTTCTTCCAGAGTGGGCAGCTTGACGCCCCGGTTGCGCCCACCGGCGGCCACTGAGTCAATCTGGTCCTGGCTGAGCGCCATCAGGCCCAGTGGGGCGGCAAACTTCATGGCTTCTTCAAAGTAGGGCCTGGCCTTCTCAATGGCCTTTTCCTTCGACTCGGCAAGGAACATACGGAAGCCCAGCGCGGCGTTCTCACCCAGTTGTGTCTCACGCCCAACATCCAACTGGGCCTGCTGGTACATCCGCATCCGCTCGCCCAGGGTGGGCTCGGGGGTGTTGGCCAGCAGGGGCTTGATGCCCGTCCTGGCCATGAACTCGACACCGCGCGGGTTGCCGCTGACCAGAGGCTGCCAGATCTCCACCGGACGGTTCAGGGGGCGCGGCACCAGGGTCAGCTTCTCCAGCTCGTAGCCCCGGTAAGGGACATGGGCGGGAATCTGGAAGTTCTTGCCCTGATGGGAAAAGGAGTCCTCATTGAAGGCCTTGATCATGACCTCGACCTGCTCCTCGAACAGCTCGCGGTTGGCGTCGGAGTCGCGCATGGGCGCGCCGAAGGTCTCGACCTCGCGGGTGTGGTAGCCGCGTCCCACGCCGAAGATGATCCGGCCCTTGGTCAGGATGTCGGCCATGGCGAAATCTTCGGCCAGCCGCAGCGGGTGCCACATGGGGGTGATGTTGAAGCCGCAGCCGTACTTCAGCGATTCGGTCTGCGTCGCCAAGTACAGCCCCAGCATCAGCAGGTTGGGGATGCCCTCGTACCCTTCCGGCTGGAAGTGATGCTCGGCCATCCAGAACTCGTTGTAGCCGTTGGCCTCCAGGTGCCTGGCGATGTCCAGCGCCCAGTCATAGGTCTCGACCAGCTTCTCGTTGGGATACCAGCGGTCATTGGCCGGCGTCCCGTCAAAGCCCAGGTTGTCATCGACCACATGGCCGGCATAGGAAGCGGAAAAGTTGATAAACATATCTGCTCTCTGGTTTTGAGTGTTGGGGATAGAAGTTGATGAATGTCAGGCGCCAAACACCTGTTGCACGACATACCCGGCGATTATCGCGGCTCCAATGCCTACAATGGTGTACCACAACCGGTCTATGCGACGGTTGGTTTCCCGGAATCGTTGTTCGTTACGCTCTTCGCAGCGGTCAAGCCGCTCTTCATTGCGGGCAAATCGCTGATCATTCCGTTCGTCACTTCGGACAAGCTGCTCTTTGATTTCCGTCTGACCCCTTTCCAGGCTGCCCAAGATTCGATACACCTCAGCGACATTCATAACCGGAGGCTGGGGAGCCTGCGGTTCCTGTGTTGCTTCTGTTGTCATATCTTCCTTCCACGAGGTTGCCAGTAGCTATTCTCGCGTCCCTCGCGGCATACCCGCGAAACCGGGAATGACTGAAACAGGCGGTATATGCGCAGAGGTTACTCGCGCACCTGGCTCGGCGCCGGGTTGTACAGCTCGAGGCCGATGGTGGCAGGGAAGACGCGGGCCAGTTCCTCGACGGTCCACTTGCCGTCCTTCTTGATGGTCTTGACCGGCTCGGGCTGGTTGAGCAGGTTTATCAGCCCCTCGGTCACATGGAAGACCTGCCCGTTGACGTGCTGGGCCTCGTCGGAGGCCAGCCAGGTGACCATGGGAGCGATGTCGTCGGGGCCGCCGCGCAGGGTGACGCTGGCGCCGGTGCTGATGCCGCGGGCGGCGCGCAGCTCGCGGGCCTCGTCGGGGATGCTGGTGGTCATGCGGGTGGCGGCGCTGGGCGAGATTGCGTTGGCGGTTACGCCGTAGCGCCCCATGTCGCGGGCCACTACGCGGGTGAAGCCGGCGATGCCGTCCTTGGCCGCGCCGTAGTTGGCCTGCCCGGAGTTGCCATACAGCCCGGAGGTGGAGCTGAAGGTGATGATGCGCCCGGAACGCTGCTGCCGGAACAGCACGGAAGCGTTCTTGACCACGGAGAAGGTGCCCTTCATGTGAACGGCGATGACGTCGTCCCACTCCTGTTCGCTCATGTTGAAGACCATGCGGTCGCGGAGGATGCCGGCCACGGTCACCACGACGTCCAGCTTGCCGAAGCTGTCGAGGGCAGTCTGGACAATCTTCTCGCCGCCCTCCATGCTGGCGACGTTCTCGGTGCAGGCAACGGCCTCGCCGCCGGCCTCGCGGATTTCGGAGACTACGACCTCGGCCACGGACATATCCGCGCCTGAGCCGTCAACATTGACGCCCAGGTCGCAGACCACCACCCTGGCGCCTTCCTCCGCCAACAGGCGGGCCACGCCGCGCCCGATGCCGCGCCCGGCCCCGGTTACAATCGCCACTTTGTCATTCAGCAGGTTTGCCATTCCTTTGCCTCTTCTCCGTTTAGCGGGGAATCCCGCCTTGATTTCTCTCTGCGGGGAATCCCTCGCTTTTTTCGCAAAAGGGGATACCTAGCCCGCTGTCTCATTGCCGGTCCCGAACCGGTCATTTCAGGTTGGCCGGGCGGCGCGCTCCCAGAGCAGCACGACGGTTAGGTCGGCGCGGGCGCCCTTGATGGGCAGAGTGCTGAGCCGGAGTCGTCCGTCGCCGGTGAACTCGAACTTCCGTATCTGCCGCTCGCCAATCCAGTTGGGGAAGAAGCTCCCCTCCACCTGATGAATCATCAGTCCCTCGGCTTCGTCCACCAAGTAACTGCCGTAGTAGGCCACATAGCCCTCGAAGGCCGTCCGCACCTCCGCGTCGCTGCCCTTGAGCAGGTTGCCGGTGGCGAAGGCGGGACGCTCGCGGGCCGTTATCTGGCCGGAAAAGCTGCCCCGTCCATCGTAGACCAGCATTCCGCCCGGCTCTTCACCGTAGGGGCGGGTCACCCGGCCGTCCGACCAGCGCCCTTCGCAGGCCAAGAGCCGCCAGGTTCCGGTGAATTTGTCTGTCGCTGCCATGCCGGGCCCCTGCTCCGTCTAGCCGGTCGCCCGGTCAAGAACCGCGATCAGCGTGCCTATCCCCGTGCCGATGGCCGCGGCAGTAAGGGCTGCTCCGATGGAGATAATGGAGACGAAAAAAGTTCGCGATTCTTTGCGCGCCGCTTCTATCATCTCCCGCGATTCCTGGCGATTGGCCTCGCTGATCTCCCGCATTTCTTTCCGGGTGGCCTCGTTCATTTCCCGCGATTCCTGGCGATTGGCCTCGTTGATCTCCCGCGATTCTTTGCGCGCCGCTTCTATCATCTCCCGCGATTCCTGGCGGGTGGCCTCGACTATGACTAACACACGGTCGAGGCGAGACAGCACTTCCGCCAACTGCCGGGCGTTGGCTTCCTCTAGCGTCTCGAGGCGGGTTACGCGCTCTTCCAACGATACCGTTACCATCTGCGCTTATGCCTCTCCTGCGAGTTTTGCCCGGGAGCCGGCTACCGCCCCTACTCCCGCGGCGGGGCGGGCGGGGCCGGGTTGACGATGCCCTGGGTCAGTACGCCGCGGGCGAGGGGGGCGAGCGTTTCCATGTCCCAGTGGCCCGACGGCTCGTAGATGGAGCGCTCCGGACGCGGCTGGGACATCAGCGACACCGTGTCGCCATAGACCAGGAAGGTCTGGCCATTGACGTTGTAGGCATAGTCGCTGGCCAGGTAGCAGATGAACGGCGCGATATGCGTGGGGTCCAGCTCGGTCAGCGTGTCCTCGCCGGGAATAGCTGCAACGCCGCTGCGGGCCCGTATTTCGGCGGCGCTGTCGGGAATGTCGCCGATCATGCGGGTGTTGGCTCGGGGCGCGATGGCGTTGGCAGTTACGCCGTAGCGGCCCATGTCCTTGGCTACGACCTTGGTGAAGCCGGCGATGCCCGACTTGGCCGCTCCGTAGTTGGCCTGGCCGGAATTGCCAACCAGCCCCGACTCGGAGGTGAAGGTGATGATGCGCCCGGAACGCTGCTGGCGGAACAGGATGCAGGCGTGCTTCACCACAGTGAAGGTTCCCTTGAGGTGGACGGCTATCACGTCGTCCCATTCCTGTTCTGTCATGTTGAAGATCATGCGGTCGCGCAGGATGCCGGCGCAGGTTACCACGATGTCCAGCTTTCCGAAGTTGTCCACGGCGGTCTGGATGATTTTTTCGCCGCCCTCCATGGTGGTCACCGACTCCATGCAGGGTACGGCCTCGCCGCCGGCGGCACGGATTTCGTCGGCCACCTGGGCGGCGACCGAGTGATCCTGGCCGCTGCCGTCCACGTTCACGCCGGGGTCAACGACGACCACCTTCGCGCCCTCCGCAGCCATTTCCAGGGCGACGCCGCGGCCGATACCGCGCCCTGAGCCAGTGATAATCGCCACCTTGTCCATCAGTGAATCAACCAATTGTCATACCCCTGGGGATTGAGAATTTTGAGCAACGCCAGACCGCAGCGGCCCGGCCTGACTTACGGGCCTAGCTCTTCGGTAGAGAAACGGTGGCGCGTCCCGGGGTGGTCCGCTGGCCCGCCTCGTTTTCCAGCCAGATTTCGCAGTCGACCAGGTACTCGCCGTTATCCTCGTACTTGTTGGTCACCAACCCGCGGGCGGTGATGGGGCGTCCCGGGATGTCCATGCCCCGGTACTGGCAGGACAGACGGCGCAGGTTGCCGTGCGGGCCCATCCAGTCGGTCACCAGCGAACCAAGAAAAGCGTTCTTGAGCGCGCCGTGAATGATGATGTCTTCCAGCCCCGTGCCCTGGGCGAAGTCCTTATCGTAGTGGATCTGGTAGTAGTCGCCGGAAGCTCCAGCGTACTTCACCAACTGCTGGCTCGTGGGGTGGCGCGCCACCGGTCCGATCTCCCAGCCCTCGTTTAGTTCGTCCCACGTTATCTGTCCGGCCATGGTCAGACCTCCGGAATATCAAGCGGATGTTTGCTTCGGCAAGCTCGGACGGCTCCACCAATAGCGGTGGGGCCGTCGCCCTCACCGTGACGCCTTCCCGTAACGGGAAGGCGTAAACAGAATCAGTATCGGATGGACGTGCTGGTCTGGGTCGCCACAACCTGGTTGAACTGGTTGGTGTATGAGACGACGATGGTCGAGATTATCATCAGTCCAATGCTTCCGTTACGCTCGCTGATGTCTTCGATGCGGGAAACGGCGGTGATGTGGTCTCCGGGGCGCACCGGCACGAAGTATTCCCACTCGCTGCCCCCATCCAGCAGCCGGTCAAAGGGCACGTCGAAGGGTAGTTCAGGACGGGCCGACAACGCCGAGCGGAGAAAGGTGGGCGGGGCAATAAGTCCGCCAAAGCGGGAAGCGCGGCCTGCCACCTCGTCGTTGTAAACAGGGTTTTCGTCCCCAATGGCCTCGGCGAACTTGATGATTGCGCCTTTCTCCACCTCAATGGTCTTGGGCTCGCTTTCCAGCCCGATGGCCGCGCGGCGCATTTCCTCGGTCAAAAACGAAGGCGCGGTAGACACGAAAGACCCCCTTGAACGCAATGGCTGAATGAGCTTGTCGAAAGGGTCTGTCCTGAAGCCTGACGAGAGGACTGCCCATCCCTTTTAACATTCTATTAACAATCTGCGAGTCTACCGGCGGGCGCAAAGAGTGTCAAGGTTTACATATTAAAACCGGCAATCATATTGCCGCCGAAATTGCTCTACTAACGGGCATTCCGCTAATCTTAATCCAGTGAATTATACCAGCGATACGATGCGTTTTAAGCAGAGAGTGACGAATCGGCTTCGAGGCCAATCACCCTGCCCGAGGCTCCTCCAAGGCCCCGGCGCGGCGCTACTGCATCGGTCCGGGCCGGCGGCAATGGCACAATGCCGTTTACCGGGTGTTATGATGTATTCGCTTATCCAAAGCAAAACGCCGTATCCCGCTTCGTCTCAGCGGAGGTCTGATATGACCACTCCCAAGCCCGTCTCCGCCCCGGCCCCAAGCGCACCGGAAATCGTCCGGTTTCCTGATGCGCGGCCCTGCGATATGGATATGACCACCTACTACTACGTTAATTTCCCGGCCTACCCGTCGGCTCTGGCCGACCATTTGGGGAACCTGGACACCACCGTGATCATCAGCGAGATAGCGGCTGGCCTGCGGGCCACCGAGAGCTACGAGGGCATACTGTTCCCCGACCTGCTCATCGCCCTCGACGCTGACCCGGCCGCCGCCCAGTCCCGCAACGGCTATCTGGTCCCCGAGCAGGGCAAGCCCCCAGACTTTGTTCTGGAAGTGGCTTCCGAGACCACGTCCAGGCGCGACGAAGGATACAAGCGGAATGCCTACGCCAACATGGGAGTCCGCGAATACTGGCGGTTCGACCACACCGGCACCTTCTACCAAACGCCGCTGGCCGGAGACGCGCTGGTGGGCGAGCAGTACCAGCCCATCGCCATTCACCGGACGGAGGAAGGGCATTACCGGGGCCACAGCGACGCGCTGAACCTTGATCTGTGCTGGGAAGAAGGCCAACTCCGCTACTGGGACCCGGTGGGGCAGCGCTACCTCACCACGGGCCTGGAGGAACGCGCCGCCCGCCGCGAGGCGGAAGCAGCACGCGCCGAGGCGGAAGCCGCCCGCAACGCCGCCGAAGCCCGTGTCCGTGAGTTGGAAGAAGAACTTCGCCGGCTCGCCGACGCCTAGCCGCTCCCCTACTGGCCCAGCCCGCGCTGCATCCCGCGCAGGTATCCCGCCTGCCCGCCGTGCTGGTTGACCTCCCAGACCAGCAAACGGAACATCGTCGCCAGCGTGATCTCGTTGCCTTGGCGGTTGGTCATCGTGGCCGTGGTCAGCGAAGCGTCGTCATGTTCCGCGAGGAAGCCCAGCAGGTTGTCGCGGGCGGCGGCGGCGTACTCCACCAACAGTGACTTGCCGGGGCAGCGCCAGTTGGCCAGGTCTTCGGCGGTGTAGCCGAAACCCACGTCCATCGGCTCCGGCTTCATGCCCAGCCGCTCCGCCCATTCCCGCTCGTAGAGCTGCGGCTGCTGGCGGGCCAGCGACTGCACCCACATATCCAGCGCCCGCCCGTAGTGCCAGACGATGAAGCCGATGGAGTGGCACTGGTCGTTGGGGCGGTACTCGATTTCCTCCTGAGCCAGCCCGTCCAGGTAACGCTCCAGCCACTCCCAGTTAACCTCGAAAGACTCCCGGATGAATTCCTGCAACGCCATTGTCTGCACCTCGAAGCTAGACTTGGAAGCTAGACTTGCTGCCGGTATTCTACCGTAGGGAGAGCCAGAGTATCGCAACGAAACGCAATAATTACGCCTTATGTCTAGCTCGACCAGGTTGAAATCGAACTAAAATCGAAGGCGTCCAGTGTGCTAAAATCGGGGCGGAAATTCGGTTGCCGGAGGAGTGCTTTGGAGTTCGGTTTCTATCTTCCCAACAGCGGCGAGGGAGCGCAGCCCGACGCCCTCGCCAGCATCGCGCAGCTGGGCGACCGGCTGGGCTTCTACTGCATGGTCGCGCCCGACCACATCCTGATGCCTCGCGAGGTCAGTTCGGTCTACCCGTACAGCGTCACCGGCAGCATCCTGGCCGGGGGCAACTCCGGGGCCGGCGAGTGGCCGGAGCAGATTACGACGCTGGCCTTTCTTGCCGGAGTGACGGAGCGCATCCGGCTGGTCACCAGCGTGATGATCGTTCCCTATCGCAACCCCCTGCTCTGCGCCAAGATGCTGGCCACGCTGGATATGCTGTCCAAGGGCCGCCTCATCGTCGGCGCGGGCGTGGGCTGGATGGAAGAGGAATTCGAGTTGCTTGACGCGCCGCCCTTCGCCGAGCGGGGCGCGGTGACCGATGAATACCTGCAAGCCTTCGTTGAGCTGTGGACTGCCGACAACCCCAGCTTTGACGGCAAGCACGTTCAGTTCTCCGACATCATCTTCCAGCCGAAACCGGCGCAAACGCCGCATCCGCCCATCTGGATCGGCGGGCAGAGCAGGGCCGCCCTGCGCCGCGCCGCGCGCCTGGGCAACGCCTGGCATCCTGTCGGGGCCATCCCCGCCGCGCCGCTGGAGCCGGAGGAGCTGGCGGAGAACCTGGTCTACCTGCACCGCCACGCCGAGCGCGCCGGCCGCGACCCGTCGGAAATCCAGGTCTCCATGAAGGCGCCACTCTATGACGCCTCCAGTGATTCGGGCGGTAGCCGACGCCGCTTCTCCGGCCAGCCCGACGCGGTGTTGCAAGACATTCACGCCTACGCCGAAGTTGGCGTCACTCACCTGATATTCGACTTTCGCAGTGCCCGCCACTCGGAGACGGAGGAGCGAATGTCCCGCTTCTCAGAAGAGGTGATGGCGGCGGGATAACCGGACTATTAAAATTTGGAAATTCCTCCTCCCTGCATGAAGGGGTCCCTGCATGAAGGGGGCGGGAACAACCAACAGCCACTTGGGGACAACGGAGGAAAAGAAGTTGGAGACTTTGGAAGACCGCTTTAATCGTGGCCAAGAGATGCGCAGGCGGATGGCCGGGGGCAACCAGAGCCACTACGCCCTTCCCGGGATAGACCAACTCGCGCCGGACTTGAAGCGCATCGTTGACGAGGCCCTCTGGGGCTCCGTCTGGACCAGGCCGGGGCTGGACACCGAGCGCCGCTGTATGTGCACCGTGGCCGCCCTCACCGCCCTGGGCCAGATGCCCCTGCTGCGCCGCAACATAGAGCGCGCCCTGAACCTGGGGGTGAATCCCGACCAGGTAGTTGAGGTCATAATTCAGATGACCTTCCTGGTCGGCATTCCATCGGTGGAATCCGCCATGAAGCTGACCAAGGACATCTTCGAGGAGCAGGGCATCGAATACACCCCCACCTATGCTTACGACACCCATCGCACGGTGGAGGAACTGCACCAGAACGGGCTACGCATCTACGACGAGCAGATAGGCGAACCGCCCCTCTACCCCGTCGACGACCCCAATTCACTGGAAATGGAAGCCCAGAAATTCATTGAAGAGTACCACTGGGGCGCCATCCACGCCCGTCCGGGCCTCGACCCCAAGAGCCGGGCGCTGTGCAGCCTTTCGGCCATGACGGTGCTGGGCCAGTACGACCGCCAGATACGGCGGCTGATCGAGGGAGCGCTGTACGTGGGAGCGACGCCCCAGGAAATAATGGAAGTTTTCTTCCAACTGATCTTCTACGGCAGCTACACCAATTCCCGCACGGCGATGCGAGTGGCCCGCTCGGTGTTCACAGAAAAGGGAATGGCGGCCGCCGAACACAACTAGCCGCAGAGGGTATCCACCCCCACCCTGACCCTGCCCCGGAAGGGGAGGGAATTGACGGCCGGAGGCAGCATGAAACTCCGCTTGGACGACGGAACGGAACTGTTCTATACCGTTGACGACTTCACTGACCCGTGGACTGAGCCGGAAACGGCGCTGATGCACCACGGCATGGCCAAGAACCACCGAATGTGGTTCGGATGGGTGCCCACCATCGCCCGGCACTACCGGGTCATCCGCTTCGATATGCGGGGAATGGGGCAGTCGGACGTATCGGAGCCGGGCTACCCCTGGTCGCTGGACAACTTCACCAACGACCTGGAACAGGTCGCCGACAAACTGGAACTGGAGCGGTTTCACCTCATCGGCGAAACGGTGGGCGGGTCCATTTCGATGAACTACTCCACCCGCCACCAGGAGCGGCTGATGTCGCTGACCGTTTGCACTTCGCCCACCAGCTTCGACTCCCACCACCAGGAGAGCGCCAGCCTCATCGAGCGCGAGGGCATCGAAGCCTGGGTGGACGACTCCATCGGCCGGCGGCTGGACCCAGACCTGGCGCCGCCGGAATACATCCGCTGGTACGCCGACCAGATGAAAGCGACTCCGGCCCACGTGGTGCAGGGTTTCCAGGCCAACGCCGGGGGAGACCTCGGCCCGGCGCTGAGGAACGTGCAGACACCGGTGCTGGTGCTGGCGGCGGCCAGCCTGCGCGAGGAGGTGCTTGGCGACTTTCGGGGGGCTGCCGACCTGTTCCCCAACGGCAAGCGGGTGGTGTTCCCCGGCATCACCGGCTTCGTGCAGCACATCCTGCCCACCGCCTGCGCCCGGGTCTGGCTGGACTGGGTGCGGTCGCTCTAGCTCGTGGTTTTCCCGGGCCGCCGGGGGCGCCGTTCCCGTCGCGGCCGGATGGCTGCGGTATTGCTGGCTGGGATGTTGTTGCGGCGGCGCCAGCGGCCCCTCGACTACAACCTGATATTCCTGCGCCTGCTGTCGGGAGTGGACCCGGAAACCGGCGAAAAATGGGTCTGGCGCGACCCGGGATTCGCCAGCTACCCGTGGGCTTTCGCATTCCAAGCGGTGTTGGCCACCTTGGTCATGCTGGTCATCCTGACCTTCGTGCATTCCCTGTCTTCCGCGGCCATCGCCGCCGGCCTGGCGTCCAGTGTCGTGGGCATCTTCATCGGTCCCAATAACCGCACTGCGCGGGTCAGGTCGGTAGTGGGCGGGCACGGGGTGGCGCTCCTGCTGGGTTCGGCTTTCGCGGCCATCCTGTTCTTCGGGCCGGCGGAAACATTCCTGACGGACATGGAATACCTTAGGAATCTCGGGTATGCCCTTGCCGTCGGCTTGGCCATGCTGCTGATGGCCATCACCAACACCGAGCATCCGCCGGCCGCCGGCACCGCTCTGGGGATGGCCAGCAGGGAGTTCGACATCCTGATCTTCTTCAGCCTCATCGGAGCGGTGACCCTGCTTGCGGTGATGAAGCTGGCGATACGCCCATATCTTCGGGACTTGACGTGATAAGAGGCGGAATGGGGATAGATGCCGCTGGTATTTGCCACTACATCGTTCTGGATTGCCAGGAATTTCCCCGGCTACCAGTAGCGCGAAGCGGCGGCCAGGGACGGGCAGCGATTCCTTCACCAACGGCTTCGAGCTGTTCCGCAACCGCATGGACAAGGGCTACAGCCTCGTGGACTGCATTTCCATGAATACCATGTACGACTACGGCATCACCCAGGCATTGACCAGCAACCGCCATTTCGAGCAGGAAGGCCGTTTCGTGGCCTTGATGCGCCGGTAGCGCCAAATCACCTTCAGCAAATCATCTTCCAGGAGCCGAACACCATGCCCGAAGCCCTCGCCCGCACTTACGCCCGGTTCGTGGCCGGACTGGACTACTCGCAACTGCCTGCGGCGGCGGTGGACAAGCTGAAGGCGTCGCTGCTGCACGCCACCTTTGTTTCGCTGGTCGGGGCGCAGACGGCCCACGGCAAGGCCGCCGTCGAGCTGGTGAAAGAGGAGGAGGCCAGCCCCAGCGGCGCGACGGTGCTGGCCGACGGCGCCCGGGCCACCCGCAGCGGCGCGGCCTTCGCCAACAGCAAGCTGATGCACGCCACCAACCAGACCGACTCCTACCGGATGCTGATTCATCCGGGACCCTGCATCATCCCGGCGGCCCTGGCGACTGCGGAGCTTACTGGGGTCAACGGCCAGCAGTTGCTCACGGCCATGGCGGCGGGCTACGAGGTGGAGGCCCGCATCGCCGGGGACTTCATCCCCGCAACCCAGGCGCGAGGCTTCCGGTGCAGCCCGGTCTACGGCGCCCTGGGCGCGGCGATGACCACCGCCAAGCTGCTGGGGCTGAACGAGGACCAGGTAGTCACGGCGCTGGCCCTGGCCTGCACCTTCGCCGGGGGCACCACCGAGGGGCCGCGCGTGAGCGGGCGCGAGATGCTGTATCACGAGCCCAACGCCACCCGCAGCGGCATCATGGCCGCGCTGCTGGCCCGCGAAAACCTGCGCGGCTCGGAAACCTGCCTGGAGGGCGACGCGGGCTTCTACAACGCCTTCGTCGGCAACAACCGGGGCGAGCTGTCCTACACCTTCCCGTCCAACCCGCCGGGAGACTGCGGCCCCGGCTCCACCGACCTGGCCGCAACCGTGGAGGGCCTGGGCCACCGCTGGGAACTGATGCACGTCACGCCCAAGATATACCCCACGGCGGGCTATAACTGCCCGGTCATCGAGCTGACCACCCGGATGCGCGCCGCCCACGACATCGCGCCCGAGGAGGTGGAACACATAGCCGTCGAAATGAACTGGCTGGAAACCACCTATCCGTCGCCCGCCTTTCCCAACACCGACCGGCGGATGCCCGGCGTGGGCAGCACCCACTACTTCGCCGCCTATACCTGGACGCACGGCAGCTACCCGCCCCTGCGCCAGCGCCTCGACCCCGGCATCGACTCCGCCGACTTCGACCGTCGGGTGATGGAGTTGCAGGAGCGCGTCGAGGTGGTCGGGCAGCGCACCCGCGGCTCCTTCGCCCCGCGCATCACCGTCCGCACCCGCTCCGGCGGCGAGTACAGCGACGAATTCACCGGCAACGAGCTGAAGTGGAACTTCGCCACCGAGACCGCCCGCATAGGCGAGCTATTCCCTCAGATGGACTGGCCTGCCGCCAAGCTGGACGGCCTGGTGGCCGCCGTCTCCGGCATCGAGAATGCTCCCGGCGTGGCCGGGCTGGTAGCCTGCTGCGTACCGGGGTAAGGGCGATTTGGGAATCTCCTGACATCCGGCCGTAGACAAACGCAAACTTACCACTTACCTTTGCTCCGTCAAATGGAACATCAAATCGGCAGGACAAATGCAGATGTTGAACCCCCATCGGCGCCGGGTGAAACTCCACAAGAACGAAGGCTTGCGAGGCTTTGTCGAGCAGCACCCTGACGGCGAAAGCTGCCACCGCGATAAAGCTGCCGCCAGCGAGGAACTGATGGGCCACGACGGAGATGCAGTTATTACCTGCGCAGATAACATCGAATTCATGAGTATGTTGCCGGATGGTAAATTCAAGCTCATTGTTACATCGCCGCCTTACAATTTGGGGAAAACTTATGAAGAAAAATTAACATTGGATGAATACATTTCCAAACAAACACAAGTGATAGACGAATGTGTGAGACTGGTGGATTCACAGGGTTCTATTTGCTGGCAGGTAGGTAACTATGTGCACAACGGCGAGATTGTCCCTTTGGATTCGCTTTTGTATCCGTTGTTTCTAAAGCACGGCCTGAAATTGCGAAACCGTATTATCTGGCGCTTCGGACATGGGCTGCACTGTACCAAAAGGTTATCTGGACGGTATGAAACCATCAACTGGTGGACTAAAGGCGATGATTATACGTGGCGCTTTGACCCCATCAGGGTTCCGCAAAAATATCCGAATAAAAAACATTTTCGAGGCCCTACGCAGGGAAGTTTTCGAGTAATCCGAAAGGAAAGAACCCTAGTGATGTTTGGGAATTCCCGAATGTCAAGAGCAACCATCCTGAAAAAACCATCCATCCTTCCCAATTCCCCGTCGAGCTTGTGGAGAGATAGGTGCTATCTATGACAGACGAGGGTGACTGCGTATTCGATCCCTACATGGGCGTAGGCTCAACGATAGTTGCAGCAGTAATGCACGGGCGTAAGGGGTACGGTTGCGATATTGTGGAAGAATATGTTGAAATCGCTCGCGGGCGTGTACGCCACCTGCGGGCTGGAACGCTCCGTACACGGCCTATGGGTTTGCCCATATATAACCCAGACCTTCCTAATGGAGGTCACTGATGCGTATCTCTGCCCGGTACTCCCACATGAATGGAGAGGAATATCTTTTAGTACACCGGAAGAAAATATGGGAGGAAGTTCAAGGCGTAATCACCAATGTAGACGCTGAAAAGTGCAAAACAAAGGTTTCTGCCGAGAAGACGAAAAAGGGAAATTGCTGTATTCTCCTAAAGATATGAACTTGGCTTTCAAGGAAGGTTTTAAGAAACAAGGCTGGAGTGAACGGCGCAACACATTCTGGGTGACAGACGACGAAGCTACACTGAGACGGGTGTACAGGGAACCGGCTGATATACAGAGAGAGGCGATTAAAGAGGCTAATCGTACACCCATAATGTCTTACAACCAGACCGATTTCGTGAAGGAGCGAGTTGCAGTTGAAGTGCAGTTCGGCAAGTATTCGTTTGTAGCCCACGATCTTTTCGTCAAGCACCTGAGCTTGTATGTTTCGGACATTATTGACGTCGGAATAGAAATTTTACCTATGAAGGCGCTTGAAGAGGAAATGTCGTCCGGTGTGCCGTACTATGAACGAGATCTGCTGAACGTCGTGCGTCAGGGGCGTGGAGTTCCCGCGGTGCCCCTCGTTTTAGTTGGTTTGATTCCTTAAATTCCAACGCTAAGGAGCATCACATGGACCTCGGACTTGAAGGCAAGATTGCCATCGTGACCGGCGGCAGCAAGGGCATCGGGCGGGCCACCGCGCTGGCCCTGGCGCAGGAGGGCGTGGACGTTGCCATCTGCGCCCGCGGCGTCGAGGAACTGGAGGACGCCGCCGCCGGCATCCGCGCCCGCACCGGACGCCGCGCCTTGGCCGTCCGCGCCGATACCGGCGATCCCGACGACATCAAAAACCTCGTCGCCGCCACCGTCGCCGGGCTGGGCGGCGTGGACATCCTGATAAACAACGCCGTCAACTCCACCGCCGCTCCCTTCATGGAACTGACCGACGAAGACTGGCTGAACCACATCAACGTCAAGGTAATGGGCTACGTCCGTTGCGCCCGGGAGTGCATCCCCCACATGCAGGAACGCGGTGGCGGACGCATCATAAACATTGGGGGCATGGCAGCCCGGTATTCCAACCCGCTGACCAACAGCAACGGCGTCACCAACGCCTCCGTCTCCAACATGGCCAAGAACCTGGCCGATCAGGTGGCCGGCGACGGCATCCTGGTCAACTGCATCCATCCCGGGACGACTCGCACGCCGCGCCAGACGATGATCCTGGAGCGGCAGGCCCGCGACGCCAACATCACCGTGGAGGAGGCCGAGGCCCGCGCCGTCGCCGGCATCCCCATCGGGCGCATGGTGGAGCCGGAGGACATCGCCGACCTGGTGCTGTTCATGGTGTCCGACCGCGCCGGAGCCATCACCGGCCAGACCATCGCCGTGGAAGGCGGCGCAGTCCGTGCCATCAACTACTGACGCGGTCTCCGTGCAAAGAAGGCAGGGATTCCTCTTCCGCATATTTCCCTTTCCCTCATGGGGAGGGTTAAGGTGGGGACGTCTCCCTCTTATGGTGGCGGTCTGCTTTATTGCGCTGGCGGCGGCCTGCGGCGGCTCGGAGTCCGGGGGCGTCATTGTGCCGCCTACGGAGGAATTCGGCGGGCCGCAGTATGCCGCGGTGGTGGTCACCAGCGACATGGCCGTTGGCCGGGAGCGCCTGGCCTTCGGAGTGGTGTCCCGGGACGGCGGGCCGTTGCAGGCCGAGCGGGCCACCGTCCGCACCTACTACCTGCCACCCAACACCGACGGGCGGGAGGCCCGGCAGACGCTCACCGCCGAGTTCCTGGCCTGGCCCACCGTCGCCGGGGTGTTCGTCGCCTTCCCGGAGTTCGATGTGGCCGGCTCGTGGGAATTGGAAGCGGAGTTGACCACGCCCGACGGCGCGGAGGTCGTCGCCGCATCCGCTTTCCCTGTCAAGGAGACCAGCGGCACCCCGGCCATCGGCGATCCCGCCCCTGCGAGCGACACGCTCAAGGCGTCCGACGTTGAAGACCTGTCCCGCATCACCACCGCCGGGGAGCCTGACCCTGGCCTGTACGCCCTGTCAATCCGCGAAGCGGTGGCCGACGACAGACCCTTCGTAGTCCTGTTCGCCACCCCGGCCTACTGCGTCAGCTTCACCTGCGGGCCGCAGGTGCAGGAGCTTTCCGGCCTGCGGGAGAAGCACGAGGGCCGGGCCAACTTCATCCACGTCGAGGTCTTCAGGGACCCGCACCTCATCGAGGGCGGACGCCCCACCGGAGGGCTGGTGGACTCCGTGGAGGAATGGGGACTGCCCACCGAGCCGTGGACATTCGTCGTCGATGCCGACGGCATCGTGCGGGCCAAGTTCGAGCAGTACACACCGGCCTCCGTCATAGAGGCGGCGCTGCTGGAAACTGTCGAAGGGAATTGACCACAGAGCGCGCAGAGGTTACAGAGATACTTGAGGTTACTGGGAAATAGGGCAAATCTCTGCGTTCTCTGTGCGCTCTGCGTTGTTCTGATGGCCTGCAACGGAGAGCCGGGTGTGGTTAGAGGGGTGATAGTGGAAGCCACAGACCGCAACCTGGCCGAAATCGAAACGCTGACCATCCGCGACGGCTACGGGCGGCTGTGGGCGTTCACCACCACCGAGGCGCTGGAAAAAAACGGCGCCCATCTGCGCCTGCACCAAGTGCTGGGCCAGACGATCGAAGTGCGCTACGAGGAGCGGGACGGGCGGCTGGTAGCTACGGAGTTGCGGGACTGAATACTCAGCCATGAACCGGGATGAACCGGCCCTCTACGCCAAATCCTCCGCGTCCCGTATGTAGTCGGCAGTCTCCCTGATGCGCCTCTCGGTATCCGGCGATGCGCAGCGTCCGTTGTAGAAGCACTGCCCGTGCAGCTGGCTTATACGGCTGTAATAGCGTCCCACCAGCGGCTTGACACGATTGTCGTTCCTGGCCAGAGCATCCAACCCGTCGGATGTCAGGGCGGTTGTGAAGGGTTCCTCTCCCGTCCGCGCCAGAATCAAGGCGTCGGTGGCGCGCTTGGTGGCGCACCACGCCTTCTCAGCGGCGTCGCGTATGTCCCCGGCTGCCATGCGCTCCAACGCTGACTGGTGCTGCGCCCTGGCGTCGTCGAATATCTCACTTACTCTGTCAGTCGCTACCATTGCACCAATTCGCATCGCCTGAAGTTTCGCCTGATTATACCACCATACTTGACCTGCCTCGAAATACCGGGCGTTTGGCTCCTCTCTCTAGCTGAACCGGAATACCCGCACGGCCACCAGCGCGGTGGCGGCGGCCCAGGCTCCCAGTGCGGCGAGTTGGGGCCAGGTCTCCCACAAGGGCGCGCTGTTGATGGCCACCTCCCGCAGCGCATCGAGCATGGGAGTGAGGGGCAGGGCCAACGCGGCGTAGGGCAGCAGCCAGGGCAGCGCGGCGGTGGAGAAGAAGGCGCCGGCCAGGAACGTCATCGGCAGGGCCACCGCGTTGCCCATCCCGGAGGCCGCGGCGGGGCTGCGCGCCCAGGCCGACAGGATGAAACCGATGTTGAGGAACACCACTGTGCCCAGCAGAACGATGAGCAGCACCCATACTATCTGAATGAGGACGGGGCTGCCGTGTATCTCGCCGCCGAACACGAACACCCCCACGGCCAGGATGATGAGCGCCTGCACCATCGCCAACAGCAGGTGGGCGATAATCTCCCCGGCAAAGAACTTCCATACCGGCAGGGGCGTCGCCAGCAGGCGCTTCAGCACCGCCTGGTTGCGGTAGGCGCTGATTCTGACCGCGATGGAGATGATGGAGTTGGTCATTATGCCCAACCCCAGCAGCCCCAGCAGCACGGTGTCGAAGTAGTCCACCTCCGGCGTTGCGATGACTTCCGAGGTGACCAGATGCTCTGGCAGCACCGGCCGGCCGTCGGAGCGCAGCTCGATGACCAGGCTGTGGACGGCGCCCGCGACGAGCTGGTTGCGCTCCGGGTTGCGGGTGGCGTAGACCAGCGTCACCGGCTCCACGGCCCCGGCGCCGTTCTCCGCCGCCGGGTCGTCCAGCCCTTGGGGGATGAGCAGCAGATAGCCCAGATCGCCATCGGTCAGCCGCTGGCGGGCTTTCAGTAACGCCACGGGATCATCTGCGTCCAGCGCCTCTGTCTCAAGGAGGGCGATGCCGTTCAGCCGCTCCCGCAGCAAGTCGGCCCTGGGGCCGCCGGAATAGTCGGCCACGGCCAGCCCGGTGGGGGTGACGCCGCGAAAGTCGAACAGCCCGAACACCACCACCAGCAACAGCGGGAAGATCAAGGCCCAGAAGAGGCCCTGGCGGTTCCGCATCATCATTTTCAGATTGGCCAGCGTGATTGCCAGCAAGGGGGCCTCCGCCTCTATTTCCTCGTCAGTTCGATGAAAACGTCTTCCAGCGTTACCGGCGTGATTTCCAGTTGCTCCAGGGCAACGCCGGTGTGGGCCACCCGGTCCAGCAGGTGCTGGAGCGCCGCAGGGGAGCCGTCGAGCCGCAGGAAATAAGTGTTCCCCTCGGAGGCGGAGGCGGAGGCGGAGGAAGCCTCCAGGCCGTTCAGATGCAGCAACTCCAACTGCTCTCCGGTCAGCGGCGCGACCATCACCAGCTTGACGGCGTAGGACGCCTCGATGCGTCCGATGAGCTCGCGGGGGGCGCCCGAGGCCAGCAGCCGGCCGTGGTTGATGATGGCCAGCCGGTCGCAGTTCTCCTCGGCTTCTTCCATGTAGTGGGTGGTGACGATGACCGTCGCGCCGCCATCGCGCACCTGGCGCACCAGCGTCCAGAGGTCGCGGCGGGATACGGGGTCGAGGCCGGTGGTCGGCTCGTCGAGTATGACCAACTCCGGGTCGTTGACGAGGGTGGCGGCCAGAGCGAAGCGCTGCTGCTCGCCGCCGGATAGTTGCCGGACGCGCCGGGCTGCCTTGTCTCCCAGTCCCACCCGCTCCAGCAGTTCCAGGGGCGGTAGACGCCGGGGGTAGAAGCTGCCCAGCAGGGCCAGGATTTCGCGCAGGCTCAGATATTCGTAGTAAGAGGACGCCTGCAACTGAACGCCGGTGCGGGCCTTTATATCGCGGCTTTGGGTTACCACGTCCAGACCCAGCACGCTGACCATGCCGGAGTCGGGCGGTTGCAGCCCCTCGATAATTTCCAGCGTGGTGGTCTTTCCAGCGCCGTTGGGGCCCAACAGCCCGAAGATTTCCCCCCGCACCACGGAAAAGGAAAGATGGTCAACGGCGATAACATCGCCATACCGCTTGACCAGCTCTTCCACCTGCACTGCTCGGGACATAGCTGCATAGAATCATATCACAGGCCGGCGAGAGCGGACCCGGTCCTCATCCGGTGGGACGCTGTTCCTTCGCTCCGGTTGCTGTCCTGTCGCCGCTCTTGACCCTTTACAAGCGCCCGGCAGCCGGCGGCTATTTCAGAATGTCCGCCCCTATTCCAACGCCGTAGCCGCAGCGTCCAACCGCGGCGACAGCTCCAAAACCAGCCGCCGCGGGCGAACCTGCGGCGGCTGGCTATTGCAGGCATGACGAAAGTCGTACGCTACGTATTTCGTCAATAATAGCGTACAGGTTAGTATGTGAAACAGTGTTGACTTATTTTTGGAGTTAGCGTAAAGTCCGCGGTACCCAGCGGATGAACGCAACCGTGGCTGAGGCAGATACTGTGTACGTATGCGTGTGCAAGGGCGTCAGGCTGGCGGAGGCCGTCGAGTCGGCCAAACGCCGCGGCTGTTCCCCCAAGGACCTTGTTGAGACCTGGGGTTTCGATGACTCCGACGCTTGCGGCAGGTGTCTGAGCAGCATTGACCGCGTTTCCAGACTGGTGGAGCTGAAGCTGGGAGAACTGCTGGTCAAGGCAGGATAAGGCAGCCCGGCGGGTGATACAACGGGTGATACAATAACAGCAGGCGAGCATTGAGCCGCCGGCGATGCAGGGGCGCTGCCCAGCATACCGGCGGCGTATTTTTTCAAGGCGAGGACTCTTGGCAATGAAAGCGAAGGAAGGCGTCGTTGAACGCCTCAATAACATACTCACCATCGAACTGACCGCCATCAACCAGTATTTCGTCCACTCCGAGATGGCCAGCAACTGGGGATTCCAACGCATCGGCGATAAGTTCCGGGCCACCAGTATGTCGGAAATGGAGGACGCCCAGCACCTCATCCGCCACATCCTTTACCTGGAGGGCCTGCCCAACCTGCAACGACTGAACCAGGTGATGGTCGGCGAGTCGGTGAAGGAAGACCTGGAGTTGAACCTGGAAGCCGAAAAGGGCGCGGTTGACGCGCTGGCCGAGGCCATCACCCACTGCGCCTCGGTGGGCGACTACACCACCCGAAATATCCTCGAAGGCATGATACGCGACGAAGAGCAACACGTGGACTGGCTGGAAACCCAACTGGAACTGATCAAGCAGATCGGCCTTGATCTGTATCTGAACCAGCAGATACATCCCGACGGCTAATCCGCCTCTCCAGTCTCACCAAGCGTTATGCCGGGCCTGGGATATTCCAGGCCCGGCTCCCTTTTCGCCTGAACTCCCTGCTCCTTTCGATCCGGCGTATACCCCGGCAACGCCCATTTCCACTCTCGTTGTGCCTGAAATCCGACAGATAAGCAACACCCAGGAGCTTGTGTATCTGGAGTGCGCTCATTCCCTTGCGAGCGGTGTGAATGAGGTGGGTGGCGAGAAGCCACGTCCGAATAGGTAAGTTGGTCTCGGCCATCACCGTGCCGGTGCGAACGGAGAAGTATATCTTGCAAGGACGGCAACGATGGCTCATCGGCTTGCCGGACTCTGCGCGGTAGACGTTCTCTGAGCCACATCGCCCGCAGGACGGAGTGTCGCCCCAAGTTTGTTCCTCTGCAAAGGCTATGGCAGCCTTCTCGTCCGGTATCTGCTGGTTGAATTGTTTCAGACTAATAGTGTCCAACAGTTCCTTCCTGGTCTGCTTCTCGCTTGGAGCCACCGCGCTCACGGAAGCCGAACCCACATACGCTCGCCAGTCGAGTGGCGCTGAACATAGCCCGCCCACATCCCATCCACATCTCCCTCAAGCTCTGCGCGAATCGACACGCCACAAGAACTCACGGAGTGTGCACCTAAAGGTATCTTTACCTCGGCATCCAGCCTCATCACAGAATACACGTCGCCGTGGGCGTCTCTGACCGCCTAGAGGGTTTCTCCACCCCAGCCATCTACACACCAGCCGCGCTCTACGGCTATGGCGCTAAAGGGGGGCCCCCATGTGGGTCCTACCGCTTTGCAATTATTCGCGAGTTCACTCCTCATGTCGTCGGCCTCTTCCTCAATGCGCTCGATCTTTGTTGCTGATTGCCATATCCCGCGCTTGCCGTCGATCCATTCATCCTCTACCTTGAGCATCTCGTCCCGTTCCCAATTGTCGATCTTGCCCCGACGTTCGTCACAGGCTTGCCAGAAGGTGGTGTAGTCGTTGGAGGAACGGGGAGCAGACGTGTTAGGTTTGCCTGACACCACGCCGGACGCGGCACTGCAAGAAATAGCAAGCAGAAGTGAATGGACCAAGAGAACCATGAGGAAGGTTAAGAAGCGGTTGTGCTTGGAAGCGGGTACTCTAAACCAAAGCCAATGTGGGATGTACATTTTGCGGACAGCCATTCGCAGCCAGGGTTCGCGCCTCGACCGTAGGGGCGGGTTTGAAACCCGCCCCTACCAGTGGACCGCCCGTGCGCCGGCGAGTCCACCTGCAATGAAACGCTACCTGGCATAAATGCCCATTTCACCTTGGATTTGGTTTAGAAGTTGGACTCCAGCGGCGTAAACATCCCAGACCCGTGGACAGCGGCGACGACCCTCAGAAAGTTTCCGCCACGACCACGCAAAATATCCAAACCAACAGCACAGTTAACGAGGAATTTTGCGATTCCTCAAGACCCTTGGATGGTCATAGCTGTGCCCCGACGATAAAATCGCCAGTCTTGTTCCTCGCGTCCGGTGTATCGTCTACCCCCTGATCGGCTGAATGGGGTATCTAGCGGGCTGGATAATTCCCGGGGGAATTGAGCTGGTTGTATGCGGTGTTGCAAATGGAACGGGGGCGTCCCCGCTGGTGCGTGGGAATTGCGGTCCGCAGGGAATCCCCGGTACAGCCGCCGCGGGCGTCCCCGCTGGTGCGTGGGAATTGCGGGGATTGGACGACAACGACAGTCGCTTCTTTACCTCACCGCTTCTTTACCTCACCGCTTCTTTACCTCACCGCTGCCTCACCGCCAGTCGTGGGCGCTGGGCATGGGGACTCTGGGGTCTATGGCCCGGATGTCAGAGACGACCAGGCTGGTGGCGCCGTCCCAGCGGGAGACGGCGCCGCGGGCCAGGATGACCTGGCTCTGCAACTGGCGCCGGCTGCGGAAGAAGACCTGGGGCCATAAGATGAGTTGCACATCTCCCTCCTCGTCCTCGATGGTCACGAACACTGTGCCTTCCTGGCCCTTGGGGTGCTGGCGGGCGATGGGCCAGCCGGCCACCAGCGCCCCGGCGCCTTCCTCCAGCCCGTAGACCGCCGTGGTGGGCAGCACATGGCGGCTCAGTCCGGGGCGCACGAACTCCATCAGGTGGCCCCGGGGGTAGATGCCCATGACCTCGTATTCGCCAGCCATCTTCTCGTAGTCGGTGAAGTCGGGCAGCTCGGGGGCGTTGCCCTCCAGGGACAGGGGCAGAGCGGCCTGGCGCGGCCTGCCCGGCCCAAGGGCGGCAAGTACGGGGCCGGGGCGGGTGGCCAGTCCCGCGTCCCACAGCGCCGCCCGGCGGTTGGGGGCGACGCCGTCGAAGGCCCCGGCCTTGACCAGCGAGAGCGCGGCCTGCGGCTTCAGCCCGGTGCGACGCACGAAGTCGCCGGCCCCGGCGTAGGGACCTCCCCGCTCCCGCTCGGCCACTATCAGCCGGGCCGACTCCGATCCCACGTCGCGGATGAACTGGAGTCCCAGCAGCGCCGAGCCGTCCTCCCGGCCCTGGTTAACCGGGATACACCGCTCCGCGCTCCGGTTGACGCAGGGATTGAGGAAAGTCACCCCGAAGCGGCGGGCGTCCTGCTTCAGGGTCTCCATGGGGTAGAAGCCCATAGGCTGGTTGTTAATCAGGCCGACGAAGAACTCCACCGGGTGGTAGCGTTTGAGCCATGCTGCCTGGTAGGCGGTTACGGCAAAGGCGTGGGAGTGGGACTCGGGGAACATATAGTGGCCGTTCAGCTTGGCGAAGATCCGGCGGGCGGCGTCTTCGGGTACGCCGTTGCGCTGCGCCCCCCCCAGGAACCGCTGCCAGTGACCCTCGATCAGGCGCTGGTTGTTGGGGCGGGCGAAGGCCCGGCGCAGCTCGTCGGCCTGGGCGGCGGTGAATCCCGCCACGTCCATCACCAGTTGCACCACCTGCTCCTGCCAGACGATGATGCCGTAGCCCCGTTGCAGGGCGCGCTGCTCCAGCGGGTGGTCGTAGTCCCACGGTGCGTCGTGGCGGTAGCGCTCCACGAACTGGGAGACGGCGCTGCCCTGCACCCCCACGCCGGGGCGGATGAGCGCAACCTGGTAGGCCAGGTCCAGAAGGTTGCGGGAGTTGAGCCGCTGGCCCATCTTGAGCTGGGCCGGCGACTGGAGCAGGAAGACTCCCTTGGCCCGGCCCTGGTTGATCAGGTCGTAGACCTCCGGGTCCCGGGGGTCAATGCGCGAGAGATCGGGGCGCCGGCCCTCGCGGGCCTCGATCATGTCCAGGGCCTCCTCCAGCTGGTCCAGCACCGGCAGGGAGAGCAGGTCAATCTTGGCAAACCCGGCGTCGGCCACGCTGTCCTTGTTCCAGTCCATGATGTAGCGGCCCTCCATGGCGCCTGCCCTGGTGGGCACCATTTCCGGGATGGGCGAGCTGCTCAGCACCAGGCCGCCGACGTGCTGGCCCAGCGACCGGGGCGCGCGCATCAGCTGGGGGGCCAGCTCCACCAGGTCGCGCCAGCCGGGGGAGTCCACCCGGTCGCAGAAGGCGGGAAGTTCCCGCATCTCGAACTCCAGCGCGGCGGCGTCATGGGAGTGCAGTTGCCTGGACAGCAGGGACAGCTCCTCCTTCGGCAGCCCCAGGGCCTTGCCGAGGTCCTGTATGATGCCCTTGACGCTGTAGGTGGAAACGGCCCCAGCCAGGACGGCGAACTCCGGCCCGAATCGCCGGTGCACCCGCTGGATGAGCTCGTTGCGCAGTTGCCGAGGGAAGTCCAGGTCTATATCCGGGAGCAGGCTGGTGTCGTCGGATATGAAGCGCTCCAGCGTCAGGTCCCACTCCAGGGGGTCGACGTGGCTGATGCCGATGAGGTAGCCCACCAGCAGGGCCACCGAGGAGCCGCGCCCCCGGCCCGGCGGCCGCTCCTCCAAGGGCGTCTCGGGTTGGATCAGCCCCTTCTCCTCCATGATTTTCTGGGCCAGCAGGACAATCTCGCGGTAGAGCAGCAGGAAGCCGGCCAGGTTGTGCAGCTCTATCAGCCGGAACTCCTCCCGCAGCCGCTCCGCCACCTCCCGCGGCACCGAGCCGTAGCGCCGGGTAGCGGCTTCATAGCAGAGCTGTTGCAGGTAGCTGTCCGGCGTGTAGCCCTCCGGCACGTCGGCGTCGGGCAGGGCATAGCCCAGGTCGGCGCTGAGGTCGAATTCGCACATCTCCGCGATGCGCCGGGTGTTGGCGATAGCTTCGGGGCAGTGGCGAAAGAGCTGCTCCATTTCTGCGGGTGGTTTCATGCAGAGGTGATGATTGGGGCGGATGAAGCGCAGGGCCTGGTCTATGGTGGTGTTGTGGTTTGCGGCCACCAGCGCGTGTTGCAGCCGGTAGCGTTCCGGCAGGTGGTAGTGGACATCGTTGGTGGCCACGACGGGCGCGCCAACCTCTCGGGCCAGCACGGTCAGGTCGCGGTTGCGCAGGGTGTCCCCGTTCAGGGAGTTCTGCTGAAGCTCCACGAACACCGAATCTTTGCCGAACCATTCCCGGTAGTCGTCCAATAGCCGCCTGGCGTCGGCGACCCTGCCCTCCGCCTTTAGCTTGGAGAGCGGCCCGTCCCGCCCGCCGGTGAGCAGCGCCAGCCCGGCAGCGTGGCCGGGAAGGAAGCGGGGGGCGAGTCGTGGATTGCGCCGGTCGGCGGCGTTGGCCAGGGTGAACAGACGGGAGAGGTTGCCGTAGCCCTCCCGCGTCCGGGCCAGCAGGGTCAGCCGGGAGCCGTCGGTCAGGGTCAGCTCGCCGCCGGTGACGGGCTTGAGGTCTAGGCCGTTGGCCTGCCGGGCGAAGTCCAGGGCGCCGCAGAGGTTGGTGTCGGTCAGGGCCAGGCAGTCGCAGCCGTACTCCACGGCCTGGGCCAGCAGCTCGTGAGTGTGAGAAGCGCCCAGGCCGAAGGAGTAGAAGCTCTTGGCGTGAAGCTCGACGTAGTCGCCGGACATCAGGGTTTCCCGACGCTAATGCCCCTGCTGGTACCAGCAATCATCATGCTGGTCCCGGAACAGGGTGACCAGTCCCCCATCCTCCCGCTCCACCCGGTAGTAGGTCCTGGTCAAAGGTTTGGGCAGCCACCACAGGTCGAAAGTCCACGAGTCCTCGATGCGGGCCACTCGCCGCCACTCTCCCGAATTCGCTTCGCTCAAATGCCATCCACTCCTCTGCCGCCCTGTTGCCGGCGGCTTCGCTCCGCCTCCGGGTTGCCTGATGGTCTTGGGCTGGTGGTTCTCGTCCTCCTGAACTGCAACAAGTTCCGGGGCCAACAGGGGGCGGATGCTGCCGCTCAGGGGGTCCAGCGGCGTCTGCACGGCCCGCATCTCCGGCGCCGGATGCCAGGGGGCGACTTCGACCACCCGGTAGAGGGCCGGATTGCCCGCCGTCCGCGCCTGCAACCGCCGCTCCACCTCCACCAGCCGGCTCCGCCTGTGGTCCCGCGCGTCGGGCAGCAGGCCCAACTGCGCCCCCGACTCCCCGGTGAAGCCGGACAGGGTCAGGGTCAGGCCGTCCACGGGAACCGCCGGCGGTTCCGCCTCCAGCTTGCTGCGGACGATGAACGACGCCCTCTCCCACCGCCCGACGCCCTCCTGGAAGTTGACCGTCTTCTCCCAGGGGGCGGCGCCGAACACCGGGCATTCCAGGGCGGCCTGCCGGGCGTACCGGCCCCGCATGACGGGACGGGCGTAGGCGCGCCGGAGCAGGGTGTCCACGGCCACCAGCAGCATTTCCAAGGATGTTGAGGAAAAGGGCAGCGAGGTATGCTCTGTCACCGTTTCCTGGTATTTGAGTGGTATCAGGGGCCGGTCGTCGCGCCCGTTGGCGAGGTTCCAGACCCATCCGCCCTCCGGCCCGAACTGGTCAATCATCCGGGCCTGGTCCATGGCGGCCACCTGGCCCAGGGTATGCAGCCCGAACCGGCGCAGGGCGGATATAATCTCGCCGGGCGCCGGAAGCAGGCTCACGGAGCGGGAAGACAGGAAGGCCGCGGGATCCTCAGGCGCCTTGACGGCCCTCAGCGAGTCGCTGCTGCGGGCGGCCACCAGCGCCGGGAACTTGCCCTCCCCGATGCCGGCGCGCGGGAGCAGTGTCTCGGGTACGGCGTTCAGCAGGGCGCGGACGAGGCGCTCCTCGCCGCCGTACATGGGTTCCAGGCCCTCCATTGCGACGTAGGCGATGCCCAGCCCGGCATCCTCCACCCGGTCGCCAATACCTTGCAGTGCGCCGAGGACCTGGCGGAACACCCGGCGGTAGTGAGGTTCGTCGGCTTCCAGAACGACGGCCCCGGCCTGGTGCGACAGGGCCTGCTCCAGCGGCATACCCGCCGATACCGCCACGGCCATCGGAAAGTGGTCAACCACCACTTTCCCGGATTTTCGTCCGCTCCGCTCAAAGGCGGTACGCTCCAGTGTCGCTCCGTTCCCGGCGGCTCCGCTCCGTTCCCGGCGGTCGGCAATCAGGGCAGGCTGATCTTTCAGGTGGGGCCGGCGCTGCATTTCGGCCTTGGCCCGCAGGTGGGTGATGAGCACACAGGCGACCTTCAATGCGCCTCCGGGTCGGGAAAGTCCGGCTGAACCGGCAACGCCGGATATTATAGAACATTTGTTTCTTTGTCAACATGACAACGAGGACGAGAAAATTGCAAAACTTTCTGGCGGCTACTGACTGTGGCGGAGCGTCTGGCTGTCCCTGGAACTGTTTTCCTGGTCGGATTGCACAGTACGCCGGTGGAGTTTCCGGCTTACGCGCGGTCGAAGTCTGATCTGGAGATTCCCAGGTTTCTTCTAATCCGGTGGAGGGTCCCTGTGGCCAGGTCACGATTGCCGTGCCTGGGGATGGGAGTCCGCTGGCTGTTGGCTGGGTTTATCCAGATTTCATGGGAACCGTCGGCTTGTCTCTGGAATCTGCACCCCGGTGTTTCCAACTTCCTACGGAGTTCTCGGCAGGTCATGCGGCTACGGTCAGGGTCCCCTTCGGGCTTCGCAGGGGAGTCACTTCCGGGGGCAGCGCTTCCCCTTCTTCCTGGCGGAGTTGAATGATGGTCTGCGCTACCGCCAACAGGCTGTGCAGCGTCTCCTCAGGTGTCTCTCCCCACGCCATGGCGCCCTGGAGGGCCGGGATTTCGGCCAGGTACATCCAGCCCTCGCTTTCCTGGGGTTCGTGGAGTAGGTACTCCAGTTGGTAGATGTCCATCCTTTCCTCCGGTTCCAGCATTCTGGACGGTTGGATTCCAATGATTTTGCTCTGCCGGACTATACCGGTCAAATGGGAGCTTGTGAGCGGCCATTCTCCATCGCGGAGTTTTGCAATTGTCTCGAGGACATCTCAGCGTCCTTCAACCTCCTCCGGGGGAGGAGGTTGAAGGACGCTGAGACCAGCGCGGCCTTTCTTACGTGGTTTGGCCGGATTATGGTAATTTTAGGGCGCAATACGTTGGTCTTAAAGGAGAAAAGCGATGGGATACACACCCAGTTACCTGGGCCACGTGAACATCTACGTCCGCAACGCCAAGGACGCCCGCGACTGGTACGAATCCGTACTTGGACTGCACACCTACGACTTCAAGGAAGGCCGCGCCGCCTTCATGTCGGCCGATCTGAACCAGTCCCACGAGATTGCGCTGATGGAAGTGGGCGAGAACGCCGACGGCCCCCGCGCCGGTCAGGTGGGCCTGAACCACATGGCCTGGCGCATGGGCAGCCTGGAAGACCTGGCCGATTTCTACAACAACCTGAAGGAAAAGGATGTTCCCATCCAGCGCGTCTCCGACCACGGCCTGTCGCTGGGCATCTACCTCAAGGACCCCGACGGCAACGGCATCGAGGTCTACTATGAGACCCCGCGCGAGGAGTGGCGCCGGCAGGAGAACCTGTTCATGAGCGGCGCCCGCCCGCAGGGCAACTTCCCCGGCCCGTGGGAAGCCGACCTGGTTCCCGACGGCGTGGCTGCCGCCGCCCAGCGCAGCTAGAAATAATCTGGACTGTGATTCGTCTGATCCAGTGATGGCCGTGATTCCCGCAACGGGATCACGGCCATCATCATAATCACGAAAACCAAAGTTCAGACGCTACTGAACGACCGCTATCGCCTCAATCTCGATGAGCATATCCGGGTCCACCAAGCGGCTGACTTCGACGAGGGTGCTGGCGGGGTAGTCCGAGGCGAAGAACTCGGCGCGGACTTCGTGGATGGCTGCGAAGTGTTCGGCCAGGTTGGTAACGAACACCGTGACCTTGACCACGTCGTCCATCGTCGCCCCGCCCTCGGCCAGCACGGCCTGGAGGTTTTGCAGCGTCTTGCGGGTCTGGGCCTGAATGTCGCCCCGCCCCACGAGCTCGCCGTCAACGCCTCGCGCCACCTGCCCGGAGGCGAACACCATCCGACTCGCCGGAACCGCGACGCCCTGCGACATGATGCCCGCCGGTCTCGCTACGGCGTCGCTGACCAGTATTTCCTTTGCCATGATTTTCCCTCACCCTAACCCTCTCCCAGAGGGAGAGGGAATTTCATACAAGCCTCCCACCGGGGGAGAAGCAACAAGAGGCTACTTCCACTCGGCGTCGGGGGGCCAGACGTTGACGCTGCCCCGGGCCGCGCCTTGCAGGACGGGGTCGTCCCGCAACTCCCCCAGGACTGCAATCGCCTTCAGGTAATGTTCCGACGACGTGTGCGCCTGGAAGGCGGCTTCGTCCACATAGACCTCATAGACCCAGACCCGGTTGGGGTCACCGGCGTCCTGGATTACGTCGAAGCGCAGGCATCCCGGCTCGGTGTTGGCCGCCGCCTGCGCGTTGGGCAGGAGGGCTTCCAGGAATTTCTCCTTCGCTCCCTCTTTGATTTGCAATGGCGCGATGATGACGTACATAGTGCGTCTCCTTTATTTGCTCTGATTACGCCCTCACCCTAACCCTCTCCCAGTGGGAGAGTGAACTTCCGGGGAGGGAGGGGGAATTATGGGATTGGGGCGTTCCTCTACTTCCACTCGCCGTCGGTGGGCCAGACGTTGCTGCTGCCCCGGGCCGCGCCCTGGATGCCCTCGACGCGGATGTCGGCAGTGGCGTCGCGGAACTTGATGAAGTGCGGCGCCTGCGTGTGCGCCTGGAAGGCGGCCTCGTCGTCATATACCTCGTAGAGCCAGATGCGGTTCTCGTCGCCGGCATCCTGGATCACGTCGAAGCGCCGGCAGCCCGGCTCGTCATTCACCGACCCTATGGCGTCCGGGATGATGGCCTCCATGAACTGTTCCTTGCAGCCCGGCTTGATCTGGATGGGCGCAATGATCACGTACATTCGTCAGTCTCCTTGCCGTCGGCTGAATCGGTAGCATCGTACCACAGTCTGAATCAGGATTTGCCGGATTCGAGGATTATCAGGATGGGGAATCCTGCCCATCCTTTAATCCTGAAAATCCTGATTCAGACAATGCCCGTGACGCCCCGCGCCGGGCGTGTTACCATTCCCGAAAGGCCACAGAAATGCAATCTAGGGGGCCGTGCCATGCCAGCCAGAACCGGGGCGGAATACATCGCCAATCTCAAGGAAAACGGGCCGGAGGTCTACCTGCACGGCGAGCGCGTCAAGGACGTCACCACCCACCCGGCGCTGCGCGGCGGCGTGGAGTCGCTGGCACGGCTCTACGATATGCAGCACGACCCGGCCATCCGCGACGAGATGACTTACGTGTCGCCCACCACGGGCGACCGCGTGGGCACGTCGTTCATCATGCCGCGCACCATGGACGACCTGGAGGCCCGGCGCGTGATGATGCGCCACTGGGCCAGGGCCACCTTCGGCATGATGGGCCGCAGCCCCGACTTTATGAACGTCAACATCATGGCGATGGCCGCCGCCGGCGACTACTTCGCCCAGAACCGCCCGGAGTTCAAGGACAACATCAACAGCTACTACGAACACGTCCGCGAGAACGACCTGGCGCTGACTCACACGCTGCTCAACCTGCAACGCAGCCGCACGCCGGGCGCGACGCCGCTGGAAGACCGCACCGACATCGCCCTACAGGTGGAGAAGGAGACCGACGCCGGCATCATCGTCAACGGCGCGCGGGTGCTGGCCACCCTGGCCCCGCTGTCCGAGGAGATCGCGCTGTATCCCACCACGTCGCATCAGCTTCCGGGACAGGCGCCGGAGCGCTACTCCTTCGCCTTCGCCGTTGCCAACAACACGCCGGGCCTGCGCTACCAGTGCCGTGAGAGCTTCGACTTCGAGCGCTCCCACTTCGACCACCCGCTGGGTTCGCGCTTCGAGGAAGTGGACGCCGTGGCCTTCTTCGACCATGTGTTTGTGCCGTGGGAAAATGTGTTCCTGCTGGGCGACGTGGAGCTGTGCAACAACCTGCAACAGGCCACCAACCGGCACCTGCATTCGGGGCACCAGGTGGTCACCAAGAACGTCGCCAAGTGCGAGTTCGTGCTGGGCCTGGCGACGCTGATGACCGAAACGCTGGGGTCGTCGCAACAGCAGCAGGCGCAGCAGATGATCGCCGAAATCATCGAGAACCTGGAGGTCACCAAGGCCTGCCTGCGGGCCGCCGAGGCCGACGCCGAGGTGGACCAGTGGGGCGTGATGGCCCCGGCCGAGCTGCCCCTGCAGGCCGCCCGCAACCTGTTCATACGGATGTACCCGCGCATGGGCGAGATCATCCACCTGCTGGGATCCAGCAGCCTGATGGCCCTGCCCACCGAGGCCGACCTGGAGGGCCCGCTGGCCGAGGAAATCAACCGCTACCTGGAGACCGACTCCGCCTCCGCCCGCGACCGGGTGCGGCTGTTCCGGCTGGCCTGGGATATGTCGTGCAGCGCCTTCGGAGCGCGGCAGATTCTCTACGAGCGCTTCTTCCAGGCCGATTCCGTCCGCAACGCCGTCATCCTGTACAACATGAAAGACCGCCAGCCCCACGCCGACTGGGTACGCCAGTTCCTGGAACAGGAATAATCAAACCTTTGCGTCATTGCGTCAAAAAAACCGTAAGGAGAGCAAGCCATGCCGGAGCCGAGAGTGATTCGCAGTGAGGAAGTACAGCAATTGCAGCGGGCCGAGGGCGTAACCGTCGCCAGCCACATCAACAAGGAGTTCGGAGCGACGGAGATTTCCAGCGGCATCACCAGCTTCGAGGCGGGCCGCTCCAACACCACCCACTACCACAACGCCGAGGAGTCGGTCATCGTAATCGAGGGCGAGGGCATCCTGCTGATCAACGGCGTGGAGCACCGCGTAAGCGTCAACGACGCCGCCTTCATCACCCCCGGCACGCACCACCGCCTGATCAACACCGGCGAAGGCCCCTTCCGCATCGCCTGGTCATACGCCACGGTGGACGTGTCGCGGACGCTGGTGGAGGATTAGGGGGTGCATTATGGCTCCCGCCAAACAAAAACAGCGCCTTGACGAGGAACTGGCAGACCAGCTTGACAAGCTCCCGCCGCCCGAGGATGTAGAGGAGCTTTGCTCCGTACTGCGCGTAGCCACGCTGCGCGAAATGGCGGCGGAAATCCTCAACGGCGGCATCGAACACGCTAAAGGGAACCTTGACCGGCTGGAGTTCACCAAGCTCATCAACAGTTGGGTTGCGACGGCGGAAGAAACGGTAGCCGCTGGCCGGAACGTTTCCAGGATTGCTTCCAGACGCCGCAAGAAGTCCTGAAGAAGCCATTTGTCTATGCCAAGCTATCAAGTAAGGACTCACCGCGCCGTCAGAAGGTTCCTTAGAACTCACCGTGACCTTGAGGATAAGTGGAATGACATCGTAGACCGGATTCTACGGAGTCCCCGGTTGGGCGCACACATTGACCACCTCAAAGCTCCCTGGTTCTGTAGTTACCGATGGGATGAGGGTTCTTATCGAATCAAGTACGATGTAGATGACCAAGACGACGAAATTCACTTCTACGACGCTAACAGCCGGGGCGATGTCTACAAAGGCCGCAGAGGCGCAGACAGACGCGGGTAAAGGATTAGGGGGTGAGATAAGGTTTCAGCAGTTTGGCGGCGTTCTCCAGCCTGACAGCGTTGATGAATTTGCCGTACTCATCCTCGCCGTCGTAGAAAACGGTGAGTCCGTCGGCGATAGTGCACTGGAAGCGCGTGGGCAATCCACACTCCAAGGTCAGCGCGTCTGCGGTACGGTCATACTTGACAATTGGCTGCAATTGCATCCTGTCCAAGTCAATTTCAGCCGGACGGTCGCGCAACTTTTCGCAGCTCGACGCAGACACACCCGGCCGGCCTTCGTACAAAACCGGCCGCAGCAGTGAGCCTGGACCGGATACCTCTATGGCGACAGGATTAAGTTCGGAATCGGCATAGACGATGACGTCTTTAGCCACATCAGCGCCCCAGGCCCAAGGACTGCCGTTATTCAGCAGCAGTATGTCGTCGGACGGGTAATATGAGATTCGCAGCTTCATGGTTGGCTTTGCCTCCTTAACCACTTCGTCGTCTCCTTACCATCAAAGAAGCGGTTAACCAACGTCCCGTCCCTTTGCCGAAGCACTACCCGGATGCACTTGTCGGCTTCCTGAATGTATGCCCAATACGAGATAGTCTCATTCTCAGATTTAATCGCTATCCGGTGTGGCTCCGCTACAACGCGCTCTATCCATTCATCATCAATCGGTTCGGGATGCGTTGTCAAGGCTTGCTCCTCGTAGTAGGCCGAGGTATACCGGCCAGCACTCGTGATTCCGCCACCCTCTTCCGGTGCGCCCTTTTTCGCGGAGGCTTCTTGCGCTCTTCGCCTCATATTTTAGGGCTATCTTAGCCGCGGTGCCGCGCCTTTCGCAGAACTGAACGCCACCAGCTTGGGCCAGTCAATTGAGCCGTCTCGAGTCCACAGAATCCAAAAGCGACAGTGGCGACAGTCTGGTATAGTCACAGTCAATCACCTTCTATCGGAGTGCATCCATGACATCCAGGCGTCAACAGGCCCAAGACCGATACGACCACATCCTACCGTTCGTCCAAGAAGCAGCAGACGAATATTATGGAGGAAATATCGATAGGGGCTTTCGGCATTGGGCCTTTGCTACCTGTTTCGGTGTTGGTTACGACATAGAGGGAAATGACATCGTTGATTACACGGCCATTGACGGCTCAGACGACTTTGAAATTGATGGATACTTCATGCCGGATTCGGATGACGAATCCGTTGTTCACCTTTTCCAGAGCAAGCACCGGCAGGCTGGAACGGGCATGGGCCCGAAGGAACTTGCCGCTTTCCTGAATGCTCCCAATCGCATACTGAATGCAAATGAAGTAGCAGCCAGCAACAATGAAGAAACTAAAGCACTGCACGACCGACTTATGACATTGCTGAAAACCAGCAAAAACAAGTGCTCAATCAATCTAGTTTGGACAACCAGCGGCAATCTAACACCAACAGCACGTAAACACGCTGAAGAAAATCGGTCTTGGAACATTACAACAGAAGTTAATGGAAACCCGACCGAAGTAACTGTGACTTTGGATTGTTTGGATTTAGCCGACATTTGCCAGCAGCATGATATTCAACAGGATAGCAGCGATGACTTTCCTTCCAAGTGCGACCATACTTTTACCTTGGATGAAAAGTCATATCATGAGACCATCTCGGGTGTACATTACCGTACAGTGTCTATGACAGTTCCTGTCAAGCAGATTATCGAGGTTTTTGCTCGCCACAATTACAAGATATTCCGCTTGAATCCACGTGGGCCGTTGGGCAATAAAGTCAATGCCGGTATCAAGAACACGCTTCTTGACGAGACCGAGAGACAATTGTTTCATTTGCTGAATAACGGCATCACAGCTATTTGCCTGTCATGGAGAATAGATGGTGGGCAATTGCGAGTGCAAGATTTCCAGATTATCAACGGTTGTCAAACTACGGTCACACTTTGGAATGTGCGGGCAGCTATACAAAACGACCCGTCGGTGCGAGTGACAGTTAAGCTGACCGAATGCCCAGAGCATTTCGCGGGGAGAATTGCGAGCACGACAAATACTCAGGCGGCATTACGGGCAGAGGATTTTACTTCCAACGAGCCGGTGCAAATTAGGATACAGAATGAATTCTTTAGCATGAACCCGCCGTGGTTCTATCAGGTTAAGCGCGGCGAATGGCAAAAAATGCTGGGTGGCCTAACGGAGAAAGAGAGATACCGGGACGCAGCAGGAGGCTATCGTCAATTGAACAGTAGGGAAGTCGCCCAAGCAGTAGTCTCTTTTGCTGGATTTCCTGGCGAGGCTAAAGACAAGATACGCAATTTCCTGAATAAGGAAAGTGTGTCGTCCATAGCGCGGGAAAGTGAATTCAGCTACGCCGGCATCTACACCGACAGCGTTTCCGCGTCCCAATTATTGCTGCCCGCAATGATTCAGCGCAAGGTTTGGAAACAAGTTGCTACGGACAAAGCGACAGCCGACTGGCTGGATTATGCCAGATTCCACATCGTATGGCTTATCGGCGACATACTCCGTGAACACTATCAGCAGAAGGAGCATTTGTTTCCTGCATCAAGGGCATCGATCGTTACGGCGCAAATAGACGACTGGTTTAGCCCAATCTACCAAATTGCGGTTGCTGCAATTAGGAGCTCTATCGAGCCCATCCGAAATAGCGAGCAATACCCGGGACATCGGGAGTTCTTCCGAACCGCTGCAAACTATAGGACTATGGAATCGAACCTGCGCAACGCGATCCAACTAGCATCAAATTTCGGCAACCCCACAGCCAACCTTCCCGCGTGAGGGTTATGACCTAGTGCTCATGCTCCCAAGTGTAGCATGACGTAGCTGTCACGCCAGGGCAGGGCGCGGATCCAAGCGCGAATGGCCTTTCTGCCACTTTCGTCGATCCCGGCCTCGGTGCACCAATTGCGGGCACGTTTCGACAACGCCGCCCTCTGGAATTCGAGAAACGCATTGTCTGTCCAGCCACCACCCCAATCGTCCATTGCCAGTTCAGGGTTGAGCGCCAAGTCCTTGAGGAAGTCGGACACCGGCGGCTGGGGTTCGTCAAGGTAGTTGATGCTCACCACGCCTACGCTCAGTCCCATAGCCCACTCCAGGAAAGCGTTTGGCAGATGGTAACGGACCCGCCGCCGTTTGACCACCACCAACTGTCATCAATCCGCGCGCCTTACTCCCCAACCTCCACGATCATCTCCACCTCCACCGGCGCCCGGAGCGGCAGCCCCACCATGCCCACGGCGGAGCGGGCGTGGCGGCCCTGGTCGCCGTAGAGGCTGACCAGCAGGTCTGAGGCGCCGTTGCCCACCACGAAGTGACGCTCGAAGTCGGGGTCGGCGTTGACCATCACCAGCAGCTTGACCACCTGCTTCACGCTGTCCAGGCTGCCGGTGGCTGACTTGACGGCGGCCAGGCAGTTCAGCATCGCCTGGCGGGCCGACTCGTAGCCCTGCTCCTCGGTCACGTCGCGGCCCACCTTGCCGGGGTTCAGGATGGAGCCGTCGGGCATCCGGGGGATGTGGCCCGCCACATACAGCAGGTTGCCGGTGCGCACGGCAGACACAAAGTTGGCCACCGGCGCGTTGGGCTCGCTGAGCGACAGCCCCATCTCGTGCAGCTTATCTTCGACTGACATTTACCGTCCTCCTGATTTATTAATTCCTGATTTATAAACCACAGAGAGCACAGAGAATCAGCCGTCATTCCCGCGAAAGCGGGAATCTGCTTGTGTCTGCGATGCAATCAACGCTAGGGATTGACAGTGCTTCTGGATTCCCGCCTTCGCGGGAATGACGGCTGGCGCTGTGTCCTCTGTGGGGAGATGACCGTTAGCCGGGCAGGCGGACTATGGCCTCGACTTCGACCAGCAGCTCGGGGCGAACCAGGCAGGAGACGCCGACGGTGGAGCTGGCGGGCGGGTTGGCGGGCCAGGTCTCCAGCCGCACCTTGGCGTAGGCGGCATAGTCGTCCATGTTGGTCAGGAAGCAGGTAATCTTGGCCACGTCTTCCATGCGGCCGCCGGCGGCCTCAATGACGGCGCGGATGTTGGCCATCACCTGGCGCGACTGGGCCTCGCAACCCTCGGCGATGTTGCCGTTGGCGTCCGCGCCAACGTGCCCGGACACATACAGCATATCGCCGACCCGCACGCCGGGGGAAAGGTTGGGGTTGGGGGCCACTCCGGGGGGAATCACGGGCTGTCGTTCAGGCATGGTGGTCTCCTTTCATATTTGGGGTTGACGCAGAGGGCGCGGGGATTACACAGAGAGCGCAGGGTGTTTCGATGTGTCTCTGCGCTCCTGGCGTTTTTCTATGTATCCGGGTGGTATCCGGGTGGTATCCGGGTGGTATCCGGGTGGTATACGGGTGGTATACGGGATGGTTTTACCGGGTAGAGGCAACGGCGGCGGAACGCTCGCGGTGTACGGAGATACAGCCCCGGATGCCCTCCAGCTTGGAGAACAGCTTGCCCAACTGCTCCATGCCGGTGGTGTGGACCGTGAGGGTCATGCTTACCTTGCCGTCCTGGTATCCCCCGGTGTTCACCGAGGCGATGTTCACGCCCTCTTCGGACACGTTCCGGGTCAGGTCGTTCAGCAGGCCGACGCGGTCGTAGGCGAGCATGGTAATGCGAACCGGGTACAGGTTCTTTGTCTTGCCCCAGTCCACGGGAACGAACCGCTCCGGTTCGTCTTCATGACTGACGTTGGGGCAGTCGCGCTTGTGCACCGTGACTCCCCGGGAGCGGGTGACGAAGCCGATGATTTCGTCGCCGGGAATGGGATTGCAGCACGGGCCCATCCGGGTGAGCATATCGCCCACGCCCTGCACCGTGACGCCCGAAGTGGGGCTGGACAAAGGCAGGCCGGAACGTTTCTCGACCAGCGGCGAAGGTTCCGGTTCCTGGCGGGCCTCGGCCAGCTTCTGGGCCAACTGGCTCTGGGAAACGCCGCCGGACCCCAGATTGGACAGCAGGTCTTCGATGGTGTCGTACTTGAACAGGGCCAGGATTTCGCTGTCGTCGAACTTCTGGTTGAGACGGCGAATTTCCCGGCGAAGTATCTCCCGGCCGCGCTGGATGTTCACGCCGCGCTCCTGGCGGCGGAACCACTGGCGGATGCTCTGGCGGGCGTTGGCGGAACGGACGTAGCCGCGGTTGGGGTTGAGCCAGTCGAGGCTGGGGCCACGGTCGTGCTTGGTGCTCATGATTTCCACGGTGTCGCCGTTCTGCAACGGCGTGTCCAGCGACATCAGCTTGCCGTTGACCTTGGCCCCGACGCAACGGTGGCCCAGCTCGGTGTGTATCTTGTAGGCGAAGTCCACCGGCGTGGAGCCGGCGGTGAGCTCGACGATGCGTCCCTTGGGGGTGTAGACAAATACCTGGTCGCGGAAAATGTCCTGTTGGACTTTTTCGATGAACTCGGCCGTGCTGGTTACGTCTCGCTGCCACTCCAACAACTGCCGGAGCCCGCTCATCTTCTCTTCAAAATTCCTGTCGCTGGAACTGCCTTCCTTGTAGCGCCAGTGAGCGGCCACGCCGTACTCGGCAGTCTCGTGGAATTCGTAGGTCTTTATCTGCACTTCCAGGTGATTGCCGCTGTCGCACAGAACCGTGGTGTGCAGGGCCTGGTACATATTCTCTTTGGGGTTGGCGATGTAGTCGTCGAACAGGCGGGGGATGGGATGCCATAGCTGGTGAATCGCTCCCATCGCCCGGTAGCAGTCGGCCTGCCCCTCCACCAGCACGCGCAGGGCAAAGAGGTCATATATGTCGCTCAGTTGCTTGCCGTCGGCCTCGTACTTCTGCATCTTGCGATAGGTGCTGTATATGTTCTTGGGGCGGCCCGACACATCGGCCTTTATGCCCTCCCCCTCCAGCTTCTCCCGCAACTGTTCCGATACCTGGGCGACATACTCCTCCCGTTCCACCCGCCGCGCGGCCAGCATCCGGGAGATTTCGCGGTACTTGTCTATGTCCAGGTGGCGCAGGGCCAGGTCGTCCAGTTGCCACTTGATTTCCCAGATGCCCAGTCGGTGGGCCAGCGGGGAATAAATGTCGAGGGTCTCCTGGGCGATGCGGCGCTGCTTCTCCGGCGGGAGGGCGTCCAGCGTCTTCATGTTGTGCAGCCGGTCGGCCAGCTTGATCAGGACGACGCGGATGTCCTCGGCCATGGCCACCAGCATCTTGCGCAGGCTCTCGGCGTAGAGGCTGTCGGGGTCGTCGGCGCCTTCCGGCATCGCGCTCAGCGGGTCGTGAATGCGGCCGTCCAGCCTGGTCAGCTTGGTGACGCCGTCCACCAGCTTGGCGATTTCCGGCCCGAACTTGCTGGAAAGCTCGTCCAGTGGCACATCACAGTCTTCCACCACGTCGTGAAGCAGCGACGCGGCGATGGTCTGCTCGTCGAGGCGAAGGTCGGAGAGGTAGAGGGCGATTTCCAGAGGGTGGGCGATGTAGGGTTCGCCGGACTTCCGCAACTGTCCTTCGTGGCAGCGCTCGGCGAAGTGATATGCGTCCCTGATGAGGTTGGTGGCATTCTCCGGCAGGTAATCCGACACCTGCCCCAGAAGTCTGTCAATTACTTCCGCAGTCGCTACCCCAAAGCCGATACCCCCGTGTGTTGAATTCAACCGAAGGCTCGTTACTGCACTGTTGCTTTCGCCGGGAGAGAGGGTGAAGAGAGGCAGATTCGTTCCCTTTTCATGCCATGCCTGTTACAGGATAATCAGCTTGATTTTACTCTCTTTCCTGTCAAATTGCCATTGCCCTGCAACTCTTTGCAGGGCCTTTTCATTCTTCCTCACTCATTCTTCCTCGCCCGGAGGGAGAGGGCCGGGGTGCGGGTGGAATCCGGAGATAACACGGAGATAACGCAATGTTCCCTCACCGACGGGACGCCCCCACCCCTGACCCTCCCCCGGATGGCCGGAGAGAACACCGGATGGGGAGAGAACAACGGTTTGACGGCGGCAAGAGGCCGTTGCTACACTCGCTGCGATTTAGCCGCGATTTACGCGATTTATAGGTGGGTCATACTGATTCTAATGTACTCCGCCCGGAGGGAACTATGAGCGAAAACACGAGCAGGGTGGGCATTTTTTCATTCGAGGTGGACAGTTCCGCCGACCCGGCTGTGCTGGCCAAGCGGGCCGAAGAGCTGGGCTTCGAGTCCTTCTGGGTGCCGGAACACGCCATCCTGCCGGTGCATACCAGCTCGCGCTACGCCGGGTCTGCCGACGGGGTGATACCGGAGGAGTATGGGCGCATCGTTGACCCCTTCGTGGCGCTGGCGCGGGCCTCGGCGGTGACCACGCGCATCAAGCTGGGCACCGGCATCTGCCTGGTACCCGAGCGCAACCCGCTGCTGCTGGCCAAGGAAATCGCCACGCTGGACCGCTACTCCGGCGGCCGCTTCATCTTCGGCATCGGAGCCGGCTGGCTGCGGGAGGAAACGGAAATCATGGGCGGCGACTTCGACCGCCGCTGGTCTCAGACCCGCGAGTCCATCGAGGCCATGAAGCAGCTATGGACGCAGGACGAGGCGGAGTACCACGGCCAGTATTACGACTTCCCGCCGGTAAAGTCCTTCCCCAAACCGACCCAGAGTCCCCATCCGCCGGTGTACCTGGGGGGCAAGGCTCGCAACGTGTTCCGCCGCGTGGTGGCCTACGGCGACGGCTGGATGCCCAACCGCACCTCGGCGGCGGAAATCCGGGCAGGCCGCGCCACGCTGGACGAGCTGGCGGAGTCGGCGGGCCGCGACCCCAAGTCCATCGCCGTGATGGCCTTCGGCTTCGGCAACCAGTTCCGTACCCGCGAGGAGGTGGAGGAACTGACCGACGCCGGCGCCGACCGCATAACCATCTGGCTCAACAACACCGAGGGCGACGCCGCTATCGAGGAAATCGAGGAAATCGCGGCGGCAGTTCTGTAACATTCAGGCTCCTACTCGGCATAGATAGGAGGAGCCCACGGCTGTGCGCCCCGAGTTCGCCGCAATCTTGCCGCGGAAGACCGGGCATTGGCAAGTCTACGATTAGACCGGCCTGGCCGTCTCCGTGGGGTTTGATTCGGAGTCGAAGTAGACTACATCACACCGGGCATTGCCACTGGCTTCCTCAGTCTCCCCTACCGCAATCGTCAGTCCATCCCATAGTCCGATTACCGTTTCCGGTCGCTGTACCCGGTATGCGGCAATAGCGTCGCGGTTCGGCACGTACCGGGTGGTGGCGTCGGTAGCCGGCTACCGCGGGAAGCGGGTGGCGTTCTACGCCGTTGAAACCGGCTGAACAGGACGCCCTCGCCCTAACCCTCTCCCAGAGGGAGAGGGGAACCCCGGGGAACCCCGGGGAACTCAGAAGCGCCCACTACACCGGCAGGGGCGTCTCGGTAATCTCGGCGGGCAGACCGACCTCAAAGGCGTTGATGTTGAAGGCGAGGCAGGCGTAGTAGCCCATCAGCGTGGTCAGTTCCACCAGCCCGCGGGCGCCGAACTGGGACATGGCGTCGTTGAAGGTCTCATCGCTGACGCGGTGGGTGCGGAAAAACTCGCGTCCGTACTCGATGACCGCCGATTCTGCGGGCGAGAGTCCGGTCAGTTCCTTCTTGTCCCGCAGGCTGTCCACCAGGTCGTCGCTCAGGCCCAACTGGCGGCCCATGGCGGCGTGGGCGTTCCAGATGAACTGGCAGTCCATTTCCCGCGCCGCCACCAGCATCCCCAGCTCCCGGATGTTGTCGGGCAGGCTGGACTCGCCTCCCCGCAGGTAGGCCCGCAGGTGCTCGCCGCGCTTGATCAGTTCGGGAACGTGCAGCATCACCGACAGGGGGCCAGTGTCCGGGATGCTGCCCCTCTCGGCAACGTATTCGTCGAAGGCTTCCGTCTGGTCCTGCGGCACGGTATCCCGGCTGGCTGTGGGTATTCTTGCCATTCTTTCCCTCCATATTTTTCGGACAGTGACAGTATTGCAATTACGGATATGGTTGGCCTGCGGCCCGTTGCAGGCAAATTAAAGTATAATGGTAAGGTAGGAGATTGGGATATTAACAACCGGCGCATCTCCCGCGCCGGGGTTGTTTCATCCCCTTGGGATTGTGAGTCAGAGCGGCGCCAACAAGTACGTGGTATTCGGAGCGTTGGCGATCGGGCTTTTCGCCTCGGTCGTTGACCACGGCAGCGTCATCGTGGCGCTGCCTTCGATTGCAGAACACCTGGCCATTGAGCTGCTCAGTGTGCAGTGGGTGGTCATCGGGTTCGCGCTGACCATCAGCGCCCTGCTGCTCCCCATGGGCCGGCTGGCCGACATGATCGGCCAGAAGCGTGTCTACATCCTCGGCAGCGTCATCCTGATGGTCGGCGCGGCGGGCGCGGGAATGGCCCCCAGCCTGGGAACTCTGCTGCTGGCCCGCATATTCCAGGGTGTCGGCGCAGCCATGACCCAGGGCACCGGCATGGCCATCATGACGTCGGTGTTTCCCTCCCACGAGCGGGGCCGGGCCATCGGCCTGCTGATGACCACCGTGGGCGTCGGCGCCGTGGCCGGGCCGGCCATCGGCGGCTTCATCGTAGACCTCGTGCACTGGCGGGCGGTCTTCTTCCTGAACATACCGCTGGGGCTGGTGGGCGTGGTCGCCACCCTGTTCGTGCTGCGACGCTGGGAGTCGGAGCGGGCCTCGCGGGGCAGCAGCTTCGACTGGGCGGGGGCGATATTGTCCACCGGTGTGCTGGTGGCGTTGCTGCTGGGCCTGACGCTGGCCGGCAACCGGGGCTGGCTGTCGGTCCCGATACTGGCAGCCTTCGTGCTGTCGGCCAGTATGTTCGCCGCCTTCATCTGGTGGGAGCTTCGCGCCCCGGCGCCGATGTTCGATCTGCGCTTCTTCAAGGAGCGCGTATTCTCGTTCGGCGTTTCGGCGGCCTTCCTGACCTTCCTGGGGCAGTCGTCGGTGCTGTTCCTCATGCCCTTCTACATCCAGAACGTGCTGGGATACAGCCCGAAAATTGCCGGGCTGGTGGTAATGCCCGGCGCGCTGTGCATGGCGATTCTCGGCTCTGTAACCGGCACGCTGTCCGACAAGTTCGGCTGGCGCTGGTTCACCGTGGGCGGGATGGCATTCTCGATCCTGGGGCTGGTGATACTCAGCCGCGTAACCGAGGCATCGCCCCTTTGGGAACTGATTCCCGGCCTGATGCTGGTCAACTGCGGCATGGGGATGTTCTACTCGCCCAATTCCAGCTCGGTGTTGAGCGTGGTGGGGCGAGAGAGCTATGGCGTCGTGTCGGGTTTCCTGAATCTGGTGCGAAACTCGGCCAACGTGATAAGTCTCGCCATCGCCACCACCATCGTGACGGTAACAATGGGTTCCCTGGGGTTCGAGCCAAGCCTGGAAGCCGTCCGCAACGGCACAGTGGAGGGAGTGCGCGGCGCGTTCACCGAGGGGATGCGGTATGCTTTCTATATGCTGATTGCGCTGGTCATTGCCTCGATGATCGTTTCGTTCCTGCAGGGCAAACCCAAGACGGCGCCCCGCGCCGGCCAGCCGGCTCGTCGGGCCGGCGAGTCTGCCGCTACGGGGGACTGACACCGGCGCAGGCGGGCAGGAACGCAATCTCTCCCAGGAGGAAACTGATGACTGGATTCGCTCTTTTTCTGGCTGCGATGGTCGCCATTGTGGGAGTCGCCTGGCCGCTGGCAAGCGCGATAGCAAGCGGTGGAGAGGGCAATGAAGCCACCCGCCTGGTGGAGGCCGCCGACCGCACCCAGCAGAAGGCCGGGTTGCTCAGTCAATCGTACAACGACGTAATCCCGCCGGCCGTGTCGCCCTTTGCCGCCCTGGCCGGGAACGGCGGCAGGCAGTCCGGCAGCGCCCAGGTCAGCGACGACACCGGGGACGAAAAAGGACCGACACCGACGCCCACCATCCCGGTAACGCTGACGCCCGCCGAGCACGCGGTCAAGGATGCCATGGACTTCCTGAACCAGGCGCAGCAGGAACTGGAGCCGGGCAGCACCGATTACCTCCTGGCGGTGAACCAGCTCAAGTCCGTCTGGGACCCCCGCTACACCAGGGCCGTGGAGGAGTTCCGCCGCTTCAAATACCGGGTGGATCATGCCGGCGATATGTCTGCCGATTACCAGGCAACGCAGGAGAGGCTGACGCGGAACATCAGCAGTCCGGATGTCCGGGCAAGGATGGAGCAGGTTGACGCTCAGGAGCGGGTACTGCTGATCGAGTGGATGGGCCAGGCAAGGGCGGTGCTGTCCCAAGCCGAAGCCATCAAGAGAAACCTGGACGACATGAACATCCGCATCACCAAGCTGGAGCTATCGGCCACCTTTGCCTCGGTCTATGCGGGTTTCCACAGTATGCCCGTGGCCCTGACCGCGCTGAACGACGAACTCCTGCGCTTTGAACAGGAGACGGACCGGATCTACGAGGTCTTCGGCCCGAAGGCCGGGCAGTAAGCTGACGGCGGGAACGCAGTCATGGCGTCAAGACAGAGCATATCCGATATGTTGCGGGAATTTTTCCGCAACTCCTACCTGTGGCGCAACCTGCTGGCCATCGCCGCCATAGCCAGCATGATGCTGCCCTGGGTGTACCTGGACGGGGCCGAGTCCTCCCTCAGCGGCGCGGAACTCATCGCCTACACCTTCGCCACCGGCAGCGAGCGGCTGGATATGCTGGGGCAGAACGTCCCGGGCGCGCTGTCGCTGTTCCTGGCGCCACCGGCAGTTGCCGTGCTGTCAATAGTCGCGTTCTGGAAAATCTGGAAGGAACAGCATCCCGTCAGGCTAAACATCATCGCAGGGCTGCTGCCGTTGCTGATAGTAGTGTTCTCCGGCGGTATCACCAGCAGCGAACACCTGATTGAGGGACGGCTGGTGTTCCCCCAGGCGGGGGTTATCCTGATGTTTCTGTGCCAGGGCGCGCTGGCAGCATACAGCCTGACGCGGAGGCCGTGATGGGGCAGGCCGCGGGGTGGCATCGCGCTTCCGGCGCAAACTCAGACAACTGCCTGGCGTCCTCTGCTTCCTTTATGCGTATGCGCCCCGCGTTTAATCCGATTCCGGTGAACGGGACGGGCAAGGACTCAGCTCTCGCGCCAAGTATTCGTAGCTCCCGTCGCGGTCGAGTAGCTTCACTTTGTCCCTTGTTGCGTGGAATGAAGGTGGCTGCTTTCCCTTATCTCTAGGGGAAAAGACGAACTCCCCGCTGCTTCTTACGGAAATGCGACCCTGATAGACGCCAGCCCACTTCCCTTTGGTCTTTTCCACCCGGACGAGGTCGCCGGTCTGGTAGCCGAAGGGCCGGACGGCTGCTTTTCCGCCTGTCCGCGGGAACCCGATTTTGTCCACCAAGCAGGCTTGCCGCCGTCCTCGACGTGCATAACTGCGCGCCCTGATTTCTTCGACTCGGCCTGCGCCAATACGCCACTGCTCCGGCGTGGACTCGCCCACGCAGGCGGCGTCGGCCCAATGGGACTTTTCCAGACCCGCCCGCGTGCGGTTGAATTTCGTCCGCCCGCCGGTTCCTGTTTCCACAGGGAGGTCAAAGCCATTCAACATATCCCGGATTTTGTAACGGGTGGCGTTCATCATAGCGGCGTCGCGCTGGGACATCCGGGCTGGCGCCTGTACCTGTGGATGACCGAACTCCTCCGCAGTTTGATTCCCTTTCTTCTGATTGCAGGGGCGGCAAGCGATGGCGAGGTTGCTTGGCCTGTCGGTGCCGCCGCGAGATTTCGGATTGATATGCTCTATTTGTAGCGGGATGTCCTTTTTGCCACAGTAGGCGCACTTTCGTTGCCACTTCTCCAGAAGATACTCCCGCACCTCGTACCCCGCCAGCGTTCCCTGTTGATAGACCACCCCGCTGATGTCCGGGTTTTCCATTAGCTGAGTGTCAAAGCGGGCGGTCTCCACGCTGATGGCGCCGATGGGGAAGGCGGCGCAGAGCCGCCTGACCCAAGTCTCGACGTTATGCACCCGGCTCATCAGGGAAGGGGCCAGCCACTTGTCCGCCAGCTCCGGGTTTCGTTCCGGCCTCGGCTTGGCGGCGCAGGGACGGCAAAGGCTTTTGTTCTTGGCCGGGTTTCCGCCGCAGCCGTGACAGCCGCCCTTGCGCCGGTTATCGAAACGTGCCGGGCGATAGCGGGTCTTGCGGTTTCTACGACCCCGGCGCATCGCCCGCCGATGGTCCAGCGCTTTCTTGATTTCCAGCCCTCGATGCTTGAGTTCTCCGGCCCATAGGATTTCCTGACGGGCGTCGTTTACCGCGGCAAGCCCCGTGGTTCTCGAACCGGGGTCAATCTTGAGCCGGAGAGGAGATGCCACCTCACGGCCAGGTTTGGATTCCGCGTCGGCGGCGAAGCCGGGCAACGCGGCTTGTCCATTCACAGGCCGCAGGAGGATGGTGAAGGGGTGCTTGCGGTAAACCGCAGCTTTCCCGTCCCGCAACATCCGGCGGGCCACTGCCGGATGCACCGGCGCCTGCGGGGATTTTCCGATGTCGAGTACGCCAACTGATTTCATTTTCTCACCTTGCGGTGGTAATACTCACCTCGGCAATGTTATCCGGCGGTTTGTTTGCATCCGGCACCGGCTTTCCCTATGACCTGTTTAACCGGATGCCGCAGAGTCCGGGGCTGGTGAAACACCCCGAAGTGCCTATTGTTTATTCGCCGGTAACGTAGCGGGCCGAAGCCCGCCAAGCCTGGCTAGGATACCGTCCCCGAAGGAACGGCGACGCGCGGGGGGAACCTGCCGTTGACGCTCAGGTAATACAGAGTATCGCCTGCTTGGGGATTCCCCCACGCGCGCCGGGGCCTAGCTTGTATCGCCGCTTCGGGGTCGGTCCGCGCAAGGATTCCCCCACGCGCGCCGGGGCCTAGCGGGTGGCAATGACTTCGAGGGCGGCGTTGCTGGGATTCCCCCACGCGCGCCGGGGCCTAGCTTCAACAGAGTCACTGAACTGATCCGGCGTAAGGATTCCCCCACGCGCGCCGGGGCCTAGCTATCCTTACCTCCGTTGCCTATATTACCGGCGGGATTCCCCCACGCGCGCCGGGGCCTAGCCCATTACAGGATTGGAGGTCGCAACCAGTTACGGATTCCCCCACGCGCGCCGGGGCCTAGCTGTTGCCAAATACGTCAGCCTCTGAGAGTATGCGATTCCCCCACGCGCGCCGGGGCCTAGCGTCTTAACTTCTCCTTGCCAGGGTCGGGGGATTGATTCCCCCACGCGCGCCGGGGCCTAGCCAATACCTTGTGGCAAATAACCAACCTGAACGAGATTCCCCCACGCGCGCCGGGGCCTAGCTAGCGAAGCTCCCGGAATCCGTCGCGCACCCCAGATTCCCCCACGCGCGCCGGGGCCTAGCGTTAGTGGTGTGACTTTGACCCCCGGCAACAACGATTCCCCCACGCGCGCCGGGGCCTAGCTTCGTATGGTTGCCCATGTGGAGTATTTTTCCTGATTCCCCCACGCGCGCCGGGGCCTAGCGTGAGATCACCAGACGTTGAGGCACGGCGTTGGGATTCCCCCACGCGCGCCGGAGCCTAGCCAATTATACGCGATGCTAGGCCGTTGGGTCAACGATTCCCCCACGCGCGCCGGGGCCTAGCCTGCGCGGTAAGAAGGCTGAAAAGGCGGAGGCAGATTCCCCCACGCGCGCCGGGGCCTAGCGTATTGTGCGTTCAGACGTAAATCCTCTACGACGATTCCCCCACGCGCGCCGGGGCCTAGAGAATTTTTTGATTTTCCGCTCATTTCCGTTCATTTCCGCCATTCTGGCTTGTTTCCCCTGAGTGCGCCGGGGTTTTGCCGTGACGCCAGCCCTATACCCATGGTTGTATCTTAAATGGGGGCATGGCAGTTCTCAACCGGCTGCTGTCAGCAATTTAGGGTATAACGCCAATTGCGGATTGGCGGGCATACTCTCTATAATGCTCACACCTGCCGGTAGCCGTTGACGATGGGCAGGCGGCGGTCGCGGCCGAAGGCGCGGGGGGTGATCTTCACGCCCGGCGGGGCCTGGCGGCGCTTGTACTCGTTGCGGTCAACGGCGGTGATTACCTGGCGCGCCACGGTGGGGTCGAAGCCCATTTCCACCATCTCGGCGTAGCTGCGGTCGTCCTCGACGTAGGCTTGTATCACCGGGTCGAGGGTGTCGTAGGGCGGCAGACTGTCCTCGTCCAACTGCCCCTCCCGCAACTCGGCGCTGGGCGGCTTGTCGATGATGGCTTGCGGGATCACGCCGACGGGCGAGGGAATGTTGAACAGCTCGCCATGCGCGTTGCGCCAGCGGCTCAGGGCGTAGACCGTCATCTTGTGGACGTCCTTGAGCGCCGCGAAGCCGCCGGCCATGTCGCCGTAGAGCGTGGCGTAGCCCATGGCCATCTCCGACTTGTTGCCGGTGGTCAGCACGATCCAGCCGAACTTGTTGGAGACGGTCATCAGCACGTTGCCCCGGATGCGGGCCTGCACGTTCTCCTCGGCCACGTTGGACGCTGTCCCGGCGAAACGCTCCTCCAGCATCACGGTGAAGGCGGTGTGGGCCGGTTCGATGGGGATTTCCCAGAACTCGATGCCCAGGTTCCGCGCCAGCTCCGCCGAATCGTCCACGCTGCCCCGCGACGAGTAGCGCGACGGCATGGTGATGCCCAGCACGTTCTCCGGCCCCAGGGCATCGGCGGCGACTACGGCGGTCAGCGCCGAGTCTATGCCGCCGGACAGCCCGACGATAGCCTTGCTGAATCCGGTCTTGTGCAGGTAGTCGCGGGTCCCCATGACCAGGGCGCGGTAGATTTCCTCAATCTCCTCCACCTCGCCGCCATCCTCCGCGGGCGGCAGGGGCCGGCGTTGCGCGGGAAATGGCCGCCCTGTGCCTCCCTCCGGGGGGGAGGAAATTCTTATCAGCCTGGGAGAGCCCACAGCCTCCAGGGAGGAACTCCCCGACCCTGACCCTCCCCCGGAGGGAGAGGGAATTTCCGAGAGCAGCGGGACTGCATCCACATCAATGTCCGCGAGAATCATCGCCTCGCGGAAGGCTGGCCCGCGGGCTACCACCTGCCCCCGGGGGTCGCAAATCATGCTGTTGCCGTCGAAGACCAGCTCGTCCTGCCCGCCAACGGTGTTCAGGTAGGCGACGAACAGGCCGTTCTCAGCGGCGCGGCTGCCCACGATGCTGTGGCGGCGGTAGGCGCTCTTCCCCGCGTGGAAGGGCGAGGCGTTGATGTTGACGATCAGCTCCGCACCCGCCCGTCGCTGCACCGGCGACGGCCCGGCGGCGAACCAGATGTCCTCGCACACGTTGACGCCGATGCGGACGCCGCCGATTTCGTAGACCGGGCAGATGTTGCCCTTTACGAAGTAGCGTTCCTCATCGAACACGCCGTAGTTGGGCAGAAAAATCTTGTCGTAGGTGTCAACCAGGCGCCCGTCGAATCCCACGGCGGCGGAGTTGGCGATGCCGGGGCCCTTTTCATTCCCCCCCTGTGCGGGGGGATCAAGGAGGGGGCGGACGTAGCCCAGCACAACGGCTATGCCGTGAGACTCGGCCACCACCTGCTCCATGGCGGCGACGTTGTCTTCGATGAAGGACTTCTTGAAGAGCAGGTCTTCGGGGGGGTAGCCGGTGGTCGCCAGTTCCGGGAAGGCCACCAGATCGGCGCCGGACTCGCGGGCCTGATGCAGGCGCTCCAGCATCCGGGCGGTGTTGCCGGGGAGGTCTCCAACGGTGAGGTTTATCTGGGCCAGCGCCAAGCGGAACGTGCGGGCCATGTCTATATGCCTGATTTCCTTTTCGCGTAAGTATACACCCGAAAGCCGTTATTCCAACGCAGAGGACGCAGAGGACGCAGAGGATAACGCAGGGCTTTCAATCCTCCCTCTCCCTCTGGCTCCCTCTGGTAGATGGCCTGGGGAGTGTCGTCAATTTAAGAATATCGGTCTCCAAGCGTCTGTTTCCGTCATAGCGCGTGTTTCCGTCATTCCCGCGAAAGCGGGAACCCAGAATCCGGTATCTGGCAAATACGCATTTGCTGCCAATAGCCTTTGGATTCCCGCGAAAGCGGGAATGACGGTGAATATGACGACACTCCCTGGGTAAGGGTGAACCGTCCGCGCCTCTCACGATATGCGCTGCTGGGATTTCACCCCCACCCTGACCCTTGAGGGGGGAGGGGGCTTTGCCTGAGCGATGAACAGTCCCAGGCTCCCATACGGAGGGGGAATCACGATGGGGCGCCGGTGTTACACTACGCGGACTTGCGCCATGGGAACCCAGCGAGGGGATATGCTCAGCGGGGCCGGGGTACGCGCGCGACTGGCGGAACGGCTGCCCGTGTATTACGGGTGGGTGGTGTTTGCCCTGGCCAACCTGCCCAGCTTCGGGGCCAGGCCGGTGGCGTCGGTGGCGGTGCTGTCGGTCTTCGTGATTCCGATGACCGAGGAATTCGGCTGGTCGCGGGGCCTGTTCTCCGGCGCGGTGAGCCTGGGCGCGGTCTGCGGTCTGGTGATGTCGCCCTTCGCCGGGCAGCTCATCGACCGCTACGGCTCGGGCGTCATCGTTGCCGGATGCTCGGCGGTTGTTGGGGTCTGCGCTCTTGGGCTGGCGGTGGTGTCGCAGGCTTGGTCGTTCTACGCCATCTACGTGCCGGGGCGGGCGGTGTTCTCCAGCCCGCTGGAACTGGGAACGACCACGGCCATCAGCAACTGGTTCATCCGCCGCCGCCCCATTGCCCTGGCGTTGTTTGGCGCGGTGCAGGGCGTCGGGCTGGGGTTGCTGCCGCTGGCGGCAGCTCTGCTCATAGACGGCCTGGGCTGGCGCTCGGCGTGGGTCTCGCTGGGAGTGTTCACCCTGGCAACCGGCATCCTGCCGCCGCTGATGCTGATGGCCCGCCGCCCCGAGGACATGGGCCTGGAGCCCGATCCCACCTTACATTCCCCCCCGATGGAAAAACGGGCAGACGGAGACGCCCCCACCCCGACCCTCCCCCAGAGTGAGAGGGAGTCGTCCGTTTGGCGCGACACGGACTACACGGTGCGCGAGGCGGTGCGAACTCCGGCCTTCTGGATACTGGCCTTTTTCTCCATGGTGGGTTTCATGGCGCAGGCGGGTGTGAGCCTGCACCAGACGGCCCACTACGTTGACGCGGGCGTATCCCACGGACAAGCCGCACTGGTCGCCACTTCCTTCGCCCTGGGGCAGATTCCCGGCGGGATGGTCTGGTCGGCGGTGGGACGACGTATGCCGGTGCGGTTCATGCTGGCGATTTCGGCGCTGTGGCTTGCGGGGGGTGTGTTCGGCATCGGTTTTACCGGCGCTCTGCGCTGGGGCATAGTCTTCGGCTTCATATTCGGCGCGGGCGTGGGCGGGTTGCATACCCTGTTGCGGCTGGCATGGGCCGACTACTACGGCCGCGTCCACCTGGGCGCCATCCGCGGTCTGACCCTGCCGGCGCAAATTGGCGGGCAGGCCATCGGCCCGGTGGTATCCGGCTTCATGTTCGACGCCAGCGGCGGCTACCGGGGGCCTTTCGTCATCTTCAGCGCGGCGGTGGCGCTGGCGGCGCTGCTGGCGCTGGCCGCCGTGCCGCCGCCGCAACGGGAGGGAACGCGGGGGACGCCCACGGCCTAGCCGTGACCGTCTCCCTGACTTTGCTCCAAAAGTCCGTGTGTCTACCGCGCCATGACAGGGGCGAAATTTCAAACGTCAGATTGCGAGTTCCACCACCATCCTGCATCCTTAGCTTGCGAAAACCACAGAGTTACCAGAACTGAAGCTATGAGAGTTGCGACCATCTGGAAACGAATCCAATGCTTTAACCACCACTCCAAGGGGGAATTTGTGTCGTATTACGTGGTTTCCGGGGGTGGGCGAAAGGTGGGTGCGGTGGATCCCGGCGGGGACTTGCGGCTGTGGACGGCGAACAGCGGGTCGCCGGGCGGGCTGTCCTGCGGGTTGGCTAAGACACCCTGGATGTCCTCGAAATCGCCGGCAGCCTCCATGTACGTTCCCACCAGGTCCACGCGGCCCCGGTCGCTGGATGCCCGCCAGATGTGCACCGCCTTTGTGGGGAACATCCGGTTGGAGAAAGTGACGATGAACACCCCGCCGGGCTTGAGGATGCGGTTGACCTCGCCGAAGGTGTCCACCGGATGCGTCAGGTACTGGGCGGAGACGGTTATCACCACGGCGTCGAAGGTGTCGTCGTCGAAGGGCAGTTGCAGGTCCTGGTTGACGTCATGGACCACCACCTCGTCGAGGTCGGGGTTGTCCTCCATCTCTTCCCGGTTCAGCCCCAGCCCCACCAGCCGGGCCTTTGGGTGGCCCTCCGGCCAGTGCGAGCGCCAACTGCTCATCAGATCCAGCGCCACGGAGCCTGGCGGCGCCAGTTCCCGGAACAGCCGGCCCACGGCGGCGATGGCCCCGTCGTCGATATGCACCACCTTGCGGGCTTGCTGATAGAAAACGCGGTCGTTCTCTTCGTCCATCCGCTCGAAATACTGGGGAGTAAACTGGGTCATTGCCGCCACCTCCTCCGTGCCTTCGCGGATTTTACCACGCCGGGCCGATTCGTCCGCGCGATAACTCTGGGCGGGAAGTCGTGGCAACGTTCCGACTTGAATTGTTCGCCACCCCGTATTTCGCCATTCCCCGAAGTATTTCGCCATTCCCCGAAGTATTTCGTCATTCCCGCGAAAGCGGGAATCCAAGCACCGTTGCCAGGACAAGGCGGGTGATTGACGCACTACCTTGGATTCCCGCTTTCGGGGGAATGACGGGCTGGCCCGGGACGACCGAATTGCTCAAATGCAGACAGGGCTAGGCAAGGGCGAAAATTAGGCTAAAATTCCTTTTCTACACGGTTGGGAGAAAAGCGTTGGGAGAAAAGCGCCCTCACCCTCACCAAAGCGGAGAGGGAACTTTCCAGGGCGGCGGACGATTCCACTTACGGGGGTGGAGATATGACACAGCAGCAGGACGTGCGACAAGGGCACCCATACCTGATGTATGACGCCATCATGCGCCAGCCGCAGGCGATGGAGGAGATGCTGGCCAAGCATACCAACACCGTACAGCCGGTGGCTGCGGAGCTGGCGAAGAAGCGTCGCGTGTATCTGGTCGGCATCGGGACTTCGTGGCACGCCGCGCTGGTGGCCGGCCACTGGTTCCGCAAGTTCGCCGGGGACGGCCCGGTCGTCGAGGTGCGGCACTCCTTCGAGTTCTGCGCCTACCCGCCGCCCCTGGGCGCCGACGACGGGGTCATAGTCATCAGCCACCGGGGCACCAAGACCTACTCCTATCTCGCCCTGGAGATGGCCAAAAGCAGCGGGGCCTACACCGTGGCCATCACCTCCACCGACCCCGGCCCCCGCATAGCCGTGTCCGACGCGCAACTCCAGACGGTGGCGCAGGAACGCTCGGCGGCTTTCACCATCAGCTACACCTCCGGCCTGATGACCCTGGGGATGCTGGCCGCGGCCCTGGGAAGCTGGACCGACCAGAGCGGCGACGTGGCCCAGCTCCGCGCCCGCCTGGAGGAGATTCCGGCGGCGGCGGAGCAGGTGACAACGCGGCTAACCGAGCTGCAACGGGCGGCGCGGCGCTTCCAGAGCCGCGAGCGGTTCATCTGCGCGGGATGGGGGCCCAACACCGCCTCGGCCTACGAGGTGGCCCTGAAAATCAAGGAGACCAGCGCCTGCGACAGCGAGGGTCTGCAAATTGAGCAGTTGCTTCACGGCCCCTTCTGCTCGGTGGACCAGAAGTGCCTGGTGACGCTGGTGGCGCCGCCGGGGCCGGGCTACGAGCGGGCCATGAACGTGGCGAGGGCCTCAAACGCCGTGGGCGCGCCTGTCTGGGGGCTGGTGCAGGAGGGCGACACGTTGCTGTCGGACCTTTGCACCGAGCGGTTCGCGCTGCCGGTGATGCCGGAATTCTGGAGTCCCCTGGTCTACGTGCTCCCGCTGCAACTGTTCACCTACTACCTGGCGGTAGCCCGGGGCGCCCACCCCGACCTGTTCCAGCAGAACAACCCCCGGCAGGCCGCTGCCCGCCACCACTACGAGCTTTAGGCGGGCGTGTTATTGCCCTCACTTCTTCCGGGAGAAAGTAGCAGTGAGGGCGTACCCTTAGTTCCCGCTCCCTCCGCAAGAGGGATGGGGTGAGGGCGGCCCCCGGCGTACACTGGCAGCCTTGAACCGCATTCGATAATGGGAGATGAACATGGCATCAGAAGAACAACAGGAAGTGCTGGCCGGAATCGCCGAGAGCCGGGGCTACACCCTGGAAATGCACGGCATCATGGCGGCGGCCGACCCGGCCTGGGTGGAGAAGTACAACGCCTTCATCGAGGCAACCTACACCGGAGAGCGCACCCTGGACCGCAAGACCAAGGAGCTGCTGCAAGTGGCCGTGGAAGCCGCCCTCCGCGCCGACGTGGACCAGATCGGCGCCCACATTCGCGTAGCCCTGCGCGAGGGAGCCACTCCCACCGAGATACTGGAAGCCCTGCAATGCGTCGCCATGCCCATGGGCGGCCTGGCCTTCCGTCGCGGTCTGCAAGCCTGGGCCGCCGAGACCGGCTTCTCCGCCGGCTAGGGGGGCACGGCGTTTTTTAATTCACCCTCTCCCTTGAAGCAGGGGGATGGGGTGAGGGTGATATCCGGGGAAGACACCCGGGAAAGACACAATGTCCCCTTACCGGCGGGGACGCCGTATAAGGGTAGGCCAATGTACGCTGGTAGGCCAATGTCCCCTTACCGGCGGGGACGCCCCCACCCCCCGCTTTCCCGGGGGGGGGCTCTGACCCTCCCCCGGTGGGAGAGGGAACAACTACCGGACGGCGCTATGGGGAGAGGGGGGTCAGCCCGCCAACGGGCCCAGCGGAAGGGCAGCGGCAACAAAAAGGCCCGCAAGGGCCGTTTGCGGCAAAGGTATCGCAGAGGGCCTTTGCTCCTATAATAGCTCCATGCCTTTCACCCCGGCTCAGTTTCCAACTCAAATCAGGCGGGCGGCCCTCTCTGCCTTCAACCGTACCCGGGCGCTAATAGCCTCCAACCGCGTTTACCGGCGGGGGCGCCTTGTGGCCAGGCGGCTGGGTCAGTGGCTCATGTCGTTCACGATAGTGGAGCTGGCGCAACGGACTTGGCGGGAACTGGGCGACGACTTTGCCGTGGACTTGGCTGCATCCATCTCCTACTATGCCATCCTCTCCCTGTTTCCCTTGGCCATAGGGCTGATTACCCTGTTCAGCCTGGTGCTGGAGGCGGATGCCGTCGAGCGGGAGGTCTTCCGCTTCTTTCGCACCTACCTTCCCGGCTCCGGCGGCATCCTGGCGTCCAATGTGGAGGCGGTGGGAAACATACGGGGGATCCTGGGCATCGTCAGCGTGGTGGGGCTGGTCTATTCGTCCAGCCTCCTCTTCGGGGCCATCACCCGGGCGGTCAACCGCGCTTGGGACATCCCCCATGACCGTCCCTTCTACATCGAAAAACCGCGCCACTTCATCATGGCCCTCAGCGTTGCGCCGCTGTTCATCATGTCGATGACCGCAACGACGACGCTGCAACTGATCGACAACGAGGAACTGCCGGTGCTGGGCCGGCTCGCCTTTCTGAACCACGACGTCATCAACATCCTGGCCCGCCCCCTGCCCTTCATATTCTCGCTGCTGATATTCCTGCTGATCTACAAATTCGCGCCCTATACCCGCACCCACTGGCGCTACGTCTGGCCGGGCGCGCTCCTGTCGGCCCTGCTGTTCGACGTGGGCAAGAGCGCGTTCGTGTTTTACCTGGAAAACTACGCCGCCTATGAGAGGGTCTACGGCACACTCGCCTCGGTGATTGTCCTGCTGGCCTGGACCTATATGTCCGGCATGATCGTAATTATAGGGGCGGAAGTGTCCTCGGAATACGAGCGGATGCGTCTCGGGCGGGGCCGGGGTGAGCCGGACACGAGACCCAGGTCTTGAGACACCCCCGGAGTGGAAATCCACTCGGCGGAGACGCCGCCCGCTCCCACCTGCCCGAAATCAGCATCTCCCGGCAGTTCAAATTGGCCCGGAGACCTGTCCGTTCTAACCAGGCGCTAACCAGCCGCTATCCGGGCGCTATCCGGGCAATTCCACGATTGATATCCAGCACGGGCCGTTGCCCAATGGGACAGTCGCCACCGGGCTCAATGCGCCCGAGTCCTGCTCCACCCTGAAGATGGCCATCTGGCCCGAGTCCTGTCCTGCGGAGTAGATGTACCGGTCGCCGGGGCCGAGGCATAGCGCGTTGGGCCTGGGTTCGGAGGCAACGATGCCGTTGGACGCCAGCTCCCCGGTTGCGGTGTCCACCGTATAGCAGGCAATGCTGTCGTGGCCCCTGTTCGGCGCATACAGAAACCTTCCCGCCCCCGTAATCTGGATCTGCGAGCAGGTGTTCCTCTCGGCAAAGCCTTCCGGGGGAAGGGTGGAGATGGTCTGGAACAGCGACAGCGTTCCCGCCGAAGTGTCCAGGCGGTAGCCACTTACCCCGAATCCACCGATAGTGGGCGTCAGGTTGGGGAACTGAAGCGGCAAGAAGGTGCTCCTCTGAATCTGGGATAATGGTTTTGCAATAAAAAACCGACCCCAGAAAAGGAGCACCCAATTGATGCTACCACGCAACCACCCCGACCGTATTCGCATCGTCTTTGACGACCACCGTCTGGTGGCCAATGCCGGCCTGCTCCTGCCGGCCACTCTCGCCCAACACCTGGGCCTGCGTGAACTCGTTGACAGTCACCTCGACCTCGGGGATGCGCCGGGGCGGGCGAACGCGGGAGACAAGCTTCTGACGCTGGTGGCCTCGGCGCTGGCGGGCGGCGACTGCATTGACGACGCCGATGCGCTGCGTGCGGGGCGGACCTCCTCGGTGCTGGGGTGCATGGTCAAAGCGCCATCCACCTTGGGCACTTTCCTGCGCAGCTTCCGCTGGGGCCACGTCCGTCAGCTGGACCGGGTGAGCCGGGAGCTGCTGGCCCGAGCCTGGGCCGCTGGGGCGGGACCCGGCGACGCGCCGTTCACCATCGACCTGGACTCCACCATCTGCGAGACTTACGGACTGGCCAAGGAGGGGGCGCGACACCACGGCTATACCGGCAAGCGGGGCTATCATCCGTTGCTGGCCGTGGCCGCCGGCACCGGGGACGTGTTGATGTCCCGGCTGCGCGAGGGCCGGGCCAACACTGTTCGGGGCGCCGCTCACTTCCTGCGCGAGACCGTGGGACGGGTGCGCTACGCCGGCGCCAGGGGCCAACTCACGGTGCGGGCCGACAGCGGCTTTTATGCCCACGCCATCGTCGCCGTCTGCCGCAAGATGGATGTCCGTTACTCCATCACCATCCGTCAGCACAAAAGCCTGCGCCATCTCATCGAGGCCATACCCGAGACGGATTGGACGCCCATCCCATACTGGATGGACGGCGCCGCCGATGTGGCCGAGACCACCTACACTCCCTTTGAGAGTGAGGCCGGCGCCGCGCCGGTGCGGCTCATCGTCCGGCGGGTGAAGCCCACGCCCGGTTCCCAGCTGGCCCTATTCGCCAGCTACAGCTATCACGGCTTCATCACCGACCGGGACGGGGAGACGCTCGAACTGGAGGCTGACCATCGCCGCCACGCCGAGATCGAGAATGCGATACGCGACCTCAAGTACGGCGTCGGGCTGAACCACCTGCCGTCCGGCCGATTCGCTGCCAACGGCGCTTGGCTGGCGGTCCAGGCGATTGCTCACAACCTGGCGCGCTGGACGGCGCGCATCGGTCTGGGCGAGCAGGTGGTGACCACCAAGACTCTGCGGCGGCGATTCTTCTCCCTCGCCGGTCGGCTCACCCGCTCGGCGCGCCGCCTGACCCTGCATTTGCCTCGGCGCTGGCCTTGGGAAGCCCAGTTCAGCAGCGCCCTGGCCCGACTGCGAGCCACCCCACTCCCAGCCTGACGGCGCTGTCCGCAACCGTCCCAACACCTCCAAACTCGCGTCCGCCCCGCCCGCGAGTGCATCCTGCTGCGTCCGATCTCACTATCACGCGATTCCCAGCCTCCATAGACCGCTCTCCAGGTCCGGTGCGGCTACTGAAAACCCTCTGCGGGGGCACATCGGTCCAATGGAGCCCAGGCTTTCTCCCCTGCAGGCTCCCTCATCCCAATTTGCCCAGCATTCACGCCTCCCATCGGTGGATTCGGGCTTACGCTGCAACCCTGCTCGTTGGAGAAATAAAGGACGTCCAGGGAGGGATGGAAGCAGAAGTGGCGAGGCCCCAGGAATTCCTCCGGTTCGACTACGGCCGGAGAGTTGGGGGTGATCTGGCCCGTGTCCTCGTCGAACCTGTACTGCCAGACCTGGTTGGGGCCGTTTCCCGCGATGTGGGGAACGAAGGCGTAGCTGTTGGTCGGGTCGGTCTGCATTGCGTGGGCCCCGGTCGCCGTTTCCAACGATACGACCGGCAGCGCTCCCACCGAGCCGTCATCCCCTATGGGATGCACCGCCACGCGGGCGCCCTGGTAGTAGGACGACAGTACGAACCGGCCCCGGCGGTCGGTGGACACGTAGACCGGCCACGAATCCAGCGGCGCCGCGCCCGTTTGCGTGAGGCCGCCGCCGGACTGGTCAATTCGGAAGCTGTTCAACTGAGGGGTCTCCCGGGTGCCGGCGTACAGGTGATTGCGGTCGGGGCTGATGGCCAGGGTGAACGGCCCGCCGGCCACGGGCACATCGTGCTGGTGCGTGAGACCTCCAGTGTCGGGATCCACGATAAAGACCGATATCTTGTTGTCCTCATTCACGGCAACATACATATAGTGGGGCATAGTTCCCTCCTTAGTTGAATTGAAAAGTTGAATTGCCCTAATTGGTCCGGGTAGCTACAAACCGGCGCACCTGTTGAGCGCGCCATTCCTGGTGGATGGCATTGATCCCGTGGCCCGGCCCGGGATAGACCACCAACCGGGAGTCCGGCAACTGCTCGGCCATAAACTGCTGTTGCTCCAGGGTCGATGTGGGTGATTCCTCTCCCACCAGGAGAAGCGTCGGGGTTTTGACCTCCTTCAGGTAGGGGCTGAAGTCCAGCGTATCGAGGTATACCTGAAGGTTCCGTCCGCCTGAAGGTTCCGTCCGATGGAGGACGGGGTACGGTCCATTTCGGAGATGTACCAGTCACGAGTCCCTGCGGCGCCGCCCGGGTGTCCAGGCGGTTGTTGATGGTGGCGGTGGACCAGGCCCCGACGCTCCGGCTCAGCGCGTCGTCCACGTCTCCACAGCCGATATTACAGGTCTGGCGCCGAATTGCTGAACAATCCCCGTCATTTCCGCTTTCGCGAGAGTGACGGCCATCCGGCGCCGGGAGGTTAGCAATTGACTCGCGTACCAGCGATTCCGGTTCTGCTGCTAAATCGGCAGCGGCTCTTCGGTGATGTCCTCCGGCAGTTCGACGCCGAAGGCGTTGACGTTGAAGGCCAGCATAGCGTAGCAGCCCATCAGGGTTGTCAGCTCGGTTGCGCCGTTGACTCCGAAATGCGCCACCACCGCGTCGAAGGATTCCCGGCTGACGCGACGGGTGCGGAAAAATTCGCGTCCGTAGTTGACTACCGCCAACTCGTCGTCTGCCGGGTCGAGCAAATCCTTCCTGTCCCGAAGGGCGTCGACGAGCTCATCGCGCAGGCCGTCGCGCCTCGCCGGCGGGGCGTGGGCGTTCCAGATAAACTGGCAGTCGTTCTCGCGGGCCGCCAGCAGCATCGCCAGCTCCCGGATGCGGGGCGACAGCGACGTGTCGGCGCGGAGATAGGCGGCCAGGCCGAGGGCGCGCTGGGCAACCTCGGGGGCGTTAAGCATGACGGAGCCGGGGCCGGTGGCCGGCACTTCTCCCCGGGCCGCCACGAAGGCATCAAAGGCCTCAAGTTCTCGTTCGGGCACGGATTCCCTGGTGACTGCGGGCGTTCTGGCCATGCTTGCCTCCCTTCTTGCGAGTCCTATGCAGGTATTGTATTGCGCCAGTCAAACGCCCTTGGAGCAATCGTGCAGCATGGTCTGGAATCAGCAAGCACCGACAGAAGAGGCGACAAGGCCGGGAAAGGGCGCCAGAGCCGACGGCCACGCGGCCGACGGTCAAGACGCCGGCTTAACCCGGAAGGCTGGTTCTGCGAGGAAGGGGGACTGTATTGCGCCACCGTCAGCCTTGGGGCTAAAGGCAAGCGGCGCCTCGTCCCATGTCGAGACGCATTGCGCCAAGGCTGATGGCTGCTTGTGTCTGTAATAAGCCTTTTGTTGTGCTACAGGTGAGAAGACCCGTGGATTTGCCCCATGCTGTATCTGTGCTGTATCTGTGCTGTAGCTGATTGGAAGTACCCCTGGAGGGACTCGAACCCCCGACGCGCGACTTAGGACGCCGCCGCTCTATCCTCTGAGCTACAGGGGCATGATGCGATGGTGCGGTTAGGGTTGGCGGACAGGTGGATCGCACATTCCCCGTCCACGGCACGGGATTTTCCCGCGGGAGTAACGGGATGTTCCGGGACTCCGCCGCTCACCTGTCCGAAAGACTGGCAATCCCGCAGGGGCGCCCCATCACCGCCAATTATCCGCGAGGCGATTGCTCCCAGCTGCGCCTCCCTGTTAAGAGCATCCCAAAAGGTGGGTTACCTGTCAAGTGGCGCGCCGACAGGGGCCAGGCCTTTTTCATTCTCTGGTAAAGCTCCCTCTCCCTCCGGGAGAGGGTCAGGGTTGGGACGTATCCGTGCAGGAAACCGTCTTTGATACCCTTTGGTACCTGGTTGATACCTGGTATTTCGCGCCCAACCAGACCTCCCCCGGAGACAGATGGGACCACTGACAGAGGCCCTGCCAGCCTTGACGCCCGTGGTGTCGTTGCATATACTGGAGGTTGCTGGCCCCGCCCGGGGCGGCGCTGACGTGTTGGCGGCTGATAGTTAGCCTCGGAGGGAAGTATGCCTATTACGAGAGACGGCGTTGAGCTGACGGTGGAAATTACCGAGAAGGCCGCCGAAAAGATTAAGTATTTCGCCGAAAAGGACGGGACGGATAACGACGTGGGCGTCCGCGTGGCCGTCAAGGGCGGCGGTTGCTCCGGCCTCACCTACGACCTGAAGATTTCCGGCGAGCACAACGACACCGACAAGGTGGTCGAGCAGTACGGCGTGAAGGTAATCGTCGACAAGAAGAGCTATATCTACCTTGTCGGTACGCAGTTGGACTTTTCCGACGGGCTGAACGGCAAGGGATTCATCTTTGAAAACCCCAACGCCAAGAAGGCCTGCGGCTGTGGCACCTCGTTCAGCGTCTAGCCGAGCGTCTGCCCCGCACCGGCGCCGCCGGAACAACCCCCACAGGAACCGTTAATGCGCCGTCTTCACCGGATGAAGGCGGCGTTTATGTTTAGGCACGGACTGCCCAATCACAAACGGGGGCGCCCCCCCGCTCTGACCCTTTCCCAAGGTGAGGGAAAATTCTCGGGCGCTCTCCGGAACACGGAGGCCCTATGACCCTGCCACAGACTTCCGGCCAGCAGCCTGAGCCGTCAGTCGGCTCCGCCAATGCCCTGACCGTCCACCCGGATGCCGGATACGGCTGCCTCAAGGCCACCGGCGAGGACGCGCTGGACCTGCTGAACCGGCTTTCCACCAACAAGGTGGACCACCTTCAACCCGGACACTGGGCGCCCACCGTGCTGACCAGCGACCGGGGCCGCATCGTTGACCTGCTCTGCGTCATACACGCCGGCGAGTGCGTTTACCTGCTTACCAGCCCAGGCCAGCAGCAGCCGGTCATCGAGTGGCTGGACAAGTACACCATCATGGAAGACTTGGAGGTCGAAGACGTTTCTGCGTCCACCGCCATCATCTCCGTGGCAGGGCCGGACGCCGATACCGCGCTGGGCCTCGACGCACAGGAAATTGAGCGTCTGCCGGGGATACAGTATCCCGCGCCCAACGTCAGCGTCGGCGGTCGAGACGCCATCGCCGTCAGCCACCCCCTGGGAACGCTGCCGTGCTGCCTGCTGGTGGCCCCCGGCGACGCAGCCTCGGCCATCACCGCCGCATTGGCCGGGGCCGGGGCTGTTGAGGCCGACGCCGACCAGTGGGAAGCCCTGCGGGTGTCCAGCGGCGCGCCGGCCTTCGGCAGCGAGATGGGCGAGCCGTACAACCCCCTGGAAGCCGGGCTGATCGGCGCGATAGACTTCACCAAGGGCTGCTACATCGGCCAGGAAGTAATCGCCCGGCTGGACAGCTACCACCGGGTCCAGAAGTACCTGTCGGTCCTGCGCTTTTCCGGGGGCAGCGAAGCCGACGCAGGGACGACGCTATACCACGAGGGCAGGCCCGCCGGCGCTGTAACGTCGCTGTACCGAACGCCCGGCGGCGAGCTGCGGGGCCTGGGATTCGTCCGCACCGCTGCCGCCACGCCCGGGCAGGTCCTCGACCTGCAACCCCCGGCGTCGGGAACCGCCGTCGTCGAAAGTACGCCCAAGCTCTTCGGCCCGGGGCAGGATTTCAGTTAGCAGTCGTCAACATTCCGGCAAACCCGCAGGAGCTTGAAATGTCTACGGACAGCCAACCGGCAGCCGCATCCCGCACCGTCACGGCAAACGAGTTCAAGGTCAAGTGCCTCAAGCTCATGAACGAAGTGGCGGAGAGCGGAGAAGAGATTGTCATAACCAAGAACGGCAAGCCGGTGGCTAAGCTGACGCCGTACCGGGAGAGGCCCGAGTTCACCTTCGGGCGCTACCGGGACAACATCGTAATACATGACGACATCGTATCTCCTATGCCACCGGAGTGGTTCGTTATTCCCGAGGATTACGCGGACGCAGACCCTCTTGTGGCACCCATTCCGCCGGACTGGTCATTCATTCCAGACAACTCCCCGGAGGGTTTGTCTTGAAGTTGCTGGATACCCACGTCCTGCTTTGGCGTGAGCGGGGAGAGCGTAGGCTGGGAACACGCACACGGGAGGAAATAGACGTCGCGCTCAGAGATGGCAACGCGGCGGTGTCGGTCATATCTTTCTGGGAAGTCGCTATGCGAGTCCAGAAAGGCCAATTGGATTTCTTTCTTGAGCCGTATGCTTGGCGGCTGGACCTAATGGATCAGGGGCTTGCCGAGATTCCACTGGACGGCAACATCACAGTGCGGGCTGGACTCCTCCCTGATATGCACGGCGACCCTTGCGACCGCCTCATCATCGCCACCGCGCTGGAGGGCCATCAGCTTGTAACCGCCGACGACCGCATCTTGGCATGGCCCGGCCAACTATCTCGTCTGGACGCCAGGCACTGAGCGCCTGCGCAACCGGCTGCTATACGCTGGGCACCATCCTCACCCCGTCATCCGTCCGCTCCACCCGAAAGAGCGACCAGAACTCGTAGCCCGCGGCCTCCACAGCTTCCCGCCCGCCCTCGTCGCGGTCAACGAGCGTCATGGCGTGGGTGACCCGGTAGCCTTCTTCTTTGGCCTGTCTGATTGCATCCAGCAGCGAAGCCCCACTGGTAACCACGTCTTCCAAAATTGCCGTCGGCTCGCCCTCACGCGGGAACTGTCCTTCGGCAATTGCCTTCGTTCCATGCCCTTTTGCTTCCTTACGGTGGTAGAAGGCACGTATAGGTTTATTTTTTCTATCCTTGCTGATCTCGCTGAACAGCACCACATGCGATACTATCGGAATCGCGCCGTAGGCAGTTCCACCCACATAACGAATCCCAAGCTCGTCCAACTTTTGCACAATGCGCTCGGCAACATACCGAGCGCCGCGCGGCTCTAACGTCAACTTCTTGGAATCGAAGTAGTAATCGGACCGCTTGCCGGAGGCCAACGTGAAGTCGCCAAAAAGCAATGCCCCCGATTCTTCCAACAAACGGACTGGGTCCGCAACCGATTGCTCTGAATCTACGGAAGACAATGCAATGACCATTATGTACACCTGCAATTAAGCGGGTTGAATCAGTCCGCTAAAAGTATGTTTCAGAGTTCCATCCAGCTTTGAGCGGCATTTTATCACATGCCGTTTATATCGGAAACTCCCCAGGAACGATTCAGAAATTGCCTCCGACCGCGTACAGCCCGTTATCGCTGATGTACCGCTCGACCGCCTTCGGCAGCAGGCCGCTTACGGACGCGCCCGACGCAAGACGCTGGCGCAGTTCGCTGGCGCTGATGTCTATGGCCGTGGAGTCTATCCAGTCCACCCGGCCCACAGCGTAGGGGTTGAGGGCGTAGAAGCCGGGCCAGTCAAACCCCGCGTACCCCGGACGGCTCACCGCCAGCAGGCGGGCCAGCTCCACCACCCGCTCGGGCTTCACCCACTGGTCGAAGCGGGCCAGCACGTCCAGACCGAGGATGAAGAACAACTCCCTGCCGTCCCCGTCTCCCTCATGCAGCTCCCCCAGCGTCTCCACCGTCAGCGTCGGCCCGGAACGGCGCAGTTCCATGTCCGATGCCTCAAAGCCAGGGACGCCTTCGATGGCAAGACGCAGCATTTCGAGACGCTGTTGCGGGCTGGCCGACGGCTCGCCGGACTTGAGGCGGGGTTGGGCGGCGGGGATGAATATGACCCCCTCCAGAACCGCTTCCTCCATGGCGCGGCGGGCAATCTCCACATGCCCGCGGTGAACCGGGTCGAAGGTCCCGCCGAGGACGCCGATGCGGGTCAGAACCATTCCACTTCCACTTTGCCCATGCGGATGGTGTCGCCCACGTTGATTCCCGCGTCTATCAGCTTGTCAGCCAACCCGGAGCGGCGCATCTCGCGCCAAAGTTGCAGCAGCACCCGCTGGTCTCGCGTGTCGGCCAGTGCGCTCAGCCGCTCCAGCCGCTCCGATTCTATGACGTAGACACCATCCCGGAGCTGCACCGATTCCGGTACTCGTTCCCGCCTGCGCGGGGCGGCTGCCCAGCCTTCTTCCTCGCTGGCCGGTTCATCCTTCGGCATTTCATCCAGGATCGCGGTTATGCGGGTCAGCATCGCGCCCACGCCCTCGCCTGTGGCCGCGGAGATGAACATGACCGCCCCGTTCCCTTCCCCACTCTTTCTCATTTCCGCATTCACTGTCGTAGCGATAGCTTCCCGCTGCTCGCGGACCTCGGTAACGTCCAGCTTGTTCACCACCACCAGTTGCCGCTTGCCGGCCAATTCGGGGTTGAAGTGCAGCAGTTCACCCCTGACCATCCGGTAATCGTCCGCGGGATTCTCACTGAGCCCGTCAATCAGGTGGATATACAGACGGGCGCGCTCGGCGTGGCGCAGGAACTGGTGGCCCAGCCCGACGCCCTGGTGAGCGCCTTCCAGAAGGCCGGGAATCTCCATCATTACGAAGTCTCTGGCGCCGGAGCGCACCACGCCCAGCACCGGCTCCACGGTGGTGAAGGGATAGTCGGCCACCCTCGCCTTGGCCGCTGAGCAGCGCGAGATCAGGGTGGACTTGCCAGCGTTGGGACGGGCCAGCAGGCCCACGTCGGCCAGTAGCTTCAACTCCAGGAACAGCACGGCGCCCTCGCCCCGCTCACCCCGCTCGGCCAGTACCGGCTCCTGGTTGGTCGAGGTGGAGAAACGGGCATTGCCCCAGCCCCCCCGTCCGCCATGGCCCACGAGGTAGGGACTGGTGTTGCGGATGTCGGTCAGGAAGTCGCGGGAGCCGTCCTGATTGAGGCGCCAGACCACGGTTCCGATGGGAACAGGTATTATGGTGTCCTCGCCATTGCCGCCGCGGCGGTTCTTGCCCTTCCCATGGTGGCCGGACTCGCAGTAGACCGTGCTGTTGAACTTGATGTGCAGCAGCGTATTATACGACGAGTCGCCTGCAAGGTAGGTGTTGCCGCCGTCCCCACCGTCCCCGCCGTTGGGGCCGCCGCGAGGGCGGTACTTCTCCCTGAGAAAACTGGCGCAGCCGTTGCCGCCGTTCCCTGCTTTGATATTCAGTCTAACTGTATCAATCATCGCTCTTTACCGTCGGACAATCAGTGTCAAATAATGTGTGACCCTGATTGCCATTACCGTTTATAAATTTATTTTCCATAATATATTTTCTAATTGCTTGTAATAATACTAGTAAGGCCGTTGATACAGTGGAGTAATTCCCAAGTCCAGGGGTCTTGCTTGGCGATGCTGGATATGAATTAGCTGGGATATGGGTGTTTTTGGTTTCATTTTATCATGTAGAGTCAGACCTTCTTGGTGGATAATGCCTTTCCTGTTGGGCCTGATTGCTTGCGGTTCGCGGGTTTTTGTCTGGCGGGCATTTCTGCTGGCCCAGGCAAACCCACTACCCGGGGTTGTTCGTATACTTTGGGATGGCAGTTTGCCAACGGGGTCGGGTTGTTTATCCACGAATTTTCTTTGTTATCATGGCGGGGTGTGCCAGAGCTGCGTTCTCCGGGATAGGAGTGGCGATGAAGCCAGGACTCCCTTTGCTGCTTGTGATGATGGCCGTGCTGGTCTTTGGGAGTCTGCCGGGCTGTTCCGGCGTGGAATCAGGGCAGGAGATTCCTTCGTCTGAATCTGGGACGGGTGAAAATGGAGAACTCATGGTGAACCGGATAGCTTACATGGACAACAGCGGCGACCTGTTGCTGATCAACCCCGACGCCACGGGCGAGGAGCGGTTGACCGGCGGTGTGCGGGCTGGTGTATTGGCCCAGGCGCTGCAAGGCGGCGATTCCTATAGCTGGCCAACCTGGTCGCGGGACGGGGCCAGGATCGCTGCCTCCCGCATATCGGTCAGCGGGGGCGACGGCGGCTTGTCGGTGCAGGTGTTCGAGTTGTCCTCCGGCCGGATGGTGTCGGCCTACAATAACGAAGTGCCGGCGCCGGTGGCCGATGGTGCGGCACACTACATCTACTGGTCTCCCGACGACCGCTACCTGACCTTTCTCGCCCCCACTCCCGCAGGGCTGGCCCTGCTGGTGCGGGACTACCAGTCTGATGAAGAAGTGGGCTCCGTCGCACTGGGCGCCCCGCTATACTACCATTGGTTCGGCGACTCCGGCCAGATTGCCGTTCACAGCGGCGATCTGGTGACCATCCAGGGCCCGACAGCCGACGGCGCTCAAACCCGCGTGGCCGTGGACGCCTTCAACTTCCGCGCCCCTGCCATTTCGCCGGATGGCTCCCAGTTGGCCTATGCCGGCATATCGGAAGGAGTGGAGGGAGTCTACCTCACGTCCACCGGCAATGCCCCGGCTCCGACTCTGTTGATGGAAACGCAAGGCATGACCGCCTTTGCGTGGGCCCCCGACGGCTCTACGCTGGCAGTGGCGGAGCAGTCCCGCCCCGGCGCCCCGGTGTTCGACAGCCTGCGGCTGGTCAGGGCCGACGGTTCCGGCAGTTCCGTTTTGGTGGACGAGCAGTTGCTGGCGTTCTTCTGGTCACCGCAGGGCGACAACATCGCCTGGATCGGCATTGACCCGCTCAGCCGCTCCATGGACCTGGCGGTTTCCGCGGTGGAATCCGGCGCGGCAGCCGGGGAGCCGCGCCACCTTTTCCGGTTCAGCCCCACGGGAGAGGTGTTTACCCTTTTGAGCTTCTTCGACCAGTACGCCTACTCCCATTCCATCTGGGCGCCCGACGGTTCCGCGCTGGTGGTTGCCGGCACCGACGGCCCGGAGCCTGCCAGACGCAACGGCAGCGGCCCCGCCGGCGGGCAGGTCTACGTGGTTGACGTGGGCACCGGCGAAGCCCGCCGCATCGCATCGGGCAAGGTGGCGGTGTGGTCTTGGAACTGAAGGTATTTCCCCATAGACCCTCCTTCCCTCTGGGAAGGGTCAGTATAGTAGGGGTCAGTCTGGGTCCACTCTCCTCCTGGGAGAGGGCCGCGGTGAGGGCGGCCCTGGCCGTGCTGGCGCTGCTGGCCGTTGTCGCCATTGCGGCCTGCGCCTCGCCCACGCCAACCGCTACTCCCAAGCCGGTGGACCCCAGGGAAGAGCTGCAACGCACCGTGGACCGGCTGCTTGTGCTGGAGTCCGGCTCCTTCGACCTGGAGCATCTCGCCGGTTCCACCAGCATCCTGCCCGGCGTCCTGATGCGCCGGGCCTACGGCAGGGCGTTGGTTCCCGATAAGTTCGAGGTTACCGTGGAGGCCGAGCTGCTTTTTCCCCGCTCCTACCTGGAGATAGGCATGATCAGCATTGAGGGCACGGCCTATATGACCAACGTGCTCAACGGAGAGTGGGGCGAGGTGGCGCAGGACACCCTGCCCATCAATCTCGGCAACTTCGGCGACATCCTGGCCCGGATCGTGGGGCAGGTGCAGTCGCCGGAACTGCTGGGGGTCGAGAGACTGGGCGGGGTGGATGTTTACCGCATCGGCGGCGTCATCCTCTCCGAAGACCTGAAGGAACTGGTGCCGACCGCCGCGACCGGCTACGAGGTTTCGTTGGAAGTCATAACCGACCGGGACACCGGCGCCCTCCGGCAGGCCCTCATCACCGGCCAGGTGGTGGCAACCGATGTTCCCGAGTCGCAACGGCGGCTGACCATCGACAACCTGAACCAGCCGATAACAATCACCGCGCCGGAGCTGTGAGGCCACCTGCCCTTAGAAACTATCTCAAAACGTGGCGCGGCACCCAACCCGTGATTCCCGCGAAAGCGCCCGTGATTCCCGCGAAAGCGGGAATCCAGTTCTAGGCTTCCGGTAGTCGTGTTGTAGCAGTTGGCCCTCTGGGTTCCCGCTTTCGCGGGAATGACGGTGAATATGACGACACTCCCTACCTCAATTGAGTTGGCTCCAGGAACTCTCTCTACCCTGAAGGGAGAGGGTTGGGTGAGGGTGAATTCCAAGCCCTCAATTTCCTTCCGGAAAACCGGCGGAGTATGAAGCGGCGTATAGGGCTTTAGGATGGACTTGTATTCCGGCGCTTTCACTTTCACCCTGAGCCTGACCCTCTCCGTCAAAAGAGAGGGAATTTCCTGGCGCGCCCGTGGCTTCTGAATGCACACCGGATGAGTCCTGTCAGGGTGGCCAGGGTTCCACCTGGGCTATCCTGACCATTGCCGGGCTTGGGGTCTTCATCGCGGCCCTGGACCAGACGGTGGTGGTAACCGCGCTGCCCAGCGTGATGCTGGACCTCAAGATTCCGATTACCGAGCTGGACCGGGTCTCGTGGATTATCACCGCGTACCTGCTGGGCTACACCGTGGCCATGCCGCTGATTGGCAGGCTGGGCGACGTTTACGGCTACCCGAGGGTCTACCAGGCCGCGCTGGTGGTGTTCTGCATCGGCACCAGCCTGGTGGCCGTGGCCCAGAGCTTCGAGTTCATGATCGGGGCCCGCGTGATCCAGGCCATCGGCGGCGGGGCGACGGTGCCGCTGGGCATGGCGCTGGCCACGACGCTGGTTCCGCCGGAGCGGCGGGCCCTGGCCCTGGGTGTGGTCGGGGGCGCAGCGGAGGCCGGCTCCATGCTGGGCCCGGCCTACGGCGGCGCCATCGTCGAGCTGTCCAGTTGGCGCTGGATCTTCTGGCTCAACGTGCCTCAGAGCGCCGTGGTGTTTGTGGCCCTGATGCGGCTCCCCGGCCCCCAACTGATTCCCCTTCGCCGGGGGCGTTTGCAATCGTCAGCCCCTCGCGGAGCGGAAAATAAACTATCCGCCTCCCGCCGGGAGGGGAGGGCAGGGGGCGAGGCCAGGGTGGACTACCTGGGCGGCGCGCTGCTCATCGCTGCCCTGCTGCTGCTTTCGCTGGGCATATCTCGCAGCGACTTCTTCACCCTGGCCTCTCCCGTCCCCTTCATCCTGGCCGCCTCCGGGCTGGGGATTGGGGGTGTGCTGGTGGCGGTGGAGCGGCGAACCTGGCAGCCGCTCCTGGCCCACGTTTTCCTGCGCTCATGGGCCTTCATCCTTTCCAACCTGACGCAGGCGTTGGTTGGCGTGTCCCTGATTATCGCCATGATCACCGTGCCGCTGACCGCCGACACGGTGATGCAGAAGGACCCGTTCACCGGAGCCATGTGGCTGCTGCGAATGACCGGGGTGATACCGCTGGCCTCGGTGGTCGGCGGTTGGCTGCTGCCATGGGCCGGCGGGCGGAGGCTGACGGTGGCGGGGCTGCTGATGGTGGCGGCGGGCTTGTTCTTCTGCTCCCGGTGGGAGGTCGGCGTGGATGACCCGGAGCTTACGCTGCAACTACTGCTGGCGGGCGCGGGATTCGGGCTGGTCATTGCCCCCATCCTGCACCGCGCCCTGCAATCGGTGGGCGAGGACTACCGGGCCACCGCCGCGTCGCTGGTCACCGTGGCCCGCATGATGGGCATGACCCTGGGGTTGGCGGCGATGTCAGCCTGGGGCGTGGAGCATTTCCAGGTCCTGACCGCGGGGCTGGAGCTGCCCATTCCGCAGTCCGGCGAGTCCACCGAGGCCCTCAACGCCCGCGTCGAGCAGTACACCACCGGCGTGAACATCGCCGGCCTGTCGGTCTTCCGCGCCTTCTTCCGCGCTGCGGCCATCGTGGCCCTCGCCGCCATTCCCTTCGCTATCCTCCAATTGGGGAAGGAGCAAACTGAGCAATCAGGAGCGGGAGCGATTGGCGAGGAGTGAGAACTATTGCCCCTGGGGAGGTGCGGTTTCCTGGGCCAGCAGCAGATCGGTCTCCGCGCTGACGGTCACCTGCGGGGCTTCGGGGGCGGACAGCGGGAACGTGGCCAGGCGAGACAGGAATTCGTCGTCGACTCGTTCCCGGTAGCCGCGCCATGCCTCGGCGCTGCGGCGGATGTAGGCGGCCACGGCCGACTTGTGGTTATGGCCGCTGAGCAACTGGCTGGCGACGGAGTCCCGCAGGATGGCGATGTGGCCCGGCCACAGGTCGCCGCAGACTTGCAGGTAGAGCAGCCGCGCAACTTCGGGGAACACGCCGGCGCCGCCCTTCGACTGGTTCAGCAGCGACGCCTTTTGCTCCATCCGCCCGGTCATCAGCCGGGCCAGCTCGCCGGGCGCCAGTGAGAGGTCAAGGCCGTACAGGGCCGAGCAGTCCACGCCGTAATCCAGCCGCGCCTCTTCCGCCAAGGCGTCGAACCGCAGGGCATAGTCGCCGTCCGTTTCCGGGCCGAGGTATGCTGCGGCGAGCCGGGATGCCACCCGCTCCGCGACCTCCCGGCACATCGCCGTAATGCTCCCCGGGTCTGATGCGGAGTCAATCACCTGCTGGCGGCGTTGGTAGTACAGATGCGTCTGGCGGTCAAGTTCCGCGGCGTAGTCCTGGATCAGCCCCCGCTGGGCCTCGCCCTCAAGCTCGGCGGCGGTCTGGAGCCTCTCGATGCGGCGGGTGACCTCCGGCCCGGCGTAGTATGTGCGCCCCTGGTAATCCGAGCGGCGGCAGGCGGACAGCTTCAGGATGGCATCGGCTTCCAGGTTCACCAGGCGGTCCTCCAGCGACAGGAAGGTCTGGGTGAGGCCGAACTGTCCCTGCCGCCCGCTCCTGCCGTTGAGCTGGAGCGTGATCCGGCTGGAGTCGTGAATCTCGGTGCCGATGACGCACAATCCCAGGGCGAAGTCCAGCCTTCCGCGCCCTGTGCGCCCGCCGCTGCCGCCGCGCAGCGAGACGCTCAGCCCGCCCCCGGCTGCCGGAATCGTGTCGAAGACATTGGCGCGGTCCAGTTCGGCCCGCAGCGCTGCGGCCTGTTCCGGCGAAGGGCAGGCCACGTCAAGTGTTCCGACGTCCGATGCTTCTCCGGTCAGCATCCGGCGGATCTCGGCGGCGAACTGCCGCGCTATCCGGGCGTTCAGGCCGGGTTCCACGGGGCCGGGTTCCACGGGGCCGGGTTCCACGGGGCCGGGTTCCACGGGGCCGGGTTCCACGGGGCCGGGTTCCACGGGGCCGGGTTCCACGGGGCCGGGTTCCACGGGGCCGGGTTCCACGGGGCCGGGTTCCACGGGGCCGGGTTCCACGGGGCCGGATTCCACGAGGCCGGATTCCACGAGGATGTCGGTGCCTCTTCCGGCCATGTGGGTGGCGACGGTGACCGCGCCGAAGGCCCCGGCGTCGCGGACGATGCGGGCCTCGGCGTGGGTGGTGACGGCGTTCAGCACCCGGTGCGGAATGCCGCGCTCTTCCAGCAGGCGGCCCAACTCCTCCGACTGCTCCACCGTGCGGGTGCCTGCCAGCGCCGGCTGGCCCGTGCGGTGCCGGGCGGCGATTTCATCCACCACGGCCGCCAGCTTGTCCCCACGGGTCAGGTAGACTACCGGCGGGCGGTTGAATCGCTTGGGCGGACTCACCGGCGGGACAACCGCCACCTCCAGCCCGTACTTGCGCCGCAGTTCCCCGGCGGCCAATGCGGCGGTGCCGGTGATGCCGGAAATGTGACGGTAGCGGCTAACGTACCCCGACACGGAAATCCGGGCCAGCGTTTCGCGCTCCGGGCGCACGGGTACGCCCTCCCGCGCCTCCACCGCCGATTGCAGGCCGTGCTGGTAGATGCTGTCGGGCTTGGGCCTCCCAGTGTGTGGGTCGATGAGGACGATGCCGCCGCCCACGCTGGAATCTACTGCCCCGGAATCAACCACGCCGGAATCGACCAGGTAGTCAACGTCGCGCTTGAGCAGCAGGTGGGCGCTGAGGGACTGGCTGGCCTGGTTCTCCAGGGCGTACCGCCGCGCCAGCCGCCGGGCGGAGGTGTTGGCCCGTTTCCTGCGCTCCCACAGCGGTCTCCTGCCATTCCCGTTGAGGCCAACCGCCGCTTTGCCATCGTTGAATCCATCGTTGAATCCATCGTTGAATCCATCGTTGAATCCATCGTTGAATCCATCGTTGAATCCGTCGTTGAATCCGTCCAACCGCCGCTCCAGGAACTCCCGGCCCGTCTCGGTCAGGGTCACGAAGCGGTTGCCGGGGTGGACGGCATAGTACAGCCCGTCGGTCAACGTCGCGTACTCATCCTCGGCCAGCGCCCACGCCTGCCGCCGCAATCGCGGAAGGGCGGCGAAGCGTTGCAGCAGCATGGGGCTGCCGGGGTCGGCCAGCAGCAGCGTCGCCAGCAGGCGAGGTTGGGAGTCGGGCGTGGTTTGCGGCGAATTAATATGCCCGGCCGGTTCTTCAACCTGTTCTCCAACTAGGTCTCCAACCAGTTCGCGCTGCGATGCAATCATCTCCGCGACCGCGTCGTTGACCCGCACCGCCGAGCGGGAGCCGCCCATCGGGTTGCCGGAAATAATCAGCGGCGTAAACGCCTCGTCAATCAGGGCGTGGTCGGCCTCGTCTATGATGGCCACATCGAGGCTCGCCTGCACTCGCTGGCCGGAGGAGGACTTCAGGTTGTCGCGGAGGAAGTCGAAGCCCAACTCGCGGATCGCGCCGTAGACGATGTTGCGGCGGTAAATGTGGCGGCGTTCCCCGTCTTCCATGTGCGCCAGAACCGCCCCGCTGCTGAGGCCGAGGGAGCGGTAGACCGGCTCCAGCAGCGCGGCGTCGCGCTCCGCGAGGTAGTCGTTGGCCGTGACCACGTGGACCGCGCGGCCCAGGACGGCATGGAGCGTGGCGGCGAAGGCGATGGCGACGGTCTTGCCTTCGCCCGCGTCCATCTGCACCACCCTGCCCCGGAACAGATGAATCCCGGCCAGCAGTTGCTCCCCGGTGGCGCGGAACCGCAGGCGTCCGTCTCCGTCCTGCCGCCGCGCCGCTTGGTAGAACCCTGCGGGTAGCAGAACCTCCCCCGGCCTGCGGTATGTCCTCTGCGCCGTCACATCCGACGTGGTTTCGGCGATGATTCGCGCGTCTTCGGCAGAGGCATCCGCCGGGCGCGGATCGTCGAAGAGCCTCCAGACGCCCAAGCGCCGGTCTATGGCCTCCGACACGATGGCGAAACATTCGTGCAGCAGATCGTCCGTCGCCGTTTCGTCCGCGTGGGATTGCAGGCTCCGCACGGCCAGGCGCAGGTCGCCGTCGGAGTGCGACGCGAAGTCGTGGCCCCGTATGAGGGACAGCAACGCGGACGGCGATGGTTGACGGCGTATCATGGGGGTGCCCTCACCCTAACCCTAACCCTAACCCTCTCCCAGGGGGAGAGGGGATGTAGTAACTATCTCAAAGCCGACCGCACCAACAAACTGACGTTCCCGCCTAATCCTCATTGCGCCCATTGCGTCCCCCAAGCCCTACACGTGACTCCCGCCCCTTGCCTAACCCCCAAATCCTGTGCATCCCGCGCACCCATGTAAAAGTAAAAACCCCGGAACCCCCCGTCAATTCCGCAGCCTGATTATGACCAGACCGGCATCGTGGCCGGGGCCGTCGCACTGGTCGAGGCGGCGCAGCAGGTGGTCGCGGGCCAGCAGGATGCGGCGGCTGGTCTCCGGTTCCGCTTCCTCGAAGGCTCGGCCTTGGGGCGAGTCCAGCGTCCATTCCCCGGTTATGGAGCATTGAAGCTGTCCCCGGCGGCAGATTTCGAGGAAGTCCTGGCGGTCACGCCGGAACTCCCGCTCGCTGCGGTAGGAGATGGGCGCGACGTAGAAGTCGGCGGACAGGTACAGGCCCAGCTCGTTATCGAACACCTGCATCAGGTCCGAGAAGGGAATCCAGCCCTCCAGCGCGAAGAACAGGTTTTCCGGGATGTCCTGCGGCGCTTGGTGGTAGAAAAAACTCTCCTCGGACTCGACCATCTTCACCGCCACCGGCTGCTTGCCGTTGCAGCGCAGCAGGCGGTCGGCGTCGGCGTCTCGCAGGAACAGGAAGGGGACGTTGCCGTTGGTGGCGTCCACAAGCGCCGGCGCGCCGTCCACCCGGTAGACCAGGGCGGTATGCTGCCAGTAGCGCATATAGCGCCTGGCAAATGTGAAATCGAAGGTGACCAACAGGCCCCGCAGCTTTTCCACCGGCAGCGGCCCGTCGGCGTCCTGCCCGGCGATGAGATACTCCGATTCGAGGCCGTAGTGGTCGGTCAGGAACTTGAGGGCCTGCACCTTCTCCGAGCAGATGGCCCCGCCGCCGTCCAGTATGTTGTCCACGGTTTCGTCGCCCGACTTGTAGACCAGCTTGCGGCCAATGAAGCGGGAGTAGTTCTCGAACTGGCTGCGCCAGATGCGCCGGGCCAGCGACTTCAGAAATTTCAGCTTCTGCTCCGTGGAGCGCAGTTCGAGGACGCCATCGGCCTCCGGCTCGCCGTAGTCGGCGGCGAGGGTGTCGCGGACGAAGCCGGCGTATCGCTCCGGCGCGCGCCGCCACTTGCGGGCGTGGAAGCCGGTCCAGTTGCGGTCGTATTCGCAGGCAATGCGGTCAATGCCGATGTCCAGCAACGAAATTTCCTGCCCCGCCGCCTGCGCCCGGTGAACAGCAGGCGCGTCGCCCAGTCCGATGGGGCGTCCGCTGTCGGTGAAGGCCACGCCCGCGAACATATCCATCAGCCGCCCGCCGTCGTCGCTGGCGTACACCAGGTCCTGAATGGCGTAGAGCGCATCGGCGGACGAGGGGGTTATCCGCGACTCCCGGAGCAGTTGGGCTATCGGGACCTGCTTGAGGTAGCGGTCCAGCAGCGCGCCCAGCGGCAGGCCGACATCCTCCGGCTCCAGGCGCAGGGAGCACTCGCGGGTGGAGACCGTGTCGTTGATTTGGAGTATGGGGGGCATGGGGGACGCCCTCACCCTGACCCTAAAATTCCCTCTCCCTCTGGGAGAGGGCTAGGGTGAGGGCGCTCCCCTTCGTAGGAGGAGATGACTTCATTCCACATTACCGAGACCCCAGCGGGCGGCATAGTCCGCATAGGACGGGCTGCTCTGGAGGGTCAACTCGCCATTCGTGTCCAGGGCGTAGACTGACGGCAGCGCAACGCCGTTGAACGTGCTGGCCTTGGTCAGGGTGTAGGAGCCGGAGTTGCTGAACACCACTCTGTCGCCCACGCTCAGCCGTTCCGGGAAGCGGTAGGAACCGAACAGGTCCCCGGCCAGGCAGGTGCAGCCAGCCAGCAGGTACTCGTGGGGCGCGTCATCGCTCGCCCCATCCGCCCCGGCTTCAATCGAGCCAACCACGTCGGGCCGGAAGCCGTACTCGAACACCTCCGGCATGTGGTTCACCGAGGCATCCAGCACCGCCACCGATGCGCCGCCGCTCTGGAAAAGATCAAGCACCGTGGCGACGAAGAACCCGGCGGCCCGGATGAGGCCCGATCCCGGCTCCAGGAATACCTGCACGTCGAACTCGGCGCGGAGGGAATCCACGGCCCGGCAGAGTTCGTTAAAGTTGAGGCACGGCTCCCCGTCCTCCTCGAACAGGTAGCCGCCGCCGAGGTTGACCCACTCCACCCGCCGCAACAGGCCGGGAATGCAGTCCCGCAGCCGCTCCACCGTGGCCCGCAGTTCGTCGAAGTCAGGCGAATCGCAGTTGGAATGGAACAGCAGGCCGCGAACACCGTCCAGCCGGGCCGGTTCGTCCCGCAGCGCGGCGGCGAGATTGTCCAGCGGCACTCCCAGCTTGGACTGCGGGCGGCAGGGGTCATAGCGGCAGTCGTCGGCAAAGGAAAGCTGCGGATTCACCCGCAGCCCGCAGTTGGCCCGTCCCCGTAGCCGCCCGGAGTGCGTCCCCCATTGGCCCAGAGAATTGAAGGACACGTAATCGCACAGCGAGCCGATTTCGCCTAGTTCGTCGCCGCGAAACCCCGGCGTGGTGATATGCACCGTTCCCTCGTTGCCGGTGACGCTGCGGGCCAGCCTCGCCTCGTACAGCGAACTCACCGAGAAGCCGTCGAGCCGCGGCGCCATTATCCGCAGCGCGGGGGCGAAGGAGAAGGACTTGATGGCGAAAAGCAGCGAGAGCCGCCCGTCACTTCTCAGAGGCGTGGCGTAGTCGAGGAGGCGATGGATGGCCCGCTCGTCATACACGAATGCCGGGGTGCATATCGCGTCGAATCCGTCGGGGAAGGAGGCGGCGCAGTCCAGGCTGGCGGTTTTCATTGGGCGATTCTAGCACAGTGGGCAGGGGCGCTCACCGCTTACACCGTCGGGGCGCCCAGGCCGCCGGTTTCAGCCGCGACCGCCTCGTCCTCGCCGGGCCAGGGCGGAGTGGTGTGGCACAGAAAGCGTAACGGGGCGCCGGAGGCAGCGGCGAACTGGAAGCGCCAGCCGACGGGGATGACCAGCGCGTCGCCGGGCGACACGGCCTGGGACGGGACGGATGCGGCGTCTGCATTGGCATTAGGGCCGGGCGGCGGGCAGCGCCAGACCTGTCCCTCGCCCTCCAGAACGTACCAGATTTCCTCCACGGTGCGGTGGTAGACGGGGCGGGAGACCTGCCCCGCCGGGAGGGTCACCTCCACCAGGCTGCTGCGGGTGGCGGCGTGGCGGGCGTCAGCCAGCAGGCGGATTTCCGAGCCGTCGGGCGCGGTGGCGTCGGGCTGGGCGGCGCGACGGTTGGGGGGAAGTGTGTTCGGGTTCATGTGTTCGGGTTCAATGGTGGCGGTTCTTGCGTCATTGCTGCTGCCTGCTGCATCCGTTTCGCACGGCAGGCAAATATCCGGGAAAGTATGGCTACTCTCCGATTATCCTGGCACAGGGATCATCGGGGCGGCTCGACTTCGATAATCACCGCTTCCAGCGGGATGTCCAGGGCGGTCAGACGTTCTTCTATTGCCTGTCGGGTTGCGGGCACGTCGGCGTCTTCGCGTATAAGGAACCGGAGACGGTTGAATCGAGGATCGGTTTTCGCCGACCGCAGGGTTGTCCCTTTTCCTGTTCCCAGCTTCAGTGCCGCTTTCTGGTGTTGCCCGATGTCCTCGACGAACTTCCCCAGCCAGTCCTCAAGCTGATTGAAGGTGAACTGTCCCTGGAGGGAGTGAACCTTTAAATCTCTGCGGTAGGGCAACTGATACTTCATCGCTTCCTCAGCGGCTTCCTGGGAAGGATGAAGAAGATAGACGTAGACGTTGGTATCGTCGACAGAGGGATCGATGTGATAGTACCCGCCGAAACCGGCCGGATGGGGCGGCCAGCATTCCTCCAGTTTGTTGACGCCCATAATCGCGGGATAGGCTCGTTCTTGAGCCCGGAAATCAACCATTTGCCTGGGGATGTTCAAAGCGCTGAGTCGGTTTTGCATGGCCTCTCGGATTACCGGTATGTATTCTTCGCAGGCGACTCCATAGGTTATCCCGCTCTCGGTAATCCCTTGCGTTGTTACAGGAGACCAGCCCCGAGCCGGAACAGGAACCAGCGGCTCCCAGTTGGAGCGGTCCGCAGAGATTCTTTGACTCCATTCTCTTATCTGGGATAACGGCGGAAGGCCGGGAAGGGGGTGAATTTCTCGAACCTCCGCCAGCCGTTCCGGCGCGACTACCTGTGCCGCCAGGGTCTCGGCTTTTTCCTGAGAGGGATTTTCCATGCGGATGTACAGCACTCCGGCATCCGTCGGAGCGAAGAAATACCCCCCATATCCCGCCAGAGGAAAAGGATCGGGAGTTGGAGTTACCGGTGGAGTGGGGGCGGGAGTTGGGGTTGACCCGCAAGCGGCTATCGCAATCGCCATCCCCATGCCGAGACACAGCTTTGCAAGCAAGGTCGCCATCTGCTTAACCGGACAAGCCTAACTAGTAAGCCACCAGATTCAGCAGTCCAGGGACGGGTGGCACAGCTTCCAGACGGCGGGGGATCCCATGTCGTGGTAGATGCCTCCGACCGGGCTAAACCAGGTTGATGTAGTGCCTGCGAAGCTAATGCCGCCAAGCTTAACGTCATTCTGACTGGGAGAGTCAGTGACCAGAAATACTGGCCCCCCACTATCGCCTCCCTGTATTGGAGAGTCCATTTCGTGTTGACAAAGAAATACTTTGCCTGAAGAATATACTGCCTGACAGGTTTGGAGAATTCCGCCGCTCGTCCAGTAGGATGTTCCGCCTACCTTATGCACTGTCTGATTTTGGTAATTTGTTATGGTGCCATCCACGATCCTGAATTCGTAAAGGTGATTCACCGTCCCGGCGCCCATGGCAGTAGGTTTGGCTATGATCCCCCGGTTAGACGAAACTCCCGGCTTCAGTTTTATAAAAGCGCTATCGGAATATCGGCATTCCTTTCCCTGCGGACATCCCGGAAGATTAGGATTGAAAGGCGGATCTGATATTTCAATTCCAACAGCATTCGGGTTAACCGCTGAACTGGGCTGGTAGAACAATGTGTCATCGACTTCCCCAAGGTTATCTGTGCAATGACTTGCGGTGATGAACCCATTCACTTCTGCCCGTTGCGCATTGAACCCTAAAGTGCAGATATAGTTTGGAAGACCTGCCAATCTGATAACCGCCTTCCAGGAAACCACCTTCCGCCCGGTCTCGAAGAGTATGAGTGGCGAAACTCACCGGTTCTCTTTCCCGAAATATTATTGCCTTCCGCGGAATGGCCAGTGCCACTAGCGAATTCTGGATTTCGCTAGCCAACTCCATATTTTCTATGCCGATTTCAATCCGGTTCTTTCCTTCATTGAGGTCAGTTGTGATAACACCGGAAAAGCTCCAGACCTCATCTAGCATCAGCTTGTACCAGCCGTAGAGTTGCCTCATGCTGTACTGTGCCGGAACCAGCCGCAACTCACGACGAGAAGCCATGTCGTCTTTCAGGACGGCCTCAATGGCCTGCTTCACTTCCTCGTGGCCCAGCACGCTCTCCTGGCCGGCCAGGACGTAGACGTTGAGGACGGTGTTGTCCTTGGAGAGGTACATCCCGCCGAATTCGGGAATCCGCAGGCTGATGTCCAGCAGCAGGTCGTCGTGGCTCTTGTAGACGTCCGCATCGGACCGCCAGCACGGCGCCAACCGGAATGAGCAACAGCAGAAAGCCCAGTAGCAGTAACCGGGGAATCCGGCGCAACAGCTTCATCAAAACTTCTCAACGATTGAGTAGGGGTGGTTCGCTAACCGCCCCTACGTTTTCCGGGGCTACGAGGCGGCCGGTTTGCGGCCCTTGCGGTCGAGGAAGTCGCGGAAGCCTTCCTCGACGGTCAGGCCCCGGAAGCGGCCCTGCCGGCCCTCGATCTCGGCCCGGAACTGCTGCTCCAGCGAGTTGCCGGTGTGCTCGATGAGGAGCTGTTTGATGTTGTTGACGCCTTCGGGCCGGTTCTTGGCGATGCCTGCCGCGACCTCGAGGGTCTTGTCCATCAGTTGCTCCGACGGCGCCAGGTGGTTGAGCAGACCGATGTGGTAGGCCTCGTCGGCGAACACCTCGCGCCCGCTGTACAGCAGCTCCTTGGCCTTGCCCCAGCCGACCAGCGTCGGCAGGCTCCAGGTCGCGTTGAGCTGGCCGTAGTTGACCGCCAGGAAGCGGAAGCTGCTCTTTTCGCAGCCGATGAGGAAATCGAGGCTGGTGGCCATGACGGTGCCGCCGCCGTAGCACAGGCCGTTGATGGCGCCGATGACGGGCTTGGTGCAGGTGGCCATGCGCCAGGTGTAATTGGCCCGCTCAGCGGCCGCCTCGTCGCGCTGCTCCTGGGTGAACTCCCGGTTTTCGTGGATATCGGCCCCGGCGGAGAAGGCCCGCTCGCCGGCCCCGGTGATGATGACCGCGCCGATGCCGTCGTCGGCTTCCGCCTGGGTGAGAAACTCGTCCACCTCGCGCGCCAGCTTCAGGCTGAGGGCGTTCAGCACCTCGGGCCGGTTCAGGGTGAGGATGGCAACCCGGTCCACCTGATCGGTGGAGATAAACTCAAAGGCCATATCAGCGAAGACTCCTTTGCCGCCCGCCTGTCGGGGAGCGGCGTGATTTGCTCACTTTCATCGTCGGGATGTTGCGAGGAAACAACGTATAACTAAAGCACAATGGCCAGCGCAATGCAAACGCCGACCGCAGAACGGAGTGGCCGCTTCGTCACTCCCTGTGCCGCCGGAACAGGACATGTATGGCGAAGGAGCGGCGGTCAGCGCTGGGGGCGCTCTCGAGGGCGTCCATTGCTGCTTCGGCTTCGTCAATCAATTGAAGTACCGTGTCCCTCGAGAAGGTCGCTTCGGGGGCATAATCGGCTCTTTGCCGTTGCCCCTGCATAAGAGACGAACAGTCGGCCAAAGTATTGAATTTCCAGAGGAAACAGGCGCATGGCAGACTGATTGTCGCACTGGTTTTTGGCGTGTCCATGTTCCAGCGCCCGGTGAGTTTGCTGCCACGCAGGCTCGTTCCGGCGCACGGACACTTCCGGCAAGCCGGTCGGCGCAGCATTGAGCCAGAGCGTGAAACAGGGCGTAATAAGCTGCGCTAACGGCGCGGCGCAGTTCGGCTTGCCTGAGTCGGCCCCGGTTTCCGCCAACCTCCCCGGAAGCCAGTTGCCGAGCGATTCGAATCAAGTCGCGAGGATTCACGGGATTTGCTCCCGGTAGACCTTTTCCACTCATGTCTTGGAATAAATGAGTGGCCGGGCGTATGGGGCAATTCACCCTCAGGCAGGCAGTCGAGCAAGCGGGTCTCTATGCCAATGGTCCACTTGGGATCCAGCTTCTTCTGGTTGCCGTCGAATATGATGTAGATGTGCAGGAATTCGTCGCCATAGTGGTCCAGTTCCGGGTTGACGATTATGGGGTCGAAGACGAACTCGCCCTTAAATCGCCCTTCCAGGTCCTTCCTGACGAAGTCCTCCACTCTTTCGATGACTTCCTGCGGTGTCGTGGGTCTCTTGCCGAAGTATGTGAACGACTCGTGCATCTGCGGCCTCCCGCACTGTGGCGCTCCGGCGCGGCCTGTGATTGCCGCGTTCCGATTTAACAATTGACGATAACAGAATAAAGCCTACCAAGATTGCAGGTACAATGTATAGGTTGAATGCAGGAGAGATGGAAGAACCCATGCCTACCAGGAATTCAGACAAGAATTCAGCCAGGAATGAGGGAGGCACACCCATGCAGCAGCGCGACTTTGTCGGCTACGGCGCCAACCCGCCGCAGTTCCGCTGGCCCAACGACGCGCGCATCGCCGTCTCGGTGGTCGTCAACTACGAGGAGGGCTCCGAGTACTCGACACTGGACGGCGACCCGGCAGGCGAGACATCCGGCGAGTCGCCATCGCCCCTCGGAGCGGGGGAGCGCGACCTGGCCAACGAGTCCTTCTTCGAGTACGGCAGCCGCGTTGGCGTCTGGCGCATCATGGACATCCTGGAACGCAACAACGTCAAGGGAACCTTCTACGCCTGCGCCCTGGCCCTGGAGCGCAACCCGGAGGTCGGGCCCGAGGCCATCCGCCGGGGGCACGAGGTCATGGGCCACGGCAACCGCTGGGAGGAGTACTACCGGATGGACCGCGACGCCGAGCGGGAGGCCATCCGGCAGGCCGTGGAGAGCATCACCCGCATCTGCGGGGAGCGCCCCCTGGGCTGGTACACGCGCTACGGCCCCAGCGTCAACACCCGCGAGCTGGTGGTCGAGGAAGGCGGCTTCGAGTACGACTGCAACGCCTACAACGACGACCTGCCCTACTGGACGCAGGCGCATGGCAACCCCTGGCTGGTGGTGCCGTACTCGCTGGAGGTCAACGACTACAAGTACTGGCGCGGCGACCTGCTGACGCCGGAGCACTTCTTCCAGGTCGCCAAGGCATCCTTCGACCAGCTATACGAGGAGGGAGCCACCCACCCCAAGATGATGTCCGTCGGCCTGCACTGCCGCATCATCGGCAAGCCGAGCCGGGCCTCGGCGCTGGACCAGTTCCTGAAGTACGCTTCGGAGAAGGAAGGGGTCTGGTTCGCCCGCCGCCTCGACATCGCCCGCTGGTGGAAGGAGCACTACCCGCCGGCGTAGCAACCCGTGGCACAGCAGTTTGCAACGACTGGCACCCGTCATTCCCGCGAAAGCGGGAATCCAGAGGGCCAACTGCGTACAACACGACCACCGGAAGCCGGGCACTGGATTCCCGCCTTCGCGGGAATGACGAGACGATTGGGTTGTTCGTTGCCGCATTAGAGCAACCGCCAAGCGACCAACTATCCTCTATAATTCTGCTAAGCATGAACCATACAAAAAGGAGCCGAACCATGAAGACCGTCCGCATCTACCAGACCGGCGGGCCGGAGGTGTTGAACTACGAGGACGCGCCGGAGCCCTCCGCCGCGCCCGGCCAGGCGCTGGTGGAGATCAAGTCCATCGGCGTCAACTACACGGATGTATCGAGTCGCAAGGGCGCCAACCCGCCTGACGCCTTCCCCTGGACGCCGGGGCGCGAGGCCGCCGGGGTCGTCACCGCCATCGGCGAGGGCGTTACCGAAGTTGCCGTGGGTGACCGGGTGGCCTACGCCATGCACACCGGAAGCTACTCGGAGGTCCACTCCGTACCGTCGTGGTTGCTGGTGCGCATCCCCGACGGCATGGACTTCGCCACCGCCGCGGCCACCATGCTACAGGGGATGACCGCCCACTTCTTGGTCTACGGCATTGCCCATCTCGGCAGCGGCGACCGCGTGCTGGTCCACGCCGGAGCCGGCGGCATGGGGCTGTGGCTCATCCAGATGCTCAAGCGGCTGGGCGTCCACGTCTTCACCACCGTCTCCACCGAGGAGAAGGCCGAGCTGGCCAAGGGAGCGGGCGCCGACCACGTCATCAACTACACGCAGCAGGACTTCGAGGCCGAGATACGCGAGGCGACCGACGGCAAGGGCCTGAAGATGGTGATGGACGCCGTGGGCGCCACCACCTTCGACAAGGGGATGCGCCTGCTGGGACGCCGGGGCTACATGGCGCTCTACGGCGCAGCCGGCGGGCCCGTGGGACAGGTGGACAGCGGCGCCCTGCGCGGCGGCTCGCTGTTCCTCACCCGCCCCAGCCTCGGCGACTACACCGCCACCCGGGAGGAGCTGGCGCAGCGCGCCGGCGACGTGCTGAACTGGGTGCAGAGCGGCGAGGTCAAGCTCTACGTCGGCCTGGAGTTGCCCCTTTCCGAGGCCCGCGAAGCGCACCGCAGGCTTGAGGGCCGGGAGACGACGGGCAAGATCCTGCTGACGCCGTAGGTAAGGGCTTGCATTGCCGTTTCCGGTCGCCCATAATCTCAATTGTGGCTTGATAATCAGGAAGCGGCAAACAATTTGCGCTGGTGGGAGAAGCTCCTGGCGGGACTGCCCGCCACCGCCCCGGAGCGCGACAGCATCTGGAGCGTTCCCCGGCCCTTCGTCCGGTTGTACCTCGTGCTATTCGCCATTCAGGCCGGCTGGCTGATTTCGGTCATCGTCAGGGAGGCCTTGGCGGGAACGCACGACACTGCGAGCGTAGAAGCCATCGCCTTTGAGACGTTTAATCGCCTCAGCCAGCCGGGCATCGGAGCCGCCATCTCCAGCCTGCTCATAGTGGAGGTGCTTTCCTATCTTATGGTGATGTACAACTTTTTGATGTATCACTTGGTTCGCCCCATTGCAGAACGGCACGAGCGGCGCGGAGAAGCGCGCGGGATCGAACGGGGCATAGCGCAGGGCGAGGCCCGAGCCACCCAACGGTGGAAGGAATGGAACCAGCGACGGGAAGAAGCCGAGGCCCAAGGCCAGCCGTTCACCGAACCGCCACCATCCCACCAGTCCAAGAACGGAGCAGAGGCGTAACGCCAAAGGCCTGCGCCCTGTTACTGCGCCACCCAGCCGCCGTCTATAACCAGCTCGCTGCCCGTTACGAAGGATGATTCGTCGGAGGCCAGGTACAGGACTCCGTAGGCGACGTCGATGGCTTCGCCGTAGCGGCCCAAGGGGATGCGCGACTCCATCAGTTCCTGCACCGCCGGGTCGGAGCGGCGGCCCTCGGTCATCGGCGTGACGATGGGGCCGGGGTGCACCGAGTTGCAGCGGATGCCGTCGGCCGCGTACTGGATGGCCGTGGACTTGGTGAGCAGCCGCACCGCTCCCTTGGAGGCGATGTACTGCGGGCTGGACTCGCTCATCGCCACGATGCCCAGCTGCGACGAGATGTTGATGATGGAGCCGCCACCGGCACGCTGCATCGCCGGGATGGCCTCGCGGGTGCCGAGGAACACGCCCTTGGCGTTGACCGCCATCACGCGGTCCCACTCTTCGACGGTGGTGTCCTCGATGCCGCCGGCGGCGCTGACCCCGGCGTTGTTGACCAGGATGTCCAGCCGCTTGTAGACCTCCTCGGCGAGAGACACGGCGCGCCGCCAGTCCTCTTCCTTTGTCACGTCCAGCCGCACGAATATGGCGCCGCCGCCCGGAATGGACGCGGCGACGTCCCGTCCCTCGACCTCCAGCACGTCGCCGATGACCACCTTCGCGCCCTCGCGGGCGAACAGCAGGGCTTCCTCCGCGCCCATGCCACGGGCGCCACCGCTAATCAGCGCAACCTTGCCTTCGAGACGCATAGTCAATCACCTCCCTGATTGTCCGCTTCCTCCCAGGACGATTGCAAAGTGACGCCGCCCGCTGGTGTCTGCTCATCCTGAGCTTGTCGAAGGATGCCCATTCAAGCCACCGATGGTTCGACAGGCTCACCATGACGGGGTTGTAGAAGACTTTGCAATCGTCCTGCGTTTCCTCCCAAGGCTATCGCAATTGGGTGATGGAATAACAGCCTGTACCTTGCTGCCCATATTGCGATAGACCGCAAGGGCGGAATTTTTGCTCCAGCATGACATTCCGCGACATTCTGTGACATTCCTGCCTGAGGCGGACTGTCAGGGGGCGGCGGCGGTTGGGTCTGACAGGGCATCCAAGCTCAAGCTATGGTAGAGAGACGTTACCGGACTCTGCAAGGGGCAAATGTCATAGGGTTATCCAAATGCGATTGCCCTGGCTTCCTCCCCCTGTGGGGCTGACCCGGTTTTAGACAATGATATACTCGATACACGTAAAGAGGAAATCATGCGCCAACGGAGAACAAGTATGGGGACCTTCCGCGTAAATCTCTGGGTCGGCAATCTGTTCACCGAAGCCGGCGCCAGCGTCGAAGCGCTGCTGGATACGGGAGCGGCCTACTCCATGATTCCCGGCAGCCTGCTGGAAGAACTGGGTATCAAGCCGGTTGAAACCAGAGTATCTCGAATCGCCGACGGAAGCAGGGTGGAGTTGCAGACTTCTTGGGCCAGATTCTTCGTTGAAGGCCGGAATGTGGTGGCGCGCGTATCTTTCGGCCCTGAAGGAATATACGTGTTGGGCGCGACGGCGTTGGAAGACATGGGCTTGGCGGTTGACCCGGTGGATCAGCGGCTCGTCACACGGGAAGCCCTGTTGATGTGATAGGCACACGCAAAAATGCGCTTGCCAAGACAAGGCGAAAACCAGAGAAGACCAAACGCAGTTGCTACCTGCTTCTGCGTGAACCGTTGGCCTGAAACCGCGTCTGTCGGCGCAACGGGGTGGACGGCAAGGAATGTATACGGCCCCAAGGATACGCCGGGGGCTATAGCAGGCAGCGGTTAACGCTCCGGGGAAGGCTCACGGGCTGGTTCGACTTCGATGACCGTCGCTTCTAAAGGAATGTCGAGCGCGGCCAGGCGCTCTTCGAGAGCCTGTCTGACCGTGTTCTCGTCTGCGTACCAGTTAATCTCGACCTGCACTCGGTTCAGGTAGTGATTAGGCCAGACCTTGTTGATCACAGGCTCGTCGAGGCAGCGTCTGCCAATGTCTGAAGCCGATTGTCTCTTATCTGTCAGTGCCGGGCGTTCGGGGTCGACACTCTTACGCAATCTTGAAGACCACTCGAAGAGCTGCAAATAGGTGAACTGTCCTTGCAGCGGATGTACTTCTTCTATCTGGTTTTTCAGTCGCGGGTAGGTATCCAGTTGGAAGGTCAGCACTTCTTCGGCGGCTATAATTGACGGATGCAAAAGATATACGTTAGCAGTGCGATTGTCGTTGGACAGGTAGTAACCCCCGAACCCCGCCGGGTGCTGGAGGCATTCTTCCAGTCTCTGGTATTCATAGGCATCCAAGCCCGGTCTTCCGCCGGACTGCACCACTACTGCCTCTTGAGGGATACTCAGGGCAGCGAGGCGTTGTCTAATCGCTGCCTCTATCCCAGCAAGATTTTTTTCGCAATTCACTATGATTGTTATCAATTCACGATCCGCTCGCGGTGTTATCCACGCAACTATTGGCGAGAGTTCAGCAACTCCATAGTCTTCGATAAACTTTTCATGCAAGTTGTTATAGACCTCCTCTGTAACTTGCCTGTCCCATTCCTGGAGTTCTGATAAACGGAACTGCGGCGTCGGATCAACGCCGCAAGCCGGGACAAAAAAACCCGCCGCAACCATCATTAGCGCAAAGCGCAAAAGCATCACCATAACAGCGGGTCGAAGGCAGACAATAGAATTAGCATCCAATGGCGGGATCGCAGGCTTTCCATGTATAGTTCGAGCCTCCTAGCTCGCCGTAGATGTAGTTGATCGGGCTGTATATGGGGGTTTTCACTCCGGGTTGCAAGTTGACCCACCCTATGTGAATACCTACGAGATGAACGTCGTTGAAGTTCGGGGAATTGATAACTTTAAATACGGGCGCCCCGCTGTCTCCTCCTGCACGGTCGTAATTTGTGGCATGCTGACAGAGAAGCGAGTAGTCAGGATAGTTAGCTCGGACACACGTATGGGTTACTTGGCCGCGGACCCATCCGGTTGTCTTGCCAACCATTTCGACGGTCTGTCCAACTACAGAGACGGCCGTATCGCGTACGATACGAAACTTGGCTGAGTGCCTGAGAGTTTTGCCGCCTAAAGCTAAGGGCTTGGCAATTGCTCCCAAGTTGTAGTTTATCCCGGACTCCAGGGCGACGAAGGCGCTGTCAGAACGGCGACACTTTTTACCTGCGGGGCAACCGGGAAGGGACGAAGATAAATCCGGATCCGTGACTTCCCTTCCGACCAGCGTCGCCGAAGAATTGGGCTGGTAAAAGTTGGCTCCGCCACCATCCACACCGCCATCCCATCTGTTTGGCTGACCTGGCCGACTTGGCGGCTCAGTGCAATGACCGGCAGTGATGAATCCCGGTGTGGTGGTTATCCCCGCCGTATCGGTTCGCTCTACAGGAAAGCCAAGCGTACATTGGTAGTCCACGCTCGTCGATGAAGGGTAAGGCGTCCCGATTTGATACCCGCCCTCCAACACACCTCCAAGCGCCGCGTCAGAGAGACTATGAGTATCAACACCCCCACCGCTTCCTGCCAAGATCTTGACTGCCTTCAGTGGGATTCCCAACGCGAGCAGGGTTTGTCCCAACCGCTCCCTGGCATCGAGATCATCGAGCCAGACATTGATTCGGTTCTGGCCCTCATCAAGGTCAGTAATGGCGACTGACGGAATCGCCCACACTTCATCCTGCATCAGCTTGTACCAGCCGTAGAGCTGGGCCATGCTGTATTGGGCGGGAATCAGGCGCAGTTCCCGGCGGGAAGCTGCGTCGGCTTTCAGAACACCCTCGATGGCCTGCTTCACTTCCTCGGTGTCCAGGACATCCTCTTTGCCGGCCAAGACGTAGACGTTGAGGATGCTGTTGTCCTTGGAGAGGTACATCCCGCCGAAGTCGGGAATCCGCAGGCCGATGTCCTTCAGGAGGTCGTCGTGGCTCTTGTAGGCGTCCGTATTGGACTCCGGCTGGCTGCCGGTTTCCCCGCGCTCTTTGGCCAGCACGGCGCCAACCGGAATCAGCAACAGCAGGAAGCCCAGTATCAATGCCCGTGGAATTCGGCTCAGCAGCTTCATCGAAACTTCTCAGTCATTTAAGGCCGTTTTGGCTGTTCGGAGCAACATTGCTACCGTCCCAAAGCGACGGGAAGTTCATCATCGGCTCCCGGTCGAGTCAAGGGCCAGAAAGCCGGGAAGCCGGGAAAACTTGCGTCGCCTCCCGAATGTTTCCAACCTGCCCCAAGCAGCCGCTAGTACCGTGTCTGCTGCGACATCGGCGTATACGTCCCCGGATGGACGGCGCACAGACCTGCGTCCACGGGAAGCACGATGCCGGTAATCCAGCGGGCCTCGTCGCTGGCCAGGAACAGCGCCGCGTAGCCGATATCCCAGCCGGTGCCCTCGACCTGCATCGGGGCCGAGTTGCGGCGGTACTGGCGCAGGTCGTCGTCCATCCGAGGCGCGACCATGGGGGTGTAGACCAGACCCGGCGCGATGGCGTTGACGCGGATGTTGTCTTGGGCGTGGTCGGCGGCCATGGAGATGGTCAGGCCGATGACGCCGGCCTTGGATGCGGTGTAGGGCGTGCTCATGTGGGCGCGCAGCCCGGCGATGGACGAGATGTTTATGATGGAGCCGCCGCCGGTCTGCATCATCCGGGGGATGACCGCCTTTGCCGCCAGCACCATGGTCTTGAGGTTGACCGTCATCACCCGGTCCCAGTCGGCCTCGCTGACCTCGACGACGGTGCCGCGCTGCGAGATGCCCACGTTGTTGTCGAGAATGTCCACCCGCCCGTAGCGGTCGATGGCGGCCTGGGCCATGCGCTCGCAGTCGTCCAGGATGGTCATGTCGCCCTGGAAGGTGGACGCCTCGCCGCCCTCGGACTTGATGATGTCCAGCGTTTCCTGGGCGCGGGCCTCCACCTGGTCCGCCAGCAGCACCTTTGCGCCCTCGCGGGCCATCAGAATCGCCGCCGCCTTGCCGTTGCCGATGCCCGCGCCGCTGGACCCCGCGCCGGTAATGATCGCCACCTTGCCTTCAAGCCTGGGAGCGCGCTCCGCCATGGGTCAACTCTCCTGACAGTAGTTGGGTGTGCCTGCCTGCTTTCTGGGGTACAATCGGGGATAGGCTGGCGCGTTGTCAAGGGCCAACTTTCAGATGGCAGATGGCAGATGGATTTGGACAACGGACAATTGATGTCCTAAATGGTAGGCCGGAGCAAGGAGATTTGAAATGCCGCCCTCTATCCCTATGCAGTTGGACTTTCTCTCCAGCTATGAAGGAGGTAGCCATGTGGCTCAACCGAGCGGCTACAAAGGTCTTTACGCTTTTCACAAGTATTGGGGAAAGAAACCACGCGAACCAATCGCGTATGCGATAAGCTTATTAACCAAACCAGGACAAGTTGTCGTTGATCCGTTCGTTGGATCAGGCACAACCGGACGGGAGGCAATTCTTCAGTCCCGTCGATTTATAGGTATGGACGTAAATCCAGTGGCAGTTGAATTGACTCAACTGCTTACTTGTCCTCCTGACATAAAAGGCTTGCAAGCCGCCGCCGCTGGAGTAGAAAAGCAAGCCCGAGACACAATTCTAGAAAGCTATACTATTAAGGATTCTAACAAATTTGCTTCCCATTACCTTTGGGAACAAAGCCTTCTATCCAAGGTATGGGTCGTATCTGGAAGACAACGTATTGAACTAGAGCCGACAAGGTATGATTATGATCTAAGTGAATCTTATTCAGATTACTGTAGCACTCGAATCCGGACGCCCAAGTTTTTTTCAAATTCTCGGATAAATACCACCATGTCCATGGGTATTGACGACCTTCTAACTGGAAGGGCTCAACGAAACATTGACATATTGATTGATGCTATACAAACTTGCCCTTCAGATGTTCAACCCGCCTTGATGCTGTGCTTGACTGCCGCATCTGGCCAAATGAGCAAAATGGTGTTCGCTGTAACTAGTAGAGGGAAAACGACCGGAAGAACATCTAATAAAGTAGAGGTTGGCAGCTGGGTTATCGGTTATTGGAGGCCGTCGCTACATTTTGAGATCAATGTGTGGAACTGCTTTTATCGACGTCTCTTAAAATTACAAAAGGCGGTCGCCACAGACAATATAGCGTCGTCGACAACAATATCTTGTGAAACTCTCGATGTCATATCAGGGGTTTCAGAGGTATGTGTGCTGCTAGGTGATTCTCAAAAACTCCTCAATGAGATACCTGCAGGGACCGTAGATCTTGTTATCGCAGACCCTCCTCATGGCGACCGTATCCCATACTTGGAATTAAGTGAACTTTGGAACAGCATATTAGGTTTTACAGCCAATTTTAATGACGAAATTGTCGTATCAAATGCACAAGGAAGGCATAAAACCCCAGACATATACATTGACTCCATTGAAGGGATTTTTGACCACGTTCTTCGAATATTAACTTGCAAGGGCTACTTCGTGTTGATATTTAATGCGCGGCAAACAAACTGGTGGCCAGCATTCTATAAATTAGTATCTTTCCCTAGTGACGCTAACAACACGCCGTTGAGATACCTTGGGTATTTCCCTTGCGTCTACTCAGCTGGCTCCGTAGTACAGGATAACCGCCGTGGCAGTCTAAATTCAGATTACGCTATGGTGTTCGGGCGCTCAAATGTGAACCACGCTGATAAGCTCAAGGATCTCATCAATATACCGGGTTGGCACAGCGATTTCCCAGACAAATTGAAGTAGGGTTCACAAGCGCCATGAATTTTGATGAAGCTGACGAGCTGTTCAAGAGCGACAAGATAGGGCAACTTGCGGAAATCTCTGATGGACTCCGTTTCTTAAAGCTCCGGTCACTATCCCGAAAGGATCACCTTAAACAACTTTTCTGTCTTGCAGGTATTAGACCCACAACAACGCGGGCTGGTGAAATGCTTCGGGAGGCATTCGAGGCATCTGAAATAGATGCTGGAACCATTGAACAATTCATTCGAACAATTTACAACGGTGAGAGGAAAGAGCGCCGCAACCTAGAATCCATGCTTGTTAGCGAGTTGTACAAAATCCAAGCGTTCGATTGGGGCGGACTTCACCAAAACAGCTTGGAAAGGACGATTGTTGACCAATACGTAAAGAAAATCACTGACTACGAAACACTCAACGGAAAGGTGGAAAACGAACTGCACCAGAGTATGCGAGGATACGTACTGTGTTCATGGTATAATCACTGGACTTCCATCATAATTGAGGATACTTTTCGAGACCATCCGAAAGTTTTGCCTGCAGTAGGGCAAATTAAAAAAATTGACTTTTTCGTTAGCGACGTTCCATTTGACCTAAAAGTCACTCATTTGCCTGAAGGGTATATTGCTGAATCGCGCCGCACAGAGGGATTGCGGCCTGAGTTGACTTTGCTACGGCAATTTGCTAGGCAAAACCGTATCCACTTCGACGGTAATGTGGCAAGCTCTCAATTGCTTCAAGACCTGTGGGCTAAACTCCGGGACTACCCTTCTGTTAATGCTCAAGCCCTTTTGTCAGATCTGTCCAATTACCGAATTCAATTGCTTAATAATTCTCAAAGCGAGCCAACTGGACTGATTCGATGGCTGTACGAGAACCAGGGTATTAGGCGGTTCGACGCCTCCAACCGCCTCTTTCTTGTTCTCGTAGATCAGACAAATTTCTTCGACTCATGGAAACTCAAACGTGCCAAGCCTCTTTTGGAACAGGGGATTCACTCATATCTCAACAACGTAGGGAATACTCCGGGTCGTCAAGTGGAATTCACCTGGGAAAACGGAAATACGTACAGCGTTCTCTCCGACATCGTCTTTGTAGTCAACCCTTGAGTCGCTGATATTTTATGAAAACGCATTTCCTCCGCCAAGAGGCCCGCCGCCTGCGCGCCGAGGCGGAAGCAAGGTAGCAGGCGGCCAGGTGTTGGTTCGAGGAGCAGCTTCTGGGTGCGGATACAGGTCCCGGTCAAGTTTTGCACGATGCCCCCCCGCGTTGACGCCTCGCCCGCCATCCCCCAAACCGACGACGGCAAAATCTAACCTATCTGGCATTGGGGGGACTGCCGTTCCGACACTCCCCTTGAACCATTGGTTCACCACGTTTCACTGAATAAGCGTATTGGCTTGCGTATGTGCTCGCAAACTCGTTCTTGACCCTAATTTGCGTACTGCTGTTCGCCTTGAAGTCTCGAGCCGTTACCCCGTTTTGATTGTTGGAATATTCTGTTATTTGCCTCGCCAACTGCGAGGCCGGATCAACTTGGACGAACTTAGTTAGAACATAAAGATTATCGGTTATCGCATTTTTGTTTTTCTCGAAAGCCATCAAGTTTTGGCACCCGTTCACCACAAATAAAATACAAAGCCCCTTTCCTCACTGACACTTGCTCCTTGCCAAGCCTCATGACACCCTCCTAACATGGCTCCAGTGCCTGACCCCGAACATACCGTCCATCCCCGCAGTCCAGCGGCACCCCCGACCCGGCCAGACAAGCCAAGTGGGACGAAATGGGACGGGGAACAAGAATTTCCGTCCCACAACAGCTACTCCTCCGGTGAGGTTCCAGCTCGAGCAGCGGCAGAAAAATGATAGGAAATGAGCGGATTTGAGCGGCACTACAAAAATAACTAATCCTCAATCATGTCTTTGAGACCCTTGGCGCATAGGCCGCGACCACATTCCAGCGCGGGAGCACGCCCCCGCGTTGACGGCCCGCCCTTCATCCCCTAAACTGACGATGGCAAAATCTAACCTACCTGTCAATGGGGGGATTGCCGTTCTGACCCTCCCCTTGAACCAGCAGGCCGGAAGTATCAGGCAAATGGTTGAACCTAAAAATCGCGGCGGCGACGTCGCTCTGTTCATCGACTGGGAAAACTTCAAGATTAGTCTAGCTGCCGGCAACCGCTCGCCGAACCTGTCGTCACTAAAGGAAGAAGTCTCCAACCAGGGCCGCATGGTGGTCGCCAAGGCCTACGCCGATTGGGTGACCCGCGCCCCGGAGCTTCGCGGCGCCAGCCAGTTCATCAACGACCCGCCCTCCCTATACGCTGCCGGCATCGAGCCCGTCTTCGTTCCCACCCGCATCCCTTCCACCCAAGCCTCCTCCGCCAACGGGATACGCACCTACCGCGTCAAGAACAGCGTCGACGTCAAGATGACCGCCGACTGCATCGAGTGCGCCCACTCCTACCCCAACATCGGCACCTTCGTGCTGGTGTCCGGTGACTCCGACTTCCTGCACGTGGTCAACGCCCTGCGCACCATGGGCAAGCAAGTGGTCATCATCGGAGTGTCGTGGAGCACCTCGCGGCGGCTGGCCGACCAGGTGGACTCGCTGGTGCTGTACGACAAGGACGTGGATCCGCTGGCCCCGCAGCCGGCAGTGCTGCCGCAGCACACGCCGACGCGCGAGGTCGCGGTCGCGGTCGCCGACGCGCCGGAACTGGCCGATGTTATCAAGGCCATCGAGGACATCATCCGCGACGAGCGCGCCGTCGGCGGCAATCCGTTGCTGACCTCCATCAAGCAGCGGCTGATGCGCCGCTACCCCAGCTTCGATGAGAAGAAGCTGGGCTTCTCCGGCTTCAAGAAGCTGATGGCCCGTGCCGCCGAGGCCGGCAACATCAAGCTGATTCACGCCGGACTGGTGGATTGGGCCATCATGGCCGACGAGGAAACGCCGGAAGGCACCACCGAGGAAGTCCCCTCGGGAGTGGCCGCCAGGCCCGGCCGCCGGCGCGGGGGGCGCCGCCGTCACGGCGGGACAAGCGACGCCGATTCCGCTGACGGCACGGAAGAAATGGACGAGACTCAAGCATCGGATGAAGATGCCGACGAGCCGGGCTACGGCGAAACGCTGGAGGAGACCGCCGCAACGGACTTCGACCTGACGGCGGCAGCGGCGAATGACCTGACCGCATTGGAGCCGGAGGCCGTGCCCGGCATTCCCGAATTTGCGGAAAGGGAGAACGAAGAGGCCCCTCCTTACGCCGAGACAGCCGAAGCAGCGGAAGAACCCGAGCCCGAGGATGTTTTCGGCAACAACGAGGAGCTGGCCGCCGCTGTCCAAGAGGCCCTGTCCTCCTTCGCGCTGCCCGCCGAACCGCAGGACGGGCACAGCCCGGAGCGGGTATCCGACCTCATCGTAATGGCCGACCACCTGGAGCACCGGCAGGGCGTGAGCCACGTGGCTTTCAACTTCCTGGTGGCCGAGGTCTGCACCGCCCTGGAGCAGGGGCTGGCCGCCGGCAACGAGCAGATAGCAGGACGCTGGAGCGACTCCGGCACCCGCGATTACGTCGGCAGAATGTTGCGCGCCCTGTCCGACGGCGGTTTGTTCCGCCGGGCAACCCACACCTGGCGCGACGAGGCCAGCGGGCGCCGCCGCCAGCGCAACACCTTCAACCTGGACCGCGAAAACGAGCTGGTCGGCAGGATGCTGACGGCCCGCCTCGGCCCGTCCGCCAACGCGCCGCCGCCCGAAGAACCCTCCGAAGAGCAGGCCCCGCCGCCCGCCGCCGGCGAAGCAGCGGACGAACCGCAGGCTACGGCAGAGCCGCAGGCCCAGGATGAGCCTCAGCTCAACGCCGAACAACTCGCGCTGGTTGACAGCGAGGACGCTGCCGAGGCGGCGCCGGCCCCTGAAGAGGCAGCCGGCCAAGAGCCGGATGCCGAACAGCCGTCCCCGCCCGTCGCCAACGAAGCCAACGAAGCCAACGAAGCCGACGAGGACTACGACGAGCCGCAGCCGCGCACGGCTCCCCGCCGCCGCCCGTTCACCAGCCGCCTGCTGCGCAGCTGAGGAGCGCTGACGACTCATAGGGGCGCACTACAGTGCGCCCCTATGCGACAGTGTGATATATATGCTTCAGGACGGCAGGGAGTTCCCATGAATTCGAGGGGCGGGGATTTTGTCCCGCCCCTGTGCCGTCAGAAATCCAGTATCAGCGTTGACCAGCCGAAGTCTCTTGCGCCGAGGCCCTCGGCGGTGTAGGGGTGGTAGTATTCGCGGAAGCCGGACTTGGCGATGCACTCCCTGCTCTTTTCGACCAGCGGCTCGCTCAGCTCCGGGTAGCCGTGGCCGCGGAGGGAGTGGGACAGGAAGTAGTTGGTGTTGATCCACGACGGGCCGCGCCAGATGAACCCGCCCGGGTTGCCCGGCATGAACTTCGGGTCCGACGCCGGCACCGAAGGCAGCGGGTAGGGCGTCCAGAAATGCTCCGGCCTGCGCACCCAGTCCTCGACGAGCCGCTCCACGATGGGCCGGGGCAGGTCGGCCATTATCAGCGGCATCAGCGATGAGATGGTCACGGTCTTCAGCGGCCTCTCGTCCACGCCCGACAGGTCGAAAAATGCTCCGGCCTCCTCGTCCCAGCACTTCTCCACCAGCGCGTTCAGCGTCTTGTCGGCCTCGCGGTTGAACTCGGCGGCCTCCGGCGAGTCCTCACCCGCGCTTTCGGCATGGAGCCGGGCCAGGGCGCGCATGGAGAAGCAGTAGATGGAGTTGACCAGCACGTCCTCGACGTGGAATATGTCGGCGGCCAGCACGGCGTGGTCGTCGTGGCGCAGGGGTTCGTAGGCCGCGTATACCTTCCGCAATGCGGTGATGAAACCCCGGTTGCTCAGCTCCTCCAGCCCCAGGATTTCGTCGTACTTGGGCGAGCAGTCGGTTCCCGCCTCTTCGGGCTGGATGGCGGCTATCAGCCCGTCGTTGTCGGGGTCGCGGGCCTCGCGCAGGTAGCGGTAGTAGGCGGTGAGTATGGGCAGGGCTTCCGCCAGGAACGCTTCATCGCCGGTCATGCGATATATGCGAGCCACGGCATAGGCGATGATGGGCGGCTGGATAGTTGCGCTGTAGTAGGGCTCGGTCATGCCGACGATGTTGCGGCTGAGGAAGTCGGGTTGCTTCTCCATCTCCCAGAATATGATGTGGGGGATGAAGCCGCTGGGCTGTGCGCCGCTCATCAGCGAGCGCATCTCCTTCTTGGCCTGCTCCGGGTCGAGATGCAGCAGGGCGATGGCGTGGAAGCAGGAGTCCCAGAACCACTGGAAGGGATAGCCGGTGAGCGAAGGGCAGACGAAGCTGTACTCCTTGCCGTTCCAGTCGGCCACCCCCTGCCGCAGGTTCGACAGCAGGATCCTGCGGGCGCCTTCTTCGAGTTGCTCGCGCGTAATGGCGCTTGTCATGTCTGTATCCTCCTGCGGTCTTTGTTGGTGTGGTGTGGTGTGATAGTGGCGATGGCGGCGGACTACCTTCCGCGCAACTAAACGACGGCAGCCTTGGTCTTTGCAAGGCGGCGAGTTTCATCATACAAGGCGATGGTGGTCTTCTTCATAATTCTTCCGGCTCGATTTTGAGGCTACCTTTGAGTTTAGGCATACTGCCCCAGTCTGGCAATTCAGGTGTATCATTCGTTCCCGATGGTAAGGTCAGAGACCTGCTTCCCGCCCCGGTAGACCTCCAGATACTTTTCGGCGACGGCGGGCCAGGTGAACTCGGCGAGGGAGTAGTCGCGGGCGTCGTTGGCCAGTTGCCGGCGGGCGCCGTCGTTGTTGACCAGCTCGGTGAGGCTGGCGGCCGCGGCCTGGCGGTCGAACCGGGGCGTGACCACCGCCCCCCGGTGCAGCAGTTCCAGGTTGGAGCCGACGTCGTGGGTCAGCACCGGCGCGCCGTAGGCCATCGCCTCGAAGTACACCAGCCCGAAGGCCTCGTAGTGTGAGAACAGGACAAACAGGGCGGCGCGGGCGTACCACCGGGCCAGTTCCTCGTCGGAGACCTCGCCGGTCACGACCACTTCGCCGCCGAGCCGGTGCTCCTCAATGAAATTGGCGATGGCAGTGGCGTCGCCCTCGTCGCGGCCCACCAGAACCAGGCGCACCGGCTTGTTGAAGCTGCGGCGCGCCTCGCGGTAGACGTCCAGAAGCCACAACTGCCCCTTGTGCCGCCCCAGCCGGCCCACGCATAGTATGGTCAACGTCCGCCCGGTTCGCCCATTCAGCGACACGGGTTGTCCCGGCGGGTGAATGTCCTCTTTGCCGGTCACCTCCGCCCCCAGCTCCAGGCGGACCGATTCGATGACCGCAGGGTCGGGCGGCGGCGCCCCCCAGCCTATAATCCCGAGCTTGTGGCGGGGCGCAAGGTAGGCGCGGCGCAGCCCTCTCGATTCCTGCTCTGTCAGCGGCACGATGTCGTCCACCGTCCGGCACAGGGCGGCGTTGACCGGGGCCAGCCACCAGCGCGCCAGGGGCAGGGTGTGGAAGGACGGCGTGAAGATGAACCTCGCCCGTCCCCGCCGGTGGAACCGGGCCCAGTAATGCCCCCAGAACCAGCCGTCGCCGACGAAGTGAATGACGTTGGGCCGGAACTCGTCGAGGTACTGCCGCACCCGTCGCGGCGAAAACCAGACCAACGGCACCGAGTACACCGGCGGCGACCAGCGCGGAAAGCCGGGCAGGCGAAAGACCTCGACTCCATCGGGCAGCGTCTCACGGTCGGGCCAGTCGGGCTGGGCCACGCGGGGGAAGGAATACTTGGTGGTGAGCACTCCCACCGCCTCAACCTCTGGAGATGCCTGTATCTGGTGGGAAAGCTCCTCGATGGCGCGTTCTATGCCGCCCAGGTATGGGCGGTAGTAGGGGGTCAGGTACATCACGCGCAGCGGCGCGCTAGGCACTGGCGGCCTCCAGCGCTTCCGTCCAGACGGCCGTCAGCTCGGCAAGCATCAACTCGACGCCGTCCCCGTTTGCGGCCCCGTCCTCGTCGTGGCTGTCGAATTGGAGAGCGGCCCCGCCGGTGAACCCCAGCAGCGACACCGGAGCGCCGACGGCGTGGGCCAGGTCCTCCATCAGGCGCATCCGGTCCCGCTCCACCGACACGACGATGCGGGACTGCTTTTCCCCAAACAACGCGGCGTCCCACCGGGGCAGGGAGTCCAGCGACCCCTGGAAGCGGAAGCCCACGCCGCCCAGGATGCAGCCCTCGGCCAGCGCCACTGCCAGCCCGCCATCGGAGCAGTCGTGGGCCGATAGAATCAGGCCCTGCTTGACACCCTCCCGGCACGTTTCCTGCACCCTCCGTTCCAGGTCCAGGTCAATGCTCGGCTGCCCGGCGGTCAGTCCGTGCATTACCTGAAGATACTCGCTGCCGGCCAGGTCGTTGGCCGCGGCAGTTCCGAGGCCGGGACCCAACAGCATGACCGCCAGCCCTTCCCCCGGGAAGCCAGCGCCCACGGCCTTGGCCGCGTCGTCCAGCAGGCCCAGGGCGCCGACAACGGGGGTGGGATGGACGGCCTGCCCCTGGGTTTCATTGAACAGGCTGACGTTGCCGCTGACCACCGGGGCATCGAGGGTTTCGCTGGCCAGGGCCATGCCCCGGATGCACTCTTCCAACTGATAGTAGATGTCGGGGCGCAACGGATTGCCGAAGTTCAGGCAATCGGTGAGGGCCAGCGGGCGGGCGCCGGTGCAACTGATGTTGCGGCAGACTTCCGCGACGGCTATCTGCCCGCCCACGAAGGGGTCGAGGAAACAGTACCGCCCGTTGCCGTCGACGGCTACCGCGATGGCCTTGCGGGTGCCCTTGACCCGCAGCACCGCCGCGTCGCTGCCGCCGGGCCCCGCGATGGTGTTGGTCTGCACCTGGTGGTCGTACTGCTGGTAGACCGCCTGCTTGCTGGCGATGTTGGGCGAGGCCAGCAACCGCAGCAGCGTTTCCGCCGGGCCGCATTCCGGCAGCGGCACACCGGCCAGCGGCATTTCCCGCCGCGCCGCGTCCTCCGCCGACGGCCGGCCCTCCAGACGGTAGACCGGGGCCTCGGACAGGGGCAGAATGGGCAGGTGGGCAACCGGCTCCGCTCCGTCGAATACCTGCGCCTCCGGCTCGGTGATGACCCGGCCAATCTCGCGGCAGTCCACGTCCCACCGCTCGAAGACCGCGCGAATTTCGTCCACCCGTTCCGGCAGAGCCACCAGCAGCATCCGCTCCTGCGACTCCGACAGCATCACCTCGTAGGCGTTCATGCCCGTCTCGCGCCGACGCACCTGGGCCAGGTCGAGGCGGATGCCGCGCCCGGCCCGCGCCGCCGACTCGATGGAGGCGCTGGTAAGCCCGGCGGCCCCCAGGTCCTGTATCGCCAGCACCGCGCCCGTGTCCAGCGCTTCCAGGCATGCCTCGATCAGCATCTTCTCCAGGAACGGGTTGCCCACCTGCACGGTGGGCCGCAACTCCGCTTCCTCCTCGAAGGTGCGGGAGGCCAGGCCCGAGGCGCCGTGGATGCCGTCGCGCCCGGTGTCGGCCCCGGCCAGCAGCAGCACACTGCCAGGAACCCGCGCCGCCGCCGATGCCAGCTGGTCCTTGTCGATCAGACCGACGCACATGGCGTTGACCAGCGGGTTGCGGGAATAGGAGGGGTCGAAATATATTTCGCCGCCAACGTCGGGAACGCCGATGCAGTTGCCGTACCACGATATGCCGCGCACCACGCCGCCGAAAAGGTGCTTGTTTCTTTCTGTAACGGGGTTCGCGCCGTTCTCCGGGTCGTCCAGCGGCCCGAAGCGGAGGGAGTTGAGCAGGGCGATGGGGCGGGCCCCCATTGCCAGTATGTCGCGCACGATGCCGCCGACGCCGGTGGCCGCGCCCTGGAAAGGCTCCACCGCCGACGGATGGTTGTGCGACTCCACCTTGAACACCACGGCCAGCCCGTCGCCGATGTCCACGGCCCCGGCGTTCTCCGCGCCGGTCTCCGACAGCACCGCCCCAACCCTTCCCTCTCCCTCTGGGGGAGGGTTGGGGTGGGGGCGGCTGAACATCCGCAGCAGGGGCCGCGAGTGCTTGTAGCCGCAGTGCTCGCTCCACAGCGCGCCGAACATCCCCAGTTCCACGGAGTTGGGTTCGCGGCTCAACCGCTCCACTATCAGGTCGTATTCGGCGCGGGTGAGGGCGATTTCGTCAAGGACTTCCTGGCTGACGGGCATGATTCCACCAGTATGGATGTATCAGGGTTCGGGGCAATACTACCACCTGCGATTCCCAAAGGGGAATCCGGTGGAGAATAATTCCCTCTCCCATAGGAAGAGGGTCAGGGTGCGGGCATCCCGTCCAGAGGCGTCACCTTGCCACCGGCCACCCGAAAGTAGGATGCGCCCGCGCCGAAGAATCCGGAGACCTGCTCCGGGTCGGTGGTGGTTATCAGCACTTGAGGATACCGGCCGGCCTTCTCCAGAACGCGGCGGCGGCGGGCGGCGTCCATCTCCGAAAGGGCATCGTCCAGCAGCAGCAGCGGACGGACGCCCCGGACTGCCGACAGCGTCTCCGCCTCGGCCAGCCGCAGGGCCAGGGCCAGCGTCCGGGCCTGCCCGCGGGAGGCGAAAGCCCCCATGTCCGCACCGTTGACGACTATGGCGAAGTCGTCGCGGTGGGGACCGGCCGCCGTGGCCGCCGTGGCCCGCTCGCGGCGCGCGACGGCCTTTAGCGCCTCATGATAGCTGGCTGCCATGCCGTCGGCGTTGTCCGGCAGGGAAACACTGGGTCGGTAACTCAGTTCGAGGACCTCGCCCGGCCGCTGAGGTCTCGGTGATGGCGGATGCAGGCGGGCGTCAGCACGTCCATCACCTCATGCCGCCGCCAGGTGAGCCAGGCCCCTTCTTTCACCAGTTCCCCGTCCCAGAACTCCATCTCGTCGGGCGCGGCCCGGCCCTCGCGGCGCAGGCGGAGCAGCCGGTTGCGTTGCCGCAACACCTGCTGGTAACGCTGCAACGTCTTGAGGTATACCGGGTCGGCCTGGGAAATGAGGATGTCGAGGAACCGGCGGCGGGCCGAGGGCGGCCCCTGCACCAACTCGATGTCCAGGGCGCTGAACAGCACGGCGTGAACCAGCCCGACCAGCCCCCCGGCGGTGCGGCGCACCCGGTTGACGCGAATCTCCTTGCTGACCCGGTAGCCCGGCCCGCTGGCCGCTGTGGAAGGAGAAGCGCGGTAGCCTATGATGACGCGCTGCCGTCCCAATGCCCCCTCTCCCCCTGGGAGAGGGGGCATTGGGTGAGGGCGTTCTTCCGCGCCGTCGTCTTCCACCGTCCCGTCAACCAGCGCCTGCCCACCCTCGCGGGCAACGGCGAAGTTGACCAGCTCGCGCTCGTTCTCGGCCCGGAAGGAGCGGGCGATGGCCAGCAGATATACTGCCTCTACCAGCGCCGTCTTGCCCTGCGCGTTCTGCCCGAAATAGACCGAGACGCCCGCCGGTATCTCCAGGTCCACCTCGACCAGGTTGCGAAAATTGCTCAGCCGCAGGCGGGACAGGCGCACCTACTTCTGTTCCCGAAGTTCCTTTTCTTTGAGCTGCCACTTGGTGAGCACGATACCGGGGCCGAGAAGCATATTGGTCACTATGTCGTCTTCTTCTTTGGCCTGCTCCCGACGCTTCAGGAGTGCCGCAAGCAACTCCTCAGCCTCATCGTCGGGAAGTTCACTCTGTTCAAGTTTAGTCAGAAGTTCATCCCAGCGTTCTTGCAGCATCGGATTCCCCGGAGGGTTCGCCCCTCTTCTCAGATTCGGTATGCCCTCTTTTTTGTACTCCTCCCAAAGGATTTCCATCCTGGCATCCGTTGCCGCTAGCCGGTTCTTGTCGAAAGGCGCTAATAGGGTTTCCAAGGTTTTCAGCCGACCATGAATTGATACGATGAACCCGAATGCCGCAACGAATATAGCGCTCAAAGCTGCGAGAAAGGCCGACGCGAAGGTAATAACTCCCTGCGGGATATCCAGAATTGTCATTGGCCAATCCGCTTTTCATCCGGCATCATTGCCTGCTTCCCTACTCCCCTTGCAGGCGGCGTATCTGACGCTCCAGTTCGGCGGCCTGGCCGGTATCGCCGGCGGAGAGGCGGAAGCAGCGGTCGAGGTAGAGCTTGGCCAGTTCGGAGCTGCGCTCGGAGGTGTCGCGGGCCACGGCCAGCAGGTTGGCCACCTGGAATTCAACGGGCAGGTGGCGGGCCAGCGCCGCTATCTCCTCGCCGGCCTCGTCGGCGCCGGCGCTGTCGGCGCCCTCCACGGCGAAGCGCAGCCGGCCCAGCAGGCGCGAAAGCTCGCTCAGTTTATCGCTCTCGCTCATAAAGCTGAGCAGCACGTCGTTGACGTTGAACGACGCATCCAGAGCATCCTCAGGTTCCTCGGCGGCGGGCAGGCTGTCCGGCACGGCGGCGGGCTCGCCCGCCACCGTGGCGCCCTTGCCGGCGGCGGCGTACAGCTCGGCGTAACTCGACACGGCCTCGGTCACCGACTCCATCATCCGGGGCAGGTCATAGGAGAACATATTGCCCGCATACACCAGGTCGTCGCCCCGCTGGCGGCTCAATCGCTCCAGCTCCCCGAACCCGTCCACCGGCTCCGGCACCGGCGGCATGGCGAAGGACGAGAGGTCGTTCAGCGGCAGCGCCCCCAGATGCGAGGCCAGGAACGGCGGCAGAAACTTGGTCAGGTCGGATTTGATCGGCAGGGTCACCACGTAGCTGGCATAGACCTTGTCCGGCTCGGTATCCACCTTGAAATACAGCAGGGCGTGGCCTGCCGGGCTGTCGTGGTCTCCGCGGTCGAAATAAAGGTCCATCGCTGCACCGCCAATCCTGACCCGCCGACGGGCCGGTTAAGTCAAATACTCAATGCCGCCCGGATATGGCGGCCAAAGCAAATTATAGCACCGCTCCTCGGGCGCACGGCCTTTGTGAGGATGGAAGTTGACTTTGCTGGAGGGCGCTGGCAGGAACGGACCGAATGAGGAATCGTCAGAGATACCGGATGCAATTTAGAAATCGCCTGAATCTGCTTCTCTGGACTACCGGCGCTGCGGTGGTAGTAGGGCTCGTGGGGTTGGCTTCATCTACTCCGTCTTAGAGGGTGTGTGACAATTGTCGAAACTTGCATTGGAACAGCTTGGTATGGTTTGTGGGTAGTCTGTAACTTTGGGATATGCATCGAAGAACGTATCCCACTGATTTGACCGATGCCCAGTGGGGCTTGCTGGAACCCCTCTTGCCCCCGGTTTCGCTCAGAGGACATCCCCCGAACCGTGCACCTGCGGGAGGTGGTGAACGGCATCCTGTACGTGTTGCGTGGCGGCATACCCTGGCGAATGATGCCCCACGATCTGCCCCCTTGGGGCACGGTCTGGTGGTACTTCCGGAAATGGCGCAAGGACGGCGCTTGGGAGCGGGTTTTGGAGGCGCTGCGTCCCATGGTCCGGGAGAGCGAGGGACGGGATGCTACTCCCAGCGGGGCAATCATCGACAGCCAATCGGTGAAGACCACGGGAAAAGGGGGCCTCGCGGCTACGACGCCGGCAAAAAGGTGTCCGGGCGCAAGCGCCACATCGTAGTGGACACCACCGGGCTGCTCTTGGCCGTGGTCGTTCACGCCGCCGACATCCAGGACCGGGACGGGGCCAGGCTGGCGCTGGCCAAGCTGCTGGGCCGGTTCCCCAGGCTTCAGGTCATCTGGGCGGATGCGGCCTATGCCGGTCGGCTGGTGGCGTGGGCTTGGGAGACTGGAAGATGGTTGCTGAAGGTGGTGCGCCGGAGACCGGACAGCCACCAGTTCGAGGCGCTGCCTCGCAGATGGGTGGTTGAACGCACGCTGGCCTGGCTCAGCCGGCGCCGACGGCTCAGCAAGGACTATGAGGAACTGCCAGAAACCGGAGAGACCTGGGTTCATATAGCGATGGTCCACCTGATGCTCAAAAGGCTCAAACCAACCTGATTACACTTTGTCACACACCCTCGAAGAAAATGCAACATACAAGTAGATAGTAGCTAGCAAGTAGATAGTAGCTAGATAGTAGCGTTGTCAAGTATTCTCGTTATCGAGACGATTGCAAAGCTCCCTCTCCCTTGAGGGAGAGGGTTAGGGTGAAGGTGAAATCTCTGGAATGCGGAGCTGTCTATTTGGTGTTTGCTTCATCCGGGTTCCTGCCTTCGCAGGAATGACGGGAGTTTTGCAATCGTCTCATACTTGTAGCAGGTGCGCCAGCCCGGGAAGTCCGCTGGGAGCATCCGCCACTGGCAGCCGCTCTTGAGCAAGTAGAGCACTCCGCAGAAAACGTCGTACAGGTCCACGGTGGTGCGGGGCTTGGTCCGTCGGCGGGCCGATTCCAGCATGGGAAGAATCCGTGCGAATTGCTCCCGGGTGATGTCGCTGGGATAGGAATGAGACATGATTACCCTGCCTTGGTAATAGTCTCAATTTAACATATCAAACAGATCGTAGACAGGCTCTGAGAAATCCGAGAGAAATGGGAGGCGGGCTGATGGGCAACCGGAAGGGCCGTCAATGCCGGACCGGAACGGGCGGGGAATCCCGCCGGAGAGTATCGCGTCTACCGGGAGGACCTCAATTCCCGTTCTGCCCATAAATGCTCGCCTCGGGGCCGTTGAGGTATGCATCCAGGTTCTTCGGCTTGTAGGACGCCACCGCGTTAAAGCGGTACTGGGCCGTGGGATGCACTGACTGCGTCCCGTCTCCTCCGATTGCCCGGACGTGAGACGGCAACAGGTTCCAAAGCCCTTGACTCCCGACGGACGACGGGCTATGGCTGGATGTTGGGCGCACACCCGTTGCGTCAAGGGCCAAGCCGGACTCCGACGCTCTGGCTTTTATCCACTCGAAGGGGGCGTCTGCCAAGGAGCGGTCGCCGCCGTCCCCGCCGATGTCGCTGTGGCCGCCGGAGAACCGGACCTGCTCAACAATCTGCCCCGGCTTCGTCTCCCAGAGCCTGACGCTCTGAACGGGCCGCGCTTTTCGTCGATGGCGATGGCATGGCAAGTGTGCTGGACGATTCCGCTCAACTCAACGTCGTGAAACTGATGGCGGCCCGCCGTCAGTTTCCCCAGACCCCGCAGCGGGATGCCCGGCGCCCCCACCGTGTCCCAGACTCCGATGAATGTGATTGCGGCCTCAAGGGAATGAACAACGCGAAATCCGGCGGCCTTTTCTGATCCCGGGGCGGCGTCACGACGGCGGTAGAGCCGGTAGACCTTCCCGAATTTCTCGGCCTCGGATTTACGCAGCGCGCCGGCATTGCGAATCATCCCCGCCAGGCTGCGCACCGTGTAGGCTCCCCGGCTGAACCCGAACAGGTATATCTCGTCGCCTTCCTTATAATTGTGCACCAGGAAGCGGTAGCAGTCGCGGATGTTCTTTTCGATTCCCTTTCCGCTTACCGCGCCGAGCAACCGCCACAGCCAGTATCCTTCCGTCCCAACCCCAGCATCGTAGAATATGACCTGCGCAGTGCCGTCAGGGGCGGACGGCAGCACCGCGCGGGCCATGCGCGTCACGTTCGTAGGCAACTCCCGGTCCGGCGTGCTCCAGGTCCCGTCCGAGCAGATGACAATGCGTTTCATGGAACTCCTCCCTCATACTTTTCACCAAGGGCATGAGGGAGGCCCAATCGGACGATAGGCAGAAACGTCTTCGAGATGTGGCTGAGGGTTCTGTCAACTTACCGGGGCCCTCGCCGAAAGCATTATGAAACCACCGGGCAGAGCGAGGCAAGAAGCGTCACGGTTGTCCTGTCCCGCTCCCGCTGTTCATCCCTCGTTACGCCTCCTCACGCCTCCTTTTGTATTCCAACTGTCTTTGTATTCCAACTGTCTCCCCCTTTCGCTTTACGGCAGCCGACACGAGGTTCGGTGAAGATGCAGGCGGGATGTCCGCGTCGTCGGTCAGCTTGCACCGGGGGGTCGTAACGACGGCGCCAACCGGTCCGGAACCGCTGGTGGGTCCGGGACCCCCGCACCTGTGCAGGGTGACAGGGCAACCTGTGGCTTCGAAGATGCCGGAGGTCAACCCCTTTGTCGGGCAGATTTCAGCGTCAGCCGGCAGTCAAATGCCTTGACACAATACCCCGTCCCCGCTTAGAGTCCCGGCAAAGCCCCCACGGCTCCATCTTGAGAAAATCTGGGGTATATTCAACTGTTTTCCGATAGGACGCAACTCGCTGACTGGTTCAAGGGTATCACGGCGGTGCTGGCTGCCGGAAAAGACTCGCCTTGGGCCGTTTCCGCCCGGCGCAGCGCTGTTGCCTGGATTCGCCGGGCCCCCGGAGGTGCGGTATGACCACACCCAATACCTTTGCCGAGACTGCCCAGGCCCGGAAGCCCTTCGTCTTCCCTGACCCGCCGGAAGACCCGGAAGACAAGATGACCAACTACGATCAAACCGCCATCACCGGCGGGGCCTATCTCTTGGCCGAGCACCTGGGGAACCGGGAAACCACCTTGGTGGCTGGCGAGCATTACCTGGCCTTGGCGCCCACCCGGAACCTGGCCGGGGTGCGCTATCCCGACCTGCTGGTGGCCTTCGGGGTGGACCCGGGGGCCTACCACGCCAGCAACGCCTACGTCATCGCGGAGCAGGGGAAGCCGCCGGACTTCGTGCTGGAGATAGCGTCACGCCGCACCGGGCGTATTGACGTTACGGAGAAGCGGGAGGCATACGCGGCCCTGGGCATCCCGGAGTACTGGCGGTTTGACGAAACGGGGCGGTTTCACGGGGTCAAGTTGGCCGGGGACCGGTTGGTGGACGGGGAGTTCGTAGCGGTAGAGGTTGAGGAACTCCCGGGCGGGAATATGCAGGGGTACAGCGCCGTGTTGAACCTGAACCTGCGTTGGGAACCGTCGGAGTTTCCGCCTTACCGGGAAGGTCCGGCGCGGGGTCTGGAGCGGGGACAGTTGGCCTGGTACGACCCGGCCACGGAGCAGCCCATCGCCACGCTGGAAGATGAACGCGCCCGGGCCGACAATGCGGAAGCCGAACGCGATGCCGAGCGCGCCGCCCGCGATGTGGAGCGCACCGCCGAGCGCGCCGCCCGCGATGTGGAGCGCACCGCCGCCGAAGCCCGCATCCGGGAGCTGGAAGAGCAGCTGGGGCAGCAAGGCGCCTGACGCCGATGCTGCCTGACCGGGAATGCGGAACGTCGTTGAAACACGAATGCCCTTCGTGACCAGCATCCCGGCGTTTCGGTCCATATGTCGGACACCACGCCCCTCGTCAGTATGCGGTTGCTCGACCGACACAGCCGGTACGTGGCCGTCTATGACCGCGGGTGCGTAATATGCGTAATAATAGGACGAAGATAGAACCAAGATACAAGGGGGTAACCCGCAGCATCATGTTCAACCCTGTGACCGCCAAGACTCCACAGACCCGCCGCCGCCTCGCTGCGGGCGGGCGGGCGTGGCCTGTTACCCCCCCTGACAGGGGTAGGTATAGGCCGAAATAAGGTATAAAACTTCGGATTCTACAAGAGTTGAGCACAGACGCCTCCAGGCCTTGCGTGGGTGCGAAAGCCGAGTTTTCAGGTTTGTAAACCATATTCTGAGTCATAAATCGAAATGAGGGAGACCAACATGGCGCGAAAATACCTACCCCTGTCAGCCCCCCCCCCCCCCCCCCCCCGACTTTTCTGCGGCGAATTAGTCTCTTTGCCCTAGGGAGTGTCGTCATATTCACCGTCATTCCCGCTTTCGCGGGAATGACGGAAACACGCGCTATGACGGAAACAGACGCTTGGAGACCGATATTCTTAAATTGACGACACTCCCTGGTGTGGGTGCGTTGTGTGCGGGGCGCTCCGGAGGGCGTCGGCGGGTGGCGTGGACCTGTCTGAAGGTTTACAGCAGGCGGGGTGGGCGGGGTGGGTCTTGTTGTTCGTTTTGGAGAATGAGGGTGCCGGGGAGGGGTGTGTTCAGGCGGAGCATTACCACGGCGAGGACTTCGGGCGGTACGGTCCAGAGCTTGTGGTGTCCGTCGACGGGGACGGGCTCCGAGAGCGGCTGGATGTCTTTCAGGCGCCAGGCGAAGCGGCCGGGGGAGAAGTAGCCGAAGTGGCGCTCCGGGGGGCTTGGCCGGACTGTCTCGGTGGGTACACAATCCTGCAGGTGGGCGACGGCGATGATGGCCTTGGCGGGAAGGGGGTCCGTGCCCAGGCAGCGGAGCACCTGGGGGTCGTTGCGGAGGAAGTCGCGGTCGGAGCGGGCGCCTGCGTGGATGGCGATCATTGTGTTCCAGTCGCTCTGTGGTGCGGCCCAGTGGCGGGTCTCGCAGCATTTGACGCCGACGGCTATCAGACTGGCCCAGGGCTGGTGCAGGGTTAGTGCTTTCAACGTTTGCTCCGGCGGGTCAGTGGTCGAGGGCGGCTTGGTAGGCGTCGTGGAGGATCTGCGGGATGTCCCGCACGTTGAAGGTGTGTTCGCCGTTGTGGGTATGGAGCACCAGGAGCTTGGTCATCTGATGTTCTCCTATGGACTGGTTCCGGGGGTTGACGGCGTGCGAGGGTGCGGTTGGCCTCCTTGGCCGCCTTCATGATTGTGGCTCTGTGCTGGATGGCGTCCTGTAGGGAGTGAAACCGCAGCGTCAGTTCCGGGGGGTGTTGCTCGCCGTTGGGGTTGGGGAACGGTGCCGGTGTCGGTGGTGGGGCCTGGTAGTCCAGGGCCAGGTGTGGTATTGCGGCTGCCTCGAGGGTGGTCCTTGCCGCTTGGACCGCGTGCGGCATGAATATGACGCGGTAGTGATCGGCGTCGGGGTCCAGGTTCACGGCCGCGGTGTGGCGGGGGTCGTCTTTGACGGCGAAGTTCAGCCTGTATCGTGTTTCGATCCATTCGTCTGTGTCGGGCTTTTGGTGCAGGTGGTCGTTGCTTTCGGTGCAGCCGGGAAACGCCTCTCGTAGGAGGGACACTGCGTCGTGCCAGCCTTGGGCCGCCCAGTGAGCGTACCGGGTGCGGTGGAAAATCCGCTGGTAGAGATCCTGGAGCTCTCTGGGTGTGGGCGGGGTCATGTGGAGACTGGGGGGTGCTGGCCGCGGCTGCGCCTGGGTGGTGTAGTAGAAGTCCCCCGCGGGGTGGGTGTTGAGGATGGCGTCGGTGAGTTCCAGGTGCTGGCCGATTTTCAGCTTTGGCGGATTGCCGAGATGGTCCAGTTTGGTGAGGTAGAAGATCTTATGGAGTCCGGTCCGGTGGCCGTCTGCATCATGAAGATCAGGGTGGTCTTGTTCTGGTCGTAGGCGGAGTGTAACGGGAGTGGCACTGAGGTTATTTGCCCTATCATAGTGGGTTCTCCCTCTCGTTTCGGTTCCCGAGTGCTGTGGGGTATGCCCGAGCTGTGGAGCACGACCGCAGGCGAGGGGTAAGTGTCAGTGAGGCACGGATGGCCACGGGTATGTCCTTGCTGGCGGGCTCTGAGCCATCGCGGAGAGCCAGTGTATCAAAGTTGGTGTTCTTTTGGGTTGGGGTGTGGGGCGCCTAGCGGGCGGGGGCGGGTGCGGCTACGGCCGCCGGGGCGGGGAACTCGCGGGTGCGGGAGCGCATGTCGGTGTTCTCCTGGGCTCGGCGCATCTGTTGGTAGGCCTTGTTGCCGTGGCGGTCGACCCGGATGTTGTTGGTCTTGCCGGAGGGGATGAAGGTCATCTGCTCGTCGCCGTCGGGCCGGCCGTAGGTGATGAGCATACCGTTCGATTAGACGATTGCAAAATTCAGGCCGGTTGAGCGGACTGGTCTGCGTTCCTGCGTGCAGCGCTCCCTCCGGTAGGGAGGGGATGTCGCGCTTGTGGCCCCTTGGGGCCTCCGGCGGCACGCTCAGGGGACTCGTCTGCCCTGACCAGGGCGAGGCCCTGGCGCCGGATGATTTGTGCCGCGTTGACGTCGGCGTTTGCGTTGTATCCACAGACCAGGCATCGGAAGGCAGACTGCGAGGTTCTGTTGCCTTCTTGGATGTTGCCGCACTGGCTGCAGGCCTGGCTGGTGAATTGGGCCGGGACGGGCACGAAGGTACGGCCGTGCCATCGGCATTTGTATTCCAGTTTTTGCCTGAAGAGGTACCAGCCCTGGGAGAGGATGCTCCGGTTGATCCCGGTCTTTTGGCGGACGTTTGTGCCGGGGTTGTCGACGGTGCCTCTGGCTGATCTGGTCAGGTTGGCGGTCTTGGTGTCTTCGAGGCAGATGGTCTGGTAACTGTTTACCAGGTGGGAGCTGACGCGGTGATGAATACCTCTGAGGGAGTCGCGCCTCTTCTGCTCTACTCTTCGGAGCTGGGCGTTGCACTTCAGGTATTCGTTGGAGGGCCCGCTGACCCAGCGGAAGCGGCGTTTGACGCTGCCGGATTGAGTCTTCTGATTGGTCCAGCGGGCGCGGCTGTCTTTGAGGGCGGAGTCTCGCTGGCGCTGCATCTTGCGGCGAAGCCGGCGGATGGTCTTCCGATGATTGCGGTCGTCCTGGCCGGGTACCTGTAGGGTCTCGTCGTCGTCGTTGCCGACGGCGGTTACGAGGAAATGGACTCCTGGGTCGATGCCGACCGACTCCTCGGGGGCGGGACTGGTGGTCCCTCGGGCCGGTTGAATACCAGGCTGAGGGTGATCCGTCGTGGGGTGTGGGTGACGTGGATGATGCGTGGCTGTATGTCCGTTGGCAGGCGGTGGTCCGGCTCGAACTCGATAAGGGGCAGGCCCTTGATGTGGATGGTGCCTTTCTCTCGGCCCACCTTGAGGTGGGTAACCTTGGGCTCTGAGATCTGCACGGTGTTGTGCAGGTGGGGGGGCCTTGGTTCTGAGTGGCGGTACGGCCGCCGTTCTGGCAGCCGCCCGGGCCCGGTTGGTCTGCTTGGCTGTTTCCTCCATCAGTCTGCGGTCGTAGGTGGCCCAGGTCGGGTCTTCGCGTCTCAGGTCGGTGATGGCCTTGGTCTGGAGGGAGAGCGAGAAGGTCCGTCTGTGAGTGCTGGTGGCAGCCTTCCGGTGGAGGATGAGGGCGTTGTAGAGGAGGCCCATGTCCAGGAGGGCCTGGTCGAGGCGGTGGCATCCGGCTTTGGACGTTGTGGCCCGGTACTGGAGGGTGGTCTGCTGCATGGTGCCTCTGGCAGCGTGTCCGAGGATTAGATTTTGGAGACGAAAAGAGCCACTGTCTAATCTTATTGGTGACTAATAGGCTCCAATAAAATAGTAGTCGTAATAAATAATCTTGTTGATGACGAAATTCGTATAGAACATTGTTTCTCAGACAGGCTGCTAGTATTACAACGACACTTCCTCAATTAGTCAGGTTTTGGCTGGAAATCGCCCTGCGGGAGGGAAGGCCACAAAGCTGATAGGGGGCTTGGACAGGTCGCCATAAGGAGGAGCCAAGGGCCCCTTTCTTGAGAACCGTCGTTGTAATACTAGGTTAGTGGGCTTGATTCATCAGTGTCCACTGGCTGCTGTCAGGGAAGGTTTATTTTGCAATCGACTCTTCTCTGGATGTGGGGGTTGGAGTGTGACGCCTGAGGGGCCGCCTGATGGCGGCCCCTCGGTGGTGCGGGTCTCGGGTGTGCTGCTGGCACGTTATGGTGGCAGGAGTCCTTTCATCCGCATGGCGGAGTTGGAGTCCTTGGCGGAGGTTCGGCGCCGCTTGGAGATGGTCGTGCTGGGCGGGTGCTTCTTGAGCGTCTGTTTCGTATGGGCCCTGCGTGAGTCGCGGGCGGCCTTCCAACCTGTGGTCATGGTGGCGTCTCCTTCTAGTGAGAGTCTATTTTAGGGAATTACATACCTGACGATCCGAAAGTGGTCGTTAGAGATGTTGTTCTCGCCCCTTGGGGGCGGCAGGGGTATTCCCGCCCTGCTCCTCTGGCCCGAAGGCCCGGTTCCGTATGTTCAGCGCGGCGTTCAGGTCCCGGTCCAACGTGAGGCAGCATGACCTACAGTGGAAGATGCGGTACTCCTCCGGCGGTTCGGGTGTCAACTTCCCGCAGCGCGAGCAGGTCTTGGAGGTATTCTTCGGGTTCACTTCAACCAGCCGGATACCGGTCCATGCTGCCTTGTATCTGAGCTAGCTGATGATGATTCCCCAGGTCTGCTCCAGTATGGAGCGGTTGAGGCCGCTCTTGGCGGCCACGTTGGTTCCGGGTTCTTCTGCAGTGCCCTTGGCGGAGCCGGTCATGTTCCTGATTCTGAGGTGCTCCACGGCGATGGCGCCGTGGTCCTTGACCAGTTTGCTGGTTATGCGGTGGCATTCGTTTCGGTTCCGGACCCGGTGTCGTCGGCATTCCTTGGCGAGGGTCTTGACCCGCTTTCGTCCGCGGTTTGATCCCTTGTTGGAGTTGCTGATCCTCCGGCGCAGGGATTCTTCCTTGGAGTGGTCTACCTGTCTCCGGGTGACGGCGCTGCCGTCGGAGAGGGTGAGGCGTTCGTTGACGCCCACGTCGATGCCTGTGGCTGGGCCGGGGTGTTCTCTGGTTTCCCTTGGGAGTTCATAGGTCAGGGCGATGTCGACCCCAGAGGGCCTGCGGTTGATCCGGACGGACCTGAGGCATTTTGCCGGTGGCAGTTCCTGCGTGAGGCGCAGCCGGACGGACGGGAGTCCCTTGATGCGCAGAGTGGCCTTGGTCCCGTTGGCATTGGTCCTGACCATGCCAGGTCTTGCTTCGGACAGCTCGATGAAGGAGTAACGGTGTCGGCCTTGGAACCTGGGGAACCCGGGTTTATCGCCTAGCTTGACTCTTCGGAAGAATGCTTGGAAGGCGCGGTCGGCGCGGCACAGGACGCCGCGTCCGATGGTAACGTCGAGTGCCGCCCATTCCGGCAGGTCGGCCCGGATGAGGGTGAGCTGCTTCATCTGGTCGATGCGGGATATGGAGGTGCGTTGCATCTTCCAGGCGTCGCGTCTTTCTTGGATGGCTGCGTTGTAGAAGGTGCGGCATATGGTGAGGACTTGTTCCAGCCGGAGGTGCCCCTTGAGTTGGAACGTTTTGTGTCTTCTCGAGTCATCGGTCATGTGCGGCCTCTGGTGGGAGTGCGTCTCTTGGTTTCTGGTCCGGTCAACTGCCTGCTGTGGTCGGTCAGGACCGTCTCGTATGTAATGCCCCTATTTTACCTCTGTGCCTGCGGGGGTGGCCACGGTTGGGGAAAATCGGTGGTGGCTGGAGGCGCTAGTTGTATTCTGTCTGCTCGCCGGGGCGGAACAGGTGGTTCTTGCTGATGGCCTTGAGTTTGACCCGGCCCAGCCGCCAGTGCTCTCTCTCCTGGAGCGGGGTTATGGCGCTGCCCGGTTCGCTATGCGCCGGATTCTTGGACACGGTATCTGGGATTGTTGTCCATCATTGGGGTCTATCTCGTAGGGTCTGTCCTTTACTGTTCAGCCACCAATAGTTCTTGGGTAGATCCCACGCGGGTGGGGAGAGCCTAACATCATTGCTCTTTTGCAGCGACATTTGAGGTCTACGAGAAAATTGCAAAACCCTTGACGCCTAGTGGGGCCTGACAGAAAGTGGCGGCATCGTTACTGATTCCGCCGTCAGTGTTTGGGATAGGCTGAGGGGTCCAAGTTGCCGCGGCGATTCCCAAAAGCAACGGCCCGGCAGGAACGCACCTGCCAGGCCGTTGACATTCGGTAGTGTAGGGACAAAGCCGTAGCTTTGCAAAACCCTAGTGGGACGCCCTCCGGATCTGACTCTTCAAGTCTTTCAAGGTCATTTCCGTTGGAGGGTGGGTGCGTGCTACTTTAGTCCCGTTCACCTCCCATATCGCTTGTCCCCCCAGCGTCAGGTAGGTATCCCCCCAAAAGCTACTGTCGGTCTTCAGGCTGGGGTCAAACAGGAATACGACATATTCGGTTCCTGGGCTTAGGCCAGGCCCTTTATATCGCTCGTCTGCTTGCATGGTGATGGTGATGACATCCCCGTCTGATCCCCTTAGGTACTCTGACACCGTAAATTGAATCCTGCTGGTCTCGATTGAGTAGTCGGCCCCGCGCTGGTCTACGGGCTGGCTGGTGTCCGAGACCGTTTTCGTGACATTCTCGCTGGAAGCCACTTCTCCGATGACCACGATGTCAGACTCGCGGGCCAGGTCGTCGATGTCCAGGATGATTGACGATCCCAGCCCTGCTGCGCCGGACGCCCCCTGTGGCGTCTGGCTGTTGTAGACCATGTATCCGGCAGCGGCAAAGGCCAGAATCACGGTCAGAGAAATTCCGACTCTAACGGCTTGTTTCATGCTCTCCCTCGCTAGTGCGATCCGTACTGGGTATCCATGCTAGTGCGATCCGTACTGGGTGTCCATGCTGCTGATGTCGTGGCTGTCCAGATTGCGCTGGCAGTCACCGTACAGATCCTCGTGCATTATTGTGTCGCTGTCGGTCGAGTGATCCAAGACCCCCGCGAAGTGTCCGAACTCGTGAAGGGCAAACGTTTCAACGTCGCGGCCTATATTGAAAAAGCATTTCACCCAGGCCGTGTTGAAAGAGTGGTCCCAGTTAAACACCATCTGCGACCTGTAAAGGTGCCAGTCGGCCCATTGATAATAGGTGCAGGCACCGGTGGTTTGTGGAGGACAGGTACCCCACCACTCTTGAGGGATGGCCCCTCTCCAGACGGTATTGTCCGAGCTGCTGCTCTCCGTGATAAAGACGGTGGTCTCATCGGTCCACTCGTCGGCGGCGTTGCGGATGGGATTCTCCCAAGCGTCCGGCAGTTGGTTCGTCAGGAGACGGAACTGCGTCCCCTCCGCGTGCCAGTGGATCGAAGTGGTGTTGTCGTTGGCATACACCGTCGCCAAGAGCACCAGAGCAACCACTGGCACTATCAGCAAAGCCAGAAAGTAGCGGTAGGACTTCAGGAACCCGCCCACTTGGCCGAGGCCAAGAGTCGTTTGCGACATAATTTCCTCCTGTTCTTCCTTGGGACTTACCTGGATTGATTGCCATTACCTCCATTCGATGAGATTGTGCAACCACCCTGTACGGCATAGCACCGAGGGCGGGCCCCTCACGGGCGTATTGCACGAACCCTTCGTATCCCTTTCCTTTCCCGATCCCGACACCATGAAAAAAGCCCTCCACCCCAAACACTCGGATGAAGGACTTTGCATGCGGTATGCTCGACTGGTACTATGGCCTTCGAGCTCCCATACCGACGCCTGCTGTTTCCAGGTGTTCGGACAGCGCCCTGGCTACGCCAATAGCCAGGGCGTTGTTGGGCTTATTTGATTGCCAACGGCAAGCCACTCTGTTTGCGCCCCCTGTCAACCACCCCTTTTGTTGATGATTCCGTCGCCGCCGTTTTGAACGGGAATCTTCACACTTTCTACACAGTTTGGCCGTTAATCCTGGCAAGGGCTGTGCTACACTGCAAACGCAGTTCCCTACGGTTGTCGCGCTCGTTTCGCGCCCAGGCGTGGCGAGCTGCCGAATGGCGGCTGGTAACCGCCGTGTTTCGTTAGACCCCGCTGGTCCTCACGGATTGCCGGTTAGTTTTGAAATCATCTCGTCTACAACAATGGTTGCCGCGATCGGGATTGGTCCCAAGGATCCATTCCCGCCTCTGCGGGATCTGCTGGGATTGGAGATTGGTCACGTGAGAACAACAGGGTATATCACCGCGTATGCGGGGCTGTCATTCTCCGGACGAAGGTCTGGTCGCGGATATCGGGGCAACGCCGCGGTTGCGGGTGTTGGCTATCGCAGTTGCCGTCTGGCTGGTTCCAGGGAGATGGGTGGGTATTGGGGGTAGTAAACGTCGTCCATCAATCGTTCTGCTTCCTGGAAATCGTGGATGGTACGGCCGTTGGGGAATGTTATTGCGATGGGGTGTATGTTTCGGGCCGCTCCGGCCTCGACTATCACCTTGTGGTTCATGCGGGCGACGCACCAGGGGCCTGTTGAGATGGTCCACGTCACCGGGGGGTGGGGGATCTTGCCGTTGAGCTGGCTGGCTATTTTCCGGTAGGCTGCCCGGCTTTCGGCCGAGGGGTGGAGAGCGAGGCTGGGTTTGGTGGCCTGTCCGACCTCGCCCCAGTTCTGGTTGAGGATGAGGGCGCCGTCCGGGTCTATGAAGGCGAGGATTCTTTCCTGTTGGAAGTCGATCACGGCCCGGAGGATGTTGAGGGGTCCGGCATCGTGGTCGGAGTGGTACTCCGGGTGGGAGTGGGCGAGGTGGATCGTATTGAGGCGGCCGGCGCCGTAGGCGATTATGCGTTGAGCGGCGTTCTCGAGTTTGGCGGTGCTGCTGTTGGCGTTTGGCTGTGTCATGTCTGTTCCGGTGTGTTCCTTGGGCAGGACGTGGGGTTGTTGTCAGGCGGTGGCGGGGGTGCGGTCCGGGTTGTAGGCCATGGTGATGGCGAAGTCTGCGTGGGCCAGGCGGTTGGCGGCGCGACTGAGCAGGTCGTCGGGGTCGTGCTTCTGGGGCTGGTAGAGGGGTGGCTGGCCCACGGCGAGGTTCCCGATGGTCCAGAGCTGGTCCCAGGGAACGCCGTTTGCGGTCATCTGGTCGCGGGTCTGGTCGACGGTGCCGTTGGCGACTGCCTCGCGCATCTGTTCGAGCAGCGTGTCGTGCTGGAGCCAGTGTAGTATCTGCCGGGCCTGGTCGAGGTCGGTGACTGCCTCCCTGAGGAGGAGTGTCTGCGGGTGGTCGACGTCGTGTCCCTCGGTCTCTGACTGGTTGCGGTCTCTGACTGGTTGCGGTCTCTGACTGGTTGCGGTCTCTGACTGGTTGCGGTCTCTGACTGGTTGCGGTCTCTGACTGGTTGCCGTATGTGGTCGCAAAGGGGTCCCGTTTGGAGAAGTCGGCGGGGTCGAAGTTGGCCTGGAGGGACAGGTGGGTGTCCTCGACGTGGGAGATGAGGGCCTGGACGTCCGTCATGTTGCCGGAGAGAGAGGTCAGGGCCTCCAGGTTTTCCTCTGTTGAGTTGGTCCACTGGACGGCGGGTTCGTAGTCGGGGATGTTCGGGCGCTGCCAATCCTCGGCTTCAAATTTTGCCAGGGAGTCGTTGGCGAATTCGGTCATCCGGTCGATGGTGGTGGCGTTCCGGACGTAGCTCTGTGCCAGGGCTTCGGGGTGGTGGAGCGCCGCGTCGTCGGCCATGCCGCGTGTCAGCAGGGCGTCCTGCATGAGCCGGGCGTAGGTGGCCTGAAAGTGGTTGGCCGGGTCGGTGGGGTCGGAGACCAGCTCGTGGACGTGGTGGACCTCCTCGTAGTTGAAGGGCCCGTCGTCTATGAAGGTGTTGGCGCCGGGGTTGAACTTCTCCCATTGGGCTTTGAGGAGAGGATCGAGGTGTGGCTCCAGCAGGGCCATGGCGAAGTCGGCAGGGTGTTCGCCGAGGTTCATCTTTGTATGGTGGTGGACGTGGGCGCCCATCTGGCGTTCCAGGTATCGGGCGATGTTCTCGGGGTTGTCCTGGAGGTCGATGGGGGTGTTGTGCATCGGCGAGTAACCAAGGTCCGTGAGTTCCTGGGTTACCTCGGTCGCCTCGGGCGGGAACTTCGTTGGGTCGAGCTTCTCGGGCAGGATGCCGTGTTCCTGGTATTTGGTGACGTGCTGGCACATGACCTCGATGGTGGTGCCGGCCAGTTCGGGATTGCGGCTGTTGAGTATGCTGGGTTCCTGGAAGGCATTCAGCCATGCCCTGTTGACTGCGGGGTTGGGGTGGCCGAGGCCGGCCTGCGGGTCGAAGGGCATGTGGTCCATCAAGTGTTGGAGGGCGTTGTCCGTGGCCTGTTGCAAGCAGGTTGAATTCGAGAGTCTGCGGGTACTCGGTGCCTGCGGACCAGGGCGTGTGCTGGAGGTTTTGGTAGCCGGTTTTGACTTCGGCCTGCAGGCGGAAGCCGTGTTCGATGGGGGATTCTCCGGGGAGTGGTGTCGGGTGGTCGTGAAGAAAGCGGTCGAGCAGCTCGGGTGCGACGTCGCCGTTGCGGGCGGCATCGGCCAGTGCCTGGAGGTCGGGGTTGAAGGACAGGGAGCCGATCAGGGACTGTTCGGCGGTGGCGTATTCGGATCCCTCACTGGCCTTGAGATTGGCGATGAGTTCGGACCACTGCTCCGTCCGCGGGTCCGGTTCCGTGGTCTTGTCGAATACGTTCTTCATTTGCTGGTGTCTTTCCCAGTTGGACTGGGGAGGGCGGGGTGTGTATCCATAGGCGTTGCGGGGGTCCGTTGGGTCGGAGAGGGCGTCGCGAAATGCGCGTTCCGGGGTGTGGTCGGTGTCTGCGTCGTCCTTGGCCTTGGCGTCCTTGAGGTTGGAGTCGAGGGTTGCGGTGTCGTGGGATGTCTTCTCACCGGCGGGTTCGTCTTCCAAGTCGTCGTCGTAGACGGGCGCATAGTCCAGTTTCTGGTCGGAGCTCATGGTCGTGGCCTCCTCCGTCTGGGTTTGCTGGGGGTGTGCCCATTTTATTGTATCCAGTCGGGGGACGGGTTGCGGGTTTTGACCGCTGTCCGCGGGAGCGCGTTTGGGGCTTGGGCGCCGGGGGATGTGGGTCAGGAGCTGGCCCGGTTGTTGCGGGCCCAGCGGAGCCGCCGGTATATGGTGCGCAGGGTAACGCCCTGTTCTTCGGCGAGGGTTGCTGCGGAAACGCGCTGTTGCTCGTAGCGGTAGAGGAGCTGTTGCAGGGCGCCGTGCTCGTCCTGGCTGAGGTAGCGGCCCTGGGCCTCTCGGGGCAGGATCGGTGGCCTGGCGGGCTCGCCGGCGAGGGTGGTGCGGCGGCAGTTGTAGCAGTGGTAATAGTACCCGCCGCGTGGTCCCTGGCTGTGGCGGCGCCGCCGCGGCTGGTGGCAGGTAGGGCAGCGGGTGTCGGGGCTGGTGGTCGTGTGGTCGGGAGTCAAGGTCAGATTCCCCGTGCGTGGATTGGGATGGCGCCTGCCTCCGGCTCCTGGAGGAGTGGGGGGAGTCGGGGGCGGGCGCCTGGTGGGTGTGCCTGGTGAGTTCGGCAGTGGCGGTTCAGGGTATGGCCTGAGTGTACAGGACGGGAGGGGTGGTGTTCAGGCGGGTTCAGGCGAGCAGGAATTCGCGTATTGCCTGGGCGGTGCGCGGGTCCGTGGGCCGGATGATGAGGGACACGGTGCGGATGGCGGTGCCCACGTCGGCGTGGTACTGGTTCCGGGGGTCGGTCCAGGCGGGGTGGAGCTCGCCGTCGGCCATGAGCTGGTGGTCGGAGTTGATGCGGGGGTTGTGGAAGCGGTATGCGACCAGCTGGCCGTCGTCCAGGATGGCGTAGTGGAGCGGGGAGACGCCGTGCTCGATCAGTTCCTGGAAGTCTGGGCCGCCGTGGTAGAGGGCGGAGCGCCAGCTCAGCAGGGGCGTTGGTTCGTGGGCGTCGTCCGGGTGGGGCGCCAGGGCTATCAGGGCGTCCCACCCGGCCTTGGCGGGCAGTTCTGCCTGGGCAAGCACGGTCGAGTTCAGTGTCTGTTGGGTCATGCGGTTTTCTCCGGTTGTTGGTGGGTTGGGGTGGTCATTCGTCGGCCAGTGGTGTAAGGCGGCCGTCCTCCCATGGTCTGGAGCGGCCGTCGGGGGCCGGAGGTCGGCTCCAACAGGAAGCGGGCGCTGCACGTTTCACAGGTCCGGGACCAGGGGATTTGGGCTGCTGGGTCTTGGGCGATGTTGCCGCCGCAATCGGGGCAGGGGCAGAGTTGCTCGGTTGGCAGCAGGTGCTGGTCCTGTGGGAGCAGGAAGATGCGGTCTCCCTTGGGCGCGATGATGGTGCGGTGGTCGTGGGGAGGTGGTTCGTTGTAGAAGCCGAGCCTGTAGAGGCCTATCTGTGCCATCAGGTGCTCCTGGATGCCTGTGGATGCTGGATTGTCAGCTTGTGGCGGGATTGCTGTCTGGGAGTGTGGTGTCCTCGGGGGCGGTTCCCTCGGAGACCTGGGTGTTGATGTGCCGGATGGCGGCGTCGGTCCTGTGGGGCTATGGATAGACCATTTTGCCGTTGGTTTCCTGGATCAGCATGTCCCTGAGTGTGTCCCAGTGGAGCTGGAGGGCGCGCCAGTGGGGGCTGCGAGGTCGGGTATTGACTCCAGGGCGCCGGGGACCATGTCGATTAGCTGCAGGCAGAGGTTGAACTCGTGCCAGTCCTGTGGGTGGTTGGGTTGGCGGTCGGCGTCCTTCTGGAGCAAGGACTGGAAGGCGAGGTCGGTGCTGGCGCGGGCGCCGAGGTCGTGGTAGAGCCAGCGGATCAGGCCCATCTGTGCGTCGGTCATACTGTGTTCGGTCCTTGGGGCGTCTTCGGGATCGCGGACGGTGAGGCGTGGGGGAGTGTATGCGAGGTCGGAGGCGATGTCGGCGATGGAGTCGACGGCTGTCTGGAGCTGGGCCACCCGTTGTTCGGCGGCCCGGAGGTCCATCAGTGCCCCCATTTTAAGCTGGTATGCGGGTCCGGCCCGAAGTGGAGCCTGGCGTCGCCGTACTTGAGGAACGTGGTTCCACAGTGGAAGCAGGTCCAGCCGTGGGCTGGGGCCTCGTAGGTGTCTGGCATGGGCTTGGTCTCTCTCCTTGGAGGAAGTTGTGTGCGGGGCGGCCGGGTTTGAGAGTGAGCCATCGAATGCCGAAGTTAGCAGCATGCCCGCGCTGGCGGTTAGGGTGCGGGCGGGAGAGTCGGAGGTCAACTGGTACAGGCTACCCTGCCAGGGGGGGGCTTGAAAGGTGACGGTGGCGTGGGGGCCCGTTGGGTCTGGGGGGCTGGGGTCGTCGTGGCGTGTGACCTCGGCGCTGTCTGCGGCGATGGTGTATAGCCGGGGCCGGTCGGTGCCGGGGACCGGGACTTCGATGGTGACGACGGCGTGGAGGGGCAGGCGGGCCAGTGCCTTGAACAGTGCCTCGACGGTCTGGTTGTCTGCGGGGTCGGTCATGGTGGGTCACCGCCTCTCGTGGTCAGTATGAAACGTTGCAGTCTGGGAACCGGTCGGCCATGGTGTCTATGTCCAGCTCGGGGCCGGGTAGGAGCGGTGCCGTCCGAGAGTATCCAGTGGGTGGTTATCGAATATTGCTGGCTCTCGAGGTTGACGCCGGTGATGACGGTGCGGGCCGTCTCGGGGACTTGGTCCAGCAGCTCCTGCTGCAGCTCGTCGCCTTCCTCGCCGGGAAGCAGACGCGACATTTCGCCGCCCCACCAGTCCTTAGCGAGCTGGGCGTGTTCGGCGCGGTGATCCGGCCGTTTACCGGGTTACACTGGCTGGCTCAGACGGATGCCTCACTACATCGGTCGTTACGTGGGCTGAGGCGGTGTTGTTGACCTTTTATCGCATTATATCGGCTGCGCCGGCACCGGTGTTTGGCGATAACTGTCAGAAACAGGCGGTGTTTGTGTTACGCCGACATGGTTGGAATGTATCGGGGGGGCCAGTTCCTTGGAGACCCCGATTTTCACACAGGCGCCTTGTATCTTGGAAGATGTCTTTGGGAGAGGGCGTTCCGTCAGCTCAGCCATTTGAGAGCTTCCCCGGCCGCCTCGCCCCGGGTGTAGCGGGCAACCATATCGCCGTGGCGCCATCGGCCCTAGGTGCTGGACCACTGCGGTGGGTGCTCCTGCGGCGACCATCCGCCGGGCCATGCCGATGCGGCCGCTGTGTCCGGAGAAGTTGTCGCCCAGGCCCGCGGCCTTGGCTGCGTCCCTCACCCGGTTGGCCAGGGCCTCGCCGGTCAGGCCGAACACCGAGGCCTCCGGCTCGGCCCCGTCCCGCTGAATCTCGCGCAGGGCGCGGGAGGATGGCTCGAGGGAACTTTGAGTCTGAAAGTTCCCATTTCCGGCGTGTCTGCCAGCTCAGGTGCCTTGGTCTCAGATTCGCGCTGTGGCTCGGAGAGGGGGGTCAGGTTGCCCGAATGGGAACTTTTGATGTAAAAGTTCCCATATGATAATTCCCCACTACTGGAACCCCCAGCAGGTCGAGCGGCTTCTGGACTCATTGGCGGCCCAGGGGCTTCGCCGCGCCCGGGTGGCGGCGCTCATCATGTGGCGATCCGGGCTGCGTGTCGGCGAGACCGTGGCTCTGGAATGGCGGGACATAGACGTCACGGCCGGCTCCCTGCTGGTCCGCCGCGGCAAGGGCGGCAGGGGTCGGACCGTGCCGCTTCACCCGGACCTGGCCAGCCTGTTCGCCAACTGGCCCACGTCCTACGGTCCGCGGGACCTGGTTGTCGGGTTGACCCGGAAGACGACCCTGCGGCATCTGCGAACTGGCATAGAGCATGCCGGCCTTGATCAGGAGTCGCCCGGGACCGGGCGCCAGAGAGCTGGGGCCCACAGCCTCCGGCACAGTGCCGCCCGTCACTGGCTGACCACCGCGGGGATCCCGCTGAACGTGGTCTCGCAGTGGCTGGGGCATACGACCCCGGAGGTCACGCTCCGTATCTACCTTCCCATCGTGGGCAGCACCCACTCCATGGCGGATGTGCCGTAGGCTCGAGGTTCGATCTGCCGTTGGTCTCAGCCCAGAAGCGGCGTCAGGCTCCTTGATGACGTCGCAGGCAGTCGACGATGATGCGGTTCATTTCGGGAAACTGCTCGGCAGCGAAGTTGTCGATCCAAGCCTCGATTTTGCGCCGTGCGGTGCCGTCGTCCCAGCCGGGTCCTTGGTCGGCTGGTTCGAGGATGCAGTCGGGTTCCCGGTGCAGGATCATCCGGCCGTCGGCGAGAGAGTTCCGGGTGGGTTTGAATACGGCGGGGCTTTGCCTGACGGCATCGAAGAGAGCGGCGCGTACCCCGGTGTTTTCGGAGCTGGCGGTAGAGAGTCCTAGGTCTAGATAAGGCAAGTCACCGTCGAACCGGAGCTGGAATAGGAGCAGCGCGTTGGAACCGGACGCCCAGCCGGTGCCGGTCCTGGTGCTGGGAAATTCGTCCCAGTCGGCGGCGCGAAAGCGGACTGACTGGGCGGCTTCGAGATCCAGTTTCCAGAAGGGATACTTGGCGACGGCCTCTCTGAGTAGGGGCTTGGTCTCTTCAATCCAGTTGGGCTTGTTGGCCAATATGCGGTCGAGTGCCTCCCTGTTTTCAAGGTAGATGCGGCGGGCCTGTCGATCAATGCTGGTATCGGACAAGACGTTTCTCCTGAGGGTCGTTGCGTAGATTTGTAACAGGGCGTTCGCGTTGGGTTCCGCTACGTCGTTCTCAAGGATTCCCTGGATGGCGTTGTGGATGACGGAGTAACTGGCCGGTTGCCAGTGCTTTCGATCCTGCTCCAGGTTGGGCGGGAGGCCCGCAGGGGATAGGAAGATGTGGTGCCTGGTGAAGTCGGGGTAGGCATCGACCAGAGCGCGGTGGTAGCGGGTGAGTTGGTTGCTGTGCTCCTGAGAGAGTGTCTTGTTCTCGATGGCGATGAGGTTTTGGTGGTCCCGGTCCAAGATCAAAATGTCCAGGTAGCCCCACTGTTCGTCGACGTCCCTCCTCCACTCCCGGAGGGCCTGGGCGGCACTCCAATCCGCGTCGAGAAGGCTTGGTGGAGCCATTGTGGCGTTGAGCAGGGCGGCGATGAAGTGCCCGGCTTGCTGGTGGTGCGCCGATGGGTCCAGAAGCCATCTGATGATCCTGGAGTGAAATGTCTCGTCGGCCCAGCTGCGATGCACGATAAGATCGAGGGCGTCCATCTCCTCGTTTTCTTCGGCGATGTCATGGCCGAGGTTGGTGAGGGTATCCAGGAGGTTCGCTGAATGGACGGCCAAGCGCGAGGCCGCGCGCTCGTCGGCCAGGGAGGCTTCCAGCCGTGCTATTGCAGGCAGTGCGCGGTCCAGCAGTTGGCTGTTATGGTCGGTTTCGGCACCTTGTACGGTCATGTCGGCCCTCTGGGTTATTGTTCTCTATGTTGCCTTCTGAGAGAGGCATCCGGATGAAAACTCTTGGAACCTGCTGGTTCTCCGCCCTCTACCTTCGGTGCGGGGAGCACTCTGGCCTCCATCAGGATAGGCGCGGCCGTAACCTGGGAACGGAGTTCGACAGGATGGATCTCGTTGAAGGCGCACCACGGCCTCGCCAGTCAGTTCAAACACCTACGTTGCGGGATCGGGGCGGTGTGTAAGTGGGAGATGGCGGCGCGTGCCTGTTCAATGGTGGCCATGGACTTGCCTACCGCTGCCAGGTGGCCCAAGTAGAGGGCCACGGCCTGCTGGGTGGCGGGCAGTGCCGGATGTCCGCCGGCGTCGGCCCACGTTTGGAAGCGCCGCCAGGCGGAGGCGTAGGACCGGCGGGTGTTCTCGGCCTTGGTGTCCCGGAGGCCGGAGGCGACTGCCTGAGCCGCCTCACAGTCGGATCCAGATAGTTCCAGGAAGTCGTGGAGCTGCGGAACGGTGGCCAGGTCGGCGGTCACGGGGACTCCAGTCAAACTCGTGAAAAGTTTATATTATCACGAGTTTTACCCCGAATCCACCGATAGTGGGCGTCAGGTTGGGGAACTGAAGCGGCAAGAAGGTGCTCCTCTGAATCTGGGATAATGGTTTTGCAATAAAAAACCGACCCCAGAAAAGGAGCACCCAATTGATGCTACCACGCAACCACCCCGACCGTATTCGCATCGTCTTTGACGACCACCGTCTGGTGGCCAATGCCGGCCTGCTCCTGCCGGCCACTCTCGCCCAACACCTGGGCCTGCGTGAACTCGTTGACAGTCACCTCGACCTCGGGGATGCGCCGGGGCGGGCGAACGCGGGAGACAAGCTTCTGACGCTGGTGGCCTCGGCGCTGGCGGGCGGCGACTGCATTGACGACGCCGATGCGCTGCGTGCGGGGCGGACCTCCTCGGTGCTGGGGTGCATGGTCAAAGCGCCATCCACCTTGGGCACTTTCCTGCGCAGCTTCCGCTGGGGCCACGTCCGTCAGCTGGACCGGGTGAGCCGGGAGCTGCTGGCCCGAGCCTGGGCCGCTGGGGCGGGACCCGGCGACGCGCCGTTCACCATCGACCTGGACTCCACCATCTGCGAGACTTACGGACTGGCCAAGGAGGGGGCGCGACACCACGGCTATACCGGCAAGCGGGGCTATCATCCGTTGCTGGCCGTGGCCGCCGGCACCGGGGACGTGTTGATGTCCCGGCTGCGCGAGGGCCGGGCCAACACTGTTCGGGGCGCCGCTCACTTCCTGCGCGAGACCGTGGGACGGGTGCGCTACGCCGGCGCCAGGGGCCAACTCACGGTGCGGGCCGACAGCGGCTTTTATGCCCACGCCATCGTCGCCGTCTGCCGCAAGATGGATGTCCGTTACTCCATCACCATCCGTCAGCACAAAAGCCTGCGCCATCTCATCGAGGCCATACCCGAGACGGATTGGACGCCCATCCCATACTGGATGGACGGCGCCGCCGATGTGGCCGAGACCACCTACACTCCCTTTGAGAGTGAGGCCGGCGCCGCGCCGGTGCGGCTCATCGTCCGGCGGGTGAAGCCCACGCCCGGTTCCCAGCTGGCCCTATTCGCCAGCTACAGCTATCACGGCTTCATCACCGACCGGGACGGGGAGACGCTCGAACTGGAGGCTGACCATCGCCGCCACGCCGAGATCGAGAATGCGATACGCGACCTCAAGTACGGCGTCGGGCTGAACCACCTGCCGTCCGGCCGATTCGCTGCCAACGGCGCTTGGCTGGCGGTCCAGGCGATTGCTCACAACCTGGCGCGCTGGACGGCGCGCATCGGTCTGGGCGAGCAGGTGGTGACCACCAAGACTCTGCGGCGGCGATTCTTCTCCCTCGCCGGTCGGCTCACCCGCTCGGCGCGCCGCCTGACCCTGCATTTGCCTCGGCGCTGGCCTTGGGAAGCCCAGTTCAGCAGCGCCCTGGCCCGACTGCGAGCCACCCCACTCCCAGCCTGACGGCGCTGTCCGCAACCGTCCCAACACCTCCAAACTCGCGTCCGCCCCGCCCGCGAGTGCATCCTGCTGCGTCCGATCTCACTATCACGCGATTCCCAGCCTCCATAGACCGCTCTCCAGGTCCGGTGCGGCTACTGAAAACCCTCTGCGGGGGCACATCGGTCCAATGGAGCCCAGGCTTTCTCCCCTGCAGGCTCCCTCATCCCAATTTGCCCAGCATTCACGCCTCCCATCGGTGGATTCGGGTTTACTCGCTTCCAGAACGGGCCCCACAAGGGGACTCATGGCTTGGAAGGAACCGTCGATGGGGGTGGTCCGCACAGGCATATCCCAGCCCCCTGCAGGGAGACGATTGCAAAAATCGTGGGTAGTAGCTTTGCTCAAGAACGGTATTTCCGTGCAACGCCGTGGGTGGTTCTGACCATCGGGAATCTTGGAGTGAAGGTTGAGCCGTGCGTGGCCCTTCCGGTCCGCTGGTCTTCAGCCTGTCGGCCTTTCCTGCATTAGCACCAGCACGGCCACCGCCCTGCGCTCCCTTCTGGGCATCTGTAGAAATGATTCTGTCACGGTCTCCACGGTGTCCAGTAGTTCTATTACCTCACTTCTTGCGAACCTGCTGTGAGGGTCGTAGTCCGCCGCGTGTCTCTGTTCTTGCAGTGCGGCGAATGTTGCGGCGAAGCTCCGTGCCGGGCTCGGAATTTCGCCCCGGGCCCGCGTCAGCCTGTTCTTCGCTTGGCGGTGGTCCAGGGATCTGTAAGTCCTGGTCCAGGCGAGCCTGGTGGTTCCGTCGGTGCTTCTGCCTACCAGGGCGTCGGCGTTGTTCTGACACAGGGCATGAAACATAGCGTAGTAGGCCCTGTTGACGGCCGTTTTGAGAGGCTCCTGTCTTGGTCGTCCGCGTGGTGGGGGTTCCGTGTGTCCTGCTATCTGCCTGGCGGTGTCCATCAGGTTGCGCCAGTTCATTCTTCGTCCACTCCCCATGGGGGTTCGGCCCGGAGGTCCAAGAGTATCGGATATTCCGACAGGGGGACGTAGGACTCGATGAGTACTGGCGGCAGCCCCAGGTTCTCCAATGGGTCCATCAGGGATGCCAGGACGGTTCCTCTGGTCTTGGGGTTAGGCCTCTCGTGCCCGTCGTCGTAAACGACGGTGACCCTGAAGGTGTCGCGGCCTTCGCTGTCTTCGGCCGGTTCTACCCGTATGGTGTCGAATTTCACTGTTGCTGGGAACTCTTTTTCCAGGTGCTCACGGTAGATGGCTTCTACTGTTTTCCCCAGTTCCGTGGTAAGTGCCATGAATGTCCTCTCTGTACATGAGCGTTGCGCGGGTGTTGGTGATGTTACGGCTCGGCGCTCAGGTGGGTCAATGCCGTATGTACCTGCTGGCGAATTTTGCAATCGTCTGTGACATAGGGAGTTGTGGTTGAGTCTCAGGGTATGAGGGGCGGGTTTTCTTGTTTCTGCCAGGGTGGGGAGTTCATCCATCCTATGTCCTTGGCCATGCCGGTCCGGGGGCTTTCTCCTCTGAACTTGCCGTCCAGGTTCGTATGTCCTGCAGCAGCTTGGATCCTGTTGGATATTTGTCTCTCTCCCAAGTGGAATATCCTGTCGGTTGGCTTTGGCTTTCGGACGCGGGATTCGACCATCTCTTCCAGGAGTGCTTGGGTTTCTTGGGAAATGTATGCAGGGGTGTCCTCTTCTGGGAGGTGTGTTTCGGAATGTGCTATGCGGAGTTGGGCGGGGCCGTCCGGAGTGTCCTCGATGTCCTGCCATTGGGCGGCGGCGGCTTCGGATCGTCTGCACAGGGTGTCGCGCATGAACGCGATCAGGGCGATGTCCGTGGCGGCATGGCGGTTGGTCTGATGCGGAGTTTCCCCGGGTTTGGGGATGTATGCCCGCTCTTTTATGGTTAGGAAGTGATCCTGGGTGAGGGGTGTGGACTGGCTGGGCGGCCTGGCGGTCACTCTGTCGTTCAGGGCCAGGGTCACGCGCACCGATGGGTCCATGGTTGGCGATTGGTGGCCGGCGTTGGTGTGAGCCTTTCTGATCGCTGCGGTTGCGATCCTGACTGTGGCGGGGGCCATGCCGTCCAGTCTGGAGATGTAGGAGTTTAGGGCTTCGGGCGAGGCAGGCAGTGGCTCGTGGTCATTGTCATGTGCCCATTGGACGAAGTAGTTCCATTGTTTTTCGTACGCAGCCAGGGTGCGGGGGCGCATTGCCTTGAGCAGGATTTCCTGGGCGGCGGCGAGTTTTTGGGGCGACATGAGCGCGGCACCGGGGATGGTTGGCATGGGGAAGGGATGGTTGGGCATCTGCGGCTCCGCGGGTCGAGTTCTTTGTACATGAGCTTTGCGCGGGTGTTGCTGATGTTAGGGTTTGGCCCTCGGGTTGGTCAACACCGCGTGTAGCTGCTGGAGTTTAGGCTGGGATTGTGGGTGTTGGCGTCAGGTGGACGGGTTCTTGCGTCGCGTGCGGGGTGGGGTGGTGGCCCTGAGGATGGGGCGGCGGTCGAAGGTGATCTGGGCTCCGTCGAGGACGGGGCGCCCGGCTCGCCTTGGGTGACGGCGATTGTAATGTAGTCGTCGGGGGGGGGTGGGGCGTCGGGGGGTTCGGCGGGTATGGTCATTATAAAGGCCCGTTTGTGTACACTGCCTGAGCCGTAGGTCCACTCGGACTGTCCGTGTTCCTTGAGGGCGGTGATGATGATCGCGGTGGGTTGGCGGAGCCGGTGGGACAGGTCGTCCAGGGAGACGGTGAGTGTTGCTTCTATGCTGTAGTAGTTGGTCTGGGAGTCGCTGCGGGGGACGGCGAGCTCCGGGTAGGTCTGTTCTGCCTTGGCTATGGCATCGTTGAGAATACGGTTGGCGATGGCGGTTTTCAACGGTTCGTTCATGTTGGTCATGGGTGAAGTCCTCTGGGGCGGTTCTGCGTGGGCTGCGAATGGGGATTGTAACGGCGGGAGCGTGGGCTGGGATTGCGGGTTACAGCCTGTCGTGTATGGAGAGGGTCACCAGGGTGGTGGCGAGGGGTCTGTTGGTTTCGTCGTGCGGGATCCTGATGGCGCCGTTCAGGGCGAGGGTCTGGCCCGGGGCGGGAGCGAAGGTGGTTTCGGTCATGAGGTTGTACTCGTTGCCGTCGAGCGGCACCAGGGTGAGCTTTGCGCAGGTGCCTGGGGCGCCGTGCCTGAGCAGGTCGGCGAGGTCGTGGTGCTGGAGGGTCCTCCACCAGGGCGTCCTGCCATTCGTGCCAGGGGATGGGCATGCCCAGGGGTTCGGAGAAGGTGGTGATGATGGTGCGGGGAATGCCGTCCTGGTGGGCGTTCATGGCTGTGACGTGGGTGGGTGGCTGGTCGTAGGGCCGAAAGTGGTGGATCGGGGGGTTGGACGTCATGGGGGAGGGTCCTGTGTGTGTCGTGGTGGAATTATGGATTGGAGCACGCGGTTTCTGACCGAGGCGACGATATCGGTCTTGAGGTTTTCGACACTGAACTCGATGGTCTGCTCCAGCTCTCTGCCGATGGTGGTGTGGGCGGGGCAGAACCAGATGTGGTCGAGGTGGATCATGAATGCGGAGCGGCGCCAGCCTTGGCCGACGCCCTTCTGGGTGGAGCGGTGGGTTTCGGCGACGCCGCAGAGGGAGCAGAGGAAGTGTACGCTGTTCCGGTATCGGGTGGTCATCGGTCAGGCGGGTTGTGCCGGCGGGTGCAGCACATCGCCGGGGCGGACGCCGGCCGCGAACGCGAGTCGTGCCATGTCTAGGCAGATGTATTCCTCGGGATCCCAGCCGCCGTCGGCGGTGTGGAGCAGGTACTCGAGGGCGGTGGAAGTGATGGTGTCGACGGACCTGCAGCGGGCCTGGATCTGGGCGATGGGCAGGACGTCGATGGGGAGCTTGGCGTGGGGGTTCTGGTCAAGGGCGAGGAGGGCGTGGGCGAAGAGGGCCTGGTGGGAGGGGCCGCTGTCCGCGGAGCGGCTGGATTCCAGTACCTCGTCGGGCGTGGTCGGGGCGGGCCGGCCGTGGGCGTCGGTCCCGTCCAGTAATATGTGGTGGCGGATGTTCTGTCCGGGGAAGAGGGTGGCGAACTCGGCCATGGTGAGGTTGCCGGTGCGGGTGGTGGTCATCAGGTTGGCGGCGAGGACGGGGTCGGCTGTGGGCAGGGACGCGCGGACCGAGTGGTGTGGTGGCGGGCTCCGGGGCCTTTGCCGGCCCAGTGCGTTCGTTCCAGAGGCGGATGGTGGTGGCGGGGGTCTGGGTGAACGCGTGCCGGAGCTCGGGCATGTGGGCGAAGACCTAGTGGTTGGAGAGCCAGCCGGAGGGGGTATCGTCCTGGTCCTGCTGGGGCCGCCAGGAGGTGCGGGCCTGGCAGAGCAGCTCCATCTTCAGGAGCGCGGGCCAGGTGCTGGTGTCGAGGTCGTCCTGGAGATCGTGGGCCTGCTCCCATTCCTCGGTGCGGTCGGCGCTCAGGGCGGCGAGGGCGTCCGGAGCATCTTGGGGGATGTGCTGTTCGTGCAGCAGCTGGTTGTTGAGCTCGGAGCGGGTTTCCAGGCCGGGGCGTTCCGCGTTGGAGTCGGCGTTGGCGACGGCGGCGAGCATGTCGTAGGCCTGGGGGTCCATGATCGAGTTCGTCCAGACCAGGCCGCGCATATTCGGGGGTAGTTGCTGGTGCGGGTGGAGCCGGGCGGCGGTGGGCTGGGGCGGGTCGGCTGGCTTGAGCATCCGGGCGTGGTCGATGGTTATCAGCTCTTCGGTGGCGAGTAGGAGCTGAACGCGCATGTGCTCCGGCAGCTGCTGGAACTGCCAGAGGAGAAGGGTTGCTGGGTCGCCGGTGTCGTCGGGCGGCTGGGTGTCGTGGGTCTCGTGGTAGAGCCGGAGGATCCGGGTGAGGGAGGCGCTGTACTCGGCTTGGGCGCCGGGGCTGAGGGCGGCGAACTGCTGGAGGATCTGTTGCTCCTGTTGGTGATTGGATGCGGTCATTCTGCGGGCGGCTCCTTGGGGGTGTGGTTGTCGGGTGTGGCTGGGTCGCCGTTGTTCTTCGGGGGGGAGAAGTCCTGCGAAGTCCTGCGAGGAGGTCCACCACTGTGATGAGGTCGACGTTTCGGCCGTCGAGGTCCTGTGGGTAGCGGCGGAGGAAGTCGCGGAGGTTGCAGTCCTTGATGTGCCACATGAACATGTCCGCGTCCGCGTTGGTGGAGTTATGGCGTTCTGACTTGAGGGCGCCGCATTGGATGCGGTTTCGGACCCATTTGTGGTCCTTGCCCACAATGGCGCAGACCTCGTTCATGGTGAACCAGCCGGCGCGGTCGCGGCGGTGGAGGCTGAGGCGTTTGAGTCGGACTGTGATGGCGTTGACCGAGCGTTTCATCATCTTGGCGATGCGGACTGGGCTGTGGTGCGGGGCGAGTTTGCGGAGGGTGTCGTCTTCGTGGTCCGTCCAAGGGCGTCGGTCGGAGCGTTTGGCGATGCCCATCTTGGCGATCTGGGTGGTGACTGCGAAGGGACTGACGCCGAGGGTGGCTGCGATTGCGTCGCGGGACTTGTGGGTGCCCTGGTATGAGTTGCGGACGTGGTCTCGTTCCTCTTCGGTCCATTTGTGGTGGGGGACGGGTGGCTTGTCGGTAGAGGGGCGTTTCGGCATCGCGGGTCTGCCTCTGGATAGGGAGTGGTGGGACGGGGGTTGGTGGAAGGGGGTGTTGGGGGGTGACCGGCCGCGGGGTGACCGGGGCCGGTCTTTGGTTTGCTGGCCCTGGTGAGGGGTTCGGGACCCACCAGGTCAGGCGTCGGTCTGCGGTTGACGCAGCGGGCCGGGGACTCCAACGGTTGATTGGCCGTGGGGCTGTGGTAGCCGGACAGTCCTGGCGTCGCCTTGTGATTGTAGCACCGGACGGGTCATTGGAAAGCGTGGGGGCGGTAATGGTTTGGAAAGGAGGGGGGGAGAGCGGTTGTGTGAGGGTTGGTAGAGGGGGTACGGCGTCGTGGCTGGGGGAGTGGAGGGGGGTTGCGGGGTGATGCCTGGTTGGGCTAATATCTGCTGGTCCTTCGGCGGGGGGGTTCAGTAATGTGTGCCGTCGGAGGGTAGGTGTGGGGACGGCCTTTTCCCGTTGAGGGGAGCGGCCGCCCCCTTCCGTGTTGGCGGGGTCTGGGTCAGAAGGGCAGGTCGTAGTCGTCGCTGAGCCTGTGGAAATAGAACCTGAGCTCGGCCATGCGGCGTCCTTCGCGGTCTGCCTGCAGGGTCTCGGCCATCGAGCGGGGCCGGACGTCGTCGAGCAGCAGGTTGGAGGCGTTCAGGGCCACCTCGGCCCGGTTGGCGGCGTAGGTGTTGCCCTCGCGGTCGAAGCGGCGGGACAGCCGGGCGATGAGGCGGGCCTGTTCCGGGGTGAGGGAGCCGTTCTGCTGGGGGTCGCCCTGGTCGAGGAGGAGGTCCTGGAGGTTTTTGTGCTCGTGCGGGGTCCGCCACTTGATTGTCTACAGGAACTGGTGGGTGCGGGAATCGGCCTCGAAGGGCTGGTTGCCGTGGTGCAGGGTGCGGGTGCGGACGTAGGTCGGCAGGTGGTCCGGGATGTGGGCGTGGATCTGTGTGCTGGCGTTCATTGCGGGGCCTCCTGGCGTGTATTCTGCGTGTGCGTCCGGGAGCTGGGCTGGTTCCGGGGGTGCGGTCAGGCAGGGATCCTGGTGAAGGATTCAAGGTGGAAGAATCCGGCGGGGTCCTGGCGGCCGGTGATGTCCACGTTGTCGCCGGTGCGGAACGGCAGGGGGTCGGTGCCGGGTGTACGGAGCCTGACTCCGATCTGGATGTGGCCGTCTTGGGTTACGAAGGAAAAGAATTCGGAGGGGTGTCCCTCGGAGCCGAAGGCTGGCTGGGGGGCCTTGCTGATTTTGACGTGCATGGTCTGCTCCTTGTATTTGAGGTTCTGGTTCTTGAGGTGCTGGCAGTCGCCGTATTTACCCTTCTTACGAGCAGCCTTTGGGCGGTGCGAAGCTCCGGTCGTTGTGTGGTCGGGGCGGGTTCGGAGTCGCGCGTCCCGTGCGGTCTGGCCCTTGGGGGGCGTGAACTGGGCGGCGGTGGTCCGGGGTCTGGCCCTAGTTGACGTCCCTGGCGATGCGGAGGGAGAGGGCGACGCGGGTGTCGTCGTGGAGGTCCAGTGGGTCGCCTCCGTCCATTGGGTGTGCGGTGTCCTTGGACGTGCGGAACTCGATGCGTCCGGTCTGGCGGGAGCTGTCCGGGTCCGTGAGGTCTGGCAATCTGCTGAGCTGGTTTCGGTCGAACATGAGAGGGCTCTCCTTCAATTTGGTTTATCTCTCATCTATTCGGTGTGTCAGCAGTTGGTCTCTTGGGGGACCTGTGCCGTGTGTTTGCCAGGGAGCTGGTCGGCTTTGCTCTTCGGGGGTGGTGGGTGTCGTGGCCGGTCACGTTGGTCAGGCGGTGAATATAGCAGTGGCGTTGAGGGTTGCGGTTGCGGGGATCCGCCCCTGTGGGGGGTGTGGGTCAGTTGACCTGAAGGTAGCGGTTGATGACCTCGCGGGTGTACTCGCTGGCTGGTGAGTAGTAGATGAGGGCCTGGGCTAGTTTGTTGTCGCGGTCGGTCACGGTCTCGCGGTGGATGCTCTCGGCGGGGTACATGACCGCGGAGATGAGGATGCCGTCGTGGGGGGATATGCCGGCGGTCATGTCGACGGTGACCAGCTTGTCCCAGGGGCCGGTGACCATGTGCCACGATGCGGGAGGTTCCAGTATGAGTTCTTCCATGTCGATCTGGTCGAGGGGGGATTCCCAGTCGTCGTCGGGGATGGACAGGTTGCGGGCGGTTTGGGAGGTGAAGACCTGGTAGGTGCCGTTGTAGTCCAGGGACGGGGGCAGGGCGCCGTTGGCGATGGTCTCTTCGATTTCTGGGGATAGCATGGTGTTCTTGCTCCTTCGGGTGGTACGGGGTGCGGTGGCTAGTTGGGAAAGATGTAACGGCGTCTTCGAGGATGATGCGGCTGGAGTCGTTCTGTTGGTCCCGGACGGGGATGGAGGGTCTGCGGCAGGATCGGGACGTGAATGCCCCGCGGGGTCTGCGGTGGGCGAGGGCCCTGGGGACGGCGATGTCGGCAAAGGTGGTTGCGACTTGGGGTGATGACAGGTTGGTCGTGCTCATGGGGGTCGCGGGGGTGGGTGGGCTCGCGCTGGCGGAGGAGCGACAGGGCTAGTGTCAGCGGGACTCCGGTGCTCTCGTCGAAGCACGGGACGTTGTCTCTGGGAGAGTTGACCAGCATTCTGGGGTCATCGTCCGTGCTGCAGCCGGTGCAGCTGTAGCCGTTTTCGTCGAGCAGGTTGGCTGGTTGCTGGCAGGTGAGGCAGAGCTCGGGCATGACGTTCCGCATGAGCATGGCGGCGGTGTAGCCGGGGTTGATGGCGTTCAGTGCGGAGAGGGCCTGGAGGGGTGTCGGGTGTACGCGGACGGTCAGGTCGGTGGGGTCTGCGAGGTCGTAATGGTAGCTGGCCTGGTCGCCAGGTGCGATGGCGTTGCTGATGGGGGTGTGCATGAACTGGATGTTTGGTTCGCAGATGGGTTCCGGGGGCCACTCAGGGCAGAGGTAGAGGGTGTCCAAGTCTCTGAAGAGGCTTAGATGAAAGCAGCATTCTAGCCAGGTGGCCCGCAGGTAGATGTCGAGGTCCGAGAGGGTTGAGCCGTGTTCGAACACGAGGTAGACGGCGTACGCGTTGTTTTTGTCCGGGTGGTCGCCGTGGACGCTGACCATGGTGGGAGGCCGGGAGTCCGGGGGCGGGTCGGGCTGTTTGCGCAGGCAGGCGCGGAGGTGCTTCATGGCGCCGCGGGTTTCGTAGGTGTTCTTGCAGAGGAGGCAGTGTGTGCGGTTCTGGACGAAGGAAAGGGACATTTGAGCTGATGACCTTATGGCGCGGGTTGTGCTGACCTGGGGGAGGTCTAGGGGTCCTGGTGTGGAGGGGTGTCGTGGATCAGCCAGGGGTTGGGGGCGCCGGATTCGCGGAGCTTTTGTATTTGCTGGTCGTCCAGCAGGGCGATGAGGCGCAGCATGATGTTGGGTGGGCCCCCCGGGTGGGGTGGGGTCGGGGGTGGCGCTGACAGGGCTGGCGGTCTAGGCTTGGAGGTCGATTCTGGCTTGGCGGCCGGTCAGGTCGTTGTGGTCGTCCATTACCGGCAGGAGGGAGGTCAGGGTGTTCTTGTTGGAGGGCACGAGGATGATGCCGAACAAGAGGGTGAGTGGGTGTGTGGTGGGGCCGGGCAGGGGACGGGTGTCTCGCCCGGGGGGAGTGTTGGCCTCGGAGTGGACCAGGCGGGTGAGGTCGCCGCCGTGCATGAGAATGCGTACCGTGGCGCGGTGCAGCAGGAGACGCAGGATGGCGCTGAGCGCGGACTGGTCGGTTGGGTGGTTGACGGGGACGTTCCAGAGTCGTTCGACGAGGGCGCTGGGCGGTCCCTGCCAGTGGTCGGGGTGGATCAGCTCGGGGTCGTCCTCGGGCTGGAAACGGTTTTGGAGCATGGGGGTGGGCTCCTTTGGTGTGTTGGGGACGCTCGGGTGCGGCCGGTGCCGGGGTCAGGCGGAGATGGTGATGGCTTCCAGGATGGCGGCGGTGGTCGCGGCCCGCTCCTGTGGGTTCGTTGCCTCGAGGATCTCGCGGGCGAGCTCCATGGCGTACTGGTCGAACAGGTTGTAGGCCTCGTCGGTCTCGATGTGCATGGACGCGTGTTCGTTGATTATTTCGATGAAGCGGGGTGCGATGGGGCGGAGGGCGGCCTCGCCGACCGGTGGATCGTTACCGAGCCAGGCGCCGTGTTCGGAGTGGCCCAGGGCGAGTCGGACATCGGTCTCGATGAGTTTCAGGGACTCGTGGAGTATGCGTTCGCGAGTGACGGCGCCGTTGACGGGGATGGGCCGTAGTTCTCCGGGCGTCGGCAGGGGGCGTTCGCGGTGGGAGCGGGTTCGGGCACAGGGGAGCGGGTGGTGGTTGACCGGGTCGTCCGGAGTCCAGAGGAAGGTGTAGCGGTCGCCGCGGGCCATCACGGCTGTGTGGTCCTGGAGTACCATCAGGGGGCTGGGGTTGTTCTCGTGGCCGGCGGGTCGGGTGTCGAGGCGGAGCCGGACGAAGGAGAGCATCTCGATCTCGCCTTGGGCGTCGTGTATGTCCATGGCCTGTTCGGCTAGGCATTTCTGTTCGGTCATCGTGTGGTCAGGTCTCCTGGTGGGGTGGGGCCGGTGGTTAGAGGATGCTGGTAAGCAGGGTGTGTATCGGTTCGGCTGGTTCGTGGCCGTCGCATTCGTCGGAGAGCTCCCGCAGTGTCTCGGCGCGGGCTTCGGTGATGGATGCGAGGAGCAGCTGTACCGGCGGGTGCGGCGCTTCCAGGGTGGCGGTGAAATCGAGCACGATGGGGATGGAGGGCATGGTCAGGACTGAGATGTGCAGGTCCAGCCAGGCGCAGCGGGCGGTCAGTGACGAGTGGAAGGGGTCGTCTATCTGGTGCCACTCGACCTTGTGGTTGCGGGTGGCGTGGCCGAGAGCCTGTATGAGGGTGCGTACGCCGTCGTCGTCGCCTTCGAGCACCTGCTGGGGCAGGTGGATTTCCTGGGCGGCGTCTGTGAGCGTCTTCCGGCGCATCCGGGCGAGCAGGTGTGCCTGGGCCTCGATGGCGGCGACGTGCGGCGAGTCGGAGGAGGTGACCACGGTCCGCAGGGGGTGGGGGATGATGAGGCGGAGGTGGCCCGGGTCTCCTTGGATGGTGAACAGGGCCTTTGTCGAGCGGGCGGTCAGGTCGCCGTCTTCCGCGCTTTCGGTCCAGGAGAGGCGGTTGGAGGTGGTGGACCTGAGCAGGGCGTGGAGGAGCATTTCGGTGTCGGGGTTGAGTGGGGCCATTGGCGTTCCTCGCAGGGTGGAATCGGGCGGGGTGGCGGTGTTCAGCAGAGGTATTCGGGCGGGCGCAGGGGCGTGAGCGGCATGGGCTTGGCCGAGAGGCCCAGGATGGGGCCGTTGTCGTGGGTGGGAATGTCCTGGAGGTGCCAGTGCTTGTTGCATACGAGGCATTCTGCCAGGACGGAGCCGCCGGTGGCTATGTGGACGATGCCGCCGGAGAGTTCCTGCTCCGGCTTGCAGCACTCGATGCCGATGGCGTCGGAGGTGGTGAACACACCGGGGTTGATGGGTTTGTAGACTTGGACTCTCATGTTGCGGCGTCCTTTTTCGGCGTTCAGGTGGTGGGTGGGACCCACAGCACCTGGTTCAGGACCTGGTCGTGGGACAGGCCCTCGGGGGGCGAGGGTCGCCTGGAACTCGAGGAGGCGGGCGGCGATGGTTCTGGCGTTGGCGACCGGGTGCTCCGGGTCGGTGTCGGGAGTGGCGGTGGGGTCCGGGTTGTTGATGTGCGGTGGGTTGAGGGTCAGGGTGATGGTCTGGACGGTTACCCGGCAGGTGCGGCCGGTCATGAGTGCGGGGTTCATGCGGAGCAGCCGGTCGATGAGGACGAAGTCCTAGTCCTGGCGGGTGCGGTGGTCGGGGATGTCGTTGGAGCGGTCGCTTCCGGCGCCGTGGGCGGGGGGCAGGTCGATGACGGTCACCTGGCCCTTGGTGCGATACGAGCACGGCGTCTATGTGTACGGGGTAGCCGATGATGAGTGTGCCGGGTACCCCGGAGGCCTTGAGTATTGGGGGCAATCCAGCTATTTGATTTCTTCGAGAAGCTGGTCGATGTTCACGTACCACTCTTCCGATATCTCCACTACGTTGCCGTCCGACCTCACCATGAAGTAGACGGGACGATGTAGAAAATAAAACCCGCTGGTCACTATCCAGCCAATTGAGCTTTCCCCTTCGTACCCCACCGGGTTGTGGCGAAGTCTCACGTCCCTCCGGTCCGAGTGCGCCCGCCCGTCCCAGTATTGGTGGGGGAACCATGACTGCCTGGTGTCGTGAACACTCTCGTGCTCCTTGATCACTGATATTACCCACGGGCCGGGGATGGTCGTCTCGCGCCCGTCGGACATTCTGGACACGCTCAGCTCAGGGATGACCAAGGAGTAGAAAGCACTGTCCAAGCTGTGCCCTTCGAACGACAGGGCGCCGAGGGAAACGTCCACCCCGTGGTAGAGGATCTTCTTCACGGTGGGTGGCAGCGCGTCCTCCGGCCCGCTCCCCACAAGCCGGGCGCTGGGTGAGACCAAGATGGTTCTGTGGGGGTCGGCATGGGCCAGCTCTATGCTGTACAGCAGGGTGATCAGTCCCTCGGATATGACCACCTTGTGTACGGCTACGGAGGCGTCGGCTGTGCGGGCCACGAGGTGATCCGGCTGCCAGGGCGGGAACACTGCCGGGCCTGGGTTGACCGTCGGCGGCAGCGTCGGTTCCGAGGTGGGGGTGGGCATGGGTCCCGTGGCTGGTGTCCCCGTGGGCATCTCGCTCGTGGGCTCCTGCTGGGAGTTGCAGGCGGCGGCAGCCAGTAATGCCAGCACCAAGATGCAGGCCAAGGGTAACTGGAGAACGGTTGCCTTGGAGTCGGCTTGAAAGCTGGGCCGGGGGTCGGGTGCGGTTTGGAAAGGTCGCATTGGTCTCCCTCCCGCGGCGATCACCTTGTTATCCCCAAGTATTCCTTGATCGCCGCTATGTCGCTGATTGCCACCAGGCTTGCCAGTACCGCCAGCGAGATGGCGACCCTCGCAAATCGGGATGTTGGCAGTGTTCTCGGTATCTTTCATTAAGTTGCTCTCATTCGGTTCGGTATAGAATCTTTTCTGGATGGTTCCGATGCTGAATCGACTGCTCTTGGATAAGTGGCTGGCAATGCCTGCGGTTCACTGTTTCAAGTCTTGCCTCCTGTTTGAAGTGCCGCAGAGGATGTTATGGGCGACTGTGTGAGGTGGCAATAGTGCAATTGAACTATTTTTCTGTCCTGACTTGGTCTTTTCTCTGGTGAGCTTGTTCGAAACCTCGTTTCAAAGCAATCCTGACTCTTGGGCGTTTCGCACCAGCATCAGGTTGTTCGCAGCTCCCAGCTTCCGGCGCAGGTTGGTGGTGTGGTTCCTCACGGTGGGGTAACTGATGTGCAATGCCGGGGTGATCTCAGTCGGTTTCATTCCCAGGGCGATCAGCTGAACAGCACGTCGTTGACGTTGAACGACGCATCCAGAGCATCCTCAGCTTCCTCGGCGGCGGGCAGGCTGTCCTGCTCTGGCGGCGGGTTCGCCCGCCACCGTGGCGCCCTTACCGGCGGCGGTGCACAGCTCGGCGTAACTCGACACGGCCTCGGTCACCGACTCCATCATCCGGGGCAGGTCATAGGAGAACATATTGCCCGCATACACCAGGTCGTCGCCCCGCTGGCGGCTCAGGCGCTCCAGCTCCCCGAACCCGTCCACCGGCTCCGGCGCCGGCGGCATGGCGAAGGACGAGAGGTCGTTCAGCGGCAGCGCCCCCAGATGCGAGGCCAGGAACGGCGGCAGAAACTTGGTCAGGTCGGATTTGATGGGCAGGGTCACCACGTAGCTGGCATAGACCTTGTCCGGCTCGGTATCCACCTTGAAATACAGCAGGGCGTGGCCTGCCGGGCTGTCGTGGTCTCCGCGGTCGAAATAAAGATCCATCGCTGCACCGCCACTCATAGCCCGCCGAAGGGCCGATTGCGTTAAATGCCCGACGCCGCCCCCGTCACCCTGAGCTTGTCGAAGGGCGGCCGCAGGGCCTTTTCAAAGGCCTTGATTGATTTGTGAAGATGGTATTGACGTACGCCGTTGCACGCGGCTAGAGTCCGCCCCTTGCATGGCCCGCCGTTTCTCGCGGAGGGCCGCGGTCAATCCGGTTTTCAGGTGAGGATTATGAAACTCCAGGTGCATCATCCCAAGCTGCTGGCGGTATTTCTGCTGGCGATAGCGGCAGTGACCGCCGTGGGACTGCTGTTTGCCTCCGGTGGGGATGACAAGGAAATCACGTTCACCCCTATACCGGTTGAGAATCCCCTTCCTGTGGTGTCTGACGAGGAGCTCGTGGAGGCGCTGCGTGTTGCCAAGTCCTCCGGGGTCATAGAGAAGATCAACGACGGCCAGGGGTGGACCCATGACTACGTTACCCTTAAGAAATTTGATGGCGTTGAAGCAGTCAGGTTTGATGCTTCATGGGAAAATCCTGTGGAAAGCTCCGGTCCATGGACCTTGTACTGGTGCAAGGGCACCAGAAAGCTGATGGTGTATGCCCGGTGGACCAACATCACCCGGCTGGTGGTCACCGTCGACATCGAGAACGACGAGGTGATTGCCTACGCTCCGATGGGAGACGATGGCAACGAGCCGGTGCTGGAGGTGGGATCCCATGGCGACAGGGAGGCAAAGGTGTACGATGCAGCCAGTGGCGACATAGTGTTCGACGGAACGAAGGACGGGCTATCCGGCTTCAGCATGTGCCCGCCCGGCAAGGAAGATGAAGTGGGTAAGTAAATGCTTGCCTGTCCGCTTCAAGAGAATTCTGCCCGGAAGATTCTGGATAAATGGGGCGTACTGAATGACAAGGGGATTGAAGACCACTCAGGTAGTTTTCCTTTTCGCACTAGTGGCTGTCGCTGCCGCTTACCTGGCGGTGTCGCTGACCAACCTGGTGTCTGGCGCACTCACGGTCAGGGCGGCCACGGCGCCCTCCGGCTCCTTCGGCACTATAACCTTGGGAGGCACGGACACGATTTATAACTGGGACTTCAACTCCAGTTCGGTTGAATCTGACAATGTGGACTGGGGCTTGCGGTTCCTATTTTGGGATAACGCCGAGGTGGACTATGTGAAGGACCGGCTCGATGGTGAAGGCAATGATCCTGAGATTGATCCTGAATTGGACAGCTTTATAAAGGGGGCGAAGTCTGCCTATGTGAACGATGGGCCCGAGGAAGGGCCTTGGAGTGACTTTATTGATACTGACAGGGGAATCAAGGATTGGCCCGGCTGTGATGACAACTGGGGGCATATGCGGGTTTACGCCCGAACCGAGGCAGACAGAAACTACAGTGCTGGCTGGGGGTATTACGTTGTCGCCTCTTCCCACGTAGACAAGGAGACCAAATCCGAGAGTGCTTGCGAGCGCAGATACAAAAGCCAAGAGATACACGAAGACGAGTGGGTGGACAGGATAGAAGACCACTTGTCAGACAGTCCCTACAACTGGGACGTGGATGGCTACAAGGATTTCGGGAATGAGTCTTCATTGGTCAATGCTGCGGCTTCCAACGAGAACGAGCAGTGGTATCAGAGCGACGGTTACGCGCGCACCGTTCAAGTGTCCGGTAATCACTAACCACTGGTGATGATTTTCACGCTCCAGCGAACTCTTCACCTTCTCTGGGTCCTGCCAGCGCTCCTTCTGGCAGGACCCGGTTGTTTCTCGGCGTATGCTTCCCCTGCCGCCCAGCCTGCGGAGCCCTTCATGCTCGAAGGGCCGGGCTATGTCACCTTTGAGTCCCTGGGTTGGACCGAGGATGTGTTGGTCACTGCCGATTCCGGTTCACCGAAAGTTAGTTTCAGTCTTCCCGAAGGGGCGGCGCAGGGGGAGCCGCTGTGGTATGGCGTTGAGCTGAGCTACGAGTGGCTGGGGAATCCGGGACAGTTTGGAGACTATGCCTTCCTGTACGGCCGCTGGAACGGCCGCGCCTTCTACCAGTTGAAAGTCAAGAGAGTCTCCGAACTGGATTCCGGTTTTCACTGGTCCATGGTTGATTTGGTCAACGGCGCCAGCCAGGGATACGAGACCGGAGACCGGTTTACCGCCAAGTCTACAAACTTCGTTCAAATAGCGTCGGTCCGGCCAGGACTTAACGAAATTTCCTTTTCCCTCGGCCTTCTGGATGCCGGGAACCGGGATGTCCGGGTGGTGGTCAAGAAGGAGTCCCGGGTAGTGGTCACTCCCTTGCAGCCGACACGGCTGGACGCCCGGGCTTGGGCGGAGGTGGAGAGCGGCTTGGTCCGGCTGTCCCTGAGCGGGAGAAACTTGGGGTGGGGCGCTCATAACCTGGATGTGAGGGCCCGGGTATTTCATGAGGATGGCAAACAGCAGGTCCATAGCTGGCAACGAGGCAGATTGGAAGACCTCGCCGAGTTCGATATTGAGGAGACCTTCCGGTTGGATGGGAGCGTTTCCGAGGCTCCGGTTCAGGCTGTCATGGCGGAATTGGACTGGGGCGTTGGCCAGGACATTCTACAGGCTTGGCCTCCGCCTGCGCGGCCTGCGTTCTATTCCCACGAGATTTTCCGTTCCGGGATCGGCGCGATGGTTGCGATGGTTGCGGTGGTGATTCTGTGGGTTGGGATTCCCACGCTCCTCCGGGCTGCACGGGAGTCCGGTTGATGGGGCTGGCGAGTGGCCGCGCTTTGTTTGCGATGCTCGTCCTGTTGGCGGCGGTCGCCTGCTCCGGCGAGAACAGCCGGGCGGATGGAGGATATTCCCTGCCCCTAACGCGGGAGTTCCCAGGCGTGGCTGTTGGTGACCCGGAGGTTCTGGCGGCGGCCCTGATGGATTTCCTTGCTTCTCCGCAGTGGGCCGACCTGTCGGTTCGAACTGGCGATTGGGGTTTCCAGACCATTGCCGTTCTCACCCGGGACGGGGCTAGGGCTGGCGTGTATGGCGATGCCCGCTTTGATGCTCCGGTTGTTTTGAAGGGGCCGCTGACCTTTGTGCGATGCAAGTGGCCTGAAACGTGGCGCCTGGAAAACGGTAGTTCCTTCCACTTTAGCGGCTTTCACGTCCGGCTGCTGGACGAAGAGGATGCTCCCTACCACGTGCTTCCGCTGAACGATGAAGGGAGGTTGCCGTCTCTGGGAGACATCCAGCATTTCACGGGGGCAGCCGATCCCTGTCCGGGGCCTGCTCTTTCCCGTATCTGGGATTCTTCGCTTCGCCCAGAATGACAGCCGCCGCGACAGGGCCTTTCGGAAACCCTGCTTCGCGCGTGACGGCGTTGACGGCTTGGGGCAAAATAAGTATGGTATAGCCACTGACCGCACCCCACACTGACCCTCCCCTGGAGGGGGATGCTGGGGGATGATTAAGGAGCGGGATATGGCCGATTCCGAAGTGAAGATATTTGATTACGACAAGATAGACATCGGCGAGGAGCTGGGCTCCTACGAATACACCCTCACCCAGGAAATGCTGGACAACTTCCGGGCGGCCATCGGCGACCCCGACGCGGTGTTTCCCACGCTGGCGGTGAAGCACGACGCCACTGCCTTCGCCATGGTGTACGAGGACAACACGGGCGGCGTCAACGCGGGCAACGAGGTGGAGTTCTTCAACCCGCCAATCCCCGGCAAGAAGATTCGCGTAACCGGACGCATCGCCGACAAGTACCTGCGCCGCGACAAGCCCTACATGGTAATCGAAGCCACCGCATACGACGAGGACGGGCGGCTGTTGGAGAAGCTCCGCACTTACCAGATGAAGAAGCCGGACGAGGTGGGCAAGAAATGGCATCCGCAAAGTTAGAAGGCATGGAAACCGGCCAGCAGATTCCGTCGGTCACCAAAAGCATCACCCAGGACACCATCGAGCAGTTCGAGAACTGCGGCATCCTGGACCGTCAGAACATCCACAACAACCCGGAACTGGCCCGGCAGCGCCTCGGCACCACCTACCCCATAGCGTCGGGCCGGATGTCGGTGGCCTTCGCCGCCGAGAGCCTGCGCCGCTTCTTCGGCCCCGAGGTCTTCAACCACACGGGCAGCGTCAACCTGAAGTTTCTGCGCCCGGTCAAGGGCGGCGACACCATCACCGTCACCGGCGAGGTCTCGGGTCAGGAGGAGGCCGACGACGGCACCCACGTCATCGTCAACCTGGTCTGCCAGAACCAGAACGGCGACCGCACGGCGGTGGGCATCGGCACGGCGGTAATCCGGTAGCGCACCGCTCCTGAAGCCGGGCCAATGCAACAATCCTACTGGCACCTGACGGGGAATCTGTGGGCATTGGCTCTGAGTACGGTTATCGCCCTGTTCCTGCCCGAATTCGGGCCGAAAGACATCATGAGCGGTGGGGTTGGCGTAGTGATACGCACCACCATGGTCGCCCCGGTCGTATTCTCGCTGCTGTACTTCGCTGGACAACTGATAAGTTTTCTGACACGGAGGATTAAGGTTTTGGGCATACTAATGGCAGGCATCGAGCGCGGCATCCGCAGGGAGGCCGAGCGGCTGTCCAAGGACGCCCGGCAGCGCGCCGAGGAGGCCGAGCGGCGTGCTGAGGCAGCCGAGCAGTCGGCCAAAGCCAGTGAGTTGGAGCAGGAACAAGTCATACAGTTCATGAGGAGCAAGGGCGTCTCCGATGAGGACATTGACGCCTTTTTCCGTAGAGAATCCAGCTACGACTAAATTACAACAAGCGAGAGAAGAGATATGCCAGGTTCCGAACACGGCAAGGTTGAAGCGGAAATCGTTTACTGTGTGGCTTGAGGCTACTTCCCGGTCGCCACGTGGCTGGCGATGGAATTCTTCAAGTCCGACGCCCCCGGCGACATCGCCATCAAGATGACGCCCTCCGACAGGGGCCGTCTGGAGGTGTACCTGGACGGCGAGGTGATATTCGACCGCAAGACGGACGGCGGGTTCCCCGACCTCGGCAAGGTCAATGAACTCAAGATGACCATCGCCGAAAAGCTGTTCGACCTCGAAGACGCATAGCCGGGGCTCCCGGCAGGGTCTTTCATAAAGTCCCCTCTCCCTCCGGGGGATGGTTAGGGTGGGGGGCGCTCCCGTTAGTGAGCAAACATTGCGGCATCTCAAGATTTCACCCTCACCCCAGCCCTCTCCCTCGAGGGAGAGGGAGAACTAAAAGGCCCTGGGGCTCCCGGTAGTCCCCTCTCACATTGAGAGCCCCCTTGCCTGTTGGGGAGGACGTATCCCACAGTTCCCTCTCCCTCTGGGAGAGGGTTAGGGTGAGGGCGGACCCCGGTACACGCAAGCCCTCGCGCAATGCCACCACCCTTAGGAGGAGCATCTTGCCTGATCCGCAACACCTGGTAACCGCGCAGTCCGGGCCGGACGCCATCGCTCAATGGCGCGCCGCCAACCCTGACGCCGCGATGGACCTGAGCGAGGCCGATCTGTCGGGCGCGAATCTGGTGGGAGCCGACCTCACAGGAGCCAATCTGACCCGCGCCAGGCTCGGCGGGGCCAATCTCTACGGGGCCAACCTGTCGGACGCCCGTATGTCCCGCGCCAGCCTGACCGGGGCAAACCTGTCGCGGGCCGATCTGGAGAAGGCCGACCTGGGCCGCGCGTCGCTTTCCGGGGCCAACCTGTCGTCGGCCAACCTGACCAACGTCAACCTGTTCTGGGCCGACCTCAAGGGCGCCGACCTCGAGGGCGCGGTGGTGCGCCACTGCCGCATGAACCGGGTCACGCTCATCGGGGCCAGCCTGAAGGGCGCCGACTTCAGCCAGTCCAACATGATCGAGGCCGACCTGCGCAACGCCGATCTCACCGATGCCGTCTTCGTCTCCACCAACATGAACGGGGCCGACCTGTCGCGGTGCAGCATGAGCGGAGCCGACTTCACCCGCGCCATGGTCCGCGACTCCATGTGGATCGCCGCCAACATGACGGGCGCAAACTTCGACCAGGCCAGCCTCCACCGCTCCGATTTCACCCTGGCCAAGTGGGACACAACCACCACCTTCCCCCAAGGCTTCGACCCCAACAACGTCGAGTTCTTGGACGTGGGGGTGTAGCTTCAGAATGCGCCCCGAATTTCAGAAAATAGCAGATAAATTAGAGCCGCTCCTTCTCAAGCTCTTGGCCAGCCCAAAGCTGACGCTGAATCAACTGAGAGATGTTCCCGATAAAGGTGTTTACGTCTTCTACGAGAAAGACAAACCGATTTATGTTTGGTCGCTCCAACCGAGTGCGAAGCAGAATCAGAGAACACGGCGCCAATAGCTCAAGGAGTGAGTCGGCGACATTTGCGCTCAAGCTGCTCCGCAAAGAGTTGGACGACCGCGGTGGACATTCCCCCAAGTACTCCCGGAAGAAGATTGATGAATGTCCCGACCTGAAATCGAATTTTGCGAAAAAAAGAAAGCTCGCGCGGGAAATGCAGTTCCAAGTTGTCGAAATCAAATGCCAGCAACTTCAATACTTATTCGAGGCCTATGCGATAATTTGCTTGGAAACCACCGGGTATAATTCCTTTATCACCACATAGAGCGGTTTCGATTACAATATGCCCACCATCCTCATAACCGGCCCCGCCCTCTCCGGCAAGACCAGCCTCGCCGCTGGTCTGCTGGCCCGTCTGCGTGACACTGGGCGCTCCGCCGCCTACGTCAAGCCCTTCTCGGCAACGCCCGATGCCGACGCAGACCACGCCTTTGCGTCAGGCGTTCTGGCCGATGCACTGGGCATCGCCGTAGGCCCGGCGCCAAGCCTCCTGTCCGCCAGCGGCGCCGACGCTGCCGCAGCCATCGCCGAACTGCAACGTCAGCACGAAACCGTCATCGTGGAGGCCGCCGACGGCTCGCCTGCTGCTGATCTGGCCGCCGCCGTTGATACGCGGGTGCTGGAAGTTCACGCCTACGCCCCGGGGCAGGACTGGGCGGCGGTGGCGGATGAAGCCGCCGGACGCTGGGGCAATCGCCTAGCCTGCCTGGTGGTCAATGCCGTGCCGCCCTACCGCCGGGAGGCGGTGGCGGCTTCCGTCGCGGAGTCGTCCGCCGACGTGGATGCAGTGGTCATCCCCGAGAGCCGTGTGATGCTTGCGCCGACGGTGGCGCAGATTGCCGCGCACTTGGGGGCGTCCTGGACGCTGGAGCCGGTGAACGCCGACGCGCTGGTGGAGCGATACCTGATCGGCGGCAACATCATGGACCACGGCCCCACCTACTACGGACGCTACGGCAATCAGGCGGTCATCGCCCGCGCCCAGCGCCCCGACATCCTGATGGCCGGCATGGTCCCGCAAACCCGCTGCCTGCTGCTCACCGGCCCCGGCCAGCCCTCCGAATACGTCAAGGCCGAAGCCCGCGAGCGCGACATCCCGCTACTGCAAGTCTCCACGTCCACCATCGACACTGCCGACGCCCTCGACCGCCTCATAGACGCCGCCACCCCCCACAGCCTCGCCAAGGCCCGCCACTACGCCGCCCTGCTGGAGCAGCACGCCGGCGCGGAGACGCTGGACGGGTGGCTCGGGTAGGGCAGGGTTCAGAACAGTCCGGCCCCCCGTCCCTGCGCATGACAGAGTTCTCCCAAGCACGGCCTTCGCGCCATGCCTGTGATATAATTCACCGCGCATTATTCGCAGAATGACTGGCGGGAGGGCGCGTTATGGACTTGGGACTCCAGGATAAAGTTGCCATCATCACCGGGGGCAGCGACGGCATTGGCAAGGCTGCGGCCCTCAGCATGGCCCAGGAGGGCGCATCGGTCGTAATCGTCGCCCGGCGTCAGGACGTTCTTGACCAAGCGACCCAGGAAATCATGACCGCCACCGAGGGACAGGTTATGGCCATCTCCGCCGATGTCTCCGACCCCGGCTCGGCCAAGACCATCGTCGAGAAAACCCTCAACCAGTACGGGCGGCTGGACATCCTGGTCAACAACGCCGGTACGTCCATGGCCAAGCCCTTCGAGGACGTTTCGCACGAGGACTGGGAGTTCGACTTCGAGCTGAAGGTCTGGGGCGCGGTGCGGTTGATCCAGGAATCCATACCGCAGATGCGCAAGGTCGGCGGCGGACGCATCATCAACGTCACCAACCTGGGCGGGCGCACTCCGGGGCCGTCTTCCATGCCCACCTCCATCTCCCGCGCTGCTGGCATCGCCATCACCAAGGGACTGTCCAAGGACCTGGCGAAAGACAATATCCTGGTCTCGACGGTCTGCATCGGCTTGATTAAAAGCGGCCAGCACCAGCGGCGTTTCGATGCCCGGGTACAGGCGGATCCCAGTCTCAGCATCGACGCCTTCTACGACCAGTTGGCCGATGGGCGCTCGGTGCCGCTGGGCCGCGTGGGTGAGCCGGAAGAAGCCGGCGACGTTATCGCCTTCTTGGCTTCGGAGCGGGCCAGCTACCTCACCGGCATCGCGGTCAACCTCGACGGCGGAGCCTCCGCGGTCTTGTAAAAATCCCCTCACCCAAAGAGGGAGGCGAGAAGTGACCACCCCTGGCGACAGCTATGAAGAAGTAGCGGATTACGAATCCCAAGCCCGCGAGTTCCTGGCTAACAGCCGGGACTTTCTGGCTGCCGGAAGACTGCATCAAGCATCGGAAAAAGGCTGGGGCGCCGCATCGCACATGGCGAAGGCCGTTGCGGCGGCCCAAGGCTGGGAGTGCGGCGCTCATGCGGATTTCAGCCAAGTGATGTACCAAGCCAGCCAGTTAGCCAGCAACCCCCGTATCCGTGAACTGCGTGGCGTTGCCAACGAACTACACTTGAACTATTACAAGCGTAAGAGGCGCTTGAACGCCGGAGCCATCCGCGCAGATATGGAGACAATAACGGAGTTGCTGGAAATGCTGTATCCGCTCACCGGGCTGGCGCACTGAGCGTATTGTATTGCACCATACCTGACAGTCTGTTGAGAATCGAAAGAAAGAGTAAACTCGGCAATGCTCAATACTTTCCCTGTCATTCCATTCCAAGGGAGTGACGGGCGTTTTAATGTCTGGAGGACAAACGTGACCGGTTCATATCTTAGCGAATTGCAGCCCAGCGCGCGGCTGCTCCTGGGGCCCGGCCCCAGCTCGGTGCATCCCCGGGTGCTGCAAGCCATGACCCTGCCGGTGATGGGGCACCTGGACCCCGACTTCTTCCAGGTTATGAACGACATCGGCGATATGCTGCGCGAGGTCTACCGCACTTCCAACACCATGACCATGCCGGTGTCGGCCACCGGGACGGGCGCGATGGAAACGGCCTGCACCAACATCCTCGAACCCGGCGACACCTTCGTCGTCTGCCGCAACGGGTACTTCGGCGTCCGGCTGGGCAACATCGCCGAGCGCTGCGGCGCCAGGGTCTTCGAGGTGGACTCCCCCTGGGGCAAGCCCGTCGACCCGCAGGCCCTGGACGACGAGTTGTCCAAACACTCCAAGGTCAAGGCGGTGGGCGTGGTCCATGCCGAGACCTCCACCGGCGTCCTGACCCCCCTGCCCGACATCCTGAACGTGATACGAAAGCGCGGGGCGCTGTCCATCGTGGACGCCGTGACCTCCCTGGGCGGTCACGATATGCGCGTGGATGAATGGGGTATCGACGTGTGCTACAGCGGCACGCAGAAATGCCTGGGCGCGCCTCCGGGCCTGGCCCCCATCACCCTAAGCGAGGGCGCAATGCAGGTGGTGAAGACACGGGAGACTCCGGTGCGGAGCTTCTACTTCAACCTACAGGACTTGGAAAGCTATTGGGGCCAGAGCCGCAGCTATCACCACACCGCGCCCATCTCCATGACCTACGCCCTGCGCGAGGCGCTGCGCATGATGATGGAGGAGGGCATCGAGAACCGCATCAACCGCCACGCCAAGGCCGCCGCCGCCCTGCGGGCCGGGCTGGAGGCGCTGGGGCTGGAACTGCTGGCCGACCCGGACCACCGGCTGAACCCACTGACCACGGTGAGAATTCCCGACGGCATTGACGATGCCAAGGTGCGTACCGCGCTGCTGAACGAATATGCCATTGAGATTGGCGGCGGGCTGGGGGAGTTTCGCGGCAAGGCATGGCGCATCGGCCTGATGGGCGACTCGGCCCGCGACCGGAACGTGCTGGCCCTGCTGTCGGCGCTGGAGCAATTGCTCAACGAGAATGGGTACGAGGTGGCCTTTGGTTCGAGCCTGGCCGCAGCCCAAAGGGCCATCGCCTCCTTCGTCTCCGAAACCCGCTAACCTGGGCTTCTTCAGGCCGTAAATGATAGAGGCCCTCGGCGGAATGCTGGGCGGGCTTGGCCTGTTTTTCGTGGGGATGTGGCTGCTCTCCGAAAGCCTCAAGCGGATGGCCACCTGCAGGCTTCGCGGGATTGCCGCCAACTGGGCCCCCAACAGATATGCGGCGTTGGGCTGGGGAGCGCTCGCAGGAGGCGCCATACAGATCTGGTCGAGGGCATAGATACAGTGGTACTAAACCAAAGCCAATGTGGGATGTACATTTTGCGGACAGCCATTCGCAGTCAGGGTTCGCGCCTCGACCGTAGGGGCGGGTTTGAAACCCGCCCCTACCAGTGGACCGCCCGTGCGCCGGCGAGTCCACCTGCAATGAAACGCTACCTGGCATAAATGCGCATTTCACCTTGGCTTTGGTTTAGTCATCATAGACGGTTTGACCGGCTCGGATCCGGAGCACTGGGAAATGGTTACGGAACTCACCGGAGACCGCACCGAGTTGCTGAACCGGATCACGGTACGCCACATATCGGGGGAGGCTCCACCCGGTGATGCGGTCCAGGCGGGCATCGTCAAAATCACCAACATGGCAGGGGAGATATTCTTCCTGTTTTCCAGGCTGACCCGGGAAATGTCGCGCTGCCCGGCGCCAGCGGTTCCTTCCCCTGCAACTCCCGGAGAATAAGTAGTTCCTCGGTTGAGGCACATGGGCTAAGGGTAAATCTCAACCGCCTCTTCAGAGAGCCGGCTCAACGGGAATGGCTGCAAGGTCAACTGCGGCGCCACCCCAGGATCCCCCGCCGCCTTCGTCCCCGAAGCTGGCTGGCCTGGGCCTCCTCCAGGTCGGTCTGTAGCGGGACCGGCCCGCGACGCGACGGACCGCTCCGGCTGGCGCGGACGGGCGCCGGCTCTTCCAGCCGGTAGGCCTCGTCGAGGATGTCGACCACGTGCCGCACCGGGATTTCCTGGCCGGCGGCCCGCAGGCCCTGTTCCAGTTGCAGCATACAGCCGGGGTTGGCGGTGATGGTTTCGGTGGCTCCGCTCTCGATGATGGCCTCCACCTTGCGGCTCAGTATCCGCCGGGAAAGCTCGGGCTGCACCGCCGAATAGACGCCTGCCCCGCCGCAGCACATCGACGGGTTCTCCATCTCCTGCAACTGCACGCCGGGGATGGACTGGAGGACGATCCGGGGCGCGGCGGTAATCCGCTGGGCGTGGGCGAGATGGCACGGGTCCTGGTAGGTGACCATCCGCTCCAGGTGGGCCAGGGGGCGGCGGAAGGGCAGCTCCAGCAACAGTTCGGTGATGTCCCGCGTCATGTCGCTGGCCCGGCGGGCCTTTTCGGCATATTCCCCGTCGTCCTTCAGCAGTTCGTGGTACTCCTTCATGGTGGAGCCGCAGCCGGCGGAGCAGGTTACGATGCGGTCGGCCCCGGTCGCCAGGAAAGCGTCGATGTTCCGTTTGGCCATGAGCCGCGCCGATTGCAGGTCGCCGGCGTGGCTGTTCAGCGCCCCGCAGCAACCCTGCCGTGGCGGCACGGCGACCTCGCAGCCGTTGCGGACCAGAGTCCGCACCGTGGCGTTCATCGTCTCGGCCTGCATCAGCGGCATCACGCAACCGGAGAGCAGGGCCACCTTCATCGTCGGCTCACCCTCGGCGGGGCGGTGGGTGCGGCGCGACGGGCCGAAGAAGCGGCCGCTCAGACGGGGCAGTTGGGCTTCGAGCTGCTCCAGTCCGCCGGGCAGCAACCGGGTCAGCCGGGTGCGTCGCATAAGCTGCTGCAACCCCAGATGCTGGTACAGCCGCAACAGGCTGGCCCCCAGGCGCATCAGGCGCGGGCGGGGCAGCGCGGCCCGCAGGAACCAGCGGGTCATGCGCTTCATCCCGTCGGACTGCCGGCCCCGGGCCCGCACCTGGGCGCGGGTGCGCTCCATCATCCGCCCGTAGGGAACGCCGGAGGGACATACCGCCTCGCAGGCCCGGCAGTTCAGGCAGGCCTCCCAGTGGGAGACTATACGGTCGCTGATTCCAACCCGCCCCTCGTTGACCGCCTTCATCAGCGCAATGCGGCCCCGGGGCGACTCCATCTCCAACCCGGTCACGCCGTAGGTGGGGCAGGCGCTCAAGCACAGGCCGCAGTGAACGCAGCGGTACATATCGGCTTCGGCGGGCGCGTCGGTCCCGGTGAAGCCGGCGAACAGCGCCGTCAGCGGCGGCCGGCCGGGCGTTTCGGGCGTGGCGGTTTCGGGCGTGGCGGTTTCGGGCGTGGCGGTTTCGGGCGTGGTCATCAGTCAGGGCCTTTTTCAACGCAGGGTGTAAACGCGGTGTATATATGCAGAGGATAACATAGAGGGGACAAGGAGTTTATGTTTGCAGACAGATTCTCCCGCTCCCTGGATGGCGAATCGTCGGCACATCCCACCGGCAGGGCTTGCGAGGATTTCACCCCCACCCCAACCCTGTTCCTCAAGAGAGAGGGAGAATAAAAGACCATGCCCCTTCAAGGTGGAAGGGACTTATTCTGAAAACCAAATGACCAGGGCACGCTTTGCGTTGAAAAAGTTTCAGTCGCATCAGAGCCGCCCCAGGTAGCGCCCGCGATTCAGCAGCCGCTGCGGATCGAACTGTTCCTTGATCCGACGCATTATCTCCATGCCCGACGGCTCCTCTCCCCACACGTCCAGGTTCACCTTGATGGAAGGATGGCAGATTTCGACCACCACCGTCCCGGTGTGCTGGCGCACCGCCCGGCGGACATCGGAGATGGCGGTCACAATCTCGTCCTCTTCGGCCTCACCCCAGAAGAGCAGGCGCATCGCGCCGAAACCGGGGTCGGCCAGCATTTCCGAGGGGGACTCCCCCAAGCCGATGTTCAGGCAGGTCTCGGAGAGGGCGGGGATGATTCGCCGGGGGGCGGTAATCCGCAGGGCCAGAGACGGACGAGAACCCTCCTGCCAGCCCAGGTCGGTGGCCCACTGCCGCGCGGCCAGCGGCCCGTCGATGGCGACGGTGTCCATGGCGCCGGCGTTCAGCAGGGCCGCAGTGGTGTCCTCCACCCGGCGCTGCACCGCCCGGGAGCGCCCGGAGAAGAAACAGAGCGCCAGCCCGCCCAGTCTTTCACTCAGGGCCTGACCCAGGGGAGAGCCGGGATGCGAGGCGAGGAAGTGACGCGCCAGGCCCCCGGTGAAGGCCAGATAGCTCGACGGCCCGGCGGGCAGACTCAGCGCTTCCCGCCCGGCCACTACTGCCTCCTCCATCGTATCGAAGGGCGCCACCAGAGCGTATTCTTCGGGTTGCAGGGGCGACACCTTGAACGAGGCCTCCACAATGACGGCCAGCGTCCCCAGGGAGCCGGTGTAGAGCCGGTTCAGGTCGTAGCCGGTAACGTTCTTGACCACTCGCCCGCCGGCCTTGGTGGCCACGCCGTCGGCGCTCACCACGCCGATGCCGATGAGCCAGTCGCGTGGGGGGCCGTAGGCATGGGCCATGGGCCCGGAGTATGCCGTAGCCAGGGTCCCGCCCACCGTGCCCCGGTTCGGCAGGGGCGACTCCAGCGGCACGAACTGCCGGGCCGTTGCCAGCTCTCGTTGCAGCGCGTCGAGGGTGATGCCCGCCTCCACCGTCGCCGTCATGTCGCCGGGCTGGTAGTCAATAACGCGATTGAGGCGCGAGAGGTCCAGCACCAGGCCCACGCTGTCCGGCGGGTTGCCCAGCGCGGTCTTGGTGCCGCCGCCCCGGGGGAACACGGTAACGCCGTTCTCCGCCGCCCAGCGCATCACGTCGGCTACCTGCTTCCGGTCCTCCGGCACCACCACGGCCATGGGGTTGAGCCCGTCGATGGCGTACTCGGAATGCACGTAGGAGGGAGGAAGCGCCCCCTGCGGCACAATCCGGCTCAATTCATAGGCGTAAGAAGTGGTCATAGGCGTAGCGCCTATTGGCCGTAGGAGATGAGGGCTACGTTGCGTTCCCGGGCAAGCTGTCGCCGCACTTGGTCTATGTGGACGCCGACAACTACGGGCAGAGCTTGTTTTCCGGTGGCCTTCTGCACGATGTCAGCCCGCTCGGCTGCGCGGTTGATGTCGTAATCAGCTACCGTCCTTGAAACTTCCAGTACGACATACAAGGTGGCTTGTTCAGTATCTCTCCGCGCTTCCAGCACAAGGTCGACTGCAAAGGCATCAAGCCTTTCCCGTTCCGTGATGATGCCCTTTCGCTTGGCCTCGTATATTGGGTCGAGATACGCCATGTCGTTCGGCGCCCTGGAACCCTTGAGTACGCGGACAGGGACGACGTCCAACTGCTGACCTGCGATGCTGAAAATGTTGTTGCCTACTTTCAGCTCGTAGGCATCGCCCTTGAGGTTGCCAACGTCGCCTTCCAGTCGGAAAATAGATCTTTCCAGGCGGGCCTGCCCGTCCTTCAATTCGGACACATCGCCTTCCAGCGTAGCCAGCCTCTTATTGGTGGTTTCCGCGTACTCGGCCAGGCGTTGGGGCAATTCCAGCACGTCTTTGCTGAGCAGGGCGGAGCGCAGAGCGTCGGCCCATTCGGGCTGTTCCCGGATGATGCGCAGAATGTCGGTGAAGTGGTTGACCGTGGTCATAATTCGTCCGTATCTAACTTATCCATAGGGGTCATTTCATTGTAACCCCACAGGCGCGGCGATGGGAGTTCAGCAGGCAGCCTCTAGGCGAACATCCCCGGCGCGGGACGGTGGGCGGCGGCATGGTGGCGGTGGCCGTCGGGGAAGATCTTGCCGGGATTGATGTTGTTGCGCGGGGCGAAGGCGTCGCGCACCCGGCGCATGGCCGCCATGTCCTGCTCGGTATAGACCAGCGGCATCTGATCCTTCTTCTCCAGCCCCACGCCGTGCTCGCCGGTGAGGGTGCCTCCGGCGGCGACGCATACCTCCAGAACCTCCGCCCCGGCCACGGTGATCTTCTCCAGGGCCCCCGGCTGCCGCTCGTCGAAGAGCAGGCAGGGATGCAGGTTGCCGTCGCCGGCGTGAAAGACGTTGGCGATGGGTACGCCGTGCCTGCGGCCCACCTCGGCCACCTGCTGCAACACCCGGGCGAGCTGCGTCCGCGGCACCACGCCGTCAACCAGGTAGTAGTTGGGGGCCAGGCTGCCCAGTGCGCCCAGCGCGCCCTTGCGGCCCTTCCAGAGCTGTTCCCGCTCGGCGGCCTCGGCCTCCGGGTCTGACTGAGAACCGGTCTTGCGCACCTGGCTGGCGCCGGTGTCCCACAGGGCGGCCTCGACCTCCAGCCCGATTTCGTCCACCTCTTCCGTCAGCCCTTCCAGCTCAATCAGCAGCACCGCGCCGGCGTCATCGGGGTATCCGGCGTCGGACACGTTCTGAACGGCCTGGATGCTGAGGGCGTCAATCATTTCCAGAGCGGCGGGGACGATGCCGTGACCGATGACGGCGGAGACGGCGGTGCAGGCCGATTCCACGTCGGGGAAGATGCCGAGATACGTCCTGACCGCCTCTGGGACCGGCAGCAGCCGCACCATGATGCGGGTGGCGATGCCGAAGGTTCCCTCCGATCCGGTGAACACGCCCCGCAGGTCGTAGCCGGGGGTCTCGCGGGCCATGCTGCCCAGCGAGACGACGCTGCCATCCTCCAGCACCACCTCCATGCCCAAAACGTGGTTGGTGGTGGTGCCATAGGCCAGGCAGTGGGGGCCGCCGGCATTCTCGGCAACGTTGCCGCCCAGGCTACAGGCCCGCTGGCTGGACGGGTCGGGGGCGTAGCGCATCCCAAAGCGGCGGACGTGGGTGTCCAGGTCCAGGTTGATGACCCCCGGCTCCACCACCGCGTGCCTGTTCTCGACATTCACTTCCAGGATGCGGTTCATGCGGGTGAAGGCTATCTGGATGCCGTCGGGGTGCGAAATCGCGCCGCCGCTCAGTCCGGTCCCGGAGCCGCGCCCCACCACTGGCACACCCGCCTCCCAGGTCAGCGCCATCAACCGGCTGACCTCATGGGTATTCAACGGGAACGCCACGGCATTGGGCATCCCACGGTCAATGGAGCCGTCGTACTCGAAGACCAGCAGGTCGTCGGGGTGATAAACGACGTTGCCGGAGCCGACAATCTGCCGGAGCCGGTCGACGAACTGTTCCGCCCCGAAGGCGGCAATCCCGCCACCCCGCGAAGCGCCGATGTTGCTGGCGGAAGTCAAGAATAGTCCTGCTTGAAAGGATGAGCCGGGAGAAACAGGACAGGGCAAGGGACGTAAATCCGGGAATGGCGCACGAAATAGCGGTCCGTCCGTACTCGGCCCTCTGCTTTGGATGATAGCCCCAACCCTGGCGCAAGGCAAGCGCGGCCCGGTGCAGGGCCGGGGCTTTTCAACATTCTCCCTCAAGGGAATATGGAGGGAGTGAAACACTGGGGGGACACCACGTTGGATGTACCAACGGGGACGGCCCGCTCCAACCCTCCCCCGGAGGGAGTGGAAACAACTAAAAGACACTACCGCGCTTTAGGTGGACTGGCAATATCCGCCGGGTTATGGTAGCTTTAGCAGGTTAGGCTCGATTCATTAGTCCACAAGAGTGCGGACAGAACCGCGCCATAAAGCTGAGGAAGGAGCGCATCGAGGATTATGGAAGTAACGACGCTCGCCATTGAAAAACTCAGGGAAGTCATGGGAGAACAGGGTGAGCAGGAAGGGTCCCTGCGGGTGGTCGCCATCCCTGCGGAGACCGGCGGCCTACAGTATATGCTGAGACTGGAGAACGAGAGTCAGGCCGACGACACTGTGCTGAGACTGGAAGGCGTCAAGTTCCTGATGGACTCGGACAGCGCCCCCTTCCTGGAAGAGGCCACCATTGACTACGTCGAGAACTTCGGCGGACAGGTCGGCTTCGTCATCAACAACCCGATGTTCGCCAGCGGTGGCGGATGCGGCGCGGGCTGCGGCTGCGGAGCAGGCGGCGGCGGATGCGGATGCGGCGGTGGGGGCTGCGGCGGCCACTAGGCCGAACACCGCAAACCTCGCGCAATACAAATACCCCTGCGGCGCCCGGAGCGTAACCGGCGCCACGCGCAGGGGTATTTGTTGCCGGTAAAGGGCGACTAGGTTGGTGGAAGCCCACGCGAAAACAGGACAAAACGAAAGACCGCCGGATTTTCGGCGGTCTTTTCGCGCTTGCCGCTTGCGTCGAATGTTGGTCGTGTTGGTCGGGGCGGCCAGATTTGAACTGGCGACCCCCTACACCCCATGCAGGTGCCCTACCAGGCTGGGCCACGCCCCGACTCTGCGGCTATTATAGCACGCCAATGGGCATCCGGGGCAAGGGCCGGAGCAACGGACTGTCGGCCCCCCCTGGGTTGCCCCTCTCCCTGGGGCAGGGTTAGGGTGGGGCGCCTCCTCTGACTGAGGAAACGGCTGACTGAGGAAACGGCGTCTCCGCCCCATTGCCACCCGCCGTCATCCGTGATATTATCTGCGAAGAAGTTAGAAAAAGAAGAAGCAAGAGCAAAGACGCCCAGATGCTAGACGGCGAAACGAAAACAAACATCATCCGCGAATATCGCATCAACGACCGGGACACCGGCTCCGCCGAGATCCAGGTGGCAGTTCTCACCGAGAACATCAAGCAGCTTACCGGTCACCTGCGCATTCATCGCAAAGACGTTCATTCCCGGCGCGGCTTGCAGGGCATGGTCTCCAGACGGCGCCGGTTGCTGAACTACCTGAGCAAAGAGGACGTCAACCGCTATCAGACACTTATAGCCAGGCTCGGCCTGCGCCGCTAGTGTCGCCTCTGACAACCCCGATACAATCGGGGTTGTTTTTGTCTAGCCACGTCCCACCCCTGCTGTCTTCCCGACTAACTCACTTTTGAGTGAGGTCGCGCTTTTTATTATGGCAACTCAACTTGTATCACCCACTGTCGTCCACCGTGAAATCGGCGGCGAAACCTTAGTTCTCGAAACCGGCCGGCTGGCTTTCCAGGCCCATGGCGCAGTTACCGTCCGCTACGGCGAGTCCATCGTGCTGGCCACCGCGGTCATGTCGGACCGCCCCCGCGCCGAAGACATAGACTTTCTGCCCCTGACCGTGGACTATGAAGAAAGGCTCTACGCCGCCGGTCGCATCCCCGGCAGCTTCTTCCGCCGCGAAGGCCGCCCCGGACAGGAGGGCGTCCTCGCCTCCCGGCTCACCGACCGCTCCATCCGCCCGCTGTTCCCAAAGAGCCTGCACAACGACATCCAGGTCACCTTGACAGTGCTGTCCGCCGACCAGGAGAACCCCCCGGAAATCCTGGCGATGATCGGCGCATCGGCGGCCTTGGCCATCTCCCAGATACCCTTCGACGGCCCCGTCAGCGCCTGCCGCATTGCCTACCGCAACGGGCAGTACGTCATCAACCCCACCTACCAGGAGAGCGATGACAGCACCCTGAGCATGGTCATCGGCGGCACCCGCGACGCCATCATCATGGTCGAGGCCGGCGCCAACGAAGTGTCCGAGGAGGTCATCCTCGAGGCCATCCGCCTCGCCCAGGAAGCCAACGGCGAGATCATCGGCCTCATCGAAGAGCTCGTGGCCCAGGTCGGCCAGCCCAAACTGGAGGTCAAGACCGACAAGGAGGCTGCCGAAAAACTCAACAGCAGCATCATCGAGGTCGTGGGATCCCGGCTGGCGGACGCGCTGGGTGAGAACCCGGACAAGGTGGCGCTGGAGGCCCAGGAAAACGCCCTGCGCGACGAAGTATCGAAGAAGCTGTCGGAAGAATTCGGCGATAAGGCGCTCTCCGAGGGCTTCAAGAGCGTGATGCGCGACGAGGTGCGGCGCCGCATCCTTGAGCAGCACATCCGCCCCGACGGACGGGCGCTGGAAGAGATTCGCGCCATCTCCTGCGAGGTTGGCATTCTGCCCCGCACCCACGGCTCCGGCCTGTTCACCCGCGGCATGACCCAGGTGCTCTCCACCGTCACCGTTGGGTCGCTATCCATGAAGCAGACCCTCGACAGCGTGGGGCCGGACAATACCAAGCGGTTCATGCACCACTACAACTTCCCGTCCTTCTCCACCGGCGAGGCCCGCCGTGTCGGCTCCCCGGGCCGCCGCGAGATCGGCCACGGGGCGCTGGCCGAGCGCGCCATCCTGCCCGCCCTGCCCTCCGAAGACGAATTCCCCTACGCTATCCGCGTGGTGTCCGAGGTGCTTTCCTCCAACGGCAGCACGTCCATGGGCAGCGTCTGCGGCGCCTCCCTGGGGCTGATGGACGCCGGAATCCCCCTCAAGGCCCCGGTGGCCGGCATCGCCATGGGTCTGGTGACCGGCGACGACGGTCAGTACGCCATTCTCAGTGACATCCAGGGCATCGAAGACTTCCTGGGCGACATGGACTTCAAGGTGGCCGGCACCGCCGCCGGAGTCAACGCCCTGCAGATGGACATCAAGTGGACCGGCCTGACCCAGGAGATACTGGCCGAGGCCCTCGAACAGGCCCGCATCGGGCGGCTGTACATAATGGACAAGATGGCCGAGGTCATCACCTCCTCCAAGACCCAGATGAGCCCCCACGCCCCCAAGATGATCCGTCTGAAGATTAATTCCGACAAGATCGGCGCCCTCATCGGCCCCGGCGGTCGCGTCATACGCGGCATCCAGGAAGAGACCGGCACCTCCATCGACGTTCAGGACGACGGCACGGTCACCATAGGCGGCATCGACCAGACTATGCTGGAGATGGCCCATGCCAAGGTCGACAGCCTGACCCGCGAGCTGGCCATCGGCGACATATTCACCGGCAAGGTGGTGCGCCTGACCAACTTCGGCGCCTTCATCGAGCTGGTCCCGGGCCGCGACGGCCTGATCCGCAACGGCGACCTCGGCGACCTCGAAGAGGACCTGACTGAGGGCCAGGAAATCACGGTGATGATCCACGAGATCGACCAGCAAGGCCGGGTCAACCTGTCGCGCCGCGCTCTGTTCGGCGACGACAGCCCGCCCGCGCCGCGTCCCGAGGGGGGCGCCCGCCCCGGCGGCTTTGGCGGCGGACGCGGCCCCGGCGGCGGACGCGGCGGCCCAGGTGGGCGCGGCGGCCCCGGCGGCAACCGCAACGGCGGCGGTCGTCCTCCCATGGGCGGCGGACGCGGCCCCGGGCCCGGCGCAGGCCCTGGCGCTGGCACGGATCGCCGCTTCGACGGCGGTGGCCGCAGCGGCCCGCGCAGCTAGAACAAATTTCGGTATACGATGGCAAAGAGCGCAGAGAGCTTGTTTTCTCTGCGCTCTCCGCTTTTAATCGCTTCACGACCGGTGCGGTGATATGCGTCCATCCCGTCATCCCCGCAACACACCCGTCATTCCCGGTAAGGCGGGAATGACGGGTGTGTTGCGCCAAGGCATAACTGTTGATTCAATATCAGGAATCCAGTTGAAGGAGAATTGAGATGGCAGCGATTCGGGTTGTGATACATGGCGCAACCGGCAAGATGGGCGTCGAGACCGTCGCCGCCGTCTGCCGCGAGAATGACCTGGAGCTGGTGGGCGCCGTTTGCCGCACCGACCGGGGCGGTGTGCTCAACACACCCGCCGGCGATGTGCCGCTGTACACCGGGCTGGACGGCCTGGCCCGCCTGCTGGACGAAACGCGCCCCGACGCGATGGTGGACTTCACCAATGCCACCGTGTGCATGGAGGCCGCCGACACCGCCGCCGCCGGCAAGGTCAACCTGGTGCTGGGCTCCAGCGGCCTGAACGCCGACCACCACGCGCAGCTTGACGCGCTTGCCAACGACAACGGTGTCGGCATCATCGTCGCCCCCAACTTCGCCCTGGGAGCCATTGTGCTCAAGAAGCTGGCCGAGCAGGCCGCCCCTTTCTTCGACTACGTGGACATCGTAGAGTCCCACCACGAGATGAAGATTGACGCGCCCTCCGGCTTTTCTCTGGCCCTCGCCAACAGCCTGGCCGAACAGAAGCGGTTCACCCGCAACGAGACCGGGAAGGAGAACCTGCCCGAGACCCGCGGCGGAAACGTCAACGGCGTCACCGTCCACAGCGTCCGCCTGCCCGGCAAGAGCGCCCACCACGAGGTGATCTTCGGCGCCGCCGGCCAGACCGTCACCCTGCGCCACGACACCCTCGGCCGCGACTGCTATATGCCCGGCGTCGTCCGCTGCATCCGCGAAGCCGCCGCCCGCCCCGGCCTGGTCGTCGGCTTGGAGAACGTGCTGGGGCTGTAGGTCTATCGGGTATGGCGTGGGAGGTTGTCTTTCACCCGGCCTTCGCGGTGGAACACGAATTGCTGCCTTCTTTGAGGCGGAGATATGGTATCCCTCAGCCGTAAAGATAGAGGGGCCTACCAATTGCTGGGGCGGTTCTTCTGTCCCGAACACGCCCCGGGCTCCGATGCCCTGGTTAGAAAATACAGTGTCGAAAGAGAAATTGAGAGGTCGCTCAAACTGGAGAACATAGAGGTAAACCATGAGAAACTGAGCGACTATCTGTGGATCGGAAACGGGGAACAGACCTGGGACGGAACGGAGTTTGCCTACGAATTGTCGGTTTCCTTCACCGAAGACGGCAAGATACCTGCCGGTGTTCTGCTCAACCCCGCATCGCAATTGCTCACACCCGTCCTGACCGCCGCCCACGCATCCAACGCGGCCCGTCTGGTATAGTATTTTGGCGATTTTCATTGGCGATTTTCAACTGAAGGAGAAGGTGTACCCGTGGAAGACTTGACCATTGCCGTAGTTGGCGCTACCGGAGCCGTGGGCGCAGAGTTCCTGCGCATCGTCGAGCAGCGCTACACCCCTGGCAGCCGGGAGGCGCCGGTCAAGGGCAGGATGCCCCGCCTCCGGCTGATGGCGTCCAGCCGCTCCGCCGGTAAACGCATCAAGGTCGGCAGCGAGGAGCTGGTGGTCGAGGAAGCTACGGAAGACTCCTTTGAGGGCGTGGACGTGGCCTTCATCTCGGCCAGCTCCGAGGTGAGCCGCCGCCTGGCCCCTCACGCCGTGGCCGCCGGCGCGGTGGTCATAGACGACGGGTCGGCCTTTCGCATGGAACCCAACGTGCCGCTGGTGGTGCCCGAGGTCAACGGCGCCGATGTGGAATGGCACCAGGGCATCATCTCCATCCCCAACTGCTCCACCACGCCGCTGGTGATGGCCGCCCATCCCCTGCGCGAGCTTGCGCCCATCCGCCGCATCATCGCCGACACCTACCAGTCGGTTTCCGGCGCGGGGGCCTCGCTGGTGGCCGGGCTGCGCGAGCAGTCGGAGCGGCTGATGGACGCCGACCACGCCACTACCGCCAGCGAGACGGGGCAGATAGCCTACAACCTGATTCCCCGGATTGACCGCTTCATGGACTCCGGCTACACCTACGAAGAGCAGAAGATGCGGCAGGAGTCGCAGAAGATTTTGCATGACCCTGAGTTGAAAATCTCCGCCACCTGCGTCCGCGTCCCGGTCTACGTGTCCCACAGCGCGGCGGTGCACCTCGATTTCGACCGCCCGGTGTCCGTGGCAGAGGCCCGCGAGGCGCTGGCCTCGATGCCCGGCCTGACGGTGCTGGACGACCCTGCCAGCAACGCCTACCCCATGCCCTGGGACGTTTCCGGTCAGGACGACGTGTTCGTAGGCCGCATCCGGCAGGACATCTCCAACCCCAACGGCCTGGTCCTGTGGATCGTCTCCGACAACCTCCGCAAGGGCGCGGCCCTCAACAGTCTCCAGATAGCCGAGGAGTTGCTGTCACGGGGCCGCCTGAAGCCGCGCGCCGGGGTAAGGTAGTTCGCTTGCCAGAATAGACCCTTACAGGTCTATTATTGACCGGACAAGCTGGTTGCGTTAATGTGTGTCACAGTCAAGGTCCAAATTTGCCGAGGAAAGCCATCCGTAGATGTATAGATTCGATGAATTTCTGAAGTTGTTACCAGATTGCGATAGATTCCCAACAGTTGAGACGAAGCCGCTATCTATCGGTCACCAAACTCAGCAACCCGACAATTTCATACCTCCAAATTTGTCAGTAAACAACGAACTCACCAGCCAAGATCCGAAAACCGCTCCTGTAGTAATAATTTCAGCCCCCGGAGCTGTTGGAAAGACTACCCTAGGAAAGGGGATTGCTTTTCACAAAAACGCCATTTTCTGGGATTTATCCGTTGCTGGTGAAGTTGGCAATGCATCGCTTGATGGAGAGTTGCAGAACACTATAGGCGTTCAGCGCATAGGCGAATTCAACGAATACCTCATGGAAGGTTTTCAATTTATCGTGATAGATGCGCTAGACGAAGGACGCGCCAAAGTTACCGAAAATTCATTTCTCCAGCTATTGAAAAATATCGGTAAACTGGCTCAAAATTCGTCGTCGCTACGCTTTGTCCTCTTGGGGCGAACCCGTATTGCAGAGGAAGCCTGTCTCGAGCTTAATAGCGAAGGAATCGAAGCATCGATTCTTACAATTGAGCCATTCAATCGAAACCAAGCAAACCGCTTCATAAGCAACAAAATCGGAGCAGATAAAGACACGCCAATTCGCGCAGAATGCCGTGATTTGATTTTCAAGCGGCTTGAAAAATCTATTCGCGGCGGGACAACTAGGGATTCATCTGAAGATTTCCTGCACTACCCACCAGTGCTTGACGTTATCTCGACGCTTTTGAGAGATGAGTCTAATCCTATTGCTCTCAGAAATGAACTGGTCGAAAGTCAAGCCACAATAGTAGACAAACCACTTGCCTTACTCCAAGATGTGATCGTACGCATATTGGAGCGAGAACAGAAAGAGAAGGTGATTCCGGCTATAAGAAGTCGACTTGGGGAAAAAGTTGGTCAAGAAGGTTGGGAAGATTGGGATACATTGTACAAAATTGACGAGCAGAGCAAGAGGCTGTTAGCGAGCGTCTTGAAGATACAAGTTCTGGCAACTCCAAACACTCTCCCGGACGAACTCAAGTCAGAATATGAAGAGGCAATAGAAGCATTTCTGCCTGTACACCCGTTCTTGAAAGACGATAGCTTCGCGAATATGGTGTTTCAGTCGTGCCTGTACGCCAATGCTTTACTGGGTGAATATGGCGACGACCTGAAGACACACGTGACCGAAGAACTGTTGAAACGTGAACAGCTTCCAACTAGGTTGCTGGCCGACTTTTACCTGTCAGCCACTCCCACAGGACAAGAGGGCTTCCTGAAAATAAGCCCTGCCCACCTTGGAATCCTGTATGATTCTCTACTTAGCTCAGAATCTGTTCAAAGCTATGTCCGCTTGAACATCGATGGTCCTGAGCCAGGAGATTCAGATTTGCAGGACACTGAGACAATCGAAGGAGAATTTGAATTTCTCCAAGGCAACTCCGACCGTGATAGCCAGATACCATCAATTTCCTTCTCAGTAGAAATCACCTCTAATTCGGTGATTTCATTCACACGAGGCTTGCGAGACGCTTTCATAACAGTACCTTGCACTGTGGAACTTGGGAACGATACACCAGAATTTCAAATAGGTCCAGCAGTGGACATCAACGCCAATACCATCACTATTAATACAGAATCGTTGATAGTGGGAGGGAAAATGCATCTGCGACCCCAAGAGGAGGACGCAAATGCCGTTACACTCGAAGCCCTATCGTGCAACTCTGAGGTAACCAGCATTCCGACTGTGTATGGCACAAGCAAACTATCAGTTGCTTGGCCTAATGCTCAACAATTCCCTTGGACTCAATTCAGGTCTGAACGCCTACAAGAAAGATTTAGTGACGATCAAACGCTAAACGAAGTCTACAGACGGTTCAAACGGATTGCTACGGCATTTCGTTCACACAGCAGGGGATCCCTTGCGAGAACCAAACAGAAGATTGGACATCGCCGAGTGTTGCAAGGTGAACTGGGCGAGGCATTGCTAGACCAACTGGAAAATGACCAGATACTCATGTCGGGGGATGGTGGCAGCCGGTACTTCTGGAACGCTGAAAAAGCCGATTCCCTTTTAGGTGTGACGTGGCAAGACCTTCGGCAGTGGGCAATGCCAGAGACCCTGCGGGAGTATCTGTCTAGGTTTATCCAAGAACATCCCAGGCTCTTCTAATCATAGTGAAGCCGTTGGACATAACGCTCTACGGGCTATAATGGCCGCAAACTAGAGTGCACCAAATAATATAGAATACGGGCCACAATCCGAATGGAAGGAGGGCAACCATGACTGAGATAGGCAGGCTGATTACGGCGATGGTCACGCCGTTCGATGCCGAGGGGAAGGTGGACTACGAACAGGCCAAGCGGCTTGCCAACGCCCTTCTTGACTCCGGCAGCGACGGTGTCATAGTTTCAGGCACTACCGGCGAGTCGCCGACGCTGACTACCGATGAGAAGCTGCGCCTGTTCGCCGAGGTCAAGGATTCGGTCGGCGACCGGGGCGCGGTCATAGCGGGCGCCGGCAACTACAGCACCGCCGAGAGCATCGAACTCACCCAGGAAGCCGAGAATGCCGGCGTTGACGGCCTGCTGCTGGTGGTCCCCTACTACAACAAGCCGCCGCAGGAGGGCCTCTATCAGCACTTCAAGGCCATTGCCGGGAGCACCAGCCTGCCGGCCATCGTGTACAACGTGACCAGCCGCACCAGCCTCAATATGACCCACGACACCACCATCCGGCTCAGCGAGATCGAGAACATCGTGGGCATTAAAGAGGCGGGCAGCGACATGGACCAGATCGCCCGCATCATAGACGGGGCCAAGCCCGGATTCCTGGTCTGGAGCGGGAACGACAACGAGACGTTCTACATCATGGCCATGGGCGGCTACGGCGTGGTCAGCGTGGCCTCCCACCTCATAGGCAGCCAGATTAAGCAGATGATGGGCCTGTTGCTGGAGGGCGACATCGAGGGCGCCGCCGCCGAACACCGCCGGATGCACCCGATGTTCAAGGTGTTGTTCGTCGAGTCCAACCCCATCCCGGTCAAGCACGGGCTGAACAGGGCTGGCTTCAACGTCGGCAACCCGCGCCTGCCGCTGATTCCCGCTTCCGAGAAAGCCGCGGCCGAAATCGACAAGGTGATGTCGCAGTACACCATCGACCTGCCGGTGTAGTCTCTGGAGAGACATACCCTGTCAAATGCAGCGGCCCCGTCAATTGACGGGGCCGTTTCGTTTTCGGTCTTGTGGCCTGCCAGAACGGAGACCCTACTGCTCGACTTCCCGAAATGTCACCTGCTCAGCTTCCGCCCGGTCCCGCTGCGGCTCAGGTATGGTGTCGCCAATGACCATGGGCCAAGAATCGGAGCCGGTGGCCTTGCTGAGGGTGGCAGCACGACCAATGGCGCGGTCTATGTCGGTGTGGTTGACTGTGAGGGAGAATTCACCCACGAAGTAGACAGCGGCGCCTCCGTCCTGTCCACTCATCACCGCGTCGGCCTGTTCGAGATCCGCCCTTTCATCGTCGGTAATCAAACCGTTGTCTACGGCATCGGCAATCAGTTCCTCGAACCCGCCGTCTCTTCCAAGGATGTTGCTGTAAAGCAGCAGGTTGCGACGCAGGCTGCGGCCATGACGCTGTCGAAACGCCATGCCCGCATAGCTGGCGAAACTCTTCCCCACCCGACGCTCGTATTCCGCACCTTTCAGTCTGCCAAGGTCGCCCTGCATTATGCCGATAGTGCCGTTTATCGAGTCGATGTTGCCGTTCATCGAGTCGATAGTAGCGTTTATCGAGTCGATGTTGGCGTTTATTCTGGTGATGTCGCCCCGAATTTCGGTGATGTCGCCCTGCATTTCGGTGATGTCGCCCCGAATTTCGGTGATGTCGCCCTGCATTTCGTTGAATCGCCGCTCGACGTAGGCCTCGAACCTGGCGAAACGCTCGGGCAACTCGATCAGTTCCTGTGTCAGCAACAGGCTCCGGACCTGGTCGCGGAAGTCCGGGTCCTCCCGCAGCAGGCGCAACAGGTCGGCCGTGGTGGAGATAGTGGTCATGTCGGCAACTCCAGTTACACGAACACCGGGCTGAGCTGGATGGTCTCGGCGCGGCTGGGGCCGGTGGAGACGATCTGCACGGGGCAGCCAACCAGCGCCTCGATGCGGCGGATGTAGGCCACCGCGTTGGCCGGGAGCTGGCAGAGCTTCGTGGCGCTGGCCGTCGGCTCGTCCCAGCCGGGTAACTCCTCGTACACCGGCTCGCACCGGGCCAGGAGCGACGTGTTGGCCGGGAAACGTCCAACATCCTTGCCGTCCACCCGGTATCCGACGCATATCTTGACGGACTCGAAGCCGTCTAGGATGTCGAGGCGGGTCAGCACCAGGCCAGTGAAGCCGTTGACCAGTTGGCTATACTTGGCCGCCACGCCATCGAACCAGCCGATGCGCCGCGCCCGGCCGGTGGTGGTGCCGTATTCCTGGGCTATCTCGCGTACCTTGTCAGCAAATTCGTCGTGTATCTCCGAGGGCATGGGGCCGCCGCCGACCCGCGTGGAGTAGGCCTTGAACACGCCCAGCACACCGGCGATGGCCTGCGGGTTCAGGCCCAAGCCGGTGCAGGCCCCGCCGACGGACGGGGAAGACGAAGTTACATAGGGATAAGAACCGTGGTCCAGGTCCAGCAGCGTCCCTTGGGCGCCCTCCAGCAACACCCGCTTTCCCATTTGCAGGCGGTCCTGCACTATCTGCTCGGTGGGGTGGGCATAGGGGCGCAGTTGCTCGGCCCACAGGCGACACTTGGCCTTCACGTCCTCGTAGGCCAGCGGCTCGGCGCCGTGAATCTTGGTGATGATGGCGTTCTTCAGCTCCAGGACGCTCTTCAGCTTGGGGGTCAGCGATTCCCAGTCCAGCAGGTCGCCGACGCGGATGCCGGCGCGCCCGGTTTTGTCCACGTAGGCGGGGCCGATGCCGCGCCCGGTGGTGCCGATGGCGCTGGCGCCGCGGGCTTTCTCCTCCAGCGCGTCCAGCAGCACATGGTATGGCATGATGACGTGGGCCCGCTCGCTGACATGGAGCTTGCCGGTGTCTATGCCGCGACTTCGCAGCATTTCCATCTCGTCGGCCAGCACGTCGGGGTCAACCACCACGCCGTTGCCGATGATGCCGTCTACCTCGGGCCAACAGATGCCGGAAGGCACCAGGTGAAGCTGGAAGGTTCCCGCGTCGTTGACCACCGTATGGCCGGCGTTGTTGCCGCCGGCAAAACGCACGACGCTATCCACCTCCCCGGCAAGATAGTCTATGACTTTCCCCTTGCCCTCGTCGCCCCACTGTCCTCCGATAACGGCGTATGCCGGCATCCTTAAACCGCCTTTCGATTAAAACAAAATAGCCAGCTACTTCAATAGCCAGCGCATTGCGCAAAGTGAAGCCGTCCCCCCCAACGAGGCCCGGCAAACGGCAGTATAACAAATAACCCAGCGGGGCGAAAGCCGGAACTGCATTCGCGTTTTTTGGTTTCCCACCCATTTCCCGCCATTTTGGGGAGGCATTACAAGGCTTGGCAAGGGGGAGCGTCATTATTTGCAGGCGACGCCGCCACCCTGACCCTCCCCTGGAGGGAGAGGGAACAACTAAAAAGACCCTGCTTGTTTGGAGGAGTGGTTATTCGCGCGCAAGCCCCGGAGCGGTTAGAATGGGTGGGCGGCGGCATACGGCGAACCCCAAACAGCCGCAAACGTGGGCTGATTATGACGCTCAGAGACAGGCTCGAAGAGGACATACGGAACTCCATGCGCCAGCGCGACCAGGCGCGGCTTGACGCGCTGCGCTTCCTCAAATTCGCGGTGCAGGCCGTGGAGAAGGAGCGGCGCGAGACGCTGGACGACCAGGCCATGACTGAAGTCGTGTCGAAGCAGGTCAGCGACCGCCGCGACAGCGTCAAGGCCTTCCGCGACGGCGGGCGCGACGAACTGGCGGACAAGGAAGCCGCCGACCTGGCCGTGCTGGAGGAATACCTGCCGCCTCAATTGGGCCAGGACGAGATTGTCGCCCTGATCCGGGAGGTCATGGCCGAGGTCGGCGCTGCTGGCCCCCGCGACCGCGGCAAGGTCATGGGCCGTCTGATGCCCCAGGTGCGCGGCAAGGCCGACGGCGCTGAGGTCAACCGTCTCGCCGGCGAGATTCTTGAGTCGCTGGGGTAGATGAAAAATCCCCTCCCCCGGAGGGAGAGGGAACAGTCCGGGACACAGTGAATAGATAATGCGATTTGGAATCCTGCAATTCCCCGGCACCTGGAGCGATACCGACTGCCACCATGCCGTCAGCGCCGTTCTGGGACAGGAGGCGCAGTACGTCTGGCACAAGGACACCGGGCTGGAGGGGCTGGACTGCGTGATCCTGCCCGGCGGCTTCTCCTATGGCGATTACCTGCGCCCCGGCGCCATGGCCCGCTTCTCCCCGGTGATGGATGCGCTCTACGGCTTCGCGGAGTCGGGCGGCCCGGTCATCGGCATCTGCAACGGTTTTCAGATACTCTGCGAGTCGGGACTGCTGCCGGGGGCTCTGCGAGCCAACCGGCAACTGGAATACCGTTGCCAGTGGACCAACCTGCGCGTTGAGCGCACCGACACCCGCTTCACCGGCGGGTGCAGCGCCGGGCAGATATTGCAGGTGCCCATCTCCCACGGCGAGGGCAACTACTATGCCGACGCCGAAACGCTGGATATGCTGGAGCGCGAGGGCCGGGTGCTGTTCCGCTACTGCGACGATGGCGGCGAGCCCACTGAGGCGGCAAACCCCAACGGCTCGGCCCGCAACATCGCCGGCATCATCAACGAGGCCGGAAACGTGCTGGGCATGATGCCCCACCCGGAACGCTGTTGCGAGGAACTGCTGGGCGGTACTGACGGCGCGCTGATTTTCCAGTCGATTGTTGACAGCGTGGTCCGGATCTAACCCCCTGGATGCTGGCCATCGCCCTCTCTGTATTGGCAGCCATCGGCCTCGGCGGGACCGGCGTTTCCGCGCGCGCCGCGATGCCTCCGGTACATTTCGCTGCCGCCATCGCCATCTCCCGCGTGACCGGTTTCATTGTCCTCGCCGTCGCGGCGGTCATCTATGCTCTTCCCGACTTCCAGGACACACCCAGAGCCAGACGGCTCTGGGTATGTCCTTCGGGGTGGCGCAGTTCGTTGGCGGGCGCTCTCCAGGCTTCCTGGGCGTGAGCATCATTGGCGCCTCGCGCACCGCCCTCTTCATCTGTGTCCAGGCGCCCTTTGCCGCATTCCTGGCCGTCGCCTTCACCGGCAAGGCCATGCGCCCCCTGGTCGCCGTGGGCACGGCGGGCGTGATAGCCGCGGCCCTTGGCGGCCAGCTATGAGGGCGGGTTACGTCCTCACCCTAACCATCTCCCGAGGGGAGAGGGGATTCCCGTCAATTGAAGTGGCCATGCGATGATTGCCATAATCCTGTCCCTGGCGGCGGCGGCCAGCCTCGGCGGCGGCGCGGTGGCGGCCCGGGCCGCAATGCCGGGAGTTCATCCTATTGCACTCATCGGCGTGGCCCTCGTGGTCGGCTTCGTTGGCGTTACGATCGTGGACCTGGCGTTGGACCCTTCCAGCCTCTTCAATGTGCCGCAGGAAGCGTGGCTCTGGATACTGGCCCTCGGAGTGGCGCAGTTCGCGATCGGGCGTACCGTCGCTTATTCGGGCGTCAGCTTGATCGGGGCGTCGCGGACTGCCCTTTTCATATCGACATCGGTCCCTTTTTCCGCCCTCTTCGCCATCGCCTTTATCGGTGAGTCTCTCAAGCCCCTGGTTGCCGCGGGCACAGTGGCCGTGATCATCGGGCTGCTGCTGGCCAGCGGAGACTCGCTCACCCAAGGCTGGCGGGCAGACCGCCGCTATCTCCTCGGATGCCTCTTCGGGCTGACCGGCGGGGCGGCCACGGGCGCGAGCACAGTTCTGGCCAAACAGGCCGTGGGCGTATACAACTCCCCCCTGACGATTACAGCCCTGGGTATGCTGGCCGCCATGTTCATCGTGATACCCGCCGTGAGCATCATTGCCGCCCGCAAACCTGCCATCAGGACGTTCGACTGGAAATCCATGCGCTTCGTGGTCTTCTCAGGCCTGAGTACCACGGTGTCCATCACATCCCAGCTCTTCGCGGTGCAGCGGGCCGACGTCGTCATCGTCGCCCCCATCCTGGCAACCTTCACGCTCTGGACCCTGGTGTTTTCCCACATATTCATTTCCCGGCTGGAGCAGCTAAACTTGCGCCTGATTATCGGCGCGATTATCGGAGTGGCAGGGGTGGTGGCCGTGGCCCTGGGAGGGCAGATATGAGGCCGGGTATCGCGCTCTCCCTCACCCTAACCCCCTCCCAGGGGGAGAGGGAATTTGCGCTACCGGAAGGGACCAGGCGATGACGGCCATCGGGCTATCCTTTCTGGCCATCATGGGATTCGGGAGCGCCACCATTTTCGCCCGGATGGGGATGCAGCGTGTCGGCCCGATGCCGATTACCTTCATCTCTCTGATTTTCAGCTTTGCCGCTTCGGGAATCCTGGCGGCAATCTTCGTTTCCCGCGACTTCATGACGCTGCCGCTCATCGTCCTGGTATGGTGCCTGATGCTGGGGGCGTTCAACTTTCTGGGCGGTCGAAACCTGTCGTACCTGGCCGTTGGACGCATCGGGGCGGCCCGGGCCGGGGCCATCGTGGGCACGTCGGCGGTGTTCGCCTCCATCCTGGCGATCATTTTCACTGGCGAGCGGCCCCACTGGGTCGTGCTGCTGGGAACGCTGGTGGTGGTTTGCGGGCTGGCAACGGCGCTGGGCAAGAACATCCTGGAAAGCGGCAGGCGGTCCTCCGCCCCCGGCGCCGGGCCTGCCGAAGGACGAGCGCGAAGGGTTGCGCTGACAGGCTTTCTGCTGGCCCTCGGCGCCGCCTGCTGCTACGGCACTACCAACGTGGTGGTGAAGCAACTGACCATTGACTACACTTCGCCGCTGGTGGTCTCGACCATCAGCCTGTTCTTCGGGGTGCTTCTGGTGGCCCCTGTTGCTGCGAAGCAAGCGCTTGCGTCGATGCAGGGAGTGCGAAAGTCGCCGGGTTTCCTGGTCTACGCGGGCCTGTCCGGGCTGGCGGCGGCCACCGGGGTCAACTGCACCTACTTCGCCCTGCAGCGGGCCGACGTGGTGGTGGTGTCGCCCATCGTATCGGCCAATCCGCTGTTCACGCTGATATTGGCGGGGCTGTTCCTGTCGCAACAGGAGAACGTGAACCGCTGGCTGGCGCTGGGCACCGCCGTCACGGCGGGGGGAGTGGCGCTGGTGGCGCTGGGGAGCACGCTGTAGAGAGACCGAGGTGGTCCGGTTACCGGGGTATCTTCTCCAGCAGAGGAGAGTGGATTATCACAGCCACTGCGAAGCTGCTGGATCGCTTTCTCATGGCCGGACCTCGCAGTACACGGTGAGGGCGCCCGCGCCCGCGCAACTGCCTGCATTCGCCGGTTCAGCACACCGCCTTTTCCTGAAACCGGCGAGTAGCCCGGCATGAGCGCCTGTGGCATAATCGTGGAACGAAATTTGAGTGAGACGGAGAGGAGGGGCCATGCCCGGACTGATTTCGACCACCAAGATTAACCATGTGACCACCATGGTCAAGGACACTGCCCGCGCCATGGAGTTCTACAACAACCTGCTGGGCATCAAGCAGATTGAGAGCCAGGTGGACAACCCTGAGATCACCTGGCTCCAGCTGGACAGCGGCATCATGGTGCACCTGATCGAGACGCAGGAAGCCCCGGCCAAGCCCGACCGCATCCACCACGCCTTCGAGGTCGAGGACTTCGAGGGCACCCGCGCCACGCTGGCAGACAACGGCTTCGAGATCGAGCGCGAGGGCGTGCGCTACGACGGCCAGGCTTTCCTGTTCATCCACGACCCCGACGGCAACCGCGTCGAGTTCTGCACCTCCAGCGGCTACGCCCCCGCCCCCCCGCGCCCGACGAGCTGCTAGAGGTCGTTTGAACTGTGATTCGCCTGATTCATTTTGATTGCCATGATTCTGGAGTCCAAAATCATGGCAATCAGCAAGATCAAATAGATCACAGTTCAGACAATTAGGGAGGCCCGCCATGTTCGACAAGATTCAGCACATTGGCTACCTGACATCCGACCTTGAGGCTGCCATCGCGTGGTTCGAGCGGTCGTTTGGCGCGGTCAACGCCGGCGGCGGGCCGCTGTCGCCCAGCTACGCCGTGCCCAGCGGTGGGCGCAACGCCTACCTGCGCTTCGGGCAGGCCGAGGCCGAGATCATCGAGCCAGCCGACAAGTCTGCCGTGGGCAGCAAGGTGCTGGATATGCACCACGTTGGCTACGTTGTCGAGAGCATCGAGCAGGCGGCGGAACAACTGCGTGCCCGCGGGTTCGCCTTTGGCAGCGACGCGCCCTTCGTCAACGTCTTCGGCCACCAGGTGTTCTACCTGGACGCCGGGACGACCAACGGGACACTGGTGCACCTGACTCAGCTTGCTTCCACAGCCTCCGGCCCCGGCGGAGAGGGGCTGGAGGTGGAGCGCATCGTCCACGCCGGCTACCTGGTGCGGGACCTGGATGCCGCCATCGAGTGGTATGTGCAGCGCTTCTCCGGCACCCACGTGGGCGGCGGCGCATCGCGCCGGGGTGGACGCAACGCCTTCGTCAACTTCGGACAGGTGCAGGTGGAGCTGATCGAGCCGGGCGACCCGGCTGTTATCCCCGAGGGCGTTCACGAAATGGACCACGTCGGCTACGCCGTCGGCGACATCCCCACCTGTATGCCGGAGTGCCAGCATCGCGGCCTGAGCTTCATCGCCGACACGCCAGCCACCAACTCCATCGGCCAGCAGGTGCTCTACTTCGATACCGACACCAGCCTCGGCTCGCGGATGCACCTCACCCGCCTGCCCGACTGAGTCGGCCCGCGTCCTGAGCTTGCCAAAGGACGAAATGGCGACGACGCCCCGCAACATCATCCTCGTCGGCTTCATGGCCTCGGGCAAGACCAGCGTGGGCCGGGCGCTGGCGAAGGCTCTGTCTGACGTCGCTGCGCTGGGCTGCGCCGGGGGCTGGACGCTGGTGGATGCCGACGACGAGATCGTGGCCCGCGCCGGCAAGCCCATCCACCGCATCTTCAGCGAGGACGGCGAGCCTGCCTTCCGCGAATTGGAGCGGCAGGTAATCGCCGACCTGTGCGCCGGAGAGCGGCAGGTCATCGCCTCCGGCGGGGGCGCCTTCGTCAGTCCGCAGAACCGGGATATCATGCTGTCCGGCGGTCAAGTCTTCTATCTGTCGGCCAGCCCCGCCGAAATCCTGCGGCGGGTACGCGAGGAGGACGCCGGCGGCCCCATCCGCCCGCTGCTGGCGGTCGAGGATCCCGAGGCGCGCATCGCGGAGCTCCTGGCCCAGCGCGCGCCCGCCTACGCCCAAGCCCACTACACCGTCGAGACCGACGACCTGACGCCGGAAGGGGTGGCGGAGCTGATTGTGGGGATTTGCGGAATGGAGAGCAGAGATTAGCTATGTTCGAATCAGACGCGGGCATCGCGTATAAGTGGAGGCCTATCGAACCGCTGAATGTCATTGGAAGTTCGTATGACTTTAGCGAGATAGACTCCCTTCAACGGCAGTGGTTAAGCATCAGGAAACGCCGTGAAGAATCCAACCCGCAGACATACAAGGCATTCCTAGAACGTCTGGAGCGAAGGTGGGCGATTGAGACTGGCATCATTGAAGGTCTGTACACTCTGGACAAAGACGTGACAGAAACGTTGGTTCAGCGGGGCTTCAACGCGGAGTTGATTGACCGCAACTCTACCAACAAGGACCCGGCTGAACTGGTCAGGATATTGCAAGACCATCAGGAAGCTAGCGAAGGTGTGTACCACTACATTCGTCAAGGCAGTCCTTTGTCAATCATGCTTATTCGCCAACTTCACGTCGTTCTAACCCAACACCAGCCAACGTACACGGCCCACGATCAGTTTGGCAAAGTGTTCGAGACTGCCCTTACCCGGGGTGGATTCAAGACAATGCCAAACAATCCGATCCGGCCTGACGGCGGCATCCACGAGTATTGCCCTCCTGTGCAAGTAGACAGCGAAATTGACAACCTCGTGGACTGGCACAGCGAGCATAGGACGGAAGGCTATCACCCCCTGCTGGTTGCCGCGTGGCTGCATCACGCTTTCACCCAGATTCATCCCTTCCAGGACGGGAACGGGCGGGTGGCGCGGGCGCTGATAACTTGGCATTTAGTCAGAGAAAACTATCTTTCTGTCGTGGTGTCGAGGGATGCTAGGAGCGGCTACATTGACGCACTGGAAGCCGCGGACTCTGGCAACTTGGACGCCTTTGTTGATTTTCTCGTGCGACTGGAAATGCAAACTATACAGGAAGCTCTAGCCGAGCCAGAACCTATTGAAGGTTCCCGGAGAGTAGAGCAAGCCTTAGACAACATAGTTGGACAAGTCAACCGACGTGACCGGAGCGAGGAAAACCGTCTCCGCTCCGTCACTGAAATTGGCAAAGCCCTTTTCGGCAAGGCTGCCGAATACCTAGAGGTTCAATCTGAGCAAATCCGGCAAAAGCTACATGAAACAAATATGCCCGTCACTTGCTCTCTCCAACTCGACGACACCGGTGCATGGGAGAGGTGGTATGAAAACCAGATACTGAAAACGGCTCAAGACGCTGGACACTGGGTAAACTTCAACGAGGGTAGTTTCTTAGTCAAGCTCTCGATTACTCCCTTGGGACAGGAGCGTGGGCTTGGTGGATACCCCGGTGTTACTTTTCTAATTTCACTGCATCACACTGGAAGACAATTAAGCGGAGTAATGGCGGCAACGGCCTTTGCGCTCATTGATTTCCCACCTTATCATTCTGTGGACAGGTCAATTCCTTCATTTGGCCCCAACTACCGGAATTGCGCCGCCAATCCTTTTACCTTTACATCGGCAGATGACTCCAACGCCATCGCGCCCCGTTTCTTCAATTGGACAGAAGAGGCGCTAAGCGAGGCATTAGGTTACTGGCAGGAATTTTTGGCATAGCTTCAGCATTACCGGAGGGAAACCATGACCGACCCCAACCTCGCCGCCACCGTCCACCACTCCGGGGGCTCCTACCCTGTTGTTGCGGGGTGGGGCATCCTCGACGGCCTGGGGGAGCGGCTTGCGGATGTTGGCGTCCGGGGCGCGGCGTATATCATCACCGACGACAACGTGATGAACCCCTACGGGCGGCGGGTGCAGCGGGCGTTGCAGGCGGCGGGCATCCCCGCCCACTGCTTCATCATCCCCGCCGGCGAGTCCAGCAAGAGCTTCGAGCTGGCCCAGGCCATCTACCACTGGCTGGCCGAGCGCAAGGCCGAGCGCGGACACACCATCGTCAGCGTCGGCGGCGGGGTGGCCGGCGACCTGGGCGGCTTCATCGCTGCTACCTTCCTGCGCGGTATGCCCTTCGTGCAGGTACCCACCAGCATGGCCGCGATGGTGGATGCCTCCATCGGCGGCAAGGTCGCGGTGAACCTGCCCCAAGCCAAGAACCTGGTGGGCGCGTTCTACCAGCCTCTCGGCGTCTTCGCCGATGTGTCAGCGCTGTCCACCTTGGGCAAGCGGGAGCTGGCCGAAGGCTGGGCCGAGGCCATTAAGCACGGCTTCATCCTCGACGCCGAGCTGGTGGACGTGTTCGAGGAACACGCCGAGGCCCTGATGAACGTGGAGCCGGAAATCTCCACCGAGGTCATCCGCCGCAGCATGGCCATCAAGGCCGACGTCGTAAGCCAGGACGAGCGCGAGACGCTGGGCATCCGCATCCTGCTCAACTACGGCCACACCATCGGCCACGCGCTGGAATCCTCCACCGAGTACGGCCGCTTTCTGCACGGCGAGGGCGTGTCGGTGGGGATGATGGGCGCGGCCCGCATGGCAAGCGAGATGGGCCTGCTGTCCCCCGCCGTTGCCGACCGCCAGCAGCGCCTGCTGGAGCGCTTCGACCTGCCCATCAGCGCCCCCGGTATCCCCGCCGAGGACGTGCTGGAAGCCATGTCGCTGGACAAGAAAGTCCAGTCGGGAACCAACCGCTGGGTGATGCTGGAGGACGTGGGCCGCTCCGTAGTCCGCCAGGACGTGCCGTGGGAGCTGGTGGAGCGCACGGTGCGCGATTTGACAGGGTAGGGGCAAGAAGATGAGCCAATCCGTACCAATGGAACCCTACGAGCAAGAGGGCGCCGCCATATCCGATTACCGGCAGCAGTCCCGGGAGTTTCTGGGCAAGGGCCGGGAGTATCTGGCCGCCGGAGACTGGCATCAGGCTGCGGAAAAAGGCTGGGGCGCGGCGGCGTGGATGGCCAAGGCCGTGGCGGAAGCGCAGGGCTGGCAGTACAAGAGGCACGACGAGTTCTTCACCGTGATGTATCAAGCTCAGGACCTTGCCGGTGACGCCCGGCTGAGAGGCTTGGGGAACACTGCAAACACGCTTCATGGGTACTATTACACGCGCAAGCGGTTCCTGCGCCCGGAAATCATCGGCGCGAGTCTTGACGACATGGCGCTCCTGCTGGACATCCTGCAACCGCTAACCGAGCCGGCGTAGGGGGTGGAATGGAATTGAGCTACCCTCCCTCCCTGTTGCTCACCTCGACGGACACGCTTGCGGGTGAGTCCGCGCGCCCAAGTCCGACAGAAGCGAGGCAGGCCCTGTATGAACGCTTTGCATCGCGCATTGAGGTGGGCGATCATTTGAGCCGCAAGCTCGTTTCCTATCAGGGAAACAAGAGGACGCCGGGACTTCGCTGGCTGAAGTATAAGGAGGGATTTTCCGCCGGGCTGGTAAAAGGGCTGCTGGAGCAAGCGCCTGCGAAAAGCGTCCTTGACCCGTTCTCAGGTACAGGCACAACTGCGCTCACCGCGGGCAGCATGGGCATACCCGGAACGGGAATAGAAATTATGCCCATCGGAAACTTGGCGGCAAGGGCTATCGCCGCCGCAGCCAACGGACTGGAACCCAAGAGGCTCGCCAGAGCGGCGAGGGCTGTTGGGGAAGCAATATCGCAATCGGACTACGATGAGAGCTTTTTGTTTCCGCACGTTCCAATCACAAAGTCCGCTTTCCCGGAGGAGACCGAAAAGGACTTGGCTAAGGCCAGGCAATTCATTGCCGGAGTTTCAGACACGGCGCTTTCCGAAATCCTGACCTTGGCCTGCGTAAGTGTCCTTGAAGAGATCAGCTACACCCGGAAAGACGGCCAATTTCTGCGATGGGATCCGCAGTCAGGACGTAATGTGAGCCAGAGGTTGCACAAGACCTCCGTGCCCACTCTCGGGGAAGCGCTGGGGCGGCGCCTGACCGAAATAGCGGCTGACGTTCCTGCTCTCAAGCGCCAATATGGCGGAGTATCCGCAGAATTTATAGACGGTTCGAGTCTGACGGAGCTACGGCATCTGCCGGCTGAATCCTTTGACGCTGTCGTTACCTCTCCCCCTTACGCCAACCGCTACGATTACACCCGCACATACGCCCTGGAACTGGCATACCTCGGCTACACTGAGGACCGTTTCAAGGAGTTGCGGCAGTCGTTGCTGTCCGCGACCGTCGAAAACCGCTCAAAACGACAGACTCTGGGCAGAGAGTATGAGGGGGACAATCGATTCCCAAGAGCCGTCGGAGTGACGGATTCCCAAGCGGCTTTGCAGGAAGCCCTGGGCATTCTCAAGGCCAACGCGGTGCATCTGAGCAACCGCAGCATCATCGGCTTGGTCGAGAACTACTTCACCGAGATGGCCCTGATAGTCAGCGAGCTTGGGCGTCTGGTATCCCCGGGCGGCAGCGTGTTTATGGTGAATGACAACGTCCGCTACCACGGTGAGGAGATTCCGGTAGACCTGATACTGTCGGACTTCGCCGAGCAGTCCGGGTTCAGGTGCGAAACTATCTGGACTCTCAAGCAAGGTAAGGGGAATTCAAGCCAGCAAATGGGGCGGTTTGGACGACAGGAAATCCGCAAGTGCGTGTACCACTGGAGAAAAGCAGTTGGTTGAGCGTGAGATTCGCCTTGAGGAGGCCCGGCAACGCGCTCTGATCATCTCTGATCGGATACGCGAGCGTTCTGATTTGGCAGCCCGCAGGATCATCGAGGGATTTGCAGCTCCGCTCGCCTACGAAAACCAACTGGAAGCTCTCGCCATCGCGCCCGAAGCGTGGCAGCACGTCCTGAACGCAGGAATCGAGCCAAAATTGGTCTACGCTCAACCGGATATATTGCGAGCCCACCCGGAGACCTCGCTCCACTATCGAGGCATGGCAACCCTTTCCCTAAAGCGTGTTCAGGCCATGGCCACACAAGTCAAAAGTTGGGAAGAGGGAATTTATCGGCGTCAACCCACATTGGAAAGATGCCGGAACGTGGCCCGCGTCTATAACGCTGTAATATCGGTCATTATTACGGGGACAGACGGATGGACCCTGGAGAACGGATACCGCAATGTCCTGGCCACCATCGGAATTACCGAAGACGGGTCCCTGCGCAACATAGTCGGGCAGGAAGGCGAGGAAGCGGTCAAGGCCCGTTTATCGGAGTGGCTGGAATTGAATGAAGCCATCACCACTCGGATTGAAGGAGCCGTTACCCATCTCGGAAACGACGGCAATTTGCGAATGCTCTACGGTTCAGAGCCGGACATCAGTTTTGAAAGCTTGGCTGATAATGGCGAATGGCAAATTGTCGCGACTATCGAAGTGAAGAGTGGCACCGACCCTGCGGGTGCGCTGGAACGCTTGGGAGCTATTCAAAAGAGCTTTGCCGAAACTCCAGCCAGGTCTCGAAATTTTGCCGTCCTCGGCGTTGTTACACCTGAAATGAGACGGCGCTTGGACGAAATGAACGTCGCCAGAGACTTTTCGCTGTATCGCATCCTGAATGACAACGATTTCTGGGACGATTTTGTGCGCGAGATATTCCATCACACGCTTCGCATCGCCTAACCCCCGTCGCTCGCCCCCCGTTACCGGCGCGCCCGCAGCATTCGGGCCAGCAGCAGCAGGCACATTCCGCCGCCGCTGCTCAGCAGGGCTATCGAACCGACTGTTGACAGCAGTTCCAGGCTCAATGCCACGGAGGCCTGCTGAAGGCCCACGGCCGCGCCGCTGCACAGCACGATGACGCCGTATAGGATGCGGATGCCGGACGCGCGCACGTGCTCGGTGGCGATGGCGCCCAACTGCGCCCCCAGCGACGCCGCCACCAGCATCAGCAGCGCTATCAGCAGGTCTACGCGGTCGGAAAGCGCATAGACGAAGGCGCCCACCGACGAGGCCACGAGTACCATGAAAAGCCCGGTGCCGATGGCAATGCGGGTGGGGATTCCCAGCAGGTATATCAGTACCGGCGTCAAAATGAACCCGCCGCCGGCTCCCAGTATTCCAGCTAAGAATCCGACCCCGATGCCGACAATCACCGGCACAAATGCCGGCATTTGTGCAATTTCCGACGTGGGCAAGGCCACCAGGGTGGAGATGCGACCCCAACGGGGCAGCCATATATGGCGCGGCGGCAGATTCAGAGACTGTATCCGGCGGGCTAAACCTTCGGTGGTGATGTCTTTCTCGGATGCCCGGCGGCCGCGATGAGTTTGCCAGTAATCCCACACGATAAATGCGCCCAAGCCAAACAGCAGCGCCACGTAGAAGTAGCTGACTACCGGCCCTTCCAAGCCGTAGGACTCCAGTAGCCGGTTGGCCCGCTCTGCGCCATACATCGCAGGGGCCGCGCCCACCACCAGCAACAGCCCCAGACGGTAGTCCACATTGCCCATCTCGCGGTGATTGAGCGTGTTCATCAGCGAGGTGCCAACCACCAGCGCCAGCCCGGAGCCCACTGCGTACAGGGTGGGAACGCCGAATACCAGCAGCCCGCCGGTTATCAGAAAGCCGCCTCCCACGCCGAAAAATCCGCCCAGCATACCCACAATCAGGCCGAGAACAACCAGCAGGGCCGGGTTTATCGTTACATCGGCGTTGGGGAAATACACCTAGTCTTTGTCCCCGTGCCGGACGCGCGAAATCAAGAACGCCGCCAGGGATGAGAGCCGGCTCAGCGTAAACGCCCCGGTCAGCATCGCTCCCAGAACCAGCAGCGCCCATAGCAGCGGCTGCCCGGAACTCAGGCCAGTCAAAAACTCGTTCATATCCGCACTAGGCTATACTATATTTGCAGTGAGCGCACAAATTTTACTCCGGCATCCCAGCGAATGCGGGGATTCATTAAAACTGCAAGGGACGCCCTCACCCTCTCCCCCTGGGGGAGAGGGAACAGGATAATTCCCACGCCATTCGGATAGCAAATATGACCACTCCCGCCTTTTCCTTCCAGCTCGACCACACCGACGGCCCGGCCCGCGCCGGGGAGATTCGCACGCCGCACGGCTCGGCGCCCACGCCGCTGTTCATGCCGGTGGCGACGCAGGCCACCGTCAAGGGCCTGACGCCGGAAGAAGTGGCCGGCGCGGGCGGGCAGGTGGTCCTGAGCAACGCCTATCATCTCTACCTGCGGCCCGGCGTCGGGACGGTGAGTTCGCTGGGCGGGCTGCACGGGTTCATGCGCTGGCCCGGCCCCATCCTCACCGACAGCGGCGGCTTTCAGGCCTTCAGCTTGGGGTCGCTGCGCAAGGTCAACGATGCGGGCATCCGCTTCCGCTCGCATCTGGACGGCAGCGAGCATAACTTCACGCCGGAACTGGCGACCATGAACCAGGTGGGGCTGGGCGCCGACATCATCATGTGCTTCGACCAGTGCATTGCCTACGGGGCCACCGAGGCCGAGGTGCGCCGGGCCATGGAGCGGACGCATCGCTGGGCCGCCGAATGCCACCGGGTGCACCGCGGCTCCGGCGCCTGGCCGGGGCAGGCCCTCTTCGGCATCGTGCAGGGCGGGACGTTTGCGCCCCTGCGTGACGAGTCGGCCCAAGCCATTACCTCCATCCCCTTCGACGGCTACGCTGTGGGGGGCTTGGCCGTGGGCGAGGACAAGGAGCAGCTATACGGCTTCACCAAGCAGGTAACGTCCCAACTGCCGCAGGACAAGCCGCGCTACCTGATGGGCGTCGGCTCTCCCGAAGACCTGGTCGAGGGCGTGGCGCGGGGCATAGATATGTTCGATTGCGCTCTGCCCACCCGCGTAGCCCGCAACGGCGCCATGTTCACCCCCGACGGGCGCATAGACGTTGCCAAGCGGCGCTACGCCGAACAGTCCGGGCCAGTGGATGAGGAATGCGATTGCTACGCCTGCGCCAACTACTCGGCGGCCTACGTGCATCACCTGTTCCGCGCCCGTGAGATACTGGGGATGCGGCTGGCCTCGGCCCACAACCTGCGCTTCGTTCTGGGTCTGATGGAGCGGATGCGCCGGGCGATTCTGGACCACCGCTTCGATAGCTTCCGCCGCGAGTTCCTGTCCCGCTACCAGCCGACCAACGAAGCGGCGCGACAGGAGCAAAAGCTGCGCTGGCTGCAAGAGCGGGGGTAGATCAACCACAGAGCGTACACAGACCACAGAGTCTTGGGGGTATCTTTTGCTCTGTGGTCTCTGAGTGCTCTGCGGTTGTATAAATCCGGTTTTAGCGACCGCCGGCCACAGCCGGCACAATGCTGACCTCGTCGCCGGTGCTGGTCGTGGTATCCAGCCCGTCCAGGAAACGCACATCCTCGCCGTTGAGGTATATGTTGACGAAGTAGCGCAACTCGCCGTTTTCGTCCAGCAGGCGGTCCTTGAAGCCGGGGTACGCGCCCTCCAGCTCGTCAACCATTGCGCCCAGGTTGCCGGACTGCACTTCCACCTTGTCCTTCCCGTTGGTCATCCGCCGCAGCGGGGTGGGGATGCGAACCACGATGCTCATCAGGGAAACTCCTGCCAGGGGGTTGAGGATGCGAAATAAGAAAGGCGGCAGTCCGCCAGTCCTACAAATTGCCTATGGATTCTCTGAAAAAATGAATCAGCCGCCAATAAACCGGCTGGCAAATGTCGCTACCAACAAAGCTCCGCCGATGCCTAGCATCGCATAGAAAAGCCGGTCTACCCTACGGTTCACTTCCTGTAGCCCGGACTGGAATTCGACCCTCAACTCCTGCTGGCCCGCCTGAATTTCAGCCCTCAACTGCTCCTGGCCCGTCTGGAATTCAGCCCTCAACTCCTGCTGGCCTTCCTTGAGTTCCCGCTGGCCCTCGAGCAACGCAGCAGCAGATCCTTCCAACCGCCCTATGGCCCGCCACAGTTCGCCATATTCGGAAGGCGCGGGGTCAGCCGGGGCTGGAGTGGGATTTGCGCTGGTAGTCATTGAATTTCTCTCGCTACTGCCAAATCCCTAACCCTGAAACGCGGCCTCGAAGGACGAAAAGGTTGGCTTGACCGAGAGCGGATGCACCACTTCTTCCACCGCTTCCTGCGTCTTCAGGCCGTTGCCGGTTATGTAGACCACCGTTAGTTCATCCGGCCCGATGGCGCCGCTCTCGGCCAGGTGGGCCAGGCACGACACGGTGACGCCGCCGGCGGTCTCGGTGAAGATGCCCTCGGTCTCGGCCAGCAGCCGGATGCCGCTCACGATGCGGTCTTCGGGAACCGCGTAGGCCGAGCCTCCAGAGTTGTTGATGACGCGCAGGGAATAGATGCCATCGGCGGGATTGCCGATGGCCAGCGACTTGGCCAGGCTGTCGGGGCGAACCGGCGTTATGCGGGTATCGTCGTTGTCCCAGGCGCTGACGATGGGCGAGCAACCCCCGGCCTGCGCCATGTGCATCCGCGTGGTTACCGCCGGGTGATGCACCGTGTTCTGGTCGGGGCCGAAGGAACTGGCCTCAACGCCGTCCAGCAGTCCCAGGCAGGCCAGCTCGTTGAAGCCCTTCCATATCTTGGTGAACATCGCGCCGGAGGCCGACGGCACCACCACATGGTCCGGCACCCGCCAGCCGAGCTGCTCCGCCACCTCATACCCCAGGGTCTTGCTGCCCTCGGCGTAGTAGGGGCGCATATTGATGTTGACGAAAGCCCAGTTGTAGTCGTCGTTGTCGGCCAGTTCGCTGCACAGGCGGTTGACCTGATCGTAGGTGCCATCCACCGCCACCAGCGTTGGGCCGTAGATGGCGGCGCCGATGATTTTGCCGCGCTCCAGGTCGGAGGGGATGAATACGACGGCGCGCATTCCCGCGCGGGCGGCGTGGGCGGCGACGCTGCAAGCCAGGTTGCCGGTGGAGGCGCAGGCAATCGTATCAAACCCGAACTCCACGGCCTTGGTGGCCGCGACCGACACCACGCGGTCCTTGAAGGAAAATGACGGGTTGACGCTGTCGTTCTTGATGTAGAGGTTGTTGAGGCCCAGCCGCTTGCCCAGGTTGTCGGCCTTGAGCAAGGGCGTGTAGCCCGCCATGATGTCGACCCGGTTCTCGCTGTCGGCGGGGAGCAGGTCGGCGTAGCGCCAGATGCTCAACGGCCCGGCTTCGATGCGGTCCCGGCTCACCACCTCGGAGATGGTGGCATAGTCGTAGACCACTTCCAGCGGGCCGAAGCAGAATTCGCACACGTTCAGGGGGGCGGCGGGCGATTCGCGCCCGCACTCGCGGCATTTGAGACCAGTAACGAAAGCCACTGCCTTTGGTTCCTCCTCTCCGGCGCGGAACCGGAATCAGCCCGCCGGATTTCAGGCTTCGCCCCATCAACGGCAGGCGAGAAAAAACGCCTGACACATACCGCCCCAGGCTGCGGCGATGGTAACAAAGCCCCCCTACCTTGTCAACCGGATTGCCGCAGGCCGGGAAAGTTGGGTACGATTGATACGATTGAACAGTTGCCAAAAAACCAACGGACGAGAAGGCAGCCTGTGAAAGTTCTGTTCCTGGATGAATCCGGCGACCACAACCTCTCCGCGATTGATTCCTGCTATCCCATCTTCGTGCAGGGCGGGGTCATAGTGGACAAGGAATATGCCGAAGGGCCGCTGACAGAAGCCTTCGACGGCTTCAAGAGCGAGATGTTTGGGCGAACGGACATCGTGCTGCATACGGCGGACATAGCCCGAAACAGAAACGGATTTGAGGAACTGCAAAACACCGAGTTTCGCGCCGTATTCTACAATGAGCTGAATAACCTGATGCGGGAACTTAGCTACGGGACTTAGCTACGAGGTTGTCGCCTGCGTTATCCGCAAGGAAGACTATTTCGCGCGATATGGCGCTAATGCAATCGACCCGTACCGGCTTGGTTTGCGGGTTATGGTGGAGTTGCTTTGCGACGCTATAGGCCCGGTGAAAGGGGGTGGAACCATCGTCGCGGAAAAGCGAGGCGAATCCTTGGACCGGGATCTGGAGAATACATGGACGATGCTCAGAACCAAAGGCTCTCTCTACGTTGAGGCAGGTGTGATACGGGATACGATTCAATCACTGGAACTGCGCGACAAGAAGGACAAAATAGCAGGATTGCAACTTGCTGACCTTGTGGTCACCCCCATCGGACGCCACATATTGGGCAAACCGGATAAAGAGGACTGGCGAATCGTCGAAGAGAAACTCCGCCGTGCCCCCGATGGGTATGTGGCGAATTACGGGTTATTCACTTTCCCCATACAGTAAGGCCAGTCCCCGCTACGCAGGCACTGGCCTTTTCCCTTCTCATCTGGAAGGCATGGACGGCTCCCGCTACGCAGTTACCAATCCACGGTTGTTATTGTATACCGCTTAAGTTCATAGGATGCAACTTGTCACCGAGCGGGCAAGCGTCGTTAGTTTGTTGGCCGTCGCGTCGTCTTTGAGCCTTTCCTAAAGGTTGCCCCTTCTACAGTCGGACTAGGTTGTGTTGACATTTTGGTTATGATGCTTGTATGTCAAATGTTAAGTTGCCAGCAGAACAGTGGGACAGGATTTTCGATTTCCTGCGTGGCTGCGCCGGCCTGTATGTCGCTCAGGAAGAAGATTGCCAGCGATTTGTCGAGGCTGTGCTGTGGATTAACCGCTCCGGCGCCCAATGGCGGCTGCTTCCGTCCGAATACGGGAATTGGAACAGTGTCTATAAACGATTCGCCCGTTGGGCTGACAAAGGCGTCTGGGAACAGATGCTTCAACATTTCTCCGGCGACCCGGACCTGGAATACCTGATCATTGACAGCACGGTGGTTCGGGCGCACCCATGCGCGGCGGGGGCGCCCCAAAAAACGGGGGACAGGCTTGCCAGGCTCTGGGCCGCAGCCGGGGCGGGTTCAGCACCAAGATCCACGTGAGCGTGGACGGCTTGGGCAACCCCTTGCGATTCATCCTGACCGGAGGGCAACGGCACGACATCACCCAGGCAGAGGAATTGATCGCCGGTTACGCTGGAGAGCAGGTGCTGGCTGATAAAGGATATGACTCCCAGGAGTTTCGCGGGCACATCCTGGCCCTGGGCATGACTGCGGTCATTCCGCCCCGCTCAAACCGGAAGGAACCCGCCGGCTATGACCGGCATCTGTACCGGGAGCGCCATCTGGTCGAATGCTTCATCAACAAAATAAAGCACTATCGCCGGATATTCTCCCGGTTTGAGAAACTGGACACCAGATACCTGGGCTTTCTGCATTTCACCGCCGCTCTCATCTGGTTGCGCTGAAATGTCAACACAACCTAGTTTACCACGAACTGATTCGATCGCCCGGTAGGGAAAATCAACCGATCCCGCGGCCCCGCCAACCGGGGATTCCCGCCGCCCGCCGCAACGGGTACAATCACCCGGCAGCCATAACCGGGAGATCATTCACCAACCATACCAGCTACAACCATCCAGCTACGGGAGGCAGCATGACCAGCGCCACCAGCCTCAAGGAACTCCAGGATTCCGCCCTGGAGCATCTGTGGGTCTATCTGCGGGAACCCAGCGACATGGCCGAGAAGGGCGAGCCGACGGTCTACGTGTCGGGCGAGGGCGTCCGGGTCACCGACTCCGAGGGCAATACGTCCATCGACGCCATGTCGGGCCTGTGGCTGAAGAACGTGGGCTACGGTCGGAAGGAAATTGCCGACGCTGCCTACGAGCAGATGCTCAAGCTGACCTATATGCCCATGGGCACGACCACCGAGCCGACCATCCGGCTGGCCGAGAAGTTGGCCGAAATCACCCCCGGCGACCTCTCACGCTCCTTCTTCACCAGCGGCGGGTCGGAGGCGGTGGAGACGGCCATCAAGCTGACCAAGGCCTATTTCAAGCGGGTGGGTGAGCCTGGGCGGTACAAGTTCATCAGCCGCCGGGGTTCCTACCACGGCGCAACGTCCGGGGCGTTGGCCCTGGGCGGGTCGCCCATGTTCCCCCGCGTGGACTACGAACCGCTGATGCCCGGCACCTTCCACGTCCCGCAGCCCAACTTCTACCGTTGCGAATACAACAGCGAGACCCCCGAGGAGTGCGGCGAGCGCTGTGTGCAGGCCATCGAGGATACCATCAAGTTCCAGGGGCCGGAGACCGTGGCCGGCGTCGTAGCGGAGCCGGTGTCCAGCCCCATGGGCGCGGTGGTCCCTCCCGACAACTACTGGCCGTTGCTGCGGGAGGTGTGCGACAGATACGGCGTACTGCTCATCGCCGACGAGGTCATCACCGGCTTCGGGCGCACCGGCAAGATGTTCGCCTGCGAGCACTGGGGCGTCACCCCCGACATCATGACCGTGGCCAAGGGCATCACCAGCGGCTACATCCCCATGGGTGGAGCCATCACCCGCAAGAACATCGCCGACGCCTTCGTGGGCAGCCAGCGTGTCTCCTTCCGCCACGTCATCACCTTTGGCGGGCATCCGGTGGCGGCGGCGGCGGCCCTGCGCAACATCCAGATAATGGAAGACGAGGGCATGGTCGAGAACTCCGCCCGCCAGGGGGCCTACCTGCTGGAGGGCCTGAAGGAGCTTCAGGAAAAGCACCCCATGATCGGCGACGTGCGCGGCCTGGGTCTGATGTGCGGCATGGAGCTGGTGCGCGACCGCGAGGCCAGGGAGCCTTACCCCGCCGACGCCGAGCTGGGCAGCCGCCTGACCTCGGCCTTCCAGGCCAACGGCCTGCACCTGCGCGGCGGCGACAGCATAAACGTCGCCCCGCCGCTGTGCGTAACGTCCGGCGAAATCGACGAAATTATCTCCGGCATGGACAGCGCGTTCACGCAGGTGGGCCGCGAGCTGGCCTAGCCCTCGGAAACCCGCCGAATTCACAAGGCCCTCTCTGGAATGGAGAGGGCCTTTCGCATTCGTTCTTTCTCCCTTCGGGTAAGGGAGTTCCAGAATCCGGGACTGGCGCGCGGGCATGACTGGGACGGTGCAGCGAGCGATTTGCGAGTCGCCGGTGACCAGCGTCAACCCTCGGACTGCGCTTGAGCGATCAGCATCCGGTCAAACGGGTCGCGATGATGCAGGGGCACAAACGGGTCGCGATGATGCAGGGGCAGACCGGCCGCTATCCCAGCGACTCGAATATCTCGGCCAGGCGACGGACCCGGTCCGGTTCTACGGGGTTGGTGACGATGCCCTCGCCCTTGAGGCTGGTGCCCACGATGGCGCCGTCGGCGTGCTCCAGGATGCGCCATACGTTCTGCTCGTTGATGCCGCTGCCCACCAGCACGAAGCCGTCGGGTACGGCGCGGCGCACCACCGACACGTCGAAGCTGTTGGTGGGCTGGCCGGTGGCAGGGCCGGAAACAATCAGCCCGTCGGCCAGGGCGCGGCGGGACGTCTCCTGGGCCACATGGGCGATGTCGGTCTGGCCCACGGGCGAGGCGTGCTTCACCAGCACGTCGGCCAAAATCTGCACGTCGGCGTTCAGCGAGCGTCGTCGTCGGGTGGTCTCGTGGGCCTCGCCTTCAACTATGCCCTCGTCGGTGGCCATGACGCCGTAATGCACGTTGACCCGGATGAAGTCGGCGCCCGTTGCCACCGCCACGGCCAGCGCCGAGATGGCGTCGTTGCGCAGCATATTGATGCCGACGGGCAGCGACACCGCGCTCCGCACCTGCTCCACCGCCAGGGTCATGGCGGCCACGGTTTCCGGCTCCACGCGGCCGGTTTTGAAGGGCGTGTCGCCGAAGTTCTCGACGATGACGCCGTGGGCGCCCCCATCCTGAAGGAAGCCCGCCTCCATTTTCGCCCGGTTCAACACCGACTTCAGGTTGCCGTTCCACCGGGGCGAACCGGGCAGCGGCAACAAATGCACCACGCCAATGAGTACCTTGCCAGGGCCAAACAATTCCCGTGCCATACGCTAGTCTGCCAATCTAAGAATACGTTTGTGGACCGCCTCGATTGCCGTCATAACTGCGCCCGACACCCTTCCCACTCTTCATCCCGGAAGTGAACGATTTACGGTCACTATGATTCCCATAGTAGCGGACGGAGGGTCAAGTCCGACGCTTTGCCAGCCGGAGACCGGATTAAGACCCCAACGCGAGACGCCGGGTGTTGCCGGTGAACGGTAAGACGATGACCTCCTGTCTGCCGCGATGGTAAGCCGGAGCGCTGATTATCACGGAAGGACGCCGCTTGAACCCAGTTCCGTCAGTGAAGGGAGTAGCAACGACAAATATATCGCCCCGCCTATAATCGGTCGCACTCGTCATCCGGCTCGTTATCCCATACACTGGCAACCACGCTGTCTGACCATGCCAGCAGAGCGTCCCGCGCCGACTGCCCGCTGGGATACAGCGCCGCATCAAGGTCTTGGCGCCGGAACCTGAGCAGAATGGCTCCTGGGGCCTGATAGCCGGGCAATGATTCCTCGCGGACCATCCGCTCAGTCTTTCCCATGATAATACACGATTGCACTCCCAATCAGAATATGTAATACAGGCTGATTATGGGCGGGTTACGGCGTTGAGCCACTTCCGATGAGTGCTAAAATTGGCAGTGATGCTTGGGCGGGAGGGATACCGACAAATGCCGCAGGACTTCATACACGTAAAGGGCGCGCGGGAACACAACCTCAAGAACATCGAGATTACCGTACCCCGCGACAAGCTGGTGGTCATCACCGGCGTTTCCGGCTCCGGGAAGAGCTCATTGGCTTTCGATACCATATACGCTGAGGGACAGCGGCGCTATGTCGAGTCGCTGTCGGCCTACGCCCGGCAGTTCCTGGGGCGGATGGACAAGCCCGACGTGGACTACATCGAGGGCCTGTCGCCGGCCATATCCATCGACCAGAAGGGTGTATCCCACAACCCCCGCTCCACCGTCGGCACCGTGACCGAAATCTACGACTACCTGCGCCTGCTGTTCGCCCGAGTCGGCGTTCCGCACTGCCCCAAGTGCGACAGCCCGGTGGAGCGCCAGACCGTTTCCCAGATAGTGGATTCCATCATGTCGCTGGAAGAGGGCAGCCGCATCACGCTGCTGGCCCCCAAGATCCGGCGCAAGAAGGGCGAGCACAAGGACGTTGTCGAGACAGCCCGCAAAGCCGGATTCGTCCGCATCCGTGTCAACGGCGAGATACGGATGCTGGACGAGATCGACAACCTGAACCTGAACAAGAACAAATGGCACTATATCGAGCTGGTGGTAGACCGGCTCATCGTCCGCCCTGATACCGAGATGGCCCGCGTGGCCGAGTCGGTGGAGACCTGCCTGCGCGAGGGCGAAGGCGTGGTGGAGGTGCTGCGGGAGTCTTCCGAGGGCGGAGAGAGCGAGACGCTGGTGTTCTCCGAGCAGTTCGCCTGCGCCAAGTGCAACGTCAGCCTGCCGGAGATCGAGCCGCGCACCTTCAGCTTCAACAGCCCCCACGGCGCCTGCTCCGAATGCACCGGGCTGGGCTACAAGCTGGCCGTAGACCCGGAGCTGGTCATCCCCAACAGGAGCCTGTCGCTGTCGCAGGGGGCGATCACGCCATGGGTGCGGGCCGGCGCGTCCGGCGCATGGTACATCAGCTTGATGGAGTCGGTGGCGGAGGCCAACGGCTTCTCCGCCAGGGCGCCGGTGCAGGAACTGGACCCGGAACACGTTGACCTGATTCTCTACGGCAACGGCTCTCAGAAAGTTACGGTCAGCCACCGCACCCACCGGGGCCGCACCTATAGCTGGGACACCAACTTCGAGGGCGTGATTGCCAACCTGGAGCGGCGGTACAAGTCCACTGAATCAGACTACTCCCGCTCGCAGATCGAGCGCTATATGTCGGCCCGCCCCTGCCGCTCCTGCGATGGCAAGCGCCTGCGGCCCGAGGCGCTGGCGGTGCGGGTCTGCGGCCTCGGCATCATGGACGTCTGCGCCAAGAACATCGGGGCCGCCGCCGAGTGGGTCGAGCAGATCGATCCCGATTCGGATTACAACCTGAACGGCAACGGGGGACGCCCTCACCCTAACCCTCTCCCGGAGGGGGAGGGAATTAACGGCAATGCGGTTGGCAATGCCAATGGCCATCGGAGCGGCCGGCGCAATGGCTCAAAGAACGGCCGCAAGGCTTCCGGGAGCGGGAAAGCCGCGGCCCCGCAGGTGCTCTCCACTCGCGGCAAGACCATCGCCAACCAGGTACTTAAGGAAATCGACGGCCGCCTGAAGTTCCTCATGGGCATCGGCCTCGACTACGTGACCATGGATCGCACGGCCCAGACCCTCTCCGGCGGCGAGGCCCAGCGTGTGCGGCTGGCGACGCAGATCGGCTCGGGCCTGACCGGAGTGCTGTACGTGTGCGACGAGCCGACCGTCGGGCTGCACCCTCACGACGACCAGCGGCTCATCAACACGCTTACCCGCCTGCGCGACATGGGCAACACGGTGCTCGTAGTGGAGCACGACGAGGCCATGATGCGCTCCGCCGACTTCATCGCCGACCTGGGGCCCCGGGCGGGTGAACACGGCGGGCAGGTCGTCGCCGTCGGCACGGTGGAGGAAATCGAGAACTCCCCCGACTCGCTGACCGGCCAGTACCTCAGCGGTCGCAAGCGGGTGCCGGTACCGGAACAGCGTCGCGAGGGCAACGGCCTTTCCCTGACTATCACGGGCGCGCGGGAGAACAACCTGCGCGGCATAGACGTGGAGTTCCCGCTGGGCCGGCTGGTGTGCATCACCGGCGTTTCCGGCTCGGGCAAGAGCAGCCTGGTCTACGAGATACTGTACAAGAAGCTGAACCAGAGGATCAACAACGGCCGCGACCTGCCCGGCAAGCACGATGACCTGATTGGTGTCGAGGGCGTGGACAAGGTGGTCAAGATTGACCAGTCGCCCATCGGGCGCACCCCGCGCAGCAACCCGGCCACCTACACCGGCGCTTTCACGCCCATCCGCGAGCTGTTCGCCAACCTGCCGGAGTCGCGGGTGCGGGGCTACAAGCCGGGCCGGTTCTCCTTCAATGTCAAGGGCGGACGCTGCGAGGCTTGCCAGGGCGAAGGATACAACCAGATCGAGATGCAGTTCCTGCCCGACGTCACCGTCCCCTGCGATATCTGCCACGGCCTGCGCTACAACCGCGAGGCGCTGGAAGTCACCATGCGGGGCAAGCACATCGCCGATGTGCTGAACATGACGGTGGCCACCGCGTTGGAGTTCTTCATCAACTTCCCGCGCATCCGCCCCAAGCTGGAAACGCTGAGCGCCGTGGGCCTGGGCTACATCCGCCTGGGCCAGCCGGCAACAACGCTCTCCGGCGGCGAGGCGCAGCGGGTCAAGCTGGCCACCGAGCTGTCCAAGCGGGCCACAGGCAAGACTGTCTATCTGCTGGACGAGCCGACCACCGGCCTGTCCTTCGAGGACTGCGCAGCCCTGCTGGGCGTGCTGCACCGCCTGGTGGACGGGGGCAACACGGTAATCCTGATCGAGCACAACATCGACGTGATGAAGAACGCAGACTGGCTGATAGACCTCGGCCCCGGCGCCGGCGACAAGGGCGGCGAACTTATAGCCACCGGCACCCCCGAGGAGCTGGCCGACCACCCGACCAGCGTGACCGCTCCGTACCTGAAGGCCGCGCTACAGCAGTCACGCGCCTTCGTCGCCGAGCAGACGGTGGGTGAGACCGCGGAGGTCGTGGGGGTTGCGCAGGGCGGATAGTGCGTAGGGCGGATAGAATGGAGCGGACTTGGGATTTTGAGAAGGACCGGGTAAACATCCGAAAGCGCGGCATTGATTTCCCAACCGCCCTGCTGGTCTTCAATGACCTGGATAACGATATGAGGGTAGACCTTTACCCATAACAACGATGGCACGTTCACGTACTGGACGCACATCACGCCAAGCCGCCTTTACCCATAGAACAACGACGGCACACTATTGGGATACTTGACGGCAGGCTCATCGTCGTCGTTCACACATGGGCGACATAAGGAAGGCGAACCCGGACGGACTATCAGCGACCGCTTGGTTGGCGAATGGTCAGTTTTGGCAACTCCCTCTCGATAGTGAGAGGGAGTTGCCGTTACAGTTTCAGCAGGCCGGTCAGCGTCTTCTGACCGCCTTGGGGGCCGACTACGGCCAGGCGCAACTGGTCCTGCTTGAATAGTCGAGTGGCAAGGTTCGAGATGTCTGCGGGCGTTACAGCCTGGAGGCGGCCCAGGATCTCCTCCACCGGGCATAGCTGGTTCTGCAGCAGTTCCTGCGACCCCATCCATGACGCCACGGCGCGGCTGTCTTCCATGCGGAGCAGCAGGCGGCCGGTGGCGTACTCGCGGGCCTTGGTCAGCTCGCGCTCCTCGGCCTCCTCGCGCATCCCGTCGAGCTGCTGCATGACGGCGCGGACTGTGTCGTTGGTCTTGCGCGGCTCCACGCCGCAGTAGACCACCATGGAGCCGCAGTCGCGGAAGTGGTAGATGGAGCTGCTCACGTCGTAGGCCAGGCTCTGCATCTCCCGCAGGTTCAGGAACAGGCGGCTGCTCATGCCGTCGCCCAGCATCACGTTGAGCAGGCTCAGGGCGTAGCGGTCGGGGTCGTTCAGCGACAGGCCGGGCAGGGCGAGGCACAGGTGCGACTGGTCGGAGCGGCGGCGCTCAACCTTCACCACAGGGCCACCGGCGCCGTCCCCGGCCACCGGCTCCCAGTCCAGCGGAGTCTGCGGTTGCCAGCCGTGGGTGGAGTCTTCCAACAGGTCGACGACCTCATCGTGAGTTACGTTGCCTGCCACGGCGACTACGGTGTTGGCCGGGTTGTACTGCCGGACCATGTACTCGCGGATGGCCTCCTGCCCGATGGCGGCTACGGTGTCTGGGGTGCCGCCCACGTCGCGGCCCATGGCCTGGTCGGGCCACAGCGCCTCGTCAATGAGCAAGTCGACGCGGTAGGACGGGTTGTCGTAGGTCATCCGCAGTTCTTCCTGGATAACCTCCCGCTCCTTTTCCACTTCCTCCGGTTCCAGCAGCGGGTTCATCAGCATATCCAGCAGCACGGCGAAGGCGGTGTGGAAGTGGGGCCGGGCCACCTTGCACCAGAAGACGGTCACCTCGCGGTCGGTGCTGGCGTTCATCATGCCGCCTGCGCCCTCGATGGCCTCACTGACGTCCCGCGCCGTGGGCCACTTCTCGCTGCCCTTGAAGGGCAGGTGCTCAATGAAGTGCGACACCCCGGCCAGTTCCGCCGACTCATACCGCGAGCCCGCGCCGACGAAGATGGCGATGGATACCGACTGGGTGTGCGCCATCATCGAGGTGACAACGCGCAACTGATTGCCGAGGACTGTACGCTGGAACATTCTTTCTCCGTGAAAACGATGATTCGGAAGGATGCAATGGCCGGGTCAGGAAATCACTGGTTCCCCAGGCTTTCGAGCCTTTCTTCCAGTTCGCGGGCGCGGGCTTCGGCCAGCAGGCGGGCTTCGCGCTCCTGGGCCAGGGCCTCGCGCTCCCGGGTAAGGGCTTCGCGCTCCTGGGCCAGGGCTTCGCGCTCCTGGGCCAGGGCTTCGCGCTCCTGGGCCAGGGCTTCGCGCTGTTCTCGGGCGTGGGCTTCAGCCTGGATGCGGGCCTCCCGCTCGTCCTCGAAAGTCGCTATATGCCGGCCCGTTTCCGGGTCGTGCCATCTCAGTTGACCGTTCTCCCACCGCAGTAGCAGGTTCAGGACTTGGCTGAAGCCTTGCAGAACGCCGTCGGCCACTTCTTCTATGACAATGGCTTGATATTGCCCGTCTGCTGACAGGCGGTCGCCGGCCAGCCGCGCTCTGTGAAAATTGCCCGTTTTGTCGAAGCGCCAGTACTCGGGAATGCCCAGCGCGGCGTAGTCGTTGCGCTTGTCCACGACGTCTACCCGCCCCGTGCGGCGGGAGGCGATTTCCAGCACAAAGTCCGGTGGCTTTCCCTGTTCCGCGATTACGTAGGCGTTGCTCTGGCGGTAGGCAGCGGGATTGACGTTAAAAGCGATGAGCAGATCGGGATACCGCACCCCGGCCAGGTTGCGGGTATGAACCCCAGTGAGGTAATGCTCACCGGCGACCAGGGTGGTCTCCGGGCTGCCGAAGTGCTGTATCAGATGGTGGGCGCTGCCGGTAGCGGTCAGGTGGTCGAAGTTGGTCATCTTGTCTTCCGGGTATTCCGGCGGATCCGGCAACCGGAAAGTCTGCGGGCTTTTGGTGGTTGTCATTCCAGCCCTCCTTTCCCGGGTGGACTCCGGGGAATTGCGTATCAGCAGACTGGGGCGCACGATTGTGCGCCCCTACGGGACAGCGGGTATTCCGGGGTCTAGCTCTCCAGCCAGTCGACGTCGCCGAACTGTTCGGCGGGGTGAGACTTGGAGGCGAAGACGGCCTGGCGGCGCTTGGCCTCGGCGATGGTGGTGTCGTCGCCGTGCCCGGGGTAGACGGCCACGTCGTCGGGCAGGGTCAGCAGCTTGGACGAGATGCTCTCGAGGATCGTTCGCAGCGCCTCGGGGCTGCGGCTCTTGCCCGGCCCGCCGGGGAAGAGGGTATCGCCGGAGAACAGATGCTTGCCCACCAGGAAGCAGCTTGCGCCGTCGGTGTGGCCCGGCGTGGTCAGCACCCGGAGCTCCTGGTTGCCGAACTGGATTACCTGTCCGTCGGTCAGCTCCACGTCCGGGGCCTTGGGCAGCGGGCCCTTGTCGGCGGTGGTTATGCCCACCGGGGCGTCCAGGCTGCCGGTGATTTCGTCGAAGCCCAGCAGGTGGTCCTGGTGGTTGTGGGTAATCAGGATGGCCTTGATGCTGACGTCGCCCACTTCGTTGAGCAGCAGTTCAGGTTCGGCAGGCGTGTCGATGAGGATGCCCTCGTTGGTCTCGGGGCAGGACACGATGTAGCCGTTGTTGTTGAAGGGGCCCATGTTGACCTTGACGATGCGAACTTCGCCATCATAATGCAACGCCATAAATTTTCCTCCGATAAGGCGGGATTAGTCAGAGTTGGGAATAACCTGTCGTAATGTATTCTAGCAGAGCGGGGCGGAATCCGCCGACCGGCTGATGGGCCGCCGCCGCCTGCGCCGTCGCCGCCGCGGGGTGTAGTCGGGATGGAGGCTGGGTTCGCCGGTTAATTCGGCGTCCCCGGCGCTGGCTGCATCACCTGGTTCGGCGCCTGGTTCGGCGCTCTCCATCTCCGCTGTTTCCGTTAGCGCAACCGGCGGGCCGGTGGCCTGCGAGTCTTCCGTTTCCGTCGGCGGTGGGCCATGCTGAGCGCGATGCGCCGTCCACTGTATCTGCGTAACCAGGGTTAGCAGCAGGCCCGGCACAAATATAAACAGGTTGACGACGCCTCCTTCCTGCACCCAGCGCACCGACAGCACCACCGAGGCGATGATGAAGAACCACGCTATCCCGCCGACGAGGATGCCGCGGAAGCCCTCGCCGCTATGCCAGGGCGAGCGCAGCGTCAGCACCGACCACACGGGCGGGAAGATGATGAAGCCGTAGTAAATTTCCGGACGGTAGAACCAGGGCCGGGGATACTCGGAAAGGTCGTGTATGGGGCGGGCAGCCATAAGAAACTCGGCGTCCTCGGCGTTTAATTCCGGGTGTTTAATTCCGGGCCAGCAACATCTGGAACTCGATTTCGGGTATCTCCCGTTGCTCGCGGATGGAGGCTACGGCGTACTCGGTGCAGAGCCGTGCGAAGCCGGAATACTCGAAGACGTTGCGGCCCATGATAACCAGCGGCACCTTGCGGGAAAAGTCCACGCCCAGTTGTCCGCCTTCATCTTCGTCAATGCGCAACTCAATATCACGTCCGGTAAGACGCTCTATCTTTTCCTGTATACGGTCGATAAAGTCCTGATCGTTCAAGGGACGCTCCTGTATTTCAACGCCGGGCGTTGGCGCGGCGCACACGGAAGGTTGCGCCGTCCTTCTGCTTGCTGGCCCATATCAGGTATCCGGCGAAGTCCGGGTCGGCGCGCAGCCGCTCAACGGAGTTGAGCTGGCCGGCCAGGGTTTTCTCGGAGAACATGGTGTGCAGTTGCCGGTGGCAGGTGGAGCACAGGCGCGCCTTCGGCCCGTACTTGCCGCCACGCGAGCGGGGCACCAAATGATGCTCGGTGAAGCGTACCGACTCCCGCAGACACAACTCGCAGACCGGCGGCTCCTCGAAGGGACTGGGCCGGGTCCTGTTCTTCGCCTGATTCTTCGTTCTCACTTTCGGTTCGTATTTCCCGCACACCCATCATTCCTGCGAAGACGGGAATGACGGCAAGGCGCTGGAGCAGTCGGGCTATTGGCATTTGCCGGACACCAATCCCTCCTACGCCTGCGGCTCGCTTTCGGGGTCATCCGCCTTGGGATTTTCCAGGAACCGCCAGCCTGGGAGGTCCACCTTCCACTCGCCGTCCTCCATCAGCATCGGCAGGATGAGGCCGTTCATCGCCCGGCCACGGCGCACCTCGGTGTTGTCCTCGGTGATGCCGAAGGGCAGGAAGGCGAAAGCGTGTTCGTCGTCTATGTAGCTGGTGGGTGAGATGCCCAGGTCGGTCAGATCCTCCAGCGGCCAGAGACCCAACACCGTGGTGCGGAAGTCCTCCAGCATCGCTTCCCGCATGGGGTGGTCGGGATTGTAACCGGCGCGGTATGCCAGTTGCATATCGACGCGGTGCCTGGTGGCCCAGACGCCCATCCGCATCCCCCGAGTTTCCTTGGACAGCATGGTCCATGCCAAGTTCATGTCCCCGTCGCGCACCGCCTCGGCAAACATACCGGCCTGGTTGCCGCACTCGTCGGGGAAGGGGCTGCGTTTCTCGCCGGGTATTGGCATGATGTCGCCTCTTCACAAGCAATCCCCTCTCCCTCCGGGGGAGGATTGGGGTAGGGGCGTTCCCCCGCTCTGCTTCCTGGTCTTGTTATGGATTAAGGCGCCTTTACGAATTGCGCTTCCCGCCGTTCATTTTGTGAGAAGCGAGAAACAAGTCGTCTACGCTGGCGACGCCCCCACCCTGACCCTCCCCCTCCGGGGGAGGGAACCAGGTGGCTACCAGCCGACGGCATAGCCGTCGCGGCGGGGGTCGGCGGCGCCCTGTAACACGTTGAATCCGGCGGCGCCGGTCTCCCCGTCCACCTGGATCATCATCTCGCTGCCCGAGGCTCCCCAGCCGTGCATCACTTCCAGAGTATGCCCGCGCTGGCGCAGGCCGTCCAGCGTTTCGGCGGGGAAGCGGGACTCGACGTAAAGCAGGTTGTCGCACTCGTGGGGGATGTTGGACTCGGTAGGACTGTGGGTGTTGCGCCAGCGCGGGGCCTCCACCGCCTCCGCCACGGTCATGCCGAAGTCCAGAACGTGGGTTATGACCTGCATATTGGTCTGCACCTGCGTGTCGGCGCCGGGAGTGCCGCACACCAGCGCCAGGCTGCCGTGGCCGGATTCGCCGTTGCGGGCGGTTACAGTACGCCCCCACCCTGACCCTCCCCCGGAGGGAGAGGGAACAGGAGAGCGGAACACCATTATCGGGTTCATGGTGTGGCGCACCCGCTTGCCCGGTTGCAGGCAGTCGGGGTGGTCGGGGTCGAGGTGCCAGTAGGTCATGCGGTTGTTCAGCAGTATGCCGGTGTCGCCGGCCACGATGCTGGAGCCCAGCGAACTCTGGATGCTCTGGAGCTGGCAGACGGCGTTGCCCCAGCGGTCGACGACCACGAAGCAGGTGGTGTCCTCTTCTGGAATTGCTGTCTCAGGCTGTATCGCGCCCGGCGTGGCCGCGGCCCTGGGGCGTCGGCCGTAGTTGGCTGGCTGGTAGCTCCACGGGTCGCCGTGGCCCGCCTCGGCGGCGGCCCGCCGGGGGTCTATGAGCTTCGCGCGCTCGGCGGCGTACTGCTTGGACAGCATACCGGCGACGGGAACATCCACCCAGTCGGGGTCGGCCATGTAGGCCTCGCGGTCAGCGAAGGCCAGCTTCTTGGCCTCGACCATCAGGTGAATGCTCTCGGGGGTGTTGCAGCCCAGCGCCTTCAGGTCGAACTGCTCGACGATGTTCAGTTCCTGCAACAGCACATGGCCGCTGGAGTTGGGCGGCGCCTCATAGACCGTGTGCCCGTGGTAGGTGGTGGATATGGGCGCCTCCCACCGCGAGCGGCAGTCGGCCAGGTCTTTAAGGGAGAGCAGGCCACCCTGCTCCTCGCTGAACTTGACGATGGCGCGGGCCGTCTCGCCCTCGTAGAAGGCGTCGCGCCCGCCGTCGACGATAGCCTGGAACGTCCGGGCCAGCCCCTGCTGCCGGATAATCTGTCCCGGACGAAGCGCCACGCCGCCGGGGGCGAAGACTGCCTGCGAGTCGGGGAATTCCTGGAGCAGGCGGTCGCCCGCGATCACACCGGACAGCACGTGCGTGACCGGAAAGCCGTTCTCGGACAGGTCGATGGCCGCGTCGAAGACCTCGGCCCGCGACAGGGCGCCGTACCGCTCGTGGGACGCCATCCAGGCGTCCACCAGCCCCGGCGCCGACACCGACAGAATGCCCTTCGCCGGGATGCCGTTCTTGCGGTACCAGTCGACGTCGGTGGCGTAGGGAGCGGCGCCTGTGCCGTTGCACACCTCGATGGTCCCGGCCTGCCGGTTGTAGATCATGATGAAACCATCGCCCCCGACGCCCGACATATTCGGTTCGACGACGTTTAGGGCGGCGGCGGTGGCGATGGCGGCGTCGACGGCGTTGCCGCCCCGCTGCAGCACGGCCATGCCTGCCTGCGCCGCCAGCGGTTGCCCGGCGCAGACCATCCCGTTCCGCCCCATGACCACCGGCCGGTTGGACTCGAAATTGACGCCATGCGGTGTGTGCGGCATCGGGAGCGCCTCCTTGCGTTCGCTAGTAGGTAGATTGTTATTGCCGGTTCAGGTAGGACAGCAAGCTGGAGCCGCAGTCGATGCGGTCTATCAGCTTCTTCTTGCCACCGTAGGAAACCCTCTTAGTTTGCAATGTCCTTAAGTCGTTACCCTTCATCTTGCCACTAAAAAACAACAGCGGATACCACTTCTCTACGATTCGGTTACCCAGGATTGACCTTGCCAGATTCAGCCCTCCCTGAATCTGGCTGATTGCCTTCGGGACTTTCGGGTTCCTGCCTCCTTTGAATTCGGCAGCGCAAATGAAGTCTTCGTCCAGCCGTCCGAATATCAGTCGGTCGCACAGCCGGGTGGTAACCTCGTGATTCGGACACCGTTGGTTCAAGTCTCCGTGAATCGTGGCGAGTTCAGAGTCTCCCATCCCTGAAACATCAATTCTGCAATTCTGCTCCGAGTGCGAATCAGTGAGACAACAATCGCCATAGGTGCCGCGGATGCGCTCCGCCATTTGGGAGTACGCCATCAGTTCCGGTCGCGCTGCAATGCTATTGATTCGTTGTAAATGGCCTCGAAGACACTGGCGAATTGGTCCTCGTCAATCCCGGTGTCCGAATCGATTTCGAGGTCCACGGTCTCGCAGCCGCCTAGCTCCTGGTTGTATCGGAATAGATATGCGCCTACCTGACCCGGTTGCAGGATATCTTCGTGGTCAAAGCCGCCCTGCTCTACCAACTCCGGGCTGGCCTGTCGCAGTGCCAGCAGGTTGTTTATCTGGCTGATCATGATGTCGCTGTGCGTGGTAATCAGTACCTGCACTCCAGCGTTAACGAGCCGCACAATGCCCCGCGCCAACTGTCGCTGCGCCGCCGGGTGCAGGTGCGACTCGGGTTCCTCAAGGATGAGCAGGTCGCCTGGGTCGATTAGATATTTCAAGAACAAGACTAGAGGGGCAAGTTCTGAGACCATGGAAGAGGAGTGTTCGAGCGTGAATTGGCCTGCCGCCGTTGTGTAAGCGATTTCGGGGTAGGGCAGGCCAGCGGATTCGTCCAGGTCAATCTCGCCATGCAATACGTTAGTTTCAATGAAGCTGACCGCCTTGCCCCACTCTTCGTTGGGGCTACTTGACCTTAAGCCTTTATCCAAGCTGACCAAGTCGCTCAGAAACGCGGCGGTTACTCCTGGCAAAGCCGGAATGTTAACCCGTTGCGAACCTAGCAAAGCCGATTGTCGGATTATCGAGGCCGCAAGTATCTTCTGCCCTTGAACAATGCCAATTCGGGATGCTGGTAGAAAATAGCTGTTGTATGGAAGCCCCTCGAATACGATCTCTGCAGCAGATATTCGCAGGTGAGAAACCAAATCCGAGTACACGCCTGGGTATATTTTTTCATCCCGCTCTTGTTTTGTTCCCCAGTACTCAATGTAATTAGATTGCACAGAAGCTTCTGAGATGTCGAATTGGGCGTTCGAACCTCCGACGCCCTCCAGCCCTATGTCAACTTTGACCGCTGGTGATTTCCGCTCAACAGAGAGACGGAAATCCTCGGCCCCACTTGCCCGGTTTACAATTTCGGACTTTCCCCTGTATGACTGAAAAAGTTGCTGCATTACATCGCTGCGGAACCAATCGAGCACCTTTCGGGTGGACTCTGTTACCTCAGAGTAAACCCTTTCGGGAAAGGCTGTTACCGGGATGTCTTGCTGCCCATCCCAAGCCTTGCCATCCTGGCCCTTCACCCACTCCCTGATAGCGTCTGTAACCTCAGCAGGGACCTCCCACTGGCTTCTGAAACCAGCCGCCAACCCGCGCCGCTCAAGATGCCGTGTGTACGGCACCTGTGGTCGCCCCTCGACCGCGCGCATCACCGCGTACACCGCTGTGGCCATGTAGGACTTGCCGGTGTTGCTGGGGCCGACGAAGATTGTCAGGGGTTTCAGGTCTACTGATCCCTCTGCTATGGGGCCGAAGTTTTTTACCGAAATCGTCAGCATCTGCTTTCCGTTCGGGCGGCGAATAGGCTACTTCCCAATGATACGCCATTCCCGCGGAACCACTGGATTCCCGCTTCCGCAGGAATGACGGTGTCCGGTGCTGCCTAGTCCGGGATTTCCTTGTCCATGCCCTCGCCCAGCTCCACGTCGAAGGCGGTCAGGACCTGGGCTACCAGCAGGTAGTGGCCGCAGAGGACGGTGAAGTGCAGGGTGTCCTTCTCGCCGAAGCGTCCGGTCATGGCCTTGAAGGTGGCGTCGCTGACCTTGTGATTGCGCAGCAGTTCGTGGACGTAGTTCACCAGCAGCTCCTCGTCGCCCTCCAGCCCCGCCGGAGCGGTGCCGTTGGCGATGGCCGAGATGGTCGACTCCGACACCCCGGCCTGCCGGGCCAGGCGGGCGTGGGCCGAGAACTCGTACTGCTGCTTCATCTCGCGGGCCGTGGCGATGATCAGCGTCTCCTTCAGGGCCTCCGGCTGCTCGAACTCGAAGCGCACGAAGGCGCCAGTGTCGGCAACGCGGGCCGCCAGCTTGGGGCTGTTGAGCAGCACGCCGAAAGGCCCGCGAACGCTGCCGCGGGTGCCTACGATGGCGTCGTGATACTGCTGGTCCTCTTCCGAAAGTTGGTCGCGGGTCACGGGCGATATGCGTGGCATGATTCGTTCCTCTCCGAGATAAAACTTGTTTACGGGGAATGTCTGAATCGGGATTTTCGGGATTATAGGATTTTCAGGATATTACCTGCTCATCCTGACAATCTTTGAATCCTGAAAATCCTGATTCAGACAGATGCGCGTTAGGCGACCGGCACCGGGATGCCGGCGATGTTGGCCTGCACCGAGCCCAAGTGGTTGCGGCTGGTGAAGTAGAGCGTCTTCCAGTCGGCGCCGCCGAAGCACAGGTTCGTAGTTGCGGTAGCGCCGTGCCTTACGACCCCCAGCTTCTTGCCCGAGGCGTCCATCACCCACAGGCCGCCGGAGCCGCCGCAGTACACGTTGCCTTCGACGTCCACCTTCATGCCGTCGGGGACGCCCGGCTCAGAGCCGGTCAGCGTGGCAAACACCCGGTCGGTCTGCCGGGCCAGCGAGCCGTTGGGGTTGACCTCGAAGGAGCGGATGTGGCCCCGCCGCGAGTCATTGACGTAGAGAATGCTCTCGTCGGGCGAGAAGGCTAGGCCGTTGGGCACCACGAAGTCGTCCACCAGCAGCGTGATGCTGCCGAGGTCGGGGGTGACGCGGTAGACGCCGGAGTAGGGCAGGTCCCACTGCTCGGGCGGCGTGGGCAGCGTCCACGGGTCGGTGAAGTAGATGCAGCCGTCGGACTTCACCACCACGTCGTTGGGGCGGTTGAGGCGGCGGCCCTGGAAGCTGGCGGCCACCACGGTGATGCTGCCGTCGGGCTCGGTGCGGGTAACGCGGCGGCTGTCGTGCTCGCAGGCGATGAGCCGCCCTTGCAGGTCGCGGGTCAGGCCGTTGGAGCGGTTGGTCGGCTCGTGGTCAACGCTGGCGCCCTCGCCGGGCACGAACTTGATGCGCCGGTTGTTGTGGATGTCGCTGAACAGCAGATATCCGCCGTCGGACCACCACACCGGCCCCTCGGCCGGGCCGTTGTCGCCGCCGTAGTCGTCGGGCGTGTGCCGCGCGATGTCGGCGTCGGCGGCAATGATGCGCGCAAATTCCGGGGCAAGCTGCTCGATGGGCATAATCCCCTCCCGGTTCTGAATGGGGTTGGCAAGGGCATTATAGCCGAAAAGAATGCCCCGATTTCCCTCTCCTTTGAGGAGAGAGGTTGGGGTGGAGGGTTGGTTGGGTGAAACTGGCCCCGCGTTAGCTGCGCGCCGCGAAATCCTTCAGCTCGGAGCAGATCCAGCAAATTCATGTGCAGTACGCCCAGTACGCCCAATTGGTCTCAAACGTCGGGAATCTTGACTTCGCGCCCATTCCGCTGTTCCTCGCTGACCACAACTCCGCCCAGAGCAAGTGCGTAAGCGATAACCCACGGGTCAGCGGCGTCCCCGGAGCGAACAGCCCGCCAGTGCGGCCATCCATTGCTTCGGATGGGTCTTGACTCTCGAAATTCCCGGTACTCATCTGCCAAGTACCCTAAGATACTGCGATACTGTTCCTCTGAAATTAGCTGCGGCACATACGACTGGGTCCTCACTGCTACAGCTTGGCGGCTGACGCCAAACACATCGGCGACGCTTTTGACCTTTGCCGCCACATCCCCTGCCGCATTTTCCCACTCTGCGACGGTGGTGGCTTTCGCGCCAGCGGATTTCGCCGCCTGATCCAGGCCGCAGCCGGCCTGCTCCCTGGCCCAGCGCAGCATTTCCGGCGTGACTTGCGCTGTAACGTTTGGTGGCATATCGGTATTTGTCAAAACTGCCTAGAGCAGAGTTTTCTATGATTTTGGGCGCAGGCCCGGCCATCGTCAACTCTGCTTGACTCGCTTGGGCGGGTAAACTATTCTGCCAGATAGAGTAGCCCCTATTCCGTACCGGATTCCGCGTTCCGATTCTCACCTTCAAGGAGGCCCGATATGGCTCTCAGCCTGAACCACGTTCACCTCAAGTCGCCCGACCCCCAAGCCACGGCGAAGTTCTACATTGACACCTTGGGCGCGACCAAGATCGCCGACGTGGGAGAGATTGGCGTCCGCCTCGACCTGCATGGCCTGACCCTGAACGTCACCAAGCACATCGAGACCCAGACCCGCGATCAGAAGTACGGCATTGAGCACATCGCCATCGACGCCGACGACATCCAGGGCATGATCGATATGCTCAAGGCCAACGGCGCCAAGATCCTGGAAGAGGCCAATGTATCCGGCGACCGCCGTGTCGTCTTCTTCGAGGGCCCCGACGGCGTGCAACTGGAGTTCATCGAGAAAAAGTAGGGACGCGCCCACCCTGACCCTCCCCTCTGGGCAAGGGAAACCTTCTGGCGCCAGAGGGGAACAGAGCAATTCCAGACGAGAAAGGAGACTGCGATGATTTACGAGTCCCGCATCTACAAGGCCGTCCCCGGTCGGCTGCCCGACATCAACGCCCGTTTCGCCAATCACACCGTTGGCTTCTTCAAGCAGTACGAAATCGGGATGATGGGCTTCTGGACCGACGAAATCGGCGCCAGCAACCAGCTCACCTATATCCTGAGCTTCGACAGCGTGACCGACCGGGCCGAGAAGTGGGCCGCCTTCCAGTCCGACAAGGCCTGGGCCGAGGTCCGCGCCGAGACCGAGTCCAACGGCCCCATCGTGGCCCAGGTGCTCAACTCCCTGATGTCGCCCACACCGTATTCGCCCGTGCCCAAGTTCGAGACGGCGGTGCAGGAACTGCGCGTCTATGACGCCATGCCCGGCAAGCTGCCCGACCTGCACAACCGCTTCAAGAACCACACCATGGGCCTGTTCGAGAAGCACGGCATTGAGAACGTGGCCTACTGGACCGAGGACATCGGCACCAGCAACCGCCTGGTCTATATGCTGGGCTACCCCGGCCTGGGCGCCCGCGAGAAGAGCTGGGCCGCCTTCCAGGGCGACCCCGACTGGCAGAAGGCCCGCGCTGCCTCTGAGGAGAACGGCTCGCTGGTGCGGGTTTCCACTCACTCCATCCTCCGCCCCACCCCCTACTCGCCGCGGTAGCAGGGGACGCCCTCACCCTAACCCTCTCCCGTTGGGAAGAGGGTCGGGGTGAGGGCGTCTCTCCAAGAGCCATGAGGATGGACGAACCGGAGACCGAGCAAACCCAGTTACCGCAGGAAGACCGCGATTCCATCTGGAGCATACCGCTCGCCCGCCGGGCGTTATACTTCGGCCTGTTCACTCTGTACGCCTTTGCAGGCATGGGCTTCCTGTTCTGGTACGAAATCTTCGAGCATACGGCGGACACCTGGCCTGAGACCATCCTGTCTATAACGCAGGGTATCGGCGTCGCCACTGTGGGCGCCGCCGGGCTGGCCCTGCTGACGATTGAAGGACCGAAGACTGTTATGGTTGTAGCTGATTACATTACACAAAGATGGCTCAACCCATTGAAGAAACGTCTACGCGAAGAGGCCCGCGCCGTAGGCCGCGCCGAGGGAGAGGCGCGTCGGCAAGCCGCCTGGGTCGCCTGGAACGAGCACCGCATGGCGACTGAAGCCAACGGCGAACCCTTCGACGAGCCGCCGCCGGGAACACCCTCAACGGAAGGCGAGTGATTGACCGATATGGACGTACAGAAGCTGCGCGATGAGATTCCTGTCCTCCAGAACCTGACCTACATGAACACCGGGTGGTCGGGGCCGCCGCCGCGCCGCGCCGCCGAGGCGATGCAGCAGCGGGTGGCGCTGGAAATGGAACAGGGGCCCACCACTCCCGGCGTCTACGAGAGCGGCTGCGAGATACAGGAAGAAGCCCGCCGCGCCGCCGCCCGCCTTCTGGGCGCCGATGTGGACGAGACGCTGGTCACCCGCAACACCACCGAGGGCCTGAACATCGTCCTCAGCGGCCTGGACTGGAAGGAGGGCGACGAAATCGTCACCTGCAACCTGGAGCACGGCTCGGTGCTGTCGCCAAGCTGGCACATCGCCCACCGCTACGGCGCGACGGTGCGGGTGCTGGACATTGACCCGCACGACTCCCACGACGCCATCGTCGGTAAGTTCGAAGCGGCGATGAACGAGCGTACCCGGCTGATCTTTGTCAGCCACATCGAGTATTCCACCGGCCTGCGGATGCCTGCCGCCGAGCTGTGCCGCCTGGCCCATGCCAACGGCGCGGAGATAATGCTGGATGGCGCACAGACCGGCGGACACATTGCGCTGGACGTCCACCGCGACGGGTTCGATTACTACTCCATCCCCGGCCAGAAGTGGGTGCTGGGCTACGAAGGCGTCGGGGCGCTCTACATTCGCCGCGAGCTTATCGAGCAGGTGCATCCGGCGCACACCGGGGGCCGCGCCGTGGTGCAGGATGGCGAGCCGGGCGAACCCGGAAGCTACCGCCTGAATTCCTCGTCCATGGACAAATTCCTGGGCGGATCCGGCAGCGTGCCGCTGCAGGCGGCTTTCGTGGAGGCGGCCCGCTTCATCGAGAGCGTCGGCGTGGCGGAAATCGAGGCCAGAAACGTGTCGCTGGCCGCGCGGTTCAAGGCGCAGTTGGCCGAGATTCCCGGCGTCAGCGTCCTGTCGCCGATGAACGACGCGGCGTCGGCAGGACTGGTGTCTTTCGCCGTCGCCGGCCAATCCGCCGACTCCGCGGTGGCCCGCATCTGGCAGGACCACCGCATCGTGGTGCGGCAGGTCCACTACCCCGAGTCCATCCGCGCCTCACTGCACTTCTTCAACACCGAGGAGGAAGTGGACCGGCTGGCCCGGGTTGTGGCGGAGCTGGCCTAGCCCTTCTGTCCGCCTTGCTCAACGGGCGCCGGGCTGCTACCGGGCTGCCGGGTACTTTTCCAGCCACCAGCGGGCGATTTCGTCGCGGCGGGCGAACCAGACGCCGGGCATCTGCCGCGCGTACTGTAGGAAGCGCTCCACGGCGCGGGAGCGGGCCGGACGCCCGGCGATGCGGCAGTGCAGGCCGATGGACATCATCTTCGGGTGGGTGCGCCCCTCCTCGTACAGCACATCGAAGGTGTCCTTCAGGTACTCGTAGAACGCGCCCACGCTGGACAGCCCGCCCCGCCAGAAGCGGGCGTCGTTGGTCTCCATGCTGTACGGCACCACCGGCCAGGGCCGCTCGTTGCCGTCTGCTCCCTTTACGGTCGTATAGTAGGGCAGGTCGTCGTTCATTCCCATGCTGTCGTAGATGAAGCCGCCGTGGTCGACGACGAGTTGGCGCGTATTCAGGCTGGGGCCGTAGCGGGTGAACCAGCCCACCGTGCGCTCGCCCGTGGTGCGCTCCAGCGACTCCACGGTGCGGGCGATGGACTCCCGCTCCTCGTCCCGCTCCATCAGATGGTACTCCTCCCAGCGGTAGCCGTGGCCGCAGACCTCGTGCCCGGCGGCGGGAATCTCCCGCGCCACCTCCGGGTTGCGCTCCAGGGCCAGGGCGCAGGAAAAGAAGGTGGACGGCACCCCGTAGCGTCGGAACATATCCATCAGCCGCCACACCCCGACGCGGCTGCCGTACTCGAAGAAGGACTCGTTGTTCAGGTCGCGGTCGCCTGCCGGAACCGGCGACGGCACCTCGTTGTTGGTTTCGTGGTGGTGGTCGCCGTCCAGGGTGCTGCGCTCCGCGCCCTCCTCGTAATTCACCACCAGCGACACCGCGATCCTTGCTCCGCCGGGCCACTCGATTTGCGGCGTATTCCTGCCGTAGCCCACCAAATCCCGTTGCATCGCCCCGCTCCAGAGAAAATTTCGCCCGATTTTCCCCTATAATACCCGAAATCTCTGATGTCTCCGCGGTGAATAGCATGAGCCTCGCCTCTGATATGGTCTACCAACTCAAAGGCATAGCCGACCCGGTGATTTCGCCCGACGGAAAACGGCTGGTGTACGTCCTGTCGTGGGTGGAGGGGACCGGCGAGACGGCGGAAAGCCGTTCCCGGTTGATGCTGACCGGCCCGGGACAGGATGGCGGGCGAGAGTTCACCCAGGGCAACGCCGACAGCGGCCCCCGCTTCTCCCCCGGCGGCGAAATGCTGGCCTTCCTGAGGCCCCGGAATCCCGGCGAGCCGCGACAGGTCTGGGTAATGAACGCTCACGGCGGCGAGGCGCGGCAGTTGACCGATGCTCCCAAGGGAGTGCAGGACTTCGCCTGGTCTCCCGACGGCGCCCGCATCGTCTGCTGCGCCGACACCGAGCCTGCGGCCGGCGCGGCGGCGGGCAGCCAGGCCGGCGGCCCCCGGGTGGTCGAGGTCAACCGCATCCGCTTCCGCCACGACCTCCTGGGTTGGCGCGGAGATGCTCACTACCACCTGTTCGTCGCAGAGCTGGAATCGGGCGAGATGACCCAGATAACGCGGGGCGACTGGGACGACTACGGGCCGGTGTGGTCGCCCGACGGGACGAAAATCGCTTTCATCTCCGGGCGCCGCGACGACCGGGACATTCGCGCCCTCACCGAGGCCTACGTGGTCAACGCCGACGGAGGCGTGGCCGAGTGCTGGTCGGGCGGGCTGTACAGCGTCGGCGCGGTGGCCTGGTCGCCCGACTCGCGGCGGCTGGCCGTGGTCGGCTCCGAGGACCCTGCGGGGATGGCGCTGTGGCAGGGCTGGCTCTACATCGTAGCGCCGGGCAGGGAGCACCGCCGCATCACCGGCGACGAACAACGCCCGGTGCTGGGCGGCGGCCCCGGCGCGGCCCGGCAGCCGGAGATTCGCTGGACCGGCGACGGTCGCATCATCTTTCTGGCGGAGCGCCACGGCGAGAGCTACATCTGCCAGGCCACGGTAGAGGGCGGCGAAGCCTGCCGGCTCTGGGGCGGCGGCCGCTTGGCTTCCGGCCTGTCCCTCGACGGAGGCGCCCGCCTCGCGGCGGTGGCGTCATCGTCCCCCTGCTCCCCGTCGGAAATCCACCTGGCCCACCTGGCGGACTCCGCAGCCGAGCCGGTGGCCGACCCCAACGCCGATTTCCTGTCGCGGCAACTGGCGATAGCTCTGGAGAAATTCAGCCTTCAGCGGGAAGGGTTCGATATCGAGTGCCGGCTGTGGTTTCCGCCCTTCTTCGACCCTGCCGGCAGCTATCCTCTCGTCCTCGACATTCATGGCGGCCCCAACGGAGCCTTTTATGACTCCTACGTGCCGTGGCAACAGTTGCTGGCCAGCTCCGGCTACCTGGTGCTGGCGGTCAACCCCCGGGGGTCGTCCACCTACGGCGATGACTTCATGCGGGCTGTGCTGGATGACTGGGGCGGCGAGGATTATCTCGACCTCATGGCTGCGCTGGACCATGTCTGCCAGCGGGAATACGTGAACGAGGAGCGGCTGGGGATACACGGGTACAGCTATGGCGGCTACATGAGCGGGTGGGCCATCGGCCATACCAGGCGGTTCGGCGCGGCGGTCATCGGCGCGCCCTGCACCAACCTCTACACCATGTACGGCACCTCGGACATCGGCATCAGCTTCGGCGAGCCGCAGTGGGGCGGCTCGGTCATGGACACGCCGGAGAAACTGCTCTCCCGCTCGCCCATCAGCTACGCGAAGCACGTGACCACCCCCACCCTGCTGCTCCACGGCGAAGCCGACCTCCGCTGCCCCATAGCCCAGAGCGAGGAATACTTCACGGCCCTGAAGCGCCAGGGGAAGACGGTGGAATTCGTCCGCTTTCCGAACAGCAACCACTCCTTTCCCCGCACCGGCCACCCCAGGATGCGCGAGGAGTACCTGTCCCGGATGCTCGACTGGTTCGACGACTGGCTTGCGTGAGAGGGCTACTTCAGGAGTTGCAGCACGAGACTGGTAACGGCGGTAATCAGGCCGCTGCCGGCAATGGCAATCAAGACCATCAGCAGACGGCGCAGGTCATCCATACGGCGGTTAAGGCCGTTCACCTCGCCGCGCACTTCGCCCATCTGCCCCCGCAGGTCGCCAATCTGCCCATGTACTTGTCCATCTGAAGGTGTCATCGCAGCCTCCCATATCGCCCCGGTATTTTCCTGTGGCAAGGGATATTGGAGTCATATATTATCCCTGATTCCCGGATTAAACTAACTTCCTTTTTCTTACTGCATTCGTAACAATGACGCTGAATAACAAGCGCATTTCACCGAAACGCGAAACACTGTGGCCGTTCAGTTGACTAATGGTGAATGGTAATTTAGCATTCCCGAAACTCATCGGCTGCCGTTGTGCTTTGGCGGTCAGGAAGCGGAGGTATCCACTCAATGTTCGGCAAACTCAAGTTTCACATCATACTGACCATCGGAGCCATCCTCGCATTGGCCGTACTGGCCGCCTGCGGCGGCTCGGCTACTGAACCGCCCGCCGCAACCGAGGCTGCGGCGCAGGCCGCCACCACACCCACCGCGGCGCCTCAGCCCACGGCAGATCCCGCCACCACCTCCGGGCGGCAGACGTCCGCCTCGCCCACCTCGGCGGCGTCGAGCAGTGAGCCTACTGCCACGCCCTACGCCTTTGCGGCACGGTCGCAACTCCTCTCCGAGCTGGACGAACGATATCCCTGGCCCCCGCAGGCTCCACCGTGGCCCCCGCAGCGCGGCGGAGTGGCGCACCTGACCATGAGCCCAATCCCTGACCTGGATCCCAACAGGGCCCGAAACAATGAAAACCTGGCACAATATGACGCCCTTTTGGAGTGGGAATCCACTTGGTGGTTCCCGGAAGTTCACACCACTCCCACAATCCGCCCCAACATAGCCATGAGTTGGGAAGCCGTGGACCCGAGCACCTGGGATTTCAAGATCAACCCCAACGCCCGGTTTCACGATATTGCTCCAATGAACGGGAGAGCAGTCACCGCTGAAGACATCAAGTTTTCCTTCGACCTGCTCAAGTTGGTGCCTCAGTATACGGCGACGGCATCGGTGGAGAGCGTCGAGGTAATCGATTCCGAGACTGCCCGTTTCCATCTCAAGTTGCCGCTGGCGAACTTCCCGCCGCTGTACACCAATGGCTCCACGCCGCCGGTGGTGGCCAGGGAAGCGCACGAGGCGGAAGGCGGGCTGCATGACAACCCGGGTGGCACCGGCGCCTTCCTCCTGAAGGAGTTCTCCGCTGGCGAGGGGATTCTATTCGAGGCAACCGACGATTATCACCTGGACATCATGGGAGAAAGGCTTCCGTTCCTTGATGCGGTGCGGTACGTGTTCACCCGCGACCCGGCAACCCAGGTTGCCCTGTACCGGGCGGAGCAGATCGACCTGCTGCGCATCAGTTCCTTCGACATCCTTGATCAGGTACTTGACTCAGTTCCCGAATCCCAGCTCTACCGGGTCCCCTCGTTTGGCTGGGGCGACCACGGCGTCTTCCTGAACTTGGAAAAACCTCCCTTCGATAACGTCAACGTCCGGCGGGCCATGTCAATGGCCATCAACCGCGACATCATTGCCAACGTCATCAACGCGGGCGACGCCACTCCCTACGGCCCCATGCCCTGGGCAGTGGGCGGTTACACCGACATCGCCGATTACAATGTGGAAAACTTGGGAGAGTGGTACCAATACAACCCCGAGAGAGCCAAGGAACTGTTGGCCGAAGCCGGGTACGCCGACGGGTTCGAGGTTGAGATCGAGTGGGGCGAGCTCTCCGGTTTCACCTTCGGCGACACCGCAGTCCTGCTGGAGAAGATGTGGGAAGACGTCGGGCTTGACGTCACCATCAAGCAGAGCGAGTACGCCACATGGTGGTCCAGGAGCAAATGCGGAGAACCGATGAATGACACCCTCATCGGCCTCAGTCCATACGGCTCCGGCCCCACGGCCTATGACTGGCTGTATCTCCCGTATCATTCCAGTTCCAGCGTCAACTGCCCGCACATTGAGGATGACCACATAGACACAATGCTGGACGAATGGGTCGGCGCCGACGAGGCCCGGCAGTTGGAAATCCAGTCGGAGCTCTGGGACTACCTGACCGACCAGGTCTATCGCCTGACCACCATAGTCCCGCCGCACTACAGGCTGACCCAGGAATATATGCACGCGGGCGACAACCCGTACTGCTGGTTCACCGGGTACTGTTCATACGAGGTCAAGTCGGCCTGGTTGACCGATGGCGCTCCCGAGCGGTCCTTCGACAAGTATGCCGAGTAGGGGTGCCCGACAGCATCCAAACCAAACATATGCACGGCCAGACGTTCCGCAGATACGAAGCAGGCGGGGCGTTTGGCCGTGTACGCCAATGGCTCGGAGAACCTGGCTTGGCTCCGGGTCGATGACATAGGCCCGGCCCAACATTGGACAAATCCGAATCGCAAACAATAGAAGCCTTTTAGCCCGTATGCAGCAATACATCTTACGAAGAGTCCTCATGGCCATAGTCGTTCTGTGGCTGGTTCACCTGCTGGTGTTCTCCATGGTGCGCGCCTTCCCGGGCGACGTGGTGATGATGCGCCTAGCCGCGGACGCCACCATGACCCAGGAGTCTTACGACAGGGCCCGCGAGGAGTTGGGAATCGACCGTCCCTTCTTCGTTCAGTACGGGGAGACTATGGCTGATATGTTCCGAGGGGACTTGGGAGACTCGCTGCTGAGCGGCAGGCCGGTCATTGACGAGTTGGGCGACAGGGTCTGGCTGACCCTGCACCTGGCGATAATGTCACTGATTGTCGCCTTGGTAATAGCCATCCCCATCGGCATTCTTTCCGCTATCCGGCAGGACACGCTGGCCGACTACACTGGCCGGATGTTCTCCATACTGGGGTTGTCCCTGCCGGATTTCTGGACCGGTGTGGTTGCCGTTCTCATCCTATCCCTCTGGTTCCACTGGCTCCCGCCGCGCGGCTTCGAGGAAATCTGGATTGACCCGATCAAGGTCTTCCAGCAACTCGGTATCCCCTCGTTGATTATCGGCTTCCGATTCTCGGCCATCATCATGCGCATGACGCGCTCCTCGATGCTAGAGGTCCTGCGCGAGGACTACATCCGCACGGCCTGGTCCAAGGGGCTTTCCGAGCAACGGGTTATCATCGGTCACGCGCTGAAGAATTCCTTCATCCCGGTCGTCACATTGGTGGGACAGCAGTTCTCCATCCTGCTGGGCGGCACCGTCATCATCGAGACCATTTTCCTTCTGCCGGGTGTGGGGAACATGACCCTCGACGCGGTCATATTCCGGGACTACACCCTGGTTCAAGGGGCGGTCATTTTCTTTGGCGGGATCATGGTTCTGATGAACCTCCTGGTCGACATCTCCTACGCATGGTTCGACCCGCGGATACGATATGGCTAGAGTAACCGACCCTCTGCAAATTGAATCTGCCTCCTCAAGCGTGAGAGGGCAGGTATCTCTCAGGCTGAAGCGACAAGTAGCGACCCTGAAGAAGTTCGCCCGCGCCAAGCCGATGGGGGCCGCCGGCGCGGTAATCGTCGTGATCATCGTGCTGGCGGCGGTTTTCGCCCCGGTTGTATCGCCTTACAACCCCTACGATTCCAACCTCAACGAGTTGGGACTCCCGGTGCGGCTGGAGGGACCCAGTTGGTCTTTCCTGCTGGGCACCGATGCCATCGGGCGCGACGTGTTAAGCCGCATCATATATGGCGCAAGGGTATCGCTGATTGTCGGCTTCGGAGCGGTGGCGCTCGGCACCCTGTTCGGGACCTTCATCGGTCTGGTATCCGGCTACTTTGTCGGCAAAGTTGACCAGGTGCTGCAAAGGATCGTTGACACCCTGATGGCGATACCCGCCATAGTGCTGGCGCTGGCCGTAATCACCATGCTTCAACCGGGGCTATTCAACATCGTCTTGGTCATCGCCATCGTGATTGCGCCGGGAACCTCGCGGGTGGTGCGCGGCACAGTGTTGGCCATCAAGGAAAACGTGTACATCGAGGCCGCCCGCTCCATCGGGGCCACTGGAGACCGGATCGTGTTGCGGCACATACTGCCCAACGTGATCGCGCCCATCATCGTCTTAGCGTCCATCTGGGTGGGCAACGCCATCGTCATCGAAGCGGCTCTGAGTTTCCTGGGCTTGGGGACGCCGCCGCCAACACCGACGTGGGGTGGAATGCTGGCGTTGGAAGGTCGCCGCCACCTCGAGAACGCCCCGTGGCTGGCCTTGGCCCCCGGAGCGGCCATTAGCATCGCTGTTCTGGCCGTGAATATGCTCGGCGACGCCCTGCGTGACGTGCTGGACCCCCGCCTCAGAAACCGCTAGAGTCGCTCTGTAAGACCCGTTCTTGGAATGAAGCGGCTCCGGCTTCCCCGGCGCTGCGCGACGTGCTGGACCCCCGGTTGCGCGGGCGGACGTAGGGCCGCTCCTGCCCCTCCGCCTAACTCTGCGCTTTCGCCCAGGCGTTGCCCCAGGTGACGTCGGGCAGGTTGCGGCCTCGGCGGACTTCGTTGATGGTCAGTACGCCGTGGTCGAGGAGCTGGGACTCGCGGGTGGTGCGGGCGTTTTCGTCCTCGGCCAGGGCTTCGATTGACTTTAGGTCGAATTGCATTTCCAGGTTGTCGTAGCCGAGCATGGGGAACAGCTTGCGGGTGACCTGCTCGGCGAGGAAGGTCATCTCCGGCACCATGGTGTTGCGCCAGAAGAAGCGCTCGGCGGCGTTGACGTTGGAGAAGGTGGCCCGCTCGAGGTCCGACAGCAGCGGGCGCGGCACTCCGTAGGCGCGGCTCACCTCCTCCAGGCTCCAGCGCAGGCCCTGGATGAAGTCCATATCCCGGTGGCTCAGGCCCAGCGTCTTGATGTCGCGGACGAAGCTGGCGACGGCGGGACGGTGGGCGTGGGCCGGGCCGCGGAAACGGGCCTCCCAGCGGCGGTAGAAGTCCTCGATCTCGCTGTCGGTCATCTGCTCGTTGGTAAGCATCACGAAGTCGGGCTGGGCCGAATTGCGCAGGAAGTTGCGGTTGAAGCGCAGGCCGTCCTTGCCCATGTCCACCGCCAGCCGCGCCGGGGCCAAAGGCGACAGCCCGGCGTATTCCTCCAGCGGGTTGAAGTAACGGAACCACACCACCTCGTCGGGCGTCAGCGCCACCATCCGGCTGCGTCCGTGGTAGACGAAGCCGCGGATGTACTCGCTCTTGTCCGGCACGATGGACACCCGGTCGGGGCGCAGCGGCCAGAGTTCGCGGTTGCCTTCGGCGTCGCGGTCGAGCATCCAGTAGGCCGAACCCCACAGGTTCAGGTAGATTTCGGTGGCCCGCCACAGGTCGGCGCGGGTGTACCAGCGGTTGACCCGCTCCAGCAGTTGCTGCGCCGGGTGCTCGGGCCCGACGGGGAGGCGCTGCCCGCCGGACTCGGAACCGGCGCGGCGGTAGACCACCACCGGCGGGCGGGTCAGCGCCTCGGCCCGGATGCGGATGGCGGAGTAGACCGGAGTGGAGGTGGCGTAGTATTCGCCGTATTCGGCGCGGTTCCAGCCGCCGCCCGCGCCGGAGAGAACGGAGAAGCCGTCCACGTCGGCAACAGCGCTGCCGCCGCCCTTGACCCGCGCCGCCGGCAGGGATGGGCCGGCCAGCCGTTTGCGCCAGGGCAGCCTGTGGGTGAGTTTCTGCATCATGCCGGTATCCTCTTTTTTGTTTTTCCGCTCATTTCCGGCTCTTTCCGTGGAAGGAGACGGGGTTTTGCATGGATGGACAGGATTCTTATGGGGCCTGGAAATTTCGGCCCCATCCTGATGTCCTCAGCCTGACGCCCTCGCCCTAACCCTCTACCAGGGGGAGCTCTGCCGGGATGGCCGGAGCGGTCGCGCGCTAAGTCCACAACTGCACCCTGTTGTTTGGGTCCAGGAAGGCGAGCATTAGGGCGTCGGCCTTGTCGGGGGAGGGGAGGCCGCGCTTGCGAATATCGTTTTTCTCTTCGATCTTGATGCGGCCCTGGCTGGCTACGCTGTAGCGGAGGGAGGCCAGTTCGCTGGCGAGCTGGTTGTCGGCAGGGATGGTGATGCGGCCGGAGGCGAAGCGCTCGCGGAGGTTCCAGTAACCTTCGGCGCGGAGGTTGATGAACCTGCTGTCCTGTCGGGCTTTGTGGGCGACGTTTATGCCGCGCACGGGATGGCCGAGTTCGCGGAGGCGGTCTACGACGCCGGCGCCTATGCCGATTTCGTCCACGTAGACCTGCGACGGGTTGTGCTCGCGGATGGCGGCGACGACCCACCCGGTGACCTGCATGGTGTCCATCTGCCGCAGCGTCTGTATATTCTCGACGCGGTCGCCGCGGCGGCGCAGGATGACGCTGCGGTCGGAGCCGAATCGGGCGACGTCGACGGCCAACACCACGCCCTCGCTCCCGCCTTGCGCCGCGGGGAGAGGGGGATTTGATATTCCTGGCGACTCTGGATGGGGATCAGGGTGTTTCATGGCGGCTTCGATGTCGCTAAGGCTGATCAGGGTGTTCTCGCCCTGGTCGGAGAACTGGCCGAGGATGCGGGCGCGGTACAGGGGGGTGTCTTCGCCCCAGATTTCCTTGCGCTCTTCTATCCATTGGGGCGTGGTCAGACCGGGGATCACCACCCGCCCGGCCAGCACGTTGGGGCTGTCGAGGGCCGAGATGGTGATGGTGCGGTAGAGCTGCCGCTCCTCGTAGAAGGCGCGGCGGAAGGCCCCGGTCATGGTTGTCGGGTTGCCGATGAGCAGCAGCAGGGGGTCCGCCGAGGTCATTACCGACTCGATGGCCTCGTAAATTTCGTCGCTGACGCCCTCGGCCTCGTCCACCACGATGAACATATTGGGGCTGTGAAACCCCTGGAACTGGTCGGCGCTGTCCGCCGACAGGCCCATGGCGTAGCGCTCGTCGGAAAGCTCCCAGCGGGTGTCCAGCATCTTGCCGCCCAGGGTCCTGGCGGCGGGGCGGTAGAGGCGATGCAACTGCCGCCAGAGGATGTGGCGCACCTGGCGGAAGGTGGGCGCGGTGCTGAGCGTGATGGCGGCGTCCTGGTGGGCGTACATGAACCACAGGACGGCCACGGCGGCGCAGAAGCCCTTGCCCAACCCATTGCCTGCCTTGACCGCCACCCGCCGGTGCGTGGTGAGGGCGTTCAGCACCTCCTCCTGCCTGGCCCACAGTTGTACGCCCAGCACCTCGCGGGCGAAGGCCACGGGGGAGAGCAATGGAGGGGCAGGCCGCCCCTCCGTCTCCCATAGTTCAGGCTCCCGCAGGTCAGGCTCCCGCGGTTCGACGGCCCTTTCATGCGGCAGCTTCTTCCTGTCCCGCCGCTGCCCCGGCTCTCTCCGCTCCCTTCGCAGTTCCCGTTCGTCCTGAGCCTGTCGAAGGACGAGGTGGCGGGCGTCGGCTAGAGAGTTCCGCCCGAGTATCCAGGCTCCATGGCCGTGTTGCGGGGCAGGGGCGCCGGCGCCGGGCTGAAGAGATACCCGCAGTCGCGGCAGCGATAGACGTCGTTGTCCTCCTGTCGTTTCTTGTCCAGCGTCAACAGTCTTGGCGATTGGCAGCGTCGGCATTCCGATTTTCTCAACTTTCACTCTTCCGTGTTTGCTCTCCCGGTCGCGGCGCCCGTCAGCCCCGGTGCAGGAGGAAATAAGAACTAACGTACTGACAATAGTATGCAGGCGTTACAAGGGTACGCAAGGGCGAAATGTCAGCAACATCCGGTGGCGGCTCAACTGACATGGATGGACAGGATATACAGGATGAGAGGTCTGGGGTGAGGGTGAAATCCGGGGATGACACAATTTCCCCTCACCAGCGGGGCCGCTCTCAAGGACGCGCTCACCCTAACCCTCTCCCGGAGGGAGAGGGATTCAGGAGGGGGAGAGGGAATGGCTAAAAGGGCCTGCAAGAGACTGCCTGCGTTTGACCCTGTTCGCGCCCGTAGCCTACAATTCCTTAAACTGTTGCCATAATGCCGTTTGCCGGTTCGCGCGGCGTACCGGCCAATCCCGGCAGCGGCAGTGGAGGAGAGAGCGATGGCCCACGAAGATTATTCCCATCCCGAATACCTGGTGGAGGCCGACTGGCTGGCCGCCCATGTGGACGACGCCAACGTAGTGGTGGTGGACTGCGACGTGGACGCCGCCTATAACCGTGGGCACATCCCCGGGTCGGTGGCGGTTCCCGACAACTTCGAGAAAGACCCGGACACCGGCCGCGTCCACCTGATGAACCCGGCGCAGTTTCAGGCCATGTGCCAGCGGCTGGGAATCGGCGATGATACGCTGGTAATCTGCTACGACAACTCGCAGAGCCTCTACGCCGCCCGGCTGTGGTGGGCGCTGAACACCTACGGACACAGCAACGCCAAGGTGCTCAACGGGGGCTGGCGCGGCTGGATTGCCGACAATCAGGGTGTGGGGCTGGACCGCCCTGCTCCCGCCGAAGGGGTGACCTTCACCCCCAGCCGCGACGAGTCGCTGCTGGTCAAGGTGGACGAACTGAAGGAGGCTTGCAGCCTGGAGGGTTCCGTAGTCTGGGACGTGCGCAGCGACGGGGAATGGGACGGCAGCGAGATGCGCGGCAACCAGCGGGCCGGGCATATCCCCGGCGCGGTCCACCTGGAATGGTTCAACGTCATGGACCGCCAGACGCACCGCTTCAGGCCCGCCAGCGAGATACGGCAGCTTCTCGCCGAAAACGGCATCACGCCCGACAAGAACGTCTACACCTATTGACAGGGCGGCATCCGTGCGGCGCACGGCGTGTTCGTCCTGCAACTGGTGGGCTACAACCAGACCAGGAACTACGATGCTTCCATGGGAGAATGGGCCAACCGCGACGATACCCCGCTGGGGGTGTAGTATTCCAGCATGGCCGCGGCAGCGGCGTCCCGGCGCGGTTGCCCAGGGTCTCTGTCCAAAGGGAAATGGGCAGGGAAATACGCGGCCTCGCCCCGGCAATTAGGAGACTGACTTGATAAAACGATGCGCCCTCTTCATCCTGGCGCTGACGGCCATAGCGGGAACGCTGGCCTGTGGCTTCATTGGCGGCTCACCGCCGGAGGGACCAGCCGAGCTGGTCCCGGACGGCGCCCGGGAGTTGGTGCTGGTGGATGTCAGCGAATCTGCCCTGAGCCGCACCGATTTGCCCATCGGCCTGGAGGGCGGCGTGTCCACCCTGGAGAATTACGGCGATGTTCGACAGCAGGCCGCGATGTCGCTGGCTTCCGGGCAGGTCACGGTCACCAGCGGCGACTTCGACTTCGAGGACATCCGCAGGTTCCTTCAGGAAGGCGGATACATCGAGGCGGCGTACCGGGGATACGACTTTTGGGAATCCGCCAACGGCAGCGAAGCATCTGCGTTGCTGAAGGAGGACGGCTTTCTGATAAGCGGCGACTTTGAGGCGGTAATCGACGTGCTGCGAGACCTCAACCGCGACTCGGGACTGCTCTGGAACGACGATGAGGGCGAGTTGAATCAGGTCATGAATCTGGCCGGTGATGGTCTGGTGACGCTGGTCACATCGGCCGGGCGGGACTGCCGGCTGGCCGACAACACCGGCTGCCGGGCCGTGGCTTGGGCTTTCACCCGCAGGGAGGAACGCCGTACCGTTATCGAGGGCACAGCCGCGCTGCTGTTCCGCGACGCATCGGCAGCGGCGAGCGCGGCCCCTCTGATAGAGCAGGCCATCAACGCCAACGAACTGATGGCGCTCACGGAAATCGTCAACACCGGCGCGACCATCACCGTGAGGGCCGACATAGACCGCGACGACTTCGCCAAGCTGGAAGTGCCGGTCAGGTTGGGGAGGTAGCAGTTGACAAACACGGCAGTCTAAGCCTACTGTTACATTACTCGGACTATCCCGGATATATTAGTGTTGGATAGTCGAGCTACGTGAGGGCCTCCGCGGGGGCCCTCTATTATTTTGCATCCGAGGTAGCAGTTATGAGGCAGGTTGCGATTTTCGCAGATGCAGGGTACTGCACACTGGGGGAGCTATCCTTTCTCTCAAGCTTGGTGGAGAGGCAAGCTCCGGGGTTTCTACGGGCAAAGCTGATTCAAGAGATGATGGACAAAATGTAAGCGAACTTCTTGATCAAGTGGCTACGGGAACCGTGCAGTCGATAGGTGAGGATGAACTGATCGAGGTTAAGGGAGCGCTTTCGCAAAACCCTCATAATGTTCCTTATGATTACGACAGAAGGCTGCTATCAGAGGGCGGACCAAAACTGGGCCGTGATTTGGAGCAGTCTGAAAAACTCCTGATTCGCGAAAAATTCAAGGAAATCGTCAAAGAACATCCCTGACCATCATTCTTGTTGCTTTTACATGAAAGACAGCCAGGGATACACAAATGGCGCCTTATGAGACCGGGCGTATTCCGCGGTTACAGCGGCAGGGATACCACCTGGCGGGTCTGGGAGCTGCGGGTTACGGCCTCGGTGAACTCCATGTAGTGCAGGCCCACGTCGAAGGGGGTGCGGGTGATGCGCTCCTGGCCCTGGATGGCGTTGCAGAACTCCTCTTCGACGCGCCAGTGGGCCTGTCCCTCGGGCGGGTTGGGAATTTCGGCCATGGCGCTGTCGCCGCGCTGCCCGCCGAAGACGTTCAGGGATGAGTCGAGGCGCAGGGTGCCCTCGCTGCCGAAAATCCAGACCTCGTTGCCGGGGCCGAACCCGGTTACTGCGCTGAATCGCATATTGGCCTGCGCGCCGCTGGCCAGGTCGGCCAGGATGTCCACGTGGTCGGGAATGGTCACCGGCGCCAGCCTGCCGTCCTCGTCCCGGCGCTGCCTCACGTTGACGCTGGCGTTGGCCATCACCCGCGTGGCCGGGCCGACCCAGCGAATCATCGCCTCGTACCAGATGCCCATGTTGAGGATGTTGTAGCCGCTGAGGTCGCGGTCGTTGCGCCAGTGCATCGGGCCGCCGATGTCGGCGAACCCCGGCGTGAGCGACTGCACCGACACCGCCAGCACGTCGCCGACGTAGCCCTCGGAAATCTTCTGGTGCAGCAGGTTGTCCACCTTGAATGTCAGGGGCGACGGCACGATCTGCGTCACCAGGTCGGGGAAAGCCCGGGACGCCTCAAGCATATCCCGCGCTTCGGCTGCCGAGGTCGCCATGCGGGCCTCGCAGAGGACGTGCTTGCCTGACTCCAGCGCGGCGATGGTCAGGGTGCGGTGCATATAGGGCCAGGTGCCGATGCAGACCGCGTCGATCGACTCATCTTCCAGCAACTCAACCCAGTTGTCATAGACCGTAGGGATGTTGAACTGGTCGGCCACCACCCGCCCCGACTCGCGGGAGCGGTTGGCCACCGCCACAATCTCCACGCCGTCAACCTGGTGGAAGCCGGGTATGTGCCGGTCGCGGGTGTTGCGGCCCGCGCCGATGAGCCCGACTCGGATGCCTTCGCTTGCCATTATTACTCTCCTCTCGAATTCGCTTTGTCTCAGCCTGCTTGTACCTTACCGCGTAACCATCAGGTCAACCAGGCACTCATTGTGGGGGTACACTGCCAGCACAACTCCTTCCAGAGCATAAGACCCCATCAGATTCGGCGATCCTTCCTCTCCGAACAGAACCATGGAAGTTGCTTCCCGTCCGTCAATTCGAATTTTCATCTCGCCAACCTGGTCCTGGATGACACTGCCGTCGGCCAGTTGAGACACGACAGTTCTTGCAGGCACGATTCCCAATTCCCTCAGAATACTTCCGGGAATCTGAGAGAATGTTGCACCAGTATCCACTATCGCGCTCACCGTTTCGTACCGTGAACCGTCCGCTGGGCCTATCTCCATCGGCCAGTAGAACGTTCCCATAAACCTGCTCCCTGATCAAATTTTCGGGGCATGAACCTTGCCCCAAGCCGGATGTTTGCTTAGCTCCTATACTCCGGCCGGTTGCGCTCTATCCATTCCTTCAGTAGACGCTGTTCTTCTAGTAGACGCTGTTCTTCGTACCACCCCGGCGGCTTCATTATGGGCAGGCGCTCAACCAAGCAGTTCTCCGTTGGGTCCATTTTAAGACCGATGCCGAACAAGGTGATATTTGTAACCCCCGGAGCTTCTAGGGGGCTCCGATGTCGACCATAGCCGACACCGTCTCCATGCGCTGCCTGTCCACGCTCCAGACCCCGACATCCCAGTTAAACTCGCCCACGGCTTCCTCTTCAGCTATGCTCTGCCCGAGCCTCACAAACAAAGCACTGGCAGAGATTGAATTCCCCCTAAAGCGGCAGGGCCACCGCCTGGCCGGTCTGGGAGCTGCGGGTTACGGCCTCGGTGAACTCCATGTACTGGACGCCGATGTCGAAGGGGGTGTGGGTTACCGGCTCCAGGCCGCGGATGGCGTTGCAGAACTCCTCTTCCACGCGCCACTTGCCAGGCTTTATGATGGGCAGTTCCGACAGGGCCTCGTCGCCGCGCTTGCCGGCCAGCGCCTTGTTGAAGGGCGGGCCCTGAAGGCTGATGGTGCCGTCGGCGCCGAAAATCCAGAATTCGCTGCCGGTCTGGAGTCCGGTGACCGCGCTCCAACTGAGATCCGCCGTGGCCCCGCAGCCCATCTCGGCCAACACGTTCACGTGGTCGGGCACGGTGACGGCCCGCATCACGCCGTTCTCGTCGGGGCGGCGGTTGGTGAAGGTGCGGGTCATGGCCGAGACCTTGGTGGCGGGGCCGACGTAGCGCATCACGGTCTCGTACCAGATGCCCATGCCCAGGATGTTGTAGCCGCTCAGGGTTCGGTCCTGGCGCCAGTGCAGCGGCGAATCGGTGTCTATGAAGGTGTCGGAGCGGTTGGCGCGTCCGTGATAGTCGCAGACCCGCAGGCGGACGGCCAGGATGTCGCCCAGGTAGCCGCTGCCGATGCACTCGATGACCGTGTTGTCCACCTCCAGCGTCTGCGGCGCGGGGACAATCTGAGTCACCAGGTCGGGGTACATACGGCTGGCGTCCAGCATCTCGTGGGCTTCGTCGGCGTTCATGGCCATGCGCGCCTCCGTCAGGACGTGCTTCCCCGCCGCCAGGGAGGCCAGCACCAGGTTGCGGTGCATATAGGGCCAGGTGCCGACGCAGACGGCGTCTATACTGTCGTCGTTGAGCAGGTCGGCCCAGTTGTCATAGACCCTGGGGATCTCGTACTCGCCGGCGATGCGCTCGCCGGACTCGCGGCTGCGGTTGGCGACGGCGACGATTTCCACGTCGCGCTGCTCGCGGAAGCCGGGGATGTGGCGCAGGCGGGTGTTGGCTCCGGCCCCTATCAGGCCGATGCGAATGATTCCGTTCATCATTTAGAAAGACTCCTCGGTAAAGGTATGCCGCAATTCTATCATGGAGAATTGAACGCAGAGAGCGCAGGTCGCACCAGGAACGCTGCGCAGATTCCCTTTATAATTCTCTGTGGCTTCCTTGCTGGCTATGGTGACGTATGGGATTGCTGGAAACCGTTTTCTCCCCTTTTCAAGCGTTGCTGAACGCGCTGTTCTCGGCGCGGGTGCGGGTTGAGGGCGATAGCATGAGGCCGACGCTGGAAGACGGGCAGTCGGTGCTGGTGGTGCGGCCCGTGTTCCCCTGGAACCGGCTGCGGCGGGGGGACGTGGTGGTGCTGAACCCGCCGGGTTCTCCCAATCCCGAAGACTGGTTCATCAAGCGCGTGGCCGGGATGCCCGACGAGGAAATCGTGCTGGTGGCGGGCCGCGTCTATGCCGACGACCTGTTGCTGGCGGAATTTTCCGGCGACGGCAGCCGCCAGGCCGACGGGACGGAGGGCGAAACACGCCGCGAGTGGTGGAACGGCCCCGGCGAATACTTCGTCCTCGGCGACAACCCCGTGGACAGCCGCGACAGCCGCGCCTTTGGCCCGGTGCCGGGGGAGCGGATTGTGGGCCGGGTCTGGTTCCGCTGCTGGCCGCCGGGGGCGTGGGGGAGGGTGCGGTAGGGGAGCGGGGAATTTGTCGACGAAAGCCTTGTAAACTGATGTACAAAATAAACTGCAATACGATATGATAGTAGGTTGTCAGGTTTTTCGCAGTATTCTCTTTTGGTGGTGCGATTCTCGGAGTGGCTATGATCCACGGATCCCATTGTGGGGCAAAGACCATCCCCAACTATCAGTGCCGCTATTGCGGACAGGAAACCTTTTTCTTTTTTTGTGATTGTGGCAGTGGAGTTCTGTTCGACGAGCTGGGGACACCCTGGCCGGAGCATGACTGTCGAAAGCAGCCCGTTAGTGGCGCGTCCTACGATGGACCGTCCAGTTGGGGGTCAACCATTGGAATTAACGTCCTGCCGGGCAGTCAAGGCTCTTACGACCTGTTGTCTGGCTTGCGACGTGGCAGTGATTCCATCTCTCCGGTGGTGTATAGACGTGCCCGCGAGAGCCGGAACATAGCGCGGGAAACGATGCGAATCGAGCCATTTGGCTCGATTCCCGTAGAAATAGTCGGCGTCGTGCGGGAGCGTTCACAGCCCGACTTGACCCAGAGGCACGGCCTGGAGCGCGGCTCCATTGGATTTGGGTTATTGGCGGACACTATCGGTGATGCTGACCCGGTGCAACTTACGGTTCAGGTTGATGAGTTTCCAGAAGACGAGGCGGCCATAGACTACCTCAGCTATACTTTTCTCTCGCCACGGAAACAAGCTGAACGGGATATTGGCAAAGATGCCGTGATACGCGCCCGCCTATTCCCTGTGGAAGCGCTGGGGATAGGCCGTTGGTGGTTGGCAAAGGAAATCGAGCGTCTGTATTGACAGGCGGGAGCGTGATGACGGATTCAAGGATTCAATCTGGAGCTTTCGTCCGGCATGATCGTTACGGTGTTGGCAGAGTCATTGAGGGGGAAGTTTCCGGCGCAGTGATAGTGGAATTCAAGACCGGGGAAAGCCTCAAGATGAGCGCGTCGGTTGCCAGCAATCTGAAAGCGTTGCCACAAAACGGGCTTGAGGCGCGGACTTGGGACGGGCTGGATGAAATGCGGTCTTGGATTGACCATGCCCCCCTGAAACTCATCGCCGCGGCCATCGCCGATATTGGCAACGCGCCTAAAGTTGGTGAAATCAAGAGTGCGCTCCAGGGTCGAGGAAAGGTTTTTGACGACGTAGTGAAGTTGTCGCCTTCTTGGTGGAATAGAGCAAGAGAAGCGGCAGCAGCGGATTCCAGGCACTTTCTAGCCGAAAGAAACAAAAGCAACTCCGTCACTGCCATCAGGCTGATTGGTGATGTGGACAACGTTGCTTCGGGGCCGTTGCCTCCGTTGCCTCGAAAGGTGAACCCAGCCGCACTTTGGAAAAGGTGGCTCAATGGCGAAACTCCTGAACCACCAGCTTTGTCTGGGCCTCCCAAGCCGCCTAAATCAGTGTCCTATGCTCTTGCCCAGTGGCCCGCCAAGAGCATAGATAAGGCACTGAACCAGACGATGCTGGGAACTGAAGAATTCTTGTGCTCGGGAAGTAAATCATCGCAGGTCGCAGAGGCTTGGCTGGAAGCATTGAGCCGAGCGTCAATGCGATGGTTAGAATGCACGTGGCCTGATTCAGAGAACCAATTGATTGTGCGGACGGCCGAACTGATTGAGCGACTGTCTGAGCATACTAGGACGTCGGGGCTGCCGCTGTTTCTGGCGGGCACGTTGTCCGGCCAGTTAGACGAGCAGCGATCACGGTTCTATGAAGAGCGGCTGGAGCAACATTGCCAGGAACTGGAACGCCAACGCGCGGACTACGAGAACCGGCTGGAGCAGCAACGGCAGGATCAGGAACGCCAACGCGCAGACTACGAGAGCAGGCTGGAAAAGCAGGAGCGCCAGCAGGTTGCCCATGCCGCTGAATTGGCTGCGCTACGGGTGTCCCATGCAGGAGAGTTGGAGCAGGAGCGGCAGGAGCAGGAGCGGCTGCGCCAGCAGGTGCGGGAGCGCAACGCCGAGTTGTCCTCCAACCGGGAGGAGTCGCGGCTGGAGATCCGAAAGGATATGTTGCTGGCCGTCGGCGAGGTCTTGCAGTCGGTGCGGCTGGCGGCGAGCACTGAGGAACTTGCGGGAAACGCGGAGGCCGGATTGACTCTCGCCCTGCGGGCAGGGGGCGCCGAGACTCTGGGAACTCCGGGCGAGCATGTCGCTTACGACCCGGAAAAACACCACCTTGAAAATCATCACGCGGAGGGAGGTCTGCCGGGTTCCAGTCCGGTCTGTGTCGTCGCGCCGGGCGTCGTTTATCGCGGCGGAATTCACGGCGACCGGGTGTTGCTCAAAGCTCACGTCAAACACGAGGCGGGTTAATGGAAATCGTAGGCATAGACTTTGGCACTACCAACTTGCGCATCTCCACCTGGGACCCCAACGATCCCAATGCGGGTCTGCCGCAATCACGCATGATCGGCAGGGGCGGCGCCTCGATTATGCCGGTGGTCGCCGCGCTGCGACTGAACGCCGACGGCGAGGTCTCTGTCCTGGTTGGCGAAGACGCCGACGCCGTGGAAGACGGTCCCAACACCGTGGTCATCCGCAACATCAAGCGCTGGGCGCTGTCGGGCGACCCCTATGTGAAATGGCGCCTGGAAGCCGGCGGGATCGAATGTCCCACATGGTGGAACCTCGAACTGGGGTGTATCGAGGCCCGGGACTGGGGACGGCAATTTCAAGTCAAAGACCTCCTGGCCGAAATCCTGAAGGAGGCGGTGAGCCGCGCCGGACTGCCCGAGCGGTTCGAGTGGCGGGCCGGCTGCCCCGTGCAGTCGGGCTACGAGTACCGCGCCATGCTGGCCGAAGTGCTATCCGGGATCGCCGGGTCGGGCAGGGTGGAATGGGTGGTGGATGAGCCTGTGCTATTCCTGACGGCGGCGCAGCGCAACATCGACCCCGATTCGGAACTCAGGCTGCGGGGGTCGTACCTGGTCTATGACCTGGGCGGCGGCTCCTTCGACTGTGCGCTTGTGGAAGTGCGGGATACCGGCGAGATGGTGGTATACGGCGCCGACGGGGACCCGCTGCTGGGCGGCTCCAACATTGACCGGGACTTGAAGGCCAGGCTGGGCGGGGCGGAAAACCTGTTGCGGCTGGCCAAGGAGCAGGTATCCCCGGACAATCCCATTGTCCCCTTTGGCGGCAGCGTCGCCCTGACTTGGAAGGATGTTGAGGCGGAGCTCAAGGGCGGCAAATTTGTTTCCCGGTCGCTCATGGCCATGAGGGACGCCTATATCGGCGCGAAGACGGCTCTCCAGCGGTATGGCGAGGCGTCGGGTGACGGCTCCGGTGACATTATCATGGACATGAATGACGATACCGGAGAGGTCCGGTTCGTCAGGCAGCTGGGATACCCGGACATGGAACGGGAAGTGGACGGCATCATCATGTTCGGCGGCCCCACCCGCTCGCCTTTCTTCAAGGAAAACCTGGGCCGTTGGTTCGGGGACGCCAAGGTGATGCTGGCCAGCGACCTGATTGCCGGCGTGGCCGACCCGGAGTTGACCGGGGTGAGCATGGGCGCCTGCTACTATCAGTCGGGGGAGAACTTCCACCGGGTGCTCAGCCGACTGCCTTACCGGGTAACCCTGGAGAACACCAGCACCGGGCGGGAAGAAGACTCGGTAGAATACCTGCCCCACCAGCACTTTGTGGCAACGTTCCAGCCTGCCGAGCAGTACGAATCGTCGTGGCTGCACCAGGAGTGGGACAATCCGCAGGAATACGAACTGACGATTACCGACCCGGACGGCGTGGTGCTGGAGCGCCAGCCCGTAACCGGATACCTGGAGCCGGAGAATCGCCAGCCCGCCACCGGACTGCGGCTGATTATCGACCGCCTCGGCCCGGTGTACGTAGAAAAGAGGTACGAAGGAGCAGGACTGCCCTGGAGGAAGAGAGTTACGGTGGTGGAAAACCCGCCGTGGCAGACAAAGGATCAGCGGGATGTACTGGAGGATGCGCGTCAAAGGCAACGCACGCGCGAGGGCGGACGTCGCCAGCAAACCGCGGGGCAGTTGGATAGCCAGTTAGATCACCCCGAAGCGTAATTTCCAACCCCGGCGCAAGCGCAAGAAAAGGCGGGCGACCTGTCACCAGGCGCCCGCTCTGCGTTGGGCTTGTTCTACCGGCCGACTGCTCTACACCCGCCACATATCCCCGGTCTGGAAGATGAGATCCACCTGGCAGATTTCGTCGGCGGGCCAGCCGGCCAGCTTCATCCAGTCCTCGAAGTGGGACTGCTCCACGGCCTCGCATTCGGTGAAGAGCTTGCCGCGGGACGTGTCGGCGTAGACCTTCAGTATCGTGGTGCGGCGGTCGGGGCGCCACTTGCTCACCCCTCCGGTGTAGGCGCCCAGCTTCTCCCGCAGTTGGGCCTCGGTCAGTCCCTCGATTGTGTGCGTGGCTAGAAACCTGGCCATACAGCGTTTACCTCATTCAGGCCGGATTAAGTCTGCGTTTGGGTGCAGGGGAACGCCCTCACCCTAACCCTTTCCCAGAGGGAGAGGGGATTTTGTTCTTGCTCCCCACGTAGAGAGAGGATTGTTTCTAGTCCTGGGGCGGGACGAAGGGGTAGGGGATGGGCGGGCCGTCGCGCAGGGGCAGGGCCACGGTGGCCGTGCCGGGCATACTCTCGATGCCGTCCTGCGTCTTCATGCCGATTTCCAGGTCTATCAGGCCCATGCCGCCCTTTTCCTGCTTGCCGGTTATGCGGCCCCACATGATCAGCACATCGCCGGGCACCAGCATCGCCCGGTGCTCGAACTGCGCCTTCCAGGGCCAGCCGTTGGGCAGCGTCCAGTCCTTCAGGTACTGCGGCACCACGCTCTGCTTCCACGAACCATGCACCAAGATGCTGGGGTTCCGGTCGTGGTTCAGGCCGAAGTCCAGATCGTAATGAATCCGGTGGAAGTTCTCTATGGCCGCGCTCCACCGGAACAGGTGCGTGGGAGTGGGGGCGTAGATGTACTTGGGCAGCTCGTCGCCCACCTCCACGTCCTCGAAGTAGGTCTGCTTCTTGTTGCGCAACTGCTCGCCGCTGGGCTTCTCGTTGTGTTCGAGAATTTGCTCCGCTGGCATCTGGAGCAGTTCTTCCAGTTTTGCGCTCATCTCATACCTCTGTTGTCGCGGTGTGCCGGGTTTTCACCCCCACCCTAACCCTCCCCCTGGAGGGGAGGGGATGCGGGGTTAGCGGCGGATGGAGGACTGGCGGGTGATGCAGAGCAGGTCGCCGTCCTGGTTCGTGAAGCTGGTCTCTACGGTGATGATGAGGAAGGCCCGCCCGTCGCGCCCGGAGCGTTCGCGGATGTCGGAGTAACGGTTCTGGAAGAAAATCTTGTCGCCGATGCTGGGGTACTTGTAGATTTCCAGCTCGTTGCCGGCGTTCAGCACCCGCACCAGGTTGGTCGGCGCCGTGGGCAGCGCTCCGGGACGCTCGACGCTGCCGATGCCGTCGGACTCGGGGTTCTCATTGAAGGCGTGGGTGATCGGGTCTTCCTGCTCGGGGCGGTGGCGGCCCACCATGTAGCTGACCATGATGGGCGGGGCGATGACGCCGCCGAACCTGGTCTCCCCGGCGAATTCCTTGTCCCAGTACCGGGGATCGGGGTCCATCACCGCCTGGGTGAAGCGGCGCAGGTACTCCTCGTCAACGTAGCCCCACGATTCGACCACGTCGCCTTCCACACCGATCATCGCGCGGACTTCCGGCGTGAGGGCCGATTCGGTGTCGTGCTGGGCCTCCCCAGTCTTACGAGATTGGGTCATGGCCGTCTCCTTTTGACGTAACGAAGGGGTGGCGAAGCAAAGTGATATAACGGCAAAAGATTACCCCAGCCCCCGCAGATTCGTCAACCGGGATTCGGCGGGGCCGGGGTGGCTTTTAGTTGTTCCCTCTCCCTTGAGGGGAGAATTGAAAGGCCCGGCTGGCGCCCCCCCAAATCCTTGACACCGGGTTGACTAAGGGTATAGCCTCCCAGTATCGAGCCTATCTCGTGACGGTGCAGGTACAAGGCGACCCAATTGAAGTCCAATCCGTCGTGAGGGGAGTTGCAAGAGGGACAGAACGCCGCGCCCGGCTACAACCAGAACATTCTGGCGGACTACTTGGGGCTGCTGTGGCTTCCCGTCGGATTTGCTCTTGCGGCGGTTATAGCAACTTGGACAGTGTGGCATTTTACATCAGAGCCATGCACTCTTGAATTAGCAAAAACCTCCGGGTGCAGTTTGTCGAGTTTGGCTAAATTCATTAACCTTGACTTGCTGAACAAGATGTTTGCCCACGGAGCTATCGCCGGTGGAGCCGGAGGTTTCGGGAGCTACGTTATGCTGAGACTGGAACGGCAAGCTAGAGAAAGGGCCGAAAGAGAATTGGCCGAAGAGCGTCGGCAAGCCGCTGAAGAGCGTCAGCAAGCCGCTGAAGAGCGCCGGCAAGCCGCTGAAAACCAGCAACGGTTACTGGAAATGATCCTCGAACTCACAAGGGGAACTCCCAACGGGAGTCAAGAGCAAGGCAGTTCCGAACACGGATAGTATCCTCGATCTAAAGCAAAGCCCCGACCGGCGGAGTCGGGGCTTTCCCTTTGCCTTGTCCGTTGCTTGTTTGCTGTATGACTGCTGATGCGTGAATGAGTTTCTCAACCATCCCGTCATTCCCGCCTTCGCGGGAATCCACGTTGCCAGGCTGCCGGTGGTCGTGTTGTACGGTGGTCGCGTTGTACGTGGTTGGCCCTCTCGGATTCCCGCTTTCGCGGGAATGACGGGTTATAGGGCGTTCAGCGAGGGGTTATAGGGCGTTCAGCGAGGGCGCGCCCCACAGAGTCAACCGGCGCATAGACATCTGCGACAATGGTCGCTCACCAGCGGGGGGACGCCCTCACCCTAACCCTCTCCCGGAGGGAGGGGGGACAACCACAGGAGAGAGAACAAACAAAGGTACTTGGTCCCCGGTCTATGCCAGCGCGACGATTACCTCTTCGCTGTTGGATATGGTGGACAGGAAGGGCAGGGCGACACTGAGGGAGGCGTCGTGGGCCTCCTGGCTCACCGAGGCGCAGCAGTCGCCGACCACCACGACGTTGTAGCCCCGGTCGCTGGCCTCGCGGGCGGTGCCTTCGACGACGAAGTTGGTGGCGACCCCGGCGAGCAGCAGTGTGCCGATGCGCTTGTTCTTGAGAATCGGCTCCAGGTCGGAGGCCATGAAGGCGGAGACGCCGCGCTTGGTTACCACCGGCTCGCCCTCCTGCGGGGCAACTGCGTCGTGGATGGAGGCGCCCCAGGTGCCTTCGACCAGGGCGTTTGCGCCGTGGAGTCCCTGCCAGAGGCCGGCGTTGGCGGGACGCTCCGGGTAGCCGGGACGGAACTTGACCGAAACGTAGATGACCAGGACGCCGGCGTTGCGGGCGGCTGTCAGCAGTTGAGCGGTCTTGCCCAGCACGTCGTTGTCCTTCACCATCTGGGCAAAGCCGAAGTCCTTGAAGGCTCCTTCCTCGTGTACGATGTCGTTCTCGAAGTCCATGGCCAGCAGGGCGGTGTGGCCGGGGTTCAGTTCCAGTGCCATGATGTCCTCCATAGCGCCGTCGGGCGCTGGAATTTCGGATACGGCAGGCCGGAGTTATTATAATACTTGCGGGGACGCCCCCACCCTGGCCCTGCCCGGAGGGAGAGGGGACAACCCAAAGTGGCGCGGATAAACCGCGGCTCTGGGGGCGGATGCTAGATGTTATAATGGGGAATCAGCATTGCCTTTTCGGAATTCGACGCCCCCTCGGTGTGCTTCAGAGTGCTGTTTGGGTGTCTGAATTCCGGCGGGCAGGCAGCGGGGACACCCCGCTTCCTTCAGGTTAAGGTGCTTCAAGGACGAACCATGCTGAAAATCGAACCCCAGAACCTGCGCACCCCCGGACCCACTCCCATTCCCGACGACATTGTCGAGGCCATGGGCAACCCGATGATCAACCATCGGGGACCTGAGTTCGACGAACTTATCAAGAAGGTCACCGCCCAACTGAAACAGGTCTTTATGACCTCCAACGACCTGTTCATCCTGACCGCCTCCGGCACCGGAGCGCTGGAGGCCTCGCTGGTCAACACGCTGTCGCCCGGCGATAAGGTGGTGGCGGCGACGGCCGGCTCCTTCGGCGACCGCTTCATCGACATGGCCGTGGCCTTCGGCGCCGACGTGAACCGGCTGGACTTCGAATGGGGCGAACCCGTTGACCCCGACGCCATCCGGCAGGCCCTTCGGGAGGACCCGGAAGTCAAAGCCGTCATGGTCACCCACAACGAGACCTCCACCGGCGTCACGCATCCGCTGGAGGAGATCGCCCGCATCGTCAAGCAGGAGTTCGACAAGCTGCTGCTGGTGGACGCGGTGAGCAGCCTCGGCTGCCTGCCCCTGCCGGTGGATGCTTGGGACTGCGACCTGGTGGGCACTGCCTCGCAGAAGGGCTTTATGATTCCGCCCGGCCTGGCCTTCATCAGCGTCAGCGAGCGGGCCTGGGAAGCCCAGAAGACGGCGACCATGCCCCGTTTCTACTTCGACCTGGAAGAGGCCAAGAGAACGCTGGAGCGCGGCCAGACCCCCTTCACGCCCAACGTGGCCGCGATGTACGGGCTCTCGCTGGGCCTCGACAAGATTCTCGGCGAGGGGCTGGAAGGCGTTTTCGGGCGCCACGCCTCCATCGGCCAGTACACCCGCGACAGCATCCGCGAGCTGGGGCTGGAGCTGCTGGTCTCCGACGAGCGCTATGCCTCCAACACCGTAACGGCGGTGAAGATGCCCGAGGGCATTGACGGCCGGGCGCTGATGGGCCGCCTGCGTACCGAGAAGAACGTGGTGCTGGCCGGCGGGCAGGGCAAGCTGAGCAGCAGCATCTTCCGCATCGGGCATCTCGGCCACGTCTCCGAAGACGACATCGAAGAAGTCATCGACGCCCTCAAAGAGTTGCTGCCCGAAGTGGGATTCAGCGCAAACTAGCCTGCGGCCCCGAACACCCGTAGGGGCGCAGGCCATGCGCCCCTACACCGACAGGGCGGGATACGTACTGGCAATGCCGAACAATAGAGCAGCGGAGCGTAGAAGTGTCGGTTTCCCAATTGGAAAAGGCAATGGCCAATCTCCGCATGGGCCTTGCCGAAATGGAGCACAAAGAGTCGCAACTGGACGCGCAGATTTCGCAGTTCCGGCAGCAGCTTCGCCGGGTGCCGCGCCAGGCGATGTACGGGCAGGCCAGCCTCGACGTATCGCTGGCTGCCATGGGCGAGATCGAGGAGCGGCTGACCGATGCCGAGGCCGTGCGGCGCAGATTGCTCCAGATCAAGGCCTCCGCGCAGCAGGAATTGGAGGCGCTCATAGTGCTGAAGCAGGTGGACGAGGCCCGAAACAGGCTGGCGGACCTGAAACGGCGCAGGACCGACGACTCGGAAACGGCGTCTGAAATTCGCCGCCTGGAGCAGTTCATCGCCGTCCAGGGCAAGCGAGCCGAGCAGTCCATCACGGCCCGCTACGAGGAACGGGGCTGAGCGCAGCGGGCCTGCCAGCGGACTACAACCAACCGGCTATAAAACGTGGGGGCGCACAGCTGTGCGCCCCTTCAGCGTTTTCAGAGGGTGTGCAGGGTGCTACTTCTTGGGAGCAGGGGGATTATTCCCTCTCCCGCCGCCCGACGGGTTTCCCGTTGTGCTTGGCCCGTTGTTAGGCTTGCCGCCACCACCACCCTTTCCGCCTCTGGCTGCTACCTGTATCGTGTTAATTCCTCCACGCTTAGAAATCCGGGCGGATAGTACAGCCCGGCAGTGTATTTATGCGCAAGCAACCACGCTTTCTGGTTTGCTGATGCGTGAATTTACAATAGAAATCTTGTGCGCCAAAAAGTCATTCTTGCGAAAGCGGGAATGACGGTGGATATGACGACGCTCGCTAAGGGTGGTGGATTCCCGCTTTCGCGAGAATGACGATGTTCGTTGTTTCTGGCTCACGCACCCCTAAATCTCCCCGTCAATCCGGTTGATTACCAGGCCGGTGGGGAGCTTGGGGTAGAAGAAGGTGGACTTGCGGGGGAGCCGCTGGCCCTGGCCCACAATGCTCTCGAAGGCGTCCATGGGGAAGGGCTTCAGGAAGAAGGCCATTTGCAGCGAGCCATTGGCGACGCCCTCCGCAGCCTCGTCGTGGTTGTGCAGGAAACCCAGGTGTTGCAGGGTGGCCTCTCCCAGCTCCGGGCGCAGGATTTTCTCCTCCAGCACCCAGGCCTCCGATATGGCCATCGCACCCCAGTCGTTGCCGACTGCCGACGGGCGCAGCGTCAGCAGTTGCGCGCCTTCGGGAGACAGGGCGGCCATGACCCGGCCGGTGCGGCCCCGCTCTTCCACCAGCTCGACCAGTTCGGCGGCTGGATTCCCGCTTTCGCGGGAATGACGGATTGGGGCGGGTCCGGCGTCGAACATTTCCGCCAGGCGGGCCTGCACCCGGGCCAGTTGCTCCCCGCTCAGGCCGCTCAGGTTGCGGTGGTAGGGCAGCACCACGAGGCCGGGGTCATCGAAGGCGATGAGCGTCATCATCACGTAGTTGTGGGCCAGCGACGCCCTGTCGGCTCCCTCGGCGCGGCGGGCAATCTGGTACTGGCGGGAGGCCTCGTAGCGGTGATGCCCGTCGGCCAGGAACACCGGGCGCGACGAGAAGAAGTCGGCGATAGAGGCCACGTTGTCGCCGTCGGCGATGCGCCATAGTGTGGTGTGCGAGCCGTATTCGTCGCGGGCGTCAACTTCCGGCGGGCCGGCCATCACCTGGCCGAACACCGGGCCCAATTCGTTCCCGCCGTCGCGGTAAAGGGACATTATGGGGCTGATGTTAGCCGACACCGACTCCATCAGCTTCACCCGGTCGCGGATGGCCGGGGCCTCGGTGAACTCGTGGGGCAGCACCTGGCGCGTCTCGTAGTCCTCCAGGCCGACGCAGGCAACCAGGCCGAGGCGTGAGCGCTCCTGCCCGCCGAGGCTGAAGCTGTGGCGCAGCAGGTAGTAGCCCGGCTCGGCGTCCTGTTGCAGCACCCCGTCGCGGAGCCACTGCTCGAACCGTCCGGCGGTCTCGGCGTAGCGTCCGGCGGGGTCCGCCGACCAGTCCAGCCCCTCGCCCGCCTCCAGGTGGATGACGTTCAGGGGGTGCCGGTCCATCAGCGCCTGCTGAATCCGGGGGGTTATCAGGTCATAGGGTGGGCACAACACGGCGGCCATATCGTCAACCATCGCCGGGTTGTAGCGCCATCCTCGGAAGGGAGTTACTTTTGCCATACTTTCACCTTGCCCGCCGAGGGCTAATTCAGAGAACTGCGCCTAAGACAGCCCCGGCTTATTCTTCCAGCAATCCGGCCACGATTTCCAGTTCGTCCAGAACTTCGCTAAAGGTGGGGAACTGGTGCCTGTGTAGCTGTTCGTACAGAATCTCCTCACCGGTGCGCGGGTTGAATACCCTGTGGTGATAATCGTCGTCATATTGATGGATGTTGTGATAGCGCAGGATGGGTTCGCTATGCTGTACCCACGCGGCATAGCGGAAGGAGTAACCGCGTACTCTCAACAACTGCCCGAAATAGCGTATTTCCAGCCGGTTTTCCACTTCCAGCACCACGTCGCGCACGCAATACACCTGCCCACGGAGTAGAATTTCTCCTCTTTCTTCCGTAAACCTGAACGTGTTAGGTTCATCCCAGTTTACAAAGGGATGTCCTGCTAGCCTGTTTTCGTGGATGATTCTGTAGTGGTCCCATGTGTTCCAGCCATGGGGGTCGCCCCCTGGAATCGCTGAAGGACGTGATATGCCTGCAACCACTCGATTATCTCCGCAGTCTCTCGAACCACTCCGAGGGAGAATGCCTGACACATTTTTTCGGATGACATTTCGTAGCGATGTTCAAACACTTGGATGCGCCCCCTCAGTTCGGCCTCCATGTGGCCTGGCGGGACCTTTACTACCGGGATTTTTCTTACTTCGCGCTTCTGGTCAACCATTAGTTGCTTTCCTCAACTTATGATGGTTCCAGTATACGCCGCCCATTGCCGGCGGAAAAGGACGGGTACAGGGCGGCGGGGGCCTTGTGGTATACTGCCGTCTAATCTCAACGGCCTGTTGCCGAGACTATTCGTAGAGCGAGGACGACGCCCATGCCCGGCTCGATTAGCCAAGTTGACGGCGGCACGATCACCACTGCCCAAGGGTTTCGGGCCGGCGGCACCTATGCCGGCATCAAGACCTACTCCGACGACAAGATGGACGTCGGAATGCTGCTTTCCGAGACCTTATGCTCGGTGGCGGGGGTGTTCACCAGGAGCAGCATCGTCTCGCCGTCGGTAACCGTCAACCGCGAGACGCTGGCCGGAGGGCGCCCCGTTCGCGGGTTGGTGGTCAACTCCGGCATCGCCAACGCCGGTGTTGGCGAGCAGGGCTACATCGACGCCAAGGAGATGGCGGTCATCGCTGCGGGGTCACTGGGCGTGAAGCCGGAGGAAGTGCTGGTATTCAGCACCGGAATAATCGGCGTGGAACTGCCCATGACCCTCATCAAGTCCGGCGTGGCGCAGATTGAGCTGTCGGAAAACGGCGGCAATCCGCTGGCCCGCGCCATGATGACCACCGACACCCACCCGAAGGAGGTGGGCGTGAGCGTGAACATCGGCGGTGTCGAGGTGCGCATCGGGGGAGTGGCCAAGGGTTCGGGGATGATTCACCCCAACATGGCGACCATGCTGTGCTTCGTTGCCACCGACGCCTCCATCGACCAGGGCCTGCTGCGGACCATGCTGCCGGAGGTGGCCGACTACTCGCTGAATATGCTGACCGTGGACGGCGACAGCAGCACCAACGATTCGCTGGTGGCGCTGGCCAACGGCGCCGCCGGAAACGCAACCATCACCGCCGGGACTCCCGAGGCCGAGGCGTTCAAGGCCGGGTTGCTGGAAGTCTGTGTGCAGCTCACCCGCAAGCTGGCCCGAGACGGCGAGGGCGCGACTCACCTGCTGGTGGTAGAGGTCACCGGCGCCCGCACGAGCGAGGATGCCCGCGTCGCCGCGCGCACCATCGCTTCGTCGCTGCTGGTCAAGTCGGCAGTCTACGGCGCCGACCCCAACTGGGGCCGCCTGCTGGCCGCCCTGGGCCGCAGCCAGGCCGAGGCAGTGGAAGAGAAGATAGCTCTGTTCATCAACGGCGTTTGCATCATGGAGGCCGGGAAGCCCATCCCCTTCCACCGCGACGCCGTGGTGGCGCTGATGCGCGGCGACGAGGTGACCTTCCGCATTGCCCTGAACTTGGGCGAGGAAGACGCCACCGCCTGGGGCTGCGACCTGACCGAAGAGTACGTCGTCATCAACAGCGCCTACACCACCTAACCGCAGTTTTTTCTGACCACAGAGAACACGGATAGGCAGGGAATAAATGGCGGAGAACTCCTTATGGATCCAACAGTTTGGATACCAGTAGCCGGGGCAGTGCTGAGTGCGCTTATCGTGTCTGGAGCGGCGTTGCTGATTTGGGGAATCAACACGCTGCTGAAAATGAACGACCGGTTGTCAAGACTGGAAATAGGCCAGGCGAAACTGGGGGCGGGCCAAGCGAAACTGGAGGCAGGTCAGGCGAAACTGGAAGCAGGCCAGGCGAATTTGCAGGCGGGTCAGGCGAAGCTGGAGGCAGGGCTGGATGAGATCCGCCGTCTGCTGAATTACTCGCGCATTTCGACAGGGGAGAACCCGTGAATGAATGCGTGTGGTCTCCCCGTATTCTCTGGGCCTGAAACCTGGTTGACTGGAGATCTACTCTGCCCATCGTAGTGAAAATCGGCGGCAGCACCTTGGGCAGCCACGATACCACGCTGCTGGACCTGGTGGCGTTGCAGCGCGAAGGCTCGGAGGTGGTTGTGGTGCATGGCGGCGGCAATGTCATCTCCCGCTGGATGCAGCGCCAGGGGATTCCGCCGCAGTTCGTGGGCGGGCTGCGGGTCACCGACTCCGAGAGCCTTGAGATAGTCGTGGCCGTGCTGGGCGGCCTGGTAAACAAGGAACTGGTCTCGCTGATGGAGCAGTTGGGCGGCAAGTGCATCGGCCTCAGCGGCATTGACGGCTGTATGCTGACCTGCGGCATCGCCAACCCGGAGCTGGGCTACGTCGGCGAGATTCAGGCGGTGAACGCCAGCCCCATCCGCGGCCTGCTGGATTCAGGCTACATCCCGATGATTGCGCCGCTGGGCGTCCATAAATTCGACGGCTCGGAGAATTCCGGCAAGCTGCTGAACATCAACGGCGACACCGTGGCCGGAGAGTTGGCCCGCGAGTTGCAGGCCGAGCGGCTGGTGTTCCTGACCGACGTGGCGGGAGTGATGGACGGCGGGGGCCGCGTGATTTCGCGCCTGGACCAGCGCCGGGCCAATATGCTGCTCAACTCCGGCGTCGCGGGCGGCGGGATGATCCCCAAGCTCCAGGCCTGCCTGCGCGGGCTGGAGGGCGGCGCTGTCGCCCACATCATAGACGGCCGCCACCCCAACGCGCTGCTGGACTGCCTCCAGGGCCGCTCCACCGGCACGACGATTACGGCGGGGCGCACCCGTCCGTAGTAGTTCGTTGCCTAACTTGGGAGGCTTGGCAGTTCCCTTTACCGTGTCCCGCTACTGTTGAAAAGGGGAATCCGCGGCTATGCCCGGCACCCTTCCCGATTAGCAGGACAAGCGTTGCTCCTGCCACTCCGAGGATTTACATCACTAACTTATCGGAAAGTAACAACACCCTTTTTCTCAGGGTTGACAGCGTCATTTAGATTGCGCTCTTGGGCCGGATCTTGCCGCTGTGGACTGACGGCTCGGCGCACCACTTGTCCGCAGCCCCCGTGCGGCCCGGCGGTACACTTCCTCGTCGAACCCCAGCAGGTCGCACACCACCCGCCGGTCCAGCAGGGCTCGGTTCGGGTCGGCATCGGCCAGATAGTCGGGCAGCAGGTCCAACACCCAGAACTCGTCGAATAAGCGGGCAAACATTTGGCGCCACTCAATTTCTGAATCGTCCTGATATACAATATTCAAAGAGTTCCTTTTTACTGTTTCTCTTTCTAATTACTTTGGATTCAATTGACGTAAAACCATGGTTGCCTAGTGCCTCTTCATAAAGTAGCGGTGTGGGTACTGGAGCACCATAAAACGTGCTGTTTCCAACTACGTAATGAACTTCCGCGTTATCGTTAAGATACGACCCAATCGACATTAAATGTTTGTCTATATCGTGGAAGTATTTGTCAACATAGATTGATAGTAATTCACTATTTGGGCCTCTGGAATCGCGTATAGCTTGGACGACAGAAGGTAAAGATTTGATTGAGCATTCTCTAGTTGGATGCCATTTAGTTAGGCGGCTGGTTGCTATTCCCCAAGTGCCACCAATGGTACACCAATCCAATTCTCCAACTTGACTAGGCTCGGTCAAGAATCCCAGCCAAAACATATAAGGTCTTAACTCCCTTATATAGCTAATTCTATTTGGGTAGGGTGGAGAAGTTACTATGGTGTCAAACGAAAAGGCCGCCAAGTCTACTGGGAGGGAGAAATCTGTACTATCTTGCAGGAATACGCGACCATCAGTTCTCATAAAGGAAATCGAATCTTCTATAAATGTCTCTGCGAATGACAAAAAGGAAAAGATGATTTGATGCAAAGAATAGGGGTCCGCTGCGTCACGAAACGACATTGAGATATGATTGTGCGCAGCAGCCGAATGCTCTACGGCTACCCTTGCAAAGGCAATCCACAATAATGCGTAGATGTGTGATTTCGCCGGCTCAGGAATTGTTGCGGCCAATGCCGCCCTCAGTTTAGCGAGATTAATCAGCGTCTCTTTATTCCACCATCTTTCTATGTTCTTGATATTGGGGTGCCAGAGGTCAGTCTCTGGTATGTCCCAGCTAAGTGAGGTTACTTCAAGTGCAACTCCACGCAATAGTTCAGCTTCTTCTCTTTGTAACAATCGCAGCTTTGCATTGCCAAGCCATACCAAAAAGGGGTTAATGTCAAACATTGTGCTTGCGTAACCTGACTCACTGGCTACTACCCCAGTGGTGGCGGTACCAGAGAACGGGTCAAGTATGACGGAGCCTGATGGTAAACTGGCAATAAGTTCATTGACTAGCTTCACAGAATATGCGGGCGTAAGCCGAAGCCAGCCATGTCTTCCAAGAGAACGGTTATATTTATAAGTGTAATCAGGCCTCCGTGTTATCATGACGGACGTAATAGTATCTCTAAAATTTGCTGAATCTGGGATCTAATCACGTCTTGGGTGCGCATGAAGAACCCTGATAGGTCATAGCCAACGACGTCGTTCATAAAATCATATACGGATTCGCAATTGCCTCCACCAATCGTGCCAATCAATATACCGCATCCATTATTTCGGTAGCGTAGTGCTATGTCTGCGTCTATTTGCTGGGAAAAGACCGCAACTACGGGTAAGTAACCATGAGACCAAGCGACCGTAGCATTGTCAATATCTGCGTTTTGCCTTTTCGAATCTTTACTCTTGTAACCTTGTCGTATTTCAAATACTGCTCCATTGTTGGGCACTTGAGGAACCTTTAGGTAGTCGCAGTACTCAGCAATCCAATGTACGATCCGTTCCTTTAATGCCGTTGAAGATATATCATTTATACCTAATCGACCATCAAGCGTCTGCACTTTGGTCTTTCCTGATGGAGTTTGAGTTGTATACGACCAACTAGCTAATTCAAGGTCGCGATATTCGGCGGTATCCGCCAGTATTTGTCTGAAGAGCCTTTCGCAGCCCATACCAACCTGTCTGTAAATAGAGGTCATACCTCCCGCTGCTTTGTGAGCGGCGTACATGAGATCCGAATCCAGACCTATCCAAGAGTAAAACAAATCGTTTCCGTAGAGTTCTCGAAAATCCAAAAGAGAAACGCGACTTCTGCTACCGGCAGTGCCGAATCTTGGCGCATATCCGGCGCTTAGCCTGACAGGGTTTAGGAAAATGTCTAAATATCTGCTGTCTGTCGAATGCTCAGTCATAATACCAAATAGGGATCACCCCAAAATGAAGGAATTTTGATATACCCAACGGTAGTTTGGGTTGGAATCAAATGCAACCTTCGATGGCCAGGAAATTCGGGGTGATCTCGGGCGCAAAATCGCCTGGCCCAGCATCCCCTGAAGCTGATTGCAGAGGGTGTCGTTGGCGCTGAGTTCGGTGTGGTGTGGCATGGTCTCTCTTCGGCGGGGGTTTTCAGCATCCTAGCGTAAGGCCGTGGGCGGCGCAACTGGCGCCTGCTTCCCTGACGGAAGACCTGTCGGCACAGCTACGGGGACAGTCAGGAGCAGGGAAACTCTGGATTCCCGCTTTCGCGGGAATGACGGTATGAACTGCCGCGGCATATTCAAAGCGCGATTGGCCTGGGGTGCGGGTGCGGTTGCGGGTGGAAATCCTGCCATCCGCAACCGGCCTGGTTGTCCAACAAGTCCCCCGGAAGTCCCCAACCCCTCTGTGGGAGGGTTAGGGTTAGGGCGTTCCTCGAGGCGGCAGCACGGCGGTCATCCAGGGCACCAGGTCGCGGAGGACCTCGCCGCTGATCTCGTGGCCCATATCGTATACATGGAACTCCGGGGCGTAGCCGGCCTTTTCCAGGTACTCGCGGGCGGCGTAGGCGGTGGACTCGGCAATCATCTGGTCATGGCGCCCGTGGGCCACGAAAATCGGCTGGGTGCGCTCGGCGGGCAGGCGGTGGTCCAGCTCCTCGGCCCCCGGCAGAGTGGCGCTCAGGGCCGCCAGCCCGGCAAAGGCGCCGGCGCGCCCCAGCCCGCAGCGGTAGGTCATGCCTCCGCCCTGCGAGAAGCCCAGCAGCAGGCAGTTGCCCGGCTCGACGTTGAACTGCGCCAGCGCCTGGTCGAAGAAATCGCTCAGAAGCGACTCCGAATTGGCGATTTCCTCCGGCGTCGAGCCGCCCCTGGGGGTCATCCAGCCGAAACCGGCGTGTCCCAGGCCCAGGTTGAAGGGAATGGGCGCGTTGGGACAGGCGTAGACATAGCCGGTGGAATTGATGACCGGCGCCAACCCGGCCAGGTCGTGCATATTCGCGCCGAAGCCGTGAAGCATTATGACCATCGGATAGGACGCCTGCGGGTCATAATCGTCGGGCGTAACCGTCAGGTATTTCAATCCCGGCCCGTCGTGAATCTCGCCTTTCATGCCGTCCTTTGCCGTGGAGTCTGCTCTCTCATGGTAACATGATGACGCCCCATTTGGTGGTGTACAATTCCGTCACGCCCAGCGCCTTTAACTTCTCCCCTTCCCGCAAGGGAGAGGGGACTGATAGCAGACCCGGCCCTTACACTGTTTTCGGAGCAAGACCTTGACCATCATCTACCACCTGACCGCGCGGGAGGCCTGGGCCGGGGCGCAGGCCGCCGGAGAGTACGAAGCGCCCAGCCTGGCCGAAGAGGGCTTCATACATTGCTCGGCGGACGAGGCGCAGGCCCTCCGGGTCGCCGAGCGGCTTTACCCCGGCATGGCCGGCCTGCAGCTCATTGACCTGGACACTGAAAAACTGAACGCCGAGGTCAAGTGGGAACCCAGCCGCTCCGGCGAGATGTATCCGCACATCTACGGCAAGATAAATCTCGACGCCGTGGTCCGAGTCCGCGATCTGACGCTGGCCGCCGCCGGCCGCCACCGTCTGGAGCCGTAAGTTGCCCCTCCCTACGGGAAAGGGCTGCTGATTCCTTCCCCCTCCCTACGGGAGAGCGCCGCTGATAAATCCCCTCTCCCTCTGGGAGAGGGTTAGGGTTAGGGTGAGGGCGTACCCCAGCATGACCGAATTGCCATCCGGTTACTCCGAGAACGAACTGTCCGCAGTGTGGCGGGCCATCGCGCCGCCCCCACCTCCTGCGCCGCCGGAGTTCATGGGCGCGGCGGGAACGCCGCCGCCGGAGTGGATGCGGGCCTTCTGGAAGCTGGCAGACCTGGCGCCGGAGCTTTACCGGCGACTGGCCGCCGACCCGTGGGCGGAGGCGCTTTCCCGATACGCCTTCTTCCCTGTGGCGCTGGGCTGGCGGGAACAGGGCCGGCCCACCCCCGAACTGCGAATGACCGGGCGCACACGCGGCCCGGTGGCCGTCCTGCGTTCCGGGGCCGAGGCCATCGCCATCAAGCCGTTCCAGAACTCGCGGGAGGACGAAATCGCTCGCATCGCCGCCGCCGCGGGCGCGGGGCCAACGCAGCTACCCTCGCTGCCCGGCTACCTGACCGAGCGGTTCGCCGAGGGCGTGTTCTTCACCGACCTGCCGCCGGAGCGCCGGGACGCCGCAACCATGCGGGCCACTGGGCTGGCGCTGGGCGGGATGTTGCGGCGGCTGCACGACGCGGGCGTGTACTACAACGACGCATCGCTGGCCGACCCGGAGGGCCGCTCCCACCTGATTGTCTCAGACGATGGAGGGTTCACCCTCATAGATTTCGGGGTGTCGCTGCTGCTGGACCGCCACCCGGAATTCAGCCGCGAGGAAGTCCACAACTTCGCCCGGACACTGCCCATGTACCGCATCTTCGCCGGAATGGCCGACAACCGGGGCGAGATGGACGGCTTTCTCCGGGAGTACGGGCAACGGATGGCCCAGGCCAGCCGGGAGGACATCATGGCCAGGGACCTGAAGTTCGCGCAGCAGGGGCTTTCCATCGCCGCCCGCCGACTGGGGCAGGACATCATCCCCCCGCTGCGCGACGGCTTCCTGGAGGCTTACCGGCCTGCGGCATAGAGGCGCCTTCGGTAAGGCGCATCAATTTCTGTCCGTGCCAGCCGCAAAAAACTGCGCCCGCCCGTCGGAGTCGTGGGTGTGGCCGGTAAGGTCTTCCCGGATGGTCACCCTGTCATCCACCAGAGATTGCAGAATGCCGAGCATGACCTGCTGGGCCTCTTGAATCTGCCGGACGCCGTGCCGTATTTGCGCCACGTCCAATTGCAGTTGCCCAACGTCCAGTTGCAATTGCCCAACATCCAGTTGCAGTTGCGTTACATCGGCTTGCACTTCCGTGACGTCGGCTTGCAGATGCGAGACGTCAGAATCCAGCCTCGCCAGCCAGAAAATTCCGCCTATCCCGGGCGCAATGATTGCCGCCACGACGAAAACCACGGGTGCGGCGATGGTGGCGACTTTGGCCCAGCGGTCAAGCATAGACTGTCTCCATTTCACTCTACTGCAATGCTATCTTAATTGTTGCCGTTCTCGCAACTAATAGCCTGCAAGTAATACTTGTGAACTATTTGTGTTGTAGCAATGAGTACAGGAAATGAAGAATTGTGACCGAGCAGGCAAAAAAATCCCTCTCCCATGAGGGAGAGGGTTGGGATGCAGTGGTTTGCCGCAAGAAGCTGCGGCCCTACCGCAACGTCTTCATGTACTCGATAATGTGAGGGATCTCCTCGTCCTTGACGCCCAGCGTTGGCGGCATCAACCCGGCGGTGAATCCCGACACGACTTTGACGTTGGGGTCCTGTATGGACTCCTTGATGTAGTCATCATTAACGGTAACCGTGCTGCCGTCGTCCAGCATCTCCTCGGTACCGTAGAGACCCTGCCACGTCGGGCCGACCAGAGCGCTGCCGTCAGTGGAGTGGCAGGCGTTGCAACCGTATTGAGCTACGAGTTGCTCGCCGATGCCCGCATCCGGCGGGCCGCTTACATCAACAGGACCGCCGGGGGCAGCGCCTTCTGAAACCACAGCCGGCGGGTTCGTGTAACTAGCCAGCGGGGCCACCCCGGGATACGGCGTCGCGGTCGGCTGCGGCGCTGGTGTCGGGCAGACGTTCTCGCCGTGCTCCCCGCGCTCGTGGTCGAAGTAGCAGGGCGCGAAGGGCGCGTCGTCGGCCCGCAACTCGCCGCCCTTGACCGCAGTGAACAGGCCGATGAGAGCCAGCCCCACCATGACCGCCAGTGTCATTCCTGCGACAAACGTCCAGAAGAACAATTTGTTGTCAAACTTCAAGTGCATATAGAACAGAATGACGATGGCGAACTTGATGCCCGACAGCAGGAACAGCAGGATGGTGGTGGACGGCTGGTCCAGGGCGTCGCTGATCACCTTTTCCCGTTCACCCGGGAAATCCATGATGATGATGAACTCAACGATGGTTATAGCGAACAGCAGTATCGCGATAACCACGTACTGCATGAACGATGGATGATGTCCGCCGCTGTGTTCCGTTTCGTGAGTTGTTGCCATCTGGGGAGCTCTCCAGGTATCGCGAAGCCGGTATTAGTGAAAAGCCGGTATTAGTGAAAAAGCCGGTATGCTGAGAATTGGGCAGCCCCGGCCGCTAGTGGCCGGGGAGCGCCGGGCCAGCGTCAAACCCGCCGACCAGGTACAGCAATGTAAAGATGACGATCCAGACTATATCTACGAAGTGCCAGTACAGGCCGCAAAGCTCCACGTCCAGAGCGGTGCCGGGATGGATGCGGCCCTTGAAGGACAGGATCCACAACGCCAGCAGCCAGATGATGCCCAAGGTAACGTGAGCTCCGTGGAACCCGGTCAGCGTGAAGAAGGTCGCCCCGAACAGGTTCTGGCCCAGGGTCAGCCCTTCGCTCTTGAAAAGGTTGAACTCGTAGACCTGGAATCCAATAAAGATGCCGCCAAGAACAGCCGTGGCCAGCAACCAGATCTTGATGCCTCGCTGGTTATTGCTGTTGGTGGCCGCCAGCGCCTGCACCATCGCAAAGCTGGAACACAGCAACACGAAGGTACTGATGGTGGTGATGGGAATGTCGATGATGTCTACGGGGTAGGGCCCGGTCAGGCTCTGCCCGCGGTAGACCATGTAGGTGGCGATCAGAGAACCGAAGAACAGGCAGTCGGAGCCGAGGAACACCCACATCAGCAGCTTCCGGTGGTTGAGGCCGGTGGTGGTGTAGTCGTGTCCTACGGACTCGGAATGTTCCCCGTGCCCGGTCCCGCCGTGGCGCGCAGCGGCGTCGCTCGGTTCCGAATGATGGGCCGTTTCAGGTGCGTGGGCCAAAGTCCCCGTCTCCTACCCGTCTCTCCTAGTGTCCTTCCTCGGCTGCGGCCGGCTCGTTGCTCCAGCCGATGACTCCGATAAAGGCGATCAGCCCGCCCAGGAACGATACGCCGTAGTGCGACAGCAGTCCGCCTGCAATCAGACCCACGCCCGCCGCGGTGATTATGGGCCAGTAGGACGGGCTGGGCATGTGTATCGTGCTGGGGTCAACGGCCGGTTCCGGCTCGGTGATGGGGTTGCCGTCCTCACGGGCCTCTTCCTTCACAATCCAGTAGTGGTCGCGGCCCCTGATGGTGGGAACCTCGGCGAAGTTGTAGGCCGGCGGCGGCGAGGCGATGGTCCACTCCACTCCCGGAGCGTCCCACGGGTCGTGGCTGACCCGGCGCGCATTGCGGTTCTGCCAGATGTTGAGCATGAAAACCAGTACGCCGATGAAGATGATGAAATAGCCGAAGGTGGAGAGCTGATTCAGCGTCTCCCAACCAAAATCGCTGGAGTAGGTGTAAATCCGGCGCGGCATCCCGTTCAGCCCCACGAAGTGCATGGGGAAGAAGGTCACATTCATGCCGATGAATATCAGCCAGAAGTTCAGCTTGCCCAGCCGCTCGTTCAATATCTTTCCGGTCAGTTTCGGCCACCAGTAGTAGATGCCGGCGAAGATGCCCATGATGGAGCCGCCGAACAGCACGTAATGGATATGGGCCACGACGTAATAGGTGTCCTGTTGCTGGAAGTCCGACGGCGAGACCGCGTGGGACACGCCGCTCAAGCCGCCGATGATGAACAGGAAGACGAAGCCCAGGGCGTACAGCATCGGCGTCGTAAGCTCGATGCTTCCCTTCCAGAGTGTGCCCAGCCAGTTGAATATCTTGACGCCGGTGGGCACCGCGATGAGCATGGTGGTGATGGTGAACACCGAGTTGGCGATTGGCCCCAGCCCCACAGTGAACATATGGTGGCTCCACACCGCCCAGCCCATGATGCCGATGACGATGCCGGAGAATATCACGAAGGGATAGCCGAACAGCGGCTTCTTGGAGAAGGTCGGCAGTATCTCCGACACTATGCCCATAGGCGGCAGGATGAGGATGTAGACCTCGGGATGCCCGAAGACCCAGAACAGGTGCTGCCAGAGTATCGGGTCGCCGCCCCCGCTGGGGTTGAAGAAGTGGGTGCCGAAGTTCCGGTCCATCACCAGCTCGATGAGGCCGACGGTGATGACCGGCATGGCCAGTATCAGCAGGATGGACGTTATCAGCGTCATCCACACAAACACCGGCATTCGCATCAGCGACATTCCCGGCGCCCGAAGGTTGATGATGGTCACCACGAAGTTGAGGCCGCCCGCCACTGAGGAAGTTCCCAGCACCAGCAGGCCGAGGGCCCAGAAGTCCAGCCCCATGTTCTCGCTGAACGGATATTCGGTCAGGTTGGCGTAAGAGAACCACCCGGCGTCCGGCACCTGGTTCACGATGAAGCTGAAGTGCATCAGGATGGAGCCGAACAGGAAAATCCAGTAGGACAGGGCGTTCAGCCGCGGGAAGGCCACATCTCTCGCGCCGATGGCCAGCGGCACCACGAAGTTGAAGAAGGCGACGCTCATCGGCATGATGACCATGAAAATCATCACCGTGGCGTGCATCGTGAACATCTGGTTGAAGCGGCCGGGTCCGATAAGGTCGCTGTCCGCCGAGAAGAGCTGCGTCCGGATAATGCCCGCCTCGATGCCTGACAGCAACATGAAAATGAAGGCCGTCGAGCCGTAGAGGACGCCGATACGCTTATGGTCAACCGTCGTTATCCAGCTCCACAGGCCAGAGGCGGCGGTAGTCGGGCGGGGCAGTACCTCAGTTATCGTAGCCATCGTTTCGCCATTCCAGCAACCGGATTCATTGGCTCCCTCTCCCTTGGGGGAAGGTCAGGGCGGGGGCAGTTCCCCGCACAGCATTTTAGCGCAAAATCAGTCTAGCGCAGGTTCAGCAGATACTCAATCAGCAGGTCAATTTCGCCGTCGGTCAGGCTGGCGTCGCCGCCGCCATCGTACAGCGCGGCGTTTTCGTACATATAGTTACCCGGCTTGACCTCGCCCGGGTTCTTGATCCAGGCCCGCAGGTTCTCCACCGTCAGGTCGGTGATGCCGGCGGCCAGGGTTCCCCGGGTGCGCAGGTCGGTCAGGTTGGGGCCGGGCACCGCCGCGTTGTCCTCGCCGCTGAGGAACTGGTCCAGCCGCGCCTTGGCCACCGATTCGAGTTCCGGGCCGTCGGCCGTGTGGCACAGTGAGCAGTGGATGGCGAACAGGGTCTGCCCCTGCTGGGCCCGCGGCGTGATGGCCACCGGCGGGCTGTAATCGGCCACCCAGGTCTGGTAGTCCTCTTCGGTCATAACCGTAACGCGGAAGCGCATCTGGGCGTGGGCCAATCCGCACAACTCGGCGCACTGGCCGTAGTAGGTGGCCGGGAGCTGCTGCTCGATCATGTCCGAGTCGGCCATCAGCCACAGCCTGTTCTGGCGCGTCGGCACCACATCCACCTTGCCCCCCAGCTTGGGCGCCCAGAAGCTGTGCAGCACGTCGTCGCTTTCCAGAATCAGCGAGACCGGGCGGTCGACGGGGATGCGAAGCTCGTTGGCGGTGCTTATCCGCTTCCCGCTGCCGTCAGCATCGGGGTACTCGAACTCGAAGTACCACTGGTGCCCGGTTACGGTTACTTCCAGTATCTCGCCCTGGTCGGTGGGTGGCTGATCCAACTCGAACAGGGTGAACACGGACCAGATGCCCAAGCCCAGGATCAGGATCGTGGGGATGACGGTCCAGGTCACTTCCAGCGCGGTGTGACCATGAATTTGCGGCGGGCGCGGCTGCCCCGGGCGTCGCCGGTAGCGGATGACGAGGTAAATCAGCGCGCCTTCCACCAGGACGAAGACGACGACCATAGTCCAGAGCAGCACATTGAAGAGCTGCAACTGCTTCTGCGCCACCGGGCCGATGGGGTCCCAGGTAGACTGGAAACCCTGGCTGCAGGCCGCAGTCAGCAAGAAAAGGGCCGCCATCCCCCCGAATACAGCCAGTCGCCGTGGCCGCCTGTACCGGCGCGGTGCGGACCTCTGGAGGCCGCCTGAGTTTTCTTCCGGGCTTGTGGGTGTGGGTTCCGGCGGGGAACCTGCCCGCTTCCAGGGCAACGACCCCATGTGTGGACTCCCCTAGTATGTTAACCAAACTGGAGTGTGTGCTTTTTTTCACGTACCGCGCGAAACAATATCACAGGCCACCGTAGCTGTCAATTGAATCTCGAACCGAGATTATGTGGTGTCTGAAAATCCGGTCACCACCAATATCCGCCTAAAGGCGCGGCGCCAGCCCGGAAGTCGAGCCCGGAGGACAGGCATGGAGTCGGATGCGATTGCCCCGGCCGGAGTCCGCAGGTTTTTTGATCGTTCCCTCTCCCTCTTCTTTGGGGGAGAACCGGAGGACACGGCCAGATTGGGCCGTTTGGACAGGAACAGCATTACAAAGGTGATAAAATCGCCCCGACCAGGTTGGCAATTGCCATCCAGCGAAGTTGCCATCTGTCACCCAGCGTAATTTTCGGCGGAATCCGAAAATTGCATTCGACGATTTGAGAGGAATCATGGCCAGAGTACCGATAGTCACGCGGGACATGGTGCCGGAGGAATTCAGGGATGCTTTCGACCAGTTGACCGGCGATACCGGCGGGACCATCACCGGAGGCCCCAACTCCATTACCGTCAACAGCCCGGAGATGGCGCGGCGGCGCGCCCACCTCACGTCCTACCTGCGGTTCGAGAGCGCCTTCCCCAAGCGGATACAGGAGCTGGCGATACTGGCGACGGCCCGGGCCATGGACTGCCCCTACATCTGGAACGCCCACGCCCCGGCGGCCCGCAGCGAGGGTGTCAGCGACGCCCTGGTGGACGCTATCCGGGACAGGCAACCCCTGCCGCCCATGGCCGATGCCGAGAGGGCCATCGTCAACTACTGCAACGAGTTCTACCGGAACCACCGGGTATCGTCGTCCACATTCCAGATTGCCCTGGAGCAGTTCGGGACGCAGTACCTTGTGGAGTTGACTGCGCTGATGGGCCACTATGCCCAGACCGCCTTCTTCCTCAACGCCTTCGAGGTGGAGCTTCCCGATGAGCGCACCGAGCCCGTTCTTCCGGTCGTGTAAATTGCGGATAGATTGGGTGCTCCGACTGCCCGACACGTCGGAATGAACCGCTTGTTCCCGCCTACCGGCGGTATTCGTCGCCGCAGTCGCCGATGAGCCGGTAGAGGTCGCGGGAATGAGCGATGACGGCCTCGATGGACTCCAGGTCTTCGGCGTCCAGCCGGATGCGGAACACGCGGGTGTTGTCGGCGATGTGTTCCGCCACGCCCAACCGGGCGCCGACGATGACTCCGCCAACCGCCGGGTGGCCCAGAACGTAACGCACCGCGACGTTGGCGATGCTGACCGTGTGCTTGTCGGCGACTGTCCTGAGCGCTGAAAGCAACTGCTGGAACAGGGCCCAGCCTCCCCAGGCGTCAATCATCTGCTTGTACTTTCGCAGGCTGGCGGTGTTCAGCGCGCCGGGCCTCGGCTCAGGCTGGCCGAGGTAGCGGTCGGACAGGAGGCCGCCGCAGACCGTGCCGTAGGCCAGCAGCGAGGATCCCTGCTCCTGGCAGAAGCTGGACATGGCGACTTCGGGGCGACGGTCAATCAGGGAATACTGGACCTGGTTGGACACCACGCGAATGCCGTGAGCGGCTATGTCCCGCATCCGCTGCGTGTCGAAGTTGGTCAGGGCCACTTCCCGGAGTCTGCCCTCGTCCCGCAGGTCGGAGAGGTGGGACAGGGCATCGAGATAGCGGTTGTCGCCGTAGTCCCACCAGTGGAACTGCAACAGGTCCAGCCGCTCCATTCCCATGCGGCGGCGGGAAATGTCCACGTTGCCCTCGACGACCTGGCGCGTCATGGGGCCGGGGCGGGGCACCCACTTGGTGAACGCCTGCACCCCCGACAGGGCCTCCTCGCCGCGAGCCGCGACCAGTTGGCGCCGGAACTCGCCGATGAAGTCCTCGGCGGGGCCGTAATGGTCGGCCAGGTCCCAGGTCGTGAAACCCGCGTCCGCGTAGTCGAACATACTGCGGACTGCCGCACCGGGGTCTATGGAGCCGTGAGCGCCGGAAACCTGCCACATTCCGTTGAGGATGCGGCAAATCGGCATCTCCCCGGTCAGGTCATATCTGCTGGCCTCTGGAAGGGTCATCATCACCTCAACGGGATTGTAACCGGCATCCTGCGCTATGCCCCGCTCCGTCGCAACTCATGCACTTTGTCCGTGGCCGGCCACCTGCCCCGGCCCACGGTGTGGCCCCACGCTCAGGAACGCACGTCTTTGTAATATAGATTAGGAAATGTGGATGCGGAAATGTGGATGCCCCCATCAGGCTCCCAACGACTACCCCACTGACGGCTGAGGCACATTTTCCGAATGGCCTGTCCCGCCGGGGCGGGTGAAAAACAGCACGGCCACCGACAGCGCCGGCAGGACCATCATCACCAGCATGGCAAGGGTATAAGTCCCGGTCAGGCTGTGCAACACCGCCACGGGCAGGGGCCCCGCCGCCGAAGCGCAGACGGAGATGGTCATCGCCGGCCCCTGGATCCGGCCCAATCCGTGGCGCCCGTAGTAGTGGGCCCAGATTGTGCCCTGGACGATCATATAGGACCCTCCGGAGACGCCCATCACCACAACATAGACCACCGCCACGAGCAGCGAATCCATTATCATAGCCATCGCCAAGGTGGCCAAAAGCGCCGCCATCGAGAAAGCGCAGAGGGCCTTGGGGCCTACGCGGTCCGCCACGAACCCGGCGGTAAGCGAACTGACCGCGGACGAGGCCGAGTAAATCGCAAAGACTCCCGCCGCCAGGGTTGCGCTCAGCCCGCTCTCCTGGAAGATGGATGCCTGATGGAAGATTAGCGCTGTGGAAACCAGGCTCGGTGAAGCCAGCGACAACGCCAGCAGCCAGAAGCTGGGTGAGCTGTAAACCCTGGTATCCCTGCCGACTCCGGGCGTCGGTTGCCTGGTCTCTGAAATGGGCGGCCGGGGCGACCCATCCGGGAACAACCCCAGGTCTTCGGGCCGGTTTCGGACGATGAAAATAGCCGCCGGTACGATTAACCCCATCGCCACCACGCCAAGCACGGCGTAGGCTCCGCGCCAGCCGATGCTGTCAATCAGGAACCTGGCAAACGGCGGGAAAACGGCAGTGGAAACCATCGCTCCCAAGGTCATCATGCCGACGGCGCGGCCCCGCAGCGAAACGAACCACTGGTTCACCAGCAGGATGCAGTTGATGCTCAACGATCCCTGGCCCAGGGCGCGCAAACTGGCGAAGGCCACGAAAAAGAGGACCACATTGGTGGCGGAGGCCATGCCGAAACACGCTGCGCCGAGACCCAACCCGGCGGCCACCAGCATTATCCTCGGCCCGTACCGGTCTGCGAGGCGGCTCACGACCGTCACCATAACGGCGCTCACTGCCGTGCTGGCCATGAACAGCAACGAGATTCCGGTGCGGGAAAGCCCTGTGTCCTCGATTATGGAATCAATGAAAACCGAGAAAACGTAGGACTGGCCCGGTCCGGTGCTGAATATGACCAGACCCGACGCAACGACGATGAACCATCCATAGAAGATGCGGCGCCCGGGCATGGGAGAGATGCCGGATAGTCGGCTCATTTCGTGCGGCTACCCGGCGGGTGAGGATGCGAAAGTCATGTCGGATTCACATCGCTCCTCCCAAACCCAGTTATGCGGCTGCCCCAAAATGACCACAAAAGCGGTAATCCGGAGGATTTGACCGTCATGGTGATGTTCACGAGATATACCACAGGCGCTTTAATACCCTCTGCCTGAATGTAAGCTGATGTCTCTTCAAAGTACCCGGACTTGCACCCGGACTTGCACCCGGACTTGCACCCGGACTTGTCAACGAATCTGTCCCGGTCTTTGCGGGAGGACTTATCCCAGGGACTTGGGATTGACTGGAGTGGGCATGGCCTGCACTTCGGGAAGAACCTTTTCGGAAAATAGCTTGAGGCTTTTTTCGGCCTTATCCCTCGGCATCCCGCCGTAGAACATGTGGACCACGATCTTTTCTAGGCTGATGGTCTGCTGTAGCGCCCTGATCCTTTCTATTATCTCGTCCGGCGTACCAATGGGCTGGGTTGCGCGCCGGGCAGCGAAACTGGCATCCGCGGTACCGACGTCGGCATTCTGGCGCAGGAGGTATTCCTCGTAGCCGTGTATGCCTTCATAGCCCGGATTGTTCCATTCGAAGTAGTGGTGCTGGGCGGCGGTGAGTTGGTTGTGGAAATAGGTCCACCCCTCTTCGGATTCTTCCGCGGTCTCGGCGCAGTACATCCACAGTAGAGTGGTAGGCTGGTCGGGCGGAAGGCCGAGTTCATTCCGAATGCTGTTGAACCTTCGTACCTTGGCGGTCATCTCGTCAACATCGTCGCCGGCGACAAACATCTGCCCAAGGCCGTTTTCGGCGGCCATTCTCGCAGACGCCTCGGTCGTAAACGCCACCTTGATGTCCTTGGTCAGTTCACCCTTATGCCGGGCCTGTGGCCGGATGGTGGTCGGTGGAATATCGTAGACCTCACCCTTGAATTCGAAGCGTTCCGCGCCGTCAGCGGCCTTGATGGCATTGATCACATCGTAGAAATACTTGTGCGATTGTTCTATCGGGTAGCCCAGCGAGGCATACTCGTGAGGAGCGATCCCACGGCCGATCCCCAGGTGGAGGCGCCTGCCTTTCAGCAGGATGTCGAGCATGGAAATCTCGGAAGCCAGCCGGACAGGATTCCACCACGGGGCGACGATGACCGCGGTGCCCACGTCGACTCGACTGGTGCGGCCCGCCCAGTATGCCAGGTACTGTAGCGGGTTGGGCTGCATCGAATAGGCAGAACCGTAGTGTTCGGTCGCCCAGATCGAATCGAACCCCAGCGGCTCGACCAGCTCCCCCATATAGAGAGTGTCGTCCAGGTTCTTGGCGTCCGGCACCGCTGGCGGGCGGTCGTAGTCTTCCGCCATCAGACGGGGCCAGTCCCCTTGGTTGTAGCCAGTGACCATCACTCCACAGTGCATCCGCGTGTTCCTCCTTCCGCTCCACCTGCTCAGTCCAAATTCAGGTCGATCTTCAACACGGCAATTCGACATATCAGTATAACTGTTCCTTTGCGTATCCACCGGGAATCGGAATTCGCATCCAGGGCGGCCACGGAAGGGTCAAAGCGGTATTGCCCCGTGGGGTACGCCGGGGGGAAGGTGGAATCCTGGCGAAGGCATTACAATGGGGGCGTCCCCACAGCAAACGGGGCAGGACCATCCGGGACTCGCCGCCGGGACTCGCCGCCAATTCAGCCGGGGCGTACCGATTTCTTGCCGTCTCCAGTAGCTTCATTGACCGGGCGGACGGAGGAGTCAGACCTGGACCATTGCCGGAACGAAGAACCCAGAATCCTACATTCGGAGGCCCCAGAATGCCAGTCAAAGGGACCACGCTGACCAGTCTTCGTCCATTGATGCAGGGCGTCAACGGAATGGTTGCAGCCAGCCACCCCAGCGCCGCCATGGCTGGCCTGGAAGTGCTGAAAAACGGCGGCAACGCCATTGACGCCGGAGTGGCCGTTGGCCTGGCGTTGAACGTGGCGCATATTGATGATTGCAGCTTCCTGGGCGTGGCGCCCACGGTCATATACCTGGCCGACCGGAAAGAAGTTACCACCGTTGACGGGCTGGGCGTCTGGCCCAGGGCCGCGTCTGTTGAGTACTTTCAGAAAAATCACGACGGAAAGATTCCGGCCGGCGTGCTCTCGTCCTTAACGCCGGCCGCCGCCGATTCGTGGCTGACGTCCCTGTCCAGGTTCGGCACGATGACCTTCGGACAGGTGGCGGCTGCGGCCATCGGCCTGGCCGAAAACGGATTTCCGATGTACCGCTACCTGGCCGGCCGGTTCAAGACCGCCTTCGACCAGTACAACGCCCACCCGTCAACTGCCGAAATCTACCTGCCCGGCGGCCGCGCCCCCAGACAGGGCGAGATGTTCTATCAGAAGGACCTGGCCGCCACCCTGTCCAAAATCGCGGATGTGGAGGCTTCCAACGCCGGGACAGGCCGGGAGGCCGCGCTCAAGGCGGCCAGAGACTACATCTACACCGGCGAACTGGGACGCAGGATTGCCGCATACAACCGGGAGATGGGAGGTCTGCTCACCGAGGAAGACCTGGCCCGGTATCACGTCCAGGTTGCTCCGCCGGTGACGGTGAATTACAAGGGCTACGACGTATACAGCACCGGGCCGTGGGGCCAGGGGCCGACGTTCCCCCAGGCCCTCAAGATTCTGGAAGGATACGACCTGGCGTCCATGGGCCACAATTCCGCCGAGTACATCCATACGGTGAACCAGGCCTTGAATCTGGCCTTTGCCGACCGGGAGCAGTACGTGGGAGATCCGGACTTCGTGGACGTGCCAATCAATGAAATGCTGGCGGAGGAATACCTGGCCAAGCGCCGCTCCCTGATCGACCCGGATCTGGCCTGGCCGGGCACTCCCCCGGCGGGAGACCCGCGCAACGGCAGGGCGACTTTCGACGGCGCCCCGCAGTCCCCTCGGGAGGCGGCAGCCCCAGTCGGCACAGCCGGAGTCAGCGGGGGCGGAACTTCTTATTTCGCCGTGATCGACCGGGATGGAAACATCTTCTCCAGCACCCCCAGCGAGGGCGCCAAGAACGGCGGGCCGATAATCCCCGGCTCCGGCCTGTCGTTCTCATTGCGCGGCACCCAGTCCAAGCTGACCGAAGGCCATCCGGCAGCGGTCGCCGGGGGCAAGCGGCCCAGGCTCACTCCCGCGCCCGCGCTGGTGTTGCGCGACGGCGAGCCCGTGATGGCCCTTGGCGCTCACGGCGGCGACCATATCCCGCAAGGCACTCTGCAACTCCTGCTCAACGTCCTGGAATTTGGCCGCGACCCCCAAGAGGCCGTGGAGGAACCCCGGTTCTACAGCTATAACTTCCCCAGTACCAACTGGGCGTCGAAATATGAGCCGGGGATGCTGCGCTTGGAGGGCCGTATTTCCGGTGAAGTGGCCGAGATATTACGGCGGAAGGGCCACACGATAGAGCATTATCCCGATTGGTGGGAGGGTTCCGCCTTGTACTGTGTCATCACTCGCAACCCGGAGACCAGGGTGTTGCAGGGCGGCGCAGACCCGCGTTGCGAGGCCTACGCCGTAGGATTCTAGCCCCAGGGCAAACACCGACAATCTACCGGAGGACTATAGATGCCTGATTTAGACGACCTGCTGGACCAAGTCGATGAAATGCGCGACGAGATTGTGGCGCTGGAGCAGGACATGGTCCGCATTCCCACGGTCAACACCGGCTTCATGCCCACCGGCAACGAGACGGAGCTGTGCCGGTACATCGAGAAATGGCTGGCCGAGGACGGCGTGGCCTGCGAGATTATCGAGTCCGCTCCAGACCGGGGCAACCTGATTGCGCGGCTGGAAGGCAGTTCGGGGCAGGCCGGGCTCATGTTCATGTCCCACCTGGACGTGGTGCCGGTGGAAGAGGAGGAGAAGTGGCGTTTTCCTCCTTTCAGCGCCACGGTGGCCGATGGCCGGGTTTTCGGTCGAGGAGCCTCGGACTGCAAGGCCCTGCTCACCTGCCAACTGATTGCCATGCGAATTCTCAAGCGGAATGGCGTCCCGCTCAAGGACAGCCTGATCCTGGCCTCCTGCGCCGACGAGGAGCATGGCGGCCGCTACGGGTTCGGCTGGATGGCCGGGAACCATCCAGATAAGCTGGCGGCTCCCCTGGCCGTGAATGAAGGCGGCGGAGTCCCCATCGAGGCGGCGGGGAACCTCACTTACCTGCTGGGAGTGGGCGAGAAAGGCCGCTTGCAGTTGGAGATTGAGGTCCGTGGCTCCAGCGCCCATGCGTCAACCCCGTGGCAGGGTTCAAACGCCCTGTTCGGCCTGTCGGAAGTCGTGAAGCGGATTGAAGCCTACGAGCCGGAGCGTGACACTTCCACCAGCTTGTTCCAGCACCTGTCGGTTTTCGCCATCGAAGACAGGCCGTCGGCGGCAAACATCGACCAGATAATCGCGGACACCGAGGACGGAAACCCCCGGTTCGCCTCAATCATGAGGGCGCTATCGCGGATGACCATCACGCCCACCATGATTCAGGGCGGCATCAAGTCCAACAGCGTTCCCGAGTCGGTCCGCCTGACCTGCGATGTTCGGACGCTGCCCCACCAGGACGAAGCCTACGTCCGGCAGGAGTTGGGCAAGATACTCGACGGAATTCCGGGGGTGGAGATTGACATCGATTATATGTCGGTTCCCAACTCCTCTCCCTTTGAGACGGACTTCGCCCAGCGAATCCAGATCAGCGCCGCCAGGGCCTTCGGACGGGACGACATCCAGTGGGTCCCCTCGCTGAGCACCGGGTTTACCGACTCCCGCTTCACCCGCAACCTGGGGACCACCACCTACGGCATGGCCGGCTCCCACCCCGACGATGACCCAATGCTCGCCAACATTCACGGCACCGACGAATCGGTGGGCATCCAAAGCCTGATGAGCGGCTCACGAATCATGCTGGCCCTGGCCTACGACATCCTGGCCGAAAAGTAGGCGCTGTTGCGCTTGAATCCAGTTCACCGTCATTCCCGCGAAAGCGGGAATCCATAAGGTTCGGCAACGGCAAGGCTGCTCCCCGTTTCCACGAGGATATGTATTGGCAGGGGCGCTCTGGATTCCCGCTTTCGCGGGAATGACGGTAGGGGCGGGAATGACGGTAGGGGCGGGAATGACGATGGAGAGGAAGATGTGTAGGATTCGATATAATTCCCAAGGGAAGGGGTGAGAAAATGATTGAGGAAAAGCCCAATGGGGCATCCGAAGAACCCATAATCGTCTGCCGCGACGTGCACAAGTGGTTCGGGCAGTTCCACGTATTGAGGGGCGTCACGACGTCGGTGAACCGCAGCGATAAGGTGGTGGTGGTCGGGCCGTCCGGGTCGGGCAAGTCCACCTTCATCCGCACCATCAACCGGCTGGAGGAGCACCAGCGCGGCGACATCGTGGTTGACGGCGTACCGATGACCCAGGACGTGCGCAACATCGACGCCATCCGCCGCGACGTGGGCATGGTGTTCCAGCAGTTCAACCTGTTCCCCCACCTGTCGGTGTTGCAGAACGTCACCCTCGCGCCGATCAAGGTGCGGAAGTGGAAGCGCGCCGAGGCCGAGGAGGTGGCGATGGAGTTGCTGGAGCGGGTTGGAATCCCGGAGCAGGCCGACAAGCACCCCGGCGAACTCTCAGGCGGTCAGCAACAGCGGGTCGCCATCGCCCGCGCCCTGGCCATGCAGCCCAAGATTATGCTGTTCGACGAGCCCACATCGGCGCTGGACCCGGAGATGATCCGCGAGGTGCTGGACGTGATGCGGGAGCTGGCGGAGTCGGGCATGACCATGATCATCGTGACGCACGAGATCGGCTTCGCCACCGAGGTCGCCGACCGCATCCTGATGTTCGACGAGGGCGTAATCATCGAGGACGCGCCCCCCGGCGAGTTCTTCAACAACCCTCAGCAGGAGCGCACCCAGACCTTCCTCAGCCAGATACTCTCCTGAGCAGGGCGCATTGCTGCTCCCCCTGCCTTGAGGGTGCGGGCAAACTTCAGTCTACCGGCAACCTTGGTTCCGATATGAGAACGCCCTCACCCTAACCCTCTCCCAGAGGGAGAGGGTTAGGGTGTAGAGAACTCTCCGGCATTCTCCCATGAGGAGATGGAACAAGGTTACAAGACGGTTCCCAGCAGATCGAGGGCGGCCTGGGCGGCTCCGTGCTTGGTGGCGTCGCGGTCGCCGTCTATATGGACCTCGATGGCGGTGTCCTCGCTATCCTTGACCGAGAGGCCGACCCAGAAGGCGCCGATGGGCAGGCCGGAGCGTCCGGCGGCGGGGCCGGTGACGCCGGTGGTGGAAATGGCGTAGTCGGTGCCGGTCAGTTCGCGCACACCGCGGGCCATGCCGACGGCCATCTCGCGGCTCACAGTCCCGTGGGCGGGAGCCACCTCGTCCGACACGCCCAGCACCGACTCCTTCAGCCCGCCGGTGTAGGCAATGACGCCGCCGGGGAAGTAGCGCGAGCTGCCGGGCACCGTACCCAGCATATATCCCACCAGTCCGCAGGTGCAGGCCTCGGCCACGGATACCGTCTTGCCCGCTTCGGTCAGCTTGGCCGCGATTTCTTCAACTTGCATTTTATGTTCCTGGACTTGGTAATTGGTTGGAAACAGATCGTGGTTACAGCCGGTCTTCCCTCATTTGTTCCAGCGCGGCGGCAGCCCGTACCAAAGCGTTGGCCGCAGGGTCAATGCTGGCCACCACAATGGTGTTTGATGCACTGATAGTTCTGAGTGAGTCACTCGCTGCTTCTACGCTGTTGGATACGGTTTTAAGAGCGTCGACGGCTGCGCCCAATCTTTCAACTGCCGCGTTAACGCCGTCAGATACGCCCTGAGTAGCAGAACTCATCGTTCGCAAAGACGCCTCGGCATCATTGAGCGCCTGGATGGCGCGGGCTTCAGGGCTGGTGGATACGGTAGTCACAGGCAACCCCTTTGATGCTGGTTCATTTGGCGCTGCTAAAAGTTTAGCAAAGCACAACGGATTCTACAATCGGTAGAAAGGCCCGTTCTCAAACCATTCTGAACATGGGAGACCCATCGCCCACTGACTAAACGTCCAGCATCTTTTCCGGCGTCATCAGCTCCATGATTTCGATGCGGTTGCCCTCGGTCAGCTCGCGGACCTGGGCGCCGACTGTCAGCGCGTCCTGGGGCAGCTGGTTGCCGGCGCGCATGGGCGACATCAGGGCCTCGTCGGTCCACTCCAGCACCACGGTGTCGGGGTCGGTGGGGGTGGTATAGCCGTTGAAATACACCCGGAACTCGCTGCGTTGGCCTGCCTCGTGGTAGATCGTCGCCTGCTTCTGGACCAGGCTGGCCACGCGCCGGGCCTCTCCGGGCTTGCATTTCCAGATACGCCTCAGTAGGTACATCGTTTGTTCTCCGTTATTGAATTTCAATTGGAGGTTCCACCAGCTTGGGCGGTCGTTGCCGGCCGTTATTGACCCTGACGCCGACTACATATCGAGCATCTTGCCGGGGGTCATCAGCTCCATGATTTCGAGCCGGTTGCCTTCCGTCAGCGCGGCGACCTGGCCGCCGAAATCCCTGACCGCCTGCGGCAACTGGAGGTCGGCGCGAAAGGTCGAGCGGAGGGACTCGTCGGTCCACTCCAGCACCACAACGTCCTGCTCCGCCGGAGTGGTGGCGCCGTTGAAATAGACCCTGCATTCACTCCGCTGACCCGCCTCCTCAAAGGCCTGGGCCTGCCGTTGCACCAAGCTGGCCACACGACGGGCCTCACCGGGCTTGCACTTGAAAATTCGCCGCAGTAAGTACATTGCATATCCCTCAGACGCAGAATACCGCCGACAGCGCGTCGACGGCATTCATCATACCTTATTTTAGAGGCTTTGGAGTTCCTCCCGTCCTGGCTCTATCTCTTGCGCAGCAGGACCAGGAACTCGCGGTTGCCCGCGTCGCCAGTGATGGGCGACGGGATGGTGTCCAGCAGGTCGACGTCGTCGCGGGCTGTCAGCCACTCCTGCACCCGCGCCAGTATGTCGCTGCGGAGGGCGTCGCTGCGGATGACGCCGCCCTTGCCGACCTCGCCGCGCCGGGCCTCGAACTGCGGCTTGACCAGGGCGACGGCGTATCCGCTCTTCTGGCTCTTGCCGTCCGGCCCGCAAGGCGCCCGCAGGTGGATCAGCGGCTCCGGCAGGGCTAGGGTCAGCGAGATGAAGGACACGTCAATGACCAGCAGGTCCACCGGCTCCGGCAACTCGAAGGGATGGCGGGCGTTGAGCTTCTCGATGCAGACCACCCGCGGGTCGCGGCGCATAGTATACGCCAACTGTCCATGCCCCACGTCCACGGCGTAGACACGGGACGCGCCGCGCTGTAGCAGGCAGTCGGTGAACCCGCCGGTGGAGGCTCCCACGTCCAGCGCGACGAGGCTGGTGACGTCGATGCCGAACTCGTCCAGCGCATGGGCCAGCTTCACGCCGCCGCGGCTGACGTAGGGCAGGCGGCCGCGCACTTCCACCTCGACGTCGTTGGCCAGAAGCGCGCCGGACTTGGCTACGCGGCCCGCCGGGGTGAACACCATGCCCTCCATGATGAGGGCCTGGGCCCGCTCCCGCGACTCGGCCAGCCCGCGCTCCACCAGCAACAGGTCGGCGCGGATTTTTGAGCTTGTCTTTGCCGTGGTTTTCACCCCCACCCTAACCCTGCCCCCTCAAGGGGGAGGGGATAGTTGTTTCCGGTCTGCTACCTGCCCACGAAGTTGGGGCGGCGCTTTTCCAGGAAAGAGCGGTAGCCTTCCTGATAGTCCTCGGTGTCGAACTGGGTCAGGGGGAGGGCGGCTTCCTCGGCGGTGAGGTCGGCCAGGACCGGTTTGGCCTGCACCTGGCGCAGGGTGAGCTTGTTGACGGCGTGGGACAGCGGGGCCAGGGCGGCGATTTCCCCGGCCAGCTTGTAGACGCAATCGCGCAGTTCTTCGGGCGGCGCCACCTGGTTGACGAGCCCGATACGCAGCGCCTCTTTAGCGTCCAGCAGCCGCCCGGACAGCAGGATGTAGAGGGCGTTGCCCTTGCCCACCAGGTCAACCAGGCCCCGCATCTCGCGGTGGCCGATGGTGATGCCTAGGCGGGCCACCGGGATGCCCAGACGGCTGCCCTCGGCGGCGATGCGCAGGTCGGTGGCCACGGCCATCTCGCAGCCACCGCCGGCGGCGAAGCCCTGGATCATGGAGATGGTGGGCGTCGCCATTTCAGTGAGGGCTTCCAGCAATCCGTTCACTGCGTCGTTGTATCCCCTGCCCTTCACCGAGTCGGAGCGGCGCTTGTGGAAGTCCGCGATGTCGGCCCCGGCGGAGAAGGCCTCGCCGCCCGCGCCGGTTATGACCACGCAACGGACCTCGCCGTCGGCGTCGAGGCGGCGCATGAGGGCGGCCATCTCGTGCCACATATCGAAGCTGATGGCGTTGCGCTGCGCCGGGCGGTTGATGGTGACGGTGGCCAGCGGCGGCTGGCGGTCGAGGATGATGTAGTCGCTCAAGGTTGGTATCCCTTTCAGTTGGGTCAAAGTTATTCGAGTCTCTGATCAGCCGGCGGCCTGCTTCTCCGGCGCCACGCCGTACTTGGCCAGGACTGCGTCCACGAAGGGCTTCAGGACGGCTTCGGCGCGGTCGATCCGGATGGCGACGGGCGACGGCAGCGCATTGTCGCCCGCGTCGAATAGGATATGGATGTCCTTCGCCATTTCCCTGCTTACCTTGCTTGAATCCCCGTTTTCGATAAGCAGGGTCTGGCAGTCAGGATCGTAAGTCGCCTCCGAATATGGCGCGAGTTCCCATTCCACGCGCTGGATTTGAGTGATCACGGTCTCTCTGTACCCTTTCTTGTGCCGTTGCTGTGGCGCGTTCAGGTTCGGCGTGATTCCGTGCTTTACCAAGATACCGTCCACAAAGGGTTTCAGCACTATTTCGGCACCGTCGATGCGGACGGCTACGGCCTCGCTTTCGTCTTCCTTGTCGTAATAGACTAATATCTGCCGCGCCATCTCTTCGGCAGACTCGCGTATCTGCCCGTTTTCGAAGTACAAGATTTGCGATTCGGGAACGTACACCACTGTCGCCATTGGCGCCGGTTCCCTTTGCTCACTCTTCATTTGGTGGCCCATGGGCCGCCTCCATAACGTCTGCCAAGCCTCTTGTCTCGATATGCGGTGAGGAAGCCTCCGGTTTCGGGTGTTCCTTCAAACACCACCTTTATCCACTGGCGCGATTCAGGCACGCGCCCGACTAGGATGGTTCTCAAGGTTCCGTCTCGATACTCTGGGTACCGTTCATAGGGATTGGCAATAATTAGCATAACCCATTCCGATAACCCATTCCGGTAGAACGTCACCATGCCGTTCCTCCAACGTCTCGCCGTGGCCGGGGACTTTCGGCAGTTCATCGAAGGCCCGGCGTAGCCTGGCGATTTCGTCGGCGTCGCTAGGCATTTCCCAGAAGGTGGGTGAGGACGCGCTTGAGGGTGTTGCGGGCCATCGGTATCTTGTAGCCGTTCTGGGGCAGCGGCGTGGCGTTGGGCAGGGCGAGGGCCGCGGCTACGGCGGGGTCAACAGCGTCGGCGGGCCGTCCAGTCAGGTAGTCTTCCACCTCGGCGGCGCGGTAAGGCACCGGGGCGACGCCGCCGAGGGCGACGCGGGCCTTGCTGATGACCGCGCCCGGGCCGTCCCCATCAAGGGACAGGCCCACGGCAACGCTGACGAGAGCGAAGTCGCCGGACTCCCGCTCCCGGACTTTCAGGTAGACGCTGCGCTCCGGGGCGTCGGCGGGCAGGACTATGCGGATTATTAGCTCGCCCGGCTCCAGCACGTTCTCGCGGAGCAGGTCGCGGCCCGGCCCGGCGAAGAACTGGTCCATCGTCAGCACCCGCCCTCCTTTCGGCCCGGCGGTCTCCACGCGGGCATCCAGAGCGCTTAAGGCCACTGCGGTGTCGGAAGGATGCACGATGTAGCAGCGGTCGCCGCCGGTGACGCACAGCAGCCGGGTATAGCCGGCCAGGGCATAGCACCGGTCGCCGCCCTTCTTCAGGCAGGGAATGAGCGGGCTGCGGTAGTACCAGCAGCGGGGCCGCTGAGTCAGGTTACCGCCGATGGTGCCTTCGTTGCGAATCTGCGGCGTGGCCAGTCCGCCCGCCGCCTCGGCCAGCGCGGCGTAGCGGCGGCGCACAACGGGATGAGCGGCAACGTCGGCGATGGTGGCCGCCGCGCCGATGGTCAGCCCGCCGTCCGTCTCGGCAATCGCGGCCATGCCCGGGATGGCGGCCAGCCCAACCAGCCGCTCCGCCGACACCACGCCGTCTTTCACTTGGGGCAGCAGGTCAGTACCGCCGCCCATCGCCACCGCGCCGGGCTCGGCCAGCAGCGCAACGGCTTCATCCACCGATTGGGCTTCGACGTACTGGAATGGGGGCATCAGTTATACATTCTCACAAGCAAAGATATACCGGCCCGCGTCGCCCCGGCGCAGAAGGGACTCATGTCTGGCGTCCCCTATCCACCCTGCCGGGTCAAGTTCTGATGATATTCAACGTACCGGGCAGAGCGGCTATCACCGGAGCCAGATGCTTTGACGCATTCCGCAAGTCAACCGCAACGGCCTCCATAGCATCGTCAGGGTAATCTTCGTCGGGCCGCCAGTACCCCACGAAGTCTCCGTTTTCCTCGGCTACGGTTGCGGTCTCAACCTCGCTGCCGAAGGTGAGGGTGTCCGTTTCCGTGCAGTAACTGAGCTTGCCCAGAGGCAGGTATGCTTCAATCCCATGGACCTCCAAGCCTACAACCTGACAGCTTTGCTCGCTGGGCATATCTATCACGAGATTGACGTCCGTTATCAGAGAGGTAGACATCCCTGACCGCTGGTCAGAACGTATCCAGAAGATGCCGAACTCTTGGTCATAGCTAACTTTGAGTTTCATTTCGGCTCTCCAAATCTGCGTAATTTCGATTGAAGTAGTCCATGTCCCCTTTTAGGTATTTGCTGGTTGCCAGGTGGTCTAAAGTGGCTGTCGGAAGCCTTTGGTCATCCATTGAGACAGCCACCCGCATCAAGCGTCTCTTGCCCTGACACTCTATCCAGCCCAAGTATGCAATGCTTCGTTCCCCATCCTTGCCGGTTTTTATGCCTCGGATAACCCAATGTTCCAACACGGCAGTTATGCGTTCTTCGGTGAGTTCCGGGCGCTCGGTCGCCCGCTGCCGCAAATGGGCGGTAACTTCCCTCGTCTTGTCCCCCGCCGTCAGGTTTTGGGGTAATCTCTGCACGGCTTTCGACAACCCGGAGGCTCGGCCGGCGCCACCAACCGCCCCACTACGACGCCGTCCTTCACCTGGGGCAGCAGGTCGGTGCCGCCGCCCATCGCCACCGCGCCGGGCTGGGAGAGGAGGGCGGAGGCTTCGTCGAGGGATTGGGCTTCGACGTATTGGAAGGGGGCATCAAGTATTCGACTCCTGTCTTTCCAAATTACGCTTGGCTGCGTAGCTCCGCCAAATACTTGTTGGACTCCTGCGCTAATCGTTCGGCTCGATTGTTGAGCCATTGAATATACTGCCCTGGCTCCACAAAAGTAGGATCTGGTATTACTTGCTGATTTAACAGTCCCCGTGCCACAAGGTTAAGTTCTCCCACATACTTGCTCGGTGCAGAGGCTGCGATTTTGCGGTTGGCGTCGCCACTGATTACTGCCATATTAGCCACGGTATCAATGAATTTCTTATCGAGGCCGTCAACGTTGTCCTTGAGCCATCTCCGTGGGAAAATGTGATGCCATTCAGGGCGATACGGCCCTGAAGCCTCGGCCCGAATATGGTATCCATCAGTGTTCCAGTCTTGTGCGTTGTTCTTGAAAGCTATCAGGTAAATCAAGAGGCGCTGCACCGAGTTACGGCCACTCCCGGTTTCGATGAAGTCTTCCGAAATGAACAAGTCATCTTCGGCTGGCTCGACGTCTATCAACCCGTATAAACCCTTCATTGCCTCATTTTTGGAATCGGCTCCCTGTATTGCCCCAATAAGCCGGTCCAACCTTGTCTCAGTAGGCCCACTGAAAAAGTCTCCCTTAATGGCGCAGAGCGTCCACGCCAAGAAAGGCCCAAAAGAACCTTGTGGAAATTTCGCACGATATATCGCCGCAGCGACCAGTGCGTTGAGGCTTAATATCAAATCGGAGTTGATGATTCCGTATCCTCGAAAGCCTTGACATACCGATTGCAAGGATCTTTTGGTGGAATCCCATTCTTTGCTATTACTCAGATTGCTCCAAAAGTCCGGTTGAATATCGCGGAACCTGCTTTTTCCGGCTCCAATACCAGTAAATGCTCGGAATAAAAAAGCCGGTTCAATTTCAAATCCATCATCCTCCAGAGCATACATAAAATTGAGGAAGTTTTCGTTGACCCAGCCGGGGTTTCGGGAAGCAACCACACCCAAGTAAATATCCGCTTGTTGCACCCTAGTGCCGGTAGAGTTAAGCCGCTTGAATATCTCAGCAACGTCAGTCAGCTCGATATTGTCGTCGATTTCCACTACCGGTAAAGTAGATTTTTTGAGGTTCGCGACCTGTTGCAGGCGTTGCGCTACTTCCCCAACGTTTTCAGTGTAGGTACGCCCGCCCTTTACAAGCTCTTGGGCTAGGTCAAACAGGTTGGCAGTGTTCAATATATCTTTGACTGGGACATATTGCCCTGAGCGATACTTTCGCTTTACAAAGGTCAGTTCTGGAGCTCCCACATCCAGACGTATATCGAACTTGGCCATGTGCTCAGTCCAAGTGCCACTGTGGTTGTGGTCCCACCAGTCCGGCTGCTTCCCGAAAAGGGTGCATAGCGCAGTGGTTCGCTGTTGGCCGTCAATCAGCCAAGACTTTTGCCTGGGTTGACTGCTGTCGCCCCGTTGTATGGCTGTATTGGATTTCCAGGTCAGGATGCTGCCAACGGGAAAGTCACGCGAAAGCGAATCAGCGAATTCCAGCACCTGAGCTTCTGTCCATACAAACCCACGCTGAAATTCCGGTACTGCGTAGTCGCCATCGCTGGCCGATTTGACAATTGATTCTGCGCTGAGTGTAGCGTATTCCATAATTTACCTCTCTTGTTGGTGCAGGATTGTCAAGTTCCATCTGTCAACGCCGCCAGCACCAGGTCGGGGGTGAATGGCGTGCGGCGCAGGCGGACTCCCACGGCGTCGTAGATGGCGTTGGCGATGGCCGGGGCTACGCCGCAACTTGGCACTTCGCCGAGGCCCTTGGCGCCCAGCGGGCCGACGGGGTCGACTATGTCGGCGAAGATTACCTGAATGTCCGGGTAGTCGAGAATCGTCGGCGACTTGTGCTCCAGGTAGCCGGGGTTGAGGGTTACGCCGGTGGCTGCGTCGGTCACCAGCTCCTCGGACAGGGCGAATCCGAGCATCTGACTGACCGCGCCCTCGACCTGGTTCAGCGCGGCGCGGGGGTTGATGATGCGCCCGGAATCGTGAGCAGCCACGTAGCGCAAGACTCGCACCCGGCCGGTGTCGGTGTCCACTTCGACCTCGACTAAGTGGGCGCCGAAGGAGTTGACGATGTGGTCGGCGCTGCCGGGGATTATCGACGCCGTGGCCGAGAGCGCGTCGCCGTCCATCCGCCCGGCGATCTCGGTGAGCGCCATCCGGCGGGACGGGTCGGACTTGACGAAGACCCAGCCGAGAGCGGCGTCAAGGTCGTACACCGGGACTTCCAGTCCCGACGAGGCCAATTCCAGCAGCGACTCGCGCACTTCCGTCGCGGCCTGCACGACGGCGGCGCCGGTGGAGAACGTCGCCGTGGAGCCGGCGGTTATCGGCGCATCGGGTGTCCCGCGGCTGTCGGCGAACACCGCCTCCACCTGTTCGTATTCCGCGCCCAGCACCTCCGCGGCGATTTGGGGCAGCACCGTAGTCGCGCCTTCTCCCACGTCCATCAGGCCGGTTATCAGCCTGATTGCGCCGGATTTCTCGACCCGCACCTCGGCAGCGGAGGGGGAGCCGGGGCCGCCACGGTAGATCATTATGGACATACCGCGCCCACGACGGAGATTGTCAGAATCAAGATTTGCAGGATTTAAGGATTGGGCAGGATGGGGACGGGTTAATCCTGAATCATCCTTTAATCCCGAAAATCCTGATTCTGACTTATAGTCGCGCCAGCCGAAGGCTTCCGCGCCCAGCTCCAGGCATTGGCGGAGGCCGTTGCTGGAGAAGGGGATGCCGCCTTCGAGGGGCTGGCTGTCGATGACCTGCTCCGGGGGAGTTACTCGCTGGCCGGGTTGGCCCTCGGGGCGGACGTGGTTCATCAGACGGAAATCCAGCGGATCGATGCCGAAGCGCCCGGCGGCGCGGTCCATCAGGCTCTCGAGGGCGAAGTGGCCCTGCGGCGCGCCCAGGGCGCGGTAGGAACCTGCGGTGGGGCGGTTGGTGTAGGCCAGGTGGGCCTCGTATTTCACGTTGGCGCAGTGGTAGAGGTACAGGATGCCCTGCCCGGTGCGGCGAGCCACGCCAGCCCCCGACGCCAGGTAGGCGCCGGTGTCCAGCAGCGCACTGGCCTCTATGGCGGTGATGCTTGCGTCGGACTTGAAGCCCGCCCGGATGTGAATTTTGGCGGCATGGCGCACCCGCCCGGCGATGAATTCGTCCTCCCGCGAGTACTCTACGCGCACCGGACGGCCCGCCTGCCGGGCCAACACGGCGGCCAACCCCGCCAGCCTGGTCTCGTCCTTGTTGCCGTAGCCCGCGCCGAGGAAGGGACCAACGACGCGCACACGATGGGCTGGCAGTCCCAGCGCGCCTGCCAATGCGTCCCGGTCAACATGGACGCCGCGCGTTGTCTTCCATACGGTCAGGTCGGTGTCCTCATCTTCACCCCACGACGCCAGCGCCGCGCGAGGCTCGAGTGGGGCCGCCGAGTGGGTGGGAATCTCGAAGTCGTCTTCCAGCACCACATCGGCAACGGCGAATCCATTGGCGACGCTTCCGCGCTCAAGGGACAGGACGTTGCCGAGGGCCAGGTTGCCGCCGGGGTGGATGGCTACGGCGTCCGGGGCAAGCGCGGCTTCCGGGGTCATAACGTGGGGCAGCACCGCATACTCGACGCGCAACAACCCCAGGGCCGCCCGCGCCGTGTCCGGGTCGTCGGCAGCCACGGCAGCCACCTCGTCGCCGACGAAGCGGACGCGGATGTCGAGGATAGCCATGTCCGGCGCCAGCTTCCCCCACCCCGCGCCTCCCCCTGAGGGGTAGGGAGTAAAGGGCGAAATCACGGCGCGGACGCCCGGCAGTTTCAACGCCGCCGAAGTGTCCACGCTCAGCACGTCGGCATGGGGGTGCGGGCTGCGCAGGATGGCCCCGTAGAGCATCCCAGGCAGCTTCAGATCGGCGGTGTAGCGGGCTTCGCCGGTCAGCTTCACTTCCAGGTCGCGGCGGACGACGCTGGTTCCGGCAACATTAAATGTCATTCGATATTGTCCGAATCAGGATTTTCAGGATTTAAGGATTCGCCGGATATGGAAATCCTGAAAATCCTTGAATCCGGCAAATCCTGATTCAGACACCCCCCGGCTAGAGTACGTGGAAAAGGGTCAGGTGCCGTCGCAGCACATCGGCGGCGAAGTCGTTTTCGATGTCGCGCCATACCGAGTGGATGTGGTTGGCTCCGTCCTGCCGGTTGTCGAACTCCACCACGAAGTTGCCGCCGTGGATGCGGTAGTAGTGGGGGTCGTTCTTGGACACCGGCCCGGCCCAGGCCAGGTGGAAGTGGTCGAGACCCTCCTCGCGGATGGCGGCCAGCTTCTGCTCGGCCAGGTCGGTGCGCACCTGCCCGACGTAGAGGGCGACGAGGTTGAGCAGCGTTTCCTTCTGGACGCCGCTCATGTCCGCCGCGGCCAACCCCTGCGGCTTGAAGGGGAAGGAGACCTTGGTGCTGTTGTAGGTCAGGATGTCCATCGGCGCCTCGTCGTAGATGGTGGCGGTGGAGCGCTGGCCGCCGTCGAGGCTCTCCATCAACTGGAAGGCCAGGTCCTCGCGGTCGCCCAGGATGCGGAGGCCCTGCTTGGGGCCTTTGCGAACCTCGGCGGGGTTGGCGCCGAAGAAGAAGGGCGTAACAGAAATGACGTTGTCGCCCCAAACGCTGAAGTGCAGCGAAACGTGATGCCCCTCAACGCGCCAGCCCCACGGCTCCTTGGGGCCAGGCTGGCCGAAGATGGTGAGGTAGTAGAGTTCGACGTCGCGCACGAAGGTAATCATGCCCATCTCTTTTTCCAGCGGGCCGAGAACGTCCTCGTGCTCAATGATCTGCCGGCACTGCTCGTAGGAGCGCGGGGTCAGCCCGGAGGCCAGAAGGGCAAAGGCCAGCTCGCGCTGGTTGGCGTCCATGTCGCGCAGGGCCAGGCCGTGGCGGTTTATGGGTGGGTAGTACCAGTACATCCGCTCGCCGTCCATGTACTCGAATGTGGCCCTGGCCTTCTGCTCGGCGGTGAGGCTGTCGAGGAACCGGCGGGCGGCGGCGCCCATTTGGGCCGCGGCCTGCAACTGGGTTTGGGCGGGCGCTTCGCTGCTCTGTGACTGAACTGTTGCCATTCTGGAAACCTCCTGGGCGAGTACGTTACGAATTTTGAGTGCGAGTTTATGGGCGGGGCAGGGGCGCGTCAACCGGGACGGCACCGCTTTCCATCTGCTACTGACCCCTCAAGCGGCGGAGTTCTTCCTCCAACTGCCGGGTGCGTGCTTCGGCGGCGTCGGCGCGTGATTCAGCGGCGATGCGGGCTTCTCGCTCGGCGATGCGGGCTTCGCGCTCCTCTGGGATGGTGACTAGGTAGCGGCCTGCCACCGGGTCGTACCAGCGAAGCTCGCCGTTCTCCCAGCAGAGGTCGAGGTTCAGCACCTCGCTGTGGCCCCGGAAGTGTCCCTCCGCCGTCCGGTGGATCGGGATGGGCTGGTATTCGTCGCCCACCAGCCGGTCTCCGGCCAGGTGGGTGCTGTGGAAGTCGCCGCCCGTCGGGTCGAAGCGCCAGTATTCGGGGACCCGAAACCGGGCGTAATCGCGGCGCTTGTCTGTCTCGTCAACTTCTCCGGTGGTCTCGGAGGCTACCTCCAGCACGAAGTCGGGCGGCTTGCCCTGCTCCGGGATGAGGTAACCTTTGCGCGGCGTCACTGCATCGGGACTCGCGTTGAAGGAGATGAGCAGGTCGGGGTAGCGGATCCCCTCCCGGCCCTCGGTAACGAGGAGGCCGGCGCCCATCTCGCTGACAATCACCGTGGTTTCCGGGTTGCCGAAGTGGAGGGCCAGGAAGCCGGGGTGTCCGGGGAAAAGGACGTGATGGTAAGCAGTCATCTCTTCTGGCGGAGGGTCTGGGAATTGAATGATGTTCCCCGCCTTGGGCGACGGGGACACGGGCTTGGTCGTCATAGCGGGCCTCACGCGGCGGGAACGGAAAGATAAGGACATTATACCGGCTACGGAGCTAGGAAGAAGAAGGGGCTGAAGGGCAGGTTGCGCAACAGCCAGAAGGCAAGGATGGCAGCCAGCAACGCCCAAATCCAGCCCGCCGGGACGAATAGCCGTAGCGGCGCAGGCAGCAAAAGATGGTGACAAGTATGGCTTGCGCCAAGTAGTTGGGTATATTGTCCGGCGAATTATTAACCGCTGGGTGGGAAGGGATGGTCGGCTGCTGTGGATACTCGCTTGGGGGTGGAGGTTGAGGAGGAGAGTCGGCGCCCCGTTGCGGATGCCCGCATGAAGTGCAGAAACGGGCACCCTCGGGATCTTCATGACCACAGACAGTACAATACATTAGCGGTCTCCCAGCGGCTCTAGCCGAGGCGATCGGCTGCGGTGCGGACGGACTGGAGGATGCGGCCGTAGGCGTTGCAGCGACAGAGGTTCCCGGACAGCGCCTCACGGATTTCGTCGTCGCTGGGGTGGGGGTTGGCGTCCAGCAGGGCGCGGGCCGACATCAGGAAGCCGGGGGTGCAGTAGCCGCACTGCCCACCGTCCTCGTCGAGGAACGCCTGTTGCACCTCATCCAGCCGGCCGTCCTCGGACAGTCCCTCCACAGTCAGGACGCTACGGCCTCTCACCTGGGCAACCAGTGTGATACAAGCGTAGACCGGCTTGCCGTCCAGCAACACGGTGCAGGAGCCGCACTCGCCGCGGTCGCAGCCGCGCTTGGCCCCGGTCAAGTCCAGGTCCTCGCGCAGCACATCCAGCAGCGTCCGATGGCTGGGGACGGTCAGGTTATGTGTCTGCCCGTTGATTTCAAGGCGACTCTGTGTTTCAGGCATATAGATACAAGCGAACCTGGCTGGCAAAGTTAAGCACGGTGGCAGCCGGAGATTCGTCTCTCAGCTTCCCCTCCCCCGCACTCTCTCCTTGGCAAGGCTATTGCCGTTGAGATGGAGGCGGCTCATCGAATGGAAGCTGGTTGGCTTCGGCTTCGCTGCGCCTTTTCAGCCATGCCTCCCATTCCGCCCGCTCCGCCTGTTGACCTTCCATGCGGCCTTCCATGCGGCCCCGTTCCATCAGTTTCCTGGCTGCTGCTGGAATCAATAGCACCAGACGCCCTCCTACCTCGTACCGGCACGGTTATCGCCGTTGAGAGGGAGGCGGCTCATCGAATGGAAGCTGGTTGGCTTCGGCTTCGCTGCGCCTTTTCAGCCATGCCTCCCATTCCGCCCGCTCCGCTTGTTGACCTTCCATGCGGCCTTCCATGCGGCCTTCTTGGCGGCCTTCTTGGCGGCCTTCCATGCGGCCTTCCATGCGGCCCCGTTCCATCAGTTTCCTGGCTGCTGCTGGAATCAATAGCACCAGACGCCCTCCTACTTCGATAATGATTGCGACTGCCGATGCCGCTCCTGCAGCCACGCCGAAGATGGCGGCCAGCAGGTAAACCCGGTCGTTGCCATCTCTCAGTTCGTCCCGGTTGAGCCAGCCCAAACCGATTATGGCGACGACATAACCGGCGAAGTACAGTACCCAATAGGTGTCCAGGAAACGTTGCATTGACCATAAGCGTATGTGGCCGGCCAATCCCTGTCAAGGAACCGGATTGATGTCAACAGAGCCTCTTCAGGGTCCTCCGCGGGCTTAGACCGCTGGCCCAGACCATGTAGGCTTTTAGGACGGGCGGACGTAGTCCGTTGGTGGTTCGGGAGGCTCATCACCAACAGGTTCTCAAGAGCTTTGAAAAAGGCCTGGCGGTCTTGCCGTCAGGCCCCGAAATCTTCATGCTCAGCGACTGGCGATAAAGGACGCCGTCCGCTTACTGCATGGTCGCCAGCAACGACTCTTCCAGTTCGGTCAGGGTGGCGAAGCCCTCGAAGCGGCCCTGAATCCGGCCTTCGGCATCCAGCACGAAGGTCCAGGACTCGTTGAACCAGTGGGGCAGCCGGGTCAGCCCCCACTCGTCCACGACCGGGGAAATCTCGGCCTTGGTCAGGTCTCCCTGTATCTCATCGGGGTTGTCGTAGATTTCGACGTGGATGAAACTGGCCCGCCCCTCGTATTTGGCGCGCAGCTCTGACACCGCGTCTACCTGCGGGCCGCAGGTGGCGGTGGTGCAGAAGGCGGGCGAGGCGAAGACCACCACGGCGGGCAGCGGACTCTCCACCGCCTCCCGGATGGTTACCTCGTACAGAGCCTCGTCCGGGTTGTAGTCGGTGGTAATCAGGGCCAGTGCCTCACTGAGTAGTTTCTTGTACCGTTCGGGGTCTGAGTTAGGGTCCATTGTCAGCAAAGCCGGGTCTGCATACGCCGGCAGCGTCTTGTTTTCGCTCAGCGGGCTGGCGCTGCCCAGTGCGGGCACAGGACTTGCCTCGGTGACCTCCACCTCCACGGTGCCCCACCCCGTGGCGTCGGGGCCGTCGGCAGTGATGTCCAGACGCCACAGACCGGGGCGGTCGAAGTTCACCTCGGCGGCGAAAGTGCCGCGCGTGCCGTAGGGCCACTCGTTGAACCTGGTAACGATGGGGTCTCCCGCATCATTCTCCGGCATGTATACGGGCGTGAAGACGACGTTGGAATCCTTGACCAGGCCGGTCTGCGTGGTGAGCAGGAAAGCCACCCGCTGCGGCCCCTCTTCCAGGACGGTGGTGGCGAGGATGACGTTGAGTTCAGTGCCTTCACGAGCCGGTTGGTAGTCCCCATCTGCCGCCTGCGACGCGGCGGTCTGAACGGTCGCGGGCGGAGGAGTGGGCTGATGCCCTTCAATCGGCTCCCCGGTTGCCGGCTGCTGCGCCTGTGTGGGCGCGGGCATGGCGGTCGGCGCCGGTGTCGCCGTCGGCGGCGAGGCCGTGGCCGTTGGCTCGGAGCTACAGGCGGCGGTCAGGGCCGCAATCAGTACGGCAATCAGCAGCGCCGCAAGCGTCTTGATGGAGGTGGCAGGCAGGCGCAGCATCAGTAACCGTCCTCGTATACTCCGAATGTGAAGGAGTACAGGCCGAAGTCATCGGACATGGAGGCCATGCGCAGCACCTGGCCTCCCTCCCAGGTGGGATGCTCGACAATCTTATAGAGCTTGGGGTCGGTCACTTGCAGGTAGGAGACCCCTTCCTCGTCTATGATAATGTCGTCGCCCCTGTTTTCATCGGTCAAGTATTCTCCGTTGACGGTGACCCTGACCTGGTACGGGTCGCCCGATTCGGATGTCAGCACCGCGTTTACCGAGCGGGCTGAATACTTGAGCGCCAGGTAGTCGTCGAAGTGCGCCGTTTCCTCGGCGTGACGGGCGCTTTCAGGGCCGATGGCCCAAGGGCCGTTGAAGTAGATGAGGTTGCGCTCCAGCGACTCCGGGGCGGTGAACTGCGCTGTCACGCTGGCTTCTCCCTCGCTGTCGGAGGAAGCGCGGGCCGCTTCGAGATATTCGTCGCCCTGGCCGATGCCGCCGCGCCCCTGGCTGGCCGTAAATACCCATCCGGCGAACAGCTCGCGGGTGATGTCCCGGCCCTCGCGCATGAATGTCTCGTCGCGTCCCTGGTCTTCGGGCAGGGGCAGATCGAGGGTGGCGGTCATGCCTGCCTCCAGCAGCAGGGTGCGAATCCAGTCCTCGGTCTCGGCGTACTTGCCCTCTCCGAAGTGGGTGTACCGGACTTCGCCGCTCTGGTCTATCAGGTACTTGGCGGGCCAGTAGCGATTGGAGTAGCTGCGCCAGACGCTGAACTCGTTGTCCTGCACCACCGGCCAGGCCACCCCCTCGTCCATGGTGGCCTCGACCACGTTGTCGTAAATCTTCTCGAACTCGAACTCCGGCGTATGCACCCCGACGATGACCAGCCCCTCGTCGGCATAGCGTTCGTGCCAGCTTTGCAGGTAGGGCAGGGTGCGGATGCAGTTGACGCAGGTGTAGGTCCAGAAGTCAATCAGCACCACCTTGCCCCGCAAGCTCTGCATCGAAAGCGGTTCGCTGTTAATCCATTCCTGGGTTCCGGTGAACTCCGGGGCGCAGTTACCGATGCCGCCGCCTCTGGTTCCGTCGCACGGAGTCAGGCTTTCAGGGGGCGCCGTCGCGCTGGGCGGCGGCGGAACTTCGGTGGACGTCGGGGGCGGTATTAGCTGCGGGGCCGACGTGGCCGACGTAACCTTCGAGTCGGCCCCGCAGGCTACCGCCAGCGCCAGAATCGCCGCCGCAATTACGAAAACGAGCCGCATCATCAGAAGCCATCCTCATAGGTTCCAAAAGTGAAAGAGTACAGGCCGAAGTCGCCGGACGTCGAAAACATTTGCAGATACTGGTTTACTTGCCAAGCGGGGTGTTCGACGATTTTGTATGCCTTGGGAGCGGTGACCATCAAATAGCTCTCGCCATCGTCCCCAATGATTATGTCGTCGCCCTTGTTTTCCTCAGTCAGGTACTCGTTGTTGACCTTGACTCGAACTTTGTATGGCTCGCCGGACTCGAAGGTCAGCACCGCGTTGACCGACCGGGCGGAATAGGCCAAGAGCGCGAAGTCGCTGTAATCGTCTGTTTCTCTGGCGTGGCTAACACTTTCAGGGCCGACAGCCCAAGGGCCTTGGAAATAAATGTGGTCAACCGCCACTTTGCCGGGAGTCTGAAACTGAGCCACTACACTAGCTTGGTCTCCGCCTTGGTAAGAGGCCTGGGCCGCTTCACTGTAGGTCTCAACCTGACCAAATCCGCCGCGCCCCTGGAGCGTCGTGAACCGCCACCCGGCGAACAACTCCGGGGTGACCTGTCCGCCCTCTTCCAAGAACTTGGCGTCCCTCTGCTGGCGGTCATCCGGTAGGGGCATTGTGAGGGCCTCGGACGCCGCGCCCACGTCCGCCAGCAGCTTGCGAATTTGCTCCTCTGTCTCGGCGTACCGTCCTTCACCGAAATGGCGATACTGGATTACGCCGTCCTTGTCAATCAGGTATTTGGCTGGCCAGTAGCGGTTGGAGTAGCTCTTCCAGACGCTGAACTCGTTGTCCTGCACCACCGGCCAGGCCACGCCCATGTCCTGGGTGGCTTGCACCACATTGTCGTACACCTTCTCGAATTCGAACTCCGGCGTATGCACGCCAACGATTACCAGCCCCTCGTCGGCATAGCGCTCATGCCAAGTTTGCAGGAAGGGAAGGGTGCGGATGCAGTTGATGCAGGAGTAGGTCCAGAAGTCGATCAGCGCCACCTTGCCGCGCAGTTCCTGCATCAGCAGGGGTTGGCTGTTGATCCACTCCTGCGTACCGGCGAACTCCGGGGCGCAGTTGCCGGTCTGCCCGCCCCTCGTTCCCTCGCACGGGGCCAAGGGAGCGGCCGGAGCGGCCGTGGGCTGGGGTGTCGCCGCCGGTTCCGGCGTGGGCGGCGCCTCGGTTGCCGGCGGGGCCGCCGTTGGCGCTGGCGTCGCCGGGGCCGCGGTGGCAGCCGGAGTCCGCGCGGCCTGGGGTACGACGGTCGCCGGGGGCGTGGCCGTTGGCGCCGGGGTAGACGTGGGTTCCGGCGCAACCGTCGGCCTGGGCATTGCGGCAAGAGCACGAGCAGCCGCAGGAGCGGGAGTGAAAGTGGGCGACGGCGCGGCCGTTGGCGCGGGCGTCGCAGTCGCGGCCGGTGGGGTTGTGGGAGCGGGTGTTGCCGCTTCCTCGCCGCCACAGGCAACCAGCGCCAGCAACGGCAGCATCGCGGTGGCGGCCGTCAATGTCAGTAGTCTCCGGCCCGGAAAGCGGATTTTGCGCAGCATCAACTCAGGCGCTCCCTTTTACTGTGGATAATACGCCTGGGCAGGCGCGGCGGATGCACGAGCTTCAGTGGCTCGCCCGGGAAGGGCAGGCGACTAGCGGACGGCTCCGGGAATGGGAACGGACTCCAGCAGCCGGTCCACCACCTCGCGCGGCTGGAGGCGCCGCATCCGGGCGGCGGGCGACAGTATGATGCGGTGGCCCATGACTCCGTAGGCCAGGGCCTGCACGTCGTCGGGGACCACGTAGTCGCGGTCCTGCACCAGGGCGAAGGCGCGGGCCATGCGGAACATCCCCAGCGAGGCGCGGGGCGACGCGCCGAGAGCCACGTCCTCGTGGTTGCGGCTGGCCAAAGCCAAGCTGACGATATACTCCCGCACCAGTCCGTCGACGTAGACATCCCGCGCCGCCGCCTGGAGCCGCACCACGTCTTCGGGAGAGGCCACGGCCTCCAGCGTCTCGATGGGGTGGACCCGCTCCTGGCTCTCGATTACCGCCAGCTCTTCGGCGAAGTCAGGGTAGCCCAGGCTTACACGGATCAGAAAGCGGTCGAGCTGCGCCTCGGGCAAGGGGAATGTGCCTTCATACTCGATGGGATTCTGGGTTGCCAGCACGATGAAGGGCGGCTCCAGATAGTGAGTCATGCCGTCCACCGATACCTGCCACTCTTCCATTGCTTCCAGGAGCGCAGACTGGGTTTTGGGTGTGGCGCGGTTGATTTCGTCGGCCAGCACCACTTGGGCCATCACCGGGCCGGGGCGGAACTCGAACTGCCCCGTGCTCTGGTTGTAGATGGAAACGCCTGTAATGTCGCTGGGCAACAGGTCGGGGGTGAACTGGATGCGCTTGAAGTGGCAGCCCAGCGATGCGGCCAGGCTCTTGGCCAGCATCGTCTTGCCCACGCCGGGCACATCCTCGACCAAGATGTGGCCTTGGGCGATGAGCGCCGCCAGCGTTTGTTCTATGACCGGCGTCTTCCCGACGATAACCCGCGAAACATTGTCAACAATGGCCCGCGCCTTGGCGGGGGCGGAGTCTGTCTGCTGCACCGGAACCCCTGTCGGAAAGAAAATAATTTTTGAGGAGGGGAATTATGGCCCGTGGGCCATTTAGTGTATCATACGGCAACGGAACAGGCGGGCTTGGGGGTTTGTCGGCATAGCCATAACAGGGTATGAAGAATGGAAATTGAAACGGTGGTTGCAGCCATTATCGGGGCTGTGGCCGCCCTGCTGATTGGTTTCGTCGGCCTAGTCGCCAGCGTTCATACTCGCTTGGGGAAGTTGGAGACCGGAGCTGAGTTCCTGCGGAAGGGAAACCTCGATACGCAGGAACTGGTCAGATCGGAAGTCCGGCAGTTGCGTTCTGAAAACGAACAGATGCGGGAACAGATGCGCTTGGACAGCCAAGAATCGCGCGAGCGGATGCGCCTTCTGGAGGAGCGGCTGCGGGAACAGATGCGCCTTCAAGATGAACGGACGAGGGAGCTGATTCGCTCGGAAAGCGAGCAGACGCGCGGGGAAATCCGTCGCCTGGCCGACGCCCTGGTTTCTCATAATCACGATTCAGATGGTACAACCCTGTTTCGCATACCTCCGGCCTGACCCTTTCCTGATCTGCATCAGGGAGCGGACAACCGGCGCCATGGACCGGGGGGTCCCCCGGCTATGAGCCCTCCCTCGGGAGAGGGAACGATAGCGATGTTTACCGTCAACAGACGCACTCTGGTCTTGCTGGCGCTGCTGGTGGTGCCCCTGTTCTATGCCGTCGGGACCGGCTTTGACTTCCTTTACACCCTGCTCTATGCCGTGCTGCTGCTGTTCGCCGTCGGCGCGGGGTGGGCCTGGGTCAACCTGCGGGGCCTGGAGATACGGGTTTCGCGGTCAGGCGACCGGGGACAGGTGGGCAGCTACCTGGAGGGCCGGGTCACGGTCACCAACCACACCATGATTCCCAAGTCGTGGCTGGAGGTCACGGAGCTGGCCGGCGCCTCCCCCGAACCCGGCGGCCGGGGCCTGTCGCTGGACCGGCGGCAGACGCGGAGCTGGCGCATCGATACCTACCTGGCCCGCCGGGGGTTGTTCGAGGGCGGGCAGATGCGGGTGGTGAGCCAGGACCCCTTCGGCCTGTTCAGGATGGCAAGGGACTTCTCCGACCCCCACACCTATATCGTATATCCCGCCGTGGAGCCGCTGCCCAACCTGGACGCGCGTTTTGCCGGGTTGCCCGCCGACAGCCGGCTGACCCGCTATTTCGACCAGGTGACCACCGATGTAGCCTCGCTGCGGGCCTGGCGTCCCGGCGACGCCTACCGCCGCATCCACTGGCCCTATACTGCCCGGATGAACACGCCGATGGTCAAGGAGTTCGACGCCGGGCTGGCCGCCCAGTTCTGGGTGCTGCTGGACCTGCAACGCTCGTCGCAACACTACGAAAGCGAGGAGAGCCGCCGCAGGAGCCGGAACGGCGCCCAGGTTGAGGGCGAAAATTCGTCGGGCGAGCGGGCCGGATACCGGGCGGATAACACGGAGGAGCTGGCCGTTACCATCGCCGCATCCATGGCGCAGCGGCTGATGGACCTGTCGCTGCCGGTGGGCATGGCGGTCAACGGCGGCAATGGACGGTTGTTGCGGCCCGACAACGGCCCCGATCACCTGAACCGCATTATGGAGACGCTGGCCGCAGCCCAGGCCTCCGACGCCGAGCAATTGCCGGAGTTCCTCTACTCCATGCGCACGCACCTGAACCATTTTCACTCGGTGACCGTCATCACATCCAACACCGACCCCTCCTGGCTGCCAGCCCTGCTGGACCTGAAACGGCTGAATGTCACCATATCCATTGCGCTGGTGGACCCGGCGTCCTTCGGCAGCAGGCGGACGAGGCGGCCGCTGGTGGAAACGGCCGCGGCGCAGATCATACCCGTCTACGTGGCGGAACGGGACGGCAGTCTGGATGCCGCGCTGTCCCACCCCGTGAACCGCGAGAGCATCGAGGCGCTGGAGCCGGTGGCGACGGCCGCAGCCCGTTCCGTCGGCGACGACACGCCGGAGGCCGGGGAGACCGAGGCATGACCGGCGGCGAAACGGCAAGGCGCGGCCTTGCGCTGGATTGGGACGGCGAAGCCGCCGGACGGGCGGCCTTCGGTCTGCTGGGGCGTCTGCGCCCTGCCGATGGCTGGCTGGCCCTGACCCTCCTTGCCCTCAATCTGTGCGTGGTGGTCCTCTCAGTGGAGCAGGCCGATTGGGCGCCTACGCCCAACCTTGCCGGCATACTGCTTCTGGGGATGCTCACCGCATTCGTCTTTCACCGCCTCCCGGTATGGTGGTGGCTGGCCATTCTGCCCGGGCTGGCGCTCGGCGGCCTGACGGTCACCTGGCAACTGTCCAACTTCACCTTCGACGGTCAGCCCCTGGGCGGCGCCGGCGCACTGTGGGACCGGCTGTCGCTGTGGCTGGAGGCGGCGCAGGAGGGGTCAATCAACATAGACAAGGCCCCCTTCGCCTTCGCACTGGTGACGGCGTCGTGGCTCATGGGATACCTCGGCGCATGGGTGTTCCTGCGGCACCGCAACTTCTGGGGCGTTTTCGCCCTGGGCGGGCTGGGGCTCTTCTCCAACCTCACCTTCCTGCCGCCCAACACCAGCCTGCATCTGGCCCTGTATCTCTTCATCGCTCTGTTGCTGGTGGCGAGGATCCAGGCAGTCCGGCGGCAGGGCCATTGGGAACGCCGGGGCGTCCGCTACGATGAGGGACTGCGGGCGCTGACGATGTCCGACAGCTTTTTCCTGGCTATTGCCGTCATCGCCGTGGCCTTCCTGTTCCCGGCGGGCGGAGCATGGTCCACCGCCACGGGAGCCTACGAGTCGTTGCGCAAGCCCCTGGTGGGCTTTGAGGACGACTTCAACCGGCTGTTCGCCGGGCTGCCGGCGCGGCGGGACATCGGCTTCCGGGTCTGGGACGACGTGATGGCCTTCCAGGGAACCATCAGCCCGGCGACGACTCACACGCTGCTGGTGGAGTCGCCGGTAGCGATGTACTGGAAGGCCCGCACCTACGACACCTACACCGGCAAGGGCTGGATTTCGGAACACACCGAATTCAAGCCACTGGACTACACGCCGGAGTTCTCCGCTTCCGCGCCGCCGCAGAGCCGGGTGACCGCCAGTTACGCCGTGACGCCGCTGTACGCCTCGCAGTATCTGTTCGCCGGGCCGCGGGTGAGCGCGGTGGACCGGGACGTGGAGATGGAAACGCCTTCTATGCCGGTGTACCGGGCCGACCTGACCTCCGAAGACCCGCTGGCCGGATACCCCCCGGCGCTGGCCGAGGCCGGCCGCGCCCTGTCCGAGAGGGCAAAACAGGGCGGGGTGACCAGCAAGGCCGAGCTGGCTGAGTTTCTGCCCCCCGATTTCCGCGTTGGCGAAATCGAGCGCGAGGACGGCCGCTTGATCGCGGTAACGCTTGAGGAAGCTCTGCCCAACCCGCCGGACACGCTGGCGGTGCGCAGCCGCCAGGGCGTCTTTGCGCCTCACGACCCCTACATCGTCACGTCGTCGGTGCCTGCGGCCGAGCCGGAGCAGTTGCGCGAGGCCGGAACGGACTATCCGGTGCACATCCTGGACCGCTACACGCAGTTGCCGCCCGACCTGCCGGGCCGGATTGGGGGACTGGCCCGTGAGATAACCGTGAACGCCGAGACACCCTACGATAAGGCTCTGAGGGTCGAGGCCAATCTGCAAAGGCTGCCCTATTCGGTCAAGGTCAACCCGCCGCCCTTCGACTCCGACGGCGTGGACTTCTTCCTCTTTGACCAGCGGCAGGGATACAGTGAATACTTCGCCTCGGCCATGACGGTGCTGCTGCGAACCGAAGGGGTGCCCGCACGGGTGGCCGTGGGTTACACCACGGGCGACCCGACTGAGGTGGAGAACCTGTACGCCGTCAGAGACAGCCACAGCCACGCCTGGGTCGAGGTGTACTTCCCCGGCTATTCGTGGATTCCCTTCGAGCCGACACCCGGCGCCGCGTTGCCCGTGGTGATGGCGCCCGGCGGCGCCAATTCGGGCGAATTCTCCGGGTCGTTCTCCGGGGAGTTCGACTTTGTATGTATCGACGAATTCGTCGAAGAATGTCTCGACTTCGCCGAGCCTTTGCCTGGCAGCGCGGAACTCCCGGGGGAGCAGGCGAGCGACGGTGTTGCGTCGCCCTGGGTCTGGATCGTGGTGGCCCTGGGGATCGTGGCGACGGCGCTCCTGGCCGCCTGGTGGGCCTTCCGCCGCTATATGTTCGCGGCCTACGACCCGTCGGCAGTCTATGCCAGGGTGCAGGCGCTGTCTGCGCTGGGCGGGCTGTCCGGCGGCGTCCCGCTGACTCCCTACCAGTTTGGGGAGAGGCTCGCCTCGCTGCTGCCCATTCACCGCCAGCGGGTGGACCTGATTGTCAGGACCTACGTACAGGCCCGCTACGGGGCAAGGACCATCCCGCAGGAGCGGCAGAATGAACTGGCGGACGCCTGGCTCAACCTGCGCTTCCCTTTGCTGGTGGCGTCGTTGGGGCAGAGAATTTACCCGAGGTTTACCCGAGGATAGTCACGTGAGCCAGTGCAAATATCACGTCCATGAGCTGCCCGCCGGTTGGATCGGTCTGGTGGCCGGAGACAAGGGCCTGCGCCGCGCCACCCTGAAGCCAACGCTCAATGAGGTCATGGAAGACCTTGAGGCCGACCCGGCGTTTTTCGAGGGTGGTGGAGCGGAACACGACCCGGAGCATTTCAGTAAGGTAGTAGACTGCCTGCTCCGGTACAGCGAAGGCGACCTGGCGGCGCTGGACGGCATCGACCTGGATCTGGAGGAGACGCCGCCCTTCTTTCGCGCTGCCTGGGACGCCTGCCGCACCATCCCGCCGGGCGAGACCCGCAGCTACCGCTGGCTGGCCGCCGAGGCGGGCAGCCCGCAGGCCATGCGCGCCGCAGGGCAGGCCATGGCCCGCAACCGCTTCTCGCTCATCATCCCCTGCCACCGAGTCATATCCAGCGACGGCGGCCTGGGCGGATACGGCGGCGGCGGCCTCGGCGTAAAGGCCAGGCTGCTGCAAATGGAACTGGAGCGCGCGGGAGAGAGTTGAGCGCCGAGGGAACGGGCATTGCCGGAATGTCAGACGCCGAGCGTACCAGGCTGCGGCAGGCATTCGAGCTATTGCCAAAGATTTCTAATCATGGGGAAAGCGTGTTTGGGAAAGCGTGTTTGAACGTCACGACCAAATTCTTCCCGAGTGGATTATGCAAATAATCGCCAACTCCTATGAACGGGTCGAAGTGTACACTAAAGGAGGCGCAAGGCGAACTGTCCTCACTGGCCGGGCGCCGGAATCCCGGCAGTGGATAATGGTGGTGTTCGTTGGCGACCCGGAGACGGGGAGGTTTCTCACGGCATACCACAACAAAGGCTTGGAAAGGAAGTACGGAGGGCGGCCATGGAGAAACCAGTAAAATATCCTGCCTGGGAACTGCCCCCACCGGCCATAGTGGAATACAGTCCTAAGGGTCAAATCCTGATCATAGAGACTGGACAGAAGAGCGAGGTTGGCGAAGACATGGCAGAAAACGTCATCGTCCATTATGACAAAGACGATGATACCTTTGCGTCAGTAGTAGCGATTCGCATTGACCGCGCCGAGTATGTGCTGAAACCCTTCGTGGACGCCATCCTGGCTAAGTATGGCGTGAAGCGGGAGACACAGGAGGAGCCAGTTGGCGACCCGTCAAAGGCGGACGTCGTTCTGGGTGATTAAGGTTCCGGTTAGGAGTAAATGAATTGGCGGACAGCAACACCCCGCGCCCGGTGGAAAAGTGGGCGCAGGTCAACGGGCTGGATATGCGCTACCTGGACTGGGGCGGCGACGGCGAGCCGTTGCTGGCCCTGCACGGGCTGGCCTCGACGGCCCACTGGTACGACATCGTGGCGCGGTTGCTTCGGGGCCGTTACCGCATCATCGCCCCCGACCAGCGGGGCCACGGGCAGACCACCCAGGCCGCTTCCGGCTACGACTGGCACACGCTGTCCGACGACCTGGCCGCGCTGCTGGACCACGTCAGCGCCGAGATTCCCGGTTTCCGGGAGCCTGTGGCGGCGCTGGGCCACTCCTGGGGCGGCCACGTCGTCAGCAACTTCGCCTGCCACTACCCCGACCGAGTGCGGCGCGTCGTGATGATTGACGGCGGCTTTCTTGACGGCCGGCTCTTCCCGGAGCCCACATGGGAAGCCTTTTCCGACCGCCTGCGCCCGCGCAACGTGACCGGCGACCGCGAGGAGTTCCTCAACCGCCTGCGCGTGCAGATGGCGGGCTTCTGGAACAGCGAGGTCGAGCGCATCGTCCAGACGATGGTCTACGAGGACGAGGACGGGCAGATTCAGGACATCCTGCGTCCCGAGAACCAGGCCCAGGTCATCCGCGCCATGTGGGATGATCCCTGCTCCCACACCCTGTCGCAGGTGCAATGCCCGGCCCTTCTCATTGCCGCCGGGCCGCTGCCGGAGCGGGCCAACAGCGACTTTTCCATGCTGCGCCGCCGGATGGTGGGGGCCGCCGAGGCCGCGCTGCCCAACGGCCGCGCCCACTGGATCCCCGAAACCGTCCACGACATCGGCTACCACAAACCAGGGGAGCTGGCGCAGGTCATCCTGGAGTTTCTGGGCGAGTAGCTCAACGCAGGGGCAGCAATCAACGCCAAGGGCTGCCCTTCCCGGTGGCCGGCGGTCTCGCCCATGTGGCGTTCAGCCCAATGACAGGATGCCCAGGCGAATGCCTCTGACCACCGCGTCCAGCTTGGTGGAGGCGTTGAGTTTCAGCCGGAAATTGCGGATGTGATTGCGAACCGTGTGCTGGCTTATGTCCATTTCCACGGCGATGCGCATACTTTCCCAACCCAGCGCCACGTAACGCAGCACCTCCAGTTCCCGGGGACTCAGCACCGACGGGTCGTTCTTGGTGGTGGCGGGTTCCGCAGGATGGTCCGTCAGGATGTCGGCGCCGCCTGCGGCCAATCTCTCCCGGAGCACGCTCTCGGTCGAGTCCGAATTCTCCGGCTCGGGGCTGTCGTTGAACAGGTGCACCAGCATCGGAGCGTCCCTGAAGATTCCCGCCACCACCATGGGAGTTACCGACACCCACTTTCGCTCGCCGGTCGAGGAGAGCATCCCCAGCCGTATCGGTGATGGCGCCAGCCCCGCCCGCAGGTAGCGGATAGAGGGGCATCCGTCAGTGCACTCCGGGACCAATCCCCGGTGGGAGATACCACTAACGACCTCGTAGCAGCGGCGGCCCAAAACCTCGTGGCGCGAATAACCCAGGATTCGCTCGGCGCCGGAGTTCCAAAACACAATGACTTGGTCAACAGACATGGCGTAGGCGCCTAATGGCGCCGGTTGCAGCAGATTGAAGAGGTCGTCTTTGGTCACGGGAAGACTCCTGTATGGGGATTGTCGCTTACGGACAAGTGTCCGGGATTTTCCTCGCCCAAGAATCTTGCATATCCATCACACTTCGTGAAGCGGTATTTGTGGAGGCCCTCGGCTTTATAGTACAGAGCCATTATACCCGGTTGGTGGACTATCCGTTAGCGACGCCTTCCACGAATTCCAGCGTCCTCGCGGCGAGAGCGTCGGGAATCTCCACCTTCATGTTGTGTCCAACCCCGTCAAAGACCTCCAGCGTGGCGCGGGGCATCCGCTCGGCCATCAGTTGCTGCACGTCCAGGGGCGTGATGTCGTCCCGCGCCGCGGCCAGTATCAGGGTGGGGACGGCAATCCGGGGCAACAGCGGCGTCAGGTCTTCTGCCAGCAGGCAACTCTGGAGGGCCAGCGCCGCCGGGGCCGCGGTTTTCGCCCCCTCGTCGGCGTACCATTCGATTACGTCCCGGCCGGTGTTCGGGCCGAACCGCTTTGCGGAATCCGACAACAGCCAGGCGCGGGTTCCATCCTGCTCCAGGATGCGCCGCCATGCTCCCGCGTCCATACTCGCGCCCATCTGCGCCAGCCTGGGGGTGGAGGCCACCAGCGTCAGGCTGTGCAGCCGGTCGGGGAAGTCATGGGCAAAGCGCAGGCTCACTATGCCGCCCGCTGAAGCGCCCACCAGGTGCGTCCTGTCGAGGCCCAAACCGTCCATCACGCGGGCGATGTCGGCGGCCAGTTCCGGCAGCGAAAACCGCAAGCCGGGCGGGGGCGGCGTTCCGGCGTGTCCCCTCATGTCGAAGCGCACCACAGGATGACGCCGGGCCAGCGCCGGCGCCCACGCCCGCCAGCGGTGCAGGTTCCCCCCGGCGGAATGATGCAGCAACACTGGCGCAGACTCGCGCCAGGGGTCGGAAAAGTCGTCCAGGTGGTAGTGGACCTGGCCGCCATCGAGGTCCAGCATGGGCATACGCTCACCGTCCAGAGGCAGGGTTTCTTAATTCTCCCTCTCCCTTGAGGGGTGAGGGCTGGGGTGAGGGTGAGATTCCGGTAGGACACAATGCTCCCTCACCAACGGGGACGCCCCACCCTGACCCTCCCCCGGAGGGAGAGGGGGCGACGACATGGACAGCCATCACTCCGGAAACCCTTCCGCGCCGAGGAGGGGGACGAATCGGCAGGGGCCAAGGGCGCTGATGGATATGCCCTCGCCGGTCTTCAGCACCAGCATCAACTCCTGCTGTTCCCGCGGGCCGATGGGCAGGGCCATGCGCCCGCCCACACGCAGTTGCGGCAGCAGCGATAGCGGAATGGCCGGTGTGGCCGCGGCCACCAGGATGGCATCGTAGGGGCCGCGCTCGGGGCACCCCGGCGCCGGCCCCGCCAGCTCCACCACGATGTTGCGGTAGTCCAGTTCCAGCAGTATCGCCTCGGCCTGGGCGGCCAGGGCCGGCAGCCGCTCCACGGTAACCACCATCCCGTCGGGCGCCAGTTGCGCCAGCACCGCCGCCTGATAGCCGGAGCCGGTTCCCACTTCCAGCACCTTGTCCCGGGGCGAAATACGCAGAGCCGCGGTCATCTCCGCCACCATGGTCGGCTGCGAGATGGTCTGCCCCTCGCCGATGGCCAGGGGTATATCCATATAAGCCATGCTGCGGGCGGCAAACGGCACGAATCGTTCCCTCGGCACGGCGGCCATGGCCCGCAGCGTCTCCGGCGAACGGATGCGCCGGGCCAGCCCCGCCAGCAGCTCCGCCCGCTTGCGCTCCGATTCGGTCATACCAGATTCTAGCACGGAGGGCTGGGCGCAGGGCAACGGGGTCTCTCGATAGTTCCCTCTCCGTCCGGGGGAGGGTAAGGGTGGGGCGCCCCGGTTAGCCAGCAATTACGCCGAGGCCCCATACCCTGCTCTCACCCCGACCTTCTCCCAAGGGGATAAGGGAGAATATAAGACCCTGCACAAGGTAAACGGTTGTTTGACACGGCATGGGGCGCAACCTAGGATCGAGTCAAAATAGGCAATGCCGAGGCTGGAGGGTTTATGCACATCGGACTGGTGATGGAATGCGACTACCGCTTTGGAGATACTGAACAGGCCGCCTTCGACGAGGCTTTCGGCATGGCCGAGGCGGCCGAGATGGGCGGGCTGGACGGCGTCTGGTTGGCGGAGCGGCACTTCGCCGCGCCCCGCAGTCCGCTGGACACCGGCGGCGCCGGCATCCCCTCGGTGGTGTCCGCGCCGCTGATTATCTCGTCGGCCATCGTGGCCCGCCACGAGCGGCTGCGGGTGGGTGTGGCGGTGAACGTGCTGCCACTGGCGCATCCCATCCGGGTGGCCGAAGAAGTGGCGACGCTGGACCACATCAGCCGGGGCCGGGTCGAGTTCGGCGTGGGCCGCAGCGGTTTCGCCCGGGCCTACGAGGGTTACGGCATATCCTACGCCGAGAGCCGCGAGCGCTTCCAGGAATCCCTGGAGGTGATATTGAAGGCGTGGACCAGCGAGCGGTTCTCCTACGAGGGCAAGCACTTCCAGTTCAACGATGTCTGCGTTATCCCCAAGCCCTACCAGAAGCCCCATCCGCCGTTGCGCATCGCCGCCACCACCAAGGAAACCTTCCCGCAGGTGGGCCGGGCCGGGATTCCCGTCTTCGTCGGGCTGCGCGGCATGGACCGCCCCGGGCTGGCCGACAGCCTGAACCAGTACCGAGCCGCGTGGAAGGAGGCCGGGCACCCCGGCGACGCCAGCGTATTCCTGCGCCTCCCGGTCTACGTGGGCGAGACCGAAGAGCAGGCCCACGCCGACGCCGAGGAATCCACCATGCGGGCCTACCGCCGGCTGGCCCAGAGCTTCCTGAACAGCGCCACCGTGGCCGGGGCGACGCCCGACGAGGAGCGCGTCGAGCGGGGCCAGCGGCTCTCCGCCATCACCTACGAGGACCTGCTGCGCGACCGTCTGGCCTACGGCAACCCGGACAGCGTGACCCGCCTGCTGCGCGAGATCAGCGACGAGCTGAAACTGGACGGCGTGGTCGCCGAGGTAAACGTAGGCGGCGGGATACCCAGGGACAAGGTTCTGGCATCCGTCCAGCGCTTCGCCAGCGAAGTCGCCCCGGCCCTGCGCTAGGCCAGTCCTGTAACCGCAGAGCGCACAGCAGGGTCTTTTAGTTGTTCCCTCTCCCCCTGGGAGAGGGTTAGGGTGGGGGCGTCAGGGCGAGGGCGTCTCCCCGCAACAGAAAACGAGGAAGGCATCAAAATGGAAGAACGCATAGACCGCCTGGAACGTCTGATAGAAGCGTCAGTCCGGCTGTCCGAAACATTGCAGCGGAATCAGGACCAAATGCTGGAGAACCAGCGCCGCAACGAAGAAAACCGGCAAGAGAACCAGCGGCGCAACGAAGAAAACCAGCGGCGTAACGAGGAGAGCTATCGGCTCATCGAAGAGAGCCAGTTGGAAGCGTGGGACTTGTTGCAACAACTGATCCAAGCCGTAGCGGTGATGCAGGCGGATATCGTCCGCATAGACGAAACCCACGCCTGACAAAAAATTCCCCTCCTCCGCTCAAATTCCCTCTCCCTCCGGGGGAGGGAACAATCGAAAGGCCCTGCCGCCCAATCGCCCGGCGGCATCCCGAACCGTCCCGAATCTGCTATATTCTGTGCCTACCGGAGCGCCTTGGAACATATCTCGCCCGGACGCTTGGCGGCCTTGCGCGGGCGACAGGAGGCAATATGCACACAGGACTGTTTCTGGAGTTCCCGGCCCTGGACGACGTCACCGACCAGCAGGCCTTTCAGCAGGGGTTCCGGGTTGCGGAGGAGGCCGAGCGGCTGGGAGTGGAGTCTGTGTGGCTGGCCGAGTATCACTTCATCCCCTTCAGCGTCTTGTCGTCTCCCGTCATGGTGGCCACGGCCATCGCCAGCCGCACCGAGCGCATCCGCATCGGGCTGGGGGTGCTGTTGCTGCCGCTGGGGAACCCGGTGCGCATCGCCGAGGAGATTGCCACCCTGGACCACATCTGCCAGGGACGGCTGGACTTCGGCATCGGGCGAGGCACCTTCCCGGAGCATCACGACGCCTTCCTGTCCCCCTATCCCGAGAGCAGGGGGCGGTTCGAGGAATACCTGGAAATCATCCTCAAGGCGTGGACCACCGAGCAGTTCTCCTTCGAGGGCGAGCATTACCGCTGCCACGACCTCGCGGTGCGGCCCAAGCCCTACCAGAAGCCTCACCCGCCGATACGGATAGGCGTGACCTCGGCTGAGACCTTCCCCATCATCGGGCGGATGGGATACCCGCTGTTCGTCAACCCTTCGCGGGTCTTCGCCCTCTCCGACCTCGCCGAGCACGTCGGCGCCTACCAGAAGGCGTGGAAGGATGCGGGCCATCCCGGCGAGGGCAGCGTGGGCATTCGCCTGCCGGTGTACCTGGCGGAAACCGAGGAGCAGGCATACGAGGAGCCGAAGGAAAGTACGCTGACCTCGATGCAGGGCATCGGGCAGCGGGTGGCGGCCAGCGCGACCCGCGAAGGCACCACCGGCAACTGGCAGGCCGAGTCCGACCGCATCCTCGGCATGAACTACGACGAATGGCTGCGCGACAAGGTGGTATTCGGCGCCCCGGAGTCCGTGCTGGACCGGCTGCTCCAGCTGACGGAGGAACTGCAACTGTCCCACATCGTCTTCGAGCACAACCTGGGCCGCCGGATACCCCACGACCTGCAAATGAAGTCGGTGCGCCTGCTGATGGACAAGGTCGTCCCCCACCTGCCCTGACGGACAGGGCCTATCCCTAAATGCGCAGGCCCCTTTGATTTTCGGCCAGAAATTCCCGCTCCCTTCGGGAGCGGGTTGGGGTGAGGGCGTCCCTGTTGGTGCGGCGGCGCCTGAGCCGATCCCGCCCTCTTCCCCCATGCGCTAATATGAGAGCAGCACATTGCGCGGGGGATGAATGACCAGCACACCGGACAGCCCGGAAGAAGGACGGGAAACGCAGAGCAGGGAATCGCAGGACGAGTCCCTGCATTCGAGGTCCGCGGCGCCGCGATGGGCCCGGCCCGACGGGTCGCCGGCGGGCCGGATGGGATGGCGCGGCTGGCGCACCTTACTGCGCCGCCGGATGGCCTGGCCGGTGGTGGTCATCATCGTTCTGTTCGCCGTCTGGTCCAACTACCCGTTCATCCCCAACCCGTGGGTGGCGCTGTTCGGGCAACCGGACGGTGGCGCCACCGCCGCTTCCTCTCCGTCGCGCTGGGCAATGTACGGAGCCAACGCCCGGCTGACCAACTTCATCCCGGAAGCCACAACGCCCCAGGGAATCGTCGCCTACTCCGTCGAGGTGGACGGCGGCGTGCGCTCCGCTCCGGCGGTGGCCGACGGCGTGGTGTACATCGGCGGGCAGTCCCGGATTGCGGCATACGATGCCGAGACCGGCGAAATGATTTGGGAGCAGCAAGTCAACGGCCCGGCCCACGGCGCCCCGACGGTTGCCGGAGGCCGGGTTTACCTGGGAATGTTGGGTAAGCAGGTGCTGGCCCTGGATCCCGGCTCTGGAAGAATTGTCTGGGAATACAAGGGAGACTCGCCATTTCCCGGTACGGTGACCGTCCATGACGGCATCGTGTATGCCCCTTCACGCGGCGGCTATGTGGAGGCGCTGGACGCCGAATCGGGCGATTCGCTGTGGAGAGTGGACGCCGGCGATCCGGTGGTTTCTCCGGTGGCCGTTGCCGACGGCAAGATATTCGCCGCCTCCACCGCCGGACTGCTGTATATCCGGCACTCGAGGACGGGCGATAAGCGCACCCGCATCCGCACCGGCGGCGCGTTGGTGTCGCCCCCGGTGGTGGACGGCGAGCAGGTCTACCTGCTGTCGGGGGGCGATTTTTTTGCCTTCGACACCACCATCCGGGAAATGCCGGGCCGCTATCCGGCGGAGCTCATCTGGGCCCAACTGTGGCTGTGGCGGTTCCCCCTGCCCCCACCGCCGGAACACTCCGGGCTGCTTTGGCGGGTGACGCCTGGCGAGGGCCTGGGCGCTTTCGCGCATCCTCCCGCCGTCACGCCCGAGGCGGTGTACCTGGGAACCGACGCCGGCGAGGTGGTGGCCCTAGACCGCGAGACCGGCGGGGTGCTGTGGCGGATGCAGGCCGGGCCTCCCATCGCGGCCCCGCTCGTGGCCGCCGGCGACCTGCTGTTGCTGGCCCACGAAGACGGCAGCATACGCGCCATCGACCGCTTCAGCCGGGAGGAGGCTTGGGCGCTCTCCCTCGGCTCGCCGCCGGTCGCCCCCCTCAGCTACGCCGCGGGAACCGTCTACGCCCACACTCAGGACGGCAGGCTATACGCGATTCGTTAGGGGAATCAGCAAAAATTCCCTCCCTCCGTAAGAAGGTCGGGGGGAGGGTGAAAACGCAAATAGGCAGTAGAGAATGGAAAATCTGAGGAAGATACAGTCAAACGACACGCTTCGCCAATGCGCCGACCTGTTCCGCAAGGGCGTGTTCCCCGGCGCCGTGGCCGGAGCGGTGGCCGGGCTGGCGCCGGGCATCTTGCTGATACTGGTGCTGACCGGCGGCACATACCACATCGGCGGCGCGGAGGTGCTGGGCTTCATCATCATGTGCATCGCCGCCGCCGCGCTGCTGGGCGCGGGTCTGGGCGGCGTCTACGCCGTCATCGCCGGGAGCGCCCGCCGCGCGCTGTCCCGCTCTTGAGACAGCCCCCTCTCCTCCCCCGGAGAGGGTCTCGCGCAAGACTTCATTGCCCTTACATGCAAAGAGTAGTCTGTGTTCGCCTGCGCTGTAATGTACATACTTTGCAATGCTAACCCCACTGCTTCTGCCAAAAGCAAATTAGGAGGGTTCCTGGTGGGCGCATCACATACAGCACTGTCGGTCGCGGATGCAATAATCCGTCTTTCCCTGCGGGATGAAACGCCGGTCACACCGATGCAGGTTCAGAAACTCACATACTTCTGCCACGGCTGGATGCTAGGACTTGGGTATGGGCCTTTGTTCCAGGATGCCGTCGAATCTTGGCAGTACGGCCCAGTAATCAGAGCACTCTATCATCAGTTGAAGGGTTATGGCAGCGCCCCAGTCTCCGAACCTATCATGGAGTGCCCTGCCGAGTTCGACCAGGTGGAGGACCGCATAATCCAAGCCGTGTGGCAGGGATATAGTGGCATTGATGGAGTTCGCCTATCCCAGATGACTCATGCCACGGGCTCACCTTGGGAGCAGACCTGCCAACGGGACAAGAGAAGCCAAATAATCCACAACCATATCATTCGGGAGTACTACGAAAACTTAGCTAAAGGGCAGGGAAAATGACGAGCCTGCGGTCGGAGTATGGTAGCGGAGACGACGAAGCCGATATATTCCGCCTCATCACTGAAACTGTTCATCCTCTCACCGACGACGAGGATGTGGGCAACCAGGAAGAGGAACACCTGAGCAGCGGCAACTATGACGACATGCAGGAGGAGTTCGACGCAACCGAGAGCCGCCTCCGCAATCTGGCTGATACCCTGCCGCGACTCCCGGACGAAGTTAGAGACCGGATCATCGACCTTCTTGACGAAATTCTCCCTCGATGAACCCTGTAGACTCCCACTTCTCCGTCTTATAAACGTTCAGCTAAACGTTCAGCTTAAATCCCTGATTGTGGTCAGGGCGTCCCCCTACGCGGGATCGGCGGCCGCTGCAACCGGCGCTGCGTCGTTCCACTGTGGATGGAGCATCCAGCAGTGGGCGGTGTGGGCTTCCCCGGCGGCAGCGCCGGGACCGGGGTACTCCCGGTGGCAGATGTCGCGGGCGTGGGCGCAGCGGTCGGCGAAGCGGCAGCCGTCGGGCAGGGCGTAGAGGGCCGGGGGCTGCCCGTCGATGGCGAAGAGCCGGTCGGTGCGCTCCATCTGCGGTACAGAGGCCATCAGCGCCTGGGTGTAGGGGTGGCTGGGGTTGTTGAAGAGCTGGCGCACATTGCCCCGCTCCACCACGCGCCCGGCGTACATCACCGCCACCGAGTCGCACATCCGCGCCACAATGCCAAAGTCGTGGGTGATGAAGATTATGGCCATGCCCGTCTCTTCCTGAATATCCTTGAGCAGGCGCAGGTACTGGAGCTGGATGGTGGCGTCGAGGGCCGTCGTCGGCTCGTCGGCGATGATGACCTTGGGCGAGCCGGCGATGGCGATGGCGCCCAACACCCTCTGCTTCATCCCCCCGCTCATCTGGTGGGGGTAGTCGTGCATCCGGCGCTCCGGGGCGGCCACGCGGACGCTCTTTAGGACGTCCACCGCCCGGTCGAACAGGTGGCGGTTCCGCCCGCCCTCGTGGGTGCCGAGGGCCTCGATGACCTGGTTGCCGATGCTGAACACCGGGTTGAGGGAGGTCTGCGGGTCCTGGAAGATCATGGCAATCTTCCGCCCCCTCACCTGCCGCATTTCCTCGTCCGACAGGGTAACCAGGTCCTCGCCATCCAGGATCACCTCGCCGGAAACGATGCGGGCGGCAGGCTTGGGGATGATGCGCAGCAACGAGCGGGCGGTCATGGTCTTGCCGCAGCCCGACTCGCCCACGATGCCCAGCGTCTCACCCTCGCGCAACTGGAAGCTGACGCCGTCTACCGCCTTGGTGATGCCCCGCCGGTTGAAGAAATAGGTGTGGAGGTCTCGAACATCCAGAATCACGTCGCCGGCCATTTACGATACTCTCCTACACCTGCCTCTGCCTGGGATCCAGCTTGTCGCGGAGCCAGTCTCCCATCAGGTTCATGGACAGCACCACCAGCAGGATGGCCAGTCCGGGGAAGAAGGACACCCACCAGTGGGACACGATGAGCGCCCGCCCGTCGGCCACCATCAGCCCCCACGCCGGGTTTGGCCGGGGAATTCCAGCCCCCAGGAAGCTGAGGGTGGACTCGATGACGATGACGAACCCGACTTGCAGCGTCGCCAGCACCACCAGACTGTTGAACACGTTGGGGAAGATGTGCTTGAACATTATGCGGAGGTTGGAGCAGCCGGACACCCGGGCCCGGGAGATGAAGTCCGCCGAACGCACCGAAAGGGTGACGCCGCGAGCCATGCGGGCATAGTGGGCCCACAGCAGCAACACCAGCACGACAATGACTGTGGCGAAGCTGGCTCCCAGCGCCGACACCAGCACCAACGCCAGCAGGATGATGGGAATGGACAGCGAAACGTCCACTGCCCTCATCACCAGCGCGTCTATCCACGTCCCGAAGTACCCGGCGCTGATGCCCAGAGTGGTGCCGATGGTTCCGGCGATGAAGATGGCGATGGCCGCCACCACGATGGAGATGCGGGAGCCGTAGATTATCCTGCTCAGGATGTCGCGCCCCAGGTCGTCGGTGCCCAGCAGGTTGGCCCACGTGCCGCCCGGCGACGTAATCTCTTCAATCTTGGCGCCCACTACCACCGGGCCGCCGCCGGCGATCTGCATCCTGCCGCGCTCCACGAAGCTCTGGGCGTCTTTGAGGGCAACTTCGTTGGGCGGGCCTCCGCCGGGCGGGGTTGTCTCAACCACGATCTTCAGCCTTATTATCTGGTCTCCCGCCGCCACCGTGCTACCGCCGCCCTCGATCCGGGCGTTGCCGGAATCGACCAGCGCCTGCGCTTCCGGCAACGGCAATTGGACGCGCAGATTCGACTGGTCAATTTCATCCACCGCTTCCTGGGAGAACACGTTGGGGCTTATCCAGAAGGGAGGGACCAGCCGCTGGGTGAGGTCGCCCCTCTTGGGGGGATGGGGTGCAACCAGCGGCGCGAATATGGCGGGAATGACCATCACCACCATCACGACGAACAGGGGGATAATCGGATAGCGTTTCAGCACGTCCCATGCGACGCCAAGCTTGCGCAACGGTGAAGGCGCGACATGCGCTGCATATCCGGGAAGCGATTCAATCCGCGGTAACGCCACAGGGACACCCCCCAACTGAATTCTTTGCCCGAATTTCTGGCCGGTTCTGCCGTTCACGCCGCCCAGGCGCCGCCAACGGCTACAGTTACAGTTACAGTGTAGTGCTGGCACTCTACAATCGCAGGCTAACAGTGTCAAGAAAGAAAAGGCGGCTGCTATGCTTGAATGCGTTGTATATGTGACGAATACAATAAATTATACAAAACCAATTACAGATGAAGCGCATAATAATCTCAATAGACAATCTCTAACCGTTTCCTCACCGCCGTTCTTCCAACAAGAGGAATCCAGCAGTTTTTCGGCTCAATGCCTCGGCTGCAATGCCGCTTGGACACCCGTCCTTCATAGATGTAACGATAACAGTAAAACATACGCCATAGAAGCGTGGCGTTTCGTACCAGTATCGGGTTACTATTGACTATTGGATTGCGGTTTGCTATACAGGCCGGAATGCGCTATGCCAAATTGATGCGCTGAGGAGGATTCTGCGTATGTCAGTTACCCAAATCCTGAAGAGGCCGGTTGCCCTACTGGTAGTCTTTTTGGTTGCCCTGGCCGTGGCCTGCGGAGCATCCGCGACCGCTACACCGGTACCGACCACGGCGCCGTCGTCGGCGACGGCCCCCGCGGCTGCAACCGAGACCGCGGCTTCCGCCGTTCCCACCGCTATGGCGGAACCCACGGATACCCCCGCCATGACCGGCGGCGAGGCCAAGGTGGACCGCCTGATAATGGGCCTGATCTCGCCCACCCGCGACTACTTCCGCTCCTGGATTCTCGGCAGCGCCGACCAGGTCATCAAGCATGACCCGATGATGGAGTGGCTCTTCGAGATCAGCCCGGTCACCAACACCATGGAGCCGTGGCTGGCCACCGAGGCCACCCTGGCTGATGACTCCTTCTCCTGGAACCTCAAGCTGGCCCAGGGCGCCACCTGGAACGACAAGAACGGCACCGACTTCGGCGAATTCAACGCCGCCGACGTGGTCCACAGCCACGCCATCTGGTGCGACCCCGACTACCCCGGCCGCGCCGACGACCCCAGCTCCGGCTACAAGGTCGGTATGTGCCAGGTTGAGTCGGTCGAGGTCGTCAACGACCACGAAGTCAATATGCACTGCAACGTGCCCTGCCCCGACCTCAACTTCTACTACGCCGAAGCCACCGACATGATGATGTACAGCAAGCGGCAGTGGGACGAAGAGGGCGAGGAAGCCTACGAGACCAACATCGCCGGCACCGGCCCCTACGTTGCCGTGGAGCACAAGCTCGGCGAGTCCATCCTGTACGAACAGGCCCCCGGAGATCACTGGGCCCACCCGGTGGACTGGAACGAGATAATCATGACCTGGACGCTGGAGGAAGCCACCAGGCTGGCCCAGTTCGAGGCCGGTGAGACCCACCTGACCGAGGTCAACAAGGACCTGACCGACCAGTTGGTCAACAAGGGCTTCAAGCTGGTGAAGAGCACCGGCCCCGCCCAGCAGGTGCAGATTAACTTCACCGGGATGTACTTCGGCACCGAGGACGAGTCCCGCGACAAGTATGTCGGCACCACCGGCAAGCTGGACCCCGACCTGCCCTTCGCCGACATCCGGGTGCGGCAGGCCATCAACAAGGCCATTGACCGCGAGACCATCCGTCTCGAGCTGTACAAGGGCCGCGTGACGCCCGCATACGTCCACGGCTACTACGAGGGACTGCCCGGCTACGATGACACCTGGGCCGACCGGTTCGAAGAGAACTACGGCTTCGACCTTGAGGCCGCCAGGGCGCTGATGGCCAAAGCGGGCTACGCCGACGGCTTCACCGCCAAGGCCTGGCTCTTCCCCTTCCCCGGCGCTCCCGAGCTGATACCGCTGATGCAGGCCGTTGAGGTCAACCTCCAGGAGATCGGCATCGAGCTGGAGTTGGTTTCGTCCGACTGGGCCGGCTCAGTCATTCCGTCGCTGCGCGGACGCGAATTCCCTGGCTATATGTGGGCCATCCCGCCCTCCAAGAAGGTCGTGGAGACCCAGATCGCCGGCTTCAACGCCGGGTACAACGCCACCCACCAGTTCGAGCACGACGACCTTTTCGAGATGTGGGACAAGCTCCGCAACACCGCCGACCTCGCCGCTCGCGACGAGATCCTCCGTGAAATCGGCAACTACAAGTTCAACAACTTCGAGAACATCCCGATGTACGAGGTGTTCATCGAGGCCATCCTCGATCCGAACATCGTGGACAACTGGATCTTCCCCGGCTGGGACGGCGGCGACATCGGCCACACCTGGCTGATCAGCGCCTGTAAGACCGCAGACCCCTGCCGGTAGGGGCTGACGGAACGCAAATACTGGGGCGGCTCCCGATGGGGCCGCCCTTTCTTTTTTAAGGTAGCATCCCCTCCCGAGAGGTTGAGAAGTTCCGATTCCCCACCTTACCCAGGGTCTTTTAATAGTTCCCTCTCCCTCTGGGGGAGGGTGAGGGTGGGGGGGTCCGCTGGTGAGCGGACGTTGAGTTATTCCGCGATCCACCCTCACCCCCGCCCGCTCCCTCAAGGGATAGGGAGAATTAAAAGACCCTGCCACCTTCCCCGTCGCTGGCTACGCCGGGAGAGCGCAGGGGTTATACTGACAAATCCGAATTATCCTCTCCCACTGCGTTGAAGACACCCTGATGTTCGTCACCGCTCGCAGGAAACAACTGGCCGTTGGGCTGGTATTTCTGGCCGTGCTTCTCGGCCTCTTTTTGTGGTTCAACCGCATTCCCAAGCTGGACATTGTGGAGGCCGACCTCGCCGGGGTCACGGCCCCCGCCGTCGAGTGCTTCCAGGGATTCTGCCTCGAGCGCGAGCCGGACTCCACGCTTTTCTCTCGCTGGTGGGACTTCTCCTTAGCCTACCTGAAGCTGATCTCCCTGGGGATGGTCTTCGCCTTTCTCATCGCCGGGTTGACCGAGACATTCCTGCTGCCGGCCGGGTCGGTCTACGGAGCGTGGTCGCGGCCCGGGGTGCGCGGTTCCCTGGGCGGGCTGCTGGTTGGGCCGGCCATGAACCTCTGCTCTGCCTGCATCGTCCCCATCGCCAACGCCTTCCGGCAGCGGGGCGCGGGAATGGAGGCCGCGCTGGCCATCGTCCACGGCTCCAGCACTCTGAACGTCCCGGCGCTGTTGATGGCCGCCCTGGTGTTCACGCCCATGCTGGCGGGCAGCCGGGTCGGTATAAGCCTGATAGCCGCCCTGTTCCTCGGCCCCCTGGTGGCCTGGCTGGCCGGACGCAGCCAGAGCGCCGAAACCCCAATCGTTCCGCCGCCAAACCTGCCTGCCGTTCCTTCTGAGCTTGTTGAAGGACAGGACGAATCGTCCTGGCGTTCCGTGCTGTCCACCGGCCTGAAAGCCTGGGCGCGGGCCAGCCTGCGCTATTTCATCCGCCTCGCCCCGGTGATGGCGCTGGCCGGATTCGCCAGTGCGCTGGTCATCCAGTGGGTCAGCCCCGACACCGTTGGCGCCTACCTGGGCAACAACCCCCAGGGGGTGGCCATCGCCGCCACCCTGGGCGTGCTGATAAACGTGCCGCTGATGTTCGAGATTCCGCTGGTGGCCGCCCTGCTGCTGGTGGGGATGGGCGAGGCGCCGGCGGCCACGCTGCTATTCGCCGCCGCCGCAGGAGGCCCGGTCACCTTCTGGGGGCTTGCCCGGGCCATGCCCCGCCGCGCCGTGGCCGCCCTGTCCGCCGCCACCTGGGGCCTGGCAGTGGCGGCCGGCCTCGGCATCCTGGTAATCGCCCCACTGGTGGGCGGCCAGGGCGTGGGCATCCGGGCGTCGGTAACCGGCGTGTCCGGCGGCGACTCCGCCCCCCTCCCGCTTCCGGCAGATCCCGGCGAACTGCGCATTGACCGCCTGGAGCCGTCCGTGGTTGGCGCCGGCGGCGAGGTGCTGGTGACGGTCCACGGGAGCGGCTTCGTAGACGGGGCGGGCGTCGCCCTCGACGGCGTTGAGGCGGCGTGGGCCTTCCTCGGCCCCGACCGGCTGGTGGCCCTGGCCCCGGCCCACGAGGTCGGCACGGTGGACGCCGTGGTCACCAACCCCGACGGCTCATCCGTGTCGCTGTCCGGCGCGCTGACCTATCAGCCTCCGGCATTCGAGGAAGTGAGCGAACAGGCGGGGGTCAATTTCACCCACTACCGCGACCTGCTGGACATTATCCCCCTCGGCGCAGGCGTCGTCGTGTTCGACTACAACGGCGACGGGTTGCAGGACGTCTATCTCACCGCCACGCCCGACATCGCCAGCCTGGCCCCCGAGGGCGACCACGAGAACGCGCTGTTCCGCAACAACGGCGACGGCAGCTTCACCAACGTGGCCGGCGAGGCGGGCGTCGCCGACGCCGAGGCCAAGGGCAACGGAGGGTGCGCCGCCGACTACGACAACGACGGCGACCAGGACCTGTTCGTCGCCAATTGGGGCAACAGCAAGCTGTTCCGCAACGACGGCGATGGCTCGTTCACCGACGTAGCGGCGACCGCCGGGCTGGCCGACCCCGACGGCACCTACCGCTCTATGGGCTGCGCCTGGGGCGACTATGACCGCGATGGCTGGCTGGACTTCATCGTGGTGCGGCACATAGACGAGTCCAACCCGGACGCCTTTACCAAGCGGCTCTACTATTTCGATGTGCGCCCCCTGGCGCTGTTCCACGGCAACGGCGACGGCGTCTTCACCGAGGTGACGCACCTGCTGGGGGCCACGCCCAACCCGTCCCGCACTGAGGGCGAGTACGGCAGCGTCTGGGGCGCGGGCTTCCAGCCGGCCTGGGTGGACTTCGACAACGACAGCGACCTCGACCTCTACATAATCAACGACTTCGGCGAGTATATCCATCCCAACGTGCTCTGGCGCAACGACGGTCCCCTCAATGGCGGCTCGGACGGGGAACGCTCGTCAAACAGCTCCCTCCTCCCCCGGGGGGGGGTTGGGGAGGGGGCGTCCCCGGAGGAATGGGTCTTCACCGACGTATCGCAGGAGTCGGGCGCCGGAGCGGCCATGTTCGGCATGGGGCTGGCGGTGGCCGACTACAACTCCGACGGCTACCTGGATATGTTCGTCACCAACATCGGCGACAACGTGCTGCTGTCCACCGCCGACGGCGAGACCTTCCGCGACACCGCCGCCGATGTGGGGGTGGCCTACGGCGAGTTCCGCCGCCAGCAGCGCGTGAGCTGGGGCACCGTCTTCTTCGACTACGACAACGACGGCTACGAAGACCTCTACATTGCCAGCGGATACCTGGACACCGACGACATCAACCGCCGGGAGCAGCCCAACCTGCTTTTCCGCAACGACGGCACGGGCGTCTTCGAGGATGTGTCGGCCATCAGCGGGGCCGCCGACTGGGGCGCCGGGCGCGGCGTGGCCTATGCCGACTTCGACGGCGACGGGTGCCTCGACCTGTTCCTCGCCAACCTGGGCCGCTCGGCGGCGAAGGGGGAACCGGCGCGGCTGTTCCGCAACCGCTGCGACTGGGGCAACAACTGGCTCATCGTCAAAACCGTGGGCGCAGCCAGCAACCGCGACGGCATCGGCTCCAGAATCACGTTGACCGCAGGCGGGCGCACCCAGATTCGGGAAGTCGCCGCCGGAGCCAGCAACTCCTCCCAGAATATGCTCCCCGCCCACTTCGGCCTCGGCAGCGCCGCCGTCGTCGACGAAATCACCGTGCGCTGGCCCAGCGGGGCCGTGCAGACCCTGCGGGACGTCGCCCCCAACCAGGCGCTCACCATCAACGAGCCGTAGAGAGATGGGAAGCTATCCCAAGAGTCCCTCCCCCTTTGGTTGTTTCCTCTCCGGCCGGGGGAGGGCGAAGATGGGGGCGTCCCCGTCGGGCAATTGACCCTGAGAGGGCTGATTGCAGGGACTCCATAAGAAGAGGCCCTCTCTCATCCGAGAGAGGGCCTCAAAATTGCGAGCTTGCGATGGCCTAAGAGTAGCGGATGCGTGGGTCGAGGTAAGCGTAGAGAACGTCGATTACCAGATTGGTGAGGACGTATACACCGGCGAAGAAGACCACAATCGCCTGCATCAGGGGGAAGTCGCGGGCCAGCACGGCCTCGAAGGCCAGCAGCCCGACGCCCTTGCAGTTATAGACCGTCTCGATGGAGACCGAACCCACCAGCAGGCCGCCGAAGATGATGCCGAAGTAGGTCAGCGGCGCGATGGCGGCGTTGCGGACGCCGTGTTTCCAGATGACCTTGGACTCTCGCAAGCCCTTGGTGCGGGCGAGGTTGATGAACTCGCTGTCCATTATCTCCAGCATGGAGGAGCGCATCAGGCGCATCAGCGCCGCCACCAGGAACCAGCCAATGGAAATGGCCGGCAGTATGTACGACGACGGGGTCTGGCACTGCGATGTGGGCACCAGCTCAAGTTGAACGGCGAATATCCACATCATCACAAGGCCCAGCCAGAAGGGCGGGAACGACTGGCCCAGCAGGGCGATGGTCTTGCCAACCCAGTCGAAAATGGTGTCCTTCTTCACAGCGGACAGCACACCAATGGGTATGGCAACCGCCACGGAGAAAAGGACAGCCACCGCCGCCAACTCGAGGGTGGTGGGGAATCGCAACAGCACCAGGCTCATGGCCTCGTGGCCTTGGTACTTGATGGACTCGCCGAAGTCCCCACGGAAACTGTTGCGCATATAGTTGATGTACTGGAGATAGATGGGGTTATTGAAGCCCAACTGCTCCCGCAGCTCTTCCCGCTCAGCGTGGGTGGCGTCAATGGGCAGGAGCACGTCCACCGGGTCGCCGGTAACGCGCCCCAAGCCAAAGACGATGATGCTCACCACCCACAGGGAGAGCGCCGCCTGGCCCAGCCGCATTAAAATATAGCGCTGAATTTTGACATCTCCGGAATTGGGGGAATTCCCTTAAATGTCCAGAGGAGAGGGAAAGCCCGGGGCCAGCCCGGACGGACTGAACGGGACATTACAACAACCCAACACCAAATGCAATAGCCGGCTCGATGCGGGCCGCGGCGCCTGCCTTTCCGGCCTGGCGAGTTCCCGGGGAGATTGCAGAGTCCCCTAGGGAGTGTCGTCATATTCACCATCATTCCCGCATATTCACCGTCATTCCCGCGAAAGCGGGAATCCAGAGGCCATTGGCAGCAAATGCGTACTTGCCAGCTACCGGATTCTCGCTTCCCGCTTTCGCGGGAATGACGGAAACACGCGCTATGACGGAAACAGACGCTTGGAGACCGATATTCTCAAATTGACGACACTCCCTGAAGCATCCATCCGGGGGCTTTTGTTTCTCGGTAAACTGCCATTCTGAGCCGGGGCGAACAATCCAAAGTCCACATCTTCAACAAGTCTGGAGTGTAGATTCCCCTACGCCATGCTCTCAGAGGAATGACAGCTACGGAGAACCCGCCCAGGCCGGTGCGCCCGCGGTCAACGGGGAGACGGAGGGGCAGCTGCCGGATGTCCATGAAAACAGGGGCGGGTGATGGCCCGCCCCTGCAAGTTTCCCGTGCCGGCAACGCTCGCGATGTGTCTAGCGCAGCGGCGCCGCGTAAATCTGCCCGCCCTTGGGGCAGTCCACGCAGGGAGCGTTGGCCCACAGGGCGTTGCGCCCGCCGGCCCGCGGCAGATTGATGCCGCCGGGGCCAAGGTTGCGGTCGTAGATCTCACCGTAGTTGCCCACGGCCTTGAGCACCTTCTGAGCCACGTCCATGTCCAGCCCCAGGCTCTCCTGTCCGAAGGATCCCGAGAAACCGAGCAACCGGTCTACCTTGGTCTCGTCGGTAGCGGCGCTGGGAACGTTGTCCTGGCCTATGCCATAGGCCTCGCCGTAGATGAGGATGGCCATGACGGTCTTCACGATGTCGAACCACTGGTCGTCGCCGTGGGGGACCACCGGGCCCAGCGGCTCCTCAGAGATAGTATTTGGCAGGATGATATGGTCGGCCGGGTTGGACAGAGCAGTCCTCAAAGCGGCCAACTGGGAGTTGTCGTTGGTGAAAGAGTCGCACTGCTTGGCATCGTAAGCTGCCACCACGGAGTCGGTGTCCTCAAAGGTCAGCACGCGGAGGTTCAGGTTGTTCTGGTTGGAGAAGTCTTGCAGGTTCAGCTCCGTGGTGGTGCCCTGGGTCACGCATACCTTGGCGTCCTTCAACTCCAGCGCGCTGGTCAGACCCAGGCTGCTGGGCACCATGAAGCCCTGCCCGTCGTAGAACATGGTCTGCACATAGTTGCCCCACCCCGCGTCGCGGGAGCTGGTCCAGGTAACCGTGCGCACCAGCAGGTCAACTTCGCCGGACTGGATCGTCGGCCCGCGCTCGGCGGCGGTAATCAGGCGAATCTGGATAGCGTTGGAGTCGCCCAGCACCGCAGCGGCCACGGCGCGGCACAGGTCAATGTCGAAGCCGACGTTGTTGCCGGAAGTGGGGTCCAGGGAGCCGTAGCCCGGCACGTCGTTGCGGCTGGCGCAGATCAGGGTGTCCCTGTCGCGCACGGCCTGCAGGCGGTTCTCCAGCATCATGCCTTCACCGGTGGCGGGCGCAGGCACGGTGACCGGAACTACCCGGGTGACTTCCACTTCGCGGGTAACTTCCACTTCGCGGGTGACTTCCACTTCCAGGACCTCACCCTGCCCCACGTTCACGATCTTTTCCACTTCGCGGGTAACTTCCACTTCGCGGGTAACTTCCACATCCTCTGTAACTATCTGGGTAACGGGGACTTCCCGGGTGACTTCCACCTCGCTGCCGCAGGCGGCGACGAGCAATAGCAGCAAGGCCGACAGCGCCGCCAATGGGATAAACATTCTAATTTTCAACTCGGCTCTCTTCACGGGGTTCTCATCCTCTCACTAAATACTCACGATTTGCCGCCGGGATCCCTGCTCCGGGCCAAACATATTAATAAAAGTATAACCACAGCGCGCCGCCGCCGCCACTATGCAGAAGCGAATTTTCGGATTAAACGTGTTTGTATAAACAAGCTTCAGGGGGCGCGCCCAGCGCGCCCCCTGAAGAAAGCCACAACCGTCGGCAGGTTAGCGTCCGCGCAGCCTCGGGTCCAGCACGTCGCGCAGTCCGTCGCCCAAAAAATTCACGGCGAACACCACCACGCCAATGGCCAGCATCGGAGGCACCGGCAGCCACCACTGCGTGTCGATGAACTTGCGTCCCAGTTGCAGCATCCCGCCCCAGGTCGGCACGTCCGGCGGAATTCCCACGCCCAGGAAGCTCAGCGCCGCCTCCACCACGATGGCGAAGCCGAGGCTGATGGTCATCAGCACGATATACGTCGCCGCCACGTTGGGCAGCATACGCCGCACGATGATGCGCAGCTGCGTTGCCCCGATGGCCCGGGCCGACAGGGTGTAGTCCAGCTCCTTGATGCTCAGCGCCTGTGATCTGATTACCCGTGTCGCCCCCGGCAACAGTATCGCCACCAGCGCGATCATCACGTTGCGGTCGGATGCGCCCAGCGCCGCCATCAGGCCCAGCGCCATGATGATGGGGGGGAAGCCCATCAGGGCGTCAACCACGCGTTGCATTGCCAGGTCAACGACTCCGCCCATGTAGGCGCTGAATACGCCAATCAGCGTCCCGCCGGTAATGCCGATGAGGACGCTCACCAGCCCCACCTTCATCGAGATCCATGCCCCGTACATCAGGCGGCTGGTAACGTCGCGGCCCAGTTGGTCGGTCCCAAGGAAAGTCTCCCCACCCGGCCCGAGAAACTTGGCTCCCACCAAAACCTGGTCGGGGTCAAACGGCGACACCCCGGCGAAACGGGCCAGCAGCGCAATTATCACGACGAGGACCAGCACCACGGCCCCGGCGAAGCCGATGGGCTTGCGGCGGGCAAAGTTCCTGATGACCGCCAGCATGGCAGCCGCCCCGGTTGGCTTGGGGCGCGCCACCTCCAGGTCCGGCGTTGCGACAGATTCGGTGTTTAACACTTGCATCTGTATATCTCCCTTATTAGAGCCTCAGTGTGCGGCCCTTGTTGCAACGTGGGAATCGCGCCGACCGGCCGGCCGTATAAAACCGCCCTGGGGGGCGCGCCGCGCACTGTTTCTAAGAGTACCGGATCCTGGGGTCCAGCAGTCCGTAGAGCAGGTCCACCAGCAGGTTGATGGATACGATAACCGTGCCGATTATTACGATCTCGGCCTGGATCACCGGGTAATCCCTGAAAGAGATGGAGTCTATGAGAATGGCGCCCATTCCCGGCAGCAGGAAGATGTACTCGATCACCACCGTGCCGCCGAAGAGCCTCCCGAACTGCCAGCCGGAGATGGTCAGAATGGGCAGCACGGCATTCTTCAGGCCGTGCCGCAGCACCACCACCGTTTCAGCCAGCCCCTTCGAGCGGGCCGTCCGCATATAGTCTTCCCGCAGTATCTCCATCATCGAGGAGCGGGTCACCCTGGCGATGAATGCCATCTCGTAGAAGGCCAGGGCCATGGCCGGGAAGATCATCTGGCGCATATTGGTCAGGGGGTTTTCCTGGAAGGTAAGGTAGCCCAGCGGGGCCAGACCTCCCACCCGCACGAGTATCAGGACCAGCAGCACCGCCACCAGGAAGTTGGGGATGGCGATCCCTATGAGCGTGAAGGTCCTCGCCACATAGTCCAGCCAACTGTCCGGTTTCAACGCCGACAGGATCCCAAAGGGCACCGCCACCAGCACCGCCATGACGGTGGCAATGACAGCCAACTCAATGGTGACCGCGATGCGATGGTGACCGCGATGCGATTCTTCAGCTCGGTTATCACTGGAGCGTTGAACTTCAGTGAATCGCCGAAGTCGCCTTTGAAAATGCCGCCGATCCACTCGAAGTATTTCTGGAAGAGACCGCGGCCGGCGCCAAGTTTCTGGCGCAGGTTGTCCAGGTCTTCCTGGGTGTAATTACCGCCGCCGCCGGCCTCGATAATGGCGATGGCCGGGTCTCCGGGCACAAGCCGCATCACCACAAACACGGTGATGGTGATGAGCAGCACCGTCGGTATGAACAGGGCGACGCGCTTGGCTGCGTACTGTCTCATGTCCGTCCTATCCCGGTCGTTTATACCGGCAGAGGTGCAAAGAAAGGGTTGGCTTCGGCTGGTTTTGGTCGGTGGTCTGGTTTGGCGAAATGCGGAGCCATCACAAATGACTCCGCATCACTCATCCCAATGCGGGGATGACGGCGGGGATACGGCGGGGATGACGAACCGGCGGCTTGGGCTCGCCATCCAAATCATGCCAGTTTTGGTCTAGCGGTCCAGCCAGAGGTCTTCGTGCTTGAAGCCGTACTGCACCGTCTGGGGCGGGTTGAATCCGCGAATGTCCTCGTGTACCAGCCAGAAGAACTTGCCCCAGAAGAGGGTGACCCAGTGGTTGTCCGCGTAGCCCGCTTCGATGTTGGCGGGATCGGTGGGCACCAGGTATTGCTCGATTTCCTTCAGGATCTCGCGGCGAGCGTTAATGTCCTGCTCCACCTTCTGCTGCTCGAACAGGCCGCGAATGGTCTCGGTTTCCCAGTCGGTGTAGTTGCGGGTGGCGCCCTTGAGGTACACGCCGCCCAACAGGGCGTCGGCGTCCAGCACCGTCATGCCCTCGCCCTGGCAGGAGATCTCCCAGTCACCGGGTGAGTCGGCGTGAGTCGGCAGCGCGGGCCGTCTGGTACAGGGCATAACCGGCGGCGCTTTCATGCACCTGGATATCGCCCTTGATACCCAGGGCATCTTCCAACTGCTGCTTCACGGCGATGCAGGTGTCGGGGTAGGAGCCGACCTGACGCACGTCGTACTTGGTATCGAAACCATCGGCAAAGCCGGCGTCGGCCATCAGCTGCCTGGCATAGGCCAGGTCAGCCTCGCCTTCGGGAGTGGACTTGGAACGTATGCCCGGCCAGCTCGAGCACTCATCCAGCGCGTGGCCCATGCCCATCATCGGGCAGGGGGTGTCGGCAGTGCCGTCCTCAACCAACTCGTTGAGCTGGTCGTAGTCCAGAGCCAGGTAAATGGCCTTGCGGACGCGCGGGTCGGTGAACGGCTCCACCTTCCGGTTAATCATCAGACCCCAGTTGCGGGTGCCGGGCAGCTCGTGCGCCACCACATGGCCTTTGTCGTCGTCCCGGGTGTCAGCGTCCACTTCAAGGTACTCGGTGGGCGACAGGTTGGAGAACCCGGAGTTCATCATCTCCAACTGGGCGGCCTTGAACTGCGAAATGAGCGTTCCGGTATCCACGATGATGAAGTGGTCGATCTGGTCGAAGTAGGGCCGGTTTTCCTTGAAGTAGTTCTCGTTCTTAACCACCCGGTAGAAGTTGCCCCCGGCTGTATTCTTCGAGGATGTACGGGCCCGACATGGCGCCGTATTTCATCACGGTCTCAGCCTGCTTCAGGTTCTCGACGGCGGGGTTTTCCAGCACATGCTTGGGAAGCACCTTGGCATAGTCGAGAGACAGGAAGTTGATGAATGCGCCGGACGGGAAGGAGAGGTTGAACTCCACCGTCGTGCCGTCAATCATCTTCACGCCGCCTTCCTCTACGGGAAGGGTGTAGTTGCGGAAGAGACCGGAACGCCCGATGGAAACATCGGGATTCATGTACCGGGCCATGCTGAACTCGACGTCGGCAGCGGTAAGGGGAGTGCCATCGTGCCATACGGCGTTGTCAACGAGGTTGAAAGTAACCGTCTCGCCACTGTTACTGAATTCCCAATCGGCGCAGAGGTCGCAGACGACCTTGGTGGTGTCGGTGGTGTCGAACTGCACGATCTGGTTGTAAAGCTGCGAGTAGGCCTGCACGCTGGACAGCGAGCCGGAACCCACGGGTTCCCAGACCTCGGCGTCGGCGTAGGCGGACATACGAATGTTGCCGCCGGCCAGGGCTTCACCCGTCACGGGCTGGGCCGCTATGGAAGTGGGTGTCGGGACCGGGGTGTTGGTCGGGCGTTGCCCCGCCGGAGCGGCCGTGGGGGCCGGGGCGCTGCCAGAGGACATGGCCTCCGTGGGGGCTGCGGCAGGCGCGCTGGTCGGCGCGGGTGCCGCGGTGGGCGCCTCCGTTGGATCTGAGCCGCAGGCCGCCACCATTGCCAGGGCCACAATCAGCGCCAGCGGTATCAGCGCTCTAAAGTTAAGTAACCGGTACATTGACATCTCCTATAATCCGAGCGGGTCGGTCGGCGGGGTTTGCGCGAATGTTCCTCTCCCTTTCCCGGCGGAATTTGTGGGCGGAATTCGTGGCTCCGGTCAGCAAAGACAAACCCGCGGAGGTAAAAGCCGCTGATGGCGCAATATCGCAACGTTTGGGTGTGCCAAGCGGGAATTGCGGCGGTTTGACAGCAGTTTGACCCGACAGTAGTATCTCAATACTTAGAGTTCAGGAATTCGCAATTCGGAGAACGCATGAAATACGACTATATTGTGTTGGGAGCCGGGTCGGCCGGCTCCATCATGGCCTCGCGGCTTTCCGAAAACCCCGGCGTTTCCGTGCTGCTTGTCGAGGCCGGCCCAGACTACCCCGACTTCGAGTTGCTGCCCGATGAGGTCAAGTACGGGTTCGCCACGGCGACCGACGTCATCACCAAGGACCACAACTGGGAGTTCATCGGCAAGGCCACCGACATCGCGCCGCCCATGCGCGTTCCTCGCGGCAAGGTCACCGGCGGCTCCAGCGCCATCAACGGGCAGATGTTCCTGCGGGGAGTGCCGGAGGACTACGACGCCTGGGCCGAAATGGGCAACACCGATTGGAATTTCCAGGGCGTTCTGACCTATTTGCGGATGATTGAGAGCGACGCGGAGTTCGGCGGGGACGACTTTCACAATTCCGACGGCCCGATAATCGCCCGCCGGTTCGCCAAGGCCGACCTGATGCCGGAGCAGTTGGCCTTCTATGACGCCGCGCTGGCCGCCGGATTTCCCGACAGCCCCGACCAGAACCACCCGGAAGCCTCCGGCGTCGGGCCGTCGCCGCTGAACAACCCCAACGGCATTCGCTGGAGCACTGCGCTGGGTTATCTCAACCCGGCCCGCCACCGGCTGAACCTTACCATCCGGGCCAATGCGCTGGTGCGCCGCATCCTGTTCGAGGGAAAGCGGGCCACCGGGGTCGAAGTGGAGAGCGGCGGCGAGCGGTTTGTGGCGGAAGGCGAGGAGATTATTCTCAGCGCCGGCCCGGTCTGCTCCCCGCATATCCTGATGCTCTCCGGCGTCGGGCCGGGGGACCAGCTTCAGGCCCAGGGCGTTCCGGTGGTCCACGAGCTGCCCGGCGTGGGCCAGAACCTGCGCGACCATCCCTTCGTCCCGGTCACCTTCCGCACCAAGCCCGACCACGTTTTCAACGAGCACGACCCCCGCTTGCAGATGATGATGAGCTGGACCGCCGAAGGCTCGCATCTCCGCAACGACATGATTTTCGTCGTGCTGTCCTACGCGACGGAGGAATGGTCCCGCGACCCCGGCGCTGAGAACGCGGATCCCGTCGGTTTTCGCATTGCCTCCGGGCTGTACCTGGCGGAGGGGGCCGGCGAGCTGCGGTTGCAATCCCCTGACCCCGACCATCAGCCCATTCTGGATTACAATTACTTCGCCGAGGAGTTCGACCTGCGCCGTATGCGGGAAGGTGTGCGCCTGATAGCGCGGCTGTCGGAGCATTCCGCCCTCGCAGATCAAATCCAGGAGCGGATGAGCCCCACCGACGAAGAACTGGCGGCCGACGAGGCGCTGAACGCCTTCATCCGTCGTAACGCCACCACCGGGCATCACATATCCGGCACCTGCAAGATGGGGCCGGCTTCCGACCCTCTGGCCGTGGTGGACCAGCACGGGCGAGTGCACGGGCTGGAGGGCCTGCGGGTGGTGGACGCCTCCGTTATGCCGGACTGCATACGCGCCAACACCAACGTCACCACCATGATGATTGGAGAGAAGATAGCGGACTATGTCCGCAACGGCGGGTAAATCGCTCCGGCCCCGGTTGCTCAGTCTACTTCCCTCTTCCTCTGGAGGAGGGTTGCGGACGGGGTTCCCCCGGCCATAGTTCGCGCCCGGCAATTTACCCTAAACCCGCCCTCTCCCTCCAGGGAGAGGGTTAATCATAATTGCCGGTTCCTACGCCCCGGAGGGCTTGCGGTAGGGTTCCAGCAGCAGCCGCACGTCGGTATCCACGTCGGCGTCCACGTAGAAAGGCTCGAAGTCGGCGGCGCGGGTCCAGATGCGGGACGCCTGGATCAGCGCCGCCCGCTCCACCGACGCCGGCCAGCGCAGGATGCCCATGCCGTCGCCGGAAGCGTGGGCCGCCGCCGCGCTGCCGTTCAGCCCGCGGGCTACGCTCAGTTCGTCCCCGTCTATGGCCGTGATCAGCGCCTGCTCGCCCGCCGCCGCCCCCTTGCCGTCCCCGCCCAGCAGGATGGTCTGGCCGGTGCGGAACTGCGAGCCGTCGCTGACGGTCAGGGCCGCGGCTTCCGCGCCCACCTGCGCCGCCAGCGTCGCGCCCGACGGCTCGGCGAAGCAACGGTAGCCCCAGAGGCCGGACACGCGAAAGTTGGCCTCGCCCGGCGCGAATCCCTCGCCGCGCCCCGTCCGCGCCTCGCCCTTCGACAGGCTCAGTATGGCGCCGTGGGGATGCCCCCACGGTTGCAGCGGCGCGGCGTTGTGGGGCAGCAGCCGGTAGTCACCGGCGTCCCACACCTTGCCGAAGGACAGCCCGGCGGTGTCGGCCTGGGCCAGCTCGGACACCGCAATCAGGTCGGGAACCGCCAGCCGGTCGCCGCCGGAGCCGTCGAACAGCAGCGTCTCGACGCGAGGGTAGAAGTGGCGGTTGCAGTAGTGGTCCACCCAGTCCGACACCGCCAGCAGCAGCTCGAACAGCTCATCGTCGTCGTCCGGCCCGGCGGCCGGGTCCTTCAGCACACTGTCGTCCTTCAGCTTGGTCAGGTCGCCATACAGGGAGCGGTACGCTTCGCGGGCCATGGTTCCTCCTTCCCAAAAATTTGTGTAAAACCGCCATTTCCGCTCAACTCCCCCCATTTCCGCTCAAATTTCGTCATTTCCGGCCACCCCCGTCATTTCCGGCCACCCCCGTCATTCCCGCGAAAGCGGGAATCCAGCGCCTCCAGGCGTATGCCAATTTCACGGCAGCCGGAACTCGTGGGTTCCCGCTTTCGCGGGAATGACGGGGGGTGCGAGAATGACGGGGCAGGCGGCAACTGGCAATGATGGGGGTGGCATCGGGCGTCCCTAGGGAACCTCTGAATAAGCGGGAAAACTAGCCACTCCCCGTAGCTGAAATCACGGCGATTAGAGACTTATTCAGAGGTTCCCTAGCTTTCCTCGGCGTACTCGATGATGACCTTGTGGCCGGTGGAAGGCGGGCGACCCCGCCAGCGCAGGCTGAGGGGCTCGCCGCGGCGTCCGCGTGGCCCCTGGTCGCGCAGGTAGGTGCGGGTGGAGGCCGTGCCCTTGTCGGGTACCGCCAGGATGTCCACGGCGCGCGACGGGTCGGTGACCAAGCTCCCCGCCGTGCCGAAGTAGATCTCGCACAGGCGCCGCCCGTCGGTTTCGGATTGAATCACCTTCACCCGCACCAGCCGGATGCGGTAGCCCTTGGCAGGGGCCAGGATGGTATGCCGCCCCCGCCTCCGTGGGGGTGTGACCTCTGCGGTCTTGAGGGTGAAGGGACGGCGGCGAAGCGGCGCCTTGTGAGACTGCCGGGTGGTCATGGTTCCTCCCTGAGGCGTGAGGAGCGGGAAAGAGTTCCCTCCCCCTACACCCCTGCTACCTAACTCTCCTCGGTGGACTCGACCAGTATCTTGTGGGCGGTGTAGGGGGCCTCGCCGCTCCAGCGGCCGCTGAGGGGTTCGTCGCGCAGGCCGCGCGGCCCTTCATCGCGGGGAAAGACGCGGGTGGCATCCTCGCCCAGCTCCGGGATGTCCAGCGTGTCCACTGCTTTGCCCGGCTCAGACGCGATGGTCTCCCCCTCGCCGAAATAGACCTCGTAGAGCCGCCGCCCGTCGGCCACCTCCTGGATGACCCGGACCCGCAGGATGCGCAGCCGCTTGCCCTTGTTGGGCCGCACCAGCGTTTCCCGCGCGTTGGAGGTGTTGGAGTCATGGGCGCGGAGCAGTGGCTCGTAGACCCTGGGCCGGGGCCGCACTTTTGTGTTTTGCGTGTTCTGGCGGCGGGGGCGGCGGTTGGTCATCGCAGCATCCGTCCCAGGCCCGCTCCGCCCAGCGCCGCGATGGCCGCCAGCGACGCCGTGAGCGCCGACCCGTTGATTCCCTGCGAAAGAGCGTAGGTCTCTATGCCCGACACCGCCACGATGCCCAGTCCGGCCACCACGGCCCACGTCCGCGAGAAGCGTCCCTCCCGCCCGTTCTTGGGTTGAATCAACTTTTCCCCTCCTTAAATAATGAATAACCACAGAGTTCACAGAGAGCGCAGAGAAAGCCTATGGAATACCTCTGTGTTCTCTGTGGTTAGTTTTTCCCTAGACGCCGGTGATGTTGTACTGCAACGCCGTGTGGGTGGCCGACGCGCGGGCGCCGCTGCGCTCCTGCAACGCGATGCGGAAGCTCACCACCATGATGTTCTGCCGCTTCTGGGCGTCGCGCACCGTCTCGATGGTCAGTTCGCGCTTGAAGCCCACCCGCCACTGCGAGCGGTTGACGATGAGCAGGCGGCCCTTGGTGTTGGCGCTGCCGCCGCTGGTCACCTTGCCGTCGGCGTCGGCCAAACGCATCTGCTCCGAGACGATGACCGGGATGCCCTCCACCGCGCCGAGCTGCCCGGTCAGCACCGTGGCCTGGGGGCCGAACTTGTCCAGTGTGCGGAAGCTGTCGATGGTCAGCGCCTTGATGAAGGTGTTGACGTCGGTGATGTAGGCCAGTTCCGAGGGGCGCACGCCGTACCTGCCCAGCTTGCCGCGAATCTCGTTGAACATATCGGCGCTGACCGCCGCGTTGTGGTTATTGCTCATGGCTGCGTTGTCAACCAGCGGCAGGTGCAGCAGCCCGTCGAAGCCGACCAGGAAGTGCCCCGTCCCGGCGGTGTTGGCGGCGATGGTCGCGCCGTCGGCGTTGATGCTGTTCTGAGTGGTAGTGTCGCCGTTGAGGATGACGTCGTCGATGACCTCGTGGGCATTGCGCAGCAGGCTGCGGCGCAGCTCGTCCATCATGGCGATGACCGCGTCTTCGTCCAGGTCGTAGGACCATGGAACCTCGGCTACCAGCTCGTGAGCCGTCAGCGTCTGCCGCGCCGTGGCCGGGGCGCTCCCGGTAACCGCCGTGTTCTCCGTCCCCGGATACCAGTTGACGCTGCCAAGCTGAAGCGGAATCTGAAACGGGTTGCTGGGCATCTGGACCGTGTTGAACAGGGGCGCGATGGCCGTTTCCAGGTTAACGTCGTCCCACAGGGCGCGGGCCTCCTGGATGTCCACCAGTTCATCGCCCTGCCCGGCGGTGGTGGAGTCCATCGCCGCCTTCAGGTTCGACTGCCAGTCCTCCAGCATCCGGGGGTTGGCCCCCGACGGCTCCCGGAGCTGCGCCGACAGCAGGCTGCGGGCGCAGGCCAGGTCCAGGTGGTCCAACCCGGCATACTTGCCGAAGACCACGCGGGCCCGGTCGCCGCCGGGCTGATCGCTCCCGTAGTGACGGAGCAGGGCCAGCTTCTCGCCCTGCCGCCGCCCGTCCTGCATCTTGGCGACCTGCGACCCGATGCGCTCCAGCTCCTCGCGCAGCGGCGGAATCTCCGAGTTCATCCGCGACTCGTAGAACTCGCGGATACCGCCCAGCTCCCGCTTCACCAGCTCCAGGCTGGCTGTGGAAAAAGCCCCGTTGTCTGTAGTCATACATTCCTCCTCGAATTTGTTGCCTGATTTGTTGCCCGATGATTGTTTGAATCCCGGCAGGAGCAACACAGATTGCTGACATGGATATACCGGATGGGAGGGGATAACTTCATGCGAAATTGCCTTCTACCCACGCAAGTCCAATCCTGTGCATCCTGTCCATCCATGTCAGTTAAGTCCTATCCAGATTCGGGCAGCGCCCCTACCTCCACTCCGTGCGCAGTTCCACCAGGAGCGCGTCCAGCCAGGCGTCCGGCTCCATCCCCCGCCGCAGTGCGCTGCGGTTGGCCGGGACGGGGACGGCGCTGACCTCCAACAGCTCCTGTTCCAGGTAGCGCAGCCCCAGGAACCCGCCGGTGCGGGCGTCCCGCCGCTCCTCCCAGCGGATGGGCCGGAAGCCGACGGACACGCCCCGCTGGAAGCCCGAGGCATACAGCGCGGCGACCTCCTGGGCGAAAGCGCCGGGCGCGAACTCCATCTTCGCCAGCAGCCGGTGTGTTTCGCTCCACACCGACGCCGCGCGGCCGATGACCGGGTGGCGGTAGTCGTGGGCCCACAGCAACACCGGATTCTGGAGATACGCCTCCAGCCGCCAGCCGTCCGCCGACACCACGTCGCCGTGACGGTCCACGTCGTCGGTAGACAGCACAAAGGTCACCGGCCCAACGGCCTTCTGCCCTGTGTCCGCCGCCAGCCCCGACGCCAGTCCCGGCGAAGATGACGCCCCTGCTGCCACCCCCGCCGCGTTCCACTTGACCACCGGCGATTCTGCCCCGGAATACTGCTGCATCCTGTCCTCCAACCCCCTCCGGGCGCGCGCCAAACAAAAAGGGACACACCCGGCGGGGTGCGTCCCTCTCGCTTCTTTCTCTGCCGGCCCGCTCGCCCTTCGACAGCCTCAGGGTGGACGGGCAGACTCAATGGAACTTATGTTCGAGTTTATGCAGGCGCCACCGGGCCTGTCAACGTGGAATTGTCACCGGACCGGTGTCTTTAATTCTCCCTCTCCCTTGTGGGAGGGGGCGGGAGTGAGGGTGAAATCCTGGGATGCCACGATTTCCGCTCACGAAAAAGGGCGCTCCAACCCCAACCCTCCCGTCCGAAGAGAGGGGACAATCAAGAGACTCTGAACGATTGTCATATTTTAGATTGACAACCGGGGCGCAGATGGTGTATCAATCTACTACCACCATGCTTCCGATGTGGGTGGCTTTCAGGCTGCCTGCCCCGGTATGAAGCGGCCGTGCCGCAGCTTAGGAGGAGGAAAATGCCCGATACATATTACTCCAGGGTTAGCAACTTCCTGTCCGACCCCCGGGACCGCTTCATTGCAGTCGGGGAATCGGCGGATGAAGTTCTGTCAAAGATGAACGAGTACCTGACCAGCGAGGTCGCCGTTGCGCGCTATGGCTCCATAGACCCCAAAGAGCTGGAAAACAACATCCGCACCTGCATCTTCAAGAAGGGCACCAAGGCCATCCACAACCGCGCCCCGGACACTCGCTACTACCACGAACCGCCGCCCCACGAGTAATTCGCAGGCGCAATTCCAAGTAGCAACCCGTTGACCCCGCATCCCCCGAGCGGGGTCATTTTTTGCCCTGCCATAACCTCTGTGGGTCTGCCGCCGTTGTCCTGCATGACGGACGCCCTCACCCCAACCCTCTCCCAGGGAGAGGACTTGCCACCGGCCCCCTCTACGCAGGCCCTTCTACAACGGACGCTTGGCCGGAATTCCCACGCGGCGGGGGTATCGCTCCGGCGTTGGCGCGACCTTCTCGAAGGAAGCCACCACCCGGTTGTCGGTCAGGCCGGGGAGCGTCACCGGGTAAACGCCCGCTTGCCGTCCGCCTAACTCCGACAGCGCAAACTCCGCTTCGGCCAGTTCGGACTCCAGCCCTCCGTGCTTCAGGGCGACGGCGAATCCCCCCTCCCGGCAGAAGGGCAGCGCGTATTCCAGCAGCAGCGACAGCCGCGCCACGCCACGCACCAGGGCCAGACAGAAACCGTCGCGCAGGCCGGGGTCGCGGGCCAGCGTCTCGGCCCGCCCGGTGTGCACCGTTACGCCTTCCAGATCCAGCGCGCCCACGATATGCTCAAGGAACGCTGTTTTCTTGCCCACCGACTCAATCAGGTGCAGTTCCAGAGCCGGAAACGCCAGCTTCAACGGCAGCCCCGGAAAGCCCGCCCCACTCCCCACGTCCACCACCCTAGCAACCCCCGGCAAGCCGTTGGGGTGGGCGTCGCCGCCCTGTAGAAACGGGCGGCCCACGGTAAGGGAATCGAGGAAGTGCCGTACCTGCGTTTCCTCGTGGCCGGCAATGGAGGTCAGGTTGGCCCGTTGATTCCATTCCGCCAGCTCCCGGTGGTACAGCTCGAACTGCTCAAGCTGCCCGCCGGAAAGGCCGATGCCCAATTCCTTGGCGCCGTCAGCCAGCAGCTTCATAGGCCGGGGCGCAGCTCCTGACTGGCTGCCCTGCGTTTTTCATTCGAGTGTGTATTCGTCAAGAAAATCGAGCATCTCATCACGTATGCCCCACATTACCGGGGTGTCGTCTACCGAAAGCTTAATTCCCAGGGCAGCCGTTACCGGCTCCACCAGTTGGGCCAGGCGGGGAGCGCTGACCATTATCTCCGACGGCCGAACCGGAATGGTCTCCAGCAGCTTGACCAGCAACTCCTGCCGGTCGGCATCGGTAGGCCCGGGCCCCATGAACGCCTCATTCATCGCTGCGCCGGAGTCGGTGTGAGCGATCAGGGCCAGTGTCGGGAAGTGGGGGCGACCGCCCCTTTCCTCCCGCGCCGGCGCGGGAAGAAAGAAAATGCCCAACTCCCAGACCGAATCGGCTCCGGCCTTCGACTCGGCCAACTGCCGGAGGCGTTCCGCATCGGCGTATTCCGGCACGGCCGGAGGCAGCGGGAACGCAAGCGGCTCCAGGGCGTTGCTCCAACTTCCGTCCTGGAAACGCCGGGACAGCATCATAACGGCGCCGTCTTCAGTCCTGAAGGACATCTTCTCCTGACCCATCAATGCGGCGGCATCAATCACGCAACGCAGGGCCACCGTCAGAAACCCGGCGTCGTCCGCCTCCAGTCCCCATGGCAGGTAGCCGGGCTTGAAGTCCTGGAACAGGGGCCATTGGCCCCGCCCGCGGTACCTGAGTCCCAAGCTGCGAATCACGTCGCGGTTCGGCTTGGGCAGTTCCTCGCGGTCGGCGAGCGTGGCTGCAAGAGCATTCGTGGCATGCAGGCTTTCCAGCGAACCGGCCTCTATTGCTCCCGACACCAGCGCCAGGTAGCCAGCCAGCCCCTCGTCGCCCCGGTACACGGCCAGCCCGTATTCCATTCCGCCGCTGCCCATGACAACGCAGTAACCCTTGTACTCCCAGGAGGGATGCTCCACGGCCACCAAATCCGCGTCGCCAAACCATTGCCAGGGAGCGGCCTGGCAGTATTCCCGGAAAGTCTCGTGAAGGGCGAGCCATTGTTCAAGGCTTGGTTCGGCCATCAGTCTCACACCGCCGCGCGCCACTTGTGCCGCGGGCCACTTGTAATGTTGCCCGCGCACAAGAACGGGCCGGACCGGATTCTAGCACGCCCCGCGTCCCGTGTGGGACGGGGTGGGGCAGTGTCTAACAGTTGTTCCCTCTCCCTCCGGGGGAGGGTTAGGGCGGGGGGTGAGGGCGTATCCGAACAGGAAACTGTCTTTGACACGCCGGGTTTCACTCTCACCCCGGCCCTCTCCCTCAAGGGAGAGGGCGAATCAAAAGGCCCTGGCCCGTCCGACCCCCGCAATTGACACGCAAATTGGCTGGCCGTAGAATTGCCTATGTTCGTAAAATCCCCAAAGCGCGAGAATCAGAAGGCGGAAAATGGCGACGAAAGCGTATCTGTTGGTAGAGACTTCCGTGGGCAAGACCAGGGAGGTGGCCACCGCGCTGACCGGCCTGCCAGGAATTGCGACGGTAGACGTAGTGACCGGCCCCTACGACATCATTGTGATGATCAGCGCCGACGACATTTCCGTCGTGGGCGACCTGGTAACGGGGCACATCCATACCGTCAACGGAGTGGTGCGCACCGTCACCTGCGTTGCCGTGGGCGGGTAGCCCCGCCGGGCCGGACGGCCCCCATCGATACTTCCCCACCCTTCCAGCTTCCAGGGAGCGCCGTTTTGGACTTTAAGTTTACCCCGGAAGACGAGTCCTTCCGCCGGGAACTCAGGACTTTTCTCGAAACCGAACTGCCCCAGACGTGGGAGGGCGGCGGCCGCTACCCGGAGGAAGACGACTGGGACCTGACCCGCGTCATCCGCCGCAAGATGGCGGAACGCGGCTGGCTGACCATGCACTGGCCCGAGGAGTACGGCGGGCAGGGCGCATCGCCGGTCAAGTCGGCCATTTTCAACGAGGAAATCGCCTACCTGCGCGCCCCCGGACGCGACATCTTCGGCGTCCGAATGCTGGGGCCAACGCTGATGATCCACGGTTCCGAAGAGCAGAAGCGCACACACCTGCCCCAGGTGGCCCGCGGCGAGGTGCAGTGGTGCCAGGGTTACAGCGAACCGGAATCCGGCTCCGATCTGGCCTCCCTCAGCACCCGCGCCATCCGCGACGGCGACGATCTGGTCATCAACGGCGGCAAGATCTGGACGACGCTGGCCCATCGAGCCGACTGGATCATGCTGCTGACCCGCACCGATACCGACGCCCCCAAGCACCGGGGCATCAGCTTCGTGCTGGTGGACATGAAGTCGCCGGGCGTCACTGTGCGGCCCATTATCAACATGGCCGGGGGCCACGAGTTCAACCAGGTGCTCTTCGACAACGTGCGCGTTCCCCGCGCCAACGTGGTGGGAGAGGAGGACCGGGGCTGGTATGTCGCGGTGACCCTGCTGGACTTCGAGCGTTCCGGCATTGACTATTCGGCCAACGCCCGCCGCCTGCTGGACGACGTGCGCGAGTACGCCACCGAGACCAGGCACGGTGGTTCCAGACCCGGAGGGCAGACCCTCATGGACGCTCCCTGGGTGCGCAACCTGATGGCCGACCGCTATATCGAGTGCGAAGTTGCCCGTCTGATAGCTTACAACGTGGCCTATATGCAGGGGGAGGGCTTGATCCCCACGCGCGAAGCCTCGATGAGCAAGGTGTTCGGCAGCGAGACGGTGCGCCGGGTGACCGACGCGGCCATGGATGTGCTGGGGCTGTATGGAACGCTGGGCCGCGAGGAAAAGTGGGCGCCACTGCGGGGCCGGGTCCAGGAACACTGGATGCTCAGCTTCTCCGGCACCATCGCCGCCGGCACCTCGGAAGTGCAGCGAAACATCATCGCCGGGCGCGGCCTGGGACTGCCGAGAGGATAGTCAGCCGAAGCCATAAAACGCAAAGGCGCAATGAGCGCATAGGAATCCAATCTTCCTCTGCGCTCCTGCTTTGTTTGGCGTTACGGCTCTAGGCGGCCAGCATCCCCTCGTCGTCGGCGTCCTCTTGCATCGTGGCTTGGCGGCACCGCTGGATGATGCGGAAGACGGTGCGGACGGTGACGGAGAAGCGGGCGGCGGTTTCCTCGACGCTCAGGGAGTCCTGTTGCATGGCGCGCACAATTCGGAAGTCGCGGGCCAGCCTGCGGTTGCGCTGGTACCAGGCCGGGTCGTCGTACTTGCACCGGGGCAGCGGGCAGTCGAGGCAGGAGTCCGACGCTTCGCAGCCAGTGTCCTCGTAGTGGTAAAATTCCGTGGCGTCGTCTGCGTAGACGCGGCTGGCATGGGAGCTGACCTTTTCGGGGCGGGCGGCGAGCAGCGTAACCATCACAATCTCCCAAACGGGTGTTCTAAATTAGTACGCTTAATTTAGAACATAAGTACAGGTAGTGTCAACGTATTTTGGCCCGATTTTGGGGAAATGTTCTAATTTGGGCCAACTGCCAAAAACCCAATTGCCGGAGGGCCTATGACTGAATACGAGACAATGACCTACGAGCGCAAGGGCAGGACTGCTTACATCATGTTCAACCGCCCGCAGTCGCTCAACGCGGTGAACCGGCAGTTCGAGGAAGACCTGCACGAGGCGCTGCTGGAGTTCGACACCGACGAGGACGCCTGGGTCGGCATAATCCACGGCGCAGGCCGGGCCTTCTGCGCGGGGGCCGACATCAAACAGCGTTTCGTCGAGATGACGCCGCATGAAGCAGCGCGGCGGGATCGCGGCCCCAACCCCGAGGGCTACCTCGGCCGCAGCATCAACTGGAAGCCCGTCATCGCCGCCGTCCACGGCTACGCGCTGGGGGCAGGCATCGTCATCGCCGCCGAATGCGACATGATTGTCGCCTCCGAAGACGCCAGGTTCGGCATTTCCGAAACCAAGCGGGGGCTGGCCGGCGGCAGAATCTGGGCCAAGGTCAACGCCTTCATGCCCTCGAAAATCGCCAGCGAGATGGTCATTACCGGCGAACCGGTGGAGGCTGCGGAACTGTACCGCCTGGGCCTCATCAATCGCCTGGTGCCCAACGGCTTCCACCTCACCGCCGCAGAGGCCCTGGCCGAGAAGGCGCTCAAGGCCCCGCCGCTCTCGGCGCGGGTGGGCGTGAAACTGACCCGCCGCCAGTGGGTTCAGGCCGGCGCCGACGCCGATATGCAGACCCTGCCCCTCAAGCTCCACCAGTCCGAGGACTTCAAGGAAGCCAGTCGCTCCTTCATGGAAAAGCGCCCGCCGGAATACAAGGCGCGTTAGCGAGGCAAAAAAGCGCCCTCTCCCAGCGGGAGAGGGCGCTTCCATATCCCCCCGGCGGGGGAGGGTCAGGGTGGGGGGGAGAAAGCCGCGGTGAATCGTCCGCCGTCTAACCCTCCGCTTCCACGCTCCGCATCCCATAGGGCGACTTGCCGATGACCATGCCGTTGTCGAATTCGACGACGGCTTTCAGATTGCGAAAAAACAGAAACGACCGCAGGTCTATCTGCATACTGGTGACGTGCCGGGAGAGTTCGGGGAGCGTCAGCACCTCGACGCCGTTCAGCGTATGCGAATCGTATTCGGAAGTGTCCCGCCGGTGCACCCTGGTATCGACCGATACCTCAACGGCGCACCCCGCTCAAGTGGAGTGTTGCAGCAGGTCAACCGCCACTCGCCCACCCTTGCTGATAATCTGTTCCGCCGCCCGTTGGCTGAGTACGATTTCCATAATGCTATCTCTACTCTCTGCGGTTGGTTCGTCTTGGCCCGTAAGCTAACGGGCCTCCCACAACTCCAGACATTGTTCCCTGCTCAACGGACAGTCAACCAAATCGGTGAGCTCTGCTCTGCTGAGCTTCAGCCTCTGGGCCGTGTCTGAAAGTACGAAGTCAGGCAATTGGCCGCGACTGGAGTGGGAGAACTTGGCCGCCCGGAATTCCGACCCGTCAATCGTAACCCAAAAGAACACATGATGGGAGCGTCTGTCCTCTGCGGCCCTCAATTTGCGCCGCAAACTTCTTTGCAGGTCCCTAACGTCCACGGGCGTTGTCAGTCGCTGTATGGACCAGGCGTCTGAGTATCTGCAAGTCTTTGCTGGCGGAAGGCGCCAGATTAGCCTCACGGGACTCCAGAGACTGATAATAATCGCTAAAAGAGGTCAGGAGGTCCGTTGTTGCGGATTCCAGGGAGTCCCCCATGCCGTATTCCTGGAGGTTCAGGCAGGTAACGGTTACCTCTTCTTCCGAAGATGTGTTGACCTCAATATGTAGATCCCCGGCCAATTCCCAACAGCCATCCCACGAGTGTCCGGCAGGGATGAAATATAACGCCTTGTTCGACGCAGGATCGCTATTTGACTCTGTCCCTGAACACGAAGAAGGAACCAAGTAGCCTGGCAGTTTATGAGTTCCGTGAGTAGTCACCTTCCCCTCTTGTGGCCGAAAAGACCGGAACCCTAGCCCGCCAGCAGCAGCGCGTTGATGGCCGCCACGCTGGTGGGGTGTATGGCTCTGCGGCGTTGCAGGCGCAGGGCCGACTCGCGGCAGAGGAACTCCAGCACCGCCTGGCCCAGGCTTTCGTTGGCAATGTGCCGCAGTTCCTGCTGGTAGGGGTAGGACTTTATCTTGCGCGGCTCCAGCTTGTCGGCGATGAACACCAGCAGACCCAGCGGCGTCAGGTTGGGGTGCCCCGTGGTGTGATAGCGTACCGCGTCGAGCATCTCCTCGTCGTCCAGGCCGTCCTCGTGACGCAGCAACTCGGCGCCCACTGGCCCGTGCAGCATGACCGGCGCCTTCCGCTCGATGTCCAATATGGTCAGGTCGAACCGCTCGGCCTGGCGCATGATTTCCTTTTTCTTGGCGGCGCGGGCAACGTCGTGGCCCAGAATTGCCAGTTCGGCCCGTTCCTCATCTATACCGTGCCGGGCCGCTAGGTCCAACCCCACGTCGCGGACGCGGAAGATGTGGGCCAGCAACTTGTCCGGCAGCGACTCGAACCGTTCCCGGAACTTATCATTCGCAATCTGATAAGTCGGGCTGGCGGTCATCCCATCTCCCCGAGCTGTCGCCCGCCCAGCAGGTGTACATGGGGGTGGGCTATCGTCTGGCTGGCGTCCGGCCCCTGGTTCAGCACCAGGCGGTAGCCGCTGAGGGTGACATTCTCGCGTCGGGCCATTTCCTCGGCTACGACGAACAGATGCCCCATGATTGGGACCTGACCGGGGCCGACGTAGGCCAGCGAAGCGATGTGCATATTGGGAATGACCAGCAGATGCACCGGCGCTTTGGGGTTGATGTCTTTGACCACGAAACAGCGGTCATCGCGATAAATCGCTTCCGGGTGGGCCGAGTCGCGGGCTATGGCGCAGAAAATGCAAGGCGTAGTGGCGGTCATTGGCAGTTCACGTTCCTTTTTCCGTTGGGGTGTCGTGCGGTGGACGCTGGCCGTTCAGCCTTTCCAGCCGCCTGCGCTGGGCACGGGTCTCGACGACAAAGGACACCGGAAGCTGCGGACTGACGGCTTCCAGTTCAGCCAGGTATTCCTTTATCCTGCCGACGGCATACTCCACCCCTTCCTCCGGCTCCCAGTTTTCGTAGAAATTCTGGTGCATGGATTTGGCGAATACGAACATATCATGCAAATTGGAGCGCCCCAGTTCGTCGGTAATCTGATTGGAAATATCGTACAGCAGGGAATGGGACTGGTGATGCCAGCCCCGCTGTTCGGCGATGGATTTCAGGGCACAGGCTGCTGCGCCCCAAGACTTTTCCGACGCTTGCACCAAGTTTCCCTGCCGCAAGTAGCCTTCGGCCAGCCCCATGTAATCCCGGCTCATGGCGGCGTATTTGTTGGGATATTTAGGCGTTGCCATGTGGTTGTGTTCCCCCTCGCCCTGACCCTCCCCATTAGGGAGAGGGAATTGGGGCCGGGCTATTCGCTCTCGATGCTGGCCATTGCCAGTTCCTTGTGATAGTTGGCGTCGCCGTAGCCAAGTTCCTGCACCTTGGCCCGGCGGGTGTATAGCTGCAAGTCGTGTTCCTTGGTGAAGCCGATGGCCCCGTGGCACTGGTGGGCGGTGGCGCAGACGCGCCGGTACGCCTGGCTGACCCAAGCCTTGGCGATGGACACCTCCCGCTGAGCCGGCAAGCCTTCGGCCAACTGCCACGCCGCCTGGTAGGCGACGCCCCGGCAGCCCTCTACGTCGGTTGCCATCTGGGCGCAGTGGTGCTGCACCGCCTGGAAGCTGCCCACCGGACGCCCGAACTGTGTGCGTTGCTTGACGTACTCCACGGTCATGTCCAGCACCGCAGTCGCGCCGCCCAGCATGGTGATGCACTGGCCGGCCACGGCCCGCTGGATGGCCCGCTCGGCAATGGCCCAGCCGCCGTTGACCTCTCCCAGAACCGAGCTGGCCGGCACTCGGACGTTGTTCAGCGTCACCTCGAACTGCCGCTCCGACCCTATGATACGGATGGGCGAAATATCCAGTCCTTCCATCCTCGCTGGAACGAGGAACAGCGTTATGCCTTCCGCCGGTTCGCCGCCCTGAGCCGTCCGCGCCGCGACGATAAGCACGTCGGCAACATGGGCGTCGGGCACGAAGAGCTTGGCGCCGTTCAGCGCAAAGCCGTTGCCGTCGGCGGTGGCGGTTGTTTCAACGCCCCACGCCTCGAAGGTGGCGGTGGGTTCGGTTACCGCCAGCGTCATGATCCCGCTGCCGTCGCAGACGCGGCTGAGCAGGTCATCCTTCTGCGCGTCGCTACCAGCGTCCAGCACGGTCAGTCCGCCCAGCACAACTGAGGAAAAGTATGGGCTTGGAGCCAGGAAACGGCCGATCTCTTCCAGCAGAACCGCCAAGTCCAGGAAGTCGCCGCCGGTGCCGCCGTATTGCTCCGGGAATGGCACGCCGGCCCAGCCCAGCCCGGCCATCTGCCGCCAGAGCTCGTCGGGATAGCCGCGCTCGTCCTCTTCCATTTCCCGCACCAGCGTTGTGGGGCATTCCCGCCCCAGGAACTCCTGCGCGCTGGACTTCAGCATCTGCTGGATTTCGGTAAGGCCCATGTCCATGTTAATTCGCCTCTCCGGTGTTAATTGCGCTGAACGCCCCGGCCCGCGTTGTCTGCCGGTGCGCCGCTAGTATAGTCTATGGCAGATTGCCGCTCAACAAAGGCTTTGGCGCGGAGCCGTGTCAGCGAGGCGCGCTTTGGCTGCCGTTGCCGAACCTGCCTATTGGCAGGACAGGGGTCAAGCGTTCGTTTACGGAGTCGGTGGCTAAGTGTGCCGCTTCCAAAGTAGTCGCTCCCAATAGCGGGCTGCTCCCTTCGGCGGCAAAAATCACAGGGGCGATTACTTCCATTTCTTCGATAACAAACACTGCGTATCCGAAAGGTATGTCAACCACTCGTTCGTCCGCAAAGGCAAAGGCCCGGGTTTCGGTTGGCTGGACGTTCACGCTCTCCAGAATATCCTTCGGGATGTAGCTGTGGACGGAACCTGTGTCAGCCAGCGCCTGGACTTCAACAAAGGAAGACTTCGCCAAGTTGCCAACCAGCATTGAAACGCTGAATGTTCCCATCGCTCTAAACCTCGACCACTATCTCCACCGGCGTGTTGCGGGCGACGATTATCTCCATCGGGTCATCGCCGTCGTTGATCGGCTGGTGGACGGCTTCGGCGGGGACGTAGATGAAGTCGCCGGGGCCGATGGGCAGCGGGTTGTCCAGCTTGTCGCCCACGATGAACCGCCCATGCCCCTTGACCACGTAGATGGCCGATTCGCAGTTGACGTGGTAGTGTGGGCTGGAGCCGCAGTGCGGCGGAATGGTCGCGATGGCCAGGTGGATGCCGGTGGAGCCGGTCAGCCCCTCGGACACGCCGGCCAGGCGGGTCATGGCGCCGGACTGAATCTCGACCTCCAGGCCGTCGTTGTGGATAACTTTGCATTCCGCCATTGCCGTCTCCTCTCTGGTGGAATTCGGGGACGCCCCCGCCCTGACCCTCCCCCGCTCTATACACCCGGAGGGAGCGGGGAATTTCTACAACCCTATTCCTGATTAGACGCTGCGGACGAAGGCGTCCAGCCGCTCAATAGCCCTGCTGATGTTTTCCTGCGAGTTGGCGTAAGACAGCCGGACGTAGCCGTCGCCGTACTGCCCGAAGGCGGAACCCGACAGCAGGGCAACGCCGGCCTCCTGCATCGCCCGGTCCTCGAAATCGCGGCTGGAGAGTCCGGTATCTTCGATGCTGGGGAAGACGTAGAAGGCGCCTTCCGGCTCCGGGCAGCGGATGCCGGGAATGCTGCGCAGGCCGTCGGTAATCAGGCGCCGCCGGGCGGCGAACTCCGCCTTCATCGCCTCCACTTGGTCCCGGGGGCCCTCCAGCGCCGCGATGCCCGCCTTCTGCGTGAAGGTGGCGGCGCACGACACGCTGTTGACCGCCAGCCGGACCACATGCGGCACCAACTCCGGCGGCATGATGCCGTAGCCCAGACGCCAGCCGGTCATGGCGTAGCTCTTGGAAAACCCGTCGAGGATGATGGTGCGCTCTTCCATCCCCGGAATCGAGGCGATGCTGAAATGCTCGCCGGTGTACAGGATGTCCTTGTATATCTCATCGGCCATCACGTACAGGTTGGGATGCTGCATCACCAGCCCGGCTATGGTGCGCAGCTCGCCCTCCGACAGGGCCGAGCCGCAGGGGTTTTCCGGCGTGTTCAGGATGATGAGCCGGGTCTTGTCGGTTATCTGCGACCCCAGCAAGTCGAGGTCGGGATGATAGCCCGTAGACTCCAGGAGCTGCATCGGAACGGGAGTGCAGCCGGTGAAGCGAATCATCGACTCGTAGATGGGGAAACCGGGATTGGGATATATGACCTCAACGCCCGGCTCGCCCAAGGTCAGCAGCAGGTAGAACATGATGGGTTTGGCTCCGGGAGTGACCACCACGTTCTCCGGCTCGGTGTTGGTGCCCCTCACCTCGCGGCTGTTGCGCGCGATGGCCTCGCGCAGTTCCGGCAGCCCGGCGGTGGGGCCGTAATGGGTGAACCCGTCGCTGATGGCCGCCATGCCGGCTTCAATGATGTGCCGGGGCGTATCAAAGTCGGGTTCGCCGATTTCCAAGTGGATTATCTCCCGGCCCTGGGCCTCCAGCGCGCGGGCCTTGGCCAGCACCTCGAAGGCGCTCTCGGTGCCCAGGTCGTGCATACGGGCAGCGATGGTCATTTGTCCTCCGGTAATCGAATGGGATACTTTCGTAAAGCTACTTTGGAGGTTTGCCTATCCCGTCCGGCCCAAGGAATCAGCCGGGGGCGGGATTTTGGAACGCACCAGTGAGACAATCCGGTCGGCGCGCTCCACCATCCGCTGCGCCTCTTCCGGCTCATAGTCCTTGAAGGTGTGAGTCTCTGAGTCTGGATAGCGAGTGTCGATATATAGCGAGCCCAAAATCTGCGCATCATTGGAGCAGGCCAGAAAGTCTGAGTCTTCAAGGGCGCTGGAAGCTGCCAGGTTCTGTACTATGTGGGTTCGTTCCAGCGGTTTTCCCCGGAAAACCAGGAATCCATTAAGGGCCTTTTCCGCGGCCTGTTGAGAATGAAAGCACGAATTGGGAGGATCAGAGTTATCCAACGCAATCTGGGCCATGCGCAAATCGCGTTCGGCCCGCTCCAGCCAGCCATGCCCGAAGCGCCGGCGCGATTCCATAGTGGGCTCCTTGACGCGGGAACGCAGGCTGTAAGCCCCGGCGGACGGGTGCCGGTCGTAGACTACTATACCGTCGGTGAACGCCGCTGCAATGAACGGGTTTCGGACTTCGAGACTATGTTCGATTTCGGCGGGAGTATAGACCAGAGTGTCTACGTCAACGCCCGGCTTTCCGGTCAGAAATTTTCGGCACTCCAGGGTGCGCTCCTGTCTTGGCGCATCGGTTTCCTTGACGACAATCAGGTCAATATCGCTGAACTCGCGGGCGTTGCCCCGGGCCCGCGAGCCGAACAGAATTATCTGCTCCGGCCCGTAGGCCACGAGCTGCTCGATAACCCGCTGGACATCCTGCGTCAGGACGGCCACTTCCGATGCGTTTTGCGTCATTCCGGCTGGGCCTGGTTCTGGGTGCGCACGGGCAGGCCGTAGATGCTGATAAACCCGGTGGCCGCCGCATGGTCGAATTGGTCCTGCCGGTCGTAGGTGGCAAGGCCGTAGTTGTAGAGGGCGCGCGGGGCCTGCCGCCCGACGACGGTGCAGCTGCCCTTGTGCAGCCGCAGCCGGATTTCGCCGGTCACATGACGCTGTGTGCTCTGCACGTAGGCGTCGAGGTCGGCCCGGTGGGCGGTGTACCACAGGCCGTTGTAGACCACGTCGGAGTATTCCTGCGCGATGCGGGCCTTCGTCCGAGCCTGGTCCTTGCTGAGGGTCATGGTCTCCAGCGCCTTGTGGGCGGCGTGAAGAATGACCGCCGCCGGGCACTCATATATCTCCCGCGACTTGATGCCCACCAGCCGGTTCTCCACATGGTCAACGCGGCCCACGCCGTGGTCGCCGCCAACGGCGTTCAGGTGGCGGATCAGGTCAACGCCGCCCATAGACTCGCCGTCAACGGCGATGGGTATGCCCCGCTCGAAGGTGACTTCCAGGTATTCCGGTTGGTCGGGCGCGTCGGAGGCCGATTTCGTCCACAGGTAGGCGTCCTCCGGCGGCTCCAGCCACGGGTCTTCCAGCTCGCCGGCCTCCACGCTGCGGCCCCACAGGTTTTCGTCGGTGGAGAAGCGGCTGGCCCGGGTGTTTATGGGCAGGTTGCGCGCCAGCCCGTACTCGATTTCGTCGTCGCGGCTCATGCCCCAGTCGCGGATGGGCGCGATGACCTTCAGATTCGGGTCGAGCGCCATCACCCCCACCTCGAGGCGCACCTGGTCGTTGCCCTTGCCGGTGCAGCCGTGGGCCACGGCATAGGCCCCGTGTTCCCGCGCCGCCTCCACCAGGAAGCGGGCGATGAGCGGACGGCCCAGCGCGGTGGCCAGCGGGTACTGCTCCTCGTACACCGTCCCCGCCTGGAGGCTGGGGAACAGGAACTCGTCCACCAGCGTCTGCCGCCCGTCCACGATAACGGCCTCGACCGCGCCGATGGACAGCGCCCGCTGCCGGGTGCTGTCCAGGTCAACCATGCCCAAGTCTATGGTCAGGGTCACGATGTCGGCGCCGTATTTTTCCTTGAGCCACGGCACCGCCACCGTAGTATCCAGCCCGCCGCTGTAGGCAAGAACGATTCTGTCATTTGGCATCTCGCTACTATCGCTCCGGTTGAGGGTGTTATAGAGCTGCGAGGAAGTCGGAGATTTCTACCCGCGCATCCCCTAACAACTTCCTAGCGAATCCTCTCCTTAAATCTCTTGAGCCATGGTCGGGTACGACAACGCCCCTGCCATCAGGATGGCTCATGATGACATGACTTCCAGTTTGTCTAATTGTCTCAAACCCCAACCTGTGCATGGTACGAATAAACTCCCGGCTGGTCAAAGATGGAAATCTGCCCGTAAACACGGTTAGATTTCCACCTTCCGCACTTCAAGGAATATGGAGCAGTCTTCCAAGTCATCGCACTCTAGGCCAACATTAATAGCTTTACGCATATTTTTCATTAGTTCTGATTTGGTTTTACCTTTTCCAAAACATTCTCTTAGTTGTGGCGCAATACCCCGGTAGTAGCCTGTTTCGTCCCTTGTGATCACAACATAAAACTCTCTCTGCGAGTTTGCGATTAAATCCGAACGGACCAAAGTCGTCTGAACTTCGACGAATTCCGACTGATCCTTGATGCCGAACTCTTCAAAGCAAACCTGTATAGTCTCACGCATATTGTCCATTAATTCATCCAGGGTATCGCCTTGATTGAAGCAACTCTTGATCTGGGTCACTTCCCCGATAAAGTACCCGTCTTCATCCTTCGTGATGACGACGTAAAACGCCCGATTGGCCATACCTTTCCTCGCGAAAGACCGGCTGAGGTGGAACCGTCTGCTCCCGGCGGAATGCAGGGGCGCACACCCGTGCGCCCCTGTATCGAGCGGCGCAATGCTGCTGGCCTAGATCTTCGCCAGCGCCGTGCTCAGGCGCTCGGCGGCCTCGTCAATCTCCTCCCGCGTCACCGTCAGCGGGGGCATGAAGCGGACGGTGTTGGGGCGCGGGCCGTTGAGCAGCAGCCCGGCTTCGTTGCAGTTGGTCAGCACCTGCGGCGAGATGGTGTCCTCGAAGTCGATGGCGGCCAGCAGGCCCTTGCCCCGGACCTCGGTCACGAAGGGGAAGCGGTCCTTGACCTCGTTCAGCCGTCCCAGCAGGTAGGGCTCCATTTCCTTGACCTGGCCGGGGATGTCGTTGTCGATCAGGAACTTGGTCCCGGCGTAGCCCGCGGCGGTGGTCAGCGCGTTGCCGCCGAAGGTGGAGCCGTGGTCGCCCGGCACCAGCGCCTGGCAGTGGGCCTTGGACAGGAACGCGCCGATAGGCACGCCGTAGCCCAGCCCCTTGGCCAGCGTCATCACGTCGGGTTCCGCGCCGTACTCCTGGTAGCCGAACAGGCTGCCCAGCCGTCCCATGCCGGTCTGCACCTCGTCCAGGATGAGCAGAATGCCCTGGCTGTCGCACCACTGGCGCAGGCGTTGCAGGTAGTCGTCGTCGGGGATGATGACGCCCGCCTCGCCCTGCACCGGCTCCACCATCACCGCGGCGGTGCGCTCGGTGGTGGCGCTGATTACGGCCTCCACGTCGTTGTAGTCAACGTGGACGAAGCCCGGCAGCAACGGCGCGAAGTTCTCCTGGTAGTGCGGCTGGCCGGTGGCGGCCACGGTGGCCTGGGTGCGCCCGTGGAAGGAGTTGAACGCGGTGATGATTTCGTAGGCGCCGTCGCGGTTCAGCTTGCCGTAGCGCCGGGCCAGCTTCATCGCCCCCTCGACGGCCTCGGCCCCGCTGTTGCCGAAGAACACCAGATCGAGGCAGCTATTCTCTATCAGCGTCTCGGCGAGCTGCAACTGCGGCACGGTATAGAACTGGTTGGAGGTCTGGATCAGCGTGCCGGCCTGCTCGGCGATGGCCTGCGTGATAACCGGATGGCTGTGGCCCAACTGGTTCACGGCCCAGCCGGCGACGAAGTCCAGGTACTGCTTGCCGTCGGCGTCCCAGACCTCGGTGCCCTCGCCCCGGACGATGACCACCGGCTGGCGGCGCACGGTCTGGGCGTAATACTTCTTCTCAATGTCAATCCAGTCGCTGCTGATACTCATGGCGAGTCCTCTTCTCCCGAATAGTCCTTCAGGTTGCCGCTAGATTATCGCATACCGGACGGTAGATTTCATGGGGAGGGCGTTGGGGCGCACAGGGCAATCGCGTTTTGACTGAATCAGCATTGCCGCAGTCCGTCATTCCCGCGAAAGCGGGAATCCATGCCATGCCGGCCCGCAGCGCACCGCCCGGTTCAGTCTCGAACTCCGTTTCAATGCGCCGCCTGGAACCGCCCACATAAGCCGGGGTCTCCGGGGGAGTATCCTCCGGTGCATCGGACAGGTAGTAGCGAACGGTTGCAAGGCGCCTGCCGCGACCGTGAAAAGACTTTGCGGGGACTGGAGAGCATTGAGACCGGGCAACGCTACTTGGACGGATGTACCCGGCCGCCGCCTGTCCGACTCCCTGAGCGCCCCGCCCACATCGGGTTTTTCAACAAGCCCATCCCGCCGCCCTTGACAGAATCGAAGGCAAAGGAAGGTACACCGAAACGGATGCTGGTATCATAGGCAGGAACAGCGGGACTCTCGCTTGATTCCACCCCGACCCTGTCCTGATGATGGGGGCCACCTCACCTAACGATTAACCGATTAACGATTTGATCAATGGTAAATCTCAGTTATGCCGTTTGGTCTTTGGAGGTTTCCATCAAGTTCCTCTCTGCCTTAATGCCGCTGCTGTTGTCTCCGAAGTTCCTTCTACCATTCCTGGCGGTCGCAGGCGGAGCGTATGTGGCATTTTTCGGGTTTCCCCTGGACCTGGGGGAGGCCTGGGGGTTGGTCGTTTCTGCCGATCCCGTCCTTCTGGGCACAGCCGTCCTGGTCCACTATGCCTGCTACTTTCTCCGGGGAGCACGCTGGCGGGTGCTGATGGGCGGCTCTCCTGTGCCCGTTCCGGGTTTCCTCTACTGCGGGCAACTGGTCTTCCTGGGGTGGTTTGTGAACTCCGTGGGCTGGCTCAGGCTTGGGGATCCCTTCCGGGCCCACCTGTGCCAGCGGGAGTGGGGAGCGTCCTTTTCCTGGGTGATGGGGACCATTGTTGCGGAGCGTCTTCTGGACGGGCTATTGGTAAGCTTGTTCCTGCTCTCGGCAGGGCTGCTGCTCCTGCTGTCCGGTCCGTGGGACGTGGGAGTGGGCGCGTTGGGAGCCTCGCTGATCCTCCTCCTCGGGCTTGGTCTGGTGTTTCTGCTGGTGCCCCTGGTGAGGTGGCTGTTGCAGCGTTTTCTGCCCTCAAGAGACATTTCTGATTTTCTCTTGTCCTCTCACCTGCGATTCCGTTCCGGCTTTACCAGCGGCAGCCGTCGTTTTCCGTTGACCGCCCTGCTTGGTGTGCTCGCATGGTCTGCGGAGGTCGGTCGCCTGTATTTGGTGTGCCAGGCCCTGGGGCTGGAAGTTGGGCTGTTCGAGGCGGCGGTGCTCTCCCTTGGAGGGTCGCTCCTGTCCCTCTTTCCGACGCCGGGCGGCATCGGGGCGGTGGAGGCCGGGATGGCGGGGTTGGCGGTGCGCATTTCTCCCGTGGGTCTGCCGGGGGCTGCCGCAATGGTGTTGCTTGACCGGGCCATCACCATGCTCAGCGTGGTCCTGACCGGCCTGATGCTGATGGGTGTGCGTTCAGCCTTCCCGAGGGTCTTCAAGCCCCGCTTACCGGAGCCGGCCAGCACCGCTGCCTGATGGCTGAGGACGTGGAGGCGCTGCCGGCAACTGCGTTCAATGACGGCCGGCAATCATGCTGACGGCGCCGGCTCTGAACCTGTTGGGCGACTGGCTGCGTGACCGCCTCGACCCGCTCGACCCCTTCTGCGGCAGTTGAAGGGAGCCGCCTTTACCCCAACCCTATCCCTCAAGGGAGAGGGAATTGTTATTTCGGGCATCGCGCTGCTGATTTCCGTTTTCCGTTTTCCGTTTTTTGTTTCTGGGTAGAAAAGGAATCGGGCCGTTCCACTGGGGCGACTACGATTCCTGGACCGGATAGTCGAAGTAGGCGGCGGTTATCAGGTGGTGCAGCTCACCGCAGTATTCGTCCACTTCGCGGAGCAGGGGTATGTGGTCATCCCGGTCGGGCCAGTCGTAGTTGATCAGGCCGCTCAGGCGTCCGGTGAGGCGGTGGACGGCGCGGTTGGAGTGGCGGCGCGGCCCCCGCCCGATGGTATCAACCTCCGATTCCAGCAGGTTGAGGGAGCGGCACAGCGACTCGGGCAGCAGGGGGTCGCTTACCAGCAGGTCCAGCACCCGGTGCGGCTGCACTTCGGCGCTGTGGATCTGGTTGTAGACCTCCAAAGCGTGGAAAACGCGCAACAGCGAAATCCAGTCGGCCTCATAGAATTCCTGGCTGGCGCTGGCTTCGCCGGTGTCAATCTGCGACAGCAGCAGAGCGACGGCGCACTGGGCGCGTTCGATGTAGCGGCCCAAGTGGAGGAAGCTCCACCCTTCATCATGGTACATCGTAGTCTCGGCCAGACCGCCGAAGGTGTTGATTTCGGCCACGGTTTCATCGTAGAAAACCCGTGGCTCCGACCAGACGCTGACCATGTTCTGCTGCTGCAACCTCAAGAACGCGGTGTTGAGGCAGGTCCACACCTCGGGACTGATGCAGTGCCGGGTGTGGCGGGCGTTTTCGCGTCCCTGGGCAAAGCAGGTGTAGACCGAGAAGGGATTGGTGCGCTCAAAGGTGAGGTCGTCGGCCAGGGTGAAGGAATCCGCCAGGGCGAACTCCTCGTCGCCGAAGAGGTCGGCCCTGCCGCCCGGAGGCTCGCTGCCGATGCTGTTGTAGATGCGGTTCCAGCCGAAGTGAATCTCCCGGACGGGGCGGTCCACCAGCGCCTCGGATTGCAGACGCAGCAACCGGCAGAGATGCCCGGCCCGCTCCAGGTGGCGGCCAATCCAGTAAAGGCTTTGCGCGCTGCGGGAAAGCATGGCTCGCTCCTGATAAAGGAATGGGAACGCCCCAACTTTGAACCTTCTGCCGGAGGGTTATGGTTGGGGTGTTTCTTCTGGGTGTTCCGGGTCTTCCAGCACCCAGACGTCTTTGCCGCCGCCACCCTGGCTGGAGTTGACCACCAGGCTGCCCCGCCGCAGGGCGACACGGCAGAAGGCGCCGGGCACGATGCGGGTGCGGCGGCCGGTCAGCACGAAGGGGCGCAGGTCAACGTGGCGCGGCTCGAACCTGCCATCTATGAGGCACGGCGAGCGCGACAGGGCCAGCACCGGCTGGGCGATGAAGCCGGCCGGATCGGCCCGCAGCCCCCTGGCGTAGTCGTCGCGCTCCTCCTGGGTGGCGTGAGGGCCGATGATCATGCCGTAGCCGCCCGATTCTCCGACGCGCTTGACCACCAGGTCGGCCATGTTGTCGAGGGTGTATTCCAGGTCCTCGGGACGGCGGCACAGGTAGGTCTCGACGTTTTGCAGCAGCGGCTCCTGCCCCAGGTAGTAGCGGATCATGTCGGGAACGTAGACGTAGACGCTCTTGTCGTCGGCCACCCCCGTGCCGGGGGCGTTTGCCAGCGTCACGTTGCCCAACTGGGCCGCGTCTATCAGCCCCCGCACACCAAGAAGGGAGTCCGGGCGGAACACCAGCGGATCGAGAAAGTCGTCGTCCACCCGCCGGTAGATTACGTCCACCTGCCGCAGGCCGTCGGTGGTGCGCATATAGACCATGCCGTTGCGGACCGCCAGGTCGCGCCCCTCCACCAGTTCTGCGCCGATTTCCCGCGCCAGGAACATGTGCTCGTAGTATGCGGAGTTGTAGACGCCGGGCGTCAGCAGGGCGATGACGGGGTTGGGCTTGCCGCCGGGGGCCAGTTCGCTCAGCGCAGCTTGCAGGACGGCGCCGTACTGCTCTACCCCCTGCACTCGGTGGCTGCGGTACAGGCGGGGCAGGCTGGCCTTGGCCGCCTTGCGGTTGGCGATCATGTAAGAGACGCCTGAGGGCACCCGCAGGTTGTCCTCCAGCACGCGAAAGCCGTCGTTGGTGCGCACCACGTCGCTTCCGCAGACGGCGACCCAAGCGCCGTTGGGCGGCGAAAAGTCCTGCATTTCCGGGCGGTATTGGGGACAGCCGCGGACCATGTCTTCGGGAATCACGCCGTCGTCAATGATGCGGGCCTCGCCGTACACGTCTTCCAGGAAGTAGTTGAGGGCGCGCACCCGCTGGGTCAGCCCGTCCGACAGCTCCCGCCAGTCGGCGGCGGACACCAAGCGGGGGATGGGGTCTACGGGGATGATTCGCTCCTCGGCCTCGGCGTCCCCGTAAACGGTGAAAGAGATGCTCTCGCTGGTGAAGGTGCGATTCACGCGCCCCCGGATGGCATCCAGCTCATCAGTGGACATCCGGCTCAGGGCGTCGTGCAAGCCCCGGGCGTGTTCTCTGGGCGTTCCGTCGGGCAGGAACATCTCGTCGTAGACGGAGGGGTCGAGCCGGTATCCGTCGAAGCTCACTGCATCCTCTCTTCGTCCGCGCCGCCGGACGGCTCATCGTTGCGCCTGGATCCAGCGTTTAACATCCACAGTTGATTATACAAGGGATTATACAAGCCGCACTTGCCGGCGGAACTCACCGCTCTCCACGCCCCGGTTTGCTCTTACAAGGTCTCTGCGCCACCGCCTGCTGCCTGCACCACTTCCGCGGGAGGATTCTTGGGAATGACCATGATCATCTCGGTGTACTGGTCCGGTTCGGACTCAACCCGGATACTGCCGCCGTGCTCCCTGATGATGTCGCTGGTGATGGCCAGACCCAGGCCGGTGCCCTGGTTGGTTGGCTTGGTGGTGAAGAACGGGTTGAAAATCTTTTCCACGATGTCGGCCGGGATGCCGGGGCCGTTGTCCCGGATACGTATTTCCACCTCTTCTCCCTGGTCGCGGGTGGTGAGCCAGACGGTGGGAGTGTAGCCCTCGAATCCGATACCCTCTGAGGCTTTCTTGCGCCGCTTCTCGTCGGTGGCCTGGCAGGCGTTGCCGACGATGTTAAGGAAAGTGCGGCCCAGGTCCTGGGGAATCGCCTGCATTTCTTCCAAGTCCGGGTCCAGGTCCTGCTCAACGGTCAACTGGAACTCGTTGTCCGTGGCCCGGGCGCTGTGGTAGGCCAGCATGGCGTGTTCCGTCAGCAGGGTGTTCAGCTCTATGGGTTGCCAGTTATGGGAGCCGCGCCCCATAAGCAGCATATCGTTGACGATGCGGTTGGCCCGCTCTCCGTGGTGCCGGATGCGGCCCAGGTTTTCGGTGAGGTCTTTGGAGATGTCGGCAATCAGCCCCGTGTCCAGGTTGTCGCTTTCCTCCAGGGCTTCGCGCATTTCGGACAGCAGTTCCTCGGACGACTCGGAGAAGTTCTTGACAAAATTCAGGGGATTGCGAATCTCGTGGGCCACTCCGGCAGTGACCTCACCCAGGGCGGCCAGCTTTTCCCGCATCACGATCTGGTCCTGCGCCGTTTGCAGGTCGGTCAGGACCACCCCGAGTTCCGTGTTCTTTCCCTCAAGCTCGGTGTTCTTGCCGTCCAGTTCAGACAGCACTGTCTCCAGTTCGGTGTTCTTGCTCTCCAGTTCCGTGTTGAGTTCCTCTACCAGGTTCAGGCGGAGGGCCTCCTGGGAGTTGTGGCGGAAGACCTCCAGTGCGGCGGCCATTTCCGCCAGTTCGTCCTGGCCGATGACTTGCACCTCTTCTTCCAGTTGTCCCGCGGCCATGCGGCGCATACGCTGCGACAGCATATTGATGCGGTGCAGCAGCACCCTGCCAACAAAGAGCCAGCTGATGAGCAGCGCGCTGACGACGCTGATTACGCTGATTACGATAAGCAGGGTGCCGCCGGTGGAGATGGCCTGTTCGGATGCCTGGGTCGCTTCCTCGGCGGAGACCACGGCTGCCGCGACCAGGCTGTCCACCTCGGCCACCAGGCTGGCGGACTGGGCCCGGCTCAGGGCCAGGAGGCTGCTCTGTTCTTCGGACAGTTGCAATTTGGAGCGCAGCACCACGAAGACGCCGTCCTGGGCCAGCCCCAACTGCTTCAGCCTGTCGTACAGCGGCTCCAGCCGCTCTTCCAGTTCGGGGTGATCCAGGGCGGCCATGTTGCGGTCGATACTGGCGATGGAAGACTCGAATCGTTCCTCCTGCGCTTCAACCAGCGCTGGGTCGAAGATGCTGAAAACGCTGGAAAGCTGCTGGAGCGCGATGTTGGTGTCGGCCTGCAATGCGGTCAGGCGACGGTAGATGCCGAATTCTTCCTCGGAGAAATGGATGGCGTAAGGGGCGACGATATTGTCCATATCGGTGCGCCCGGTAATGATGTAGAAATACTCGTCGTCGACGGCGGGTATCAGTACCTCTTCCAGCTCGGCGCGGAGATCCACCATATCGTCCAGCAGCTCGTCGGACTGCCGGTTAAGAAAGAAGGCCCTCCCCACGTTGGCGCGGATGGTCTCGATGTAGTCGTTAAGCCCGTCAGCATACTCCTGGATGCGCTGGGAGCGGACGGGGTCGGCGCCATCCAGGGCCTCGAGATGAGACTCGATAGCGGTTCCCGCGGAGGCAATTTCCGCCCATACCCGGGCCAACTCTGACGGCGTGGACGAGGTGGTCAGACGTGGGGCGGCGGAGACCAGGGAGCCGCTGAACTCGGCCACGCCGAAGGCGGCCTCCATCTCCGGCACGCTGCCTTCATTTACCCTGGCCTGGGCCTCGCCCACCCGCTGGAAGCTGAACCACCCTATTAGGCTGGCGGCCACAGTCAGCGCCACGGCCACGCCGAAGGCGGCGAACAGCTGGGTTGAGATTCGGTAACGGAGCGCCAGCAGGCGTTTTAACAAGTCCATCAGCTTAACAAGTCCATCAGCCGTTGCGTCCCGCAGTTTTGGATTGAGTAATGCCCCCCCGACAGGTCAGTTGACATTATCTTGCAGAGTCTGGATGGGATGATACTTCCCATCGCCCCCGATTACGGTGAGAAAGACCTTGTCGGAACCCTGGTTGTCGTACTTTGGACCCGAGTAACTCAGGGGGAATCCGTCAATCTCAATATCCCCCGCGTTGAGCAGACTCTCCTGGAAACAGGCCCGGCTCACGTCCGGTCCGCAGCGCTCCAGCCCGGCAATGGCCAGCCGGCCGGCCAGGTAGCCCTCTAAGGACACGAAGCCGGGGATGGAGCCTGGGGCATACTCGGAAAGCGCCGCGAGGTAGGAGGCAACGATGGGCAGGGAGTCGTCGGTAGGGAAGGGAACCACCTGGGTAACGTACACGCCTTCGCCGTCGGGGCCCAGCATATTGGCCAGGGCATTGGAGCCGACGAAGGAGATGGTGATGAACTCGGCCTCGACCAGCTTGGTCTGCTTTGCCCAGAGGATGAAGGCGCCAATGGGTTCGTAGGCCCCGACCATGATGACCCCTTCGGGGCGGCCATCGCCGAGATCCAGCAACGCCGTCTTGACCGCCGTGGTGTTGCGGGGGTAAAGACCCACGGCCACTGGCTCCATGCCGCGCCGTTTCAGGGCGGCCAGCGCGCCGCTGTAGCCCGCCCGGCCGAAGGAGTCGTCCTGGTAGAGCACCGCGATGCGTTCGATGCCCAGATCCGTGGTGAAACGCTCCACCATCTCCTCCGTCTCCTGGTTATAGGAGGCCCGCAGGTTGATGATGTTGCTCCAGTTGGGATCCCGCAGAAAGGCCGCGCCGGTGAAGGGAGCGACAAAAGGCACACCGGCATCGGCGGCCACGGGTGTTGCGGACCGGGACGTGGGGGTGCCGACTTCGCCGATGAGGGCAAATACGCCTTCGTCCCTGATCAGACTCTGGGTGTTGGTGGCGGCCGCTTCCGGTTCGTAGGTGTCATCCATGGTGGTCAGCTTCAATTCCCGCCCGTGGACACCCCCGCTGCGGTTGGCTTCAGCGAATGCCGCTTCGATTCCCAAGCGCATATTGATGCCCAATTCCTGCGCCGGGCCGCTGAAAGACGCCGACTGGCCGAAGAGGATAGTGTCGGGGGTGATGCCGGGGTCTGTCGAGGCGGATTCCGAAACGGATGGAGCCGATTCCGTGGTGGCGGTGGGCAACGGCGGCGTCGCTATTTCAGGCGGATTGCACCCCAGAACTACGGCGAGGATGATCAGGAAGCCAGCGGCTCCCCCGGGCCGGCAGATCCAGAGGAACGGCGCCAATGCTCGGTTCAAACGATTCATCAGGTTCATCCACGCCGGTCTACCGTTGAAGGCCGCGAACCCCCGTCGTCTCCGGAAGGCAGACTGAATGGAGTGAGGAACGGCCTTGACTCCAGATTCATTGAACTATGAGGGTTCATTGAACTATGAGAAGGAAGCTATGCAGGCTATTGCGCCGGGGTGGCAGTGTCTGCTGGCTTGTCAGCCTCTCCGTGCGACCAGAGTCAGCCGGTTCTTGCCGGCATCGCGCTGGTAGTGCAAGTCGTCCATCAGGCTCCGCACCAAGTGGATGCCGAGTCCTCCGATGGGCCGGTCTTCCATTGCGGCGGCCACGTCGGGGTCCAACGAGTCTTCGAGGGGGTCAAAGGGGTTTCCATCATCCACTACTTCAATGGTCAGGGCGTGGTCTTCCGAGGTCAATACAATTTCGATCTCGGGCCGGCGTTCCGTGCCCTTCCCGCCATAGTTAAGGATGTTCAGTCCAAGTTCTTCCAGTACCAGGTTGACTTTGAAGGTCAGGCTTTCGGGCCAGGCTTCGCGCTCCCCCAACTCTTCCACTGACCCCTGGATATATTGGAGATTGTCGGAGTCGCTGGCGTCGGAGTCCGCTCCGATTTTCAGGTAGACTGTCTCGCTCAAACCTAGCCCCCAACGCGGCGGAGAACCAGACAGGTAACGTCGTCTGACTGCGGTGTATCACCGGCGAAATCAGAAACCGCCTGTAGAATAACCTCGTTGGCCATCCTGGCCGAGGTGGGCTGCTGGTTTGCGAAAATCTGTTGCAGCCGGGCGACTCCAAACTCCTCGCCTTCGGAATTCATCGCCTCCGAGACGCCGTCGGTATAGAGAACCAGGGTATCGTCAGGGGCCAGGGTATAGCTGTCCTGCTGGTATTCCAGGCCAGGCATCACTCCGAGGGCGATGCCTCCGGTCAACGGCAACTCGAAGGAACTTCCGTCGCCGTGTACCACCAGGGGGTTGGGGTGGCCGCCGTTGGCATAGGCCAACTCCCCTGTGTTCGGGTCATAGACCGTATAGATCAAGGTAACAAACATGGCCGTCTCGTTGTCCTCGTTCAAGAGGTCGTTGACCTCGGACAGAACCGCGCCGGGGGCTCCCATGCCGATGGCCGCTCCCTTGAGCAGGGTGCGGCTGGACATCATAAACAGGGCGGCGGGAACACCCTTATCCGAAACGTCGGCAACGGCCAGGCCGATGCGCCCGCTTTCCAGGCTTATCACGTCGAAGAAGTCGCCGCCGACGTTGCGGGCCGGGGCCATGTTGCCATAGACCTCGAAATTGGCCCCCTCCGGGAAGCTGGCAGGCAGAATGGCCTGCTGCATCTTGCTGGCGACATCCAGTTCGTTTTGCAACGCCACCAGCTTGTCCCTGGAGCGCAGGGCCTCCTTCCATTCGGCCATGTGGGACAGGGTGCGATCGATGGTGATTTGCAGATCCTCGAAGTCCAGGGGTTTGGTCACAAAGTCGAAGGCGCCCCGGTTCATGGCGGTCCGAATGTTGCGCATATCGCCATAGGCCGAGATTATGACTGCGCGTATGTTCGGGTCCACCTTGGGAATCTGCTCCAGCAGGGTCAGGCCGTCCATCTGCGGCATATTGATATCCGACACGACCATGTCAATGTCGGGGTCCCGCTGCAACACCTCCAGCGCTTCGACACCGTTGTGAGCGAAAACGAAGGAATAGCGCCCGGCTCTGATGTTGCGCCGCATCCGTTGCAGAATCAGCGGTTCCAGATCGGGTTCGTCGTCCACCACCAGTATCTTGTAAGACCCTCGAGGTTCGTCTTCAGTTGTTCCGGCCATCTACTCGGGCTCTCTCCAAGAATTTTGATTTCGTTACTCCGGCCGCTGCCAGAGTCCTGCCCCGTGCCGCAGGGTTAACTTTTCACCGCGCTCAGGGCCGCCTGTTGGGAATCGTGGATGTCGATAATCTGATCAAAGCCGCTGATGGTAAACACGTCGCGGACCGACTGCGAGAGTGAACATACCACAAATTTCACGTTGGCGGTGCGCATATCCTTGGCGGTCAGCAGGATGACCCGCAGGCCGGCGCTGCTGATGTAGGAGAGGTCTTCAAAATCGAGGATTACCGCTTGGTCCTCGGGTGCGATGACGTTCTTCAGGGCGTTCTGGAACTCGGCGGAATTGGTTCCGTCCACTCGACCGCCGGTCTTGGCAATCAGGGTTGCGCCTTCTCTCTCGGTGTTAATCTCCATATCCCCACATCCTTGAATCAAGAATCAAGCAAGTAAACATTATTGCTGCCGGATGGCTCGCTTCACTGAATCTTCGTGCTCTGTCCCCGGTGGCCGGCCCATCCGTCAGCCTCCGACGCCAGTCTTACCAGCTTGATATAATACAATATCGCAATGATACTTTACATAGCCCTCGAAAACCCGCCCAGGACATTTGCAACGCCAGGAAAACCAGGAAAACCAGGAAGCGAAGCCGTATAGCCGGGCGATGGTCTGCATCGTGCGAAAGGCGCAGCCCTTGGCTCGCAGGGGCATGGACACTGTGGGGAAACCCTCGCTTTCCGGGCGCAGGGCGCCATCACCGCCCGCCACCGCTCCAGGCCCTCCCCGAAGCAAGGCACGATAAACGACAGGGCAAGGCACGATAAACGACAGGCCCCCCGACGGCGGCGGCGACGGGAAAGCCATCGCCTCGCGCAGCCCCGGGTCGTGCTGCCGGTCGTACAGAGCGGCGACTGACTCGCCGCCGCACCGCAGCGCGGGATGCGTGGTGGCGTCTGCCGCCGGCCCGCCTCAAACGCGACTGGCAACCGGCTGACAGCAGGCTGTTGACCTTAGAGCCTGTCAGTCACTAGACTTCCACAAGACTTCCACACAAGACACTCACTGGGTTTGGTTCTGGAAAGGGAACCGTTGAGAAAGAAAGAATCGCTCGATGACTAGGCGGATGCCACCCCATGCGTGGGACCAAGCTGCTCTCCTGCCGCGTGAAGAGGAACAATGCCCGCGGGTATACCACCGGGGGCAAGCAAGCCTGTACCTGGGCGATTTTTCGGAAGTGTCTGAAGAGTGGCCGTCCCCGACGGTGATAGTCGCAGATGGGCCCTATGGTGTGGCGAGTTACCCGGGCGACCCCGTATCCCATGAAGAATTGGCGGAATGGTATTCTCCTCATGTTGCCCATTGGTCTAAACACGCTTTGCCGGAAACGACGCTCTGGTTCTGGAATACTGAAATAGGCTGGGCCAGCGTACACCCGGAATTGGCGCGTCATGGCTGGGAGTACCGGTCATGCCATACATGGGATAAGGGATTGGGGCATATTGCGGGCAACGCCAACAGCAAGACGCTGCGCCGTTTTCCAGTAGTTACCGAAGTCTGCGTTCAGTACGTGCGCCGTGCAACCGTAAGCGCCAACGGACAGGCGATGAGCCTGAAACAGTGGGTGCGGCATGAATGGGAACGCAGCGGTTTGACCTTCAACCAGGCCAATCTAGCCTGCGGCGTCAAGAACGCTGCGACACGTAAGTATTTGACCAAGTGTCATCTTTGGTATTTTCCCCCGCCGGAAGCGTTTGAGCTTTTGGCGAAATACGCCAACCGCCACGGACAGCCGGAAGGCAAGCCTTATTACAGCCTGGACGGCATACGCCCGGCAACTGCTGAAGAATGGGCCAAAATGAGGGCCAAGTTCCATTGCGATGTAGGCATCACCAATGTTTGGAGAGAACCGCCGGTACGCGGCGAAGAGCGTCTCAAGGAAGCATATAAAAGTGTCCACATGAACCAGAAACCGCTCCGTCTGCTGGAACAAATGATACTGGCGTCCTCAGACCCGGATGATGTAGTGTGGGAACCGTTCGGCGGACTTTGCTCCACCGCTATCGCCGCCCTTAACACGGGAAGGCAATGCTACAGTTCCGAAATCCTGGAGGACTACTATAGAGCGGCACTGGCTAGGCTAGATAACCATGACACCGCCTAGCCCGTCTCAGCCGGGTGTCGCCTGGCCTCATTATCAGGCGTACCGGCGAGTTGTCGAGGCAATCTATGCGATTCCGGCGCACTTCAATAGTCGAACAGTTATCGAAGGCATACCGGCCACAGACCTTCAAACCCTCAATACCGTGCTGGGCGCCGCCATAGAGGAGCAGGTTGTAGCGACATTGAACCGGATACGTTCCGTGTGGGACCCCGCCGAGGAATATCAGACTTACTCCCTTCAACGCCAAGCGCAGGTGTTCCCGGATGTCCTGCTCAAGTCAGACCGCAATGGCCAAGACATTGTGCTTGGCATTGAGCTTAAGGGATGGTATCTCTTGTCCAAAGAGAGAGTTCCCAACTTCCGATTCACTACCACGCTTAACGCCTGTGCCGACGCTGACCTTGTAGTCGTGGTTCCTTGGGCCTTGAGTAATGTGCTTACTGGAACTCCGGTGACATACCGGCCGTTCGTAACCCCGGCGAAGTACGCCGCAGCCTACCGCAATTACTGGTGGACTGAGATACGGAGTTCCCGCGGCGACAAGGGTATTATCGTTCCCTCTTCTGTTAGTCCATATCCGTCAAAGAGCGACCAAGTAGCCGACCGTCCAAATAGCGATGCCGGCGGCAACTTCGGACGGCTCGCCCGCACCGGAATGATGGACGAATATATCGAGGAAACTCTTAACCTTCCTCTAGCCGGGATTCCTGCTAAAGACTGGATTGATTTCCTACGGCAATTTGAGCAATAGCGGGTGTGCGAGGCCACGGCCCCTATGCCGCCGACTAACCCGCGCGTACCAAACCGCCCCGCCTTGTGCTACATTGCGTTCCACCTGAACCCCAACATCAGGAGGTACGCGATGAAAGGCCGAGTTGTTGCCTGCAAGGAATACGGCAAACCCTTCGCCATTGAGGAATACGACGTTCCCGAACCCGCGCCCGGCGCGGTGTTGCTGCGGATGACCCAGGCGGGCATCTGCGGCTCCGACCTGCACGTCTGGCGCGGCGACCAGGTCAACGTCCCGCTGCCGCCCACGGGCAGGGCCATGGGCCACGAGGGCACCGGCGTCGTCGAGACCCTGGGCGACGGCGTGACCACCGACTCCGGCGGCGCCCCCATCCAGAAGGGCGACCGCGTGGTCTACGCCGCGGTGTTCCCCTGTTACCACTGCCACCAGTGTCTCAGGGGCAACACCAACTGGTGCATGAACCGCAACTATCCCGCCGCCGGGACCTGGCCCTACTTCACCGGCACCTACGCCGACTTTCTGTACCTGCCAGCCCGTCATCCCTTCTTCCGCGTTCCCGACGAGCTGGACGACGACCTGCTGGGGCCGGTCAACTGCGCCATGGGAACCGTGACCACCGGCCTGATCCGCGCCGGGGCGGGCGAGGGCGACTACGTGGTGATCCAGGGCGCCGGCGGCCTGGGCGTCCACGCCACGGCCATGGCCAAGGAGATGGGCGCGGACCGGGTCATCGTCCTGGACCGGTTGGAGAACCGGCTGGAGCTGGCCGAGGCCTTCGGCGCCGACCACACCATCAACATCGAGGAGTTCAACACCCCGGAAACCCGCGTCCGCCGCGTCAAGGAGCTGACCGACGGCCGCGGCGCCGACGTGGTGATGGAACTGGTGGGCCGCGCCGAACTGCTGGCCGAGGGCATTGATATGCTCGGCAACGGCGGCACCTTCGTCGAGATTGGCGACATCGTGCGCGGACGCGAGGTGTCCATCGACCCGTCCAAGCTGCTCCAGGGCAAAAACATCATGGGCTCGCTGATGTACAAGCCCGAACTGCTCCCCCGGCTGCTCAACTTCCTGGTGCGCAACAAGGACCGCCTGCCCTTCGAGCGCATAGTCTCCCACAAGTTCCCGCTGGCCGACGTCAACGAGGCTTTCCCCCAGTGCGAGTGGGACCAGCGCCAGCCCGAGATCACCCGCGCCATGCTGGTGCCATAGGGGCAGGCGGCTGGCAACCCACTCCGTTGTCCCACGATGCCACGATTGAGCGCAACGGCCGGCATGGAGGAAGCCCTATGCCCGCTGTGCGCTCATTTCGCTAATTCAAGGTATTGGCTAACGAATTCATCTATGGCGGCAATTTGCGCCGCTTCCCCAACCTGAGAGCGCTTTGCAGCGAATTTAGGGAGATAGGGAACAACTAAAAGTCCAAGCGCATTGTCGTCGCCTGTCAGTCGCTTTTCAGACGTGCCGCTATCCGGTCAGTGTCTGCCCCAGCAGGCCCCAGTAGGGCAGCGCCAGCAGGAACAGCACGGCTATGGCCACCACGGTCATAATCATACCGAAGCGAAAAATCTCGGGATTGCCTATGTTGGCTCGGTTATAAATGAAGATGCTGGCCGCGCCGCCCGCCCCGTAGTACACCACCGAGTCCCCGACAATCACCGCCGCCATTCCGCATATCAGTGGGTCCAATCCCAAGGATTCTCCTGTGGACATGGCAATGGGTATGACCAGGGCCAGGTAGCCTGCGATATTGGGCACCAGCAGCCGCACCACGGCGAAACTGACGCACAGCGCCAGAAGCAGCAGCAGCGGCTCGGTGAGAATCGGGGATACGCCGCCGACGAGGGTTTCCGAGAACCAGGCCGCGCCTCCGGTGGTCACCAGCGCATGGGCCAGGGAGAGCGAGGTGGCGATGACGAAAAAGTTGCTCCAGCCCACGTTCTGCTCGAACTCGCTCCAACTGAGGATTCCAACACGGGGGAGCAGGATAACGATGAGGGCGATGAGGGCCGGAACTGCCGGATGCAATCCGTGGGCGAAATCGGTGAACCAGAGCAGAGCGGTCAGCAGCACTATAACCCCGACCCGCATTTCGCTCCGGCTGATGGGGCCGGTGGTGAGTTGGGCGGCTCCCACCGTATTTTCCAGCCGGAACCCGGAGCGGTAAAACACGAAAAGGACGGCCCCGCCGACGATGAGGTTGGCGTAGAAGGGGACGCTCATCAGGACGAACCACTGGGTCCAGGAGAAGTTTCCCAGCAAACCGGAGGCGACCACCGGGGTGATGCCTCCGGCCAACAATGCCGTTGAGCCGAGTCGGTTGAGGCTGCCCATGGCCAGCATCAGCGCTTTGTAATACCGGTGTTCCCGGGGGATGTTCCAGTGGGCCAGCACCCGCTCGTAGACGTGGACCATGATGGCGCCCCTGGTGCTGGCCGACGGCAGGGCGAAGGTGAGGGCGGCGAAGGAGACCAGCATCTGCACGTAGAGGAGGCGGGGACTTCCGGCGGCGCCCCGAATCAGGAAGGTGGCCATCCTCTCGGCCAGGCCGGATTTCTGGACCGCCAGTCCCAGGGTGAGGATGCCCATAAGGAAATAGGCGACGGGTTGGGAGAAACCGAAGAGCGCTTCCCCAATCCCGCCGACGGCGCCTACCAGGACAAGCAACACGACGCCGATGATTCCGGCTATAGGGATGGGTACAGCTTCGGTCGCCCACAGCACGACGGTCAGGACCATCACCGCCAGGGCCCGCTGGCCCGGAGCGGTCAGCCCCTCGGGCATGGGCAGCAGAAGGATGCAGGCAAAGGCCGCCACGGCGATGGCTACTTTTGCCGCCGCCATGGGGTTCGGAATCAAACGCTGGTTGGCCGAGGCATCCGGGTCCGTTTCGGTGGACATATTGTTACTACAACCCCATTCCGGGCGCATTGCAAGTGAACTTCCCGCCTTCCCCTTAGGGCGTGTCGTCATATTCACCGTCATTCCCGCGAAAGCGGGAATCCAAAGGCCATTGGCAGCAAATACGTATTTGTCAGCAACCGGATTCTGGATTCCCGCTTTCGCGGGAATGACGAAAACAGACGCTTGGAGACCAGTACTCTTAAATTGACGACAGTCCCTAGTTTAGTGCGGATTAGTTTAGTGCGGAAAGCAAGACGGCCGCACATAGAAGGCAGAGAGTAGCGCAGGCAGGAACGGTTGGGGAGACTGAGGGCTGTTCAGGTCTCACCACAAGGCTTCGATTACGAGAAGAATTGTACGAGAAGAATTGATTGAGCGCCGGCCAGATACGGGACGATATAATCTCCGGGAGCAACATCCGCGACTTGGCCATCCTGACGCGACCTCGTGCGGACGGCGGATCTGGGGCGATTGCAAAAGCGTCCTCACATCCTGTTATTCTGAGTGCGACGAAGAATCCGGCCCCCTGCGTCAAGACCCATCGCTTCGTCCAGGGACGCAGTTCAGGGGACTTTGCAATCGTTCTGGTAACTGAGCGGACAATCTTGTAGAACACGGAGATACGTTATGCCAGCAAAAACCGGCCGGCAATACATCGCCAACCTGAGCGACAACCCCGCCGAGGTGTGGATTCGGGGGGAGCAGGTCGAGGACGTGACCACGCACCCGGCGCTGCGGGGCGGCGTAAAGTCGGTGGCAGCGCTGTACGACCGGCAGCTTGACGCCGGGTTGCGGGACGAGATGGTCTTCCCGTCGCCGTCCTCGGGCGACCCGGTGGGGTTGTCGTTCCTGGTGCCGCGCACGGTTGAGGATTTGCTGCTGCGGCGCAAGATGATGACCCACTGGGCCTGGGTGGGCTGCGGCATGATGGCGCGGACGCCCGACTTTATGAACGTGTCCATCGCGGGCTGGGCCGGGGCCGCCGAGTATTTCGGCCAGAACCGCCCGGAGTTCGCGGACAACGTGCGCCGCTACTTCGAGTTTATCCGCGAGAACGACATCACCCTGACTCACACGCTGGTCAACCTGCAACCCCGCCGCACCGGCGGTGTGCTGGACCAGCTGGACGAGCAGGTGGCCCTCACCGTGGTCAAAGAGACCGACGCCGGCATCGTCGTCCGCGGCAGCCGCATCCTGGCGACGCTGGGGCCGATCTCCGACGAAATTGCGGTCTACCCCACCCGCACCCACATGATGGGGCCCGAGTCCTGGCGGCAGGCGTTTTCCTTCGCCATTCCCAACTCCACGCCGGGCGTCAAGTTCATCTGCCGCGAGAGCTTCGACTACGGGCGTTCCAATTTCGACCATCCTCTCGGCTCGCGCTTCGAGGAGATGGACTGCCTCGTGTTTTTCGATGATGTGCTGGTGCCGTGGGAGCGGGTGTTCCTGCTGGGCGACGTGGATATGTGCAACAACTACGGCGTCGCCACCCAGTCCACCACCCACTCCGGGTACCAGGTGGTCAACCGCTGCGTGGTCAAGACCGAGTTCATCCTGGGGCTGGCGCAACTGATGGCGGACACTCTCGGCTCCGGCGAACTCCAGCACATCCAGGAGAGAATCGCCGAAATCATCATCCATCTGGAGACATTGAAGGCCTGTATGCGCGCGTCCGAGGCCGACGCCGCGCTCAACGACTTCGGAGTGATGTGCCCGGCGCAGGGGCCCATCACCGTGGGCCGCGCCCTGTATCCCACAACCATCTATCCCCGGCTGGCCGAAATCGTGCAGCTTCTCGGCTCCGGCAACCTGATGGCCCTGCCGTCGGAGGGCGACTTCGAAGCCGCCATCGGCCCCGAGGTGGAGCGCTACCTGACCACCGACACCGCCGACGCCCGCGACCGGGTGCGGCTGTTCCGCCTGGCCTGGGACGTGGCGTGCAGCGCCTTCGGGGGCCGGCAGGTCCTCTACGAGCGCTTCTTCGGCGGCGACCCGACGCGCAACGCCCTGCTGCTCTACCGCAGCTACAACCGCGACGGCGCGGTGGAACGGGTGCGGGAGTTCCTGCATAGATAGGGGTGGCATTATGATGCTGCTGGATGGTGAACTTCGACATGGGACATCAATCGTCGCCTGGGACATTCATGGCAGAGACTTGGCAACGGATAAACCGGAACAGCGGCGGAATAGTGGTCGTGCTGATGAAGATCACCTTGGTTGTTGGCGCCATCGTCGGCCCGGCAGCGTTCATCTGGCAGGAAATTCATGTGAACGGCGCCGAGATTCGTGCGCTGCAAGAGGATGTTCGCGATCTCCAAAGTAACCTCGGAACCCTTCAAAGTGACGTCGGCTCCCTCAGGGACGACATTCGCAATCTCGAAGCCGGACTCCGGGAAGATATGCAGCGTAACCATGAGCAGTTGCTTGAAGCGCTGATCAACCACAGGCACGGCGAGGACGGATCGGCGATTTTCAGGGCCTCCCCCTGAACCGCGCCATTGACCGCGCCTTGTCCGGTATTGGCAAACGGCGGGCGTGGCGTTATAGTAAGAGACACTGGACAAGAGGCTCGACGCGAGCCTGATGGAGGGAACGATGGCGAAGCCGAAGAGGATTGGACACTTGGTGATCAACGTCAAGGACGTGGATGCCTCTACCAAATTCTACACCGACGTGCTGGGATTTGAGGTCGCCCTGGAGCGGCCGGGCTTCGGCACGTTCCTGACCTGCGGCCGCATCCACCACGATCTGGCCCTGTTTCAGGCCAAAGAGGGCGCCCAGGAAGTCGCTGAGGGCGGTCTGGGCCTGAACCACATGGCCATCCAGGTCGAGGACTACGAGGAGCTGAAGGACTACTACAACAAGCTCCAGGAGTACTACGAGGTCGACAAGCTGCGCACCATAGACCACAGCATGACCAAAAGCATCTACATCAACGACCCGGACGGCAACGGCATCGAGTTGTTCTGCAACAGCTTCGACGCCGCCGAAGATGGCTTGGCCGAAATGCGCCGCCCCGGCCGCCAGAACACCGCGCTGGTCTTCGACTAGACCGCCCGGTTGATGCCTGGTTGACCGCGTAGGGGCGCACGGCTGTGCGCCCCTACATTTGTGTGCGGGACATTTGCATGGAACAGAAATTCAGCGTCCAAATCCGGGCCGCAGCCCTCGACCTCGACGGCACCATCATCGGCCCCGACGAGCGCATCACGCCGGGGGTGAAGGACGCCGTCACGCGGTTGGCGGCTCGGATTCCGGTGTTCATCGCCACCGGGCGGGAGCCGCACGACGTCTTCAATTACGCCCGGCAGCTTGGCCTTACGGGGCCGCAGCTTTCCGATGGCGGCGCGGCCATCCTGGACCCGGTGGAGCGCAAACACATCTGGAGCGCAAACCTGGGGCCGGAGCTGGCTCCCGAAGCGCTGGCGCTGGTGGAGGAGATCAAGGCCAACTTCGTCGCCACCCACGTTCAGGGAACCTTCCGCCATCTGAGCGACATCCCCGACTGGGACATCGTGCGCATCTCCGCGCTGGACCTCTCCCGCGAGGCTGCGGATGCGCTGACCGAGCGCTTTCAAGCCCACCCGCGAATGAGCGTCATCCTCGCGTCGCTTCCCTACAACGGCCTGTGGGCGGTGGACTTCACCCGCTCCGGCGTGGACAAGGGCAGCGGCATCGCCCGCGTCGGCGAGATGCTGGGCGTTGCCCCGGCCAGCATGGCCTGCGTGGGCGACAGCTACAACGACCTGCCCATGTTCGGCGCTTGCGGCCTGCCGATAGCCATGGGAGGCGCGCCCGAGGAGATTCAAGACAGGGCGCAATTCATTGCTACCCCGGTTGACGAGGACGGCCTAGCCTACGCAATAGACCGTTACATACTGCCGCGGGCGGGCTGACTGCGGGCTTACAGGGTGTGTGACAAATTCCCTCTCCCTTCGGGGGAGGGTTAGGGTGGGGGCGTCCTCTGGCTGTTGCAGTAATGGTGTATGCGGCCTTGGCTTTCTATTTGTGAGCATAAGGCAGTTGTCACACACCCTCTTACAGAGCATCCCCAGAGAATCCTCGGAACATCCGCATTGTGTCATCCCGGGATTTCACCCTCGCCACACCCCTCTGCCTCAATGGATAGGGAGAATCAAAATACCTGGGCGTCGTCCGGTTGAGCGCTGTTTCCAGGTCTGTTGGCCCCGTGTGCTAAACCAAAGCCAATGTGGGATGTACATTTTGCGGACAGCCATTCGCAGTCAGGGTTCGCGCCTCTACCGTAGTTCGCGCCTCGACCGTAGGGGCGGGTTTCAAACCCGCCCCTACCAGTGGACCGCCCGTGCGCCGGCGAGTCCACCTGCAATGAAACGCTACCTGGCATAAATGCGCATTTCACCTTGGATTTGGTTTAGAATGCCCGTGAAAGTTCCTTAGTGAGGATTGACGCATGAAATTTGGCCTGATGTATGAAATCCAGATTCCCGAACCCCATCACCCCGGCATCGAAGCGGAGCGCTACAAGCAGGTGCTGGCCCAGGTTGACCTGGCCGACGATGTTGGCTTCGAATACTTCTGGACCGTTGAGCACCACTTCCTGCGGGAGTTCTCCCACTGCTCCGCGCCCGAGGTGCTGTACGGCGCCATCTCCCAGCGCACCAAGCGCATCCGCATCGGCCACGCCGTGGCTCTGCTGCCCTCCCAGTACAACCACCCCGTCCGCGTCGCCGAGCGCGCCGCCGTGCTGGACATCCTCAGCGACGGCCGTATGGAGCTGGGCACCGGGCGCTCCACCACTCTCTTGGAGATGGACGGCTTCGAGGTTGACCCGGAGCAGACCCAGGCACAGTGGAACGAGGCCATCCGCATGATCCCCAAAATGTGGACCGAAGACCCGTTCTCGCACCAGGGTGAGTTCTTCAACATCCCCGAGCGGTCGGTCATCCCCAAGCCGGTGCAGCAGCCGCACCCGCCCATGTGGGTCGCTTGCAGCCAGCCCGACAGCTTCCGCCGGGCCGGCGAGATGGGTCTGGGCGTCCTGTGCTTCAACCTGGGCGGTTATGCCCAGCTGGAAGAGCGCGTCGCCGCCTACCGCGAGGCGGTGAAGAACGCCGACCCCGTCGGCAGCTTCGTCAACGACCAGGTGGCTGCCCTGTGCATCGTCCACTGCGGCGAGGATGGCGAGGAAGCGCGCCGCATCGGCGGGCCAGAGGGCGCATGGTTCGTGAAGATGGCCGAGAACCTGTACGCTCCGTGGGCCGGACGGGAAGTGCCCGACAGCTACAAGTTCGCCGTCGACGCCGTCCAGACCGAGCGCGTCGACAAGACCGCCCAGGACCATCTGGACTCCGGCGCCTTCGCCATGGGCACCCCCGACGAGATCATCGAGGTGATGAAGAAGTACCAGGAAGCGGGCGTCGACCAGGTGCTGTGCTTCGTCCAGCCCGGCAACCTCTCTCACACCCGCATCATGGACTCCATCAAGCTGATGGGCCGCCACGTCATCCCCTTCTTCAAGTAGGGCGGGGACATCCCATTCACGATGACGCAGGTAGGGGCGGGTTTGAAACCCGCCCCTACATCTATGCGTCCGCAGGCCAGGTAAACAGCAAAAAGCCCCTGCGCCTCCAAAGATGGACAGGGGCTTGAACGAGCCTGTTGCAGGTTCGGCTTTCTTCGCCGGGGTCAGTCGGAAGACGGCAGCTTGCGCGGTACCTGCAACTCCATCTTGGCGTCGCAGCACTCGATCTCGCCGTCGCCGGTCTTGGTGCAGAGAACGCTGCTGCCGCAGGTTTCGCAGGTGTAGCGTTTGCCTAGCTGATTAGCCATCGCTGAAGCCTCTACTTGAGCTGCATTGGCTGGCCACAGCAGCCAAGGTTGCCAATGCCGCCTTTGGTAACGATGAATTCTGCATTGCACTGCGGGCAGACATAGCGCTTGCCGGTCTGGTTAGCCAATTTTCGCGCTCCCTGATGCGGAATTAACTGTCGATAATTGTAGCCTGAAGATAACGGCGTTTCAACTTTGCGTCCGCGGCATCCGGGCCGTGGCTACTGCGGCTTGAAGCGCACCAGGAAGCTGGCCTCGCCCAGGGGGATGCCGTCGAACAGGATGGCGGCGGAGTGCTGGCCGGGGGCCTGCACCGGGATGCGGAAGGTTTTAATCCACCGCTGGAACAGGATGCCCTCGTCCCACTGCACCCGCTGGGCCGGGGGTGTCTCCAGCGGCACGCCAGGGGTCTTGAGGGTCACGAACAGGTGATGGCCACCGGGCAGCGCCCCGCCGATGCAGAAGGCCAGGTTCACGTCCACCTCGGCCAGCACCGGCCCAGCCTCCCCGCCCGGCGACGGTTCCGGCAAGTCCACCAGGTCCACAATGCCTTTCAGGCTCAACTCGCCGTCGTCGCCTTCCTCGGTGCCGCGGCAGAACAGGGCGTACTTCAGATAAGGGTCGTCAATGCCTGTCGTCAACCGGTGCCTCCGCCAACGCTTCGTATTCAACGCGCTATTTTATCATGGGTTGGCGAACCCACGCAGGGGGGCGCAGTTGAATTATAATTGCCCAAACACTGTGGGCCAGGAGGACGTTGATATGACACTGAGCAGAGAGCAGTTTGAAGCCGGCATGACCTCACAGGAATACATCGAACAAATCAAGGTCAACAAGGACCCCTTCGTGGAAATCTACAACGGCGTGAAGATTCCTTCCGATGCGACCGAATGGGTCAACGGCCTGGGCAACCCCATCAACCTGGCTGTGTTCACCGCCGACTGGTGCGGCGACGCCGTGAGCACCACGCCGGTCATCCTGCGGTTTGCCGACAGCAGCCCCAATGTGAACTTGCAGGTGTTCAACCGCGACGACGACGTTCCCCTGGCCAACACCTTTCTGCCGGAGCATCGCGCCGGCACCGTGCCCATCTTCGTGGCGCTCGACGCCGAGATGAACGAGGTGGCGCGGTTCATCGAGACCGCCAACGGCCTGGTCCCGCAGATAGACGCGATGGACGACGCCATAAACCGCGATACCGAAGGGTTGGACGAGGCGGCGCAGCGTCAAGCCCGCCGTGGCCGCCGCATGAGCCACCGCGTCGCCCACACCCAGGACTGGGGCGAGGTCATCCTGGAAGAGTTCCGAGAAGTTGTGGACGCCGGGATGAGTATGCCCCCAAGCGAGCGGCCCGCCGTCGGCGGCACCAAGTGGCCCCCGGAGGATTAGAGTGCGCCTACTGGCGCTTGGAGTAACCCATTCGGGCTAATCCTGTCGAAGTATGGATGAATGCTTTCAACGATAAACCCCGGTGAAATTGCGAACTTCCACCGGGGTTGTTGCGTTGCTCGTTGAGGCCGTTTGGAGAACTGCCATTTCCCACTGCCGCATTCGGATGCCAAGCCATTCACGCAGTCGTGGGTGATTGATGTTCAGGTTCTTTCGTAGGTTTTGCGGGTAGAAAGTAAGATTCAGGGTAAAGATAGTCCTCACCGGCTATTCGTCCTGCAATCTCAAAGCAGTTCATTTAGCCAGGGTAGCATCACTGGCTGATGTCCACCACCTGCGCTCCGGCGGCTTCGGCGAACATATCGGCGGTGGTGGGATGGCAGGTGAAGACCAGGACCTGGTTGGTTTGCGAAAGCCCGGCGAAGGACTCGGCGGCCAGCTTGGCCCGCTCCGGGTCGAAGTTGACCAGCGCCTCGTCAACGACCACCGGCAACCGCTCGGCGTGTTCGCCGAACTCCCGAATCAGGCCGAACCGCAGCGCCAGGTACAGTTGTTCGCGGGTGCCCCTGCTCAGCTCGGACGGCTGCTTGCTCGCGCCCGTGGCGTCGGCCACCGTTATGGTCTGCTCGCCGATGGGAGCGTACAGCCGCTGGTATCGTTGTCCGGTGACGCCGGAAAAGAAATCCTGGGCGTGGCGGATGACGCTGGGCTGACGTTCCCGCTCGAACTTCTGCCGTGTCTTTTCCAGCAACGACTCGGCAATGGTGAGCCGTGACCACTCGCGGGCGTGTTCGCGCAGTTGCTCTTGCAGGACGCTGCGGCGGATGCGCAGGGCCGATGATTCCTCTTCGCTGGTCAGTTGCGTCAGCTCGGCGTCAATGCCGCCCCGCTCTTCCCGTAGTGTGTTGCGCTGAGCGTCCACCTCCGCGTGAAGCTCCGACAGGTGTTCGGATTCCTCGTCCAGGCGGTTTGGGTCGGAGCCGGCCAGTGAGTGGCAGAAGGCGTCGAACCGGTCGCCGGGGCCGCTGAGACGCTCCAGGCTGCGGAGATGTTCGTCCCGCTGCCGTTCCAGTTCCAGCCGTTCCTCGTGCTGGCGCGCCCGGCGGCGGAACTCTTCGGGATCGTCCGTGCCGCCCGCCGCCAGCAGAGCCGCCATTTCCTGCGCCACCGCTTGCAAACGCTGCTCTTGCCGTTCCAGCCGCAGCCGGTTCTCTTCCTCTTGCGCTCTGGCCTGCTCCCTTTGGGAGAAGTGGGTTTGGACTTGGTCCAGCCTGTTGATTAGTTCATCGGCCACGGCCCCCAGTTGCCGCCGGTCGCCGGGGTTAAGCGGCAAGCCGTGGCGCAGCGCCAGCGGCTCCACCCGCTCGCGGAATTCGTCGATGTCGCGCTCGATGGCCGCCACCCGGTCGCGCATCCGGCGGGCCTCCGCCAAGGAGGCGCGAGCCGTGTCAACGCGGGCCAGAAACGCTGTCATCGTGTCTGCCGTCAACGTCTCTGCCAAGCCGCGCTCCCGCAGCCATTCCCGCCATTCCTGTTGCGCTTCCAGTGCGGAAGCTTCCGCCGCTTCGTGTTCCTTAACGGCGTCTTCGAGACGCTGTTCCTGCAACTTCTCTCGCCGGGACGCTTCCTCAACCCGTGTGTTGGCGCTGTTCCAGGCATCCAGCGCGTTTCGGGCGGCTTCCAGATGCGCTTCCGCCGAATCCAGCGCGGCGGCGTTGGGCTGTCCGTCAATGCCCAGAGCCGCCGCCGAATCCAGCAGCGATTGACGGCCCGTTTCCGCCGCCGTCTCCGCATCGGCGGTCTGCTGGCTTAACGTATTTGCCATTGGCGACGGCACGGCAGACGGCGTTGGCCTTCCCATAAACCAAAGCATTGTGGCTGCGCCCAGCAAAACCAACCCGCAAAGAAGACCCAGAAGCAGCGCTCCCCCACCGAGCAGGATTCCTGCCACCGCCAGGACAGCCCCGGCCAAGACCAGCGCGATGATTGGCAGAAGGCTGATGCGGCCCGAATCCCTTTCCGGCGTTTCTTGGGCGACAGTCAGGGCGTTAAGCTGGCCGCGCAGGGTTTCGTGGTTTTGGCGTTGCCGCTCGTACTCGCCCAGCCGTCCCCTGGCGGTGCGTAGCGCGTCCTGACGTTCCGTCAACGCGGCGGCGCCCAGCGGCGGCGGTTCCGGCGGCAGCTTTTCCCGCGCTTCCTGCGTTTCCGACTGATGGTCTTGCAATGTCCGCCGCTCTTGGGCCAGTTGAAACTGCGCTTGTTGGGCGCGTTCGCTGCTTTCGGTTATCCGCTGTTTCCTGCGGTCTACCTCATTGCGGACAACCATCGAAGTATCCAGGCTTTCCAATTCCGCCTCGCCCCAGTCGTGGCCCAGTTCGCGCAAATTTTCGGCGAAAGCGCCTTCCAGCGCCCGCAGGTCTGCTTGCCGTTCGGGCAGGTCGTGGTCTGCGGCGTCGAACCTGTTGCGGTCGCGGACGATGGCTTCGATTCTGCCAGCGTCATAAAGCAGGTCTTCGCCGGGGATGACTTCGGCTGCGGCTTCCTCGGCCTGCCGCAGCTGCCCGGCGGCTTCGTCAAGGTCCTCTCTCGCTTGCCGTGCCCGTTCCTCCATGTTATCCAGCCGGGCGATGGGGTTCTCCGGGAAGTCCACGTACCGGGGCATATCCAGCAACTGCGTTTCGCAGTTGGACAGGTCCACCCAAAGCTCCCATCCATTGAGCAGGTTTTGGACTTCGGCGCGGCGGGCGTTGAGACGAGCAAGCCCGGCGGCGGCGGTTTGCAACGCCGAATCAATCTCTGACTTGCGGCCGGTCAGATCCCCGTAACGGCCGGCGTTGCCTTCGATGACTCGCAGTTGTGAGTCTATGTCTCTCAGTGTGTTCAGGAGTCTGGGAACTTCCTGATTATTGCCCCGGCTCAGGTAGATTTGGCTCTTGTGGTCGCTTAATGACTTCCTGAGCGCGGGCAATCCGGGGGCGCCCTGTCCCGCGCTGTATATGGTTCCGTTGGAATCGTTGAGCGAAGCGGCTACTTGCAGTTCATCAAGGCTAAAGGCGAACACGTTTCGGAACAGGTCGGGGGTGGCATTGCCGGTAAGCCGGTGCAAGGCGGCTTCGGCGTTGGATGCAGGGCCATCCGGGGTGGCGACTGTCAGGCCGCCGCGCGCTCCGGCGTACCGCTCCACTTCGTATATGACCCCGGCGTTGTCGGACAGTGTAATCCGCCCGCCATGCCTTCCCCCGGCCAGCGGCGGATAATGGCTGTTGAATCTGGTGGGGAATCCGAACAGAATCGCCCGGATGAAGGCCAACAGAGTGCTTTTTCCCGCCTCGTTGGGGCCGTAGAAGACCGTGACCGGCCCCGAAATAGGGCCGATATTCCGCTGGTGGAAGTGGCCGAATCCGTCCAGATACAGCTCTTCCAGCCTCATTCCACGTCCTCTTCGTCATCCGACAGCGTCGCCAGGCATTCCTCTTCAGCCGCGGCCAGCAGTTCCCGGAGCTCATCGTCCGACGGCAAGTAGTTCCGCAGATACGGGCTGGCGTTGGAGTTGACGTACAGCGCCCGCAGCGACTCCCGCAGTTCACCGAGGGCGTCGGGATTTTCCCGCATCTCGCCGCCGAGCCGGGCCAAGTCGCCGGCGAAGTCCTCGCGCTGCGCCACCTGCTCGCGGTCTACCGGCGACGCGGTGTCCATCTGAATCCGCTCGCACCACAGCCAAGGCCGGGCGTTGGCGTACTGGCCGTTAAGCTGCTCCAGAATGGCGTCCACCGTTCCGGCGCGGCGGAGGGAGCGGTGCATCGGCCCCCGGCCGGTCAACGCCAGCCGGAACACCACCGAACGCCCGTCGGCCGCTTCGAGGGCGGAATAAGCCAGATTGTTGCTGGCGTCCAATATCTCCTGCTCGCTGTCCAACCCGGTTATGTTCAATTGCAACGTTTCCCACCGCACCACGTCCACGGGATGGAAGTCCAGCCTGACCGCGCCGTAGTCGTCCACCTCCACCAAGTATACGCCGCGCGCGCCCGTCTCGCCGGGATGTCGGCCCTGCGGGTTGCCGGGGTAGACCACCGTGGGCCGCTCCTGCCGCAGCGCCTGCCGGGTGTGTACGTGCCCCAGCGCCCAGTAGTCCAGTCCCGAGTCGGCGAGGTCGGCGACGGTACAGGGGGCGTAGGAGTCATGGTCAGTGTTGCTGCCCACGTTGGCATGAAGCAAGCCGACGTTGAAGCCGGAGCCCCCGGCATTCGACGCGAAAAGGCCGCGAAACAGCGGCACAAGGTTCTCGCGCACCTCCCGCCGGGGATAGCTGATGCCGTAGACAGCGGCCCGCTCCGGCGCATCGGGGAACACCGGCTCGCAGGTCGCCTCCGGGCCGAAGCGGACACAGCCCGGCGGCAGGTCCAGCCGCGCCTCCCAGCCATCCAGGGGGTCATGGTTGCCGTGGCATACGAAGGAACGAATGCCTGCCGCGTCCAGCCGGTTCAGGCCGTCCACGAACTTCAACTGCGCCCTCAGGCTGCGGTCGGCCCCGTCGTAGATGTCGCCGGCCACCAGCAGCGCGTCTGCCTGCTCGCGGAGGCACAGGTCGATAATGTTCTCGTAGGCGTCGAAAGTGGCGCGGCGCAACGTATCCGCGACATATTCGGGCGCTTCGCTCCGAATGCCGCGAAACGGGCTGTCCAAGTGCAGGTCGGCGGCGTGAACGAATCTTAGCCGCGCCATAAACGCCCCACTCTGACCCTCCCCAGGTAGGAGAGGGGATGTTGAACTTCCCCCAGAGGGGAGGGAATGGTGTTATCGGCTAGGGATCGTCGTCGCGCCACTCGAAGCTGAGGTTGGTGTAGCGCACGAAGACGCCGCCGCCCGGCGCGCCCATGGGTCCGTTGGCGGCCAGGATGGCTATGGTGTGCTGGTCGCCGGGGTTGGGGTTGCTGGCGACCTCGATGCGCTGGGGGCGGTTGAAGCCCTCGAAGGCGCCCCGTTCCCGGTTGCACTCGCCGTTTATCCAGATTTCGCCGTAGTCGTCAACGCAGGTCTCGAACATCATTCGTGTTCGCCGCGCGTCGCGCCCGCCGACGGTTTCCGGCACGGTGATGTTGATTCGATACCAGACGAAGGAAAACCCGGTGACGTAGGCATCCCCGAATTTTGCCCACGCGCTTGTGTCTTCGCACGTCTCCCAGGACGAATCATCGTAGTCGGGCAGCCGGGCCGGACTGCCCTCCGACCGCTCGGCCAGCCCGTAGTTGGCCTCGCCGGGAGCGTAGCCCTCGGCGTACTTCCACTGGCCCTGCACCGCCGCATGGCCTTCGCTGCTGTTGATGTCTATGGGGAATCGCGGCATATTTCCTCCTTGATCGTCTGGTCTGGACTTCCCTCTCCTTCCGTGAGAGGGTCGGGGTGAGGGCGTCCCGCCCCGCTACACCCCGGTTATCTTGATGCTTGCGTGCGTCTTGTAGATGCGGTTGATGTTGACCAGCATCGGCGTTATCTGCTCGACATACTTGGCGTTGGCCAATGCGCCGCCGTCGATGCCACGCAGGTGGGGAATCTTCCCGGCCAGCCCCATGACCAGCCGCTTGGCGTCGGCGTGGTCGGAGCAGACTACCACGTCGCCCTCCATGTGTACCTGTGGGTCTTGCAGTTCCTCGGCGCTGACGTTCTGGAAGGCGGCGACGACCTGCGCGTTGGGGAGTATCTCCTGGGCCTCCTGGGCGGCGGAACCGGCCTCCACTTCGACGGCCCGCGCTCCCTTGCCCCGCTCAAACGCCATGGGCGCGATGACGCTGACCACGATTTTGCCGTCCAGCGAACCGGCCAGCTCCTCCAGCACCGCCCGCTGGCCCTCATAAGGGAAGGCCAGGAACACCACGTCGCCAGATGCGGCGGCCCCGGCGTTATCGCTGCCAGCGATGCTGGCCCCCGGAGCGCCCTCAGCCAGTTCCGCCGCCGCCGCCGCGCCCCGCTCCGCGCTGCGGGAGCCGATGGTCACCGCCTCGCCCGCCAAGGCCAGCCGCAACGCCAGCCCCTTGCCCTCCGGCCCGGTTCCCCCAAGTATCGCAAGCATCGCGCCTCTCCTGTCGCCCGTGGGTAAAGTGTCGCGCCAACTATACCTCCTGCGCCGCAAGCGGGAAAGGGACACGCCTAGTCAGGTGCTAAACTAGCCTAGAGTCTTGCGCTTAGCCTTAGCGGTGGTTACATTACCCTCAAGATTTTCTCCGCCCGGAGTTGTCGTGCTAGAACAATTTACGGTGGCCGACATTTTGACCTGGTTAGAAGACAAGACGCTGGTAGTGAACCGGGATTTTCAGCGCAGCGGCAAAGTGTGGCCGACTACTGCAAAGGCGTACCTTATAGACACCATCCTTCGCGGCCTGCCTATGCCCAAGATTTATCTGCGGACAAAGACAAATACTGCTACCCGGAGGAGCTACCGGGAAGTCGTTGACGGCCAACAGCGTCTGCTGGCGATTCAGTCTTTCTCCAAAGATGAATTTCGGCTTGGGTCAAGCCGAGATTTCGCTGAAGAGTATGCCAGGAAGCGATATTCTGACTTGGATGAGGAGTACCAAACGAAGTTTTTAGCATACATGATACCAGCAGAGCAGTTGTTAAACGCACCAGACAATGTGGTATTCGACGTTTTCCAAAGGCTGAATACCTATAACTACAATTTGTCGCCTCAAGAATTGCGCCACGGGAAGTATCATGGACAATTACGTAATTCCGTGGTGGAAACTTCACGGCACTGGGGATTTTTCTGGGACAAACACCGAGTTCTCAACAATCGCGCTCGAGTGCGAATGGCCGATGACGAATTGATGGCGCAAATGTTCGGCATCATTCTGGAAGGCGTCACTGATGGAGGTCAGCCCAAAATTGAAAGACTGTACAACAAATATGACGCCGTTATGCCGCAACACGTGATTTCTCGGGTGGACCGCACGATGGAATACATTGACGACAACTTGTCGCCTGCATTGGAAACAGAATTGGTAGGTTCTCCGCATTTCCTGATGTTGTTCGCAGCCGTAGCACATGCCCAATTCGGCATACCTTCCGGCGATATGGGGGACGATATACCGGTGCAAGATCCACGCGCCCTAGAAGATGTCAATATGGCGTTGCTAAATTTAGGTGCACTAGCGGATAGCTTGGATAAAGATTCCACGGAAGTCCCAGAGAGGTTCTACGAATTTCAGTACGCTTCGGCGGGAACCACGCAGCGCATCAGGAGCCGGCGAGTCCGTTTCCAAATGCTGTACAAAGCACTGCTGCCTGATTTGGTCTAACGGTTATGATTAAGAAGCCTTTGACCAGCCTCTATGAGCGTTACGAAAGACGAAGCAGTTCGCTGAATGCGCGTTTTACGGTAAGGTTGCCCGAAAATTCAGATGAGAGGCTGGCGTGCGAGCCGGTGCATCAGGACGGACGAGCTTATTTAGTAGCGAGGCTTCAACACCTGTGGGGCGAGTTCTGCCGGGAACTTGTCGTGAAGTCGGCCGTCGGTGGATGCGAAACCCGAACTGGCAAAATTCTGCCGCGTGCGCCTGGCGTAAAACGGGTATCTGATGTTTCCCAAATCACTAAAACACCGTTGGCAGGAGCAAGGTCAAATTGGGAAGACCCTGTGTTCACGATTGACCAGGCCATGCGACTTAAGGTAGCTAATTTCAATGACATTGACTTGGGCTTGGCCCAAGTTTCCATTGTGGCAGACAATATCAGGTGTGTTAGAAACTATGTCGTCCACCCAAATAGTCGCAACAACAGCAGGTATGTCCAAACGGCTAGGGTGCTTGGTTTCAGTGGCCTGTCGCCAGACCAGTTGCTATCTAGAACTGTACCAGGCGGCGAGACCGTGTTCGAGAACTGGCTCTCAATTTTGATCCTAGCAGCGTGGAGCGCGGTAGCTTAAAAATAGACGAAGAGTAGCGAACATTGGTTGAAGTGCGAATTCAGGATGGCGCATTGATTCCCCCGAAGACTTCGGTACGGCTTCATGCCTATGCTGCGAGTTTCGGGGATGATCTCGCGCGGGAGTCCATATCAGAAAATATGGAGCGTGGAGGGACTCTTCTGGACCCTTGGGTCGGCTCCGCCACCGGGCCAGTCCAGGCAAGGATGTTGGACGTAAATGGCATCGGTATAGACGTTGACCCTATTGCCTGCTTAATCGCCAGAGTGTCCTTGACTCCATACGGCGTAGACGAACTGGACGATATTTCAGCTATAGTCGAGCGAAAGTTGGAGCTTGTTGAATCCGAATTGTCTTCGTCCGAAATTACGCCGGACTCCTGGCCGGCGGGCGCTAAATTCTCCTTCAACGGATTCCAAGGAGTTGTGCCGGCTAACAATGCCATTGACTTCTGGTTTACACCAGTTCAGCGGGCAGTGTTAGCGCTTCTGGTAGAAATATCAAAATCTCTGCCAGACCCTCGCTATCAAGAGGTGGTCCAACTGGCAATATCATCCTCGATCATCCGCAAGTGGCCGAACACTATCAGCTTAGCCAGAGACATAGACCATTCTCGCCCACACCGAGTGATGCGCGGTGATGTCACGATAGCCTCACAAATCAGGATCTTTAGGAAAGCTATCAAGGACATTTTCGCACGACTAAAGGCACTGAATGTGTACTGTCAGAATCACGAGGTGTCGTGGGAAATAATGGAGGGAAACACGAAAGATAATTTGGTACGCATAGCCCCTGGTTCCATTGACTACATCCTGACTTCACCACCATACTTCAACGCCATTGATTACCCTAGATCGCATAAATTCAGCCAATGGTGGCTCTGGCCAGAGCGGCAACCGCTAGGTAGGTCAGCATATCTGGGGCTAATGTCGGGCAGCAACGATTGGGATGATATCATGACCAAATGCTACTCTGTTGTCCCAGAATATCAGGCTGACATAGATGGTATCGCCGAAATTTCGGCAACGACGCATCGTAATCTTTGCAGGTACATAGTTGAATTGTACGACGTTGTGGTCCAGTTTCATGGAGTACTGAAACAAGGTGGCAAATCGTCTTTTGTGGTGGGCAACAATGTCGTAAAGGGTCATATCTTACCCATTGCGGAGATGCTGGCCGCAATGCTGGAGCGGTCAGGGCTCTATCATGTGGGTATCAAGGAGCGAACTATCAGGGCTAACCGACGGCGCTACCCTTACGGCGTCGCCGGGTTTAAGGAACTGATGACTTCCGAGTATGTCGTCCATGCCTGCAAACCTCTTTTAGTCTCCTAATTTCTCCCCGGAGGTATCCTGCCGATGGTTGACCTCAGACGGGCGGCCGCTATTGTGGGCGTCCACGAACACGTTACCCGCTATGCTCCCGACAAGAGCGAGCTTCAGATTCAGGGCGAGAGCATCATCAAGGCGCTGGAAGACGCCGGGCTGTCCAAGAACGACGTGGACGGCCTGTTCACCGCGTCGATGTCGGTGCGCAACAGCGGCCTGAACCTGGCCGACTACCTGAATATGTACCCCAAGCACGTGGACAACACCACCGTGGGCGGCGGCTCCTTCGAGTTTCACCTGGCCCACGCGCTCAACGCCATCCACGCCGGGCGCATCAACTGCGCCGTCATCACCTACAGCACGCTGGCCCGCTCCGGGGGCGTGTCCGTCGGCACCGGCGGCGTGGGCCGGTTCGGCCATCCGCGCCTCGACCCGTCGCCCGACAGCTTCGAGGAGCTGTACGGCCTGACCACCGTTGGCCTCTACGCCATGATTGCCCAGCGCCACATGCACCAGTACGGCACCACGCCGGAGCAGTTGGCCGAGATTGCCGTGGCCGTCCGCCATCACGCCTCGATGAACCCCGAGGCCCTGTTCCGTGACGAAATAACCGTGGACGACGTGATGCGCTCGCGGGTGATTTCCTCGCCGCTGCACCTGATGGACTGCTGCGTCATCACCGACGGCGGCGGCGCCGTTGTCGTCGCCTCCCCCGAGGTGGCCCGAAGCTGCCGCCACGCCCCGGTCTGGGTGCTGGGCACCGGCGAGGCGGTGGCGCATCAGGGCGCGGGCAAACGCGATCTCATCTACATCGCCGCCAAGCAGAGCCAGGAGCCTGCCTTCGCCGGTTCGGGCGTCACCCACGCCGACATCGACATGGCGATGATCTACGACTCCTTCACCATCACCGTACTGGAGACGCTGGAAGACCTGGGCTTCTGCGAGAAGGGCGAGGGCGGCCAGTTCGTCAGCGGCGGACGGCTGAAGATCGGCGGCGAGCTGCCCATCAACACCGACGGCGGCGGGCTGTCGTCCAACCATCCGGGGATGCGCGGCATCTTCCTGTTGATGGAGGCGACGCGGCAGCTCCGCCACCAGTTCGAGGGCACCCCGCGCCAGGTGCCCGACTGCAAGATCGCCCTGTGCCACGGCACCGGCGGCGCTCTGGGCTCCCGCCACAGCGGCGGCACCGTAATATTGGGGAGAGATTAAGGAGGGGTCTGTTATGCCTGATTGGAACAAGCCGCTGCCGACCGTCGTCGGCGAGACCCGCGCCTACTGGGACGCCTGCCGCCGCGGTCAACTGCTGATTCAGCATTGCGGCAAGTGCAACGAGTACCAGTTCTACCCCCGCGGCATCTGCGCGCACTGCTGGTCGGAGGGCCCCGCCTGGGTGCAGGCCAGCGGCAAAGGCACCGTCTGGACCTACACAGTCACCTACCAGAACCGCACCACTGGCTTCGACCAGGGCCCCTACGTCCTGGCCCTCGTTGAGCTGGAGGAAGGCGTCCGTATGTTCACCAACATCGTAGGCTGCAACCCCAGCGAGGTGAGCATCGGGATGCCCGTCGAGGTAACCTTCGAGCGCGCCACCGACCAGATTTCGGTGCCGTACTTCAAGCCTGCGGCGTAGAGACACAGGGGCATTCAAAAGTTCCCTCTCCCTCCGGGGGAGGGTTGGGGTGTGGGCCTCCCCACTGGGGTCGTCCCCGCGTAGGACGCCAAGATGACGACACTTGGCCTTTTGCCGCAAAATCAGGGCTACTCTGCCCCGCCGCCGGATCGCAGTTCATCGCAGCGCTCCTGGTCGGTCTCGGCCAGTTCTGGCTGGTCGTTGAAGAGGTAGACCAGCGAGCGTTGCCCGTAGTAGAGGCCGTTGCTGGGGGCCAGCTCGATGGCGCGGGTCAAGTCGGAGATGGACTTCTCGTAGTCGCCAATCTCGTACCAGGAGCAGCCCCGGTTGTACCAGGCCTCGGCAAGACCGGAATCCAGGTCGAGGGCTTTCGTGAAGTCCTCGATAGCGCGGTGGTACACCCCGTTACGCCCGTAGCGGCTTCCCCGGTCCAGGAACCCAGCCGCGTCCGTAGGTTCCTCCGCGTGTCTGCGCTGTAACGCCATTTTCATCCCTGCCCGTGTTGATGCTCGGACTTCCCGTGCCTGATATCATTGAGATAGGGTAATATGAGTGAAAAACGCAAGCAACCCGTTGTCGATGTATGCAACGGATCCAGCAACACGGCAATACGCGTTGCTGTCTGGACTGGTTGTGAGGGGAGAGACAATCATCGGATATGAGCTTAAGCCAAGTTGAATATGACGCTATCATAAACGACGAAACTAAGGTCATTGCCGGAAACATCGAATGGGAAGGCAACCGGCACTCACCGGCACGGAAATTTAGAGTTGATATCGATTCCAGCGAAGGCTACCCTATACTTGTGGATGCTTGGTGTAATTTTGCTTCCGCTAAGCTGTCATTCTCTATCATCCACCGAAGCGTGGGCCGAATTTATGGCCTGGATTTGGGAGCTGACCATCAGAATCCAGACGGGACATTTGTGGGGGAGAAGCATAAGAACCACTGGGTGCCTGGTAGCCGAGACAAGTGGGCTTATGTTCCCGGCGACATTACCGAAACTTGGGAACATCCGGTCGAGGTGTGGAGGCAATTTTGCCATGAAGCCCGGATTAGCCACTATGGCGAAATGCAGGTTCCCGCTATTCAGGGAGCATTGATGCTGTGAATATAAACGAACTCTGCGCTTCCGTAGGGCAATCACTGCCCCCCCTCTTCGTTTGCACCCCTGCTCCGCAGGGAGGAGCGCGAGTAAGAACCCCCATGCTGTTTCCAGACGGGGGCGTAGTGGACGTATTCGTCCTGGAACAGGGAAGCGGTTACATTGTTACCGATCTTGGCGATACTATTGGATGGCTTGGAGTTCAGTCTGTCAGCCGACAGCGTTCCCCCAAGCAGCAAATGCTGATTGAGGACGTCTGTCAAACGCTCCGCGTCGAACTATTCCATGATCAATTGGTGCTTCGCTCAGTGCAAAGGGCAACGATAGGTGAATCTGTGATGCGCTTGGCTCAAGCAGCCGTGCGAGTCTCTGATGTGTGGTTCACTTTTCGAAGCCAAACTCTTCAGTCAACGGCAGATGAAGTGGATGAGTGGTTGCAAGAAAAACAGATCCCTTTCCAACGCCGCGTGACGAAACAGGGCCGCTCAGAACGGCCTTGGACTGTTGATTTTGAAACACAAACCGATAATCGAACCTCTTTGGTATTTCTTCTGAGCACCGGCTCCCGAGGCGCTGTTCACAGGCTTACTGAACATGTTGTGACCGGTTGCATGGACTTAAGCCATTTGAGGGCAACTCAGACTGGCTTGGCATTTATCTCATTATTCGACGATACGCATGATGTGTGGCTGCCCGAGGACTTCAACTTGGTGAGAGAGATCTCTGAAACTGCCCGGTGGTCTCGCCCGGATGAGTTTGAGATACTGCTAAGGGCGACATAACCCCATTTTAGAGGCCCAAGTTGAAATCGTGCGCCGAACAGCTCCCTGAGAAATCTTCGGGAGAATACGTCGACTACCGCGATAATGAAAAGCGAAGAGAGTCCATCTCTGTGCAAGTCACCTACCACTCCACCCCTACATCACCGAGCGCACCAGCCCGCCGTCCACCAGTATCGTCGTGCCGGTGATGTACGTTGACCGCTCCGAGGCCAGGAAGGCCACCAGGTTGGCCAGCTCCACAGGCTCGCCGACGCGACCCACGGCGGTGTCGGCTGCGCGCAGGGCCAGCGCCTCGTCCACGCTGATTCCCAGCTCGTTGGCGCGGGAGGTCACGTTGGACAGCATCCGCTCGCTGAGGATGGAGCCAGGGCAGACGTTGTTGACCAGGATGCCGTCTCGCCCCACCTCGTCGGCCAGGCTCTTGGAATAGGCCACCACGCCCATGCGGGTCGCGCCCGACAGCGCCAGGTTGGGGATGGGATTGTAGACCGTGCTGGCGAGGATGTTGATGATGCGCCCGCCGCCGCGTTGCCGCAGGTGCGGTATCCCCTCGCGGCACATTCGCCCAAAGAAGATGAGCGACCGCTGCACCGCCGTCTCCCACTGTTCCTCGGTGGCGGTGGCGGAGCGGGCCAGGGGCGGCCCGCCGGAGTTGTTGACCAGCACGTCAATGCCGCCGAACTGCTCCAGCGCCGCCGAAATCAGGCCGGTAATGCTCTCCAGCCGGTCGAGGTCGGCGGGGTAGGCCAGCGCCTCGCCGCCGGTGGATTTCCGAATCTCGCTTGCTGCCTGTTCCAGGTCGGCCGCGGTGCGGCTGCAAATGACGACCTTCGCGCCCTCTTCGGCCAGCGCCTGGGCGCAGGCCCGCCCCAGCCCCTTGCTGGCCCCGCCGATGATTGCCACCTTGTCCTTCAACCCCAAGTCCATACCAACATCCTCATCCCGCCCCTAACCCCGGGGGGCGGCCGCTCGACTGAACCCCGCCGATTATACCAGCCCGCTCCAACCGCTGACAGCCGCCCGTTGACCGCCCGCCGGGGCTGCTCTACCCTTGCCCCACGCCGCCGGAATCATGGCCAGAGCGCCCACAAGAATAGGCGGTGTGGTTGGTGAGCTAATCGTGCAGCCTCTTGAAGAAGCGCATATCCTCGAAATAGAACGCCACGCCGTAGAAATCGCCCGCGGCGCCGGAGAAATCTTGGCGGGACACTTCGGGCGCCGCATCGAAGTGGAGTTCAAGGACGACCAGCAGCGAGACCCGGTGACCGCCGCCGACAAGCAAACGCAGGCGTACCTTACCGAAGAGATCATGCGCCGTTTCCCGGAACACGGCATCTTGGGCGAGGAGGCTACCGAGGAAGAGAAGCAGTCCGAAGAACTGGCCCGCGACATTCTCTGGGTGCTGGACCCTCTCGACGGCACCACTAACTTTCTCAACGGTCTGCCCGTCTTCGCCTCTTCCATCGGGGTGCTGCATCGGGGTCGGCCGGTCGCGGCGGCCCTGTATGTTCCTTGGCCCAATGCAGGCGGCGGCTTTGTGCTCCATTGCCGCCGGGGTGGAGGCGCCAAAATCGCATCGCTGGTTGCGGGCGCGGGGGCCGACGATGAGCCAGTGAAGGTGCTGGAAACCGAGCAGCCCATCCCCAACCGGCTGATTGGCCTGCCCGGCTACTTCGGCGTCGCCAACCGCTTCACCGGCGGGCTGGCAGATAAGGCCGGCGAGCCGCGCACCACCGGCAGCATCGCCTACGAGCTGGCGATGACGGCCCGAGGGGTGATGCAGTACGCCATCTTCGGAGCGCCGCGGATGTGGGACATGGCCGCCGGCGCGCTGGCGGTGCAGGAGGCCGGTGGCACGGTGATGACCCGCTTCCGAGGCGAGCGCCATTGGCGCCCGATCGAGAGTTTCGTTCCGACTTGGGAGCAGAAAACGCCTACCATGAAGGAACTGAGAGCCTGGGTTGCACCGCTGGTAGCCGGCAATAACCACCTGGCCCCGCTGATAGCCAACAACGTCCGCCGAAGGTTCAGCCTGAAGGCCAGGCTGCGGCCCCTGGCGCGGGCGCTCCGGCGGAAGAGCGGGCAGTCGCGGGGGTGACTCAACTGCCGATCAGCCAGCGAGGTTAGTCAGGAACCAGCGGCCGGTAGTCCTCTCCCGTCATCGGTTCGTGGTCGCCCAGATTGCCGGACATCTCGATCAGCACCCGCTGCTCCGAAGGGACCGGCATCGGGTTTACCTGCACCACCCGCGCTTGGCATGAGCCAAGCGGCCCCGCCAGCGCCACCGACAGGTCATGCGCCAAGTAGCGCGGCGCCCAGCCGATCATGTGATAGTCGGTGGTCTGAATCTGCACCGCCTTCTCGCCCAGCGGGTTGGTAAGTTCCAGCGCCAGGTAAAGCTCCTCATCCGCCGCCAGACAACCCAGCCGCTCTTGCGCCGGTTTGCTGACGTGCTTCCCGCCGTGGAGGAAGAAGCGGCAAGTGAAACTGCCGTCGGCTTTCTTGGCGAGTTGCGGGAATACTTCGTAAGCATCCGTAAGCAAGTAACCGCCGCTTATCGCCAGCATATCAATTGGGTCGCTATCTTCAGCCAAGGCGAGGGAGTGCAGGTAGTCCTTAAAGTCCGGGCGGCTTGGCCACATTACCCGGTTTCTGAACATGGTAAATAGTTTTGGCGACTGATAGTCTACATCCATCTGTGGGAAGGTCATGAGCGACGGGAATCCGACTTCTTTCTTCGCCCGCTGTGCCCCGCTGGTGTAACGAAATCGGTATTTTTCACTCTCGACGTTGGCGTCTAGCCTGCCTATGGGGAACCATTGGCGGCTGACTCCCTTGTCCTGCCAAGCTAGAAAAAGCGTTTTCTCACCCATTAAGCGCCTCCTGTAATCTGTCGCAACTGTAGAACATCAAGCCAATGGCAAACGCCCTGGCTGCTGGTGTCATCCAGTTATCCGGCACAGAACTTACGATTTGGCTTAAATTTGATTTGTCTAAAGCATCCAGTTTTGCAAGGGATTGACGGAATAGCTCGCGGTATTCTGGAGTCGCGGTACGGACTAACTGCAACGGGCTGGGGCGGCGCCTGCGGGAAATTGCCCGGTAGATTTGCCCACGTCCTCTTTCCACATAGTTCCCAACATTATCTGAGGCCAGTAATTCTTCCCTTCTCACGTCCGAAAGTTCACACCCCAAGGATGAGCCGTGGTCGTAAGACGGTGATAGAGACTCCACGCGACGGGAAATGTCTTGGCTTCGCAGTATTCCCCAGTTCTCGGAATGCCTGTCTGTATTTCCGATCACCGCATCCAGTACCAGATACCCGGCAAACTGGCATTTAGCTTCGAGGGAACTCTCAGCGGATTCAAATGTTCTGTCCAGGGCCAGCCACATATTTTCCAAAGTATGATCAGCCAAGTGGAAATTTAATTCCCTGGTGTCTCCAGGTGAAATTTTACTTTCCAGAACCTCATTGCCGGGAATTAAATCGTAATTGTTGGGGACAATGTTCTCGGCGGCAGCCCCGTGCGTTCCGTCAAAGACAGCCAACTCCACCCGTGCGCAGGGAATTCCCAGAAGACCGGCCACTTCTGCCGCCACCTTTTCTGCCCAATGCTCGCCGGTTGTTTCTCTCGGGAACTTAAACAGCCAGGCGGGAGTGTTTCCGTCTGGCTGCTGATACCAAAACTTGGCCTTGCCGCCCCTTTTTTCTGTATCGGAAATCCACTCCGGCAGTACCTCAATGACAGGGCAGTATGCAGCCACGAAACGGAGACCTCCGACGTATTGTGGGTGCGCGTCTGCCCATCACCTGCCCAGCGCATTGACCGGCGCCAGTGTTTCCGCAAGAGGGTCTATGCCCAGACCCAGTATCTCCAGCGTGGTTGCCCCCACCAGCGGCATCGTGTCGTCTGGAGCAAACATTACCGGGACGGTCTTCTCGCGGCCCTCGATTCGCACACGTGTCTCGCCCAGCGGGTATTCGACAATACGATTGTCAGCCGACTCGAAGCTGCGGGTTGTCTCGCGCTCTATCCCAAGCTCGTCCAGCAAGCTCTCCGGCAATGACGAGTAGCTTGAGCCAGTGTCCACCAGCGCGTCTATATTGGCATACCGCTCCCGGAAGCGGTCGGCTACCTGAATTGTGACGTAAAATGTTCCCATTGGAGTTTTCCCTTTCATTGGCTACGCCGAATCCGGCGTCCAGCCCCAGGGGCGCGGGCCCCAAGCCGCCTCGAACACCTGGCCCTTTTTGATCGACATCACCGGCGTCACTGCCTTGTCCGACTTGCGGGAGTCGCCCAGCACGTCGTAGACCACCCAGTCTCCCTCCTGGATGTCGAGGATGGACAGATCGGCCTGCTTGCCCGTGTGCAGCGTGCCGAGGCGGTCTTCCACGCCGACGGCCTTGGCCGGGTTCTCGGTGCACATGGTTACCACCTGGTCGAAGGTGAAGCCCATGGCCAGGAAGCGGGTCATCATCTCGGTCATGCTGTGGACGGTGCGGGCGCGCCCGGGGACGGTCAGGTCGGTGCTGATGCAGTGGGGCAGCACGCCCTGGTCAATCACCCGCTCGCCCACGGCGAAGCTGAAGTTCATCCGCCCGTGGGCCGTGTCCAGCCACACGCCGCGCTCGTGGGCTTCGCGCGCCTCCGGCACCAGCTTGCCGTCGGCGTCCAGCACCCCGCCGGGGTTGGCCGTGAAGTAGTGGGTTACGATGTCGCCCTCTTCCAGTATTGGCAGCAGTTCGCGGATGACGTTGGCGTCGTAGCGCTTTTCGGTGTCGCCGATATGCACCATCAGCCGGACGCCGGCCTCCTTGGCGGCCCGCTTGGCCATCCGGGGCATCTCCATGCCCATTATCTCCAGAGCGGGAGACACCATCCGCGCCTTGACCCCGGAGATTATGCCCTTGTTGGCGTTGATGGTCTCGACGGTGTGGTCGAGGTCTATGCTGGACGGGCTGAAAATGTCGGGCGTGGTGGCCAGTCCGGTGCGGCAGATGTGAAGGAAGCAGATGATTTCCGTGTCGCTGTTGGGCAGGATGTGGCGCGGGAACCCGCCGAAGGTGTCGCAACCGGAGCTGCCGGCGTCCACCATCGTGGTCACCCCGGCCCGGACGCCGCCGATGTTGGGGTCCACCCCGTTGGCGTTGACACCGGCGAAGACGTGGGTGTGCAGGTCAATCAGGCCGGGCGTCACCACCTTGCCCTTCACCTCCACCACCTGCGCGGCGTCTGCGGCGTCGATGTCGGGGGCGACGCGGGCGATCTTGCCATCCTCGATGGCTACGTCGTTGACGCCGTGAATGCCCTGGGATGGGTCAACCACCGTTCCGCCCTTAATCAGCAGGTCATACATCGTCTGCTCGCTCCTTGTGCGCGTGAACGCAGCGCTAAATCGGGGCTGGTGCGCCAATCGCTCATCCTGAGCCTGCTAGTCGCTCATCCTGAGCCTGTCGAAGGATGGGCGGTTAGCCTAGTTGTTGAACATTTCGCCGACGGATTGGCCCTTGTGGATGCGAAACATTGCCTCTCCCAAGAGAGGGGCCACCGACAGCACGGTGAACTTGCCGTTGCGCTTCTCAGGGCTGATGGGGATGGTGTCGGTGACCACCACTTCGGTGAAGGCGCTCTGGGCCATGGTCTGGTGCGCGTTGCGGGACAGCACGGGGTGGGAAGCGCAGCAGTACACCTGCTTGACGCCGTGGTCCAGTAGGGCCTCCGCTGCGTTGGCCACCGTGCCGCCGGTGTCTATTTCATCGTCGAAGGTCAGCGCCACTTTGCCCTCAACGTCGCCGATGACGTTCATCAGCTCCGAGAGCCCGCTGTTGTCGGTGCGCCGCTTTTCGATGATGGCCAAGGGGGCTGACAGCCGTTCCGCCACGTCGCGGGCCTTCTTGCTGATGCCGATGTCCACCGCCACCACCACGAGGTCGTCGATGCCCTTGTCAGCGAAGTACTGGGTCAGTATTGGCACCGCGGTCAACTCGTCCACCGGCATATTGAAGAAACCCTGAATCTGACCTGCATGAAGGTCCACGGTGAGCACCCGGTCGGCGCCGGCGGCGGTGAGCAGGTCGGCCACCAAGCGGGCCGTGATGGGCACCCGCGGCTGGTCTTTCTTGTCGGTGCGCCCGTAGCCGTAGTAGGGCATTACGGCGGTGATGCGACCCGCGGACGCCCGCTTGCAGGCGTCGATCATGATCAGCAGTTCCATCAGATGGTCGTTGACCGGGGCGCAGGTGGGCTGGACGATGAAGACGTCGCGCTGGCGGACGTTTTCCAGGATACGCACGAAGGTGTTGTCGTTGGCGAACTTGAACACCTCGGCTTGCCCTACCGGGATGCTCAGGTAGTCGCAAACAGACTGGGTCAGCTCCGGATGGGCATTGCCGGAGAACACCACCATCTCGTCGTGAATACTGACCATCTCCGCCTCCTGCCACGCGGGGATTGCTGAATTCGGATGCCTTTTTCGTGGGATGACGGCCCACGGAAAACGGCCCAGAAGGGGGGGCAAGCGCCGACGGATTATAGCACAGGGCCGCCGTGTCTTGCGGACAACAGCATTCTCCCAGGTTGCCCCGATTCCTCTCGTGAGAGTTGGCGGCAAACTCAAAACCAAAGGAAAATAGAGCAGTTAGCAGGGAAATGTAATGAATATGAGCTATAATCATTGCAAATGATGAATAGAATATACATTCACCAGCAACCTGAATGGCCTCGCCTGTACTGGCGGGGTGAGGAACTGGCCGACAGTCTGGCAGAAGTGCGCCACAGGCAGGGGCGGCTGGTAGGGCGCATGGAGTCCATTGGTCTCCGTCTCCGACAGGATGCTATGCTGGATACGCTGACCGGGGACGTGGTGAAGAGTAGCGAGATTGAAGGCGAATTTCTAGACGCCGGGCAAGTCCGCTCCTCCGTCGCCAGGCAACTTGGTATGGACGTCGGTGGTCTGCGTCCTACCGACCGTAGCGTGGAAGGTATCGTTGAGCTCATGCTGGACGCGACACAGAACTACGCCCTGCCGCTTACCGCCGAGCGGCTGTTTGGCTGGCAAGCCGCTCTGTTTCCTACCGGGTGGAGCGGGTCGAGCAGAATTACGGTGGGCAACTACCGAACCGACGCCATGCAGGTAGTCTCTGGCCCTATGGGACGGCAGCGGGTGCATTACGAGGCCCCACCCGCCGACCAGGTCGAGGAGGAAATGCAGGCCTTCTTGGACTGGTTCAACACCCCCGGCAACACCGACGCGGTGCTCATGGCAGCTTTGGCCCACCTGTGGTTTGTCATCATCCATCCCTTTGATGATGGCAACGGACGCATTGCACGGGCCATAACAGACATGGTCTTGGCTCGCTCTGAAGGTATTTCGCAACGTTTCTACAGTATGTCATCGCAAATCCGTAGGGAGCTCAACGACTACTACGACATCCTGGAACGCACCGGGAAGGGGACGGCGGACGTCACCGAGTGGATGCGCTGGTTCGTTGCTTGCCTGAGCCAGGCTATAGAAAATGCGGGGGCTACTTTGGCCGCTACGCTGAACAAGGCGCGGTTCTGGGAGCGAATCGCCGACATCCCCATCAATGAGCGACAGAGTAAGGTACTCAACCTCCTCTTGGGCGACTTCCGGGGTAAACTCACTACGTCCAAGTGGGCAAAAATAGGGAAGTGTTCTCACGTCACCGCCTTTAGGGACATCACCGCATTGGTAGACCGCGGCATCCTGGTCCGCAGCGCCGAAGGCGGACGAAGCACGAGTTACTGCTTGGTTAATGACCAGTAGCACGCTGTGCTATCATAACCCCCGGCGGTACGCGCCCGCTTTCGGCCGAGGGCCGGACAGGTTGGTAGGAGGGACGGTTTGGAAGTCTTGCTGAGTTCGCCCCGGGGGTTCTGCGCCGGGGTGGTGCGGGCCATCGACGTGGTGGACGTCTGCCTGCGGCGCTACGGCCCGCCGGTCTACGTCAAGCATCAGATTGTCCACAACCCCTACGTGGTCAACGACCTGGAGTCGCGCGGCGCCATCACCGTGGAAGAGGTGGACGAAGTGCCGGAAGGGTCGCTGGTGGTGTTCTCTGCCCACGGCTCGCCGCCCGAGGACTTCGAGAAGGCCAGGGCGCGCAACCTCCGCGTCATTGACGCCGTCTGCCCACTGGTCACCCGAGTCCACAACGAGGCCAAGAAGTACAGCCGCGAGGGCCGCCGGGTGCTGCTGGTGGGACACCGGGGCCACCAGGAAGTGCGCGGCACCATGGGCCAGGTCGAGATGACCCTGATTGACGACAACGCCCCCACCGAACTCCCCAACTGGGGCGACAACGATGAAATCGCCGTTCTCACCCAGACCACCCTCTCGGTGCGCGACACCGCCCACGCCATCGAGGCCATCCAGTCGCGTTTCCCCCGGGCCCTGGTCCGCAACGACATCTGCTACGCCACCACCAACCGCCAGGAGGCGGTGACCCAGATGGCGGGCAGCGTGGATTTGGTGCTGGTCATCGGGGCGCAAAACAGCTCCAACTGCAACCGCCTGCGCGAGGTGGCCGCGGCCCAGGGAGTGCCGGCCCATCTGATTAACGGCCCCGAAGAAATAAACCCCGAATGGCTGCGCGGCAAGGAAAAGGTCGGCATAACCTCGGGCGCGTCCACGCCGGAGGTGCTGGTGGAGAGCGTAATCGAGGCCCTGGCCCCGGAGCGCGTCACCATGCTCAGCGGCGTCGAGGAAGACGTTTCCTTCACCATGCCCCGGGAACTGCGCTAATCATGCCCCGGCCCCACCGGGCGATCCGGCCGGGCCCCTGATGTCTGCCGAAAACGAACCCAGCACCCCCCCCGCCGGGCCGCCGGACGGAGCTCAGGCCCGGATAGAGTCCCTGCGCCGGCGTGTGTTTTCCATACCCGCGCTGGTCTCCCTGTTGGTGGCGGGCGGCTTTCTGTTGTTCCTCGTCACCCGCTTCGATGTCAATCTCGATGTCACTTGGGAGCGGGTGCGCGGCGCCGACCCGTGGTTGCTGGTTGCGGCCTTTGCCGTCCACTACACCACCTTCGTCTTTCGCGGCGCCCGGTGGCGGATGCTGTTGCAGCACGCTTCCGACGCCTCCGGTGAAAACGAGCCTGTCCCCGGCATCCTCTTTTGCAGCCGGGCGGTGTTGCTGGGCTGGTTCGTCAACTCCATCGGCTGGCTTCGGCTGGGCGATGCCTTCCGCGCCTACCTCTACCAGGAGGAGCACGGCGCGACCTTTTCCGGGGCCATCGGCACCATTCTGGCTGAGCGGGCGCTGGACACGGCATTGGTGGCGCTGATGCTGGTGGTGGCCGTGCCGTTCCTGATTGGCGCAGACGATGGCGGCGGCACCTGGACGGTGCTGGCAGTGGCGGTCGGGCTGGCGATTGTGCTGGCGGCCGCGCTGGCGGTGATGGTGTGGGCGCGGGGGCCGTTGCTGCGCCGGTTGCCCGGCTGGCTGGCGTCCCGCTACCAGCGATTCCACGACGGCGCGATGGGGGGCCTTCACCGGCTGCCCCAGACGACGCTGCTGGGCCTGCTGGGATGGATGGCCGAGATCGGACGGATGTACCTGGTGGCCAGGGCCCTGGGGTTCGAGCTGAGCCCGGCGCTGGTCATCTTCCTGACCCTGGCCAACTCGCTGCTGTCGCTGGTGCCCACGCCCGGCGGCGTCGGGGCGGTGGAGTCGGGCGTGGCCGGCCTGGCGGTGCGTCTCGCCGCGGTGGCTAAAGAGTCGGCCACCGCGCTGGTGCTGGTTGACCGCTTCATCACCTACATCAGCGTGATCATTGTTGGCGCGATCATTTTCGCCGTGGGCGCGGCCTTCCGGCGCCGCAGGGCCGCGCCCACGGACACGCTTCAGGATACGCCCTCACCAATGGGGACGCCCTCGCCCTAACCCTCCGGCCAGGATGATTGTAAAGTCATTGTCTGAACTGTGATTCGTTTGATTTTGGGATTTCGCTGATGGCCCCCATCCTGCTTATCTTTTAATCCTGTGAATCCTGATTCAGACAAAATTGAGGCAGAAGGGACTTTGCAATCGCCCTAACCCTCCGCCGGAGGGCGAGGGGATTCACGGAAATTCCTGCCTCTCTCAGGAAGAGAGAACTGCAAGAGCTTGGGAACAGACGATGCTCTACACCGCCAGCTTCTACGAGCCGCGACACTGGGTCGGCGTCCGCTACCGCATATCGCGGGCGCATCCCCGGGGCCGCAGAACCGATTGGGAGGTGCAGCCAGCCCTCTACCCGTCCCGCGCCTTGCTGACGGAGTACCGCAATGGCGACATCGACTTCCCCACCCTCGACGCCCGCTACCGGGAGGAGATGGACGCAACGCACCGGCGTGATGGCGCCTTTCGCAATTTCCTGGAGGAGCTGTCGGGCGCGGGCGACTTGACGCTCCTGTGCTTCGAGCCGTCGGGCGATCCCTGCCACCGCCGTTCCGCCGCCGCCTGGCTGCTGGAGCGCGTTCCCGGGCTGTCGCTGGGGAGGCTGCGCTGAAAGTCCCCTCTCTCCCAGGGAGAGGATTGGGCGGAGGGCGTAAAAGAGGGATTTCGCGTTCCCCTACCACTCGCTGCCGACGGGGCGCTCCATCAGTTCGATGGCGGCCTCGCGGGGTGACAGCCCCTCGTGCAGGACGCGGTAGGTGGTCTCCGCGATGGGCATTTCCACGCCGAGCCGAGCCGCCATCTTTAGGGCAGCCCCGGTGGCGTTGACGCCCTCGGCCACATTGTCCATGGAGGCGCGGATTTCCGGCCAGGAGCGGCCCAGGGCCAACTGCTCGCCCACGTAGCGGTTGCGGCTGAGGCGGCTGGCGCAGGTGGCGATAACGTCGCCCACCCCGGCCAGACCGGCGAAGGTCAGAGTCTGGGCGCCCGCTGCGATGCCCAGCCGGGCAATCTCGGCCAGAGCGCGGGTGATGAACGCCGCCTTGGCGTTCTCCCCAACCTCCAGGCCGTCGCAGATGCCCGCCCCCAGCGCAACGATGTTCTTCAGGGAACCGGCCAGCTCCACGCCCGTCAGGTCGCTGCTCGTGTATACCCGGAAGCGGCTGGACAGCAGCGCCGCCTGCGCCCGTTCGGCAGCGTCTTGAGAATCGGACGCGACCACGGTGGACGAGGGCTTGCCCTGCGCGATTTCCTTGGCGAGGTTGGGGCCGGAGAGGGAGCAGATGCCTTGGTGGAGTTCAGCAGGCAGCTCCTCGGCCAGCACCTGGCTCATGCGCAGCGCGGCCGGAAGCTCCAGTCCCTTGGCGGCGCTGACCACCACCGTTCCCGGGGCCAGGCGCCCGGCGATGCGACGCGCGTTCTCCCGCAGCCGGTCCGACGGCACGGCAACGACCGCCAGGGACGCTCCGGTCAAAGCCTTCGCGGCGTCCGGCGACACCCGCAGCGAGGGAGGGAACTTGACGCCAGGCAGGAAGCGGGTATTCTCCCGGGCCGATTCCAGTGCGGCACATTCCGCATCGCTTCTGGCCAGCAACGTAACCGGGCGTCCCTCTCCGGCCATGACCATCGCCAGGGTGGTGCCCCAGGTTGTCGCGCCAACAACGACGGTTTCGTCAGCCAAAGGAAGACCTTTCATACTCCGTATCCCTATGGGAGGGGGGCGGGGTGAGGCGTCTGTCTGGGACCAAGGGGAGGCGCAACTACTCCACCGGCGTGGCCGGAGCGCCCAGGCGCCGCTCGTTGCCCTTGATGAGGCGGCGTATGTTGTCCCGGTGCTGCCAGATGATCATGGCGGCGGCGGCCCCGGCGAAGAGCATATAGGTCGTGGAGTACCAGCCAATGAGCGCCAGCCCGATGAGCGACGCAGCCCCGGCCAGCACTCCGACTATCGAACCCAGTGAGATGTAGCGGCTCCCGAAAGCGGTAATCAGAAAAATTGCCATTGCCACCGCTGCCGGCACCGGCGTCATCATCGAGAGCCCGCCCAGCGCGGTGAGGATGCCCCGGCCTCCGCGGAAGCCCAGGAACACGGGCCAGTTGTGGCCCAACAGCGCGACCAGGGCCGCGACAACCTCCGCGATGTGCGAGCCTACTATCTCCCGCGCCAGTATCACCGCCAGCACACCCTTGGCGATGTCCAGGGTAAGCACCACCGCCGCGGCCTTGCCGCCGCCGGTTCGCAGCACGTTGGACATCCCGGTGCGCCCGCTGCCGAACTCCCGCACGTCCATCCCCAGCCGCCAGCGCAACAGCATATAACCCCATGACAGCGACCCCAGCAGGTAGGACAGCATTATCACCGCGGCGTACTGATACGCGGTTTCCTGGCCTGGCAGGTAGATGACGCCGACCACCATTGCCGCCGCCAGCAGAGGGATGGCGGCAGCCTGGATCAGCAGTGCGCGGGGAAGCTGTTTCATTCTCGCCTGAAGACCAGCCGGAGATGAGTGCTGTCGAACCTGAAGGCGCCGCGGATGCGGTTTTCGAGGTAGCGTTTATAGGTGTAGTGTATCAGCCTGGGATCGTTCACCGTAAACAGAAAGGTGGGCGGGTTTATGCCAACTTGCCGCAGCCGGTTGATGCGCGCCCGCACGCCCCGGTTGCGCTTGACCAGCGGCGGACTGTGCTCGGACATGGCGTCGGCCAGCATGAATTGCAGGTCGCGGTTGGCGACGATGCGACGGCGTTCGTCCCAGAGTTCCATCGCCGTGTCCATCAGCCCGCCGATGCCCTGCCCGTGCAGAGCGGAGGTGAAGCGCACAGGCACGTAGGACATGAAGTGCAGCCGCTCGCGCACCACGGCTTCGGCCTCGGCGCGGGCGTAGAGGCCCTGCTCATCCCGCAGGTCCCACTTGTTGACCACCACGATGACGCCGCGCCCCATCTCCCAGGCCAGTCCGGCGATGTGGGTGTCCTGCGCGGTGGCCAGCTCCGAGGCGTCCACGATAATGACGGCGATGTCGCAACGGTCTACGGCGCCCACGGCGCGGATGACGCTGTACTTCTCGATGCCCTGCTGCACCTGTCCCGGACGGCGCATCCCGGCGGTATCCATCACCACCACCTCGCGGCCACGGTAGGAGAACTGCGTGTCGAGGGCGTCGCGGGTGGTGCCGGCCACTTCGCTGACGATGGAGCGTTCCTGCCCCAGGATGGCGTTGAGCAGCGCCGATTTGCCGACGTTGGTGCGCCCGACTATGGACAGCTTCAGCTCCGCCTGCGGCGGCGCGTCCTCCAGTTCCGCAATGTCCGGCCATTCCTCGGTGTCATCAAGGAGTTCCTCGTCGTCCCGCGGCTCCCCGCCATCCTCGCGCCCCGCCGCCGGCGCTGGCAGATGCGACAGCACCCGCTCCATCAGATCGTGGATGCCGTAGTTGTGATAGGCGCTGATGGGCGCCGGGTCGCCCATGCCCAGTAGGTAGAACTCTGGCGTATTGAGCTCGCGATTGTCGTTATCCACCTTGTTCACCGCCAGCACCACCGGCTTGTGGGTGGTGCGCAGACGGTTGGCGGCGATGGCGTCGGAGGGAGTCATGCCTTCGGCCACATCGGTCAACATGATGATGACGTCGGCGTCGGCCATGGCCATCTCGGCCTGTTCCTGCACCTTGGCCCGGATAGTCCCTTCCGGGTCCGTCTCCAGCCCGCCGGTGTCCAGCAGGATGAACCGGCGGCCCTCCCAATCGGTGTCCGCCATCAGCCGGTCGCGGGTGGTACCCGCCACATCAGATACGATTGCATGTCTCCACCCGACGATGCGGTTGAAGAGGGAGGACTTGCCCACGTTGGGGCGTCCTACAATGGCTATGATAGGGAGGGGCATAGGGCTGCCGCCTTATTCTGTCAAAGTGGAACACATGGGTCCCCTCTCCCCCGGGAGAGGGTCAGGGTGAGGGCATCCCTTCTTCCTGCATTGGAAGCGTGCGTTGGAAGTGAAGGATTCAGCCGCCGCCCAGCAGGAACTCCAGCACCGCCTTCTGGGCGTGCAGGCGGTTGTGGGCCTGCGGATAGGCCACCGACTGCGGATGCTCCAGCATCCCCGGCGGCACTTCCTCACCGTAGTGGGCCGGCATATCGTGCATGAACAGGGCGCCGGGGCGGGCCTGGGCCATCAGAGCCGGGTCAACGGTGTAGCCTGCGAATTCCTGCCGGCGTTGCTCGGCCTCGGACTCCTGCCCCATGCTGGCCCACACGTCGGTATACACCACGTCGGCGCCGGCCACCGCCTCGGCGGGGGAGCGCATTGTCCTGACCGCGCCGCTGCCGCGCCCGGTAGCAACGGCCACCGATTTGGCGTCCAGTTCGTGCCCGTCGGGCGAGGCGCAGTTGAAGTTCATGCCCACCGCGGGCAACGCCAGGCACAGGCTCCGGGCCACGTTGTTGCCGTCGCCGACGTAGGCCAGTGTCAGGCCCCCCAGCTTGCCCTTATGTTCGTAGATGGTCAGCAGATCGGCCATGGCCTGGCAGGGATGTTCCCAGTCCGACAGCGCGTTGATGACCGGGACCGAGGCATATTCGGCCAGTTCCCGCAAATGCTCGTGGCGGAAGACGCGGGCCACGATGCAGTCCACGTAGCCCGACAGCACCCGCGCCACGTCGGAGACCGGCTCCCGGGCGCCCAAACCGACCTCCTCGCCACCCATGTACAGCGAGTAGCCGCCCAGTTGCTCGACACCGACCTGGAAGCTGACCTTGGTGCGCAACGAGGGCTTCTCGAACAGCAGGGCCACCGTCTTTCCCGCCAGCGGCCTGTGCCCATGCCGGGCCTTCCCCTGCGCGCCCCGCTGCACCTGCCGCAGGGTTTCCGCCGGAGACAAATCGGTGATGGAGATGAAATCCCGCTTCTTCGACACAGCTTCCCTTCCGTAGGCAGATGTTACTCGAATCCCATCTGCGGTTCAAGCAAGGCATGAACCGTCCGGGCTTTTCGATTGGGAATTATATCGAATTTCACCTATGTAGAATCAAAGCGATGTGCTGGTACTGGGCAATCGGGCCTCATCAAACTGGACGCCCCATGACCCGTCGTTCCCGCGAAAGCGGGAATCCACGCTGCCAGCATCCGACATATTCACTGGTGTGAGGGGCCTCTGGGTTCACGCTTTCGCGGGAATGCCGGATTGGTTCAGCCCGTGAGTTGCCAGGGCCGTCCAAGCAAAATAGCTTTGGGCGCAATTGCTTTGGCTCAGCACGGCGCACCTCCCGGCGTAGCTGGCCTGACCCGCAGTTCCCGCAGCTTGTCGGCGTCGAAGGGGCTTCCACCGCCCTGAAGCGTGGCGATCCAAGCCTCGCGGCTGGGCCGGTGGTAGGGACGACAGGACTCCTTGACCGGCGTGTCCACCCAGGCGAGGAAGGCCCGCCGGTTCCTGGACGATGGCACCTGCCCGACCAGAACGCGGTGCGGGTGGAAGAGTTCGTCAACTTCTTCGACCAGGGCTATGAAGCGCCCACTGAATGCGCCTTCGCCATCGACGTGGACGGCGCGCCCTCGCCCTTTGGCGGCGCGAACCACTGGCTGATGCGCGTGGGACTACAGGGCAAGGATATTCCTGGAGGAACAGCGGCAGGACGCCACCCTGATCTTCACCATAGACATCTCCGGCTCCATGGCCCGCGAGGACCGGCAGTTATCTGGTGAAGCAGTCCCTGCGGCTAACCCTTATCCCCTCCCATCAAAAGGGAGGGGAATTTTGCGAGGCGAGACTTTAATTCCATGTATTATAATCACCCGCGTGACCACCCGGCGGAGCGGCGCAGCCGGATTATAAGCAGGAAGGCACGACGATGACGCAGCAATCCGCCGACGGCAACGACCCCGACCCCCAGGACGCGGCTATTCCCGAATCCCTGCCCCAGCAGGAAGAGTTTTACCGTGCCCCGGCCCGCTTCGGCTCCATCCCCGTCGAGGCCGAACCCAAGGGCTGGGACCGGCGCGAGGGCTTCCGCAAGCACTACCCGCTGGTCAACCTGCCCACGCAGATTATCGAGCGCGTTTCCTTGGGCCACAACGAACCCCACGAACCCAACCGCCTCATCTGGGGCGACAACCTCCACGTGATGCGCCAGATTCCCACCAACAGCGTTGACCTGATTTACATTGACCCGCCCTTTTTCTCCGGCCGCCAGTACAACGTCATCTGGGGCGACAACAACGAACTGCGCTCCTTCGGCGACATCTGGGAAGGCGGCATGGACGGCTACCTGATTTGGCTCAACGCCCGCCTCTACGAAATGAAGCGGATGCTCAAGGCTACCGGCTCCATTTGTGTTCACTGTGACTGGCACGCCAGCCACTACATCAAAGTTGAGATGGACAAAATTTTTGGACATGAGAACTTTCTGAATGAAATCGTGTGGTCATATACGACGGGAGGGGTATCAAAGCAGTGGTTTGGACGTAAACATGATGTAATTTTTCTTTACGCAAAGAAAAGTGGAGGTCATTGTATTCACTTGCCTCGAGAAAAATCCTACACAAGAACTTTGCCGGAACCCCATACAAACAGTGGGAAACAGTTGGGGGTTGAACGGGATGAAGTCTGTGATTTATGCGGAAATGGTCGCCCTGGACAGAAATATAGAATGGTTTCTATGAGGGACGTGTGGACAGATATACGAAGTTTGTTCAGAAACGATTCTGAAATGATTGGCTATCCAACTCAAAAGCCCGAAGCGTTGCTTGAACGCATCATCCTCGCATCATCCAACGAAGGCGACACCGTAGCCGACTTCTTTGTTGGAGGTGGCACCACTGCCGCCGTAGCCCAACGGTTGGGGCGCCGGTGGATTGCCTGCGATCAATCCCGCGTCGCCGTGGCAGTGACTGCCGAGCGCCTGAAGCAGCAGACGATGACGCGGGGTGTGGAAGACGCGCCCATACCCGACTTCACCGTAGAGCAGTGGGGCATATACGAAGCGGCGCGGCTGTCGGATACGCCACCGGAGCAGTTCCGCGATTTCGTGCTGCGGGCCTACGGAGCGAGCCGTATTGGCCGGGTCGAAGACGGGCCGCACATTCACGGCTGGCGTAACCAGTTCCCCATCTGGGTAGGCGATGCGCCGCTGGATTCCCAAGCCACGGCGGAGGATGTCCGCAATTTCGCCAACGCCATCCGGCAGACGGCGCAGTATGAGCAAGCCAACCTGCGCGAAGGCAGAATGCTGGCTTGGGGTTTCGGGCCGGACGCGGTGGAAGCCGCCGAGCAGTTGCGTCGGCAGGAAGCTGTGGACGTTAACTTTGTACGCATCGCCCAGGTCAGAATCGGGGATGACGGCTTCCGGCAGCACATCGTGGGCCGCTCCACCGACAAGGCGGATTACAGCGAGTTCCTGACCTTTATCCAGCCACCGGTGGTGGATGTGGGCTACCGCGCCCTCGGCGGCCAGTCCGTAACCTTCGACGCCGGGGATACGGCGGTGGTCAACCCCGGAGCCGAGATAATCAACGTCCAGTGGGATTTCCACTACGATGGGCGGCGGTTCAGCGCGACGCCGGGTTACTCGCTACAGCGCGACAGAAACCGGAAACCACAGTTGCAGGTGACGCACAAGTTCCCCAGGACGGGCCGGTTTCCGGTAGCCTGCCGCGTCCAGGACAGTCGCGGCGGCGAAGCTATGTGGGAAGGGACGGTGGAGGTCAAATAGCCGATGTTCAATGAATTCAGCCGATACGAAGACGATTTTCAGCAGTGGATTGCCGACGGCTACCCCGGCGTCAAGACGGAAACTCTGGATTACCTGCAACATCTGTCCAACCCGGAGAATTACACCCAGCCCCGGGAGGGCGCGTTGTGGGCGCATCAGTGGGATTCCTTTCTCCGTGTCATCTACGCGCAAGAAATTCAGCGGGACGAGCTGGCCCAGCCTAACGGCGTGTTGCTGAACGTGGTCACCGGCGGCGGCAAAACCGCCATCATCGCGGCGCTGATGGTCTGGCTGCGCTTGGCCCACGACGTGCAAAGGTTCGTGCTGCTCTGCCCCAACCTCATCGTGCGCGACCGCCTGGAGGACGATTTCGAGAACGGCAAGGTATTTGCCGACCGTGACCTCATCCCGCAAGGCGCCATTGTAAGCAAAGGCGACTTTGCGCTCACCACTCTTGGCAGCGGCAAGCCCGGCGGCTGGGCTAATATGCTGGGGGCCAGCGTCATCTTGGGCAACATCCACCAGTTCTATACCAGCAACGCCACCGGGCAGACCAACTTGGCTAACCTTCTGAACGGTCCCCGCTTCGCCATATTCAACGACGAAGCCCACAACTCCCCGGCCCCGGAATGGGACGCCACCCTGGAAAAACTGCGCCCCCAAACCATCCTGCGGGTGGACACCACGGCGACGCCCGACCGGGCCGACGGTAAATCGCCCGACAGCCGGATGATTTACGAATACCTGATACAGGACGCCCTGGCCGACCGGCTGGTCAAAACGCCGGTGGTCTACCAGCCCAGCATAGCCAGCGTGGAGCTGACCTACACCGACGCTTTCACCGGGGAAACCCGCAGCGTTGAGGAAATAGATTGGGCCGAGGTTGACCGGCGAGGCATCAACGCCACCCAATGGGTCACCGATGACCGCCCGATGCAACAGCAAATGGCTATCGCCCTGCAACGTCTCCGCGAGCAGAAGCGGCGGGCCAGGGGCCGCTATCAGCCCGTCCTGTTCGTCGTTGCCGTCTGCAAGGCCGACGCCCAGAAAGCGGCCAAAACTCTCAACGATTACTTCAAGACGAAAACCCTGCTGGTCACCGAAGACAGCCCGGACGACGACCGCCGCCAAGCTACCGAGCTGGGCCGTGCCCGCCGCAGCGGAGCCCCTTACGAAGCGGTGGTAAGCGTTTTGATGCTGCGGGAAGGGTGGGACGTGCCGGAAGTCGGCGTTATCCTGCTGCTGCGGAAGTTCGGCAGCCCGGTATACGGCCAGCAGGTCATCGGACGCGGCCTGCGCCGCGTCCGCAACGCCAACATCCAAGAGGATGAGCCGCAGATTTGCGCCATTGTTGACCATCCCAAGCTGGAGCATAAATGGCTGTGGGATATATTCGAGAGCAAGATTCGCACCGATGTCGGGGTATATGACTCCTTTGATGAAGGCGAAGACCTGCCCGCCCCCCGGCCGCGGCAGACGCTGATAAACCCGGAGAACCTCATAGACATCCCGGAACCTGCCGATGATGACGAGGGAGAATTTGTAATTGACGTCACTGTCCAGCCCGCCGAGCCGGTAGAAAACTGGCAAGAGTTCTTGGACGGACTGGCCTATCCCTCCCAAACGGTCACCATTACGGACCAGGACATCACCGGAGTAGAACGCCGTGAGCTGGACGGGCAGGGCTGGCTCACCACGGAATCGGCCCCCGATAACACTGTCGGCGGGGAAGTTGAGATACCCCGCCCGGACTTGGAAGAGGCCATCAAATCGGAGTTGTTGCTGATGGCGGAGCGGCTGCTTGATCGCGCCGGGCATTCGTCGCAGTTCAAAGGCCACATATACGCCGTTCTGCTGAAACACGCCCGAGCCAAGTTTCTGGACGGAGCGTCCCTCGGCTTGGCCGAAGAACACCACTTGGAAACGGCTTGGCGGATGCTGCCGAAAGTAGAAGAAACTATCGGCAACGCTCCCGGCCTGGTTCAAGGGATGGTGAAGTATGCCAATCAGTAAGCGCGGTATTTATGAAGCCCCGGCCAAAAGCCCCTACAGCCACGAAACCTGGCAAAGCGATATGGAGCGCCGTATGATGGCGCGACTGGAGGCGGACGCCGAGGTAATCAAGTGGCAGAAACGCCACGGCATTTCCATACGCTGGATTGACGCCAACGGCCGCCGAAGCAACTACAAGCCCGACTTTCTGGTCGAGTACGCTGACGGGCGTAAGGCTATCATCGAAGTGAAAGACCCCTCGAAAATGGATTCGCAAGCCATCCAGCGCAAACGCCGCGCCGCAGAGGAATGGTGCCGCAAGCGCGGCATAACCTATGAACTGGCAACCATCCCCGGTTAATCCGTCGCCTGACGATGGCCAAGGCAAACGTGCAGGGGCGCCCCGCCAGCCGGGCGCCCTATTGTATGATATAGCCCAAACCGGAAACCGCATCGGAGGCACGATATGAAGGTAGGTTTCATCGGACTGGGGACTATGGGGGCCAGCATGGCCTTCAACTGCCTACAGGGCGGCAACGAGATGGTGGTTCACGACATCCGCCGCGAGTTGGCCACCCAGCACCTCGAGGCGGGCGCGGTGTGGGCCGACTCGCCGCGCGAGGTGGCCCAGGCGTCGGAAATCGTGTTCACGTCACTGCCCGGCCCGACCGAGGTTGAAGCCGTGGGCCTCGGCGAGGACGGCATCCTCGAGGGCATGAGCGAGGGCAAGGTCTACTTCGACCTCAGCACCAGTACGCCCACGCTCATCCGCCGCATTCACGAGCAGGCTGCCGCCCGCGGCATCCATGTGCTGGATGCGCCGGTCAGCGGCGGCCCCCGGGGCGCGGCCAGCCGCAATCTCGCCATCTGGGTCGGCGGCGACAAGGACGTTTTCGACCGCTGCAAGCCCGTGCTGGACAGCATCGGCGACAAGGCCCACTACGTCGGCCCCATCGGCAGCGGCGCTATCGCCAAGCTGGTGCACAACTGCACCGGCTACATCGTGCAGGCGGCGCTGGCCGAGGTGTTCACCATGGGCGTCAAGGCCGGCGTGGAGCCGCTGGCGCTATGGCAGGCCGTCCGCAAGGGCGCGCAGGGCCGCCGCGGCACCTTCGAGGGCCTCGCCGAGCACCTGCTCCCCGGCAAATTCGACCCGCCCGACTTCGCCCTCCGCCTGGCCCGCAAGGACGTGGACCTGGCCGTAGGCGTGGGCCGCGAGTACGACGTCCCCATGCGCCTGGCCCAGCTAACCCTGCAAGAGATGACCGAGGCCCTCAACCGCGGCTGGGGGCACCGCGACTCCCGCGTGGCCATGCTGCTCCAGGAAGAACGCGCCGGCGTAGAAGTCCGCGTAGACGAGGCCCTGCTCAACGCCCTGCTGGAGGAGGAACGGCAGGCGGGGGGATAAGTGTAGTAGAATCAGGCATTCTGCACCCTCATCTCACCAGTCGAGTTATGTTATGGCGGACAGGGCGACCGGCATTAACCCGGCAATGCTGCGTTGGGCAAGAGAGCAGGCCGGCTACTCTTCGGTAGAGATGGTGGCAGTCCGCCTGAAACTTCCCCAGGAGGAGATTGAGGCTTGGGAGTCCGGCACCGAGTTTCCTACTTGGCGTCAACTGGAGCGGTTGGCGAGGGATTTGTACCATCGCCCAACCGCCCTGTTCTCTTTGCCTGCCCCCCCTGAGGAACAAAGTCCAACCGCGGAATTTCGTCGTCTCCCAGAAAAGGCTCTTTATGACTTGGAGCCAGACACTTGGCTGGCCATTCGTCAGGCAAGGGCGCGGCAGCTGGACCTGGAAGACTTGGCCCCATTTGACGATTCCCCCGGAAGGCAAATCGTTCAGGATTTGGGTGGCGCTACGCCGGACGACGCTGATAGTCTGGCTATGGAAGCCCGAAGATACTTGGATATTGCCATAGCCGACCAGTTGGATTGGGCCTCTGAGGAAGACGCTCTCGACCATTGGCGGGGCGCGGTGCAGTTAGCCGGGGTTTGGGTGTTCAAGCGCCATTTCAAGCAGAAGGATGTTGCCGGATTCTGCCTTTCTGCCCCCCGGGATCCGTTGGTGTACTTGAACAATGGGCAGCCAAAAGTGCGCCAGATTTTCACCCTGTTTCACGAGTTGGCTCATTTGCTTTTCGGATTCAGCCACTTGGAGCGTTCCGACATTGGGCATTACGTGGATTCGCTGGAAGGACACGATAGAGATGTTGAAATCGCCTGCAATAGGTTTGCCGGCGAATTCCTAGTGCCAGCCAGCCATTTTCAGCAGAACACAGCTCCAGAAATAGTTGCCGGAATAACTGATGACATCTTGGTTTCTCTCGCGCATAGATATTGGGTGAGCCGGGAAGTTGTTCTGCGGAAGTGCTTGGATCAACACTGGATTAACCAGCAGTTTTATAACGAAAAAGTGGAGGAATGGAACCGCCAATACTCTGAAGACGCCGAGCGTGGCACTGGAGGTAATTACTACTTTAACCAAGGCACTTATCTGGGAGTCAAATACACCGCCCTGGCTTTCCGTGGCTATTACCAGGGTGCTTACGACATTGACCAACTGTCAGAGTACTTGGACGTTAAAGCGTCTAATGTCGTCGGTTTGGAAAACTGGTTGAACAGAAGGCTGGCCTCCCGATGACGGATTACTCTATGGACAGTAACACGCTCAGCCAAATCTATCGCTTCTATTACAAGGATAGGTTCCCCAGCTTTTGGAGCCTATTCAATGCCTTGGTAAGTTCAGGCAGAGCTGGTTCCGTGAGCGAGGTGGAAGCTGAACTGGCTGCGCCGCTCCGGGCTTGTTCTCGCTGTTCAGGAGTTAAAGCAGTTAAATCAAGGATTTTTCGCGCTGCCCTCGTCCGAAGAACAGTTATTCGTCACACAGATATTCAGTGTGCCTCATTTTCGTAATATTATCAGTGCGAAGGCAATAGCCAAAGGTACTCCGATCGCAGACCCGTTTGTTATCGCCAAGGCAGGCACTTCCATGGGGATGTGTGTTGTGACAGAGGAATCACGCCGTCCCAATGCCGCAAACATCCCCAATGTCTGCGACCATTTCGGAATCCACTGCATCAACCTACACCAGCTAATGGAGCGCGAAGGCTGGCAGTTCTAGCCCCCTAACCCGCCGTCCATCGCAGGTTTGGCCGCCGCGCCGCCTGCGCCTCGTCGAGGCGCGCCACCGGCGTGGTGTGCGGGGCGTTGCGGACCAGGTCGGGGTCTTCGTCGATTTCGGCGTTGATCTGTTTGAGGGCGGCCACGAAGTCGTCGATGGTCTCGCGGGTCTCCGACTCGGTGGGTTCGATCATCAGGCATTCCGGGACTATCAGCGGGAAGTACATGGTCGGCGCGTGGAAGCCGTAGTCCAGCAGGCGCTTGGCGATTTCCAGCCCGCTCGCGCCCCTTGCCTTCTGCCAGTCGGCGGAGAAGACAGCCTCGTGCATACAGGTGCGGTCGTAGGGCAGGTGGTACACGTCCTTGAGCGCGTTCATCATGTAGTTGGCGTTCAGCACCGCGTTGCCGCTGATGGATATGACGCCCGCCGCGCCGAGGGTGCGGATGTAGGTGTAGGCCCGCACCAGTACGCCGAAGTTACCGTGGAATCCCGCCAGCTTACCGATGCTGTCTTCGGGGGTGTGCAGGTGATAGGACGTGCGGTCCTCTCCGGTCCGCAGTCCATCGGGATCGCCGCCGGACCTTGGGAACCATGTGTGCGCGGTAACCACCGGCGCGGCCAGGTAGGGGGCCAGCCGCTCGGTGGCGCACACCGGCCCTGCGCCTGGCCCGCCCCCGCCGTGGGGCGTGCTGAAGGTCTTGTGCAGGTTCAGGTGGCACACGTCGAAGCCCAGGTCGCCCAGCTTCACCCGTCCCAGCAGCGCGTTCATGTTGGCGCCGTCGCCGTAGACCAGCCCGCCCGCCTCGTGAACGATGCGGCAGACCTCGACGATGTTGGTGTCGAACAGCCCCAGGGTGCTGGGCAGCGTGATCATCACCCCGGCCAGGCTGTCGTCGGCAACGTCGTGCAGCGCCTCCAGGTCCACGTTGCCCTGGCTGTCGGAGGCCAGCTCCACCACCTGGAAGCCGGCCATGGCCGCCGACGCCGGGTTGGTGCCGTGGGCGCTGTCGGGGATGGCAACCTTCGTCCGCCCGGTCTGGCCCTGGGATTGCAGGTATGCCTTGACCATCAGCATCCCGGCCAGCTCGCCGTGGGCGCCGGCCAGCGTGGCCAGGCTCACCGCCGGCAGGCCGGTAATTTCGCCCAGGAACCCCTGTAGCCGGTGCAGCAGATCGAGCGCTCCCTGTGACTGCTCGGCGGGCTGCATCGGGTGGATGCCAGCGAACCCCGGCAGGAAGGCGGTCTCGTCGTTAATCTTGGGGTTGTACTTCATGGTACAACTGCCCAGCGGGTAGAAGTGGGTGTCGATGGAGAAATTGCGCTGGCTCAGCCCGGTGAAGTACTGCACCACCTCCGGCTCCGACAGCTCAGGCAGGGGCAGGTCGCCGCGCAGCAACGCCGCGTCGGGCAGCGGCTGCGGCGGCACGTCCGACTCGGGCAGCACGGCCCCGGCCCGTCCCGGCACGCTGCGCTCCATCAGCAGTTTGGAAATATCCCGGTTTCCGCCTTGACGCATTACGTGCTTACTCCTTTAGAACGTAGGGGGTGTGCCTTTTCCGCCCGCCCGGTTACTCCGCACTCGGCGCGAGGGTGTTGGCGGCGCGTTCCAGGGCATTGGCGGCCCGCTCCATCGCATCGGCGGCCCGGCGGGAGGCGTCGGCGGCCTGCCCCATCTTGTCGGCGGCCTGGTGGGAGACGGCAGCGGCTTCAGCGGACATATCCGCCGCTTGGCCCGCGGCGTATGCCGCTGCGCTATAGGTGTTGGCAGCTTCAGCGAAGACGGCCTGGACGGTCTCAGCGGCCGCTATAAGTGTGCTGATGGCGCCCTGGCCGGCGCGGAGAGTGCGCTCGTTGAGCTGATTGGCAAACTGCGCTTCCCGGTGGGTGGCGTTGGCCCGCTTCTGAGCTTCCTCGGACTGATTCTGAGCTTCTTCGGATTGCTTCTGAAATTCTTCAGACTCCCGCTGGGCGCCGGCGGCTTCGCGGTTAAGCTCGGCGGCTTCGAGTAAGGCGGAACGGGCGTCTTCTTCTGAGGTGGTGGTCATAACCAACCTCCAATGATTGGCAATTGCCCTTTATATATTATATGGATGCCAACGCCGCCGCCAGCGCGTCGATTTCGTCCCTGGTGTTCATCTCGGTGACGCAGAGCAGCATCCCGTTGGGGTAGCGGTCACTGACGTCCAGCCCGCCCAGGATGTTCTGCTCCATCAGCCGCCGGTTGATCTCGGCGGGCGGGGTGGGGCACTGGGCCACGAACTCGCGGAAGAACGGCACTCCGCTGTTCCCTGAAAAACCCGGCACCGAGTAGCCCGGCAGCGCGTTGATGAGCGATGCGGCGTAGTGCGCCTTCTGGTAGCACAGCTCGGCCACCTGCCGCAGCCCGGTCTTGCCCAGCGCGGCCAGGTAGATGGTCGCCGCCAGGGCGTACAGGGCCTCGTTGGTGCAGATGTTGGACGTAGCCCGCTCGCGCCGGATGTGCTGCTCCCGCGTTTGCAGCGTCAGCACGTAGCCCGTCTCGCCGTTGCGGTCCACGGTGCGGCCCGACAGGCGGCTGGGCATCTGGCGGATGTACTCCTGCTTGGTCGAGAACAGCCCCACGTAGGGCCCGCCGTAGCTGGGCGGAATCCCCAGCGGCTGGCCCTCTCCGGTAACGATGTCAGCCCCGTAGTGTCCCGGCGGCTGGAACATCCCCACCGCGATGGGGTCGCAGGACACCACGGCCAGCGCCCCCGCGCTATGCGCCGTATCCACCAGCCCGCCCAAGTCTTCGATGCCGCCGAAGAAGTTGGGGTATTGCGTTACCAGGCAGGCGGTGGCGTCGTCAATGCCCTCACCCCGGCCCTCTCCCAGAGGGAGAGGGAGATCTTGTTGGCTGACCGTCGCCACCTCCAGCCCCTGCGGGCGGCAGTAGGACGCGATGACCGCCCGGTAGGCGGGCGACACGGTGTCCAGCACCGCCACTCGCTCGCGCCGGGTCACCCGGCAGGCCATCAGCGCGGCCTCAGCCAGGCTGGTCGCGCCGTCGTACATCCCGGCGTTGGCGACCTCCATGCCATACAGGTTGCAGATGAGGGTCTGGAACTCGTAGATGACCTGCAACGTGCCCTGGCTGGCCTCGGCCTGATAGGGGGTGTAGGCGGTGATGAACTCGCCGCGGGTAACCAGCGACTTGACGATGGCCGGGATGAAGTGGTGGTAGGAACCTGCCCCCAAAAACGATGGCCCGCTGCCCAGCGTCCGGTTGCGCCCGGCCAGAGCGCCCAGCTCGCGCTGGATCTCCAGTTCCGACAGGGGATCGGGAATGTTGAGAGGCGGATTGCGGTGTTCCGCGGGGATGTCGGCGAAGAGTTCGTCGATGGATGAGATTCCCAGGGACGCCAGCATCCCGGCCTGCTCGTCGGGGGTGTTGGGGATGTAGTGGGACTGGAAATGCCCTTTCCTGAGCTTGTCGTAGGGGCCGCCGTTGACGGCGCCGCCGCTGCTCATCAGTGCAGCCCGGCGATGTAGGCGTCGTATTCCTCCGCCGACATCAGCGTGTCCAGCTCGGACGGGTCGGACATGGTGATACGGAGCAGCCAACCCTCGCCGAAGGGATCGGTGTTGGTCAGTTCCGGTTGGTCGGCGAGCGCGGGATTGACTTCGATAACCTCGCCGCTGACCGGGGAGAACAGGTCGGAAACAGCCTTGACCGATTCCACCTCTCCCATCTTGCCCAAGTGCGCTATTGTGTCGCCCATCTTGGGCAACTCGAAGTAGACAATATCGCCCAATTGGTCCTGGGCGAAGTCAGTGATGCCGACGAGAGCGCGGCGGCTGTCGGCGTCTTCAACGATAATCCACTCATGTTCCTGGGTGTAGCTGCGGTCGTTGGGACTCATGGAGATTGACTGCTCCTTGTGCCTGGGGGCGTGATGCGTATGGCAGGCTAGTTGCGGCGTCTGGCTCTGGAGGCGCGGGGACGGCGGTAGTGGGGAAGGGTGGTGACGGAAATCTCCTCGATGACACCCCGCTTATCCATTTCGAGGACTGTTCCCGGCCGGGAAAATTCGGGAAAAACGTAGCCCATCCCCAAGCTGGTGTCAAGGGTAGGCGAATAGCAGCCGCTGGTCACCTGGCCCGCCGGCTGTCCCAAGACGGAGAGCGCATACGTGGCCCGGGGCGCTGACCGCCCCGGCATTTGCAGCCCCACCAAGGTAAACCGGGTCCCGGCCTGCTGCTGTTTCAACATCGCATCGCGCCCCACGAAATTTTTGCCGAAATCGACAAACCGCTCCAGGCGGGCCTCGATGGGGGTGGTGGCTTCGTCGAGTTCGTGGCCGTGGAGGGGCAAGCCGGCCTCGGTTCGCAGCACGTCCCGCGCCCCCAGCCCGCAGGGAACGGCGCCGGCATCGGTGAGGGCCTGCCAGACGGCGGGAGCGGCAGGAGCTGGCGCGAGGATTTCAACGCCGTCTTCCCCGGTGTAGCCGGTGCGACTCACCAGCACGTCTGCGCCGCACATCCGCGTCTCGGTCCAAGCGAAGGGGCGCAGGCCGGACAGCCCGTTATCCGCCAATTCAGCCGCCATCCCCAGGGCGTCGGGCCCCTGGCAGGCCAGCAGCGACGACTGCATCGTCTGGTCGTTGATGGTAACGCCGTCGGCAAACCGCTGCCCCATTACCAGGGCGAACCAGTCCAGCACCCTGTGCCGGTTGCCCGCGTTGGGGATGAGCAGGTATCGGTCTTCCCCGTTTTTTTCTGGACGCAGCCGGTAGAAGATGGTGTCGTCAATGACGCCGCCGCGACCGTTGCAGATCATGCAATAGCGGGCCCGTCCAACTTCCAGCGTCGCCGCCGAGCCGGTGAGGACGCAATCGAGAAAGGCGGTGGCCGACGGCCCGGAGATATACGCCCGCCCCATGTGTGAAACGTCAAAAATCCCGGCAGCAGTACGCACTGCCCGGACTTCGGCAAGAATGCCCGCCGGATACTGCACAGGCATATCCCACCCGCCGAAGGGAACAATGCGCGCGCCCAGGGCGAGGTGCGTGTCATAGAGGGGAGTGCGAAGGTTGTCGGAGTCCATTATTCATCCTGCTCTGAGTACGCTTGATAAACCTTAAGAGTGACTGCTGACAGCTTTTCCTTGTGAATTTCCCATTCGCGCATAGACTTTATATCGAACTTGATTTCAAGTATGCCATCATCTTTTTTCGGGTCGTTTTCGGGCCAAGTGTGGAAAGGAATTTCTCGCCGCAGTTGGGTAAATTCTTCCAGGCATAAGGAAACGGCCACCGGATAGAAAATCACCTCAAGGGTTTTGTTCCAGGGGACCAGTTGTACAGCGGCATATCGGGATAGTCTGCCGGTTGCTGGTCTAATCAGGAAATTAAGCCGGTATTTGGCCCCTTCCGAGTTTCCACGGGTGGCGCGCTCCCGGGGATTGTGAAATTTTTCCCTGAACATCTGCAACGTAGTTTCCCATAGAGCGGGGGCTTCATCCCAGAGTTCTGCCTGTTCCATCACGCGGCTGTCGAGCAACTCCCGGCGTTCTTGCTGCCCCAGGCTTCGCCTGACTGTCCGAAACTCAGATTTAGCAGCCGCTTCCACCTGCACTTGCCGGGCCAGTAGAGTCTGACCGCCATGCCTGAAACCGTGGAAAGTCAAAAGGGATATGTCTATTCCGCTCTTTGCCAGGAAGCGCACCATTCGAGCGGTGGTGTCGTCAACACCCAAGCCTACCAGCACCATCCGTACTGGCTTAAGTGCGCCTAATCCTTGTCCTCCCGACTTGGCGTCGTACCACTCGTCGAAATCCTCGATCTTGTCGATTTCATGGGCGCCGGAGCGTTCCGATATGAAGATCGCCAATTCTACATCGGGCTTTGAATCCAAGAACGAGGCGTAATCTATGACCTGGGCCACGGCTTCCCGCGATAGTGTGCCGCGTTTTAGCTCAAACACCACCAGTCGTCCGTCATCGTCCACGCCCAGCAGGTCCAGCGGCCCGCCCTCGGTGCGGGTTTGGCGGCCCACCAGCGTCAGACCGGGCAACAGCATATCCGGGTTGTTGACCAGGATTTTTTCCAGCAGTTGCTCCGTCTCCATCCGGTGCGCAGCCTCCAGGGTTGTCGCGCCCCCGGAACCGTCCGATGCCCATAGCCTTATTTCGTCTGGCGCCACAGCTTTCCGCCAATCTTTATGAATTTCCTTGTGGAAAATGATAAACAACCCCGCCAGCCACCGCAACCCAAAGCAGACGGCGTGGCGACGGGGTTACTGGGGGCGGCGGCGCAGTTCCTGCTCCAACTGGCGGACGCGCTCTTCGGCAGCGGCGCGGGCCTCGCGTTCTGCGATGCGGGCCTGGCGTTCTGCTTCGAACTGAGCCTCGGCGGTGATGCGGGCCTCACGTTCCGCGATGCGGGCGTCTCGCTCTGCAATGCGCCCTTCGGCTTCTTCATCGTGGGTGAGCAGGTAGCGCTGCGTCACCGGGTCGTACCAGCGCAGTTGCCCGTTTTCCCAGCACACGTCCAGGCCAAGCGCGTTGCTGTGGCCCCAATACCGGCCTTCGTCTGTCTGGACGATGGTAACGGGCCGGTATTCGCCGTCAACCAGCCGGTCGCCGGTCAGCCCGGCGGGATAGTAGTCGCCGCCGGTGTTGTCGAAGCGCCAGTATTCGGGAATGCCGTAGGCGGCATAGTCAATCCGTTTGGTGGTGTAATCGTTGAGGGCGGTATGTATGGACGCGATTTCGAGGACGAAGTCCGGCGGCTTACCCTGGTCATCAATGGCGTAGCCCCGCCGGGGAAAGGCCTCGGCAGGATGCACATTGAAGGCGACGAGCAGGTCGGGGTAGCGCAGGGTCTGCGGCGCCAGTCCCCTCTGGAAGGTGTGGCGCACCGGTATATCGCCCATTATCAGGGTGGTGTCCGGGGAGCCGAAATGCCGGGCCAGGGCGGTCATGTGACCTGGCCGTTCTCGAAAGCGCGCGTTCTGCAAATCAGTCCTGCGGGACCGCTCGGGGAACTGGTCCTCCGGGGCGTACTTTTCCGAGGCGTAGACCGGCTGGGCAGTGCGTTTGATGGTCATAACAGGCCTCGCGGCGGGGATAGCTACGTGCGGATATTATACGCCTTTCCCCCTTCACACCCCTACCCCGCCGGCGACAAGCGGAAGCGCCAGAGAGCCACGGACAGGAAGGCGGCGGCGAAGACGGCCAGCGCCGCCATCTCCGGCAGCACGTCGGCGAACTCCGCGCCGAACAGCATCAGCTTGTTCAGGCCGCCGTTGGCCCAGCCGTGAGGAGTCAGGCGGCCCAGCGACTGCATGAACGGCGGCGTGATGAACAGCGGCCACCAGCTCCCGCCGATGGGCGCCAGCACCAGCGAGGTCAGCACCCCGGCCGCCGACGCCGTCCGCACGTTGCCTACGAAGCTGGCCAGCAGCACCCCGAAGGCCGCCGAGGCGACAACCATCAGCAGCGACAGGAGTATGACGGCGACCGGCGACGCTCCCAGGTCAATGTTGAAGGCCAACGACCCGACAATCCACATCACCGCCACCTGTGTCACGCCAATGATTGCCCCGGCCAGGAACTTGCCGAGAATCAGCGACTCGCGGCGGGCGCCGTTGGCCATCAGCCGCTCCAGCGTGTGCGTCTGCCGCTCCCGGGCCAGGGCCTCGGCCCCCATGGCGGCGGTGAAGAATACGAACATCGTAAGGTAGCCCGGCAGCACGAAGTTCGACGTGTTGAAGGGGGCAATTTCACCCACCTGCTCCACCTGCAAGCCGATGGCCGGGCCGCTGGTGTCCGACAGCAGCTCCCGCCTCACTGCGGAGGCCCTTTCCGGGCTGCCCAGTGCGACCACTGCGTTCACTGCGGCCTGGCCCTCCGAGAAGCGGGACGCTATTTCCCGGGCGAAACCCCGAAGCGCGGCTTCGTCTGCCGGGGGAATGTCGCCTACGATCACCTCCAGGGGCGCCGTTTCCCCCGACACCAGCCGCGGGGTGAAGTCCGGCGGGAAGAGTACGAAGCCGTCTATTTCCCCGGACTCCACCGCGTCCATGGCTTCCCTGTAGTTCATCCCTGCTATGCTGCCTTCTCCTGCCTCGATCATCGTCGTGATGGCCCGATAGCTGAGTCCGAAATCTACGTCCTGCGTCACTACAACAAACTGCAACTCCTCGTTTTCCGGTCCAACATCGCGCAACGCCAGCGAGAATCCGATGACAAAAATGAAGGGCAACAGAAAGGCAAAGGTCAGCGCCGCCCGGTCTCTGAAGAATATGCGCGTATCCTTCATCGCCAGCAGCAGGGCTTGGCGGGCAATGATGCTCATGGACTGCTACCGTCCTTCTGGAGTGATGCTGAACAGCAGTCGGGCCAGGGTCAGGCCCACTACGGCGACTGCGGCCATTACCGCCATTTCCAGCCATTGCTGCCCCAGATTCTCGCCCCTGCCGATGATGTTCTGCATCGCGTCTATGGCGTAGGCGTTGATGGTGGCCCTTGAAATGGAGTGCAACAGGGTGCCTTCGACAATCTCGAAGAAGGTGCCGCTGAATACCACCATCAGCAGCGTGAAAAACACGGCAGCCCACGTCGCCTGGTTGCGGGTACGAGCCACCGCCCCGATGACCAGCGACACGCCGGTGAAAGCCGCGGCGGCCAGCAGGGCGAAGGCCAGCATCTCCACGAAGGCCAGCGGGCCAGCGGGACGGAATACGGCAAAGGCCAACGACAGCATCACCACCGTCTGAAGCATCGCCCGCGCCAACCCGGACAGGAACTTGCCCGCGAAGAGCTGGTTGACCCCCAGCCGCGTGGTCATCAGCCGCTCCAGGGTGCCGGTGCGCCGCTCCTCCACCAGCGCCTGCGCCGACAGCGTTACCGAGAACATGACGAACATCACTATCAGCCCCGGCAGCAGGCGCGAGAACAGGTCGGCCTCCGACTCCGCTTCCGGGCCCTGACCCGGCCTCCGCACTTCCACCGCAACCCGGGGGCTGTCGCGCAGGGAGGCCAGTTGTGCGCCGGCCTCGGCTTCGATGCGCTCCTGCGGCACGTCCGAACCGGCCAGCGCCCGTTGTACCTGAACAAGCACTCGCGCGTCGGCGGCCATGTCGCGGGTGATGCCCCGGACGATGGCGGCAACAATTTGTCCGGTGTCTCCGCCGTTGCCCCGTTGCCGGAAGACCAGCGGCGTCGGCTCTCCCGCCTCCAGCGCCTTGCTGAACCCGTCGGGAATGACCACGGCGAAGAGGATGGCAGAGCGCTCCAGCGCTGCATCGGCATCGGCCTCGGTGCGCTCCTCGACATCCACAGCCGCCAGGGAATCCAGCCGCCGAACCAGCTCGCGGGCATGGGAGCCGCCGTCCAGGTCAACGACGCTGGCCGGAGTGAAGACCTCGCTCTCGCTGCTCAGCGCCCCGTACATCAGCGCGAAAAGCAGGATGGGCAGGGCGATGCTGAAGGCAACCTCGCCACGGTTGTTCAGAAACAGCTTGAGTTCCAGCAGGGCGATGTACAGCGGGCGGAGCATCGTAATTCAGGACCGGGCCCCTATCCCGTCATTCCCGCAACTTGTTCGGCCTTCCCTGCGACCTGTTCGGTCATTCCCGCGAAGGCGGGAACCCAGGCCCCCATGTGTATGCCAACCCCACCAATGGCGTAAGCGCGTGGATTCCCGCTTTCGCGGGGATAAGCGGGTGGTAGAGCTAAACGGAGTGTCAAAAGGTACTTTGTGCCTCCTCTTTCCTGCGTTTGGGCTGCCCGGCGGCAGTGGGAGACTGTATTCGTAGGTCACAAATTTCGGTTCGATCCAGTACCTCTTGAGAAAAGTCTTGAGCCATGCTCGGGCGCGAGCTGGTGTTTCCTCTTTGAGAAAAGTTTTGAGTTCAGCCGAGTGGGCCAGCACTGCCTCTGGGTGGTTGAGTATCACAGTGGTATCGTCGGTACCCGCGGCGATCTGCTCCAACTCTGCTTGTGCTTTGGCTTTGAGGTCGCGGAGCTCACTGTTGCGGGTCGCATAGAATTCATAGTCCGTATCGCCGTTCTCGTAGGCGAAGTAAAGCCGGTTCTGCTTCTGGTCGATGTCGGCGACTCTCCTTTGCACTTCCTCGAGGCGATTGTTTTTATCGGCGTGCGCGGTACCGATGTTCCGGCGGAGTTCTTCTATGGCCACTTGGAGGTGTGGCAGGGAGAGTATGTCCTCATTGACTACGTCCAAGGTGAAGGCTTCAAAGAGCTCCGCGGGGAGCCTGGGGCTGTCGCAGTATTCCGGGCCTTGGTACTTTCTGGTGTTGCACACTATATACAAATGGGGGTTGGTGGCTGTTCCTGACCAGGCGTAGTTGTAGGGCTCTCCGCACTGCCTGCATTTCCCGAGTGCTGAGAGCAGGTGGTCGCTACCGGCGTGTCTGGGATGTTCGGACTCGTGGTTCCTGGACTTGAGAATCTCTTGGGCAGCGGTGAACTCCTCGGGGGTGACAATGCCCTCATGGGCGCCTTCGCACACGGTTACGGGTGTGCCGTCGGGGTTTCTGCCCCACGCTATGGTGCCTTCATAGTGGCGGTTGGTGAGCACGTCACTGATCCGGTTGCTCAGGAAGGGTTTGCCGTTGATGTTGAGGACGCCCTCATCTCTGAGTATCTTGGAGATCTGACTCTCGGTCTTGTACTGGAGTGTGAGATCGAAGATTCGCCGGATGAGTGTGCTGGTCTTTGGGTCCGGCGCGAGTTTGTAGCGTTGTCTGGCGCCGTCTTGGACTGGAATTTTCATCATGCCTTGAGGGGCTCTCCCTGCCAGGAAGAAGCCCCTGCTGGCCAGGTTGTGAGTGCCTCTGCGGACATCTTCGGAGATGAGTCTCGAGGTGTATTCGTCTATTGCCTCTATGACACCCTCATGGAGTTGACCGGATGCGGTGTCTCCGGTGTCTTCGTTGATCGAGATGACGGGGATGCCTTTTTTGCGAAGGCGGTTCTTGTAGATCGCGCTCTCTGCCCGATTCCGGAAAAACCGTGAGAATCGCCAGATTAGGACCACTGCGAACGGACAGTCAGGCCGTTCTGCGATTTCGACCATATCTTGAAAGTCTTCCCTTTTTGCGATTTTGCCGGTCTTGGCCTTGTCTGTGAATACTTTGACGATGATGTAGCCGTTTGCCTCGGCCCACCTTCGGATGTAGTTCAGCTGGGCGTCGACGGAATTTTCCACGTCCTGGCCATCGCTGGAAACCCGTAAGTAGACTGCTGCGGGGGTCAGGCCGTCTGGCCTTTGCAGGTGGATTATGGTGGATGTCTTTCCCTTCGGCATTTGGACCGCCTCGCCTTATGGGGTGTGATTTAGGGGTTTGCCTAAACGGTGGCTGGTGTGGGTGCGCTGTTCCAGATCGCTGCTTGCTTTTCGGGGGACAGGTTTTTTCGTCGGGGTTGGTTCCAGTAGGGGGTCTTGCATTTGGGGCAAACCCGTGGGTCGGTTTTGGAGCGTGTTCCGGTGCCTGTTCGGGAGCCCCAGCGGTAGTGGCAACGTTCGCACAAGTAGCCTTCGATCATGACGTAAGCCATGACATCCTCCTTGGAGGGCGTGTAATTCACCTAAGTTTACCATGTGGCAAAGTTGGCTGTAGGCTATGGCCGGGGGCTGGTCTGGATGGTTTGTGAATTTGAATGTACATCATTGTTGTGAGAGTATAAAGGGTTGGGAGAGGCTGGATGTGGCGTCGTTGGAATGGGGAGTGTCGGTGTCGAAATTGGGAGACCGGTGCCGGTGCCGGTTTGATTTGAATCTACCATATAGGTATACTTGCGGCGGACTAACAAATAGCACGGAAGTTTCAATACCGTGCGGCAGTTCGTTAAAATTTACGGCCGTCAGAGTATGCTCACCCTGACGGCCTGTGTTGAGCGAACTGCGGGAAACGCTTGGGATACATCGCCGCTTCGCTCATAGGAATAGTACAGGCAGCAAAGACGCTGGGCAAGCGCTGGGAGGGGCGCAGGAGGCCTGGGCGCATGTTCTGCGGGGTGGCCGGTTCAGGGCGTTCCTCGGCGACGAGGTGAAGAATGGCCCGCAGGGAAGTAGAGCGGCAGCTTCGGCTGTTCGGCGTGGGGGATTTGGATTCTGGGGACGAGGAGAAAGGTTCTACCGGTGCCCTTGCTGACAATGATGAGCGGTGGAATGAGATTTATAGGCACCTGGGCCGGCTTCTCAGGGAGGAGGGGTTTGAGGAATTTCTGGCCGGGCTGCGGCGGGGTGCCCAGTAGTGTCGCGGGTTCCGTTTGAAAGTGGGGTTTACACACCATCGACCGCCCCCGCCTCCTTCAGGGAGCATTCCTCCCCACGGAGGCGGCCAAGCGCGGCTCGAAGTAGCGTGCTCCTTCCAAGGAACTGCCCGTCTCCGCGTGCAGGACGTTCATCACGTACTGCCACGGCTCGCCGTCGTCGCCCAGCCGCCGTGAGACCCCTTTGGTCTCCACGATCCAGACCGGGGGGTCTGGTGGAATGCGGGATGCGTCGCCCGGCCTGTTTAACAGACGCTCATACTCCTCGTGGGTCGTCAGGCAGCTGGCGGTGACGCCCTCCATTTCGACCACATACCCCGGGGCGGGGCCGCCGGGCAGCTGGGCCGTCGCCATCCTATCCGCCTCCTCTTGGCCGATGAACTCGGTGCGGCCGGCGAGAGCCTCGACGCCTTGGCAGGCCGGGTCCGCGGCGGCCCCGCAGGCGGCCACCAGTAGCAACTGTCTTGAATGTCAATAGGAATGAGCGACTTCTGGCTGAGTCATATCGCACCACGTGGAGCCGTGTTTGAGCATGGAGTTGAGTATGACCAGCAGTTTGCGCATGCACGCGACGAGCGCCACCTTCTTCGGCTTACCGGCTGCCAGCAGCTTCTGGTAGAAGTCGCGGATGACCGGGTTGTGGCGGCTGGCCACCATCGCTCCCATATACAAAATGGCTCGTACTCGGGCGCGCCCTCCCCAGACGGCCCGCTTGCCCCGCAGGGTGCCGCTGTCCCGGTTGAAGGGGGCCACTCCCACCAGGGCAGCAATCTGCCGGCGATCCAGCGTTCCCAGCTCCGGCAGGTAGGCCAGCAGAGTGAGGGAAACCTGTTCCCCCACGCCGGGAACGGTGCGCAGCAGGTCATCCTTCTCTCGCCACACGGGGCTCCGGCGGAGAGTCTGCCTCAGCCCCTCGTCCAAGTCGTTCAACTCCTGTTCCAGCCAGGCGATGTGGGCCTCGATGCGGGGGCGAACGGCGCTGATAGCGGTCCCCAGCCGGTTCTTCTCCGAGACCAGCATGGTCAGCACCTGATGCCTGCGGGCCGCCAGCGAGTTGAGTACCTGCGTCTCGGCGTCTCTGAGAGGACGCACGGAGGGACGAATGGCGTCGGCGAAGTGGGCCAGCACTGCCGCATCGAGAGAGTCGGTCTTGGCCAGCGTACCGGTGGCCCTGGCGAAGTCGCGAACCTGGCGCGGGTTGACCACCACCACCGGCAGCGCCGCAGCAGCGAGAGCCGCCACCAACGGCACTTCCAGACCGCCCGTTGCCTCCAGCAACACCATGGCGGGACCTATATCCACGATCTGGGAAACCAGTTCCCCGATGCCGGTTTCGTTGTAAGACGCGGCCCATCTCTGTCCCGTAGGCCGGACGGCAACATCCACCTGCGCCTTCGAGACATCAATGCCTATGTATCTCGGGTTCTCTTCCATCTGTACCTCCTGCGTCAGCGCTGGCCCGTCCTTGCACGATACGGGCTCGATTGGCCCAGGCAACTGTTCGGGCTCTGCTTGTAGGGAGCGCGGCAACCCTCGCTACTGGACGGTCTGTCGTGACCCAGGGAATGCCGGTCTGCCGCGCTCGGCTCCATCGCCAAAGTCAAGATACAAGGGAATACGCCGTTGCAAGAACATCTTCCGTTCATTCGAAATATCCGAGTTCTTTTCGATTGCCTCCTCCCACCCATCAATCACAAGCAGCCTCTCCGCTAAGACTGGTCCCAGAGAGAAGACAGGAGGGACGTATTCTGCACGATATCGGCCGTCGCCCGTAGCCCTAACTGTGACAGCATCCTTCATGCGGGTGTCTATGTATTGGGGATCCAAAAGACGGTCGAACGACATCAGCTCTGCATCGCCTGAGAGCAAACTACCCCGCTGCCTGGCTAGATCCGGTTGCTCGTCGAGCTCGGAACGCCTCCCGTAAACCAGGATCATGTGAAGCTTCATTTGTCGCCTGAGCATATAATCAGGGATCCCATACATCTCTTTGAACTGCTCTACATTAGCATTGCTGGTAAACCACGATCGCCATTGGTTGAGTTGATTCTCAGCTTGCGAAAAATCTGCAAAGGGGTGGCCATTTTCCCTGTAGATTTTCTTGCCTGGTCTTTCGATTTCTATCAGAGTCGGGAACCAAGCCCCGCTGTGGACTGCGATCCACATGAAATCTGGAAAGCGAACGTGTTGGCCTGGCAGCTTAGGCTGGGTTATGAGACTACAGTGAAGGGGAAAGTGGCCAGAGGGCGTTCCAGGAGTCGCGTGTCCAGGAACAAGCCACGGGTGCTTTTCCAAAAATTCCTGAACGGCGGACTCATCAGGATCGCTACAGAGTAGTTCGCTAAACTTCTCGGTGCACGATATAGCATATTCGTCAACTGCGATGTGCGGTGGCCCAACCTGCAAGTCGTAGTTTACGGAAAATGAACTCATCTCAAACACCTGTTCGTCGAGTGTGCCTTGTTGGCTGGCAAAGACTCCTCCGTGATTTCCGTCCTGAAGGGATAACATTAGGATCGAGAAGACCCCTCCAGCGTTGAACTTGGCAACCACGTTAGGTGCACCGATCATAATGCATGACCGGGTCGTTTTCATTTTCGTTGTCGCTGCCGACACCCAAATATAGCCCGAAAACACTCCTTCGTCGTTGCTCTTACTATGACCGATAATTACACTTAACAGACATGGCAGGGGCAGCGCCGGACCCTTACAATCGAGGAGTTACATCTCTGTGTCCACCGGGATAGGATTCGGCTAGTCGTTGGCCGATTCGTTGCTTTTTTCTTGAGCAGCGAAAATCTCCACGGCCACCGGGAGTGGAACATTGTACTGGTCAATAATTGCTTTCAACTCTGGCCTCAACCTAGATCAGTTGGTTAGGTCTGAAGGGATAGCACCTCTTTCGTCGATATTGTCCCAATCAAACACGACACCTTCTTTCTCCATTTCCATGGCTTGAACCACTTGCCTTATTCTCTGTGCAGACTGATTTGTCAGCGGAGGTTCACCGGTAGAAATCAGGTCAAAGGCATACCACAACAGAGCCGACGTACCTATGATAGCCGCCACGATGATAAGCCAGGATGTGTAACCCCATTGGCTCAACCACAACTCAAAAGGGATAGTAGCAATGGCGACGCTAAAAGCCAGAAATTCACCACCCACTGTTTAACGTCAACTACTTTTGCCGGTTGGCGTCGATTATTCTTGCCGGTTCACCTCCTTATCCTGCCCCCGCTGCTGGGCCACTCCGGTCCGGTAGCTGGGGACGTTGAATTCCAGGATGACCGAGTGATGGACCACCCGGTCGATGGCGGCCGCGGTGGCCATGGGGTTGGCGAAGATGTGCTCCCACTGGGAGAAGACCAGGTTGGAGGTGATGCCCAGGGACCGGCGCTCGTAGCGTTCTGCGATGAGTGTGAAGAGCAGCTCCGACTCCTCGGCCCCCTGGGGCAGGTAGCCCAAGTCGTCCAGCAGCAGGAAGTCGTAGCTGTCGAGCTTCCGTAGTTGTCGCGGCAGGGCCAGGTCCCGCTTGGCTGCCAGCAGATCCTGCACCAGCCGGTAGGCCGGGGCGAATAGCACCGACCTGCCCGACTCCACCAGCCGGTGGCCCAAGGCGCACAGGGCGTGTGTTTTCCCGGTGCCGGGAAGACCGAAGGCCAAGACGTTGACGCCGCGGTCGACGAAGCTGCCGTCGGCCAGCTCCCCCAGTTGCTGTCTGAGAGACAGAGGCACCCGGTCGTGCTCGAAGGTTTCCCAGGTCTTGCCCGCCGGCAGCCTGGACGCGGTGCGCAGCCTGCTGATGCGCCGCTGCCTGCGGTCCTCGGCCTCCTGCTCCAGTACTTCCAAGAGAGTCTCGAGGGCGTCTCCGTGGCCGGCTGCAGTGAAGCGGGACACCGACTGCGCACCCATGGTGGGCAGCCGGAACTGGTGGCACAGCTCCCCGATCCGCTCCTGTATGGCCACTGTGTCCGTCATCAGGGTGTCAGTAGTCAGGGTGTCCAGCATCAGGCCACCTCCGCCAGCAGGGAGTCGTAGACCCTCAGGTCCGGCGTCCCGGGCAGGCTGAGTGCCGGCGCCTGCAGCGGCGCGGGACTGGCCAGCTCCCTGACTGCGGCGTAGTCGAAGGGTCCGCCCGCCTCCAAGAGCAGGGCCAGGGCGCTGTCCACCGTGGTCTCCATGGTCGTCGCCGCCAGGTGCAGGATGCGCACGTACTCCACGTCGGCCCGCTCCCCACGCCATTCCCGGAGCGCATCGTAGGCCAGGCGAAAGGTCATGGTGGGAAACATCTGCTCCCGGAACCGGTAGCGGGCGAAGGCCCCGGGCTTGCGCACCAGGGAGCCGATGACGTGGCGGTAGTCAACCCGGGCCTCTTTCTCGCCCCGCACCCGCTCCATTCGATCCACGAAGGTGCCCTTGTAGTACACTTCCAAGTGTTCGGCGTACAGCCGGATCTGCACCTCCTTCCCGATGAGCCGGGAGGGCACGGTGTAGGTCCGTCCGGCTGCCTGGATGGTGCTCCACTTGCGCACCCGGGCCCGGTGGTTGACGTACTCCGGCACCGGGGCTGGGGGCAGGGGACGCAGATGTGGGCGCTCTTCCTCCAGCTTCCCCATCACCAGCCGGTTGCGCCGAGCCACCACCTTGCGGACGAAGCCGGCGTACTCCTCAAGGGAGTTGAAGTCACGGCTGCCCCGCAGCATGAGGGCTTGGTCGATGGCGTCCTTGAGCCGGTAGTGGGCCTGCTCGGCAACGCCGTTCTCATGGGACTCTCCTGCATTTATCAGGGTGGACTCGAGCCCATAGTGGTCCAGAAGCTCGGCGTAGCTGCCGTTCAGGGCCCTGCCGCGGCTGCGCCTCATCTCGTGGGTGGCGGCCGAGGTGTTGTCCGAGCGGATCACCCGAGGCGCACCGCCCAGCTCCCACAGGGCGTTCTGTAGCCCCTGCTTCAGGGCCAGGAAGGTCTCCCCCGTAGCCACCTCGGCATAGCGCCACCCTGAATGGCTCAGCACCAACTGGAACAGCCGGTGGCGATAGGCCCGACCGCCGACGGTCACTCCCAGGGAGTTGCAGTGGGTGAAGTCGATCTGGGCCTCGCGGCCCGGGGGATGCTCCTGGGGGAAGTAGACCTCTTGGTCCGGGCCGTTGAGCGCTCGCCAGTCTTGTAATCGTCGTTGCAGGGTGCGCAGCTGCGAGGCGCTGAACCGGCCGGGATGCCGCTCCTCCAGCCACTCGATAATTGTCGTTGCCCTGAGCCTGCCGGCGGCCTCGCCCAGGAGCAGGGGCAGGATCTCCCTCTCCCAGACTCCGTCGAAGGGATCGGGACGGGTGCGCCACTGGCGCTCAGTCTTGGTCTCCGACGGCAACGGGCCGCACTGCCACTTGCGGGCCGAGCGCTCGCTCATCCCCGCCATTGCCGCCGCCGTCTGTTGCGTCTTTCCTTCCATTCGTCTCTGCCTCAGTGTTGCGACTTGCTGATCTGTAACCAATCCGGCACCTCCTGTACCGGATGATTACTCTTGGGGACCGGCAAAAATAGTCGTCGCCAACCGGCAAGACTAATTGTCGTTGATCACCCACCAATATTCTGTCTCGCCATTCCCATTTCAACAGATTGAAGGTTCGCTTTGTGCTATAAGGATGGGTGAACCTTCTCCACCGCATCGAGAGTGAATCATGCACACGCGCTCGCAAGCTAACCAGTTTCTTCACCATAGAAATAGGATAGCAGCTACTTGTTAGCCGCATCCTGTTCCCTTTCCAGTCTGGCCTTTCCTTCTTCTTCCATCTGACACATCCGCTGGAGGCTGCCATGACCGATGAGGAACGAGCTCTCTGCGACTGCCCCGAGCCCTGTGGCTGTTACGCCGAGGGCTACGCCGCCGGCAAGGAGAAGGCCTACTTCGAGATCGAGATGGCCCTGCAGGACGACACCCACGCCTCCAGTTGCGGTTGCCAGCCCTGCCGGATCAAGCGAGCCGTGCTGGAGACGATGTTGCTGGCCAGCAGGTCGCCGGCGCTAGAGGGCCATGACCATTGGAACTGAACCCGTACATGGCCAGACCATTCCCCGGGAAACGCCGACGTTCCCTATGACGCTTCCGGAGGAGGCGTCCGCCACACCGGCCGACGTCGACCTGCTAGCCGACGCGAAGGCCGAGGCCGGCAGCTGGGCGCCCAGCACCAGGCGCGTCTACGTCGCCGGCTGGAAGCACTTCACCAACTGGTGCATAGAGCACCGTTGTGCCGGGCTGCCCGCGACTGCCGCCGACGTCGGCCGGTACATCGAGCACCTGGTGCAGGCAGAAGGCAAGACACTGGCCACCGCACGCCTCTACCTAGCGGCGATCGCCGCGGCTCACCGTCTGGGTGGACACCAGGACCCGACGTCGCGGCCGTTGGTAAAAGCCACCATGAAACGCCTGTCCAGGGAGCACGGGAAACCCCGCAAGCAGGCCAGGGGGCTGACCAAGGAGGCCCTGGCCGCGGTCAAGGCAACAACGCGGATCCAGCGAGTCCACCAGGGCAAACGCCGGCGCAAGGAGACCGAATCCAAGGCTGCGATGCGGGCCGCGGTGGACCTGGCGCTCCTCGAGGTGATGCGGGACGGGCTGCTGCGCGGCTCCGAGGCCGCGGCGCTCCGGTGGGGAGACATAGAGTTCCACGCCGATGGCTCGGGCCGACTGCACGTGCTGAGGTCCAAGACGGACCAGACTGCAGAGGGGACGGTGCTCTACCTGGGCCCCGCGGCCGTGGATGCCCTGCTGGCCATCCGGCCCAACGAGGCAGTGATCGACCCGGGCACCAGCGTCTTCGGATTGTCGTCCCGACAGATCTCCCGGAGGATCAAGGCGGCGACCAAGATGGCGGGTCTGGGAGACGGATTCAGCGGGCACTCGCCCAGGGTGGGCATGGCCCAGGACCTGAGCTCCGCAGGGGCGGAGCTGCCGGAGCTCATGACTGCCGGACGGTGGGATAGTCCCACCATGCCGGCCAGGTACACCGAGGCCCAGGCTGCAGGCAGGGGCGCGGTCGCCCGGTATCACCGGGGCGACCTCCGGAAGTGACCGTTCCCCTGGGAAACGCCTGCGGTCTAACGGCGATTTGTCAACCTCTGCGTTCGACGTCGGCCGGATTCGTGTGTCCGGCCGACGCTTTTATTGGAGTGCTGCCCCTAAAGCTAGCTGCTCCACCTTCCAACCTAAAGCAACTTGGTTTTTTGCCCTTCATGTTCCCTGATGGCCCATTCGCCGCATGATTGTCCGCTAGAAGTCTCAGGGTACTGACCTTCGGACTGGCCTTCGACAACCCTTGGTGGATACCTCAAACATTCGCCACTACCTCCCCCATCTACAGCAAAATTGCCGCTTGATGTTTCGTGGATGATTTTCTTTATAACGCTGTTGAAGGGGCTCCAATGCAAGCATGAGGCGCACGTAGGTCTGCCTGCAGCCACACTTCTGGCAAGATTTTCCTCATTAATTATGAGTTGGTCTATGTCCAATTGTCGTTACTCCTATTTCTGAAGCTCCTACCTCTTGGGTGGACGGTAGTCATTCCAATCTCGGCAAGCATCATAGCCGACTTGGTCGATGTGGACCCACTGGGTGCCCGGCACTCCCCGTCTCTTCTTTTTCGGAGTGGTTGGAGCCACAGGGAAGGCTGACTCGAATACCAACTGTCGGCCTTGTCCCTGGGCGATCTGTTTGCACAGGAGCACCGCGGGACCAAAGTCCGAGTCTTGACTGACGATGATGGCCACGTCGTACTGCTGGTCATGAGTTGACTGGACCAGGTCAATGGCGAGGCTAACGTCGACACCCTTCTCCTGCTTGGCCTCGTTCAACCCACCGCGCACCCTGCCGCGGTAGACGTGTATCCCCTGGGTTTCCAAGTGATCTAGCTTGTTGGTCCAGAACCAGTGCTTCTCCCAATCTTGGTCCTTGCGGTACACCCCGGTATAAAACCGGACTTGCTCTAGGGTGCGGCCAGGTGTCAGGGACACAAGGTACTGGGCCAGAAGATCGACGTTGTAGCTGGGATGGTCGTAGGGGTAGGACGACCCCCACGCATCCTTCGCGGAGCGGAAGAGATTTTGACCATCGAAGAGGACGAGCGTACGCATAACAAAAAACACCCGCCCGGGGATCGAGGCCTGAGCCTTTCACCGCGAACGGGGATCAATTCAGATCGAAGATAACAGAAAGCGACACAAGTGTCAACAAATTTGCGAACTGTGACGTCACACCGCATGCGTTCATTACCTTGGGACGCCGAACGCCTCTACTCCGACTGCAAGGCACGGGTCCTCGAGTCTGGCCACGTCGTCGTCGCGATGGACCTCGCCCGTGCGACCGCCGCCTAGGTCTACGCCAGTCCATCATTCGACGAATGGTGGCGTGGTGGTGGCGGTGACTTGCGCTTATCCGCGATTTTGGAAAATTAGTACTACAGTCGCAGATGATCGGCCTTATGGCTGGAGGGCCTCTAAGGCTGTCGAATTTGGCTACGGTTTCTGAGCCTCCAACAGGTGAACCCAAGCTGATTGAGGATCCAAAAGCGCCGTCGCAGTGCATGTGCGACTGTAGTATTAGATTCCCTATCGTGCGTGCGGAGGTCTGGCTGCACGTCCGGTGAGGACGCACAATGATGCAAATGCTACGGCCAAAGCAGAAACAATTGCGAGAGTCCCCATACTTTCGAAGCCAAACGCGGAAAGTATCTCGATCATGATCATCTCCAACGTTCTGTTTTGAGTTCCGCCTGTGGTGAGGAGCCGATGTTGGCGTCACCGGTTCCATCTCAATCCACGATTCTACATGGAGTGTACCAGAACATTTATGGCGACATCCAACGTTCTAGTAGTCCATCAGTGTTGAATTAAGGGATAGAGGGACTTGAGCTTGATGCGCGCGTCCTGGGTGGTGAAACGCCAGTTGGCCCGAATTGCGTCGTGGTTCCGCTGCCCTTGCCAAGCCTTGGTTTCCTGCTTCAATCTCTGCTGGTCCGGTATCCGGCGGTCCAGACACTGGCGCGCCAGCACTCCCAGTTCTATCTCGGCCATGTTCAGCCAACTGCCGTGCTTGGGCGTGTAGTGGATTTCCAGCTTTTCTGCAATGCGTCTCGCCTCTGCAGGCTCGAAGGCCTCGTACAGGGACGAGAGGCGGTGGGTGTTCAGATTGTCCATCACCAAGACTATCCGGCCTTTGTCCGGGTAGTCCACATCCACCAGTTGTCGCACCACCCGGGCCCAGTCAGCCTTGGTTCGCTGGTCCGTCACCTCCACCCGCCGCCACCCCTCCAAGGGCGCGAACAGCATAAACAGGTTGCTCACCCCGTTGCGCTCGTATTCGTAATCGTAGGCCATGGCAGTCCCCGGACGCGGCGCCAAGGGGGTGCGGGTCTCCCTCACCTGTTGCTTGCTGGTCTCGTCCAGGCACACCAGCACCTCGTTGTCCTCGAACTGACGGTGATACACCTCCAGCACGTCCTCCATGGCACAGACGAACTCGGCATTGGCCTTGGGCGGGATGCACCAGCACTCCTTCAGCCAAGGCTTGAGTTCGTTTTTTTCAGCGTTTGGCGCACCGTCTCGGGGCTGATGCTGTCCACTATCTCACATTGCACCAGCCGGTCAGCCAGCAGTTGCAGCGTCCAACCGGCACGGCCCTCCGGCGGTTCGCTACAAGCGAGGTGAGTCAGGTGGGCCTCTCCTTGGCCGTCCAGCTTCCTCGGGCGGCGGTTGACCTGCTCCCTGCGTCCCAAGGCTGCCTCCACTCCCTCCTCAACACAGCGGCGGCGCACCCGTCCCACCGTGGCGTCCCCCACCCTCAGGACCCGGGCTATTTCCTCGTCCTTCATCGCCCCGCGCTCTTGATTTTCATCGCTGAGCAGCATAATGCGGGCGTGGGTCTGTTTATATGCTGCCGTCCGTCCCCGGGACACCAGTCCCTTCAGTTCCTGTTGCTCCTCTACACTCAGACTGACCCGGTACCTCTTCGCTGGCATCCCCATCCTCCCAACATCACCTTAGCTTTTGACGTGTCCCGGCAATACCACAGCTAATTATCTATCAATCCTACGCTGTTGCACTACTAGTACTACAGTCGCAGATAGCTGGCGAGGCGTCGCTTGTAATGGCAGCGGCGTGCTCGTGCTTGGTGGCGCCGTCTCCACCACGACCAGTACAGGATGAAATCTGGTTGTTGGTTCTCTGTCCATACCAGTCGGGTGAGCAGCCGGCGCACCTCCGGTACAGTCACGGGAATCAGTTCCTCATCGGGTCCATACTGGCTCCTCTTTCCCTCTCTCCCACCGCCGATTACACGCTTCACTGAACTCGGAAATGACGCCCGGTTTCATATAATGGAAACTGATTAGTCCGTCATGACGAGGTAGCTAGCCGTGCCAGAAACCGAAGACCTGTACGAAACCCTGCACCTCCACCCGTCGGCACACCCCGACGTAATCCAGGCAGCCTACCGCCGCCTGGCGCTGCTGTACCACCCTGACAAGAACCCGTCTCCGGAAGCCACCGAGATGATGGCGGCCGTCAACCGCGCCCACGGAGTGCTGAGCGACCCAGAGCAGCGGGCGGAGTATGACCGAAGCCGAGCGGCGCAGAGTGGTTCCACTGCCAGTGGCGCGGAAACTGGCCCTTCCGCCGCAAGCGCGTCGCAAAGCTCCCGCCCCAGTAATGCGCCCCGAAACCCTACCGGGCACTTCACCCTCGGCTCTACCAAGATGGATATTCGTTTGCTTCACGGCAATCCTTTTCATATTGTAGTCAATCGGGCACTCGATCGAGAGTCTTGGTATTACTCACGGCGATGGAATGACGAAGGTAGTTGGCACTCCATTGGAAACCGTGTTGATTTCTCCTTAGCATCGGGGCTGGTTGTGGGTTGGTACGGTGGCTATAGTCTCAAAGCCCGCATGATCCCTGGCACCAATGTAACATCTTTAGAGTATTTCACTTTTGATTCTCACAAGGATGATGTGGTCCGGCTACAAGGTACTCCCAAAAGCGTTCTGGTTTACAGCGGCAAAGAGGAGTGGCAGTTTGATGACGGAACTATAGACTTCAGCCTTTCTTCTGGCTTTATCACTGCATGGAAAAGCAGTAGCAATGGCGGTCTTAAGGCACTACCAAGAAATGGTAATAGCTCAGTATCGAGCCCGAGGACGCAAACGGCACAACCAAGCAACAACTGGATGGTCGTCAGTAACGAGTATAACAAAGTTGTTGTCACCACTAGGGATCCGGTCAACCCCGAATATTCCTTAATGGTGGGAATCGAGGATGGCCGGTTGGACCTTTTTGTATCCTGGAGCAAAAAAATCTCCTACTCGGAAATGACCCTAGTTAATTTTCAAATCGATGACGGCCCAACATGGCGTGACTCGTGGTACATCTCTTCAGAAGGCACAGCAATCATCTTACCTAGCCAAAACAAAATTGAGACCATTCGGGCCTTGTCTGATGCTACTGAATTCACCGTCAGGGTCTACCCATTCGGTGGGAGTCCGATCACCGCAAAATTTGATGTCCGAGGTTCCAGCGGAGCTATAGGACTGGTTCTTGAAGCTTGGCGCCATGCCGTCAGCTCTGCACCAAGCCACACTGCCCAAGCTGGCGGCGGTTGCTTTCTGCTGCCAGTGGCGTCGCTGTCCGCTCTGGCCGGATTAAGCTCCGCTATCTGGTTCTTGATCTAATATGAGCAAATAGTTTTTCAAGACAGAGGATTACCATGTCACCTAAACGATCTAGCATCGAACGCCTGCGTGACATTGAGATTGCTGCCCGCGATTGCTTGGATCTAAACTAAAGCCAAGGTGAAATGCGCATTCGCCTGAGGCGGGGAATTGGGCGGGGAATTTGGCAGGAGTGCTTCGGCCCTTGACTGCAGGACCGTCCGGCAGCGGCGCCTCACCTCGTCTCTCCGGCTGACCAGTCCGGCCAGGAAGTTGCCGACCCTCTGCTGCACCAAGGCCTTGGTCCCCAGACACAGATTTCCAGTGGCCTCCTCTCTCGCCCAACCCCAGATGGCCTCATCGGCATTGAAGTCCGGGCTGTAGCCCGGCAGGTTCATTAACCTCAGCTCCAGCTCAGGCGTCCTGAGGTACTCCCGCACCGCCTCCCCACGATGCGCCGGCGCGTTGTCCCAGATCACATTCAGCGGTCCAGCGTGCCCCTTCCTCAACTGGTCCAAGAAGGCCGCCGAGGTCCCGGAGTTGCTGTTGCCCTCCAGTTCCATCCACTCCACCTCACCGGTCTCCAGGCACACCGCCGAGTAGTAGCTGGCCTTCTCCCCATACCGCGGGCTGGTGGAGTCAACCAGAGCCGGTTCACCCTTCAGCACCCACTTGCCCCGCAGTTCCGCGTCCGCCCGGAAGTGGGCCTCATCAGCAAAGAATATTCTGGCTTCAGTCCGTTGAGCCTCCTCCCACAGGGCGGCGTACTCCTCCACGAATGACTTCCGCTTGGCCTCGTCCGCCTTGAGCAGCCGCTTCTTGGGCCGCTTGAAGGCAAACCCCAAGCGGTGCAGCCAGTTCAGGCAACTGCTACGGCTCAAACTGGTGCCGAATCGTTCCCAGACAAACTGCCGGACTCCTTTCCAGTACCAGTTGGCCAGTTGGATACCTGCCTGCTCCGGCAACTCCTGCACCGCCGCCTTCAACTCCTCCCGCTGCCTCTCGTCAAGCGCGGGGGGGAACCCCCGGACTGCTCGAATATCAGGGCCGCAGGCCCTCCCTCGCCGAAGGCCGACGCCCACCGGCCGATGGTGTGTGGGTCCCGCTCCAGCGCCTCCGCCGTCGCCGCTGCCGTCCAGCCCTGGGCCAGCAGCCAGACGGCGTACCACCGCTCCCGCTCCCGGGGCGTGGGCGCAAGGATCATCCGCCGGCGCAAGGCCTTGGCATCCATCTCCCATTGTTCCAAATCCCGATGTATCTCTCTCGCACCCATCACCAACCCCTCTCTGACGCCTGGAAAAGCTAACTCTGCCCCTTCGCCAATTTACCCCATGTTTCTGCGCATTTCACCTTGGCTTCGGTTTAGTAAACAACATGAACTTCGAGGATTTTATGAGTGATGAGCGAATTCAAGCTCTGGCAGCGCGTAAGCTCGAAGTGGTAGGAGATGCAGCCAATCACCTTCCCGAAAACACCAAATCAAAGGCACCCGAGATCCCTTGGTCAGATATAGCCGGTATGCGGATCATAGTGGCACACATGTATTTCAAACTGGACTACAAAATCGTGTGGCGGATTGTCCAAAATGATCTACAGCCGCTTCTTGAATCGGTCAAAAGTCTGCTTGACGAGCTGGACACTCGTTCTTGAAACTGCGGTACACCCGCGAATTTCACTCTCACTTCGCAGGAGGTGGGACCAGGGTTTGAGGTCGACCCACGTAGAGAATTTTGTCAATGTCCACTACCTTTAACGCAAGGGAGTTCCAGAAATGGGTGCCTGCAAGCTGTGCGGCAAAAAGGCATGCTTTCTACGAAAGTTTCATAGCAAGTGCAACTCGATTCGTGAAAGCGGATTGCAAGAAATGACGGAAATGGCTACCCGATTCGATCTCGTGGCGTACCTGCTGAACCGCCCGGAGGTTCAGCCCATCACGTAGGTCCCGGATACATTCCCTTCGCTGCGCGATAACTTTGTCCCAGGGATCTTGCGCCAACTCCGTCACTTGCGCTTATGTGCGATTAACGCAAATCCTACCCCCGGAATTGACCCCCTTCAGCCTTGTGGAAAGGCGGCCTTGGCTGGCATACTCCGCCCAGAGGTTGCGAAAATCCCCTGAGAGGCGATTGAGTGCCAAGAAAGGTCCAGCAGATTCCAGACTATTTCACGCCGGAGGAGGCGGCCGCCTTGGTGCAGGCCGCCCCCAGCTACCCGACGCGCATGGCCTTCCGGCTCATGCTGAAGACCGGCCTGCGGGTGTCCGAGGCGTTGGCGCTGCGCCGTGTGGACCTGCGCCTCGACCAGGACCCGCTGTTTAACGTCAACTACTTTTGCCGGTTGGCGTCGATTATTCTTGCCGGTTCACCTCCTTATCCTGCCCCCGCTGCTGGGCCACTCCGGTCCGGTAGCTGGGGACGTTGAATTCCAGGATGACCGAGTGATGGACCACCCGGTCGATGGCGGCCGCGGTGGCCATGGGGTTGGCGAAGATGTGCTCCCACTGGGAGAAGACCAGGTTGGAGGTGATGCCCAGGGACCGGCGCTCGTAGCGTTCTGCGATGAGTGTGAAGAGCAGCTCCGACTCCTCGGCCCCCTGGGGCAGGTAGCCCAAGTCGTCCAGCAGCAGGAAGTCGTAGCTGTCGAGCTTCCGTAGTTGTCGCGGCAGGGCCAGGTCCCGCTTGGCTGCCAGCAGATCCTGCACCAGCCGGTAGGCCGGGGCGAAGAGCACCGACCTGCCCGACTCCACCAGCCGGTGGCCCAAGGCGCACAGGGCGTGTGTTTTCCCGGTGCCGGGAAGACCGAAGGCCAAGACGTTGACGCCGCGGTCGACGAAGCTGCCGTCGGCCAGCTCCCCCAGTTGCTGTCTGAGAGACAGAGGCACCCGGTCGTGCTCGAAGGTTTCCCAGGTCTTGCCCGCCGGCAGCCTGGACGCGGTGCGCAGCCTGCTGATGCGCCGCTGCCTGCGGTCCTCGGCCTCCTGCTCCAGTACTTCCAAGAGAGTCTCGAGGGCGTCTCCGTGGCCGGCTGCAGTGAAGCGGGACACCGACTGCGCACCCATGGTGGGCAGCCGGAACTGGTGGCACAGCTCCCCGATCCGCTCCTGTATGGCCACTGTGTCCGTCATCAGGGTGTCATTAGTCAGGGTGTCCAGCATCAGGCCACCTCCGCCAGCAGGGAGTCGTAGACCCTCAGGTCCGGCGTCCCGGGCAGGCTGAGTGCCGGCGCCTGCAGCGGCGCGGGACTGGCCAGCTCCCTGACTGCGGCGTAGTCGAAGGGTCCGCCCGCCTCCAAGAGCAGGGCCAGGGCGCTGTCCACCATGGTCTCCATGGTCGTCGCCGCCAGGTGCAGGATGCGCACGTACTCCACGTCGGCCCGCTCCCCACGCCATTCCCGGAGCGCATCGTAGGCCAGGCGAAAGGTCATGGTGGGAAACATCTGCTCCCGGAACCGGTAGCGGGCGAAGGCCCCGGGCTTGCGCACCAGGGAGCCGATGACGTGGCGGTAGTCAACCCGGGCCTCTTTCTCGCCCCGCACCCGCTCCATTCGATCCACGAAGGTGCCCTTGTAGTACACTTCCAAGTGTTCGGCGTACAGCCGGATCTGCACCTCCTTCCCGATGAGCCGGGAGGGCACGGTGTAGGTCCGTCCGGCTGCCTGGATGGTGCTCCACTTGCGCACCCGGGCCCGGTGGTTGACGTACTCCGGCACCGGGGCTGGGGGCAGGGGACGCAGATGTGGGCGCTCTTCCTCCAGCTTCCCCATCACCAGCCGGTTGCGCCGAGCCACCACCTTGCGGACGAAGCCGGCGTACTCCTCAAGGGAGTTGAAGTCACGGCTGCCCCGCAGCATGAGGGCTTGGTCGATGGCGTCCTTGAGCGGTAGTGGGCCTGCTCGGCAACGCCGTTCTCATGGGACTCTCCTGCATTTATCAGGGTGGACTCGAGCCCATAGTGGTCCAGAAGCTCGGCGTAGCTGCCGTTCAGGGCCCTGCCGCGGCTGCGCCTCATCTCGTGGGTGGCGGCCGAGGTGTTGTCCGAGCGGATCACCCGAGGCGCACCGCCCAGCTCCCACAGGGCGTTCTGTAGCCCCTGCTTCAGGGCCAGGAAGGTCTCCCCCGTAGCCACCTCGGCATAGCGCCACCCTGAAATGGCTCAGCACCAACTGGAACAGCCGGTGGCGATAGGCCCGACCGCCGACGGTCACTCCCAGGGAGTTGCAGTGGGTGAAGTCGATCTGGGCCTCGCGGCCCGGGGGATGTCTCCTGGGGGAAGTAGACCTCTTGGTCCGGGCCGTTGAGCGCTCGCCAGTCTTGTAATCGTCGTTGCAGGGGTGCGCAGCTGCGAGGCGCTGAACCGGCCGGGATGCCGCTCCTCCAGCCACTCGATAATTGTCGTTGCCCTGAGCCTGCCGGCGGCCTCGCCCAGGAGCAGGGGCAGGATCTCCCTCTCCCAGACTCCGTCGAAGGGATCGGGACGGGTGCGCCACTGGCGCTCAGTCTTGGTCTCCGACGGCAACGGGCCGCACTGCCACTTGCGGGCCGAGCGCTCGCTCATCCCCGCCATTGCCGCCGCCGTCTGTTGCGTCTTTCCTTCCATTCGTCTCTGCCTCAGTGTTGCGACTTGCTGATCTGTAACCAATCCGGCACCTCCTGTACCGGATGATTACTCTTGGGGACCGGCAAAAATAGTCGTCGCCAACCGGCAAGACTAATTGTCGTTGATCACCCGCCGATCATCGTGGTGCGGGCCGACTCGCCAGGCAACAAGGCCCGCAAGGGCCGCGAGGTCCCTGTGCCGGCCGACTTGGTCGAGAGCCTGCACGACCTGGCGTCATTCCACAACAAGGACCGGCAACGGCCGATGCTGGACATGTCGAGATGGCGCCTGAGCCAGGTTATGAAAGAAACGGCCTTACAAGTGGGGATCGACCCGAAGCGGGCCCACCCCCACGCCTTCCGGCACACCTACGGCCGCAACTGGCGTGCTGAAAGGCGTTCCGATCCCCGTGCTACAGAAGTGGCTGGGCCACCAGTCCCTCAAGGACACACAGCGCTACGTGGAGCTGGCCGGGGCGCACCACGAATGGGTGGCCAGGTTGTGAGCCATATTTGTTGGCCGGTTCACTGAAGCTGGAGAATCCGGCGTCCGTGGGGTGGCCCAAAACGCCCGTTTGTTGGGCAGAGAGGAATCATGATTACATGCAACGAAGCCCGGGCCATCGACGAGCTGATAGATCCGATGCTGCCGAGTTCAGAGCCAGGAATCGGAAAACCGCGGCCGTCTACGAACTGCTGAAAGTGAACCTTAGCCCGAATCCACCGATAGTGGGCGTCAGGTTGGGGAACTGAAGCGGCAAGAAGGTGCTCCTCTGAATCTGGGATAATGGTTTTGCAATAAAAAACCGACCCCAGAAAAGGAGCACCCAATTGATGCTACCACGCAACCACCCCGACCGTATTCGCATCGTCTTTGACGACCACCGTCTGGTGGCCAATGCCGGCCTGCTCCTGCCGGCCACTCTCGCCCAACACCTGGGCCTGCGTGAACTCGTTGACAGTCACCTCGACCTCGGGGATGCGCCGGGGCGGGCGAACGCGGAGACAAGCTTCTGACGCTGGTGGCCTCGGCGCTGGCGGGCGGCGACTGCATTGACGACGCCGATGCGCTGCGTGCGGGGCGGACCTCCTCGGTGCTGGGGTGCATGGTCAAAGCGCCATCCACCTTGGGCACTTTCCTGCGCAGCTTCCGCTGGGGCCACGTCCGTCAGCTGGACCGGGTGAGCCGGGAGCTGCTGGCCCGAGCCTGGGCCGCTGGGGCGGGACCCGGCGACGCGCCGTTCACCATCGACCTGGACTCCACCATCTGCGAGACTTACGGACTGGCCAAGGAGGGGGCGCGACACCACGGCTATACCGGCAAGCGGGGCTATCATCCGTTGCTGGCCGTGGCCGCCGGCACCGGGGACGTGTTGATGTCCCGGCTGCGCGAGGGCCGGGCCAACACTGTTCGGGGCGCCGCTCACTTCCTGCGCGAGACCGTGGACGGGTGCGCTACGCCGGCGCCAGGGGCCAACTCACGGTGCGGGCCGACAGCGGCTTTTATGCCCACGCCATCGTCGCCGTCTGCCGCAAGATGGATGTCCGTTACTCCATCACCATCCGTCAGCACAAAAGCCTGCGCCATCTCATCGAGGCCATACCCGAGACGGATTGGACGCCCATCCCATACTGGATGGACGGCGCCGCGATGTGGCCGAGACCACCTACACTCCCTTTGAGAGTGAGGCCGGCGCCGCGCCGGTGCGGCTCATCGTCCGGCGGGTGAAGCCCACGCCCGGTTCCCAGCTGGCCCTATTCGCCAGCTACAGCTATCACGGCTTCATCACCGACCGGGACGGGGAGACGCTCGAACTGGAGGCTGACCATCGCCGCCACGCCGAGATCGAGAATGCGATACGCGACCTCAAGTACGGCGTCGGGCTGAACCACCTGCCGTCCGGCCGATTCGCTGCCAACGGCGCTTGGCTGGCGGTCCAGGCGATTGCTCACAACCTGGCGCGCTGGACGGCGCGCATCGGTCTGGGCGAGCAGGTGGTGACCACCAAGACTCTGCGGCGGCGATTCTTCTCCCTCGCCGGTCGGCTCACCCGCTCGGCGCGCCGCCTGACCCTGCATTTGCCTCGGCGCTGGCCTTGGGAAGCCCAGTTCAGCAGCGCCCTGGCCCGACTGCGAGCCACCCCACTCCCAGCCTGACGGCGCTGTCCGCAACCGTCCCAACACCTCCAAACTCGCGTCCGCCCCGCCCGCGAGTGCATCCTGCTGCGTCCGATCTCACTATCACGCGATTCCAGCCTCCAT